>NZ_JAESVP010000003.1 GCF_016765795.1 Fuscibacter oryzae
CGCGCGCCGGGCGCTTGAGCAATCTGAGGGCTCCGCGCCCGGCGCGCTTGCCCAACCCGAAACCGACCACTATCAACCCCAAGGACTCTCGTTATGAACGAGGGACGACCGGGGGGCAGGTCAACAGCTATGCGCAATGGTGCATGTCTGTGCATGGTTCCAACGTCATAAAAGCTAGGACGGGCCGCGCATGCTGCTGATTTTGTTGTGGAAAAGTGGTGCTGCAAGAGAGGATTGAACTCTCGACCTCTCCCTTACCAAGGGAGTGCTCTACCACTGAGCTACTGCAGCACCGTTCACCGTCGTCGCGCTTGCGCCGTCTGTGTGGGCGGCTGATTAGACGGGATTCCCGCAGGGTGCAAGAGCAAATCTGCCGCCTCTCTGGACGGCTTTTCGCGGCTGGGGTAAGAGGGCGCAATGCAGGACAGTCCCGGCAAGGCCCAACAGAAAAAGTCGCAGCAGTCCGCCTCTCGCGAGGATCGGCTGAAGGCGGCGCTCAAGGCCAATATGGCGCGGCGCAAGGCTCAGGCCAGGGCGCGTCAGGATGCTGCCGGCGATGATGACAGCGAAACAGGCGAAGAATAGGCGGGCAAAGATGGATTCGATTCTGGTCAAGGGCAACGGGGCGCTGAACGGTGTGATTCCGATCGCGGGGGCCAAGAATGCCTGCCTGACGCTGATGCCGGCCACGCTGCTTTCCGAAGAGCCGCTGACGCTGACCAACGCGCCGCGCCTGTCGGATATTCGCACCATGACGCAGCTTTTGCAGTCTTTGGGGGCAGAGGTTGCCAGCCTCAAGGATGGTCTGGTGCTGGCCATGTCATCGCATGCGCTGTCCAGCCACGTTGCCGACTATGACATCGTGCGCAAGATGCGCGCCTCTATCCTTGTCCTTGGCCCGATGCTGGCGCGCGACGGGCAGGCGGTTGTGTCCTTGCCCGGCGGCTGTGCCATCGGTGCACGTCCGGTTGACCTGCACCTGAAGGCACTGGAGGCGATGGGCGCCGAGCTGGACCTGCGCGAAGGCTATGTTCATGCCAAGGCCACCGGCGGGCGGCTGAAAGGGGCGGTGTTCGAATTCCCTCTCGTGTCGGTCGGGGCGACGGAGAATGCGCTGATGGCGGCAACGCTGGCCAAAGGCACCACGGTTCTGAAAAACGCGGCGCGCGAGCCGGAGATTGTCGATCTGGCCGAATGTCTGCGCAAGATGGGCGCGCAGATTGAGGGCGAAGGCACCAGCACCATCACCATTCAGGGCGTTGACCGTCTGCATGGCGCGACCCATCCGGTGGTGACCGACCGGATCGAACTGGGCACCTATATGCTGGTTCCGGCGATCTGTGGGGGTGAGGTCGAGCTTTTGGGCGGTCGGCTCTCTTTGGTCGGTGCCTTTGCCGAAAAGCTGGACGCGGCAGGGGTTGCGGTCAGCGAAACGGAGCGGGGGCTGAAGGTCAGCCGCAGGAATGGCCGGGTGCGTGCGGTGGATGTGGTGACCGAGCCCTTCCCCGGTTTTCCGACCGATCTTCAGGCGCAGATGATGGCGCTGCTTTGCACGGCAGATGGCACATCGGTGCTGGAGGAAAAGATCTTTGAAAACCGCTTTATGCATGCCCCCGAACTGACCCGGATGGGCGCCCGGATCGAGGTACATGGCGGCACGGCCACCGTTCAGGGCGTGGAAAAGCTGAAAGGCGCCCGCGTGATGGCAACCGATCTGCGTGCCAGCGTCAGCCTGATCCTGGCCGCGCTGGCCGCCGAAGGGGAAACCGTAGTCAGCCGCGTCTATCACCTGGATCGCGGGTATGAGCGGGTTGAGGAGAAACTGTCGGCCTGCGGTGCCCTGATAGAACGGATCACCGCATGACCGATGCGCGGTACGAGGATGGCGATGAACAGCCGCTGCGCCTGATTGCCCGCGCGGCAGACGATCTGCCGGTGCTGGCTGCGCTGGTGCAGGATGCGGTGCTGGCAGCGGCTGACATGACCTATGCCCGTCCGCGCCGCCGCTTTGCCCTGTTCCTCAACCGTTTTCGCTGGGAGGACCGCGAGGCTGCGACCTCTGCCCGCCGCCCGTATGAGCGGGTGCGGGCACTTCTGGTGATTGAAGAGGTGCTGGCGGTCAAGACCCAAGGCATTCAGCGCGACGGCGATACGGTACTGTCGCTGCTGGACATCAGTTTTGCCGACAAAGGCGAGGGTGCCGGCACCCTGACGCTGACTTTTGCCGGGGATGGCGCGATTGCGCTGGAGGTTGAAGCGCTGGGTCTGTCGCTGCGCGACGTGACCCGGCCCTATGTTGCGCCGTCAGGCAAGGTGCCGGATCACGGGATGTGAGTGGTCAGGCGGCTGCCAATGTGGTGGTCCGTGCCTTGACGGACCCTGGCCACCAGGTCCGCGCGGCTGCCAGTGCAAATTGCAGCGCCAGCCCGCCAAAAACCATCAGGCAATCGGCCAGCAGGCTTTCGTCTGTTGTCCAGCGCAGGGCTTGCAGACCCAGACACAGCACCGACCCCAGCGCAAAGACCGGCAGCGCCTGACGGCCCAAAAGCGCGAAGGGCTGCATTGCAGCCGTGGCGCAGGCCCACCGCACCACTTTCAGCGACGACAGCAGATAGGCCAGCGCCATGATGTGCAGCAGGCGCGGCACCGTCGCATAGGTCTTGTCAAAATCGGTAAAGAACCATGGCACCCCGGCATTCTTGGCCAGCCACAGGGTATGGCCCATCGCATGATCGACCGGGGGCACCCAGATGGTGAGACAGGAAAACGCCAGATACAGCCAGCTGATCGCCTGCAACCAGCGCCGCACCGGCACCAGCCGCTTGCCCTGCCGCATGAACACGCCCGTCAGCAGCCCGATGACAAAGATGATCTGCCAGGCAAAGGGATTGAAGAACCAGCCGCCGGGCAGGGGGAAGTTGGGCAGGTCGATGTGATAGGTTCCGGCAATGAACCATGTTGCGAGCGATCCGGCCACCAGCCAGACCGGCCAGCGCCATGCCAGCCACAGCAGCACCGGCGAGACCAGCAGCAGAACAGTATAAAGCGGCAGGATGTTCATATAGCCGAACTGATGCGTCATCAGCGGGATGCCGATGAAGGTCTGAAGCGGTTTGGTGAAGACATATTTCATCAGATTGGCCATCAGGCCGCGCGAATCTCCGGTCAGCAGCGCAACGGCCGCCACCACGGCCAAGGCCAGCGCACTGCACATGACATGCACCTGATACAGCGTCCACGCCCGTTTCCAGATGCGGCCAAGGCCCGTCACAAAGCGGCCAGCGCCCCGGAAATCCAGCCCATAGGCCAGACCGGCGGCAATGCCTGACATCAGCACAAACCCCTCTGCCGCATCGGAAAACCCGAAATTGCGGCTGGTCAGGTTCTCGAACGGATTGCCGGGAATGTGATTGATGAAGATCATCACAAGGCAAATGCCGCGCAGGACATCCAGTCTCGCATCGCGCCCCGAGGGGGTTTTGGCCGCAGTCAGGCTGTCAGGCATGGGTCACCGCTTGGCCGGGCTGGTCCCGGTTTTCTACCGGGGTCTCCATGCCCTGCCAGCGGCAAAGGATCAAGTGTTGCAGTTTCATGACGGCGGTCGGCTGCCATTCCACCGGGGTCAGAAACACCGGTGTCCGGCTGGCCTTGGAGGACCAGCAGATGATGGCGGGCGCGAAAACCATCGGCAAACCAACCGGCAAAAGCCATGGCACCAGAACCGGCGACAGCCAGAATGTGGCGCCCAGAAGCACAAGGCCGGTCGTGGTGATCCAGTGGCTGGCGGCCCAGGCATTGCCAAAGGTCAGCGATCCGTCGCCCCTCACCTGCGCGGGCCAGCCGCCATCGGCCCCGCGCAGCACCTGAAACACCGAGCGCGTCTGAAAGGCCAGCAGCACCGGGGCAATCAGCGAGGAAAAGACCAGTTCGACCAGCACCGACACCAGCGCCCGGCCAGACCCGCCAAAACCCTTGGCGCGGCCCCGGATCAGCGCCTCGAAAAAGATCAGGATCTTGGGTAGGAACAAAAGCCCCACCACGCCGATCGCCAACCCCAGCGCCTTGGAGGCCTGACTGACGGGCAGCACCGGGAAGGGCCAGTCTTCCACAGGAAAGTAATCGGGGGGCGGGGCGAACAGGGGGGCGGCAATCGACGCCAGAATGAAGCCCAGCCAGAACACTGGCGCGATATAGGACAGGATGCCCTGGAAAAAGACGAAGCGGCTCCAGGGTTTCAGACCGGGCGCGCCGATGATCTTGGAATGTTGCAGGTTGCCCTGACACCAGCGCCGATCACGCTTGGCGAAATCGACGATGTTTTCCGGCGTCTCTTCATAGCTGCCGCGAATGTCGTCATCGACCCGCACAGTCCAGCCGTTGCGGGCCAGCAGGGCGGCCTCCACATAGTCATGGCTAAGAACATGGCCGCCAAAGGGCGGCTTGCCCGACAGTTCCGGCAAGCCGCAGCTTTCGGCAAAGGCGCGGGTGCGCACGATGGCATTGTGGCCCCAGAAGGGGCCGGTCTTGCCCTGCATCATCGCAAGGCCCCGGCAGAACACCGGTGAATAGAAGGTGGCGGCAAACTGGATCGCCCGGCCAAAGCGGGAATGGGCGTGGATGATCACCGGCAGGGTTTGCAGCAGGCCCAACTTGGGGTCGCCTTGCATCCGGCGCACCATCTCGATCAGGGTTTCGCCTTCGATCAGGCTGTCGGCATCTAGGATGATCGAGAATTCATAGGCAGCACCCGACTGGCGGATGAATTCTTCAATATTGCCGGCCTTGCGGCCCTTGTTCTGGGTGCGGCGGCGATAGAAAATCCGCCCTTCGCCTTGGGTTTCTTCCAGCAGGCGCAGAAAGGTCAGCCGTTCGGCTTGGGCGATCTGATCGTTGCGGGTGTCGGACAGGATGGCAAAGTGGAAATGGTCGCCAAGGCCCGTCGCCTTGAGAGAGGCCTCCATCGCCGCGATGCGGACAAAGGTCGCCAAGGGGTCTTCGTTGTAAACCGGCACCAGAATGGCGGTCGTACCGCGCAGGGGGCCAGTGTCGCGCGGCACGGCGGGCGGGCGCGTTGTCAGCCCGATCAACGCCGTCGATGCCCCCCAAGCCAACCAGAAGGTCGAGGCGAAGATCAGGACCGAGCGCACGATGTCCATCGAATCGAGGCCATCAGCAGCGCCGAATTGCAGGAAAAGCATAAAGCCGCCGATTCCGGCGGCCAGTGCGGCGATCAGGGTAATGGCTCGGGTGGCAGTGACCCCAAGCCCGTTCCCGCCAGTTTCCGGCATGGATCAGTGTCCGGTCTTGGGCGTCTGGATCGGGCGCATGCGCAGCAGGTTGGCCAGCCAGCCACCCTCGACCCGCTCCAGCACCTGCGGCGGCATCGACAGCGGGGCCATCGGAAGGGCACCACGTTCCAGCACAAGCTGGTCAATATCGGTTTCAGTGAGCTGCATGATGTCGCTCATTTGGTGTTGATCCACTGGTAAAGCCAGGTTTCTGTCAGTTTGCGGTCAAAGCCCGCGATATGCGCGCCCATCTCGATGATCGCACCGCTTGCGGCGCTTGCATCAATCACCAGCCGCCATATGTCGGTGCCGGCAATCTTTTCGACCGTCGTTCCAAGCACTTCGCCGCTGGACATGGTGACGATCGGTTCCACCATCGCCTCGTCATCCAGTTGCGCAAGGATGCCACCCTTGAAGTCGATCACGAACTTGCGGGTGCCTTGCACTGCCTCGACGCCCGAGATGCCGCCATGGCCTGCTCGAGTCTCGAATACATAAGCCAGAACTTCGGTATCGTCATGCGGCAAGTCGCCCCAGTGCAGCCGATAGGCGAATTCACGGGCATCACCCGCCTTTACGGCCCCATCGGGCACCCAATAGGCGACGATGTTGTCATTGGCTTCCAGTTGCGACGGAATCTCGACCAGACGCACGTTGCCCTTGCCCCAGTCGCCCATCGGTTCGACGTTCAGCGAGGGGCGGCTTTCATAGCGCGCGCCAACATCCTGATAGTTCTGGAAATCGCGGTCGCGCTGGAACAGGCCAAAGGCGCGGGGCGCAGTTTCGCTGAAATAACCGCCGGTCAGTTGCGAGGGGTTGTTCAGCGGCCGCCACAGCACATCGCCATCGGTCCGCACGATGCGCAGGCCCTCGCTGTCATGCACATTGGGGCGATAGTCGTCGAACTGAGCCCGGTTCTTTTCCGAGAAGAGGAACATCGAGGTCAAGGGCGCGATGCCCAGCTCTGTCACGTCCTGACGGAAGAACAGGCGGGCCGTCACCTCCATCTGCGTATCTGCGCCGGGGGTGATGACAAAGCGGTATGCGCCGGTGACCGAGGGGCCTTCGAGCGTGGCATAGACCGTGATCGAATTGGCATCCGCTGCCCCGCGCTCCATATAGAAGCGGGAAAAGCGGGGGAATTCCTCGGCCTGTGAGGTCGCTGTGTTCAGCGCCAGACCGCGTGCCGACAGGCCATAAGACGACCCACGACCCAGCGCCCGGAAATAGCTGGCCCCGACAAAGGCAACCAGTTCATCCAGCTTGTCAGGCCGGTTCAGCGCAAAGTTAAGCCGGAAGCCCGCGACACCGGGCAGCTTGGCATGTTCGGGAACCCGTTTGACCAGATCGTTCAGATATTCGAAATCGTCGGTGGTGAACCGCATTTCAGTGGACTGGCCTTGGGCCACCTCGAAAATGCGCACCGGCTCGGGGAACAGCCAGCCCATGTGGAACGCGGCCAGCCGGAAGTTCGAACCCTTTTCCGTCCAGCGGGCACGGTCATCGCGAAACCGGATCAGACGGTAATCATCATAGGTCAGGTCACCCAGAAAGCCCGCAGGGGCAGGGGCGGTGGCGAAGGGCTGGGTGGCCAGCGCCTTCATCTCGTCCGACAAGATGTCAAAGCTGAATTGCTGCGGTGCCGCAGGGGCATCGGCGGCGGCATCGACGGGCGCTGTGCCTGCGGTCTGGGCAAAGACAGCCCCTTGACCCATCAGGGAAAAGGGCGCGATTGCCGCCGTGAAGCGCAAAAATGCGCGGCGCGAGACAAGGTCGATCAGAGGTGCGGTATTCGACATAGGTATCTGTAACCGAAGGGCTTTCACGACATGAGACTGCGGATGGCCGCGCGCCGCATATAGGGGACAGGCAAGTTCATAAGCAAGCGGGGATCAAGACTTCCTGATCGAAACGGCGCAAAATTGCTTCACTTCTTCGACATGGGCGCACAGAAAAACATCGCGGCTATGCTGCATGTGCATAGGTGCCATGTTCCAGCCACGAACAGGCCCCGATCCGGGCCAGAACGGCCGTGCCATGAACGACAGGGCGCGGCGGGTGTCGGGCCAGATTCTCTGGCTAAAATCCCGGCTAAAACCATTGCCCCGGCTCCATCAGGCCCAGTTGCATCAACTGGTCGGAATGCCAGGCAAAGGGCACAGAGTTGTGCCATTGGAAGGTATGGATATCAAAGCGCGACCCGGCGTTGCTGCGCAGGGCCTTGGCGGTGCGAAAGCTGGCAATGGCGGTGGTGATGTTGTGGTGCCAGGGGCAGGCGTAGGTGTTGTATTCTTCGTCGTTGAACGTGTAGTCGGACCGCAGAACCAGCCCCGGCCTGGTCTTGAACAGGGCGATGCGGTCGATCTTGCGGCGGGGCAGGGGGATGTGTTCCTCAAACCGCCAGCGCAGGCCGCCAAAGAAATCAAGCTGACGTTCTTTTGGGTAGTTGTGGTTCGCAGCATCCGGCCTGCCCAGCGCGTAATAGCCAGACTTGTCCAGATGCGCCTGTTCCAGCGAAACGGCATTGGGAAACTGCGTCAGGTCATCGGCGTAAAGGTCTATCACATAAGATAAAATTGCGTCGCGCCGCTCCTCGGCGTGAAAGGCGATCAACTCGCGCACGTTGCGGGTTTCGCAAAAGGGGTGGAACAGGTATTCCGAGTTGTAACAGTAATAAAGCCAAATGCCCGGAGCGGCATCTGACACCGCATTGATCGCGGCAAAGACCGCATCCTCGATATGGATGTCGAACAGGATGCGGTGGATTTTCGGCTCCAGCTCTGGCGAAACGGTGATGCCTGCGGGGCCCAGCAGCGCGATTTCGGGAAAGCCCGCCGCCAGATGATGGCGCAGCGTGGTATCCACCTCGGTCTGATCTTCGGCAAAGACCAGCGCCAGCGGGCCCTTGGCAAAGGCCGCATTGCCCTTGGTCAGAAAGGTTTCTAGATCAGGATACAGCATCAGTCTTTGCAGTTTGGGCGCTTTGTTGCAGAATTCGGGAAAGCGGCGGCGAATGCAAGCCCTGCGGGCCGCCCATGCGTTGCGATTTGCCTTGCATTGGCGTAATTCGCGCAGGTCCCCGGAGAAATGCCATGTCCTCGCCCAAGAAGTTGTTCATCAAGACCTATGGCTGCCAGATGAATGTCTATGACAGCGAGCGCATGGCCGAAGCCATGGGCAACGAGGGCTATCTGCTGACCGAGGTGCAGGAAGAGGCGGACATGGTGCTGCTGAACACCTGCCACATCCGCGAAAAGGCCAGCGAAAAACTGTATTCCGACCTTGGCCGGCTGAAACCGCTGAAAGCCGCCAAGCCCGACCTGAAGATTGGCGTCGCGGGCTGCGTGGCGCAGGCCGAAGGGGCAGAAATCCTGAAACGGATGCCCTTGGTCGATCTGGTGGTTGGCCCGCAAAGCTATCACCGTCTGCCAGAAATGGCGCGGGCCCCCGAAAAGACGGTGGACACCGAATTTCCGGTTGAGGACAAGTTTGACCTGCTGCCCGAACGCAAAGCGCCGCGCGGCCCCTCGGCTTTTCTGACGGTGCAAGAGGGCTGCGACAAGTTCTGCGCCTTTTGCGTGGTGCCCTATACGCGTGGGGCAGAGGTCAGCCGCCCGGTTGGCCGCATTCTGGACGAGGCGCGCAAGCTGGTCGAACGCGGGGTGCGCGACATCACCCTCTTGGGCCAGAACGTGAATGCCTATCACGGCGAAGGGCCGGGCGGGGCCTGGACGCTGGCCCGTCTGATCCGCGCCCTGGCCGAAATCAACGGGCTGGCCCGCATCCGCTATACCACCAGCCATCCCAATGACATGGATGACGATCTTGTGGCGGCGCATGGCGATTTGCCGGCGTTGATGCCCTATCTGCACCTGCCGGTGCAATCGGGCAGTGACCGTATCCTCAAGGCGATGAACCGCAAGCATACGGCCGAAAGCTATCTGCGCCTGGTCGAGCGGATCCGCGCGGCCCGGCCCGACATTCTGCTGTCATCCGATTTCATCGTCGGGTTCCCCGGCGAAACCGACCGCGATTTTGCCGACACGATGGACCTGATCCGCGCGGTCGGCTTCGGGCAGGCGTTCAGCTTCAAATACTCTGCCCGCCCCGGCACCCCTGCAGCGGAAAAGGACCCGGTCGAGGCGGCGATTGCCGATGCGCGCCTGCAAGAGTTGCAGGCCCTGATCACCACCCAGCAGCGCGCCGCGCAACTGGCAATGGTGGGCCGCGAGGTCGGGGTTCTTTACGACAAACCCGGTCGTTTGCCGGGCCAGTTGGTGGGGAAATCGGACCATCTGCATGCCGTTTTCGTCGAGGATGCGCAAGGCAAGGTCGGCGATCTGGTCCGCGTGCGGATCGTCGCCTCCAGCTCCAACTCGCTGGCGGCAGAGCGAATCGGCTGATCGGCACATCTGTCGGGCCGGTTTCGCGCTGTTTCCGGCTCGCCGACAATTCGGGCCATCTGCCGGAATCGGATGCGGTACGGCACTAGTCCGTTGTTCTTTCAGGTATATTTTTCGCATTTGCTTGCGCCTCTGGGCCTGCGCGGCTCATTCTGTCCGGGCTGCTGCTATTTGTGTGGGTGTGGGGGTTTCAAGTGATGACGTTTCTCGTCGGGGCGTTGCGGGGCGGGCTTGCCGTTGCCGTGATGGCTGTTGGGTTGTTTGGTGCCGGGACCGCAATGGCTCAGCAGGCACCAGAACCCTATGGCAAGATCGAATGGGGCATCTGGGTCGATGATGACGGCTGCATGCACTGGTGGGCGGATGGCGGGCTGGAAGGCTATATGCTGGATCGGGTCAACCCCAAGACGGGCAAGCCGGTCTGCCTCAAGCGGAACACCTGCCTTGTTGAAAACACCGATGTGCTGTTTGCCACCGACAGCGCCACGCTGACCGCCAGCGGGCGGCGGCGGCTGCAAGAGTTCTTCGGTTCGACCAATGCCTTTGGTTACGCGGTTTATGGCCATACCGACAGCCGCGCCTCTGACAGTTACAACAAACGCCTCAGCCAGCGCCGTGCCGCTGCGGTGGCCGCTGTTGCCCGCTCGGTCGGGGGGGTGGTTGAACGTGAGATTGGCTATGGCGAAAGCCGCCCGGTCGTGCCCAACACCTCTGCTGGCAACATGCAGAAGAACCGGCGTGTCGAAATCGTCTGTTATCGGTGGTGATCGTGATGTCCAGGTCTGTTTCCCTGTTTCTTTCCCTTGTCGCGCTGGCCCTTTCGGGCTGTGTCGATGGATTGCAGCCCTATCAGAAGGGGGCGGGCACAGTTATCGCCACGGCGCATGACACGGGGCGTGACGGCAACGCGCTGCGCGAGGGCGAGGCGGCAATCGTCTATGACCCCGATGGTTGTCAGGGCTGGATCATCGACGACGGAGCCGAGGGCTATTCGGGCCGCCGCTTCGATCCGGTTTCCGGCCTGCCGGTCTGCAACAACCGCTATCCCCCCGGCACGGTGGTGGGTAACTATCAGACCGAGTCGGCCCCGATCCGCGATTGGGTGCCCGCCCAGTAAATCGGCAGCATGAGACGCAAGATATTGGGCTGCGGCACAAGCTGCGGCCCTTTTTATTGGGGTTAGGGCCGGAATTGCCTGAAAAAGCGTCACGCCAATGTCACGCCGGGGGCAGATGCTGCAAGAATATCAACAAGGCTCTTGCCGGATAAATCAGGCGGACCCACATTGATCTTGTGGCCCTTTGCATCAAGGAGATTCCTTTGGGCATCAGCGCACTGACCCCCCCGACCCGTGCCGAAGACATGGTGGAAACCGTTCTTGAATTCCCCGACAACCGGCTTTTGATCGACCTTTGTGGCGAGTACGACCGAAACCTTGCCCAGATCGAGCATCAGATGGGGGTGCATGTGCTGAGGCGGGGCAATCGGCTTTCCGTCATCGGTGACAAGGCCGCCCGCGAACAGGCGGCAGCCATCCTGCGTTCGCTTTATACCAAGCTGGAAGGTGGCCGAAGCGTTGCGGCGGGCGATATCGACGGCGCGATCCGCATGGGGCGTGCCGCAGATGTGCTGCGCCCTGACGGCGAGCAGATCGAGATGTTCGGTGCGACCGGAGTCGAGCTGCGCACCCGCAAAAAGCCGATTGAACCGCGGACCGAGGCACAAAAGACCTATGTCGCGAACCTTTTCGCCAATGAACTGGGCTTTGGCATCGGCCCTGCGGGTACCGGCAAGACCTATCTGGCCGTTGCGGTCGGCGTGACCATGTTCATCTCTGGTGCGGTGGAAAAGATCATCCTGTCGCGCCCTGCGGTCGAAGCGGGAGAGCGGCTTGGTTTCCTTCCGGGTGACATGAAGGAGAAGGTCGATCCCTACATGCAGCCGCTCTATGATGCGCTGAATGATTTCCTGCCCGCCAAGCAGGTGCAAAAGCTGCTGGAAGAAAAGCGGATCGAGATTGCGCCCCTGGCCTTTATGCGCGGCCGCACCCTGTCCAACGCCTTTGTCGTGCTGGACGAGGCGCAGAACGCCACAACCATGCAAATGAAGATGTTCCTGACCCGCCTTGGGCAGGGCAGCCGCATGGTGATCACCGGCGACCGCACGCAGATTGACCTGCCGCGCGGTGTGCCCAGCGGGTTGCAAGAGGCCGAGCGGATATTGAACGGCGTCAAGGGCGTCAGCTTCAACTACTTCACCTCAAAAGATGTGGTGCGCCACCCCTTGGTCGCCCGCATCATCGAAGCCTACGAATCCGACGAGGCACACGGCGCCTGAGAACGCTGGGCGTAACCACAAAGAGCGGGGGTTTCACACCCCCGCGCCCCCTTTTCCCCGGCGGCCAAGGACGCTACACCCGATAAGACAATGCAGGGGGTGGCACGATGGCCGAAGACGGTTTGAACAGCTTTATGACGGGACCGGACGAGGACGGGCGCTTTGGCATCTTTGGCGGGCGCTTTGTCAGTGAAACGCTGATGCCGCTGATCCTGGAGCTGGAAGAGCGTTACAACCACGCCAAGACCGATCCGGCCTTTTGGGCCGAGATGGACGATCTGTGGAAGCATTATGTGGGCCGCCCCAGTCCGCTGTATTTCGCCCCCCGGCTGACCAGCCATCTGGGCGGGGCCAAGATCTACATGAAGCGTGATGAGCTGAACCACACCGGCGCGCACAAGATCAACAATGTGCTGGGGCAGATCATTCTGGCGCGCCGGATGGGCAAGACCCGCATCATCGCCGAAACCGGCGCGGGCCAGCATGGAGTGGCAACCGCCACCGTTTGCGCCAAGTTCGGGCTGAAATGCGTGGTCTATATGGGCGCGCATGATGTGGAACGGCAGGCGCCGAACGTGTTCCGCATGAAGTTGCTGGGGGCCGAGGTCGTGCCCGTCACCTCGGGTCGCGGCACGCTGAAGGATGCGATGAACGATGCCTTGCGCGATTGGGTGACCAATGTGCGCGACACTTTCTATTGCATCGGCACCGTGGCGGGGCCGCATCCCTATCCGGCGATGGTGCGCGATTTCCAGAGCATCATCGGCAAGGAAGTGCGCTGGCAACTGGCAGAGCAGGAAGGCGAAGGCCGTCTGCCCGATACTCTGGTTGCTGCCATCGGCGGCGGATCGAACGCCATGGGCCTGTTCTTCCCGTTCCTTGATGACCCGTCGGTCAACATCATCGGGGTCGAGGCGGGCGGCAAGGGGGTTGATGACCGGATGCAGCATTGCGCCAGCCTGACCGGCGGTCGCCCCGGCGTGCTGCATGGCAACCGGACCTATCTGCTGCAAGACAACGACGGCCAGATTCTGGAAGGCTTTTCTATCTCGGCGGGCCTTGATTATCCCGGCATCGGGCCGGAGCATTCCTGGCTGCATGACATTGGCCGTGCCAAATACGTCAGCATCACCGATGCCGAGGCGCTGGAGGCGTTCAAGCTGTCTTGCGCGCTGGAGGGAATCATTCCCGCTTTGGAGCCGAGCCATGCCCTTGCCCATGTGGCAAAGATCGCGCCGACCCTGCCAAAAGACCATATCATCGTGATGAACATATGTGGCCGGGGCGACAAAGACATCTTTACCGTAGCCAAGCATCTGGGCGTCGAGATGAAAGTCTGACGTCAGCTTTGCCGCTGAGTGACCGGGCCGCCCTTTGGGGCGGCCTTTTTCGTTCTTCGGGACGAAAACGGCATAAACTTGGGTTTATTTCCCTCAACCCCATGCCGAAGACGCATGGCCTAAACCCTTGGGCAATGGCTGGGGTGCGATTCATCCCTCAAGCGTGGTCATGCCGATTGTCGGCAACCCATGCGGGAACTGAAGAACGGTCCCCGTCAGGAAACGCGAAAGGAATGACAGATGAAGACCATGATCGGAACGGCAGTTGCCGCCGCCATGATGCTTGCAGCCCTTCCCTCCGCCATTCCCGCCGCCCAGGCGCTGATTTCGGCCACGGGGCTTCACGGCGAAAGCGCCCCTCAGATCCGCGAGGCCCGTCGCAGCCGTGGTGCCGATGATCCGGCAGGCCATGTGCGCGGTGGCAAGGGGGCCGATGATCCGGTTGGCCACGGCTGACCACATCAACATGATCTCGGCCATAATTTTGGCCGGGATCGCATCAAATATAGGCACTGGTTTTATGAGGAAAGGCCAAACCATGCGCATGAAACTTCTTTCCGCCACGGCGCTTTTGTTGCTGTCGGCGACGTACAGTTCCGCAGCGATCACCGGGCAGGACATCGTTACGCAGTATCAATCGTCGGGCTACCAGTCGATCGAGGTCAAGGTCGGCCCGACCCAGGCCAAGGTTGAGGCCATCAAGGATGGCGTCAAGATCGAAGCCGTCTATGATCTGGCAACCGGCAATGTATTGAAGTCGGAAAACGAGACGGTTGATGCCAATCAACCCGTTTCGTCCAAGGTCGAAGTGGAGACCACTGACAAGGACTTCACGGACGGCAGCGATGACAGCGATAAGGCCGACGACCAGAGCGATGACGACAATTCTGGGTCTGGCAGTGGCGATGACGACGGTTCTGACGACAGCAACGATGACAATGGCGGCAGCGGCGGCAGCGGAGGAGATGGTGGTGGCGACGGCGGTGGCGACGGCGGCAGCGACGATTGAGCCAAGGAAAGCGAAAGCCTGCGGTCCGGTCTTGCCGGGCCGCAAGCTTTCAACGATCATTTATTCCTTCTAGGTGGGGAAGACTCTGGCAATGAACCGCCGGACAGTTCTGTTTTTGGGTGCGCTTGCATTGGGGATGACACCCCATTGCGGCCTTGCCGATATAGAGGATGCGCTTCTCCGTCGGCTGCGGGCCGAGGGATTCCAGGCCATAATCACCGAACGGACCTGGCTGGGCAGGGTTCGTATTACGGCAAACGGTGATCTGGGGCAGCGCGAGATTGTCCTTAACCCGCAGACTGGCGAGGTTTTGCGCGATATTATGATCATGCCTGACGGCAGTTCAGTGCCGACCAGCGTGGTTCAGATCAAGGATGAAAATTCGGGCAGCAACAGCGGATCGGGCAGCAACAGCGGCTCTGGTAGCAGCGGTGGCTCTGGTAGCAGCGGTGGCACTGGCGGCAGTAGCGGGTCTGGCAGCGGCAGCTCTGGCGGCGGCAGCGATGACGGTTCCGACGACAGCGGTGACGATGGGGGAGACGACAAGGGCGGGTCGAGCGGCAGCGACGGGGGGGGCGATGACAGCTGACGCCCGTGGCCCAATTTTTCAACAGGGTGCGGCATGACGCGGCTCTGGACTGTTCTTGCCATCCTGATCGTTCAGGTGGTCAGCGCCTTCTTTTTCGTTTCGGACATCCTGTCGTCTTATCTGCCGATCTGGTCCGGCCCCATTGCCTGGGAATACCGCGAGTTGATGGAGGTGGGTGCAGCCTTGGGGCTGGTGCTGGGAGTGGTTCTTGGTGCCTGGGCGTTGTGGCGCTCTCATATTGAGCGGCATCAGGCCGAAGAGCGGCTGCGCCGGGCTTCGGGGGCGTTCATGGACTTGTTGGACGAACGGTTCAGCGAATGGGGGCTGACCAAGGCCGAGGCCGATGTGGCGCTGTTTGCGATCAAGGGCCTGTCCACCGCAGAAATCGCCGGGCTGCGCCAGACATCCGAAGGCACCGTAAAGGCGCAGACGAACGCGATTTACCGAAAGGCCGGGGTCACGGGCCGGTCGCAATTGTTGTCGCTGTTCATCGAGGATCTGATGCGCGATGACGGGGCGCTGCGGGTCAAGCTGGCTCAGTCGGCGGCATAAAGCTCCAGCACGTCCAAGGGCAGGATTTGCAGGGTATTGGCGTGGGTTGCGTTCAGGCGGACCTGCGGGGCGGCCCCTTCCTCATGCGCCTGAAGGAAACGGGTGGCGCACAGGCACCATTGATCACCGGGTTTCAGCCCGGCAAAGCCGTATTCGGGGCGCGGTGTGCTAAGGTCATTGCCAAGGTATTTCGACAGCGCCAGAAATTCCGCCGTCATCAGCGCGCAGACGGTATGCAGCCCACGGTCCATCGGGCCGGTGTTGCAGCAGCCATCGCGGAAAAACCCGGTGGTGGGGTTGGCCGAGCAAAGCTGCAACGTGCCACCGCGAACATTGACCGAAGGTTCCTTCATGTGCGCCGCTCCTTTTGGCGGAATGTAGCGGGCGGGGCCGCCAAGTCCAGCCTTGCAGGATCAAACCGCTAAGGCCAGCGGGTTGAGGCAATCGGCGGCAGCAGATCGCCGGAAACCAGCGCCGTCAGGATATTGCGGAACCCGGGCAGGCCCGACAGCGGGGCCAGCATATGGTCGCGGATCATCGGCAAAAGGCGGCTTTGCGATTGATACATCGGGGTGAACAGCGCGCTCATCATCTGATAGGTGGTCAGGTGCCAGCGCCGCATCCGGGCATAGGTTGGCAGGGCTTGATCAACCGGCAGCCTTTGCAGCGCCAGTGTCAGCGCCATGGCATCCAGCAGCGCCATATTCGCCCCCTGTCCCAGTTGCGGGCTGGCCC
Organism: Fuscibacter oryzae; assembly: GCF_016765795.1. GTDB lineage: Bacteria > Pseudomonadota > Alphaproteobacteria > Rhodobacterales > Rhodobacteraceae > Fuscibacter > Fuscibacter oryzae. The sequence continues at coordinate 16,254 of NZ_JAESVP010000003.1, forward strand.
GGTGGGCGGCATCGCCGATATGGACCAGCCTGTCGGCATAGGGTCGCGCCAGCGTGCCGTGGCCATAGCGGGCGGGTGTCAGATCTTCCGCACAGGTCACCCCTTGCAGAAAGGGGGCGATTTCGGGCCAGAAGGCTGCAACCTCGGCCTTCCATGGCTCTATCCGCGTCTGCGGCCAGCTATCCAGCTCGGCGCGCGGCTGTGACCAGAACACGGCGGCGCGGGGCGTCGGGTCGCCCGGCAGGCAGCCGATGGGCATGACCCCAGCCATGCGGTGCGCGCCCTGATATCGCTGGGTCAGCCGGTCCATTGGCAAGGCGGCGGCGGCGGGCCACGGCACCTGCCCCCAGACCGCGCCAAATGGTAGGGCACGCGACTGCAATGGCGACAGCGATGACCCCGCGCCAGAGGCGTCAATCACCAGATCGAAGGGCCCCAGATCGGCAGCGCCTTTGCGCCAGATCATCCGGCCCGAAGGCTGCGGCGCGGTGCCTGTAACCGCCGCTCCTGTGGCCATCGTGATACCTGCGGCCTGAACGCGATCCCACAGCACCTGAAACAAGGCCGCGCGGTGCATCGCCAGCCCCGGTGCCGTTGGCCGGTAGCGCACGTCCAGCACCACCCGCTGACCGGAATGGCCCAGCATCCGGCCAATCGGCTGGCCCAACTGGCGGGCCGCCGTTGCGGCGCCGATCCTTTCCAGCACCGCCATGCCGACGGGCTGCACCACCAGACCAGACCCCAGCGGGCGCGGCTGGTCAAACCGCTCGGTCAGCGTGACATGGTGGCCGTCCTGCGCCAACAGGCTGGCCGCGGCCAATCCGCCAATGCCCGCCCCGACAATTCCGATCTTTAAAGATGTCATGCGCCCATCTGGACCAAAGCTGCGCAGGTCCGCAAGCCGGGCAGGGTAACGCAGCGGGCAGGATTTCCCGACTGGCGGCAAAGGCCAAGCCGCTTTACGGTCCTGCAATATTTCCAAGCGGGGCTCCGATGGATGGTATTCTTGTTCTGATCGCATTGGTGGCGCTGGCCATTCCGGTTTCGATTATCGCGCTGTTCGTGGGGCAGGCCGGTCTGCGCCGCCGGATCGCCGCGTTGGAGGCCGGTCTGGCAATGCGGCCGGACCTGTCTGCCACCGACACCTTTGCCGAGGTTGCGCCCCATGTGACGCCGGTTGAGCCCGAACCCCGGGCCCCCGCTGCGCCCAACTTGCCCCCCGAAGTTGCGGCGGCGGAGGTTGCGGCCCCGCAGCCCGTGGCCTCTTCGGTCTGGAACCGGGCGCGCAAGGGCGGTGCCGAGAGTGCTGAGCCGCAAACCCCGCACGAGGCTGCTGCCCCAGCCCCGACGCCTGCGGTTCCAGCCGGCCCCTCGCTGGCGGCGCGGTTGTTTGGCTGGCTAAGTGAAAACTGGGTTTACGCGGTCGCGGCCGCCTCGCTGGCGTTGGCGGGCGTGTTCTTTGTGCAATACGGCATCGAGAATGGCCTGCTGCCGCCTGCCGCGCGGGTTGCTGCGGCCCTGCTGTTCGGGGGGGCGCTGGTTGCCGCCGGGGAATGGCTGCGCCGTCGCCATGGTGATGGCGAAGAGGTCAGCACTGCCTATCTGCCCTCGGTGTTCAGCGGGGCGGGGATCGTGTCGATCTTTGCCGCCATTGTCGCCGCGCGTCAGATGTATGGGTTGATCGACGAGACAGCAGCCTTTGCCGGTCTGATGGCTACGGCGGCAGGGGCGGTGGCGCTGGGCTGGTTCTCGGGCCCGCTGCTGGTTGTGGTGGGGTTGCTGGGGGCGGCGCTGGCGCCTTTTGTCGTGGGGGGCAACAGCGGTGCCGCGCCCTGGCTTTATGGCCATTACCTGCTGGTTCTGATGACCGGGCTGGCGGTGGATACGGTGCGCAAATGGCGCTGGCTGTCGGTGCTGGCGCTGGTTCTGGCCCATCTGGGGGCGGGGCTGTCGATGCTGGCCGGGGCCGGTGTGGCGGGGCATCTGATCTTCCTTGCGCTGTCGGCGCTGGTGACGGTGATCCTGTCGGATTTCGCGCTGATCCCGAAACTGGCGGGGCCGAACCTTGCGCAATTCGCCTTGACGCGCGGGGCCGGGGACAGGCCTTCGTTCCCGGTGCGGCTGTCGCATGGGGCGATGCTGGCCGCGAGCCTTGGGCTGCTGTTTCAGACCGGCACCGAGGGCGAGAATATGCTGGCCTTTGCCCTGCTGGCCGGGCTGGCGGTGCTGGTCTTGCTGTGGGCCGACCGGGCTGTGGGGCTGGATGATCTGGCGCTGTGGCCCGCGCTGGGCCTGTTGGCGCGGATGGTGGTAGAGGCGGCGGGCTCTGCCGAGGCCTATTGGACCTTTACCAGCGCCGATCTGGCGCTGCGCGCCCCCGAAACCGCGCCACCCATGACCGTCAGTTTGATTTTGGGCATGGCAGTGGCGGTGGGCCTTGCGGCTGCGTGGCGGTCGTTCCGGCCCGGTGCGCTGCGGCTGGGCTATGGGCTGGCGGCGGTGTTGGTCGCCCCGCTGACCGCGGCGGGGTTGGAGTTTTTCTGGCAGCCGTCGCGCGTGCTGGGGGCTTTTCCCTGGGCGGTTCAGGTTGTCGCGCTGGCCGCGCTGATGACCGCGCTGGCGCTGCGCTATGCCAAGGTGGATGGCGGCGACTTCCGCCGCGCTGCCTATGCCACGTTGTCGGCGCTGTCGCTGATTGCACTGGCGCTGTTCCTGCTGACCACCAAGGCGGCGTTGACGCTGGCGCTGGCGGTGCTGGCGCTGGTGGCCGCCCTGTTGGACCGGCGGTTCCGCCTGCCGGAGATGGGGCTGTTCGTGCAGGTGGCGGCGGCGGTGCTGTCGTGGCGGCTGGTGGCCGACCCGGGGCTGGACTGGGCCTTGGCGGCGCCCTTGGGGCAGGTGGTGCTGGCCTTTGGCGGTACGCTGGCGGCGCTGGTCGGGGCTTGGGTGGTGCTGCGGCCCCTGCAACGGGTGATCACGCTTGGCATCGTTGAATCGGCTGTGGCGGGGCTGGCGGTGGTGTTCGTGAACGTCCTGATCTCGCGCTGGCTGATGGCGCGGGGGCAGGGCGATGTGGCGGGCCACTGGCAGGTGGGGGTGCGGCTGCTGCCCTTCCTTGCGCTGATGGCGGTGCAGCTTTACCGGGCCGAGATGGGAGGGGCGCTGCGCATCGTACGGCAGGGGCTGGCGCTGATTGCGGCGGTCTGCGCGGCGGGTCTGATCCTGCTGTCGCTGACCGTCGCCAACCCGCTGCTGCAAGGCCCGTGGGAGGGAGGGGCAAAGGTGCTTGGCCCCCTGGTGCTGGATACGCTGTTGCTGGCCTATGGCTTGCCGGGCCTTGCGCTTTTGGCGCTGGGCTTGCGGTTTCCGCCAGTTGCGGGGCGGCGACTGTTGCGGCTGGGGGCGCTGGGCGTCGGGGCGCTGCTGGTGCTGGTGTGGACCGCGTTCGAGATCCGCCGTTTTTGGCAGGGCGATGTGCTGGGGGTGCCGGGGGTGCGGCAGGAAGAGCTGTATTCCTACACCGTTGCCATGCTGCTGATCGGGGCGGGGCTGCTGTATCAGGCGATTGCGCGGCGGTCTTCGACCTTGCGGGCGGTGGCGATGGCGGTGATCGGGCTGACAGCGGCCAAGGTGTTCCTGATCGATGCCTCTGGCCTGTCGGGCCTGACGCGGGTGCTGAGTTTCCTTGGCCTTGGCCTGTCGCTGGCGGGTCTTGCCTGGCTGAACCGTTGGGCCGGGCAGGCGACGCGGCGCGACTAACGCAGCAGCCGGTCCAGCTTGCGCAGAACGCGGGCCAGGTGGGCCGCGCGGCGGGCGGGCGTGGTGGCGTCAATGCTGTACAGCGCCAGATACCCCCGCCGGTGCAACGGGTGGCACAGCATGCCGACCGCACGTTGCAACTGACGTCTGCCGGGTTGGCCCGCGATCAGGCTGGGCAGGCGGCCGCCACCAAAGGTCGTGAACACCCCCATGGCCCGGATATGGCGCAGACCGGGCCGCAGCGCCCCGCCGTCGGTTGGCAGGTCAAAGGCGATGCCGGGCAGCAGAACGCGGTCCAGCCAGCCTTTCAGCATCGCGGGCAGACCCTGCCACCAGGTCGGATAGACAAAAATCAGCGCATCGCACCAGGCCAATGCCTCGGCATGGTGGAACAGCGCGCTGCGATTTCTGGTTGTATCGGCGTAATGCGCTAGATCGGTGGCACGCATCACAGGATCAAACCCTTCGGCGTAAAGGTCGATCAGCCGATACTCCGTGCCGCGCTGCGCGAGGTGGCCGATTATGCTGTCGCGCACAGCCGCAGAAAAGCTGCCGGGGTCTGGATGGCAATACAGGATCAGCGGGCGCATCGGACCTGATGGGGTTGTTTGGCGTGCAACCGGCCCTGCCGGTCGGGTCAGGCTATGCGGCAGGGGTGGGGGCGGCAAGCCCGGTTTTCCGGCACGGATTTCTGCAATGACCGCGCGCTTTTGACGGCGGTTGTCCAGACCGATTCGCGCCTTGGTCCAGCGCAACCGTTGCCAACCGGTTGCCGGTTGGGGTGCAGGCGCGGCATTGCGTATTCCCTGTGGATGCTGCGCCTGCAAATATGGCAGCGCTCGGGCAGAATATCGTCAAGGCGCTTTGCGGAACTGGCGGTTGTAATTGTCGGGTGCTTTGGAAACAATCATGACGTGTGATTTGGTCAAGCAAAAATCAACGGCTTGAAAAACAATAATTCTCCCATTGGTTGTATCTGAAAAGTCAACATTTCGATGACAATCCTGCGGCGCCTGACACCAGCCGAAAGGCGCGTTTTGCCATTTCAGCGCCGCAATTTGGGCTTTTTCTCTTCACGGGACGGGCTTGGCGGGTTAAAATTTCCTTACTGGAAAAACGGTGATCGCGGGGGCGGTCGGTGTTGTTCGCGCCAATGGGCGCAAGAAGGTAAATGCTGCTTTACGTCAGGGTTTTTTGACCGGGACGGACCATTGCAAACCATCCGGTGACAGGTCGGCCCTTTGGGGTCTTTTAGCGGCATTTTCCTTGCAACCCCCGACTGATCGACTGGGCAGCGCGCAGGGGTGTGGTGCTGCCAGCATTCCGGGCAATCGCCCGGAATGAATGGGCGACGGAGGGCCATGTTTTCGGCCTTCCGGGTTTGGAGTGTGCGATGCCGGTGTTTGCCGATTTCAACTTTGACGACACGGATGGTTATGCCCGTGACAGCGCCCCTTTGGGCGGTGAACAACTGGGCATTTACCTGCACGGCGCAACGCCCGTGGGGGGCAGCGCCGTGCTGGACGGGCGGGACGATCTGGTCAAGATTTTCCCCGACCCGATCTATCAGATGGATCAGGGCACGCTGAACCTGTCGTTCTCGCTGGGGTCCGCCGCACTGACTGGGCCGCAGACCGTGCTGTCCCGCGATGCCGAAGGCACCAATGCCGGTGATTTTCGGGTAGAGGTGCTGGCCGACGGCTCTGTTCTGGTTCGCCACGAGGGCGCGGACAGCACGGTGGCCTGGCAGACGGCAGCAGGCTTTGCCGCGCCGGGGGATACGGTGTCGCTGTCCTATTCCTGGGATCTTGGCGGGGCGGGCGGCAATCTGGTGCTGGCCAATGCGACCACTGGCGGCGGGTTTTCCGCCGCCGTCCCTAATACCCTGTCGCTGGAGCAGGACGGTGGCGGCAGCCCCTGGACGATCGGAGCCGGGCAAAGCCATACGCCTGCGGGCAGCCTGCAGGGCTTTGACCAGTTCTTTCAGGGCAGCGTGGCGCAGTTTCAGCTTTCAGATACTGTCGACAATGCTACCGCGCGTGACGGGATTGTTTCCGGGACTGGCGGAGGTGATCTGATCGACACCGCCTACACCGGCGACCCCGACGGTGACAGGGTAGATGCCAATGATGCCCTTTTGCCCGGCGATGGCCCGAACGATGACCGGATCGAGGCCGGGGCGGGCAACGATCTGGTGCATGGCGATTCTGGCGATGACAGCCTGTCGGGAGCGGCTGGAGATGACACGCTTTATGGTGGCGCGGGGGCTGATCTGGCGCGGGGCGGTGACGGCAATGATCTGATCGCCACGGCATCCGGCGCGGGCCTGCCTGACCGGGGGTATCCGGGCCTTTATGCCGCTGATGCCGATCCGTTTGACGACCGCGACACGGTTTACGGCGGCGCGGGCGAGGACACGATCCGCACCGGCGACGATGCCGACAGTGTGTTTGGCGGCGGGGGGCATGACCTGATCGACGGGGGTATCGACGATGACACCCTGTATGGGGGCACCGGCAACGATACGATCATCGGGGCCGAAGGGTCCGATCTGATTGATGGCGGCGCGGGCGATGACCTGATCTATGGCGGCTATGGCCCCGGCGTGCCCGATGCGGTGAACACCCCCGATGATGCGGGCGACCTACGCCCTGACAATGGGGCCGATTTCATTCTGGGCGGCGCAGGCGATGACACGATCTTTGGCATGGACGATGCCGACACGATCTATGGCGGCAGCGGCAATGACCTGCTGGATGGCGGGATCGACAATGACCTGATCCAAGGCGACGACGGAGCCGATACGCTGATCGGCGGCCATGGTAACGATACGTTGATGGGTGGCGCCGATAATGACCGGATCGACGGAGGAATCGGCAACGATCTGATCCAGGGTGGCGCGGGGGCGGACGCGCTGTTTGGCGGGGATGATGCCGATACGTTTGTCATCGGCGGGGCGGCTGAGGGCGCGGGAGACAGCGTTTCTGGCGGTTCCGGCGGAATTGACCATGACAGGCTGGTCCTGTCGGGGACCGGGCCGTTTCGGTTGGTCGATGTGGTGACGGACAGTGATGGTAACGGCCTTGATGGCCGGGTGGAGTTTCTGGACACAGATGGCCATGTGACGGGTGGCCTCAACTTTAGCAATATCGAGGAAATCGTGCCCTGTTTTACGCCTGGAACGCTGATCGCCACCCCGCGGGGTGAAGTGCCGGTCGAGAATTTGCGGGTCGGTGACAAGGTAATCACACGCGACGACGGCTTGCAGGAAATCCGATGGCTGGGCCACAAGGATCTGAGCTGGTCCGACCTGAGCACCCATGCGCATCTGAAGCCTGTGCTGGTGACGGCGGGCAGTTTGGGCGACGGCCTGCCCGAACGCGACATGATGGTGTCGCCTAATCACCGGATGCTGGTGGCGAATGATCGCACCTCGCTTTACTTTGACGAGCATGAGGTTCTGGTGGCCGCGAAGCATCTGTTATCGGGCAGCCGGATTTCGACGGTTGATGCGGCGGGGCTGACCTATATCCACTTCATGTTCGACCGCCATCAGGTGGTGCTGTCGAATGGGACCTGGGCCGAAAGTTTCCAGCCCGGCGACTATTCGATGAAGGGCATCGGCAATGCGCAGCGGCAAGAGTTGTTCGATCTGTTCCCCGAACTGAAGACGGATCAGGGCATCAACGATTATCATACCGCGCGGCGTGTTTTGCGCCGCCACGAGGCGGTGCTGCTGTCGCGCTGACATCATGGGTTGCAAGGCGGTTGTGTCCTGAGGCGCGGATTTGGCAAGGGGGGGCTTTGGCTCTCTTCCCCTGTGCCATGACCAGTGTTTCCAATCGGTAAACACTTCTTGGGTAATGTTTGGAAATATATGGATATTTTCTGAAAATACGCCCTATTCGCAAAGCCGCAAGATGGCTATTGTTTTAGCGATAATTGCCCGGTTTTGCCCCTTTGCCGGGGCTGACTTTTTTGAAGGATGACCCCGCGAGGCGGTTAAGTGTCGAAGGCCGCCGGACCGCATTTTTGGCGACGGCGCCATTCGTGTTTGGAGAGTGCGTCATGTCAACGATCACCGGCTCTGGCGGCAATGATACCTTGCAGGGCACGGGCGACAACGACCTGATTGACGCCTATGGCGGCAATGACACTCTTGCAGGCGGTGGCGGTGACAACCAGCTTTTCGGTGGCGCGGGCGATGACACGTTCCTGACTGGTGGCAGCTATGGCTCTGGGCTGGACAGCCAGTATGGCGGCACAGGCAATGACAGCTTTCTGATCGCGGCCTCGGCCAGCTATGTCATGGTCGAAGGCGGCGAAGAGCCGGGCGACCACGATGTGCTTACCCTGATCGGGGATACTGGCGCGGGTGTGAATATCGGCTTTACCGGCGCGGAAAGCGGCAGTTTCGGTTTTGCCGGTGGCGCGGGCGGTGTTTTCAGCCAGATCGAGGCAGTTGTGTCCACCGATGGCGATGACACGATCAACGCTTCTGGTTTGGCCGATGGCGTCACGGTTTATGCAGGCGGTGGCCACGATTTCATCAACGGTAGCGAAGGCAGTGATCTGTTTTCTGGCAGTGCCGGCACGGATGAGATTTTCGCCGCCGGGGGCAATGACACGGTTGATGGCGGCGCGGATGATGATTTCATCTATGGCGGTGCCGGTGACGATTCCCTGATTGGCGGGTCGGGCAACGACTATATGCAGGGCGACATCGGCAACGATACGGTGATCGCGGGCGACGGCGATGACTTTATCCGCGGCGATATTGGCAATGACTTTGTTTATGGCGGTGCGGGTGACGATTCCACCTATGGCGGCATGGGCAATGACCGTGTGTATGGCGGCGACGGGGCCGACCATATGTTTGGTGGTTATGGCAACGATTCGGTTTATGGCGGCGCAGGCAATGACATCATCACCGGGTCGGGCGAGTCTGACCTGATCTATGGCGGCGATGGCGATGATCATATGCAGGGTGCCGATGGTAACGACACCTTCTATGGCGATGCCGGTGCCGATACCATGCTGGGCGAGGATGACGCCGACGCTTTCTATGCCGGGTCGGGCGATATTGTTGATGGTGGCGAAACAACGCTGACCGGTACCGACGATGACACTCTGTATGTGACGGGCGTGCAGCACGTTCAGTTCGATGCCTTCGCGCCCGAAAACGGGCTGGTGACCTTCCTTGATGGCACCTCGATGAGTTTTACAAACATCGAGCATATTTACGCCGACGGCGCACTGATCCAGCCGCCCGATTACATCGTCGAGGGCACGGCGGGTGATGACACGATCGACGCCAGCTATACCGGCGATCCACAGGGCGACGTGGTGGATGGCAATGACAACATCTTTGGCAACAATGATGATGTGATCCGCGCCGGTGCGGGGAATGACTCGGTTGTGGCGGGCGACGGCAACGACAAGGCCTTTGGGGATGACGGCGACGATACGCTGCGCGGTGGCGCGGGCGATGATCAGTTGTCGGGCGATCTGGGCAACGATCTGCTGAAGGGCGAGGACGGGCATGACACGCTGACCGGCGGCGCCGGTGCCGATGCGATGTATGGTGGCGAGGGGCGCGACCTGTTTTATGGCGGCGTTGGCGATGGTGTCGATGGCGGCTCGACCGGCGACGATTATGACGTGCTGGACCTGCGGCAGTCGGGCCAGCCGGGCACCCGCGTCATTTATGACCCGAATAACCATGAAAACGGCGTTGTCGAGTTTCTGGATCACGATGGCAATGTGACCGGCACGCTGCGGTTTTCTGATATCGAGCAGGTGATTGCCTGCTTTACGCCGGGCACCCTGATCTTGACCGAACGCGGAGAGGTTCCGGTTGAAAAGCTGGGGCCGGGCGACCGTGTGATGACGCGCGATCATGGTTTGCAGCCGATCCGTTGGGCGGGGCGCCGCGATCTGTCGCAGATTGACCTGCTGGTGCGCCCCGAATTTCTGCCGGTGCGGATTGCGCAAGGCGCATTGGGGGCGGGCCTGCCAGAGCGGGATATGGCGGTCAGCCCGCAGCACCGAATGCTGGTGGCAGGGCACCGCACAGAACTGCTGTTTGGCGTGGGAGAGGTTCTGGTGGCGGCGCTGCACATGGTTGGCCTGCCAGGGATCGACCGCAGCGTGGTGGCGGGCGTCAGCTACATTCACCTGATGTTCGACCAGCACGAGATCATTCTGGCCGATGGCACCTGGTCGGAAAGTTTCCAGCCCGGCACCGCGACGCTGGACAGCATGGATGAGGCGCAGCGCGACGAAATTCTGGAACTGTTTCCAGATATTGATCAATCTTGTGCCTATCCGGCAGCCCGCATGTCCTTGCGCGGACGCGAGGCGCGGGTGCTTCTGTCTGTCTGACAGATTGTCTGACCTGTTAGGACGGGTGCCTAAATTTAAACATAAACTCCCGTAGCGATGACCTCGCGCGCCCGAATTGCGCCCCGCTTTGTTCACCAATGCACGGTAAATTCCGTTCTGTAGAGGTGATTGCGGCGTATCGGAGCAGCGGAAAAGGGCGAGGCCCGACCCGTGCCGCATCGCCAAGTGGTGGGGGTGTGGTGCATGGCGACGATGAATTCAGGTCTGGGGGGAACCGCCGGATATGGCGAGCAGTCCTTCAAGACCTCGACCGTCACCGGCAGCCTGGACGATGGCTATGTGAATGTGAACATCTCGTCGGTCTTTGGATCGACGGGGGCGAACATCAATGGCACCGGCTACAGCTCTATCTATATCAGCACCAATGGTCTGATCACGTTCCAGTCGGGTGTTACCGCTTACACGCCCGCTGCGCTGACCACGCTGAACCAGCCTGCCTTGGCGCCGTTCTGGACCGATGCCGATATCAGCAAAGGCGGTGACATCTATTGGGATCTTGATCCGGCAAGCGGCAAGGTCACCATTACCTGGCTGAACGTCGCGCCCTATCAGGGCACCGGGACGAACAGTTTTCAGGTCGTCCTTACCGCCACGGGCGGCGGGGATTTCAGTGTCGATTACATCTACGATCACATCAATTACACCAACGGCTATGCTGGAAACGCGACCGCCGGGTTTTCCAACGGGGTAACACAGACGCTGTTGGAGGGGTCGGGCAACGCCACCTTCTTGGCCACCTATGCCGCAAACGATTTCGACACCAACGATCCGTTGGGCGTCTATGGCATGAATTACGAGGCGGGCGCCGCCTTTACCGGTGACGGTATTGTTGATGGCACCGCTGGCAACGATCTGATCGACACAAGCTATGTCGGTGACGTGGGCGGCGACCGGGTCGATGCCAATGACGCCACCGGATATAGCGGCACGACCGGAAATGGAGACTATATCCGCGCCGGTGCAGGGGACGATACGGTCAGCTCTGGCCTTGGCAATGACATTGTTTTCGGCGGGGCGGGCAACGATTCCATTTCGGCCGGATATGGCAGCGACACGGTTGATGGTGGCACCGAGAATGACACGATTGACGGCGGTTCAGGCAATGACAGCCTGGAGGGCGGCGCCGGCGACGATGTGATCTATGGCGGTGCCGCTGGAGCAGGCACCACCTATACCGCCTCTTACACCAAGGTTACGACCGCAACCCAGACGGTCACCGGCACGTCGGGGCGCCCCAACTTTGCGGTGCGAAGCGTTTCCAACGACAATGACCTGACGACCGGCACCAACACCGGCGTGACCGGGTTCCGCATCGGCAACGGCGATTCCACCGAGACGCATACCCACACGGCCTCGTCACAGGTAAGCGGCGGGCAGATCCTGTTCAACGGGGTCGACACGACCGAATTCATGACGATCCAGATTGATGGTGTGACCATCAACCTGAATACCGCGATTGCCAATGGCACAGTCACCTTCAGCGGCGCATCTACCTATGGGGTGAACGCCTCGGGGCAGATCTATCGCTCAACGGGCACAACAGCCAATCCGACGGCGGTCGGTTCGCTGGTAATCAACGTGCCCTATACCTCGGTGGCCGTGCTGGCGACGGGCACGAACACCAATGGCGCGACATCAGGGTTCTATTACGAGTATTACGTCAACACCCAGCCACTCAATATCGCGGCGGAAGCAGGCGGAAATGACACCCTGTCGGGCGGGTTGGGCAATGACCTCCTCTATGGCGGCGACGGCAATGATTCGCTGTCGGGGGGCGACGGCAATGACCAATTGTTCGGTGGGCTGGGCAACGACAGCCTGCTGGGTGACGCTGGCAACGACACGCTCTCTGGCGATGATGGCGATGACACGCTGTCGGGCGGCGACGGCAACGATTCCCTTTTGGGCGGTCTGGGCAATGATACCCTGTCGGGGGACGCCGGAAATGACACGCTGTCGGGTGGCGACGGCAACGATTCCCTTTCGGGTGGCACCGGCAATGACAGCCTGAGCGGCGATGTCGGGAATGACACCCTGTCGGGTGACGATGGCGATGACACGCTGTCGGGTGGTGATGGCAATGACCAGCTGTTCGGAGGGCTGGGCAACGACAGCCTGCTGGGCGACGCTGGCAATGACACGCTGTCGGGCGGGGATGGTAATGACCGTCTGTTCGGAGGCACCGGCAATGACAGTCTGCTGGGTGACGCCGGGAACGACACGCTTTCTGGCGGTGACGGCGATGACACATTGTCGGGCGGCACCGGCAATGACAGCCTGAGCGGCGATCTGGGCAACGATTCCCTGTCTGGCGACGATGGCGATGACACGCTGTCTGGTGGCGACGGCAATGACCAGTTGTTCGGCGGGATCGGCAACGACAGCCTGCTGGGCGATGCGGGGAACGACACGCTGTCGGGCGGCACCGGCAATGACAGCCTGAACGGCGATCTGGGCAACGACAGTCTGCTGGGCGACGATGGCGATGACACGCTGTCGGGTGGCGACGGCAATGACCAGTTGTTCGGCGGGATCGGCAACGACAGCCTGCTGGGCGATGCGGGGAACGACACGCTGTCGGGCGGGGATGGTAATGACCGCCTGTTCGGAGGCGCGGGCAGCGACAGCTTGCTGGGTGAAGCTGGCAATGATGTCCTGTTTGGCGGGGACGGCGATGACACGCTGTCGGGCGGCACCGGCAATGACAGCCTGAACGGCGATCTGGGCAACGATTCCCTGTCTGGCGACGATGGCGATGACACGCTGTCGGGTGGTGACGGCAATGACCAGCTGTTCGGCGGGTTGGGCAACGACAGCCTTCTGGGCGATGCCGGAAATGACACGCTGTCTGGTGGCGACGGCAATGACCAGTTGTTCGGAGGCACCGGCAACGACAGTCTGCTGGGCGACGCGGGGAACGACACGCTGTCGGGTGGTGACGGTGATGACTCGCTGCTGGGTGGTGATGGCGCGGATCTGCTGTATGGCGGTCTTGGCAGCGACAGCCTGAGCGGGGGCAATGGCGACGATACACTGGTTGGTGGCGCGGGCGCTGATACCCTTTCGGGGGGGCAGGGCCAGGACTATGCCGACTACTCGGCCTCTTCCGCTGGGGTCACGGTCAATCTGGACACAGGAACAGGATCGGGGGGCGATGCGGCTGGCGATGTCCTGATGGGCGTTGATGGGCTGGTCGGCTCTGCCTTTGATGATGTGCTGACCGGATATGACGGCCAGGGGACGGTCGGTGACCTGTTCACCAACATCTTTTATGGTGGCGCTGGCAATGATCTGCTGGACGGTAAGGGCGGCGACGATCAGCTTTTTGGTGGTGCTGACAATGACACGCTGATCGGCGGCACCGGCAATGACCTGTTGGACGGCGGCACAGGCAATGACGTGTTCTATGGCGGCAATGGGGCCGACACGATCTATGGCGGGCAGGGCAACGACCAGATTTATGGCGGCAGCATCGGGGATGTGGTCGATGGCGGTGAGAACACCGGCGACCATGACGTGCTGGACCTGTCAAACTGGGGCTGGCGGCTTACCAATGTCATCTATGACCAGAACAACCCCGAAAACGGCATCGTCCAGTTCCTTGACCAGAACGGAGCGGTGCTGGGGTCGATGCAGTTCTCGAATATCGAGAAGGTCATCCCCTGCTTTACCCCCGGTACCCGGATTGTAACCGACCATGGCGAGGTTGCGGTGCAAGATCTGCGCGCTGGCGACCTGATCCTGACGCGAGACAACGGGTTCCAGCCGTTGGTCTGGGCCGGAAGCCGGGTGCTGACGGTGGCCAATCTGGTTGCGCGGCCACAGCTTTGCCCGATCCGCATTGCGACGGGTGCGCTGGGCCACGGCCTGCCGGTGCGTGACATGATGGTTTCCCCTCAGCACCGGATGCTGATCGAGGGGCCGCGCGCCGAAATGCTGTTCGGCGAGGCAGAGGTTCTGGTGGCTGCAACCCATCTGACGCGGTTGGCGGGGGTGGAGCCGGTGTTTCCGCAGGGTGTGACCTATGTTCACATCCTGTTTGACGGGCATGAGATTGTTTGTGCCGACGGCGCATGGAGTGAAAGTTTCCAGCCTGCGCAGCGGATGCTGGATGGCATGGAGGCCGAGCAAGCCAGTGAAATTCTGGCGCTGTTCCCCGACCTGCCTGTGGCCGAGGTGGCTTTTCCTGCGGCACGGCTGTCGCTCAGGGCACATGAGGCGCGGGTGCTACTGGTGGCGTAAGGCGCGCCAGCGAGCCCAGTCTTCGGGTGTATCAAGGTCGGTCAGGGCGCGGTTGTCGGGCAGGGGAACCAGCCGGAGCTGGCCCTTGTGGCGCTGAAACAGCGCGCGCGCGCCCTCGTCCCCGGTCAGCAGGTTAAGTTCGGGCCGCAGCCATGCGGGCAGAAGAACCGGGTGGCCGGGTTGGCCGCTTTGGGTTGCGCCGCGCTGGATGAAATCGGGGTCGGCCCCGGCAACGGCCAGAAGGTCGGCGGTTTCCAGTTCCGGCAGATCGGCCAGCAGCAGCAGAACCGGCGCGTCGGGGGGTATGGCCGCCAGCCCCTTCTTCAGGCTTTCGGCCATACCGTCGCGGGCGCGTTCCACGGTTACACGGTCACCGCCCATCCCCTCGATCGCCCGCCAGCGGTCGGGGCGGTCGGGCGGCAGGGCCATTGTGACCGGCAGTCCGGTGGCCAGCGCGATGCGCAGACTGCGCGCGATCAGGGGCTGGCCATCAATCTGCTCCAGCAGTTTGTCGCGCGGCGCCATGCGGGAAGAAGCGCCGGCAGCCAGGATCAGGATATGGGGGATTGGGCGAAGGGTCATGCGGCCCAGTCAGCCGTAAAAGAAAAGGGGGCGCAAGCGCCCCCTTTTGGTCAGCCGCGCATCCGCGCGCCGTCGCCGTCCCACAGCGGGGCAAGGTGGACGGTGGCCTTGCGGCGCTCGCCCAGAATTTCGATCTCGCATTCCAGACCGTCCTGCACCGCATCAGCGGGCAGGAAGCCCATGGCGACCGATTTGTTGGTCCAGTGGCTGAACCCGCCCGAGGTGCAGAAGCCCACGACCGCGCCGTTCAGCCAGATCGGCTCCCATGCCACCACATCGGCATCCTTTGCATCGACGATGAAGGAAACCAGCTTGCGCTTTGGCCCCGATGCCTTTTCGGCAGTCGCGGCGGCCTTGCCGATCCAGTCGCTTTCCTTGTTCCAGCGGATGAAGCGGTCAAGCCCGGTTTCGGCGGGGGTATAATCGGGGCTGAACTCACGGCCCCAGCTTCCGAACCATTTGTCCAGACGCAGCGACATCATCGCGCGCATCCCGAAGGGGCGCAGGCCCAGATCCTTGCCGTTTTCCGACAGGATGTCCCACAGGTGGCGCACCGACATGTTGTCGCAATAGATCTCATACCCCAGATCGGCGGTATAGCTGACGCGCTGCACGATGCAGTTGGCCATGCCCACGGTCATCCGCTTCACATCCATGAACTTGAACGCCGCACCCGACACATCGCTGCGGGTGCATTTCGCCAACAGATCGCGCGCCGCAGGGCCGGCGATCTGGAACCCGCTGCGCGTGTCCGACACGTTTTCAATCGTCACGCCTGCATCAAGGTTTTGTTCAAACCAACGCTGATGCCAGCCCTGGCCGCCATAGCTGGCGGTCAGTTGGAGTTCGGTTTCCGACAGACAGGAAACGGTAAAGTCACCGATGATCTTGCCGGAATGGGCCAACATCGGGGTCAGCGACAGGCGGCCCGGTTTCGGAATGGCCCCCGCCATGATCCGGTCCAGCCAGGCCCGCGCGCCAGCCCCTTTGACCAGATATTTGCCGAAGTTCTGCAATTCGTTGATGCCCACACCCTCGCGCACGGCGCGGACCTCTTGGCTGGTCGCCTCCCATGCGTTCGAGCGTTTGAAGGTCGGCTCTTCATAGCGCGGCTGGCCGGGCAAGGCGTGGTAGTTCACCACTTCCAGCCCGTATTGCTGGCCCCAGACGGCGTTCATCTTGTCGAACACCTCATACATCGGCGTGGTGCGGAACGGGCGGGCGGCCGGGCGTTCCTCGTTCGGGTAAGACACGTTGAAGCGCATCTGATAGTTTTCGATGACCTTGGGCACGGTGTAACCGGGGCTGGTCCAGTTGCCGAACCGGCTGACATCAAAGCCGCGCGGGTCGCGTTCAACCTCGCCCTCGATCATCCATTGCGCCAGTGCCAGACCCATGCCACCGCCCTGAGAGAAGCCCGCCATCACGGCGCAGGCCGACCAATAGTTGCGCAGGCCCGGAACCGGCCCGATCAGCGGGTTGCCATCAGGGGCAAAGGTGAACGGCCCGTGGATCACGCGCTTGACCCCGGTGCGTTCCAGCACGGGGAAGCGGCGATAGGCGAAGTTCACCGAGTCTTCGATCTTGTCGAACTGCTCGTTCAGCAGCTCATGGCCGAAATCCCACGGCGTGCCGTCTACCGACCACGGCTCGCAGGGTTTTTCGTAGAACCCGATGCACAGGCCCCGGCCTTCCTGCCGCAGGTAGGATTCCCCGCCGGGGTCCATCACATGCGGGAATTCGCGGCCAGATTTCAGGATATCCATGATTTCGGGGATGTCGTCAGTCACCAGATACTGGTGCGCCATTGGCAGCAGCGGCAGGTAAACCCCGGCCATCGCGCCGATCTCCCGCGCCCACAACCCGCCCGCGTTCACCAGATGCTCGGCAATGATGGTACCCTTTTCGGTCACCACCTCCCACGACCCATCGGGGCGCGGATTGGTTTCCAGAACGCGGTTGTGCAGCACGATCTCGGCCCCGCCCATCCGCGCGGCCTTGGCATAGGCGTGGGTGGTGCCCGAAGGGTCGAGGTGACCGTCCAAGGGATCATAAAGCGCGCCGATGATGCCTTCCAGGTTGACCATGCCGTCGGTGAACTTGTTGATCTCTTCCGGCCCGAGGATCTCGGTATCCAGCCCCATATAGCGGTGCTTGGCACGTTCGGCCTTCAACTGGTCAAACCGCGCCTGATTGTCGGCCAGCGTGATGCCGCCCACATGGTGCAGCCCGCAGGACATGCCGGTGATCGCCTCCAGCTCTTTGTAAAGCCGGATGGTATAGCCCTGCAGGGCGGCCATGTTGGTGTCGCCGTTCAGCGTGTGAAAGCCGCCCGCCGCGTGCCAGGTGGACCCAGAGGTCAGCTCTGACCGTTCGACCAGCATCACGTCGGACCAGCCGAGCTTGGTCAGGTGATACAAAACCGAACAGCCGACGACGCCGCCGCCGATGACCAGAACGCGGGTATGGGTTTTCATGGGGGAAACTCCTGCAAATCTTGGCCGCGACATTGCGGGGCGGGGGCAGGGTGGTCATACGATTTTGCGACAAGATATGTCGCAAGTGGCGAATTGCCCCCCCGTAAAGCCAAAGGCCCGCGCGGGTGCGCGGGCCTTTGCCATCGTCATTGGGCAGGTGCCTATCTCTCTGGCAGCAGCCCTTTGGGCGAAAAGCGCAAGACCATCAGCAACACCACCCCCAGCGTTATCAGCCGTGTATGGGCCGAGATATCCTTTAGGCTATCTTCGGTCACCGGGAACGGCAGCACCGAGACGACATGGCGCAGAATGCCCGGCCCCAGAAACTCCACCGCCAGATACAGCCAGCCGATCAGCAACCCGCCCAGCACCGAACCCCAGTTGTTCCCCGACCCGCCCACGATGACCATGATCCAGATCAGGAAGGTATAGCGCAGCGGCTGATACGAGCCGGGGCTGATCTGCCCATCCATCGAGGTCATCATCGCGCCCGCCAGACCGACCACCGCGCTGCCGATGATGAAGATCTGCAAATGGCGACGGGTGACGTTCTTGCCCATGGCGGCGGCAGACACCTCATTGTCGCGGATCGCACGCATCATCCGGCCCCAGGGGCTGTGCAGCGCGCGCTCGCTCATCCAGACCAGTGCCAGCAGAACCAGCGTGAACAGCCCGCAATACAAAAGCTTGACCAGAATGGTTGAGGCGGTGGTGGGGTTCAGCCCCCAATCCTGCACGATGGTCAGGAACCAGGGCGCGACCTGCAAATCAACCTCGTAAGGCACGGGCCAGGGGCGCGATTCGATGCCAAGGTTCTTGACGCCGCGCGCCAGCCAGTCTTCGTTTTTCAGGACCATCAGCACGATTTCGGCAATGCCCAAGGTGGCGATGGCTAGGTAATCCGTGCGCAGGCCCAAGGCGATCTTGCCGATGATCCAGGCGGCCAGCCCGGCAAACAGTGCGCCGACCGGCCAGCCGAGGATGGCATTCCATCCCAGACCCCCGATGTTGCCGGCGCGGGTCGGATCATTCGCCTCAACCGCGGTAACGGCGGGGTCAAGAATCGTGCGGTAAACCCAGAACAGCACGATCAGATAGACCACCAGCAAAGCCGCCCGCATCCGGCCCGGTTTCATCCGGGGCCAGGCCAGAACCGCCGCCACGATGCCAACGGCGGCAAAGATCAGGGCTGCGACAATGCCCCAGCCACCGGCGGCCAGCCCCTCTGGCGCGGGCTTGGCCGCGACCAGCACAACGCCCAAGCCGCCGAGTGCGACAGAGCCGACGATGCCGGTCGAAAACAGTCCGGCATAACCCCATTGCATGTTCACACCCATGGCCATGATGGCCGATAAAAGGCCCATGGTCAGGATCGACAGCGACAGGTTCCAGCTTTGCAGAACGCCGGTCAGGATGAACAGCAGCGCCACGCCGCCAAACAGGATCGGGGTGCGATATTGGCTCATGTCACTTCCCCTTGAAGATGCCGGTCGGCATGAAGATCAGCACGATGATCAGGATGGAAAAGCTGACCGCCGATTTGTAATCGGTGGACAGGGCCTGCAACAAACCGTCGCCCAGCCAGTCGGCGGGCAGCAGATAGCCCGCAACCTTTTTCCAGGCATTGGTAAAGATCACCTCGGAAAAGGCGATGATATAGCCGCCCGCAATCGCCCCCAGGGGCGAGCCAAGGCCCCCCACCACCGCCGCCGCAAAGATCGGCAGCAGCAGGGTAAAGTAGATGAAGGGGCGATAGCTTTTATCAAGGCCGTAAAGCGTGCCCGCAATCACCGCCAGCGCCGCTGCGATGATCCATGTCACCTGCACCACCCGGTCGGGGTTGATGCCCGACAGCAGCGCCAGATCCTCGTTATCCGAAAAGGCCCGCATCGATTTTCCGGTGCGGGTGCGTTGCAGGAACCAGAACAGCGCCGCCACGCAGATCGCGGCGACAACCACTGTGACGGCTGCGGTCGATTTGATTGCCAGTGGCTCGGCCAGACCAGACCATTCCTTGAACGCCTTGGGTTCCAGCAGGAACCGCGCGCCATCGGCAAAGTTCTGTTCCTCGGTGCCGATGATCATACGCACCAGCCCGTTCATCACGAACATCACCCCGGCCGAGGCGATGACAAGGATGATCGGGGCTGCTTTTTTCTGTCGGTAAAAGCGATAGACCACCCGGTCCGTTCCGAGAACAAAGGCGGCGGTAACCGCAATCCCGAAGGGCAGGGCCAGAAGGGCCGTTGGCAGGGGCCCGGCGGAAATGCCCATCGATTTGAACCACCAGGTGAACAGGATCACAAAGGCGGTGCCAAAGGCCATGGTGTCGCCATGGGCAAAGTTGGAAAACCGCAAGACACCGAAAATCAGTGTCACGCCCAAAGCGCCAAGCGCCAACTGGCTGCCATAGGCAAGGCCCGGCACGAAGACGAAGTTGAGGAAAGCCACAAAGGCGTTGAGAATATCCATGGCCTCAGCCCCCCAGGAACGAACGGCGGACTTCGGGGTCGGCCATCAGGGCCTTGCCGGTGTCGGTGAAACGGTTTGCGCCTTGGACCAGCACATAGCCCTTGTCGGCAATCTCCAGCGCTTGACGCGCGTTCTGTTCGACCATCAGGATGGAAATGCCAGTGCGGGCGATCTCGATGATGCGGTCGAACAATTCGTCCATCACGATGGGCGAAACGCCTGCGGTGGGTTCGTCCAGCATCAGAACCGAGGGTTGCGTCATCAGTGCGCGCCCCACGGCCACCTGCTGGCGCTGCCCGCCAGACAGTTCGCCCGCCGCCTGATTGCGTTTTTGCTTCAGGATCGGGAACAGCGTGTAAATCTGTTCGATCGTGTCGCGGATCGTGTCGTCGGTGCGGATGAAGGCGCCCATTTCCAGGTTTTCCTCGACCGTCATCGAGGTGAATATGTTGTGGGTCTGCGGCACGAACCCCATGCCCTTGCGCACGCGGGCCTGCGGGGTCAGGCGGGTGATGTCTTCGCCGTTCAGCCGCACGGCGCCGCCGCGCAGGTTCAGCATGCCGAAGACAGCCTTCATCGCGGTGGATTTGCCTGCGCCATTGGGGCCGACGATCACCGCGATCTGGCCCTTTTCGACCGAGATCGTACAATTGTGCAGGATATCGACCGGGCCATAACCGCCGGTCATGCCATCACCGATCAGGAAGGGGTCAGCCATGCGCTGCCTCCTCTTTTACCTTGTTTTTCAAGCCCGTGCCCAGATAGGCCTCGATCACGCGCTCATCATTCTTGACCTGATCGACGGTGCCTTCGGCCAGAACCTTGCCCTCGGCCATGCAGATCACCGGGTCGCAGATGCGGGCTATGAAATCCATGTCATGTTCAATGACGCAGAAGGTATAGCCGCGTTCCTTGTTCAGGCGCACGATGGCGTCGCCGATGGTATTCAGCAGGGTGCGGTTCACGCCTGCGCCCACCTCGTCCAGAAAGACGATCCTGGCATCGACCATCATGGTACGGCCCAGCTCCAGCAGCTTTTTCTGCCCGCCAGAGATCATTGAGGCTTTCTGGTCGGCCAGATGGCTGATCGTCAGAAACTCCAGCACCTCATCGGCCTTGTCGCGGATACGAGCCTCTTCGTCGCGCACGCGGCTGCGGTTGAAAATGGCATTCAACAGGCTTTCGCCCGATTGGGCCGCCGGAACCATCATCAGGTTTTCGCGAACCGTCATCGAGCCGAATTCATGCGCAATCTGGAAGGTGCGCAGTAGGCCCTTGCCGAACAATTCATGTGGCGGCAGGCCGGTTATGTCTTCGCCTGCCATGAAAACCTTGCCCGATGTTGGCGGCAGGCGGCCGGCGATCACGTTAAACAGCGTGGTTTTCCCCGCGCCGTTCGGGCCTATCAGCCCGGTGATCGACCCCGCGCGAATTTTCAACGAGGCGCCATCAACGGCATGAAAGCCGCCGAAATGCCTGTGAAGGTTTTCGACCCTGATCATTCTATCCCCTGTCTGCCGCCTCTGTCCCTTTGGAATCGGGTTCCAAAGGCGGGCGGCTTTATGAATGGGCGCGGCCCGAGGTCAACCCCGGGCCGCGCCTTACTCTGCGTTCCGAGACCGCTTAGTGGTACTTCACCGTCTCGTTCTTGCTGTCCTTGACGACGATTTCCTTATAGCGGCCAGCGGCTTCGCCGTTGCCGACAAAGTTCACACCGGTTGCACCTTCATAGTTGATCGCCTTGCCAGCGGCGATCAGCTCGAGCGCCTTGCCCAACTCGCCGGGGTTGATCTTTTCGCCCGAACCATCAGCCGGACCATTGGCGATTTCCATCACCTTGTCCTTGTAAACCTTGGGGTCGGTCGATCCGGCGGCCTGCATGGCCAGCATGATCAGCGCCGCAGCATCATAGGATTCCGAAGCGTAGGACGAGGTGCTGTCGAACGGTGTCGCCAGTTTGGACGAGATGTCTTTCAGCACGGCGTTGCCATCCGCGTCGGACGAAGCGATGTCGCCATAAGACCCGTCCAGGGCAGGGCCAATGGCCAGGGGCAGCGAATCGCCGATCATGCCGCCGGGCAGGTAGAAGGTGCTGAACGCGCCCGAGTCGAGCGAGGCTTGAATGATGCCCTTGCCGCCCTGATCCAGATAGCCGGCCACGACCAGAATGTCGCCGCCTGCGGCTGCCAATGCCGCGACCTCGGCCGAATAGTCGGCCTTGCCGTCGTCATGGCTGGCGTTGATTGTGACCTTGCCACCCTTTTCGGTGAAGAACTTCGAGATGAACTCGGACTGGCCCTTGCCGAAGTCGGTGTTAGTATAGGTCAGCGCGATCGACTTGACGCCATGTTCCAGCAGGATGTCGGCAACTACTTCGCCTTCGCGGGCATCCGACGGGGCGGTGCGGAAGAACAGCCCGTCATCTTCGTCAGTGGACAGCGCGGGCGAGGTTGCCGAGGGCGAAATCATCACGATGCCATTGGGGCGCGCGACGTTTTGCAGCACGGCACGGGTCACACCCGAGCAGTCGCCGCCGATGATGCCTTTGACGCCATCAGCCGTAACCATGCGCTCTGCCGAGGCCTGCGCAACCGCAGCGTCGGTGCAGGTGGTGTCGCCGCGCACCGAAACAAAGTTCCAGCCATTGGCCGCTTTGCCCGAAGCATTCACTTCGGCCATCGCCAGTTCAGCCGCCGCAGCCATCTGCGGGGTCAGCGATTCGATGGCGCCGGTAAAGCCGATCAGAACGCCCAGTTTCACATCTTCAGCCATAGCTGCGCCCGACATCGCCGACATGGCGACCGAGGCAAGAAGCAGTTTTTTCATTGTTGTCTCCCGTGTTGGATCGTAACCCTGAGCGGAGCCTAGTCTGACCGTTTGGAAAAAGAAAGGCCTTGGCGACAGTTGGGCCAAGGCATCATTTCTTGTTTGTTTTCTTGGGATTCCGGGGCGTCATTCGCCCTTTGGTTGATCCGCGCCGCCACTAGATCGATAGGCGCACCCCAATTCCCGCCGTGCCCGGCAGGCCCTGCGTGCCGCGTTCGCGGTAAGGGGTGGTATTGTAATGGCTGCGGTAGCATTTCGAAAAGTGCGACGGGCTGGCAAAGCCGCAGGCCAAGGCGACGTTGATCACGCTCATATCCGTCTGCATCAACAGGTTGCGCGCCTTTTGCAGCCGCAGTTCCATATAATACCGCTTGGGGCTGCGGTTGAGGTAGCGGCGGAACAGGCGTTCCAGCTGCCGGGTGGACATGCCGACCTCTTCTGCAAGGTCCGAGGGCGACATCGGGTCTTCGATGTTGCCTTCCATCATCTGGATGACCTGTGAAAGTTTGGGGTGACGCACGCCGATCCGGGTGGGAATCGACAGGCGCTGGGTGTCCTGATCGGTGCGGATGGTGGAATAGATCAACTGGTCGGCCACCGTATTGGCAAGGTCTTCGCCATGATCCGCCGCGATCACCTTCAGCATCAGATCCAGCGACGAGGTGCCGCCGGCGGTGGACCAACGGTTTCCGTCCATCACGAACACCGATTTCGTCAGGCGGACATGCTCGAACTCTTCGATGAAGCCATCCTGGTTTTCCCAGTGGATCGTCGCCTTCTTGCCGTCCAGCAGCCCGGCCTTGGCCACGGTATAGGCCCCCGTACACAGGCCGCCCACCGTCACGCCGCGCCGCGACTCGCGTCGCAGCCAGTTCAGCACGCCGCGCGTGGTGGCGCGCTGAACGTCGATGCCGCCGCAGACCAGCAAGGTATCGTCGCGCTCGATCTCATCCAGCCCGATGTCCAGCCGGAAGGCCGCGCCGTTGGAGCAGGTGACATATGCACCTGGCCCGCCTTCTCCAGCCAGAACCCAGGAATAAAGCGGCTTGCCGGCAACGCGGTTGGCAATCCGCAACGGTTCGACCGCGCCTGCAAAGGACAGCAGGGTGAACCGCTCCAACAACAGGAACACAAAGCGGCGCACCGTGGCGACTTTGGCCGACTGGGTGGCCTTGATGGCGTTGGCAGGCAATGGCGTGGGCATCTTGCGACCTGAAATGTCGGATTCATGGCAGGGAAACAGGAATATCGATGTTCCGCAAGGCCCCCGGATGATCAAATTCTTCGATCACCCTTTGCATTCCGACCTTATTTCCGTATATCCCCCGACGATACCGCTAACGTAGGGGAGGCCCCCATGACCAAGGGTTGGGCAAAGTCGGACTGGCGCGCAAAGCCGCGGGTGCAGATGCCGGAGTATCCGGATGCTGCATCGCTGAATGCTGTTGAGGCGCAACTGGCCAAATATCCCCCGCTGGTCTTTGCCGGTGAGGCGCGCAAGCTGAAAAAGCAACTGGCCCTGGCGGCAGAAGGCAAGGCGTTCCTGCTGCAAGGCGGAGACTGCGCCGAAAGCTTTGCCGAATTCAGCGCCGACAACATCCGCGACACTTTCCGCGTGATGCTGCAAATGGCGGTCGTGCTGACCTATGGCGCCAAGGTTCCGGTGATCAAGGTGGGCCGCATGGCCGGCCAGTTCGCCAAGCCGCGTTCGGCGGGCACCGAGGTTGTGGGGGGCGTTGAGCTGCCCAGCTATCGCGGCGATATCATCAACGGCTTTGATTTCACTGCCGATGCCCGCATTCCCGATCCGGCGCGGATGTTGCAGGCCTATACTCAGGCCGCAGCCAGCCTGAACCTGCTGCGTGCTTTCAGCACCGGCGGTTTTGCCGATATTCACCGCGTGCATAGCTGGACGCTGGGTTTTGCCGAACATGACAAGGCAGAACGCTACCGCGAAATTTCCAACCGCATTTCCGATGCGCTGGATTTCATGAATGCGGCCGGCATCAATTCCGACACCTCGCAAAATCTGAGCCAGGTCGACTTCTACACCAGCCACGAAGCGCTGCTGCTGGAATACGAAGAGGCGCTGTGCCGCGTCGATTCGATCACCGGCCAGAACGTGGCAGGCTCTGGCCACATGATCTGGATCGGCGACCGCACCCGTCAGCCCGATGGCGCGCATGTCGAATTCTGCCGTGGGGTTCTGAACCCCATCGGCCTGAAATGCGGCCCGACCACCACGGCGGACGACCTCAAGGTGCTGATGGCCAAGCTGAACCCCGCGAATGAGGCGGGGCGTCTGACGCTGATCGCGCGCTTTGGTGCGGGCAAGGTGGGTGACAACCTGCCGCGCCTGATCAAGGCGGTGCAGGAAGAGGGGGCGAATGTCGTCTGGTCCTGCGACCCGATGCACGGCAATACCATCAAGGCGGCGTCGGGTTACAAGACACGACCGTTTGACTCGGTGCTGCGTGAGGTTCGTGAATTTTTCGGTATCCACAAGGCTGAGGGCACGATCCCCGGCGGTGTGCATTTCGAGATGACGGGTCAGGATGTGACCGAATGCACCGGCGGCCTGCGCGCCGTTTCGGATGAGGATCTGTCGGACCGTTACCACACCGCCTGCGATCCGCGCCTGAATGCCAGCCAGTCGCTGGAACTGGCGTTCCTTGTCGCCGAAGAACTGCAAGCACAGCGCGAAGGCGCGCGCCGCGTCGCGCTCTAAAGGGCCGGAAGTGTTGAGAAAGGCGGTCCTGGCGGGCCGCCTTTTTTCATGTCAGTCGCGTGAATGCACAAGGCGCAGATGGGGGCGGCCAGCGGTGGGTGTAAAGGGGGCCTGACTTTCGGCCAGCCCAAGGATCGGCTGCGCGCTGACCTCTGGCTTTGTTTGCAGGATAGGTTCCTGCACAATTTGGGCGATGCCGAAGCGGCGCGGTTTGCGACCAGTCTCGCCCTGTGTCTCAAGGCATCCCAGCGCCATGTCGGGCTGCCCGTTGGTGCCGGTGATCGGCAGCAGGATCATCCGTCCCTTCAACGCAGGCAGGCCAAGCCCGCGCTCTGCCTCCAGCCACAGATCAAGGATGGCGCGACCGGCAAAAAGCTGACCCATATCTTGCGCCAGACGGTCCCGAGAGGCCGGGGTGATCAGTGCCGACAGCGGCATTCCCTTGACCTCCATCCCCATCAGGTCGAAAAAATGCATTCCGGCCAACCGAAATCTGGCCATACCGGGTGCGATCTGTTCCAGCAGGAAGGTATGTTCCAACGCGCCTGACAGGCCGCGCGGATCAACCAATGTGCGGGCGGGCAGGTGCGTCCCGTCGCGCAGCGCCTCCCAATAGGCGCGGACCTGTTGGATCAGGGGGGAGGTGTTGGTCATTGCCTTGCGTTCCGATCCGGGGAATGTCAGGTCCATCGCGCGCTCCGCTTCACTGTTCCGGCGCGGATGGTTAATCCTGCCGCAGTACTTGTTACCAACATATTAATACACCCGAGCCTTGGCAGTTTCGCCTGTAATCTTATCAAATGGTAAACACCCAAAGGAGCTGCCATGACCCTGTCGATGACCGGATTTTCCGCCCGCAAGGGGCAAGGCGTGGGCCATTCCTGGGCCTGGGACATCCGGTCGGTCAACGGCAAGGGGCTGGATCTGCGGTTGCGGCTGCCCGACTGGGTTGACGGGCTGGAGCTGGCACTGCGGGGGGAACTGGCGCGCGCCTTGCAGCGCGGCAATGTCAGCCTGTCGCTGAAGGTGGTGCGTGACGGTGCGACCGACGGGGCGGAGGGGCTGCGGGTCAACGCGCCGGTACTGGCGCAGGTTCTGGTGGCGCTGGGGCAGGTGGAGCAGGCTGCGATGGCTGCGGGTGTCACGCTGGCGCAAGGAACGGCGGCTGATGTGCTGGCGGTGCGCGGTGTGCTGGATCAGGCGGTGGCCGATCAGGATACCGCCCCTTTGCGCGCGGCCCTGCTGGCCGATCTGCCGGAGTTGCTTGCCGGGTTTCAGGCCATGCGCGCCGCCGAAGGGGCGGTGCTGCACACGGTGATCGCCGGGCAACTGGAGCAGATCGCCGCACTGGTGGCCGATGCGGGCCGCGAGGCTGCCCTGCGCCGCGAGGCTGGTGGCGTGGCTTTGCGCGACGCGGTGACCCGAGTGTTGGCCACTACCGATGCGGTGGATGAGGCGCGGCTGGCGCAGGAACTGGCGCTGATCGCGGTCAAGACCGACGTGCAGGAGGAACTGGACCGGCTGGCTGCCCATGTCGCCGCCGCCCGCGCCCTGCTGGCCGAGCCGGGGCAGGTTGGCCGCAAGTTCGATTTTCTGATGCAGGAATTCATGCGCGAGGCGAATACGCTCTGCTCCAAGGCGCAGTCCTTGGCGCTGACGCGGATCGGGCTTGACCTGAAAACGGTGGTGGATCAGATGCGCGAACAGGTTCAGAACGTGGAATGACCATGACCCAATCCCATCCCCGTCGTGGTCTTCTGCTTATCCTTTCTTCGCCCTCTGGCGCGGGAAAATCGACGCTGGCGCGGCGGTTGATGGCCTGGGATACCACCTTGCGCTTTTCGGTTTCCGCCACCACCCGTGCACCCAGGCCGGGTGAGGAAGACGGGCGGGAGTATTACTTCAAGACGCGCGAAGCCTTTGGGGCCATGGTGCAATCCGGCGACATGCTGGAACATGCCGAGGTGTTCGGCAATTTCTACGGCAGCCCGCGCGGCCCGGTAGAACAGGCGATGAAAGTGGGGCGCGACACCCTTTTTGACATCGACTGGCAGGGTGGGCAGCAGATCAGGAATTCCGCGCTGGGGCGTGATGTGGTGTCGATCTTTGTCCTGCCGCCCTCGATCGCCGAGCTGGAATCCCGGCTGCGGGGCCGGGCGCAGGACAGTGAAGAGGTGATTGCGGGGCGGATGGCGAAATCGCAAAGCGAGATCAGCCATTGGGCGGAATATGACTATGTGATCGTCAACCGCGATATTGATAATGCCTTCAATGAGTTGACGACCATTCTTGAAGCAGAACGCCTGCGCCGCGACCGTCAGCCCGCGCTGGCCGATTTCGTGCGCGGCCTGAACCGGGAGTTTGAGGCGAGATGATCATCGAACTGGACGGCATTGCCCCCGAGATTGACCCCAGCGCCTGGGTCGCGCCCACCGCCGTGCTGATTGGTCGCGTCTATGTTGGGCCGCGCGCGAACATCTGGTATGGCGCGGTTTTACGCGGGGACAATGAACCGATTATCGTTGGTGAAGGCACAAATATTCAGGAAAACAGTGTCTTGCACACCGACATTGGCTTTCCGCTGACCATCGGGACCAATTGCACCATCGGGCACAAGGCGATGTTGCACGGCTGTACCATTCGTGACGGCAGCCTGATCGGCATGGGGGCGACGGTGCTGAACGGGGCTGTGATTGGTGCGGGCAGCCTTGTGGGCGCCTGCGCGCTGATCACCGAGAAAAAGGAAATTCCTGCCGGCTCGCTGGTGATGGGCAGCCCCGGCAAGGTGGTGCGCGAACTGGATGCGGCAGCGAAAGAGCGGCTGCTGCATTCGGCCGAACATTATCAGGAAAATGCCGCCCGGTTCCGGCGTGGGGCGAAGATCGTCGGCTAGAAAACAAAAAGGGGGCCGCGTGGCCCCCTGACGTCATGCCATATCTGCAAGCGATCAGCCGTACACGGCCTGATGCGCAATCTTGGCGGCATCTTCGGGGAAAATGCCAAGGTCCAGCGCTTCGGCGCGGCTCATCGAAGCAATCTCATCGCGGGTACGGCGATAGAGGGCGCGCTTGGTGGCTTCTTCACGGATCTGGGCAACAAACGATTTCATCGGTTCTTCCTTTTCTTCTGCGACCGGAGGTCCCGTATTGGCCCTCACCTTTTTCGCGCATGCAGAATATGGGGTAAGTGGTGGCGCTAACAACTGCGAATGCAGTCTTTCCGCTATGCGTATGGAGCATGGGTATATCATAAAATGAAACGGGCGCCCGAGGGCGCCCGTTATTGTTCCGATGTAACGTGGGTCAGATCAGCTTGCCCATCGCCACAGCCGTATCGGCCATGCGGTTCGAGAAGCCCCATTCGTTGTCATACCACGACAGGATCGAGCAGAAGGTGCCGTCCATCACCTTGGTCTGGTCCATGTGGAAGACCGAGGAATGCGGGTCATGGTTGAAGTCGGACGAGACGTTCTTGAACTCGGTATAGCCCAGAATGCCCTTCAACGGGCCAGAGGTCGCCGCCGCCTTGATCGCCGCGTTGATCTCTTCCACGCTGGTGGCGCGCTTGGCGAAGAACTTCAGATCCACCACCGAGACGTTCGGGGTTGGGACGCGGATGGCGAAGCCATCCAGCTTGCCCTTCAGTTCCGGCAGCACCAGACCCACGGCCTTGGCCGCCCCGGTCGAGGTGGGGATCATCGACAGCGCGGCGGCGCGGCCACGGTAAAGATCCTTGTGCATCGTATCCAGCGTCGGCTGGTCGCCGGTATAGCTGTGGATCGTGGTCATCATGCCCTTTTCGATGCCGATGACATCATGCAGCACCTTGGCCACCGGCGACAGGCAGTTGGTGGTGCAAGAGGCGTTCGAAACGACCAGATCATCCTTGGTCAGCGTGCCGTGGTTCACGCCATACACGATGGTCTTGTCGGCATTGTCACCGGGGGCCGAGATCAGCACCCGCTTTGACCCGTTTTCCAGATGCGGCAGGCACTTTTCCTTGGAGGTGAAGATGCCGGTGCATTCCATCACCACGTCAACATCGCTCCACGGCAGTTCTGCCGGATTGCGCAGCGAGGTCACGCGGATCGGGCCACGGCCCGCATCGATCCAGTCGGGACCAGTGGTCACCTGACCCGGAAAGCGGCCATGAACCGAGTCAAACCGCAGCAGATGCGCGTTGGTTTCGACTGGCCCCAGATCGTTGATCGCGACCACCTCAATATCGGTGCGGCCCGACTCGATAATGCCGCGCAGGACATTGCGGCCGATCCGGCCAAATCCGTTGATTGCCACCTTGACTGCCATTGGACCCTCCTGATGCCCCGGCGCGACTCGCGCGGGCTTATTGCTAGCGCTAACATCACGAAAATAGCGTGACGATCAACGTCAGTTTGCACAGTTCAGCGCCAGAAGGACAGATATTCCACGAAATCGGCCAGTTTCCGCAGCAGGAACAGCAGGGCGGCCCCGTGGTTCAGAAAGGTATCCGCCGCGATCAGGGCGGCGACCCCGGCGAAAAGGATCAGAAAAGCGCGAAGCGACATGCAGTAAACCCGAAAACCCCCGATGGCCCGATTGCCGCCGGGGGTCAGGATACTAGATCACGACCGGGCGCGGCGGCGCAAGGCGGCAAGGCCCGTCAGACCCATGCCCAGCAGCATGGCCGAGGCGGGTAGGGGCACGGGCGAAGGCGGAAGCGCGCCTTCCGTCACCGAGATATCATCCAGCGCAAGGGAGCCGTTGGCGGTATGGGCGAAAAACGCCAGAGTCGTCGTGTCCGACGTGGCGGTGAATTGTGCGATGATCTGGGCAAAGTTGCCGGAGATGCCGGCAATCTCGCTCGCGATCACATCGCCCGCAGACCACCAGACGGCGTTTTCCGAGGATGGCTGTTCGGTCAATTTCACCCAGAAGGAAAGGTTATAGACCGCACCGACCACGGTTTCGAAGCTTTGGCTCAGAACGGATGCGCCGTCGTTGTTCTGTAGCAGCATTCCAAGAACGCCACTATGGGCCGAGACCGTGTTGTCGATCTGGCAACCGCCGCTGGGGTTGCAGGACCAGCCGCCCATTTCATATTCAAACCCGCCGTTCAAAACCAGTTCGGTCGCGGCATGCGATGCGGTGGGCAGGGTGGCGGCAGCGGTGGCTAAGGCAAGGGGGAACAGGAATTTCATCGTACATCTCCAAAGCAGGTGTACGATTTGCCTAGGCCCCCGGCGCGGGCATCTCAATCCGCGCCGGTGTCATGGGTCATCGGGGTCAGGCCAGCAGGCGGCCCATGACACCGGCCACATCGGCCATACGGCAGGAAAAGCCCCATTCGTTGTCATACCAGGCCAGCACGCGCACGGTACGCTTGCCCACCACCTTGGTCTGGTCTGGGGCAAAGATCGACGAATGGGTGGTGTGGTTGAAGTCGATCGAAACCTTCGGCTCGGGGTCATAGGACAGAACCATGCCCATATAGCCCGCTGCCGCCTCGCGGACGATCTCGTTCACGTCTTCCACGGTCACATCCTTGCCCGCCACGAAGGTCAGGTCCACCGCCGAGACATTCGGGGTCGGCACGCGGATCGCGGACCCGTCCAGTTTGCCTGCCAGTTCCGGCAGCACCTCACCAATCGCCTTGCCGGCGCCGGTCGAGGTGGGGATCATCGCCATGGCAGCGGCACGGGCGCGGTAAAGGTCTTTGTGGCGGCGGTCCAGCGTGGGCTGATCACCGGTATAGCTGTGGATCGTGGTCATGATGCCCGATTCGATGCCGATGGCGTCGTTCAGCACCTTGGCCAGAGGCGCAAGACAGTTGGTGGTGCAGGAGGCGTTCGACACCACCAGATGTTCCAGCCCCAACTGGCGATGGTTCACGCCGTAAACCACGGTCTTGTCGGCGCGTTTGGCGGGGGCCGAAACCAGAACCCGCTTTGCCCCGCGTGTCAGGTGAACGGCGGCCTTGTCGCGGTCGTTGAACTTGCCGGTGCATTCCAGCACCACGTCAACACCTTCCCAATCCAGCTCTTCGGGGTTGTAGGTGGACATCACGCGGATCGGGCCGCGGCCCAGATCAAGGGTGTTGTCCTTGACCTTGACCATGCCCGGAAACCGGCCATGGACCGAGTCGTATTTCAGCAGATGGGCGTTGGTCTCAATCGGGCCTGTCGCGTTGACGGCCACGACCTGAACGTCGTTGCGGTTCGATTCCGCGATATGCGCCAGCGTGCAGCGCCCGATCCGGCCGAAACCGTTGATGCCGATGGTAATGGTCATGACGCGCGCTCCAATCGAATCCACGCCTTGCAGATAACGAAGGATGCTGCGTCCGCAAAGAATAAAAATGAATGTTTTTCAATGTGTTAGCGCGAACATTGGGGTTTTGCGCTAACATGCGCCTTTTCCTTGGGCCCCAGCCATCACTATTCTGCCGTTGCGGTTGCAAAGGGGCATGGCATGAGCGGGCTGTTGGCGCTGTTGGATGATGTGGCGGCGATTGCCAAGGTGGCGGCGGCTTCGGTCGAAGACATCGCGGCTGCGGCGGCAAAGGCCGGGGCCAAGGCTGCGGGCGTGGTCATCGACGACGCGGCGGTGACGCCGAAATATGTTCATGGGTTCGAGGCCAAGCGAGAGCTGCCGATCATCTGGCGGATTGCCCTTGGCAGCCTGAAGAACAAGCTTATCGTGCTGTTGCCCGCGCTGTTGCTGCTGGATTGGGCAGCCCCTTGGGTGATCACGCCGATGCTGATGCTGGGCGGGGCCTATCTGTGTTTTGAAGGCGCGGAAAAGGTGTTTCACGCCCTTGCCCCCCATGCCGATGAAGAGGTCGAGGAAGATTTCGACACAAAAGACCCCGCCCATCTGGAAGAGGAAAAGGTGGCAGGCGCCATCAAGACCGATTTCATCCTGTCGGCGGAAATCATGACCATCGCATTGGCGGCGATTCCCGAAAGCGGATTCTGGATGGATGCGGTGACGCTGGCCATCGTCGGCACGCTGATCACCGTGGCGGTTTACGGCGCGGTGGCGCTGATCGTGAAGATGGATGATGTGGGTCTGCATCTGGCTGCGACCGCACGCACCAGGGCCGCGCGCGCCTTGGGGCGGGGGTTGGTGCTGGCGATGCCCAGGCTGATGGCGGTCCTGTCAGTTGTGGGCACGGCGGCGATGCTGTGGGTGGGCGGCAGCATCATCCTGCACGGGCTTGAGGTGACGCATCTTTGGCCCGCGCCATATGAGGCGATTCATCATCTGGCGGAAACGGTTGCAACTGCCGTGCCGGTCGCGCCCGGCTTTGTGGCTTGGGCGGTGACGGCGGCCTGTGATGGCGTGCTGGGGCTGGGGTTGGGGCTGCTGCTGATCCCGCTGGCAACGCGGGTGATTGGCCCGCTGTGGTCCATGGTCACCGGCAAGCAGGCCGCGCATTAGGACAGGTGCCCTTGAAGCCCCCGGCGCGCGCAACTAAGACTCTGGCAATGATCTGCGGCTAACCCTTCATCAAGACCAACAGGCAGGACAAGATGCGCGACCCGATCGACACCTATATGAACACGCTCGTCCCGATGGTGGTCGAACAGACCAGCCGGGGCGAACGCGCCTATGACATCTATTCGCGGCTGCTCAAGGAACGGATCATCTTCCTTGCCGGCCCGGTGCATGACGGCATGTCCAGCCTGATCTGCGCCCAACTTCTGTTTCTTGAGGCGGAAAACCCGTCCAAGGAAATCTCGATGTATATCAACAGCCCCGGCGGTGTGGTGACCAGCGGGCTGTCGATTTACGACACGATGCAGTACATCAAGCCCAAGGTCTCCACGCTGGTGATCGGGCAGGCGGCCTCTATGGGGTCGCTGCTGCTGCAAGCCGGCGAAAAAGGCATGCGGTTCAGTCTGCCGAACAGCCGTGTCATGGTTCACCAGCCGTCGGGCGGGTATCAGGGCCAGGCGACCGACATCATGATTCACGCGCAAGAGACGCAAAAGCTCAAGCGGCGCCTGAACGAGATTTACGTCAAGCATACCGGCAACTCCTATGAAACCGTCGAGGCGGCGTTGGAGCGCGACAATTTCATGTCCGCCGAAGATGCCAAGGCCTGGGGGCTGATCGACGAGATTCTGGAAAATCGCGGCAAGGCTGACGAGGCGAAATAAGGCATTCCCGGCCCGGTCTTGCCGGGTCGGGGCTGTCACATGGTTTTTGCATTGTGGAGGATCGGGGCTTGTCCTAGAATCCTCCGCAACACTCCCCTGCCGGGGACAAAGAGGTAGGCATGGCGACGAATACTGGCGGTGACAGCAAGAACACCCTCTACTGCTCGTTCTGCGGCAAAAGCCAGCATGAGGTGCGCAAGCTGATTGCAGGCCCGACCGTGTTCATTTGCGATGAATGCGTCGAGTTGTGCATGGACATCATCCGCGAGGAAACCAAGACCACCGGCCTGAAATCGACCGATGGTGTGCCGACCCCGCGCGATATCTGCAAGGTTCTGGATGATTATGTCATCGGTCAGATCCACGCCAAGCGCGTGCTGTCGGTGGCGGTTCACAACCACTACAAACGCCTCAACCATTCGAGCAAATCGGGTGAGGTGGAACTGTCCAAGTCGAACATCCTGCTGATCGGCCCGACGGGCTGCGGCAAGACCCTGCTGGCGCAAACGCTGGCCCGCATTCTCGATGTGCCCTTCACCATGGCCGATGCGACCACGCTGACCGAAGCGGGCTATGTCGGTGAAGACGTTGAAAACATCATCCTCAAGCTGTTGCAGGCGTCGGAGTACAACGTCGAACGGGCGCAGCGCGGCATCGTCTATATCGACGAAGTTGATAAAATTACGCGTAAATCGGACAACCCCTCCATCACCCGCGACGTGTCGGGCGAGGGCGTGCAGCAGGCGCTGTTGAAGATCATGGAAGGCACCGTGGCCAGCGTTCCGCCGCAAGGGGGCCGCAAGCATCCGCAGCAGGAATTCCTGCAAGTGGATACCACGAACATCCTTTTCATCTGCGGCGGTGCCTTTGCCGGGCTGGAGCGGATCATCGCGCAGCGTGGCAAAGGGTCGGGCATCGGCTTTGGTGCCGATGTGAAAGACCCGGATTCGCGCGGCGTGGGCGAGCTGTTCCAAGAGCTGGAGCCGGAAGATCTGCTGAAGTTCGGCCTGATCCCGGAATTTGTCGGCCGTCTGCCGGTGCTGGCAACGCTGAACGATCTGGACGAAGGCGCTTTGGTCACCATTCTGACCGAGCCGAAGAACGCACTGGTCAAGCAGTATCAAAAGCTGTTCGACATTGAAGGCGTCAAGCTGACCTTTACCACCGACGCGCTGACCGCGATTGCCAAACGCGCGATCAAGCGGAAAACCGGGGCGCGCGGCCTGCGGTCGATCATGGAAGACATCCTGCTGGATACCATGTTCGAACTGCCGGGGCTGGAGGGCGTGGCCGAGGTTGTGGTGAACGAAGAGGCGGTGAACAACGGCGCCAAGCCTTTGATCGTTCACACCGAAACCAAAAAGAAGGAACCCGCCGCAGCGGGCTGATCCTTTGGACTGGATTGGGAAAAGGCGGGCCTTTGGCCCGCCTTTTTCATGCCTGAACCGGGTTTTGCCAAGCCAGTGTCTCGAACCCTTCGCGGTGGGCAAAGATCGCCAGATGCTTGTCGATCTCATGCTGCGCCTGCGGCAGCGCCTCTGCATCCGGGGCAGTCACGGTGGCAATCAGCTGATCTGTCGTCGTGGCCAGTGACACCGGGCCAGTGCGCAGGGCGATCTGGCCTTGGTGGGTGTCAAAACTGACCTCGGTCTTGTGGGCAAAGTGCTTGCACAACTGTTGCAGATATTGCGATGCCTTGGGGCTGGTATAGGTTCCGGTAGATCGGATCATGTCTCTCTCCATTGTCCCGCTGATACGGTGAAGGCAGCCGGTTCCGTCGCGGGCGAAAACCGGCCCTGCCCATGGCGCACCCTCTGGACCTTGCCCCACCTTTCAGCCATATCAGAGCAAACGACTGCGGAGGCCCCGATGAAATTTCTTCTTCGCCTGCTGACCTGGTGGAACGGCCAGACGCTGGGCACGCAGATCTGGACCGCGCGCAAAGGCGTGAAGGTCGGCGAGGATGATCAGGGCAACACGTTCTATCAGACCCGCGATGCCAAGCGCCGCTGGGTGATCTATAATGGTGAGAGCGAAGCCTCTCGCGTGTCGCCCGATTGGCACGGCTGGCTGCATTTCACCTGGGACCAGCCGCCGACCAAGGCTCCGCTGGCGCACAAGACTTGGGAAAAGCCGCATCAGGAAAACCTGACCGGCACGGTTGCGGCCTATGCCCCTCCCGGTTCGATCCGCCGTGATGTGCCCGTCGACCGTGCGGATTATGAGGCTTGGGCGCCGGAATAATGGCTGAAAACCGTGCCGAAATTCTGGCCGGGGCGGCGGTTCTGGCCGCAGCGCTGGCTTTTGCCATTTACGCCGCCGGGGGCAGCCGGTTGTCGGCTTCTGCCGGAACCTATCCGCTCAAAGCGTCCTTCCGCTCGGTTGAAGGCATCTCGATCGGATCGGATGTGCGGCTGGCGGGGGTGAAGGTTGGCACGATCAGCGCGCTGACGCTGAACCCCAAGACCTTTTTCGCCGATGCCACGGTCGCGGTGCAGACCGGCATCGACCTGCCAACGGATTCCGCGATCCTGATTTCCTCCGAGGGGCTGCTGGGTGGCAATTTTGTAGAAATCGTGCCCGGTGGGTCGCCTGACAACCTGTCGCCCGGGGATGAGATCGAAGATACGCAAGGGGCGGTCAGCCTGATCACGCTGTTGATGAAGTTCGTCGGCGGCAACAAGGATGACAAGGCCGCCGATACCGGGGCAGCACCGTGAAGGTCGCCCTTGGCCTGGCCCTTGCCCTGCTGGCCAATGCTGCGCTGGCGCAGAATGCCGCCGATGCCCCTGGTGCCCGTTTGCGTTTGTTAGACAAGCTGACGGGGCAGGTGACCGATCTGACGCTGGAAAATGGGCAGGCCCAGACCGTGGGCCGCCTGACGGTTCAGGTTGATGCCTGCCGCTATCCGGCCGACAACCCCACCGCCGACGCCTCGGCCCATTTGACGATCCGCGACACCTCGCAGCCAGAGCCGATGTTCAAGGGCTGGATGGTTGCGTCCTCGCCTGCGCTGTCGGCACTGGATCATCCACGTTATGACGTCTGGGTGATGCGCTGCGATGTGCCGGACCGGGTACTGCCCGACGTGCCCGCCGCGCCAGAGGATCAGCCTGCCGAAGACGGGGCCGCAACCGACGGCGGCAACGGCTGATAGCCCGGCGGCTCGAACTGTGCCTGCCGCTCCACGGCCTGTTCCAGCCTTGCATGATAGGCGGCTCGCGGAATTTCCACCGCGCCAAGGCTGGCCAGATGCGGCGTCAGGAATTGGGTGTCAAACAGGGTAAAGCCACCCGCCCGCAGCCGGTGCATCAACCAGGCCAGCGCCAGCTTTGACCCGTTCGTGGCCCGGCTGAACATGGATTCCCCCATGAACGCCCCGCCGATTGCCACGCCGTAAACCCCGCCGACCAGCGCGCCCTCTCGCCACACTTCCAGCGAATGGCAAAAGCCCATCCCGTGCAGCGCATGATAAAGCCGGGTGATTTCCGGGTTGATCCATGTCTCAGGCCGGTCGGCGCAGGCCGCCAGCACGCCGGCAAAATCGCGGTTCACCGTAACCTGATAGTCCGCCCGCAAAATCGCATGGCGCAAGCTACGAGAGATGTGAAACCCGTCGAGCGGAAACACCCCGCGGCGTGCAGGATCAATCCAGCGCAGGTCGGCGGATTCCCGGCTTTCTGCCATGGGAAACAGGCCCATGGCATAGGCCTTAAGCAAAAGCTCTGGGGTGATGGTCTGGGCCATAGCCAAAATCCTTAAAGGATTTTGCGGCGGCGCGGTTGGGCCGCGCCGCGAAGGGTCAGGCGAACTTTTCGGCCAGCCACTTTTCCAGCCAGTGGATGTTGTAATCCCCCGACTGGATATCCGGCTCTGCCAAGAGCATGTCGAACAGCGGGATCGAGGTGTCGATACCATCGATGATCAGTTCCGACAGGGCGCGCTGCAACCGGGCCAGCGCCTCTGGCCGGTCGCGGCCATGCACGATAAGCTTGCCGATCAGGCTGTCGTAATAGGGCGGGATCGAATAGCCGGAATAAAGTGCAGAATCCATCCGCACGCCATACCCGCCCGGTGCATGGAACATCCGCACCTTGCCGGGGCAGGGGGCAAAGTTCGGCAGCTTTTCGGCGTTGATCCGCACCTCGATGCAGTGGCCGTTGATCTCAAGGTCATCTTGCGTGAACGACATATCCATGCCAGCCGCCACGCGGATCTGTTCGCGCACAAGATCGACGCCAAAGATACCTTCGGTGACGGGATGTTCCACCTGAAGGCGGGTGTTCATTTCGATGAAATAAAACTCGCCGTCTTCATACAGGAATTCGATGGTGCCCGCGCCGATGTATTTCAGCTTTTTCATCGCGTCAGAGCAGACCTTGCCGATCTGGGCGCGCATTTCGGGGGTGATGCAGGGGCCGGGGGCTTCCTCGAACACCTTCTGGTGGCGGCGCTGAAGCGAGCAGTCGCGTTCGCCCAGATGCACCGCATTGCCCTTGCCGTCGCCGAAGACCTGAATTTCGATATGGCGCGGCTTTTGCAGGTATTTCTCGATATAGACTTCGTCATTGCCAAAGGCGGATTTCGCCTCGCTCCGCGCGGTGCGGAAGGCAATCTCCAGCTCTTCGGGCGACTTGGCCACCTTCATCCCGCGCCCGCCGCCGCCGGCGGTGGCCTTGATGATGACCGGGTATTTGATGTCCGCCGCAACGGTCAGCGCGGTTTCAAAATCGGGCACCCCGCCATCCGACCCCGGTACGACAGGAATTCCCAACGCCTTGGCGGTTTCCTTGGCGGTGATCTTGTCGCCCATGATGCGGATATGGTCCGCCGTCGGGCCGATGAAGGTGATGTCGTGATCTTCCAGCGCCTGCGCGAAACTGGCGTTTTCCGACAAAAAGCCATAGCCGGGGTGAACCGCCTGCGCGCCGGTAATCTCGCAAGCCGAGATGATGGCCGCCTTTTTCAGATAGCTTTCCGAAGACGGGGCCGGGCCGATGCAGACGGATTCGTCGGCCATGCGCACATGCATCGCATCGGCATCGGCGGTGGAATGCACCGCGACCGACTTGATCCCCATCTCGCGGCAGGCGCGGATCACGCGAAGGGCGATCTCGCCCCGGTTGGCGATCAGGATTTTTTCGAACATGCGCTTACTCGATGATAAACAGCGGGGCGCCGTATTCGACCGGCGTGCCATCAGACACCAGAATGCGCTTTACCGTCCCGGCGCGCGGGGCGGGGATGTGGTTCATCGTTTTCATCGCTTCGATGATCAGCACGGTCTGGCCTTCGGCCACCGTGGCACCGATGGTCACGAAGGGTGCAGCACCCGGCTCGGCTGCCAGATAGCAGGTGCCGACCATGGGCGAGGTGACGGCGCCGGGATGCTGGGCGGGGTCTTCCGGCGCGGCGGGGGCTGCGGCAGGGGCCGCAACAGGGGCAGAGGCATAGGCCACCGGCGCTGCGGCAGCCACGGTCACCACGTTCGACTGCTTGACCACCCGCACCTCCAGACTGTCGTCTTCGGCGTATTCACGCTTCACGCTCAGCTCGGTCAGGTCGTTCTTGTTCAGCAGCTCTGCCAGTGCAGAGATGAAGGCCACATCCGCGTCCGAAGTGTTTTTGCTCATGCCGTCCTCTAATGGCGTCATTTGTCGGGGCTTCGCTGTCCCGCGCCCCGTTGGATTGCCCACATATACGGCACCGCCACCCAGGAAAAAAGCCCATAAGCGGTTTTCGCTGACCCGGCGGCAGATTTCCAAAATTTACCGTTTGATAAAAAATTTGACCCATGCCACGCTGAGGGCAATCAGAAGCAAGCAAACGCTCGCCACGGAGGTATGATGACCAACAGCCCGCTGACCCCCGGCGTGGTGGCGGGGCGCCTGTCGCCCCAGGCCATTGCCGCGAATTTCCATGATCACGAGGCGCCGCTGGACCGCCACGAGGCGCATGTGGCAGCCGACCGCTGCTATTTCTGCCATGATGCGCCCTGCATGACGGCCTGCCCGACCAGCATCGACATTCCGCTGTTCATCCGCCAGATCGCCACCGGTACACCCGAGGCGGCGGCCAAGACGATTTTCGCCCAGAACATCCTTGGCGGCATGTGCGCCCGCGTCTGCCCCACCGAAACCCTGTGCGAAGAGGCTTGTGTGCGCGAAACCGCCGAAGGCAAGCCGGTTGAGATTGGCCGCTTGCAGCGCTTTGCCACCGATACGCTGATGGCCAAGGGCGTGCATCCTTTTGCCCGCGCCAAGGCGACGGGGAAAAAGGTGGCGGTGGTCGGCGCGGGGCCTGCGGGCCTATCCGCCGCGCATCGGCTGGCGATGAAGGGGCATGAGGTCGTGGTGTTCGACGCCCGGCCCAAGGCCGGTGGCCTGAACGAATTCGGCCTTGCCGCCTACAAGACGACCAATGGCTTTGCCCAGGCCGAGGTGGATTGGCTGCTGAAAATCGGCGGCATCCGCATTGAAACCGGCAAGGCGCTTGGCCGTGACCTGTCGCTGGCCGATCTGCAAAAGCACTATGATGCGGTATTCCTGTCGATCGGTCTGGCCGGGGTCAACGCCCTGCGCGCGCCGGGCGAGGACAAGGCGAATGTGCGCCCCGCGGTCGAGTTCATTTCCGAATTGCGTCAGTCCGGCAACCTCTCCTCCCTGCCGGTCGGGCGTGATGTGGTGGTCATCGGCGGCGGCATGACCGCCGTCGATGCTGCCGTGCAGTCAAAACTGCTGGGGGCGGAAAACGTCACCATCGTCTATCGCCGGGGGCAGGAAAAGATGGCCGCCTCTGGGTACGAACAGGAACATGCGACCAGTGCAGGGGTGCGGATTGTGACCCACGCCGCGCCGGTCGCGGTGCATGGCAACGGTGCGGTTACCGAGATTGAATTCGCCTATACCGAAGACACTGCCCAAGGGCTGAAGCAGACCGGCGAGACCTTCCGCCTGAAGGCCGACACCGTGCTGAAGGCCATCGGCCAGACCCTGACCGGCGCGCCCGAGGGGCTGGCGCTTGATGGCGGCAAGATCGCTGTCGATGCCACAGGCCGCACCAGCATTGCGGGCGTCTGGGCCGGGGGCGATTGTGCCACGGGCGGCGAAGACCTGACCGTCACCGCCGTCGCCGAAGGCCGCAATGCGGCGGAAGACATTCATGCTAGTCTGATGACCTGACGGAAATCCTTCAAGGGAGTCGCGACAATGAGCAATTCCGAAGCACAGGTCATATCGCACTACGCCGACTATGGCGGGATGCCTTTGTATGATCGTATCCTTGCGGCGCTTGCAGCCCAAGGGGTGGCGGGGGCGGATGTCACCGCCGAACATCTAAAGGCCGTGGATGAGTTTCATATCGGCGGTGCTGAGGCGACACTCGCTTTGCTGGACCAGCTCGGGATAGGTCCGCAGACCCGTGTTCTCGACATCGGCTCGGGCATCGGGGGGCCGGCGCGGCTGATCGCGTCACGCTATGGCGCGCAGGTCACCGGCGTCGATCTGACCCCCGATTTCGTCGAGACGGCGCAGCGTCTTTCGGCGGCAGTCGGATCGTCTACCAAGTTCATGGTTGGCAGTGCGCTTGATCTGCCGTTCGATCCTGCCAGTTTCGATCTGGCGACCCTGCTGCATGTTGGCATGAACCTGCCCGATAAATCCCGGCTTTTTGCCGAGGCGGCGCGGGTGCTGCGTCCCGGCGGAACTTTTGCTGTCTATGACGTGATGCTGTTCGGAACGCATCCCGATTTTCCGGTGCCATGGTCATCTGGCCCGGAAACCTCGTTCCTGGCGACACCCGACACCTATCTGGGCGCTGCCTCTGCGGCCGGTTTCACCCTGCGCGCCCGTCGTGACCGGGGCGAAGTGGCGCGCGCCTTCTTTGCCGCCATGCAGGAGCGATTGGCAAAGGCAGGTCCGCCCGGCGTCGGACTGCCCCTGATCATGGGGCCTGCGGCGCCCGTCAAGGTGGCCAACATGATCAAGGCCGTGGCTGCGGGCGACATCGCCCCGGTCGAGATGATTTTTGACCGGCGCTGAGCCGCCGCAAGGAGACGCATATGGCAAACCTGACATCCAACTTCGTCGGCATCAAATCCCCCAACCCGTTCTGGCTGGCCAGCGCCCCGCCGACCGACAAGAAGTACAACGTGGAGCGCGCGTATGAGGCGGGCTGGGGCGGGGTAGTGTGGAAGACCCTTGGCAGCGAGGGGCCGCCGGTCGTCAACGTCTCTGGCCCGCGCTATGGCGCGATCTGGGGGGCCGACCGCCGCCTTTTGGGGCTGAACAACATCGAGCTGATCACCGACCGCCCGCTGGAGGTGAACATTCAGGAAATCAAGGAGGTCAAGCGCAAGTGGCGCGACCGGGCCTTGATCATTTCGCTGATGGTGCCTTGCGATGAGGATAGCTGGAAAGACATCCTGAAACGCATTGAAGATACCGAGGCTGACGGGGTCGAGCTGAACTTCGGCTGCCCGCATGGCATGGCCGAACGCGGCATGGGGTCTGCCGTGGGGCAGGTTCCCGAATATATTGAAATGGTCACGCGCTGGGTGAAAAAGCACAGCCGGATGCCCTGCATCGTCAAGCTGACGCCCAACATCACCGATGTCAGGAAACCGGCCGAGGCGGCCAAGCGTGGCGGGGCCGATGCGGTTTCGCTGATCAACACGATCAATTCGATCACCTCGGTCAATCTGGATGCGTTCTCGCCCGAACCGATGATCGACGGCAAGGGCACCCATGGCGGCTATTGCGGCCCTGCGGTCAAACCCATCGCGATGAACATGGTGGCCGAGATCGCGCGCAACCCCGAAACCCACGGCCTGCCGATCAGCGGCATCGGCGGCATCACCACCTGGCGCGACGCGGCAGAGTTCATGGCGCTGGGGGCGGGAAATGTGCAGGTCTGCACGGCGGCGATGACCTATGGCTTCAAGGTCGTGCAAGAGATGATCAGCGGCCTGTCGCAATATCTGGATGACAAGGGCATGGCGCTGACGGATCTGGTGGGCAAGGCCACGCCCAACGTGACCGACTGGCAGTTCCTGAACCTGAACTACACCACCAAGGCGCAGATTTCGCAGGATGATTGCATCAAATGCGGCCGCTGCTATGCCGCTTGCGAAGACACCAGCCATCAGGCGATTGCCATGAGCGCGGACCGCACCTTTACCGTCAAGGATGACGAATGCGTGGCCTGCAACCTGTGCGTCAACGTCTGCCCGGTGGAAAACTGCATCACCATGGTCGAAAAGCCCAAGGGCTGGCTGGACCCGCGCACCGACCGCCCGGTCGGCGATTATGCCAACTGGACCACCCATCCCAACAACCCCAGCGCACGCGCTGCGGAATAGTGCCGCAAGGTCGGGGCTGACAGGGGCAGGTTGGTGTGACACCCTTTGCCATGGCCGCCGGAGGGGGCGGCCGATGGGAGGCCCGCATGACCATTTATCGCAGCCCGCTGCCGGACATCCGGCTGCGCGACCAAAGCATTACCGACCGCCTGTTCGAAGGCATGGGCGACACGCCCGACCGGGTGGTGCTGATCGACGGGCCGACGGGGGCAGAGCTGACGGTTGCGGCCCTGAAGGACCGCATCCGCCGCCTTGCCGGCGGCTTGCAGGCGCGCGGTATCGGGCCGGGGGATGTGGTGGCGATCCTTGCGCCCAACTGCCCCGATTTTGCGGTGGTCTTTCACGCCATCGCCTATGCCGGCGCGACCGTGACAACGCTGAACCCCAGCTATACCGCGCCTGAGGTGCAGCACCAACTGGCCGACAGCGGCGCGCGGTTGGTCTTTGCGCATGCGGGTTTGCTGGCGGTGGTGGCACCGGCTTTGCATAATACGGCTGTGTCAGAGGTGGTCACCTTTGCGCCGACGCCGGGTCATGCCTGCCTTGACGATCTGCTGGCCAGCCCCCTGACGGCGCAGGTTCCGGTTGATTTTGGCACCCATGCGGTGGCCTTGCCCTATTCCTCGGGCACCACCGGCCTACCAAAAGGGGTGCGGCTGTCGCATCGCAATCTGGTGTCGAATGTCGATCAGGTCCATGTTGCGCTGAACATCCGGCCCGGTGACATGTCGGTCGCCTTCCTGCCGTTCTTCCACATTTACGGTATGAACACGCTGATGAACGCCTTTCTGGCGCGGGGGGCTGGCCTTGTCTGCATGCCGCGCTTTGATCTGGAGGCGTTTCTTGGACATATCGCGCGCCACCGCTCTCGCATGATCCTGATCGCGCCGCCAGTGGCGGTGGCGCTGGCTAAGCATCCGTTGGTTGAACAGCATGACCTGTCCTCTGTCGAGGTGCTGATGTCGGGTGCTGCCCCCTTGGGGGGCGAGGTTGCGGCGGCGGTGGGCGCGCGTCTGGGCTGCAAGATGATCCAAGGCTACGGCATGACCGAGATGAGCCCGGTCAGCCATATCGTGCCGGAAGCTGATCCGCGCGCCGGTCGGGTGGGCCTGACCATGCCCAATACCGAATGCCGTCTGGTCGATCCGGTCACCGGGCAGGATGCCGAACCGGGGGCCGAGGGCGAATTGTGGGTGCGCGGCCCGCAGGTCATGCTGGGCTATCACAACGCGCCACAGGCAACGGCCAGCACCCTGACGCCCGATGGCTGGCT
Organism: Fuscibacter oryzae; assembly: GCF_016765795.1. Classification (GTDB taxonomy): domain Bacteria; phylum Pseudomonadota; class Alphaproteobacteria; order Rhodobacterales; family Rhodobacteraceae; genus Fuscibacter; species Fuscibacter oryzae. The sequence goes on from NZ_JAESVP010000003.1 coordinate 60,519, forward strand.
GAAGACCGGCGATCTGGCGGCGTTTGATGCCGATGGCCAGATGTCGATCCGCGACCGGCTGAAAGAACTGATCAAGGTTTCCGGCTTTCAGGTCGCCCCGGCAGAGGTGGAGGCCGATCTTCTGGCCCATCCCGACATTTCCGACGCCGCCGTGATCGGCGTGCCCGACGATCAGGCGGGCGAACGGCCGATTGCATTTCTGGTGCCCCGCGCGGGCCACAACCTTGATGTCGAAGCTTTGGGGCCGTTTCTGGCCGAGCAACTGGCCAGCTATAAACGCCCACGCGAAATTCGGGTGGTCGAGGCGATTCCGAAATCGGCTTCGGGCAAGATCCTGCGGCGGGTGTTGAAGGCGCAGTATCTGGCGGGCTGACCCTTGCAGGCGGGGGGCGGGCTGCCTAGTTTCCCCACATGCAATACTCACTGCTTGATCTTTGCCCCGTCCCCGAAGGTGGCGATGCCGCCATGGCCCTTGCCAATTCGGTTGACCTTGCCCGCCATGCCGAGGCCCAAGGTTATCACCGCTTCTGGCTGGCCGAGCATCACAACATGCCCGGCATCGCCAGTTCGGCCACCGCGTTGGTCATCGGCCACGTGGCGGCGGGCACCCGCAGCATCCGCGTGGGGGCAGGGGGCATCATGTTGCCCAACCACGCGCCCCTTCAGGTGGCCGAGGCTTTCGGCACCCTTGCCACGCTATACCCCGACCGGATCGATCTGGGCCTTGGCCGCGCGCCGGGCACCGATGGCGTGACGGCGCGGGCGCTGCGTCGCCATATGGATCAATCTGATCGCTTCCCCGAAGATGTGATGGAACTGCTGCACTATCTGGATGCCCCCCGCGTCGACGCTCCGGTGCGCGCCATTCCGGGCGAGGGCACGGCGGTGCCGGTGTGGATACTCGGCTCCAGCCTTTATGGCGCGCAACTGGCGGCCTATCTGGGCCTGCCCTACGCCTTTGCCAGCCATTTCGCCCCCGACCATCTGGAAGAGGCCGCCGCGCAATACCGGCAGTTGTTCCACCCCTCGCAATGGCTGGAGGCGCCGCATTTCATGATGGCGGTCGGGGTCTGTGCCGCCGATACGGATGAAGAGGCTACCTATCTGCGCTCATCGCAGGTGCTGGCCTTTGCCCGCCTGCGCATGGGCAACCCCGGCAAGCTGCCGCGCCCGACCGGTGATCTGTCAGAGGTGCCCGCCGCCATGCTGCGCGAGGTGGACCGGGTGTTGGGGTGTTCCGCCGTCGGCAGCTCCGAAACCGTGGCGCGCCGTCTGGCCGAACTGATCGCCCATCACAAACCCGATGAGGTGATGGTGACCGGCATGATTCATGACCACGCCAAGCGCCTTGAAAGCCACCGCATCGCCGCCAAGGTGTTGGCGACGCTTTAGATCGTCAGTTGCTGGCCTAGTTCGATCACGCGGTTTGTCGGCAGGCGGTAAAAGTGCGTCGCATCGGCGGCAGAGCGTGACAACATGCGGAACACATCTTCCTGCCAGCGCGGCAACCCACCTTTCGAGGCGGATTTGAACGTGCGGCGGTTCAGGAAGAAAGAGGTCGTCATGATGTCGAACTTGATGCCCTTCTTCTTGGCCAGCGCCAGCGCCTTGGGGACGTTGGTTTCCTCCATATAGCCAAAGTTCAGGTCGATCCGGGTAAAGCGGTCGTTGATCGGCCTGATCTCGACCCGGTCGGCATTGGACACATAGGGCCGGGTGGACATATTCACGCCGACAATCAGGTTCTGGGCATGCAGCACCTGATTGTGTTTCAGGTTATGGGTCAGAGCCGCCGGTGCCATATCGGGGTCAGAGGTCAGAAATACCGCCGTGCCCGGCACATCGACCAGCCGCGACGATTTCTGCAACATCCCTGCCAGTTGCTCGATCGTCACCGCCCCACGCCGCGCCTGCGCCAGCACATGGGCAGTGCCGCGCAGCCAGGTCCACATCAGCACGACCATGCTCAGCGCGATCATGATCGGGATATAGCCGCCATCCAGAAACTTCATCGCATTGGCAGTAAGGAACAGCACTTCAATCACCAAAAGCGGGCCGACCACGGCAACAACAGCCGGCAACGGCCATTTCCACGCCCGGTAAAACAGCACCAGCGCCAGACATGAGGTGATCACCATATCGCCCGTCACCGCGATGCCATAGGCCGAAGCCAGCCGCGAGGACGAACCGAACGCCAGCACCAGCAGCACCACGCCAATGCACAGGATCATGTTGACCTTGGGCAGATAGATCTGGCCGTACTGGCTTTCCGAGGTGTGTAGGATTTCCAGTCGCGGCAAAAGGCCCATGCGCACGGCTTGCTTCATCATGGAAAACGCGCCCGAAATCACCGCCTGGCTGGCGATCACCGTGGCCGTCATCGACAGCACGACCAAAGGCAGCAGGAACCAGTCTGGCGCCATCAGGAAGAACGGGTCTTTCGCCGCCTCTGGGTGCGACAGGACCAGCGCGCCCTGACCCAGATAGGACAGGGTCAGCGCAGGAAACACCAAGGCACCCCAGGCAATTCGAATTGGGCTGCGGCCAAAATGGCCCATGTCAGCATAAAGCGCCTCGCCCCCGGTCACAGCCAGAAAGACCGAGCCAAGCACAAAGAATGACGCAAGGCCGTTCTGCGTCAGAAAGCTGACGGCGTGCCACGGGTTCAGCGCGGTCAGAATCGACAGATCGTCGCCGACGTGCATTGCGCCCAGAACGCCCATCACCACGAACCACACAACCATGATCGGCCCGAACAGAATCGAAACCGCCTGCGTGCCGTGCTTTTGCACCGCAAAGAGCCCAAGGATGATTGCCAGCGTAACGGGAACCACCCATGGGCCAAAGCCCGGTGCCACGATCACCATGCCCTCAACCGCCGACAGCACCGACATGGCAGGTGTGATGATCGCATCGCCGAAAAACAGCGAGATTCCCACCATTCCCAGCGCCAGCAGCCAGGCGGGGCGCTTTTTCAGCGCCTGCTGCACCAAGGCCACCAGTGAAAGGGTGCCGCCCTCGCCATTGTTGTCGGCGCGCATGATCAGCATGACGTATTTCAGCGTCACGATCAGGGTCAGCGTCCAGATCAAAAGCGAGATCACGCCCACCACATCATCGCGTGTCAGCCCGTCTCGGCTGGCGGCGTGCAAGCTTTCGCGCATGGCATAAAGCGGGCTAGTGCCGATGTCGCCATAGACGACGCCGATACAGCCAAGGACCAAAAGGCCAAGATTGCCAGATGTATGAGAGCCATTGCCCTCAGAATGGTCATCAGTCTTGTCGTCGCCAGACACGCGCCGGAACTCCACGAAGGATGCCGATAGCTAGCCTTGGGGCCGCAGGAAAGCAATGGGGATGCCGCAGCGCCGCAAAACCGGATGAAATTATTGTGATATCAGAGAGATGTGTCAGATATCCGCCAGAATGCGCGTCGCCTCGGTCCGAGGCGCGGACAGGGGGGCACGGTCTTCGCCGGGGAAGAATCGGGCGCGGACGGCGGTTGGCATCGGCGCGGGCGTGGCGATAATGACCTTCGGCCCGATGGTGGCGGTTTCGGTCTGCCAACTGCGCGCAAGGGCGATCTGCGCCGCCTTGGTGGCGCCGTAAGCCCCGAAAAACTTTTCCCCGCCGCGCGGATCGTCAAAGAACAGCGCCGTGCCGCTGCGGGCGCGCAGCAGCGGTTCAACCATCGGAATTAGCGCGCCGGTGGCCCGCAGGTTGATGTTGACAGATTTGTCGAAATCCTTGCCGTCCAGCGACCCGGCAGGCGCAAGGGGGGCGGCATGAATGGCGGTATGCGCCCACAGGTCCACGCCGCCCCAGCGTTCGTGGACCTGTAGGCACAGATGGCGCATGGCGTCTTCGTTGGTCACATCCATCGGCGCCAGCGTCAGGCCGCCCACGCCGGGCAGGGCCAGCGCCTTGATCCGATCATCCACCTCTTCCAACCCGCCGACGGTACGGGCCACCGCAATGACATGCCAGCCCCGAGCGGCCAGCTGCTCGGCCAAAGCCGCGCCAAGCCCGCGCGAGGCGCCGGTGACGAGGGCGATTTTCTGGGTCATGCGGCGCTCCTTGGTGCAAAGAGCGGGGGTTTCACACCCCCGCACCCCCGTGGGATATTTGGGCCAATGTGAAAGGGCAAGGGTGCAGTCAGCGGCCCAATGTCGCGATTTCATCCTGGCGCAGCCGGATGATGCGTTCCACCAGGGCTTGGGGCAGAGGATTGGCAGGGGTGAACAGGACACCGGATTTCGAGGTTTTGAACCCTGCGCAATCGGCTGTCAGTTGCGGGATGATGTTGCCGGAATGGGGGTAAAGACCAAGATGGCGGGCGAAGGCGGCGTAGCCTGCCACCATTCTGCCCTTTGGCCCCGGCTGGCGAAAGCCCGGCATGGCGTAGGACATCACTTCCAGATGGTCGGGCAAGAGGGTGCCGAGCAGGGCGCGCAGGGTTTGCAGGGCCTGCCGCTGGTCAGCGGGCAGGGCGGCAAGATAGGCATCGACTGCGGCTTTGGTCATGGGGCCAGTTTGCTGCGTGTTCACCGCAGGATATGGCCGCGGGCCGGTTTTGGGTAGGGCGCGCGGTTTCACGCACCCATGCCTTGGCTATTCCGCCGCCTTCATCTGGAAGCCTTCCTCGATCTTGTCCGAGGGGACCACCGGATAATCGCCCGAGAAGCAGGCGTCGCAGAACTTTGGCGCGGCGGGGTCACGGCCCGCCGCCTCGCCCGCGGCGCGGTAAAGACCATCCAGCGAGATGAACTTGAGGCTATCGACCCCGATCCAGTCGCGCATCTCATCCTCGGTCATCGTCGCGGCGAGGAGTTTTGAGCGTTCCGGCGTATCGACGCCATAAAAGCAGGGCCAAGCTGTCGGGGGCGAGGCGATACGGAAATGCACCTCGGCGGCACCAGCTTCCAAAACCATATCCTTGATCTTGCGGCTGGTGGTGCCGCGCACCACCGAATCGTCCACCAGGATGACCCGCTTGCCCTTGATAAGCGCGCGGTTGACGTTCAGCTTCAGCCGCACGCCCATGTTGCGGATCTGCTCGGTCGGCTCGATGAAGGTGCGGCCCACATATTGGTTGCGGGTGATGCCAAGGGCGAAGGGGATGCCGGATTCCTGACTGAACCCGATGGCCGCAGGCGTGCCGGAATCGGGAACCGGGCAAACGATGTCTGCCTCTACCGGAGCTTCACGCGCCAGTTCCACACCGATCTGGCGGCGGGTTTCATAGACCGAGCGGCCGCCATACTGGCTGTCGGGGCGGCTGAAATACACCTGCTCGAAAATGCAGAACCGCGATTTGGCGGCCCCGAAGGGGCGTGAGGATTCAACCTTGTTGCCCTCGATGATCACCATTTCGCCGGGGTCGATCTCTCGCACGAAATCGGCGCCAATGATGTCGAGCGCGCAGGTTTCGGACGCCAGCGCCCAGCCAGAATCGCCCACACGGCCCAGAACCAGCGGGCGCACGCCAAGCGCATCGCGCACGCCGATCAGCTTGGTGCGCGTCATGGCGATGACGCTGAACGCGCCTTCAACCCGGCGCAGCGCGTCTTTGATCCGTTCGGAGATCGTCTTTTGAATCGAGCGCGCCATCAGGTGGATGATGCACTCGCTGTCGGATGAGGATTGAAAGATCGACCCGCGCTCGATCAGCTCGCGGCGCAGGGCGGCGGCATTGGTCAGGTTGCCGTTATGGGCGATGGCGGCGCCACCCATCGAAAACTCACCAAAGAACGGCTGCACGTCGCGGATTGCGGTGGCACCTTTGGACCCGGCGGTGGAATAACGCACATGTCCGATGCCGATCGAACCGGGCAGGGTCGCGATCACATCGGGGCGGGTGAAGTTGTCGCGGACATAGCCGAAGCGGCGGGCCGAGTTGAAGCCGTGTTCTGGGTGGTGGGTGACAATGCCACCCGCCTCTTGCCCGCGATGTTGCAGGGCGTGCAGGCCAAGTGCGACAAAGCTGGCGGCGTCGGTCACGCCGACAACGCCGAAGATGCCGCACTCTTCCTTCAGCTTGTCACCGTCTTGCAGCGGCTGAAACGGGTGGGCGGGGAAGCGGCGCATGGGCTCTCCGAATCCTGTGGGCTTATGGCGCACCATGTAGGCCCTCGCCGCCGGGAAGTCACCCCCGGAAAGTCACCGTTTCGTGACGATCAGTTGCTTGCCGGGGCGGTTGCCTCTGGCGCGGGCGTTGCGGCGGGTGTGGTGCCTGCGCAAACGGCGGTCAGGCTGTTATAGCGCGACACGATCCAGCCGGGGGCATCATCGGGCACGGCGGCGTCAATATTGGCCTGAAACGAGGCGAAAATCTTGGCCGAGCGCGAGTCATCGACCATTTGCACGGTGTTTGCCGCCACCGCGCGATCATAGACCAGAAAAGCCACGCCGACCAACAGTATGCCGCGCACGACGCCGAACAGGAAGCCCAGCCCCTGATCAATTCCGCCAAGGGCAGAGCGTTGCACGACAGAGGAAAACAGCGGCGTGAACAGTGAGGCCAGAATCAGGCCCACAGCAAAGACAGCGGCGAAAGAGGCGATGATCGACAATTCGCAACTGTCGCCCAGAAATTTGCCGACCACCGGCAGTTCCTTGACCAAGGGTTGCGCGGCGGGTGCAAAGGCGTATCCCAACAGGGCCGCGCCGATCCAGCCGACAATCGCCATCGCCTCTCGCACAAAGCCGCGCGAGTAGGCCAGGATTGCGGACATCACGATGATCACGGCGACGCCTGCGTCAACCAGGGTAAAGCCTTCCATACGCCCCTCCGGCGGGTCTTAGCCCGCTCCGAAAATCTCTCCGGTAAAGGCGGTAAGGTCGGGCATTTCCCGCACGCTCATCCCCTCTACCGCGCCTGCCTTGGACCGGCTGGGCGCAATGGCTTGTGAGAAACCAAGTTTCGCCGCTTCTTTCAACCTGTTTTCGGTCTGCCCCACCGGACGCAGCGCGCCCGACAGGCTGATTTCGCCGAAAAGCACCGTTTCGGGGGGAATTGCGACATCCTCGCGGGCCGACAACAGGGCCGCAGCCACCGCAAGATCGGCGGCAGGCTCGGTCACGCGCATACCTCCCGCCACGTTCAGGAACACATCGAGGCCCGCGAAGGGGATGCCGCAGCGCGCCTCCAACACGGCAAGAATCGTGGAAAGCCGCCCCGAATCCAGCCCCACCACCGTGCGGCGTGGCGTGCCCAAGGGGCTGGGCGCGACCAGCGCCTGAATTTCGGTCAGCACTGGCCTTGTGCCTTCGATGCCCGCAAAAACCGCGCTGCCGGGGTTGGGCTGCCCGCGTTCCGACAGGAACAGGGCCGACGGGTTGGTGACTTGCGACAAGCCGACGCCCGTCATTTCGAACACGCCAATCTCATCCGCCGGACCAAAGCGGTTCTTCACCGCGCGCAGGATGCGGAACTGATGGCCGCGCTCGCCCTCGAAATAAAGAACCGTATCGACCATGTGTTCCACCACACGCGGCCCGGCAATCTGGCCGTCCTTGGTGACATGACCGACAAGGATCACCGCCACCCCGCGCCGCTTGGCGAAGGTCACCAGCTCATGCGCCGCTGCGCGCACTTGCGAAACGCTGCCGGGCGCGGAATCAACCGTATCCAGCCACATCGTCTGGATCGAATCGATGATCGCCAGACCGGGGCGCTCGGCATCCAGCGTGGTCAGAATATCGCGCAGGTTGGTCTCGGCCCCCAACCGCACCGGCGCATCGGCAAGGCCCAGCCGCTGGGCCCGCATCCGCACCTGCGCGCTGGCCTCCTCGCCAGAAATATAAAGGCAATTCAGCCCTTTGCGCGCAAAGCTGGCGGCAGCCTGCAACAGCAGGGTGGATTTCCCGATGCCGGGATCCCCGCCCACCAGCACGGCAGAGGCGGGCACAAGTCCGCCCCCCAGCACCCGGTCCAGCTCTTCCATGCCGGACCCGACGCGGGGTGGCGGCGCCTCAATGCCGGACAGATCGGACAGGGCCACCGTCTTGCCCTTGCCACCCAGCGCCTTTGGGCCAGCCGACAGCGGCGCTTCTTCGACGATGGAATTCCACGCCCCGCAGGCCTCGCACCGGCCCTGCCATTTGCGATGCGACGCACCGCAAGCGGTGCAGGTGAAGGAGGGTCCGGCTTTGCTCATCTGCGCATCTGACCCGGATCGGCGGCGGGCTTCAAGCCTTGGTTCTGGCCGAGACCAGCAAGGACGCCAGAATGCAGCCCGTGAACAGCCACAGCCCCCAGGCGGTTTCCACCGTCACCACGCCCGCGCCCTTGGCCAACACGATATAAAGCGCGATCAGGAACACATCCGCCATCGCCAGCTTGCCCAGAACCGAAAGAACCGGCAGGGCGGCGGGTTTCAGCAGATCGAAATGGATCAGCGACAGACCGATGGTCTTGGCATAGGGCGCAAAGACCGCAAGAAACGTGACCAGCAGCGCCAGCGCCGCATCGGTTCCCCACAAGGATTGCAGGCCGGTCACCACCGAAATCTCATCCATCCCGAACAGCGGCAGCACTGCCGCCCGCATCAGGGGCGCGAACCATGACAGCGGGAACAGGATAAGAAGGGCAAGGTTCAGCCAGCGCATTCAGCGCACCGATTCAATCGGACCATCCGCCCGGCCATGGATGAACTGCTGCACATAAGGGTCTGGCGTGGCGTCCATTTCTGAAACCGGGCCGGTCCACTGGATCACGCCTTGGTGCAGCATCGCCACCCGGTCGGCGATGGCGCGGACGGAACTCATGTCATGGGTGATGGTCATGGCGGTCGCGCCCATTTCCACCACGATCTCGCGGATCAATTCGTTGATGACGCCCGACATGATCGGGTCAAGGCCCGTCGTCGGCTCATCAAAAAAGATGATCTCGGGTTCCGCCGCAATGGCGCGGGCAAGGCCCACGCGCTTTTGCATCCCGCCCGACAACTCGGCCGGGTAAAGATCGGCCACCTCGGGCTTCAGGCCCACGCGGCGCAGCTTTTCCACCGCAATCGCGCGCGCTTCGGTCTTGGGGCGCTTCTGGTGGCCGCGCAGCAGACGAAAGGCCACGTTTTCCCAGACGCGCAGGCTGTCAAACAACGCCCCGCCCTGAAACAACATGCCGAACCGCGCCAGAAAGGCATCACGGTCACCCTTGGTCACATCCACGCCGTCCAGAGTGATTGTGCCCAGATCGGGCCGCACCAGCCCCAGCACCGATTTCAACAGCACCGATTTCCCGGTGCCCGACCCGCCGATCACCACCATCGACTGCCCCTTGGGGATCACCAGATCCACCCCGCGCAGCACCCGGTTGTCGCCAAAGGCCTTATGAACGCCGGACAGTTCGATCATGCTGAAAAGAACACCTCTGTCAGCAGATAATTCGAGGCAAGGATGAGGACCGAGGCCGCCACCACCGCTGCCTTGGTGGCCGCGCCCACCCCCTGCGCCCCGCGCCCCGAGGTCATGCCCATATAGCAACCCATCAGCGCCACCAGAAACCCGAACACCGCGCCTTTGACCAGACCAGAGCCGATGTCCCAGAATTGCAGGAAATCCAGGGTGTTCTTCAGGTATCCGGCCGAATTGAAATCCAGCCGCGAAATCGCCACCAGCCAGCCCCCGGCGATGCCGATGGAATCGCCTACCGCCACCAGAACCGGCACGGCCAAAGTGGCGGCCAGAATGCGCGGCACGGCCAGATATTTCATCGGGTTGGTCGAAAGCGTGGTCAGCGCGTCAATCTGCTCGGTCACTTTCATCGTGCCCAGTTCGGCGGCGATAGAGCTGGCAACCCGCGCCGCCACCATCAAGCCGCCCAGCACCGGGCCAAGTTCGCGCGTCATGCCGATGGCCACGATCTGCGGCACCACCGCCTCGGCGTTGAAGCGGGCGCCCCCTGCATAGATTTGCAGCGCCAGCGCGCCGCCGGTGAAAATCGCGGTCAGGCCGACAACGGGCAGCGACAGCCAGCCGATCTGGATCAGCGCGGTCAGGAACTCTCGCCCATAGAACGGCGGGCGGAACAAATGGCTGACGGCCTCGCCCGCGAACAGGGCCACGCGGCCAACGGCGGCCAGCGCCCGCAGGACTGGGCGACCAAGGGCTGCCAGCGGAGAGGCTATGCTCACGTCCGGCCTTCCAGATAGCGGCGGGTATAGCGCGGGCCAAGGCTGGTCAGAATCTCATAGCCAATGGTGCCCGCCGCATCGGCCAGATCGTCGGGGCCTTGATGCGGGCCAAGAATGTCCAGCGATTTCGGGACTTCCGTCAGATGGCTGATATCCACCGTGATCAGGTCCATCGAGACGCGGCCCACCAGTGGGCAGGGCGTGTCGCCATCCCACAAAACCGCCCGGTTCGACAGGCCCCGGCGCAAGCCATCGGCATAGCCGGCGGGCAGGGTGGCAATCAGCGAGGGCTGCTCTGCCACCCAGCTTGCTGCGTAACCCACGGCCTCGCCCGGCGCGACCTCTCGCACCTGCAGGATGGGCAGCGACAGGGTGACGGCGCGCAACGCCCCTTCATAAGGTAGCCCGCCATAAAGGCCGATGCCGGGGCGCGTCAGGTCAAAATGATAGCGCGGGCCAAGCAGGATACCCCCCGTTGCAGCCAGCGACCGTGGCACGCCGGTGCCTTCGGTCATGGCTTGGAAATTGGCCAGTTGCAGCTCGTTCAGCGCATGGTCCGGCTCATCGGCGCAAGCAAGGTGCGACATGAGAAGCTCTGGCGAAGCCTCCAGTACGAAGGGGGCCGCCGCCTCCCATTCCGCTTCTTCCATGCCTAGGCGGTTCATGCCGGTATCAAGCTGCACGCCAAAGGCATGGCCGGGCAGCGATTCCAGATGGCGCGTCACCTGATCAAGGCTGTTCAGCATCGGCGTCAGGTCAAGGTCCGAGATCATCTCGGTATCACCCGGCATATGGCCCGACAGCACGCAGATCTGCGGCCCCGGTCCCAAGGCCTGCCGCACCTGCGCGCCTTCTTCTGCGACGGCGACGAAAAACCGCCGTGCGCCGGCATGGGCCAGGGCGCGTGCCACACGGTCTGCGCCAAGGTTGTAAGCATTGGCCTTGACCACGGCGGCGGTTTGCACGCCCGAGGCCGAGGCGCGGTCTAGCGCCCGCCAGTTGGCGGCGATTGCATCAAGGTCGATGGTGAGGAGTCCGGTTGCCATGGCAGGGGTTTTGACATCTGGGCTGTGCGGGTCAAGGGGAATTTGCCCGAATGGGGGGCCGCCCGGGCGGGGCATCGAACCCCGCGCGGGCGGGCTGTCGCGGAACGGGCGGTTGAGGGGGTGCTGGTGGCAGGCGGCGCTGCCTCCGGCGGGAGTAGTTGAAGAAGGGCAAAACGATGTGGCGGTCTTTGCCATTGCCCTTCAGGAAATACTCCACGGGAGTGCGGGGGTGTGAAACCCCCGCTGCCTGCGGTCAGAAACCGGGGTCCGGCCCGTCTTGCCAAGGCTTTGCCAGATTGCCAAAGCGGGTGAAGCGGCCTTCGAACGACAGTTCCACCGTGCCGATCGGCCCGTGGCGCTGTTTGCCGATGATCACCTCGGCCTTGCCATGGCATTTCGACATCATGTCCTGCCAGGCGGCCATCTTGTCCAGCTCGTGGTCGGCGGGTTTTTCCCGCTCGCGGTAATATTCCTCACGGAAGACGAACATCACCACATCGGCATCCTGTTCGATCGAGCCGGATTCGCGCAGGTCGGAAAGTTGCGGGCGCTTGTCCTCACGGCTTTCGACCTGGCGCGACAGCTGCGACAGGGCGATCACCGGGACGTTCAGTTCCTTGGCGATGGCCTTAAGCCCTTGGGTGATTTCGGAAACTTCCTGCACCCGGTTCGCCTCGGAGGATTTGGACGAGCCTTTCAGCAGTTGCAGGTAGTCGATCATCAGCACATCCAGCCCATGGGTGCGTTTCAGGCGGCGGGCGCGGGCAGCGACCTGCGAAATCGGCAGGGCGGGGGTGTCGTCGATGTAAAGGGGGCAGGCTTCCAGATCCTTCGCCGCATCGACGAATTTGCGGAACTCGAATTCCTCCATATCGCCGCGGCGGATCTTTTCGGACGGCACTTCGGAGGCTTCGGACAGGATCCGCGCGGCAAGTTGTTCGGCGCTCATTTCAAGGCTGAAAAAGCCCACGACCCCGCCATCGACCGCGCCTTCGTTGCCATCGTGCTTGCGGCCGCGCTTGTAAGCCTTGGCGACGTTGAAGGCGATGTTGGTGGCAAGCGAGGTTTTGCCCATCGATGGGCGACCGGCCAGAATGATCAGGTCGCTTTCGTGCAAGCCGCCCAGTTTCTTATCAAGGTCGATCAGGCCGGTGGAAATCCCCGCCAGGCCGCCGCCACGCTGATAGGCGGCGTTGGCCACGTTCACGGCATCGGTTACGGCCTTGAGAAAGCTTTGAAACCCGCGTTCGGCAACGCCCTGTTCGCCCAGCTTGTACAGGCGCTGTTCGGCTTCGGTGATCTGTTCCTTGGGTTCCGAGGTGATCTCGATCTTGGCGGCCTTGGCGGCGATGTCGCGGCCAAGGCCGATCAGTTCGCGGCGCACGGCCAGATCATAGATCATCTGGGCATAGTCGCGCGCGGCAAAGGCCGAAATCGCCGCGCCGGCCAGACGGACCAGATAGGCCGGGCCGCCCAGCTCCTTCAGGCCCTCGTCATCTTCAAAGAACGGTTTCAGCGTGACGGGGCTGACAAGCGCGTTTTTCTGGATTCGGGCCGAGGCCTTTTCAAAGATGCGGCGGTGAACAGGATCAAAGAAATGCTCGGCCTTGACCAGCATCGACACGCGGTCGAACACGTCGTTGTTGGTCAGGATCGCGCCCAGAAGCTGCTGTTCCGCCTCGATATTCTGGGGCAGAACCTCGGCGTCGTCGGCCTGCTTGGCGGGCAGTGCGGGCGCCAGCTTGGCGATCTCGTTCATCTCATCCTCCGTCCGAAGCCCCCGGAGTAGCCGGGGCGGCCCCGTGGGGCAACGGGGAAATCCCTAAAGGAAAACCCCCGACGACTCGGCGCCCATGGTAGGCCAGACAATCCAGCCTACCACATCTGGGAGTTATTGGCGTGCAAACAAGGTCAGGCGCGATTCGCAGGCCAAACTGCCCACAAGACGCCCACAGACTTGTCCCCTGATTTCGCGTGCTACTTCGCCCGTGCCGCCTGCCAGGCGCGCGGATCGGTCAGGAATGCCTCGACCTCGGTCAGCGTTGTGGAATCAAAGGCGCCCGAGGCGCGGGCCTCGGCCAGAACGTCCCACCATGTGCAAAGGTGATGCAGTGCCACGCCGTGATCGGCCAGCCGCTGGGTCGTTTCGGGGAAGATGCCGTAGTAAAAGATCACCGCCGTATGGCCGCAGGTGGCCCCCGTTTCGCGGATCGCATCGACGAAAGACAGCTTGCTGCCGCCGTCGGTTGTCAGATCCTCGACCAGTAGAACCCGCTGGCCTTCGGTCATCGCGCCCTCGATCCGGGCATTGCGGCCATAGCCTTTGGGCTTTTTGCGCACATAGGTCATCGGCAGGGCCAGCCGTTCGGCCACCAGCGCGGCAAAGGGAATGCCCGCCGTCTCACCGCCCGCGATATTGTCAAACGCCTCAAACCCCGCGTCGCGCATCACCGTGACTGCAAGAAAATCCATCAGGGTAGAGCGGATGCGCGGATAAGAGATCAGCTTGCGGCAGTCGATATAGGTCGGGCTGGGCAGGCCGGATGCCAGCGTGAACGGCGTTTCGGCGTTGAAATGCACGGCCTTGATCTCCAACAGCGCGCGGGCGGTCAGGCGGGCGATTTCTTCGCGGGGCGGGAAGTTGGACGGGATCATGGCATCTCTCTTTCGCGTTGCGGCTTCCTCTTGGCAAAAATACTCCCCGCGGAGCGTCCGGCATGGGCCACAGGAGCCTCCGGCGGGGATATTTGGGCCAAGATGAAATCAGCTTTCCACATGCCAATGCACGGGGAAGCCAGGGTTGAAGACGGTGACAGGCCCAGCCTCGGTGAAGATCTTTTCAGGGAAGGTGGCGGGGGTATCGTGCTTGACCAGACGGATCGTGCCTTCGTTCACTGGCAGGCGGTAGAAGGCGGGGCCGTTCAGGCTGCTGAAGGCCTCCAGCTTGTCCAGCGCGGCTTCCTCTTCGAAGACATGGGCCAGAAGGGGCATGGTGTTGGTGGCGGTAAAGCACCCGGCGCAGCCGCAGGCGTGTTCTTTCAGCGCATCGACATGGGGGGCGCTGTCTGTGCCAAGGAAATAGGCGGGGTTGCCAGAGGTGGCGGCGCGGCGCAGCGCAAGGCGGTGTTTTTCGCGCTTGGCGACTGGCAGGCAATAGTAATGCGGTTTGATCCCGCCGACGAGGATATGGTTGCGGTTGATGATCAGGTGATGGGTGGTAATGGTCGCGGCCAGATTGCCACCCTGACCGGCATAGGCCACGCCTTCCTCGGTGGTGATATGTTCCATCACCACGCGCAATTCGGGCAGGCGGCGGCGAAGGGGGTCAAGCACGGTGTCGATGAACACGGCCTCGCGGTCGAAGATGTCAACCTCGGGTGTCACCACCTCGCCATGGGTGCAAAGGGGCAGGCCGATTTCGGCCATTTTCTCCAAGACCGGCATCACGGCATCAAGGTTGCGCACCCCGCCGTGGGAATTGGTGGTGGCCCCGGCGGGATAGAGCTTCACCGCCTTGACCAGCCCGCTGTTTGCGGCAGCCGCCACATCGGCGGGGTCGGTGCCCTCGGTCAGATAGAGCGTCATCAGGGGCTCGAAAGTGGCCCCTTCGGGGAGGGCGGCCAGAATGCGGTCGCGGTAGGCGGCGGCTTGCGCGCCGGTTACCACGGGCGGCACCAGATTGGGCATGATGATCGCCCGGGCAAAATGGCGCGCGGTTTCGGGCAGCACCCCGTTCAGCATCGCGCCATCGCGCAGGTGCAGGTGCCAGTCATCGGGGCGGCGGAGCGTCAGGCTTTGCATCATGGCCACAGGGCCTAGCGCAAGCGCGGGCACCTTTCCAGTACCAAGCTATGTGCAGGGGGCAATTCTGCCATGTTGGACCAATGTATACTGGTATCGGAAACTTAACATTCTTACTGTAGGCCGATCCAATTGGAGGCCATGATGCGATTTCCCACGTTTTTCGATTTGCTGAAGCCTTCGGTCGAGGCCAGCATGATGCTGGCAGAGGCGCAGATGGTGATTGGTATCCGCCTTGCGGGCATGGCGGGGCTGTGGCCGATGCCGGCCAAGGAATCGCTGCGGATGGTCACGGAAAAGATGGCGGCCAGCCAGGATTCGATGCAGGCCGCCATGATGGCGGGCTTGCGGGGGGCCACTCCGGCGCAGGTCGCCTCGGCGGCGATTGCGCCCTATCGTCAGCGCACAAAGGCTAATGCAAAGCGGTTGACCAAGGGATGAGGGGCGCCGGTTTCGCCATGCTTCTGGCGCTGTCTGCGACGGGGGCGATGGCAGAAGAGATCGATTGCACCAATGCAATGGCGCAGTCCGATCTGAACATTTGCGCGGTGCAGGATTGGCAGGTGGCGGATGACCAGTTGAACGCCGTCTGGCCAAAGGTGCTGGCCGCGCTTAAGGCCGCAGATGCCGAATTGCCGGCCGAGTTGAAGGGCGGCGAAAAGGCTCTGCGCGAGGCACAGCGCGCCTGGATCACCTTTCGCGATGCAGAGTGCAAGGCCGAGGGATATCCGATGCGCGGCGGCAGCGCTGAACCCTTGCTGGTCTATGGCTGCATGGCGGCTTTGACCCGCGAGCGGACCGAGACTCTGGCCCGGATCGCCGACAGCTTTTAGCCCGGCTGATCGGCCTCTGCGGGAGCGGGCGTGGTCTTGTCGGCGCGCGCCTTCATCATGCGTTCCATCCGCCGGATGAAGCGCGGGGCCTTCAGGCGCGTCACCACCGATTTGCAGACCATCAGCGCCAGCGTTTCATGGCCACGGCTTTCGGTCCTGTCCAGCAGGGCGTGCAGGTAGGGGCCAAAGTTGCGCCGCTTGCGCCACAGCTTGCCAAAGCTGCTTTCGGACAGCCTGCCTGCCATGGCCATTTCAACAAAATCGGGCAGCAGGCCCAGCCGTGTCAGCGCCGGTTCGATCCGGTCACCCAGATAACGGGTAGAGAGCCGCGTGACCCAAGGCGCGCGGAACAGGGCCGCATGCATCGCATCGTCATCAACCGTCGGGTCCAGCATCAGCGTGACATGGCCGCAGCCCTCGGTCATGTCGGGGGCATAGCCATAGCGGCTGGTGAAATCCAGCAGGCGCGCAGCGGGATACCGGTGGTCCCAACTGGCCTGCACCGGGTTTTGCGTGGCATGGGGTGCCAGCGCCAGCACCCGAGACCCCGGCGCAGTCAGGGCAAAGGCGCAGGCGGCATAGCCCCCGGGTCCGACGCCATAAAACAGCACGCGGTTGAAATCTTCGAAAAAGGCGTCATCCACCTGACGGTCGAAAAAGCGGTACACAGCCGGGTCGCGGAACCAGGTGTCGCCATCGCTGATCAGGCAAAGCTGCGACCAGCCGTTGCGCACGGCCACATCATGGCCGAAGGGCATCTGCCCTGCACGGGCGCGGACCGAGTCAATCGTTTCGAACGTAACCAGCAGGTCGCGCCCTTCATCGGTGAAAAAGGCCCAGTGCTTTGCCCCCAGCGGATGGATGTAGCCTTCATCCTCGGTCAGCTCCTCAATAGCCTCCAGCCAGCCGTCGCGATCTGGTGCGTCGGCAACCTTTGCAAGGCTGGAGGCAGGATAGGGCATTCGATTCCGTTCCGTTAAATGTTCGGCAGATAAAGCGGGGTCAATGTTGGTCGAATTTGGGCCGGGGCAGGACGAGGGGCAAGTCACATTGCGGCAAGCAACGGCGGGCTGTGGCGAACAGTCGGGAAACATTGTTTCGGGCCAGCAGTCTGACGCGACCTAGGGTTGTTTTTTTGAATTTTCCGCGCGTGCAGCGTGAGAAATGATTAAATTTGCCATGGCCTTGTCGAGAATCCGGGTCGGCCCCGACATCAGCAGCCGCCCAAACAGAGCGCGCCATGGTTCGGCCTGCATCAGCGCCTGAAACCGGGTTTTTCGCCACTCCAAGGCTTGCTTGTGCAGGGGGCCAAGAACCCGGTCGCGGTGCAATTCCTCGCGCAGCGCGTGGCTGTCGGTGGCAAGGATCGTGCGGTCCTCGACCTCGCAGAAATTGCGGTCGATCCAATAGCCCATGTCAAAGCCCGAAGCCTCGCGATTGGCGCGGCCGCGGTCACATTTCAGCAGATAATCTTCCATGGAACCAAGGGCATAGTGGTTCAGTTGCACCAAAGCGTAATTGTCGCGGCTATAGTCGGAAAAGCTGCGGCTGCCCTTGGCCAGATCGGGCACTTCGCGGCCCGATCCGTCATACCAGCGCGGGCTTTGGCCGGGCATCAGGCCGCGTGGCCGATGGACGCCCGGTTTGCGCCAGATGCCCTGGTTGCGAAACAGCGTCTTGAACTGCTGCGCCCGCCAGGGCCAGGCCAGCGTCGCGGGGGCGGCGCGCTGGAATGTTTCCAGAACGCCGCGGCCCGCCGCATCAACCACGCCACAATTGCCGAACATTCGCCACGTCATCGCAATCGCATCGGCCTGTGGCAGCGTGCCGATCAGCGCGGCCAGTGTCCTGTCCCCGACATGGATATTGACGAATTCATCCACATCCAGCACGGCCAGCCAATCGGCATCCCGCAATGCCGGATGCCCCTCGGCCCGTTTCAGGGCGCTCCACTGCGGGCCCTGATCGTGCGGGCCTTCGTTGCGGATATGGGTCAGCCAACCCATTTCGGCCAGCCGGTCCAGCATGGCATCGGTGCCGTCGCTGCAATCGTTGGAAAAAGCCAGCACATGGCTGAACCCGCAGGTCCGGTGATGGGCCAGCCATTCCAGCAGGAAGGCGGCCTCGTTCTTGACGGTCAGGATGGCGGTCGCTTGCATGGCGGCAGATTGAACGGGCGGACAGGGGGGCGCAAGCACCATGCTTTGGTCGCGTGCGTCACCGCCCGCCATTGACCGCCGCGCGTCACCCGTCCAGCATGGCGCTGCCCGCGATGGAGGCCAGATGTGACCCAGCTACCCGCTTCGATAGATGCCGTTGAGATCCTTCTGGTGGAAAACGGCTATGTCGCCTCTCGCGCGCTGTCCACTGTGGTTTTCCTCGCCCTGCGCCTTGGCCGCCCGCTGTTTCTGGAGGGCGAGGCCGGGGTGGGCAAGACCGAGATTGCCAAGGTCATCGCGCAGGCACTGGGCCGCCGTCTGATCCGCCTGCAATGCTATGAAGGGCTGGATCAGGCCAGCGCGGTCGCCGAATGGAATTTCGCCGCCCAGATGATCGCGGTCAGGACGGGCGAGGCCGAGGGCCGCGCCAGCCTGTTCACCGAAGAGTTCCTGATCGAACGCCCGCTACTGGCCGCGATGCGCCCGCAACCCGGCGGCGCGCCCGTGCTGCTGATTGACGAGCTGGACCGCACCGATGAACCGTTCGAGGCCTTCCTGCTGGAGGCGCTGTCGGATTTTCAGGTCACCATCCCCGAACTGGGCACCATCAGGGCACCCGAACCGCCCATCGTCATCCTCACCTCGAACCGCACCCGCGAAGTGCATGACGCGCTGAAACGCCGCTGCCTTTACCACTGGGTCGATTACCCGGCCTTTGACCGAGAGCTGGAAATTCTGCACGCCCGCGTGCCAGAGGCGACCGAGGCCCTGTCCCGAGAGGTGGTGGCCTTCGTTCAACGTCTGCGCGGCGAAGACCTGTTCAAACGCCCCGGCGTGGCCGAAACCATCGACTGGGCGAAATGCCTGCTGGCGCTGGATGTGGTGTCGCTGTCGCCAGAGGTCATCGCCGACACGCTGGGAGCGATCCTGAAATATCAGGACGATATTCAAAAGATTGCGGGGCTGGAGGCGACAAAGCTCCTAGATCAGGTGCGCAAGGGGCTGGCGGCATGAGGATTCTGGAACCCGCCCCCGGTATCCTTGGCTTTTACGAAGGGCGCGATGGTGTCCGCTATCTGCCGCAGGAAAACTGGGTCGATGATGGCGCGTTGTCCTTGGGCATCGCCAGCTATGCCCTGCTCGCGGGCGACCATGCGCTGGTCTATGACACCCATGTCGCCCCCGACCGCGCCCGTTTCATCCGCAAGTACCTGAAGGACAGGGGCATTCGCCACTTCACCGTCGTGCTGTCGCACTGGCACCTTGATCATGTGGCCGGAACCGAGGCTTTCGCCGATTGCGAGGTCATCGCCAACACCCGCACCGCTGCGCATCTCTTGACCCACAAATCAGCCATCGAGGATGGCAGTTTCCACGGTGCCCCGGCAATCAACCCCCTGATCCTGCCGACGCGAATCTTTGATCACCTCCTTGCGCTTGAAGGCTTTGGCGAAAGGGTCGAACTGCTTACCTTCAACATCCATTCCGATGATGCCACCATAATCTGGTTGCCGGATCGCGGCATTCTGTTGGCGGGCGATACGGTGGAAGATTGCGTCACCTATGTCGGCGAAGTTGAATATCTTGAAAGCCATGTTGCCGATCTGGCCCGCCTTGCCACACTTAACCCGGCAAAGGTGTTGCCCAACCACGGCTCCCCCGACATCATCGCCACGGGCGGCTATCCCCCCGGCCTGATCACGGCCACTGCCGATTACACCCGCGCGCTGATCGACCGTCGCGCCGCCCGCCCGCTGCCTGACTTGCTGAAACCCCATCTTGACGCAGGCCACCTGCACTACTTCCAACCCTACGAGGCGATCCACGCCCAGAACCTTGCCCGCGTCGCGGCAATCGGATGACCCTTTCATCTGTTCATAAATATCCCACGGGGGTGCGGGGGTGTGAAACCCCCGCCGCCGACAGATGACAGCCGCGCCACCTCTGCCACCCGCAGGCAAACTGCCGCAGAACATCACGCATTTTGCTCGCGCCTTGCGCAAGGCGGGCCTGCCGGTCGGTCCCGCCCGCGTGATCGACGCCATCCGTGCGGTCGAGGCGGCGGGCTTTACCCGGCGCGAGGATTTTTATTGGACGCTGCATGCCTGCCTCGTTTCCCGCCCCGAGGAACGGGCGGTCTTTGATCAGGTCTTCCGCCTGTTCTGGCGTGACCCACAGTATCTGGAACACATGATGTCGTTCCTGTTGCCGCAGGTGCGCGGCGCACAGCCCGACCGCGCCGCCGTTGCCGCCGAAAAGCGCGCGGCGCAGGCGCTGCTCGATGGGGCGACCCCTCCGGCCCCCGACCTGCCCACCAAGGAACCCGACCCCCAGATCGAGATTGACGCGACCGCCACCGCCAGCGCCGAAGAACGGCTGAAGACGCTCGACTTCGAACTGATGTCGGTCGAAGAGATGGCCGAGGCAAAGCGGATGCTGGCCAGCCTGTCGCTGCCCGTGAAACCCCTGCCCACCCGGCGGATGCAGGCCGCCGCGGCCGGGCCACGGATCGACCCGCGCGCCACCTTTCGCGCCGCCCTGCGCACCGAGGGCGAGGTTCTGGCCCTCCGCCACCGCCAGCCCCGGATCCGCTGGCCCAATCTGGTGGTGCTGTGCGATATTTCGGGCTCGATGAGCCAATATAGCCGCATGGCGTTGCAGTTCGTGCATAGCGTGGCCAACCGCAAGGGGCAGGGCTGGGCACGGGTTCACGCCTTTACCTTTGGCACCCGCCTGACCAACATCACCCGCCATCTGGCGCGGCGCGATGTTGATCAGGCGCTGGCCGCAGCCGGGGCAGAGGCGCAGGACTGGTCTGGCGGCACCCGCATCGGTGCCAGCTTGCGCGCCTTCAACCGCGACTGGTCGCGGCGCGTGCTGGGGCAGGGGGCGGTGGTGCTGCTGATCACCGATGGCCTTGACCGGGATGACGCGGGCCAACTGGCCGCCGAGGCGCAGCGCCTGCACCTGTCTTGCCGCCGGCTGATCTGGGTCAACCCGCTGCTGCGCTGGGACGGGTTTGCGCCCAAGGCTGCGGGCATCCGCGCCCTTCTGCCCCATGTTGACAGCTTTCGCGCGGGCCATTCCATCGCTTCGCTGGGCGCACTTGGCCGAGCGATCTCGGATGCCGATGATGGCGGCGAAAAGGCCCGGCTGATGCGTCTTTTGGCCCCCGCTATCGCCTGACAGGCGGCAAGTCGCTGCCTGTTATGGCATATCAGCCGTGCAATGCCATTTTCTTATGCGTGAAGCCCGTGCAAGCTGCTCGCCATGGAATCGGCGGCTCCGGCAACCGGAAAGGACTTTGAGATGAAAAGACTTCTTGGATCGACCACCGCGCTGTCTTTGGCGCTGACGCCTGTGCAACCCTGGCCGCTTTGGGCGCAAACCGAAGGCACCGTGCAATGCGACCCGTCGCAGGATGCCAATTGCCAGCCAAGTGACAACGGGGCCGCGCAGGCCGCCGCCGAAGAAGCCGCCCGGGCCCAGGCCGAAGCCGAGGCCCGCGCTGCCGAAGAGGCCGCCGCCGCCCAAGCGGCTGCGGAACAGGCCGCCGCCGAAGAGGCGGCCCGCGCCCAAGCCGAAGCGGAAGCTGCAGCCCAGGCCGAGGCGCAGGCCCAAGCTGAAGCACAGGCGCAGGCCGAGGCTGAAGCCGCCGCCCAAGCAGAAGCCGCCGCCCAAGCAGAAGCACAAGCTCAGGCCGAGGCGCAAGCCGCCGCGGACGAGGCCGCGCGCCTGCAAGCCGAGGCGGACGCCAAGGCCGCCGAAGAGGCCGCCGCCGCTCAGGCCGCTGCCGATGCGGCTGCCCAAGCGGATGCGGATGCAAAAGCCGCAGAAGAGGCTGCCAAATCCCAAGCCGCCACCGATGCGCCCGCAACGACAGAACCGGCAGCCGAAGAGCCTGCGGTTGTGATCCCGGCCCCTGCGGACACCACGGCCGAAACCCCCGCGACAGATACCCCCGCGACCGAAGACCCCGCCACCGCCGAGACCGCCGCCCCCGATACCCCGGCTGTGACCGATCAGCCTGCGGAGACCGGGGATGCAGCCACCGGCGAGGCAGCCACGGGTGAAGCCTCCACCACCGAGGAACCCGCCGCTGACGGGCAACTGACCCTGCCCGCCACGGGTGAGGCGGCAACTGGAACCGAAGCTGCGGGAACCGAAGCCCCCGCAACCGATGCCGCACCAGCCGATCAATCGGCAACCGGCGAGCAATCGACGGACCCGGCAACCGATCCTGCCGCCACCGCCACCCCCGAACAGGCTGCGGAAGAGACCGCTCCGGCTACGCTGACCCTGCCGGAACCCAGTGCCGATGTCACCGATCCGGCAGCCGGCCTTGCCACCGCCGAACCCGATCCTGCGGCGACCGAAACCACCCCGGTCGATGCGCCAGAGGTGACGCCGACCCAAGTGGAAAACCTGTCAGAAATTCTGGCAGACCCCAATTCGGTCAAGCCCGAGGGGTTGGAAGCCGCCGCTTTGGCAGAAACCCATGTGCCCCCCGCGTCTGAGGGGGATCTGGGCAAGTTGGGCGATCTGCCTGCGCCCAAGGATGCCGCCGTGCAGGTGGAAACCCTGACCGACCGCGACAGCCGTCGCTCGGATCAGGAATTCGCCGCCCCGCCGCTGATGCTGAAGGATGGCAAGAAATCCGGCCTGTCCGACCTTGAAAAGGTGGGTCTGGTGGTTCTGGGCGCGCTGGTGGTTGGCACCATCATCAATCAGGGTCGTCAGGATGAACGCCGCGTGGTGTCGAACACTGGCGACCGCATCGTGGTGCTGCGCCCCGATGGCACCTATGAGGTCTATAAGGACGACGACACCATTCTGCGCCGCCCCGGTTCGACCGTGCGGACCGAAACCTACCGCGACGGTTCAACCCGCAGCATCGTCGAACGCCGCGACGGTACCCAGATTGTCACCATCCGCGATGCCTCTGGCCGGGTGCTGCGCCGCACGCAATACGACCGGCATGGCCGCGAAATCGTGCTGATCGACGATTTCTGGGAAGAAGAACCCGTCATCGTGACCAAGCTGCCCAAGCCGCGCAAGGACCGGGTGACGATCTCGACCTCGGACGAGAATGCGGCACTGAAGGCGGCGCTGGCGGCGAAAGAGGCCGGCAAGGCAGGCCGCAAGTTCAGCCTGCGCCAGATCCGCGAAATTCCCGAAGTGCGGGCGCTGGCGGCCACGATCGACGTCGATAACGTCACCTTCGATTCTGGCAAATCGGCGATCAAGGCCGGAGAGGCGGATAACATGGCCGAACTGGGCGGTCTTATGCAGGATCTGCTTGCGGCGAACCCCGGCGAGGTGTTCTTGATCGAAGGCCACACCGATGCTGTTGGCGATGCGGCCATGAACCTTGCCCTGTCTGACCGGCGTGCGGAATCGGTGGCGCTGGCACTGACGGAATATTTCGACATTCCGCCCGAAAATATGGTGGTGCAGGGCTATGGCGAAAGCGAATTGCTGATCGACACTCAAAGGGATGAGCGCGCGAACCGCCGGGTGGTGGTGCGGGTGATCACGCCCCTGATGAAAACCGGCAAGTAAACCGCAATTCATCGAGAAAGGGCCCCGGGGTGCTTGCCTCGGGGCCTTGTCATGCGCGACCTTTGGACAATGGCCGCTGCCACTCCGACGGGGCAGATTGCACGGCGGGGAGAACGCATGGAACAGAACGACATTCCCGAAATTGCCCTTGATTGGCACCGCGCCGGGCGGGGGGCAGTGTTGGCGACGGTGGTGGAAACCTGGGGCTCGGCACCGCGTCAGGCGGGCAGCCAACTGGTTGTGGCGGGCGACGGGGCGATGATGGGCTCTGTCTCGGGCGGCTGTGTCGAGGGCGCGGTGGTGACCGAGGCGGAAGAGGCGCTGCGCGATGGTAAAAGCCGCCTGCTGACCTTTGGCGTCTCGGATGAAACCGCCTTTGCGGTTGGGCTGGCCTGTGGTGGCACGATCCGGGTTCTGGTTGAACCCGTGGGGCAGGGCCTGCCGGTCGAGATGCTGGCGGCGCTGGTGGCGGCCCGCGCCGCGCGCCAGCGGGTGGCCTATGCGGTGAACCTTGAAAGCTGGGATCGGTGGCTGTTGTCGCCCGGCGATGATGTTTTGGCCGATGCGCGGCTGCGCAGCGACAAGGCGGGCCGCGAAGAGGATGGCCGTTTCATCGCCCCGCATAATCCGCCCTTGCGGCTGGTGGTGGTGGGGGCGGTGCATATCGCGCAGCCGCTGATACCGATGGCGCGGGCCTGTGGCTATGATCCGGTGCTGATCGACCCGCGCGGCGCTTTTGGCAGCGCCGAGCGCTTTCCGGGCGAGACAATTCTGGAAGATTGGCCGGATGAGGCGCTGGCGGCGTTGCGGCCCGATGCCCGCATGGCGGTGGTGACGCTGACCCACGACCCCAAGCTGGATGACCCTGCGATCCGCATCGCCCTGCGGTCGCCGGTGTTCTATCTGGGGTGCCTCGGGTCCACACGCACCCATGCCAAGCGGTTGGAACGCTTGCGGGCCGAGGGCTTTGCCGAGGCGGACATTGCCCGCATCCATGCGCCCGTGGGTCTGGATATCGGCGCGAAATCGCCCGCCGAAATTGCGGTGTCGATCATGGCGCAGATCACCGAAAAGCTGAGGAAGGGATGAGGTTCGGCCCCGTTCCGCTGGATCAGGCAGAGGGGGCGATTCTGGCCCATTCGGTGCCCTTGACCGATGGGCGGTTGCGCAAGGGCATGGTTCTGGCTGCTGCCGATTTGGCTCTGCTGCGGCAGGGGGGGGTGGCCGAGGTGATCGTTGCCCGGCTTGATTTGGGCGATGTGGCCGAAGATGCCGCCGCCGCCCGGCTGGCCGCCGCCTTGGTGCCCGATGCCGCGGAGCAGGGGCTGGTGGTGGGACGCGCCTTTACCGGGCGCGTGAACCTGAACGCCGCCCATGCCGGGCTGGCTGTGATTGATGCCGCCGCCGTCTTGCGGCTGAACCGCATTCATCCGGCGATCACGCTGGCCACGCTGCCGCCCTTGCAGCGCGTGACGCCCGGAATGCTGGCCGGAACGGTCAAGATCATCGCCTATGCTGTGCCGGAACAGGCGCTTGCATTGGCCTGCGATGCGGCACGAGCGGCGCTGCGCATTCTGCCCGTGGTGTGCAAGACCGCTGGCCTGATCCTGACCGAAGTTCCGGGGCAGGATGAAAAACTGACCGCCAAGGGTCGCCGTGTGGTGGAAGGGCGGCTGAAGGCGCTGGGCATAGAGCTGGCCGAAACCCGCGTGGTGCCGCATGACAGCCCGGCGATTGCCGCTGCCCTGCGCGACCTGTCGGGCGAGATCGGGCTGATCCTGACCGGATCGGCCACATCCGACCTTTACGATACGGCCCCCGAGGGCGTGCGGCTGGCGGGTGGGCAGGTGGCGCGGTTCGGGATGCCGGTCGATCCCGGCAACTTGCTGTTTCTGGGCGAACAGGGTGACCGGCCGGTCATCGGCCTGCCGGGTTGCGCCCGCAGCCCCGCGCTGAACGGCGCTGATTGGGTGCTGGAACGGCTGGCTTGCGGGCTGGCTGTGACGGATGACGATATTGCCGCGATGGGGGTTGGCGGGCTTTTGAAGGAAATTCCGCAAAGGCCACAGCCAAGAGAGCCGTGATGCCCCCTCACCCCGCTCCTCTCCCCCCAAGGGGAGAGGGAGTGGCTACATTGGTCAAGGGCGCAAAAGTGACCGACGATGCGCGCGCCCTCTCCCCTTGGGGGGAGAGGGTCGGGGTGAGGGGTAAGTGTAACGCATCACCCATTCATTTTGCGTCAGGCCGCGGCTGCCAACTGCTGTAGAATCGCCGTCCAGCCCTTGATATGGCCGTCGCGCGCGCCTTCGTGGGCGAAACGGTCTTGCCGCAGCTCGATGCGGGTCGCATCGCCTTCGGGGGTCAGGGTGATCGTGACCATGCTGCCCTCAACCGAATGGGGGCTTTGCCAGGTGAACCGCAGGCGCTGATGGGGAACCAGCTCCAGATAGGTGCCGTGATGGGGGATTTCGCGGTCGCCGTCGCGCATCACAATCTCATAACTGCCGCCAACGCGGGGATCGTTGGTCACCCGCGCGCCCGGCCCACCTTCACAGGTGGTCATGAACCGGGCCAGAACCGCCGGGTTCAGCCAGGCGTCATAGACGCGGGCCGCCGGGGCGGGGATGGTCCGCGAAACGGTCAGGGTCAGCTCTGCTGTCATCTCTTGGGCCATCTGGCGCCTCCTGTGTCAAAACCGCATCCAGCGCCTCCAGCCGAAGCGCCCAGATCGAACGAAGCCCGGCAAACCATTGCTCCACCCCGGCCAGCGGGCCAAGGGTCGCCTCGATGTAATGCGCCCGCCAGACGGTGCGCCGCGACACCAGTCCCGCCCGCTCCAGCACCATGATGTGTTTGGAAATGGCGTTCAGGCTGGTGGCGAACCGTTCGGCAATTTCGGTCACGCGCGTCGGGCCGTTCTGCGCCAGCAGCGTCAGAATCGCGCGGCGGGTCGGGTCACCCGCTGCCTTCAGCACATCACCAAGGGGGTCTTCTTGTTCAACCATATGGATGAATTATACGGGTCGGGAGATTCGTTCAACTGAAAAGGTGAATGAATGGGGGCAAACATGAAAAAGGGGGCCAGCGGCCCCCTGAAGGTTCTTCGCATGACGGTGCGCTTACTTGGGCGCGACCATCATCACCATCTGGCGGCCTTCCAGCCGGGGCATGGATTCAATCTTGCCCTTGTCGCCGACATCGGCGGCCACGCGGTTCAGCAGTTCAAGCCCCAGTTCCTGGTGAGCCATTTCGCGGCCCCGAAAGCGCAGGGTCACCTTGACCTTGTCGCCTTCGTCCAGAAACTTCATGACCGAGCGCATTTTCACATCATAGTCATGGTCATCAGTGCCCGGACGGAACTTGATTTCCTTGATCTCGATGATCTTCTGCTTTTTGCGCGCCTCGGCTTCGCGCTTTTGCGTCTCATATTTGAACTTGCCAAAGTCCATGATCTTGCACACGGGCGGCTCGGCATTCGGAGAGATCTCGACCAGATCAAGCCCCGCTTCCTCGGCCATCGCCATCGCGCGTGCCGGGGTGACAACCCCGACGTTTTCGCCGTCCGCGCCGATCAGGCGGATTTCGGGTGCGCGGATGCGATCATTGATACGGGGGCCGGTTTCGCGTTGCGGCGGGGCGTTATGGGGGCGGCGGGCCAGGGTGTTCGTCCTTGTGTGGCGGCAATTGCGTGCGGCAATCTAATGGTTGCGCCCGCCAGCTTCAACCGGATTTGCGGCCTTGCGTCATCTGGGACCGCCGCCGTTGCGATGGAATCGCAGCCAGTCTTTGCCCAGCCTTTCCATTGTGGCATAATTCTGTCATAACAAACTCGACCAATACCTTACGGTCATGGGAGAAAATGACATGAACAAGAATGTTCTCATCGGTCTGGTGGTGATCCTGCTTGCTGCGGGCGGCTACTATCAGTTCAGCTACAAGCCCGCTCAGGAAGCCGCGATGAAGGCTGCTGACGACGCTGCTGCTGTCGCCAAAAAGGCCGAGGAAGACGCTGCTGCTGCTGCCAAGGCCGCGACGGACGAAGCTGCCGCTGCCGCCAAGAAAGTGGAAGAAGAGGCTGCCGCCGCCGCCAAGAAGGCCGCTGACGAGGCTGCTGCCGCTGCCGCCGCTGCGGGTCAGGCCGCGACGGATGCCGCCAATACCGCTGGTCAGGCTGCTTCGGATGCTGCTGCTACCGCTACCACCGCTGTTTCCGATGCCGCAGCGGCACTGGACCCGGCGAATTTCGACGCCACCAAGATCAAATCGCTGGTCGATGCCTCGGCGCTGGATGATGCGACCAAGACCACGCTGAAATCGGGCGTTGATGCGGCTGCTGCCGACAAGACCCTGGTTCCAGGCGCGATCGAAGCTGTGAAAAAGGCGCTGGGTCTCTGATCCTGACGCGATAAAAAAGGGCCGCCAGAGCGATCTGGCGTCCCTTTTTACATGCCTGTGGGTGCCGGTCAGATGCCGTCGCCGACAAAGGCCTTTTCGACCACGAATTCCTTCGGATCGGAATTGGCGCCTTCGCGCAGGCCAAACCCTTCCAGAATCGCCTTCACATCGACGTTGAATGCCAAAGATCCGCAAACCATGGCGCGGTCTTCTTCCGGGTTCATCTTGGGCAGGCCCAGATCGGTAAACACCTTGCCCGAGGCGAGGTTGTCGGTCACCCGGCCCATGTGCGAAAACTCTTCCCGCGTGGTGGTGGGGTAATAGCGCAGCTTTTCGCCCACGATCTCGCCGATCAGCGGGTCATCCCGCAGCCCCTCGACCAGTTGGCGGCCATATTCCAGCTCGGCCACCTGACGGCAGGTGTGCATCATGATGACCTGATCGAATTTCTCATACACCTCGGGGTCGCGCATCAGGCTGGCAAAGGGCGCAAGGCCGGTGCCTGTGGCCAAGAACCACAGCCGCTTGCCCGGCAGCAGCGCAT
Organism: Fuscibacter oryzae; assembly: GCF_016765795.1. Classification (GTDB taxonomy): domain Bacteria; phylum Pseudomonadota; class Alphaproteobacteria; order Rhodobacterales; family Rhodobacteraceae; genus Fuscibacter; species Fuscibacter oryzae. The sequence continues at coordinate 88,995 of NZ_JAESVP010000003.1, forward strand.
CCACCACCAGCGTGCCCACGGGTTTGGGCCGCAGGATGATCTCATCCCCCGGCTGGATATGCTGCAAACGGCTGGTCAGGGGGCCATCCGGCACCTTGATCGAATAGAACTCCAGCTCTTCATCCCAACTGGGCGAGGCGATGGAATAGGCCCGCAGAAGCGGCTTGCCCGTCTCTCCCAAAAGGCCGATCATCACGAATTCGCCAGAGCGGAAGCGCAACGTCTTGGGCCGCGCCACCCGGAAGGAAAACAGCCGGTCGGTCCAGTGTTTCACCGACTGGACAATCTGGGCATCGGGCAGATGCGGCTTGGCAGGCTTTTCGGCGGCGTCGGACATGGCGGTCGCTTCGGTCATTGCATTCGTCTTTCGAGATACGTCGTTCGTCGGCCGGGGGAAACCCCGAACTCAGGCCTTCAGCCGCGACTGATAGTCATGGGCTTTCCAGTCGGCGCGAAATTTCCACTGGTCTTCCGGCTGGCGGGTGGCCAGTTCGGCCGGAATTTCCACGCTGTCAAATCCCACGCGGCGTGTCATGGCGTATTGGTCGGCAATCACCGGGCCAATGGCGCGCAACTCTCCGGTATAGCCCGCCATGCGCAGGCGGCGCGCGATGGTAAAGGCGCGCCCGTCGCTGAACGCCGGAAAGCTGATGCGGATCAGCGTGAGGGCGGCCAGATAGGGTTCCACCGCGTCGGGGTTGTCGGTGTGGGCCAGATCCAGCGTACCGGTGTGGCTGGCGATCTCGGCCAGAGTCACAGGGGTGACGGGGGCGGGGGTGGAAAAGCCCGCATCGGTGACAAGAACGGTCTCGCTCATAGCGCGTTATCCTTCGTCTGGCGCACGGCCTGACCATTGATGAAATGGATGCCGCATTCGGTTTTGGACTGGCCCCGCCAACGGCCCGCGCGCGGGTCTTCGCCGGGTTTTACCGGGCTGGTGCAGGGGGCGCAGCCGATGGACGGATAGCCCTTGGCGACCAGGGGGTGCCGGGGCAGGCGGTTTTCGACCATGTATTCCTCAAGATCCTCGCGGCCCCAATGGGCCAGCGGGTTCACCTTGATGCGGAAATCGCCTTCATTTTCAAAAAAGTCGATGGTGCCACGGTCAGAGTTCTGGAACCGTTTGCGGCCGGTGATCCAGCCGTCGAAATCCTTCAACGCGCGTTCCAGCGGCTCGACCTTGCGGATGTTGCAGCAGGAATCGGTGCTGAACTGGTGCAGGGTGCCGTCGGGGTCGTCAAACTCGACCTTTTTCGGATGGGCGCGGATGGTGCGGATGTCGCAAAGCGCCAGCTTTTCGGCCAGCTCTCGCTGATATTCCAGCGTTTCCTTGAACAGCATCCGCGTATCGACGAACAGCACCGGGGTTTCCGGCGCCAGCACCGAGACCAGATGCAGCAGCACCACCGATTCCGCGCCGAACGATGACACCAGCGCCACACGGCCCAGATCGGCATCGTTCAGGGCATGTTCCAGAACGGCGGTCGCCGAATGGTGTTTGTAGCGCGCGTTCAATGCCGCGACACGTTCGGCAACGTCACCGGTGTGCAGGTCACGCGGCATCCTGTGCGCCTTCCGTTTCGTAAAGCGCGGTCTTGAACGGGCCAAGACCGGCACGGCGCACCGTTTGCAGGAAGGTCTCGGCGGGTTCCGAGCGGATTTCCAGATAGGCGCGCACAAGACGTTCGATGGCGGGCACCACCTGATCATAGGCAAAGCCGGGGCCCATCTTTTCGCCAATCGCGGCCTGTTCGGTGCCGTCGCCGCCAAGGGTGATCTGGTAATTCTCCACGCCGGCGCGATCCAGACCCAGAATCCCGATATGACCGACATGGTGATGCCCGCAGGCATTGATGCAGCCGGAAATCTTGATCTTCAGCGGGCCAACCTCATGCTCCAGATCCAGTTCCTTGAACCGGACGGCAATTTCCTCGGCAATCGGGATGGAACGCGCCGTGGCCAGCGCGCAATAATCCATGCCGGGGCAGGCGATGATGTCGCTGATCAGGCCGACGTTGGCTGTGCCAAGGCCCACCTGCGCCAGTGCGGCATGAATGGCGGGCAGGTCCGATTTGTGGACATGCGGCAGGATCACGTTCTGCTCATGGCTGATGCGGATATCGCCATGGCCGTATTTCTCGGCGAGATCGGCGATCACGCGCATCTGGGCGCTGGTGGCGTCGCCCGGTGTCTTGCCATGTTCCTTCACGCTGATCGTCACAATCGCATACTGATCGTTCTTGTGCGCGGTCAGGTTGGTATCGGCCCAGGCGCGGAACACCGGGTCGGCCTTGTGGAAGGCGGTATAGGCATCGATGGGCGCGTTGCGATAGGCGGGGGGGGCGAAGGCCTCGCGAATATCTTCCAGCAGCTTTTGATCGTTGCCGCCGAACAGGGGGCGCAGCTCGGCAAAGCGTTCTTCAACTTGCCGGGTGATCTCGGCCTTGCCAGTCTCGTGCAGGGTGATCTTGATGCGCGCCTTGTACTTGTTATCGCGCCGGCCAAGGGTGTTGTAGACCGAGAGAACCGCCTCGACGTAGGGCAGCAGGTCTTCCACCGGCAGGAATTCCCGCACAACCATGCCGATCATCGGGGTGCGGCCAAGGCCGCCGCCGACCAGCACCTGAAACCCGATCTCGCCCTTGTCGTTCCTGACGATGCGCAGCCCGATGTCATGGGCCGCAATCACCGCGCGGTCATGCTCGGCACCGGTGATGGCGATCTTGAACTTGCGGGGCAGGAACTGGAACTCGGGGTGGTCGGTGGACCATTGGCGCAGCAGCTCGGCATAGGGGCGGGGGTCTTCCACCTCATCCGCGGCGGCACCGGCGAAATGATCGGCCGTCACGTTGCGCACGGTGTTGCCGCTGGTCTGGATGGCGTGCATTTCCACATCGGCCAGCGCCGTCAGAATGGCGGGCACGTCGGGCAGCTTGGGCCAGTTGAACTGAATGTTCTGGCGGGTGGTGAAATGGCCATAGCCCTTGTCATAGGCGTCGGCGATATGGGCCAACTGGCGCATCTGGCCGGGGTTCAGCGTGCCGTAAGGAATGGCCACCCGCAGCATGTAGGCATGCAGTTGCAGGTAGAGGCCATTCATCAGGCGCAGGGGGCGAAACTCGTCCTCGGTCAGCGACCCGTCAAGGCGGCGTTCCACCTGCTGGGTGAACTGGGCCACGCGGCTGCGGATGAAGGCTTCGTCGAAGTCGGAATAGGAATACATCGATTAGCTCGCGTGATCGGCTTGCTTGCCATGGAAGTAATTCGAGGGGCCGCGGGTGCGGAACTCCTCGCGGAAATGGGTTGGTTCGGGGCCGTTCGGGCCTGCCTTGGCATCGGCCAGATAGGCGCCGACGACATACAGCTTTTGCGCCGCCGCGAACAGCAGGCGCAACTGGGCATGGGCCTCGTCGTCAATCAGCTCTGCCTCGTGGTGAAACTGGGTCCAGCGGTCATCGGCGGCCAGATAGACCACATCGCCTTCGCGCAGGCGGTTGGCGGTAACAACTTTGGGCGTGAAGCTGCGGCTCATGCTTGGGCCTCCTTCAGGGTCTGGGCGGATTTCGCGGCCGCGCGGGGGGCTAGGCCATAAAGAATGACGGCGGGGCCTTCAAGGGCCTGTGCGGCCTCGGGCAAAGTGGCAAGGGTGGCGGGCAGGATGCGCTGATTGGCGCGGCTGACGTTTTCAACCAGCGTGGCGGGCGTTTCCGGGTCGGCCCCGTGCATCATCAGCCTGCCTTGGATGAAGCGGGCCGATTTCTTGCCCATGTAGATCGCGGCCACTTCGCCCGTCGCCGCCATGCTGCGCCATTCATGTTCGGCAAAACCGTCGATGTCATGGCCGGTCACGATGCGAAAGCCGGTGTTGCGGCCCCGGCGTGTCAGGCTTTGGCCGATGCTGGCGGCGGCCACGGTGGCGGCGGTCAGGCCGGGCAAAATGACAAAGGTCAGGCCCGCCGCCTGCAACGCATCGATCTCTTCGTCCAGCCGGCCAAAGATGCCGCAATCGCCGCCCTTCAGACGGACCACACGGCGCCCCGCCTGTGCCTGCGCAACCAACAGGGCGTTGATGTCGGATTGCGCGGTCGAGGGGCCAAAGGCCGCCTTGCCCACATCAATCCGCACCACATGGGCCGGGATCAGCGCCAGCACCTCATCGCCCACCAGCCGGTCATGGATGACCACATCCGCCCCGGTCAGCGCCTGAAAGGCAGCCAGCGTCAGATGCCCGGCCGCACCCGGCCCGGCACCCGCAAAGGTGACGGCAGAGGTCGGCGCAGCAAGGGCAGGCAGGTCTGGCATTGGGGACTCGCATTTTTCACTGTCCAATATAGGATATTTTCCCACTTTACGGCCAGCCACCCTTGCAGATAAGGACATTCGTTCTGATGCCACGGTGTGGAAGAATTTGGTTCCATCAAACAGGAGAACTGGCGAATGGCGGCCCAACTGGACGATCTTGACCGGAAAATCCTTGTCGAGCTTCAGGCCGATGCCGAGCAATCGCTGGACGAAATCGCCCGCAAGGTGGGCAGTTCCAAGACCCCGGTGTGGAACCGCATCCGCCGCATGAAAGAGCAGGGCGTCATCACCCGCCAGACCGCGATTCTGGATGCCGAAAGCCTGGGGCTGGAGGCGTGTTTCTTCGTGCTGATCCGCACCAGTGAGCATGAGGCCGACTGGCAGCGCAAGTTCCTGAAAACCCTGCGTGAACGGCCAGAGGTGCTGGAGGCCCACCGCCTTGCCGGCGACATCGATTATATCCTGAAGGTGCGGGTCAAGAATGCGCGGGCCTATGACACCTTTTATCAGGCCCTGATTTCCGAGGTGAAGATCTACAATGTCACCGCCCTTCTCAGCATGGAAGAGATCAAGGCAACCACCGTTCTGCCGGTGTGATCAAGCGCCCTCGCGGGCCTGACGCACCAGTTCGGTGCGCGCCATCAGGCTGTCAGCGGCCACCGTGGGCAGGGTGACATGCAGGTTGGCCAGCGCCTCGGCCTCTGGGCCGGGCAGGCCCAAAACGCGCAGGATGCCTTGCACGACGACGCGGGCACAAAGCGGCCCATGTCCATTCCGGCCTGCAACAGCGGGGGCAGCACCGAATGGGCCACACTGCCGGGGGCAAGGGCAACCGCCGCCATCCGCGCGGCAAACCGCGCCACCAGCGGGTATTTTCGCCCCGCGTCAACCAGCAACAGCACCCCACGCGCCAGTCGCTCGGCGGGGTCGGTGACGGGGGCGATTTCCGCCAGAACCAGCGCGATCAACTCTACGCCCAATTCATGGCTGGAGGCCTGAAGAAGTTCCGGCAAGGTAAAGAAATAGTTATAGAAACTGCCGCGCGATACGCCCGCCGTAGCCGTCACCTCATCAATGCTGGCCCCGTCCGGCCCCCGCGCGGCGGAGACAAACAGCGCCGCCTCGATAAGACGCGCGCGCATCCGCTCTCGTCGCATCCGGGCGTTGCGGCTGCGGTGATCCACGGTCATGGCGCGGGTTCTTCGCGGGGCTGGCGCAGGCCGAAAACGGCGCAGTAAAGCGCTGGCGCGAACAGCAGGGTGATCAGCGTGCCCGCAATGATACCGCCCATCATCGCATAGGCCATCGGCCCCCAGAACACCTGCCGCGAAATCGGGATCAGCGCGAGGCTCGCTGCCGCCGCCGTCAGCAGGATCGGCCTTGCCCGGCTATCCGACGCCTCGAACAGCGCATCCCAGCGGGTCTTGCCGTGGCGGATCAGGTCTTCAACCTCTTGCACAAGAATGATCGAGTTGCGGATCAGGATGCCGACCAGCGCCAGCACCCCCAGAATGGCCACAAAGCCCATCGGCGCCCCCGATGGCAGCAAGGCCGCCACCACCCCGATCAGGCCCAAAGGCGCCACCGTCAGCACGATGAACGTTAGCCGGAAACTTTGCATCTGAATCATCACCAGTGTGACAAGGATCAGCAGCATCACCGGCACCACGGCGGCAATCGGCCCCTGGCTTTCGCCGCTGGACAGAACCGTTCCTGCCGTCTGCAAGCCGTAACCGGGGGGCAGGGCAGCGGCCATGGCGTCAATCTGCGGCGCAAGGGCTGCGACGATGGTGGCGGGCTGGTCTTTGGTCGCCACCGCCGCCTTGACTGTCACCGTCGGTACCCGGTCACGCATGTAAATCACCGGCTGTTCGGTCACCCATTCCAGCCGCGCGAACGAGGACAGCGGCACCGGCTGCCCCTCGGCATTGCCCAGTTGCAGGTTGGACAGGGCGGCAAGGGTGGTGCGGTCGGCCTGATTTCCGCGCGCGATCACGTCGATCAGGGTCTTGCCGTCGCGCAGTTCCGTCACGGCCACCCCTTCGTGCAGAGAGTAAAGCGCCTTGGCCACGTCGCTTTGCGTCAGGCCCAATTGCCGCAACCGGCTGCCATCGACCGCAACGCGCACCACGCGCGCAGGCTCGTTCCAATCCAGCGCGATGTTGGTCAGCCGCGCATCGGTGGCCAGCAGCGCGGCCAGATCGCGCGCCTTGTCGCGCAGCGCCTCTGGGTCGGGGCCGGACAGGCGGTATTGCACCGGCTTGCCCACCGGCGGCCCCAGTTCGATGTATTTCGGGTAAACCTCGATCCCGGTCAGCGTCTTGCCGTATTCGCGGATTTCCGCCTTTAGCTTGTCGCGCGCGGCCAGATCGGGCGTCATGATGACGATCTGCCCCATGTTCGGCCCCGGTGTCGGCACATCCAGCGCAAGGATGAAACGCGGCGCACCCCGGCCGACATAGGTCGTCCAGAAGGTTGCTTCCTCTTTTGTGGCCAACCATGCCTCCAGCTTGGCCATGGCTGCGTCGGTCGCGGCAAAGCTGGCGTTCTGGCGGGCGGTTACATCGACGATGATCTCGGGCCGGTCCGAGGTGGGGAAGAACTGCTGTTCTACGAATTTCATCCCAAAGACCGATAGTGCAAAGACCGCGACTGTAACCGCAATGGTCAGCCATTTCGCCCGCATTGCCCACAAAAGCACCCGGCGAAAGCCGCGCCGCAACCGGCCCGGCCCGCTGGCATGATGCGCCAGATCGCGTGGCAGGAACGTCGTGCCCAGAATGGGGGCGAACAGCACCGCCACCACCCAGCTAAGAACCAGCGAAATCGCGATGACGTAGAACAGCGACCGGGTGTATTCCCCCGCCGCCGAACTGTTCAGCCCGATGGGGATGAACCCCGCCACCGTGACCAGCGTGCCCGACAGCATGGGAAAGGCGATCGAGGTCCAGGCGTAACTGGCGGCCTTTTCGCGGCTTTCGCCCAGCTCCATCCGGCTGATCATGGTTTCAATTGCGATCATCGCATCATCGACCAAGAGCCCCAGCGCAATGATCAGCGCGCCCAGCGAGATGCGTTGCAAGGTGATCCCCATCTGGTCCAGCACGACGAAGGTCATCGCCAGAACCAGCGGAATGGCCATCGTTACCACCAGTCCGGCCCGCCAGCCCAGCGAGATAAAGCTGACCGCAAGCACGATCACCACAGCCTCAACCAGCGCGCGGATGAAGTGGTTAACGGATTCCTCCACCACATGCGGTTGATCGGCCACCTTGTGCAGCTCAATCCCCACCGGCAGGTTTGTTTCAACCTTTGCCATCAGAGTGTCCAGCTCTTCGCCAAAGCTGACGATATTGCCGCCCTTTCGCATCCCCACGATCAGCCCGACCGCAGGCTTGCCGTCGAACCGGATCAGCGAGGTCGGCGGATCGACATAGCCGGGGATCACATCGGCCACATCCGACAGGGCAAAGAACACATCGCCCACCCGCAGCGTGGTATTGGCCAGCGCCTCGGGAGAGGTGAACTGGCCTGTCACCCGCACCAGAACCTGCTCGGCCCCGGTCTGGATGGTGCCCGACGGGGTGATGGCATTTTCGCCCGCAAGGGTGGCCAGCACGGTTTCCCGGTCAAGGCCAAGCGCGGCCAGCTTGCGGCTGGAAAACTCCAGATGCACCACCTGATCGCGGGTGCCGATCAGATCGACCTTGCCGGAATCCGGCAGTTGCAGCACGGCGGCGCGCACGTCCTCCACACGGTCCTTCACCTCTCGCGGGGAAAAGCCGTCATAGGTAAAGGCATAGATGTTGCCGTAGACGTCGCCGAAATCGTCGGCAAAGGCGAAACCCGCGAATTCCTTGGGGAAATCGCCGCGAATATCCGACATGAGCTGGCGCACGCGCGTCCATGTCACCGGCACATCGGCGGCAGGCGTATCGTCGCGCAGCTCGATATACACCACCGCCTGACCCGGTCCGGTAACGGACCGCGTGTCTTTCAGGTTATCCAGATCCTGCAACTTCTTCTCGATCCGGTCGGTCACTTGCGTCACCGTTTCCTCGGCCGTGGCGCCGGGCAGGGCGGCGGTCACGATCATGGTCTTGATGGTAAAGCTGGGGTCTTCCTCGCGTCCCATCGACAGGTAAGACAGCGTTCCCGCCACCAGCGAGACCACCATCAGATACCACAGGAACGACCGATGCCGCAGCGCCCAGTCCGAAAGGTTGAACCCTGCCTTCATTCGACCCGCGCCCCCACGATCTGGCCTTCGGTCAACGAGGCCGCGCCCCGGACCACGATTTCATCGCCCGCTGCAATGCCTTGCGATACGACCACCCGGTCGCGCAGGGTCTTGCCCGGCGTCACCGGCACGGCATGAACCGCGCGGTCGGCAGGGTCGACCCGCCAGACCACCCGTTTGTCGGGCGGGCCGGACAGTGCCGACAGGGGCAGCGTTACCACCGGGGCGGACCCGGCGACGATAGTGGCGGTGATCAGGCTGCCCAGCCGGTATTCGGCGGGCGTCGGCCCCATGGTCAGGCGCAGGCGGCGGCTGCGCAGGCTGGCGCCAGCCTCTGGCTCAATCAACCGCAGGGTGGCGGGAATGGACTGGCGGGCACCCTGGCTGGCGCGCACCTCGAACCGGGCATCGGCAGGCAGCAGAACGACGAATTCCGCCGGAACGTCGATCACCGCCTCGCGTCCACCTTGCGCGGCCAGCGTTAGCACCGGGCTGCCCGCGCTGAGGACGCTGCCCACCTCGGCGGCGGTCGAAAGGACAATGCCATCGGCGGGGGCGGTCAGCGTGCCAAAGCGCGCGGCATCCTGGGCGCGGGCCAGATCGGCCTCGGCGGCGGCCACCTGTGCCGCAGCCGTATCGGCCCCGGCCTGCGCCTGTTCCATCTGCGCGGTCGAGGCCACGTTGCGCCGCACCAGTTCACGCACCCGCGCAAGGCTTTGCTGGGCAAAATCGGCCTGCGCACCCGCTGCATTGGCGGCGGCTTTGGCAGCCGCGACATCCTCTTGCAAGGTCACCTGATCCAGCGTTGCCACCACATCGCCCTTGTGCACCGTGTCACCGGGCGAGACCGGCAGCGTCGCCAGCCGCCCCAGTGTCTGGAACGCCAGAACGGTCTGGGTTTCCGCCGCGATGACGCCGGGAAAGCTGCGCTGGCGGGTCGGGTCGGCGATGACGATCTCGGTCACCACCGGGCGCGCGGGCGGGGCGCTTTCGGCCCAAAGGGGCAGCGGCATCAGCAGGAAAAGCGCCAGCCGTTTCATGGGGTCACCTCTGCGGCCACAACCGCCCGTCCGGGATACAGCATCTGCGATCCGGCGGCGACGACGCGCGCGCCCTCGGCCAGTCCGCTTGCGATTTCAATGGTCTGGTCGCCATAGCCACTGACATCGACGGCGGTCAGCTGTGCGGTGTTGTCTTCGCCCAATGTCCAGACGGCGGGGCCATCGGCGGTGGCTGTCAGCGCGGTCCATGGCAGAACAATGCGTGCGCCGTCGCTGAATTTGGCATGGCCCACAATGGCGGTGCCAATCGGCAGGTCGTCGGGCAGGCCGGTGCCAACCCGCGCCTTGACCCGCACCGTGCCGTTCTGGGCGACGATGGGCGACACTTCGGTCAGGACGGCGGCAAAGGTGATATGGGGCTGGTCAATCGGCGACAGGGTCAGCGTCTCGCCCAGATAGGATTCAAGGTCGATACCGTCGGGTGCCAGAAACACCGCCTCGCGGCCTGATGCGACGGCCAGTTGCAGCACGGCTTGCCCCGCGCCCACCACTTGGCCCGGTTCGGCGTTGCGGGCTGTGACGATAGCATCCTCGACCGCGCGCAAGGTGGTGTCATCCACCGCGCGCCGCGCCTTGGTCAGGGCGGCCTTTGCCTGATCGCGCTGCGCCCTTGCGCCCAGCCAGCCCTCTATTGCGGCATCCAGTTCGGCCTGCGTGCCGCTGCCACGCTGCAACAGCCCGCGCGCCCGGTCACGCGCCAGCCCGGCCTGCAAAAGAGCCGCTTCGGCCCCGCGCAGACCCGCCTCTGCCCCGCGCAGCGCGCCGTCGGCCTGCGTCGGGTCCAGTTGCGCCACCACCGCCCCCTTGGCCACCCGGTCGCCGACATCGGCCGCCATCGCGATGACCCGCCCGCCATCACGGAACGAGGCAGGATAGCTGTCGGTCGCCTCCAGCGTGCCGGCCAGCGCGAAATCCTTCACCACGGCCCCGGTATGTGCCACTACAATCTCTACCGGAAACGGCGGCTCGGCATGGGCGGGGGCTGTGGCGAGGCAACAGGCCAACAGGACGGCAGAACGCATTGCGGCACCCTTTGGAAAGACACCTGATCATCCGTCAAGGTGACGGGCTGGTCAATATGAACTTTTCAGTTCACTTTTTAGGGTGCTGTGCACTGCCCGGCGAATACATTCGCGCCGGGATCGAGTGCGTCAGGCGAGAAACGATGCGGCATAAGTATTCGCAAGGCGCAGGTGCTAGAAAAACACCCAAAATCAGCACTTGCGCAGTGCCCAAGTACTCCGGGGTGCTGCTGCATCTGGTTGATACACCGCATTTATCGCGCAACTGGTTGCACAACGGGGCTTTGGGTCCCATCTCAACTGAACATGATTTCAGGTTCAGAGGCCCCATATGACCCGTAACACCGTAAAGCTGATCATTGCCGCTCTGATCGTGGGGGCCATTCTGGCCGGGGATCTGCTGGCCAGCTTGTCGATCTAGGGCGCACGCACGACGGGCTTGCGCCGATGCGGGCGGCGGCTTACCCCTAGGCGATGTCCGATCATTCCTTTCGTTTCAGCCATGCTATCTGCCGCTTGCCTGCGGCATCGATCACCCATGGCCTGCGCGCCGTGGATACCGGCAGCCCCGATCTGGCGGTGATGCTGGCCCATCATGCCGATTATGTCGCCACCCTGCGCGCGACAGGGGCCAAGGTGACGGTGCTGCCCGCGCTGACCGACTATCCCGATAGCGTCTTTGTCGAAGATACCGCGCTGTGTCTGCCGCAGGGGGCGGTGATCATGCGCCCCGGTGCCCCGACCCGTCTGGGCGAGGCGGCAGAGATGGCACCGCATCTGGTCGCCCTTTACGGCAGCGTCCGAAGCATTGCGGGGCAGGCCAGCCATATCGAGGGCGGCGACATTCTGGTGACGGAAACCGAGGTTCTGGTGGGTCGTTCTGCCCGGACCAATGCCCAAGGGATCGCCGAACTGGCCGGGCTGGTCGCCGATTGGGGTTGGCCGGTACGAGAGGTTCATACCCCGCCCGGCGTGCTGCATTTCAAGACCGATTGCTCATTGCTGGATGGGGAAACAATCCTGTCCACGCCGCGCCTGTCCGCCTCTGGCTGCTTTGCCGGCTACCGGGTGTTGGACGTGCCCGAAGGCGAAGAGGCGGCGGCCAATACGATCCGCTTCAACGATCTTGTTCTGACGCCTGCCGGGTTTCCGCGCACGCGCGACATGCTGCTGCGCGCGGGCTATCAGGTGCGCGAGATTGGCAACAGCGAATGCGCCAAGCTGGATGGCGGCATGTCCTGCCTGTCGCTGCGCTTTGGCCCAAAGGCCTGAGAGATGGCGTTCAACATCGTCGCCGTGGTGCAGGCCGGGCGCCTTTCATACGAGGCGTTGCTGCTGGCGGCATCGCTGCGGGCCAGCGCGCCGGGGTTTCAGGGCAAGCTGTTTCTGGCCGAACCCGGCGGGCCCTTGTGGCCGCAAGACCCGCGCCTGACCAACCCCGCCCTGCGTGCCGCGCTGGAGGGGTTGGGCGCAACCTTTCTGCCGTTTCAGAACTGCGTGTTCGGGGCCAGTTATCCCCATGGCAACAAGATCGAGGCGCTGCTGGCCCTGCCGGATGAACCGTTCTTGTTTCTGGATACCGATACGCTGGTGACAGGCGATCTGGCCGCCGTGCCGTTCGATTTCGCCCGCCCCTCGGCCTCGATGCGGCGCGAGGGCACCTGGCCAACGGTGCCGCTTTATTCGACGCATGAGGCGATCTGGGGCGCGCTTTATGCCCGCTTTGGCCTGGACATCGCCCCCACGCTGGACCTGTCGGAACCTGCCGACCACTGGCGGCGGTTTCTTTATTTCAACGCGGGCTGGTTCTTTCATGCCAGTCCCAAGGCGTTTGGCGAACGGTTTTTGACCATCGCCCGCACGATCCGCGACGACACGCCCCCGGAGCTTGCCGCGCAAGAGCTGTTTCCATGGCTGGACCAGATTGCGCTGCCCTTGGTGGTGCAGTCTTTTGGCGGGGGGCGTCCGGGGCCGGAACTGGCCGGGCTTGATGGCGATGTGACCTGCCATTACCGCAGCCTGCCGCTGCTTTACGCCCGCGAAAGCGACCGCGCGGTCGAGGTGCTGGAAGAGGTGGCAAGCCAAAAAGAACTGCGCCGCCTGTTGCGCGACCATGAGCCTGCGCGCGAGCTGATCTACAAGAACCGTGGCCGCAAGATCCGCGAGATGTTTGACCGCGCCGACCTGCCGCGCCGGGAACAGGCGATCCGGGCCCGCATCCGCGAGGCGGGCCTGTGGCTGCGCTAGGGCGTAGCACAATCGGAAAACTGAGTTGACAGGTGGGCTACCGGCAGACATCGTTTGCCCGAAAATGTGCTTGATCTACGTTTATTCGCGGCTGGTGCATGCTCGCGGCACCCAAGTTCATTTTGGTGAAACCTGCTGATCCAGTGCCGGATAATATCATGCCACTGAAAATCGCGCCGCGCATTCCCTATAGCCAACCCGAAGCCTTGTGCCGATCTCTGGTTTATACATGGGCGGGAGAGTTGCTGACCACATCTCGCACTGAGACGGCGATCATCAGTGATCTGGTCACGACTGCCCAAAAGCGGGCGAACTCACCAGAATATCTTGGCATAAGGGCTAATCATAGCGGAGGCCGGACTGCGGCTGGGACCAGAGCGCCCCCGGTTACAGTCGCCTATGCGCATAGGCATGATCCTCAGCGTGACCACTCGCCCGTCCTCCGCGCAAGGGGGCACATGGTGGAGGTGGACAGCGATGCAAACGGGGCAGGGACGCGAAGCGTTGCCAAGACATTGCTGCGCGCCGTTGGCTCGCACATGTCATTTCAGGGCAAGACTGTGGTCGATCTTGCCGCCACGACAAATAGCACGGCTGCAAATGCAATAAGGATGCAAATCGCGCCGCTGTGGTCGGGGGCTGGACAAACGGTATTCTGTTTGTCGCTACACTATGACTATGGCGCAATAAATGGCCACTCAGCCTCAAGCAGTGCGCATTCGGTCGATTTCATGCACAGTTCAGGCGGGCCGGGCAATCGGCAGGCAGGGTTTCGCTTTTTTGATCCCAACATTGGCAGCTGGCGCTTCCAGAAGGCGGATCAGTTGCTGAATTTCTTCTGCGATGACTGGTTGCACAATTTCTTCGACAACACGATGAAGGCCGATCCGATCACAGCCGGGCAATCTGCGAGTTGGAAAGGCCCGCGCACGATGACCGGCTTTCGCCTTATTCGGTTCGTCGTGGTATAAGTTCTTGCCATATGAGGCAAAGGTTACCCGATCAGGGTGCCCAGCGCAGGAAGTTTGCGATGATCCGCAACCCGGTCGCCTGCGATTTCTCCGGGTGAAACTGGGTGCCGACCATGTTCGCAGCCCCGATGATCGCGGTGATGTCGCCGTCATAATCGACATGGGCCAGCCGCTCTGCTGGATTGGCCACGCGGAAGGCGTAGGAGTGGACGAAATAGGCGTGGTCGCCGGTTGCAACGCCGTTCAGAACCGGATGCGCCCCGGCGTCAGTGCTGTCGATCACCAGATCGTTCCAGCCCATATGCGGAACCTTCAGCGCGGGGTTGGCGGGGGTGATGCGCGTCACCTCGCCACCTATCCAGTCAAAGCCGCGCGTGTCGGTATATTCGCGGCCCCAGGTCGCCATCATCTGCATCCCGACGCAGATGCCCATGAACGGGCGGCCCTTGGTGCGCACGGCGTCTTCAATCGCTTCGAACAGCCCGCCATATTCGCCAAGCGCGCGGCGGCAGGCCGGGAAGGCCCCGTCGCCGGGCAGAACGATGCGGTCGGCGCGAGCCACATCTTCGGGGCGCGAGGTGACGAGGATATCACCTGCGCCCGTTTCCAGCGCCATGCGCTGAAACGCCTTTTCGGCGGAATGCAGGTTGCCGCTATCGTAATCGACAAGGACTGTCAGGGGGACGGTCAGGGGCATTCGGCTGGACTCCGGGAGCAAGAATTTTCGAAAATTCTTGCCCGGATTTTGCAAAATCCGGACAAATTTCTTCGAAGAAATTTGGCGCTTACAGCGCGCCCTTGGTCGAGGGAAGGGCGTTGCCAAGGCGGGGATCAGGCTCCACCGCCTCGCGCAAGGCGCGAGCAAAGGCCTTGAACGTCGCCTCGGCAATGTGGTGGCTGTTGAGGCCGTGGATCAGGTCAAGATGCAGGGTGATGCCACCATGCACAGCCACCGCCTGAAAGAATTCGCGCACGAGTTCCGTGTCAAACGTGCCGATCTTGGGCGCGGTAAAGGGCACGTTCCACACCAGAAAGGGCCGCGCCGACAGGTCCAGCGCACAGGCGACCTGAGTGTCGTCCATCGCCAGCCGGAAGTGGCCATAGCGGCGGATGCCGCGCTTGTCGCCCAAGGCGCGCACCAGCGCCTGCCCCAGTGCGATGCCGGTATCCTCGACAGTGTGGTGATCGTCGATATGCAGGTCGCCCTTGGCGGTTGCCGTGATGTCGATCAGCGAATGGCGCGCAAGCTGGTCCAGCATGTGGTCAAAAAAGCCAACCCCGGTCTGCACGTTGCACTTGCCGGTGCCGTCCAGATTGACCGCGACCGAGATCGCGGTTTCGTTGGTGTTGCGGGTAACCTCGGCCTGACGCATGGCGCTCTCCTTGCTTGCCCGCCTTATAGGGTGGCGCGGGCGTCAGGGGAAGCCTTAGGCGCGGGCCAGCAGCGCGTCGATTTCGGCCCGCGCGGGCATCGAGGCCGCAGCCCCCCGCCGTGTGACCGAAATGCCCGCCGTCGCGGCGGCAAAGCGCAGCGCCTGTTCAATCGGCTGCCCCTCGGCCAAGGCCACGCAGAACCCGCCGTTGAAGGCATCGCCCGCGCCGGTGGTATCGGCGACTTTGCCCGCCGAGATGATCGGCTGATGCAGGCTGCGGGTCTTGTCGCGGTAAAGCGCCCCATTGCCGCCCAAGGTCATCACCACAGCGCCCACGCCCTTGGCCAGCAGGGCATCGGCGGCGGCCTCGGCCTCGGCCAAATTGGTCACGGGCAGGCCGGTCAGCAGTTCGGCCTCGGATTCATTGGGGGTGAGGTAGTCGCAGAGAGGAAAGGTTTCGGCTGGCAATTCGGCCGCAGGGGCGGGATTCAGGATCGTGGTCACACCCGCCGCCTTGGCGATTTGCAGGCCGCGCAGGGCTGGGGGGATGAGCTGCTCCAACTGGGTGATGAAGACGGCGGCCCTTTCGATCAGGGCACGGCGGGCTTCGATGTCACCTTCGGTGATCCGACCGGCAGCCCCCGGCGTCACGATGATCGCATTGGCACCCGTGCTGTCATCAACCAGAATGGCCGCGGCCCCGGTAAAGCTGTCATGGTCCACTGTGATTTCAGGCGTCACGCCCGCCTTGCGCCAGATGCCATCGGCCATGGCAGCGAAGTCGTCATTCCCCAACCGGGTGATGAAATGCGTGACGCCGCCCGCCATCGCGCTGGCGACGGCCTGGTTCGACCCCTTGCCACCCGGCCCAAGGGCAAAGCTGTTGCCCAAGATCGTCTCACCCGTCTTGGGCAGGCGGGCCGAGCGGAAGGCGCAGTCGGCAACGAAAATTCCAAGATTTACAATAGGTTTCATGCTCATTCCTCTGGCGGGATCACGCCCTTGCGGAACATGAAGCAGCCATAGAGCCGCCGCTCGCTGGTCTGCACGATGGCATAGGCCTGTTTTGACAGATCGTAAAAGGCGAACCGCTCAATTCCGGGCAGGGGGCGGGGGCGGCCTTCGGCGGCATCGACGACGGCCTGCACCTCTGCCTGAACATCGGTAACTTTTGCCGGGTCGCCCACCACCTCCATCCGGCCCGCGAAATCGGGGACGAAAGTGTCCAGGGGCAGCAGCGACAGGATCGCGCGGGCGGCCTCGGTCGCGGTCAGGTTTTCCATGGTCAGCAGCTTGCCCGCAATCGTCTGGCTGGCCAGTGCTGCGGCGGGAAAGTTGGCATCCACCAGCATCAGCATGTCGCCATGCCCCATGGCGCGCAGGCAGCCCAGCAGGTCGGCGTTCAGCCGGTTGTCGATTCCTTTGAGCATCTCGTCCCTCCGTTAGCGCCAACCTGCCGGGGCGGGCTGCGGCGGTCAAGGTCAGCCGTTCAGCCGGTCCAGCCGGGCGCGGACCGAAAGGCCATGTGCCTCAAGGCTTTCGCTGATCGCCAGCCGTTCGGCGGCGGGGCCGATGGCGCGCAGAGCCTCGGGTGTCATCTTGGCCAGCGTGGTGCGTTTCAGGAATTCCATGACGGAAAGGCCAGAGGAGAACCGGGCCGAGCGCGCGGTGGGCAGCACATGGTTCGGCCCGCCGACGTAATCGCCGATGGCTTCGGGCGTCCAGGCACCTAGGAAGATCGCCCCGGCATGGGTGATTTCAAGGCTCAGCGCTTCGGGATCTTCGACGCACAGCTCCAGATGTTCAGGGGCGACGCGGTTCGACAGGGCAGCAGCTTCGTGCAGGTCGCGCGTGACGATCACCGCGCCGAAATCGCGCCAGCTTGCCCCCGCAATCTCACGCCGCTCCAGCGTTTCCAGCCGCTTTTCCACCGCCGCCGTCACCGCGCGGGCATGGGCGGCATCGGGGGTGATCAGGATCGACTGCGCGCTTTGGTCATGCTCGGCCTGGGACAGCAGGTCCAAGGCCAGCCAGTCGGGGTCGGCGCTTCCATCCGAGATCACCAGAATTTCCGACGGCCCGGCGATCATGTCGATGCCCACGCGGCCAAAAACCCGGCGCTTGGCTGCCGCCACATAGGCGTTGCCCGGCCCGGTGATCTTGTCCACCGCCGGAATGGTCGCCGTGCCATAGGCCAGCGCCGCAATCGCCTGTGCGCCACCGATGCGGTAGATCACATCCACCCCGGCCAGTTCGGCGGCCAGCAGAACCAAGGGGTTGACCACGCCGCCGGGGGTGGGGCAGGCCACAGCCAGCCGCTTGACCCCCGCCACCTTGGCGGGAATGGCGTTCATCAGCACCGAAGAGGGGTAAGAGGCCAGCCCCCCCGGCACATAAAGCCCCGCAGCGGAAACCGGCGTCCAGCGCCAGCCAAGGGTGGCGCCGGTCGGCTCCTGCCAACTGGCATCCTCGGGCATCTGGCGCAGGTGATAGGCGCGGATGCGGTCTGCCGCCAGTTCCAGCGCCGCGCGGTCTTCGGGCGTCACCTTGGCGATTTCGGCGGCGATTTCGGCGGGCGAAAAGGCCAGCGTTTCCGCCGTAAGGGTCAACCGGTCGAACCGTGCGGTCAGCTCGATCACCGCCGCATCGCCCCGGCTGCGGACATCGGCGATGATGGCAGCCACGGCGTGATCGACATCCTCGGCCTCTTCGCGCTTTTGCCCCAGAAGGGCGGAGAAGCGGGCGTCGAAATCGGGCGCGGCGGTGTCAAGGAAGGTCGGCATGGCATGGTCCTTCGGGCGGTTTGGCCTTCCATATGGCTTTGCGCGCCCCGGCTCAAGCGGAAGGCGGGCCCGGTTTGTTGCAAACACATATTGACATTAGAATGTGAAAATATATCTGTCAGACAACAGAGGAGCGACACCATGTGCAAACCCGTCCTGACCGCCATTTGCCTTGCTCTGGTCACCCCAGCCTTTGCCGACGCTCCGGCGCCAGTCAAACAGGTGCAGCTGACGGAGTGGAAAGCGGTTTACGGCACGGTTGAGGCGCGGCTGCGGGTGCCTGCGCGCGCACGGATTGGCGGCACGATCACCGAACTGGCGGTGACCGAGGGTGATGTGGTGGCCGAAGGGCAGGTTCTGGCCCGGATCGTCGATGAAAAACTGGGGTTCCAGCTTTCCGCGCTGGAGGCGCAAAAGACGGCGGCTGAGGCGCAGCTTGCCAATGCCCAAGCCGAATTGACGCGCGGGCAAGAGCTGCTGAAGCAGGGCGTCACCACGGTGCAGCGGCTGGATGCGCTGCGCACACAGGTCGATGTGGTGACAGGCCAGATCGCCGCGCTGGAGGCGCAGGCCCGCGTGATAGCTCAAAGCGAGGCCGAGGGTGCGGTGCTGGCCCCGGCGGCGGGTCGGGTGCTGGAGGTGCCGGTGGCAAAAGGCGCGGTGGTGATGCCGGGCGAACCCGTGGCAACGCTGGCGGCGGGCGGCACCTTTTTGCGCATCGCGGTGCCCGAGCGCCATGCCGCCAACCTGCACCAAGGCGATACCATCGAAATTGAGGGCGCCGAGGGCCGTCTGGCCAAGGTTTACCCGCTGATCTCGGGCGGGCGGGTGACGGCGGATGTCGAGGTGGCGGACCTATCTGATCGCTTCATTGACGCCCGCGTGCTGGTGCGCCTGCCGGTGGGGCAGCGCCCCGCGCTGGTGGTGCCGGAAGGAGAGATTGCCTCGCAATCGGGGCTGGATTTCGTTCAGGTCGAGGGAGCGGAAGGCCCGGTGGCCCGCGTGGTGGTGCCCGGCCAGCATCAGGTGATCGACGGGCAAAAGATGGTCGAAATCCTGTCCGGCCTTACAGCGACCGACCGGGTGCTTGGGGGCGGCAATGAGTGAGCGCCTTGGCCTTGCCGGGCGGTTGACGCGGGCCTTCATCGCCTCGTCGCTGACGCCCCTGTTCATCCTTGCCGCCATTGCCGCCGGTCTGGTTGCCCTTGGCGCCCTGCCGCGCGAGGAGGAGCCGCAGATTTCCGTGCCCATGGTGGACATCCATGTGCAAGCCTCCGGCCTGAAGGCCGAGGATGCGGTGAAGCTGGTGACCGAGCCGCTGGAGGTGCTGGTCAAGGGCATCAACGGGGTCGAACACGTCTATTCCCAGACCCGCGATGACAGCGTTCTGGTCATGGCGCGGTTTCAGGTCGGCACCCGGTCCGAGGATGCCATCCTGCGCGTGCATGACAAGATCCGCGCCAATATGGACCGGATTCCGGTGGGCATTCCCGAACCGCTGATCGTCGGGCGCGGCATTGACGATGTGGCGATCCTGTCGGTCACCCTGTCGGCAAAGCCGGGGCAGGCGGTGCAGGCCAATGACCTGACCCGCATTGCCCGCGCCGTTCAGGCCGAGGTGACAAAGGCCGACAACATCGGCCTGACCTATCTGGTGGGCGAGGCGACCGAGGCCATCCGCATCGCGCCAGACCCCGACCGGCTGGCCCTTTATGGCGTGACGCTGCAACAGCTTGCGGGCAAGGTGGCACAGGCCAACCGCACGCTGAACGCGGGCAAGCTGCGCGATGGCGGGGAGGAGGTGGACCTTGTGGCAGGCACCACCCTGACCGCCCCGGCTGAGGTGGCGAACCTGCTGATCACCACGCGCGAAGGGCACCCGGTCTATGTCGCCGATGTAGCCGATGTCAGCTTTGTGCCCGATACCTCGGACCATATCGTGGCGAACCTGACGCGGGAGGCGGATGGCACGATTATGCGCAGCCCCGCCGTCACGCTGGCCGTCGCCAAGCGGGCAGGGGCCAATGCCGTGGTGGTGGCCGAAGACGCGCTGCACAGGATCAAGGCGCTGGAGGGCCGGGTGATCCCGGATTCGGTGCAAGTGACCGTGACCCGCGACTATGGCGAGACGGCCAATGAAAAGGCCAACGAGCTGCTGTTCCACCTTGGCCTTGCCACCGTGTCGATCATCGCGCTGGTCTTTGTCGCCATCGGCTGGCGCGAGGCGGTGGTGGTGGCCATCGTCATTCCGGTGACGATCCTGCTGACGCTTTTTGCCGCCTGGATCATGGGTTACACGCTGAACCGGGTCAGCCTGTTCGCGCTGATCTTTTCCATCGGTATCCTTGTCGATGACGCCATCGTGGTGATTGAAAACATCGCTCGACACTGGGGCATGGGCGATGCCCGCCCCCGCGCGCAGGCGGCGGTGGATGCGGTGGCCGAGGTGGGCAACCCCACCATCGTCGCCACGCTGACCGTGGTGGCGGCGCTGCTGCCGATGCTGTTCGTTTCCGGCCTGATGGGCCCCTATATGTCGCCCATTCCGGCCAATGCCAGTGCGGCGATGGTATTCTCGTTCTTTGTCGCCGTCATAATCACCCCTTGGCTGATGGTGAAAATCGCGGGCCGTGCGCGGCTGGCGCACCATTCCGGTCACGGCTGGATGGAGCGGGTCTATATGGCCGCCGCCCGGCCCATTCTGGCCACGAAACGCCGCAGCCTGATGTTTCTGCTGGTCACGGCGGCGCTGTCTTTCGGCTCTCTCGGCCTGCTTTACACCAAGCATGTCACGGTCAAACTGCTGCCCTTTGACAACAAATCCGAACTTGCCGTGATGATCGACCTGCCCGAAGGGGCGGCAACCGAGACGACCGACGCCCTTGTGCAGGATGTGGCGCGGGTGGCGCTGGGCCTGCCCGAGGTGACCTCGGCCCAAACCCATGCGGGCACGGCGGCCCCCTTCAACTTCAACGGCCTCGTGCGCCATTATTACCTGCGGCAGGAACCGCATCTGGGTGAGGTGGCGATCAACCTTGCCCCCAAAGCCGACCGCAGCCGCACCAGCCATGCCATCGCGCTGGACCTGCGCCAGCGGCTGGCCGCGCTGGCCCTGCCCGCAGGCACCGCGCTGAAGGTGGTCGAACCGCCGCCCGGCCCCCCGGTGATCTCGACCCTGCTGGCTGAAGTTTATGGCCCCGACGCCGAAACCCGCCGCAAGGCTGCCGCGCAGGTCGAAACCGCGTTCCGCGCGGTGCCCTTCCTTGTCGATGTCGATAACAGCTATGGCACCCAACCCCGCCGGCTGCGCGCGACGATCTCGCCCGATGACCTCGATTTTTACTGTGTGCAGGAACAGGACGTGTTTGACACCATCGCTGCGCTGAACGGCGGGCAGACGGTCGGCTATTCGCACCGGGGGCAGGGGCGTTATCCGATCCCGCTGGTCTTGCAGCGTGCCACGGGCGACAGGGTGATGGATGAACGCTTTCTGTCTACCCCCATCCCGGCCAACAGCCTGCCCGGCGGGCGCGATGTGGTCGAGCTGGGCGATGTGGTAAGGATCACTACTGAAAATGCCTCTTACCCGATCTTCCGCCACAATGGCCGCGCCGCCGAGATGGTAACTGCGGAACTCGCGGGCGATTACGAGGCACCGCTTTACGGGATGCTGGCGGTCGGTAACGTGCTGAAGGATCAGCCTGACGCGCCGCAAATCGCGCTGCATGGCCAGCCCGACGACGAAACCCGCACCACGCTGCTGTGGGATGGCGAGTGGGAGGTGACATGGGTCACCTTCCGCGACATGGGGGCCGCCTTTGGCGTGGCTCTCTTGGGCATCTATATCCTCGTGGTTGCGCAATTTGGCTCGTTCCGCCTGCCCTTGGTCATCCTGACGCCGGTGCCGCTGACCTTCCTTGGCATCATGCTGGGCCACTGGCTGTTCGGCGCGCCCTTTTCGGCCACCTCGATGATCGGCTTCATCGCGCTGGCGGGGATCATTGTGCGAAATTCGATCCTGCTGGTGGATTTCATCCGCAGCGAAGGGGCGGTGACGGTCGAAAGCCTGATCCACGCAGGCACCATCCGCTTCAAGCCGATCTTCCTGACCGCC
Organism: Fuscibacter oryzae; assembly: GCF_016765795.1. Taxonomy (GTDB): domain Bacteria; phylum Pseudomonadota; class Alphaproteobacteria; order Rhodobacterales; family Rhodobacteraceae; genus Fuscibacter; species Fuscibacter oryzae. Next base: position 111,108 of record NZ_JAESVP010000003.1, read on the forward strand.
GTGGCCGCCATGATCGGCGCGGTGGTGATCCTGGCTGACCCGATCTTTCAGGGTCTCGCCATCTCTCTGCTGTTCGGCCTTCTCACCTCGACCGCGCTGACGGTGGTGGTGATCCCTGCCATCTACCGGGTGTTTCGCACCTGACCATTGTCAAAAAGGAGACATGACATGACTATCGACCGTTCCGTTCTGCTGTTTGCCGGGTGCATGGTGCTTTTGTCCGTCGTGCTGACGACTTATGTATCCGGGTACTTTGTCTGGCTCACGGTGTTTATCGGTGCAAACCTGATCCAGTCGTCGTTCACAGGGTTCTGCCCGGCAGCCAAGGTATTCAAGGCGCTGGGCGCGAAAGAGGGATGCGCGTTCCGATGACGGAAATCATCATGTCAGACGGGTTCGATCCCCTTGGTTCGGACAGTGCGGCGGCAGAACGGGCGGTGGCCTTCCTGAAAACGCTGTCCCATGCTGGCCGCCTTCAGATTCTGTGCCACCTGATCGAGCGTGACATGAACGTGACCGAACTTTGCGCCGCCCTGAACGAAAGTCAGGCAACCATCTCGCAGCAACTGATGCGCCTGCGGGCCGAGGGGTTTGTGCAGACCGAACGGCAGGGCAAGAATGTCATCTACCGCCTTGTGCAGTCCGAAGTCACCCCGGTGATCTCGGCGCTGCGCGAGGCGTTCTGCAAGAAGGGCTGATAGCCGCCCGCGGCTTTCATCTGTTCATAAATATCCCACGGGGGGTGGGGGGAGGTGCCCCCAGATACAGACATCAGCCGCCCGGCGCCCCGGTCAGCCCGAAATGCGAGAATCGATAGGGCGACACCCCGTATTTCTTGCGGAACGATTTCGAGAAATGCGAGGTCGAGGCATAGCCACAGGCCACCGCCACCTCGGTCACTTTCAGATCGGTCTCGGCCAGCAGTGCCCGCCCCCGCGCCAGCCGCAGGTCGTTCATATAGCGCACCGGCGTTGTGTCGAGATAGCGGTGGAACAGCCGTTCGATCTGGCGGCGCGACAGGTCCAGGTGATCGGCGCAGGCATCCAGATCGAACTCTTCCTCGATCCGCGCCTCCAGAAATTCGGCCGCTTGCAACAGCTTGTCGTGGCGCGTGCCAAGGCGGGCGGCCAGCGACGTGGTCTGCTGGTCCTTGTCATCGCGGCGCTGGGTCAGAAGGCACATGTTCATGACCTCCTGGCTGACTTTCGCGCCAAAACGGTCGTGGATGATCTTGAGCATCAGGTCAGCCGCCGCCACGCCGCCCGCACAGGTCATCACCCGGTCTTCGATGGTAAAGACCTGACGTGCCGGGGGCAGGTCTGGGTAACTTTCTGTAAAACCTTCGATATTTTCCCAATGCAGGGTAAAGCGGCGCCCTTTCAGGATGCCCGCCTTGGCCAGCGTATAGGCCCCGGTACACAGCCCGCCCACAATGCGACCGCGCCGCCACAGCCCGCGCAGCCAATCGGCCAGCGCCGGGCTGCCCTTGGTTTCCGGCTCTACCCCGGAACAGACGAAAATCAGGCCATCGGGCTGTGTGCCTAGCCAACTGCCATCGGCGATCACCTGCAACCCGTTTGAACAGGCCATCGGCTTGCCATCTTCGGTCAGCACCTGCCAGCGGAACAACTCTTGCCCGGTCAACTGGTTGGCCATGCGCAACGGCTCTATCGCCGACGAAAACGCCAGCATGGTAAAGCCAGGCAGCAGCACAAAGGTGACAGGCACCTGCTCTGCACCTGGCGCCAGCACGACATGCGCCACGCCCTTTGATACATATCTGCGGCTTGCCTCAGCCATAAGCGTCCCCCGCAGAAATCTCTGGCGCAGAAACGCCCGCAGCAAGCATAGCCGAAACTTCAGTTCTGCGCATCAGGTCCGAACACCGGCGAAACGGGCCTGCCAGTCGGCACGTTCCTCATCCGTGATCTTGCGGAACAGGTTTTCCGGCACGGTAAAGGCATGACCCGCAGGCAGGGCGGTCATGGCGGCGGCAACGTCGGTGGGCCAGGTCCAGTCGTCCGAGTCGATGGCCGCCATCATGGTCGCAGCCGCATCGGGAATGAACGGGGCCGACAGGATGGCATAGACCCGGATCAGATTGAGACTGAGCCGGATCATCGCCTGCGCGCGCTCCGGGTCGGTTTTCACCACCGTCCAGGGGGCGGCGGCTTGCAAATATTCGTTGCCGATCACCCATATCGCCCGCAACTCGGCGCTGGCTTTGCGCACCTCCATCGCCTGCATGCAGGCTGCGTAATCCGTTATGCGGGTGCCCAGTTCTTCGATCAGGCGATGTTCCTGTTCGCTGAAGGCACCGCCAGCGGGCACTTCGGCCCCGAATTTCGACACGCAGAACTTGGTGACACGGCTGACAAGATTGCCCAGCACATCGGCCAGATCCTTGTTCACGCTTGCCTGGAAATTCTCCCATGTGAACTCGCTGTCGCTGGATTCCGGCGCGTGGGACAAAAGCCACCAGCGCCAGTAGTCCGACGGCAGGATCGACAAAGCCTGATCCATGAACACCCCGCGACCGCGCGAGGTGCTGAACTGGCCGCCGTCATAGTTCAGATAGTTGAAGGATTTCAGGTAATCGACCAGCTTCCACGGCTCGCCCGAGCCCAGAATGGTGGCGGGGAACGACAGGGTATGGAAGGGTACGTTGTCCTTGCCCATGAACTGGTAATAGGTCACGTCATGCGCGCCCTTGTCGGTGCGCCACCAGCGTTCCCAGTCGGCATCGGCCTTGCCATTCGCATCGGCCCATTCGGCGGTGCCAGCGATATATTCGATGGGGGCATCGAACCAGACGTAGAAAACCTTGCCCTCCATGCCCGGCCAGGGCTGATCGCCCTTCATCACCGGGATGCCCCAGTGCAAGTCGCGGGTGATGCCGCGGTCTTGCAGCCCGTCGCCGTCGTTCAGCCATTTCTTGGCGATCGAGGTGGTCAGGATCGGCCAGTCGGTTTTCGAGTCGATCCACGCCTCCAGCTTGTCCTTCAGGGCGCGCTGCATCAGGTAAAGGTGCTTGGTTTCCCGCACCTCCAGATTGGTGCTGCCGGAAATGGTGGAATGCGGGTTGATCAGGTCGGTCGGGTCCAACTGCTTGGTGCAGTTGTCGCATTGGTCGCCGCGCGCGGAATCGTACCCGCAATTGGGGCAGGTGCCCTCGATATAGCGGTCGGGCAGGAAGCGGTTGTCGTCGATGGAAAAGATCATCTTCTCCGACACTTCGCGGATCAGGCCGTTGTCGGCCAGCTTGCCTGCGAAATGCTGGGTCAGCACATGGTTGCGCTGGCTGGACGACCGCCCGAAATGGTCGAACGACAGGCGAAAGCCCTTGGCAAGCTCGGCCTGAACCTTGTGCATCTCGGCGCAATATTCGGCCACCGGCTGGCCTGCCTTGGCGGCGGCCAGTTCGGCGGGGGTGCCGTGTTCGTCGGTGGCGCAGATGAACATCACCTCATGCCCCATCGCGCGGTTGAACCGGGCGAACAGGTCGGCTGGCAGTTGCGAACCCACAAGGTTCCCAAGATGCTTGATGCCGTTGATATAGGGAATGGCGGAGGTGATCAGAATCCGTGCCATGAGGTGCCCTTTTCCTTAGGTCGGGCGCTGTTTAGCGCCCGCCGTGCAAAAGGGCCAGAGGTTTGACCTATTTCGCCGTATAGCCCCCATCAACAAGGTGATAGCTGCCGGTGATGAAACTGGCGTGATCCGAGAGCAGGAACAGCGTCAGCGCGGCGACTTCTTCGGCCTTGCCCATCCGGCCCGCCGGGTGCTGCGAAATCAGCCAGTCGCGGGCGGCTTTGTCAAAACCTGCAAGCAGCGGCGTATCGATGAAGGCGGGGCCAACGGCATTCACCCGAATGCCTTGCGTCGCATATTCCATCGCTGCGTTCTTAGTCAGGCCCACGACCGCGTGTTTGGCTGCCACATAGGCGGGCGCCCCGCCAAAACCAACCGATCCAAGGATCGATGCCATGTTCACAATCGCCCCGCCGCCCGATTTCAGCATGGCCGGAATGCCAAAGCGCAGCCCGTAGAACACCCCGTTCAGGTTGATGCCGATAACCTGCGCCCAACCGTCGAGTGGATAATCCCCGGTGGGCGCTGAAGGCCCGTCGATGCCGGCGTTATTCACCAACAGGTGCAACCCGCCGCCCCAGGCCACCGTGTCAGCCACCATCGCCTCTACCGCCGTCGCATCGGCCACATCGCCTGCCAGCGCCCTGGCCTCGCCACCTTTGGCGACGATGCGGGCCACGACGGTTTGGGCTTTGTCCAGCGAAATATCCTGCACCGCGACCTTTGCCCCCGATTTGGCCAGCGCAACCGCAACCGCCTCGCCGATGCCCGACCCCGCGCCGGTGACAAGCGCAGTCTGGCCTTTGAAGGTGATATCCATCGTCGTCTCCTTTGCTTCGATTTAGGAATCCTACCCGGATTCGAGGCTGGTTTCGTTGATCTGGCGCAGTTGGCACTTGATTCCCGGCTTGCCTTGGCCGTGCCGCGAGTTAGCTTGCCCCCTGTTGATGGAGGGCAGGATGAAAACCATTTCCTTGGGGCGGACCGGGCTGAACGTGCCAGAGATCTGTCTGGGCACCATGACCTGGGGCAGCCAGAATACCGAGGCCGAGGGCCATGCCCAGATGGATATGGCCGTGGACCATGGCGCCACCTTCTGGGACACGGCAGAGATGTATCCGGTCAATCCGGTGCGGGCCGAAACCGTAGGCAAGACTGAAGAAATCATCGGCTCTTGGCTGGCGGCGCGGGGCGGGCGTGACCGGCTGGTCATCGCCACCAAGGTGGCCGGCGTGGGGCAGATGGTGCGGCCCGGCCAGCCGATTTCGGGCGCAACCCTGCGCGCGGCGGCTGAAAGCTCGTTGCAACGGCTGGGCACCGATTACATCGACATCTACCAACTGCACTGGCCCAACCGGGGCAGCTATCACTTCCGTCAGCACTGGGATTACAAACCCACCAGCGACCGCGCCGGAACCGAGGCAGAAATGCTGGACATTCTGGGCGAGGCGGCGCGCCTGATCGGCGAAGGCAAGATACGCCACATCGCCCTGTCGAATGAAAGCGTCTGGGGGGCGGCGAAATGGTTGTCGCTGGCCGACCGGCACGGCCTGCCGCGTATGGCGACGGTGCAGAACGAATATTCGCTGCTGTGCCGCCAGTTCGATACCGACTGGGCAGAGCTTGCCACGATGGAAGAGATGCCGCTGCTGGCATTCTCTCCACTGGCGACGGGGCTTTTGTCGGGCAAATATGCGGGCGATGTCACGCCAGAAGGCTCTCGTCGCAGTCTTAATCACACTCTGTCGGGCCGGATCACGCCCCGGGTGTTTCCCGCCGTTGCCGCCTATCTGGGGGTGGCCGCGCGCCATGGGCTTGACCCCTGCCAGATGGCGATTGCCTGGTGCCGGACGCGGCCTTTCCCCTGCATTCCGATCATCGGGGCGACCAGTCTGGCGCAGTTGCAGACCGCCCTTGGCGCGGCAGAGATCACCCTGTCGGCAGAGGTTCTGGCCGAGATCGAGGCGGTGCATCGCGACTGGCCGATGCCATACTGACGCCCGGGCTTGCGGCGGTCGGGCGGACCTGATTCACTGACCCGCAAGGCAAGGGGGCATGCGATGCGGTATCTGGTTCTGGCGGTGGCCATTGTACTGTCGGCCTGCACGATGGGTCTGGGCGGCAAGGGTGGCAAGGCGGTGGCCGCCAACCCTATCACGGGTGGCGATGTGACGGTTACCGCGCTGTCGGGGCCACCCGGCGCGGCAACTGCGGGTGCAGCACCCGTCGCCGCAACAAAGCCGCCGCTGCCAAACCCGGCGCGGCCACATCCGGCCCCTGCGGCGGCCGATACGGCACAGGCAAAGCCCGCCGCTTCCCCCGCGAAACCTGCTGACGCCGCCGCACCTGTTGCCGAAGAGCCGAAACCGGAGCCGCCGCCGTCCTCTCCCGAAGAGGCCGCCTGCCGCAAGAAGGGCGGGCAATGGGCCAAGGTTGGCAAGGGCGCCGGGCAGACCTGCGTGCAGCGCACGCGCGATGCGGGCAAAGAGTGCAAGAAGGCCTCGCAATGCGAAGGGCTGTGCCTTGCGCGGTCTGGCACCTGCGCGCCAATTGCCCCCTTGTTCGGCTGCAATGAAATTCTGCAAAACGACGGATCAAGGGTGACATTGTGCATCGACTAAGAGGGAATAGGCTGGGGCTTGCGGCCTGTCTGGTGTTGATGGCCTGTTCTGCGCCGACGTTGCCGCCGCAACAGGGCGGCTACCGCAAGGCGGGGGCACCGATCTATTCTTCGGTGCAGGTTGAAAGCGCGCGGCTGGCCGGGGATTGGCGGCAGGTTGCCGCATTCGGGCCAGCGGGCTGTGCACCGGGCGGGGTGACGATTTCCGGCAAGGGCACCTTGCAGGCCAGCTATCGGCTGTGCCTGTCGGGGCGCGACATGAAGGGCGGTGGCGCGATGCAGCCCGCCGGGCCGGGGCGCTTTGTCGTCGGTGGTCGGGCGTGGTGGGTGCTGTGGGCCGATGCCGATTACCGCACGCTGGTGATCGGCACGCCCGACGGCAGCTTTGGCTTCATTCTGGACCGCACGGGCAGTATTTCGCCCGACCGGCTGAAGGCCGCGCGCGAGATTTTGGAATGGAACGGCTATGACCTGTCGCGGCTGGCGGTGTTTTAGGCTGATGCGTGCAGGCACGCACCCTACGGGATAGGGACAGCCGTAGAACCAAGTCGCAAGGTGCGTGATTTCACGCACCTTTCCGCGCCATTCCCCTTGACCAACCGCCGCTTTCTGCCCTCATAAGTCCAGCCCTTCCTGCGATTTGAGGCCAGAATGTCGATCCCTGCCGAAGCCTTTGTTCTGCCGCCTGCCGGGCGGGGCAGCCTGCAACAGCGCATCCGGCAGATGGTGACCGAGGGCATTCTGGCGGGCCGCTTCCGCCCCGGCCAGCGGATGCCATCATCGCGCGGTCTGGCCGAGCATCTGGGCATCAGCCGGATCACGGTCACGCTGTCTTATGCCGAGCTGGTCTCCTCTGACTACCTTACTGCGCGGGGGCGGTCGGGCTATTTCGTGTCGGAAAACGCACCCCGCGCGCCCGATATGCCCGCCCGTGGCCCGCGCGCCGAAAGCCCCGATGTCGCCCGCCTGCTGGCGGGCCGCGTGCTGGCGGCGGGGCAGGTGGACCGGCCCGCGGATTGGGAGGCCTATCCCTATTCCTTCATCTATGGCCAGGCGGATGCCACGCTGTTTGACCATCAGAACTGGCGCCTTTGTGCGGTGCGGGCACTGGGGCGGCGCGATTTTGCCACCCTGACGCAGGATTACTATGACCGCGACGACCCCCTGCTGATCGAGCATGTCTTGCGGTCCATCCTGCCCCGGCGCGGGATTGCGGCGGAACCGGACGAGGTGCTGCTGACCCTTGGCGCGCAGAACGGGCTGTGGCTGGCCTCTCAGGTGCTGCTGGGGCCGGGGCGGCGGGCGGCGGTGGAAAACCCCTGCTATTCGGGCCTGCGCGGGGTGCTGGCGGCGACGGGGACCGAGATTCTGCCGGTGGATGTCGATGCCGACGGCCTGCCGCCCGAGGCGGTGCCAAAGGGGGTGGATGCGGTTTTCACCACCGCCAGCCACCAATGCCCGACCAACGCCACCATGCCGCTGGAGCGGCGTCTGGCCCTCTTGGAGGCGGCGGGGCGCGAGGGGTTCGTGATCGTCGAGGATGATTACGAGTTCGAGATGTCGTTCCTGAAACCTGTCTCTCCGGCGCTGAAAAGCCTCGATAGCGACGGACGGGTGATCTATGCCGGGTCGTTTTCCAAGTCGGTGTTTCCGGGGATGCGGCTGGGCTATCTGGTTGGACCGGCAAGCTTTATCCGCGCCGCCCGCGCGCTGCGGCTGACCACGCTGCGCCACCCGCCGGGGCATATTCAGCGCACTGTCGCCTATTTCCTGTCCCTTGGCCATTATGATGCGCTGATCAACCGGATGCGCACCGCCTATCGCCGCCGCCGTCAGGCGATGGAAGAGGCGATCCGCGACAACGGGTTGGTCGTCGCTGGGCAGGGTGGCTTTGGCGGTTCGTCTTTCTGGATGCGGGCACCTGCAACGGTGAACACCGAGGTGCTGGCCGAGCGTCTGCGCGCCGAGGGCGTGCTGATCGAGCCGGGGCGGGTGTTCTTTGATCCCGAAAGTGCGCCGCGAAACTATTACCGGCTGGCCTATTCCTCGACCCCGCCGGTGCGGATACCCGAAGGGATTGCCCGGATCGCGCGGGCGATAAGGCAGGGGGCGGGCTAGCGGCAATCGCCGGGGCGCTGCCCCGGACCCCGAAGTATTTCTGCCAAGAGGAAGGGAAGATCTGGCGCTATCAGCCCGGAGGCACTGGCCCTAAGCGGGCTTGGGGCGCGGGGCTATCACTTGGGCCACACCGTCATTCCGGGAAGGATACGCCATGAAGATGACCACCGAGGAAGCCTTCGTCAAAGTGCTGCAAATGCACGGCATCGAACATGCCTTCGGCATCATCGGATCGGCCTTCATGCCGATTTCGGACCTGTTTCCCCGTGCGGGCATCAGCTTTTGGGACTGCGCGCATGAAGGCAGCGGCGGGATGATGGCCGATGGTTTTACCCGCGCCTCGGGCAAGATGAGCATGATGATCGCCCAGAACGGGCCGGGCATCACCAATTTCGTCACGGCGGTGAAAACGGCTTACTGGAACCATACGCCGCTGTTGCTGATCACGCCGCAGGCGGCGAACAAGACCATCGGGCAGGGCGGCTTTCAGGAAGTCGAGCAGATGGCGCTGTTCAAGGACATGGTCTGCTATCAGGAAGAGGTGCGCGACCCGTCCCGCGTGGCCGAAGTGCTGAACCGTGTAATCCTGCAAGCCAAGCGCCAGTCGGCCCCGGCGCAGATCAACTTTCCGCGCGATTATTTCACCCAGGTGATCGACATCGATCTGCCCGCGATTGTGGAGTTTGAACGCCCCGCAGGCGGGGAAGAGGCGATTGCCGCCGCCGCCGCGCTGCTGTCATCGGCCAAGTTTCCCGTCATTCTGAACGGGGCGGGCGTGGTCTTGGGTGGCGCCATTCCGGCCAGCATGGCGCTGGCCGAGCGGCTGGATGCGCCGGTCTGCGTCGGCTATCAGCACAACGATGCCTTTCCCGGCAGCCATCCACTGTTCGCGGGTCCCTTGGGCTATAACGGGTCGAAGGCCTCGATGGAGTTGATTTCGCAAGCGGATGTGGTATTCTGTCTGGGTACCCGACTGAACCCGTTTTCAACCTTGCCGGGATACGCGCTGGACTATTGGCCGAAGCAGGCCAAAATCATCCAAGTTGACATCAACCCGGATCGGATCGGGCTGACGAAGAAAGTCACGGTTGGCATTGTCGGCGACTCCAAGAAAGTAGCCGAGGCGGTTTTGGCGCGGTTGGCCTCTACCGCAGGTAACCATGCGCGGGCGGAGCGCAAAGCCAAGATCGCACAGACCAAATCGGCCTGGGCGCAGGCGCTGTCTTCGATGGATCACGAAGATGATGATGTGGGCACCACATGGAATCAGCGCGCCCGCGCCGCAAAGCCGGACTGGATGAGCCCCCGCATGGCGTGGCGCGCGATTCAGTCGGCGCTGCCGAAAGAGGCCATCATTTCCAGCGACATTGGTAACAACTGCGCGATCGGCAATGCCTATCCGACGTTTGAGGCGGGGCGGAAATACCTTGCCCCCGGCCTGTTCGGGCCGTGCGGTTATGGTCTGCCGTCGATCGTCGGTGCCAAGATTGCCTGCCCGGATGTGCCTGTTGTGGGCTTTTCCGGCGATGGCGCCTTTGGCATCGCGGTGACCGAGCTGACCGCGATTGGCCGCGGCGAATGGCCCGCGATTACCCAAGTTGTGTTCCGCAATTACCAATGGGGCGCGGAAAAGCGCAATTCGACCCTGTGGTATGACGACAATTTCGTGGGCACCGAGCTGGATACGCAGGTGTCCTATGCCGGGATCGCGCGGGCCTGCGGTTTGCAGGGCGTGGTGGCGCGCACGATGGATGAATTGCGCGACGCGCTGACCAAGGCGATTGCCGACCAGATGGCCGGCAAGACGACCCTGATCGAGGCGATGATCAATCAGGAACTGGGCGAGCCTTTCCGCCGCGATGCGATGAAAAAGCCGGTTGCAGTGGCGGGCATTTCCGCTGCCGACATGCGTCCGCAGGTCGTTTGATGCTGTTCGGCCTTGGGCTGGGGGCTGCGGTCTGGATGGGGGTTGCCATTCTGGTGGCGGCCTTCATCCGGGGCTATTCGGGGTTCGGCTATTCGGCCATCGTCATCGCCGCCTCGGGTGTGGTGACGAACCCGCTGCATTTCGTGGCGACGGTAGTGATATTGGAAACCGCGATGAGCCTTCAGGCCTTTCGCGGCATCGGCCATCAAATCGACTGGCGGCGCGTCGGGCTGATGATGGCGGGGGCGGTCGTGGGGCTGCCCCTGGGGCTGTGGGTGCTGACCGGCGTTTCCGAAAACACGGCGCGGGCGGTGATTTCGATCTATATCCTGATCATGTGTTGCGTGCTGTTGGCAGGCTGGCGGCTGCGGACCGAGGTGCGGGGCGGGCCGAATGTGGTGGCGGGCCTGATCTCTGGCCTTGCCAATGCGCCGGGGATGGGGGGGCTGCCGGTGGCGGCGTTCTTTGCCGCGCAACCGATGGCAGCGGCGACGTTCCGGGCGACGCTGATCGCCTATTTCCCGATCCTCGACCTTTATTCCGCGCCGCTTTACTGGTGGCACGGGCTGGTGACGTGGAACACGTTGTGGATTGCGCTGGCGGCCCTACCGCTGACCTTCCTTGGCAACTGGCTGGGCAGCCGGCATTTCCTGAACACCGACCCCAAGGATTTCCGCCGCTTTGCGATCATCCTTCTGGCCGGGCTGGCGGCGCTGGGGCTGATCAAGGCGGTGATCTGATGCTGCTGGTGGTCAATGCCGGGTCATCCTCGGTCAAGGTCGTGCTGTTTGATGGCGGGGCCGAGCTGGCGCGCGGCATGGTGGCCGAGATCGGTGGCGCTGCGGTGGTGGAGGTTGGTGGCGCAAAGTACGCCCGCCCGGTTGCCGACCACGGCGCGGCGCTGCTGGCGCTGATCGAGGGGATGGGGCTATCGGTTGGTTCGCTGGCCGCTGTCGCGCATCGGGTGGTGCATGGCGGCGCGGCGCTTACCGCGACCTGCCGGGTGACGGCGGAGGTGGAGGCGCAGATTGCGGCCTGCATCCCGCTGGCCCCCTTGCACAATCCGGCGAACCTGATGGGCCTGCGGGCGATGACCGCGCTGGCCCCCGACCTGCCGCAGTATGTCAGCTTTGACACGGCCTTTCACGCGACCAACCCCGAGGTGGCGACGGCCTATGCCCTGCCTTTGGCCGAGCGCGAACGCGGCATCCGCCGCTATGGCTTTCATGGCATCAGTTACGCCGCACTTGTTCGAAAAGTGCAAGAAATGGCCGGCAATAAGTTGCCAGATCGGCTGTTGGCATTGCATTTGGGCAATGGCGCATCTCTATGTGCCATTCACGCTGGGCATTCTGTCGCCACCACCATGGGCTATTCACCACTGGACGGGTTGACCATGGGCACCCGAACCGGGGCGATTGACGGCAATGCGGTGCTGCGGCTGGCCGAGGTGCATGGCATCGACGGGGCCGCCCGCATCCTGAACCGGGAAAGCGGCCTTTTGGGTCTTGGCGGTGCCAGCGACATGCGCGCCTTGCGGGCGGCGGGCACGGCAGAGGCCGCCTTTGCGCTGGACCATTTCGCCTATTGGGCCGTGCGCCACGCGGGCAGCATGGTGGCCGCGATGGGCGGCCTTGATGCCATCGCCTTCACCGGGGGCATTGGCGAGAATGACCGCGCAATGCGGGCCGCGATTGTTGAGGGGCTTGGCTATCTGGGGGCCGAACTGGACCCGGCCGCGAATGAGGCGAATGCAGCGCAGGTGCATTCCGCGACATCGCGTGTCGCTATCCATGTGGTTCCCGCCGAAGAGGAGCGCCACATTGCAAAAGAGGCCATGGCAATCATGGCCAGCGAGGCAAGCGGATGAGCCAGCCGATCCTGAACCTGTCGCCCGCCGTTTCGGACGAGGTGCGCAAGACCACCTGTTATATGTGCGCCTGCCGCTGCGGCATCAATGTGCATCTGAAATCGGGCAAGGTTTCCTATATCGAGGGCAACCGCGCCCATCCGGTGAACAAGGGGGTTCTCTGCGCCAAAGGGGCTTCGGGCATCATGCAGGTGACTGCGCCCAGCCGTCTGCGCGCGCCCCTGCGCCGGGTTGGCCCGCGCGGATCGGGCGCGTTTGAGGAAATCAGTTGGGACGAGGCGCTGGCGCTGGCGGTGTCGTGGATGAAGCCCTTGCGCGAAACCGCGCCGGAAAAGCTGGCATTTTTCACAGGGCGCGATCAGAGCCAAAGTCTCACAGGCTGGTGGGCGCAGAATTTCGGCACGCCGAACTATGCCGCCCATGGCGGGTTTTGCTCGGTGAACATGGCGGCGGGCGGCATCTACACCATCGGCGGCGCGTTCTGGGAATTCGGCCAGCCCGACTGGGACCGCACCAAGCTGTTCGTGATGTTCGGCGTGGCCGAGGATCACGATTCTAACCCCATCAAGATCGGTCTGGGCAAGCTCAAGGCCCGCGGCGCGCGGGTGATCGGCGTCAACCCGATCCGCACCGGCTATAATGCGATTGCCGATGATTGGCTGCCGATCACGCCGGGCACCGACGGGCTGCTGATCCTGTCGCTGATCCATTGCCTGTTCGAGGCGGGCAAGATCGACCTTGAGTATCTAGCGCAATGGACCAACGCGCCCCTGCTGGTGAACGACACCGAAGGCCCCGAAAAGGGCCTGATCCTCAAGAACGCCGAAAGCCAGCCCTTCGTGATCGACCGCCGTACCGGGAACCCGGCGCCGTGGGATGGCAAGGGGGTTCAGCCAGATCTGGGCGCAGTGTGGGACGGTCACCGGACGGTGTTTCAGCATATGGCCGAACGCTATCTGTCGCCCGATTATGCACCGGAGGCGGTGGCCGACCGCTGCGGCATTCCGGCGGCGCGCATTCGGGCGCTGGCGGCGGAACTGGCCGATGTGGCGTTCAATCAGTCGATTGAAATTGCGCAAGCATGGACCGATTTTCGCGGCAACCGGCATGAAACCATGCCCGGAAGGCCGGTCAGCTTTCACGCCATGCGGGGCATCTCGGCCCATTCCAACGGCTTTCAGACCGCCCGCGCGCTGCATCTGTTGCAGATCGTCCTCGGCACGGTCGAGGTGCCGGGCGGCTACCGTTTCAAACCGCCATACCCCAAGCCGGTTGAGGCGCATCCGACCCCGAACTTTGTTGCCGTGCCGGGCAAGCCGCTGTCTGGCCCGCATCTCGGCTATGTGCGCGGACCCGAGCAATTGGCACTGAAACCCGACGGCTCGCCCGCGCGGATCGACAAGGCGTTTTCGTGGGAAAACCCGTTCTCGGCCCATGGGTTGATGCACATGCTGATCCCCAATGCCCATGCCGGTGACCCGTATCGGATCGACACGCTGTTCCTCTATATGGCGAACATGGCGTGGAATTCGTCGATGAATACGGCGAAGGTGATGGAGATGCTGACCGACAAGGGGCCGGACGGCGACTACATCATCCCCCGCATCATCTATTCCGATGCCTATGCGTCTGAAATGGTGGCATATGCCGACCTGATCCTGCCCGACACCACCTATCTGGAACGGCACGATTGCATCAGCCTGCTGGACCGCCCCATTAGTGAACCCGATGCGGCGGGCGACTCGATCCGCTGGCCGGTGGTGGAACCGGATCGTGATGTGCGCTGTTTTCAGACCGTTCTCCTCGACCTCGGTGCCCGTTTGGGCCTGCCGGGGATGACCAACGAGGATGGCAGCGCGAAATTCCGCGACTATGCCGATTACATCGCCAACCATCAGCGCCGTCCCGGTGTCGGCCCGCTGATCGGTTTTCGCGGTAATGGCGAGGCTGAGGGGCGCGGTGCGCCGAACCCCGATCAGATGCAGCGTTACATCGAGAGTGGCGGCTTTTATCAGGCCCATGTGCCGGAAGAGGCCCTGTTCTATAAACCCTGGAACCAAGCCTATCAGGATTGGGCGGTGGCGACCTCGTTCTACGAGACGCCGCAGCCTTACCTGTTCAGCATCTGGTCCGAACCGATGCGGCGGTTCCAGCTCGCCGCCGAAGGGCAGGGCGCGATCCAGCCGCCCGACCATATGCGCGCGCGGCTGAAACAGGCGATGGACCCGCTGCCCGCGTGGTATCCACCCTTTGGCGACGAGGGGGCCGAGGGCTATCCGATCCACGCCCTGACCCAGCGCCCGATGGATATGTATCATTCCTGGGGCACGCAGAACGCCTGGCTGCGGCAGATCCGGGGGATGAACTTCCTTTATCTGCCGACGAAAGTCTGGGAAGCGCATGGGTTTAGCGATGGCGATTATGCCCGCGTCACCAGCCCCAATGGCGAAATCACCGTGCCGGTTGCCCATATGGCGGCCTTGAACGAAAACACCATCTGGACGTGGAATGCCATTGGCAAGCGCAAGGCGGCGTGGGCACTGGACGAAGGGGCAAGCGAGGCGACAGAGGGCTTCCTGCTGAACCATCTGATCTCCGAACTTTTGCCGGAAAAGGACGACGGGATGCGCTGGTCGAACTCCGACCCGGTGACCGGACAGGCGGCGTGGTTCGACCTGCGGGTGAGGGTGGAACGGGTGGGGCCGCGCGATCATTCGGAACCGGCCTTTGGCCCGGTGCCGCGTGTGGTGCCCAAGGGGGAGGACCGGGCATGACGCAATTTTCTTGGAAGAAAATTGCAAATTCCTTCCAAGGAATTTGCCGCGCGGGGGACACGGAATGACCATGCTTCCCGGCCCTACGCCCAAGAAACTGGGCCTTGCCATCGACCTAGATACCTGCGTCGGCTGCAACGCCTGCGTCACCGCCTGCAAAGGCTGGAATGATCAGGGCTATGGTGCCCCCCTGTCGGATCAGAACCCTTATGGGTCAGACCCTTCCGGCACCTTCCTAAACCGCGTTCACAGCTATGAGGTGCAGCCCCCGGATGGGCCCGCTCAGGTAGTGAACTTCCCCCGGTCCTGCCTGCATTGTGAGGCGGCGCCTTGTGTCACCGTCTGCCCCACCGGCGCCAGCTACAAGCGGGCCGAGGATGGCATCGTGCTGGTGAATGAGGATGCCTGCATCGGCTGTGGCCTGTGTGCCTGGGCCTGCCCTTACGGCGCGCGAGAGCTGGATCAGGCGGCGGGGGTGATGAAGAAATGCACCCTTTGCGTGGACCGGATCTATAACGACAACCTGCCAGAGGTGGACCGCGTTCCCGCTTGTGTGCGCACCTGCCCGACCGGCGCGCGGCATTTTGGTGATTTCGCCGACCCCAATTCCAACGTCAGCCGCCTCTCTGCTGAACGGGGTGGGATGGAACTGATGCCGGAACTGGGCACCATGCCGGTCAACCGCTATTTGCCGCCGCGCGAAAAGGGGGTGGAGCAGACCTCTCCCCTCGCGCCTCTGTTGGACATTCGTGCAACCGGCCTTGCGGGCTGGCTGGACCTCGTCTTGTCGAGGTTCTGATGCATCCCGCGCCTTCAGTCATCCTGTTCACCACGCTGTCGGGCCTTGGCTTTGGCTTTCTCGCCTTTCTGGGGGCGGGATGCCTGCATCCGGCGAGTATGACGGCCTTTCTGCTGTGGGGCTTGGGCTATGCGCTGGCGGTGGGGGGGCTTTTGTTCTCGACTCTGCATCTTGGCAATCCGCAGCGCGCCTGGCGGGCGTTCAGCCAATGGCGCACAAGCTGGCTTAGCCGCGAGGGCTGGGCCTCGGTCGTGACGCTGCTGCTGCTCCCGCCGGTCGCGCTGTCGGACTGGCTGGGGCTGGGGTGGTCGCGGCTGCCGGGGATGATCGGGGCGGCAATGTGCTTTGTGACCATCTTCACCACCTCGATGATCTATGCGCAGCTCAAGACAATTCCGCGTTGGAACCACTGGATCACGCCGGTGCTGTTTTTGGCCTTTTCCGGCACTGGCGGGGCCATTCTGGCGGGAAAGGTCTGGCTGGCGGTTGGCGGCTGTGTGGTCTTGGCGGCGGTTCTGGTGGCGGGCTGGCGCATTGGTGACGGACGTTTTGAGACGGTTGGGGCCACGATGGAAAGCGCGACCGGCCTTGGCAGCATCGGCAAGGTGCGGGTGTTTGAGCGCGGGCATACCGCGGGGAACTACCTGCTGCGCGAGATGATCTTTGTCGTCGGGCGCAAACATGCCGCGCGGCTGCGTGTCATCGCGCTGGCGCTGGCGGCGGTGGTTCCGGCGTTGATTCTGCTGGTTGCTGGCCCGCATCCGGTGGCCATCGCGCTTGCGGCACTGTGCCACCTGATCGGGGCGATGGCCCAACGCTGGCTGTTCTTTGCCGAGGCCGAGCATGTGGTGGGCCTTTACTACGGGCAAAGGTAAACAACCCCATCCGGGTCTGGGGCCGGACGGGGTTGGCGCTTTGGCTCTGGTAACGCTCGAACCTGACGCAGCGATGTTACGGCGCACGGGCCGGAATCCGTCGCGTCCTGCGATCCTTTCTTGAGGTTGTCATCCCTGTGGGATAGCGAGCGCGAAAAAGGAGCCTGCCATGCCTGCTGACATGTCCCCACAGCTTCGGCTTGCCGTCGGAAGCATCGTTGTAGGCTTTGTCGTGCTGGGTCTGAAGCTGCTGGCATGGCAGATGACCGGCTCTGTCGCGTTGCTGTCTGACGCGCTGGAAAGTTTGGTGAACGTGGCGACGGCAATTGCCGCGCTGATCGCCATTCGGGTCGCGGCCAAACCTGCGGACGCCGACCACCCCTATGGCCACCACAAGGCGGAATTGCTGAGTGCGATTCTGGAAGGGGTGATGATCATCCTGGCTGCCATCCTGATCCTGCGCGAGGCGTGGTTTGCCTTTCAGGCGCCCCGCGCGCTGGATGCGCCTTTGTCGGGGCTGCTGGTCAACGGCGCGGCGGGCGTGCTGAACGCGCTTTGGTGCTGGGTGCTGATCCGTCAGGGGCGACGGCTACGGTCGCCCGCGCTGGTGGCCGATGGCAAGCATTTGCTGTCTGACGTGATTTCCTCGGCCGGGGTGCTGTTCGGTGTGCTTTTGGCGATTGAAACCGGATGGGCGGTGCTGGACCCGGCCATGGCGGCGCTGGTTGCGTTGAACATCCTGTGGTCGGGCTGGAAGGTGATGAGCCATTCGGTTTCCGGCCTGCTGGACGAGGCGGTGCCCGAAGAGGTGATGGTCAAGGTGCGCGAGGCGATCAGCCGCGAAGGGGAGGGGGCGGTTGAGGCGCATGACCTGCGCACCCGCCACGCCGGTCGCGCGACCTTTATCGAGTTTCACTTTGTCGTGCCGGGCAGCCTGACCGTCAGCGAGGCGCATGAGATGTGCGACCGGGTCGAGGCGGCGCTGAAAAAGGTGGTGCCCGATTGTGTGGTGACGATTCATGTCGAGCCGGAACACAAGGCCAAGCATTCCGGCATCGTGGTGATCTGACCGGTCAGACCGCGCGCTGCCGCAGACGGATGATCTGGTGCAGCGTCTCGGTTATCGGCACGGTGGCGAAGATGTCGCGCATCATCGCCACGTCGCCTTTGATGCCCTGCCACAGCCCGCCGCGCTTGGCCGATTTTGCCGGGCTGGCCACGTCGGGCCAACGCACCACCGCCACCTTGCCGCCTTGCGCCAGAATTTGCCGGTTCAGAAAAACCTCAAACCCAAAGCGGGGCAGGCGGGCCAGTGCACTCTCTTGGCCGGCAATCAGCGCGCGCGGGATCACGCGTTCACCGCTGATGTAGTCCAATCCCAGCGCCCGCCAGGTGCGGGGGGCATTGCCGCGCAAGGACAGGCTGGCAAAGGCGCGGCCCGTGGCCACGGGGGCAATAAGCGCGTCGATGTCTGCTGCTGTCAGGCCGGTCAGATCGGCGTCGATCAGCACCAGATGGCTGCCGCTGGCTTGTGCCAGCCCGGCCAGCAGCGCCTGAGTCTTGCCCAGATTGCCGGGGGTTTGCAGCACCGTCACGCCATGAGCGCGGGCAATCTCTGCCGTATCGTCGGTTGAGCCGTCGTCGATGACGATCACCTGATCAAGTCGCGGATGGCGGTCAATCGCTGCAAGAACCGCGCCGATCCGGGGACCTTCGTTCCAGGCGGGGATCAGGCAAGAGAACCGTGGCCCGGTCATACTGTGGGGGCCGCCGAAGGGACAGCCATCGCATTGCCCCGCCATTCGATGCCCCGGCGCAGGAAGGTGGCCAGCCACAGCACAGGCAGGAGCGCATCGCGCAGCGGCAGGGCCAGCACACCGCGTAAGCCCAGCGGCCAGCGGGCGGCCCGGCATAGCGCGATCTCTGCCCCATACCACAGCGCAAGATAGGCCAGCGGCCAGATGGCGCTGCCTCCGGCCAGACCCGTTGCCGCAAAGGCCAGCGCAGCGGGCAGCAGTGCACCGTTCAGCGGTTCCAGCAGGAACAGCAGGGGAAAGCCGTCGCGGCGCACCCTGCTCCAGCGCAACTGGCGGTTCCAGACCGCGCGCAGGCTGCGCTGCCCGATCGGTTGCGCCCAAGGGCGTGGCGGCAGGCTGACCCGCAGCCCCTGTTCGCGGGTAATGCGGGTGGCGGTAACATCCTCGGCCAGATGGCGGCCAAGGGCGGCAATGCCACCCGCAGCCTCCAGCGCCGGTTTCGACCAGAACAGCGTCTTGCCTTGGGCAAAGCCAAAGCCCAGCCGCGCCGCCGCCAGTTGCAGCCGCGCCTGATTGCCGTTCAGGAACGCGCATTCCAGATGGCCCCCAAGGTCGGCAGGCCGCACCCCGACCGGCGGGCAAGAGACAAGGCCCGTCCCCTCTGCCCAACTGCCTGTGACGGTTGTCAGGTAATCCGGCGGCAGCAGCAGGTTGCTGTCGGTCATGCACACCCATTCATACGTCGCGGCGCGCCAGCCCTTGGCCAGATTGGCCAGCTTGGGGTTGGTCAGCGCATCAAGCCCGGTCAGCAGCCGCGCGGGAACATGCGGATATTGTGCCATCAGCCGACGGCACAGAGCGACCGCGGGGTCTGCCTCGTTTGGCGCGCAGAAAATTACCTCATACTGCGGGTATTCCAGGGTGAAGGAAGAGCGCAGGGTTTCTTCATCAAACGGATCGCTGCCGCAGACCGGGCGCAGCAGCGTCACGGGCGGCTGACCGATCCGACGGGGCAGGGGGCGGCGCAGTTGGGCAAGGCCAAGGCCGACCGTGGCCAGATGGGCAAAAAGCAGACCTGTTGCTGCCAACAAAAGACCGATCGCCATCATACCCCAATTGCTCCTGTGGGCAGCGGTGCAACGGCATTGCGAGGCACCAGCGCCGCGCGTCCGCCGACAAGGCGCAATCGGCCATCGAACCCTTCGGCCAGCGCCGAAAAGCTGTCAACCCAATCGCCGCAATTGGCATAGGTCAGCCCGTGGTCATCGTGCAGGGCGGCAATGTGGAAATGGCCGCAGATCACGCCATCCACCCCATCGGCCCGCGCCAGTGCCACCAACTGCCGCTCGTGCCCGCGCCCCAGATACATCAGCGCATTGACCGAGGTGATCAGGAACTCGATCACGCTGCGCCGGTCTACTGCCACCTGTCGGCGCAGGCGGGCCAGCAGACGGTCAATGCAGCGCAAGCCATGGTCGATGCGGCTGCCAAAGCGGGTCATCGCATGGTGGCGGATCAGGCGGCCGTCGATCACATCGCCATGCGTGACCAGATAACGCCGCCCGTTCGCTGCCTCGTAAATCAGTGCGGCGGGCGATGGGGGCGGCAACTGGCGGCCCTGCGGCGCAGGGGTGGCCTGCGGGTCATGGTTTCCGGGCAGATAGATCAGCGTCGCGCCATCCGCCTCGCGCTCGGACAGATGGTCCAGCACCGCCTGATGCCCGTCGGTCCAGAACGGCAAAAGAGGCGACCACAGGTCCAGCACGTCGCCGACCAGATAATAGGTTTCGGCCAGATTGGTGGTCAGAAAGTCCAAGAGCAGGTCGGCCCGGCAACCGATGGCACCAAGATGCAGGTCAGACAGGAACAGGCAGCGGTGGTGCTGGGGCAGCGGGGGATGCGTCTGGGGCATGGTGTGGCTCCGTCGCTGAAATCTGGCCGGACGATGGGGCGGCACCGGATTCCATTTGATGACAGTATTGCTGCATTCGCATGAAGCGCGCCATAGGCTATGCCGCGATGCAGCGAAAATCCAGCCGGCCGTGCAACACCTTGCCGTGACAACGCCATCTCGGCGCAAGCTGGCTTGCACCGGCATCAACTGCCGCTACAGTCACCGCGATACCTTAACCCGCGGGGGCCTGTCGTGCTGCGTCGTCTTCTTTGCCTTTCCTTTGCCGGTCTGCTGATATCATCGCCCGGCTGGGCCGCCCCTTGCGGCGATACCTCTGCCGGGTTCGAGGACTGGAAGAGCATCATGGCCGCCGAGGCCAAGGCCGAGGGGGTCGGCCCCGCCGGGATCAAGGCGCTGAAAGGGGCCAGCTATTCCAAGGCGACCATCGGTGCCGACCGCAACCAGAAAAGTTTCAAATATTCGCTGGCCAAGTTCATGGATGTGCGGGGCGCCAAGGCGATTGCCGCGCAGGGGCGCAAGCGGCTGGCCAAGAACCGCGCCTTCTATGACGGGCTGCGCCAGCAATATGGTGTCGATCCGGGCGTGCTGATCGCGATTCACGGCATGGAAACGGGTTTTGGCAATTTCATGGGTGATACCAACGTGGTTTCGGCCATTGCCACGCTGACCTGGGACTGCCGCCGCAGCGACTTTTTCCGCCCGCATCTGATGGGGGCGCTGAAGCTGGTCGATCAGGGGGCGATCAGTCCGGCGACCATCGGGGCCAAACATGGCGAACTGGGGCACACCCAGTTCCTGCCGGGTAATGCGCTGGCTTACGGCGTCGACGGCAACGGGGATGGCCGGGTCGATCTGGCCAGCATGGCCGATGCCATGGCCACGACGGCGCATTATCTGCAGCAAAAGGGCTGGCAAGCCGGCCTAGGCTTTCAGCCAGGAGAGCCGAACTTTGCCGTGATCGGACAGTGGAATGCGGCCTCGGTCTATCAGCAGGCCATCGCGTTGATTGCGGCGGATATAGATCGGTGATTTTCGCTCTTGCGCAGCTTTGGGGCAGAGGCTAAAAGCCCGCCCGTGGCCCGTTCGTCTATCGGTTAGGACACCTGGTTTTCAACCAGGTAAGAGGGGTTCGACTCCCCTACGGGCTGCCACTTATCCTTGTAATATGCTGATTTTACAGGGATTTTTCAAGAATCCAATCCTCTGCCTAGGAATTGCCCAGGGTTTTAACCGGCCACTTCGGTCGCTGGATCATGCAGGGAACAATCACGCATTTGTGAAGGCTAGTGTCGTGGCGAATGATCGTCGATACTGTCGAAAAGCGTCAACGAATTAACTATCGGGCGAATTACATCGCCATTGATGATGTGAAAGCGTGTCTGCAAGCTGGCGGGTTTCAAATTGCCGCCGAAGAACGCTTGCCGAATGGAACCGGAACGAAGATCAGTGTCGGGAACGGTGCTATCGTCAATGTCTATGATACCGGAAAAGTCGTTGTCCAAGGCAAAAACCAAGACCCGATGAAGGAATGCCTTGGTGTTCAACCCGCCGCCGTAGCCGTCGCAGGGCTAGATGAACGCCGCATCGCCGACCTTCTGGGGCAGAAAACCCTGTCCATGGCGCGGCACTATTCGCGCTCCGCCAACCTCGCCACCAAGAACCGCGAGACCATAGCAACTCTCGAAACCGAAAACGCGCGGCGGGCGCGGAGTGTCAAACCTTCCGCCAAAAGCGTCAAGCCCAAACCGAAAGAGAAATCGGAATGAAAATAAACCTAGCGATTTCAGGGATTTAAGTG
This sequence comes from Fuscibacter oryzae, assembly GCF_016765795.1. GTDB lineage: Bacteria > Pseudomonadota > Alphaproteobacteria > Rhodobacterales > Rhodobacteraceae > Fuscibacter > Fuscibacter oryzae. The sequence continues at coordinate 133,152 of NZ_JAESVP010000003.1, forward strand.
GTGCCCGGAGCCGGAATCGAACCAGCGACACGCGGATTTTCAATCTTCGTATCTCTATCGTGGTGGCGTGAAGGTGGCAAGGCAGTTTTTCGGCAAGTGTCTGAAATTATGTCGAAATTATGTAGAGGTATTTGTTGCAATTTATTGCGGTTAGCTGCAATCGGTTGTATCTAGTGGCACACCTTTGGTAGCCCATAGGTAGCCCAATCGGAGATGAGCTTTGCCCCAAACGAAGTCAACATTGTCGGATGCTGCGCTGCGCAAATTGAAACCGACGGGGGTCCGACACGAGATCAACGACAGTGTGGCAGTGGGTCTGAGGGCGAGAGTTTCTGCCGAAGGGCGCGTCACCTTTATCCTCAAAGCGAAAGACGCCGCGAACAAGCTCCAGACCATCACACTCGGTGCATACCCGCATATGTCACTAAAGGAGGCGCGTGAGGGGGCGAACCAGGCCCGTCTCAACCTTAAGGCGGGAAAAGACATCAACCAGGAAAAGCGGCAAATCCGGCGTGCTGGTGCAGCTGAAAGCGAGGAAGTGACGCTGCGTGATCTCCTTGGCGAGTTCGAGACGCGATTTGCTTCCTCCAAAAAGACTTGGGCACCGCGTGGGCCACGTTCAGAGCGGAGTGGTGCGCGGCAGGTGATCGAGCGAGTCTACAAGGAGCTTTTGGATCGGCGGGTGGTAACTATTACCGATGAGGAGTTTGCCCATGCCACCACCGGTTACAAGAGGGCAAAACCAAAGGACGGAAAATTAACTGCCAATGGTCAGGCTTCGCGAGCCCGCGGCTACTTGGGGCCAGTTCTGGACTGGGCAGCAGGCAGGAAGATCTATGCTAAGATTGGTGCATCGCGTTTGCCTCGCCTTGGGGTCGTGAGCCTAGTTACCACGCACGACCCAGCCTCAGACGATCCGACCATTGCTGGCAAGAGAACGCGCGTCCTCACCGAGGCAGAGCTAAAGGCTGTCCTGCCTTACCTTGTCTATCCAGCGCCAAAGGTTGGCAGTCTGAGGCTCGAGGCCAGCCGCGACTATCGGCCCATTGCGATGCGGTTTCTGCTCTTTACTGCTGCGCGTCTTGAGGAGGTCTGCGCGATGCGTTGGAAGCATTTGGATCGTCTGAATAAGGTTTGGCACAAACCCAGCGTCAAATCGACGAAGGGCGGTTCGCGCAGCCAAAATCTACCTTTGTCAGATGCTGCGATGTCAATCCTGCGCGGATTGCCTGACTGGGAATGCGCCAAGCCGACCGACTTGGTGTTCCCGAACGCGACTGGCGAGCGCAAGTTGGGCAACTGGACACGCTACCAGAAAGCGCTTCATGAAGTGACCAGCACGAATGGCTGGCATCGTCACGACCTTCGTAGGACCGCTGCTACCATTATGATGTCTTTGAAAGTGCCTGCCTCAACTATTGAACATATATTGGCCCATGCAGACCCCTTGAAGGCGGACAATGTAGGTGGTTCTGCATCGCACTACCTTCAGCTGACTCGTGTGCTGAGCAACACGCGTGACCCGCAAGAAGAGGCTCTAGCCGTTCTGGGTGAGGCGTTGGAGCTGATTGAGTTTGGTGCGCCCGTCAAGCGCAAGCAGATGGCACGATGAGTCGCCGCTGGACCGCGATTTCTGAATGGCTACACTCAGGCCCGCAACGCCTCGTAATAGCGCAGGTTGCCGCTGGACCGCGATTTCTGAATGGCTACACTCGACACCATGCGCCGCAGCCTGCACCGCGAGTTGCCGCTGGACCGCGATTTCTGAATGGCTACACTTATCCCATGCGTCATCCGCGATGGAGAAACGTTGCCGCTGGACCGCGATTTCTGAATGGCTACACTACCCACCGTCATCATATCAGACCGATTTTTGTTGCCGCTGGACCGCGATTTCTGAATGGCTACACTCGCGGCGCTCGGGAAAGCGCGATGCCAAGCGTTGCCGCTGGACCGCGATTTCTGAATGGCTACACTAAGGCGTCCTGACATGGCTGACGTTGCCCAGTTGCCGCTGGACCGCGATTTCTGAATGGCTACACTGGCGCTGTCCATGTGCCGCACGATCATCAAGTTGCCGCTGGACCGCGATTTCTGAATGGCTACACTGCCGGGCGGCATTTCGATGCCGTCACGCATGTTGCCGCTGGACCGCGATTTCTGAATGGCTACACTCCATGCTGGGGAGTGTGATTGTGACGGACGGTTGCCGCTGGACCGCGATTTCTGAATGGCTACACTCAGATGCAAACAGCATTGCCCGCAGGCAGAGTTGCCGCTGGACCGCGATTTCTGAATGGCTACACTTTTGAAACCAGGCTTCAATGCCTCACGCAGTTGCCGCTGGACCGCGATTTCTGAATGGCTACACTCATGGCCGCAGCGATTGCGGAGCGTGACGCGTTGCCGCTGGACCGCGATTTCTGAATGGCTACACTCGTCACCGATGTCCGTGTGCAGCGGTTGCAGTTGCCGCTGGACCGCGATTTCTGAATGGCTACACTTCAGTCGGCAGGCATCACCACGCACACCAAGTTGCCGCTGGACCGCGATTTCTGAATGGCTACACTACCACAGCCAGCGCCCCATATGCCGATGAAGTTGCCGCTGGACCGCGATTTCTGAATGGCTACACTCGGGTCGCGCGGGGCCGGGTCAAGGCGGGCGTTGCCGCTGGACCGCGATTTCTGAATGGCTACACTTGAACGGGTCCATGACCACATCGCCCGGCTGTTGCCGCTGGACCGCGATTTCTGAATGGCTACACTATGGGCGCATCGTTCAGTCCTGGCTATGAAGTTGCCGCTGGACCGCGATTTCTGAATGGCTACACTCGCGGCGGAAGACATGGCAAAGGCAATGAAGTTGCCGCTGGACCGCGATTTCTGAATGGCTACACTCATTGCCGCGCTGGTGGCAGACCGCGAAGCGTTGCCGCTGGACCGCGATTTCTGAATGGCTACACTACCACGACGAAACCAATTGAATGCCATACGGTTGCCGCTGGACCGCGATTTCTGAATGGCTACACTACTAGCCGTTATTACATTGCGCAAAATGGCGTTGCCGCTGGACCGCGATTTCTGAATGGCTACACTCGCGGGTGCGAACTCTGGAACGGCAACGGCGTTGCCGCTGGACCGCGATTTCTGAATGGCTACACTCGTTGCGTTCGAGACCGCCGCGCGCCGGGTGTTGCCGCTGGACCGCGATTTCTGAATGGCTACACTGTTGACATAGGTGATGACATAGCGGGCGTGGTTGCCGCTGGACCGCGATTTCTGAATGGCTACACTGCATGTTGAACTGATAGGCCGGGCTGTTCTGTTGCCGCTGGACCGCGATTTCTGAATGGCTACACTCCCGCAGCCGACCGTGCAATCCGGCGTGGTGTTGCCGCTGGACCGCGATTTCTGAATGGCTACACTTGAACTGTCGCTGGCCTATGATACGGCGGAGTTGCCGCTGGACCGCGATTTCTGAATGGCTACACTGTATCGCAGGCGGTAGTTTCGGCGGGCTGCGGTTGCCGCTGGACCGCGATTTCTGAATGGCTACACTTTGTAGAGATCGGCAAGGGCGTTCTGCTGCGTTGCCGCTGGACCGCGATTTCTGAATGGCTACACTGTCCACTGCACTGATCTGCCGACCCGCAAGGTTGCCGCTGGACCGCGATTTCTGAATGGCTACACTGGCCTTTTCCATCATGCCAAGGGCTACAAGGTTGCCGCTGGACCGCGATTTCTGAATGGCTACACTGCAACTTGCCGCCTAGATCGGCAGTTGTGTGTTGCCGCTGGACCGCGATTTCTGAATGGCTACACTCCCGCGTAACCGCGCCCCCGGGGGACAGGGGTTGCCGCTGGACCGCGATTTCTGAATGGCTACACTGGGCGAAACCCCCAACCCCTTCATAGAAGGGTTGCCGCTGGACCGCGATTTCTGAATGGCTACACTTTCGTCACATTGCGGAAATGGATCGGCGCAGTTGCCGCTGGACCGCGATTTCTGAATGGCTACACTGGTTACGGTCTGCGTCACGCTCAAGCCCTTGTTGCCGCTGGACCGCGATTTCTGAATGGCTACACTAGACCTTGGCGGGCTTGCCCTATCGGGGGCGTTGCCGCTGGACCGCGATTTCTGAATGGCTACACTCACCTAGCCTGCGCCATGGCAATGCATAGCGTTGCCGCTGGACCGCGATTTCTGAATGGCTACACTCGCGACAAGGCAGAGGCGCTGTTCATCCTAGTTGCCGCTGGACCGCGATTTCTGAATGGCTACACTTGATCTCGCCATAACTTCTTGTTTATGAAGGGAAAGATGGCGAGATCGAGTTTGGCAAAATGAGCGAATCGCATCAGAATAGAACCAGCTGGGACGGATTTTCTCGCGCGCGGCGCCTGCCTTGGTCGGAGAAATGAACGATGTCACGGTATTGGCGGTCGGTCAATGTCAGGATCTGGACATCCCCCTGAGAGGGTAGTGCGCTTTCGATTCGTCGCACGCGTGTCTCGAAGGCTTCCTTGCCGTTGATGAAGCGGGCGTAGATCGAAAACTGACTGCGCTCGAACCCTTCGTCCAGCAGGAAGTTTCGGAAATCTCCGGCCGCCTTGCGTTGTGGCTTGGTGTCGGTCGGCAGGTCGAACATCACTAGTATCCACATCAGGCGATACCCGCTGAGAAAGGTGGTCGGGCTGCTCATCGGCCCAGCCCGGAGAGGACAAGTGGGGAAGGGGGCTTGGGCAGGGCAAGGATCAACCGCTTCGCTTCGAAGCTTTGGGCAAGGGAGACGGCTAGGCGTGACAGCGCCACGGAAAGGGGGCTGGTTTCCCCAATCAGCGGCAGGTCCAGGGCAATGAGCCCGGCCATGCGGTTTTTGGCCTCGGACGACACTTTTGGCCCGGCCTCTGCCGCTATGGCGCGTGCGGTCAGATCGACCAGCGGGCGAAACGGCTCCATCAGGTCATCGGCCAGCGCGAAGGCATTGGCGCGGTTGGAGTGGAAGAGGCCAATGGTCGGATGCAGACCTGCGGCCACGACGGCACGTGCCGTAGCCGCCCGCAGAACCGTATAGCCGTAATTCAGGAGCGCGTTTATATCCGGCAGATCGACGTCGCGGCGGAAGCTCTTGCCCATCATCAGCGGCCAATAGATCCGCGCCGCCTGCGCCTCGGCATTGCCATTGTCGCCCGATTGGACATTGCGGGCAATCATGTCAAGCGGGGCGCGCGGTTGGCTGATTGCGGCCAGAGCGGTGGCTTGCATCGTGATCTTGGAAATCACGATCTGTTTCCAAGCCTGTTTGATCAAGGGTTGCGGGGCGTCCCATTGCGCACGCATCCGGGCATTCTGCATATGGTGCCCCTCAAGCGAGCAAATGACCGCCCTGGGCTGGTGATTGGTGGCACAAAGAACCACCGGAGCGCCACGATCTGCAAGTTCGACCAGAAGGGAATTGCTCCAGGTGACACCGTGCGTATGCACGATCACGGCAGAAATATGATCAAGAGGGACGCGGCCAATTGTCTTGCCGTCAGATTCTACTTTCAGAAAGCCACGATCCCGCGACAGGTGACGGCCTTCCTGGCTGATATCAATGATTTGATCCAAAGGGTTTTCTCCGGCACACGCCAACCTAGAAAGGTTAACGTGACCGATGATTCCCTCCAAAGGATTCTGTTTTAGCGCGCGCCGGGGTCTCGGATTCGGCCAGTTTCATCAACAATCACCCGACGCGCACCGGATTTTATCAATGTCGTGGTCTGACATCGAATGAAGACGTCCTCCTTGTCTCGGCGGTAACGCTGATCGGCATTGCTTTCGTTATGTGCGACCAGAGTAACGCTGCCGTTGGTGTCAAATTTGACCACCACGGCGACGACTGGGCCGAATTTACTGCTGTCAAGTCGGACCATATCACCCTTGAATAACCGTATCAGGCGCTTTGCTGCGGGATGAGGTTTGCGTTCACCCGGCTGATGGGCGTCAAAGGTCGAGATCACCTGATATATCAGCTTGCCGTCCGGCAGGCGCCAGACCTCGTAGCGTTGGTTGCTGTCGCCCTTGTAACCTTTATAGGCACGGCCTTGTCGGTCGCTAATCTGGATCACATCTACCGGCTCAATAATCCGGACATGGCGAATGCCACGATAGGGGCTGGGGCGGGCACGGAAGGCTTCGATCGCGGCTTTCAGATCCTTGCCGTCCTTGCCCTTGATCGCCAGTGACAAAAGCTGCGCCAGATGAGGATCGCGGATCTTGTCGATCATCGCGGGTGTCAGGCTGTCGATCGGCTTGCGGGTCACGACCAATGGCACGCCCTTCAGTTTTTCCCCGGTCAGGCCATAGGCCGTATCGTTGTGCAACTGGCCGGCGGTCGAATCCTTCCCCTGCTTCTTCGCCCCGGGGTCAATGCGGCCATGGTCTGCGCGATGGCTGACGATGGTCTGGTCAAGCTGGGCCTTGAGGCTGTCGCGGAAATCGGGCCAGGGCGCGGGGATAGAGCCAGCTAGATCCTCTAGGCCATTTTCCACATTGGCCTTGGCGATATCCGCAATGCGTTTGACCATGCCCTGATCGGTCGCTCCGACCACGGCGGCGTCGATCATGTGATGGCGGTGGTCTTGGCGGTTCTTGGCTTTGGCTGTGCCGCGATGAGCATCCGGCAAGAGGCTGTTCAGCCCCCAATGGCGGCGCAAAAGCTCGGTCAGTTTGCCCACCACTACCCAGATCGGACGGCGCCCGTCGCGCAGGGCATCGGCATAAAGACTTTCCAGATATTCCCGTGCCAGGCGCGACAGATATTGGGTGTCAATCAGGGCGCGGGCTGCAAAATCCCGCTCGCCCTCGAATTTGGCCATGGCATCGGGCTGGAACCGCCAGCTTTTGCCGTCCGGCAGGTTTTTCAGATTGGCCTCTATGGCGGGCCATTTCGGGGTGTTCCCCCATGCCTCCCATGGCGTCTGATTGCGCTTTTCGCGGTTGGCGGATTTCAGGCAGATCGTGCGATTGTTGAAACTGTCGTCCAGCGTGCGCGAATAGGGCAGGATGTGGTCGATGTCGCAACTGCCGTCAAAAAGCATCGCGGCGGATATGCGCGCGCCGGTATAGGGGCAGAAGCGCTTCAATGGATCGGACGAGGATTCCTCCCACACCCGCAGAATGGCGCGGTTGCGGCCGTTGTCCTCGACCTTCAGTTCCTCGATCAGTTTCTGGCTGCGGTTTTCCGCCGCCTTCTGGTTTTTTGAATTTAGCTGCGCCAGGTCGCGCTTTTGCTCCTCGCTCATCTTCAGGTCGCGGGCCAGTTCCATGACGATCTCATGTGGCCGCCCGTGGATTTCGATCACCCGGTTTACCAGCCGCCGCAACTGACCAAGGCCGATGTGGACGGTCGGGTTGGTGATGCGGCCAAAGCGGGTCACATCGTCATCCTCCTCCTCGCCGGTGCCGGGCAGGACGTGGCGATCAAGGATCTGGCCGTAATAGGGCAGGCGGTCCAGCACTTCGCCGGTGCCTAGGTGCGAATGGTTCCAGCCGCAGAATTCCACCGCTTCGTTGTAGGTAGGCACCTCCTGATCCGCTGTGCCGCCGATCAGCACCGCCAGAATCCGGCGGGTTGCGGTTTCGCCAAGTCGACCGAAGCCTTCGGGCAGGGGCGCATCGGCGATGGCGCGGGCGCGGGTTCGGTCCAGCCCGGTGCGCTCCATCAGCCAGATGACCAGCTTTTCGCCGTCCTGTTCGTCGCGCAATTGCTGGAGGATCTCCCACTGCGCCTCAGGGGGCAGGGCCGACCAGCCGGGGCCATAACGGTCAGGGTGGGCCAAGCTCATCCGCACCGGGTCGCAGGCGATGGCGTCGCGCATCGCGGTTTCCAGCGAGAAACTCTCGTCGGCGTTCAGCTTGATCAGTTTTCTCAGCGCCGTAAGCGTCAGCTTGTTTGATCCGGGGCTTTTCGCAGGTTCCTTTCCGTTCAGAGCGAAGACGATCTTGTCACGCTCTGCCCGGGTCAGCCGACGCTTCGGCTGGCCTGGCGCGGTGACGCGCAGCATGTTCACGGTTTCATACAGCGTGCGCTGTTGGGTCATGGGGTGCGCCTTGGGCAGGCGGGGCTCAGGCAGGAAGAGGCAGCGGCCGATCGCAGGGGCTTTCAGCGGGCGTTGATAAAAGATCGTCTCGAACAGTAGGTCGCGCAGGTCGTCGGTCAGTTCCGGGTGATGTTTCGCCTGCACCTTCCATAGCGCGTGGAACTCTTCCTCCAGGTGATGCCGGTCGGGGTAGAAATCATAGCCCGCCTGCTCCTTGCCATCATCACCGGTCAGATGCGGGTTGATGCGGGTGCGGACCGCGGGCACCGCGCGCTGATCATCGACTTCGGCGCGACGCATGTGCAGGAACTCGCCATAGGTCCGCGCGCCCGAGGCCATGATAGCCTGATCCAGCCGGGCCGAGGCGTCAACGATCAGCCCGCCCTCGTTGTTACCCTTGTCGGTGCGGCGGTTCGATTTGAAGCCGCGGCGCTGGTTCAGGTGGAACAACGCGCGGCCCAGATGGGGCAGGGGAAGCGCCTTGTCCAATCCTTCGGCGCGAAGCGCATAGGGGTCGAGCGTGGTCAGCTCTGCCGCTTCGGTCGGGTCCTGCGGCATCAGCCCGTCGGCCGCTAGACGCTTCATTAGTGCGGCCCGTCGGCGCAGATAACGATCACGCCTCCGGCGCATGGCACGGGCACCGCGACGCCCGACGGCAAGCGATTGGCCAGTCTTGGCCTCGCGTCCGTCGCCGAAGATGCGCGACCCGCCGTCAAGGATGCGCACGGGCTGGTTGTTGACGACTTCATAGAGAAGCCAGCCTATACTGGAGGAGCCGATGTCGAGTGCGAGTCGGGTGAGCATGGTTGTCCTCCCTGTGGTTGTATGGGAGTGTGGCAGAGAGTGGTGGGTTTTGCATAGTGCTTTTGAGGAAATTATCTTTGAAGTCCATTGACAGCCGCTCGGTCTCGGCTCAGCCTTGTCATAGTAGGCACGTCTTCCGAGGTGAGTGCGTGCGAAGCGGGCAATTGTGCGTCGTATGATAGGCTACGGCAAAGCTTCGTTGGCACCGCAGATGTGGTCAGGTTGGGTTTGTGCCCCGTTCAAGTGTCAGTATTTTCCTGGTCGAGATGGACTTGGCTCCATGACCCGAAAGTGCTTTTGAGTTGTCGCTGGACTGCGATTTCTGAAGGTGACTTCGCGCTTGACTTCGTTGCCTGCCCGCTGTTTTCTGACCTCATTCAGAAATCGCGGTCGAGCGGCTAACAAGCTCGACAGAGCACCACATCGAAGCACGGGCTACGGCCCGTGTTTCCATTTTTTGCACACAGGCTTCTTAGCCTGTCTTGAGGTGTTGATTTCGGTTTGTCAGGATGCTGCACATCCAAGACCCACCGATCGATCCCGAGACCGAGCCGTTCCCCGATTTTTCGCGCAACGCGCGCATCGCCGGAGAGGCCAGGAGCGAGTCACTGAGAGCCCTTCTGTTTTCGTGAGTCACTGACACCTCAAACAGCCCCACCCCACCTCCTAGCGCGCCTCTGGGCCTCTGCGGCCGCCCCCCCCCCTCTCCTGAAGCGGCCCGGAATTCTTTCACGCATCTCGAACTGGACAAGTTCGCACAATGTTCGCACCCTGTCATCTTGCTGATTCTGGACCCTGCGATGTGCAACCTCTACTCCGAGACCAAAAGCCAGGACGCGATGCGGCATGTCTTCGATGATGTCGTCGAGGAGGAGGAGCCCTTCGAGGATCTGACCGGCAACCTGCCACCGATGGCTGGAATCTGGCCGGACTACCTGGCGCCAATCTTTCGTCATGGCGGAAATGGTGGCTGGCGGCTTTCGATGGCGCGCTGGGGATTGCCGACGCCACCACAGTTTCTGACCGGCAAGCGCACCGACCCCGGTGTGACGAATGTCCGCAATCTGGCCTCACCGCACTGGCGGCGCTGGTTGGGCGTCGAGCATCGCTGCCTCGTGCCGTTCACCTCCTTCGCGGAGCCTGACACCCGCCAGGGGCCGACCAAAGGCAAACCCGTCTGGTTCGCACTCGGCCCTGATCGACCGCTGGCCTTCTTTGCTGGCATTCGCACCGGCTGGACCTCGGTGCGCAAGGTGAAGGAAGGCGAGGTGACGGTCGATGCCTTTGGTTTCCTCACCTGCGCACCCAACCGCGAGGTCGAGGCCATCCACCCCAAGGCGATGCCCGTGATCCTGGTGCGGCCGGAGGAGTGGCGCGCGTGGTTGACGGCCCCGATCGAACAAGCGCTGCATCTGCAACGCCCACTGCCGGACGGCGAGTTGGACATCGTGCTGGAGGGTGTGAATGAAGACCCTGCGTGATCGACCGTCCAGCGACTCCCTCGCCCTCGCCAAAGCCCGTGTGCACGAGGCCGAAGGACCGGGCCGACGCGCCTTCGCGGTCTATCAGGGCCTGCGTCACCCCGGCCCGGTCGTCTGGGTGCTGCCTGCGCATGAACCGCAGCGCCCTCTGCTGGCCGGTCTGCCTTCGGGGCTGGGTGAACGGCTGATGATCCTCACCCCCAAAGGCGAGACCGATCTGCTGTGGTGCGTCGAAGAGGCGTTGCGGGCCAGCCCCGTCGCTCTGGTCATCGCAGAGCCACAACAGCCGCTGTCGCTGACGGCCGGTCGTCGGTTTCAACTTGCGGCCGAGGCGGGGCGAACGGTCGGCCTGATGTTGATCCAGGAGGGTCAGGGCAGCAACGCGACCGAGACACGCTGGCACTGCGCACCATTGGCGACGACGGACTCGACTCTGCACAGCTGGTCCCTTAACAAGAACAAATCAGGAACAATCGGAACGCTGATTGCAGAGTGGGATGTCACGTCGCCTCATGTCCATCTGGTTTCCCAGGCTGGCGAGCGAGACCAGCTTGCGGACCCGGCCCGTTGAGGGGCCCTTCGCGCTGATCCATCGGTCGGCCAATGCCGATCACCTACATTGTCTGAACCCTCTGGCCGAACGACATGGCCTGCGTCGCGGCATGTCGCTGGCCGATGCGAGGGCGATCTGCCCTGATCTGGCGACCCGGCCTGCCGATCTGGTTGCCGAAGCCAGATCGCTGACCACCTTGCGTCGCTGGGCCGGTCGTTACGCACCGATGGTTGCCGTTTCGGGTTCGGACGGGCTTATCGCCGACATCACGGGCGTCGCGCATCTCTTTGGCGGCGAGGCCGAGGTGCGGGGCGATCTTCATGCGAGGCTTGCTCAGGCCGGGCTTTCGGTCACCAGCGCCATCGCTGGCAGTCTGGGCGCCGCCCATGCTCTGGCGCGACATGGCGGCGGTATCATCGCCGAGGGTGCCTTGCAGGCAGGTATCGAGCACCTGCCAGTCTCGGCCCTGCGGATCGAACATGCCACCGCCGAGGCTTTGGCGCGGGTCGGTCTGGCGCGGATCGGCGATCTGATCGCGCAACCGAGGGCTCCCCTTGCAAGACGGTTCGGCATCGCCCTGATCCAGCGCCTCGATCAGATCTTGGGCCACCAACCAGAGCCGGTCTCTGCCGACCCTGACCCTCCACATTTCGGGGTGCGGATGACGCTGCCGGACCCGATCGGCCTGACCTCGGATGTCATGGCCGGGCTGGCGCGTTTGCTGGACCGGCTCTGCACCACCCTGGCCCTGCATCGCCGTGGAGCGCGTCGTCTGCGGTTGGAACTGCGTCGGGTCGATCGCGGAACGGTGCAGGTCGAGATCGGGCTGGCACGCGCCATGCGTGACCCGGCCCGCATCCTGGCGCTGTTCGCCAAAGGCGTCGAAGAGATCAACGCAGGGTTCGGCATCGACGCTTTGCGCCTCTTTGCCGCGATCACCGAACCCATGGCCCCCGAACAGATCGGCCACGGCGCCCAGGTCAAGACGGAGGATGCGCTGGCCGATCTGGTCTCGCGTCTTGGCAACCGCATCGGCTTTGACCGCGTGCTGCGTCTGGCTCCGGCAGACAGCCTGATCCCCGAACGCAGCTTTCAGATGGTGTCGGCGGCCTGGTCAGAGCCGGTCGCGGCCCCGCCCTGGTCTGGTCCGCCACGCCCGATCACCCTGTTTCCACCCGAACCTGTCACGCAGGTCTCCGGCCACCCGCCCGCGCGATTTCGCTGGCGGCGGATGCGCCTGACCACGCTGCGCGCCCAAGGCCCGGAACGCATCGCCCCCGAATGGTGGTTCGATGATCCAGCCTGGCGCAGCGGCCTGCGTGACTACTGGCGGATCGAGACCCAGGAAGGCCCGCGGCTCTGGCTGTTTCACACCCCACAGACCCCGAGCTGGTGCGTGCAGGGAGAGTTCGCATGACCGGCTATGCCGAGCTTTGCGTCACCTCGAACTTCACCTTCCTCAACGGTGCCTCCCACCCCGAGGAGCTGGTGACCCGCGCCGCCGAACTGGGCCTGACCGCCATCGCCATCACCGACCGCAATTCGGTCGCGGGTGTGGTGCGGGCGTTTTCGGCGTTGAAGGAACTGGCGCGGCTGAAAGAGGAGGCGCAGACCGAGGCCGCAAAGACCGAGATCGCGCAACCGGGACCGGCGATCCGCTCGCAGCGTGTGACCGATCATTCCAGCCGACAAACCGTGCCACATTTCACCGGCGAGACATCGGCGCCGATGATATCCGACCTGACATTGCCCAGGCTGATCCCCGGTGCGCGGCTGGAGCTGACCGACAGTCCGGTCAATTGGCTGGCGCTGCCGACCGATGTCGCGGCCTGGTCTCGCCTGACCCGCTTGCTTTCCTTGGGCAAGCGTCGTGCAACCAAAGGCGAATGCAGCCTGACCCGCGCCGATCTGATCCAGTGGGGACAGGGGTTGATCCTGATCGCCCTGCCGCCTGATCCAATGACGACCACCGTGCCGGTCATCGACATCACCCGCATCGCCCGCGCTTTTCCCGGTCAGTGCTATCTCGGCGCGGCCCCGCAGTATGACGGGCGTGATCAGCGACGCCTCGACCACCTCGCAGCACTTGCTCAGGCCACCGCCCTCGCGCTGGTCGCGGTCGGGGATGTGCTGATGCACCGCGCCAGTCGCCGCCCTCTGGCCGATGTGCTGACCTGCCTGCGGATCGGCTGCACCATCGACAACATCGGTCGGAACCGCCTGACCAATGGCGAGCGACGGCTGAAGTCTGGCGCCGAGATGGCCCGCCTCTTCAATCGTTACCCCGCTGCGATCCGTCGCAGCGTAGAGATCGCCGACCGCTGTGCCTTTCGTCTCGACGAGCTGCGCTATCAATATCCCGACGAGGCCCAGAATGGGGAACCTGCCCAGACCCGTCTGGAGCGCCTGACCCGCGATGGCCTCGTCTGGCGCTATCCAGAAGGACCACCCCCGAAGATCCTCCAGCGCGTCGAGAAGGAGCTGACGCTGATCGCCGAGGTCAGCTATGCGCCCTATTTCCTGACGGTGCATGACATCGTGGCCTTCGCCCGATCCAGGAGCATCCTGTGCCAGGGGCGCGGCTCGGCCGCCAATTCGGTGGTCTGCTATCTCCTCGGCATCACCGAAGTGCCGCCTGAGTCCATCACCCTGATCTTCGAGCGGTTCATTTCGAAGGAACGCGGCGAGCCGCCGGACATCGACGTGGATTTCGAACACGAACGCCGCGAAGAGGTGATCCAGTGGATCTATGACCGCTATGGCCGCGACCGCGCCGGTCTGACGGCAACCGTAATTCATTTCCGCAGTCGTGCCGCCATCCGCGAAGTCGGCAAGGTCATGGGGCTGTCGCAAGATGTGATCGCGCGGCTTTCGGGGCAGATCTGGGGCTGGTCGTCGGCAGCCCCCGGCGAAGACCGGCTGCGCGACGCGGGTCTGTCGCCAAACGACCGGCGCGTCGTGCTGGCGATGCAGTTGATCGGCGAGATCATCGGCTTTCCGCGCCACCTGTCGCAGCATGTCGGCGGTTTCGTTATCACCCATGGCCGTTTGGATGAGCTTTGCCCGATCGAGAACGCGGCGATGGAGGATCGCACCGTCATCGAATGGGACAAGGATGACATCGACGCGCTTGGCCTGCTGAAGGTGGACATCCTGGCGCTTGGGATGCTGACCGCGATCCGCAAGTCGTTTGCGATGCTGGCCGATCATCGCGGGCGGCAGCTGACCCTCGCCAATGTTCCGCCGGAAGATCCCCTGGTCTATGACATGCTCTGCCGTGCCGATGCCATCGGGGTGTTCCAGGTGGAAAGCCGGGCGCAGCTGAACTTCCTGCCCCGGATGCGACCACGCCAGTTCTACGATCTGGTCTGCGAGGTGGCGATCGTCCGGCCCGGCCCGATCCAGGGCGGCATGGTCCACCCCTTCATCAACCGCCGACAGGGGCGCGAGAAGGTCGAAGACCTTGGTCCAGCGATGATGGAGGTGCTTGGTCGCACCTATGGCGTGCCACTTTTTCAAGAACAGGTCCTCCAAATCGCTGTCGTCGCGGCCGGATTCACCCCGTCCGAGGCCGATCGTCTGCGTCGCAGCCTCGCCACCTTCAAGCGCATGGGCACCATCGGCTCGTTTCGGGACCGCTTCATCTCCGGCATGTTGGCGCGCGGCTATGATGCCGGTTTCGCCGCCCGCTGTTTCGCCCAGATCGAGGGCTTCGGCTCCTACGGCTTTCCTGAATCCCACGCGGCCAGCTTCGCACGCCTGGTCTATGTTTCGGCCTGGCTGAAGTGCCATTACCCGGCGATCTTCACCTGCGGCCTGTTGAACAGCCAGCCGATGGGGTTCTACGCGCCTGCCCAGCTGGTGCGCGATGCACGGGATCATGGGGTGGAGGTGCGGCCGGTGTCGGTCAACCACTCGCATTGGGACTGCACGCTGGAGCTGCGCTCGGACGGTGCGTTGGCGCTGCGTCTGGGGTTCAGGCAGATCAAGGGTCTGCGCGAGGAGGATGCCATCTGGATCGCCGCCGCCCGCGGTAATGGCTATCCTGACGTGGAAAGCCTCTGGCGGCGGGCCGGTATCCGCGCCGATACGCTGGAACGGCTGGCCGAAGGCGATGCTTTCTCAGCCCTTGGCCTGACCCGTCGCGACGCCCTCTGGGCCGCCCAGGCGCTGCGGGCACCAAAGCCGCTGCCGTTGTTCGGCGCAGATGGCGAGGGATTGACTGAGCCCGCGGTGGTCCTGCCGCAGATGACCCTCGGTCAGGAGGTGATCGAGGATTACCTCGCCCTGCGCCTGTCACTGCGTGCGCATCCGATGGAGCTTCTTCGACCTGGGATGACCGAAAGTCTGCCCCACAATCGCCTGGCTGAGGCCAAGGGGCGCATCACCATCACCGGCCTCGTCATCACCCGCCAGCGGCCAGGCACAGCGTCAGGCGTGATCTTCCTGACGCTGGAGGACGAGACTGGCACCGCCAACGTGGTGATCTGGCGGAAGATCTATGACACTTTCCGCAAGGCAGTGATCGCCGGTCGGCTCCTGCGCGTCACGGGCCGGATCCAGCGCGATGGTCAGGTCACCCATCTGATCGCCGAGCGGGTCGAAGACCTGTCACCCCTCCTCGCCACCCTCGGTCGTCAGGTGCTGATCAACATCAATGACGGCCGCGCCGATGAAACGAAGCGCCCGGTTGGTGGGAGCAGAAGGTCAAGCGCGCATCACCCGCGGGAGCAGGCCAAGAAGTTGTTTCCGAGCCGGGATTTTCATTGAGGGCGATGGGCAGAGGCCGGACGGTCGCTACGCCGGGTATGGAGCGCTCCTTTGATCTCTGAGGGGCAGTCGATTAGCGAGGGCAATAGTAGACCGTCGCCACTTGGTTCGGGTCGATGGTGCCGTTCTTGAAACCGACGCTGAACGGGCTGAAGCCAACATAACCGCCGAGCCTGTTCTTGCCGTTCAGCTCCAAGCAGACCAGATCCCGCTTGGTTCCATCGGCGAGTGTTGCCGTCGCGCCGCGGATATCTCGGAACTGAGCGGACGATGGGTCGATCAGTTGATACGTCAGATGATCTTTCGCTGCCTGGACGTTCTTCGCGTTCGGTTTAGACGGCTGGTAGGTGGCTTGCATCAGGTCCGAGCAGGCGGTCAAAGTCAAAAAGGCTATAAGGACGAGTTTCTTCAATTCCGTTTCCAGTCAGCATTGGGTTTTTAGTTCGATGCAGCGGCTGTGCACTGCGTTGCAAATGATCTGCTTCCAGATGGTTAGCACAGTTGTTCTTTCCAAGACTAGAACAACTGTTCGTGGCGCGGTGTCAAGGTGTGCGGGATGGCTCCCGCCATGGATCGCAGCAACGAACCCTTGGTCATCGCGTTTGCCGCCGCCCTGCGCGAAGCACGGTTGCGCGCGGGCATGACCCAGGAAGAACTGGCCGAGCGCGCTGATGTGTCTGTCCGGTTCATTTCGCTGCTGGAGAACGGCAGGCGCCAACCGTCGCTCAGTGCCTTGGCGGCGGTCAGCGCCGGGTTGAACATTCCGATGTCGATGATGCTTGCGGCGGTCGAGGGTCACCTCATGACCAACCAGGGTAATACAGATGGTGGCAAAGAAGCCACTCCCGAAGCGTAGATATTCTACGCGGACATGCTTGATCGCCAGACAAACCCGACATGACCAAGACACGCCAGAAACGCGACAACAGCTACTATCTCGACCGCCTGCGCATCGATCACCCCGGTATTTATGCCGATTTTCAGGCCGGAAAGTTCAAGAATGCGTCCGAGGCGCTGATCAAAGCGGGCCTGCGCAAACCCAAAACAGCTCTTGATGCGCTCCATTCGGCTTGGGCGAAGGCGACCACCGCAGAAAGGGTTGCCTTCAAAGCTATGATTGGATGCGCACCGAAAGTATCCACCACGTCATTTATTTCACCAGGAGTCAGCCAGCCTACGACACCAGCATCGACGCCAAGGCCAATTCACCAGAACCGCTACCTGACGCCCGAAGCAGCAGATGACATCCGAGCGATCATGGCTCGGCGCGGGCTGAAGAATGGTGATGTCATGCGCGAACTTGGCTTCAATCCTTTGAACGCGTCGCTCGGTATGGCCCTGAATCGCAATACGCAAATCAAAGAACCCCTTCTGAAAGCTCTGGAGGGCTGGATTGTGAGCTATCGGGCATGATGTGCTGGGACAAACGAGACGATCAAACGAGACGATGTTGTCAAATCAGAACCCAGAACACGCAAATGAGTTCTTTGCGTTGCGTAGAATTTCTACTGACCCCTGATCGAACAGTATAATTTCTTCGATCCTGCCCGACATCCGTGCCAATGGCGCATATAGGGTTGCGTGTTACCTTGAGAAAGTCATGACCCTTCCAACCCTCGCAGCCCTTCCCGCCGGCAAACCGTCCTCGACATCCTATCATCTGGCGCATGACCTGATGCCCGTCAGCAATGTCCAACGCCGTCTGGCGGGTCGGAACAAGATGGTGCCGGCCGTGAACCTTGATGCCTACAGGTTCCGCACTGTGATCGACTGGATCGAGTTCCGCGTCGAGTTCGGAAGGATGACGCAACGGCAGCATGTCCAACAGGTTCTCCGCCGGTTTCTTGACCGAGGCAGCTACATCAAGCCGAAGAACATGGGGCCAGGTCTGACGTTCAGCATCTGCCATATCCGCGTTCAAGAGCCGAAGAACCTGGCGCTGATTGAAGATATACACCGGGCGCTGGTCAACACCTTCGGAGAGGCCGCAGGATCACGCGTGACGGCCATCGAGATCAGCGTTGACGCTTACCCAGCACAACCGTCTGATGCCGCTCGTGCGACTCTCCTGGGCGCTCTGCAAAGGACGATCTGGACTAACCGGGATATCTGGTCGAATGGCGCTAGTCGGCCGCGGGTATCGATTGGCAAAGCACGTCATGAAAATCAGTGGCTGATGATGGGACCGGAGACGGATGGAACGATCTTCTGTCGCTCGTCGTCTGAAAACCATGTGCCTGCATTCATTGATGGCACGATGTATCTCGGGGCGCGCGATGAAGATGTGATGATACGGATAATGGACAAGGTTATCGATCAGCAAAACCCTAACGGTAAGCACACCATACTTTCGGATGACCGGAAGAGGGTCAGGATCGAGGTGACGCTAAAAGGTGAGGAACCTCAAAGAATGGGGATCACGGATATTCCCTCGCTGCGCCAGCTAAAGATGGCCACGTTTCAGAAGGAATACTTTCAGTTCAAGCTGCCGACATTCCTGGATGTGACACAGATTGGGACCGCAAAAGATCTGATCCACAGAACAAGGGAGACTTGGCGAGCGGACACCTACCTGAAAACCGGCGTCATCGGGCTGATGGTGATGGATGCCGTAACGACCCTGCGCCGGAAAAAGATGAAGGACGGGGTTCGCAAAACTTTGCGCGCGATGAACAAGTCAACGAGGAACCCAGCTCCTGACGCAAGGCTCGCCCCCGCGTTTTTATCCTGGGATGAACTAAACCAAAAGGTCAACGTCGCGTTTCAGCAGCAGGAGAAAAGAGAGCAGACGGCTTGGAAGAGGATGAAGGTCTAAAAAGGGAGGTAGTAGACTATGGTGAGGAAGCAACCCATACCATCTCTACCAGTTATTAGGCCATCGCGGCCGCTTGAGATGCTGCCGCCCTTAAAGAAAAGGCTGAAATCGCGATCTGGTCGGTTTCATGGCGGGAAACGGCGGTGAAAAAAACCTGCATGTGGCGCCTGAACCGTAGCACTCAGCTTTGATCGGGAGGGTGCTGGCGCCGACGGCGCGGGGCACTGAACGCGCCCGCTGGCCGAACCCTCCGCGCCTTCGTTCTCCCATGTCAGTCCTGGGCAGATGTCGCCCGACGACAACCACGCTGGCCCACCATCATCTTCGCCTTCATCGCCAGACTCGCTGAGGCGCGCGCTGAGCTGCATCCGTGCTCTCGCTGGTGGTGATGTGCACCCAGATCAGCAGCGCTGCCCCTGACCGCCCCCTGCGCTGTTCCTGGTGATCGCCGTCAACGCCGCCGATGACCATTCGTTTCTCCCTTCACTTTCAGCGTATCCTCAGACGCCCGCGACGTGGACGAAGTGCCTTGTGCACCTGTCCTTCCGGTGCTGATCTGCATGGCGGCAAGCCGTGATCATCGTCCGCGACCGGTTTCGTGCTCAGGATCGTGGATCTGCGGACGTTCGGCATCAGGTGGATTTCGATGGCCGCAAGCCGATCCTGCGGTCCGTCTCTCTGGCAAGTTATCGGGAAAATTCATTTTGCGAGGTCAGAATGTAAACTTAGCGCCCACTTCTCCGTGCCAGGATCAACAAAACAAGGGATTTTCATCGGTCGAAGCGCAACATTTCATCGCCCGAGGCAACGAAATCCGTCCACGGAGCAACCGGAAATGTTGCGTTTCAGCGGGAATATGTTGCGCTTTGTTGACGTGTGGACAGGTTTTCGGCCCGAAATGTTGCGCTTGCTCACCCTGTCAACATGGTCACGCGGCCCGACGACGCTGTTCATCAATGCGTTTCCGCGCCCTTGCGTAAACGGATTTGATCGCGGCCGCGGCCAGTTCCTCGGTCTCGAACCTGCCAAGGTTGATGACGGCCTCGTCCAAAAGCACCATCGCCTCGAAGGCATCGCCGATCTTCCACACCCCGCGCGTCGCAGTCGGTTCAGGTCTGGGCGGACAGTGTTGTTCTTTCTGGCTGCGCCCGGCCTCACGCAGGTTCTTCCAGCGGTTGTCGCTGCGATCGCCGTTGATGTGCTCGATGTTGCTACGGGGCATGGTGCCTGTCATCCACAGCCAAGCCAGCCGATGAAGCAGGTGATAATGGCTGGCGATGGAGACCTTGAGAAACCCTCTGTCGTCATGCCGGGTGCCTGCGATCCGGCCTTTGCGGCTACCTTTGACAAAGGTGAATACCCCGGTGTCAGGGTCGTAGTCGAGCACCTGGCGCAGGCGCTGTTGGGTCAGCATCATCGATCTCCATGAAGACGTTATGCTGATATCTAAGGCGCCATCCTTGGATCGTCGCACGGGATGGAGAAATTTCTGGTCGAGGTGACCAACTGAGTGTCAGGTGCGATTCATGTGTGCGGGGTCGCATATTGCTGAGCAACACAGCCAGCCCAGAGCAGCCGCTGAAGCCAGTTCTTCGAACGATCGATTTCAAATACCGACGTTGCGCTCAATAGCAGCTGGGTCCAGACTTTTGACCCATGTCATGGCTCGCGGCCCCGCGACGCGGCATGGTTGTCTTGTGTATAGGGATGACTTCTGATGGATACCGCGTCTCTTTTTGAAGATCCGACGCATTTCCTGTTCTTCACGGGAAAGGGCGGCGTGGGCAAGACCTCGCTCAGTTGCGCGGTGGCGTTGGGTTTGGCGGATACAGGCAAACGCGTGCTTCTGGTCAGCACCGATCCGGCCTCGAACCTTGACGAGATGTTGGGCGCCAGGCTTTCCGATCAGCCGACGGCCATTCCCGGCGCCGTGAATCTGTTCGCCATGAACATCGACCCCGACAAGGCGGCAGAAGACTATCGGGCACGGGTCATCGACCAGTTGGGAGCCGATGCTTCCGAAGTGGAAATAACCACTGTGCGCGAGCAACTTTCCGGCGCCTGCACGATCGAGATTGCGGCTTTCGACGAATTTGTCGGGCTGCTGGCCGGGGATGCGCCGGAATACGATCACATCATCTTCGACACCGCCCCGACCGGCCATACCCTGCGTTTACTGAGCCTGCCTCGCGCGTGGACGGGGTTTTTGCAGGGCAACGACCGTGGTGCTTCCTGTCTTGGTCCACACTCGGGGTTGAAGATGCAGGAGGCGCGGTTCCAGGCTGCACTGAAGGCCCTGGCCGACCCGAAGCGCAGTTCGATCGTGCTGGTAACCCGCGCCGACCGTGGGGCGGTGCAAGAGGCGGCGCGAACCTCGGACGAGTTGCGCGCGTTGGGGCTTGGCAATCAGCGCCTGGTGGTCAACGGCGTGTTCCATGCGAGCGGGCAAAGGGATGCTGTCGCAGAGGGTCTGGCCCGCGATCACGCCACCGTTCTGGCCCATCTCCCGCAGAACCTTGCGGCTCTACCCCGGAGCGAGGTTCCGCTACGATCCTTTGATATGGTAGGGCTGCCAGCACTACGCGCATTGTTCAGGCCCGAGGAGACGGCCGGCCATGTGGCGGTGGTTCCGCCAGGTATCGATGAGGCCGGGCTTGCCGAAATGGTAGACGAACTGGCGCAAGCCGGTCGCGGTCTGGTCATGGTGATGGGCAAGGGCGGGGTGGGCAAGACAACCGTGGCCGCCGCCATCGCCGTGGGCTTGGTCAAGCGCGGGCATCAGGTGCATCTGACAACAACCGATCCCGCCGCGCATGTTGCCTTGGTGGTGGATGGCATCCTGTCTGGTCTGACCGTGGACCGTATCGACCCCGTGGCGGAAACCTCTCGCTATGTCGAAAAGGTCATGGCCACCAAAGGGCGCGATCTGGATGCGGCCGACCGCGCCCTGATGCTGGAAGACCTGGCTTCGCCCTGCACCGAGGAGGTGGCGGTGTTCCATGCCTTTTCGCGGATCGTTGCTGAAGCCCGCAGCGCCTTTGTCGTGGTGGATACGGCGCCGACAGGCCATACACTTTTGCTGCTGGATGCGACAGGAGCCTATCACCGCCAGATGACGCAGGACATGGGCACCGTGCAGGGGCGTATCGTCACGCCTTTGATGCGGTTGCAGGACCCCGACTATACGCGGGTCGTCCTTGTGGCCTTGCCGGAAACCACTCCGGTCTCCGAAGCGGCAAGCCTTCAGGATGACCTGCGGCGGGCCAGGATCGAGCCTTGGGCCTGGGTCGTCAACCGGGCGATGGCGCGCACGGGCACCACTAACCCGCTTTTGCAAAGGCGGGTCGCGTCCGAGGTCGCGCAAATCACGCGCATCCGAAGCGGGCTGGCGCGTCGGCTTTACCTTCTGCCGTTCTGCCCGGAACCGCCTGTCGGGGTCGCGCGTCTCTCAGATCTGAGCTGAATGGTTTCAGACGGAACAAGCCGCCGGTTCTGCGACCTTGGCCAAGCACCACTGCGTGACCGCTTCGGCTTCGGTCGGAGGCCCTTCGATCTCTTCACCCGCAAAGGCGAGCAACGCCGCGAGGTTCAGACCGTTGACGCCGACCAAGATCGGCAGTCCGCGATGCAGGGCTTCGGCGATGAGCGCAACCAGCCCTTTGCGTATTCCAGAAATGCGCCGGTTCGCCCTTGGCGGCTGCGCGACGAGTCGCTCAAGAACAGCCCGACCATCACCCGCCCTGCGCGGCGCAGAGCGGGTGGGCCGTCCAGCATCAGCTCGAGGGGACGATAGCTGACGCGGATAGGTTAGGGGTGTTTAATCGGTCCGACGTAACCTCGCATCCGGGTTCTCCGCCAGTGCTATCATCGAAATAGCGAGCATTGGCTGGGCGCGGGCTGATCAAGGTTAGGTCTGGAGAGCTATTTGAAAGGTGATGAGGCAGATCAGGGCAAGATTAGTGACGACCGCGCAGGATAGCCAACTTCGCGTCATTTTACCCGAAGGGATCACCTCGCCGACAGGCTCGGATGTGGTCCAGCGGAACTTCCTGCCGGCCCTGGGTGAAGTGGCCCGTTCGCGCAATGCACATCCGAATTCAACGCTCCGGGTGTTTGGCCATACGAACAATGTCTCTTCTGACGCCTCTAAGAGGCAGCCCAGCCAAGGCCGTGCGCCGTCAGTATCCCGCGCTGATCCGTTATGGCGCGGCCTTGAGCAGGATCCGCCATTCCCAGCGCGGATTTGGCGAGCCAATCACGACAAGCGCCACGTCAGGTGGCTAGGCACAGAACCACCGCGCCGAAATCGTGACGACGCCTGCCGATTGACCATGCTGCCTGCCGCGTTGCGGCGGGCGCCCATTGGCGGTTTGTCGCCGGTTTTCCACTCCGCCCGAATGAATGCGCGCGATGCAAACCTGGATCAGGATGAAACGGCGCAAAACAGCGCAAGTTCGCCCATGGCCCGCGAATACCCGCAGACCATATCTGCACCAGACCTGCGGTGCCCCGACCGATCCCGTAATTTTCAGATTTCAGTTATTGTTCTTAGTTGGGTCGCGAAGGGCATCGTCGGGTCTGGAAGCCGAAAGGACTTGAAATGACTATGAATATTTCCAACACCACCGCCGAAAAGATGAAATCCGTCAAGGCCGCTTGGGACAAAGCCCCTGATGGCGCCAAGAAGGATGCGGCCTTGACCCATTACAAGGCGGCCGAAAAGGCGCAGACGGCCAAGAACGATGCCGAATGCATGAAAGCTTTGGATGAAGCCACCAACGCGCTGGCGTAAGCCGCGTCAGCCCTTCCGGCATTCGTGCTTCGGAAGGGCAACCCTGACCTAGATCAGCAGCGGGCCATCGTGGTCAAGGTAAGCCCGATCAAAGCCCGCCAGCTCGACCAGCGCGTCATGGTCGTCAAACACCACGCGGCCTTTCTGGAAGGTCAACAAACCGCTTTCGCGCAGCTCTCGCAAGACACGGTTGACGTGCACCGCACTCAGCCCCAGCGCATCGGCCAGAAGATACTGAGACAAAGGGCAGGCATAGCCCGTCCGGTCCCCAATACCAACCAGCCGCAGTCGTGCCCCCATCTCCAGCATGAAGTGCGCCATCCGCTCTGCCGCAGACCGGCGGCCCAGATCCACAAGATGCTCCACAACCATCGCCTCGTCACGGGACGCGGCCCATAGCACGGCGGTCGCCAGGCGCGGCGTGCGCGCAAACGCATCCAGCAAATCGTGTTGCGTGACTTCAGACGCCTGAACCGGGGTGATTGGTTCAACATTGTGATCGGCAGTTCGGAACAAGACCGAGCGCAGCCCCAGAAAATCGCCTGGAATCTGAAAATCCACGATCTGCCGCGTGCCGCCGGGGAGGATCTTGTAGGAACAGGCCCAGCCCGATGCCAGCACGAAGGCGCTCTGGCCACTCTGGCCCTGATGGATCATGTCAACACCAACAGAAAATCTTCGACGGCGTTGGTAGATCTCGGACATCACCGACAGATCGCTTTGTGACAGGCGCACAAAGGCGGCCAGTTTGCGCGCAAACGGGCTGTCCTGGATCGCGATTGCGACGTTTCGCTGAGTCATCAATCGCCCCTGTAGCATCAGGCAGTAATCAGCAGCCCATTCGCCTTTATCTTGGACAAAAGAGACGGACCTCTGCTGATCCAGATCAGCCCGCACCGGAAATTTCCGGTGATGATGTCGTGTCTGTTGCAGGTCTATGCTTGTCGCGGGTGATCGTGACAGAAGTTTCCCAGAAAGTCGAAATACAATGCCGACCACGCCCGAAGTTGCCGGAACTGCCGCCCTTGCCATCTGCGAGTCCCTGTTGCTCGCGTTGAACGACCGCAACATCCTGCCAGAGCGTGAGATCATGGGCGTCTTGAAAGATGCGGCGGCTGCGCATGAATACGCCCCTGCCGGTGATGGCAACGAAGCCATGCACAAGGCGGTAGCCGCATTGATCAACACGATCATCAGCGGTGGCAATTCGGTCCGCAGAAGCTGAAAAGCCCGTGGCGTCGCGCAGTCGCAGGCGAAGGCGCGTAAGGATCTGGTGCAGGCGCAGGCGCTGATTGCTGCTGGAAGACCGGCGTCATGAACTTCAGGGGGTCTGGAATGAAGCCCTGCGTCGGGGGACGAAGTGGGAGGAGAAGCTCATGCAGGCGGCAGGGCAGCTCGCGCACGGCCTCGGTGACCGCCTGATTACTTTGACAGAGGATCGGTCCTGATGGGCGCATGGAGCGTGCTGCGCCCAGATCTCTGGCCGTGCAACCCCGCCAACCCGGAGGGTTGAGGCGCCCCCGACCGGCTGGCGCAGAATGCACCCCCATCATCAGACGCGATTTTTTCTAGGACTTCGCTGTTCCCGTTCGCAGAGTTACAACTCCCACCCGACGCTCGCAGCGTTGGTCGGTAAGTTCAGTCTGTAACCAACCACAGACGAGACCGACAATGACTAACCCCTACGAGAACAGCCCAGCGACCATCTTCATCGCCGACCGCATCCGCGACCTGAGCCACTCCAAGACGCAGGCCGAGATCGCCACCGAAGCCGGTTTCGTGAATCCGAACATGGTCACGTTTCTCAAAACCGGAAAGACCAAGATCCCCCTCGACCGCATCCCTGCGCTCGCCAAGGCGCTGGAGGCTGACCCAGCTGTCCTGATGCGTCTGGCGCTGGACCAGGCGGTGGGCGCGACCGCAGCGCGGGCGATCACCGAGATCTTCGGCTCGCCCGTCAGCGAAAACGAACAGGGCTGGCTCGACGAAATCCGTGACGCATCTGGTAATACCGACCCACGCCTGACCGCGCGGTCTCGGACGGTGCTGAGGGGGATCTTCCGCAAATGAGTGAAGGGAAACTCGTCGTGCCGGCGGGACCAGCGGGACCGTGGGACCAGTTGACCGAGAACGAGAAGGCGTGGATTGAGATGATCCGCGTCATCTCAGGCGGCCGCGATCCTCGGATCACGCTGTCCCGCATTCAGGCGTTGACGAAACTCCTGGACGCGGGATGGGGCGGCGGCGGGGTAAGCTAGCCGTTCCCCGTGGGGTCAGGCGCAGCCACCGCCCTCGCAAATTATCACGCAGCAAGCAAGTGCGACGCGTCGAACGTGAAGCAGGCCTGGAGATTGCTTTCATAGGCTTCGATATCACTCAGCCGCCACCTGGTGCAGCCAGGGCCAACTTTCACCGCGAGCGGGAAGGCGCCTGCGCGCTTCCAGCGCCAAATGCTATCGGTGGATACACCGAGACGTTCGGCGACCTGATCAACAGAGAGATAGAGGGTGTTGGGGTTTGCCGGCGTCGCCAATTGTGGTCTCCTAAGTTATGCAAGGGGGCATAAGCTCTCTATACGCACGACTCCTGGAAGTGCGCTCGTGGCATCTTCACTTTGTGAAAAGAATCTTGTTGGGGTGCCTGCCTATTCGTCGTTCAGACGGATTTCGGTTAGGCCCGCGCAAAGTAGCCCATAGGTAGCCCAGATCCGACGTCGTAACCGTGTCCGAAACATCAAGGCACGGTTCCGATCAATCATTTCAGGGATTTAAGTGGTGCCCGGAGCCGGAATCGAACCAGCGACACGCGGATTTTCAATCCGCTGCTCTACCAACTGAGCTATCCGGGCACTCTTGATGAAAGGGCGCTGCCTTTCGAGTGGGCGGGTGATACGTCAGGTGGGCGGGGCTGTCCAGAGGGTTTTGGCGTTTTTTCGCGTGGGTTACTGGTGAATTTATTGCGTGCGGGGAGGAGCGGGCGGCGGGGCGTCGGTTTCCTCGGTATCGTCCTCGGCGGGAAGGGCATAGCCGCCGGTCAGCCAGCGGCCAAGGTCTACATCGGCGCAGCGGCGGCTGCAAAAGGGGCGGTATTTGGCATCCGCCGCCTTGCCGCAGATCGGGCAGCTCATGCCAAAAGCTCGCTGAGCGGAAGGCGGTCGCGGCGGCGGGTCATCTCGAACAGGCCCAGATTGGTCCAGCCTGCCAGATTCACATCCGCGCCTTCGGTCTTGAAGGCCGCCTTCAACACCTGATCCAGAATCGCGCGGTCCTTTTTCGGCAGGGGCGCGAAATCTACCACGATCTGGCCGCCAAGGCCGCGCAGGCGCAACTGGCGAGGCAGGTCGCGTGCGGCGGCGATATTGGCCTTGAGCGCTGCGGCGGGCGAGGTATCGGTGCCGGTGTTCACATCAATCGCCACCAAGGCGCGGGTGGGTTCGATCATCAGGTGGCCACCGGCGGGCAGGGGCACGCGGGTGCGGGCCAGGTCGGCGATCAGATCGGCAACGCCATGATCGGCAAAGCCGCCGGGGGCGCTGACCACCTCGTCCGGCGCAGGTTCCAGCCAGTCGCGCAGCGCAAGGTCATGCGCGCCAGGGCCATCGAACAGCAGTTCGGGGTCGCCCGCCACATCGGCCAGAACGGCTTCGGCCAACGCGCGCAGTTGCGCCAGATCCTCGGCTACCTCGTCCAGATCGGCCTCGGCGCAGGCCGACCGCAGGATAAGGCCCAAAGTTTCATCGGCCCCCGCCATACCGGCCTTGGCCAGATCATCAAGATCGGCGCGCAGGTCGTCGTCATGAATGCGGCGCGAGATGTTCAGACCCGGCGCGCCGGGGGTCAGGATGGCAAAGCGGCCCTTGAACAGCAGGCGCGTGGTGACGGGCAGGGCCTTGCCCGGCTCGGCAGGGCCGGTGACCTGCACCAGCAGGCGCTGGCCGGGCGCGATGCCCGAAATCTGGCGCAAAAAACCTGAAGCCCCGCCGGGCAATTTCACGAAAATGCCGCCCTGGCCCTTCATCGGGCGGTCGGCAACGGCGCGGTAGATGGCACCCGGCAGCGCCTCGTCGCCCTTGGGATCAATCGCCAGCTCTTCAAGCTGCCCGTCCACCACAAGCGCGGCGGCGTCGCGCCCGTCAAAGGTATCCAGAATAACGACGCGGCCCTTCATGCTTGCCTCCAGACCGGCCAGCCTGCATCTGCAAGCAGGGCCGCGGTTTCGGCCAGTGGAAGGCCGACGATGCCGGTAAAACTGCCGGAAATCCACGGAATGAAGGCGCCAGCCGCGCCCTGAATGGCATAGGCCCCGGCCTTGCCCTGCCATTCGCCGCCCTGAAGATAGGCGTTCAGTTCCATATCGGACAGCCGCTTCATCTTGACGGCGCTGACGCTTTCGCGCGTCCAGAGGCGGTCGCCGCGGCGCAGGGCAATGGCGGTGATCACCTGATGCCGCCGCCCGCCAAGGGCCGTTAGGAACGCTGCCGCCTCGCCTGCGTCGCGCGGCTTGCCCAGAATGCGGCGGCCAAGGGCAACGGTGGTATCGGCGCACAGCACCAGATCATCCGGCCCGGCAGCAACCGCCGCCGCCTTTTCGCGCGCCAGCCGCGCGCAATAGGGGCGGGGCAGTTCGCCCTTTTTCGGCTCTTCGTCGATGTCGGGGGGCAGGATGGCGTCGGGCGTGATGCCCAGGTGCGACAGAAGTTCCTTCCGGCGCGGACTGCCTGATCCCAGAATGAACTTCAATTTACTTGAAGCGATAGTTGATGCGGCCTTTCGACAGGTCATAGGGGGTCATTTCGACCTGCACCTTGTCGCCTGCCAGAACCCGGATACGGTTCTTGCGCATCTTGCCAGCCATCGTCGCGATCAGTTCATGGCCATTTTCGAGTTCAACCTTGAATGTCGCATTGGGCAAAAGTTCCTTCACGACACCGGGGAATTCGAGGGTTTCTTCCTTGGCCATGGTCTCTCCAAAAGGGGTAAGGCCCGCGCGGGTGGCGGGCTGTGCGCGGCATATGCGCCGGATTTTCCCGATTTTCAAGGGGAGTCTTGGGTGCGGCCGAGGAGCCGGGGGTTTCACATCACCGGACCGCAGTGGACTATTTCCAGAAAGGCAAGGGAAAGCGGGATCAGGTTCGGATCAAGGTCACGCCCGATGCGGCCCGATCCATCTGTTCTTCCCAATGGGCGTGGTTCAGCACCTGCCCGTCGCGCCGCACCGCATGGATGGTTTCAAGATCCACAGTGGCATAGGCCCAGCCCGGTTGGTTGAGGGGCGTTTCGTCGAAGATGCCCATGGCGGGAAAGCCGCGGTCGGGCGGGCCATAGATCGCGGCGGAGCCGACGTTTTCATCCACTGCGGGGGAAAAGTCGCACAGGCCCACGGTGGGTGAATGGACAGTGACACATTGCCCTTCCAGCGCGCGGGCCATGGCGCCGACGCGGACGCGGGTGAAACCGGCAAAGCTGTCGGTGCAAGAGGGGACAAGGATGATCTCGGCCCCCGCCTCGACCAGTGCGCGGCCCAGCAGGGGAAATTCGCTGTCATAGCAGATCAGCACCCCGATCTTGCCAAGGGGCGTGTCGAAAAGCTGCAAGGGGCCGCCTGCGACCACATTCCAGACCTCGCGTTCGAACCGGGTCATCATCTGTTTGTCCTGATGGCCGATCAGGCCATTTGGGCCGAACAGGCTGGCGCGGTTAACGGGGCGTGGACCTTCGAACACCGGGCCGGACGCGCCAAGGATATGGAGGCGGTGTTTCGCTGCCAGCCCGGCATAAAGGGCATCCGTTGCGGGCCTTGCGCGGGCGACCTCGTGCAGGCTTGCCTCCAGATCGGCGGCGATGGTGTGGCCGCCAAGGCTCGCCTGCTCCATCAGGCCATATTCGGGAAAGACCAGCAGGTCAGCGCCATTCCCTGCCGCCTGTTCCACCCAAGCCGTCGTCTTGGCGGCGAAACTGTCAAAAGTTTCATGGAAATCCAGCGGATAGGCGGCAGCGGCGATGATCACAGCTTGTGCATCCAGAATTGCAGGGGCTTCACGCTTTCGCCGGTATCGCCCACGTCCTTCCAGGCAAATTCCGCCATCATGCCGGGCAGGGGGGCATAGCCGCGCCCCAGCCAGAAGGCGTCATTGGTGCGGTAGGTTTCGGGCCGCATCGGGTGGCTGGCGGGCCGCACGACCGAACAAAAGGCGATATGGCCGCGCCCCATGGCGCGGGCATGGTCTTCGCGCAGGTCGAAAAAGCGGTGACCGATGCCCTGACCACGATAAGCGGGCAGAAGGACCGATTCCGCGCCATAAAGAATGTCGTGCATCGGCACGGGAAAATCGCGGAAGGGGGCGGCGAATTCCTCGGCGTGGTCTTCCATCAGGGTCGAGGTCGAGGCCCCGACAAGGATGCCAGCGTCAAACGCGCCAACCAACAGCGCGCCGGGATTGTCGCGGTAGGTTTGCAGATAGTCCCGCTCGTATTCCAGCGTGCCGTCGTAAAGGTAAGGCCAGTCACGGAAGACGGCGATGCGCAGGCGGGCGACGCCATCAAGGTTTGCCTCCAGTTCGGCTCCGCGAAGGGTGCGGACCTCAACCATTCGACACCTGTGCGACCCAGTCGTTCAGGTTGTAAAAGGTGGTCACGCGGGAAATCTGGCCATCCTTCAGGTCAAAGAACGACCCGGCGGGCAGAATATAGGTCTGGCCTCTGGCTTCGGGCAGGCCGGGATCGGTTTTCAGATAGGTGCCATGCACCACAAATTCGGCGGCGGCGCGGGTGCCGTCTTCGTTGACGAAAACCACGATGTCCTTCAGCTCCTCGCGGTAGCTGACGCCCATATGGCTGCAAAACTCGGCGAACTTTTCCTTGCCAAGGCGCACACCGCCCTCGTTGACGCGGTGTTCGATGTCATCGGTGACGGCGGCCAGCATTCCGGCGGCGTCGCCTGCGTTGAAGGCGGCGTAATAGGCGGTCACGGTGGCGCGGGCAGTAGCGGACATGGCAGGCCTTTCAATGCATCGGACCCCGTGTTTGTGGCACGGGGTCCGGGCAGGGTCAAAGCCTGACGATGACGTTGGGTCGTGCGAAAACGACCTTTAGGCCAGTGCTGCGCGCACCGTTTCGGCCACGGGGGTCGTCGGGCGGCCGATCAGGCGCGACAGGGTGCGGTTATCATCGAACAACGAGCCTTTCGAGGCGCTGAAATCCGATTCCGCCAGCACTGCGGCAAAACCTGCGGGCAGGCCGAACCCTTCCAGCGCTTTGGCATAGTCGGCTTCGGGCAGATTGACGAAGGCGACTGGCTTGCCGGACTGCTTGGCCACCTCGGCCGCAAGATCAGCCAGCGTATAGCTGTCGTCGCCCGCAAGCTCATAGGTTTTGCCCGCGTGCGAGGCATCTAGCGCTGTGACCGCAATCGCTTCGGCATAGTCCTTGCGGGCGGCGGTAGAGACGCGGCCGTCACCCGCCGAACCAATGATCGCGCCATGTTGCAGCGCGGCGCCAAGGCTTCCGGTATAATTTTCGCTATACCAGCCGTTGCGCAGGATCGTCGCAGGAATACCCGAAGCCGCGAGCGCCGCCTCGGTGGTGACATGATCCGAGGTCAGCAACTTCATCGGCGAGGCATCGCCCTTGAGGATCGAAGTATAGATGATGCGCCCGACGCCCGCAGCCTTGGCGGCAGCGATGACGTTCTTGTGCTGGCCCGCACGGTCGTTGAAATCATTGGTCGAGATGAGAACCAGCGTATCGACGCCTTTCAGCGCCTCTGGCGCAGCGGTCCAGTAATCGAAAGCGCGGGCCTCTACCCCCAGATCAGCCGCCTTTTCGGGGCTGCGCACTAGGGCGACGGGGCTGGCACCACGGGCTTGCAGCGCGGCGATGGCAAGGCGGCCCAACTGGCCGGTGGCTCCGGTAACGGCGATGGTCATGTCAGTCTCCATTGGTTGACCTGTGGGACCAGCAATACGCCTTTACTTACGAAACGGAAGTACATACAATTTTGTTAGTATAAAGGATGACCGCACATGACCCCGGACAAAAAGGCACAAGACCTGCTGGACTTCTGGCAGAAGGGCAATGTTCTGGCGGCGGATTGCCCGTCGCGCCCCGTTTTGCAGCATATGACCAGCCGCTGGGGCACCCTGGTGATGATCACCCTGATGACCGGCACCCATAGGTTCAGCGCGCTGCGCCGCAAGGTAGGTGGCGTCAGCGAACGGATGCTGGCCCAGACCCTGCAACTGCTGGAGGCGGATGGTATGATCGCGCGTGAGGCGCATAATGTTGTGCCGCCGCATGTCGATTACAGTCTGACACCCCTTGGCCAACAGGCGGCGGGCCATCTTTTGGCGCTGACCGGCTGGATCGAGGACAACCTTGGCCAGATCCTGTCTGCCCATGCGGCGGGCCAGAACGCCGCCTGACATCAGATTGAAATGACAGGCAGGGGCCGGGCGGATTGCCCGGCCTTTTTGCATTCTGACAGTTTCGTGACTGTTCGATGACAGTGAACTTTGAATGCGAAAAGGGATGGCTAATAGTTCGCTTTGCCGGGGCCTATCTCCTCCTCAGACGACGAAATGATGCGTCGCCAAAATGAAAATGGAGAATAAAATGAAGAAGTTCGCTCTTGCCGTTTCTACCCTGGCCCTGCTGGCTGGTGCTGCCAATGCTGCCGGTTTCAACTCGGCCGAACGCCCCGACACCATCGTGGCTGCGACCGAAGTGACCAAGGTTGAAGTGAAAGCCAAAGACGTTGCCTTTCCCAAGGAACTGCACCGCGCGGGGCTGTCGGCGGATCAGACCGTCAGCGTGACTCTGTTCCCCTCGACCGGAACCGTTGACCGGCCCAGCCGCGACTGATCACGGCCGATGACGAAGGTCAGGCCCAGAGGCACCCGCTAGCTCCGCGGGTGCCTTTGTCATTTCGCGCTCTGCTTTCAAGGTGGCGATCTGTGCGCCACCGCGCAGGTGCAAAAGGATGGCGTGAAAAATGGACAGTTTCAAACATCAGAAAACCGCCCCATGTCGTCAGTCACGACAGGACGGAATACGATTTATGGAAACTGCGGTTCTTCGGACCTTTTTGCACATCGTTGACGAGGGCAGCTTTGCCGAGGCGGCCCGCCGCATGGGAATCTCCAAAAGCCTGTGCAGCAAATACATCTCTGATCTAGAGGCGAGTCTGGGCGCGCGGCTTCTGACCCGCTCTACCCGGTCGGTCAAACCTACGGCTGTGGGGCTGGATTACAGTGCGCGGGTGCGCGAAATTCTTGCCCAGCTTGACGAAGCGACCGAGGCAGTGCGCGCGGTGTCGGCCAAGCCCTCTGGTCCGCTCAAGATCGGTGCGCCGGTTTTTTACACCCTGCGTGTGCTGCAACCCCATATGTTGAAGTTCATCGAACAGCATCCCGACATTCAGCTGGAGGCGGTGCTGGATGACGAACGCGCCGATCTGGTCGGCGACAGCTTTGATGCGGTGATCCGCATCGGCAATCTGGATGACTCCGGCCTGTTTGCGCGACATCTGCATGATGTGCGGCTGATGCTGGTCGCCTCTCCGGGGTATCTGGCGGAACATGGCGTGCCCGCCAAACCGGAGGATCTGACCGATCATCGCAGCATCTATTACACAAATCTGCGCGGCAGCGGCACCTGGCCGTTCCGTAAGGGCAATGAGGTGGTTCACCAAAAGATCGTTCCGGTCTTTCAGACCAACAACGGCGAATTGGTGCGTGCGGCGGCGATGGATGGCAAAGGCATCGCCATGATGCCGATGTTCATGATCGACGAAGAGTTGCGCGACGGGCGGCTGGTGCCGATCCTGACCGATTTCTTTCTGCCAGACGTGCCAGTGAACCTGATCTATCCCTCTCGCCGCCACATGACGGCGGCCTTGCGGGCGTTCATGGAATTCATGTCGGGCCTGAAGCTGCGCTGACGGGTATCAGGCCGCCTCTGGCCTGCCAAACCGGTCGAGGATGCGGTCGCGGATCTGGTCGCGCGCCTGACGATAGGCTGACAGCTTGGCCTCGCGCGTCTCACCAATGGCGGTGGGGTCGAGGATCGGCCAGTATTCGACCTCCAGATGATAGTTGCGCGTCAGGTCCAGTGCTGCGCGGCGGCTGCTTGCCGACAGTGCCACGATCAGGTCGAACTGGCCCAGATCGTCGCCCATCTCCTGCATCTCTTCAAAGCTGCGCGAACGGTGGCGGTCCAGCTCTACCCCCAGCTCTTTGCAGACAGCGATGGAAAAGCCGTCCACTTCCATGTCGTTCTTGACGCCAGCGGATTGCACATAGACCTGATGGCCATAGAATTTCTTCATCAGCGCCTCGGCCATGGGAGAGCGCACCGCGTTATGGTCACAGCAAAACAGCACGGCCTGGGGAAGATCGATCAAGATCACCCCCAATTCAGGACGCAGATCAGGGTGAACAGGCGGCGGGCCGTGGCGGTATCGACCAGGGCCTTGCCCTCCAGCCGCTCTTGCAGAACCCGCGCCCCTTCGTTGTGAATGCCACGCCGGGCCATGTCGATCGCCTCGATCTGGCTGGGGGGCAGGCGTTTCACCGCGTCGAAATAGCTTTCGCAGATCTGGAAATAGTCTTTCACCACCTGCCGGAACGGCCCGAGCGAGAGGTGAAACTCTCCCACTGGCTGCGCATCTTCCAGGGCAAGAGAAAAGACCAGCCGCCCCTCGCGGATCGCAAGGCCCAGCCGGTAGGGGCCGGGGGGGATGTCGCGCCCGTCGCGCGCGGGCAGGCCAAAGCTGTTGTCCTCCAGCAGATCAAAGATCGCGACCTTGCGCTCTTGCTCGATTTCCGGGGTCGGGCGGGCAAGGCCGTTTTCGTCGATCTCGATATGGCAGATGCGGTTCATCGGGCGGTCCGTTATTCTTGGCCCGTGCTTGATGCCCGACACACCGATGCCGCGCAAGAATTAAACGGAAATCTGCCAGGCGGGGCAGGGCCGGAAGCCTGTTTTGCAACCAACCTGCGGGCGCAATGCCGCAGTGCGCCGGAAATCGTCTGCCGCACCGTTCTACCGTCAGCAAGGCCGTTGCCCCGCCCAAGCATCTGTGGCAAGACGGGATCAGCAAAAATCAGACCGATGAGTTCAGAGATGAGCGATTACTCCGCCCGCCGCATCATGATGGTTGACACGCAGGTCCGCCCCTCGGACGTCACGAAGTACCCGATCATCGAGGCGATGCTGGCAGTTCCGCGCGAAAAATTCGTGCCTGCCGACCTGCGCGAAGCGGCCTATGCGGGCGAAAACGTCGCCTTGGCATCGGGCCGTGTGGTGCTGGAACCGCGCACTTTGGCCAAGCTGCTGGACGCGCTGGACATTCAGCCCAGCGAACTGGTGCTGGATGTGGGGGCGGGTCTTGGCTATTCCACCGCCGTGATTGCCCGCATGGCCGAGGCGGTGGTGGCGGTCGAGGAAGATGAGGCGCTTGCCGCAGAGGCGACCAAGGCACTGGCTGCCCAAGGGGCCGACAATGCGGCGGTTCTGACCGGCGCGCTGGCCGCAGGGTCGCCGAAACATGGCCCGTTTGACGTGATCACCATCGAAGGCGGGGTCGAGGTTCTGCCAGATGACCTGCTGGCCCAGTTGAAAGATGGTGGCCGGATTGGCGCCATTTTCATGCAAGGCGCAGTTGGCATTGCAAAGGTCGGTTACAAGGACGGCGGCCGGATGACCTGGCGCTTTGCGTTCAATGCTGCGGCGCCGGTTCTGCCGGGCTTTGCCGCCAAACAGGGCTTCACGCTCTGACGGGGTTGTCCGCGCATCCTGCGCGGGCTGACCAGAGGCAGACGAGCCGGGGGCACGCCCCGGCCAAAAACAGGAAACGGGCGATGCGTAAGATTGTGAAGATGCTGGGCTTTGTCGCAGGGATTGCGGCGGGTTCGGCAGGGGCGCAGGCTGAAACGCTGGCCGATGCGCTGGTTTCGGCCTACAAGACCTCTCACCTGCTGGACCAAAATCAGGCTGTGCTGCGCGCGGCAGATGAAGATGCGGCAATTGCGGTGGCGAACCTGCGCCCGGTGATCGACTTTGTGGCCCAGGCCGGGTGGCGCAAGTATAACAACGATGCGGCGACCTCTTCGCTGCCGGTGCCGAATTTCGAGACCACCTCCTCCAGTCTGGCCGTTACCGGCTCTGTCGTGATCTGGGCTGGCGGGCGCGGGCGCTTGCAGGTCGAGGCGGCGCATGAAAGCGTGCTAGCCACCCGGTCGTCGCTGGTCAACGTCGAACAGCAGGTGCTGCTTTCGGCGGTGGCGGCCTATGTCAACCTTGGGCTGGCGCAAGAAATTGTGGGCCTGCGAGAGTCGAACGTGCGGGTGATCACGCAGGAAATGCGCGCCGCCCGCGACCGGTTCGAGGTGGGTGAGATCACTCAGACCGACGTGTCGCAGGCAGAGGCTGCACTTGCCGCCGCGCAGGCCACCCTTGCCGCCGCGCAAGGTCAGTTGATGATTGCGCGAGAGAATTACAAGGCGTCCATCGGTCATTACCCCGACCGGCTGTCGGGCCTGCCCCGTCCGCCTTCCACCGCCAAATCGCTGGGCGATGCCAAGGCGGTCGCGATGCGCAGCCACCCGTCGATTGGCCAGCAGCAACATGCGGTCAAGGCCGCCGATCTGGCAGTGAAGATTGCAGCCACCGCCCTTGGTCCGACCATCTCGGGCGAGATTTCTGTGAACAAGGATACCGATACCGGCCTTGGCAATTCAGGCATCGGCCTTGCGATGAGCCAGACGCTTTATGCCGGCGGTGGCAAATCTGCCACCTATCGCCGGGCGCTGGCGGGCAAGGATCAGGCCTCTGCCGGGTTGTTGCAGACCACGGTTACGGTCGAACAGACGGTTGGTCAGGCCTGGGCAAATCTGGTGGTTGCGGGCGCGTCGATTGATGCGACGCGCAAGCAGATTTCGGCTGCGCAACGAGCGTTTGACGGGGTGCGCGAGGAGGCGCAGCTTGGCGCGCGCACAACGCTGGATGTGCTGACGGCGGAACAGGATCTGCTGTCAGCCCGCGTCAGCCGCCTTCAGGCCGAGGCTGATCGTTATATCGGCGTTTACAACCTGCTTGCCTCGATGGGCCTGTTGACGGTCGATCATCTGAAACTTGGCATCCCGACCTATGACCCAGAGGCTTATTACAACGCTGTCAAGGATGCTCCCGCCGCCAGCGCACAGGGCAAGCGGCTGGACCGCATCCTGAAAAAGATCGGCAACTGATTTACTACCGCATTTGATGCGCAATTCGCCCCCCTTGTGGGGGCGAATTCTTGTCAGGTCCATGCTGGGCGGCTAGACTGGGCCAAAGGCAAGAACAACGAGGCGCGCATGTCGGAAGCCATGAGCAAGGTCGAAATCGAGGATGTTCTGTCCTCGATCCGACGTCTGGTGTCGGAAGACAGCAAGCCATCCATCGTGCGGGGGGGGCCGTCTTTGGAAAGACGCGACATGACCCTTGGGCCAGAGCGGCTGATTCTGACACCCGCTCTGCGCGTGGTGGCGGAAGAGCTGGCCGAGCCTGCCATTCCGCCTGCCGCCGCCCCCATCGGCGCACTGGTGGCGGGCCTTGGCGCCGCCGTCGATGCCCAGCAGGAAGAATGGGAGCCTGAGACGGGAGACGAACAGCCGCCCCTGCCCGAAGGGGCCGCCGTGCTGGAGGACGCCGAGTGGGAGGGGGAGTGGGAAGACGAAGGCCCCGTGCTGACCTTTGCCGCCTATCCTCGCGTTCAACTGGTCAATCCGATTCTGCCGCCGCGTGCCGTCCCGGTCGAGGTGGCAGAGGTCGCGGAAGCAGTGGACCCTTGGGCGACGCTGCCGCGAGATGAAATCCTTGCCGAGGCCGCTCCGGACATCATCGCAGAGGCCGCGTCAGAGATTGCCCCCGAGATCATCGAAGCCACCGTCGAGGACACCCACCCCGATGTTGCCACTTGGGCGCAAGAGGGTGAGGACGAGCCGTTCGATACCCTTGCGCGCGGCGCGCCCACCATTGAACCCGATCTGGCCTGGGCTGACGCCGCAGAGGCCGAGGCAGTTGAGGAACTGAGCAGCGAAATCGCGGGCCGGATTGATCCGGCCGAGGCGCAGGCAATCGGCGAAGAGGCGTTGCGTGAACTTGTGCGCGAGTTGATCGTTGAAGAGTTGCAGGGCGCGTTGGGCCAGCGGATCACCCGCAACATCCGCAAGCTGATCCGCGCCGAAATCTCTCGGGCCGTTGCCACCCAAGACCTGTACTAAGCCTTTCACGCCACGCCAGGAAACGAAAAAACGGCCCCAAGGGGCCGCTTTTTCGTCTTGCAATCTGTGGTCGGCGGGACCGGATCAGGCGGCTTCTGCCTGATCCATTTCCATCGCATGGCGGCGTTCGGATTCTTCACGGCTCAACGCGACCGAGGTGCGCACGCCCTTGGAAACGAACTCCATCAAACCCTTGACCACACGTTCGTTGGGGTCAATCCCGGCGCAGGACAAAACCTCGCGTCCGTCGCGCGACCGCGCCCAACGGGCGATCTGTTCCGGCCCGTTGCCGAACTTCTTGTCATCCGCAATGGCATCATCCAATGCGGCGAGCACCACGGCGGCAAACAGCTTGCGCGCGCGTTGACCTTGCTCGAAGTTGAACGCAGTGCTGTCGATCGTGTCCAGCATCACGAGTTCCTTTGTTATTGCTCTTGTTAGCGGTCGCGTCCTGCGCTTGTAACGATTTGATCACGATTCGGCGTCTCGTCTTTCATATGGCAGATATGCGCTGGACGCATAGCTAAAAGACGCTCGCTACAGTATCTTGTCGAATTGGTGCAGGACGGTCGGCCATATATAGGGCGGTTCATCCATCTATCAACCATTTGTCCATATTTGGCCGCAATTTATGCAGGGGTAACGCATGGCAGGGCTTGATCTTCTGATAAATGCGTTGCGGGCGGCGGCGGTGGCGGAAATCCTGCCGCGCTTCCGCAACCTGCTGCCAGGACAGATCGACCGCAAGTCGCATTTCGCTGATCTGGTGACCGTTGCCGATACCGCCGCCGAGGCGCATGTGACCGCCGCGCTGGCCCGCGACTGGCCCGGTATTCCGGTGCTGGGAGAGGAGGGGGTTGCCGAGAACCCGGCCCTGCGCCAGCGGATGGCAACCGAGGCGCAGGCCGTGGTGCTGGACCCGATTGACGGCACCTGGAACTTTGCCCGCGGGCTGGCGCTGTTTGGCATGCTGGCGGCGGTGGTGCGCCATGGCCGGGCGGTGGCGGGGGTGCTGTATGACCCGATGTGTGATGACTGGATCGTGGCGACCGGGGATGGCCCGACGCTGCTGCAAGATGCGCGGGGCAACAGCCGCGTGCTTGCCACCTCTGGCGTGACTGACCCGGCCGAGATGACCGGATACTTCGCGGCTGGTTTGTTTGAGGGCGACCTGCGCCGCGCAGGTGTTCTGGCGGGCCTTGGCTATGGCCGTGTGCTGACGTTGCGCTGTGCCTGCCATGAATACCGGCTGATCGCGCAGGGCTATGCCGAATTCGCGCTGTCCGGCCCGGTGCCCCACCCGTGGGACCATGCGGCGGGGGCGCTGGCTGTCGTGCAGGCGGGCGGCGTCGCCCGGTTTCTGGACGGGCAGCCCTATGACCTCAACCGAGAGCGGGGTGTGCTGTTGGTCGCCAGCAGCGAGGCGGTCTGGCAGCGCGTGGCGCAGGATTTCGCGGCGCTGGCGGGTTAGCCATCGGCGAACAACCGGGCAGAGCCGGCGGTCAGCGGGCCATCCATCCGGTCATGGCGCATATGGGCCAGCGCCCGGCCCCCCGATTGGGTGAACAGTATCCCGGCAGGTTTGCCCCCAGACAGGATTTCGGTGCCAACGGGTGCTGCCCCGTCGATCCGCAGGCGGACAAGACCTTTGCGCAGTTCAGTTTTGTGCTTCATCCGGGCCGTGACCTCTTGCCCGACATAGCAGCCCTTGCGGAAATTCACGCCGTTCAGCCGCTCGAAGCCTGCTTCCAGCAGATAGCTGTCATCGGGCAAAAGCTCGATCCCGGTTTCCGGTATCAGATGTTCAACGCGGATGGCATCCCAGTCGATCACGGGCGCTGTGCCCGCATTGCCCCAGGCGCGCCAGCCCAATGCGGGATGGCGTGGGTCGGGCAAGGCCCCGGCGGGGGGCGTGCCCATGCCGCGCGTGACATGCAGGTCAGGCGCGGGCGTGATCTGCACATCGGCGCGCAGACGGTACATCGACAGACGGCGCACCGTTGCCTCGGCCAGCTTGTCGCTGATGTCCAACAGCAACTCGCCTGCCCGCGCCACCACGAAGAAATCTGCCAGATATTTCCCCTGCGGGGTCAACAGCGCCGCCCAGACCACACCGTCGGCCTTGGCCAAAGGCATCACGTCATTAGACACCAGCCCTTGCAAAAAGGGCAGGGCATCCGCGCCGGTCAGGCGATAGATACGGCGGTCGGGGGCGGTTTCCGGGGTGGTTTCGACACTCATGCGCCAGATGTCGGTGCCGGGGCGGCGAAGGTCAAGCCCCTACCAGTCGCCCAGCTTGCCCTTCGCCTCATACCGGCGATAGGACTCGGCCAGCGCCTTGGGGTCATAACCGTCCCGGATCCAGTCGATCAGGGCAATGCCGGTCCGGTCGCGTTCTCGCGCATAAAAGCGCAGAAAGTGGTCGAGTATCCCGGTCCGGCCAAAGGACAGGTGAACATAGCGCAGCGAAAGCTGACCCATCGCCTCTTCCACCGTTTTGCCTTCAACCCAGATCAGCCAAAGCGCTGCGGCAAGGCCGGTGCGGTCGGCGCCCGATTTGCAATGCACCAGAATAGGGCGCGGCAGGGTTTGAAAGAGGTCGTAAAGCTGCAACAGCACCTCGGGTTCGGGCGCGCGGCGGGCCGACATGTTCAGGTCGATCAGCGGCAGGCCAAGGCGGTCGCAGGCCTCGCGCTCAAACAGCCAGAAACTTTGACCAGAGGCACCGCGCAGGTTCAGAACCGATTTGATGCCCAGACCCGCATAGGCCGCCAGCCGCTTGCCGTCGGGTTGGTTCGACCGGAACAGGCCGGGGGCGACGGTGGCGAAATTGTGCCACCAGATGCGCAGGAAAGCATGGTCGGACAGTTGGAAATGCCACCATGCGGCGCGGCGCGCGGCGGGGGTGGTGATGTCGGTGCCATAGCGCCGCCCAAGGGCGTCCTGCCAGTCCTTCAGCTTTTGGTGAATGCGGCCAAGCATCAGAACTGTTCCCTTTGGTGTCGCGGGCGAGATAGCGGCTAACCCCGGTTCACGCAAGCATGGCGGCTGATTGACCTTGGCCGGGCTGCCCGATAGCCGTTGGCCAGCGCGAAAGGATTTAACGATGACGCTTGCCAACGGCCGCCCCTATCTTGCCATTCCCGGCCCCTCGGTTCTGCCTGACCGGGTGTTGCAGGCGATGCAGCGGCCGTCGCCCAACATCTATGCCGGGGCGTTGGTGGATATGGTGGCGGGCCTGTGGCCCGATCTGCGCGCAGTTGCGGGCACGACCGCCAATGTCGCGGCCTATATCGGCAACGGCCATTCCTTGTGGGAGGCTTCGACCGCGAATCTGTTTTCGCGCGGTGACCGGGTGCTTTTGGTGTCCACCGGGCATTTCGGGCTGGGCTGGATGGGCGCTTTGCGCGCCATGGGTGTGCAGGTGGATTGTCTGGATTTTGGCCGCCAGCCCGCCGATTTCAGTCAGGTTGAGGCGGCATTGCGGGCCGATTGTGCGGGCAGCATCCGTGCGGTGCTGACCACCCATGTTGATACCGCCAGCTCGGTCCGCACCGATATTGCGGCGCTGCGGGCGGCGATGGACCGGGCCGGGCATCCGGCGCTGTTGGTGGTGGATTGCATCGCCAGCCTTGGCTGCGACGAATATCACATGGATGCCTGGGGCATCGACGTGACGCTGGCCGCCAGCCAGAAGGGGCTGATGGTGCCGCCGGGCATGGGGTTTATTTGGTTTTCCGAAAAGGCCCGCGCGGCGGGGCGGGCGGGCGACCTGCGCACCCCCTATTGGGATTGGACGCCGCGCGCCGATGGCCCTGATTTCTGGCAGCACTGGCATGGCACGGCGCCCACGCATCACCTGTTCGCACTGCACGAGGCGCTGTCCATGCTGCACGAGGAAGGCATACCAGCCGTCTGGGCGCGGCACCGCGCGCTGGCCGGGGCGGTCTGGGCGGCGTTTGACGCTTGGGGGGCGGGGAACCCTGAAATCCGCCTGTCGGTGGCCGACCCCGCCAATCGCAGTCATGCCGTCACTGCGGCGCGCATCGGCCCGCAGCCGATGGCCACCCGTCTGCGCGGCTGGTGCGAACAGAAGGCGGGGGTGACGCTGGGCATCGGCCTCGGCTCGGTCGAGCCGGGCGACCCGGATTACGACGCCCATCTGCGGGTGGCCCATATGGGGCATGTGAATGCCCATATGACGCTTGGCGCGCTGGCGGTGATCGAGGCGGGGATGATCGCGCTTGGCATTCCGCACGGGCCGGGGGCGTTGTCGGCGGCGGCGGGCGTTGTGGCGCGGGCTGGCGGGGCATGACATTGCCCATCTCCGGGCCTGCGCACCGGCCCCTGATCGGGGTGTTCCTGATGCTTGGGGCGATGACGGTTCTGCCGGGTATCGATGTGATCGCCAAGCAACTGGGCCGTGACGGTCTGCCGATCCTTCAGATCGTCTGGGGGCGGCTGGCGCTGGGGGCGGTCATGGCGCTGCCCTTGGCGCTGCGGGCGGGGGGCGGGGGCGCGCTGTGGCCCGACCGGCCCGCCTATCACGCGCTGCGGGCGGCGTTTCTGGCGGCGGCAACCTTTACCTTTTTCCTGTCGCTGACCTATCTGCCCATCGCCTCGGCGCTGGCGATCTTTTTCGTGCAGCCGCTGATCGTCACCGTGCTGTCGGCGCTGGTGCTGAAGGAACGGGTCGGTCCGCGCCGCTGGTCGGCGGTGGCGGTGGGGTTTGTGGGCACGTTGATCATCATTCGCCCCGGCGTGGTCGAGGTGAACCCCGGCAGCCTGCTGGCACTGGCGGCGGGCACGCTGCTGGCCTGCTATTTCGTGCTGACCCGCGCCATTGCGGGCCGCGCGCCTGCCGTTGTCACCACGTTTCAGACCAGCCTGATCGGCGGCGCGCTGTTGTCGCTGGCGGTGCCGTTTGTGTGGCATCCGCCAACATCGGGGCAATGGGCAATGCTGGTCGCGCTGGCCTTTATCGCCACCTTTGGCCATCTCCTCATCGTCAAGGCCTATGACCATGCCGAGGCGTCGCTGCTGGCACCCCTAGCCTATACCGAGATGGTGACCTCGGTGATCATGGGCTGGGTCTTCTTTCGCGATTTTCCCGATATGTGGACCTTTGTCGGCGTCGCCATCCTGATTGGCTGCGCGCTCTACATCTCAATGCGCGAACGGGCGGCGGGCCGGATGCCCGTGCCAGAGGGGATTGAGCAGCCCTGACCCCTCATCCTGACCCTCTCCCCTTGGGGAGAGGGTCAGGATGAGGGGGGCATCAGCCGCCGTTTTTTGCCAGCCAATCCTGCATCCAGGCAATCTCGGCCTCTTGCGCCTTGATCACACCTTCGGCAAGGGCGCGGACCTCTGGGTCTTTGCCGTGGTCCAGCACGATCCTTGCCATCGCGACCGCGCCCTGATGATGCGGGATCATGCCGCGCACAAAGTCGATGTCGGCATCGCCGGAATAGTCGATCATCATCCCTTCATGCATCGCAGCATTCGCCGCCTGATAGGCCGCCGTGGAGGGGGAGGCATCGG
The DNA here is from genome assembly GCF_016765795.1 of Fuscibacter oryzae. Lineage (GTDB taxonomy): Bacteria > Pseudomonadota > Alphaproteobacteria > Rhodobacterales > Rhodobacteraceae > Fuscibacter > Fuscibacter oryzae. The sequence continues at coordinate 176,255 of NZ_JAESVP010000003.1, forward strand.
CCGCCATATGGCCGGAATGATCCATGGTCTGGGTCATGGTCTGGGCCAGAACGGGCAGGGCGGCGATGGCGGCAAGGCCAAGGGCCAAGAATATCTTTTTCATGCGGTTCTCCTGAATGATCTGTGCGTTTTCCCACCTTCCCCCTGCGGGAGGGCAAGTGCCAAATGCGTGATGACCCCCTTTTCCTTTGCCAGCCCGCTGCCTATCCTTTTTTCTCGGAAAGGGTGTGGACATGAACGGTACTTTACGCCCCGTCGTGGGCATCATCGGCAACTCTCACGTTATGAACGACCAATACGCGATTCATGCGGCCGGTCTGATCAATTCGACCGCCGTCGCAGAGGCGGCGGGCTGTCTGCCGTTGATCGTGCCCGCCGATCCGCGTGTTGTTTCGGTGCCCGAACTGATGGCGCGCTGTGACGGGTTTCTTCTGACCGGCGGGCGGCCCAACATCCACCCTGCGGAATATGGCGAGGAGGAAACCCCCGCCCACGGTGCATTCGACCGCAACCGCGACGCCATCACCCTTCCGCTTATTCGGGCCTGTGTGGACAGCGGCCAGCCCTTTCTGGGCATCTGCCGCGGCTTTCAAGAGGTGAACGTGGCGATGGGTGGCACGCTGCACCCGGAAATCCGTGATCTGCCGGGCCGGCAGAACCACCGGATGCCGCCCGAGGGCACGATCGAGGAGCAATTCGCCCTGCGCCATGCGGTGCGCTTTACGCCCGACGGCGTTTTTCACCGCCTGATGGGCACGCCAGAGGTGATGACCAACACCCTGCACGGTCAGGGCATCTGCCGCCCCGGCGCGCGCATCGTGATTGACGGCCATGCCCCCGATGGCACGCCCGAGGCGATCTATGTCAAGGACGCGCCCGGATTTACCCTGTCTGTTCAGTGGCACCCGGAATGGAATGCCGCGAACGATCCCGTCTCGCGCCCCTTGTTCCGGGCCTTTGGGCAGGCGGTGGCCGACTGGGCCACGAAACGGGGGTAAGATCATGCGAATACTGGTTCTTTACGCGACGACCGATGGTCAGACGCGCAAGATCGCACGCCATGTGATGACGGTGCTGTCGGGCATCGGGCTTGGGGTGGAACTGCTGAATGTGACCGAGGCAGAGGGGCTGGACCTGTCCCGCTATGACCGCGCTGTGCTGGCCGGGTCGCTGCATGCCGGCGGCTATCAACCCGCGCTGGCAGGGTTTGCCAAGGCGCATGCTGCGGCGCTGAATGCCATGCCCACGCTGTTTCTGGCGGTATCGCTGTCGGCGGCGGGTGATGACGTGCAGGATTGGCAGGGCCTGAACGATTGCCTGCAGCGGTTTCTGGCCGAAACCGGCTGGACGCCGGGCTATATCGAACACGTCGCCGGGGCCTTCCGGTTCAGTGAATACGGCTATTTCCGCGCCTGGGCGATGCGGCGGATCGCGGCGGTGAAAGACCCGGCGGTGCAGGCCGGGCAGGACAAGGAATACACCGACTGGGCGGCGCTGGACCGGGTTGTCCTGGGCTGGGTTGCCTAAAGCCCGGCCAGCAGGGCGGCAAGCGCCAGCCCCGCCGGAACCGCCTGAACGAACAGGATGCGGCGCGAGACGGTGGCCGCGCCGTAAAGGCCCGCAACAATGACGCAGGCCAGCCCGTAAACCGCCATCTGCCAGCCCGCGCCATGCAGCCCTGCAATCAGTGCCCAGATCAGGGCGGCGGCGAGAAACCCGTTATACAGCCCCTGATTGGCGGCCAGCACCTTTGACGCCTGCGCAAACGTCTCTGTCGTGCCAAAGACCTTGCGGCCACGCGGCGCCGTCCACTGCGTCATTTCCAGCCAGAGGATATAAAGGTGGATCAGCGCGACCACGGCGGTCAGGATCTGGGCCAGCATCGCGTTCTCCTTGTCGGGCGGGGGCTTCGCCTTTAGGTTAGCGCAAACAGGACGAGGTGGGAAATGAAGCGTTCTCGGATCAACCAGATCATGGCGGCGGCGGATGAGATGATCCGCCACCATGGCTTTGCCTTGCCGCCCTTTGCCCATTGGTCGCCGGACGAATTTCGCGCCCGCCGCGACGTGGCGGGCCGGGTGATCGAGGGCCGCTGCGGTTGGGACATCACCGATTACGGGCAGGGGCGGTTTGATGAACTGGGCCTGTTCCTGTTCACGCTGAGGAACGGGCAACTGGCCGACCTGCAGCGCGGTGGCGGCATGTGTTATGCCGAAAAGCTGTTGATTTCCCGGCAGGACCAACTGTCGCCGATGCACACCCATGCGCTGAAGGCCGAAGACATCATCAACCGGGGTGGGGCGACGCTGGTGGTCGAACTGTTCGGGTCTGACGAGGCGGGCAACTTTGCGCCCGATCGCGGCGGCCTGGTGCGCTGCGACGGGATCGACCGGCCTTATGAGCCCGGCGAAAAACTGCGGCTGGCTCCGGGGGAATCCGTCACGCTGATGCCGGGCGATTGGCACGCCTTTTGGGGCGAGGGCGGCGATGTGCTGATCGGTGAGGTTTCGACGGTGAACGACGATCTGACCGACAACATTTTCCGCGAGCCGATCGGGCGCTTTGCCGAGATCGAGGAAGATGAGGCGCCGACGCATCTGCTGGTGTCGGATTACGACCGCTGGCTTTTGGCCTGACCGTCGGCGGCGGGGGTTTCACACCCCCGCACCCCCGTGGAGTATTTGGAAAGGTGCAAATGCGAAGGGGGGCGTTGACCTTGCCGGGCGGGGCGGGGATTGTCTGTCCATGAGCCAGAATTTCGCCGCCCGCCTGACCCGTCATCCCATTCCGTTCGATCCGGCGCAGGGCGCTGATGCCTGGGCCGGGCTGCCCGATCTGCCGCCCGAGTTTCGCCCGCTGATCGAGGGGACGGCGGGCTGTTCGCCCTATCTGCGCGACCTGATGCGGCGCGAGGGGGATTGGCTGCGCGGGGCGCTGGCCGATGTGCCCGAGGCGGCGTTTGGCGGCATTCTTGCGCCTTTGGATCAGGTGGCGGTCGATCAGCTGGGCGATGCGTTGCGGCAGGCCAAGCGGCGCGCGGCGCTGTTGACCGGGTTGGCCGATCTGGGCGGGGTCTGGCCGGTGATGCAGGTAACCGATGCCCTGACCCGGCTGGCCGACCGGGCGGTGCATCTGGCGATCACGCGGTTGGTGGCCGAGGAGATCCGGCGTGGCAAGTTGCCGGGGCAGGGCGAGGACGATGCCGCCAGCGGGGCGGGGATGTTCGCGCTGGCCATGGGTAAGATGGGGGCGGGGGAGCTGAACTATTCCTCGGACATCGACCTGATCTGCCTGTTCGATCAGGACCGCTATGGCGCGGATTGGCAAGAGGCGCGGGCGGCCTTTATCCGCGTCACCCGCAAGATGGCCGCGATGCTGTCGGATGTGACGGGCGGCGGCTATGTGTTCCGCACCGACCTGCGGTTGCGCCCCGATGCCAGTGTGACGCCGGTCTGCATCTCGATGGCCGCCGCCTATGGGTATTATGAGGCCGAGGGGCGGACGTGGGAGCGCGCGGCCTATATCAAGGCGCGGCCCTGTGGCGGCGATCTGGCGGCGGGTGCGCGGTTTTTGCAGACGCTGACGCCCTTTGTCTGGCGCAAGCATCTGGATTTCGCCGCCATTCAGGACGCCCATGACATGCGCCTGCGCATCCGCGCCCACCGGGGCCTGAACGGGCGGGTCGAGGTGGAGGGGCATGATCTGAAGCTGGGGCAGGGTGGCATCCGCGAGATCGAATTTTTCACCCAGACCCGGCAGTTGATTGCCGGGGGGCGCGACCCCAGTCTGCGCGACCGTACCACTTTGGGCGGGCTGCAGGCGCTGGCCCGGCAGGGCTGGGTACCGGAAGAGGTGGCGGTGGAGTTGTCGGACCTATACCGCACTCACCGCGAGGTCGAGCATCGCTTGCAGATGGTGAATGATGCGCAGACGCATGAGATGCCCGCCACGGCGGAGGGTGTGGCCCGCATCGCCGCCTTTTGCGGTCAGGACGACGCTGCCTTTCGCCGCGACTATCTGGACCGGCTGGCGCGCACCAACCGCCTGACCGAAGGGTTCTTTGCCCCCGGTGAGGCCGAGGAAGGGCCAGAGCTGTCCGATCATGCCAAGGCCGTGGTGCAGGGCTGGAACGCCTATCCCTGCCTGCGCAGCGACCGGGCGCAGGGTATCTTTCGCCGCCTGCGGCCCGCCCTGCTGAAACGCCTTGGCCGGGCCGCCAACCCGGATGAGGCGCTGATGGCGCTGGACGGCTTTTTGAAAGGGCTGCCCGCCGGCGTGCAGGTGTTTTCGCTGTTCGAGGCGAATTCGGCGCTGGTCGATCTGATCATTGACATTGCCGCAACTGCCCCCGATCTGGCGCGGCATCTGTCGCGCAACTCAGGGGTGCTGGATGCGGTAATCGGCGGCAGTTTCTGGGCACCCTGGCCGGGCATGGCTGCTTTGCGTGACGAACTGGCCGCGCGGCTGGCCGAGGTGCCGGATTATGAGGGCCGCCTGAATCTGGCGCGTCGCTGGATGAAGGAGTGGCACTTTCGCATCGGCGTGCATCATCTGCGCGGCCTGATCGACGGATTCGAGGCGGGCAAGTTCTATGCCGATTTGGCCGAGGCTGTGATTGCGGCGCTGTGGCCTGTGGTCGTCTCTGATTTCGAGGCGCGGCATGGTCGCCAGCCGGGGCGTGGTGCGGTGGTGGTGGGCATGGGCAGCCTTGGTGCGGCGCGGTTGAATGCGGCGTCTGACCTTGATTTGATCGTCATTTACGATGCGGCCGGGGTCGAGGCGTCAGAGGGGCGCAGGCCTCTGCCGACCAAGCCCTATTTCGCCAGGCTGACGCAGGCGATGGTGACCGCGCTGACCGCCCAGACCGCCGAGGGGCGGCTTTATGAGGTGGACATGCGGTTGCGCCCCTCGGGGCGGCAGGGGCCGGTGGCGACGGGCGTCGAGGGCTGGCGCAGCTATCAGATGGACGAGGCCTGGACTTGGGAGCATCTGGCATTGACGCGCGCGCGGGTGCTGGCGGGTGATGCCAGCCTTGCCGCCGAGGTTGAGGGGGTGCGGCGTGAGGTGATCGGGCTGAAGGGGCAGGGGGCATCGGTTCTGGCCGATGTCGCCGATATGCGGGCGCGGCTGGCGGCGGCAAAACCGGCGGAAGGCCCGTGGGATGCCAAGCGCGGCGCGGGCCGGATGATGGATGTGGAATTGTTCGCGCAGGTGCTGGCCTTGCAATCGGCCAGCCCGGCGCGACAGATCGAACGGCAGGTTCAGGCGGGGGTAAAGGCTGCGAAAGCGTCGGATTCCGACGCGCAGGCGGTGCTGTCTGCCTTCAGGTTATATTGGCGGCTGCATGCTGGTGCGCGTCTTTTGTCTGACCGGATCGTCGATCCGGCGAGTTTGGGTGAAGGGGCGCGGGCGTTCCTTTTGCGCGAAGCGGGCGAAGCGACGGTGGCGGACCTTACCGCGCGGCTGGCAGAGGCGACGGCGGTTGTGGACAGGGTGATCGCGGCCCATTTGGGGGATGCACATGGGGAGACGGGCGATGGATCTGCGGCAGGCTGACCCCAAGGGGCTGGTGCGGGAAAGCTACCGGATTGAGGGGATCACGCTGGGTGAATGCCGGTCGATCTTCATGGACTGGGCGCTGAGCCTGCCGGTGGGCGCCAATACGCCCGATGCGCTGCGCAGCCTGATCGCGGAATATGCCGGGGGCAACCCCGGCCACCCGATGAACGGCGTGCTGGAGGCGGCGCTGACCGCCCCCGATGCGCCGCGGCGGCGCGGGGGCCGCGCCGCGCGCGTGGGGCTTTAGGCCCTGATTTCAGGCGCGCGGCAGGGCCGCTGCCTCTGCCGCCAGTTTGGTGATCGCGGCCCAATCGCCGCGTAGCATCGCATCCTTGGGGGCAACCCAACTGCCGCCAACGCACAGGATGTTCTTCAACGCCAGATAATCCGGTGCGATCTTCAGGGAAATACCGCCTGTGGGGCAGAATTTCACCTGTGGAATGGGTGAGCCGATGGATTTCAGATAGGCCGCGCCGCCCGCCTGTTCAGCCGGGAAGAACTTTTGCACGGTAAAGCCCTTTTCCAGCAGCGCCATGATTTCGCTGGCGGTGGCCGCACCCGGCAACAGCGGCAGACCCTCATCCTCGCAAGCGGCGATGATGCGGTCGGTCGCACCGGGCGAGACGCCAAAGGTGGCCCCCGCCGCCTTGGCCGCCTTGACATCAGCAGGCGTCAGCAGCGTGCCCGCCCCGACAACGCCGCCGGGCACCTCGCTCATGGCGCGAATGGCGTCCAGCGCGCAAGAGGTGCGCAAGGTCACCTCCAGCGCGGGCAGCCCGCCCGCCACCAACGCCCGCGCCAGGGGGGCGGCATGGGCCAGATCGTCAATCACCAGCACCGGCACCACGGGGGCCAGACGGCAGATCTCGGCGGCTTTCAGTGATTGTTCGGCGGGGGTCATGGCGGTCTCCTGTGCCCAGACGGCGGGGCGGTTGAAAGGGCAGGTGCCTCCGGCGGAGATATTTGGGCCAATGTGAAAGGGGCTTCCTCTTGGCAAAAATACTCCCGCCGGAGGCGAAGGTTGGGGCCGGGCGCGCGGGCCGGAATTACACGACCACGGCGGCGCCGGTTTCGGCGGTGCCGACGCTGCGGCGGAAGGATTCGAACAGCTCGCGCCCGATGCCGTGGCTGTTGGCTGACAGATCGGGGCGCACCATGGTGCGGGCGGTCAGGTCGGCGGTGGTGGTCAGGGTGCCTGCCACCGCATCCAGCCGCACCACATCGCCATCACGCAACAGGGCAAGCGGGCCGCCGGTTGCGGCCTCTGGGCTGACATGGATGGCTGCCGGAACTTTGCCGCTGGCCCCCGACATGCGGCCATCGGTGACCAGCGCCACCTTCAGCCCCCGGTCTTGCAGGACCGACAGCACCGGCGTCAGCGAATGCAGTTCCGGCATGCCATTGGCTTGCGGCCCTTGGAAGCGGACGACAACGATGGTGTCCGTGGTGAACTCGCCCGCCTTGAAGGCCAGCTTGACCGATTCCTGATCGTGAAACACCCGCACCGGGGCCTCGACCACATGGCGTTCGGGGGCGACGGCGGAAACCTTGATCACCCCGCGCCCCAGGTTGCCCGACAGTTGGCGCAAGCCCCCGGTTGGCTGGAACGGGTCGGTCGCGGGGCGGACGATCTTGTCGTTCAGGCTGGCGGCGGGGCCATCGGCCCAGGTCAGGCGCCCCTCGGTCAGCGTTGGTTCCTGCCGGTAATGCGCCATCCCGTCGCCCGCCACCGTCTTGGCATCGGCATGCAGCAGGCCCGCATCCAAGAGCTGCCCGATCAGGAATTGCAGACCCCCGGCGGCGTGGAAGTGGTTCACGTCGGCCAGACCATTGGGGTAAACCTTGGCCATCAGCGGCACGGCCTGCGACAGGTCGTCGAAATCGGCCAGGTCCAGCAGCACCCCGGCGGCGCGCGCCATGGCGGGCAGGTGCAGGACAAGGTTGGTCGATCCGCCCGTGGCCATCAGCCCGACGATGCCGTTCACAAAGGCGCGTTCATCCAGAATTTCGCCTGCCGGGCGGAAATCATTGCCCAAGGCGGTGATGGTGGCGGCGCGCTCCACTGCCGCCGTCGTCAGCGCCTCGCGCAGCGGCGTGCCGGGGTTGACAAAGCTGGCGCCGGGCAGGTGCAGGCCCATGAACTCCATCAGCATCTGGTTGGTGTTGGCCGTGCCGTAAAAGGTGCAGGTGCCGGGGCCGTGATAGCTGGCCATTTCCGATGCCATCAGTTCGGCGCGCGTCGCCTTGCCCTCGGCATAGGCGTTCCTGACCTTGGCCTTTTGATCGTTCGGGATGCCAGAGGTCATCGGACCTGCGGGAACAAAGACCGCAGGCACATGGCCAAAGGTGGCGGCGGCCATGATCAGGCCGGGCACGATCTTGTCGCAGACGCCCAGATAAAGGGCGGCATCAAAGGTGTTGTGGCTAAGCGCCACGCCCGCCGCCAGCGCGATCACGTCGCGGGAAAACAGCGACAGCTCCATGCCCGGTTGCCCTTGGGTCACGCCATCGCACATCGCGGGCACGCCGCCTGCGACCTGCGCTGTGGCACCCGCCTTGCGCGCCGCCTCGCGGATGATGCGGGGATAATCCTCATAGGGTTGGTGGGCCGACAGCATGTCATTATAGGCGGTGACGACGCCGATATTGGGCGCGCGCCCTGCGGCCAGCGTATCTTTGTCTGCCCCCATCGCGGCATAGGCATGGGCCTGATTGCCGCAGGCCAGATGCGCCCGCGTCGGCCCTGCGGTTCCGGCTGCCGCAATCCGCGCCAGATAGGCACTGCGCGTCGGATGCGAGCGTTCGCGGATGCGGTCGGTCACACGGGCGATGACGGGATGAAGCGGCATTGGGGCCTCCTCTGGCGGGTTCGGCACTGTTCTATCAAATTGCGTTAGCGCTAACAACCCGCAGGGATGCGTGCTGAATACGATTTGTCATGCACCAAGACCGTCGTGCCTGCTAGCCTTGGGCAAATCTGTTTCGCGGGTAGACATGCGCAGTTTGGCAAAGGTTCGCTTTGGCGTCACGATTCATTTGAGGCGATCTTTGCGGGCAATGCGGTTTTCGGGCGCTATTTTGGTCCTGACCCTGTTGCTTCCTGCGCCGCTCTGGGCCGGGGATCGGCTGACTTCGGTCGATGTGGCGGAAATTGCGGGCGTACTGGACAGTCTGATTGGCGGCACTGCGCGCTATGACCTGGCCGAACAGCAGGCGCAAAAGGCCATGGTCGATGTGGTGCAAGAGTTCGGCGCAGACAGCCGAGAGGCGCTCTTGCTGGAACGCCCCCTGCTGGTGGCCGCCATCTTGCAGGGCCGGGCAATGGAAAGCGCCAAGCAATCCGCGCATCTGCTTGCCAAGGCGCGGCGGTTGCTGCCTGCGAATGACCCGCTGCTGTACCGGGTGATCGCCAGTCGCGCGCTGGCCTTGCGCGTTGCGGGTGATCTGGACGCCGCGCTGGCCCTGACGTCAGAGGCGCTGGCCGTGGCCGAGGGGCAGCTTGCGGCGGATGACCCGGCGGGCGATGAGCTGTGGTTGACGCAGGCCTCGCTGGCGGCCGCGCTGGATGACCTGTCTTTGGCCGATGCCGCCTATGCCCGTCTGGCAGACCGTCTGGTGGGGCGTGATGATGCCGAAGCGCGTGCGATGCGTGCGATGGCCATGATTGGCTGGGCCGGTTTTGTCGTGCGGACCGGCGATCTGGATCGGGGTATCGCGATTTATCAGGCGGCCATTGCGGCGATGGACGAGCAGTTCGCCGACATCAAGCACCCACGCCTGATGCCCGCCCGTCTGGCTGCTGTGCGCCAACTGGCCGAGGCGTTGATTCAGGCCGGGCGGCGCGACGAGGTGGAGCCGCTGGTCGCCCCACTGATGGACGAGGTGGCAAGCGTCTATGGCCCCGATGCGCCGCAATGGGGCGATCTGGCCTTTCCTCTGTCGATCGTTCTGGGGGGCACCGAACCGGGTGCCCCGCGCGCCTCCGAGGCGATTGCGCTCTTGTCCCGTGTCATTGCCGTCTGGGAGCCAGTTTATGGCCCCGATGTCGAAGATCTGGTGCGTGCGCGGTTGAACCTGGCGCAATTGCTGGCTTCTGCCGGGCAGACGGATGCGGCGATGGGGCAGATTGGCAAGGTTCACACCAACCGGGTGCCGGGTGCGCGGACGCAGTTGACCTATGTGCTGCATGAGGCGGAACTGGTCGGGCAGATCACACGCGATCAGGCGGTTGATGCCATTCTGGGCCAGATGCAAGACAGCCAAAGCGCCGGAGCAGGGGCGGCGCAGCGCCTTTTGGCGGAACGGCTGGCCGCAGGCAGCGATGCCGGAGCCGGGGCTTTGCGCGATCTGACGGATGCCAAGGGCAGGCTTGACAGCCTTCGCAGCCAGATGGTCGCGCTGGTTGGCCTGCCGGTTGAGGGCCGCGCGCCCGGTGCCGCCGATCTGCTGCGGCAGGCGATCAGTGACGCGCAAGGTCAGGTAGAGGCCGCCACTGCGCGGATCGACCACGATTTTCCGGCGCTTGCCGCCGCGACCGGGCGGCTGCCGCTGCCTTTGGCGGAAATCCGCACGCTGTTGGCCGCCGATCAGGCGTTGGTGGTGATTGTCCCGCCCGAAGGGGTGTTTGACGCGGGCCTTGTGGTGGCCATCAGCCGCGATGCGCTGGACTGGCACACCTTTCAGGCCGAGGGCACTGAAGTGGACCAGGCGGTTCTGGCGCTGCGAACCGGGATAGACCTGCGGCTTGGCCTGCGCGGCGCGGCGGCCCTGTCGGCAGAAGAGGGCGAGACCGGGAAGACCGCCGATTTCGACTTTGCCGCCGCATATTGGCTTTATACCCAGACGCTGGGGCAGGTGGAGGCAGTGACGCATGGCAAGGCGCATCTGTTGCTGGATCTGCGCGGGGTGATGGCGACCCTGCCGCCGCAGCTTTTGCTAGCCAGCCCCGTAACGGACCCAGCCCGCGCCGACTGGCTGGTGCGCCACCATGCCATTTCCGTGCTGCCTGCGATTTCGGCGCTGCGCCCCTCTGCCGCCGCGCCCGCAGAGGGGCCATTGCAGCTTGCCGCCTTTGCCGACCCGGAGTTTGGCGGTCTTGCGGCAGGAACCCGCCTTGCCCCCCTGCCTGAAACCGCCGATGAGGTGCGCGAGGTTGCCCGCGCGCTGGGCGCCGGGCCAGAGGCGCTGCACCTGTCTGCCGCCGCGTCAGAGCGGGCGGTCAAGCAGGCCGACCTGTCGAGGGTGGGCCTGCTCTATTTCGCGACCCATGGCCTGATGTCCGGCGATGATGCCGGTCAGGGCGCGCTGGATGAACCCGCCTTGGCCCTGACACCGGGCGGCGGAGAGGACGGTTTTCTCAAGGCATCAGAGATTGCCGAGCTGCATCTGAACGCGCGCTTTGTCGTCTTGTCGGCCTGCAATACCGCCGCGGGCACCGGGCCGCGAGGAGAGGCGTTGTCCGGGTTGGTGCAGTCTTTCCTTTATGCAGGCGCGCGCGGCCTGCTGGTCAGCCACTGGCCGGTTGAAAGCCATTCCGCCGTTGCCCTGATGACCGGCCTGTTTCGCCACCGCGCCGCCGATCCGGCGATCAGGGCCGCCCGTGCCCAGCAACTTGCCATCCTTGACATGATCGACCACCCCGCCGATCCGCGCTGGTCGCACCCGGCCTATTGGGCGCCCTTTATTCTGGTTGGAAACCCGGACTGACTGTTTCCGGCCTTGCGGCGACCTGCGAAATCCCCAGCAATTGCTGCTTATTTTCCTAAATATCGTCACAATCTCATGGCCAATTGCCCCCAAGCGCGTGGTGCGCTGTGTCTTGAGGTTCAGATCATGGCCCCGTCCCGTCTGGTATTCGCCCTTCCCGTTGCGCTGCTGCTTTCGGCCTGCGTCAGCTCCGAGCCTGCAAGCCGCAGCACGGTTGATCCGGCCAGAACGGCCACCCGGTCAGGCGGGGGCGGCCCTGTTGTCATGCAGTCTGCCTATGATGTCGTGGGTGTCAGCGTGAATGTGCCCCAGACCTTGCGTGTGTCCGAGGCGAACTCTTTCCATCCCAGCGCCGATATCGTGTGGCACGGCGACCCCTATGGCGACCGCTATCAGCAGGTTGCGTCGATCTTCCGTGATGCCGCAACGGCCGCGACGGGGCCGATGCATCAGGGGCGCGCCGTCAATGTGGGAATCGAGGTCATCCGCTTTCATGGTGTGACCGACAAGACCCGCTACACGATCGGGGGAACCCATTCGATGCATTTCATCCTGACGGTGACCGATGCGGCCACGGGTCAGGTTCTGGACGGTCCGCGCCGTGTTCTGGCCGATGTAAAAGCCGCAGGAGGCAATGCCGCCGTGGCCGAGGACCGTATCGGGCGCACCCAGCGTGTCGTTGTGACCGAACATCTGACTCAGGTCTTGCGCCGCGAATTGTCCACGGTGGTGACCGATCCAGAGGTGATTGGCCGCGCCCTTATGGCCGTGCCGCCGACCGCCCCGGAAACTGCGGGCTAAGGCTTCCCGAACCGGCAGGAAACAGATAGAGGAGGGGCATGACAGCCCCTCTTTCGCATCAAGATGACGCCGCGCCACGCGGCCGCCCCGTAGTTCGCCTGCGCCCCAAGGCCGAGGCGCGTGCCATTCGCCATGGCTTTCCCTGGGTCTATGCCGATGAGCTGGCGCTGGATCGGCGCACATCCGCGCTGCCCCCCGGCACACTGGCCGTGCTGGAAGATGACCTGCGCCGCCCGATGGGTCTGGTGACGGTCAACGTCAAATCCAAGATCGTCGCCCGCATGCTGGACCGCGACCCGGAGGCGGTAATCGATCAGGCGTGGTTCGCCCGCCGTATCGCCCATGCGCTGACCCTGCGCGACCGTCTGTTCGACGCGCCCTTCTATCGCCTGATCCATGCCGAGGCCGATGGCCTGCCCGGCGTGGTGATTGACCGCTTTGGCGATGCGGCGGTGGTTCAGCCAAACGCGGCCTGGGCCGAGGTGCATCTGGAGGCACTGGTGGCGGCGCTGGTCGCGGTGACGGGCGTCAGCACCGTCCTCAAGAACGGCTCAGGCCGCGCGCGGGGGCTGGAAGGGCTGGACGAGGAAACCGTGCTGTTGCAAGGCGCGTTGGCGGGGCCGATTGCGGTGCCGATGAACGGGGCCACCTATATGGCCGATCTGATGGGCGGGCAAAAAACCGGCCTGTTTTATGACCAGCGCCCCAACCACGCCTTTGCTGCACGCCTGTCCAAAGGGGCGCGGGTGCTGGATATGTTTGCCCATGTCGGGGGCTTTGGCCTTGCCGCCTTGGCCGGGGGCGCGGCCAGCGCGCTGGCGGTAGATGCCAGTGCCGCCGCGCTGACCCTTGCGGGGCAGGGGGCCGCGGCGATGGGGGTGGCGGACCGCTTCGCCACCCGTCAGGGCGATGCCTTTGACGTGCTGGAGGCGCTGGGCACCGAAGCTGTGCAGTTCGACGTGGTGATCTGCGACCCGCCCGCCTTTGCCCCCGCCAAACCGGCGCTGGAGGCGGGCCTGCGCGCCTATGAACGGATCGCGCGGCTGGCGGCCCCGTTGGTGGCGCCCGGCGGCTATCTGGTTCTGTGTTCGTGCAGCCATGCGGCGGACCTGTCGGCGTTCCGCAACGCCTCGGCGCGCGGCATCGGGCGCGGTGGACGGCGTGGGCAGATATTGCATACCGGGTTCGCCGGGCCGGACCATCCGGTGCTGCCGCAACTGGCGGAATCGAGCTATCTGAAGTCGATCTTCTTCCGGCTGGATTGATGCGCGCCGTTCTGGACGCTTGTGTTCTTTATCCTACCGTGCTGCGCGAAATCCTGTTGGGGGTCGCGGCACGCGGAGTTTATGAGCCGATGTGGTCCGAACGGATCTTGCGCGAATGGACCCGCGCCACCGACAAGATCGGCCCCGGTGCCATGGCGCAGGCCGAAGGCGAGGCGCTGGTGGTCAAGGCGTCCTTTCCCCGCGCCAGTGTTCGCGAACAGCCCAATATAGAGGCGCGGGTTTCGCTGCCCGACCCGAATGACGAACACGTTCTGGCGGTGGCGGTGGCCAGCCACGCCGATGCCATCGTAACCTTTAACGCCAAGGATTTCCCGCGCCCGGTGCTGGCCGAATTCGGCATCGAGCGGCGTGATCCCGACGGGTTCCTGTGGGAGTTGTGGTCCCACGCGCCACGGGACGTGGAAGCGGTCGTGACATCGGTTCACGCCACAGCCGAGCGGATGCTGGGAGAGCAGATCCCCCTGCGCAAACTGCTGAAAAAGGCGCAATTGCCCAAGCTGGCCAAGGCTTTGGCGGCGGAATAGGGACCAAATTTCTTCGAAGAAACTTGCAAAATCCTTCGAAGGATTTTGTCACGCCCTTTGCCAGCGCCGCTCCATCGCATCAATCGCGGCAATCCGGTCGTCAATCGCCGGGTGGCTTAACAGCCACGCGGGCTGCCCGGCCTGCCCGCCAACCAGACGCTCCAGCTTGCGAAACAGCGACTTTTGCGGCCCGGTGCCGATGCCTGCCTTGGTCAGCAGGGCCGCGGCCCAGGCATCCGCCTCAAACTCATCGCGGCGCGAAAGCCGGGCCATCACCGCCATGGATACCAGCCGCGCCAGTCCTACACCTACGAAGGGCAAAAACCGCGCCAGCGCCGCCGACAAGACCACGAAGACCACATTCTGCCCGGTGAAATCGATCATCCGCCGCCGCACATGCCCCAGCGCCACATGGCCCAGCTCATGCGCGATGACGCTGGCCAGCTCATCAGCCGAAACCTCGCCTCGCGCCTTCCTCGCCAGAAAGCCGCGCGTCAGGTAAATCTGGCCATCGGGCGCGGCAAGGCCGTTTACCGCGTCAACCTCATAGACATTCACCGCAATGCGCGGCAGGTCCAGCGCATGGGCCAGACGGTCAGCCGCAGCCTCAATCTCGGGGTCATGCAGGGGCCGCGACCGGGCGGCCAATGCCTTTTTAGTCTGGCTGACCGACATGACCAGCGAGAACAGCGCGTAAACCACGGCAAGGGCAATGGGGATCAGGACGGCGACCATGCCATGGAATATGGCCAGCCATGGCGCGCGCTTCAATGGCAGGTCGCGCCCGGACAGGTTTGCGTTTCTCCTACCGCAGCGCCTTGATCCCGCGTGACAGGCCTTCCAGCGTCATCGGCACCATCTGGCCTGCAAAGATATCGCGGATCAGGGGGGTCGATTGGCTATGGCCCCAATGCGCCTCTGGCACCGGATTTATCCACAGGTGGTTGGGCCATTGGGTGCAGGCGCGGTGCAGCCAGACCTGACCGCTTTCCGGGTTCCAATGTTCATTGGCCCCGCCGGGGTGCAGGATTTCATAGGGTGACATCGCGGCATCACCGACGAAGATCGCCTTATAGTCGCTGCCATAGGTGCGCAGCACTTCGGCGGTTGGGGTCTGGGCGTTCCAGCGGCGGGCATTGTTGCGCCAGACACCTTCGTAAAGGCAGTTGTGAAAATAAAAGGGCACAAGCTGCTTGAACTCTGCCCGCGCGGCGCTGAACAGCTCTTCCATCACCTTGACATAGGGGTCCATGCTGCCGCCCACGTCCAGAAACAGCAGCACTTTCACGGCGTTGCGCCGTTCGGGGCGGGTTTTCACATCCAGCCAGCCCTGCTTGGCGGTGGCGCGGATCGTGCCATCCAGATCAAATTCCTCCACCGCGCCATCGCGCGCCCATTTGCGCAACCGGCGCAGGGCCACCTTGATGTTGCGGGTGCCCAGTTCGACCTGATCATCCAGATTGCGAAACTCGCGCTTGTCCCAGACCTTGACGGCGCGCTGGTGGCGGCTGGCATCCTGCCCGATGCGGATGCCCTCGGGGTTGTAACCATAGGCGCCAAAGGGCGATGTGCCTGCGGTGCCGATCCATTTGTTGCCGCCCTGATGGCGGCCCTTCTGCTGTTCCAGCCGGGCCTTCAGCGTCTCCATCAGCGCATCAAACCCGCCAAGCGCCTGTATTTGCGCCTTTTCCTCGGCTGTCAGGTACTTTTCGGCCAGCTTGGCCAGCCAGTCGCCTGGCAGATCCAGCGCCTCGATCGCCTGTTCGGGGGAAATGGTTTCCAACCCCTTGAAGGCGGCGGCAAAGGCGCGGTCGAACCGGTCGAAATGGCGTTCGTCCTTGACCATGACAACGCGGGCAAGGTGATAGAACCCTTCGATGTCAAGGGTCACCAGATCGGCGGCCATGGCCTGATGAAAGGCCAGAAATTCACGCAGGGAAACCGGCACTCCTTCCGCCCGCAGGGCCTGGAAGAACGGCAGGAACATCGCTTACCGCGCCATGCGGTCGATGAAGATGCTGGCGAACATGCCCAAAAGCGCGAAGGCAATGGCATAGATCGCGGCATATTGCAGAATATCCAGCCGCTTGCCGCCGCGCCGTTTTGCGGTCAGCCCGCCGATGACCGCGCCGATCACAAGGCCTGCAAGTACGATCATTCCGGTTTCCTGCCCCTGCTGCGGGGCGGTCAGCCCCCGTCGCGCGCGTCCAGGGCGGCGATTTCAGCCATCCGCGCGCGCATCTGTTTGTCCGAGCCGAAGCCATAGCGCGCAAGGGGTGCGGCGTCCAGATGCAGGCTGCGGGCGGCGGCGGTCTGGCCCGTCCTTTCCAGCGCGTGGGCCTTGATCAGCATCAGTGTCGCCGCCAGCGAAAAGTTCTGCGAATGCCGCGCCACGGGAATCGCATGGTCGGCAAAGGCGATGGCTTGCCGTGGCTGGCCGGTTTTCAAGGCAATCGCGGCAAGCTGCATGTCCACATGGGCCACATGCACCTCGGCGCCGGGCAGGTTGGCATAAACGCGCCGTGCCTCGGTCAGCGCCTGCACGGCGGCCTGCGGATCGAAGCCAAGCTGAGAGCGCCCCACAGCATAAAGCGCCAGCCCCAGCCGGGCATCGGTCCAGCCCTCGGCATGGGCGATGGCCAGCATCCGCTGGGCAGAGGCGGCGCGGGCCTTGCCACCCATGGGGCCAAAGGTCGCCTCGACGGCATCGGTCCAGTCATGCGGGCCGATGTCGGCAACTGTGGCGGGCAGACCGATGCCTGCGGGATTCAGGCGGGCCAAAATCGCGGGAAGGCGGGCGGCCACTTCGGCCTCTGTCATCCCGGAGTGCAGGTCTGGCGCATAGTGAATGCGCAGGATCAGCATATCGAAGGGGGTTAGCACTGCGTTGAAATTGTCGTCGTTAAAGACGGAGTCTGTCAGCCGATACAGGTCGTTCAGCGGGCCAAGCGCCTGGGCCAGTTCCTCGTGGAAACAGTCGCGCACCTCTTGCGGGCTGGTGTCAGAGGGCACAAAAATCGCCGCCCGCTGCCGTTGGGTCAACTGCCCCCAGTCTGTCAGGGCGTCGGTCCGGTGTCTGCGGTATTCGGCAAAAGAGCTGACGTTCGGCACCACGAAGCAGGCCGCCGTTGGGGCCGCGCGTGACAGGGAACGGCGCGGCAGGAATTCGATGACAATACTGGCGCTTGATCCGGTTGCCGCCATGCGGATGTCTAGCCCCGCTTCGGCCTGCATGCGCCCGACAACGCGCTGTAATTCCGCCGCCGCCTGCTGTGGAACCGCGCCCGCCAGCGCCACAGTGACCGGCGTTTCAAACCGTGTGAGCATCGTCAGCCGCCGCCCGCTTTCCATCTGGAATTCCAGATCCAGAAAATCGCGCGCCAGATCGGCATTTCCATGCAGAGGTGCTGTCACCGCGCGCTGACCATCGGCCAGAAGCGGCAGCGCAACCAATGCCGTGGCCGGAGAACCGGCGCGCATTGTCACCTCTGCGGCAGGGTGGGCGGTGCAGGCGGCCAGAAGCAGCAAGGGAAGAAAGATGGCACGGCGCATCAGTGAAGTCTCATTCGTAAAAAGGGCACGCAGGCAAGGCACCAAGGCAAGCTGTCCCAGGTCCGGGCTGCGGCGAGGGAAGCCCCCACTCCCCTCGCGCCGCCGGTCCGTTGCGGGTTTCCCCGCCGGTCCATTCACCCCGTTTGCCACCCTGTTTCCGCGCCCGTCTTGCCACACTGAAACAACGCGCGACAAGCCGATGATTTTCTTGCGATTCACCAGATACGAGGCCCGAGCGGTCCTTGGTGGCAGCCGGTTGGTCCGCTCTTCGAGACAACATGCCCGCAATGTCTGTTTCTGGGCAGTCCGGTGTCAATCTTTGGATTTCCTGATTGTTTTGGCCAGACTAGCCTTGGCGGTCGTGGCGCAGCCATGTGCCAGATGTGCTGCCGTGTGATCACGGAAAGTTTCCAAGTGTTTCATAATTTGGGACTTAGGTGAATGAAACGTGGCGGAATGATGGCCAAGTTGTGGCTCTGCTGTACGAATCAGGGTTATCCACAGGCCAGCCCTAGCGCTGCCCCCGGGCCATGAAGGCCAGCCGTTCGAACAGTTGCACATCCTGTTCATTCTTGAGCAGCGCACCATACAGGCGGGGCAGCGCATGCTTGCCCTCGCGTCGCAGGTCTTCGGGGGAAAGGTCTTCGGCCAAAAGCAGCTTCAACCAGTCCAGCGCCTCGGAGGTTGAGGGCTTTTTCTTCAACCCAGGCGTTTCGCGAATCTCGAAGAATCGCGTCAGGGCTGCGGCCAGCAGCGCCTCTTTGATGCCGGGGTAGTGCAGGCGGACGATGGCGGCCAGAACATCGGGGTCGGGAAAGCGGATGTAGTGAAAGAAGCAGCGGCGCAGGAATGCCTCTGGCAGTTCCTTTTCGTTGTTCGAGGTGATGATAACCACGGGCCGCTGACGGGCGCGCACCGTCTCGCCCGTCTCGTAGACATGGAACTCCATCCGGTCCAACTCTTGCAACAGGTCGTTCGGAAACTCGATGTCGGCCTTGTCGATCTCGTCAATCAGCAGAACCACGCGGCCTTGCGCCGCAAAAGCCTGCCACAGCTTGCCGCGGCGGATGTAATTCGCAAGCTCATGCACCCGCGCATCGCCCAACTGGCTGTCGCGCAACCGGCTGACGGCATCGTATTCATAAAGGCCCTGCTGGGCGCGGGTGGTCGATTTCACATGCCATTCGATCAGGGGCAGCCCAAGGCTGGCCGCCACCTGCCGGGCCAGCTCGGTCTTGCCGGTGCCGGGTTCGCCCTTGACCAGAAGAGGGCGTTCCAGCGCCACGGCGGCGTTGACCGCAACCTTCAGGTCATCGGTGGCGACATAGCTGGGGGTGGTGTCGAACTTCATGGCAGCCTCGCTGACCCTATATATTTGGCGCGACCCTAGAGGCGCCGTCAAAATGTCGCAACTGCTAGTGACAATGGTTTGGCGATAGGCTACATGCCGCGCCAACAGGAGAGCGCCACGTCAGTTGCCACCTGGCCAAGGCGCGCCGACACGACTGGAGTGTGCTGTGATGAAGCCCGAAGTGTTCTTGCCTGACGACTACCGGCCGGCCGAAGACGAACCCTTCATGAATGACCGGCAGTTGGAATATTTCCGCCGCAAACTTCTGATCTGGAAACAAGAGCTTCTGGATCAGTCGGCCGAAACGCTGGACAATCTGACGGAAAGCGCCCGCAACGTGCCCGATCTGGCTGACCGCGCCAGCGAAGAGACCGACCGTGCGCTGGAACTGCGCACCCGTGACCGCCAAAGGAAACTGATCGCCAAGATCGATTCTGCGATGCGGCGGATTGATAACGGCGAATACGGCTATTGCGAGATGACCGGAGAGCCGATCAGCCTCAAGCGGCTGGATGCGCGCCCGATCGCCACCATGACGCTGGAAGCGCAAGAGCGGCACGAGCGCCGCGAAAAGGTTCACCGCGACGATTGACCGCCCGGTGCGGGGCTTGCGGCCCCCCACCCGATGGCCGAAGGATAAGCCGGGCATTTCGCCCGGCCTTTTCTTTTCCGGGGGTATGGCATGGCGCAAGAGGTGACGATCCTCGGGGCGGGGGTGGCGGGCCTTGCCGTGGCGCGCGCCCTGGCGCGGCAGGGCTGGCAGGTACTGGTGCTGGAGCAGGCCGACGCCATCCGAGAGGTGGGGGCAGGCCTGCAAATCGGGCCAAATGGTGCGGCGGTGATCGATGCGCTGGGTCTGGGCGATGCGATGCGTGCGGCCTCGGTGCGCGCACAGGCGGTGGCGCTGAAAGACGGGCTCTCGGGCGCGAACGTGCTGCGGATGGATATGGCGGCGCATTACCCGGCGCTTGGCTGGCATTTCCTGCACCGCGCCGATCTGATCGACATTCTGGCCAATGGTGCGCGCGAGGCGGGCGTGCAGATCCGCCTGCTGCACAAGATTGATCAGGTTGATCTGTCCGGCCCGCGCCCGCGCATCGTGACCGCGCAAGGGGCCGAGTTTCTGCCCGGCACCCTGATCGGGGCCGACGGGCTGCATTCGCCGACGCGCGCCGCGCTGAACGGGGCCGCCGCGCCGTTCTTTACCGGGCAGGTCGCCTGGCGTGCCGTGGTGCCAGAGATGCCGGGCGCCGACGCGGTGGCCGAGGTGCATATGGGCCCGGGCCGCCACCTGGTCAGCTATCCCTTGCGGGGCGGGCGTTGGCGCAACATCGTCGCGGTAGAAGAGCGCAAGGCCTGGGTGCAGGAAAGCTGGTCACTGCGCGATGATGCGATGGAGTTGCGTCTGGCGTTTCAGGGCTTTGCGCCGCGGGTGCAGGGCTGGCTGGAACAGGCGCAGGATGTCTGGCTGTGGGGACTGTTCCGCCATCCGATAGCACCGGTCTGGCAGCGGGTGATGCCCGAAGGCGCGGTGGCGATTCTCGGCGATGCCGCGCATCCAACGCTGCCGTTTCTGGCGCAGGGCGCAAGTATGGCGCTGGAGGATGCCTGGTCGCTGGCGCAGGCGCTGGGGCAGGGCCAGCAGACGTTGCCAGCCTGGCAGGCGGCGCGTGCGCCGCGTTGCGCGCGGATCGTCCAGGCGGCGAACAGAAATGCCCGAGCCTATCATCTGTCGGGTTTGCCACGGTTTGTCGGCCATACCGCGCTGCGCATCGGCAATGCGGTGGCCCCCGATCTGGCGTTGAAACGGTTCGACTGGCTTTACGGGTTTGACGTGACCAAGGCGCGGACGGGTGCCTAGGTCGAGACGGCCAAAGCGGCTGCGGGGCAGCACAGATCCAGCCCGCCCGCCATCACCACAGCCTCCGACGTCAGTCGCAGGGTAACGAAATGGGCAAGGGCCACGCGCTCTTGCCGGATGAACTCTCCATCCACCAGTTGCGAGACGGGAACAGCGGCCTCTGCCACGCCCCACAGCGCCTTGGCGCGCCAGTCACGCACCAGAACGCGCTGATCGGGGGCAAGGCGCACCTCGGCTCCGGGGCGGCCGATGCCCAGCGTATCTGGGCTGACCACAATCACCTGCGCATCCTGCTGGCTGCGGATTTCGATTTCCACCACCTTTGCTATGCCGCGCCGGGTGATCACCCGGTCGCCCAGCCCCAACAGTTCTACCGGCAGCTCGCCCTCGGCGGTCATCACCTGCGTTCCGGCCAGAAAGCCGATCGCTTCGGGGGGCTCGGTTGCGGCAGTTTTAGACTGATGGGCAAGGTCAAGCGTGGTCATTGCAACCTCGGGAAGAAGCTGCGGTCAATTTTCTCGTCAAATGCGGTCTGAATGTGGCGTGCTGCGGTCATTTCGGTGGACTGTCATTGCCCCGTGCCTTGCGCTTTTTCCTCTCGCATCCTGCAACGGGCTTTGTTAGAAGGGCGCGGATTTGCGGGGCAGGCCAGCCGGTCTGCTCTGTGGCAATTCGCGGGTGTGGCGGAACTGGCAGACGCACCGGATTTAGGTTCCGGCGCCGCAAGGCGTGGGGGTTCGACTCCCTTCACCCGCACCAGTATTGGATTGAGAAGGACGAGATATGCAGGTCACCGAGACCCTGAAAGACGGCCTGAAGCGCGCCTACACCATCACGGTGTCGGCGGCCGAGCTGGAAGCCAAAGTGCAGGAAAAACTGCTTGAGGCCCAGCCCGACATTGAAATCAAGGGCTTCCGCAAGGGCAAGGTTCCTCTGGCGATCCTGAAAAAGCAATTCGGCCAGCGCCTGACGGGCGATGCGATGCAAGATGCCATCGACGGCGCGATGAAAGACCATTTCGAGAAGACCGGCGACCGCCCGGCGCTGCAACCCGAAGTCAAGATGGTTGGCGGCGAAGAGTGGAAAGAGGGTCAGGATGTCGTGGTCGAGATGGCCTACGAAGCCCTGCCGCCGATTCCCGAGCTGGATACCGCCAAGATCACGCTGGAACGTCTGGTCGTGAAGGCCGACGAAGGTGCCGTGGAAGAGGCGCTGAAGAATCTGGCCGACAACGCCAAGAACTTCGAGGCCCGCAAGAAGGGATCGAAGGCCAAGTCGGGCGATCAGGTCGTGATCGACTTCAAGGGCTCGGTTGACGGCGATTATTTCGAAGGCGGCGCTGGCGAGGATTACCCGCTGGTTCTGGGTTCGAACAGCTTCATCCCCGGTTTCGAGGATCAACTTGTCGGCACCAAGGCCGGTGAAGAAGTGAAGGTCGAAGTGTCCTTCCCGGAAAACTATGGTGCCGCACATCTGGCCGGCAAGGCCGCTGTGTTCGAAACCACCGTCAAGGAAGTGCGCGAGCCGAAGGCCGCCGAGATCGACGACGAGCTGGCCAAGAAGTTCGGCGCCGAAGATCTGGCTGCGCTGAAGGGTCAGATCACCTCGCGTCTGGAAGACGAATACAAAGGTGCCTCGCGCGCCGTGATGAAACGGTCGCTGCTGGATCAACTGGACGGTCTGGTGCAGTTCGATCTGCCCGCGAAACTGGTCGAGGCGGAAGCCAGCCAGATCGCCCACCAGCTGTGGCACGAGGAAAACCCCGATCACCACGGCCATGACCACGGCTCGATCGAAACCACGGATGAGCATAAAAAGCTGGCCGAACGCCGCGTGCGTCTGGGGCTGCTGCTGGCCGAAATCGGTCGCAAGGCCGATGTCGAGGTGTCCGACGCCGAGATGACCCAGGCCGTTCTGGCCGCTGCCCGCCAGTATCCGGGCCAGGAACGCGCCTTCTTTGAATTCGTGCAGAAGAACGCCCAGATGCAACAGCAACTGCGCGCGCCGCTGTATGAAGACAAGGTGGTTGATCACATCGTGGCCGGTGCCAAGGTGACCGACAAGGAAATCGGCAAGGACGATTTGCAAAAGGCCGTCGAGGCGCTGGACGAGTTCTAAGCGCTCCTTGCAGGCAACAGATCAGGCCGCGCCTTTGGGTGCGGCCTTTTCGTTTGGCTCATCGGCCCGCACCACATACAGCCCCGCGCCGATGATGATGGTGATGCCCAGCCAGCCCAACGCATTGGGCAGGTCGCCCCAGAACAGCCAGCCCCACAGGATGCCCCAGAAGGCGAAGGTGAACTCGAACGGGGCCACCACCGAATTGGCGGCGATGCGATAGGCTTGGGTCAACAGCGTCAGGCCGATGGCCGCGATGCCGCCGCAGGCGCACATCAGCAGGGCGTCCTGCGTAGTGGGCCAGACCCAGCCGCGCGTCAGGAAGGCCAGGCTGGCATGGCCCGCCCCCTCATGCGCGCCGGTGCCATAGACCAGCGCCAGCGCCGCCGCGCACAGCAGGAACGCGATATTGCCCCAAAAGGCCAACGCGGCGGCACTGTCGCGCACGCCCATGATGCGGGCGGCCACCATCGACCCGGCATAGGCCGCGCCGCAAAAGATGGGCAGCAGCGCCGCCCAGTCGAACAGATCGCCGCCGGGCTGCACCATGATCACCACGCCCGCGAACCCTGCCGCCAAAGCCAGCCAGCGGCGCGGGCTGACCCGCTCCTTCAGCACCAGCGCCGACAGCAGGGTGATCATCAGTGGTGCGGTGAAATACAGCGCCACCGTCGTTGCCATCGGCAACGCCGCAAGCGCCAGATAATACGCGGTGTAAGCCAGAAAGTTCAGCACCCCCCGCACCAGCATCAGCGGCCATGTCGGGCTGACCAGCCCGCGCAGGGTGCCATCCATCAGCTTGGTGATCACCAGCAGGCAGGGAATGGCCGTCAGGCTGCGCAGCACCATCGCCTGATGCAGCGGATAACTGCCCGACAGCAGCTTCAGAATCAGATCCTGCACCGAAAAAATCGCGATCCCCGCGATCAGATATAGAATGCCCAAGGTGGTGGAAGAGGTGCGCATGACGGCAGGCTAGCCAGGGGCGGCGCGCGCGCTGTCCTGTTCCCGACGCCCGCTGTCGGGCAAACGAAAACCGCGCCCCGATTGCTCGGGGCGCGGCTGCCGATCCCTGGTCAGGGAAAGGATTACTCGTCGTTGGCGGCAGCGCCGACTTCGTCGAACAGCTCGGCAATCTCGAACTCGGCCGCGGCTTCCGCCTCGGCTGCCAGTTCCTGGATCGACTTGCCCGAAGCTTGAAGTTCGGCTTCTTCAACCGAGCGGGCCACGTTCAGATTGATCGTGGACGATACTTCGGGGTGCAGGACCACGGTCACGGTGTGGATGCCCAGATCCTTGATCGGCTTGTCCATCACAACCTGGTCGCGCTTGACGGTGAAGCCGGCAGCGGTCGCGGCTTCGGCTGCGTCACGGGGCGAAACCGACCCGTAAAGCGCGCCCGAATCCGAGGCGGACCGAATCACCACAAAGGTCTGGCCGTCCAGTTTGGCGGCCACAACTTCGGCTTCCTTCTTGGTCTCGAGGTTTGTGGCCTCAAGCTGGGCCTTCTTGGCCTCGAAGGATTTGATGTTGTTGGCATTGGCACGCAGGGCCTTGCCTTGCGGCAAGAGGAAGTTGCGTGCGTAGCCGTCCTTGACGTTGACGACTTCGCCCATCTGGCCAAGCTTGGCCACGCGCTGAAGCAGGATAACTTGCATGTGCCTGTCTCCCTTACTTCACGGCATAGGGCAGCAGGGCCAGGAAGCGGGCGCGCTTGATGGCTTGCGCCAGTTCACGCTGCTTCTTGGCCGAGACCGCGGTGATACGGGACGGAACGATCTTGCCACGCTCCGAGATGTAGCGTTGCAGCAGACGGGTGTCCTTGAAGTCGATCGCCGGTGCATTGTCACCCGAGAACGGGCAGACCTTGCGGCGGCGGAAAAACGGTTTGTTCGCCATGGTTTATGCTCCTGTTTTCAGATCAGCGACGGAAACCGCCCGAACGCTCGGGACGATCGCCGAACGAGGGACGCTCACGACGTTCGCCACCGAAACCGCCTTCAGGACGGTCACCGCGGTCGCCGCGTTCACGCTCGTCGCGCTTTTGCATCTGAACCGAGGGGCCCTCGGCATGGGTATCGACCTTGATCGTCAAGACGCGCATGACATCGTCATGCAGACGCATCAGGCGTTCCATTTCCTGCACGGCGGCCGCGGGTGCGTCCGACTTGAGCAGGGCATAGTGGCCCTTGCGGTTCTTGTTGATCTTGTAGGCCATCGTCTTGACGCCCCAGTATTCGGATTCGACGACTTTGCCGCCGTTGTCCGAAAGGACGGTCGAGAAATGTTCCACCAGGCCTTCAGCCTGCGCGTTGGACAGGTCCTGACGCGAAATAAAGACATGCTCGTACAGCGGCATGTGCACTCCGGTTCTGTCAGGCGCATTTCATAGGACGGGCAAACCCTTTGCTGCGGCCCGTCCACGAGAGGCTGCGCCGGTTCATGGAAAATGCAGCAAAGGATGCGGCCTTATACAGAAGAACCTGCCCGATGCAAGCGCGCGTTCCCCCTGTTCCTCTTGGCAGAAATACTCCGGGGGGATGAGCGATCAGAAATCGTCCAGTGGACGATTTCCGCGAAGAACGCCCGGCCCGTGGCCGGGCCGGACCGGGACTGGGGGCTGGCCCCGCTTCTACAGTGCCGAGGCAGGCAGGCCGAACACCCGGTCGAACGCCCATGTAAAGCCAAAAGTATAAACCGCAAAGAACACCAGCAGCCCGGCATCATAGGCCAGCGCCTGCCAAAGCGTGACATCCATCCACCACGCCAGGAACGGCACCATCAGGATCAGCAGGCCACCTTCAAACAGCGCGCCATGCGCGATGCGGCGGCGAAAGGAGCGGCCCTTGACGGTCTGACGCCGCTCCCACGCCTCAAACCCCGCGTTGAAGGCATAGTTGAAGAGCAGCGCAATGATCATCGACCCCAGCGCCGCGCCACCCGCGGTCTTTGCATCCTGATCGGAAAAGGCCAGCCGGCCGAGGGTAGAGATGATCAGGCCGATCGCTTCGAACAGGACGGCATAGATCACGCGGCGCAGGACAGGGGACACATCTGGATCATGGCGCGCGACCCTGAAGCCGCCGTCGGCGACCGTCAAGAGCTTGCGCCGATTGCAGGATGGGTTCGGAAAGGTTAAGCGGGGAAAAGACCATCGAGGGGGACGGGATGAGCCGCGCATTCGTATTTCCGGGGCAAGGGGCGCAAGCCATCGGCATGGGCAAGGCCTTGGCCGAGGCCTATCCGGCCGCCAGAGCCGTGTTCGATGAGGTGGATGACGCGCTGGAAGAAAAGCTGTCGGCGCTGATCTGGGGCGGTGACATTGCCGAACTGACGCTGACGCAGAACGCGCAACCCGCGCTGATGGCAACATCGATGGCGGCGATTGCAGCTTTGGGGGCCGAGGGCTTGGGCATCCAGCAGGGCGATTTCGTCGCTGGGCATTCCTTGGGGGAATATTCGGCGCTGTGCGCGGCGGGGTCGCTAAGCCTGTCCGACACCGCCCGCCTGCTGCGCATTCGCGGCAAGGCCATGCAAGAGGCGGTTCCGGTGGGCGTGGGCGCGATGGCCGCCCTGCTGGGGCTGGATTTTGCCACCGCGACCGAAGTCGCGGCAGAGGCCGCGCAGGGCGAGGTCTGTCAGGCCGCCAATGACAATGACCCCGCGCAGGTGGTGGTGTCCGGCCACAAGGCCGCGGTCGAGCGGGCGGTCGAGATTGCCAAGGCCAAGGGTGCAAAGCGCGCGCTGATGCTGCCGGTTTCCGCCCCTTTTCACTGCGCGCTGATGCAACCCGCCGCTGCCGTGATGGCCGAGGCACTGGCGGGCGTGGTGATCCATGCCCCCAAGGTGCCGCTGGTCGCCAATGTGCGGGCCGAGGCGGTGACCGAGCCGGACCGCATCCGGCAATTGCTGGTGGCGCAGGTGACGGGATCGGTGCGCTGGCGGGAATCGGTGCTGTGGATGGCGGGTGCCGGTGTGGCAGAATACTGGGAAATCGGGGCAGGCAAGGCGCTGTCGGGCATGATCAAGCGCATCATCGGGGGCGATGTGGTGCTGAAGGCCGTTGGCACACCCGAGGATGTGGCCGCGCTGAAGGCCTGAGGCCGGCGCCTGCGGACAGCGCCGGGGGCTTCGCGCCTCCGGACCCCCGCGGGATATTTATGAACAGATGAAGACCTTCTGGGTGGGGGAGTTTGCAATGTTTGATCTGACCGGAAAATCCGCGCTGGTGACGGGCGCGTCGGGCGGGATCGGGGGCGAGGTGGCGCGCGCGCTGCACGCGGCGGGGGCCACCGTCGGCCTGTCGGGCACGCGGGTCGAGCCGCTGGAGGCGCTGGCCGCCGAACTGGGCAGCCGGGCGAATGTGCTGCCCTGCAACCTGTCGGTTGCCGAAGAGGTCGAGGCGCTGATGAAGCGCGCGACCGAGGCGATGGGGCAGGTGGATATTCTGGTCAACAACGCCGGGATCACCCGTGACGGGTTGATGATGCGCATGTCGGATGACGATTGGGCGCAGGTGATCGAGGTCAACCTGACCTCGTCCTTCCGCCTCTGCCGGGCGGCGTTGCGCGGCATGATGAAGGCGCGCTGGGGGCGGATCATCAATATCACATCCGTCGTCGGCACGGCGGGCAATCCGGGGCAGGCCAATTATGCCGCCGCCAAGGCCGGCCTGCAGGGCCTGTCGAAATCGCTGGCGCAAGAGGTTGCGACGCGCGGCATCACGGTGAACTGTGTCGCCCCCGGTCTGGTGGAAACCGCGATGACCGAAAAGCTGAACGACGAGCAGCGCGCGCGCATTCTGGCCGATGTGCCGGTGGGCCGGATGGGCAAGCCAGTCGAGATCGCGGCAGCGGTGCTGTATCTGGCCTCGCAGGAGGCGGCCTATGTGACGGGCGCCACGCTTCATGTGAATGGCGGCGGCAACATGGCGTAACGGGTTGACCTGGGCACCGGGTCGCGGCCAATGTTCTTGCCATGCCCGCGCGGCTTTGCTATCAGCCGCGCCAAAGACAGCCGGGGCACGTCGCCCCCTTGATGAGGAAGTGACATGAGCGACATCGCCGAGCGCGTTAAGAAGATCGTCGTCGAGCATCTCGGCGCCGAAGCCGACAAGGTGACCGAGAATGCCTCGTTCATCGACGACCTGGGCGCAGACAGCCTTGATACGGTCGAGCTGGTCATGGCGTTCGAAGAAGAATTCGGCATCGAGATTCCCGATGACGCCGCCGAAACCATCCAGACCTTCGGCGATGCGGTAAAGTTCATCTCGGGCGCTGTCTGAGATCTTTCGCAGGTTTATGGAAAGGGCGGCCTTCGGGCCGCCTTTTTCATTTTCGGCTCGTGGGAAGCGGCTTGCCTCTGCCAGAGGGCTGCGGTCTGATGGGCAAAACCAGCAGGAGGTCGCAGATGGCAACACTTGGCACGATGTTCGGGGCAGGGGCCGCGCGCGGGTTTCTGGGCCTGCCCGATGCGCCCGATCTGGCGGCGCTGGCGGCTGATGTTGTGATTCTGGGCGCTGATGGTTGCACTCCCTATGCCAGCGTTGGGCATTATTGCGCGGGGGGCGCGGCGGCGATCCGGGCGGCGGGCGCGCAATGGGCGGCCTCGCAGCAGGCGATGAATTTCGATCTGGGGCAGGCGGTCATTCCTGGCGGTGCGCGGATCGTGGATGCGGGCGATCTGGCGATTTCGCAAGACGCCGCCGCCAACCGCGCTTTGCTGCGCGATGCGGCGGGCAAGGTGCTGGCGGCGGGGGCCGTGCCGGTTTTGCTGGGCGGGGACGATTCGTTGCCCATTCCGTTGTTGCAGGCGCTGGAGACGAAGGGGCCGCTGACCATTCTGCAAATCGATGCCCATATCGACTGGCGCGATGATGTGGGGGGCGAGCGCTGGGGCCTGTCATCAACCATGCGCCGCGCCTCCGAGATGGCGCATGTGGAGCGGATCATTCAGGTCGGCCAACGGGGCATCGGCTCTGCCCGGCCGGGCGATGCGCGGGCGGCAGAGGAATGGGGGGTAACCTTTGTTCCGGCGCGTGAGGTGGCGGCGCAGGGCATCGGCCGGGCGCTGTCGCTGATCCCCGAGGACGCGAATATCGCGGTCTGTCTGGATGTGGACGCGCTGGACCCGGCGATCATGCCTGCCGTGATCGGGCGCGCGGCGGGGGGCCTGACCTATTGGCAGGTTTTCGAGCTGATCGCGGGGGCAGCGGCGCGCGGGCGGATCGTCAGCTTCGACATGGTGGAGTTCATGGCCAGCCGCGACATCGACGGACAGGGGGCACTGGTTGCGGCGCAGTTGCTGGCCGGGGTCTTGGGTGTTCTGGCAGGGCAGGTAGAGAAATGAGCAAGTTCAATCAACCGCTTGGTGGCAATGACATGCCGCGCTTTGGGGGGCCGGCCACGATGATGCGGCTGCCTTCGCAGGCGGATGCGGCGGGGCTGGATGTGGCTTTTGTCGGCATTCCGATGGACATCGGCACCTCGAACCGGCCCGGCACGCGGTTGGGCCCGCGCCAGATCCGCGACGAGTCCCGGATGCTGCGGCCTTATAACATGGCGACGGGGGCGGCACCGTTTGAACATTTGCAGGTGGCCGATATTGGGGATGTACCGATCAACACCTTTGATCTGAAAAAGTCGGTCGATATCATCACGTCGTTTTATGACGACGTGCTGGCAAAAGGCGCTCTCCCCCTGACGCTGGGGGGCGACCACACGCTGACCTGGCCCATTCTGCGGGCGATCAAGAAGAAACATGGTCCCGTGGCGCTGATCCATGTCGATGCCCATGCCGACATCAACGACACGATGTTCGGCGAAAAGGTCGCGCATGGCTGCCCCTTTCGCCGGGCGTTTGAGGATGGCTGTCTGATCAATGACAAGGTATTCCAGATCGGGCTGCGC
The DNA here is from genome assembly GCF_016765795.1 of Fuscibacter oryzae. Classification (GTDB taxonomy): domain Bacteria; phylum Pseudomonadota; class Alphaproteobacteria; order Rhodobacterales; family Rhodobacteraceae; genus Fuscibacter; species Fuscibacter oryzae. The sequence goes on from NZ_JAESVP010000003.1 coordinate 205,921, forward strand.
GGCACAGGATACAGCCCCGAGGATTTCGACTGGGGCCGCAAGAACGGTTGGACGGTCGTGCAAGCGGAAGAGTGCTGGCACAAATCGCTGAAACCCTTGATGGAAGAGGTTCGGGCGAAGATCGGCGATGCGCCGGTTTACCTTTCCTATGACATCGACAGCCTTGACCCCGCCTTTGCCCCCGGCACCGGCACGGTGGAACCGGGTGGCCTGACCATCTGGCAGGGGCTGGAGATTGTGCGCGGCTGTGCGGGCCTGAACCTTGTGGGCGGTGATCTGGTGGAGGTCTCGCCCCCCTATGACCCAAGCGGTAACACCGCGCTGGTGGGGGCGAACCTGCTCTATGAAATGCTGTGCGTGCTGCCGGGGGTGCCGCAGGGGCGGTGACACCCTCACCCCTCCCTCTCCCCTAGGGGAGAGGGAGGGCACCCATCGGCCAAGGGGCGCAACTTGCCCATGGCAGACCCCCGCTCCCTCGGGGGAGAGGGTAGGGTGAGGGGGCGCCCCCTTGCACCATCCCCCCCCCTCGGTCTAAGGCAGCCCCGACCCCGCAAAAGAAAGGCCGCCCGATGATCCCGCGCTATTCCCGCCCTGACATGGTTGCCATCTGGGAGCCGCAGACCCGCTTTCGCATCTGGTACGAGATCGAGGCGCATGCCTGCGACGCGCAGGCCGCCCTTGGCGTGATCCCCAAGGCCAATGCCGAAGCGGTCTGGAAGGCGAAGGACGTGGAGTTCAACGTCGCCCGCATCGACGAGATCGAGGCGGTGACCAAGCATGACGTCATCGCCTTTCTGACCCATCTGGCCGAGATCATCGGCAATGATGAGGCACGGTTTGTCCATCAGGGCATGACCAGCAGCGATGTGCTGGACACCACGTTGAACATTCAGCTTGTCCGCGCCAGCGACCTGTTGCTGAAGGGCCTCGACCGCGTTCTGGCTGCGCTGAAAGCCCGCGCTTATGAGCATAAGGATTCGGTCCGCATCGGCCGCAGCCACGGCATCCATGCCGAACCCACCACCATGGGCCTGACCTTCGCGCGCTTTTATGCCGAGATGGAGCGCGGCAAGCGCCGCCTTCTGGCCGCCCGCGAAGAAATACGCACCGGCGCGATTTCGGGCGCGGTCGGCACATTCGCCAATATCGACCCGCGGGTTGAGGAATACGTCTGCGAAAAGCTGGACCTGATCCCTGAAACCATCAGCACCCAGGTCATTCCGCGCGACCGCCATGCCATGTTCTTTGCTACCCTTGGCGTCATCGCCAGCAGCATCGAAAACATCGCCATTGAGATCCGCCACATGCAGCGCACCGAGGTGCTGGAGGCCGAAGAGTTCTTCTCTCCCGGCCAAAAGGGCAGCTCTGCCATGCCGCATAAACGCAACCCCGTGCTGACCGAAAACCTGACCGGTCTTGCCCGTCTGGTCCGCATGTCGGTGGTGCCGGCGTTGGAAAATGTCGCCCTTTGGCACGAGCGTGACATCAGCCATTCATCGGTGGAGCGTGCCATCGGCCCCGATACCACGATCACTCTGGATTTCGCGCTGCACCGTCTGGCGGGTGTGGTGGAAAAGCTGGTGGTCTACCCGGATAACATGCTGAAGAACATGAACAAGTTCAAAGGACTGGTCATGTCGCAGCGCGTTCTTCTGGCGCTGACGCAGGCGGGTGTGTCGCGCGAAGACAGCTATCGGCTGGTGCAACGCAACGCGATGAAGGTCTGGGAAAAAGGTGCCGATTTCAAAACCGAGCTTCTGGCCGACCCAGAGGTGACCGCTGCCCTGTCGCCCGCCGAGATCGAGGAAAAGTTCGACCTTGGTTATCACACCAAGCATGTCGATACCATTTTCGCCCGCGTTTTCGGCTGATCAATGAAGCCCTGACGCCCGTTCCGACGGGCGGGCGTCAGTTTTGGCAAAACGTGCATCGGCAATTGTGGATTCCGTGTTAGCTTTTTCAAAGCAACCGGAGAAAACCCATGCGCCTTTTGCACGCCATCGCGCTCTTCGCCACCTTGCCCTTTGCGGCCCTTGCCGTTGGTTCGGATGACAGCGATCCGCCAAAGCCAACCCAGACCACGACCCAATGCAAGAACGGCGAGGTCTGGGATGAAGCGCAGCAGAAATGCGTTCCGCCGCAGCACAATGACCTGAGCAATGACACCCGGTTCCGCGCGGTGCGCGAACTGGCTTGGGCCGGGCGCTATGACGATGCCATGCTGGTCCTGTCGTCGATGACCGAGGGTGAGACGGATCGCGTTCTGACTTATCGCGGTTTTATCCTGCGCAAATCGGGCAATATCGAACAGGGCATCGTGGCCTATGAGGCGGCGCTGAAGCTGAACCCCCACAACATCCTGACGCACAGCTATTACGGCCAGTTGCTGGTCGAGATGAACGAGGTGGATGCCGCGCGCGTGCATCTTGCCGCGATCCGGGCTGATGGCGGGCAGGGAACCTGGGCTGAAGCCTCTTTGGCCCACGCCATCGATACCGGGCTGACCTATACCTACTGACCTTGCGCAAAGGGGGCGGCATGAAAGTTCTGGCTGTTATGGCGTTGTGTCTTGTTTCCGGGGCGGCAGATGCCCAACAGCAATCCGTACCGCCCGGCGGGCACGATTGCGAAAGCCAACCCAGTTGTGCCACGGGAACCCTGTGGAATCCCGGCACGAAAACCTGCGAGGCGGTGTCCAGCTAAGGCGGCGTTAACCGGACCCTGCCAGTCTGACCTTGACCCGGGAATCGAGGCGGATATGTCAGAACGGCAGGCTTTGGCGCGAATTGAACCTGTAAAGCGGGCGGTGGCGATTCCGTCGGCCCCCAAGCCACGGGTACCCAGCCCGCGCGAAAAGGCGGCCATCATCGTGCGGTTCCTGCTGGCCGAGGGGGCAGAGATACCGCTGTCGCGCCTGCCCGAACACATGCAATCCTCGTTAACCGAGCAGATGGGCCAGATGCGGCTGGTGGATCGCACCACCCTTGCCAGCGTCGTCGAAGAGTTTCTGGCAGAGCTGGAGCAGGTTGGCATGGCCTTTCCTGGTGGTATCGAAGATGCCTTGTCGGTGATGGGGGGGCATATTTCGCCCAATGCCGCCAACCGGTTGCGCCGCCTTGCCGGGGCCTCTGCCAAGGCCGATCCCTGGGACCGGCTGACGCAACTGCCAACCGACCGCCTGCTGCCAGTGCTGGAAGAGGAAAGCGCCGAGGTGGCGGCGGTGATGCTGTCAAAGCTGCCGGTGGCGCGGTCGGCGGAACTCTTGGGCATGCTGCCGGGCGACCGGGCACGGCGGGTGGCCTTTGCCGTCTCGATGACCGGGAATGTCGATCCTGAAACCGTGCGCCGGATAGGCCTGTCGCTGGCCACCCAACTGGATGCCCAGCCGCCCCGCGCGTTCGAGGCGGGACCAGTGGAACGGGTGGGCGCGATCCTGAACATCTCGCCCGCGCTGACCCGCGAAGATGTGTTGAAAGGGCTGGAGGAAGAGGATCGCAGATTTGCCGATCAGGTGCGCAAGGCGATTTTCACCTTTGCCCATATTCCCACCCGGCTGTCGCCCCGCGATGTGCCAAAGGTGATTCGCGTTGTCGATCAGACGGTTCTGGTCAGTGCCCTTGCGGGGGCCAGTGGCGAGGCGGATGCGACGACGGCCGAATTCCTCCTTGCCAATGTCTCGCAACGCATGGCGCAGGCTTTGCGCGAAGAGATCGCCGGGCGCGGCAAGGTGCGCGAGAAGGACGCCGAAGAGGCGATGGCTGCGGTTGTCACCTCGATCCGGCAGTTGGAGGGGGCGGGTGAGTTGAACCTGATCCGCGAGGAGGACGAATAGCCACAGACTTGCTATCCTGCCGCATATGAACCGTTAGGAGCGCATCATGGAACGAGTCGTCGGCAAGGTCGTGACGGTGGAATTTGACGGCAAACGCTGCGTCCATTCGCGCAACTGCGTGCTGTCTCATCCAGAGGTTTTTGTGCCAAACGTGCAGGGTGAGTGGATTTTTCCAGATGCCGCCACACCAGAGGCGGTGCTGCAAATTGGCCTCAACTGCCCCTCTGGCGCCATCCGGGTGCGGCGGAACGACGGGGCGGCCAGCTCTGATGCAGCGCCCGTGGTCAACCTGCTGCGTCTGCGCGAAAACGGCCCCCTGGCGTTGGAGGCGCCAATTCTGATCGGCGGTCAGCAGCAGGTCGCGTCGCGTGCAACGCTGTGCCGGTGCGGGCATTCCGCGAACAAGCCCTATTGCGATGGAAGCCATACCGCCGCGGGGTTCGTCGCAACCGGAGAGGTGGCCGCAAAAGACAGCCAACCTCTGGAGCAGCGCAATGGCCCGGTCGAGGTTGTCGCCCAGCCCGACGGCCCGCTGAAGGTGACCGGCAACCTAGAGGTGGTGTCGGGCACGGGCCGCACCCTCAACCGGGCAACAAGGCTGTTCCTGTGCCGCTGTGGCCATTCGGCGAACAAGCCGTATTGCGATGGCAGCCACAAGGCTGCGGGATTCACAGCGCCGGGGGTTTAAGCCACGGGGGCTTAGGCGCCCCATCCCGACCCGTGGAATGGGGCGTAAGGTGATGGCCGGGCGACCATCGCAGCCCGATTTATGCCATGTGAACCCCCTCCCGGCGCGCTGACTATCCCAGCAGACGGGGATCAAATGGATATTTCGTCAGATTCTCGAACCCCGTCTCGGTGATCAGAACCTGATCTTCCAGCTTGATCGAGAAGTTGCCCCCTTCGGGTGAAACCAGCGCCTCGACGCACAAGACCATCCCCGGCTCCAGCGCCACCTCGAAGGCCCCGTCCACCCAGGCATCGGCATAGGGCACAAAGGGCCATTCGTCGCACAGGCCAACTCCGTGCATCTTGCAAGAATACTTCTGCTTCCAGTACTGGCCGTCCAACTGGTGGCCGTTGTGCGTCAGCTCCTTGATCGTGACACCCGGTTTCAGCATCGCCATGTTCTCGCGGATGTGGTCCATGCCGTGGTTCATCGCCGAAATCATCGCATTGGTCGGGCGCCCGTCCCCCACCCACCATGTCCGCGAGATATCGATGCAGATGCCATAGCTGCCGATCAGATCGGTATCAAAGGCGACAATCTCGTTATTCTGCACGATCCGGGGCCCACATTCCTGAAACCACGGGTTGGTACGCGGACCCGATGCCAGAAGCCGCGTCTCGATCCACTCTCCCCCACGCCGGATGTTGCCCTTGTGCAGCTCTGCCCAGATGTCATCTTCGGAAACGCCGCCCTTGGGCACGTTTTCACGGGTAAACGCCTCCATCCCGGCGATGGCGCTTTCGCAGGCATAGGCGGCGCAGCGCATCGCCAGAATTTCGTCGGGGCCCTTCACGGCACGGGCGCGTTCGGTGATAACCTCGCCCTCCAGCACCTCAAACCCGGCGCGTTCCAGCGCGCGCAACCCGTGGACCATGATCTTGTCCACGGCCAGCCGACGGTTGGTGCCGGCATGGGCGCGCATCACCTCGTCCACTTGGCCGGCGAAAGCCTTGGCATCGCCCGCCGTTGCATCACCGCAGACGTTGTAAAAGAAACTCGCGCCGTGGCGCAGTTCGGCCACCAGCGGGTTGAAAGTCACCAGAAACGGCGCCTGTTTGTATTCCCAGACCACCATATGGCCATCGGCGCACAAAAGGCAGGCGCGGAACGGGTTGTGGCTGTTCCAAAGCTGCATATTGGTGGTGTCGGTCACATAGCGGATGTTCAGCGGGTCAAACATCAGTACGCCGCCCACATCGCGGTTGATCAATTGCTGGGTCAGCCGCCGCCAGCGATATTCCCGCATCTTTGCCAGATCGGGCGGCACCAGCCCCGCCGCCTGCCATTCGCCAAAGGCCAGTTGCGTTGGCCCGATCTCGACCCGGTCATTGTCATTCGGGGTGCCGTCGGCCAGTCGGTCGGCGCGGGCGGGGTCAATCTTGCGGCGGGTTTCAGCATAAGAGGTCATGGCGGGTTCCGGATTTGTGTTGTGCCCAGCTTCGCGCCACCGGTGTCAAAGGCATGCCAGTTGACGACATTTCCCGTCGCCTATTGCCTTCACATTGGCCCAAGCATCCCCGCCGGAGGCTCCGCACGCGGGGCTTGCGCTGGGTTCGGGCTTGGGCGAAGAACGGGCATGACCGATCCGATCCTGCAAACCCGCCTGCCATTCGCCCCCTGGATGGACCCGCGCACCGCGCGCTTGCCGGGCATTCTGCAGGTCGAGGGCGACGACTGGTTGCGGGTTGATGATGCCTTTGCCGCCCAGATGGCAGAGCGCGACCGCCTGCTGGCCACCCGGCCGGAGATGGTGGTCGGAATGCTGGACAGCGCAGGCCCGGCGGCGGGCGAGCTTTATGCCGAGGTTCTTGCCCGGCTTGGCCGGACGCCCGGCTATCATGTCGGCGCCAGCACGGTGCAGCGCCCCGATGGCGTAACGGTTGCGCTGGACCCGGCGCAGCCGATGGCCACCTTGCTGCGGCTGGTGCAGGAAGATCTGTGCCTGATGGAAAAGCACGGGGACGAACATGTGCTGACCGCCGCTGCCCTGTGCTTTCCGGCAAGCTGGTGGTTGGGGGAAAAGCTGGGCCGTCCACTGTTGGGCATTCATGTGCCGGTGCCCAGCTATGATGCCGATATTGCCCGAAGGGTGCAGCGGTTGTTCGATGCGATCCGGGCGGAACAGCCGCTTTGGCGGGCCAATGCGCTGATTTACCGCGACCCGACGCTGCATCAGCCGCGCCGCGAGGATGACCCGCGCATCGACCGCCACGGCGGGTCTTTTGTGCGCTCTGAACGGCAGGTGTTGCGGCGACTGCCCCGGACCGGCGCCGTGGTATTTTCGATCCACACCTATGTGGTGCGGATCGAAACGCTTACTCCGGCAGAATTTGACGGCTTGCAGAAAGCCCAGCGCTGAACCCGACGGGATCGGTGATCAGGTCAGTGCCGCCAGGCTATGAACCAGATCGGTGTTCGACACCGCGATCATCAGGCTTGCCAACGTCATGGCGCGGGAAGAGAACCGCATGTCGCCGCCCTTCAGAAATCCATAGGCCATCACCAGAGCTGCGACAGGCGCGTTCACGGCAAGCAGCGAGGCATTCATGGCGTGGGCGGCCAGTTGCAGCGGGCGCGACGGCTGTTCAACCTGTTGCACGTCGTCGCCACAAGGATACAGCGCTTCGCGCAGGCGGCCCAACTCTGGGTCATGCCAGCGTGCTGCCTCGCCCTCGGGTTGGGCCTGCATCTCCTTGGCGTCTTCGGCCATGGTGATCTCCAGATCCGCTGCTGCCTCGCGGGCGGCCTCTTCGTTCAGCATTTCGCCGATGTTCGGCGTGGTCAGCCGGGGCAGGGCATCGACCAACTCGTCCAGCGTCTCTGAGGTGGCGATGCCGGGGATGTGATGCCACAGCACAGCTTCATGCGGGATGCGGCGCTGCACACGCTCGGCCAGTTGCACGCACATCGTGTCATGGGCCGGGAACTGCCCGGCCACCGCCGCGATGGGCGAGGGGCCGACCGAGATGGTCAGGCAGGACAGGCGGTCGAGGCCGATACCCTCGCTCCAGCCCAACAGAATGCGTGTGCCCGGCATGTCGAACAGCGCGATATCTTCGCAATCCCACGTCAGATTGACGGCGCAAGACGCAAACCGACTAAGCACCGAGTCGAGGTCGCCGACCAGCCGCGCAAAGTTCACCTGGGTTTCAGCAGCACACACAAGCTGACAAATCGTACCTGGCATGGACTGTCCCATAGCGCCCTCCGATATCTGAACAACCTGACCGTGTAGGCGGATTGTGCCCTGAAACTGGTTCGAATGTGGCAATTAATAGGCAATTAACCAAATGCCCGGTTTCGTTTCAGTTTTTTCGACCTGACGCCGCTGGTTGAACGATTGTTGGGTCTTCCGTACCCGACCTATCCGAAAAGACATGTCCTTCCGGGTGGCACCTGTCCGAAAAGACAGGTCTTCCAGGACAGGTTTGGCGAATCACCAAAGGAAAAGGCCGCCCGTTTCGGGGCGGCCTTTCCAACACATTGTTGCCCTGATCAGCAGGAGTAGTACATCGCATATTCAACCGGGTGGGGTGTATGCTCATAGGCGTACACTTCTTCCCACTTCAGGCCGATATAGGCGTCAAGCTGCTCTTTCGAGAACACGCCGCCTGCCAGCAGGAAGTCCATGTCCTTCTCCAGCTCTTCCAGCGCTTCGCGCAGGGAACCGCAGACGGTCGGGATTTCCGCCAGTTCTTCGGGCGGCAGGTCGTACAGATCCTTGTCCGAAGCCGGGCCGGGATCGATCTTGTTCTTGATGCCGTCCAGACCTGCCATCAGCAGGGCCGCAAAGGCCAGATAGGGGTTCGCCGCCGGATCGGGGAAACGCGCCTCGACGCGCTTGGCCTTCGGCGATTCCGTCCACGGAATACGAACGCAGCCCGACCGGTTGCGGGCCGAGTATGCGCGCAGAACCGGGGCTTCAAAGCCGGGGATCAGACGCTTGTAGCTGTTGGTCGACGGGTTGGTCAGCGCGTTCAGCGCCTTGGCGTGCTTCAGGATGCCGCCGATGAAGTACAGGGCTTCCTGCGACAGGTCGGCATACTTGTCACCGGCGAACAGGGGCTTGCCGTCCTTCCAGATCGACATGTTGACGTGCATCCCCGACCCGTTGTCGCCCTTCATGGGCTTGGGCATGAAGGTCACCGACTTGCCATAGGCGGCGGCGACGTTGTGGATGACGTACTTGTACTTCTGGATATTGTCGGCCTGTTCGACCAGACCACCGAAGATCATGCCCAGCTCGTGCTGGCAGGTGGCGACCTCGTGGTGGTGCTTGTCCACCTTGATGCCGATGCGCTTCATCGTGGACAGCATCTCGCCGCGCAGATCCTGCGCTTCGTCGATCGGGTTCACCGGGAAATAGCCACCCTTGTGACCCGCGCGATGCGCCTGGTTGCCAGACTCGTATTCCGTATCGGTGTTCCAGGCCGCCGCATGGGCGTCGATCTGGTAGGCCACCTTTTGCGGCGTGACCGAATAGCGCACGTCGTCAAAGATGAAGAATTCAGCTTCGGGGCCGCAATAGAACGCATCGCCCAAGCCCGAGGATTTCAGGTAGGCTTCGGCCTTCTTGGCAATCTGGCGGGGGCAGCGGTCATAGGCTTCTCCGGTGTCCGGCTCGACCACGTCGCAATGCACGCACAGGGTTTTTTCGGCGTAGAACGGGTCCATATAGACCGACGACGCATCCGGCATCAGTTTCATGTCGGACTGGTCGATCGACTTCCAGCCGGCGATGGAGGAACCATCGAACATGAAGCCTTCTTCAAAGAAGTCTTCATCCACCAGGTCGGTCACCAGGGTGACGTGCTGAAGTTTGCCTTTGGGGTCGGTGAAACGAATATCGAGATATTCGATTTCCTCGTCCTTGATCAGCTTCAGAGCTTTTGCAACTGCGCTCATCTGACTGCCTTTCGGTTTTCAGGGTTTCGTTTCAGGCGGTTGGGCCTGGGTTCTCACACAGCATCATCACCGGTTTCGCCGGTGCGGATGCGGATGGCCTGTTCAACGGGAGAGATGAAGATCTTGCCGTCGCCGATCTTGTCGGTGCGCGCGGCCCCGATGATCGCCTCGATGGCGGTGTCCACCATGTCGTCAGAAAGCACGACCTCGATTTTCACCTTGGGCAGGAAATCGACAACGTATTCCGCGCCCCGGTAAAGCTCGGTATGGCCTTTCTGACGTCCGAACCCCTTCACCTCGGTCACTGACAGGCCCTGAATCCCGGCTTCCTGAAGGGCTTCCTTCACTTCATCCAGCTTGAATGGCTTGATGATCGCCTCGATTTTCTTCATGGGCCGACTCCCCCCGTATTTGCACACGACCCCACTGACCACTTCCTTCAGGGGGCCACAATTGGCTAGGGTTGGGGCGGGGCATCCGGTCGCGGGAATCCGCGCTTGGTGATGAAAAAATAGGCAATACGCCATTAAATCAGGCTGTTTGAAAACTGCTGAAGGACCGCAATGACAGAACTGCTGACCGCCGCCCAAATGCGCAGCATCGAACAGGCGGCAATCGCCTCGGGTCAGGTGACCGGGCTGGAGCTGATGGAACGCGCCGGGCAGGGCGTGGTCGAGGCGATTTTCGAGGAATGGCCCGAACTGGCCCGCGCCCCGAGCCGCGCCGTGGTCCTCTGCGGGCCGGGCAACAACGGCGGCGACGGGTTCGTCGTGGCGCGGCTGCTGAAGGGGTGGGGCTGGGAGGTGGAGGTGTTCCTCTACGGTGACGCCGAGCGGCTGCCGCCGGATGCGCGGGTGAATTATGAGCGGTGGGTGGGGATGGGGGAGGTGCGTATGCTGGATGAGACGGCGCCTGTTTATTTGTCGCGGCCTGATCTTGTTGTGGATGCGCTATTTGGTATCGGCCTGTCGCGGTCCTTGCATGGAATTCTGGATGACATGGCACGAGAGGCCATGGATATGGCGGCAGTCTGGTATGACGTTGCCATCGACATGCCGAGCGGTCTGGACAGTGACAGCGGCAAACCGCTTGGCAGCGTGTTTCCTGCGGAACTTACGGTCAGCTTTCATGCTCCGAAAGTGGGGCATGTTCTTGAAGATGGCCCTGCCCGATGCGGCAAGCTGCGGATTGTGGACATTGGGCTGGAGCAAACGGCGGGCCGAATTCGCGGTGAGCGGAACAAATTGCCCCTGCTTGAACGTCAACGCTTGAGCCGAGAAACCATCACGCTCACCTTCGAAACCAGTCAACTTTACAAAGGTAGCGACGAACACAAATACGCCCACGGCCACGTCCTCATCCTTTCCGGCCCATCCGGCCATACCGGAGCAGCCCGCTTGGCCGCACGGGGCGCCTTGAGGATCGGGGCGGGGGTGGTGACGGTGGGGTGTCCGCCGGATGCCCTCCCCGAAAACGCTGCGCGGCTGGACGCGGTGATGCTGCGGGAGGTGGCGGACGCTGCCGGGCTGCAAGGGGTTCTGGAGGACAAGCGGATCAACGCGCTTTGTCTTGGGCCGGGGATGGGGACGGGGGCGAGGCAGGCTGAACTGCTGGGCGTGGCATTGGCGAGTCGGGGTGAACCCCGACCTACCGGCCCCGTAGGTCGGGGTTCACCCCGACTCCGCCGCCACATCGTCCTTGACGCCGACGCGCTCACGCTCCTGTCGCAGCACCCCGACCTGTTTGCCGCCCTGCACGAGGGCTGTGTCCTGACCCCCCATGCCGGCGAATTCGCCCGGCTTTTCCCCGACATCGCGGCGAAACTGGCGGAACCCGCGACCAGAGGCCCCGCCTATTCCAAGGTGGATGCCACCCGCGAAGCCGCCGCCCGCGCCGGTTGCGTCGTCCTCTACAAAGGCCCCGACACGGTGATTGCCGCGCCCGAAGGCCGCTGCGCCATCAATGCCGCCGTTTATGACCGCGCCGCGCCCTGGCTGGCCACGGCAGGATCGGGCGATGTGCTGGCGGGGTTCATCACCGGGCTTCTGGCGCGCGGCTTCAGCCCCTTCGATGCCGCCTGCACCGGGGCATGGCTGCATGTGGAATGCGCCCGCAGCTTTGGCCCCGGCCTGATCGCCGAAGACCTGCCCGAGGAATTGCCCAAGGTGTTCCGCGCCCTCGACCTCTGACCCCTTCATCTTGGCATAAATATCCCCCGCGGAGCGTCCCTTGGCTGGCCAAAGCTGCCTCCGGCGGGGATATTTGGGCCAGTATGAAATCAGGCGTCGAGTTCGACCCAGACCGGCACATGATCGGACGGTTTCACCCCGCCGCGCACGGCCTTGTCGATGCCGGAGGACATGAGCAGATCTGCGGCTTGGGGGCTGCACATCAGATGGTCGATGCGGATGCCGTTGTTCCTTTCCCATGCGCCGGCCTGAAAATCCCAGAAGGAGTAATGGCCGGGGCCGGGGTGCTGGATGCGGAAGGCATCGGTCAGGCCGAGATGTTCCAGCCGGCGAAAGGCCGCGCGGGATTGGGGCAGGAACAGCGCGTCGGTTGTCCAGGCCTCGGGCTTTGCCGCGTCCTGTGCTTCGGGGATCACATTGTAATCGCCGAGGAAGATCAGTGGCAGTTCATCGGCCATAAGGGTGCGCGCCCGCGCCTCCATCCGGGCCATCCACGCCAGTTTGTAATCATACTTCGGCCCCGGCGCGGGGTTGCCGTTGGGCAGGTACAACCCGCAGACCCGAACCTTGCGCGCGCCCTGAACCGTCGCCTCGATCCAGCGGGCCTGTTCGTCACTGTCATCGCCGGGCAGGCCGCGGACCACATCGGTCATCGGCAGCTTCGACAGGATCGCCACACCGTTGAAGCCTTTTTGGCCATGGGTTTCCACCTGATACCCCAGCGCCTCAAACACCTCGCGCGGGAAGTTTTCGTCGACCGATTTGATCTCTTGCAGGCAGACCACATCAGGGCGGGCCTGTTCCAGCCATTCGGGCAGGGCCTCGATCCGGGCCTTGATGCCGTTGATGTTGAAGGTGGCGATCTTCATGGGCGGCTCTCCTGCCTTTTGCCCGTTCTAGGGCGCGGGCTGGTTCGCGGCAAGCCAAAGGGCATCCAGCGCGTCGATCTGGGCCAGATCAAAGCGGTCGGCCTCCTCCCAATAGCGGCCAGAGGGGCTGTGATAGTTCAGCGCCCTCTCCCGCGCCAAGGCCTGCGCGGCCAGTTCGGTATTGAAGGGCTGGAGGCGCAGCTCGGCCAAACCCTGCAACATCGCGCGCGGCCAGACCAGCCGCGACGGCCCTTCCGACAGGTTGACGGCGGCACAGCCCGCCATGGCGGCCAGAATGCGGAAGCGGGCCGATTTCGCCTCTAGCGAGCGCAGGGTGATATCGGCGCGCAGCGGGTCCGGCGTGCCTGTTCCGTAGAAATGGGTCGGTCCGGTGGCGGGGTAGTGCATGTCACAGCCATAGGCGGCAATCACACGGGGCTTTAGCGTGTGGAGTATCCAATAGGCAGTGGTAAAGGCCATTGTTCCGCCTGCATAAAGAAATCCGCCCAAGGCGTTTTGGGCAGGTACGAAATCTTCTTGGGTTATCAGGCGTTGATCCGGCCCGGCAATGGGGCGGCGGTCTTCGGGGAAGTCCCATGGAAAGATCGCATCGTCCCAATCGGGGCGGATACGCCAGGCGTTGTTGATGGCGACAATCCGGTCAAACCCGGCTCGGGGCCAATCTGCGGCCTGCACCGCCTGCGGGCCGGACCCCAGCATAAGAACCACCGTCACAACGCCCCCATCACCTGTTTTCCCGCGACAGTTAGGGCGCGGGCGGCGATTGTCACGATGAAAGCGATGGTGTCAGATCGAAAAACTCGTCCCGCAGCCGCAGGACGCCGTGGCATTGGGGTTTTCCACCACGAACCGCGCGCCGATCAGCTCTTCGGTAAAGTCGATCACCGCGTTTTGCAGGAAGGGCAGGGACACGCTGTCCACCACCACCTTGGCGCCATTCTTTTCCAGCACCAGATCGTCCGAGGCCGGATCATCCAGCCGGATGTCATACTGAAACCCGGAACAGCCGCCGCCCAGCACGCCCACGCGCAGGGGTTTGGCATCGCCGGTCAGGTCGGCAATCTCGGCCAGCCGGGCAAAGGCGCGGTCGGTCACACGGGGGGGCAAGGTCAGGGTCATGGTTTGTTCGCGTGTTCAGGGCCGGATGGGTTGAATATAAGGCGGCGCAACGCCCCGAACAAGGACGAGCCGATGCTTGCCCCCTTTGCCTGCCAGCCCGAGGCCTCTCGGGGTCGGCTTTTCACCGAACAGATGTCGTCTTTCCGCAGCCCGTTTCAGCGAGATCGTGACCGGATCATCCATTCGTCGGCCTTTCGCCGGCTGAAGCACAAGACGCAGGTCTTTGTGGAACATGAAGGCGATTACTACCGCACCCGCCTGACCCATTCGATCGAGGTGGCGCAGGTGGCGCGCACCATCTCGGGCGTTCTGCGCCTGAACACCGATCTGGCCGAGGCGATCGCGCTGGCCCATGACCTTGGCCACACGCCCTTTGGCCATACCGGTGAGGATGCGCTGGAACTGCTGATGCAGCCCTATGGCGGGTTTGACCACAACGCGCAGGCGCTGCGCATCGTCACCCGGCTGGAAAAGCATTACGCCGATTTCGACGGGCTGAACCTGACATGGGAAACCTTGGAAGGGATCGCCAAGCACAACGGCCCGGTGACTGGTCCCAACGCCGATGCCAAGCACGCAGGCCCGCTGCCCTATGCGCTGGCCGAGGTGAATGCGATGTGGGATCTGGAACTGCACACCCATGCAAGCGCCGAGGCGCAGGTGGCGGCGATTGCCGATGACGTGGCCTATTCGCACCACGACCTGCACGATGGGCTGCGTTCGGGCCTTTTCACCGAGGCCGACCTGATGGAGCTGCCCGTCACCGGCCCGGCCTTTGATGAGGTGGACCGCCTCTATCCCGGCCTTGATAAATCCCGTCGCCGGCATGAGGCGTTGCGCCGTGTGTTCGGTCGCATGGTTGAGGATGTGATTGCCGTCGCGCAGGGCCGACTTGACGCGGCACAGCCGAAATCGGTCGATGAAATCCGCCACATGGGCACCACCATCATCCGGTTTTCAAAGCCGCTGTATCAGGAACTGAAGGCGATCCGGTCGTTCCTGTTCACCCGCATGTACCGTGCGCCTTCGGTGGTGGCGATGCGGGCCGAGGTGACACAGGTATTCAACGGGCTGTTCACCTTGTTTCAGGCGCACCCCGACCGGTTGCCCGAAGAATGGCAGGCAGATGTGGCCATGGCGCAGGATGATACCGCCCTTGCCCGGGTGATTGCCGATTATGTGGCTGGCATGACCGACCGCTTTGCACTGCAAGAAGGCAAGCGGCTGTTGGGGTAGGTGGTGCGTCTTTGGGCCAAGCGGTGCGTCTCAAGTACGCACCATCAACGCCGCCGCGCCGCCGCGATCCAAAAGCCCACCAGCACCAGCGACAGGATCGCGTTCCAGCCCGGCATGGAAATGCCCATCATCGCCCAAGCGATCTTGTCACAGGCGGCAGGGGCACCCACCGTGATGTCGGTGTTCAAGAGGTCGGCGCCCGACACCCCCTCCATCGTGTTGACGGTGCAGGTCGCCAGACCCTCCCACCACTTTTGCTCTACCCCCACATGGAACAGGCCGATCCCCGCGCTGGTCAGCGGGGCCAAGGCCCCCAGCATCGGCAACGCCCGGCCCGGAATGGCCAGCGCCAGCGCGCCAATCCCCACTGCCGCCATATGCGGATAGCGCTGATACCAGCACAGCACACAAGGCGCGAGGCCGCCGATATACTGAAAGGCAAAGGCCCCCAGCACCAAGGCCAGCGACCCGGCGGCCGCGATCAGGATCAGGTGGTTGCGCGTCATTTAACCCTCATGCAAAACGCCAGATTGCCCAGCCGATGGCCGCCGCCGCCGTAAGGCCGGCAGCAATCCAGGCAAAGCGCCGCTCGACAAAGGCGGCCATGGCCACACCGTATTTTTGCAGCAGCCAAGCCAGCAGATAGAACCGCCCGCCGCGTGCGATGATCGCCGACAGGATGAACCATTTCAGGTCAAACCCGATCACACCCGACAGGATGGTGACCACCTTCATCGGCGGAATATGGGAAAAGCCCGAGGTGACCAGCATCAGCAGAATGGCCGCATCGCCGGTGCCACCCTTCATCGCCTCAAAATCGTCAATCTTGCCGGCGGCTTCCAGCATGGGCCGGGCCACAAGATCAAAGAAGTAATGCCCGATCACCCAACCGAAAACGCCCCCCAGCACCGACATGACCGAGGCGATCAGCGCATAGCGCATGGCGCGTTCGGGCCGTGACAGGCACATCGGCACGAACAGCACATCGGCGGGAATCGGGAAGAAAGAGCTTTCGGTAAAGCTGATCACCCCCAGCGCCTTGGGCGCATGTCGCGACCCGGCCCAGGTGAGTGTCCAGTTGTATAGCCTGCGGAACATGCAGAGCCCCCTTGGTTCGGTGTCCTTTGGCCATGCCGCGCCCCGAAGGTCAAGTTGGACGATTTGCACCTTGGCGTGATCCCGGTATGATCGGGCCATTAGGTGCGGGGAGTGTGACAATGGAATGGCGTGGACGCGAGCAAAGCCGGAATATCGAAGACCGGCGCCGGATGGGCGGTGGCGGTGTGCGGGCCGGGGGCATTGGCGGCGTCGGTGTAATTGCCGTCGTGGTGATCGGCTACTTTCTGGGCATCGACGTGACGCCCCTGCTGAATGACACATCCGTGACCGGCGGAGGTCAGGTGACCCAAGGCGAGCTGACGGCAGAAGACAATGCAGCGGGCGAATTCGTCTCGGTCAATCTGCGCTATACCGAAAAGATCTGGGACCAGGTGTTCCAGGAGCAGGTCGGCCAACCCTATCAGCCGGTGACGCTGGTGTTGTACAAGGGTGTCACGCAGTCGGCCTGCGGTAGCGCATCGGGGGCGACGGGGCCGTTCTACTGTCCGGGCGACAAGAAGGTATATCTGGACACCGAATTCTTTACGACCATGCAGCAGCAACTGGGCGCGGGCGGCGATTTCGCCATGGCCTATGTGGTGGCGCACGAGGTCGCGCATCATGTGCAGGACGAGTTGGGCATCCTGGGCAAAGCCAATGATTATCGTCAGCGTGTCAGCGAGGCGGAAAGCAATGAGATTTCCGTGCGCATCGAATTGCAGGCTGATTGCCTGTCTGGCGTCTGGGCGCGCGCCGTGCAGGACCGTTTCGGCGCGATCCAGCAGGGCGATTTCGAAGAGGCGTTCAATGCCGCCAAGCAGATCGGCGATGACACGCTGCAACGCAGTGCAGGCCGCGTTCCCATGCCCGAAAGCTTCACCCACGGCACCTCTGCCCAAAGGTCGGGCTGGTTTGCCAAAGGGCTGAAGTCGGGCCAGATGGAAGTTTGCGACACCTTCGCTGCCCAACAGCTCTGAAACCCCATTGAGCCTGTCGCGCGGACCTTGTAAGAGAGGCCCGCGTGCGGGTGTGGCGGAATGGTAGACGCGACAGACTCAAACTCTGTTTCCGCAAGGAGTGTCGGTTCGAGTCCGACCACCCGCACCAGAATTTCCTATTTCATTTTAGGTGCGTAGCACGCAACAAGCGTTGCTGCTGCCTGTCCGGCAGCGATGAAATAGGCCGGGTCGCGGTGCGTCAGCGATGCGGAAAAGGCGCCGTCCAGCAACAGAATGATTTGTCGCGCCAACAGTTTGGCAGGTGTCAGGCCAGCGACGTCCAGTTGTTCGGCAAGCCACGTCTCGAACCCCGCTTTGTGGCGCGCACCGACCTTGACGGCAGGGTGGCCGGGCAGGGCGGCGAGTTCCGCAGTTGTCCGCAGAAAGCCGCAGCCTTTCCATTTTGGATGACGTGCCACCTTGGCCAGTTCGTCAAAAATCGCCTGCACTTTTGCTGGCACTCCACCCTCTGCTGCCACGAACCATGCCGTCATGCGGGCCAGATTCGGCTGATCACGCGCCTCCAGATAGGCGGCGATCAACTCGTCCTTGCTGGTGAAGTGGTAATAGAGCGTGCGTTTGGTCACACCTGCCGCCGCAGCCACAGCATCAACGCTGACCCGGCCTATCCCCTCGGCATAAAACAGTTTTTCGGCGGCATTAAGGATGCGGGCGCGGGTATCGGTCTGGGGTTTCATGGCTCTATGTATACTGACTAGTGAGTATACATTATCTGAAATATCCACATCCTGCCAATATCTTGTACTAGGAGGGATGCGATGACGGATCTTGTTTTGATGGAAACCGATGGCCCGGTGGCTTTGCTGACGCTGAACCGCCCTGCCAAACTGAACGCGCTGAGTTATGAGTTGATCGACAGGCTGCTGGCGCGGCTGGATGATATTGAAGGCGACGCCCGTCTGCGCGGTGTCATCCTGACCGGCGCGGGGCGTGCCTTTTCGGCGGGCGGCGATATTCCGCAATTTGCGGCTTCGGTCGGGCAGGGGCCGCATATTGCCCTGCGCGACTTTGTGGCGCGGGGGCAGCGGTTGACCGCGCGGATCGAGGCGTTTCGCAAGCCGCTGATCGTGGCGGTGAACGGTCTTGCCTATGGGGGCGGGTGCGAGATCACCGAGGCAGCCCCCCTTGCCATCGCCAGCGACCACGCCTTGTTTGCCAAGCCAGAGGTCAGGCTGGCGATGCCGCCCACCTTTGGCGGCACGCAGCGGCTGCCGCGCCTTGCCGGGCGCAAGCGGGCGATGGAGTTGCTGCTGACGGGCGATGTCTTTGCGCCCTATCGGGCGCTGGATATGGGGCTGGTCAATGCCGTGGTGGCGCATGACGCGCTGATCCCGGCCACGCGGCTCCTCCTGGACCGTATTCTGGCCCATTCGCCGCTGGCGATAGAGGCGGTGATGATGGCGGTCACGCGCGGCCTGAACATGCCCATCGCCGAAGGTTTGCTGGTCGAGGCAGAGCAATTCGCCCGCATGGCCCCCACCGCCGATCTGGCAGAGGGGTTGGCGGCTTGGCTCGACCGCCGTCCTGCCAGCTATACCGGATTCTGGAATGCGACGGCTGGATGAGGCGGCTGACTGACAGGCCCCCTTGCCACTGTGACCCAAAGCGGGAAGGTGGGGCCAAGGAGATTCCCATGGCCCACAGTCACGAACATGATGCCGACGATCCGTCTGCGCCCGCGCTGACCTTGCTGACCATCTTCGGCCTGCTGGCCGGGCTGGCGGCGGAATATGGCGGGGCGCCCCCCTTCGCGCAGTGGTTCGGCTATGGGCTGGCCTATTTGGCGGGGGGGCTGCCCGCGCTGCGCGGCGCGCTGGAAGAGCTGTGGCACGACCATGTGCTGGATATCGACCTGCTGATGGTGGCGGCTGCGCTGGCCGCCGCCTCGGTCGGGGCGCCGACCGAAGGGGCGATCCTGCTGGCGCTGTTCAGCTTGTCCTCGATGCTGGAAGGTCGCGCGATGGGCCGGGCGCGCCGCGCGGTCGAGGCGCTGATGGCGCTGCGGCCGGATACCGCTCTTCGCCGCACCGCCACCGGCATCGAAGAGGTTCCGGCAGCTTCGCTGGTTGCCGGTGACATCGTGGTTCTGCGCCCTGGTGCGCGGGTGCCGGTGGATGGGGTGGTGATCGAGGGCCACGGCTCGCTGGATGAAAGCACGATCACCGGCGAATCGATGCCGCTGGCCAAAGGACCGGGCGCGCAATTGTTCGAGGCGACGGTGAACCTGGACGGCATTCTGGGCATGCGGGTCAGCAAGGCGCTGGCCGATAGCACGGTAGCCCGCATGATCCGGCTGGTGACAGAGGCGCAGGCGGCGCGGTCGCCGTCAGAGCGGTTTTCGGAATGGTTTGGCCAGCGCTATACGGTTGCGGTGCTGGTGGGGTCAATTCTGGCCTATGTCATCATGCGGCTGATCGGGCTGGTGCATGGCGATGCGATGTACCGCGCGGCGACCTTGCTGGTGGCGGCCAGCCCCTGCGCCGTGGTGATCTCGGTTCCCGCAGCGATTCTGTCGGCACTGTCTGCGGCGGCGCGGGGCGGCGTGCTGTTCAAGGGCGGGGCCGCGCTGGAAACGCTGGCGGCGGTGCGGGCCTATGCCTTTGACAAGACCGGCACCCTCACCACCGGGCGCGCAGATCTGGTGGCGATTGCCGCACCGGATATGGAGGACGACGACTTCCTGTCCCGCCTGGTCGCACTGGAGGCGCAGTCGGAACATCCCGTCGCCGGTGCCCTGCGCCGGGCGGCGGCAGAGCGTGGCATCGCGGTGGCCGAACGCACCGGCGTGCGCAGCATCCCTTCAGAGGGAATCGTGGCGGGTGAGGGCGAAGCCTGGGCCGGAAATCCGCGACTGGTGGCGCGGATGGGGGCGGCGGTGGATCACCCCGCAGTGCAGGCACTGGCGGCGGGCGATTCAACGACGATCTATTACGGCGAAGGCGCCCGCTTGCTGGGGGCGGTGGCGGTGGCCGATACGGCGCGGTCTTCGTCGGCTGCCAGCCTGTCGGCGCTGCGCGACAATGGCGTGACTGGCATTGCCATGATGACGGGCGACAGGCGGGCGGTAGCCGACCGGATCGGTGGCGATCTGGGCCTGCGCCCGGACGAGATTCACGCCGATCTTTTGCCACAAGACAAGGTGGCGCTGGTGGCGGGGCTGGCCAAACATGGCAAGGTGGCCTTTGTCGGCGATGGTGTGAACGATGCCGCCGCCCTTGCGCGGGCAGATGTGGGCATCGCCATGGGGGCTGCGGGCAGCGAGGTGGCTTTGCAGGCCGCTGATGTGGCGCTGCTGTCGGATGAGATGACGCAGCTTGCCGCCGCGCACCGCCTTGCACGGCGGACGGCGGGGATCATCCGGCAGAACCTGATCTTTGCGCTGGGGATGATGGTCATTCTGGTCGTGGGGGCCTTGTGGGGTGAACTGCCCTTGCCGCTGGCGGTGGTGGGGCATGAGGGCGGTACGGTTCTGGTGGTGCTGAACGGGTTGCGGTTGCTGGCAGACCCGATCCGGCGTGGCGCGAAGGGGTAGGCGTCGGCGGCGGGGGCGCTTCGCCCCCGCACCCCCCGAGGATATTTAGAGAAGGGGAACTGGTTTGATGAGCGGTAAAACCATTCTGATCACCGGCGCAGGCTCTGGCATTGGCCGGGCCACGGCGCGGGCCTTTCATGCGGCGGGCTGGCGCGTGGCCCTGATGGGGCGACGAGAGGCGGCGCTGCGCGAGACCTTGGCCGAGGGGCTGATCCTGCCCGCCGATGTGGGCGACCCGGCACAGGTTCAGGCGGCGTTTGACAGGCTGGCGGCGGAATGGGGGCGGCTGGATGTGCTGTTCAACAATGCAGGCCAGGCGGCCCCTGCGGCCCCGATTGATGAGATTCCGGTGGAAAGCTGGCTGTCGGTGATGAATGCCAACATCAACGGCATGTTTCTGGTGGCGCGCGCCGCCTTTGGCCTGATGCGGCGGCAAGACCCGCAGGGCGGGCGCATCATCAACAACGGCTCGATCTCGGCCCATGTGCCGCGCCCCGGATCGGCGCCTTATACCATGTCGAAACATGCGGTGACGGGGCTGACGCGGACGCTTGGCCTGGACGGGCGGCGGTTCAATATCGCCTGTGGGCAGATCGACATTGGCAACGCGCTGACCGAGATGGCGGCGGCCTTTCCCGGCGGCGTGCCGCAGGCGGATGGCGCGGTTCGGGCAGAGCCGGTGATGGATGTGGCCCATGTCTCGGATGCGGTGCTGCACATGGCGGGGCTGCCGCTGTCGGTCAATATTCCGTTCCTGACCATAATGGCGCGCGACATGCCCTATATCGGGCGCGGCTAGGGGGTGGGCGCGGATGGGCTAGCGCCTGTCACATTCCCCGCCTAGCCTGCGCCGCAAAGGAGACTCACCATGACCCTGCGCGACCCTGCCTTTACCGCCCCCGGCCGTTTCTGGCGCGGCAATCTGCACACCCATTCCACCAATTCCGACGGTGTTCTGCCGCCCGAGGAGGTCTGCCGCCGGTACCGCGCCGAGGGCTATGACTTTCTGGCGCTGACCGATCACTTCGTCGGCCTCTGGGGCTATCCGATTTCCGACACCACCGGCTATCGGACCAATGATTTCACCACGATTCTGGGGGCCGAACTGCATTCCGGCGCGATGGCCAATGGCGAGTTATGGCATATTCTGGCGGTGGGTCTGCCGCCGGATTTCAAACCCTCGAACAGCCCGCATTTCACGCCGGTCGCGGGGCAGGAAACGGCGGCCCAGATCGCGCAGCGCGCGGTCGATGCCGGGGCCTTTGTGGCGATTGCCCATCCGCAATGGTCTGGGCTGACGCTGGAAGATGCGCGGGGCGTGACGGCGGCCCATGCGGTGGAAATCTATAACCACGGCTGTGCGGCGGGGTGCGACCGGCCCGATGGCTTTGCGATTGCCGATCTGTTGCTGACCGAGGGGCGGCACCTGACCATGGTGGCCACCGACGACGCGCATTTCAGCGAGCCGGATTTCTTTGGCGGCTGGGTGATGGTCAAGGCGCAGGAAAACACGCCCGAGTCTTTGCTGGCGGCGCTGAAGGCCGGGCATTTCTATTCATCGCAAGGCCCCGAGCTGCGCGACGTGCGGATCGAGGGGAATATGGTGGTGGTGGAATCCTCTGCCGTTGTGTCGGTTATCGCCATCGGCTGGGGCACCGGGGCCAAGGGCGTGCATGGCCATTCGATGACCCGCACCGAGGTGCCGCTGGACCGGTTGAACGGATCGCCTTGGGTGCGTGTGGCGGTGATCGATGCGGCGGGCAAGCGGGCCTGGTCGAACCCGATCTGGCGCGAGGCGGGGGCGAACCCGCGCCGGGGCTAAGGGCAGGACCGGGGGCTTACCCCCGGACCCCCAGGATATTTATGAACAGATGATGAGGCGGGGGAGGGTGCGTGATTTCACGCACCTGCCTTAGTTCCCCAGGATGCCCGGCAGGCGCAGGCCGTGTTCGCGCGCGCAATCCAGCGCGATGTCATAGCCCGCATCAGCATGGCGCCAGACACCCGAGGCGGGGTCGTTCCACAAGACCCGCTCCAACCGTTTGGCGGCCTCTGGCGTGCCATCGGCGACGATGACCACGCCGGAATGCTGGCTGAACCCCATGCCGACGCCGCCGCCATGGTGCAGCGACACCCAGGTGGCACCCGAGGCTGTGTTCATCAGCGCATTCAGCAGCGGCCAATCCGAGACGGCATCAGAGCCGTCTTTCATGGCTTCCGTCTCGCGGTTGGGCGAGGCGACGGAGCCGCTGTCCAGATGATCGCGACCGATCACGATGGGGGCCTTGAGCTCTCCGCTCGCCACCATCTCGTTGAACATCAGGCCGGCGCGGTGACGGTCACCGAGGCCGATCCAGCAGATGCGGGCGGGCAGGCCCTGAAACGCGATGCGCTCTGCGGCCATGTCAAGCCAGCGGTGGAGGTGGTGGTTTTCCGGGAACAGCTTTTTCATCGCCGCGTCGGTCTTGCGGATGTCTTCCGGGTCGCCCGACAGGGCGCACCAGCGGAAGGGGCCGATGCCCTTACAGAACAGCGGGCGGATATAGGCGGGCACGAAGCCGGGGAAGGCGAAGGCGTTATCAAGGCCTTCGTCCTGCGCGACCTGCCGGATGTTATTGCCGTAATCGAGCGTCGGCACATCGGCGTTCCAGAAATCGACCATCGCGGCGACATGTTGCTTCATGCTGGCGCGGGCGGCGGATTCAACCGCAGTCGGATCGGTTTCCTGCTTGGCGCGCCATTCGCCCACCGTCCAGCCCGCCGGACAATAGCCGTGCAGCGGGTCATGGGCGGAGGTCTGGTCGGTTACGATGTCGGGGCGCATCCCGCCCGCTTTCATCCGGGCGTAGATTTCGGGGAACACCTCGGCGGCATTGCCCAGAAGGCCTACGGACTTCGCCTCTCCCTTTGCCGTCCAGTTGGCAATCATGGCGAGGGCTTCATCCAGCGTCTTCGCTTTGGCATCCAAATATCTGGTGCGAATACGGAAATCGATCCGCGTCTCATCAACTTCGACGGCCAGACAGCAGGCCCCGGCGAAGACCGCCGCCAAGGGCTGCGCGCCGCCCATGCCGCCCAGACCGCCGGTCAGAATCCACTTGCCGGTCAGGTCACCGTTGTAATGCTGGCGACCCGCTTCCGCGAAGGTTTCATAGGTGCCCTGCACGATGCCTTGGGTGCCGATGTAGATCCACGACCCAGCCGTCATCTGGCCGTACATCATCAGGCCCTTGCGATCCAATTCGTTGAAATGCTGCCAGTTGGCCCAATGCGGCACGAGGTTGGAATTGGCGATCAGCACACGCGGCGCATCGGCATGGGTGCGGATGACGGCAATCGGCTTGCCGGACTGCACGATCAGCGTTTCCTCTGGTCCAAGGTCTTTCAGGCTGGCGACAATGCGGTCAAAATCGTTCCAGGTGCGGGCAGCGCGGCCGATTCCGCCGTAAACCACCAGCTCATGCGGGTTTTCGGCAACGTCTGGGTGCAGGTTGTTCATCAGCATCCGCATCGCAGCCTCTGCCCCCCAGGTTTTGGCGGTCTTTTCGGGGCCGGTCGGCGGATAGATGTCGCGTGTGTTGTGGCGCGGGTTGGTCATGGCGGGCCTCACAGGGTGGGGAAGGTCAGGGCGGTGGATTGTACGATTGTGCTATCGCCGATCAGCGCGGCGGCGGCGGCCAGATCGGGGGCAAGATAGCGGTCGTCGCCAAGGGTGGCGACGCGGGTGCGCAGCGCGGCAACCGCCTTTTGCAAGGGCACTGAAGTGGGCAGGGGTGCCCGGAAATCAATGCCTTGCGCGGCGCAGATCGCCTCGACCCCCAGAATGTGGTTCAGGTTTTCGACCATCCGCCCCAGACGGCGCGCGCCATGGGCGGCCATTGAAACATGGTCCTCTTGGTTGGCGCTGGTGGGGGTGCTGTCGATCACGGTCGGATGGGCGAGGTGCTTGTTTTCGCTCATCAAGGCCGCCGTCGTCACCTCGGCGATCATCAGGCCAGAGTTCAGGCCGGGTCGGGGCGTGAGAAATGCGGGCAGATCGAACGACAGTGTCGGGTCCACCATCAGTGCCACGCGGCGTTGGGCAATCGCCCCGATCTCGCTGATCGCCATGGCGATCATGTCGGCGGCGAAACCCACGGGCTCGGCATGGAAATTTCCGCCCGAAACGATGCGGCCATCGGACAGGACCAGCGGGTTGTCGGTCGCCGCATTCGCCTCAATCTCCAGCGTGCGGGCGGCCATGCGCAGCACGTCCATCGCGGCACCGGTCACCTGCGGCTGACAGCGGATGCAATAGGGGTCTTGTACGCGGCTGTCGCCCTCGCGGTGGCTTTCGCGGATCACCGAACCGTCCAGCAGGGCGCGCAGGGTCGCCGCAGCCTTGATCTGGCCGGGCTGGCCGCGCAGGCTGTGAATTTCGGGTTCGAGTGGTGCGGTCGATCCCATGATGGCATCGGTCGAAAGGGCCGAGGTCACCAAGGCGCCCTGCGCCGCCGTCCACGCCCCGAACAGGCCCGCCAGCGCATAGGCGGTGGAAAACTGGGTGCCGTTGATCAGGCCAAGCCCCTCTTTCGGGCCAAGCGTGATCGGGGAAAGCCCTGCTTCTTCAAGCGCCTGTCGTGCGGGCTTGATCTGGCCTGCGAACTCGGCCTCACCATGGCCCAGCATCACCGCCGTCATATGGGCAAGGGGCGCAAGATCACCGCTGGCCCCGACTGAACCTTGGGCGGGCACCACGGGTGTCACACCCTTTGCCAGCATGTTCTGCAAGAGATCAACCACCAGCCAGCGCACGCCCGAGGCCCCGCGCGCCAGTGACAAAAGTTTGAGCGTCATCATCAGCCGCGTGGTGGCGCGGGGCATCGGCTCGCCCACACCGCAGGAATGCGACAGGATCAGGTTTTCTTGCAGCTTTGCCGTATCTTGCGCGGCGATCTTCAGGCTGGCAAGTTTGCCGAAGCCGGTGTTCACGCCATAGACCGGCACATCCCCAGCGGCAGCCGCGGCAATATGGGCGGCAGCCGCCTCAATCGGCGCGCGCGCGGTGTCGGCCAGACGGGCGGTCGCTTCGGTGCGCCAGATGCGTTCCAGTTGGGCAAGGGTGGTCTGGCCGGGAATCAGGATTTCAGGCGTCAATTTGGCCTCCGAACATGCGGGCAAGAAGGGGCGTCGCCCCGATGGTGTAGGAAAGTTGTGCCGGGTGGGTGGCATCCCACAGGCACAGATCGGCCAGTTGGCCGGGGGTGATGGTGCCCCGGTCGGTCAGGCCAAGGGCGCGGGCGGCATGGGTGGTGGCACCCAAAAGCGTCTCTTCCGGGGTCATGCGGAACAGGGTGCAGGCCATGTTCATCGTCAGCGGCAAGGACGCGACGGGGGCTGTGCCGGGGTTGAAATCGGTGGCGACGGCCATGGGAATGCCCGCATCGCGCAGCGCCTGAATTGGCGGCTTTTGGGTCTCGCGCAGGGTATAGAAGGCGCCGGGCAGGATGACGGCGACAGTGCCCGCTGCGGCCATGGCCGCAATACCGTCAGCGCCCAGATATTCGATATGATCCGCCGACAATGCGCCAAACCGGGCGGCCAGAAGGGTGCCTTTCTGGTCCGACAATTGTTCAGCATGCAGCTTGACGGGCAAGCCCATGGCCCGGGCCGCAGTGAACAGGCGTTCCACCTGATCTGGCAAAAAGGCAATGCCTTCGCAAAAGGCATCGACCGCATCGACCAGCCCTTCGGCATGGGCGGCGCGCAGCGAGGGGATTGCCACCTGTTCGATGTAATCCATTGCGCGGCCAGCGTATTCCGGCGGAATGGCATGGGCGGCAAGGTGGGTGGTCTGCACGCGCAAGGGGCGGTGGCTGGCGATCTGGCGCGCCACGCGCAGCATTTTCAGCTCATCCTCAACGCTCAGGCCATAGCCGGATTTGACCTCGATCGTCGTGGCACCTGCTGCCATCATCAGGTCGGCGCGGGCAAGGGCCTGCTCCAGCAGCACCTCTTCACTGGCCGCTCGGGTGGCGCGGACGGTCGAGAGGATGCCGCCCCCGGCGCGAGCGACCTCTTCGTAACTCGCGCCGTTCAGCCGCATTTCGAATTCCAACGCACGGTTGCCGCCAAAGACGATATGGCTGTGGCAATCGATCAGGCCGGGGGTCAGCAGATGCCCGCCGCAGTCGTGGCTGGGCAGGGCGGCATAGGCTTCGGGTATTTCGGACATCCGTCCAACCCACAGAATCCGGTCTGCTTCAACCGCGACCGCGCCCCCTTCGATCAGGCCATAACCGCCTGCCATCGTCGCCACCGTGGCATTGGTCAGAAGAATCGCCATACCGCTTGCCTTATGTCTGAGGTTGGCGCTAATATGTCTGCACATAATGACCGCTGTCAAGTCGAGGGTGCCATGACCGTGATCTACGCCAAAACCGCTTTGCTGCCCGAGGGCTGGGCAAGGGATGTTATGGTGGTGGTCGAAGCGGGGCGGATCGCCTCGGTCGAAACCGGTGTGGCGGGGCCAGCGCAGGGCGGCGCGGTGGATTGCCTGCTGCCCGCCATGGTCAACCTGCATTCCCACGCGTTTCAGCGGGCGATGGCTGGGCTGACCGAGCGGCGCGGCAAGACCAATGACAGCTTCTGGACCTGGCGCGAGTTGATGTATCGCTTCCTTGGCCGCCTGACGCCCGCGGACGCGCAGGCCATCGCTGCCATGGTGATGATGGAGATGGCCGAGGCGGGCTATGCCGCCGTGGCCGAATTCCACTATTTGCACCACGCGCCGACCGGGCCTTATGACGATCTGGCTGAAATGTCGGGGCGGATCGCGGCAGCGGCCCATGAAACCGGGCTGGGGCTGACGCTGCTGCCGGTTCTTTATGAGCGGGGCGGTTGCGATGGCCGCGCGCTGAACGAGGGGCAGCGGCGGTTCGGCAATGACCCCGACCGGTTTGCGCGGCTGTGGCAGGGGGCGGCGGGCCATGTGAAGCGGCTTGGGCCGGATGCCAACATGGGGGCGGCCCCGCATTCGCTGCGCGCTGCCACGCCGCATGGGTTGCGCATCGCGGCGGGGCTGTGCCCGACGATGCCGGTGCATATCCATGTGGCCGAGCAGGAGGCCGAGGTGGCCGAGGTGGTGGCCGCGACCGGGCAGCGCCCGGTGGACTGGCTGCTGAAGAATGTTGAACTGACCCAGCGCTGGTGCCTGATCCATGCCACCCAGATGACACCCGAGGAAGCGGTGGGCATGGCAAAATCGGGCGCGGTGGCGGGGCTGTGCCCGATCACCGAAAGCAATCTGGGCGACGGCATTTTTGATGGCCTGCGGTTTCGCGGGGCGGGGGGCGCGTTCGGCGTTGGGTCGGATTCCAACGTGCGGATCTCACTGTCCGAGGAGTTGCGGACGCTGGAATATTCGCAGCGGCTGGCCGGCAAGGGCCGGGCGATGCTGGCCGAAGAGGGGCGGTCGACCGGCCGGGTGCTGTATGAAGAGGCGGCGCGGGGCGGAGCCTTGGCCGGGGGGCGGCAATCGGGGGCGATTGCGCCGGGCATGTGGGCCGATCTGGTGGCCTTGGATTGTTCCGGCCCGGATATGGAATTTGCGGCGGGCGATACCTTGCTGGATACGTTCATATTTGCGGGCGACGACAGGATGGTGGCCGAGGTCTGGTCTGCCGGGCGCCATATCGTGACCGGTGGGCGGCATACCGAGCGCGATGGCATCGTGGGGCGCTATCGGGGCGCGATGGCCCGGCTGCGGGACGCGCTGTGATTTCCGGCTGGGAGGGCATCCGCGAAGAGGTGCTGCGCCGCATTCGCGTGCGTGACTGGCCGCCGGGTGAGACGATTCCAACCGAGGAAGAGCTGGCGGCAGAGTTCGGCGTGGCGCGCGCCACGGTGAACCGTGCCTTGCGCGAACTGGCGGGCGCGGGGGTGCTGGAGCGGCGGCGCAAGGCGGGCACGCGGGTGGCGCTGTTGCCCGTGCGCAAGGCCACGCTGGATATTCCGGTGATACGCCAAGAGGTTGAGGCGCGGGGGCAGGTGCATGGCTTTACCCTGCTGACCCGAACCGAGGGCGCGCCGCCGGTGCCTGTTGCCTCTCGTCTTGGCCTTGGGCCATCGGCGCGGGCGATCTATCTGGAGACGCTGCATCTGGCCGACGGTCGGCCATTCGTGTTTGAGACCCGCTGGCTGAACCCGGCGGTTCTGCCAAAGCCGCTGCCGGATTTTGGTGTGGTCAGCGCCAATGAATGGCTGGTGGCGCATGTGTCCTATGAAACCGGCGATATCGCCTTTACCGCCGAAGCGGCGGATGCGCGTGAGGCGGCGGTGCTGGGCGTGGCCGAAGGGGCCGCGCTGTTCGTGACAGAGCGGACGACCTGGACAGCAGAGGCCGCGATCACGCTGGTGCGGCTGGCGCATGTGCCGGGCTATCGGTTGCAGACGATGATCTGAGGGGCTGCGGTCGCCCCCTCACCCTGACCCTCTCCCCCGAGGGGAGAGGGGAGGCGCTTTTCTGGCGCGGTACGCCCTGTGGCAAGGGGCACCATACTGACCAATTGGTCGCCGCTCCCTCTCCCCTCTGGGCACAGGGCCGGGGTAAGGGGGCTTACGCCTCCTCGACCTCCACATTCTTGGTCAGCCGCCGATAGACAATGCGGCGCAGGCGGCGGTGCAGCGGACTGATGCGGTGGCGCAAATGGGTGGCGCAATAGACCGGCTGGCGCAGGACGGGCGCATCCGAAACCGCGCGGAACCGCCCGCTTTCAATCAGCGCAGCGGCGCTTTTTTCCAAGACATAGCCCGACCCGCCGGTGGCTTGCAGCATCGACACCACCGCCGCGCTTTGCCCGACCGAGATGGGGGCCGCAGCAAGATCGGGGGTGACCTGACGGTGCATCTCTTCAAACGCAGGCGAGAAATGGGCAAAGACAAAGCGGGCGGGGGTGACCTCGGCCAGTTTGTCCACCTCGGTTGAAATCATCTGATAGGCCACCTCTCCTACATTGTCGAAATGCAGGTCGGGGTGCGGTTTCGGGGCGAACATCACCGCGAAATCCAGCGTGCCGGTCAGCAGGTCGGCGCACATCTGGTTGGAATAGTCCGGCTCTATATAAAAGGCGGTGTCGGGAAAGTTGCGGCGAAAGCCTGCCACCCAATCGCCCAGATATTGCGCCGACAGGTCGTTCTGGATGCCCACCCGCACCAGATGCGCCGCTTGCTGGGGCACGATGATGCGGCGCTTGGCCTCGTTCCATTCGTGGCGCAGCATGCGGGCGTGGGTTTCGAACCGCGTGCCTTCGGTCGTCAGGTCGGTGCCCGCGCGCGACCGGGTGAACAGCCGCACGCCCACCGCCTGTTCCAGCGTTTGAACGCGGGCCGAGACGGTGGATTGCGTCACGCGCAGACGTTCCGCCGTGCGGTGAAAGCTGCGGGTTTCCACAAGGTCAAGAAACGTGTCGAGAAGTTCGATCTGCATGGCTGCCCCGGACAGTGATCAGGTAGTCTGATCGTTTTTCCCGATCATAAGCCGCTTCGCCGCCGGATTGAAAGGTGGAATCCGCCGGAGGATAGTTACGCCAAAGACGGGGAGCAAAATGAGCGATTTTCCAACATCGGCGCGGGTTGTGATCATTGGCGGCGGCGCGGTGGGGGTTTCCTCGCTGTATCATCTGGCCAAGGCCGGGTGGACCGATTGCCTGCTGCTGGAAAAGAACGAGCTGACGGCGGGCAGCACCTGGCACGCGGCGGGCAATGTGCCGACGTTTTCGTCAAGCTGGTCGATCATGAACATGCAGCGCTATTCGGCAGAGCTGTATCGGCGGCTGGGGGCCGAAGTTGACTATCCGATGAATTATCACGTCACCGGATCGGTGCGTCTGGCCCATACCAAGGAACGCTTGCAAGAGTTTCAGCGGGTGGTCGGCATGGGGCGCTATCAGGGAATGGACCTGAAGATCCTGACCCCGGATGAGGTGAAGGAGGTCTATCCCTTCCTTGAAACCCACGATCTGACCGGCGCGCTGCACGACCCCTATGATGGCGACATCGACCCCGCGCAACTGACGCAGGCTTTGGCCAAGGGTGCGCGGCAAATGGGCGCGCGGATTGAGCGGTTCTGCCCGGTGGATGGCGTGGAATGGACCGGGACCGAGTGGATCATTTCCACCCCCAAGGGCGATGTGCGGGCCGAATATGTGGTGAACGCTGCCGGGTATTATGCCCGCGAGGTTGGCCGCATGTTTGGCCGCGAGGTGCCGATGATGGTGATGAGCCATCAGTACATGCTGTTCGACACCATTCCCGAGCTGGAGGCGTGGTCCAAGGATGTGGGCCACAAGCTGCCGCTGCTGCGCGATGTGGATTCCAGCTACTATCTGCGGCAGGAAAAGAACGGTTTCAACCTTGGCCCCTATGAGCGCAACTGCAAGGCGCACTGGATTTCCAAGGACGACCCCTTCCCGCAGGACTTCAGCTTCCAACTTTTCCCCGATGATCTGGAGCGGTTGGAGTGGCACATCGCCGATGCCATGGCCCGCGTGCCGCTGCTGGAAAAAGCCCCGCTGACGAAGGTGATCAACGGCCCGATTCCTTACGCCCCCGATGGCAACCCGCTGATCGGGCCAATGCCCGGCGTGCCCAATGCGTTTGAGGCTTGCGTCTTTACCTTCGGCATTTGTCAGGCCGGGGGGGCGGGCAAGGTGCTGGCCGAATGGATCACCGAAGGGGCGACCGAATGGGATATGTGGTCCTGCGACCCCCGCCGCTTTACCGGGTTTGAGGATGAGGATTACTGCATCCAGAAGGGGATGGAGGTTTACGGCCACGAATACGGTATCCATTTCCCCCACCACGCTTGGCCCGCCGCGCGGGGCAAAAAGCTGTCGGCGGTGCATGAACGCACCAAGGCTTTGGGCGCGGTTTATGGCGCCTATAACGGGTGGGAGCGGGCCTTGTGGTATGCCCGCCCCGGAGATGACACATCCGAGGCGGGCACCCAGACATGGGACCGGGAAGGCCCTTGGTTTGCTGCTGTAAAGGCGGAATGCGAGGCGGTGCGGGATGGCGTCGGCGTGCTGGACCTGCCGGGGTTCAGCCGGTTCGAGCTGGAAGGGCCGGGGGCGGCCGACTGGCTAAGCCGCCAGATCACCGGCAAACTGCCCGCCGTGGGCCGCATGGGCCTGGCCTATTTCGCCGATGACAAGGGCCGCATCGTCACCGAAATGTCGGTGGTGCGGCGCGAGGAGGAGGCCTTTACCCTGATCACGGCAGCCCTTGCGCAAAGCCATGACGGCGAATGGTTGAAGCGGCATCTGGCCGAGGGTCTGACCCTGCGCGACCGGACCGAGGATTTCACTTGCCTGATCGTGACCGGGCCAAAGTCGCGCGATCTGCTGGCGGGGCTGACCGGGGCTGACCTTTCGGCGAAATGGCTGAGCGTGCAGCCCGCAGCGGTTGCCGGGCAGGATTGCGCGCTGTTCCGCGTCAGCTTTGCGGGGGAATTGGGCTGGGAAATTCATGCGACCCCGGCACGGATGCCCGCAATCTATGATGCGGTGATTGCGGCGGGGGCAAAGCCCTTTGGCATGTTCGCGCTGAACAGCTTGCGCGTGGAAAAGGGCTATCGCGCGTGGAAGGGCGATCTTTCAACCGATTACACCGTGCTGCAAGGCGGGCTGGAGCGGTTTGTCGATTGGTCAAAACCCGCGTTCCGGGGCAAGGCCGCGCTGGAGGCGGAAAAGCAGCGCGGGGTGGCCAAGCGGTTCTGCACGCTGGTGATCGAGGCTGGAGAGCAGGATCCGCCGTACATGTCCACCATCTGGCACGGCGGCAAGGTCGTGGGCGAGCTGACCTCTGGCTATTACGGGCATCGGGTGGGGGCTGTGATCGGCCTTGGGATGTTGCGGGCCGATCTGAATGTGCCGGGGGTGAAGGTGGAGGTCGAGATTTTCGGCACGCTCTACCCCGCCACGGTGCAGGCAGATCAGCCGCTGTGGGATGCCAAGAACGAGCGTATCCGCGCGTGACGGCGGGCGGACCGGGGGCCAGCCCCCGGACCCCCGGGATATTTATGAACAGATGATGAGGGACTGGGCTGTGGCGAACATTCCGACGAAAACGCGGGCGGTGGTGATTGGCGGCGGGGTGTCGGGCTGTTCGGTGGCCTATCATCTGGCCAAGGCCGGTTGGGAGGTTGTGCTGTTGGAGCGGAAGCGCCTGACCTCTGGCACGACCTGGCATGCGGCGGGGCTGATCGGTCAGTTGCGCGCCAACCAGAACATGACGCGGTTGGCCAAATATTCGGCAGAGCTTTATTATCAGTTGGAGGCGGAAACCGGCGTTGCCACCGGGATGAAGCGGGTGGGGTCGATGACCGTTGCGCTGACCGAGGCGCGGATGGAAGAGATTCAGCGTCAGGCGACGATTGCCAAGATCTTTGGTGTTGAGGTGCATCGGATTACGCCGGATGAGGTGAAGGCGCTGTATCCGCATCTGAACATCGAAGGCGTTGTCGGCGGCGTGCATCTGCCGAATGATGGCCAGTGCGATCCGGCTAACATCACCATGGCCTTGGCCAAGGGGGCCCGGATGGCGGGTGCCAAGCTGTTTGAAAACGTCAAGGTCGTGAAGGTCACCGAAGGGCCAGCGCCGGGTGGCGCGCGGCGGGTGACGGGGGTGGATTATGAGGGGCCTGAGGGGCCGGGGCATATTGACGCCGATGTGGTGGTGAACTGCGGCGGTATGTGGGGGCGTGATCTGGCGGCGCAGAATGGGGTGACGGTGCCGCTGCACGCGGCAGAGCATTTCTATCTGGTGACCGAACCCGTTCAGGGCTTGGGCGATATGCCGGTGCTGCGGGTGGTCGATGAATGCGCCTATTACAAATCGGATGCCGGCAAGATGATGCTGGGCGCGTTCGAGCCGAAGGCCAAGCCTTGGGGCATGGGCGGCATTCGCGAGGATTTCGAGTTCGACACGCTGCCCGAGGATTGGGATCACTTCATGCCCATTCTGGAAATGGCGATGAACCGGATGCCGATGTTCCAGACCACGGGCATCCATACCTTCTTCAACGGGCCGGAGAGTTTCACCCCCGATGACCGCTATTACCTTGGGCCTGCGCCCGAGCTAGGGGGGTATTGGGTGGCCGCGGGGTATAACTCGATCGGTATCATCTCTTCGGGCGGGGCGGGGATGGCCCTTGCGCGCTGGATCACCGAGGGCGAGCCGCCGTTTGATCTGTGGGACGTGGATATTCGCCGTGCCCAGCCGTTCCAGAAGAACCGCAAGTATCTGAAGGAACGGGTCAGCGAGACCCTGGGCCTCTTGTATGCCGACCACTATCCCTATCGGCAGGTTGAGACCAGCCGCGGGGTGCGCCGCACGCCGCTGCATGAGCATCTGAAAGCCAAAGGCGCTGTGTTCGGCGAGGTTGCGGGCTGGGAGCGGGTGAACTGGTTCGCCAATGCGGGGCAGGAGCGGGAGTATCGCTATAGCTGGGGCCGCCAGAACTGGTTTGACAACCAAAAGGCCGAGCATATGGCGGTGCGGACGGGCGTTGGCCTGTTCGACATGACCAGTTTCGGCAAGATCAGGGTCGAGGGGCGCGATGCCTGCGCCTTTCTGAACCGGGTTTGCAGCGCCCAGATGGATGTGGAGCCGGGCAAGATCGTCTATACCATGTTCCTGAACGAACGTGGCGGGGTTGAGGCCGACCTGACCGTGACACGCCTGTCAGAGCGCAGCTATCTGCTGGTGGTGCCGGGGGCGACCTTGCAGCGTAACCTCGCTTGGCTGCGTGATCATGTGGCCGAGGATTTCGCTGTGATCACCGATGTGACGGCGGGCGAGGCGGTGCTGTGCGTGATGGGGCCGAAGGCGCGCGATCTGATGCAGGCGGTATCGCCCAATGATTTTTCCAACGCAGCGCATCCCTTTGGCACGGCCAAGGAGATTGAGATTGGTTATGGCATCGCCCGCGCCCATCGGGTGACCTATGTCGGCGAATTGGGGTGGGAGATTTACCCATCGGCGGATCAGGCCGCCCATGTGTTCGAGGTGCTGGCCGAGGCGGGTGAGGCCCATGGGCTGAAGCTGTGCGGGCTGCACGCGCTGGATAGCTGCCGGATCGAAAAGGCCTATCGCCACTGGGGCCATGACATCACGGATGAGGACCATGTGGTCGAGGCCGGGCTTGGCTTTGCGGTGTCAAAGAAAAAGCCCGCGTTCATCGGGCGCGAGGCGGTGTTGAGGACGCAAGAGGCCGGGCTGGCCCGTCGTCTGGTGCAGTTCCGCCTGAAAGCCCCCGAGCCGCTGCTGTTCCATAATGAGGCGGTGGTGCGGGATGGCAAGATCGTCGGCCCGGTGACTTCGGCGAATTACGGGCATTTTCTGGGGGGGGCCATCGGCATGGGCTATGTGCCCTGCGCCGGCGAGACCGAGGCGGAGATGCTGGCCTCGACCTATGAGATCGAGGTGGCGGGGGTGCGCCATGCGGCCGAGGCCAGTCTGATGCCGATGTATGACCCGAAATCGGAGCGGGTGAAGGGGTAGGCTGCCCCCTCACCCCGGCCCTCTCCCCCTAGGGGAGAGGGGGAGGTGCGAGGTTGGGCAGGGCAGGATTGGCGGCAAATGGCGCATGAGTATTTGGGCCAAGAGGAAGGGGAACGGGCGATGAGCGAAACTGGCAATGAGGTCGGCGAGATGTGCGAACCCGCGCGGGCGCGGCGGGAAAGCGGGCGGTCCGGTGGGCGCGCGGCGCGGGTTGCCTTGCGCGCGGCCCCCTTGGCCGAGGATGTGCGTCCGGTGCGGGGTGGCCTGCCGGGGGGGCAGTATAAACCGCTGACCGAGGCGGGGATTGCCCAGATCCATGCGGCGGCGCTGGATGCGCTGGAGCAGATCGGGTTGAGCCAGGCGCCGAAATCGGGGGTGGAGGTGATGACCGCCGCCGGGGCCATTCAGGGCAGCGACGGGCGGCTGCGGTTTCCGCGCGCATTGGTTGAGGATATGCTGGCGGTGGCGGCGCGGAATATCACGCTGCATGCCCGCGACCCCAAGCATGACCTGCATCTGTCGGGCAGCAATGTGCATTACGGCACGGCGGGGGCGGCGGTGCATATCGTCGATCCAGTGACGCTGGAGTATCGCGACAGTACGGCGCAGGATTTGTATGATGCCGCGCGGTTGGTCGATAACCTCGACAACATCCACTTTTACCAGCGCACGATGGTGTGCCGCGATGTGGTGGACAACAAGGAGATGGACCTGAACACGCTTTATGGGTGCCTTGCAGGCACCAGAAAGCACGTGGGGACCAGCTTCAGCGACCCGAGCCACGTCGCCGACTGCTTTGACATGCTCTATATGGTGGCGGGGGGCGAGGAGAAATGGCTGGAGCGGCCGTTTGTCAGTAACTCCAACTGTTTCGTCGTGCCGCCGATGAAATTCGCCGAGGAAAGCTGTATCACGATGGAGGATTGTATCCGCCGCGGGATGCCGATGCTGCTGCTAAGCGCTGGGCAGGCGGGGGCGACGGCCCCGGCGCCGATTGCGCTGACCATCGTGCAGGCGGTGGCGGAATGTCTGGCCGGGGTGGTCTATGCCAATGCGGTGAAAAAGGGCGCGCCCTGTATCTTTGGCACCTGGCCCTTTGTCAGCGACCTACGCACCGGGGCGATGAGTGGCGGTAGCGCGGAACAGGCGCTGTTGACGGCCGGTTGCGCGCAGATGCACCGATTCTATGACCTGCCGGGGGGTGCGGCAAGCGGCATTTCCGACAGCAAGCTGCCCGACATGCAGGCCGGCTGGGAACAGGGGATCACCAACTCGCTCGCCGGTCTGGCGGGCCTCAACATGTGTTATGAGGCGGTGGGGATGCATGCCAGCCTGCTTGGCTTCTGTCTGGAAAGCCTTGTGCTGGGCGATGACCTTCTGGGGCAGGCGATGCGTCTGGTGCGCGGGATTGATGTTACACCCGACAGCACCAGCCTGGATGCGATGAAAGAAGTCTGTCTGGGCGGGCCGGGGCATTATCTGGGCAGTGACCAGACGCTGAAGCTGATGCAGACCGAATATATCTATCCCAAGGTCGGTAACCGGATGAGCCCCAAGGAATGGAACGAGGCGGGCAAGCCCCTGCTGCTGGACACCGCCATGGCAAGGAAGAATGACATCCTGTCCAAGGCGGGTTGCGTGGTGGACCCCGAGATTGACCGGGCGATCCGCGCCCGCTTCAACATCTATTTCCGCTAGGGCCGATTGCGCCGGACGGGCCAGCCGGACTAGGCTGGCCCGGTAAATGAGAGCGGTGATACGCCGCCAGTCCGACAGGAGAGATACGATGACCATTTCCAAGCATATCGGCCAGTTCTACATCAACGGCGGCTGGGTTGACCCGCTGCCCGGTGCCACCAAATTCGGCGTTGAAAACCCCGCAACCGAAGAGATCGTGGGCGAGGTGGCGCTGGGCACCGCCGCCGATGCCGACCGCGCGATTGCAGCGGCCCGCGCGGCGTTTGATGGCTGGACGGTGACACCGCTGAAAGACCGCATCGCCTTGGTCCGCCGCATTCTGGAGGTGTATAATTCCCGGTATGAGGAATTCGCCCAAGCCATGTCGACCGAGATGGGTGCGCCGATCGAATGGGCGCGGGGCGCACAGGCATGGGCGGGGCAGGTGCATATTGAAAGCACCATCAAGGCCGCCGAAGAGATGCAGTGGGAATACATGCGCGGTTCGACCCGGATCGTGCTGGAAGGCATCGGGGTTTGCGCGCTGATCACGCCATGGAACTGGCCGATGAACCAGATCGCCTGCAAGGTGGCGCCTGCGCTGATTGCCGGTTGCACCATGGTGCTGAAACCGTCGGAAATCGCGCCGCTGTCGGGCCTGCTGTTTGCCGAGGTTTGCCATGAGGCGGGTGTGCCGCCGGGCGTGTTCAACATGGTCAACGGCAATGGGCCGGAGGTGGGCGCGCGGATGTCTTCGCACCCCGAGGTGGATATGGTCAGCTTTACCGGCTCGACCCGCGCGGGCACGGCGATTGCCGCCGCCGCGGCCCCGACGGTGAAGCGCGTGGCGCAGGAGTTGGGTGGCAAGTCGCCCAACATCATCCTGCGTTCGGCTGATCTGGCCGAAGCGGTGAAGGCGGGCGTTGCGGGCTGTTTCGGCAACACCGGGCAAAGCTGTGACGCGCCGACCCGCATGTTCGTGCCGCGCGATCTGCATGACGAGGCGCTTGGCTACGCCAAGGAAGCCGCGGATGAGGTGGTGGTCGGCGACCCGCGCGACACGGCAACAACGATGGGGCCGCTGGTGTCAAAGCTGCAATTCGACAAGGTGCAGCGGCTGATTCAGGCCGGGATTGATGAGGGCGCGACGCTGGTTTGTGGCGGCATTGGCCGGCCCGTGGGGGTGAACCGCGGCTGGTTCGTGCGCCCGACGATCTTTGGTGATGTGACCAATGAAATGACCGTCTCGCGCGAGGAGATCTTTGGCCCGGTGCTGGCGATCCTGCCCTATGACGATCTGGATCACGCGGTCACCATGGCGAACGATACGCCTTACGGCCTTGCCGCCTATATCGCCGGCCCGGTCGAGGAGGCCAAGCCGCTGGCGCGCCGCCTGCGGGCGGGCACCATCAACCTGAATTATCCCGATTGGGATACGTTTGCGCCATTCGGGGGCTACAAGCAATCGGGCAACGGGCGTGAATATGCCGACTGGGGCATCCATGATTTCTGCGAAATCAAGGGTGTGGTCGGCTGGGGCGCATAAGCGCCCCGAACGGGGGGAACGAATGAAATACGGATATATCGGCCTGGGCAACCTGGGCGGCCACATCGCCATGTCGCTGATCAAGGCGGGGCATCAGGTCGTGGTCTATGACCGCGACCCCGCCTTGGCCGAACGGCATGTGGCGGCGGGGGCGGTTCTGGCCACCTCGGTCACCGATCTGGCGGGGCAGGTGGATCATGTGTTCACCTGCCTGCCATCGCCTGCCGTCAGCGAACTGGTTCTGGCGGAAATGCTGATCACCCTGAAGCCGGGGGCGACATGGATCGAAAATTCGACCATCGGGCGAGATGATATCCGGCGGTTGGGCGGGCTGGCGAAAGGGTCCGACATCCGGTTGCTGGAGGCGCCGGTGACCGGCGGTGTGCATCTGGCGGCGCGGGGCGAAATCACCGTGCTGGTGGGGGGCGATGCCGATCTGTTTGCGCTGCATGAACCGGCGCTGCGCGCGATTGGCAACCGCATCTTCCACATGGGGCCGTTGGGGTCTGCGGCGGTGATCAAGGTCATCACCAACATGCTGGCCTTCATCCATCTGGTGGCGGATGGCGAGGCGCTGATGCTGGCCAAACGCGGCGGGCTGGACCTGAAAACCGCGTGGGAGGCGATTGCCGCCTCATCCGGCAGCAGTTTCGTGCATGAAACGGAAGGCCAGCTTATCCTGAACGGCAGCTATGACATTGCTTTCAGCATGGACCTTGCCTTGAAAGACCTTGGCTTTGCCATGGGTTTCGGCCGCGAATTCGGCGTGCCGCTGGATCTGGCCGGAATGACGGCGCAGACCTTTGTCAAGGGCAAGGCGGCCTACGGCGGGGCGGCGCAATCGACCCAGATCGTGAAATTGCTGGAAGATGCGTTGGGAACCGACCTGCGGGCCGAAGGGTTCCCGGCACGGCTGGAATGAAGGCAATTCATTGCGATTGACGAATGCCTCCCACTGGCACAGTTTGA
Organism: Fuscibacter oryzae; assembly: GCF_016765795.1. Taxonomy (GTDB): domain Bacteria; phylum Pseudomonadota; class Alphaproteobacteria; order Rhodobacterales; family Rhodobacteraceae; genus Fuscibacter; species Fuscibacter oryzae. The sequence goes on from NZ_JAESVP010000003.1 coordinate 245,204, forward strand.
ACGCAGGTGTATGGAGCAACCTGTTCATGCGTATCTTTTTTCTTTTGGCCACGTTGGCCTTTGGTTTGACTCACGCGGCCGCAACCGCCGCAAAACCCGTGACTTATATCTGCAATCTGGAGGTGGGGCGGCGCATGAACTGGGTGCCGAAGCAACTGGTCGTGTTGATCGAGCCGGGGGCAAAGACCGCTTTGGTCAATGATCCGATCATCCAGTATTTCCTGAAAAAGCCGATGACGGCAAAGGTGACAGCCGATAACGGGCAGCGTCTTGGGTTGGGCTGGTCATATATGGTGACCGACGGAAAAGGCCGCGACAAAAGCGAGATGATCTATAGCGCGATCATCCGTAAATCCGACATGCATGTCAGCATGCGGGCGGTTCCTGCGGGCTATGACAACACCTTTTCCGCCGGTGGCTCCTGCAAGAAGCAATGATTCTGGCGGCGACTCCTTGACCTTCCGGCTTTGCGGGGCCTTATTCCCCCTAGTCCAAATCCGCGACGAACAGGAGATGTCAGATGGCTTTCACCCTTCCCGATCTGCCCTATGCCCACGATGCGCTTGCCTCGCTTGGCATGTCGAAGGAGACGCTGGAATACCACCACGACCTGCACCACAAGGCCTATGTTGACAACGGCAACAAGCTGATTGCCGGGACCGAGTGGGAAACCAAGTCGCTGGAAGAGATCGTCAAAGGCACCTATGCTGCCGGTTCGGTTGCCCAGAACGGTATTTTCAACAACGCCTCGCAGCATTGGAATCACAACCTGTTCTGGGAAGTGATGGGGCCGGGCGAAGACAAGAAAATCCCCGGTGCGCTGGAAAAGGCGCTGACCGAGGCATTCGGTTCGGTCGCCAAGTTCAAGGAAGATTTCGCCGCCGCCGGTGCCGGTCAGTTCGGGTCGGGCTGGGCCTGGCTGGTCAAGGATGCCTCGGGTGCGCTAAAGATCACCAAGACCGAAAACGGCGTGAACCCGCTGTGCTTTGGTCAGACCGCGCTCTTGGGTTGTGATGTGTGGGAACATTCCTACTACATCGATTTCCGCAACAAGCGCCCGGCCTACCTGACCAACTTCCTAGAAAAGCTGGTCAACTGGGAAGCGGTTGCTGCCAAGCTGTAAGCCCACAGCAGCAAAGATCAAAGGCCCGCCGGTTTCGGCGGGCCTTTTTCGTTCCACCGTGCAACGGCTCAATCGGTCCGCAGATGCGCAGGCAGGGCGTCCACATAGCTTGCCGGCAAGTTCGGATCGACTGCGCCGCGCCGCACGAGTTCATCAAGGCACAGGAGCGCAAGCGAATGGCTGTCAAACGTGGCGCAGGCAAGCAAGGCCAGATGGCCAACCTGTCCCGAAGACCAGCCTGAGATGCCCGTCAGATCGCGCACATAAACCGCGTCACCGTCGATCAGCTGATCTGCCAGCCGCCGGGGCCGAAGCCGCGCGGACTGAGAGTTGGGCAGCATGAGTGATTTGTTGAACATGAACTTGTGCAACTCAAATCCCAGGGCGCGCAACTGGGTGTCGATGCCACCCAGCATCGGTTCGCCCTCATAAAGCCGCTGATAGCGCAATTCGATGATGACGCAGACGCACTGTTGCATCACACGGCTTGCGGCGGCCAGCACGGCCCCCTCGCCGCCCTGAATGTCGATCTTCAGCATGTCGAATTCCGGAAGATCGGGCAGATCGTCCAGTGCTGCGGTCTGCATCTGTATCTGCTCGCGCATCTGCCCCCAACGCGGCCGGCCGATGACCGCCAGCCCCGGTTCATAAGGCGGCAAGGTCGAGGTCATGCCCGAAGACCGCATCACATGCAGGGTGACGGGAGTGCCGTCGCCCACGGCCACCGGAAAATAGGTTTCGTTCGGCGACGGGCGTTTTTGCAAGGCGGCATAGGCCGAGGGCTGCGGCTCGAACCCGACGATCCGGCAGCCGCCCGCCGCCAGCAGGGCCGAATAGGGCGCAGGATTGACCGGATTGGCCCCGACATCGGTGATCGTTGTCAGCCGGGGCAGGGACAGCGCCTTTTGCAACAGGGCGGCAGGCGCGGAAAGGGTCTCGGTCATGAACTATCTGGGCCATTGTTTCTGTTTTCAGAACGCTAGCCCAGCGAAATCGGGTTGGAAAGGTGCGATCCGCCGGTTACCGCGCGAAGGCGGATTGCAGTCTGGCTTCGGCGGCGGGCACATCCGGCACAACCTGAAACAGCCCCAGCATCGAGGTGTCGGCAAAGCCCTCGGCAACGATATGTTGCAACAGGCTGACCAGCGGCTGCCAATAGCCCTGCACATCCAGTAGCAGGATCGGTTTGCGGTGCAGACCGATCTGCGCCCAGGTCAGCACCTCGAAAAACTCATCAAGGCTGCCTGCGCCGCCCGGCAGCACGACCACGGCGTCAGAGTTCATGAACATCACCTTTTTGCGTTCGTGCATGTCTTCGGTGATGACGAACTGGGTGACCTGACGGCGGCCCTTTTCCAGCCCGATCAGATGGGTGGGGATGATGCCCATGGCGGTGGCCCCGGCCTCTTGTGCGGCGCGCGCCACCTCTCCCATCAGGCCGATGTCGCCTGCGCCATAGACCAGCCGCCAGCCGTTTTGCGCCAGCGTGCGGCCGAAATCGCGGGCGGCCTGGGCATGGGCGGGGTTCTTGCCGGGACGCGCGCCGCAGAAGACACAGATCGAGCGCAGCTTGTCGGACATCGCAATCCCCCGGTGGAATCCAGTTGCTTTCCCGGCATCTATAGGGGTTCCTGAAGCAAAGGAAAGCAGCGGCCGGGAACAGGCCGCGCGATCGGGGGGAAACATGGCTGGTGAAGGTGGAAAAAGCGGCGCGATGGGCGTTGCGGCGGGGGCAGGGGTGGCGGCGGTTGTCGTCGTAGCGGCCTGGCTGGGGTTGAGCGGCCCGCCAAGCGGGGCACCTGATGTGCCACAGGACAAGGCTGCGGAACCGGCAGTTGAGGGGGCAGCGCCTGCACCCGCGGCGCAACCTGCCGCCGAGGCGGTGCCCGCGGCTGCACCGACCCAGGCGACGCCTGAGCAGACTGCCCCTGGGCAGACCACCCCCGACCAGACCACACCGGAACAAGTAACACCCGAACCGCCAGCTGCCATGTTGCCCGCATTCGATGTGGTGCGCGTTGCCCCGGATGGTGCGGCCACGGTCGCAGGCTCTGCCGCGCCCGATGCAGCCGTGTCCTTGCGGATCGACGGGGCCGAGGTGGCGGCGGGCAAGGCGGACGGGCAGGGCAAGTTTGCGCTGCTGTTCACCATGCCGCCTGCGGACGCTCCGCGCCTGATGCAACTTGTGACGATTGTCGGCGGGGTTGAGACTGCCGCAAAAGAGATGGTCGCGGTTGCGCCGGTTGCCGCCCCGAAGGTGGCCGAGGTGGCACCTCAGCCCGCCGCCGAACCCGCCGCTGGTGTTACAGCCGAGGCCACGGCCACAATAGCAGAGACCACCGAAGCCGCGCAGCCCAGTTTCACCTCTCCCCCCGCCGCGCTGCTGGTGGCGGGCAGCGGCGTCAAGGTGCTGCAATCAGGGGCCGCGCCGACGCCCGGTTTTGCCCCCGCGCTGACCATCGATTCCATCGCCTATACCGCCGACGGGGCGGTGCAGGTCGGCGGGCGCGGCCAGCATGGGCAGGATGTGCGTCTGTATCTGGACCAGAAATCCGTGGCGACCGCCCCTGTGGAGATGGATGGCGCCTGGACGGTGACCCTGCCCGATGTTGCGCCGGGCCTTTACACCCTGCGGGCCGATCTGGTGATGCCAGATGGCAAGGTGACCGCCCGGTTCGAGACCCCGTTCAAGCGCGAGACGACCGAGGCGCTGGCCGCTGCCTTGGGCAGCGGAGCGGGTGCCCCACAACCGGCAGAACCCACCCCGACCGCCGAGCCGCAGCCAGGTGCCACGCCGGAACCGGCAACGGCAACCGATGCCACTGAAACCACCGCCGCAGAACCAGCCGCCCCCCAACCCGCGGCGCCCCAGCCTGCCACCGCCCAGCCTGCCGCCGCCCCGCCTGCCGCCGCCCAGCCCGCAGTGGCCCCGCCGCCTGCTCCCCTGACGGTCACGGTTCAGCCCGGCTATACCCTGTGGGGCATTGCCAAAACCGAATTCGGCGACGGCGTGATGTATGTTCAGGTGTTCGAGGCGAACAAGGACCGCATCCGTGACCCCGATCTGATCTATCCGGGGCAGGTGTTTACGATTCCAAAGGCGCCCTAGGCGCGTCCTGCGGCACCGTAGGCGCGGCCTCTGGCGTGGATGCAGCCTCAATCACGGGCGCTGCCACGGCGCGCCCGTGGCGGCAGCAGGCCACCACCTCTGGGTGTTCAAGGCAGCAGTCGGTCAGCAGAAATGCAATGGTCTCACCCAAGCCGCCCGCGTCGATTGCATAGATCACGTTGCGCGCCACCTTGCGCGCTCCGACCAGACCCGCCTGTTCCAACTGGGCCAGATGGAACGACAACCGAGAGGCCGACAGCCCCATCTGGCGCGCGATCTCTCCCGCAGCCAGCCCGTCTGCGCCATGCGGCACCAACAGGCGCACAAGGGCCAGCCGGTCCTCGTTCGCCAGCGCCTGCAAGGCCGAGAGGGCTTTACTCTGCTTCATTCTTCAACTACTCATGAAACGTTGAATGATTAGGGATACCGCAGTTCGGCCCCGCAATCAACCGCCAGGACATCCAAGACCCTCCGTCAAGATCCCCTTCAGGACCCCAGCACGATGCGCAGAAGCACCGCAACCAGCGCCGACCTTTCCACAACCGAAGCCAGTGGTCTGCAAACCATGCGGCGCATGGCGCCCTATCTCTGGCCCGAGGGGCAGGCTTGGGCCAAGCGGCGCGTGGTGATCGCGCTGATGTTCCTGCTGGTGGCCAAGGTCGTCTCGGTTTCTATCCCGTGGTTCTACAAGATTGCGGTCGATCACCTGACAGGTCCCAAGCCCGATGCAGGCACGATGCTGGGCTTTGGCGCGGTGGGCATGACGCTGGCCTATGGCCTTGCGCGGTTCGGAGCGGTGGCCTTTGGCGAATTGCGCGATGCTGTCTTTACCCGCGTGGGCCAGCGCGCCCTGCGCCGCCTGGCGCTGGAGACCTTTACCCATATTCACCGCCTGTCGCTGCGCTATCACATCACAAGGAAGACCGGCGGCCTGAGCCGGATCATCGAACGCGGGGTCAAGGGCGTCGATTTCCTGCTGCGCTTCATGCTGTTTTCCATCGGGCCGCTGATTTTGGAACTGTCGATGGTGTCGGCCATCTTTGCCTGGGTGTTCGGCTGGCAATATGCGGTGGTGGTGATCGTGACGATCACGCTATACGTCACCTATACGTTCAAGGTGACCGAGTGGCGGGTGAAGATCCGGCGCGAGATGAACGATCAGGACACCGACGCCAACCAGAAGGCGATCGACAGTCTGCTGAACTTTGAAACGGTCAAGTATTTCAACGCTGAAGGCTGGGAAGCCGCGCGCTATGACCGCGCGATGGAGCGGTATGAGGCGGCGGCGGTGAAAACCGGGCAATCGCTGGCGGTGCTGAACGCTGGGCAAAGCCTGCTGATCACCATCGGCCTTGTGATCGTCATGGCCATGGCGGCGCGCGGGGTGCAGGCGGGGCAGTTGACGGTGGGCGATTTCGTCATGGTCAACGCCTACATGATCCAGATCACCATGCCGCTGAACTTTCTGGGCACGGTTTACCGCGAAATCCGGCAGGCCTTGGTGGATATGGGGCAGATGTTCGGTTTGCTGGGCCAGCCGGAAGAGGTGCGCGATGCGCCGAACGCGCCTGCGCTGAAGGTGGCAGGTGGTGAGATCGTGTTTGACGACGTGCGCTTTGCCTATGACCCCGACCGCCAGATCCTGAAAGGTGTGTCTTTCACAGTCCGCCCCGGCCAGACCTTGGCTTTGGTCGGTCATTCCGGGTCGGGCAAGTCCACCATCGCGCGGCTGCTGTTCCGGTTCTATGATGTGACGGGCGGCGCGATCCGCATTGACGGGCAGGATATTCGGCAAGTCAGCCAGACCAGCCTGCACGCCCAGATCGGGGTGGTGCCGCAAGATACCGTGCTGTTCAACGATACGGTTTATTACAACATCGCCTATGGCCGCCCCGATGCGACGCGCGAGCAGGTTGAAGAGGCGGCACGGGCGGCGAAGATTCACGACTTTATCGCAGCCCTGCCAGATGGCTATGAAACCACGGTGGGCGAGCGCGGGCTGAAACTGTCTGGCGGCGAAAAGCAGCGGGTGGGCATTGCGCGGACGCTGCTGAAAAACCCGCCGATCCTGATTCTGGATGAGGCGACATCGGCATTGGACACCCAGACCGAACGGTCGATCCAGACCAGTCTGGCCGAGATGGGGCAGGGCCGCAGCGTGATCACAATCGCGCACCGGCTGTCCACCATCGCCGATGCCGACCAGATTCTGGTGATGGAACAGGGCGTTGTGATCGAACGCGGCACCCATGCCGATCTGCTGGAGCTTGACGGCACCTATGCCGCGATGTGGGCGCGCCAGTCTGCGGACGAGAGCGGCGACGAGGATGAAAGCGAGCCGACGGGCCTGCCCGGCACCTTTGTTGCCGAGGCGGTCAGCACCGACCTGCCACCGGATCGCAATTATCGCTATACGCCGAAAAGCTGACGAACCTGCCTGCCATCAGGCGGCGGCAAGGTGATCTGGCACCAGGGTGATATCGTCGGGAGAGAGCGAGGTGACGCCCGCCACCTCTGCCACAGCGGTTCCATCCAACGAGATGATCGAGCCGCTACCATCGTCGTTGGCCGTAATCGACAAGGCGGGTGGTAAGGCTGCGCCGGTCGCCGGATCGGTTGCGGGGGTGTAAAGCAGTTCCAGCACATGGCCGCCGGGTTCGAACCCCTCGATCAGCGGCAGTTCGGCATGGTCTTCTAGGGGAATGACCAGATCGTGGTGGTTGGTTTCTGCGTCTGGCGCGGTATGATCCATTGCCTCTGGCGCTTGTGCGGGAAGCGTGCCGGGACCATCCTCTCCCTCCAGAAACCAGGCCAGTGTATCGCGGTGGGCGGCGATGTCGTGCTCCGGCGCCACAGGTGCCGCTGTCATATGCGCCACAGGGTCGGGCATGGGGGCATGGGAGAGGTCATCCGTGTCAGCCTGCTCGTGGTCGGTCATCAGCGTGGCGCCAACCGCGCCCGACAGCATCAGAACCCCCGTCCAGATCGAGTAATCCACTGTGGTTATCCCTGATTCACCATTGGGTGCATTTTGCGGGCAAATGTGACCTTGGCATGGCCCAATGATGCCAGACTGCGGACAGTCGCGCGCCATCACGATCAAGGTGGGGCAGGGCTTGGCAAGGCGGCGCAGGGGCGTGTAAGACAGTCGGGAAGAAGGAGACGCGGCTTTGAGCAACCCCGACAGTTTCATTGACGAAGTTACTGACGAAGTGCGACGCGACCGGCTTTTTGCGATGTTCCGCAAATATGGCTGGATCGGTGGTTTGCTGGTCGTGCTGATCGTGGGGGGGGCCGCCTTCAACGAATGGCAAAAGCATCGGGCCACGGTTCGAGCGCAGGCCTTTGGCGATGCCATGATGGATGCGCTGGATCTTGGCGGCGCGGCAGAGCGGCGGCAGGCGATTGCGGGCATTCCGGCTGACGGCGCACAGGTTGCGCTGAAAGAGCTGATGCTGGCCTCGGACCCTGCGGGCGACAAGGCGGGGGCGTTGCAAGCGCTTGATGCCATTTTGGCTGATTCGAGCCTGCCCGTGGCTTACCGCGACATTGCGGCCCTGCGCCGGGTGATGGTGGCCGGGGCCGATATGCCCCTGGCCGACCGCCGCGCGCTGCTTGAAGGGGTTGCGGTGCCGGGCCGCCCGCTGCGGGTTCTGGCACAAGAACAACTGGCCTATCTTCTGCTGGAAGACGGCAAGAAGGACGAGGCGATTGCCGCGCTGTCGGCCTTGGTGGTCGATCAGGAATCGCCCTCGGGCCTGAAGGCGCGTGCGGGGCAGGCAATCACCGCTTTGGGTGGAACGCCACCCGAAGCAGTAAAGGCCGGGTAAGCGGATGCGGATCGGGAAGGGGGCCTTGGTGGGCAACTGGTCGAACAGGCTTGGGATTGCGCTTTTGCTGGCAGGCACGGCGCTGGCGGGCTGTCAGAAAGAGGCGGTGCTGGAAGGCACGCGCTTTCCGGTCTCTGAACCCCTAGCGAATTCGGAAGCCGTCGAGGGGCAACCCGCGCCGGTTCCGGCAGATGAACGCGCGGGCTTTGCCGCCCAACCGATCAGCCTGCCTGCTGCGGTCGCCAATGCCGAATGGGCGCAGCGCGGCGGCAATGCGGCCCATACCGGGGCCAGCGGCAGCCTGTCAGCCACGCCCCAACGGGTGTGGAGTCTGAACATCGGCGCAGGCAACAACCGGCGTGACCGGATCACGGCGGCCCCCGTCGTGTCGGGCGGCAAGGTCTATGCGATGGATTCCGGCACCACGGTTGCAGCGGCGACTCTGGGCGGCGGGTTGGTGTGGAAAACCTCGCTTGTGGCGGATTTTGACCGCAAGAGTGCTGTGGCTGGCGGCGGTGTTGCTGCGGCGGGCGGCAAGGTATTTGCCACTACGGGTTACGGCGAAGTTGTGGCGCTGGACGCGGGCACGGGTGCCGTGATCTGGCGCCAGCGCATGGATGCGCCGATTGCCGGTTCCCCGGCGGTCGAGGGTGGCACGGTCTATGCCGTGGCCCGTGATGGCACCGCGATGGCGCTGGATGCGGCAAACGGCAAGATTTTGTGGCAGATTGTCGGTTCGCGCCAGAACAGCGGTGTGCAGGGCCCGGCTTCGGTGGCGATTGCCGGGAGCAAGGTGCTGATGCCCTTTGCCACGGGCGAAGTTGTAACAGCCGACGCGAAGGATGGCACCCCGTCCTGGCGCGGTGCGGTTGTGGGCAAGCGGTTCAATCTGGCGGCCTCGGGCCGGGGCGACATCACTGGCGATCCGGTGGTGTCGGGCGGTGTGGTCTATGTCGGTTCGGCCTCTGGCCGGACGGTGGCGATGAATGCCGAAACGGGTGAGCGGCTGTGGCTGGCCGAAGAAGGCGCTTTGAACGCGCCTTTGGTCGTCGGCGGGTCGGTGTTCGTGGTGAATGATGTGGCGCGTCTGGTGCGGCTGGATGCGGCGACGGGCGCTGTGATCTGGGCCACCGACATGCCCTATCACGTCAAGGACAAGCCCAAGAAGTGGAAGGCGATCTACGCCCATTTCGGGCCGGTTCTGGCGGGCGGGCGGATTGCGGTCGCCTCGTCTGACGGGGTGTTGCGGCTGTTCAACCCGGTTGACGGGGCACTGGTGGCCACGGCGGATATTCCGGGTGGCGCGGCCTCGGCCCCGGTTCTGGCGGGGGGGATGCTGCTGGTCATGGGCGGCAACGGGCAGATTCACGCTTTCCGTTAAGCGCGGGGGCGTGTAAGACACGCGCTTTCCGGGTCTTCGGAGCGAAAGATGAGTTTCACCCTCGCCATCGTGGGGCGCCCGAATGTGGGCAAGTCCACCCTGTTCAACCGGCTTGTGGGCCGCAAGCTGGCCTTGGTTGATGACCAGCCCGGCGTGACGCGCGACCTGCGCGAGGGGGATGCCAAGCTGTTCGACCTGCGGTTCACCGTGATCGACACGGCGGGGCTGGAAGAGATTACCGACGATTCCTTGCAAGGGCGGATGCGGCGGCTGACCGAACGCGCGGTCGATATGGCCGATGTCTGCCTGTTTCTGATTGATGGCCGCGTGGGCGTGACCCCTTCGGATGAGGTGTTTGCCGAAATTCTGCGCAAGAAATCGGCGCGCGTTTTGCTGGGCGTGAACAAGGCCGAGGGCAAAGCGGGCGATTCCGGCGCGCTGGAGGCCTATTCGCTTGGCCTTGGCGAACCGATCCGCCTGTCTGCCGAACATGGCGAGGGGATGGACGATCTTTACGACGCCCTGCGCCCGTTCGAGGCCGAATTTGCGGCCCGAGAGGCCGAGATCACCCCCGCAACCGACCTGGACCTGACCGAGGAAGAGGCCGAGCATGAGGGCGACGAGAATGCCCACAAGCCGACCACCGCCAAGCCGCTGCAAATCGCGGTGATCGGGCGGCCCAATGCGGGCAAGTCTACGCTGATCAACAAGATTCTGGGGCAGGACCGTTTGCTGACCGGGCCAGAGGCCGGGATCACCCGCGACGCGATTTCGCTGAAGGCCGACTGGATGGGCACGCCCATTCGCATCTGGGATACCGCCGGGATGCGCAAAAAGGCGCGGGTGGTAGAAAAGCTGGAAAAGCTGTCGGTCGCCGATGGCTTGCGCGCGGTGCGCTTTGCCGAGGTGGTGGTGGTTCTGCTGGATGTGGAAATCCCGTTTGAAACGCAGGATCTGCGCATTGCAGACTTTGCCGAGACCGAGGGCCGCGCTGTCGTGGTGGCGGTGAACAAATGGGATCTTGAGGGCGAAAAGCAGGAAAAGCTGGCCGAACTGAAAGAGATGTTTGAACGCCTGCTGCCGCAGTTGCGGGGCGCGCCCTTGGTTACGGTGTCGGGCAAGACCGGCCGTGGGCTGGACCGTCTGCATGATGCGATCCGCCGCGCGCATGACGTCTGGAACCGCCGCATCGCCACCAACCGGCTGAACACCTGGCTGGGTGCCATGACCGAGGCGCACCCGCCGCCCGCGCCGGGCGGCCACCGCATCAAGCTGCGTTACATCACCCAAGCCAAGACGCGCCCGCCGGGCTTTGTCATCAAATGCTCGCGCCCCGATGAATTGCCGGAAAGCTATAAGCGCTATCTGATCAACGGGTTGCGCGACCATTTTGACATGCCGGGCACGCCGATCCGGCTGTTCTTCCGAGGGCAGGGTGATGAAAACCCGTGGAAGGAACGCAAGTTCCACACGCCCAGCCGGTTGCGCAAGCATATGGACAAGAAGAAGGACTGAGGCGGTTGCCCCTTGCGTCACGGCAGTGCAGTCTGCGGCCCAAGGAGATAACCATGCCCCAACCCCTTCCCGAATGGCGTGCCGACCGATTGGCCGCCCTTGCCGCACCCGATGGCTGGCTGAATCTGACCGACCGGATCGAGATTGCGTCCGGCAACCGCTATGCCGTGGGACGGGCGGCGGATAACGGGCTGCGCATCTCGGCCGGGCCGGATCATCTGGGCGTTCTGACCGTTGCGGCGGATGGCAGCGCCAGCTTGGCCATCGAAGGGCAAGACTTGCCCTTTACCCCCATTCCCGGTGCCCCGCCGCGCCTGTCGGTTGCCAACCTGATTCTGGAGATCCATGTCGCCGAAGGCCAGCCCGCCTTGCGGGTGCGTCGGATCGACCATCCCCGCCGCCTGCGCGATGTGGGCCTGCGATATTTCCCCGATGCGCCGGACTGGGTGATCCGCGCGAAATGGCAACCGTTGGCCGCCCCGCAGCAGGCCGAGGTGGATATGATCGGCGGGCGGCGCGAAACCGTGCAATTGACCCATCAGGCGGTGTTTTCCTATGACGGGCAGGTTGTTACCCTGATGCCGACGCATTGGAAATCGGGCGCGCCCATGTTCGTGATCCGCGATCTGACGGCGGGGTCCGAAACCTATCCGGCGGCGCGCTTTCTGATCGGCGAGGATGTAACGGGCAGCGAAATCACCCTTGATTTCAACAAGGCCCATACGCCCCCCTGCGGTTTTACCGACTTTGCCATCTGCCCCCTGCCGCCGCGCGAAAACATTCTGCCCTTCCGCATCGAGGCGGGCGAGAAGCGCCCCCTTTGACCTTTCGTTGACGGAAGGCGGGCGCAGGCGTAGCCTGTGGTCATTCAAGTACAGGTTCTTGCCATGGCCCCCGCAGGTTTAGGCCGCATACCGGTTGATTTCGCCGATTTGCGGAAGAACTATCCGACCTACAAAAAGCTGCCCGCCCATATCCAGAACTATATGGACGCGCTTAACAAAGACCTGCCCGAAGGCGCGCCCAAGAACACGCCCTGCTGCTTTCAGATCAGCGAGGCGTTCAATCTGTCGGGGCCGGAAACCAAGATCCCCGACCGCAGCTTTCGCCGGGCCACGGCAAAGCTGGGCAGCTTTCGCTATTTGGGTGCGGTGGATGAGTTGGAATATTATCTGACCGCCACTTTCGGCTCGGGTGAGGATATTCATCTGAAAAAGGGCAAGGGCACGCCCGCACAGCAGATGGCTGCGATGAAGTCGGCGATGACCGGGCGGCAGGGCCTTGTGCTGTTCCGGAATGGCGGCGCGGGTGTGCATGTCGAATTGTGGGACAATACCGACATCGTGCAGAACGGTGCCCCGGCGTCAGACGGCTCGTCCATGAACCAGAGCTATCTTTTCGGCCAGCCGCGCGTGCTGTTCTGGCAGGCCAGTGGCGACGACGGCCAAGACCCCTTGCCCGACTGGCTGACCGGCTGGTGGGATGTGTGGGACGGGCAGCAGTATTACTATTACCTGTCGCCCGAATACGTCGTGTCCTACACCAAGAAGGAACCGCTGACCGCCCTGTCGCTGCCCGAACGCAACATGGTCAACGAAGGCACGGTGACGTTCAAGGATCTGAAGCTGACCTTCAACTGGAAGCCCGTCGGCAATGAGGCGACGGAAGAGGTGTTCACGGTGCCCTGGGGCTGCCCGGTGCGGATGGAGGGCACATCGAACCGTTTCGGCCCGTTGACCGCCACGCGCAAGTCAAGCTGGCCGACCGCCAAGGTCGCGCCGAAGAAGAAGTGACCGCCTGCGCCTTATTGGCAGCTTGCCTAACCGCCCCGCCTGCGGCATGACCATGCCGACCGCAGACGGGAGACGACCATGACCCAGCATCGCATCGCCATCCTCGGCGCCTCTGGCTATACGGGGGCAGAACTTGTGCGCCTGATTGCCACGCATCCGGCGATGAAGATCGTGGCCCTGTCGGCAGACCGCAAGGCTGGCATGGCCATGGATCAGGTCTTCCCCTTCCTGCGCCATCTGGACCTGCCGGTGCTGCAAAAGATCGACGAGATCGACTTTTCCGGCGTTGATCTGTGCTTTTGCGCGCTGCCCCATGCCACCACTCAAGTCGTGGTCAACGCCTTGCCGCGCAACCTGAAAATCGTCGATCTGTCGGCAGACTTCCGGCTGCGTGACCCGGCGGAATATGAAAAGTGGTATGGTCAGCCGCATACGGCGGTGGAGTTGCAGCGCGAGGCGGTTTACGGCCTGACGGAATTTTACCGCGACGAGATCAAGACCGCGCGGCTGGTCGCTGGCACAGGCTGCAACGCGGCCACCGGGCAATTCGCCCTGCGCCCGCTGATTTCGGCGGGGGTGATTGATCTGGACAACATCCTGATCGACCTCAAGGCCGGGGTGTCGGGCGCGGGCCGGTCCTTGAAAGAAAACCTGCTGCATGCCGAATTGTCAGGCGGCACCCATACCTATTCGATGGGCGGCAAGCACCGTCATCTGGGCGAGTTCGATCAGGAGTTTTCCAAGATCGCCGGTCGGCCGGTGCAGGTGCGGTTCTCTCCCCACCTGCTGCCGATGAACCGGGGCATTCTGGCGACGGTCTATGTCAAGGCCGACCCGCAGGTGGTGCATGCCACGCTGGCCAAGGCCTATGCGGCAGAGCCGTTCCTTAAGGTGCTGCCCTTTGGCGCGCTGCCTTCAACCCGCGACATTGCCGGTTCGAACTTTTGCCATCTGGGCGTGATCGGCGACCGGGTTCCCGGCCATGCCGTGGTGGTGGCGGTGCTGGACAACCTGACCAAGGGGTCGTCGGGGCAGGCGATCCAGAATGCGAACCTGATGCTTGGGATCGAAGAAACCGCGGGTCTGATGCTGGCCCCGGTTTTCCCGTAACCGATTGACCGCGATCAAGGCGCGCCCCGCGCCGGCATGGCACCGGGGCGCAAAGAGGGCAGGGTGATGGACGCAATCGCAAAGCGTGAATTCCGGGGCATGAAGGGGCTGAAGAAAAAGCGCCGGGTCCAGATCATTCTCCTGGCCTTCGTGGCGCTGGCCTTGTCCACGGCGCTGATTGGTTATGCCATGCAGGATGGCATCAACTTTTTTCGCTCGCCCACGCAGGTCTCTGAACAGCCCCCGGCGGTCGGAGAGGTGTTCCGCCTTGGTGGGCTGGTCGAAGAGGCCAGTCTGGTGCGCGGGCAGGGCGAGGCGATCACCTTTCGCGTAACGGATAACAACAAGATCGTCCCCGTGACCTATACCGGGATCCTGCCTGATCTTTTCGCCGAAGGGCAGGGCGTTGTCGCCACCGGGTCCATGCAAGGGGGCACTTTTGTCGCGACCGAGATCCTTGCCAAGCATGACGAGACCTATATGCCCAAAGAGGTGATCGAGGCGCTGAAAGAACAGGGCACCTACGTCGAACCTGCGAAGAAATAACGCCCCCGGCGGCTGGCAGCGTGCGCCGCCCTCAGCCCCGCTTAACCGCCCTGCCGCACCCTGCCACCTTGGGGAGCGGAAGGGGCAAGATGAAATCGGTAGAGGAATTGGCGCAAGACATCGTTGCGCGCGAGGGCGGTTTTGTGAACGACCCGGCCGATCCGGGCGGGGCGACCAACCATGGGGTCACCCTGGGAACGCTGCGCCGCCTTGGCATTGATGTGAACGGCGATGACAGGGTTGACGTCAAGGATGTGCAGCGCCTGACCGAGCAGCAGGCGAGGCAGATTTTTATCGAACATTACTGGCGGCGCACCGGGGTTTCGGCGCTGCCAGAGGCGCTGCAACCGTCGGTTTTCGATATGTATGTCAATGCTGGCGGCAATGCGGTGCGGGTGTTGCAGCGCCTGTTGACCGACATGGGCTTTGCTTGTGATGCCGATGGGGCAATCGGCCCTCAGACCATCCGCGCGGCCCAGATGGCCTATGAGGCGGCGCCTAGCCATCTGGTCGATGCCTATGGCATAGCGCGGCGGAACTATTACTACAGCCTGGCCGATGCCCGTCCGGCCAGCCGGAAATTCGCCACCCGCCGCGATGGCAGCAAGGGCGGCTGGATTCTGCGCGCCGAAGAGTTCATTGCCCCGAAATACCGCCTGTCGGATGCCCAGCATCGGGCGCGGGTGGCAGCATGGGCGTGATTGGTCAGATTCTTGGCAGCCCCTCGGCGGTGTCTGCCATTGGCGATACGGTCAAGGGGGTGGCAGAGGTTTTCACCCCCTCGGCCACCAAGCGGATGGAGCTGTCGGCCAAGGCGCAGATGGCGGCGCTGGATGAATTCGGGGCAGAATTCGCCAACCCGTCCCTTAGCGGGTTTGATCGGCTGATCAACGGGTTGAACCGGCTGCCACGGCCCTTGCTGGCCTTTGGCACCATTGGTCTGTTCATCTATGCGATGATCGATCCGCAGGCCTTTGCCGGGCGGATGGTGGGGCTGAATGCGGTGCCAGAGCCGCTTTGGTGGCTGCTTGGGGCAGTGGTCGCCTTTTACTTCGGCGCGCGTGAGACGTTTTATTTTCGCAACCGCCCGGGCACCGCCACTGGCTTTCCCAGCCAACCCACCGACAGCACGGGGCCGCAAGATGACAACCCCGCGCTGACCGACTGGCGGGCGGGGCAAGCGCAGTAACCTCTGGCGATGATCTCGGCCCGCCGTTAGGAAGGGCCGGGACAGCGCTTGGGGGCAGCAGATGAACGACGGCTCTGACAATGTGATCGCAGGCGTGCCAATTCCGGTTGTGCTGATCGGGGCGGATGACCGGGTTGAAGCGGCGAACCCGGCGGCGCAGGCCTTGTTTGGTTCCGCCATCGTTGGGCGGCATCATGTGCTGTCGTTTCGCCAGCCCGAAGTCGTCGCGGCCATCGCTGCGGCGCGGTCTGGTCAGGCGGGGCGCGCGCGCCTGATTACGCAGGGCGAAACCCAGGACGGGGTGCATGAGGTCACGGTCACCCCGGTGGGCGAACGCGTCGTGCTGGCGTTCGAAGACCATTCCGCTTTGGCGCAGATGGACCAGATGCGCCGTGATTTCGTGGCCAATGTCAGCCACGAATTGCGCACCCCCCTGACCGCGATGATCGGCTTTATCGAAACCCTGCAAGGCCCGGCCAAAGAAGACACCCGCGCACGAGAGCGTTTTTTGGGCATCATGGCGCGCGAGGCGGAACGGATGAACCGCCTTGTCCGTGACCTTCTGCACCTGAGCCGGGTTGAGGCGGAAGAGCGGGTTCGCCCTTCGGATGAGGTGGATCTGGCGGCCCTGACCCGCAGCGCTGCTGCCATGCTGAAGCCGGTGGCAGAGGAGGGCCGGGTGACGATTCGACTGGAAGGCACAGACACGCCGGTTCTGCTGCGCGCTGATTCGGACCAGATGATGCAGGTCTTGTCCAATCTGATCGAGAATGCGGTGAAATACGGCAGCCCGCCCGGTGCGACCGTAACGGCGCGAATCGCGCGCGAGAACGGCCCGCGCGGCCCCCTGCTGCGGCTGTCGGTTTCCGATCAGGGCGAAGGGATCGATGCCCAGCATCTGCCGCGCCTGACAGAGCGGTTTTACCGCGTGGACAGCCACCGTTCGCGCGAAAAGGGCGGTACGGGGCTGGGCCTGGCCATCGTCAAGCACATCATCAGCCGCCATCGCGGCCGCCTGATCATCGAAAGCGAAAAGGGCAAGGGCAGCCGGTTTTCGATGCTGTTGCCGCTCGACTAGCGCTGTCATCTAACTGTTACAGTTCTGTCGCAAAACCGAAGCCATGCGGCCCTAGACGGAGCAGCGACGGAGGGGCAAACGGCCCCCCGCGCGACAGACGGAGACAAAGATGTCCTTCATGAAACTTTCGGTCTCGACCGCTGCGATCATCGCAGCCTCGACCTTCGCGGCCTCGGCCCGCGACCAGATCCAGATTTCCGGTTCCTCGACCGTGCTGCCCTATGCCACCATCGTCGCCGAAGCCTTTGGCGAAAACACCGATTTCGCGACCCCGGTCGTTGAAGGCGGCGGTTCGGGTGCCGGCCGCAAGAAGCTGTGCGAAGGCGTAGGCGAAAACACCATCGACATCGCCAACTCGTCCAGCCGCATCAAGCAGTCGGACATCGACCTGTGCAAAACCAATGGCGTCAATGACATCATGGAAGTGCGCATCGGCTATGATGGCATCGTGTTCGCCAGCGACATCGCCGGCCCCGACTTTGCCCTGACCCCGGCTGACCTGTATGGTGCGCTGGCCGCCAATGTCGCCAAGGATGGCGCTGTGGCTGCGAATGCTGCCAAGTCGTGGAAAGACGTGAACGCCGCCCTGCCGGATCAGGCGCTGCAACTGTTCATCCCGGGCACCAAGCACGGCACGCGTGAAGTGTTCGACACCAAGGTGATCGAAGAGGGCTGCAAGGCCACCGGCGCTTATGACCTGTTCCTGGCGGCTTCGACCGGCGCGGATGACGACGCCAAGAAGAAAGACGCCGTTGCCAAGTGCAACGAGCTGCGCACCGATGGCGTTTCGGTTGATATCGACGGCGACTACACCGAAACTTTGGCCCGTCTGGACGCCAACAAGACCGCCGTTGGCGTGTTCGGTCTGTCGTTCTACGAAAACAACACCGACAAGCTGAAGGTTGCCACCATCGACGGCATCGTTCCTTCGGTTGATACGATTGCCAAGGGTGAATACCCGGTGTCGCGCCCGCTGTTCTTCTATGTGAAGAAGGCCCATATTGGCGTGATCCCCGGCCTGAAGGAATACATCCAGTTCTTCGTGTCGGACGAGATGGCTGGCCCGGATGGTGTGCTGGCTGGCTATGGTCTGGTTCCCGATCCGGAGCTGGCGGCGACTCAGGCGGCTGTTGAAGCCGAAACTCCGATGGCTCCGCTGCAATAATCGACTGACAGGGGGCGCGGGATGATCCGCGCCCCCGAACCTCCCATTTCCGAAAGATCGCCATGAGCACCGGCCTCCTGACGCTTCTCGTTGCAGCCCTTGCCATTCTGGGCATGGTCATGGGGCGCAGCCGCGCCGTGGCCACCGCAGGGGGCGATATACGCAAGCTGCACTCGCTGCCCTTCTTTTATGGTCGCTTTACCGCCTTGCTTACGGCTGTTCCGGCCTTTTTGCTGATCATCGTCTGGCTGCTGGCGCAGCCGCTGATCGTGGAAAACAAGGCTGCTGCCCTGCTGTCGCCCGCCGATATTCCTGACGGATCGTCGAAGGCGCTGGTGATGACCGATGTGCGCCGTATCGCCGAAGGGCTTGATCGGCTGACCGAATCCCGCACTGATATTCCGGCGCTCAAGGCTGATCCGGCCGCTCTGAAGGCTGCGATGAACGCTGCCGGTGTGGCGCTCCAAACTGACCCGGCCCCTTCGGTCATTGAGGCGGCAGAGGCGCTGCGCGAGGCGCAGGGCCGGTCGCGCCTGTATCTGTCGATCGCGGCGGGCATCGTCGCCTTGGGCGGCTTTGCCTGGGGCGTCAGCCGGATCAAGCCGGAATTCCGCGCCCGCAACGCGACCGAGATTTTCACCATGTGGCTGCTGATCGGCTGTTCGCTGATCGCGGTTCTGACCACGGTGGGCATCGTCGCCTCTATGCTATTCGAGACGGGCCATTTCTTCCGCCTTTACCCCGCCAAGGATTTCTTCTTCTCGACGACCTGGTCGCCCAAGTTCGGCGGCGGATCATCGCTGGGCATCATTCCGCTGGTCTGGGGCACGCTTTATGTGTCGTTCATCGCGCTGCTGGTTGCGGTGCCCGTGGGGTTGATGAGTGCGATTTACCTGGCGGAATATGCCAGCAAGCGTACCCGCGCCTGGGTAAAGCCCGCGATTGAAATTCTGGCCGGTATCCCGACCATCGTTTACGGCCTGTTCGCGCTGATCACCGTTGGCCCGCTGCTGCGCGACTGGATCGCACAACCCGCGGGTTTGGGTGACAGCTCGTCCTCGGTCATGACGGCGGGCCTGGTCATGGGGATCATGGTCATTCCCTTCGTCTCTTCGCTGTCCGATGACATCATCAACGCCGTGCCGCAAAGCTTGCGCGACGGCTCGCTTGGTCTTGGTGCCACGCCGTCCGAAACCGTGCGTCAGGTGGTGATGCCCGCCGCATTGCCCGGCATCGTCGGCGCGGTTCTGCTGGCCGCAAGCCGCGCGATTGGGGAAACCATGATCGTGGTTATGGGGGCGGGGGCTGCTGCGAAACTCAGCCTAAACCCGTTCGAGGCGATGACCACTGTCACGGTGAAAATCGTCAGCCAACTGACCGGCGACACCGAATTTGCCAGCCCCGAAACGCTGGTTGCCTTTGCCCTGGGCCTGACGCTGTTCACGCTGACCTTGGCGCTGAATATTCTGGCCCTCTACATCGTCCGCAAATACCGGGAGCAATACGAATGAGCGGCTCGCTCTTCACACTCGACGCACGCACCAAGGCGCGCAACGCCGCCGAGCGCCGGTTCCGGGCCTATGGGCTGGGTGCCATCGTCATCGCCTTGCTTGCACTGGTCTGGCTGTTGATCTCGATCTTTTCGGCAGGCCTTCCGGCCTTCCGCCAGACCTTCCTGACCTTTCCGGTTACGCTGGATGCTTCACAGCTCGACAAATCGGGCACGGGCGATGTGGCGCAACTGTCAAAGATCACGACCATCACCTATGCCAAGATTCTGGGTCAATCGCTGGAGGCGGCGATTGCCGCCAAGGGGATTGATCTGGGCGGCGCAAAGCCCAAGCAGGTCGCCGATCTGATATCGCAGGAATCGGCGGCGACCCTGCGCAGCAAGGTCATGGCCGACCCGGCGCTTATCGGCACCACCATCGACTTTACCACCCTCGCCTCGGGCCGGATCGATGGCTATTACAAGGGCCGCGTCACCATGGACAGCGCGGCACTGGACAAGAACACCTCGCCCGAACAACTGCGGTTGGCTGACAAGCTGAAAGAGGCGGGCATGCTTGCGGTGCGGTTCAACACCGGCTTTCTGACCATGCCCGACGCGTCGGACAAGCGGCCAGAGGCGGCGGGCCTTGGCATCGCGATCCTCGGCTCGTTCATGATCATGGCGGTGGTGCTGGTCTTGTCCTTGCCCATCGGGGTTGCCGCCTCGATCTATCTTGAGGAATTTGCGCCGAAAAACTGGATCACTGACCTGATCGAGGTGAACATCGCCAACCTCGCGGCCGTGCCCTCCATCGTTTACGGTATCCTTGGCCTTGCGATCTTCATCAACTTTGCCGGGCTGCCGCAATCGGCGCCTATCGTCGGCGGCCTTGTGCTGACGCTGATGACCCTGCCGCGCATCATCATCCCGACCCGCGCGGCCCTGAAAGCCGTGCCGCCCAGCATCCGCGATGCGGCGCTGGGGGTGGGGGCCAGCCGGTTGCAGACCGTGTTCCACCACGTTCTGCCGCTGGCGATGCCCGGTATCCTGACCGGCATGATCATTGGTCTGGCGCAGGCTTTGGGGGAAACCGCACCGCTGCTGCTGATCGGCATGGTTGCCTTTGTGCGCGACGTTCCGGGCGGGTTGTTCGATCCGGCCTCGGCCCTGCCGGTGCAGGTTTATAACTGGACCCAACGCGGCGATCCGGGCTTTGTCGAGCGTGCTTCTGGTGCCATCATCGTCCTGCTTGTCTTCCTTATCATCATGAACACGGCCGCCATCATCCTGCGCCGCAAGTTCGAACGCCGCTGGTAGAAGGGGGCCAACATGAAAGACCTCGTTATGGAGACCCGCGTGGATACGCAAACCATCAAGATCAAGGCTGAAAAGGCTCAGGTGTTCTATGGCACCAACCACGCGATCAAGGATGTTGATGTCGAGATCATGGATAAAACCGTGACCGCTTTCATCGGCCCGTCGGGTTGCGGCAAATCCACCTTTCTGCGCTGCCTGAACCGGATGAACGACACCATTCCGTCGTGCCGCGTCGAAGGGTCGATCACGCTGGACGGCGATGACATCTATGATGCCCGCGTCGATCCGGTGCAGTTGCGCGCCAAGGTCGGCATGGTGTTCCAGAAACCGAACCCGTTCCCCAAGTCGATCTATGACAACGTGGCCTATGGCCCCAAGATCCATGGTCTGACCCGCACCAAGGCCGAGCTGGATGAGGTGGTTGAAAGCTGCCTGCGCAAAGCGGCGCTGTGGAACGAGGTCAAGGACCGTCTGCATTCGCCCGGCACTGGCCTGTCGGGTGGCCAACAGCAACGCCTGTGCATCGCCCGCGCCATCGCCACCAGCCCCGAGGTTCTACTGATGGACGAGCCGTGTTCCGCGCTTGACCCCATCGCCACGGCGCAGGTTGAAGAGCTGATCGACGAGCTGCGCAGCCAGTTTTCGGTGGTGATCGTCACCCACTCGATGCAGCAGGCCGCCCGCGTATCGCAGCGCACCGCGTTCTTCCACTTGGGCAATCTGGTAGAGTTTGGCGAAACGGGTCAGATTTTCACCAACCCCAAAGACCCGCGGACCGAATCCTACATCACCGGCCGCATCGGTTGAGGAAAAGCACATGATCACCGAACAACATATCCTCAGCGCCTTTGACCGTGACCTTGAATCTGTTCAGGCCATGATCATGAAGATGGGCGGTCTGGTCGAGGCGGCGCTGTCGGATGCCGCCGCCGCACTGGAAACCCAGGACGAGGCGCTGGCCGAGCAGGTGCGCAAGGGCGATGCCGCGATTGATGCGCTGGAAGAATCGGTCAATGCCGAATGCGCCCGGCTTATCGCGCTGCGTGGCCCGATTGCCGGCGATCTGCGCACAGTGCTGACCGTGATGAAGATTGCCACCGCGCTGGAACGGTCGGGCGATTATGCCAAGAACCTGGCCAAGCGCGCGCTGGTTCTTGGGCAACTCGCGCCCATTCCGGGCGCTGCGGGCGCGATCCGCCGTCTGGCGCGTCAGGTGGGCCTGCTGCTGAAAGATGCGCTGGATGCTTTCATCGCCCGCGATGCGGGGCTTGCCGAAGACGTGCGCCAGCGCGATCTGGAAGTTGACCAGATGTATAATGCGCTGTTCCGCGAATTCCTGACCTTCATGATGGAAGACCCGCGCAATATCACCGCCTGCATGCATCTGCATTTCATCGCCAAGAATATCGAGCGTGTGGGCGATCATGCCACCACGATTGCCGAGCAGGTGATCTATCTGACCACGGGCACGCTGCCGGGGGGTGACCGCCCCAAGGCCGACCTGACGGTCGAGGGGCAGTAAGCCATGGCCGATCCGCGCCCCACGGTACTGTTGGTAGAGGACGAAGGCTCTCAACGCGAGGTTCTGGCCTATAACCTCGAAGCCGAAGGCTTCGAGGTGGCGCAGGCGTCAAATGGCGAGGAAGCGCTTGAATCCGTTGCCGAAAGCGCACCTGATCTGATCTTGCTGGATTGGATGATGCCGCATGTGTCCGGGTTGGAGGTGTGCCGCCGGCTGAAACTGCGGCCAGAGACGCGCAACATTCCGGTCATCATGCTGTCGGCCCGGTCTGAAGAAGTGGACAAGGTGCGCGGTCTGGAAACCGGGGCCGATGACTATGTGGTCAAGCCCTATTCGGTGGTCGAGCTGATGGCGCGGCTCAAGGCGCATCTGCGCCGGGTGCGGCCATCTTCGACCGGAATTGCGCTGGAATGGGGCGATATCCGGCTGGACCCCGAAACCCACCGCGTCACCCGGCAGGGCGAGATGCTGAAGCTGGGGCCGACCGAGTTCCGCCTGCTGGCAACCTTTCTGGAAAAGCCGGGCCGCGTGTTTTCGCGCGACCAGTTGCTGGACCGGGTTTGGGGGCGCGACATCTATGTCGATACCCGGACGGTTGATGTGCATATCGGACGGTTGCGCAAGGCCCTGATGGCCTTGGGCGGTGAAGACCCGCTGCGTACGGTGCGCGGCGCGGGCTATGCTCTGGGGTAACTAGCCCCTCACCCTGACCCTCTCCCCCAAGGGGAGAGGGAATGCGACCCCTCGGTCAAGGGCGCGCGGTAGCCAGTCTTGCGATTCCCCTCTCCCCTTGGGGGAGAGGGTCAGGGTGAGGGGGCTACGCCTTCCCTTTGGCCAAGGGATGCTTGGTCAGCACCAGGTTCTTCAACTGATCATCCAGCACATGGGTATAAATCTCGGTCGTGGCCACATCGGCATGGCCCAGCAGGGTCTGGATCACCCGCAGATCGGCCCCGCCTGCCAGCAGATGCGTGGCAAAGGCATGGCGCAGGGTGTGGGGCGTCACCTTGGTCGGGTCTATCCCGGCCAGAACCGAAATATCCTTGAGCATCAGGTGAAAATGCTGCCGCGTCAGGTGCCCCTCGGCCCCCGGCCCGGGGAACAGGGCGCGCGACGGGGGACGGCCTTCTTTGCGGCCGCGGTCTTCGTCGGCGTCGCGGTGGGCCAGCCAGTCGGTCAGCGCCGCCCGCGCCGGGCCGGACAGCGGCACCATGCGTTCCTTGCCGCCCTTGCCGCGCACCAGCACCATGCGTGGATCGCCCCGCGCTGCGGCCACGGGCAGGCCCACCAGTTCGGAAACCCGCATCCCGGTGGCATAAAGCAGTTCCATCAGCGCGCGGTTGCGCAGCCGTTCGCCGGGGTTGCGGCCCTTGGTGCGGGCGGCGTCCAGCAGGCGTTCCACCTCGGATGTTGAAAGCGTTTTGGGCAGGCGCTTGCTGGCTCCGGGGCCGGTGATGCGGATGGCGGGGTTGTCGGCGCGCCAGCCTTCGTCATGGGCAAAGCGGAACAACTGGCGGATCGCCGACAGCCGCCGCGCCCGGGTGGCCTTGGACAGGCCCTGCGCCTCGCACCAGACGATGTAATCTTCCACCCCGTCGCGCGCCACATCGGCAAAGCCCAGCTTGTGCCCAGCCAGCCAGCCCGCGAAATCCTTGAGATCGCGGCCATAGGCAAGGCGGGTGTTGCGGGCGGCGTCAGCCTCGGCGGCCTGCGCCTCGAGGAAAGTGGAAATCCACCGCTCCATCGCGGCGGGGGCGGTCATCCCCGCCGCTCCAGCAGCAGCACTTCCAGTGCGGTGCGCCTGGCAGCATCCTCCAACCCCAGTTTGCGCAACAGGGCGAGGCCCTTGGCTACCTGGGTCGTGTCGCCCTTCAACCCGGTGTCGATCAGGGAAATCGCCATCAGCATCGCCTCTCCCAACCGCTTTTGCGCCAGCAGATCCTCTGCCCCAGCGGGCAGAACCGGATTGGTAAAGGCGGGGGCAAGGGCGCGGGCCATGCTGTCGGGCGCGTTCAGGCCCTTGACCGACCCAGCGGCAACACCCGCCAGAAACAGCGACCGCGCATCCCCCGGCGACAGGGCAGAGGTGGCAAGGCTGCGATAATCGGGCGACAGCAGGCCCATCTCATAGGCGATGCGCGCTGCATCGCCGGTCAGCTTCAGCTTTGACAGCGGCAGGGCATAAAGGTCGGCAAAGGGCACCTCTGCCTCAACATCCGCCATGCGGGCATAGGCCAGCGGCAGGCGCTGTTCGATCGTGCCCAGATCGCCTGCCGTCAGGGCGGTGTCAAAGTTCTGAAACGCCTCGGCCCGGTCCCACACCCCGCCAGAGGCGGCCGGTTTTTTCTGCGTATAAAGGCCCAGCAACTGATTGGCCGGAATCATCCCGGCCCGCGCCAGCCGCTCTGCCGCCTCAAGCTGCGCCTTCCAGCCCGCGCGGGGCCCCAGTTCGGCATGGGCAAAGGCCAGGGGCAGGGTGCTGGTGGACAAAGGCTCGCCAATCGCATCATAGATGCGCCAGACCAGCGGCGTCACCGGCTTGGGCGGGTCTGGAACCGGCTCGCCTTCAAACAGGTCAGGGTCAAGGAACCGCGACAGCAGTTCATCTTCCACCCCCGACACATGGCCAAGGGCTTGGGCCGTGCGCAGGGTCAGGGCCGCCGCACTCCAATCGCCCGACCGGGCAAGGCAAAAGACGCGGGTGGTCAGGGTCAGCGCCAGTTCCGGCGCGCGGGCCAGATCGGTGCAGGCCTGATCTTCGGTTCCGGTCAGCAGGGCCACGTCAAAGGCACGGCGGAACACCTCGGGGTTCTTGACGTGCCCCGCCTCGGCCAGCAGGGCCGCCGCCTGATCCAGCGCGCCCAGTTCCAGCAATTTGTCGATCCGCGCGATCAGCAACTCGCCCCGCCCACCCGCATCGGCAGGCGGAGAGGCCTCGGCGATCAGGATCGTGACCAGCAACCCTTGCAGGGCGGGCAGCCCCTCGATCCGGGTATCCCGGATGGCGGCGGTCACTTCGGCTGTGCGCGCCAGCCCCCACAGATCATGCGGAAACCCGGTGGCGGCGGGGGACAGCAACCCCACGGCATCGGGCGAGGGCCCGCCGATCACCGAAACGGCGACATCCTCTGGCAAGGCACCCTTCTTGGCCACCGCCGGCTCATTCGGGGCGGCGGGGGGGATGACGGTGGCATTGGGGGCGACAACATGGGGCTTGGCCGTCACCGATTGCGACAGCCAGTCGATTGCCGACAGGGGGGCCTCTGCTCGCAGGGGCAGGGCTGTGCTGCAAAGAATCAGGGCAAGCGCCGCTGCTCTAGTCGGCATGAAGTGTCACCGGCTGGCGCACTTCTTGCGAGGCGGGCGTCATGTCTGCCACATAGGAATAGCCAACAAGGCCAAGAAACCCAAGCACCGCAAGCCAGAACAACAGCTTGATCAGTCGCCACATATGCCCGTCCTTCGCCGCATCTGCGGCCTGCCTGTTGCCGCCCGGTTGGGTCCGGGCCGGCGATTGCGGCAGCCGCGCGGGCTGCTTCGCAGTGAATATATATGGCATTCCGTCAGACTTCACGCCATTGAGGGAAAGAAATTGCGCCATCGGCAGGGGGTTGCCTTCGGGGAAGGCGCAAAGGGGGTAAAGGGTGCGGCTGAAGAAGACCGTTGTGATGGTTGGCATGATGGGTGCGGGCAAGACGGCGGTGGGAACAGCCGTTGCGCGATTGCTGGCGGTGCCCTTCCTCGATTCCGACGAAGAAATCGTACGCGCCGCCGACCGCAGCATCGCCGAAATATTTGAGCGCGACGGAGAGCCGTTCTTTCGCGCCCGCGAAACCGAGGTACTGGGCCGCCTGCTGAAAGGCACGCCCTGCATTCTTTCGACCGGCGGCGGCGCGTTTCTGTCGGAAATCAACCGGGGCCTGATTGCCGAATTTGGTGTCTCGGTCTGGTTGCGCGCTGACCTTGATCTGTTGTGGCAACGGGTGCGCCACAAGACCACCCGCCCCCTTTTGCGTACCGAAAACCCGCGCGAAACGCTTCGCACGCTTTACGAGGCGCGACGCCCCTTTTACCAGATGGCGGAAATCGTCGTCGATTCCCTGCCCAGCTATACGGTGGAGGATATGGCGCGGCGGGTCGTGGCGGCGCTTGCCGCGCGGCCAGATGTGCTTGAAGGGGAATAGCATGGCTGTCGAAACGGTTCCGGTCGCGCTGGGAACACGGTCTTACGAGGTGCGGATCGGGCAGGGCCTGATCGACCGCGCCGGGGCCGAGATTGCCTTTCTGCTGAAACGCAAGAAAGCCGCCATCATCACCGATGACACCGTTGCTGCGCAGCATCTGCATGAACTGACGGCGGCGTTGCGGGCAGAAGGCATCGTCAGCACGGCGCTGACCATCCCGCCGGGCGAAAGCTCCAAGGGGTGGCAGCAATATGCCCGTGTGTCGGAATGGCTGCTGGAACAAAAGATCGAGCGGCGCGATATCGTCATCGCCTTTGGCGGCGGGGTGGTGGGCGATCTGGTCGGCTTTGCGGCGGCGACGCTGCGGCGCGGCGTTCGGTTCGTGCAAATTCCCACCACCTTGCTGGCGCAGGTAGACAGTTCGGTCGGCGGCAAGACCGGCATCAACTCTGCCCAAGGCAAGAACCTGATCGGCGCGTTCCATCAGCCCAGCCTTGTGCTGGCCGATATCGATGTGCTGAAAACCCTGCCGCCGCGCGATTTTCTGGCGGGCTATGGCGAGGTGGTGAAATACGGCCTGCTGGGCGATGCCGCGTTTTTCGACTGGCTGGAGGGCAATGCCCCGTCGCTGGCGACCGATGCCGCCAACCGCCAATATGCCGTGCGCCGCAGCGTCGAGATGAAGGCGGGCATCGTCAGCCGGGATGAGACCGAAGAGGGCGAGCGCGCCCTTTTGAACCTGGGCCATACCTTCTGCCACGCGCTGGAAAAGGCCACCGGCTATTCCAGCCGCCTGCTGCATGGCGAGGGTGTCGCCATCGGTTGCGCGCTGGCCTTTGAACTTAGCCAGCGGCTTGGCCTGTGCAGTCAGGAAGCCCCCAGTCGCGTGCGCGCCCATCTGAGGGCGATGGGCATGAAGGTGGACCTTTCGGATATTCAGGGCGATCTGCCGGGGGCCGAGGCTTTGGTGGCGCTGATGGGGCAGGACAAGAAGGTGGTGGATGGCAAGCTGCGGTTCATTCTGGCCCGCGGCATTGGCGAGGCTTTCGTGGCCGACGATGTGCCGCCTGCCTTGGTGACCGAACTTTTGGGCGATGCGCTAAGGTCTAGGTAAAAAACATCTTTCCCAAAACCAAGATCCGGCCCTACGCTTTCCCCAAATAGGGGGAGCCATGACGCAGACCAAGCCGGACCGGCCAGAGATATTGCACGCCGAATGGGGCGACATAACCGCCTCATTGCGCGCGGGCCTGCGCGACTTTGCCACCGCGCCCGCCTATGGCCTGTTTTTCGCAGCGTTTTATGTCGCCGGGGGCTGGCTGGTGACCTGGGCACTGATGGCCAAAGGGCAGTTGTGGTGGACCTTGCCCGCAAGTGCCGGGTTTCCAATTCTGGGGCCCTTTGTCGCTTGTGGTCTTTACGAGGTATCCCGGCGGCTGGAACAAGGGTTGCCCTTGCGCTGGAATGAGATTCTGGGGGTCATCCTGCGGCAGAAAGACCGGCAGATCCCGTCAATGGCGGCGGTGATCGTGATCTTTTTCCTGTTCTGGAACTTTCTGTCCCACATGATCTTTGCGCTGTTTCTGGGCCATGCCACGCTGACCAATGTCACCTCGTCGCTGGCGGTGTTTCTGACGCCCGAGGGACTGACGATGCTGGCCTTCGGCACGGCGGTGGGCGCGGTTTTTGCCGGGGTGTTGTTTGCGATCACCGTGGTCAGCCTGCCGATGCTGATGGACCGCGAGGTCGATTTCGTGACCGCCATGATCACCTCTTTTGGCGTGGTGCGGCAAAGCCCGGTGGTAATGCTGGCTTGGGGCGCAGTGATCGGGGCGCTGCTGTTCGTGGCGATGCTGCCGGGGTTTCTGGGGCTGTTCGCGGTGCTGCCGGTTCTGGGGCACGCAAGCTGGCACGTCTATCGCCGCGTAGTGGCGTGGGAGGAGCCTTCGCAGGGTTGATCACGATCTGGTCATCCGTGGTCAACAAAGCGCGGGGCTTTCGGTGCCGGTGTTGCGACGGGGTGGATGGATCGGCATAGATGGCAGGGCCAGCAGACCTGACCTGTGGCCACTGCCACCGGGTCACTGCCAGCCATCCCATCCCCCCTTTCAGGAGATTGTCATGGACCCTTTTGCCAAACTGGATCGCTATACACCGCAGGCCCTTGGGGCGTTGCGCATCGTATCCGCATTGATTTTCACCGCGCATGGCACGCAAAAGCTGTTTGGTTTTCCCGCAGGTGAAAGGGGGCAGCCAGAGCCTTTCTCGCTCATGGGCCTTGGCGGCGTGATCGAGCTGATCGGCGGTGTCTTGTTGCTGATCGGGCTTTTCAGCCGCCCGGTGGCCTTCATCCTGTCGGGTCAGATGGCGGTTGCCTACTGGATGTTCCATGCGCCCAGCAGCTTTTTCCCGATTCAGAATGGCGGCGATGCGGCCATCCTTTACTGCTTTGTCTTCCTGTTGTTCGTGGTTACAGGTCCAGGGGCCTGGAGCATGGACGCCACGCGCAAACAATCGCAAGTGCGCTAAAGGCAGCGGCCAAACAAAAAAGGCGCCCAACGGGCGCCTTTTACTTATGGGGCAGGCGGATGCTTACGGCTCTTCGCCCGTCACAGCCGCACCGCGTGCGGTTTGGCCTGCTTGGCGGCCGGTGGCCAAGGGGTCGTCCTGACGCTGGACCGAGCCTTCGAAATGGGCACCACTTTCGATGGCGATGGTCTTGTGGATGATGTCGCCTTCGACCTTGGCGGTCGAGGTCAGGCGCACCTTCAGGCCGCGCACCCGGCCAATGACGCGGCCATTGACCACGATGTCGTCGGCCACGATCTCGCCCCGGATGGTGGCGGTTTCGCCCACGGTCAGCAGGTGGGCGCGGATGTCGCCCTCAACCGTGCCTTCGACCTGAATGTCGCCGGTGGTGCGCAGGTTGCCCACCACGGTCAGATCCGCCGACAGCACCGAAACCTGTGCCTTGCCACCCTTGGCGGCAGGGGTCGAAAAGTCCATCGAGGGCTTGGAAGTGGTCATCGGGGCCTCGGGTGCTTTGGGCTTTTCGGTTTCGCCGGGCTTTTGCCCCGGTTCGTTGATGCGGCTTTTAGAAAACATTGGTCGCTGCCTTTATGAAGGTCATCGGATTTACGGCGCGCCCCGAAAGACGCACTTCGTAGTGAAGGTGAGTGCCGGTTGAACGGCCTGAATTGCCCATATCACCGATCCGCTCTCCGCGCGAGACCCTTTGGCCCACCTCCACACGGATCTGTGACAGGTGGCCATAGCGGGTCTCGATGCCAAAGGCGTGCTGGACCTTGATCAGACGGCCATAGCCGTTTTCCCAGCCGGCATAGGTCACCACGCCATCGGCGGTGGTAAAGACCGGCGTGCCGTAGCTGCCCGCCAGATCCTGCCCCTCGTGCATGCGCGCGCCCCGGCCAAAGGGATCGTCGCGCCCGCCAAAGCCTGACGTGAAGCGCACAGCCGATTTGACCGGCATGCCGAACGGCGTCTTGAACGCGGCGATACGGTACATATTCAGTTCGTCCAGCGTTTTCAGCAAGGCATTGGCGCGCAATTCCTCGACCGAAGGGGGCTGGTTCGAGGTGGACAGCACGATCGGCGTCAGCGGCCCGCCTTGCCCGGAATATCCCTTGCGGACCGAGGAAATCAGGTCGTCGGTCGAAAGGCCCGCCGCGCTGAACATCTTGTCCAGCGGTTCGACCGAAATCGTCAGGGCTTCTTCCAGATGTGTAAAGATTGCGTTGGTCCGGGCCTCCATCGCGGCCTTTTCGCCTGCGACCACTTCAACCCGCTCGGCGGCCTTTTTCGCGGCACCAGCCATCAGGTCACGCTCTTGCGCGGCGCTGCCCAACTGATCGCTAAGGAAGGCCACCGTGGCAGCGGTGTCACGGGCGCGGCCCGCCTCGGTCACCGCGCCGCCGTTCGAGGCAAGAACCGCGCGGGCGCGGTCGGCATCGGCGCGGGCGCCGTCACGCTCTTTGATTGTGCGGCGCAGGGTGGACTGGATCACGTCGATCCCGGTCTCCAGTTCTCGCCGCCGGTCTTCCGAGGCCAAGAGCCGCGACTGCATCGCGCTGACCTGCTCCAGCGCGAGGGCAAAGCGGTCTTGCGCGCGGGTCGCCTCGTCCGCGCGGCGGTCGCGGTCATCAGACAGGGCGGACAGGCGCTTTTCATACATCGCCTGCTGGCGCGCGATCTGGTCGCGCGAGGTTCCGGCAGAGATGGAATCGAAAATCAGGATGGCGGTGGCCAGAACGGTCCAGGCCAGCGTCACACCACCCACCACGACCGCAATCGCCTGAGTGCTGGAGCGCAGACGGATGAAACGGGTGTCAGTATCGGATTTCAGGAACAGACGACGTTCGGGAAAATACCGCTCAAGCGTGGTATGTATCCGATAGGCGATGCGGCTTATCACGTCGGGCGGTTCCGATTTTCTGTCAGGTGGCAGCCTCTCCCCAGAGGCGCCCTTTGCTTAAGACGGTGCCCGTGATGTCGCAACATATTTGCAAAGGGCCCCGGCGAAGCCTTGCCGGAACCCTGCCTGATCGGCAGAAAGTTGCCGATCACGGGGCTGTGTCGTCCTTATCCCCATCCACAAGCGGCCAGTAGAAGTCTGGGGGCAACCCGGCCTCGGCGCGTTTCTCTTCGTTGAAGGGTGGTTTCAGCCCGCCGTGAAAGTACGTTCGTACAAGATCGTGGAACACCTCTTTCGGGTCATTGCCCGCGCGCCCGCACAGCCAGTTGAACCATTTGGAGCCATAGGCGACATGGGCCACCTCTTCGGCATAGATCACCTCCAGCGCCGCGACGGTGGCGGTGTCATTCGCCTTGCGAAAGACCTCAATCATGCCGGGCGTCACATCCAGCCCGCGCGCCTCCAGCACCATGGGCACCACGGCAAGACGGCCCATCAGGTCCCCCACGGTATCTTCGGCGGCGCGCCACATGCCGGCATGGGCGGGCAGGGCGCCGTAATGGCTGCCCATCGCCTCCAGACAATCGCAGATCAGGTTGAAATGCTTGGCCTCATCATCGGCGGCCTTCACCCAGTCATCGTAAAAGCCCAAGGGCATCGGGTGGGCGGTAAAGCGGGCGATGATGTCCCAGTGCAGATCGACCGCGTTCAGCTCGATATGAGCAACTGCGTGCAGCAGGGCGGTGCGGCCAAGGGGGCTGCCGGGGCGGCGGCGGGGCACGTCGCGCGGCGGCAGCAGTTCGGGCCGTTCGGGGCGGGCGGGGCGTAACGGGGGCTGCGCCGTGCCGATGGGCAAAGGCGTGCCTGCCGCGCGGGCAGCAAACCATGTGGCCGCATGCCTGCGCCCCAGCGCGGTCTTTTCGCGGCCATCGGCGCGGGTCAGCACCTGCACGGCCATTTCGGCAAGGCTGGTCATGCCTTGCCTGCGAGGGCGCGCAC
Organism: Fuscibacter oryzae; assembly: GCF_016765795.1. Classification (GTDB taxonomy): domain Bacteria; phylum Pseudomonadota; class Alphaproteobacteria; order Rhodobacterales; family Rhodobacteraceae; genus Fuscibacter; species Fuscibacter oryzae. Next base: position 276,989 of record NZ_JAESVP010000003.1, read on the forward strand.
CGCTGCCAGCACCTCTTCGGCATGGTCTGCAACCTTGACCTTGTTCCACACCTGCGCCACCCGGCCCGTGCTGTCGATCAGCAGCGTCGTGCGCTCGATCCCCATATAGGTCTTGCCATACATGCTTTTCTCGACCCACAGGCCATAGTCTTCGCAGACCGTGCCCTGTTCATCCGAGGCGAGGATGACGCGCAGGTCATGCTTTTTGCAAAAGTTGTCGTGCTTTTTCACGCTGTCTTTGGAAATGCCGATGACCGCCGCGCCAAGGGCGGCAAACTGTTCGATGCGGGCAGAAAAATCCTGCCCTTCCAGCGTACAGGCGGGGGTGTTGTCCTTGGGGTAGAAGTACAGCACCACGATGCCCGGTCGCAGAGCTGACAGGCGAACCGTGCCGCCGCCGTTGCGCGGCAGGGTGAAATCGGGGGCTTCAGTTCCGGTCGTGATCATGGGCGGCTCCTTGCTGCGGGCTGTTGCACCCTTGGCGATCTAGTTGCCTTCCGGCAAATATGAAGGCAAGCCCGCACCGAAGGGTTACAGGCAAGGACAGGCAGGCATGACGGCGGCGCAAGACAAGGGCGAGGAGGGGGGGGACCCACCGGAACGCCCGGTATCGCCCCGTCCGCGCAAGCGCCACCGTACCGGCCTTGGGCTGCGCATTTTTCTGGTATTGCTGGCCTTTCTGGTTGTGGTCGCAGGCTATGGCCTGACCGGACGGCCCATCCGGCTGCCGGTCTGGGCAGTGGCAGAGGTCGAATCGCGGCTGAATGCCATGGTCGGGCCGGTGATGCCCGACAGTTCGGTTGCCATTGGCGGGATGGAGGTGGCAGTCGATGATGACTGGGTGCCACGCATCCGGCTGGACGATCTGCGCCTGCTCAAGCCGGATGGGGCGGCGTTGCTGGCGCTGCCGGAATTGCGGATGTCGCTGGACCCGGCGGCTTTGCTGCGTGGGCGGTTGCAGCCGCAAAGCCTGCTGCTGTCGGGCGCGCGCATTTCTGTGCGCCGCGATGCGCAGGGCCAGTATGACTTTGCCTTTGGTGGCGGCGGAGCGGTGCCGCAGATCACCAGCTTTGCCCAGTTGTTCGACCTTGCCGACAAGGCGATGGCCCAGCCCGCCGCCGCCAGCCTGAAATCGGTTGAGGCCGAGGCCCTGACCCTGCGGCTGACCGATGACCGCACGGGCCGGGTGTGGGAACTGGGTGATGGCCGCATGACGGTTGAAAACCGCCCCGATGCGCTGGCCGCCGAGTTGGGCGTCACCGCCAGCGGGGCAGAGGGCGTGGCCGGGCGCGCCACGCTGACGCTTGTCACGCAAAAGAAATCGGACGAGGCCCGGCTGGAGGCCCGGTTTGATGGTATTTCCGCCCCCGATCTGGCTTCGCTCGCGCCAGTTCTGGCGCCGCTTGGAGCGCTGGATGCACCGATTTCGGGTCGGCTGGCTACCACTCTGCGCTCGGCCGGTCTGTCAGCGCTGGAGGGAGAGCTTAACATCGGCGCGGGGGCCTTGCGCCCGACACCCGCCGCGCAGCCAGTTCTGTTCACCGATGCGCGGATCGTGCTGCATCTTGATCCCGACCACGGCAGGCTGGTTATGGACGATCTGGCGGTGGATGGCCCGGCGCTGAAGTTGCAGGCCGACGGGCAGACCTATTTGCTGGATGCGGCCGGGCAGAGGATGCTGGGGCCTTTGGGGGCCATGCTGCCCGAAACCTTTCTGACCCAGATCCGCTTTCGTGATGTGAAGATCGACCCTGAGGGACTGTTTCAGGAACCCGCCCAGTTCAGCGCCGGCGCACTGGACCTGCGGCTGCGCGTCAACCCGTTTCGGGTCGAGGTCGGGCAACTGGCCCTGGCCGAGGATGACCGCCGCCTTTTGGCGCGCGGGGTTGCCAGTGCCGATGCGCAAGGCTGGACGGCCTCGTTCGATCTTAGCCTGAACAAGATTGCCCATGACAAGCTGGTGGCTTTGTGGCCGGTGCGGCTGGTGCCGAAAACCCGCGAATGGGTGCAGAAAAACATTCTGCAAGGCAAGCTGTTCGACGTGAAGGCCGCGCTGCGCATTCTGCCGGGGCAGGAACCGCGCCTGCATCTGGGTTACAGCTTTGAAAACGCCGATGTGCGGTTCGTGCCCAGCCTGCCGCCGATCCGCGAGGGGTATGGTTATGCCACGATTGAAGGCAAGACCAACACCATCGTGCTGTCACGCGGCAAGGTGACGCCACCCCTTGGCGGCGACATCGACATGGCCGGATCGGTCTTTATGGTGCCCGATATCACCCAGAAACCGGCACAAGCGGAGATACGGCTCAAGGCGCGGTCCAGCCTGACGGCGGCGCTGTCGCTGCTGGATCAGCCGCCGTTCCAGTTCCTGACCAAAGCCGACAAGCCGGTTGATCTGGGCGAGGGCGAGGCGCAGTTGCAGGCGGTGCTGCATTTGCCCCTGAAGCCCAAGGTTTTGGTTCAGGATGTGACCTATCAGGTGACGGCGCAAGTCAGCCACTTTCGCTCCGATGTTCTGGTGCCGGGGCGTGTGATTACGGCCGATGCCATGCAGGTTCAGGCCGACAGGAGCGGTCTTACAATCAGCGGGCCGGGGCTGATCGGCGGTGTGCCCTTTGATGCCACCTATCATCAGGGCTTTGCCCCGGAGGAGCGCGGCAAGGCGCGGATCGAAGGCACCGTCGCGCTGTCGCAGGGGGCCGCGGACGAATTTGGCCTTGGCTTGCCCGATGGCACGGTTTCGGGAACCGGGCGGGCGAATGTGGCGATTGATCTGCAAAAGAACCAGCCGGGCAAGCTGCGCCTGACCTCGAACCTTGCGGGTATCACCCTGCGGCTGCCCGATGTCGGCTGGACCAAACCCGCCGCCACGGCGGGACGGCTGGAGGCTGATGTGACGCTGGGGGCCACGCCCGGGGTGGAGCGTCTGGTTTTGGATGCCGCCAGCCTGAAGGCCGAAGGCGCGGTCAGCATGAAACCCGGGGGCGGACTGGACAAGGCCAGCTTTCCCAAAGTGTCGCTGGCGGGCTGGTTGAACGGTGCGGTCACCATCACCGGGCGCGGCAAGGGGCGGCCTGTGGGGTTGGCGATGACCTCTGGCACGGTTGATCTGCGCAAGCTGCCGCCCGCCTCGGCGCGCAAGGGGTCGGGGCAGGGCGGCGGGCCGCTTTCGCTGTCGCTGGACCGGCTGGTGGTGGCGCAGTCGATCACGCTGACCGGGTTTCGTGGGGATTTTTCACTGGCTGGCGGGATCAACGGCGATTTCCGGGCCGCGGTCAACGGCGGGGCGGCGGTGGCGGGCAATATCCTGCCCGCACCTTATGGCACCTCGGTGCGGCTGGTGTCCGAGGATGCCGGGGCCGTCATGCGCGATGCGGGCATCTTTCAAAGCGCCCATGGCGGCAAGCTGAGCTTGGTTCTGGTGCCGCGCAAATCCGGCGGGGCCTATGACGGCAAGGCGCGGATCACCGGGGTCCGGGTGCGCAACGCCAATGTGCTGGCCGAACTGCTGAACGCGATCAGCGTGGTGGGGTTGCTGGAGCAGCTCGACGGATCCGGCCTTGTCTTTGCCGAGGTGGATGGCGACCTGATCCTGACGCCCAATGCGGTGCAGATCACGCGCGGGTCGGCGATTGGCGCGTCACTTGGGGTGTCGATGGCCGGGGTCTATCAAAGCGGTTCGGGGCTGGTCGATATGCAGGGCGTCATCTCACCGATCTACATGCTGAACGGGATCGGCGCGCTGCTGTCAAAGCGCGGCGAGGGGGTCTTTGGCTTCAACTACAGCTTGAAGGGCACGGCGACGGACCCGCAGGTCTCGGTCAATCCGCTGTCGATCCTGACGCCGGGCATGTTCCGCGAGATCTTTCGCCAACCGCCGCCCGTGGTGGGGGAAAGCAAGGAATGAAACTGTCCGATTTTGATTTTGACCTGCCGGACGAGTTGATCGCCACGCGCCCCGCCAAACCGCGAACCTCCGCACGGCTTTTGCTGTCCGATGGGGATTCCATCCGCGACCTGCATGTAAGCGATCTGATCGACATTTTTCGCCCCGGCGACCGGCTGGTGCTGAACAACACCCGAGTCATTCCGGCGCGCCTTTTTGGCCAACGTCAGCGGGGCGAGGCGGTCGCCAAGGTCGAAATCACCCTGCTGGAACCCGCCACAAACGGCTGGCGCGCGCTGGCCAAGCCGTTGCGCAAGGTACTGGTGGGCGAAGTGATCCGCTTTTCTGACGAGTTGTCCGCCACCGTGGCTGAGAAATCGGAAACCGACTTGCGGCTGACCTTCAACCTGACCGGCCCCGATTTTGACGTCGCTCTGAATGCCGCCGGGGCCATGCCGCTGCCGCCCTATATCGCCGCCAAACGCCCGGCGGACGCGCAGGACAAGGATGACTATCAAACGGTCTTTGCCCGCCATGCCGGGGCCGTCGCCGCCCCCACGGCCAGCCTGCATTTCGATGCGGCGCTGTTGCAGGCCTTGGCCGACAAGGGAATAGCCTTCACCGAAGTCACCCTGCATGTCGGCGCAGGCACCTTTTTGCCCGTGAAGGTCGAGGATGTGACCACCCACCGGATGCACGCCGAATGGGGTGAGGTGACGCCACAGGCCGCCGCCGAGATCGCCGCCACCAAGGCCGCTGGCGGCAGGGTTATTCCGGTGGGCACCACCGCGCTGCGCCTGATCGAAACCGCCGCCCGTTCTGGCCAGATCGAACCATGGGTGGGGCCGACCGACATTTTCATCTACCCCGGCTTCCGGTTTCATGTAACCGACGCCTTGATGACCAATTTCCACCTGCCGAAATCGACGCTGCTGATGCTGGTGTCGGCGCTGATAGGCAAGGACCGGATGGACCGGATCTATGCCCATGCGATTGCGCAGGGCTATCGGTTCTTTTCCTATGGCGATGCCTCGCTGCTGATCCCCTGACGGCGCGCCTCTGGCCAAGGCCGGGGGGCCGTCTGCCCCCCGGCCCCCCCGAGGATATTTATGAACAGATGATCTGGGCTTAGGGCTTTCTTAACCTTGAACTTTCAGACTGGACTGACCGTACAGGGAGGGATCCCGATGGCGGCAACAGGTGATGATTCCCTGCCTCGTTGGTTCGGGGCAGGGCGTCACCTTTGGTCATCATCTGTTCATAAATATCCCGGGGTCCGGGGCGGCGCCCCGGTGCCGACCGGCGCCAATGGGCGCTGCATTCCGCCACTGGTCGCAATCGGGCTGCGCGGCGATGCCGGGCGTGGTAGGTTCATGGGCGACTGTAAGGGAAGTGCACGATGCTGAAGGTTCTGGCCCAATCCTGGCCCCTGTTGTTGGGGGTTATGCTGTTGATGGTGGGCAACGGGGTTCAGGGCTCTTTGCTGGGCATTCGCGGTGGGTTGGAAGGGTTTTCGACCTTTGAGCTGTCGGTGATCATGTCATCGTATTTCGTCGGCTTTCTGGGCGGGTCGCGGCTGACGCCGGGGTTGATCCGCCGGGTGGGGCATGTGCGGGTGTTTTCCGCTATGGGGTCGCTGATCTCGGCGGTGCTGGTGCTTTATCCCTTGGTGGTGGATGTCTGGGCCTGGTCGGGGTTCCGGCTGCTGATCGGGTTTTGCTTTTCGGGCATCTATGTCACCGCCGAAAGCTGGCTGAACAACACCGCCACCAATGAGACCCGGGGCCAGACCCTGTCAGCCTATATGATCGTGCAGATGATCGGCATCATCGCCAGCCAGGGTCTGCTGGCGCAGGGCGACCCGTCGGGGTTTGCGCTGTTCATCATTCCTTCGGTTCTGGTGTCATTGGCGTTCATGCCGGTTCTTTTGGCCGACACGCCCGCGCCGACCTTTGACGAGACGCGGGGGATGAGTTTTCGTCGGCTGTTCATCGTCTCGCCCCTTGGCTGTGTGGGAATGCTGCTGACGGGCGGCGTCTATGCGGCGATGTTCGGCATGGCTTCGGTCTGGGGGGCGATGCGGGGGCTGACGATCGGGCAAATCGCGGCCTTTGGTGCGGCGCTTTATGTCGGCGGGCTGGTGCTGCAATATCCGGTGGGCTGGCTGTCGGACCGGATGGATCGGCGGATGCTGATCCTGTGGCTGTCGGCTGCGGGGGCGGTGCTGATGGCGGCTTCGGCGGCGGTGACACTGCCATTCACGCTGGTTTTGGGCGTGGCGCTGCTGCTGGGGGGCATTATCAACCCCCTCTATTCGCTGCTGATCGCCACCACGAACGACCATCTGACCAAAGATCAGATGCCAGCAGCCTCTTCCGGTCTGATCTTTCTGAACGGATTTGGCGCGATTTTCGGCCCGCTGGTTGCAGGTTGGCTGATGCAGCGTGTCGGTCCGGCGGGGTATTTCCTGCTGCTGGCGATTTTGTTCGCCCTGCTGGCCGGCTATGCCGCATGGCGCTTGTCGCGCCGCCGTTCGCCCAAGGCGCAGGGGCGCTATTCAGGCCTGTCGCCAACGGCCTCCTCGCTGGCGGTCGAGGCGGTGCTGGACAAAGAATGATCGCGGGGTGATTGCGGCCCAGCCCTGAACCTGCCACGTTAGCGGAAACAGGAGGGCGGCAGATGGCAGACCCGGTTGAGGTGCTGGATTTCTGGCTGGGCGAGGTTGGCCCGGACGGCTGGTATGCCGGCGGCGAGGTGCTGGACGGCGAATGCCGCGCGCGCTTTGCCGACATCTGGCAGGCCGCGCGCGAAGGCGGGCTGGAGCATTGGGTCGATGGCCCGGCAGGTACGCTGGCCTATCTGGTGATCTGCGATCAGCTTGCGCGCAATATTCACCGGGGCACCGCTGATGCCTTTGCGACCGATCCGTTGGCACTGGCCGCCGCGCGCAAGGCGGTAGAGGCTGGCTGGGACATGGACGCCCCGGAGCCGGAGCGCCAATTCTTCTATATGCCGTTCGAGCATTCGGAAAACCCGGCAGATCAGGCGCTTGCCGTGCGACTGATGGAGGAGCGTCTGGCCTCTGATCCCGAAATGGCGCTGCATGCCCGCGCCCATCAGGCGGTGATTGCCCGGTTCGGCCGGTTTCCGTCGCGCAACGCGGCGCTGGGGCGCATCTCGACCGCAGAGGAGGAGGAGTGGCTGGCCAAGGGGGGCTATGCGGCAGAGGTCCGCGCTCTTCAGGATAGCCATGCACAGGGCGCATAGAGGCAGGGCGCCATGTTTGTTGTTTCGTTGAACCAGATAGTTTAAGGCCAAACTATCTTTAAACGCCCACTGTTTTCTTAGGGAGGAGACGATGGCAGGCCAAAGTTTTGACGTGATCGTGGTGGGCGCTGGCCCGGGCGGTTATGTGGCGGCGATCCGTGCGGCCCAGTTGGGCCAGAAGGTTGCGATCATCGAGCGCGAGAATTTGGGCGGCATCTGCCTGAACTGGGGCTGTATCCCGACCAAGGCCCTGCTGCGCAGCGCCGAGGTGTTCCATCTGATGCACCGCGCCAAGGAATTCGGGCTGAAGGTCGAAGGCGCGTCCTTTGATCTGGATGCCGTGGTCGCCCGCAGCCGCGGTGTGGCCAAGCAATTGTCGGGCGGCATTGGCCACCTGATGAAAAAGAACAAGATCACAGTGTTCATGGGGGCGGCAACGCTGCCCAAGGTGGGCGTTGTCAGCGTCAAATCCGACAAGGGCACCGAGGAGCTGACCGCCAAGTCGATCATCCTTGCCACAGGTGCGCGGGCGCGCGAATTGCCGGGGCTGGAGGCGGACGGCGATCTGGTCTGGACCTACCGGCATGCGCTGCAACCCAAACGGATGCCGAAAAAGCTGCTGGTCATCGGTTCGGGCGCGATTGGCATCGAATTTGCCAGCTTCTTCAACACTCTGGGCGCAGATACGACCGTGGTTGAGGTGATGGACCGCGTTCTGCCGGTGGAGGATGCCGAGATCAGCACCTTTGCCAAGAAGGCCTTTGTCAAACAGGGTATGAAGATTCTGGAAAAGACCACGGTCAAAAAACTGGATCGCAGCCCCGGCAAGGTCGTGGCCCATCTGGAAGATGCCAAAGGCACCACGACGCAGGAATTTGATACGGTGATTTCGGCTGTCGGCATCATTGGCAACGTGGAAAACCTTGGGCTGGAGGCTTTGGGCGTCAAGATCGACCGCACCCATGTGGTGACGGATGAATTCTGCCGCACCGGCGTGCCGGGCCTTTATGCCATTGGCGACATTGCCGGCGCGCCGTGGCTGGCGCACAAGGCCAGCCATGAAGGCGCGATGGTGGCCGAGCTGATCGCGGGCGGTCATCCGCATCCGATCAAGCCGAACAGCATCGCCGGTTGCACCTATTGCCACCCGCAGGTCGCAAGCGTGGGCTTGACCGAAGCCAAGGCCAAAGAGGCGGGCTATACGGTCAAGGTCGGTCGTTTCCCCTTTATCGGCAACGGCAAGGCGATTGCGCTGGGTGAGGCGGAAGGCATGATCAAGACGATCTTCGATGCCAAGACCGGAGAGATGCTGGGCGCCCATATGGTGGGGGCCGAGGTGACCGAGCTTATTCAAGGCTATGTCGTCGGGCGGTCGCTGGAAACCACCGAGGAAGACCTGATGAACACGGTTTTCCCGCATCCCACGCTGTCGGAAATGATGCACGAGGCTGTTCTGGACGCCTATGGTCGCGCGCTGCATATCTAAGATGTGCTGGTTAGGCTAACCAAAGGGGGCTTCGGCCCCCTTTTGCATATCAGAGGTGTTATGCGCACGGCTTTCACCATTTTTGCCATCTGGGCGGCGGGCCTTGGGGCGGCGGCGCAATTCGGCAAGATGTCGGTGGCGTTCGACGTGCTGGGGCGGGCCTATGCGGGCCATGCCGGGGTGGGAATTGGCTTGATGGTGTCGATTGTCGGCATTGTCGGGCTGATCTTTGGCACGACGGCGGGCTTGCTGGTGGCACGGGTGGGCGCGCGGCGGGCGATGCTGGTGGCGCTGTGTCTTGGGGCGGCGGTCAGTCTGGTGCAATCGGTCTTTCCGCCTTTTCCGGTGATGATGTTCAGCCGCGTGCTGGAGGGGGCCTCTCATCTGGCGATTGTGGTCGTGGGGCCGGTGGCGATTGCGGCGGCGGCCCCACCCGCACGGCAGGCGGCGGCGATGACGCTGTGGTCCAGCTTTTTCGGGCTGACCTATGCGGTGCTGTTCTGGTTGGGGCCGGGGTTGATTGCGGCGGCGGGGCCGGGCGCCTTGTTTCAGGCCCATGCGGCATGGATGCTGGCTTGCGCCGGGGTGCTGGCGGTGCTGATGCCCGTGCCGCCCGCGCGGGTGCCTGTGGCGGGCAAGGGGGTGCTGGCCGAACATCTGGCAATCTATGCCTCGCCCTTTGTGGCGGCCCCGGCGACGGGATTTATTTGCTATACAATCACTTACGTTGCGGTTCTAACGCTGCTGCCCGGTCTGGCAAGCCCCGGCTGGGGCGGGTTCATCGGGGTGGCGATGCCCTTGGTTTCCATTGGCGTGTCGCTGACGCTGGGGGTGTGGCTGCTGGGGCGGATGCCTGCGGTCCGGCTGGTGCAGGCTGGCTTTGCGCTGGCCGCGCTGGCGGCGCTGGGGTTATGGGCCACCTGGGGGCGAGGGGCTGCCGAGGCGTGCTTTGCCCTTGCCGTGGGGGCGGCCCTGGGCATCGTGCAGGGGGCCAGTTTCGCCTCGATCCCGCAACTGAACCCGGTGGCAGAGGACCGCGCCCGCGCTGCCGGAGCCATTGCGCAATTGGGCAATCTGGGCACCACCACGGGCACGCCGCTGCTGGCTTGGTTGGTGTCGCAGGCCGGCGCGTCCGGCCTTGCGCTGTTCGTGCTGGTATTTTCAGGCTTGGGTATAGCAGTTCATGCGGTGCAGGCCCGTCGCCGCGCTAGCGTGTAACGGGGCCGCCTGCTGCGCACCAATCGCCAAAACCGCCGATGTTATGCGCCTCATATCCCAGACCGCGCAGAACCTCGACCGCACGACCTGCCCGACCGCCCATGGCGCAAAACACTGCCACCGGCTTTGCCGGATCAAGTCGCGCATCGTGATCGGGCGCCTTCGGATCAGCCTTCAGCGGCACCAGCGCCAGCGGGATATGCACCGCCCCCGCAGCCGTGCCAGAGCCTTGAAGCTCTGCCATCTCGCGGCAATCAAGCAGGGTCATCTGGCCCGCCGCAGCCTTGGTAATGGCCTCGGCACAGGTCAGCGGCGGGGTGGCCTTGGCGAACGGGTTGAACATGGGGTGATCCTTTGGATTGGGTTGGCAGGAATATATTCGTGAAATTGAATTTGTGAAGCCCACCCGCCAAAAAACTGCGCAACGGGATGTTTGTTCACTCTTGGTTCACATTTTGTGGTTGGAGACTCGGGCATTTCACCCTACATCTGGCCTTCGTGTCGGGGGTGACCATGGAACAGAAGTTCATCGAGGTGCGCGGCGCGCGCGAACATAACCTGAAGAATGTCGATGTGGACATTCCGCGCGACAAGCTGACGGTGATCACCGGGCTGTCGGGATCGGGCAAATCGTCGCTGGCGTTTGACACGATCTATGCCGAGGGGCAGCGCCGTTATGTTGAAAGCCTGTCGGCCTATGCCCGGCAGTTTCTGGACATGGCGGGCAAGCCCGATGTGGACCATATCAGCGGCCTGTCGCCTGCGATTTCGATTGAGCAAAAGACCACCTCAAAAAACCCCCGGTCCACCGTTGGCACGGTGACCGAGATTTATGACTATCTTCGCCTGCTGTTCGCCCGCGTTGGCACGCCCTATTCGCCCGCCACCGGCCTGGCGATCACCGCGATGCAGGTGCAGGATATGGTCGATGCCGTGATGGCGATGGCAGAGGGGACGCGCGCCTATCTGCTGGCCCCGATCGTGCGTGACCGCAAAGGCGAATACCGCAAGGAATTTCTGGAGCTGAGGAAGCAGGGCTTTCAGCGCGTCAAGGTCAACGGCACCTTCCACGATCTGGAAGACCCGCCCACGCTGGACAAGAAATTCCGCCACAACATCGATGTGGTGGTGGACCGGATCGTGGTGCGCGAAGGGCTGGAGACGCGGCTGGCCGACAGCTTCCGCACCGCGCTGAACCTCGCCGACGGGATTGCGATTATCGAGACGGCCCCGAATGAAGGGGAAGGCGAGAGGATCACCTATTCCGAAAACTTCGCCTGCCCGGTGTCGGGCTTTACCATCCCGGAAATCGAACCGCGCCTGTTTTCGTTCAACGCCCCCTTTGGTGCCTGCCCGGCCTGCGACGGGCTGGGGGTGGAACTGTTCTTTGATGAACGGCTGGTCGTGCCTGACCAGAACCTGTCGATCACCCAAGGGGCCATAGCACCTTGGGCCAAATCGAAATCGCCCTATTTCACCCAGACGGTCGAGGCGCTGGCCAAGCATTACGGGTTCGACCGCAAGACCAAGTGGAAAGACCTGCCGGACAAGGTGAAAGACCTGTTCCTTTATGGGTCAAAGGGCGAAGAGATCGAGTTCCGCTATGACGAGGGCGGGCGCATCTATCAGGTGTCCCGCGTGTTCGAAGGCGTCATCCCCAACATGGAACGCCGCTACCGCGAGACCGACTCGGCTTGGTCCCGCGAGGAGATGGAGCGCTATCAGAACAACCGCGCCTGCCATACCTGCAACGGCTATCGCCTGAAACCTGAGGCGCTGGCGGTGAAAATTGCCGGGCTGCATGTGGGGCAGGTGGTGCAGATGTCGATCCGCGAAAGCCATGACTGGATCGGGCAGGTGCCCGCCAGCCTTGGCCCGCAAAAGAATGAGATTGCCAGGGCCATCCTGAAGGAAATCCGCGAACGTCTTGGATTCCTTGTGAATGTCGGCCTTGATTACCTGACGATGAGCCGGAATGCGGGCACCCTGTCGGGCGGCGAAAGCCAGCGCATCCGGCTGGCCAGCCAGATCGGATCGGGCCTGACAGGGGTGCTCTATGTGCTGGACGAACCCAGCATCGGCCTGCACCAGCGCGACAATGACCGCCTGCTGACCACGCTGAAAAACCTGCGCGATCAGGGCAATACGGTGCTTGTGGTCGAACATGACGAGGATGCGATCCGCGAGGCGGACTATGTGCTGGATATCGGCCCCGGTGCGGGTGTGCATGGCGGCCAGATCATCTCGCGCGGAACGCCCGCCGAGATTGCCGCCGATCCGGCCAGCATCACCGGGCAATATCTGTCCGGTTCGCGCGAGATTGCTGTGCCGAAAGAGCGGCGGACTGGCAGCGGCAAGAAGCTGACCGTGGTCAAGGCCACCGGCAACAACCTGAAAGGGGTGACGGCCGATTTTCCGCTTGGCAAGTTTGTCTGCGTCACCGGCGTTTCGGGGGGCGGCAAATCGACCCTGACGATTGAAACCCTGTTCAAGACCGCCGCTACGCGCCTGAACGGCGCGCATGAAACCCCTGCGCCGTGCGAGACGATCAAGGGGTTCGAACACCTCGACAAGGTGATCGACATTGACCAGCGCGCCATTGGGCGCACCCCGCGATCAAACCCCGCCACCTATACCGGCGCCTTCGGGCCGATACGCGACTGGTTCGCCGGTCTGCCGGAAGCAAAAGCCCGCGGCTATCAGCCCGGCCGGTTCAGCTTCAACGTCAAGGGTGGGCGGTGCGAGGCCTGTCAGGGCGATGGCGTCATCAAGATCGAGATGCACTTTCTGCCCGATGTCTATGTGACCTGCGAGACCTGCAAGGGCCACCGCTATAACCGTGAAACCTTGGAAATCAAGTTCAAGAACAAAAGCATCGCCGACGTTCTTGAGCTGACCTGTGAAGACGCGCGCGAGTTCTTTCAGGCGGTTCCGGCGATCCGCGACAAGATGGATGCTTTATGCGAGGTCGGCCTTGGCTACATCAAGGTCGGCCAACAGGCCACCACGCTGTCAGGGGGCGAGGCACAGCGCGTGAAGCTGTCGAAGGAACTCAGCCGCCGCGCCACGGGGCGGACGCTCTATATCCTCGATGAGCCGACCACCGGCCTGCATTTCGAGGATGTGCGCAAACTGCTGGAGGTACTGCACGCGCTGGTCGATCAGGGCAACACCGTCGTGGTGATCGAGCATAACCTTGACGTGATCAAGACTGCCGACTGGATCATCGACATCGGGCCAGAGGGCGGCGATGGCGGCGGCGAGATCGTCGCCACCGGCACGCCGGAACAGGTTGCCAGGGCCGAGCGCAGCCATACCGGGCGCTATCTGAAAGACATGCTGAAGCCGCGCCGTGTTGCGGCGGAATAGCGCCTTTCGCGGCGTCTTGGCATTGTGTAGGGCTGGGGCATGACGCTGCTGGCCGTTCACAACCTGTCCATCGCGCGCGGCACCGTTCCGGTGCTGGAGGGCGTCAGCCTGTCGCTGGCCGCCGGGCGGGCGATGGTGCTGCGCGGGCCGAACGGTATCGGCAAGACCACGCTGCTGCGCTGCATCGCGGGGCTGCAACCGGCGCTGGAGGGCGTGATCGAGGCGGCACCCGATGCCATCGCCTATGCCGCCCATGCCGACGGCATCAAGGCCACGCTGACGGTCGCCGAGAATCTGGAATTCTGGGCCGCGATCTTTGGCACCAAGGGTATCGACCATGCCCTAGATGCGATGAACCTGCGTGACCTGCGTGACCGGCGCGGGGCGAACCTGTCGGCGGGGCAAAAGCGGCGTCTGGGGCTGGCGCGGATGCTGGTGGCGGGGCGGCCGGTCTGGGCTATGGATGAGCCGACGGTGTCGCTGGATGCAGCCTCGGTCGCGCTGTTCGCAGCGGCGGTCTTGGGGCATCTGGCGCAGGGCGGGGCGGCGCTGATCGCCACCCATATCGATCTTGGACTGCAAGCGCAGGTGCTGGACCTGACGCCCTATCGCGCGAAGGCGCCGCAGGACGGCGGGCGCAGGGGTGCGTTTGATGAGGCCTTCACATGATCGCCCTGTTGCTGCGCGATATCCGGCTGGCCGTGCGCGCGGGCGGCGGGTTTGGCTTTGGGCTGGCGTTTTTTCTGCTGGTCACCGTGATGGTGCCTTTTGGCGTCGGCCCGGAACCTGCCACGCTGGCGAAAATCGCGCCCGGCATCCTGTGGGTCGGCGCGCTGCTGTCGTGCCTGCTGTCGCTGGACCGTATCTTCGCGCTGGATTTCGAAGATGGCTCGCTGGACCTGCTGGCCACAGCCCCCATCCCGCTGGAAGGGGTGGTGGCGATCAAGGCGCTGGCGCATTGGCTGGTGACGGGGTTGCCGCTGGTGCTGGTTTCGCCCGTGCTGGGGGTGCTGATGAACCTGCCCGGCCCCGGCTATGGCTGGCTGGTCGCCTCGTTGCTGGCAGGAACGCCCGCGCTGTCGGTGATCGGGGCTTTCGGCGCGGCGCTGACCGTGGGGTTGAAGCGGGGTGGGTTGCTGCTAAGCCTGCTGGTGCTGCCGATGTATGTGCCGACCCTGATCTTTGGGGCCGAGGTTGTGAAGCGTGGCGCGATGGGGCTTGCAACCGGAACGCCGATGGCGCTTCTTGCCGGGATCACGGCGGGGGCGGTGGCGCTGCTGCCGTTTGCGGCGGCTGCGGCAATCCGCGTCAACCTGCGCTAGGGGCTTCGTGCTAGGATAGGCCATGTCGATCTGGGAATATGCCAACCCCAAAAAGTTCATGCAGACGACCGAGGTGATCCTGCCTTGGGTCGCCGTTCTGGCGGTTTTGTGCCTTGTGACCGGCCTTGTCTGGGGGTTTTTCTTCACGCCCGATGCTGACCGCTTTGGCTCTACCGTCAAGATCATCTACCTGCATGTGCCGGCGGCGATGATGGCCACCTCGGCCTGGGCGATGATGCTGGTCACATCGCTGATCTGGCTGATCCGGCGGCATCATGTGTCGGCGCTGTCGGCTAAGGCCGCTGCGCCGGTGGGGCTTTGCTTTACCGTCATCGGGCTGGTGACAGGGGCGATCTGGGGGCAGCCGATGTGGGGCACCTGGTGGGCATGGGACCCGCGGTTGACCGCGTTTCTGATATTGGCGTTGTTCTATCTGGGTTATATCGCCCTGTGGTCGGCGGTGGATGACCCCGACACGGCGGCCGATCTGACCAGCGTTCTGTGCATCGTGGGGTCGGTATTTGCCTTCCTGTCACGCTATGCGGTGCTGTTCTGGAACCAAGGGCTGCATCAGGGGGCGAGCCTGTCGCTGGACAAGAAGGAAAACGTGTCGGACGTGTACTGGATACCGCTGCTGGTCTGCATCGCGGGGTTTGTCCTGTTGTTCATCACGCTGGTTTTCCTGCGCACCCGGACCGAGATTCGCGCCCGGCGGTTGGCGGCGCTGTTGGCGCGAGAGAGGCTGGCATGATGCCCGATCTGGGGAAATATGCGGGCGCGGTGCTGTGGTCCTATGCGGCGACCATCGCCGTGATCGTGGCGCTGGTCGCGGTCAGCCTGTGGCGCGGCGCACAAGTCAAACGCGCGCTGCGCGAGGTTGAGGAACGGCAGGGCAAGAATGGCTAAGTGGTTGATGGCAATTCCGCCGGTGTTGTTTCTGGCGCTGGCGGGCATGTTCTGGGCCGGAATGCAGCGCGAGAACGCTGGGCAGTTGCCTTCGGTTTTCGTGGGCAAGGTGGCACCGCCGCTGGGCGCGGAAACCTTGCCCGGCCTGCCCGGCGTGACGAATGCCGACCTGACGCAAGGCAAGCTGACCGTGGTGAACTTCTGGGCCAGCTGGTGTCCGCCCTGCCGCGCCGAACACCCGACCCTGATCGCGCTGCGCGATGAGGGCGTGCGGGTGGTCGGCGTCAACATGCTGGACCGCGCCGATGATGCGCTGGGGTTCCTGAACGAACACGGCAATCCCTTTGCGGCAGTGGTGTTCGATCCGCGCGGCAAGACACGGTTGGACTGGGGGGTCACCGCGCCGCCCGAAACCTTCATCCTGCGGCCCGATGGCACGGTGGCCTATCGCTTCATCGGCCCGATGGTGGGCGATGACTATCAGCAGCGGTTTCGGCCAGAGCTGGAAAAGGCTCGCGCGGCGAACTAGACCGTCGTCAGGCCATCGCGGCCAATACTGGAAACAGCATCAGCAGCACCAGAATCTCGCCCCAAGGCAGGGTCAGTGGCAGAGACGGGCGATGGGCGGGCTGATCGAAATCGGCCTGCGACAGCAGGGGCGGAAAGCGGTTGGGCATGATAATCTCCGGCAGGGGTGATCCGGGTGGGTTGTCCCTTTGTTCTGCCAGTGATTCTTGAACAGGCCCTTAATTCGTTGACGTTTTCTCCAAGGCCTCGATTTCCTGCGCCACCAGCTTTTGCAGCCGCCACAGGCTTCGGTCGTGAATGCCATGTGCTTCCAGCGCGGCAACTGTATGCAGCACATATTCCGAATTCGGCCCGACATAGCCGCAAGCCCGCGCGATCAGCGCCGCCGTTTGCCCCTGTGTCAGTCCCCGCCGCAGGTGCAGGGCCAAAGGTGGGGCGTAAAAGGTCAGCGCAGTCAGCTGGCCTTCTGCCGTTTCCACAACCAGCCAGCGGCGAGAGGGCAGCAGCTCCAGATAGGGCGTTTCGCGGGTGATCAGGGCGATCAGGGCGGCGCGTTCCTCTCCCGCTGCCACCTGTAACGCCAACCCCCGGCAGTGGCCGCCGGGCATCAGCGCCATCATCAGGCCCGGCGCCTCCGGTGTGCCGCGCCAGCTTGTCAGTCCGATGGTAAAGGCGCGGTGCCAGCCAGGCGCGTCGCAGGGCAGGGTGCGGACAGGGGTGAACTCTGGCTTCCAGATCAGCGAGCCATAGGCGAACACCCAAAGGGGGCCGGCGGGCCGTTCGGCCAGCAGCACATCGGCGGCCTCGGCAATGGCGGTATCGTCCAGCCGGGTCCAGCCGCGCAGGTCGGCGGAGTCGGGATCAAACACCACCTCGCGCCGCGTTCGGGCGACATGGGCTTCGGTCAGGGTCATGCGGCGCTGCGGCATGGGCGGAATTGGCCACGGGGTTGCGGCAGCGTCAAGCCAAATGCAAAACGCCGCCCCGAAGGGCGGCGTTTTGGCAAGGTTTCAGGCCTTACGAGGCGGCAAGATTGCGCAGCACATAATGCAGCACACCACCGTTTTCGACATATTCAATTTCGATCGCGGTATCGATGCGGCACTTGATGCTGATCGTCTTCTTCGTGCCATCGGCATAGGTGATGGTGCAGGGCACCAGGCTCAGCGGTTTCAGATCACCCGCAAGGCCGGTGATTTCCACCGTCTCATTGCCGGTCAGGTTCAGCGACTTGCGGGTCATGCCTTCGGTGAACTCGAACGGAATGACGCCCATGCCGACCAGGTTCGACCGGTGGATCCGTTCAAACGATTCCGCCACCACGGCCTTCACACCCAGCAGAGCCGTGCCCTTCGCCGCCCAGTCGCGCGACGAGCCCGCGCCATATTCCACGCCGCCAAAGATCACCAGCGGCGTGCCGGCGGCCTGATGCGCCATCGAGGCATCAAAGATCGAGGTCTGCTGACCATCCGGCCCCTTGGTGTAACCGCCTTCAACGCCATCGAGCATCTCGTTCTTGATGCGGATGTTGGCGAAGGTGCCGCGCATCATCACCTCATGGTTGCCGCGACGGGCGCCATAAGAGTTGAAGTCGCGCGCGGCCACTTGCCGTTCGGTCAGATACTGGCCCGCCGGGGTGGTGGGTTTGAACGAACCTGCGGGCGAGATGTGGTCGGTGGTGATCATGTCACCAAGGATCGCAAGGATGCGCGCGCCCTTGATGTCGGAAATCACGCCCGGCGTTTTCGACATGCCGCGGAAATAGGGCGGATTCTGGATATAGGTCGAAGACGCGGGCCAGTCATAGGTCTGGCTGTCGGTGGTCTCGACCGCCTGCCATTTCTCATCGCCCTTGAACACGTCAGCGTATTTTTCCTGAAACGCCTTGCGGGTGACGGTCGCCTCAACCAGCTCGGCAACCTCTTGGTTGGTCGGCCAGATGTCCTTCAGATAGACCGGCTTGCCATCCTTGCCGGTGGCAATCGGGTCTTTGGTCAGGTCGATGTTCACATCGCCCGCCAGCGCATAGGCGACAACCAGCGGGGGCGAGGCGAGGTAGTTCGCCCGCACGTCGGGCGAGATACGCCCTTCAAAGTTGCGGTTGCCCGACAGGACGGCGGTGGCGACCAGATCATTGTCGTTGATCGCCTTGGAAATCGCCGGGTCGCCCAAGGGGCCAGAGTTGCCGATGCAGGTGGTGCAGCCGTAACCCACGAGGTTGAAGCCCACCGCGTCCAGATCTTCCTGCAACCCGGCGGCGTTCAGGTATTCGCCCACGACCTGCGATCCGGGGGCGAGCGAGGTTTTCACCCACGGCTTTGCCTTAAGCCCCAGCGCACGCGCCTTGCGGGCGACCAGACCGGCCCCGATCATCACATAGGGGTTCGAGGTGTTGGTGCAGGAGGTGATGGCCGCGATCACCACCGAGCCGTCGCGGATGGTGTAATCCTTGCCTTCAACGGCTGCGGTCTTGCGGGCATCCTTGGGCGGGGCGATGACGCCGCCGCCCTGATCGGCCATCTCATTGGCCGCAAGCGAGACGTCCATGCCGCGATATTCGGCCACGGTTTTATAGAAGCTGCGGGCGGCAAGGTTCAGGGGCGTATAGTCCTGCGGGCGTTTCGGGCCGGAAATCGCCGGAACGATCTCGCCCATGTCGAGTTCAAGCGTCGAGGTATAGACGGGCGAGTAATCCGCCCCGCGCCACATGCCGTTGGCCTTGGCATAGGCCTCGACCAGCGCGATCCGCGATTCCTCACGCCCCGTGTTGCGCAGATAGCGCAGGGTTTCGCCGTCGATCGGGAAGAAACCGCAGGTGGCGCCGTATTCCGGGGCCATGTTGGCGATGGTCGCCCGGTCGGCCAGCGGCAGGTGATCCAGCCCTTCGCCGTAGAATTCAACGAACTTGTTCACCACGCCGTGCTTGCGCAGCATCTGCACGACCTTCAGCACCAGGTCGGTCGCCGTGGTGCCTTCCATCATCTTGCCGGTCAGCTTGAAGCCGACCACCTCTGGAATCAGCATGGAAACCGGCTGGCCAAGCATCGCCGCCTCAGCCTCGATCCCGCCGACGCCCCAGCCCAGAACGGCCAGGCCGTTGACCATGGTGGTGTGGCTGTCGGTGCCGACCAGCGTATCCGGGTAGGCCACGACATCGCCGTTCTGGTCGGTATCGGTCCATACCGTCTGTGCCAGATATTCCAGGTTCACCTGATGGCAGATGCCGGTGCCGGGGGGCACGACGCGGAAATTGTTGAACGCCTTTTGCCCCCATTTCAGAAAGACATAGCGTTCGATGTTGCGCTCATACTCGCGCTCCACATTGGCTTGGAAGGCACGCGGGCTGCCGAATTCGTCGATCATGACCGAGTGGTCGATCACAAGGTCAACCGGGTTCAGCGGGTTGATCTTTTGCACATCGCCACCAAGGCCAGCGATGCCGTCACGCATGGCGGCAAGGTCAACCACGGCGGGAACGCCGGTGAAATCCTGCATCAGCACGCGGGCGGGGCGATAGGCGATTTCGATGGGGTTCTTGCCACCCAGCTTGGCCCAGTCGGAAAACGCCTTGATGTCGTCAACCTTGACGGTCTTGCCGTCCTCGAAACGCAGCATGTTTTCCAGCACCACCTTCAACGAGGCGGGCAGCTTGGAAAACTCGCCCAGACCAGCCGCTTCGGCGGCGGGGATCGAATAGTAAGAAACGGTCTGGCCACCCGCGCTCAGGGTCTTGCGGGTCTTCTGGCTATCGTGTCCGACGGTAACGGTCATGCGGGCCTCCTCATGGCTGGCGTCTTGCGGGGGTTGTGCCCAAGAGGGCAGGCCCTTGCAAGGGAATCATCTGCACTTGCCGGCATTGTATGCAATTGTATGCCGATTTTCCAGCCCTCAATTCCGTGACTGCATCAGGAACAGGCACTCGCAAAACCTTGATTGGCATGTGCGGGGGCAGTTTTGTAGAACCAAGGTAAGACTTGGGGATCGGAACCACACCATGATGCGACAGATTGTCAGTGCCGCCTGCGGCCTGTGGCTGTGTCAGGCCGGGCAAGTCGTGGCGCAAAGCCAGACCGGCGTGGTGGTAGAGCTTTACACATCGCAAGGCTGTTCGTCCTGTCCGCCCGCCGACCAGGTGTTCGAGCAACTGGTCAACCAACCCGGCGTGATTCCCCTGGCGCTGCATGTTGATTACTGGGACTACATCGGCTGGCAGGATACCTTTGGCAACGCCCGCTTTACCGACCGGCAAAAGGCCTATGCCCGCGCCTCGGGAGAGCGGATGATCTATACGCCGCAAATGATCATCTCTGGCCAAGAGCGTATCGTCGGCAGCGAGGCGCAAGAACTGGCCACAGCGATTGCCCGGCAACTGGCGGTGCAACCGGCGGTCAAGCTGACCATCGAACGCATGGGCGACCGTGTGATGATTCGCGCCGCCGCCAACCCGCCCCTGCCGCAAGCGGTTGTGGTGCAGCTTGTGCGCTATCAGCCGCAACAGACGGTCGAGATCGAGGGCGGCGAAAATCAGGGCCAGATTGTCACCTATTCCAACATCGTGACCGACTGGCAGCGACTGGGCGAATGGCCCGGCAAAGCCCCGCTGGAGGTAGAGGCCGAGGCGCCGGGGCCAAGCCCCGTGGTTGTGATCCTGCAAAATCAGGGGCCGTCGAACATCGTGGCGGCGGCGTCGCTTAAATAGGCTTCGGGCCCGGTTATCTCACGCCCGGTCATCCTTGGCACTACCCATCACCACATAGGTCGTGATCGAGCGGACCTGCGGCAGCACGCCCAGCATTTCGGTATGCCAGTGCTTGTAGGCCGCAAGATCCTCCACCTCGACCCGCAGCAGATATTCCACCGTGCCGGTGATGTTGTGACACTCGCGCACCTGCGATGCGCGCGACACCGCGCGTTCAAACGATTCCTGCCCCGCCTTGGTGTGGTCGTTCAACCCCACCGCCACATAGGCGACAAAGCCGATGCCGCGCTTTTCGGGGTCCAGCACCGCGCGATAACCTTTGATCAGGCCCGACCGCTCCATCTCTTGCACCCGGCGCAGGCAGGTTGAGGGGGACAGGCCGACCTTTTCGGCCAGCTCCAGATTCGGAATCCGGCCGTTGCGGGACAGCTCCTGCAATATGTGTTCATTGATGGCATCAAGTTTGGTCATAGATTGCAGATATACCTTTCTATCTGCAATATTTGCAATCCTTCGCCACATCGCGTGCTGCATGATTGCGGTATGAATACCGAAATCCTCTTCGCGCTTTTGTCTTTTGCCTTCGTCACCTCGGTCACGCCGGGGCCGAACAACCTGATGCTGATGGCTTCGGGGGCCAATTTTGGCATCCGCCGCACGATTCCGCATATGCTGGGCATTTCGGTCGGCTTTGCCGTCTTGGCCTGTGCGACGGGTTTGGGCCTTGCCGGGGTGCTGCATGCCTGGCCGCCGGGGATGCTGGCGCTGAAGGTGGCGGCGGTCGGTTATATGCTATGGCTGGCTTGGAAAATTGCAGGCTCGGCTGCGCCGGGGCAGGGCAGGGCGGGCGCGCGCCCGATGACCTTTCTGCAAGCGGCAGCCTTTCAATGGGTCAACCCCAAGGCTTGGGCCATGGCCCTTGGGGCGATTGCGGTCTATGCGCCCGACGGGCGGCTGGCGCAGATCGGCTGGGTGGCGGGCATCTTTGCCCTGGTCAACCTGCCGACCGTCAGCCTCTGGGCTTGGGCGGGCGAGGCGCTGCGCACCCTATTGTCCGACCCGCGTCGCCTGCGCCTTTTCAACGGAGTCATGGCGCTGGCGCTGGTCGCCTCGCTCTGGCCGGTGCTGAAAATGTAAGGTGCCCCGTTACTTGACCCGCGTCCAGGTGCCGCCATCGCGGCAGATGCCGAACACACAGCCCCGCACAGCCAGCGCATTGCCCGACAGCGTCATGTCCGACGAATAGGTCTTGTCGCGGTCGGGCGACCAGATCTTGCCGTCGTCATAAACCCCGTCGGGGTAGGCCACCATGTCCCAGACGATCTTTTTGCCGACATTGGGGCTGTCGATCTCTTTGCCCGTCTCGTCAAAGGCCTTGATCAGCGTGCCGCAGAACGCCGGGCCGCAGGGCTTGATCTGGACATAGCCAAACTTGCCATTGTCATCAGGCTTGGTCTTCCACACCCCTTCAACCGGATCTGCAAACGCCGCCCCGGCAGTGACCGACAGCACGGCGGCCAAAATCAGCTTTTTCATCGCGGGTTCCTCCTCCCAATTCCTCGGGCGATCATCGGGCAGGCGGGGGCTTGCGATCAAGCCTGACGTCGGGTCGCGCCCTTGGCAAAGCGCCGATCCCGTGCCAAAGGGGGCGCGACCAGTGCCAGCGAGGGCCCCGATGATCCTGTATCCCGCGATCGACCTGAAAGACGGTCAATGCGTGCGACTGTTGCGCGGAGAAATGTCGGCGGCCACCGTCTTTGGCGATGACCCGGCGGCCCAGGCGCTGAAGTTTCAGGATGCGGGCTGCGAATGGCTGCATCTGGTGGACCTCAACGGTGCCTTCGCCGGGCAGCCGGTCAACGCGGCGGCGGTCGAGGGCATCTTGGCGGCCGTCAAGGTGCCCGCGCAACTGGGCGGCGGTATCCGCGATATGGCGACCATCGCGATGTGGCTGGAAAAGGGCCTGTCGCGCGTAATCCTAGGCACCGTAGCGGTGGAAAACCCCGCGCTGGTCCGCGAAGCGGCCAAGGCTTTCCCCGGCAAGGTTGCCGTCGGCATCGACGCCCGCAAAGGCTTTGTCGCCACCAAGGGCTGGGCCACCGAAACCACCGTGCAGGCGACCGACCTTGCCCGCAGCTTTGAAGACGCCGGTGTGGCCGCCATCATCTATACCGACATCGACCGCGACGGCGCGATGCAGGGCCCCAACATCGAGGCGACCGAGGCCCTTGCCCGCGCCGTGACCATTCCCGTCATCGCCAGCGGCGGCGTGTCCCGCATGGAAGACCTGATCGCGCTACGCGATACCGGCGTGATCGCTGGCGCCATCTCGGGCCGGGCGCTCTATGACGGGGCGATTGATCTGACCGGCGCCCTGCACGCTCTGCGCTCCTGACTTCCTCTTGGCAAAAATACTCTGGGGGTCCAAGGGGGCAACGCCCCCTTTCCCCGCCAGCCCCAAGGCGCTAGGTTTCCCCCATGCTGAAAACCCGCATCATCCCCTGCCTTGATGTCGCCGATGGCCGCGTGGTCAAGGGCGTAAACTTCGTCAACCTGATCGATGCGGGCGACCCGGTCGAGGCCGCCAAGGCCTATGACGCAGCGGGCGCGGATGAGCTGACCTTTCTTGACATCCACGCCACCCATGAAAACCGCGGCACGATGTTTGACCTCGTGACCCGCACGGCCGAGCAATGCTTCATGCCGCTGACAGTGGGGGGCGGGGTGCGCACACATCACGACGTGCGCGCGCTGCTGCTGGCCGGGGCGGACAAGGTGTCGTTCAACTCCGCCGCCGTAGCCAACCCCGATGTCGTGGCCGAGGCGGCGGATCGTTTCGGCAGCCAGTGTATCGTCGTGGCGATTGACGCGAAAACTGTCGCCCCCGGCAAGTGGGAGATTTTCACCCACGGTGGCCGCAAATCTACCGGCATCGACGCGGTGGAGTTCGCCCGTCTGGTGGCCGCCAAGGGCGCAGGAGAGATTCTGCTGACCAGCATGGATCGCGACGGCACCAAGGGCGGCTACAACTTGCCCCTGACCCGCGCGATTGCCGATGCCGTGGATATTCCGGTGATCGCCAGCGGCGGTGTCGGCACACTCGATCACCTTGTCGAGGGCGTTACCGAAGGCCACGCAAGCGCGGTGCTGGCGGCTTCGATCTTCCACTTCGGCACCTTTACCATCAGCGAAGCCAAAGCCCACATGGCCGCCGCCGGCATTCCGATGAGGTTGTGATGGATACACTTTCCCGCCTTTACACCACCATCGCCAGCCGCAAGGGCGCAGACCCGGATACCAGTTGGACCGCCAAGCTGTTCGCCAAAGGCCCCGAGAAATGTGCCGAGAAATTCGGTGAGGAAGCCATCGAGGCGATCATCGAGGCGGTCAAGGGTGACCGGGACAAGTTGACCACCGAGGCGGCGGATGTGCTGTACCATCTGCTCGTCATGCTCGCCGCGCGCGACGTGACGCTGGATCAGGTTCTGGCGGAACTCGACCGCCGCGAAGGGGTGTCAGGCATCGCCGAAAAGGCAGGTCGCGGGTAACATCGGGGCCAACGTCCGCAGCGATCAGGCCTGGCTGTGTGAACCTGCCAGTATTACGCAGATTTGATGGTTGGTGTTAGGCAGGGTACGCGCTTAAGACTGCGGCGCTTTGCCAAGATTGACGGAAAAGCACAGATCAACGGAAGTTACCTCTCCAGCGCGCCCCGCTAGCCTGGAAGTCCTGCGCATTGTTGGGTGGTAAGTTCTGTGTTTCGCCAATTTTCCCAATGAAGTCAGGGATATTTGGCTCCGGCGGTAGGCGAGCTTGGGATTAATCAAACTCGGCAGATCGCCGGATATTCTTTTATATATCAAGTCCTTGCGTGGACCTTTGGCCGACCCGGTGGTCAGGCGTGTGTGCCTGACGTGGTGGATTTGTGTGCCTAGATTAAGCCGAACACCGGCGGACGACAACCTATCTGGCAGTGTTTCAGCGAGGCTCTAGGCCACCCGGAATGAAGTATACTGATCCAGAGTCACCGTTGTAAGGAATCCCTGCCGCTTGAAAGAGTGAAGGAAGGTAGTTTGGCGCAAAGGGCATCCCTCGTTGGAGCTCTTTCCACATTGATCGCCCTAGAAACCGCAATTCTGGCATGTTTATTGCTCTGGCCGAGTGCAGCAGGATCATAAGACCGGCAGCACCAACGGGATTTCCTTCCTTTTGCGCTTCTCGGATCAATCGGTTCAGTTCCATTGGGAAGAAATCACAGCCCTCTGCATCGCGCACCTCGCCCAAGTCGAACGCTCCCGATGGCACAACTCCATGCTGATTCAGAAAGAAACGATAGAATGTTGCCGATGCGATCAGGAGGCCGAGGTCGTCGTCATCTGCGCCCTTTAGCATTGCTATTTGACGTTCTATGTCTTCAGTGGCTGCTTTCGCTGAAGAAATTTCTACCTTGCGTTTGATCCAGCCAAGCATTGTTTTCCCCGTGTAAGTGCTCTGCGAGCAGTGATCTCCTGCCACCTCTGCCGTAATGTGAAGGAGGCTTTCCACAACTATCTAAGCAGTTGTCAGACTTACGCCGAAAATTGCCACAAAAATTTGAGCGGCTGACCTAGACAGGTGTGGCCGCGCGATACCCCCCGTGGGCCTTCTTCACCGCACCCGCCGGACACCGATAGGCTTTCCTGCCGTGACCTTCTCCCGCGCTGGCTGATCGCTGGCCGCGTCCTGATCTGGTGCGCGATGGATGATCGCTAGGGTATACCTCAGGGGCCACGCCATGAGGCCGCTAGATCGGTGGCCGTTGACTGTTGACAGGACTCTGCGGCCACTCTATCAAGGGCCATGACCTCAGAAGCCACAGGGAATGTCATGGCAACGATCCTCTACGCCCGCGTCTCCACGACCGAACAGAACCTTGCCCACCAGAGGGCCCAAGCCGAAGCGGCGGGCATCGTCATAGATGACATGGTGGCAGACCACGGGGTCTCCGGGGTCAGCACGACCCTTGCAGAGCGCCCGGAAGGCAAGCGCCTCAATGACATGCTGCGGCGGGGCGATGTGCTGGTGGTGCGCTGGGTGGACAGGCTAGGGCGGAACTATCAGGACGTGACGGACACGATCCGGCACTTCATGCGGAAGGGCGTGGTCATCCGCACCGTGATCAATGGGCTGACCTTTGACGGGGCCACGACAGACCCCATGCAAGCTGCCGTAAGGGATGCCCTGATCGCCTTTATGGCGGCCACCGCACAGGCACAGGCCGAGGCCATCAAAGAGGCCCAGAAGGCGGGCATAGCGGCGGCACGGGAGAGTATCACGGCCTACCGGGGCCGGAAGCCCAGCTACGACGGGGAGACGCTGGCAGAGGTCCTAGAGCGCCACCGCAACGGGGCAGGGGCATTGACCATCGCAAAGGAACTGGGCCTATCCAGAGGCGCTGTCAGGCGCATGGTGGAGGACCCCGAGGCGGCACAGGCTGCCCTCGCCCGGTGGACCAAGGAGGGGGTGTGAGCGATGGTTCAGATGATCGTAGAGGGGTTCTGCTGGGCGGCCATGGGCGGCATGGTTGTCAGTTCCGCGCTGTCCGTGTGGTTCACCTACTTCCGGTAGTTTTTCAATAGGTCAGCATTGCTGACTCTTTGTTTGCGCCTATCTGTCTTTGTCCATGTCGGGGTCCGCCCCGTGAAGGCTTCTAGGGCTCCGTCGCGGCGGGGCCTTTCGCCATGCCCACCACAATGACCACCAAATCCTGCAACTTCTGCCTGACCCCTCTGACACCCTCAGCGGCCCCTTTCGTGTGCCCGGTGTGCGGAGCCCGATACTTCCCCCTCCCCATCAAGTGATCTGACAAGGAACTGACCATGACCAGCAAGAGCTTCGATCTCGAAACCTTCACCTTCAACGGAAAGATGCTGCGGGCTGTCACGCTTGACGGCAAGCTGTGGTTCCCGTCGCAGGACGTGGGGCGCATCCTCGACTACCACCGCGACGGCATCTCCACCTGCATCCGCGCGGCTACCGGGGAGGGGGAGACGCACATCCTCCGGCACAGCGAGGCGTCCAAGGAACTTCAAGGGACGCTCTTTCCGGGATCGAACCGCCGCATCCTACTGGTGAGCGAACCCGGTCTCTACAAATTCGTCCTCCGCGCCCAACGGTCCAACCCCGCCGCCCGTGACTTCCAAGACTGGGTGACGCAGGAAGTCATGCCCCGCATCCGCAAGCATGGTGGATGCCCCTTGGAAGTTACAAGGGCCTCCTGTTCTCGGACACATCCTCAATTTGAGGACTTGTTCCCCCAAGGGCGGGGGCGTCAAACACCTGAACTGCGGTGGTTTGGCATCTCCAAGTCCAACCGCGCGGCTACCGGGAAAATTTCTTCGCCCCACTTCTGGGCCCACGTCTGAGCCCGTCCCGATGCCGCAGCACGATTTCCTGAGTCGAGCCAGCGGCTTACGGAATCCGGGATAGACCCACATTTTGGACTGTCTTCATAGGCCCATAAATGGGACTATTCTTTTTTGTTTGCAATGAGTTGAGAGGTAATCCTAGACAGGCACATTCACTGTCACAGAAGGATCACGACATGACGCAGAAGAACCCCACGACCGCCTTCGACCCCACCTTGGGCGCTATCCACGATCTGACCATCGCCAGCGAGTTCCTGATGGTCGCGCTGCGGGCCATCACCGCGACGCAGCGGGTAAATGACCGTCAGGCGCAGGAGGCAATCTCCCTGACGCTCCGCAAGCTCCGGCCCCTGATGGTCGCCTAAGGGCCGTTGTGGTGCGCCTCCGGGGTCATCCTCGGGGGCCGTCCGATTGCCCCTCAGCATTGGACTGAGCAAGTCCGTTCATCCCACCTCAACCCGGTTTGCGTCCGCATCCACGGGCTGACCCTGCATGTCCAAACGAAAGGACCACCATGAACGACATGAACCCCCTCCGCCCGGCGCTGGCCGACACGACCATGACCACCGAACGCGATGACCAGCCCACCATGGGCCAGACTCGCATTGAGATTTACACCGATGGCTCCAGCATCGGGAATCCCGGCCCCGGTGGCTATGGGATCGTCACGCTGCGGCTGGATGCTGACGGCACGATCCTCAAGCACCGGAAGCGCAAAGGCAGCGAACCGACGCCGACCACGAACATCCGCATGGAGATGACCGCCTCCTGTGTCGCCCTCGAAAGCCTTGGGTTTCCCACCGCCGAGCCCATCACCGTCTATTGCGACCTCGACCTGATTCCGAAGGCCATGAACGAATGGCTGGCGAAGTGGCGGGCGAACGGATGGAAGAAGGGCAGCGGCAAAGCTCCCGAGAACCGCGACCTCTGGGACCGCCTTGAACGGGCCGCAGAAGGGCGCAAGGTGACGTTCGCGTGGGTGCGTGGTCACAACGGGGCCGAACACAACGAACTGGCCGACAAGCTGGCCTATGCCGGGGCGCGAGAAGCCGAAGGGGTTTTCCTGCCAGATGGGGCGGCGAACAAGGCTTGAACCCGTTTGCGTCGGGCGGGTAATATTCTGGCATGTTCGCGCATCCTGAGTGCCCGACCATCGGCCCCGAGGCTCATGTCTCCGTGCCGCCCGCTGAACCCGTTGTCGAAACCCTTAACCCGCACCTCATCTGCCCAAAGTGTGCCGAGGCATTCCAGCCGAAGCGCAAGAACCAGAGGTTCTGTTGTCGTCAATGCCAGAAGGCGGAGACGAACAATCAGGCCCGAGGGTCGCAAGCGATAGCCCAGAGCGGGGAAGCGAAGCGCCGCCACGAGGTCCGCAAGGGCCGCATCAGGGGCCTTTCCCACGCCCTCTACGAGACTCCACCGACCTACCGGGCCGAGTTTCTGGAGAGGCTGATAGCCGAGGCCCGAGGCAATGCGGAGCTACGAAGCCTGACCACAGATCGCTACTTTCTGCGAAGCTGGGACAGGGACGAGGGAACAGGTCGGCTTCATGTCGCCCATGTCCTCGACCACTACTGCCGTGAAGTCTACGGTCTCCGGTCCTTCGAGGTGCTGAACCCCGAAGCGGAACTGCCCGACGCAGATATTCTCGCTTTCCCGGCAGAGTATTTCGGGCCGGACGCGCAGCCGATCTACGAGGACGGCAGCCTGAAACGGCGACAGTGAAAGCATCGGCGGGGGCGGGTGAAAATCCGCCCTCTGCCACTATAAAGAGACCCCCAAGGTGTATATGGGCCCGTTCCGGTGCCCTGTCGGTGTCCTTGTCAGTGAGCCCACGTCTACGCTCTCCCCGACCACATCCCGAGGTAGCAGCCCCGGTAGGCTATTCTCAGGAGACGCCCCGACGATCCTGCACCCCACGGTGCCCACTATGGCCACGTTACAGTCCACCCTGACCGGGCCCATAAGGGATGCCTAAAGTGCGCGGATACAGGCCAAAATCGTAATCGCTTTCCTCTGGGTCTTCCTCGTGGGGGCCGCCTCGGACCTCCTACATGAGCTACTATCAGCACGTCTGCGCGCGCCAGGGTGGCCCTCTCCATATTTGGGTCGGGATGGGCCGATCACCCCGGAAGACTGAAATCTTCCAGGGCCGAAAGGAGACGGTGGTCCACCAATAGGACGTGCTGTAGGTTGATCTTCAACCGCTTATTTTTTGGAGGGACCTCTTATGGTGCGTTACTGGTGGGTTAATCAAAATCAAACTTATAAGGCAGAGGTTGGTGGCGGCTACATGTGGTCACCGAAACGAAATAGAGACAATGGCTTCAACGAGTTCTATCAGAACATGACCAAACTCTCCTCGGGTGATCTCGTATTCTCCTTTGCAGACACCTTCATCAAGGCGGTCGGGAAAGTCTCGGCACGAGCCCGCTCGGCTGAAAGGCCCAAAGAGTTTGGGAACGTCGGGAATGCATGGGATGTTGACGGCTGGTTGGCGCAAGTTGCTTACGAAGTGCTGGACGAACCCATCAGGCCTAGGGACCACATGGACATACTGGCCCCCCATCTACCCAATCGATACTCGCCAATCCGTCCCGATGGTCGCGGAAACCAAGTTTACCTTGCCGAAATCTCAGAATCTATGGCTGACAAGCTGGCATCATTGATCGGCCGACGACTGGACGAAATGTCCGAAGACAGCCAAAGTCGTGAAATTCAAAATCGAACTGATATTGGCGCCACAGAGAAGTATCAACTTGTGCTCTCACGACTTGGCCAGGGTCGATATCGATCGAATCTTGAGCGATTTGAAAATAGATGCCGCATTACCGGCATCACTGATCGCAGGTTTTTGACAGCGAGCCACATTAAACCATGGTCTAGGAGCACCGACTCCGAAAAACTAGATGGGAACAATGGATTGCTCCTCTCTCCGCACATAGATCGCCTGTTCGATCGCGGCTACATTTCTTTTGAGAACGATGGTGCACCTATTCTTAGCTCAGTGCTTCCAAGTGATGTTTCTTCGGCATGGCGCCTATCGGAAGGAATCGAGAAAAAACTCCTCAATGAGCAGCAGTCAAGCTACATGGATTATCATAGAGAAAATATCTTCCGGGGTCGTAAATTTTAAATATGATCGAGCGCGATATCTGAAGTCACGCGGGGTGCGGGATGACTGGATGCGCATCAGTGCGATTTGATCAGTGAAAAGAATTGCGGGCAATTTAGACGACGAGATGCTGTGGTTATCCTTTTGGGAGCCGCCTCACGGGTTCCACAGGAGGCTCGCTCAGGGCTCTATCTACCGCTCGACGGGTTCGCCCACCGGGAACCGGAGGGCCCGCTGTGCGGGGCTTTAGTGTGTCCTACGGGGTATGTCAGGGGCCGGATCGTCTCGGCCTCTCCCTCAATCGTTCTCGGCCTCATTGGTCTGCTGCTTGTCAGCATCCGACAACGGAATGCCCAGCGCTTTCTTCATCGCCCGCGTGGTCATTCGCAGCTTTGCCAGGCTGCCCCCATAGACCCGATCACCGACACCACCGAGGGCATGACCTAGGATCAGGTTCTGGTCCAGCGACGACACCTCGGCCAGAATGAGGCTGTCCTTCATGTTGTGTCGAAGCGAATGGATCACATGCTTGGGGTCCGTGGTCACAGCCCGGACATGCTTCATGATCGCCGCAGAGGCCGCGTCAGCGCCCCGTGGGCTGCCGTAGGCGGGGAACAACAGGTTGCCCGCGCGGGGCAGGGTTAGCGCGTCCTTGGCGGCTGCCAGCGCGTCACCGACAAGGGGAACTGATCGGCGGGAACTCTCGGTCTTGAGCCTCCGGTTCTCGTGCCACGTCACCCGGATATGGGGGAAGTCTCCCCCGGTCTCCACGTCCTCGACCCGCAGCCCCGACACCTCGGCCAAACGGCACCCTGTCCCCTCCAAGAGACGCCAGATCAGGCCCAAGTCCCTCTTGGCATGGCCGACGATCCGCTGCCGCACCTGCCGCAGGACCTTGGCGGGGAATGGGTCGCGCTTCTCTCCATCCGAGGCCCGGCCCCGTTCGGTGCCCACCGTCAGCTTGTTGAAAGGGTTCTGGAAGGTGGCCGGAAGCGGCATTTCCGTGGCCGCAAAGTTGATCACCGCCTTGAGGCCGTTCATGTCGCGCGCCACAGAGGCGG
The DNA here is from genome assembly GCF_016765795.1 of Fuscibacter oryzae. Classification (GTDB taxonomy): domain Bacteria; phylum Pseudomonadota; class Alphaproteobacteria; order Rhodobacterales; family Rhodobacteraceae; genus Fuscibacter; species Fuscibacter oryzae. The sequence continues at coordinate 308,253 of NZ_JAESVP010000003.1, forward strand.
GGCTGATCTTCTGGCCGTTGTCCTTGATCCGGTCCAGCATGTGGTCGCGCACCTTGCGGGCGTCCTCTCGGGTCAGATCGACCAGCACGGGATCGCAGCCCAGCGCGTCCTTCACATGGCCGATGATCCGGGCAATCTGCCCATCGAATCGCTCGACCACCTCGGCAGGATCGTCCCCCTTCGCCCTCTCGGCCAGATACAGCCTCTTGGCATCCTCCAGCGTGGGGGTAGGGGCGGGATACTTCTTCGGCCCGAGGCGTAGCAGGTTGATGGCGTGGGTCTCGACCGGCGGCACCTCGATGGGACCCCATTCGCCCTGTGGATAGCTGTCCATCATGATCTCGCCCAGCAGGACAAGTTCTTCCTCGGACACGCCGACTGCAACCAGATCGGCCCGACGACGCAGGGCCTCGGCATAGGCTTCCCTGTCTGACGCCTCGTGGCTGGTGGCGCGGGCGGACCGGGCTATCGTCGCCTTCGCCCCGGCAATCTCTCGCTCGACCTGCGCGTGATACCGGGGATAGGCCGCAAGAGCTTCCTTCTCGGTATCGCCCAGCTTGTCCTTGAACTCGCGCTTGGTGATGACCGCCGCGACCCCTTTAGGGACTCTGCGCCGATACTGGTAGCTGCCCGATTTGGTTACTACGACGTGCTTCAAGATGAGCCCCATGTGTGCCTCGCGTGTGCCGCAATGTGCACCGGAAGGGACAGCAAGTCACTCAACCTCTTGATATATTTCCAGTCTCTGGTGGGAAACTGGCTCCGGCGGTAGGGATCGAACCTACGACCAATTGATTAACAGTCAACTGCTCTACCGCTGAGCTACGCCGGAACACGGGGGCTGTATAGCGGCGGGTTTCGGGGGCGGCAAGGGGGACTTTGCAGAAATTTCGTCCGGGCGTCACATCAGGGAGAAGACGGATCTAGCCGACAGCGGGAATGGGCTGGTGATGTGATTTCTGTCTGCCAGATCAAGAAGATGCGCCAGCACGTTGCGTTCGGCGGCTGGCAGCAGAGCGGGCGGGGTATCGCGATAGATAGCCCGTGTCAGGGTGGCTGCATCTGCGGGGGCGGGGGTAAGGGCGGCCAAAACCTCGGCCTCTCTGGTTTCGCGGTGACGGTAAAGATCTTGCAGACGGGCGGACGGGTCGTCGACGACATTGCCATGGCCGGGCAGCATCTGCCGCCAGTCCCGCGCCATCAGACGCCGCAGTGACGCCATATAGGCCCCCATGTCACCATCGGGTGGCGAGACGAGAGAACTGGCCCAGCCCATCGCAAGATCGCCGGAGAACAGCAGCCCATCGGTGGCAAAGCACAGGTGATTGGCGCTGTGGCCGGGGGTGTGCAGCGCCTCGATCTGTAGGCCGCCAAGGTGCAGGGTCTCACCATCGATCAGGCGCTGGTCAGGGGTGAAGGCGTGGTCAAGCCCTTCGCCGCCCCCCGTCAGCCCTTGGGCTTGCAAGCGTGTCATCAGCGCAGATTGCCCGGCTCCGGCAGGACCAAGGGCCAGCACCGGCGCGCCTGTGGCCCGTGACAGCGCGGGCGCAAGGGCGGAATGGTCCAGATGGGCATGGGTCACCAGAATCGCCTCTACCCGCTGACCAGGTTCCAGCTCGGCCAGAATGGTGGCCTGATGCGCGGCAAGGTCGGGGCCTGGGTCGATCACCAGCACCGCATTGCCCTTTGATAGCAGCCAGGTGTTGGTGCCGCTGTGGGTCATGGCCGAGGGGTTCGGGGCGCGGATCAGCCGAACCTGCATTTCCGTCATTTGCCGCCCTTTCGCTGTGCCCGTCCCGGCGCTAGTGTTGCGCCCATGTCCTTGCGCCTCAAGCCCCTTTTGCCACATGGCCTGTTTGGCCGGGCCGCGTTGATCCTGATCCTGCCGGTGGTGGTGATCCAGTTGATCGTCGCCACCATCTTCATTCAACGCCATTTCGAAGGCGTGACCCGGCAGATGAGCGACAGCATCGCCATCGAGATGCGCCATCTGCTGGATGAGGTTGCCAAGGAGCCTGACCTTGGGGCAGCGCAGCACAGCGCAGCCGAAATCGGGGGTGCGTTGGAGTTGCAGGTGGCCTTGCCGGGCAGCACCATTCCCGCCGCTGACAGCCGGGAATACTGGGATTGGTCGGGCCGGGTGGTGATTGATACGCTGCGCAACCGCCTGCCGGAATTGCAGGTGGTTGATCTGATGACCGACAGCCGTGGGGTGCAGGCCTGGTTTTCCACTCCCCATGGCGAGATGGAGGTGATGCTGGATCGCCGCCGCGTTTCGGCCTCGAACCCGCATCAGCTTTTGGTGCTGATGATGCTTGCCTCGGCGCTGATGACGGCGGTGGCCTATGTGTTCCTGCGCAACCAGTTGACGCCGATCACCCGGCTGGCGCGCGCAGCAGAGGCGTTTGGCAAGGGGCAGGCGGTGCCTTACCGCCCGCGCGGAGCCACCGAAGTGCGCGCGGCGGGCAATGCCTTTTTGGACATGCGTGCAAGGATTGAACGGCAGATCGAGACGCGCACCATGATGTTGTCGGGTGTCAGCCATGACCTGCGCACCCCCCTGACGCGGATGAAGCTGGCGCTGTCGCTGATGCCCGAGGATGAGGATACCGCCGCACTTGGCCGCGATGTGCAGCAGATGGAGCGGATGGTCGATGAATTTCTGGCCTTTGCCAGGGGCGATGCCATGGAAGAGGCAGCACCCGTCGATCCTGCCGCGCTGTTGCGCGAGGTAGCAAAGGCCGCGTCGCGCAATGGCCGCGCGGTGGTGGTGGGGGCGCTGGATTGGCCGGGCGGCATGATCCGGCTGCGCGATCATGCGGTGCGGCGGGCCTTGGAAAACCTGATCGGCAATGCGCAGCGCTATGGCCAGACAATCGAGGTGTCGCTGACCACCAACGACCGCGCCTTGCGGTTCGTGGTGGAAGATGACGGGCCGGGCATTGCCAGGGATCAGCGGGAAGAGGCGATCCAGCCCTTTCGCCGGCTCGATGCGGCGCGTGACCCCAACAAGGGGGCCGGTGTCGGGCTGGGCCTGTCGATTGCAGCCGATGTGGCGCGCAGCCATGGCGGGGCGCTGCGGCTGCTCGATTCCGAGCGGCTGGGCGGTTTGCGGGCCGAACTGTCGGTGGCGCGCTAGGGGCTGACAGGCTGGCCGAACAGCGACAGCACCGGGCCGCCCGCTGCCACGGCGTCGCTCTGGTCATGGGTGACAAGGATGACCGGCAGGTTGCGGGTGGCGTCAAAGGTCGCTTGCCGGATCTGGGCGCGCAAATTTGCATCAAGCCGGGCGAAGGGTTCGTCAAGCAGCAAGGCTTGCGGCTCGGCTAGCAAGGCGCGCAGCAGGGCGACCCGCGCCCTTTGCCCGCCCGAAAGGGTTGCAGGATCGCGGGCAGCAAAGCCTGACAACCCGGCCGCAGCCAGCCCCTGTTCAATCCGACTGCGGCGCTGCGCCTTTGAGCCACCGGGTGCCAGACCAAACTGCAAATTCTGCCCGACGGACAGATGCGGAAACAGCATGTCATCCTGAAACAACAGGCCGATCCGGCGGGCAGCCGTGGGCAGGCCGGTCACCTTCCGCCCGTTCAGCACGATGTGACCCGAGGCGCTGAACCCAGGTGGCAAGGCCCCGATCAGCGCCTGCAACAGCATCGACTTGCCTGCGCCCGAGGGGGCCATCAGCGTCAAAACCTCACCGGGGCGAATGGTCAGATTCAATTGCGCCAGTACATCTGTACCGCGACGTACGGTCAGGCTTTCAAGGTGGAGGCCGGTGGGCGCGCTCATCTGCCGCGCTCGGCCAACATGGCGCGGCGGTTGGCAAAGACCTGCCGTGGCACGGCCAGCGCCAGCGCGAAAGCCACCGCAGGCAGCGCCAGTTGAGCTACGGCAAAAACCCCGATCAAACGCCGGTTGCCGCCCGAAGACAGGGCCACCGCCTCGACGGTCAGCGTGCCGACGCGGCCACCGCCCACCATCAGCGTGGGAAGGTATTGCCCGGCAGAAACGGCAATCCCCAAGGCCGCCGCCGTCAGCACCGGCCCCAGCAGCATCGGCAGTCGCAAATGCCAAAAGATGCGCGTCTGCCCTGCGCCCAGTGTGGCAGCGGCCACCCCGAGGCGGGAATCCCACCCGCGATAGGCTGGGGCAAGCGACAAAAACACATAGGGCAGCACAAAGAACAGATGCACCACCATCACGGCAAGCGCTGTGCCCTCGACGCCAAGGTGCAAGGCGATCACCTGCACCCCCGGCATGACCGCGATCTGGGGCAGTAGCAGCGGCAGATACAGCGCGCGTTCGGCCCACCGGTCTGGCACCAGCCCGTGGCTTTGCTCGAACTGAAGGCTGGCGATCACCAGTCCCAGTGCCAGCCCCGTGGCACCAAAGGCAATCACAGCGGTCAGCCACAGGCTGTGGCCCAAGGCGGGCAGCGCGCGCGCCCATGTCTGCAAGGTCAGCGATTGCGGCAGGTCGGCTGGAAAGCGCCACTCTGCCGCGACCGACCACAGCCCCAGCCCGGCCAAGGACAGAGCCAGCAGGCCCGCCAGCCCGAAGCCAAGGCCCATCGCGGCCAGACGGGCCGGGGCATCGGCCCAGACCGCCCGCCGCCCGCGCCCGATATGGTACCGTAATCCGGCGCGGCCCGCCCCCTCTGCCACCCGCCACAGCCCCATCGCCGCCAGCACCAGCGCCAGTTGCACGATTGCCGCCGCCGAGGCGACGGGCAGGTGGCGCAGGCCCGCATCTGTCAACCAACCGGCGATCTGGGCCGACAGGGTCGGTGGCAGGCCGGGGCCAAGGATCATCGCCATTTCCACCGTGGTCATGCCATAGGCCAGAACCGCCATCACCGGCAGGCGCAGCCGGGCATAAAGCGGCGGCCAGACCCCCACGGCAAAGGCCGACAACCGGCCATGGCCCAGGGCCGCCCCCAGCACCAGCCGCTGGGCGGGCGCGCAGGCGGGCAGGGCAGCCAGCGCCATCAACAGCAGAAACGGCATCTCTTTGGCAACAAGCCCTAATGTCAGCGCCAGCCCCATCGGGTCGTGCAGCGTCAACAGATCTGGCGGCTGCTGCCAGTCGGTGGCCCAAGGCGACAACAGGCGCGCGATCCAGCCCGATGGCGCCAGAAGAAAGGCCAGCCCCAGCGCCGCTGCCGCATGGGGCACGGCCAGCAGCGGCGACAGCATACGCCGCAAGGGGGCAAAGGCGGGGCGGTCGTGCAGCATTGCCACGATCAGCCCGGTCAGCAACAGCGACAGCGCGGTTGCGCCCATCCCTGTTCCCACCGACAACGCCACCGCCCGAGGCAGGCCGGGCCAGCCCGCCAGCTCGGCAAATCCGCCCGAAAAGGCCGGAACAAATCCCACCACCAACCCACCAAGCATCGGCAGGGTGAACAGCGCCAGACCCAGCCGGGGCAGGGCTTTGATCATCTGTTCCCCCGCCCGGCCAATCGGCAGATCATTTGGTCACGCCATAACGTGTCAGCCAATCCTCGCCGATTTTCACCATCCAGCTTGCATGAGGCTCCAGCAGGGCTGGCCCCAGGTCTTGCGGCGACAGGGTTGCAACGCCAAGATCAAGGCCGGCAAAGGCGTTACGGTCCTCTTCGGGCAAGGCGGCAAGGTTCAGCACGGTCTGAAAACCCAGGATGTTGGGGTCTTGCGCGCGGGCCTGAATTTCGGGCTGCAACAGAAGGTTTGCCACCACCTGCGCCGCTGCACTGTGGCTGGCATTGAACGGGATCGCCACGAAAGAGGCATTGCCGATGGTGCCGCCCCGCAGAACAAACGTGCGCACCGTTGCGGGCAGGTTTCCGTTAGCGATTTCCGCGCTGGCACGACCGGGGTTGAACGACAGGGAAATGTCGATCTCGGCATCGGCAAGCAACTGGGCAAGGGCGGGTTCATTCTGGGGAAAGGCGCGCCCCGCGCGCCACAGCGCCGGGTGGATACGGTCCAGAAACGCCCAAAGCGGCGCGGTGTCTTGCGCATAGGTGTCTCCCGCTGGCTGTTGCAGGCGGGCAGGGTCGGGCATTACCCCGTAAAGCACCTGTTTAAGGAACGTCAGCCCCAGATAATCGGGCGGCTGCGGATAGGTGAACCGGCCCGGGTTGGCCAGAATCCAGTCCGCAAGTGCCGCCAGTGTGGCGGGGGGCACGGGCAGGCGGGCGGTATCATGTTCAAACACCAGTTGCGCCATGGCCCAGGGGGATTCGTACCCTTCTGTGGGCAAGGTGAAATCGGTCACAACGGCGGGTTTGCCTGCCACATCGACCAAGGGCCAGTTCGGCAGGCCTTCGGCAAAGGGGCCGAACAGAAGGCCCTTTTCCTTCATCGCGGCGAAATTCTCGCCGTTGATCCAGATCAGGTCCACCGCGCCATCCTCGGTCTTGCCCGCCTGCTGTTCGGCCAGCACGCGCGCGACGGCATCGGCGGTCGAGGCCAGTTTGACATGTTCGATGCTGATGCCGTGGCGCATTTCGGCCTCAGCCCCCAGCCAGGCAATGAAGTCGTTGATCTTGGGGTCGCCCCCCCAAGCGTGCCACCACACTGTCTGATCGCGGCCCGCATCCAGCACCGCCTGCCAGTCTGCCTGCACCTCGGCGGCCCGCGCCAGCCGGGGATGCAGCGCGACAGCGGTCGCGGCAAGGCCGATCTGGCCCAAGTGGCGGCGGGTGATCATGGTCGGTCCTTTCCCTGTCGGTTCCAGAGGGATACGAACAGCCATGCCACAGGGCAACCCATTCCGGGCCACCCGACGCAATCGTGAGGCACCATGCTGGACAGCCATCTGCGCCCCTTGATCGACCCGATGCTGAACCGGGCGGGCAAGGTTTTGTCAGGGGTGGGCGTTACGGCCAACAGCGTCACCCTTGCCGGGCTTGGTCTTGGGCTGGCGGCGGCGGCGATGCTGGCCTTTGGCTTGCCGGGGGGGCTGGCGCTGCTGCCGCTGCTGCTGGGCCGGGTGCTGGATGGGCTGGACGGGGCTGTGGCACGGGTGACAGGGCGGACGGATTTCGGCGGCTATCTGGATATCACCTGCGATTTCGCCTTTTACGGCGCGATCCCTCTGGCCTTTGCGCTGCGCGATCCGGGCAATGCGGTGGTGGCGGCGTTTCTGCTGGCGACGTTCTATCTGAACGGGGCGAGTTTTCTGGGCTTTGCCATCATGGCCGAAAAACGCGGCATCACGACCACGGTGCAGGGGCAAAAGTCACTGTATTATTCGGCGGGGTTGTTAGAGGGGGCCGAGACGATCCTTTTCTTCGTTGCCCTTTGCCTGTGGCCCGATGCGTTCCGCCCCATGGCGCTGGTGTTCGGGGCGCTGTGTCTGGTGACCACGGGTGCGCGTGTGATGCTGGCGCGACGGATTTTTGGGGTGGATGGCTAAAATGGAAAAAGGGTGCGTGAAACCCACGCACCCTTCCCATGATTTCAAGGAATTGCGCCTGAACCTTACAGCATCGCCTTAACGGCGGCAACGGTGGCCTCTGCCGTGATGCCGAACTCTTTATACAGCCGGTCATAGGGGGCCGAGGCACCGAATGAGGACATGCCGATGAAGGCAGCCTTGCCGTCCTTGCCCCGCTCGCCCAACAGCCAGCGGTCCCAGCCCTGACGCACGCCCGCCTCGATGCCCACGCGCACCGGGCCTGCGGGCAGCACCTTTTTGCGGTAAGCCTCGTCCTGCTGGGCGAACAGCTCCATCGACGGCATCGACACAACGCGGGTGCCGATGGCTTCCGCCTCCAGCAGATCACGCGCCTTCATTGCAATCTCGATTTCCGAGCCCGTGGCGATCAGGATGACCTGACGCTTGGCGGTGGCATCGACCAGCACATAGGCACCCTTGGCGACCATGTTCTGGTTGGTGTGCTTGGTCCGCACCGGCATCAGGTTCTGGCGCGACAGGGCCATGACCGAAGGCGTCTTGGTCTGGCTAAGTGCCACTTCCCAAGCCTCGGCCACCTCGACCAGATCGGCGGGGCGCAGCACCAGAGTGTTCGGCGTGGCGCGCGAAATGGCCAGATGTTCGACCGGCTGGTGGGTCGGGCCGTCTTCGCCCAGACCGATGGAATCGTGGGTCATCACATAGACCACCGGCAGGCCCATCAGCGCCGAGAGGCGCATCGACGGGCGGGCGTAATCGGTAAAGGCCATGAAGGTGCCGGAATAGGGCCGCACGCCGCCATGCAGCGCCAGACCGTTCATCGCGGCGGCCATGCCATGTTCGCGGATGCCCCAATACATGTAGCGGCCCTTGCGATCCTCGACCCCAAAGGTGCCAAGATCGGCGGTTTTGGTATTGTTGGAACCGGTCAGGTCGGCAGACCCGGCAAAGGTTTCGGGCATGACCGGGTTCACCGCCGCCAGCACCTTTTCCGAGGCCGAGCGGGTGGCGAGTTTCGCCGGTGCCTCTGCCGCCGCCTTCTTCACACCGCGAATGGCCGCCGCCAGCTTGGCGGGCGCTTCGGTGGCAAAGACGCGGGTCAGTTCGGCCTGCTTGGCTGCCGACAGGGCGGCAACGCGGGTGTTCCATTCGGCGCGGGCGGCGGCGCCACGGGCCCCGAAACCTTCCCAGGCCTTTTTCACATCGGCGGGCACTTCGAATGGGCCGGCGGTCCAGCCATAAGCCTCTTTCGCGGCGGCCATCTGGGCCTTGTCGGTCAAGGCACCATGGCCTTTCGAGGTGTCCTGCGCGGCATGACCAAAGGCGATATGCGTGGCGCAAGCGATCATCGCCGGACGGGGCGATTTTTTCGCCGCCGTGATGGCACGGTCGATGTCTTCGGGGTCGTGGCCGTCACATTCAAACACATCCCAACCACTGGCGGCAAAGCGCGCCTTCTGGTCGGTCACGTCCGACAGGGAAACCTTGCCGTCAATGGTGATGCCGTTGTTGTCCCACAGCACGATCAGGCGCGACAGCTGCTGCTTGCCCGCGATCCCCAGCGCCTCTTGGCTGACACCTTCCATCAGGCAGCCATCACCGGCGATGACATAGGTGTAATGGTCCTGCACCTTGGCACCCCAGACTGCGCGCAGATGCTCTTCGGCCATGGCGAAACCGACCGAATTGGCAATGCCCTGACCCAAGGGGCCGGTGGTGGTTTCCACGCCCGCCACATGGCCATATTCCGGGTGACCGGCGGTGATGGCGCCCCATTGGCGGAAATTCTTGATCTGATCCAGCGTCACATCGGCATAGCCGGTCAGATACATCAGCGAATAAATCAGCATCGAGCCGTGGCCCGCCGACAGGATGAACCTGTCCCGGTCGGGCCAGCGCGGTGCCTTGGGATCGAACTTCAGGTGCTTTTCAAACAGCACCGTCGCCACATCGGCCATGCCCATCGGCATGCCGGAATGGCCAGAGTTTGCGGCGGCAACCGCATCCAGCGTCAGGGTGCGGATGGCGGCAGCGCGCATCCAGTGGTCGGGGTGCTTGGCGCGAAGCGTTGCGATGTCCATGGCCGTCTCCTCTGAAAACTGGGTTGCAGGGTGAATAACAGCCATGGCGGCAAGATCAAGCGCGGCCCGCAACCATTTGGGGCGAAAGGGGCGGCGGGCGGGCAAGCGATGGGCTAAGATCACTCTTGACGGGCCGTTCAGCGATTCGCAGGCTGGCCCGAACCGACGCCGCAAGAAGAGGGACCACCCCCCATGCAGGACATCACCGAGCTGGAACGCCGGATCAGCGCCGCGCTGGCCCGCATTGGCCAGGGGATCGAGGCGCTGGCCACGGCAGCGCCCGAACCCGCCACCGGCCCCGTCGATGAAAGCGCCCTGGTCGAGATCGGGCGGCTGAACGACGCGCTCGACGAAGAAAAGATGGCCAATGCCCAGTTGAACGAACGGCTGCGCGTGCTGCGCGCCCGCGAGGGCGAGGGCCGTGCCGAGCTGGAGGCCAAGGTGGCCGAACTGGAATCCGAACTGGCCGCCCTGCGCGCCGAACGTGCCCAAGAGGCTGCCGAGATCGCCGAGATTGTGGCAGCCCTGACCCCCATTGTCGAAGAGACCACCCATGCCTGATATTGAGATCACCATCGGCGGCCGTTCCTTCGCCGTATCCTGCCAGCCGGGCGAGGAGCATTTCCTGCGCGCCGCCGCCAAGGCGCTGGACGGCGAGGCGCAGCCGCTGATTGCCCAGATGGGCCGCATTCCCGAAGCGCGGATGCTGCTGATGGCGGGGCTGATGCTGGCCGACAAGACGGCGGCAGTGGAAGATGAGAACCGTCAGCTCAAGGCGCGTCTGGCTGATGTGGATGGACGTCCGGCGGCTGAACCCGTTCGTATCGAGGTGCCGGTCATCCCACCGCAACTGACCGAAACGCTGGCCGAAATCGCCGCGCGGGCCGAGGCGCTGGCAGCGCGGGTTGAAGAAAAGATCACGGCATGAGGCTGATCCTTGTGCCCGCCATGGCCATTGGCCTGATGCCCTTTGCCGCGCAGGCAGAGATTCAGGCTATTTCCGTTCGGTTCGATTGTGAACGCGGGGTCGAACTGCCCGTGACCTTTGTAAACAGCGGCCAAGACAGCGTTGCGGTCATGCAGATCGAAGGCCACCAGATGACGCTGTATCAAGAGGTTAGCGCCTCTGGTGCCCGCTATGGCTGGCCGTCGGACGGGTCGGCCTATGTGCTGTGGACCAAGGGAACCGAGGCGACGGTTTATTGGCGCGACGGTGCGGCGAAAACCGAAACTGCCATTCTGTCGGGCTGTGTTCAGGCCGAATAAGAAAGGCCCGCCGAAAGGGCGGGCCTTGTGAAATCTGGTTTATCGGGTCAGGCGTTGGCTTCGCGGATCTTGTCAGCGGCGGCCTTGTCATAGGCCACGCCCTTCGATTCAAACAGCGCATCGAGTTCGCCCGAAAGGGTCATCTCGGTGACAATATCGCAACCGCCGACGAATTCGCCCTTCACATAAAGCTGCGGGATCGTGGGCCAGTCGCTGAAATCCTTGATGCCCTGACGAATTTCGGCATCGGCCAGCACGTTCACATCGGCGAATTCGACGCCCATGTAATTCAGCACGCCCGCGACGCGGGACGAAAACCCGCATTGCGGCATCATCTTGGTGCCCTTCATGAACAGCACCACGTCGTTCTTTTCGACGGTGTCTTTGATGGTTTCAAGTGCGGTCATTATCGTCTCCATCCGTTGGCCAGCGGCGTGGCCGGATCATTGGCTATGTGGTAGATATGGGGCGGGTCGCAATCAACCCCAAGATAGGTGTTCAGGCGCGCCTCTAAAACCCTGTGCGGGCGAAGGTGACCCTCAACCTCGGCACGGTGGGCGGCGATTTCGTCAGATGTGCGGTTGCACCCCTGCCATAAATCCCAAAGCTGCCCGACACCGGAAATGGCATCAAGGGCGCCCAACACATTCACTCCGGGGCCTTGGTGGTCAGCGCCAGCGCATGAAGTTCGCCCTGCGCGCCGTCCATCTTGCCCTTCAGCGCCGCATAGACCGCGCGTTGCTGCTGTACGCGGTTCTGGCCGCGGAAACTTTCGTCGATCACCTCGGCCGAAAAGTGCTGGCCGTCATCGCCCTGCACCTCGATCTGCGCGTTGGGAAAGGCTTCGCGGATCAGCTTTTCAATGTCGCGCGCTTCAAGGGCCATGGCTTGCTCCGTTGGTCTTTCCGCAAGATTTAGGCGCAAGGGCAGGGGGCCGCAAGGGGGGCTGCTAGGCCTTGAGGGCCTGCCATTCGTCGCGCAGCATGCCGTACAGCATCATATCCACCGCGCGCCCAAGCGCCGGGCGCCACCAATGGCGACGCAATTGCCCCTCGAGCCGGAAGCCAAGGCTTTCATACAGGTGCTGCGCCCGCAGATTTTCGCCGCTGGCATCCAGCCACAGGCGCTTGGCGGGCCAGACAGTGAACGCATGATCCACCAGCGCGCCGACAAAGGCCCGGCCCCGACCACCGCCGGGCGCATCCAGCGCAAGGCGGCGCAGTTCTACTGTGCCGGCCTTGTCGGTCAGCCCGTTGAACAGCGCATAGCCCCGGGCGCCATCTGCCTGCCAGATCAACAGCGCGGCATCCGGGTCATCTAGATAGGCTTGCAGCGCCGTCTCATCCTCATCGGTGATGAACGGGGCATTGGCCGGATCGGCGGCAAGGCGGCGGATGAAGGCAAAATCGCCGGGGGTGGCGGGGCGCAGGGTCATTTCGTCCATTCCCGGTCAAGCATGGCCATGAAGACGCAATCTACCCAGTCGCCCGTGGGGCGTTGCCAGCATTCGCGCCAGACCCCTTCGCGCACGAAACCTGCCGTCTCGAAAAAGTGCAGGGCGCGGGCATTGTCGGCGGTGATGTCCAGCCCCAGCCGATGAGCGGCGCGCGGGCCGAACATCTCTTCCAGCACGGCGCGCAAGAAGGGGCGGCCAATACCGGGGCGGTTGGCGGCGAATTCGCGCAAAGACCAGACGCCATGCATCCAGTTGGTCACGCAGGCAAATCCCGCAGGACCGCCCGCATCCCAGATCAGCAGATTGCCCTCAGCGATGGCTTCGGCAATTTGGTCGCCTTGCGGCGGGTCCAGCCAAAGGGCGTTATCCGGCGCGGTCCAGAGGGCATGGACAAAGTCCGCCTCATCGGCCCGCGCCAGCCGCAGCATCAGGCAACCGCCTTGGCAAAGGCGGTGCGGTAAAGGTCGGACAGGGTGGCAAGCGGGGCGCTTTCGGTCCCGAAGGTTACCTTGTCGCCACCAAAGGTTCCGACGCGGATGATTTCCACGCCCGAAGTCAGGGCGGCGGCTTCCAGTGCGCGGGCACCGGCTTCGCTGGCGGCAACCAGATAGCGGGCCTGATCCTCACCGAACAGGGTCGGAATGTCGCCATGGGCCAGCGTCACGCCAAGGCCCGCGCCTTCGGCCATTTCAAAGGCGGCAAGGGCAAGGCCGCCGTCGCCAAGGTCGGTCGCGGCGCGGACATGCTTGCGGTTCGAACGCAGGAAATCCCCGTTCTTCTTTTCGGCGCCCAGATCGATCGAAGGCGCATCGCCCGCCTCGATCCCGAAGGCCTCGGCCAGCAGGGCGGACTGGCCCAGATGCCCAAAGGTTTCGCCGATCACCAAGGCCACATCGCCCGCCTGTGGCTTGCCTGCGATCAGGTCATCAAGGCTGTACAGGATGCCGACAGCGCCGATGGTGGGGGTGGGCAGAATGCCCTTGCCGTCGGTTTCATTATACAGTGACACGTTGCCCGACACGATGGGCATATCCAGCGCCGCCACAGCCGCGCCGATGCCTTTGATCGCGCCGACCAGTTGCCCCATGATTTCGGGCTTTTCGGGGTTGCCGAAGTTCAGGTTGTCGGTCGTGGCCAGCGGCACAGCCCCAACGGCGGTCAGGTTGCGGTAAGCCTCGGCCACAGCCTGCTTGCCGCCCTCAAACGGGTTGGCCTTGACGTAGCGGGGGGTCACGTCACTGGTAAAGGCCAGCGCCTTGCCGGTGCCATGCACCCGCACCACACCGGCGGGCAGGCCGGGGGTGATGACGGTATCGGCGCCGACCTGGCAGTCGTATTGCTCATAGACCCACGACTTCTGGGCGTAAGAAGGGGAGCTGATCAGGGCGCGCAGCCCGTCAATCGCGCCAATCGCCGGAACCTCGCCCAAGGGTGCTGCCTTTGGCGTTTCCACCCAAGGCCGGTCATATTCCGGCGCGCTGGAGGACAGTTTCGACAGCGGCAGATCGGCCTTCACCTCATTCCCGTGCAGGATCAGGAAGCGGTCTTCGGGGATGGTTTCGCCGACGATGGCAAAGTCCAGATCCCATTTGACGAAAATCGCACGGGCCACATCCTCCAGCTCTGGCTTGAGGACCATCAGCATCCGCTCCTGAGACTCGGACAGCATCATCTCATAGGCGGTCATGTTGGCTTCGCGCTGCGGCACGTCATCCAGTTGCAGCTTGATGCCAAGGCCGCCCTTGTCGCCCATTTCCACGGCAGAACAGGTCAGGCCAGCCGCCCCCATGTCCTGAATGGAAATCACGGCACCCGAGGCCATCAGTTCCAGGCACGCCTCCAGCAGGCGCTTTTCGGTAAAGGGGTCGCCAACCTGAACCGTGGGGCGCTTTTCCTCGATGGTTTCATCGAACTCGGCCGATGCCATGGTGGCGCCGCCGACGCCATCGCGCCCGGTCTTTGCCCCAAGGTAAACCACCGGCATACCCACACCCGAGGCGACCGAGTAGAAAATCTTGTCGGCATCGGCCAGGCCCGCCGCAAAGGCGTTTACAAGGCAGTTGCCGTTATAGCTGCGGTGGAACCGCACCTCGCCGCCCACGGTCGGCACGCCAAAGGCATTGCCATAGCCGCCGATGCCCTCGACCACGCCCTTGACCAGATAGCCGGTCTTTGGGTGGCTGGGTTCGCCAAAGCTGAGGGCGTTCATCGCCGCGATGGGGCGCGCGCCCATGGTGAACACGTCGCGCAGAATGCCGCCCACGCCGGTGCCGGCACCCTGATGGGGTTCGATATACGAAGGGTGGTTGTGGCTTTCCATCTTGAAGATGACGGCCTGACCATCGCCGATATCGACCACGCCCGCATTTTCGCCCGGTCCGCAGATGACTTGCGGCCCGGTGGTGGGCAGGGTGCGCAGCCATTTCTTTGACGACTTGTAGGAACAATGTTCGTTCCACATCGCCGAGAAGATGCCGAGTTCGGTGAACGTCGGTTCGCGCCCGATGATGCCCAGCAGGCGCTGCCATTCATCGGGCTTCAGCCCGTGGGCGGCGACGATCTCGGGGGTGATGACGGGGTCGGTCATGGCGCTCTCCGGTGGTCGGGTTTGGGGCGTCTTAGGACAGCCGGGGCCGAAGGGGAAGCGGTGCAGGCCGCGCCGGGGCGATTTTTAGAGGAAAAACGCCAGGGCCGTCAGAATCTTTCCGGCAATCGTCGCTAGGCAATCAAAATCGGTGTGGTCCAAGGCCCATGTGCTTGGCGTTTGTCATTGCCTGACGCAGCCGGTTTGGCCTGCATTGCTGACCGTCGCTGCTGATGAAGGCGGTGCTTCGGGGCTGGGTGGCGAATTCTCCGGGGGGCTGGCGGCGAACGCAGAACTTGCCGCCTTGATCGGCCAGTTTTACCAGACGAACGATGCTGCGACTGCGAGATGCAGCTATGAACAGGCCATTCTTGCAGCATCAGGCACCGCAGATGCCCGGTTCTTGACCAAAAGGCTGCATGGCTTGCGCAAAGTGTCGAATTTTTATGGACGGGATCAGTGGCGCTTGCCTAAAATCAGGTCACTTCATGCCGTTAAGGACGAAAGTCGGCCCAAGGGTTTGTGGCAGGCGCAAAAAAAAGGCCGAGCATAAGCTCGGCCAAGTCCAACAGGGAGGTATGAGGGGCAAGAGCGAACTCAACTGCCGCCTCAAGGTGGTATTTATGGTTGTGACCTGATTCTCGCAACCATCATTGTTTAGCGCTCGCAGCATTTCCGTTATGCGTAAAGCGCATAGCTTCTGTTTTCTTGCCGCAAAATTGCAAGGCAATCACCCGGAAGCCGCCGAAAGGTTGGGCGCTTAAGCGGCAAAAAATGCCGCGAAGGGCGGTTCAGTCCTGATGACGCTTGCGATAGGCGAAAATCTCTTCCGTCACGAATTCGCGGAAGGCCGCCACCCGCTTGGAGTGGCGCAGCTCTTCTGGATAGGCAAGAAAGACCGGAACCTCTTCGCTTTCGACATCGGGCAGAACCCGCACCAGATGCGGGAAATCTTCGGTCAGGTAATCTGGAAGGACGCCGATACCCAGATGGTTCAGAACCCCTTGCGACACACCGAAATAATTGTTCACCGTCAGGGTTGATCGCAGATCATTGCTCATGATCTGGGCGACCAGCGTGGCGCCAGCGGCAACCTGCGCGGTTCCGGCGTGTTGGCAGATCAGCCGGTGTTTGGCGAAATCGGCCATGTTTTTCGGGGTTCCGTGTTCGGCAAGATACTCTGGCGTCGCATAAAGCCGCATGCGGATGTTCATCAGCCGCTTGCGGATCAGGTCGGCTTGGCTGGGTTCCTTCATGCGAATGGCGACATCGGCCTCTCGCATCGGCAGGTCCAGCACCCGCTCTTCCAGCATGAGGTCGATCTTCAGCTCGGGATATTTGGCATAAAGGCTGACCAGACGGGGGGCCAGCCACATGGTGCCAAAGCCGGTGGTGGTGGTGACGCGCAACTCGCCGAACACCTCATCCTCGGCATCGCGGATGCGGGCGGCCGTGGCGTCCAGTCGTTTGACCATCTGCGTGGTGGCGTCATACAGCAACTCGCCCGGTTCGGTCAGAATCAAGCCCCGGGCATGCCGGTGAAACAGCGTGACGTTCAGGCTTTCTTCCAGCGCGCGGATCTGGCGGCTGACGGCAGATTGGCTAAGGTGCAGCACGTCTCCCGCATGGGTCAGACTGCCCTTTTCGGCCACCGCATGAAAGATGCGCAGCTTGTCCCAATCCATCTCGATACCTTTTCACTCTTTTCCAGCCTACCACGAACCTGTGCATCTTCGCATAGCTCGCTTGCGTCAAATGCAACTCTGGTCGGGTTATTTCAATGGCTGACGTAATTATCCCACGGTTCTGCGGGCTTTCCCTGATCGGGCTGCGCGGCTATGATCGGGCAAATACAAGATCCCGCCCGCAGCCGCCTGTGACCATAGCAGGCTACGGACGACAAGGGAGAGGCAGATGGCAGTTGGTATCTTTGATTCGGGCCTTGGGGGCCTGACGGTTCTGGATGCAGTTTCGCGCCGGTTGCCGGATATTCCCTTTGTTTATTATGGGGATAACTCTCATGCCCCCTATGGTGTCCGCACCCATGATGACATCTTCAACCTGACCTGTGCGGCGGTGGAGCGGCTGTGGGCCGAGGGCTGCGATCTGGTCATTCTGGCCTGTAACACCGCCTCGGCGGCGGCGCTGAAACGGATGCAGGAGACTTGGGTTCCCAAGGATAAACGGGTGTTGGGCGTCTTCGTTCCGCTGATCGAGGCGCTGACCGAACGGCAGTGGGGCGACAATTCGCCGCCCCGCGAGGTTGCGGTGAAACATGTGGCACTGTTTGCCACCCCTGCAACCGTAGCGAGCAGGGCTTTCCAACGAGAGCTGGCCTTTCGCGCCATCGGTGTCGATGTCGAGGCACAGCCCTGTGGCGGTGTGGTCGATGCGATCGAGCAGGGCGACGAGATTCTGGCCGAGGCTTTGGTGCGCAGCCATGTCGAGGCGCTGAAACGCCGGATGCCCCACCCGGAGGCTGCCATACTGGGATGCACCCATTACCCCCTGATGCAGCAGGTGTTTCAGGATGCGCTGGGGGCAGAGGTCAAGGTATACAGTCAGGCCAATCTGGTGGCCGAAAGTCTGGCCGATTATCTGGTGCGGCGGCCCGAATTCCACGGCGCGGGCACGCAGTCAAAATTCCTGACCACGGGTGACCCGGTTTATGTCTCGCACAAGGCGACGCAGTTCTTGCGCCGCCAGATCACGTTTGAGGCCGCATGACCCGGCCTGATCGCCGCAGTCTGTTGCTGCGGGCGGGGCTTTTGGGGGTTGTAACTGCGGGGTGGCCGATCAGCGCCGCAGCGCGGCAAGGCGATTGGGCGCAGCCTGTCTTGCCCCCGCCTGCCGGATTGCCCAATCTTTATCAGGTGACACCCCTGCTGTTTCGGGCAGCGCAGCCAGAGGCCCAGGGCTTTGACCGCATGGCGCAGCTTGGCATCCGGTCGGCCCTGTCGTTGCGCCAGACGGTGGATGACCGGGCCTTGGCGCAAGGCAGCGGCGTGGCGGTGATGCGGGTGCCGATGAAGGCGCGGCATGTCGGCGAGGATCATGGCGCGCGGATCGTGCTGGCCATGCGGTCCTTGCGCGCGGCAATGACCGACGGGCCGGTGCTGGTGCATTGCCACCACGGCGCGGACCGGACCGGGGTGATCTGCGCGCTGTGGCGGATGCTGTATCAGGGGTGGTCGCGGTCCGATGCCAGTGATGAGCTGATCAACGGTGGCTTTGGCTTTCACCGGATATGGGCGAACATCCCGCGCTATCTGGCGACGGTCGATCTGAACGCTTTGCGCGCCGGGATTGAAACGGGGGCATAGCCGCCGCAAGAGCAGGGGCACCGCCAAACTCTGGCGTTGCCCCCTGATGCGTCAAACCAGAATGCCGTCTGCCGCTATGCGGGTCTTGCCGCCCAGATAGGGGTGCAGCACCGCTGGCAGATCAACCGAGCCATCGGCCTGCTGGCCATTTTCCAACACCGCAATCAGGCAGCGTCCCACGGCAAGGCCGGAGCCGTTCAGCGTGGCGACAAACTCGGGCTTGCCACCCGCAGGACGATAGCGCGCGTTCATGCGCCGGGCCTGAAACTGGCCGCAGGTCGAGACGCTGGAGATTTCGCGATACCGGTTCTGCCCCGGCAACCAGGCCTCAAGGTCAAACGTCCGCTGCGCGCCAAAGCCCATGTCGCCGGTGCACAGCACGATGGTGCGATAGGGGATGCCCAGTTTTTCCAAAATCGCCTCGGCGCAGCGGCGCATCCGCTCTTGTTCGTCAAGGGCGGTGTCGGGCGCGCATATCGTCACCATTTCGACCTTTTCGAACTGGTGCTGGCGCAGCATGCCAGAAGTATCTTTGCCCGCAGACCCTGCCTCAGACCGGAAGCATTGGGTATGGGCGGTCATGCGGATGGGCAGGGCCGTTTCGTCGATAATGTCGCCCGCCACCGTGTTGGTCAGCGTCACCTCACTTGTGGGCACCAGCCACCAGCCATTGGTGGTCTGATAGCTGTCTTCGGCGAATTTCGGTAGTTGGTTGGTGCCATACATCGCCTCTTCCTTGACCAGAACCGGGGTCCAGGTTTCGGTCAGGCCATGCTCGGTGATGTGGGTATCCAGCATGAATTGCGACAGCGCGCGGTGAACGCGGATCACCGCACCGCGCAGCACCACGAACCGGCTGCCCGACAGTTTGGCGGCGGTTTCGAAATCCATTCCCGGTTTCACGCCCGCAATGTCGAAATGCTCCTTGGGCGCAAAGTTGAAGTCGCGCGGCGTGCCCCAGCGGTGGATTTCCACGTTGTCGTCTTCGTCGGCACCATCGGGCACCGCGGCCAGCGGCAGGTTCGGAATGCGCATCAGCGCATCGCGCAGCTTGGCATCCTCGGCGTCGGCTTCGGTGGTCAGCGTGGCAATCTCGGCCTTCTTCTCGGCCACCAGTGCGCGCAGGCGTTCAAATTCGGCATCATCGCCGCGTGCCTTGGCCGCGCCCACCTCTTTCGAGGCGCGGTTCTGGTCGGCTTGTGCGGTCTCGGCGGCCAAAATCTTTGCCCGCCGTGCCTCATCCAGCGCCAGAAGGCCCGACGACATGCCATTAAGCCCGCGACGCGACAGCGCGGCGTCGAACGCGGCGGGGTTTTCGCGGATCAGGCGGATGTCGTGCATTTTGGTCACCGGGTTGTTTTAGGGGCTGTTTTGCCGGGGTTATGACCGATTTGACCGGGCAAAGAAAGGGCTGGCCCCACCCCACGCCAAGTTGACCGGGCGAGGCAGGGTGCATCGGCTTGCCTATCCCCCCCCGCGCCGTTAGGGTGCCCGCCGCAATCAGGGGCTGCCAAACGGCCCCAAGGAGAGGATGCCCATGTTCGTCACCCCCGCCTTCGCCCAGACCGCTGGCCAAGCGGGCGCCGGTTCCGCCGTCGCCTCGTTCCTGCCGCTGATCCTGATTTTCGGTATCATGTATTTCTTGCTGATCCGCCCACAGCAGAAAAAGATGAAAGACCTCAAGGCCATGGTCGAGGCGCTGCGCCGGGGGGATCAGGTGCTGACCGCTGGCGGCATCGTCGGCAAGGTCACCAAAGTTGGTGAAGACGGTATGGTCGAGGTCGAAATCGCCGACGGCGTGCGCGTCAAGGTGCTGAAGCACACCATTAGTCAGGTTCTGAACAAGACCGAACCTGCCGCCTCCTGAACGCTGGAAGCCTGACATGATTACGATGCCGCTTTGGAAGCGCCTTCTTATCCTTGCTATCTCCCTTTGGGGAATCGTTGCGGCCGTGCCGAACGCCTTTTACGGGCGGGTCGAACACCACAATGACGCGGTAAAGGCGATCGAGGCGGCAGGGGGAACTGCCACAGAAGAGCAGAACGCGGCGCTGGCGCAGTGGCCGTCGTATCTGCCGTCTTCGCTGATGAGCCTTGGGCTTGACCTGCGCGGCGGGGCGCATCTGCTGGCAGAGGTGGAGACCGCCTCGGTCTATGCCCAGCGGATCGATGCCATGTGGCCAGAGGTACGCGATGCCCTGAAAGGGGTGCGCGATCAGGTCGGCAACGTGCGCCGTCAGCCCGCCGATGCCGGTGTGCTGAAGGTCACGCTGTCCAAGCCCGAAGGCATGTCTGTTGCGCTGGAAAAGGTAAAGGCGCTGGCGCAGCCGGTTGTTACCTTGACCGGCGTCGGCTCCAGCGATCTGGAGGTGACAACCGAGGGCACTGACACGATCGTGGTGCAACTGTCCCCGGCGGAAAAAAACGCGACCGACAGCCGCACCATGCAGCAGTCGCTGGAAATCATCCGTCGCCGGGTGGATGAGGTGGGCACCCGCGAACCGACCATCCAGCGCGAGGGCACCGACCGGATTCTTATTCAGGTGCCGGGCCTTGGGTCGGCGCAAGAGTTGAAGGACATCATCGGCACCACCGCCAAGCTGACGTTCAACGAGGTGGTGGGCCAAACGGCAAATGCCGAAACGCCTGCCAGCCCGAACCAGGCGGTTCTGCCTGACGCCGAGCGTGAGGGTGTGTTCTACGTCGTCAGCACCGAAGCGGTGGTGACGGGCGAGGAGCTGACCAATGCCCAGCCGTCGTTTGACCAGAACGGCCAACCCTCGGTAAGTTTTCAATTCAACCCGTCGGGCGCCCGTAAGTTTGGTGACTACACCGCCGCGAACATCGGCAAACCCTTTGCCATCGTCCTTGATGACAAGGTGATTTCGGCCCCCGTGATCCAAAGCCATATTGGCGGTGGTTCGGGCGTGATCACCGGCCACTTTACGGTTGAAGGCTCTACCCACCTTGCGGTTCTGCTGCGGGCTGGGGCCTTGCCTGCCAAGATGACCTTCCTTGAAGAGCGCACCATCGGCCCCGAACTGGGGCAGGATTCGGTGGATGCCGGACGTCTGGCGGCGGTGGTCGGCCTGATCGCGGTCAGCGTATTCATGATCGCCAGCTATGGCCTGTTCGGCATTTTCGCCATCGTGGCCCTTGGCATCAACATGGCGCTGATCATCGCGGTTCTGTCGGCCATTGGGGCCACGCTGACCCTGCCGGGCATTGGCGGCATCGTGCTGACCATCGGCATGGCGGTCGATGCCAACGTGCTGGTGTATGAACGTATCCGGGAAGAGTTGCGCCACGCCAAGACTCCCGGTCGCGCCGTGGAAATCGGCTATGAGCGGGCCTTGTCGGCGATCATCGACGCCAACCTGACGACCCTGATCACCGCGATCATCCTGTTCTACATGGGCAGCGGCCCGGTCAAGGGATTTGCAGTA
This sequence comes from Fuscibacter oryzae, assembly GCF_016765795.1. Classification (GTDB taxonomy): domain Bacteria; phylum Pseudomonadota; class Alphaproteobacteria; order Rhodobacterales; family Rhodobacteraceae; genus Fuscibacter; species Fuscibacter oryzae. The sequence continues at coordinate 329,807 of NZ_JAESVP010000003.1, forward strand.
ACGCTAGGCATCGGGGTCATCACCTCGGTCTTCTCGGCGATCTATATCACCCGCTTCATCATCGAGGTCTGGCTGAACCGGACCCGTCCAAAAACCATTGTGGTGTAAGGAGTTACGACATGGCCTGGCGTCTGCGACTTGCCCCGGAAAAGACCAGTATCGACTTTTTCAAACACCAATGGCTGACCTTTGGCGGGTCGGTTGTGCTGATGCTGGCTGCCATTGCCGTCTGGGTGGTGGTGGGGCTGAACTTTGGCATCGACTTTAAGGGCGGCACCACGGTGCGGACCGAAAGCACCACGCCGGTGGATGTGGGTGAATATCGCAAGGCGCTGGAGGGGCTGCCCCTTGGCGACATCGTGATTTCCGAGGTGTTCGACACCAACTTCCGCCCGGACCAGCATGTTGCCATGGTGCGGGTATCATCGGCCCAAAAGGGAGAGGCGGTGACGCCCGAAACCCTGCAACAGGTCAAGGATACGCTGGTCAAGATGGACCCGGCGCTGAAAATCGTGTCCGAGGAAACCGTTGGCCCGAAAGTCTCGGGAGAGCTGATCTGGAATTCGGTTCTGGCGCTGGGGCTGACCAGCCTTGCGATCATGGCCTATATCACCCTGCGGTTCGAATGGCAGATGGCCTTTGGCGGGGTGATGGCGCTGCTGCATGACGTGATCATCACGATCGGTATTTTCGCGCTGTTCCAGATCCGGTTTGACCTGACCATCGTGGCGGCGCTGCTGACGATCTTGGGGTATTCGATCAACGATACCGTGGTGGTGTTTGACCGGCTGCGAGAAAACCTGATCAAATACAAGACCATGCCGCTGCGAGAGGTGATGAACCTTTCGGTCAACGAAACCCTTAGCCGCACGCTGATGACCTCGATCACCACTCTGATCGCGGTGGGGTCGCTGCTGGTATTCGGCGGCGACGTGATCCGCGGCTTTAGCTTTGCGATTTTCATGGGGGTTCTTTTGGGCACCTATTCCTCGGTCTATGTCGCCAAGAACCTTGTGCTGTTCATCGGACTGGACCGCAGTGACAAGCCCAAGGGCGGCAAGCTGTCGGACCACGAATTCGCGAATATCGACGCCTGAGATGCGCCTGACCGAAGTAAGCTATGGCTCGGCCCAACCCATCGAAGGGTATGGGCCGGGCTTTTTTCGTGTCGGCACTCATGTGTTGCGCGGTGCCTGCCTGATCACGCCCTGGGATGCCGGGCCGTGGGGCGGGGCGGATGATACGGCCAGCCTGCTGACGCTGGCAGGCAGGATTGACGTGCTGCTGCTGGGAATGGGGCCGCAGATCGCGCCGGTTCCTCGCAATCTGCGCGAGGCGCTGGAGGGCGCCGGTATTGGGGTGGAGCCGATGAATTCGCCCGCCGCCTGCCGCACCTATAACGTGCTGTTGGGCGAAGGGCGCCGGATCGCCGCAGCCCTGTTGCCGATGCCCTGAGGGCAAGCCGGGACGGTGAAAACCGGGCGCACAGCGCGCGTGAGTCGTTCGCGTTAAAGAAACAGAAATCCTATTGGTCTATCCCGTAGCCGGATCGGAAACGCTTGCCGTTTCTCGGTTGCTTGTTGCGTAGGTTTGGCAACTCTGGGTTGCTGATCTTGGCGAAAATGAGGCGAGAAGTTGACGGGTGCCGCGATTTCGGGCAGATTTGCGACTGTTCGGGGGCGGACACGTTCGTGTGGGAGTGAGTAATTGTGAAACGGTTCCTCGGACTGGTGTTGGTGCCTGCATTTGCGCTGATCGTGATTGATCCGGCTGCAGGCAAGACCGTAAAGCCCGAAGGCTTTGGTCTGGTCGAAACTAAAGATAAACATTCGGGACGGCAGGGTTCGGGCAGTGAACAGCGCCGCATTGGTATTGCGGGGAACGTGTTGCCCGATGGCCAGAATGTGCCGCGCGTGCCGCCCGTCAAGGGAAAGCAGCCAAAGTTGGGTTACGGGTTCGCCTTTGCTGGCGGCGCAGCGGATAATCTGCCGAAGCGCAGTATCCTTGGCGATCTGTTGGCTGGCGGCTCACATCACCGCAAGGCAGTCTGGCCCGGTCTTGATTTCACTGGATACGGGAGCAAGGGGCGCGGTCCGGTTCGACCCGGCGGGGCAGGCGGCTGGGGTGATGGCCCTGGCGGTCCGATTGATCCGGTTACTCCGCCCGGCGGTGGCCCGGATCAGCCGGGTGGCCCAGAGGAGCATACGGGTGGCCCGACCGATGGCGGCAACCCTTTCATTCCTGATGAGCCTGTCGATCATGGCGACCAAGGGGATGGGATATCCCCGGTTCCATTGCCTGCGGCTGGCTGGCTGATGGTTGCTGCCCTTGGCGGTCTGGCCGCAGTCGGGCGTCGCCGCAACCGGGCTTGATCTGGAAAAACAATTTGGACAGGGCGGTCACATGCCGCCCTGTTTCATTAGTTCCCCAAGGCGCTCAACAGCCCATAGACCGCCAGAATTCGCGACGTATCGCCGTTGATCCGGTAGGTATAACCATCAATCACGGCATACACGCCATCTCGTGGCAACCCATAACGCCACGGGCGTTCCAGAATGCGGTAGTCACCCGGCGACAGGTAGTCACCAACGCGGTGGCCGTGATGGTCCTTCTTGGCCAATCCGGGCGGTCTGCATCCATTTCCCTTTTTGGCCAGACCGGGCGGGCAGCCCTGAGAATAGCCGTGGCCTTTGTATTTGCCATGCGAACCGCCCTTGTCTGCCAAAGCCGGTGAAGCCGCCAAAGCCGTCGCCAGTGCGGCGATCAAAAAACGGGTCTTCACGACAACCTCCTGTTTTCGCTTCCACACCTGTCATGTGGGCAAGGATACGCAAATGTCAAAGTGGCCCGGCCAAAAGCCGCCCATCGGCATGACCGATGATTGCGGCGAAAAGAAGACTCGGGTTGGTGGCTGCCTGCGCGCGATTGTTCGTAAAGATGGCGCGTTGGTGCTGGAGTTGGCGCATTGTTTCTCGAATGATCGCCATAGGGTCGAGTTGGTGGCAATAATTTGACAAGAATGTGGTCGCCGTTGTCTGGTGGCACAAGTTCGCCGCCCAAGGCGCTGAAATCCGCAGGTTTTTGGAGTGTACGCTGTGAAAAATTTTCTTCTGACCGCCGCCATAGCCCTTGGCAGCATGGCCGGAGCCGCCGATGCAGCCGTGATCGGCACCGGCGATTACACCACCTTCTTCAATGGCACGGGTGGGGTGCCGGTCACGATCTTTGATTTCTTTGATGATGTAGATTCCGGCACCCGTGCAGGTGACAGCTATTCAGCGGCTTTTACCCTGTCATCGAAACATTCTGATACCTTTGGCGGCAGTGACAGCAGCGACGTCAGCGATTCCGCTTATGAGGTTGGGCCGGTTGGCGGCTATTACGGCATCCTGCGGATCGACTTTGCGCAGCTGGTCTCGGCCTTTGCAGTGCAGACCTATAAGTTCGACGGCGCTGCCGAACAGATCCGTATCTATGGTCTGTCGGGCCTTTTGGCCTCGTTCAATGTCGCAACCATTCCTACATTGGATATCACCCAGTTCCGTGGCTTCTTCGGCACCGCCGGTGAGCATTTCGCCGCAGTCGAGCTGGAGGGTGATTTCTATTCGATGGCCAAGCTGAAGTATCTGTTCGACGAACCGGCACCAGTTCCGGTTCCGGCGGCGGGCCTGATGCTGGCGGGCGCCGTGGCCGGGCTGGCCGGCATGCGCCGCCGCCGCAAGGCCTAGGTTGATAGCAACGCGGGCGGGAAGCGATTCCCGCCCGATTCGCATCAGCCCTTCATCGGGCAGGTGCTAAGATCTAGGGGCGAATACAGCGGACAGGATGACATCGGCCCGGTCTGCTAGCACGATCCCGATGAGGTTGGCCCCGATGAACTTGGCAGAATGCCAAAACCCTGATCCAGATTGATCAAGGCGTGCCGGATCTCCGTCATCCGCAGATGACGCGCGATTTTCGGGGGTAACGTCCACCGTATCGGTCCACATTGTCAGGCGATGCGCCGCGGCACGCTTATTGCCAAGTCAAAAGGGGTAGGGCGCAAACCCTACCCCCCCCATTTCGCACTGGCCCAAATATCCCGGGGGGCCGGGGGCAGCGCCCCCGGCCTTTGCGGTCAGTCCATCGCCTTGAAGTTCAGGCTGGCCCCGTCCTTGATGCCCGAAAACCAGCGCGCGGTAACGGTCTTGGTCTTGGTGTAGAACCGGAACGCATCGGGGCCGTACTGGTTCAGGTCACCGAAGGCCGACTTTTTCCAGCCACCGAAGGTGTAGTAAGACAGCGGCACCGGAATGGGGAAGTTGATGCCCACCATGCCCACATTCACACGGGATGCGAAATCGCGCGCGGTATCGCCATCGGCGGTGAAAATCGCGGTGCCGTTGCCGTATTCGTTGTCGATCACAAGGTTCAGCGCGTCTTCATAGGACTTGGCGCGCACCTGAGACAGGACCGGGCCAAAGATTTCTTGCTTGTAGATGTCCATGTCGCGGGTCACGTTGTCAAACAGCGACGGGCCGCAGAAAAAGCCGTTCTCATAGCCTTGGATCTTGATGCCACGGCCATCGACGACCAGTTTCGCACCCTGTTCCACGCCCGAGGCGATCAGCCCGTTGATGCGGTCTTTCGAGGCCTGGGTGATGACCGGCCCAAAGTCCACATCTTCCCCGGCGGTATAGGGGCCGACCTTCAGCTTTTCGATCCGCGGCACCAGCCGTTCAATCAGTGCATCCGCCGTTTTGTCGCCCACCGGCACCGCAACCGAGATTGCCATGCAGCGTTCGCCCGCAGCACCAAACCCGGCCCCGATCAACGCATCGGCGGCCTTGTCCATATCGGCATCTGGCATGATGATCATGTGGTTCTTGGCGCCGCCAAAGCACTGGGCGCGCTTGCCGTTCGCCGCCGCCCGGCCATAGATATATTGCGCAATCGGGGTCGAGCCGACAAAGCCCACGCCCTGAACGGTTTCGTTGTCCAGAATGGCGTCGACAACGCCCTTGTCGCCGTTCACCACCTGCAACACGCCATCGGGCAGGCCCGCCTGTTGCAGCAGTTGGGCAAGGAAGATTGCGGTCGAAGGCGTGCGCTCGCTGGGTTTCAGGATCATCGCATTGCCACAGGCCAATGCAGGGCCCATTTTCCACAGCGGGATCATCGCCGGGAAGTTGAAGGGCGTGATGCCCGCCACCACACCCAGCGCCTGACGCATAGAATAGATGTCGATGCCGGGGCCGGCGTTGTCGGTCATCTCGCCTTTCAGGAAGGCGGGCGCGCCCATGCAGACCTCGATTACCTCAAGCCCGCGCTGCACATCGCCGCGCGCATCGGGAATGGTCTTGCCATGTTCACGAGCGACCATCTCGGCCAGCTTTTCCATGTTCTGGTTGATCAGCGCGCCGAATGCCATCATCACCCGGGCACGGCGCTGGGGGTTGGTGGCACCCCATTTGATCTGGGCCTTGGCAGCCTCGGCCACCGCATGATCCAGTTCGGCCACGGTGGCCAGCGCGACACGCGCTTGCACTTCGCCGGTGGCGGGGTTCATCACATCAGTAAAACGGCCCGAAGTGCCGGAAACCATCTTGCCGTTGATCCAGTGGCCAATCTCTTGCATCGCATCCTCCCATGGGAATTTGAGCGCACAATACCCTTGCGGAAATGCTGGGAAAAGCGGCAATATGACAAAGGGGTTTTGCGTTTTTGCAGGGCGGCATGGACTGGGACGATCTGCGCATTTTTCTGGCGGTTGCCCGCAGTGACAGCCTGTCGGCGGCGGGGCGGGTGCTCAAGATCGACCCGGCCACCGTGGGCCGACGCATCGCGCGGCTGGAAGATGCGATGGGCGCGCGGCTGTTTGCCAAATCGCCGCAGGGCTATGCACTGACCGATCAGGGCGCACGGCTGATCCCCCATGCCGAACGGGCCGAGGGGGCCTTGCAAGGCGCCACAGAGGCGCTGACCGGGCCAGAGGGGCTGACGGGGCAGATTCGCCTTGGCGCGCCCGATGGCTGTGCAAACTATCTGCTGCCGCAGGTTCTGACCCGGATCTGCGATGCCAATCCGGGGCTTGAGGTGCAGGTGGTCGCCCTGCCGCGCGTGTTCAACCTGTCACGGCGCGAGGCGGATATGGCGATCGGCGTCAGCCGGCCAGAGGCCGGTCGCCTGACGGTACAAAAGCTGACCGACTATCGCCTGTCACTGGCGGCCAGTGCCGGTTATCTGGCCGCCCATCCACCCATTTCCAGCCGCGCCGATCTGCCGGGGCACCAGTTCGTCAGCTATATTCCCGACATGATCTTTGACAAGGAACTGGATTATCTGGCCGAGATCGGCGGCCCTGCGGCGCGGCTGACCTCGAATTCGGTCTCGGTGCAGTTGAACATGCTGCGGCAAGGGGCGGGGGTGGGGGTGGTGCATGATTTCGCTCTGCCCGCAGCGCCGGGGCTGGTGCGGATCTTACCGGATGACATTCGCCTGACGCGGGCCTTCTGGCTGATCCGTCACGCCGATGATGGCCGGGTGGTCCGCCTAAGCCGATTTGCCGATTTGCTGGTGCGCGAAGCGCGGGCCGAGATGGTCCGGCTGGAAGGCGGCCTGACCGCATAAGTCCAAGGTAGTTCTTGACAGAATCCTGTGCGCGCCCGACGCTTGCAAGGACAAACACGGACTAAGGAGGAGCCCATGCTTGTCAGCCAGATCCTGAAATCGAAATCCGACGACGGTGTTGTGACGGTTCAGCCTTCCGCGACCTTGGCCACGGTTGCAGAGCTGTTGTCGTCGCGCAAGATCGGGGCTGTCGTGGTCTCGGCCGATGGCAAGCATGTCGCAGGCATCCTGTCTGAGCGCGATATCGTGCGCGAACTGGGCAAACGGGGGCCTGCCTGCCTGTCCGACAAGGTTGACAGCGTGATGACCGCCCGCGTTGTGACCTGTAGCCGCGGCGATGATGCGCAGGTGGTCTTGCAGAAAATGACTGATGGTCGGTTCCGCCACCTGCCAGTGGTCGAGGGTACCGAAATGGTTGGTCTTATTTCCATCGGCGATGTGGTCAAAGCGCGTCTGGCCGAACTGGCGATGGAAAAAGATGCGCTGGAAGGCATGATAAAGGGCTTTTGACGCGAGGTTTGCGGCACATTGCTCTTGCCAGCGGGCGCGCAATATTGTTGCGTGGCCGCGCCTAAGATGGAGCCCTTCCCATGCGTATCGGCCTTTATCCCGGAACCTTTGATCCGGTCACCCTTGGCCATACCGATATCATCCAGCGGGCTTCGGCGCTGGTGGATCGTCTGGTGATCGGGGTTGCGATCAACCGCGACAAGGGGCCGTTGTTCACGCTGGAAGAGCGGGTGGCGATGGTGCAGGCCGAAGGTGCAGAAATTTCGGCCAGGACTGGCTGCGAAATTGTGGTGCATCCGTTTGAAAACCTGCTGATTGACTGCGCGCGCGATGTGGGCGCAGGGGTCATCATTCGGGGGCTGCGGGCGGTTGCGGATTTTGAATACGAATTCCAGATGGTCGGCATGAATCGCGCGCTGGATGCCAGCGTCGAGACGGTCTTCCTGATGGCGGATGCCCGGCGGCAGGCGATTGCCTCGAAGCTGGTCAAGGAAATCGCTCGGCTTGGTGGCGACGTGTCAAAGTTCGTCACCCCGTCGGTGAATGCAGCACTTCAGGCCCGGTTCGGCCAGCGGTCTTGACCCGGCCCTTGCCCTCTGGCAATGCCGGGGCAACAGGGGAAACATGATCAAATGAACCTTTTCGCCGAAATCCGCCTTGCCGTGACCGACGCCTTGTCGGCGCTGATGGCCGAGGGCGTGCTGCCCGCCGGTCTGGACCTTGCCGCAGTTTCGGTGGAACCGCCGCGCGACCCGGCGCATGGTGACATGGCGACCAATGCGGCGATGGTGCTGGCGAAACCCGCAGGCCAACAGCCCCGCGCGATTGCCGAGGCGCTGGCCGCCAAGCTGATGGCCGATCCGCGCATCATGGGGGCCGATGTTGCTGGGCCGGGGTTCCTGAACCTGCGGCTGGCCGATGGCGTCTGGCACAATGTTCTGCGGGCGGTTTTGCTGAATGGCACCGACTATGGCCGTTCGGCCATCGGGGCGGGGCAAAAGGTGAATGTGGAGTTTGTTTCGGCAAACCCCACCGGCCCGATGCACGTTGGCCATGTGCGTGGCGCGGTGGTGGGCGATGCGCTGTCAAACCTGCTGGCCTTTTCCGGCTGGGTCGTCACGCGGGAATATTACATCAACGACGGGGGCGCGCAGGTCAATGTGCTGGCCCGTTCTGCCTATGAGCGTTACCGCGAGGCGCATGGCCTTGAACCCGAAATCCGCGAAGGGCTTTACCCCGGCGATTACCTGATTCCGGTGGGCGAGGCGCTGAAGACCAAATACGGCGCAACCCTGCTGGACCAGCCCGAGGCGGTCTGGCTGGAGGATGTGCGCGAATTCGCCACCGCGATGATGATGACCGAAATCCGCCGCGATCTGGCCGTTCTGGGCGTGACGATGGATGTCTATTCTTCGGAAAAGGCCCTTTATGGCACGGGCGAGATTGAGGCCGCGATCCAGACCCTGCGCGATATGGACCTGATCTATGAAGGCACGCTGGAACCCCCGAAGGGCAAAGAGCCCGAGGATTGGGAGCCACGGGTGCAAACCCTGTTCCGCAGCACCGCGCATGGCGATGACGTGGACCGCCCGGTGATGAAATCGGACGGGTCCTGGACCTATTTCGCGCCCGACATCGCCTATCACTACAACAAGGTCAAACGTGGGTTTGATCAATTGATTGACATTTTCGGCGCCGACCATGGCGGCTATGTCAAGAGGATGAAGGCGGCGGTTTCGGCGCTGTCGAATGGCCGGGTTCCGCTGGATATCAAGTTGATTCAGTTGGTGAAACTGTGGAAGGGCGGCGAGCCGTTCAAGATGTCAAAGCGGGCAGGGACGTTCGTGACCCTGCGCGATGTGGTGGAACAGGCGGGGGCTGATGTGACCCGCTTCATCATGCTGACGCGCAAGAACGACGTGGCCTTGGACTTCGATTTCGACAAGGTGCTGGAGCAATCCAAGGACAACCCGGTTTTCTATGTGCAATATGCCAATGCGCGGGTGAATTCGATCTTGCGCAAGGCGCGCGAGGCGGGAATTTCCTGTGATGATCCGGTGCTGATGGCGGCAGATCTGACGATCCTGAGCCATGAGGCGGAGCTGAAACTCGCCCGCCAGATCGCCGAATGGCCGAGACTGGTCGAGATTGCCGCGCGCGGGAACGAGCCCCATCGGGTGGCATTCTACCTGTACGAACTGGCGTCCGATTTCCATGGGTTGTGGAATCGCGGCAATGACGACCCATCCCTGCGATTCGTGCAAGAGGGCAACTCGGCAACATCCCAGGCAAAAATTGCGCTGGTGCGGGCCACGGGCGTTGTGATCGCCTCTGGTCTGGCTATTCTGGGGGTGACTCCGGTCGAAGAAATGCGCTGAGCAGGCGTAGGACCGGATACCCAGAATAGCTCGGGTCGGCATGTATCGCCCCGACAGTGAGGCGAAAGATGGCGGATCTGGAATTCGAGTCCTATGATGGAGGCTATGAGGCCCCACAGCGGTTCGGGCGTGCGATCAACATTGCGGGCGCGGTGTGTTCAGTGGCGCTGGTGCTGGGCCTTGGGGTCTGGGGCTATCGGCTGGCGGTGCGCGATGTAACCGGGGTTCCGGTGTTCCGCGCGATAGAAGGTCCGTTGCGCGTGGCACCTGCCGACCCCGGCGGCCAGCAGGCGATGCATCAGGGCCTTTCGGTCAATGCGGTTGCGGCGGCAGGCACGGCGCGTCCGGTGCCGGAGTCGCTGCGTCTGGCCCCCAAGGATGTTGATCTGACCGCCGAAGATGTGGCCGGGCTGGCCGACCTGCCGCTGTCGGCGCAGCCTGCCTCTGATGTGATTGCCGATCAGCAGGCAGTAATCCCCGCGCCGGCGGTTGCCGCCGAAGAGCAAAGCGCCGTCTCTGCCGCGATTGCCGAGGCGGTTTCCGGCGAAGAGGGGGCCGTTCCGGCAGAGGATGCCGTGGCCACCGATACAGCCCTCGCGGATGCCATTTCCGAGGCGGTTGCCGTCCCCGAACCAGTGGTTCCGGCCATTGCCGCCGCGCGGCCCCGCGCCCGCCCTGCAAACCTGCACCTTGCCTCTGCCACGCCTGCCAAGATTGATGCGCCCGCCGCCGCAGTCGTTGCAGCACCAATCCCCGATCCGGCCAGCCTGACCGCCGGGGCGCAACTGGTGCAACTGGGTGCTTTTGATGATGAGGCGCAGGCGGGCCGCGAGTGGGAACGTCTGCAAGGCCAGTTTGTCGATCTGTTCGCAGGCAAGGCGATGGTGGTACAGGCCGCGCAATCGGGTGGCCGCACCTTCTATCGGCTGCGCGCTGCGGGCTTTGGCGGTGCCGAGGATGCGCGCGCCTTCTGCAACACGCTGCTCAGTGGCAATTCCACCTGCATTCCGGTTACCCAAAGATGACCAGCCCCGGCCGGATGGCGGCCTGTTTCGGCTGCTTGGGGCCGGTGTTGCTGCCCGAAGAACGGGATTTCTTTCGCGATGCTGATCCGTTCGGCTTCATCCTGTTCGCCCGGAATATCGAGAACCCGGAACAGGTTTTGCGCCTGACCGCCGATCTGCGCGCGGCGGTGGGGCGTGATGCGCCGATCCTGATCGATCAGGAAGGTGGGCGGGTGCAGCGGATGCGGGCGCCCCATTGGCGCGAATGGCTGCCGCCACTGGATACCGTTCTTGCCGCCGGACCGGATGCGGCGCGGCTTATGGAGCTGCGGATGAGGGTGATCGCGGCAGAACTGCGCGCCGTTGGCATTGACGCAAATTGCGCCCCGGTGGCCGATATTGCGGGGCAGGGCACTCATCCTTTCCTGCGCAACCGATGCTATGGCACCGAGGCGGAAACCGTTGCCCGCATTGGCCGCGCCGTTGCCGATGGCCTGCTGGCGGGGGGCGTGTTGCCGGTGGTCAAGCACTTGCCCGGCCATGGCCGTGCCACAGCCGATACGCATCACGATCTGCCCACTGTGACCGCCAGCCGTGCGGAACTGGCGGCGACCGATTTCGCCCCTTTCCGGGCGCTGGCCGATCTGCCGATGGCAATGACGGCGCATATCATCTTTGCCGCCTATGACGACAAACCCGCCACCCAGTCGCCCGAAATGATCCGCGTGATCCGCGAAGAGATCGGCTTTCACGGACTGTTGTTGACCGATGATCTGAACATGCAGGCGCTGTCGGGCGATCTGGGCAGCCGGACCCGGGCGTCAATGGATGCAGGCTGCGATATTGCGCTGCATTGCAAGGGCGACATGGCCGAGATGCTGATGGTGGCCGGGCAGGCGGGCGATATGCGGACCGATACGCAGGCCCGCGCGCAAAGGGCGCTTGCCCAACGCCGCAGCCCCGCCCCGGTTGACATCGCCGCACTGGAGGCGGACCTTCAGGGCCTGACCGCCTTGGCGAGGGATGATGGCTGACGCCTCACAACAGGACGACTGGACGCAACCCTCGCCAATGGCTGTCGCCGAACGGCAGCAGGCCGAGGCGCTGATTGTCGATGTTGATGGGTTCGAGGGGCCGCTGGACCTGCTCTTGACGCTGTCGCGGACGCAAAAGGTGGATCTGCGCAAGATTTCCGTCCTGCAACTGGCCGAGCAATATCTGGGCTTTGTCGAGCAGGCCCGCGCCCTGCGGATTGAACTGGCGGCGGATTATCTGGTGATGGCGGCTTGGCTGGCCTTTCTCAAATCGCGCCTGCTGTTGCCGCCCGAACCGGGTGAGGCTGGGCCAAGCGCCGAAGACCTTGCCGCGCATCTGGCCTTTCAGCTTGAACGGTTGCAGGCGATGCGAGAGGCCGGGGCGCAACTGATGGCGCGCGATCAGTTGGGGCGCAACTTCTTTGCCCGAGGCGCGCCAGAGCGGCTGTCGGCCCGCATCAAGGTGACCTATGACGCCAGTTTGCTGGACCTGATCCGCGGTTATGCCCGAATTCGAACCCGTGACGAATTTCGCCCCTATGCCTTTGACCGCCATGATATTTTCACGATGGAACAGGCGCTTGACCGGATGCGGGGCCTATTGGGTTATGTCGGCGAATGGGCCGAGTTGACGCAGTTTCTGCCCGAAGGCTGGGATGGTTCGCCCTCTCGCCGCCGCTCTGTTACTGCGGCACATTTCGCGGCGGTGCTGGAAATGGCCAAGCGGGGGCAACTGACCATTCGGCAATCTGATACCTTTGCCCCGATCCAGATTCGCAAGGCCAGCCATGACTGACCGGCAAGAGGCGGTTGAACAAAGCCTGTTCGCGGCCCCCCCGATGGGCGAGCAGGAACGCATGGTCGAGGCGATCCTGTTTGCCAGCGCCGAGCCGGTGACGCTGGCGCAATTGATCGACCGGATGCCTCTTGGCTGCGACCCCGCCGAGGCGCTGGTCACCCTGCGACGCCGCTTTGAAGGGCGCGGTGTGAACCTGATCAAGGTAGGCGAGGCCTGGGCCTTTCGCACCGCGCCCGATCTGGGCCATCTGATGCACAAAGAGGCCGAGGAAAGCCGCAAACTTTCCCGGGCGGCGGTCGAGACGCTGGCGATCATTGCCTATCATCAACCCGCGACGCGGGCAGAGATTGAAGAAATTCGCGGCGTGGCGGTTTCACGCGGCACGATTGACCAGTTGATGGAGATGGACTGGATCAGGCTGGGCCGCAGGCGCATGACGCCGGGGCGCCCGGTGACCTTTGTCGTGACCCAGACCTTTCTGGACCATTTCGGGCTGGAATCGGCGCGCGATCTGCCGGGCGTCAAGGAATTGCGCGCGGCGGGATTGTTGGACAGCCGTGCAATGCCCGGAGCCGACACCCCACCCGATGACGAAGAAACCACGACCGGCCAAAGCGAGTTGTTCGAGGACTGACCATGGATTGGACGAAACTTCTGAATGGTGTGCTGAACCAACTTTTGCGTCGGTTCATGAACACTGCGATCAGCAAGGGGATCGACCATTTCGCAGGAGGCGGAAAGCCACCCAAGGAAATGACGCCCGAAGAGCGCGAACAGGCCCGGCAGGGCCGCGAGATGGCGCAGCGGGCAAAGCAGGTGCGCAAGGCAACCCGGCGGTTGTTCTAAAGAAAAAGGCGCGCAGGCTTCCCCACGCACCTCTTCATTCCTGTGCAGAAATCACGCGCGACCGCGACGACCGCCACGGCGGCCACCGGCGGCCTGGCTGGCGGCGGCAGAGGCTTCGGCAAAGGTCTGACCGCCTTCAACCGCTTCCAGCACCTTGGCAAAGCGGATCCACTCACCACCGTTGGCATCGTGGTTCATCAGGAAGTTGGCAGCGCGGATCGCCTCCATCTCCTGCTGACGCACCGGGTTCATGATGGCGCTGGTCATCCCTGCGCCAATCGCCATCGGCAGGAAAGCCCCGTTGATGCCATGACGATGCGGCAGACCGAACGAGATGTTCGACGCGCCGCAGGTGGTGTTCACGCCCAGCTCTTCGCGCAGGCGACGTACCAGGGCGAACACCTGCTGACCGGCCGAAGCCATGGCACCAACCGGCATGACCAGCGGGTCAACCACAATGTCATGCGCCGGAATGCCGAAATCAGCCGCACGTTCCACGATCTTTTTCGCCACCGCAAAGCGGACATCCGGGTCGGGCGAAATGCCGGTGTCGTCGTTGGAAATTGCGACAACCGGAACGTTGTATTTCTTGACCAGCGGCAGAACCAGCTCAAGCCGCTCTTCTTCCCCGGTGACCGAGTTCAACAGCGGGCGGCCTTCACAAGCCATCAGACCCGCCTCCAGCGCGCCGGGCACCGAGCTGTCGATGCACAAAGGCACGTCAACCGTTTGCTGCACAATCTCAATCAGCGCCTTCATCAGCGGCGGCTCGACAAAGTTGTTGTCGGCATAACGCGGGTCTTTCGCCATCATGTTGGTGAAGACCGCGCCAGAGTTGATGTCAAGCACGGTCGCGCCACAGGCCACCTGTTCCAGCGCATCCTTGATGACGGTTTCAAAGTTGCCGGCTTCCAGTTCGGCTGCCAGCTTTTTGCGCCCGGTGGGGTTGATGCGCTCGCCAATGACGCAGAAGGGCTCATCAAAGCCGATGATGACGGTTTTCGTTTTGGATTCAACGACGGTGCGGGTCATTCTTAAACCTTTGTCTTAGACGTTTGCGGGACGGCCCGAGGCGCCGCCATTATCGGTAACCCATTGGGCATTGGTCTTGATGCCACCCAGCGGGAAGAAATGGACCTGTTCGATGCCAAAGCCCGGATTGGCGGCCTTGTGCGCGGCCAGTTCGGCCACGAAATCGGTCGGTTCATAGGGCAGCAGCAGCTTGGTCACATCCATTGCCCGCTTTTGCAGCACGCGCAAGGAGGCGCCGACGCCGCAGGAAATGGCGAATTTGATCAGGGTTTGCAGCTTGGCAGGGCCAGCCACGCCGATATGGACCGGCAGCTTGATGCCTTCGGCAGCCAGACGGTCAACCCAGGCGATGACCGGGGCGGCTTCAAAACAGAACTGGGTGGCCATCGCCATCTTGGCGTCGGTGCGCTCGGCAAATGCCGATTTCCAGCGTGCGGCTTCCATCACCATCTTGTCCGAGCCATCAGGATCGATGTCCTTGTTGCCTTCGGGGTGACCGGCGACATGCAGGCGGTCGAACCCGGTAAAGGCACCCGATTCCAAAAGTTGCATCGAGGTGGCATAGTCGCCGACAGGGTTGGTCACGCCACCCGCCAGCAACAGGCCCTGCCGGACGCCCACATCCTTGTAACGGCCAACCCAGTCGGTCAGCGTCGTCTTGTCCTTGATGATGCGCGCCGGGAAATGGGGCATCACATCATAGCCTTCGGCGCCGATGCGCTTGGCGGTCGCCACCATGTCTTCAATCGGCGTGCCGTCGATATGGGCGATGTAGACACGGGTGCCCTTGGGCAGCAGGGCGCGGAAATCCTCGACCTTTTCGGCGGTGCGGGGCATCACCTCGATCGAATAGCCCTTCAGGAAGGCCTCGACCTCGGCACTTTGGCCGGCGGGGGCCTCTTTGGTGTCCTTGCGGAAAAAGCTCAGGGCCATGGTTTACTCCTTAGGCGTTGCCCAGCCATCGGTGGCGATCAGCGCCTTGATGCGGTCGGTGTCATATTCGGCTTCCAGCCGCGCCGCCTCGGTCTGGGCGATCTCATCGGGATCGCCGTCCACCTCATAGGCGGGCGCCTTGCGCCATTCTGCCAGATAGGAATCGCTGTCGCGGGCGCCGATCTTCATCGCGCAGCGATCGATCGCCTGTTCAAAGCGTTCGGGCAACTGCACCTTGGATCCGCGCCGGCCTTTGCCAACGATGACCTGCGCCGGAATATCGCGCCACATCACCACGGTGACTTCGGGCATACCGCTGATTCTCCTCTGACCTCTGCACCCGTTCTAAGCGCCCGTCCGCGACAGGCAGGGTCGGATTTCGACATGGCCCGCGTCGCTTGCGACCCATGGCTTGCTAGCGCACGGGGAGGATTCGAGCCAGAGGCCCGAAATCCAGAATTATTCATGCAAGTCATGAACATCTTTGGGGCTGGTTCGCGGCAGGATCGGTGCTTGCAACATGGTCATCGCGTCGTTACCTTGAGGGCAACCACATATGGAGGGCGGTCATGACGCCCGAGCGTCCCCTAGCGGCGGACGCGAACAGCCCTGCGGTAGAGGTGTCGAAGGGCGCTTCCCGTAGGACTTACCCGTCTGCCGCTGACAAACCTCGTCCCGGCGGGCTTTATGCTGCCGTGGATCTGGGCACGAACTCGTGCCGCATGCTGATTGCCGAACCGCGTGGCAGCCAGTTTCATGTCTTGGACAGTTTTTCCAAGACGGTGCAACTGGGTGCCGGGCTGGAGGCTTCGGGCAGACTTAGTCGCGCATCGATGGGGCGGACGATGCAGGCATTGAGGATTTGTCAGAAAAAGATTGAAAGCCAAGGCGTCACCCGGATGCGTCTGGTCGCTACCGAGGCCTGCCGCCGGGCCCGTAACTCCAAGGATTTCATGCGCCAGATCCGCCGCGAAATCGGGCTGGAGGTGGAGATCATCCCCGCGGAGGAAGAGGCGCGGCTGGCGGTAATATCTTGTGCCCCGCTGGTGACGGCCCGGACCGAGCAGTTGCTGGTCGTGGATATTGGCGGCGGCTCGACCGAACTGGTGTGGATCGACCTGTCGGGCGTGGACCCGACCGACCGCGCCCGCGCGATCATGGGCCTGCACCGCGGCTTTCAAGGCCAGCCGGTGGGCGGTGCGCGGGTGGTGGACTGGATCTCGGTGCCCCTTGGGGTGGCAACCCTGAAGGACCAGTTCGCCGATGTGGAAGACGACGGCGCGCGCTTTGCCCTGATGAGCTGGTTTTTCGAAGAAAATCTGTCCTCGTTCAGCCCTTATAACGCCGCGCAGCCGCGCGAGGGGTTTCAGATCATCGGCACCAGCGGCACGGTGACAACCGTTGCCGCCAGCCACCTGGGTCTGCGCCGCTATGACCGCACCAAGGTGGACGGGCTGGAGATGACATCGGACCAGATTGACACGGTGATCCGCGATTACCTGTCGCTTGGCCCCGACGGGCGGCGCACCGACCCGCGCATTGGTCGTGACCGCCACACGCTGATCATGTCCGGTGCGGCTATCCTTCAGGCGCTGATGCGGATATGGCCGACCGACCGGCTGTCAGTGGCAGACCGGGGCCTGCGGGAAGGGCTGCTTTATGCCCAGATGAGCGCGGATGGCGTTCTGGAAGACGGACCGAAGCTATGACGGAAAAGAACACTTCTGGCCGGGGCCAGCGCGATCTGCGGGTGCGGGTGAAAACCGCCAAGGGGCGCAAGCTCAGTTCCACCCTGTGGTTGGAACGGCAGTTGAACGACCCCTATGTTCAGCGTGCCAAGCGCGAAGGCTATCGCGGCCGTGCGGCCTATAAGATTCTGGAGCTTGATGATAAATACGGGTTCCTGAAACCGGGCGCGCGGGTGGTTGACCTTGGCTGCGCGCCGGGGGGCTGGTGCCAGGTGGCGGTCGTGCGCGTCAACGCCCTGTCGCAAAACCCGAAAAAGCCGGTGGGCACCGTGCTGGGCGTCGATCTGCAAGAGATCGAGGCGATTTCCGGGGCGGAGCTGCATCAGCTCGATTTTCTGTCCGAAGGCGCGGATGAGCTGGTCAAGGGCTGGCTGGGTGGCAAGGCCGATGTGGTGATGAGCGACATGGCCGCTGCGGCCAGCGGCCACAAGGGCACCGACCATTTGCGCATCATCGCCCTGATTGAAGCGGCACTGGAATTTGCCTTTGACGTGCTGGAAGACGGCGGCACCTTTGTTGCCAAGGTTCTGGCCGGCGGGGCCGAGATTGAAATGCAGACCCTGCTGAAGAAAAGTTTCCGCAAGGTGGCGAATGTCAAACCGCCAGCCAGCCGGTCGGACAGTTCGGAAAAGTTCGTCGTGGCGCAGGGGTTTAGGGGCCGTGCGGGGCAGGCCGCCGAGCCGGAGGAGGACTAACCCCTTCGCGCGCGGATGCGCCCATGAAAAAGGCGCCCGAAAAGGCGCCAGCTTTTCAAATTTTATTGATTTGACGGCCGGGTTTTGCTGGTCAGCCGCCCCAAGTCCGCAGCGGGCCGCAATCCATATGCACAAAGTCGGACCGGGGATAGGTGCCCACACCGCCCGCCGCACAGGCCTTGGCGGCGCGTGCCATCTGGCCAACGCTGCGCGATTTCAACCGCAGGTCTGCCGCCTGTCCCTTCATGTGCAGCGAATTGCGCGCCACCCCTTTGGAGTGAGACCGCAGCATAGCATTGGTGGCCGGGCTGCGATAGCCCGACAGCAGCATGTAAGGCTCATCCGTATCCATCAGACGATGCGCCGCCGCCATCACGTCAAAGTTGCGAGGGTCCATCTTTTTAACGTCATCGGAACGCCAATCGCGCATGAAGTGATTGATTTCCTTGACAACTTCGGGGATATATTCACCCTCGATCCAGTAGATCGTGTCAATCGACTCGCCGGTGCGGCCCGAATACATGCTGATCCGGCGCACATCGCCCGCGCCGCGCAACAACCCGAAGGCTTTGCTGTAAGTGGGCGCTGCAACCACGGCGGTTGCCGCGAAAACACCCAGAAGTCCCCGCCGGGTAAAGCCCGGATTGTCCGCCATAGCCATTCTTGCCTGTCCCATCGCTGGTCTTTGATCGCCTGTACCCGGCGATTTGCACTTGTCCCACAAGCAGGAACTGTATGGCACGGTTTGTGGCCGGACCAAAGTGCAGAAACGCCTCTCCGACTCACCTTGGCGGCAATCGGCAAAAAATTGCTGAATATGAACCGCGCAAGGTGGGGAATTCCGCACCGTCGGTTTTGAAACCGATTGCGGCGGCTGTGTCGCAGTTTGCAAGAGATGGGGAAGGGGCGGTTTACACCCAGGGAAATATGGTCGAAACTGCCTGAAATCCTGCCATTTTGACCTTGAAGGCCCGCTCGTGACGATTCCCAAGCTGCATTTGCGCCAGACTTTCCGCCAAGCCTTGCTGACAGCCGCCATGGGCCTTGCGCTGGCGGCCAGCGCGCAGGGGCAGGGGCTGCTGACCGCTTTCATAAAGTCGGTGGCCGAGGCGGTGAACGCCGAGGGCACTGACACGGCGGGAATCGCCGCCTTTTATCAGGCGCGCGGCTATCAGACCCTGTGGACCGGCCCCAGCGATGCCCCCCGGCGCGAGGCGTTTCTGACCGCACTGGATGCCGCGTCCGAACAGGGCCTGCCGCCAGCGCGTTATGGCCGCGATGCGCTGGTTGCCGCTTTCCACAGCGCCGTGACCGAAGGGGATCGTGGCCGGCTGGAGGTTGCGATGAGCCGCGCCTTCGTCACCTTTGCCGGTGATCTGAAGGCGGGCGTGATTGCCCCGAAAAAGCTGGACAGGACCATCGTGCGCGACATCGCGCGGCCAGAAGCTGCGGCAACGCTTGCGGCTTTTGCGGCGGCTGATCCCTGGGGCTTTTTCCGCGCGCTGCCACCGTCCACACCGGAATACGCCCGTCTGTTGAAGGAAAAACTGCGGCTGGAGGGGATCATCGCTTCTGGCGGCTGGGGGGCCGAGGTGCCTGGCGAGCTGTCGCCCGGTGCTGCCGGTCCGAAGGCGGTGGCGCTGCGTGACCGTCTGGTGGCGCTTGGCTATCTGCCGCATTCGGCCAGCGGCGCGTTTGACCGCCCGATGGTGCGCGCGGTGCAGCGCTATCAAGCCGACAACGGCATCACTGCCAACGGGGTGGTGGGCGATAGCACGCTGGCCGCGCTGAACACACCGCCAGAGGATCGGCTGAAAGCGGTGACGGTCGCGATGGAGCGGTTGCGCTGGATGGGCGATGCGCCGCGCGGCGACCGGCATATCTGGGTGAACCAGCCCGACTTTACCGCCAAGATCATGGATGGCGGCGCCGTGACCTTTCAGACCCGTGCCGTTATTGGCAAGAATTCGGCAGACACCCGCACGCCCGAGTTTTCGGACGAGATGGAATATATGGTGGTCAACCCGTCCTGGGGGGTGCCGCGCTCGATCATCGTCAAGGAATATCTGCCGCTTTTGCAAAAGAACCCCAACGCCGTCAGCCATATTCAGGTGGTGGATCGGTCGGGCCGCGTGGTGCCGCGCGGGGCGGTGAATTTCGCGGCCTATTCGGCCAGCTCTTTCCCGTTTTCGATGCGCCAGCCGCCGTCGGATGGCAATGCGCTGGGGTTGGTGAAGTTCATGTTCCCCAATCAGTACAACATCTATCTGCATGATACGCCGTCGAAAAACCTGTTCGCCAATGAGGTGCGGGCCTATTCGCACGGCTGTATCCGGCTGGGCGACCCCTTTGATTTCGCCTATGCGCTGCTGGCGCGGCAGACCGATGATCCGAAGAGGGTTTTTCAGAATGAGTTGGACGGGGGACGCGAATCCCTTGTTCGGCTGGATGTGAAAGTGCCGGTCCATCTGGTCTATTTTACCGCTTGGCCCACGGCGCGCGGCACCATCGGCTATCGCAATGACATCTATGGCCGTGACGCGGCGATTTTCCGGGCACTGAGCGAGGCCGGGGTGGTTTTGCCGCAGGTTCAGGGCTAAGTCTTTCCCGATAAACGGAGAGGGACCATGGCGCATAGCGTTGCCGACATTGCCCAAGCCATCGGGGCCGAAGCCGCCGGTGACCTGACGCTGACAGTGACCCATGCGTCAGAGCCTGCCACAGCGGGCCCGCAGGCGCTGGCACTGGCCATGGACCCGAAATATGCGCCCGGTCTGGCCAAAGGGCAGGCGCAGGTGGCCATGTTGTGGCCGGGGGCCGATTGGCAGGGCATGGGCCTGCGGGCGGCGATTTTCGCCCCGCGCGGGCGGCTGGCGATGGCGGGGCTTTCCCGGATGCTGGACCCGGGCCCCCAGATCGCGCCGGGGGTTCATCCGATGACGGTGATCGACCCCAGCGCGCAGATTGGCGCAGGGGCCGCGATTGGCCCGTTTGTCACCATTGGCGCAGGCGCGGTTATCGGCGCGCGGGCGCGGATTGCCGGCCATGTCTCTGTCGCCGAAGGGGCGCGGATCGGGAATGATGCGCTGATCTGTCAGGGCGCACGGATTGGCGCGCGGGTCAGGATTGGGGATCGCTTCATCTGCCAGCCCGGCGCGGTGATTGGCGCTGACGGGTTTTCCTTTGTCACACCGGAAAAGTCTGGGGTTGAAGAAATTCGTGAAACCCTCGGAAAACGCGACGAAATTCATCAGCAAAGCTGGACGCGGATACACTCCCTAGGCGCGGTGACGATTGGCGATGATGTGGAGATTGGCGCCAATTGCACGATTGACCGGGGCACGATCCGCGACACCACGATTGGCAATGGCACCAAGCTGGATAATCAGGTTCATGTTGGTCACAATGTGCAGATCGGCAATGACAGCCTGATCTGCGGGCAGGTCGGCATTGCCGGGTCGTCGCGCATCGGCAACCGGGTGGTGCTGGCGGGGCAATGCGGCGTCAACGACAATATCTTTGTCGGCGATGACGTGATCGCGGGCGGGGGCACCAAGATTTTCACCAATGCGCCGGCGGGCCGGGTTTTGCTGGGCTATCCGGCGGTCAAGATGGAGGCGCATGTCGAGATACAAAAGGCGCTGCGCCGTCTGCCCCGGCTTGCCGCCCGCGTGGGCGAGATTGAAAAGATCGTCGGCGCGTCATCTTCCGGTGACTGAACCGTCACACTCGCTGGCGTAAGGACCAGCCGACAGGAGAATGCGCATGAGTGGAACCGTTGCCGAAAAGGTCATCCTCATCATTGCCGAACAGGCGGTGCTGGACCCGTCTGACGTGCGGATGGATTCGACACTGGAAAGCCTGGGGATCGACAGTCTTGGGCTGGTGGAATCGATTTTTGCCATTGAAGAGGCGTTCGACATCTCGGTGCCGTTCAACGCGAACGAGCCCGATAAAAGCAGCTTTGACATTTCTTCTGTCGGGGTCATCGTTGCGGCGGTCGAAGGGCTGATCGCGGCGAAATGAGGCGCGTTGCAATCACCGGGGCAGGCACCGTCAACCCACTGGGTGCCGATGTGGCCAGCACATTTGTCGCCATGGCCGAGGGGCGCTGTGCCATCGGTCCGCTTGATTTGCCTGATCGAGACCGGCTGGCGGTGCAGATCGGCGCGCAGGTGCAGGGATTTCGCCCGGAAGATCATTTCGACAGGGCGCAACTGGGGCTGCTGGACCGCTTTGCCCAGTTTGCGCTGGTCGCCGCCCGGCAGGCCGTGGCACAGGCGGGGCTGGATTTCACCGAACTGGGCCAGCGCGCTGGGGTGGTTACCGGCACAGCAGGCGGCGGGCTGATCACGCAGGACGAGAGCTATCGTGCGGTTTACGAAGAGCGGAAGTCGCGGGTGCATCCCTTTACCGTGCCGCGCCTGATGATGAATGCGGCGGCCAGCCATATTTCGATGGAATTCGGGCTGATGGGGCCGGTGTTCAGCGTGGCCACCGCCTGCGCCTCATCCAATCACGCGATGGGGCTGGCGTTTCAGATGGTGAGGTCGGGCGCGGCCCCCGTGATGCTGGCGGGCGGGGCCGAGGCGATGCTGGTCTTTGGCGGCATCAAGGCGTGGGAGGGCCTGCGCGTCATGTCCCGAGAGGCGTGCCGCCCGTTCTCCGCCAACCGCAGCGGAATGGTTCAGGGCGAGGGGGCAGCGATCTTCGTCTTTGAAGACTGGGATCATGCCACCGCGCGCGGGGCCGAGATTCTGGCCGAGGTCGTGGGTTTCGCCATGACCTCGGATGCCTCTGACATTGTGGTGCCTTCGGCGGAGGGCGCGCGGCGGGCGATGGCGGGGGCGCTGGCCGATGCGGGGCTGCGCCCGGATCAGGTGGATTACATCAACGCCCATGGCACCGGCACCAGCGCCAATGACCGCAGCGAATGCGCGGCGATTGCGCAGGTGTTCGGCGACCATGCCGGGCGGTTGATGGTGTCCTCCACCAAATCCATGCACGGCCACCTGATCGGCGGAACCGGCGCGGTAGAGCTTTTGGCCTGCCTGATGGCACTGCGAAACGGTGTGGTTGCGCCGACGATGGGCTGGGAAGAGGCGGACCCAGATTGCCCGCTGGACATCGTGCCAAATCAGGCGCGGCAGGCACGGGTAGAGGTGGCGCTGTCAAACGCCTTTGCCTTTGGCGGGCTGAACGCGGTGCTGGCCTTGCGCCGGGCATGAAAAAAACCCCGCCGATGGCGGGGTTTTCAATCTGTTGCAGAAGATCAGTTGCCTGCGGGCTTTTCCGGAACCGTGATGGATTCAAACCCGGCAGTGAAGCCCTTGAGCGAGATATCCAGATTCACCTTCTGATCGGGGGCCGCGAACGGGACGATGGTCAGCGTTGCCTTGGCGCCCTTTTTGAACTGGGCCACTTCGTCGCCGGTAAATCCGACGCGGGCCACACAACCAACCGAGCCACAAACCGTGAACGGGTAAACCTTGGGCTGCGCGGTGTCGATCGTCAGCGTCAGGTTAGAGGTCAGCATGGTTTCCAAGGGCACGATCACGGTGGCCCCGGCAGCAGCCTTGCCGCCAGCGGGCAGCGGGAACATGCTGATCTCGGAGACGGGATTGCTCTTTTGATCCTTCAAAAGCTGATAAAGTTCGCAAGGATCAGAGCCGTCCTTGGCCTTGACGCAGCGCAGTTCCCACTGTTCGAACGTGCCGCCCAGATACATCTCGCCCGGCTGGGCGTCCTTTTCCTCTTTCAGCTTGGGGGCGCCGGGGGTGCTGCCCATGTTCAAGTCAGCGCCGGGGGCGGCTTCGGTCGCGGCAGGGGCGGCGGCTTCTTGCGCCAGAACGACGGTGCCGGACAAAGCCAGACCAAAACCAAGTGCCAAAGCCAGCGTACGGGGAAGGGAATAGGACGACATTTCTGTCACTTTCTTGTTGAACCGGCGCTGCCATAGCATGCTGCGCCCGCCAAGTCAGGTATGAAAATTTCCGTGTCACGCAGCTTTGTGCGGCCAAATTGCCAGCGTCGATTGCCGCCGCATAAAAACTCAAAAGGGCCAGCGTGGCTGGCCCTTTTGCGATTGTTTTTGCTCCCTGTCGGACTGGCCGACTTTATGGGGCAGACGCTACGGCGGTTTCACAAAGCCGTCAACTAGGATTCTTGTGACCGCGCCACCATCGGTAAACATGGAAAAAAGCCGCGCCTTTTCAGAGGCGCGGCCAGTCTGACAGGGAGGAAAACCGCCGGGGAAAACCCGAAACCCCGACAAGCACAGGCTGGCAGGAATGGGTTAAGAATGTATTGTGCCTGTGTATCGCGGCTGCAAGAAATGCTGGCGAATGAATGCCCCCGGAGGTGCTGGAATGGGTGAGACGATTTTTGTCGGTGGCGGAGGAGAGGGTTACGGGCTGCCACAGAACCTGCTGCTGAAATACGGCAACCGCCACGGGCTGGTTGCCGGGGCAACGGGCACCGGCAAGACCGTAACGCTGCAAGTGCTGGCCGAGGGGTTTTCAAAAGAGGGCGTGCCGGTCTTTGCTGCCGATGTGAAGGGCGACCTGTCGGGGATCGCCGTTGCCGGATCAGAAGGCGGCAAGCTGCATGACGCGTTTTTAAAGCGGTCTCAAACCATCGGCTACACGCTGGAATACGGTGCCAGCCCGGTGACGTTCTGGGATTTGTACGGCCAGCAAGGTCATCCGATCCGGGCGACCGTGGCCGATATGGGCCCCTTGCTTTTGTCACGGATGCTGGAATTGAGCGAGCCACAAGAGGGCGTGCTGAACGTCGCCTTCCGCATGGCCGATGAAGAGCAACTGCCGCTTTTGGACCTGAAGGATCTGCAAGCGCTGCTGACCTTTATCGCCGAGCACGATAATGAGATTTCGGCGCGCTATGGCCTTGTGTCCACCACCTCGGTCGGCGCGATCCAGCGCCGGCTGCTGGTGCTGGAGAATGAAGGCGCGACCGAGATGTTCGGCGAACCGGCGCTGGACCTGATGGACCTGATGCGCGTGGATGCGGCGGGCAAGGGCATGGTCAACATTCTGGCCGCCGACAAGCTGATGAACTCGCCCCGGCTCTACGCCACCTTCCTGTTGTGGCTGCTGTCTGAATTGTTCGAGACGCTGCCCGAGGTCGGCGACCCCGATAAACCCAAGCTGGTGTTCTTTTTCGACGAGGCGCATCTGCTGTTCACCGACGCACCCAAGGCGCTGATTTCCAAGGTGGAACAGGTCGCGCGGCTGATCCGGTCCAAGGGGGTGGGGGTGTATTTCATCACCCAGAATCCGGCGGATGTGCCGGATGTCATTCTTGGCCAGTTGGGCAACCGGGTGCAGCACGCCTTGCGCGCCTTTACCGCCAAGGACCAGAAAGACCTGAAACTTGCGGCGGAAACCTATCGCCCGAACCCGCGCTTTCAGATCGAGGATGCCATCCGCGATGTCGGCACGGGTGAGGCTGTGACCTCGTTTCTTGAGGCTAAAGGCATTCCCGGTATGGCAGAGCGCACCTTGGTGCGCCCGCCGCGCAGCCAGTTGGGTCCGGTTGATGCCGCAGTGCGGGCGCAACTGATCGCGGCTTCACCGTTGGGACAGAAGTACAACACCCCCATCGACCGCGACAGCGCCTATGAACGGCTGCGGGCACGGGCTGATAAGGCGGCGCAAGAGGCCTCTGCCGCCGAGGCCGCAGACGCGCGCAAGTCCGAAGAGGAGAAAGAGTTCGCCCGCGCCCGCCGTTACGACGGTACACCGGATGCCAAACCCGCCAGCCGCGCACCCGCCTCGCGCCGGTCAGATTCCATGGGCGAGGCCTTTGCGAAAAGTTTCGTCCGCCAGTTGGGCACGAAGACCGGGCAGGCCGTGGTGCGGGGAATTCTGGGATCGATCTTTGGCAAGCGCTGATCAGAAGATCGGGCGCTGATTACCGCAAGGGCCGGACGCGCAGTCGTGTGATCCGGTTCTCGCGCCGGGCCAGCACCTCGAAGCGAAAGCCGTGAAAGCTGAAGGCCTGGCCTTCAACGGGAATCATCTGCGCCTCGTGGATGACAAGGCCTGCAATCGTGTTGGCCTCGTCATCGGGCAGATGCCAGTCCATCGCGCGGTTGAGGTCGCGGATGGTCATGGCACCGTCAACCTGCCAACCGCCGGTCTCATCCGGTTTCATCCCGGCATTGCGCGCCACCACGTCGAATTCATCGGTGATGTCGCCGACGATCTCCTCCAGAATATCCTCCAGCGTGATCAGGCCACGCAGGGCGCCATATTCATCGACCACAAGTGCAAAGGGGGTGCGGCGCTTCAGAAAGGCGCGCATCTGATCATCAAGGCTGGTGGTTTCGGGGATGAAATAGGGCTTACTCGCCACCTTCAGAAGATCAAGGCCCTGAAGATTGCCCTCTTCCCGCATCAGCCGATCGCTTTCCCGCCACAGATCCTTGGCGTGGATAACGCCCAGAATGTTCTCGCCGTCGCCGCGAAACACGGGCAGCCGGGAATGGGCAGAGGCCATGACCTGACGCAGAATCGTTTCGGGCGGGGCATCGCCGTCGATCATCTCGATCACGCGGCGGTGGCGCATGATCTCTTCAACCGTGCGGTCCGACAGGTCCAGCGCGCCAAGCAGGCGGTCGCGCGCCTCTTTCTCGCCCGCGGCACCGCTGGCAATATCTTCGCGCAAGGCAACGCGCGCTTCCACCTGTGTAGTGGCGCGGAACGGGCGGAGCAGGGCGGCAAACATCTGGTGCAGGGTCATACGCCAGAGATGACCGGCAAAGAGCTGCGCGGTCAAGACATGCCGCATCACAGGCCAAGTTATTGGCGGCGCGCGATTTTCATGCTGTAAGGAAGATTGGCTGGGGCGCTAGGGCATTAATCCAACTTTTTCTAAGTCCATAGATTTCACACAAGTATTTGTAGTTTATTGACAATTGTATGTCAAACTGTAACACATGACTGTAACACACGACCGTTCCACAGGGAGCATTTCATGGCCCGAGTCAGTCATCTTATGAGGCGTGGAGGGGCCTATTCCGCCCGTATCCGGGTGCCCCTTGATCTGGTCGAGATCGTCGGGAAAACCGAGATCGTGAAGGCCCTCGGAACCGCAGATGTAGCCGAGGCCAAGAGTCGCCTTTACCCCATCTTGGCGCACTGGCAGCGCGAGTTTGACGACCTGCGCGCTCGCCGCGCGCTGGTGCCCGCTGACCGGGATCATGCCGTTTGGGATCACTACACGGCCACGCTAGACCGCGACGACAAGGAGCGCGCGAACCTGCCGGGCGACGACGATATTCAGGCCGTGAAGGCCGACCTGCTGGATAAGGTGGAACGGGGCGAGATCACCGGCACCGATCAGTTTTCAATCCTGAACGCCACGCTTGACCTAAAGGTCATGCAGAAGGCGGGCGAGATTGCAGCCGACGCCCGGAAGGCGAAGCTGGCCGACATGCGCAAACACTTGGCGAAGGGCGAGACTGCTTTGATCGCCCATGAGGTTGACGATTACCTGCGCCAGAACGGCCTTCTGGTGCAGCGTGGAACGCCGGACTGGATCAGCCTTGCCCGGCACATGATGCGGGCCGAGATCGAGGCTCTACAGCGCACCCTAGAGCGCGACCGGGGCGATTGGGGTGGCCTGCCGACTGACCCGCTGGTTAAGCCTGCCACTGGATCAAGACGCGAGGTAGCCAAGCCGGGCGAAACCATCATGGAGATTTTCGAGATATTCGCCCGCGAGAACAAGAACGGCGTGGCGCAAGACCGACTGAACCAGTGCCGCCGCGACATTGGCACGTTTGTGCAACTTGTCGGGGCCAGCTTCCCTATTGCGAAAATCACGAAGGTTGAGGTCCGCGAGTGGAAACAACTGCTGACGAAGTATCCGGTCAAGGCCACCGAAACCAAAGTGTTCGCGGGCATGAACATTCACCAGATCGTCAAGGCGAATGAGAAAGTGGGCAAGCCGGTTCTGGCTAACCGGACCGTGAACCGTTACCTATCCAGCCTCGGGGCGTTCATGACCTGGGCTGTTGATAACGGTTATCTGGAGAGCAACCCGACCGAAAAGATGATGCTTAAGAAGGAAACCAAGGCCCCGACCTTGCCCTTCAAGACCGAACAACTTCAAACCCTGTTTGCATCGCCTTGGTTCACCGGCTGCAAGAGCGCCGACGAATGGCGCAACGTGGCGAAGCCCGGTGATGTGCTGATAAGAGACCATCGCTTCTGGGTTCCGCTGATCATGCTGTTTTCTGGTGCGCGACCGGGTGAGATCGGCCAGCTTGCGGTCAATGACGTGCGGGAAGTGCATGGGCACTGGATCATACATATCACGACCGAGGGCGACGAAACCGAAGAAGGTAAGTCGGTAAAGACCGAAGGTTCAATGCGAGTGGTGCCGGTGCATCCCGAACTTATTCGCCTCGGATTCATCCGCTACCACGCAGCGCGGTTAAAAGAGGGTGGCGCGCAGTTGTTTCCCGGTGCCAAGCGCAACGCGCGTGGGCAGATGATGGCCGACGTAGCGCGCGAGTTCGGGCGCTACATGACCCGTATCGGCATGAAGCAGGGCAGGGGCCTTTCGCTCTATTCGTTCCGCCATGGTGCAGCCGACGCCCTGCGCCGTGGCGGCTATCTGGACAATGAGTTCGGTTTCATCCTTGGACATGCCGAAGCCTCCACCACCGGCAAGTATGGCATCATTCCGCAAGGGATGCTGGATCATCGCGTGAAGCTGGTGAACGCGATTGCCTATCCCGATCTGAACCTAGACCCACTCACAGCGTTATAATATAACAAATCGCTTGCCTCGGGATTCCGCGCTGTGGTATCATGATACCGTAGTATTTTAACGAGTTCCGCATGGGTATCATGTCCCGTCTCGCCCGCATTGTCGGGCGAGACACTTCCGAACAGAAAGCAATCACGCTGACCAGCCCCGAAGCCTTTGGGCTGTTCGGGCTATCTCCGGTAGGGTCTGGCGTAACCATCACCGCGCATTCTGCCATGCGAGTTCCTGCCGTGCGCAGGGCCGTGTCGCTGATCGCTGAATCTGTCGCCACCTTGCCGTTCAAGACCTACACCGCCGACAAAGAGGCGGCGAAGGATCACCCGTCCTATGGGCTGGTGCATGACTGGGCGAACGACTGGACCAGCGCCGAAGCCCTGCGCGAAACCCTGACCATGGATGCCCTGCTGACCGGCCACGGCTTTGCGCATGTCGTCCGCAACGGTGAGGGCAGGGCGCTTGAACTGCACCAGCTGGACCCCGGCGCGGTCAGTATTGAATATGACGACTTCGGCGAACCTTCTTACCGCCTGCGCCTTAAGGGCGGTGGTGATGTGGTCCTGTCCTATTCTGACGTGCTGCACATCCAAGCCCCCGGCGGCGTGTCGCCTGTCACCTTGGCCCGTGAAGCTATCGGGCTGGCCGTGGCCGCTGAACAGCACTTGTCGGGGTTCTTCAAGAATGGTGGCCGTCCTTCGGGCGTGATCCGGCACCCGAACAAGCTGGACGCGGAAGCGCTGACCAAGCTGAAAAGCTCTTGGTTTGCGACCCATGGCGGCGAACAGTCGGGCAAGACCGCCATTCTGGATGAGGGCATGGAGTTTCAGGAGATCGCCCTGAAGCTGGCTGATGCCGAATTTTCCGAGGTGCGCCGGGAACAGGTGCGCGAGATTGCCCGTGCCTTCAACGTGCCGCCCGCGCTGCTTTACGAACTGTCGCGGGGCACTTGGTCCAACTTTGAACAATCGCACCGCGACTTCCTGACCGGCACCCTGCGCCCGTGGATTGCCCGCTGGCAGGCCGCTTATACCCGCGTCCTGCTGACCCCCGAGGAACGGGCAGGTCTTTATATCGAGGCCACGCCCGATGATCTGCTTTCGGTCGAGTTCGCCGCCCGTGCCACCGCCCTAAGCCAATACCGGGCCATGGGGGCGATGACGGCAAACGAGGTGCGCGGCTTCCTGAACCTTCCGGCGATGGCCGAAGGCGACACCCTGGAAAACCCCTTCACCACCACCGGCGCAGCCCCCGCGCCTGAACCTTCCCAAGACCCCAAGGACGAAACCACCAATGACTGACCAGATCACCCACCGCGCTTTCTTCGGTGACCGCGAACGCACCTTCATTCTGACCGACCCCATGCTGGCCGAACTGGAAAAGCTGACCGGCTTGGGCGTCGGTGCGCTTTACCTGCAACTGGTGGGCATGGCCTATCCTGCCGAGGCCCTGCGCGAGATCATCCGGCTGGGCCTGATCGGCGCGGGCACCACGCCCGAGGACGCCAAGCGCCTTTGCGATGCCTACGCCAGCAACCGCCCGCTGGTCGAAACCTTCCCGCTGGCCTTTGAGATCATGGAAGCGCGCTGGAACGGCAAGGCGGAACAGGTGGCCGCGTGACCGATCGGCTGGAAATCAAGGCGCAGATCACCGCGACCGAGACCGGCGAAATCACCGGCATTGCATGGCCCTTCGGTTCAGCCGACCGCGTGGGCGATGTGATCCAGAAAGGCGCATTCGACCAGCCCACCGCCCTGCCCATGCTGTTCGCCCATGATCAGGGGCAGGTGATCGGGGTTTGGGATCAGATCGCGGAATCTGAATCCGGCCTGACCGTCAAAGGCCGCTTGCTGGTGGAGGATGTGGAACGCGCCCGCGAGGTTCGCGCCATGATCCGGGCCGGGGCCGTCTCGGGCCTGTCTATCGGCTTTGTCACCAAGGCCGCGAACCGCCACGCCAAGGGCCGCACGATCACGGCACTTGCCCTGCACGAAATCAGCATTGTTGCCGTCCCGGCCCATCCGGGCGCGCAGATCACCTCTGTCAAATCTGTAACGAGTGAGATTCCCCAAATGGAAAACGAAGACGACAAGACCCCGGCCAATGCGCCGGAAATCGACCTGAAGGCTTTCGAGGCGGTCAAAGCCCGCCTGGACAAACTGGAGGCCAAGGGCAACCGCACCGGCGTTCATGTGACCGGCGCGCAATCGCCTGTCGTGGGTGCCGAGGAAGTCAAAGCCTTTGCGCACTTCCTGCGCACCGGCGACCGTTCCGAGGTCAAGAGCCTTGCCTATGGCGCACCTTCGACCGGCAGCATTCTGGCCCCTGAAACTGTTTCGGCTTCGATCCTTGAGAAAGTCGCCGAACAATCGCCGATGCGGAATCTTGCATCGGTGATCAGCATGGGCGGGCCGCTGCTGCAACTGCCCCGGCTGGTGGCCGAGGTGAACCCGCAGCACGTCACCGAAACCGCCGCCCGTGTGGAATCCGAGCCGAGCTTTGAACAGATCGACCTGAAGGCGCACGAAATGGCGGTCATCGTGCCGGTGACGCGCATTCTCTTGGAAGATGCGCAGGTGGACCTGTCGTCCTATCTGGCGGATCACATCGCCCGCCGCTTCGGCCAACTTGAAGCGCAATGGTTTGTCACCGGCAACGGCACGACCGCCGCTGAGGGTGTGATGACTTCGACCGAAGTGCCCGAGCTTGAAACGCTGGGCGTGGGTCTGGTCGGTCTGACACCCGCGACCCTGTTTGACCTGTTCTATGGCATCAAGACGACCTACGCGAACCGTGGCGCTTGGCTGATGAACCGCAAGACGATGATGGTGGTTCGCACCATGGTTGATGCCACCGGGCAATTCCTGTGGCAGCCGGGCCTTGCCGCCGGTCAGCCGCCGACCCTTCTGGGCCGCCCGGTCTATGAAGCGCCCGACATGGCCGACCCGGTGGCCGGTGCCACGCCCATCGCCTTCGGTGACTTCGCCACGGGTTACGCCATTGCCGACCGCACCGGCTTTGAAGTCCTGCGCGACGACTACACCGGGGCCGCGAACGGAATTGTGAAGCTGCACGCCCGCCGCCGCGTCGGTGGCCGCGTGATCATGGGCGAGGCCCTGACCAAGCTGAAGCTCAAGGCCGCATAAGGCCATGCTGATCCGGCCCGCAGCGGAAATCCTGTTGCGCCATGGCGACCACGCCTTGACGCTTCGGGCATCCCTGCGGGCCGCAATCGCCCTTGAAGCTGAACCGGGCGGCTTTGCTGGCCTGTTCAACCAGATCGCCGGTCAGCAAGTCACCGCCATTCGTTCGGTGATCCTGACCGCCGCCACGGATCGCACCCAAGCCGAAAGGCTCTTGGCTGATGCTTCCACCGAACCGCTTGCGCCGTTTGTCATGTCGGCGCAGGCGGCTTGTCTCGCCCTGCTGATGGCCTTGATACCAGCCGGGCAGGGCGAGACATCCAAAGCCACCACGCCACCCGCCAAGCCCATCCCCTTCGGCCAGTATCTTGCTGACCTGTTCGGCTATGCGACCGGGTGGCTTGGCTGGACCCCATCCGAGGCATGGAACGCCAGCCCTGCCGAGATCGGCGCGGCCTTCACCGCCCATGTTGACCGGCTGGTGAAGTTGACGCCCGGTGCATCAAGCCCCGCGCCAGATGACACCAAAGAACGGCAGCGCGAACAGAATGAAGCCGCTGGCCTTGATCCTGACTTTGACCGCGCCGGGCTTCGCGCTCTGAAAGCGAAGATGTGATGCCCAAGCCCCCGCGCCTTTGTTCCTGCGGTGCGATTGTCCCGGCGGATAGCCTCTGCACCTGCCAGCGCGAGGCTATCCGCGCCCGTGGCCGCCGCCATGATGCGAACAGGCCGAACAGCCGACAGCGGGGCTATACGCGGGCATGGGAAGCCCTGCGGGCCGAGTTCCTGCGCCTGCACCCGACCTGCGCCTTCTGCGGGGCAGGGTCGCAGGTGGTGGACCATATCCAGCGCCACCACGGCAACCCCGCGCTGGTGATGAGTTGGAACAACCTGCAAGCCCTCTGCAAGCCATGCCACGACCGCGAGAAACAGCGTCAGGAGCGGGCGGCAAGTGTTTGACCATGAACCCGGTTGCAGTGCCGAAAAGGCCCTGTGGCACTCTGTCTTACTGGTGGCTGTTGATGACGCGCTGATAGGTATTGCGGCTGATAATGGCAGCCACGCCTCAAGGATCAGGCTTTGCGAGGAAGCCCGCCGCTTCCTTACGACCCCATCTAATGACCTGGCTCTTATATGCGCCCTTGCCGGTATGGACCCGCAGGCGGTCATAGAACGGATGCGCAAGCAGATCGCCGAAGCCCCATCACCCGAAGAACTGGCAGGCGACCGGAAGGGGAACCGCGCCACCAAGAACAAGCGCAAGGTCGCGCCGCCGAAGCCCAAGGACAAGCCGGAACCCAAGCTGATTACTCACAACGGTGAAACCCTGACCCTCAAGGAATGGTCAGATCGCACGGGCATAGGTCAGCCGACGCTCACCAACCGCATGAATGCAGGCTGGACCGTGGCCGATGCGCTGACCATCCGACCGGGGCAGGCCAAGCGCCGGGCCGGTGAAGCCTTGCGGGCGAAGATCGAGGCCGATGTGGCCGAACGCCAGCGCAGGCGGCGCGGCCCGAATAGGGTGCTGACCTACAACGGCGAGACCTTGCCCCTAGGCGAGTGGGCCACCCGCACCGGCCTACAGGCGCAGACTATCGCTAAGCGGATTAAGAACGGCTGGCCGGTGGAGCGGGCGCTGATGGTGGGTGATGGGCGATGCACAGAATAGGTTTACGCTACTTGGCTCACGAGAAGAATTTTAGAATCTGAGCGGTTCCGATCCAAATCGCTGTTGCAAATAATCCCGTCATGATCGCTTCCAATATTCCGGTGGAGTGCGCAGGCTTTTCGCGAGGGGAAATAGAGTCTTCTGTAAGGCTAATGCGTCCTTGCATTTGAATAATATGCCACCTTGCTCTTCTTGTGCAATAAAGCATGACTAGTGCGACCGAAAGGCCGATAATCGTCCCCCAAATTGATACAAAGCTTTGCATCTTGTCAAGCATTTGGGATATGGGGCTTTGGCCGTCTGCCCATTTTCCATACCCCATTTGGTATAGAGTTGCGGAGTAATCTGCCTGTTTTACCGCAGCATCTAGGCCAAAATTATTCACATATGTCTGAAAGGTTCCACGTTCAAACAGCTTCGTTTCTGGATTGAACATCGGGCGATCTCTTGCAAAGTTCAGCACCATCATTAATGCTATAACTTGCATCGTCGTAACAGCGCTGAGAACTCCGAGCTTTAGGAAGGAGAACCTGGCGGCGGAAATTCCATGCTTTCCGAGCATTTTCATGGCGCCGAGAGAAATTGATGTGCTGACCAAGCCATCCACAATCAACTTAAAGGGGAAGATATCTTTTCCCATTAAGTTGAGTTCTTGTGGGGCCAGATTTTGCAACTCTCTTTCAATTAGCTGATAAATGGCGGGCGGCCAGGTAATCTCGGTAGACATAATTCGTGTTAAGACCCACCCAACTGGAGCAGTCCTAAAGTCTATACTTACAACTTGCCGCTCTATTTTTTGCTCTGGAGTTCTATTAAATCCAATCATGTATGTTGCGGTCACGTTCACTCGAACAACTACACCGCTAAATGATTCAATTGTGTTAAAGAATTGCTCATAGCTATGCCATGTAACCTCGTGCTTGTTGTCAAGGGTGCATGTAAAAGTGTATTGGTCGCTCAGTAGTTCGCTTTGGGTTTTGATTTGATGTCTTATCTTATCAACAATTGATTTAATTCGTGACTTTGTTAGATCAAATCCGATCTCTAATCTATAGGTTTCCTCTCGTGGGCTGGATGTCAGGTTGTAGATGAATTCTTGGAATTGCGGCTTGCTAAATGATACGACGTATTCACCGCTGTCTACTTTCTTCGTTATTCCCAAATTTGTCATTAGACTTAAATCCCTTACCAGAATCATCGGTTGATTGGATGTTACCGCCGTTCACGGCGAGCCTGCTAGGGGGTATCCTTCAACTTCGCCCCCTCCGTGGGAACCGGCGTGTGGTGCTGCGCGTAGGAAATGTTATAATATAACTTTCCACGGATGGGGTATCATGTTACCTTGCAGGGGTGTTCTGCCCTTGTGAGTAACCAGTATGCAGCTTTCCCTTGCCCTGATCCGGGCGCACCTGAACCTTGACGACGACCGCGACGAGGAACTTCTGACCCATTACGCCAATGTGGCCGAGGAATGGGTGGAGGCTTACACCGGCGAGCGGTTCAACCCTTATAGCGCCCTGATGGTGCAGGCCGCGTTGATGCTGATCGGCCAGCACTATGACGCCCGTGAGGCGATCAGCTTTAGCAACCCTTACACGCTGCCCTTCGGCATTCATGAAATGCTGTCGCCCCTCAAGTATCGGGAAGTGTGATGGCCCGTTATGTCGAGGGTTCCGAGGCGCTGGCAAAGAAGCTGCGCGCCGTGAAGGACAAGCTGCCCGAGGCCCTGCGCCCGGTGCTGATCAAGGGCGGGGCAGAGATCGCCGCCGATGCCCGCACCTTGGCAGAGGCATCGCGGCGCACGGGCGCGCTGATTGAAAGCGTTCACGTCACCGGGCCGGGCCAGACAACCCCCGCTTTCTCCGGGGATGGTGGGCAGCGCACCGCGACCGAATGGCAAGTGCTGGTGACTGCCGGTGATGCCGATGCCCGCCACGCCCATCTGGTCGAGGGTGGCACCGAAAAACGCCACCACAAGGACGGCACCAGCACGGGGGCTATGCCTGCGCAGCCCTATTTCAACCCGGCTTGGCGGCTGAACAAGGCCCGGCTGCTGCGCCGGATCAACCGGCTGTTGCACAAGGCGATCAAGGAGGCCCTGCAATGATAGAGCCGACCCTTGCTTTGCAAACTGCCGTTCGCGCGGTGCTGATCACCAGCCCGACCATTGTGCAGCACATCGCGCCCGAGCGTATCCGGGCAGGGGCGATCCGGCCTGAACATATGCCGTCAATCGTCATGACACCGGGCCGGGTGGAAGTGCGGGGCAGGGCGTCGGGTGGGCAGATCGTGGCCGAGGTCGCGCTGATGCTGCACCTCTGGGCGGTGGAAGATGGGTCCGAAGTGGCGCAGGAAATCGCCGGTGGTGTGCTGGCCGCGCTGATGGATGCCCCGCCCGCCGATGGTTTCGCAATCGACGAATGGGCGCGGCCCGATCTGGCATGGCTTTCTGATCCTGACCCGGCGCGGTCACATACCCATGCGGCTATCGCCTTGCGGGCGGTCCTGCGGTGGAGGGCCGAGTGATGCAGGCCGGTAAGCTGCAACAGCCGATTGAACTGCAACACCTGTCCGAAACGGTGAGCGCCAGCGGCCACGCGGTGCAGACATGGGCCACCTATGCCAGCGGGCGGGCCGAGCTTCGGCAAGCCGGGGTTTCCGAGTTCCTGACCACCTACGGCGAAGGCGTGACGAATAACGCGGTGTTTGTCATCCGCTGGATTCCGGGTGTGACCGTGGCTGACCGGATCGTTCACGCGGGCAAGGCATGGAACATCGTCGCTGTGGCCGAGATCGGGCGCAGGAAGGGCCTTGAACTGCGGGCGGTGGCGGCATGAGCCTATTCGTAAAACATCCAGCGGTCCCGTTCGGAACCTGTCGCTGCAAACATGACGCCGCTCTGCCTGTCGTATGTGCAAATCACCGCAGGAAGTTCTTCCGCTGGCAATTTTTCCACAACCTTTGCCCAATCCTGGCCACTCGCGGGGATAATTTCAAAGACCAACTGGCCGTGTTTCTTCCACGATCTTCCGACCGCCAAGGATACTTCGCGTTCCTTGGTTTTTTCGTTCAGCCAGTCCACGCAAGCTGCGCCAAACACTTCACGTTCCCGGTCGGTGGTCTTGCTCGAAATCGCTGCCTGATGCCGCTGGTAGTAAATCCAAGCCTGATATCCCGTGGCGACATTCGTAACGATCAGAAGGGCAGTAAGGGTGCGGCTCATAAAGCATTTTCCGTATGCTATCTGGCTTCAGCATATGGGGTGGCGTTGTGAGTTCCAAGCATCTTCGCGGGGTAAAGCCCAAGATCACCGCCGATCTGGAACCGCTGACCAAGGTTCCCAAGGCGCCGACCTATTTCAGCCCCTATGCGGTGGCCGAGTGGAAGCGGGTTCTGCCGGTGCTGGTGGCGCGCAAGGTCATCTGCACCGCCGATCTGGCCCAAGTCGAAACCTATTGCTGTATGGCCGGGCTGGTGCGCCAGATCGAAACCGAACGCCAGCTTGCGGGCGGCGTGGTGGATGTGAAGCTGTTCGGGGTGCAGAACCGGGCCGCGCAAACCGCGCGCCAGATCGCCGCGACCCTCGGGCTTGACCCGGTGAGCCGGGCGCGCATGGGGGCAGGGCAAGAGGGTGGCGCGGGCGACACCAGCCCCGACCCTCTGGCGATCTGACCATGGCGGCACCTTCCACCTTCCCGGCGTGGGTGTTTGACACCAGCCCGATTCCTGACCCCCTCGGGCATGGTGAACGCGCGGTGCAATTTCTGCGCGCCCTGCGCCACATCAAGAGCGATCAGCCGGGCCGGGCCTTCACCCTCTACCCTTGGCAGGAACGGATTGTGCGGGCGATCTATGGCCCGCGTGATGCCGATGGCGACCGGATCGTGACACGGGTGTTCTTCTTTATCCCGCGCGGGAACCGGAAGACATCGCTGGCCGCTGCCCTGTCGCTGCTGCACCTGATCGGCCCGGAAAAGGTTCCAGGTGGTGAGCTGGTCTTTGCCGCCTGCGACAAGCGGCAGGCGGGCATCGCCTTCAAGGAGGCGACGAACGTGGTCAAGCTGGACCCCCGGCTTGGTAGGGTGTGCAAGATCACCGACCAGCGCAACGCGGCCAAGGAGATTGAAAGTCAGATCAAGGGCTTTGAGTCGAAACTTGAAGTGGTTTCTTCAGATGGTTCGCGCCAGAACGGCACGACCCCGACCTTTGTTCTGTGTGATGAGATTCACGCTTGGAAGGAAGGCGCGGGCGCGGAAATGTGGGAAGTGCTGGAATCCGGCGTGTCGAAAAGCCGGAATGGCCTGATCATCACCGCCACGACTGCCGGGCGCGGGGCCGAGGGTTTCGCCGCCGATCAATACGCCTATGCGCGCGATGTGGCCTTGGGCAAGGTGCATGACCCTTCGGTTCTGCCGATCCTGTTTGAAATGCAGGAGGGTGACGACTGGACCGACGAAGCGGTCTGGCACCGCTGTAACCCCGGCCTGCAAGACGGGTTCCAAGACCTGAAAGACCTGCGGAACAAGGCGCAGCGGGCGCA
This sequence comes from Fuscibacter oryzae, assembly GCF_016765795.1. GTDB lineage: Bacteria > Pseudomonadota > Alphaproteobacteria > Rhodobacterales > Rhodobacteraceae > Fuscibacter > Fuscibacter oryzae. Next base: position 367,544 of record NZ_JAESVP010000003.1, read on the forward strand.
GCACATGCCTTCGGCGGCCTATGGGTTCCAGCAATACCACCTGAACAAGTGGCACGGGAACAGCCGCGACCCGCTGTTTGACATGCCGACCTATGACCGGCGCAGGCTGGACGACGACGAGGCCGACCTTGAACAGCTTCCGGCTTACATCGGCGTGGATATGTCGCAATCGGGCGACCTGACCGCCGTGGCAATCGCCTTCCGTCATGGCGACGGGCAGGTGACCTTGCGCAATACCTGTTTCGTGCCCTCTGCTGATCTTGAAGCCAAGGGGCACCGCGACCGCGCGCCCTATCCGCAATGGGCCGACCTGAACCTGATCCAGCTTTGCCCCGGTGGGGTGATCGACCAGAAGCAGGTCGAGGACCATATCCGCGAGTTGTGCGCCAGCTATGATGTGCAGGAGATCGCGGTGGACCCGGCCCTTGCGCGCGTCCTGACCCAGAACCTGACCGATGACGGCCTGCCGGTGTTCACCCATCCGCAAAGCGCGCTGATCATGTCCGAGGCCACCGGCAACCTGATCAGGACCGTCAACGGCGATCTGATCCGGCACAATGGCGACCCGGTTTTGCGCCAGCACTTTGACAATGTGGCGGTTTCGACCAACCCGCAAAGCGGGCTGGTGCGGATGCACAAGCAAAGATCAAACGGCAAGATTGATGCCGCCATTGCTTCGGCCATGGCGGTTTCGCGCGCCGTCACCGCGCATAACACGCGCAGCCGCTATAGCGACCCAAGCGTTTTGGGTCTGACCATTCTGTAAGGAGTAATGAGTATGGCCCTTGATGAAACCGGCCTTCTGGTGAAGCTGGAAGCCTCTGTAAACAAGTTCCAGCGCGACTTTGACAAAGCCATAGGCGTTCAGAAGCGGGCGACCCGCCAAATGGAGGCCAGGGCGAAAGACAGCGCCGACAAGATGGCGAAGTCTTACGAGGGCTTGGGCGGGCGCATGTCGGCGGCGTTCCAGAAGATCGCCATGCCGAAGATTGCCGGTATCGCGGGCACGGTGGCCGGTATCGGTGTGGCCGGGGTCGTGGCATCGGTGCGCGGTGTGACCCGCAGCCTTGCCGAGATGGGCGACGAGGCCAAGCGCGCCGGTATGGGCGTGGAGGCGTTTCAGGAATGGCGCTATGTGGCCGATCAGAACCGGATCAGCATTGATGCCCTGACCGATGGTTTCAAAGAGCTTTCCTTGCGCGCAGATGAGTTTGTGGTGACCGGCAAGGGTTCCGCCGCCGAAGCGTTCCAGCGCCTCGGGTTCACCGCCGACCAGTTGAAAGGCAAGTTGAAAGACCCGTCCGCGTTGATGCTGGAAATCATCAAGCGGCTGCAAGGCATGGACAAGGCAGCGCAAATCAGGATCAGCGATGAATTGTTCGGCGGCACCGGGGGCGAACAATTCGTTCAGCTTCTTGAAAAGGGCGAAGGTGCAATCCGGGGCCAGATCGACCGGGCGCATGACCTTGGCATCGTCATGAAGTCCGACATGATCGACAAGGCCGCCGAACTGGACGCCAAGTTCAGTGAGGTGGAAACCCGGCTGCAAAGCCTGTGGCGCACCGGCGTCGTGGGGGCTGCCGAGTTCTTCGGTCTTGTCGAACGCGAACGGGCGAAGATGAACTTCGACCCGGCCAATACCGCGCGGCTGCTGGGGCAGGGCACCGCCGCCGCCTTGGGCGATCTGCCCGAGGTTCCGCAGGATGCCTTGGCCGAGATCGAGGGCTTGAAGGTCGAATATGCCGATCTTGCCAATGAAGCCCGCAATCTGGTCCCGGCCTTGTCCGACGCCAGCAATATGATGCGCGGCCTTGGGAATGAAGCGGGGGCCGTGGCCCTGACCGATCTTGCCACGCGGATCGGCGATGCAGCCCGCGCCTTTGAGGCTGGCACGATCACCGGCGAGGAATACGCCGCCAAGCTGCGCGAGGTCATCACCGAGGCGCAAAACACGATCAGCGAAATGGACGCGCTGGACCAAGCCCGCCTTGGTAACGTGATTGATCAGGTGGCCGCGCTGCTGGGCTGGATTACCAAGCTGCCCGCTGCGGCCGCAGCCGCCCGCGCCGAAGTCAGCAAGTTGTCGCTGATGGATACCGGCACGCCCCTGACCGGGACCGGGGAAGACCTGTTGCCGCCTAGCCCGCTGGCCCCCAAGTCGTCGCAACGCCCCAAGGGCAGGCCGATGGACCTTGGCGTGCCCGACCCGGCGAAGTCAGGCGGTGGCGGTGGCGGCAAACAGGATGAGTTCGCGCGGGCCGTGGAGGGGCTGCAACGCGAAAAGGCCGCGCTAGAGGCACAAGCCGCTGCGATGATTGCCGCCGCCGCCTCTGGTCAGGATTACGGCGATATGTTGGAATTCGCCCGGACCCGTGCCGAGTTGCTGGTGGCAGCACAACGCGACGGCAAGGCCGTGACCCCCGAACTGATTGCGCAGATCGACCAACTGGCCGCAGCCCATGCGCGGGCGGGTGCCGCCGCCGCCAAAGCCGCCGACGATCTGGAAAAGGTTCAGAAGCGGGGCGAGGCCGGTGCCGAGGCCCTGACCGGCATTTTCACCAGCGTCTTGACCGGGGCGAAGTCAGCCGAGGAAGCCGTGGCGGAACTGTTGATGCAGATGGCCGAGGCGCAATTCAACAAAGCCTTCATGTCGCTGTTTGGCGAAGGGGGCGCGGGCGGCGGTCTGGCGTCTTGGATCGGCGGGCTGCTTGGCTTCGCCGATGGTGGTTTCACCGGGCCAGGTGGGAAGTATGAACCGGCGGGGGTGGTCCATCGGGGCGAATTTGTGTTCAGCAAGGAGACTGTGGCCCGCCTTGGCGCAGGGAACCTTGCCAGACTCCATGAGAGCGCCCGCAGGGGCTATGCCGAGGGTGGGCTGGTGTCACCCACCGGAAACATGGCGAGACTCACCAGCGCGCGCCCTATGGACTCTGGCGAAGGGGTGCCAGCGATCAGCATATCCGCACCCATCACCGTGAACGGTTCAGCCGGAACGCCCGAACAGAATGCCGATCTCGCGAAACAGATGGCGCGTGAGTCCGAGTCTATGTTCCGGGGCATCATCCGCGACGAACTGGTGAAACAGATGAGACCGGGCGGGATGATCCGGTAAGGCGCATGGAGCGGGCGCAAGCCCGCGACCAGCCGGGGAAGGGTATGTGTAGGATGAGACGCGGGTGACTACGACCGAGGAATGGTGAGATTGAGGGCGTGTCGTTTTGCCCGTTACGTATATTCTCTAAGAGTAAGAAGATACTCTTAGATATACATATATACGGGCAAAACGACACGCTTTCCGTTCCCCGGTTGCAGTCATGCGTAACGTGCAAAACGACACGCACAAATTGCCCCTTGTATACTTAGGCACCAGTGCCTATGTTGTGGGTGGAAACAACGTAAGGGTGCCGTAATGGCTTTCAATCTCAAGCTGCCGGATGAACGCGGCAGGCAACTTCAACTGATCGCGGAAGCCGAGGGCAAGACCGTGGTGGATGTGATTACCGATCATATCCGCGCGAAGATCGACGCTGGTGTAATCCCGGCTGAACTGCCGGGCGTGGACGTGACCAAAGCGCCGACCGAGATCACCATCCGGGCGAATGGCTTTGAAGCCACCATTCCGGCGAACGAGGGGCCGACCCTTGCCGACCTGATGCGCGAGTCTGGCAACCTGCCGTCCGACCGTGAACGCAAGCTGCGGTGGATCGAAGGGCTGGCCGCGCTGTCGGGTATCAAGGTCAAGCGCATGGGGGCGGGCGTCAAACTGATCAACCCCGTCACCGGGGCGGAACATCCGCTGTCCTTTAGCGTGGCATCTGATCTGGCTGACCAGATCGACCGCGCCGCCGAATGAAAACAGGGGCCAGCGCGCCAACGCTGAACCCCTGCAATTCTCTTCCATTTGCGAGTTTCTTTATATGTCGATTGACCACTTCCTGCAAGACGAAGACGACTTTGATCCGCATGTTGAGGCGGTTCTGAGCGGTATCAAGCGCGATGATAGCGCCATATACGACCTAATGCGTGAACTGGACGCCATTGGGAAACCTGATGCTGAAACGGTTGTTGAAACGGTCGCGGTGAAACCGCAGGTCCAGAGTCTTCCGGCGCTGCCCTACCAAGGCCCCGATGCCGACGACCCCGATACAATCATTCCAGAGGTGAAGCTGACACGTTGGGACATTGCCCGCGCAAATTTGCGCGAGGCCGAAGCCAAGCGGGATACGATCTTGGCGAAGCCCGTCCGGGCCGATGGGGACGCCCGCCGCGTTCTGTTGCTGGACCACGCTATCGAGAAGGCCAAGGCCGCGATGAAACGCGCCGAAGGCGACGTGTCGCGCCGCCAAGAGGGGATTGACGATTGGCGGGCCGGTGAGGGGCGCGCGGTCTACAATGCGAAGCGCAGGAAGCGCGAACAGCCGAACGCCGATCTTTCCAGCCTGACCACCGAACAGAAGGACCAGCACGGGAAGGACCGGCGTTCTGATGCAAACTGGTTCAGGCGCCAGCGCGAAAATGGAATCCCCGAACCGCGTATTCAGGCCGAGTTCGCGGCGCGTATCCAAAAGCGCGAGGCCGACCGGGCTGCAAAGGCCCAAGAGGATGCAGAGGAAGCCACTTCGCGCGTTGACCCGCGTTACGGCATGTTCTGACAAGGGGCGCGTAGCTATCCAGCCACCTAGCTATTCCTGGCCCATCCCATCCCGGCCAAAACTAAGTAACGACTTACTTAGTTGAATAAAAACATATAGTTACGTGAATTTCCTCTTGCGCCGTGGAATCCCCGCGGCCTAGACTCGCATCATCGAAACATGGAGCCGATGATGCCGAACTTCCTTTCCGACGACCGCTATACTGCCCTGCTGGACGCCCTACAGGGCGCGGTTGTCACCGCCTGCACCACCGCCGCCGAACTGCGCGACCTGATGGCCGAGGCGCTGGCTTGTGCCGATATTCTGCCCGAGGGGTGCCGGGCAGACTTTGAGGGGCTGCGGGTGGTGCAGGCTGCTTGACGCTACGTCAACTTGTGGACCGCGCATTTTGTCCTTGCATTACTATCTACATAGTAATAGTAATGATTCCATAAGGAGAGACACCATGCCAAATGCCAACGCAGAAGCGCAACGCCGCTGGCGACTACGCCAGAAAACAGAGAAGAAAGCCGACCTTCGGCGCGCGGTTACAGCTACGGACGTATTCAAGACCCCCTTTTTCGAGTTCTTAGGTGACTTCTGCTATAGCAGCTCAGACTTCAATGTTGCGCTTGACCTAGCTGGCATTGAAACACCCCAGTTTGATGATGACCTGGGGCCTGAGGCACACACTCGCGACCTAGCGATACCGCCGCCAGATGACGATTTCTACCCGTTCAAAGGCACAAAGGGTTCGCTTGGTCGTGCCGAGGTCATGGTCGGCTGTTTAATCGACGCTGCGGCTGACCTTGCCCATCAAGTGAACGAATACAAGCGGCAAGAGATCAAATCCCGCCTTGCCGAAATCGAGGCTTCCGACCTGTCGGACCCAGAGACAAAGAAGGCCGCACTGCAAAACGTGACGCGCCTGAACAAGATGCTTGACCAGCTTGATAAGCAGGTCCGGTGGACCTTCCCACAGTGGAAGGTGACGGGCTGAAAGGCCCCTGACAGTAGGACGGGCGACTTAGTTTGCCGACGCGGAAGCCCGCCCTCTGTTCTCGACATGCAACTTTATAGAGGAGCCACACATGGCCCAAGACTACATTGACGCCGATCCGGTAACAACCTTCGCCTTCTATGATGGCGAACCGGGCGAAAGCTCAAGCGGCACTGTCCTGCATCGGCCTGTATCAGGCAGCGTCTTGAGCGGTAAGTTCACGACGCACGGCGGGTTAATCACTGTCACCTGTGGCGGAGCAAAGAAAACCACCCAGCTTGGGCATTTGACCCCGATTACCCTTGCAGAGTTGCTAATGGCAGAGATGGCGCGGGCTGCCTAACCACCTCCAAGAACAGCGCCCCACGGCGCCTGCACTTTCTTCCTATCCTGATGAGATGATCAGCCCCGTCAGCCGTATAGGCAAGGTAAGGGTGTGGTGCGCCCTGTCTCGGTCCAAGAGCCAGGCGAAGGCACTGCCATCAGTCGGCGAGTGCGCGGTGGCATTCCGAAAACCCCGACACGGCACGGCGGCATTACTCCGTCGCGTGGTGCCGAGAACCTTGACGCGATCAGAAAGGGCGGGGCGGAAGTCTCGCCCTTTCTTGGTTTTCGCGATCATTTTCGGTCGAAGCGATGTTGCACATATTTCCGTAAGAATCTTTCCCTGAACTGGTCAGCAATTCGTCCAAAAGTTGCGTCGTAGTGCTTGCGCTATACTTAGGAGGAATCATGCTCAGAATTTTGAAAGTTGCGACAATTAGCGCTCTGACATTTACGGCCCATCCGTCTGAGGTGCTTGCGCACTCTGGTGGCCTCAACTCTGAGGGGTGCCACAATGACAGAAAACGTGGTGGCTATCACTGTCACCGAAACACCACCCGCAAGACAGCGCCGCGTTACACTGCCCCTCAAGGCTTCATATCCAGTGGCGTTGGATCATATCGAAATTGCGCTGCTGCGAGGGCCGCAGGCGCAGCCCCGGTTTATCGGGGCGACCCCGGCTATGGTGCGCATCTTGACCGGGATAATGATGGGGTAGGGTGCGAGTGATATTGAGAATCTGGTTTGCGGGCATTCCGCGAACCAGCCCTTTGACTCAGAAGGCTTGATTTTGACAGTGAAGCCCAAGTGTTACACACGCAAAACTGTAACACATGCGATCCGAGCGGTTCGCGTAAGTGTATGATTATAAAGGAAAATCTCGATTGGCTGGGGCGCTAGGGATCGAACCTAGGAATGGCGGTACCAAAAACCGCTGCCTTACCACTTGGCTACGCCCCAACCGTGCGGCGGTGTTTAGCGAAGGCGATTGCGCGGTGCAAGAGGCATTTGGCGAAAAAATCGGGCAGTGGTCTGGGCAGTGGACGGGGCGGGTTGCAGCGGCTATGCGGGCGCATGGATCGGGTAGATGTAGCAGTTCTTGGGGCGGGCGCGGCCGGGCTTATGGCCGGGATCGAGGCCGCGCGGCGGGGGCGCCGGGTGGTGGTGATCGACCATGCCCGCACAGCGGGTGAAAAGATTCGCATCTCCGGCGGCGGGCGGTGCAACTTTACCAACCTTGGTGTCGCGCCAGACCGCTTTCTGTCGCAAAATCCGCGCTTTGCGTTGTCGGCGCTGAAGCGGTTCACGCAATGGGATTTCATCGCCCGGATGGATGCGGCACGGATCGCCTGGCACGAAAAAACGCTGGGCCAGTTGTTTTGCAACGGCCCGGCCACGCAGGTCGTGCAACTGCTGACCGACGATCTGGCGCGCGCGGGCGGCGAGTTGTGGCTGTCTTGCGCGCTGGGAGAGGTGCGCCAGATGGCGCAGGGGTTTCAGGTGGAAACCGCCCGTGGCCCCCTGTTGGCCGAGGCGGTGGTGGTGGCGACCGGTGGCAAGTCGATCCCCAAAATGGGGGCCACAGGATATGGCTATAAGCTGGCCGAAAGCTTTGGTCTGCCGCTGGTCGAAACCCGGCCCGCGCTGGTGCCTTTGACCTTTGCCGAACAGGAGCTGACGCGGCTGGCCCCCTTGTCCGGGGTTGCGGTGCAGGGCCGGGTGTCTTGCGGCAAGCGCGGTTTTGACGAGGCGGTGCTGTTTACCCATCGCGGCCTGTCGGGGCCTGCGGTCTTGCAAATCTCCAGCTATTGGCGCGAGGGGCAGGGGATCGTGGTCGATCTGGCCCCCGGGCGTGATGTTGTGGCAGAACTGGCGGCGGCCAAGCGGGCGCAGGGCAAGTCGGCCCTGCGCACGGTGTTGGCCCGTATCGTGCCCGAACGGCTGGCCCGCGTGATCGAGGAGGATCTGGGCCTGACGACGGCACCAATGGCCGAACTGTCGCAGGCGACACTGGCGCGCGTGGGAGAACGGGTGCGGGCATGGGCGCTGATGCCCGTCGGCAGCGAGGGATACCGGACGGCAGAGGTCACACTGGGTGGGGTGGATACCACGGCACTTGACGGGCGCACGATGCAGGCGCGTGGCGTTCCGGGGCTGTATTTCGTGGGTGAGGTTGTGGACGTAACCGGCTGGCTGGGCGGATATAATTTTCAGTGGGCCTGGTCATCCGGCTGGGCTGCCGGGCAGGTGGCGTAAGGGGGCGGCGCACCGCCCCCAAACCATCAGACGGCGGCCGTGACGATCACTTCCACCAGATACTCTGGCGTTGCCAGCTTGGCCTCGCCCGTGGCGCGGGCCGGGGTGTGGCCCTGCGGCACCCAAGCGTCCCAGACGGCATTCATCTCGCCAAAGGTCGAAATATCCGACAGCCAGATCTGGGCCGACAGGATGCGCGTCTTGTCGGTTCCGGCGGCAGCCAGGATGCGGTCCACCTCGGCCAGCGCCTGACGGGTCTGATCGGCAACCGAAGATCCCGGCTCTCCGACCTGACCGGCCAGCCAGGCGATGCCGTTGTAAACGGTTGCTTCCGACATGCGGGCGCCGACGCCGATGCGTTTGATCTCGTTGCTCATAAAAGCCTCCTGAAGGGTGATGCGCCCCGTGCTATCGCGCGGCGGGCATGAAGGAAAGCCAAATCCGGGCGGCGGGAACCTGCCAATGCCCCGAACTGCTGTGGCGAGATTCAGCCGCCCCAAACTTGCTGTGGTTGCGAAGGCCATGCTGCGTGTGCGACATGGCTGCCGACCCGCGGGGAAACCCCCAGACCTGACCAAGACTGACGGACATCTTATTTATGACTGCAAGACCGCTCTCTGCCACGTTGCTGTGCCTTGGCCTGTTGCTGACGCCCGCCGCCGTCTTTGCCAAGGAAGGCAATGACGCCCGCCCCCACCACAGCGGTGCAAAGTTCGTCAAGGTTAAGAAAGCCGCCGCCGACGAGGCTGCGCGCACCGAGCTGAAAGCGGCGGTGTCCGAGGCGGAAAGCACAAAGCCGCGCAAGGGCCGTATCTGGTGTGTGCCCTTTGCCCGGCAGGTCAGCGGGATCGAGATCAAGGGCAATGCCGCGACATGGTGGCATAAGGCGGGCGGTCAATATGATCGTGGATCGCTGCCCCAGATTGGCGCTGTGATGAACTTTCGCGCCAGCAAGGCCATGCCCATGGGCCATGTTGCCGTGGTATCGCAGGTGGTGAGTGAGCGGCAGGTGCTGGTTGATCAGGCCAACTGGATCAGGAACCGCATCACCAAGGACACCTTGGTCGTCGATGTTTCGGCCGAAAATGATTGGTCGCAGGTGCGAGTCGCCAATTCGGACGGCACGCTGGGACGCACCAACCCGGTTTACGGCTTTATCTACCGCTAGGGTCAGAAGGGCGGTATCCAGCGGAACTGCCGCTCTACGGTGACATGGGCGCCGTAGCCCTGCTCCAGCCGTGGGGTGCTCCACCATCGCATATAGGCTTCACGCATCGTCTTGCCTTCGACCATATCGGCGTAAGACAGGCTGCGAGAAGTAACCATCTCCATCCGTATCGCCGGGATCGTATAGATCATCAGCGCGCCCAGCCCCTGACTTTGCGCCCGCAGGATCTGGCTGGCCATGGCTTTTGTCTCACGCTCGATGGCGTGGCCCAAGGCCCAGTCGTTCAGGAATTGAGAGGCACCCGCGACGGCCATGGCAATCGCCTCGCCCTTTGCCATACGCCCGGCCATGCCGGAATCGACGATCGGGGCCCCCATTGCGCGGGTCACAACGATGTTGCGGTCGATATAACGGTCTTTCGCGGGAATCTTCGGCGCCTGCCGGGCCATATCGATAAAGGTGATGCCGCGGGTCTGCATCGGCCCGCTGACATTGGCCGAATTGCCACCATAGTTGGTGATCGCGATCCGCACCTTTGGCGGCGGGGACACCGTGCCATTGGCCAGCGTGGCCCGAGTGGCGCGCAGGCGGTCAAGGATCACCTTCTGGTCGGGCACATCCGTCATGCCCTCGACCCGGGTGATCAGACCATCCAGATTGGTTGCCAGATTGCGCAACGGGTCGATGGCCGTGCCAGAGGCCACATTGCCGGATGACTTATAAGCCTTGTTGTCGAAAATGATCAGATCGCTGGTCTGGGGGTTGAAGGCGACCCCATCAAAGCCCGGCGCATTGGCGGCATGCCCCGCCGAGCCGCCCGGCCCTTCGACAAAATAGTAGCCTTCGGCCCCGAGAAAGAACCCAGCGCCCTGTTCGCCGAAATAGCCTTTGTCCAGCCGGTCAGCCATGAGAAATCGCCATGAGAAAATGGTGTGCCGGAAAATCGGCAGAGTCTGAAATTGGTAAGCCCAGACTGCCAGAAATTTGCTCGCCTGACAATCTTGGGTTGATCCGCGCGGCATGATTCGGTCGCGCTACCCACGATTATTTCTATGAATCGCTGATCTGGGCAGGTTCAGCTTGCAGCACATTGTACGGGGCTGTTGCTGCGGGCTTTTAAGGTTTCCAAAACCATATCCAATCGCCGGTCAGGGGCAGAAAACCCCTTTTGTGGAAACCACATAGTCCGAAAGTACATGTCCCGAAATGCTAGTTCCCAAAAACTGCAACTTTCGCTTAGGTAGAAGGGTGCGAGAGAGAATGTTGATGTGTGGTTGTCTCGTAAACGGTTGTGTTGGTTTTTAACGATTGTTCCCTCTCTCGCACTTGTAACCCCGCCAGAAGAGTTCCCTATGTACCGCACTGCCAAGATTGATCTTCACCGCAGCTTGGGCATTGTTGGTGAAATGCTTCAGATCACGCTGGAGTCTTTGCCCTGGATGGAAGTGGCCCTGTTCGGCCTGCTGATCCTGGGGATTATGCTGTCGTGAAGCCCATAGCATAGGCGTTCGCAGAACCAGCCCTATGCAGCATAGTCGAATGTCGGGATGTTGGAGCGGGTGAGGGGAATCGAACCCCCGTATTCAGCTTGGGAAGCTGCTGCTCTGCCATTGAGCTACACCCGCGACGCCGCCTGACTAAGCCAGCGGTGCGGCCTCGTCAAGCGGTCTGGCGATATGGTCAGGGTGTGGTGGCGGTCAGTTCGGTGCGCTCTCCGGCCTTGACGGTAAAGGGCGTGTCGGTCTTCACCTCTCCAAACGTGGCCTGCAACACATAATCGCCGGCGGGTAGGGTGGTTTGCCAGGCATCCTTGTATTCAAAGGCCAGCGACTTGCGGTTGCCCGCGATGTCCTTTTTCGCCGACAGAACCTCGGAATAGCCGCCGCCGGGCACGGTAAAGGCCGCGACCCCGGCGTTCAGCAGGGCGGTCGCCTTGGTTTCCTGCCCGGTTTTGATGGCAAAGGGCACCTCGACCGTGGTTGCCCCCAGCGTGACCCGCGCCAGATAGTCACCGGCCGGCAGATCGAACCCTTGGGTCGCGGCATAGGCGTTGGTGATCGACGCGCGGTTGCCCGCGATATCGGCCTTGCCGGACAGGATTTCGATGAACTGGTTGCTATCTTCCACCGCGACGCCTTCGGCATAGATCGCATCAATCGTGGCATGGCCGGTGCCAAGAATGACATCCTGCACCTTTTCCTCGCCCGCCTTGATCGAGAAGGGCAGGGTCACCTCTGCCGCGCCATAGGCTGCGCGCAGGTCATAATCGCCCGCAGGCACGACGCGGGTGGTGGATTTGTATTCATAGGCCACCGACTGGCCCGCTTGCTGCAATTCCCAACTGCCGTTTTCCTCGATCGGAACGCCTTCCTGCTGGAACAGCCGGATGGTGGCGGCGCCTGCGTTCAGCACCAGTTCGGGGGTGGCGACGGCGGTGTCGGTCACCGTCACCTCCGCCTCGGCATGGGCCGAATCGAGCGTGGCAAGAATGCGGTAGGTGCCGGGTGGCACCTCGCCTTTGTGGGTGCCGTAGATCGTGGCAATGCTGTCGCCGGTTGACCCATCGGCATTGATGGCGCGCACCTCGAAATAGCCGTCCTCGATGCGATCGACCTCGGGGCCACCGGCTACCAGCACCATCGAAGGATCAAGGTTTTCAACCACTTTGGCCGGTTCTGGCGCGGGGGCGGGTACGGGTGCCGGGGCCGGAGGTGCCGCATCCTCAATCACGGTTTCCGCCAGCGCCTCTGACAATGTGCCAAGGTCAGAGGCCTGAATATAGCGGCCGCCGGTTTCTTCGGCCAGACAGGCGACCTGCTTGCCCTCATCCGCCGTCAGGCCAAAGCCCACGACATGGGCGGTGAAATCAACGCCCGACGCCTCAAGCTCTCGCCCCAGTGCGCAGGGATCGGCCTGGCAGGTCTCGATCCCATCCGTGATCAGGATGACGGTGGCCTTTTCTTCGCTGGAGCGCAGTTCGCTGGCGGCGCGGCGGACGGCCTCGGTCAACGGGGTCTTACCAAGGAAGTTCAGGCTATCCGCAGCCGCTGCAATGGCCGGGCCGGTGCCTACGCCGGGGGGCACCAGCAGTTCGATATCCTCACACGATCCCTTTTCGCGGTGGCCATAGGCCATCAGGCCCACTTCGCTGCCTGCGGGCAGTTCGGTCAGCACCTGTTTCAGCGCCTCGCGTGCAATTTCCAGCTTGGGCCGTCCGTCGATCTGCCCCCACATCGAGCCAGAGGCATCAAGAACAATGATCGATTTGCCTTCGGCCAGTGCTGACATTGGCAAAAGCAGGCTGAAAATCAGCATGAGGGAACGCAGCATGGCAAATGACCTGAGCAATGAACCTGTCATCAGGCTAGCAGGCCGCCAGATTGGCGCAAGCGCCATGGCGGGTCGGGTTTTCCATAAGAATGGCCCCCGCCGGGGGAAACGGCGGGGGCCTGCACATCCGCCGGGCAACACACGCCCGGCAGCAAACGCTTACATCTTTGGCAGCATGACGGTGTCGATCACATGAATGACTCCGTTCGATTGCTTGACATCTGCGATGGTGACGGTGGCCATGTTGCCCTGTTCATCAGTCAGCATCATCTTGCCGCCGTCATAGGTGGCTTGCAGCGTGCAGCCGCCAAGGGTCGGGACAGGGTGCTTGCCGCCATCATCCTTGATCATGCCTTCCAGCGCCTCGGCCATCACGGCCTTGCCGACGACATGGCAGGTCAGGATCTTGACCAGAGTGTCCTTGTTTTCCGGCTTGAGCAGGGTGTCCACCGTGCCGGCCGGCAGCTTGGCAAAGGCTTCGTTGGTGGGGGCGAACACGGTGAACGGGCCTTTGCCGGACAGCGTTTCCACCAGACCGGCGGCCTGAACGGCGGCAACCAGCGTGGTGTGGTCTTTGGAATTCACGGCGTTTTCGACGATGTTCTTGGTGTCATACATCGCGGCGCCGCCGACCATGGGGTTTTCAGCGAATGCAACGCCAGCGGACAGTGCTAGGATGGCAGTGGCAAGACGGAATTTCATGGGTCTTCTCCCTGGGGTGATGAACGGGTCCATCCCGTTCTCATCAGCAGGAACGAAGCGAATTTGCGGAAGTTTCAAAAAGCTTGAAAAATCACGCAGCCGTGATCAAAGCGTGATTTCGGTGGCCATCACCACCGGCCCCGTTGGCTTGCCCGCAGGCGCGCCGCCAGCGGGTTCAACCGAAACGGCCAGCGTCCAGCCTGCGGGCGGGGTGGGATAGCCCACAACCAGCGGGCGGTCTTGCAGCAGGCCCAGCGAGACCGGGTCTTTGCCGGGGGCGATGATCCACAATTCATGCACTTGGCCCGTGGGGGCGGCCTGACCCGCGCTGCGGACAACGGTCAGCTTGAAGCCGTCAAAGGTGGCGTCATAGGCGGTGGCGGCGTCGGCGGTCTGCATATGCACCTGAACCGCAGGGGCGGGCGTCATCCACAGGAAGGCCACCGCCAGCAGCATCATCGCCACACTGGCAAAGCCCGCCCCGATCAGCGCGCCGATGCGGAACCGACGTTCGCGGCGGTCTTGCGCGAACAGCCGCGCCTCAATCGCGGGCATCAGGTTTGGCGCAGGCACCGGGGCAACCTGATCGGCCAGCGGGGCCAGATGCGCCTCCCACGCCGCAACGCGGGCGGCAAAGGCCGGGTCGCGGGCGGCGCGGGTCTGGGCTGCGGCGCGCTCTTCGCCCTCCAGCACGCCAAGGGCAAGCTCGGCGGCCAGCGCGTCGTCGTCGTCATCCGGGCGGGCGGGGTCGGTCATTGGTTCAGGCAATCGCGAAGGGACAACAGGCTGCGCCGCAGCCAGGTGCGCATGGTGTTCAGCGGCACATCAAAGCGGGCGGCAAGGTCTGTATAAGACAGGCCTTGCAGGTATGCACCCCTGACGGCGCTGGCGCGGTCCGGCTCCAACTGGTCAAAGCAGGTGGACATGCGGGCCAGCTCGCCCGTGGCGATCAGGCGGGTTTCGGGGCGCATCCGGTCGTCTGCAATATCCTCCGGCATTTCGGCCGTGGTTTGAGGGCGCGCGCGCAGCCGGTCAATCGCATGGTTGCGGGCAAGGGCCACCAGCCAGGCCATGCCGGTGCCGCGCGCGCCATCATAGCGCGCCGCCTTCAGCCAGACCCTGGTAAACACCTCTTGCAACGCATCCTCCGCCTCGGCCCTGTCGCCAAGAATACGGATCAACAGGCCAAAGAGTTTCGAGGAGGTTGCGGAATATATTGCCCGAAACGCCGCACGGTCCTGTGCGGCGCAGCGCAAAAGCATCTCGGCGATGGGATCGTCGGTCATGGCCAGCAGCTAGCAGGCCCATGCGGATGGTCAAGGGCAAGGGCGCGCTTTTTGCGAAAGGATCAGGTTTTTGCCGTGGGTCAGCTTTTCGACAGCGCGGCCAGATGGGCGGCACAGCCGGTCAGGGCGGCAAAGTCATCTTCCACCACTGTGACGCGGAACCCCTCCATAAAGGTCGAGAACCGCCCCTTGTCGCGGAAATGGGCGGTCAGGGACAGTTCGTCCAGATAGGGGGTCATGGCGCGGGCGACGCCACCGATCAGGTAAATGCCGCCAAAGGGCAGGTGGATCAGCGCCAGATTGCCCAGCGTCTGACCCAGTTGATGCACCCACAGTTGCGCTGTCTTGCGCGCCGCCTCGTCGCCCGAGGCAAGGGCTGCCATGATGTCGGCAGCCTTCTTGTCCTCAACCTTGCCCGCCTCATGTGTGACAAAGGCATAAAGCCGTTCCAGCCCGCGCCCGGCCAGCACATCTTCAACCCCGGTAAAGCCATGGGCGCTGGCGCCATAGGTTTCGCCAAAGGTCATCAGGCGAAAATCTTCCTCGCCCCGGACCGGCATAGATACATGCCCGCATTCCGATGCCGCCACATACCGCCCCCAGTGGGTTTCATGCACCGGGGCCGCGTTCATGCCGGTGCCGACGCCGACGACCAGCATTGATGCCCCCGCTTGCGTCGGTCCATCAATCACCGGGCGCAAAAAGCGATCCTCGATCCGCCCCAGAGCATGGCCCTGCGCCTGAAGGTCGTTCAGAATGGACACGCGGGTGGCGCCGGTTGCCGCGGTCAGGCCCGCGCCGGTGATCGTCCAGTCCAGATTGGTCATCACCGCCACGCCATCGCGCACCGGACCGGCGGCGGCCACGCAGATGCCTGCAACCGCCGAAATCCCCTCTTCCGCCAGATAGCGGGTCAGCACCGGCTCCAGCCCCGGAAAATCGGCATTGGCATAGCGGCGAATGCTGTCTTGCTGCACCACCTTGCCCCGCGCCAGGGCGACCCGTGTGTTGGTTCCCCCGATATCGGCAACAAGGCTAAGGGTGGTCATGGTCATGCAGATGTCCTTTCGGGGGCCGCGACCGGATGCGCGACAGGTGTTAGCGCCAACTCTATCCGCCGCGCCGCACAGGGTAAAGGCGGTCGGCAGTAGGCTGCGGCAAGCTGCGGGCTGGACATGACCCCCTTTTCGCGGTTGGCGTGGCAGAAAGGAGATCGCCATGTCCCAAGCGCCCCAGATCGACCGTCGGCCAAAACGGTTTCCGCCACCCGAGTTTCCGCCGCGCAGGGCCGCCCTGTTTGCGAAAACGCCGCCTGCGGTGTTTCCGGTGGTTCTGGGCCTGCTGGGGTTGGGTCTGGCGCTGCGGCGCGGTTTGGCGGGAACGGCGCTGGCAGAACCGCTGGAGGCGCTGAACGGCGGCCTGTTGGGGCTGTGGCTGTTTGCGGTGCTGGCGCTGCTGGGCAAGGTTTTGCGGCGGCCGGGCGTGGTGGTGCAGGATCTGCGGGTGCTGCCGGGCCGTGCGGGGTTGGCGGCAGCCACGATGTCGGGGATGGTGGCGGCGTCTCTGATCCTGCCCTTCGTGCCGGGGCTGGCGGTGGGTCTGGCACTGGTGTCGCTGACCCTTCATGCGGTTCTGGCCGGGTTGCTGATTGCCACGCTGTTGCAAATGCCGCCCGAAGCGCGCGAGGTGAACCCGACCTGGCACCTCAGCTTTGTCGGCTTCATCGTTGGCGCGGTGCCTTTGGCGCTGGCGGGCTGGACAGGCGTTGCACAGGCGATCCTGATGGTAACGCTGGTGGCGGCGGCGGTGATCTGGGCTGTGTCGCTGGCTCAGTTGATCCGGCGCATTCCACCCGCGCCGTTGCGCCCGTTGCTGGCCATCCACCTGTCGCCCGCAGCCCTGTTTGCTACCGTGGCCAGCTTGCTGGGCCAGCCGGTTCTGGCGCAGGCCTTTGCGGCCTTTGGTGCGGTGATCCTGCTGGCGCTGGTCATCTTTGCCCGCTGGATCACCTTGGCCGGGTTTTCGGCGATGTGGGGGGCGCTGACCTTTCCGCTGGCGGCCTATGCCAGCGCGCTGATCGTGACGGGTGGGGGCTTTGCCCTGCCGGGGCTAGCTGTGCTGGTGGCCGCCACCCTGCTCATTCCGCCAATTGCCTGGAACGTGCTGAAACTCTGGCCCGGCGGGAGACTGGCGGCCAGGACCAACGCGGCAGAAGCCTAGATCAGCCCCACCCAGGTCCGCGCTATGGCCAGCCCGTGCTGATCAGCTGCAGCGCCGCGCGTGGCAGCATGATCGGCAAAGGTGCTGCCCCAGCCGGGGCTGATCGTCTCGATCAGCGCGGGAAACTCGGCCAGCCAGTCGGCGGCCATCGGGCGGTTGACCTCGAAATGGAACTGCATCCCGTATCCGGCGCGGCCATGGCGATAGCATTGCACCGGCGCGACGGGGGATGTGGCCAGATGCACCGCGCCCGGCGGCAGGGTAAAGGTGTCGCTGTGCCATTGAAAGATCGGGAACTGGCCGGGCAGGGTGGCCAGAACCGGATCCGTCGCGGCGGCCTTGGTCAGGGTCATGTCGCACCAGCCAAATTCGCGCGTACCACCCAGCCGGTTTTCGGCCCCCAAGCCCCGCGCCATGATTTGTGATCCAAGACAGATGCCCAGCGTGGCCTTGCCGCTGTCCGCCGTCTTCGCCATCAGATCGGCAAGCCGGGGCAGATAGGGGTGGGTGTGATCATCCGTCGCGGCCTGTTCGCCGCCAAACACCACCAGCGCGTCATAATCGGCCATCACCGGCAGCGTTTCATCGGCCCAGGGGCGATAAAGTCCGATCCGCGCCGCCTGTTCATGCAGCGCCACCCCCACCTGTCCGTGATGGGTGATCCGGGTGTTTTCAACGATTGCGACGCGCATATGCACCTCCTGCCACGCCCCGGCACTATCCTTAGCGTTTTTGCCGCCCGCAAGGGGCGATTGCCTCTTGCCCTTTCACCCGACCCATGAAACAGGGACTTGCCAAACGACGACTCCCCGCCATGACCGATTGGAGGCTCTTATGGAGATTCGTGAGGCGCTTACCTTCGACGACGTTCTGCTGGTGCCCGCAGCATCAAGCGTGCTGCCGTCGGATGCCGATACCTCGACCTTTGTGACCAAAGCGGTGCGGATGAACATTCCGCTGCTCTCTTCGGCCATGGATACCGTGACCGAGGCGCGGATGGCGATTGCCATGGCGCAGGCGGGGGGCATCGGTGTGGTGCATCGCAATCTGGACCTGGAGGCGCAGGCGCGTGAAGTGCGGCGCGTCAAGCGGTTCGAAAGCGGTGTGGTCTATGCCCCCATCACCCTGCGCGCCGACCAGACGCTGGCCGATGCCAAGGAGTTGATGGACCGCTATAACATTACCGGCTTTCCGGTAGTCGATGGCGATAACCGCGTTGTGGGTATCGTGACCAACCGCGACATGCGCTTTGCCAGCGATGACAAGACGCCGGTTTCGGTGATGATGACATCGGACAACCTCGCGCTGCTGCGTGAGCCGGTGGACCGGGCGCAGGCGATCAGCCTTATGAAGGCGCGGCGGATCGAAAAGCTGCTGGTGACCGATGGGGCGGGCAAGCTGACCGGCCTTCTGACGTTGAAGGATACCGAGCAGAGCGTGCTGAACCCGCATGCCTGCAAGGATGAGCTGGGCCGCCTGCGGGTGGCCGCCGCCTCGACCGTGGGGGATGCCGGGTTTGAACGGTCCTCGGCGCTGATCGATGCCGGCGTGGACCTTGTGGTGATCGACACCGCGCATGGCCATTCCGAGGGGGTGGCGCGCGCGGTTGAACGCATCAAGAAACTGTCGAACAAAGTGCAGGTGATTGCGGGCAATGTGGCCACGGGCGAGGCGACGCGCGCCCTGATCGGGGCCGGGGCCGATGCGGTCAAGGTCGGCATCGGGCCGGGGTCGATCTGCACCACGCGTATCGTGGCCGGTGTGGGTGTGCCGCAACTGACCGCGATCATGGATTCCGCTCGCGCTGCGGGCGATGTGCCGGTCATCGCCGATGGCGGCATCAAGTTCTCGGGCGATTTCGCCAAGGCCATCGCGGCAGGGGCATCCTGCGCGATGGTCGGTTCGGCGATTGCCGGAACGGACGAGTCGCCCGGCGAGGTGATCTTGTGGAACGGCCGCAGCTATAAATCCTATCGCGGCATGGGCAGCCTTGGCGCCATGGCGCGGGGATCGGCCGACCGCTATTTCCAAAAGGATGCCGCCAGCGACAAGCTGGTTCCCGAAGGGATCGAGGGGCAGGTGCCCTACAAGGGCACCGTGGCGACCGTGCTGCACCAGATGGTTGGCGGCTTGCGGGCAGCCATGGGCTATACCGGCTGCGCCACCGTGGCCGAGATGCGGCAGAACTGCCAGTTCGTCCGCATCACCGGCGCGGGCCTGAAGGAAAGCCACGTCCATGACGTGCAGATCACGCGCGAAAGCCCGAACTACCGGATCGGCTAAGCGGTTGCGGGATGGGCGGCAACGCCCATCCTATCCCCAGCCAAAGGCACCCAGCAGTACGAAGATTGCGCTTTTGATTAGCGCCCACAGTACAAAGACCACCAGCGCAAGTGCCGCGATGGCCGTCACCAACCCGCCCAGCACCCAAGCGCCGTCATCCTCCATCAGCCCAAGGGCAAACAGGATGATGGCCAAGGCGGGCAGCATGTTACCAAAGGGGATCGGCAGCATGATCGACAGCGCCAGAAAGACCGACAGAATGCCGATCAGCCGTTCGGCCCGTGGGCTGGCAAGCGCGGTCAGCCGGGGGTGCAGATAGCTTTCGCCGCGTTCGATCCAGGGAATCCCACGCTCCATCAGGGTTGCAAGGGTTTCGCGCGCCAGCGAGCGGTTGGTGATAAAGCCCGGCAACCATGGGTCGCGCCCCAGTGCCATCTGGAGTGTCAGATACAGCAGCGGAACCCCCATCACCGCCGAGGTGCCGGGAATGCCGGGCAGGGTATTGGGCAGGGCAAACAGGATCAGCAGCACCGAATGCGCCCGCTCTCCCATGTTGTGAAACAGGCTGCCGACGGTCACGCGCGGGCCGCTTTCGGCATTCAGCACGCGCCGCAGGGCTTGGCTGGTCCGTTCGGGCGCGGTGTCGCCCGCAGTCGGTTCCGTCATCTTTGCCTCCTGCATGGGGGCAAGATGGGCACCTTTCACCGCGATTGCCAGCCCGTGCGCGCCAATTGCGGGAACAATCGCGACAGGCCCCTTTTCGGCTGGTCCGCCTGCCGATAGGAGGAGAGGACAGGAGGCCCTATGGCAGTTGCATTGATCACGGGAACGGGGGCGCCGGGGGGCATCGGCATGGCTTGCGCGCGGGCTTTGGGGCGGGCGGGGTTTGATCTGGCGATCACCGCCACCACGGGCCGGATTGAGGCGCGGGCTGCCGAATTGGGGGCCGAAGGGTTCCGCGTGTCGGCGCATCAGGGCGATCTGACCGATCCGGTCGCGGTTGCACGCTTGTACGATGCGGTTGGGCCGGTCGATGTGCTGGTGAACAATGCCGGGATGGGGTCGCTTCAGTCTCCGGCAGAACAGGTTGAGTTTCTGGACATTGACCCGGATCAGTGGCGGCGCGCGCTGGATGCTTCGCTGACCACCGCCGTGCTGGTGACGCGGGCCTTTCTGCCCGCGATGGTCGCGCGCGGGCAGGGCCGGGTGATCATGATGGCCTCTGTCACCGGGCCCTTCGTGTCGAACCCCGGTGAGGCCGCCTATTCCACCGCCAAGGCGGCCATGGTGGGGCTGACCCATGCGCTGGCGCTGGAGGTTGCGCCCCGCGGCGTAACGGTGAATGCTGTCGCCCCCGGCTGGATTGCGACCGAAGCCGCAACGCCCGAAGAGGTACTGGCGGCAAGGGCCACACCGCCGCGCAGAGCGGGCAGGCCCGATGAGGTGGCGGCGGTGGTGGCATTCCTTGCGTCCGAAGGGGCGTCCTATGTCAACGGGGCCACGCTGGTGGTTGATGGCGGCAACATCTTGCAGGAGCGCAAGGCATGACCCCCCCGGCCCGCGCCGCAGCGGCAATTGCCGTGCTGGACCGGATATTGGCCGGAGAGAATGCCGAACAGGCGCTGACCAACTGGGGCCGCGCCAGCCGCTTTGCCGGGTCGGGGGACCGGGCCGCCGTACGCGATCTGGTGTTTCAGGCGCTGCGCTGTCGGCGGTCTTATGCGGCACTGGGCGGGGCGCAGACCGGACGGGGGCTGATCCTTGGTCACTTTCGCGCGGAAGGCATTGATCTGGAAGCAGTTTTCACCGGAGAGGGCCATGCCCCCGCGCGCGCTTCCGGCGAGGAGGGGCGCGCGCCGACGGAAAATGAGGCGCTGGATTGCCCCGATTGGCTGGCCCCCCGTCTGGAGCAGTCGCTGGGGGATGATTTTCCTGCCGTGATGGCCTCCTTGCGACAACGTGCGCCGGTTTTCCTGCGGGTGAATGTTCAGCGCTGCGAGGTGGCAGAGGCACAGGCGATGTTGGAGCGTGAGGGAATCGCGACACGGCGAAACCATCTTGCGAAGAACGCGTTGGAAGTAACCGAGAACGCTAGGAAAATACAGGCATCTGCCGCCTATGCCGATGGCGCGGTGGAACTACAGGACGCCGCCTCTCAAGCTATTGTCGAGGCGCTGCCGCTGGCCGAGGGGATGCGCGTGCTGGATCATTGCGCCGGCGGTGGTGGCAAGACACTGGCCATGGCAGCAAGGGCACGGCTGAAGCTGTGGGCACATGATGTGACGCCGGGGCGCATGCGTGACCTGCCGGCGCGTGCCGCACGGGCGGGTGTGAAGGTTGCTTTGGCGGAAATTCCTGAAAAGACGGCGCCTTATGACCTTGTGCTGACAGATGTTCCCTGCTCTGGTTCCGGCTCTTGGCGGCGCGATCCGCAAGGCAAATGGGCGCTGACGGCTGCGAAAATGGCAGAGCTGGCCGTGGTGCAGGCCACCATTCTTGCCCGCGCCGCTGCGATGGTTGGGCCATCCGGGTGGCTGGCCTATGCGACCTGCTCGCTGCTTGAGGAAGAGAATGACGGTCGCATCGCAACCTTTCTGGCCGCAAACCCGAATTGGCGGCAAGAGCGCAGCCTGCGCCTGACCCCGCTGGACGGGGCCGACGGTTTCTTTCTTTCCCTGTTGACGCGAATCTGAGGTTTCCCTCTCAATTCCAGCGTGTTTTCTGCATTCCCTGTCATCCGTTAGGGGAGGCTTAACGATTTGGCGCGCCAATGGGGGATGACTCCTCGTGGGGATGGAGGGACTGGTGGCGGGAACGGATCTTGATGTGCGTGGCTTTCGACAGGTGCAGTTTGCGCCCGGAGTTCTTTTTGTTCCTGCCTCCGCCCTGGCTGCCTTTGTAGCCGCCGCAGCGGTGCCGGGAGTTGAGATGCGGCTGTTCGCGCTGGTGACCGGGCTTACGCTGGGTGCCGTTTTCGTGCTGCGCCATTTCGCGCGCCTGTTTCGCAACCATCGCGCCCGTCAGGCAGAGGGGCAGCTCCGCGCGCTGGTCGCGCATGACGCCTCTCCCTGTTTCACCACGGATTCCATGGGGGTCGTGCACCATCGCAACGTGGCGGCAGAGACGCGCTTTGGCCTGACCGCCGAAACGCTGGCCGCCGCCATGGGCGATATGTTCGCAAGCCCGCGCGCGGTGCTGTACCGGCTGCACCTGCGCGCCGATACTCAAGGGTGGGCGCGCGAGGATGTGGTGACACGGCGCGGCCATATGCGGCTTTCGGTTCATCGCGTGGCCGAGGGGCGGTTTTTGTGGCGGCTGGAAGAGTTTCAGGATCGCGGTCCATCCGGCCGTGGGGCAGACAGTCTGACATTGCCGATGTTGACGGCCAACCGTCAGGGCGTGATCCTGTTCGTGAACGAGGCGATGCGCCGCCTGCTGGGGGGGCGTCCGCGCCGTCTAGATGCGATCTTTTCGGCGCCAAATCTGCGCTCTGGCGAGATGGTTCAGGTTGCGGCAGCCGAGGGACCGATCCGCGCTGTGCTGGCAGAGATCGAAGGGATTGCCGACCGGCGAGAGATTTACCTGCTGCCAACCACGGACACCGCGACGCATGGCGCGGTGATGATGGGCACGGATTACGAAACCGTTCCGGTCCCGCTGCTGAATTTTGCGCCCGGAGGCCATGTTCTGCAAGCCAACCGCGCCGCGCGCGACATGCTGGAATTGGCCGAGCCATCGGGCCAGATGATCTGGGATCTGTTCGAGGGGCTGGGGCGCTCGGTCGGGGATTGGCTGGCCGATGTCGCGGCAGAGCGTACACCGGGTTCGGCAGAGGTTCTGAACGCCCGCGCCCTTGGCCCCGAGGTGTTCATGCAGGTCACCTTGCGCCGGATGTCGGAAGGGGGCCGCCCTTCAGTTCTGGCGGTGTTGCAGGATGCGACCACACTGAAGCGGCTGGAAGCGCAGTTGAGCCAAAGCCAGAAGATGCAGGCAATCGGTCAGCTTGCCGGTGGCGTCGCGCATGATTTCAACAATCTTCTAACCGCGATTTCAGGGCATTGCGATCTTTTGTTGATGCGCCATGACAGCATGGACGGCGATTTCGCCGATCTGGATCAGATTCGTCAGAATGCCAATCGCGCGGCGGCGCTGGTCGGGCAACTTCTGGCGTTCTCGCGCAAGCAGACGCTGAAGCCCGAGCGGCTTGATGTGCAGGAGTTGTTGGCTGATCTTGCACATCTGCTGAACCGGTTGGTTGGAGAAAAGGTCAAGCTGCGGCTGGCTCATGCGCCGGAACTGGGGCCGATCCGGGCCGACCGGCGTAAACTGGAGCAGGTGGTGATGAACCTGGTGGTCAATGCGCGCGATGCGATGGCCGAGGGCGGGACGATTCGGATCGACACGGAAGAGGTGGTGCTTCGCGATCCGATGTCGCGCGATCGGGTCACGGTTCCGGCGGGCGAATATGCCGTGATCCGGGTGTCGGACACCGGCTGCGGCATTCCTGCGGATCGGCTGGAAAAGATTTTTGAGCCGTTCTTCACTACCAAGAAGCTGGGCGAAGGCACGGGGCTGGGGCTGGCGATGGCTTATGGCATCGTCAAGCAATCGGGCGGCTATATCTTTGTCGATTCGGTCGAAGGCGAGGGTACGGTCTTTCACCTGTGGTTCCCGGTGAATGATGCGCAAGAACAGGCCACGCCACCGACGCGGGCGAAGGCGACCGAAGTGGTGCTGAAACCCGGCGAGGGCGTGGTGCTGCTGGTCGAGGATGAGGCGCCGGTGCGGGCCTATGCCAGCCGGGCGCTGCGGATGCGGGGCTATACCGTGATCGAGGCACAGAATGCCGAGGAGGCGCTGACCTGCTTGCAAGACCCCAACCTGTCAGTCGATGTCTTTGTCACCGATGTGGTCATGCCGGGGATGGACGGGCCAAGCTGGGTGCGCCTTGCGCTGGAGGAACGCCCCGATACGCGGGTGATCTTTGTCTCGGGCTATGCCGAGGATGCGCTGACCGAAGTGCAGGCGCGCATTCCGAACTCGGTTTTCCTGCCAAAACCGTTTTCGCTGTCAGAACTGGCGGCGACGGTGCAGGGGCAGTTGGTGCATTAGGGGTGCAGGCTGTCATAAAGGGCATAGTCTGCGGCAAGGGCGGTACGCAGCATCGCCTGCGCCTCCGTGCCCAGCAGGGTCTGGCCCGCAGGCGAGACGTTAAGACGGGGCAGGGTGACGGCCTGCCCCAGCCGGTCTTGCAGGAAGGCCACAAAGGCCGGCATGTCCTCATACCGGAAAAGATGGGTGACCCGCGCGCCATCATTGGTCTGAACCATCTGCGCCTGAGAGCCGACCTGGGCAAAGCCAGGGCGTTTTTCGGCGGCATAGGCGTGCACGAAATCGTCAAAGCTGATGTTGCGGGTTGAGCGGTTGGGCATCACCCCGTCGCGCTGGCGATAGCGATACCAGCTGCCCAGCCAGTCGGCAGGCTCTCGGATAAGGGCGCAGGTTTCAAAGGCATCCTCGCCTAAAGACGCCTTGAGATAGGGCGCGAGAAAGCGGTTATAGCGGCCAAGGGGCGTGTGCTTCAGCTCTGGCGCCTTGGTGATCGCCAGGTCGGCCTGATCGGCCAGCGCGGCCTCGATCGCGGTCGATCCGGTCTTGGGGGTTGCCAGAAACACCAGCCGCTGCTTTCGGAAGACCAGCATGAAGCCACCTTTTGTTCGCATCGGATAACTATTCATTAATCCTTGGCAGTTAAAACAAGGTTTATGAAAAAGCGATTGATCTGTTCCTGTTTTGATCGCATAAAGCGGAAACAAATGGGGAACAAACCCACAATTGCCGCCAGGTTGCGGCCATGACATAAGGAAACGGCAATGGCGGTTGCGAACCTTCTGGAATTCGGCGGAAAGCAGGACATGGACAAGCAAAAGGCACTGGAAAGCGCCCTGGCGCAGATTGAGCGGCAGTTCGGCAAGGGCTCTATCATGAAGCTTGGCCAGGACAATGCTGTCATGGATATCGAGGCGACCTCGACCGGCAGCCTTGGGCTTGATATCGCGCTGGGGATCGGCGGGTTGCCGCAGGGCCGCATCATCGAAATTTACGGGCCGGAATCCTCGGGGAAGACCACGCTGACGCTGCATGTGGTGGCCGAACAGCAGAAAAAGGGTGGCGTCTGCGCCTTTGTCGATGCCGAACACGCGCTGGACCCGTCTTATGCCAAGAAGCTGGGTGTCAATCTGGATGAGCTGCTGATTTCGCAGCCCGACACCGGCGAACAGGCGCTGGAAATTGTCGACACGCTGGTGCGTTCGGGCGCGGTCAGCCTGATCGTGGTCGACTCGGTCGCGGCCCTGGTGCCGAAATCGGAGATTGAGGGCGACATGGGCGACATGCAGATGGGCAGCCAGGCCCGTCTGATGAGCCAGGCGATGCGCAAGCTGACCGCCAGCATCGGGCGCTCGAACTGCATGGTGATCTTCATCAACCAGATCCGCATGAAGATCGGCGTGATGTTCGGCAGCCCCGAAACCACCACCGGCGGCAACGCGCTGAAATTCTATGCCTCGGTTCGTCTCGATATCCGCCGCACCGGCGCGATCAAGGACCGCGATGAGGTGATCGGCAACTCGACCCGCGTGAAAGTGGTCAAGAACAAGGTGTCGCCCCCGTTCAAAGAGGTGGAATTCGACATCATGTATGGCGAAGGCATCTCTAAAGTGGGTGAGTTGATCGACATTGGCGTCAAGGCGGGCGTCGTGGAAAAATCGGGAAGCTGGTATTCCTATAACGACGAGCGGATCGGTCAGGGCCGCGAAAACGCAAAGACCTTCCTCAAGCAGAACCCCGGCGTTGCCTCTGATATCGAGGAGAAGATCCGCGCTGCAAACGGGCTGGATTTCACCATGGCCGACAAGGGTGATGTGCTGGACGACTGACAGCGCAAATTTGATCAAGAATTCAAAGGGCCGGATCGCATCCGGCCCTTTCCATTTCGGCGTGGACAGGGCGCGGCGCGGGGGCTAAATGGGGCAAAATCCTATGGCCCAAGGGGTTCTCATGGCGTCCTTGAACGACATCCGCTCGACCTATCTCGATTTCTTCCGCCGCAATGATCATCGCGTGGTGGACAGCAGCCCCTTGGTGCCGCGCAATGACCCGACGCTGATGTTCACCAACTCGGGCATGGTGCAGTTCAAGAACCTGTTCACCGGGGTGGAAACGCGCGACTACAAACGCGCGACGACGGCGCAGAAATGCGTGCGCGCCGGCGGCAAGCACAATGACCTGGACAATGTGGGCTATACCGCACGGCACCATACCTTTTTCGAAATGCTGGGCAATTTCAGCTTTGGCGACTACTTCAAGGATCAGGCGATTGCCTTTGCCTGGGAATTGCTGACCAAGGATTTCGGCCTGAACAAGGACAAGCTGCTGGTCACGGTTTACCATACCGATGACGAGGCGGCAGGCATCTGGAAAAAGGTGGCCGGACTGTCGGATGACCGGATCATCCGCATCGCGTCGGATGACAACTTCTGGCGGATGGGGCCGACCGGGCCTTGCGGTCCCTGCACCGAGATTTTCTATGACCATGGCGACCATATCTGGGGCGGCCCGCCCGGCAGCGCCAACGAAGACGGCGACCGCTTCATCGAGATCTGGAACAACGTGTTCATGCAGAATGAGCAGTTTGCCGATGGTCGTCTGATCCCGCTGGAGATGCAGTCGATCGACACCGGCATGGGGTTGGAGCGGATTGGCGCGCTGCTGCAAGGCAAGCACGACAATTACGACACCGACCTGATGCGCAGCCTGATCGAGGCATCCGCGCATGCGACCAGCAATGACCCTGATGGCCCCGGCAAGGTGCATCACCGGGTGATCGCGGATCACCTGCGGTCCACCTCGTTCCTGATTGCCGATGGCGTGATGCCCTCGAACGAAGGGCGCGGCTATGTTCTGCGCCGGATCATGCGCCGCGCGATGCGCCATGCCCATATGCTGGGCGCACAAGACCCGGTGATGTTCAAACTGGTGCCCGCGCTGGTGCGCCAGATGGGCGCGGCTTACCCCGAGTTGACCCGTGCGCAGGCGCTGATCGAGGAAACGCTGCGGCTGGAGGAGACCAAGTTCCGCCAGACGCTGGACCGTGGGCTGAAGCTGCTGGATGACGAGCTGGCGCACATTCCCGAAGGGGCCGACCTGCCGGGGGGCGCGGCCTTCAAACTCTATGACACTTATGGTTTCCCGCTGGATCTGACGCAGGATGCCTTGCGCGAAATGGGCCGCGCGGTGGATGTCGCGGGCTTTGACGCTGCGATGGAAGAGCAGAAGGCTAAGGCGCGCGCGAGCTGGTCGGGCGCCGGTGGCACCGCCGAGGCCAAGGTCTGGTTCGAGATTGCCGAGGCCAAGGGCACCACCGAATTCCTGGGCTATGACACCGAAACCGCCGAAGGCGTGGTGCTGGCGCTGGTGCGTGACGGGGCCGAGATTGGCAGTGCCGCCAGTGGTGAGTCGGTGCAGATCGTGGTGAACCAGTCGCCGTTCTATGCGGAATCGGGCGGTCAGGTCGGGGATGCGGGCTTTGTGCGCACCGATACCGGCATGGCGGAGGTGACCGATACCCGCAAGGCGGCAGGCGTTTTCATCCACGTTGCCAAGGTGCTGGAAGGCTCGATCCTGAAGGGTCAGCCCGCGAAGCTGGAGGTTGCCCACACCCGCCGCTCCGCGATCCGCGCGAACCATTCGGCGACCCACCTGCTGAACGAGGCGCTGCGCCGCGCCTTGGGCGATCACGTTGCGCAAAAGGGCAGCCTGAACGCGCCGGATCGCCTGCGGTTCGATTTTGCCCACAACGCCGCGCTGTCGGCAGGCGAGCTGGCGACGGTTGAGGCCGAGGTCAACGCCTTCATCCGCCAGAACGGTGCGGTCGATACCCGCGTGATGACGCCTGACGATGCCCGCGGCCTTGGTGCGCAGGCGCTGTTTGGCGAGAAATACGGGGATGAGGTGCGCGTGGTTTCCATGGGCGTGCTGGAAGGCTCGGGCAAGGGGACCGATGGCAAGACCTATAGCCTTGAGCTGTGCGGCGGCACCCATGTGGCCCGTTTGGGTGAGATCGGGGTGTTCAAGATCCTGTCACAAGGCGCTTCATCCGCTGGAGTGCGTCGGATTGAAGCGATCACTGGTCAGGCGGTGCTTGAAGATGTTGCCGAAAACTATGGCTACCTTGATCAACTGACCACAGTTCTTGGAGGTGTTCCTTCCGAACTGCCTTCAAAGGCACGGAAATTGCTTTCTGATGTAAAATCCTTGCAGAACGAGGTTGCCACCCTGCGGCGCGAAGTTGCCATGGGCGGCAAGGGCGCCGGACCAGAGGCCAAGGATATCAACGGTGTGAAATTCGTGGCCCAAGTGCTGACCGGGGTTTCCGGCAAGGATCTGCCCGCGCTGATCGATGAGATCAAGGGCCGCATCGGGTCGGGTGCCGTGCTGCTGATCGCCGATACCGGGGCAAAGCCTGCGGTTGCGGCGGGTGTGACGGCCGACCTGACGGGCGGCCTGTCGGCCGTGGCGCTGGTCAAGGCGGCGGCCGAGGCGATGGGCGGCAAGGGGGGCGGTGGCCGCCCCGACATGGCGCAGGCCGGCGGGGCCGACATTGGCGCGGCGGATGCGGCGATCAAGGCGGCCGAAGCCGTGCTGGGGGCGTAAGATGCCCGGCGCCCTGTGGATCGCCCATGTCGAAGTGACCGACGCCGAGGCCTATGGCCGCTATGCCAAGCTGGCAGGCGGGCCGATTGCCGACCACGGCGGCAAGTTTCTGGCCCGTGGCGGGCGCTATGTGCAGCTGGAAGGCAATGACCGCGCCCGCAACGTGGTGGCGCGGTTCCCCAGCCTTGAGGCGGCGGTGGCCTGCTATAACTCGCCCGCCTATCAAGAGGCGTTGTCCCATGCCAAAGGTGCCTCGATCCGAGACCTTGTGGTGGTGGAAGAGGCGGAATAGCGGGCAAACCACGAAAGGCGCGGGAAATCGCGCCTTTTTGACCAAAAGCCCGATTCCGGCCTGCGATTTTCATGCTAGTGTCATGGAAAATATAATGAGGCGGGCAGATGGTTGTAACTGGTAAGGGGGCACGCTGATGTGCCGTTGGGCCGCGTATTCGGGCGAACCGATCTTCCTTGAGGAAATCGTAAGTCGTCCGGGCCATTCACTGATCCGCCAAAGCCATTGCGCCACGCAATGCCACACCGCCATCAACGCCGACGGTTTCGGCGTGGCTTGGTATGGCGAACGGCCCGAGCCGGGGCTTTACCGCGATGTGATGCCCGCTTGGTCGGACCCCAATCTGAAAAGTCTGGTGATGCAGGTGAAATCTGGCCTGTTTCTGGCCCATGTGCGCGCCAGCACGGGCACCGCGACCAGCCGGAACAACTGCCATCCCTTTGTCCATGGCGCGTGGAGTTTCATGCACAACGGCCAGATCGGCGGGTTTGATGCGATGCGACGTCAGGCCGAGATGATGATCCCCGACGCGCTTTACCCCAACCGCAAGGGCGCCACCGACAGCGAAGCGATCTTTCTGGTGGCCCTTGCCGAGGGGCTGGACGCTGACCCAAAGGGCGCGCTGGAACGGGCTGCGGCGCGGTTCATCGCGCTGGCGCAGGAAAAGGGCTGCGCGCCGTATTTGCGGATGACGGCGGCGCTGTCAGATGGGAAACGGCTTTATGCGGTGCGCTATGCGACCGATGACCATGCCCCGACGCTTTATCATCGCTGGTCCGCGACGCGCGGCGGCATGGCTGTGGTGTCAGAGCCGCTGGAAGATGATGAGGGCGACTGGACTGCGGTTCCCGCCGGCAGTTTCTGCACCTTTGACGGGGGCCGTGTGCTGACGGAACCTTTCGCCCCGGTCCCCCTGCGCGCCGCAGCCTGACGGCTTGGCGGGGCGGGTCGTTGCAGCTAACCTTCGGTCATTGACCCGGAGGTTTTTGATGAAGCTTGTTCTGCCGCTGATCCTGTTGTCCGGCCCGGTGCTGGCGGATGACCTGATTTTCTTCCACTCTCCGTCCTCCGACATCCAGTGCATGATAGCGACCGGCGATTACCCCGCCGCGCGCTGCGATGTGATGGAGGTGACGAACCTGTCCCACCCCATTCCGCCCGCCGATTGCGATCTGGATTGGGGCCATGCGTTTGAGGTTGGCCCCATAGGCCGGGGCGCGCCTGCCTGCGTGGGCGATACCGTCGCCAGCCCCGATGCGATGGAGCTGGGCTATGGCCAGTCGGTCGAGTTGGGCGGGTTCCGCTGTATTTCAGAAAGGGCGGGAATGACGTGTGTGAACGGGCAGGGGCACGGCTTTACCGTCGCCAAGGCGTCGCAGAAAATGTTTTGATCAAAATCTCTGGCCAAAAGACGCGCATCTGCTAGGGTGTTTCTATTGGATGGAGATTCAAAATGAACATCGCAGCCCCCAACACCCTGCCAAATGACCTGTGGCAGATGGACCATGACCACGCGCTTCACCCCTGGACCAACTTTGGCCCGTTTGAAAAACAGGGGTCGCTGGTCATTGCGCGGGGTGAGGGCTGCTATCTGTGGGATCAGGGCGGCCAGCGCTATCTGGATGCGGTGGGCGGCATGTGGTGTACCAACATCGGCCTTGGCCGCAAGGAAATGGCACAGGCGATTGCCGATCAGGCCGAGACTTTGGCCTTTGCCAACTACTTCGTCGATATGACCAATGGCCCCGCCGCACGGCTGGCGGCAAAACTGGCCGAGCTTGCGCCCGGTGATCTGAACCGGGTGTTCTTTACCACCGGCGGGTCAACGGCGGTCGATACGGCGGTGCGGATGGTCAGCTATTACCACCATGCCCGCGGCAACCCCGAAAAGACCGGCATCGTTGCGCGGGAAAACAGCTATCACGGCTCGACTTACCTGACGCAATCGGTGGGCAAGCGGAACGGCGACCGGGTCGAGGAGTTCCGCTATAAAGAGGATGGCATCTGGCACCTGACTTGCCCGAACCCCTATCGCCGCCCTGCCCACATGACCGAGGCGCAGTTCTGTGATGATCTGGTGGCCGAGTTCGAGGCGCTAATCGCCCGTGTCGGCGCCGACCGCATCGGCGGTTTTATCGCCGAGCCGATTCAGGCCAGCGGCGGCATCATCATTCCACCCGAAGGTTACCTGCGCCGCATGTGGCAGGTGTGCCAGCGCCATGACATCCTGTTTATCGCCGATGAGGTGGTGACCGCCTTTGGCCGCATTGGCCATTGGTTCGCCAGCCTGTCGGAATTCGGGGTGCAGCCCGATATCATCACGTCGGCCAAGGGGCTGACCTCGGGCTATCTGCCCTTGGGCGCGATGATCTTTTCCGACCGTATCTGGGATGTGATGGCCGAAGGCGGGCAGCGCTGGTTCACCTCTGGCCTGACGTATTCTGGCCACCCGGTGTCCTGTGCCGCCGCGCTGAAGAACATCGAGATTATCGAGCGTGAGGGCCTTTTGGCCCATGCCGCAAGCGTTGGCAGCTATTTTGAGGACCGGATGGCGCCCTTGGCCGACCTGCCGCTGGTGGGCAATGTGCGGGGCAAAAAGCTGATGCTTTGCGTGGAATCGGTGGCCGACAAGCACACCAAGGCGCTGCTGCCGGATGAGGCGAACGAATCCAAGCGCATCTCGGATGTGGCCGAGGGGATGGGTCTGCTGGTCCGGCCTATCGGGCATCTGAACGTGATGTCGCCGCCGCTGATCCTGACGGAACCGCAGGTCGATTTCATCGCCGAGACGTTGGAAAAGGCAATTCGCCGCGTGACCGACGATCTGGTGCGCGAAGGCTTCCGGCTGGGCTGATCGGTCGTTGACCTGTCACCCGGCAGGCATAGACTTGCCGGGTAAGGTCAGGGGTGCGCCGATGAAGCTGTTTCAATGCCAGTGTTGCGGGCAGGTTCTGCATTTTGAAAATACCACTTGCCTGCGCTGTGGCCGGACGGTGGGTTATCTGCCAGACCAAGACCGGATGGCGGCGGTAGAGCCGGACGGGCCGCATTGGCTGATGGTGCCGGGGCAGGGTGCGGCGGGCGACGGCACCCTTTGGCGGTTCTGCCATAATTGGGAACTTTCGGCCTGCAACTGGATGGTTGCCCCAGCCCCGGACGGCAGCGAAGCGCCGGCCTATTGCGCTGCCTGTCGCCACAATCACCTCGTGCCCGACCTGTCCGCCCCGGAAAACCACGCGCGCTGGCAAAAGATCGAGGGCGCAAAGCGCCGTCTGATCTATACGCTTCGTAACCTTGGTCTGCTGATGCCGGTGGCGGGGGATGGGCACCCTGAACCGCTGGTGTTCGATTTTCTGGCGGATGATCCCGGCTCGGTTCAGCGTGTGCTGACAGGACATGCCGATGGCGTGGTGACAATCGCGCTGACTGAAGCCGATGATGCCGCGCGCGCACAGGTGAAAGAGCGGTTGGGAGAGGCCTATCGCACCCTGCTGGGCCATTTTCGGCACGAGGTGGGACATTACTACTGGGATATTCTGGTGCGCGATGGTGGCGCGCTGCAAGGATTTCGCGCCATGTTCGGCGATGAAACCGCCGATTATGCCGCCAGCCTTAGCCGCCATTACGCCGACGGCCCGCCGCCGGGCTGGGCCGCCAGCTATGTCTCTTCCTATGCTACCATGCACCCGTGGGAGGATTGGGCCGAAACCTGGGCGCATTACCTGCACATGATCGATACGCTGGAAACGGCCGGGGCGCTGGGGATGCGCATCGACCCCGGCGTTGATACCGGAGAACTGTCGGCCGCGATTGATTTCAGCCCCTATCGGATGGTCAAACTGCGCCAGTTGATTGACGCCTGGATGCCGCTGACGGTGGCACTGAACGTGCTGAACCGTTCGATGGGGCAGGCCGATGGCTATCCCTTTGTGTTGCCGCAGGCGGTGCAGGACAAACTGGGCTTCGTGCATGATCTGGTGCAGGGCCAGCGGCGGTAGTGTCTCAGTTTGAGTTCGGGGCGGTTGACTTCGCGTGCCTGCTCTGGTTCCTTGGGCAGACCCGGATCCGGCGCGTCTCCGCAATTCGCAAACGACGACCGCAAGAAGATTTGAGTTTTCCCAAATGGCCCTAGAAGACGCCAAGTCCCAAGTGGACACTGCTTTCACCCGTGCCCAACAGCGCGGTTATTCCTTTGAAAACGCCTTTGGTGGTGCGACCAGTTTCCTGCGTCGCAGCTATACCAAAGACCTGACCGGGGTGGATCTTGCCATCACCGGCGTGCCCTTTGATCAGGCGGTGACGCACCGCACCGGAACCCGCTTTGGCCCCCGCGCCATTCGCGAGGCGTCAACCTTGCAACCCTATGATCCGCCCTATGGCTGGCCGACCAACCCCTTGGATGAATTGAACATCATCGACTATGGCGATGTGGCGTTCGACTATGCCAAGGTTTCGGATTTCCCCGAAACCCTGACGGCGCATATCCGCAAGATCCTGTCGGCAGGCGCGGGCAGCATCACCCTTGGCGGCGACCACTATATCACCTTCCCGATCCTGCGGGCCTATGCCGAGAAGTTCGGGCCGTTGGGGGTGATCCATTTCGATGCCCATTCCGACCTGTGGCCTGATGACGACCTTAGCCGCATCGACCACGGCACGATGATGTACAAGGCGGTCAAGCAGGGCTACGTCGATCCCAAGCGCTCTGTCCAGATCGGCATTCGCACCACGACCGAGGATTATCTGGGCGTTCACGTCATCGACGCGCGAGAGGTGCATGAAAAGGGCGTGGCCCATGCCGTCGAACTGGCGAAATCCATCGTCGGCGACAAGCCCACCTATGTAACCTTCGACATCGACGCGCTGGACCCGGCCTATGCGCCGGGCACCGGTACGCCGGTCTGGGGTGGGTTGCATTCCTGGCAGGCTGCTGCGGCCCTGCGCGATCTGGCGGGCATCAACATGGTCGGCGGTGATGTGGTCGAGGTTTCGCCCCCCTATGACACCACGGGTGCCACCGCCATCGCGGGCGCCCATGTCGCCTATGAGCTGATCTGCCTTTACCACTGGGCAAGGACGCAGCGCTGATGAAACTTGCCGTGACCGCGCTGGTGCTGCTGGCCGTGGTCGCGGCAGCCGACCTATGGGTGCGGCTTGCGCCCTTTGATCCCGCCGCCTGGAATGTTGACCCACGGCAGGGCATGACATCTGGGCAGGGCGGCCTTTCCCTACCGGTCGGCGATGCGCGCCCCAAGGTTGACCAGTTGCGCAACGGGGCGACGACGCAGTTCCTTTCGCCCCTTTCCGCGCAGGCCGTACTGGCCCGGCTGGACAGCATCGCGCTGGCCACCCCGCGCACCACGCGGCTTGCGGGCAGTGCCGAAGAGGGGCGGATCACCTGGGTCACCCGCTCGGCGCTGTGGGGTTTTCCCGACTACACGACCGCGCAGGCGCGGCCGGGGCAGGGCATTACCAAGGTGACGCTGTGGGCGCGACAGCGGTTTGGCCGCGGCGATCTGGGCGTGAATGCCGCGCGGTTGACCGGCTGGATCGACCAGTTGCTGCGCGCCCCTTGACCGCAGGCAGGCCATCGGCCAAACCCGGCTCATGGTTCCGTTGGAAAAACTTGCCCAGATCACCCAACGTTTCGAGTTTCTCGAGGCGCAGTTGCATGCCGGGGCGGCCCCCGCCGAGATTGCCCGCATCAGCCGCGAATATTCCGATCTGAAGCCGGTGGCCGATGAAATCGCCGCCTATCGCCGCGCGCTCGATGATCTGGCCGAGGCCGAGGCGATGCTGGCCGACCCCGAAATGAAGGCTTTGGCCGAGGATGAGATTCCGGCGCTGAAGGCCCGCATTCCGGTGATGGAACAGGCCCTGCGCATTGCCCTGTTGCCCAAGGATTCCGCCGACGCCCGCCCGGCCATTCTGGAAATCCGTCCCGGCACGGGGGGCGAGGAGGCAAGCCTGTTCGCCGGTGACCTTGCGCGGATGTATCAGCGCTATGCCGAGCGGATGGGCTGGCGGTTCGAGGTGCTGGAGCAGCAGGAGTCCGACCTTGGCGGCATCAAGGAATTCACCGCCCATGTGCAGGGCGAAGGCGTCTATGCCCGGCTGAAATTTGAATCCGGTGTACACCGCGTGCAGCGTGTGCCCGAAACCGAGGCGGGCGGGCGCATCCATACCTCTGCCGCGACCGTGGCCGTTCTGCCAGAGGCGGAGGAGGTGGATATCGACATTCCCGCATCCGACATCCGCATCGATACGATGCGCAGTTCCGGCGCGGGGGGGCAGCATGTGAACACTACCGATTCCGCCGTGCGTATCACCCACCTGCCTTCCGGCATCGTGGTGACCAGCTCGGAAAAGTCGCAGCACCAGAACCGTGCCATCGCCATGCAGGTTTTGCGCGCCCGGCTGTATGAGGCAGAGCGTGAACGGCTGGACAAGGAACGCAGCGACGCCCGCAAATCGCAGGTTGGCAGCGGCGACCGCAGCGAACGCATCCGCACCTACAATTTCCCGCAAGGCCGGATGACCGACCACCGCATCAACCTGACGCTGTATGCTCTGGCGCAGATCATGGCGGGCGACCTGACCGAAACGATTGATGCGCTGATTGCCAATGATCAGGCCGAAAAGCTGGCCGAGATGGAAGGATGAAGGGCAACGAGGCCCTGCGCGCCGCCATCCCCCGCCTGCGAGACGCGGGGATAGAGGATGCCGCGCGTGATGCCCGTCTTTTGCTGGCCCATGCCATGGGGCTTGCGCCCGACAGGCTGACGCTGCATCTGCCGGACCCTCTGACCGAGGGGCAGCACGCGGCCTATGAGGCTGCCATCGCTGCCCGTGCCGCGCGGCAGCCTGTCTCGCAGATCATCGGGCAGCGCCTGTTCTGGGGGCGCAGCTTCCGTGTCACCCGCGACACGCTGGACCCGCGCCCCGAGACCGAATTGCTGGTTGCCGAAGCCCTGTCGCGACCCTTTGTCAAAATGGCCGATCTGGGCACTGGCACCGGCTGTATCCTGATTTCCTGCCTGCTTGATATGCCGATGGCCACGGGCCTCGGCACCGACCAGTCGCTGGCTGCGCTGGAGGTGGCGGAGGGCAATGCCCGCGCCCATGGCCTTGGCAATCGGGCGCGCTTTCGTCAGGCCGATTGGTTTTCCGGCATCGCCGACCGCTTTGACCTGATCGTGTCGAACCCCCCCTATATCGCGGCCGATGAGATGCCCGCCCTCTCGCCAGAGGTGCGCAACTGGGAGCCGCTGGCGGCGCTGTCACCGGGGGGCGACGGGTTGGCAGCCTATCGTACCATTGCGCTGGGGGCCGGGGCGCGGCTGATGCCGGGTGGCCGGCTGCTGTTGGAGATCGGGCCGACGCAAGGGGCTGCCGTTCTGGCGCTGTTGGCGGCGCAGGGGTTTCAGGGCCTGCGCATTTTGCCCGATCTTGATGGCCGCGACCGTGTGGTGGTTGCTGCCGCACCGGGCGACGCGGGGCATTGCGGTTCGGCATAGGGGCGCCGTTTCCTGAACAATTGCGTAGAATTTCGTAGAATCTCCTTGTCAGCCGCCCGCTTCCGTGGTTAGTCCGCTAATGTACGAGGGCGGGCCTTTCGCCCCCTCCTACAGAATGCCATGCACCCGCCTGACTGTTTTTCGGCCCCTGAAAGGGCTGCGGCAGGGTCCAAGCCATCAAAGGACAAGATGCGCTCCTCCAAGTCTCGTTCGCGCTCGAAGCAGAACCGCCCGCGCACGCTCGGCAATATCATCAACCGTGTGTTCGACTCCTCTGGCCCAGAGGGGAAGGTGCGTGGCACGCCGCAGCAGATCATTGAAAAATATCAGGCGCTGGCGCGTGATGCACAACTGTCGAACGACCGTGTTGCAGCCGAGAATTTCATGCAGCATGCCGAGCATTACACCCGCATGCTGGCCGAAGCGCAGCGTGAAATGGCGGCCGAACAAGAGGCCCGCCAGCAGTATCATCAGCAGAACAATCAGAACGGCAATCAGAACGGCAACCGTGATCGTCCGGTAAATGACCGGGGTGAGCGGCAGGATTATCGTGGTGAACAGCCCGATGAATTTGCAGCCAATGCAGATGGTTTCGAGGTGATGGGCGGCGATGACGACGGCCATCTGGTTGAACTGCCAGAGGCACCGCGCCCGCAGCATCAGCCGCAGCAGAACCAACGGCGTGATGACAATCCGAACCGCGACAACAACCAGAACCGCCGCCGCGACGACAATCGCCGCCGCGATGACAACCGCCGGGATGAAAATCGTAGGGACGACAATCGGCGGGATGAAAATCGCCGTGAGGATCGCTCGCAGCAAGAGAACCGGCAGCAAGAAAACCGTCGCCGCGAGGATCGCCCGCAAGAACCGCGCACCGAAGTGCAAAAGGTCGAGATCAGCGTAAAGGCCGAAGCACCCGCAGCCCCTGTGGTTGAAGCTGCTGCTTCAGCCCCGGTCGTGGCCGACGCCCCGGCCAAGGCACCCCGCGCTCCGCGCAAGCCGCGCGCGCCAAAGGCTGCCAGCCCTGATGTGGCCCCCGCTACGGGTGAGGCGCCCGAAGCTGCCGAATAAGAGCAAGGCCCGCCGATCTTGCGGGCCTTTTCATTTCGCCACTTCGCGGGCCAGGGCGCAGAACCCCTCCAGCGAAATTTCCTCGGCCCGCGCCGTTGGTGGAATTCCCGCAGCATTCAGGCGGTCTTCAATATCCGGCCCCATAGCCTTCAGAGAGGAGCGCAGCATCTTGCGCCGCTGGTTGAAGGCCATCGCGGTCAGGCGCGACAACACCCCCTCATCCGCCGGATAACGTGGCTGGCGCAGGCGGGTGAAATGGACCACCGCCGAATGTACCTTAGGGGCGGGGGTAAAGGCCTCTGGCGGCAGGTGCAGCACGATCTTTGGCTCGGCCCGCCATTGAGCCAGCAGCGCAAGGCGGCCATAATGTTCGGTGCGCGGCTTCGCCACGATCCGCTCTGCCACTTCCTTCTGGAACATCAGCGTCAGGCTGTCCCAAAAGGGGGGCCAGATCTTGGGCGTCAGCCAGCGGATCAGCAATTCGGTGCCGACGTTATAGGGCAGGTTGGCCACGATGCGGATGGGCGCTGTCAGATGCGACCGCACGTCCACCTCCAGCGCGTCACCGTTGATCACGTCCAGCTTGCCGGGGTAGGCGGCAGAAATCTCGGCCAGGGGGGCCATGCAGCGGGGGTCTTTTTCCACCGCCAGCACCCGTCGCGCCCCTTCGGCCAACAGGCCACGGGTCAGGCCACCGGGGCCGGGCCCGACCTCCAGCACATCACAGGCCGACAGATCGCCCGCAAGACGCGCGATTTTCGCGGTCAGGTTCAGATCCAGCAGGAAGTTCTGGCCAAGCTGCTTTTTCGCCACCAGATCATGGGCTTCGATCACCTCGCGCAGCGGGGGCAGGCCGTCAATCGTTGCCATTTTGCCCCCGTGCTGCTGCCATACGGGCGGCCATCTTCAATGCTGCGACCAGACTTTCAGGCCGCGCAATTCCCTTTCCCGCAATGTCAAACGCCGTGCCATGATCAGGCGAGGTGCGGATGAACGGCAGGCCCAGCGTGACGTTGACCCCTTCGTCAAAGGCCAGTGTCTTGATCGGGATCAGTGCCTGATCGTGATAGGCACAAACCGCCGCGTCATAGCTGGCGCGGGCGCGGGCGTGAAACATCGTATCGGCGGGCAGCGGACCGCGCAGGGCAAAGCCCTCGTCCCGCAGGCGCGTGATCAGGGGGGTGATCCAGTCGATTTCTTCGCGCCCCATCGTGCCGCCTTCGCCCGCATGGGGGTTCAGGCCCGCAACTGCGATTATCGGGTTTTCAAGGCCAAAGTCGCGGATCAGGCCCGCATGGGTCAGGCGGATCGTCTCTTCCAGCAGGGCAGGCGTCAGGGCGTGCGGCACGTCTGACAGGGCGATGTGAATGGTGGCGGGCACCACGCGCAGAGTGTCGCAGGCCAGCATCATCACCACGCGGTCCACCCCGGCCAGGTGGGCCAGAAACTCGGTATGACCGGGGAAGGCAAAGCCCGCGCCATCCTTTAGCGCCTTCTTATGGATCGGTGCGGTGCAGATCGCCGCCGCCTCGCCGCGCTGCACAAGCGCCACGCCGCGTTCGATGGCGTCGATCACGCCGCGCGCATTGGCGGGGTCTGGTTGTCCGGCAATGGCTTGCCCG
This sequence comes from Fuscibacter oryzae, assembly GCF_016765795.1. Taxonomy (GTDB): domain Bacteria; phylum Pseudomonadota; class Alphaproteobacteria; order Rhodobacterales; family Rhodobacteraceae; genus Fuscibacter; species Fuscibacter oryzae. The sequence continues at coordinate 406,963 of NZ_JAESVP010000003.1, forward strand.
GCAAAGTTTTGCGGCAGAACCGGCAGGTAGCTGGCCGGCACCGACAGCGCCTCTGCTGGTCGTGCGATCTCGCGCAGGGCGGTGCCGCGCGGCAGATGGCAGGGATCTCCAATCCAGAAAAAGGGCAGGCTATCGCCCAGAATGCTGCGCGCCGCCACGGCGATTTCGGGGCCGATGCCCGCAGGCTCGCCGCAGCTTAACGCGATGGGCAGCATCTCAAGGCGTCCGAATCTCGGCCTCGGACTTCAGTTCTTGCAAGTACAGATCGGCCAGCGACCCCATCCGCTGGTTTTGCAACTGACGGCGCGCATCCTCGCGCGATGGCATCAGCGCGGTATCCAGCCCCCGGCGGCAGAGCATCAGGAACACCCGCCAGCCGCCCCGCACCACAGTAGCAGAGCTTTCACCGGGGTCGAGCAGGCTAAGAGGGCCAGCTATATCACCGGGAATCTGTCCGCCAGATTGGGTAAGCCGCTTTAGCCGGTCGGCAGGCTGGCCCTTGGCGACATCATAAAGATCATCGCAGGTATCAACCTCTTTGCGCACTGCCGCCGCCGTTGCCAGAGCTGCCGCATCATTCGGGATCAGATATTCTGCATATTCGGTCTTGATCTGCTGTTCGGCGGCCGAGATCTGCTCATCCGCGCGGTCCAGCACCATATAAATCGCAATGTTTTCATCGGTTTCGATGATGCGCGACACAGTGCCGGGCGCGGTTCCCTGCAACACGGTGCGGGTTTTTTCGTCCAGCGACGTCAGGCGTTGCCAGTCACGCGAACCGCCACCGCCCGCCGACTTGCCTTGCGAATACTTGCGGGCGGCAGCGGCAAAATCAGCCTCTGTCTTGATCGTCACCCGCAGTTTGCGCGCCAGAGCCAAAGAGCCAGAGCGCTCTTTGCCGGTGCCGGGCAGGATGATTTCAGCAAGACGCAGGGTGGGCACGGTTTCGGTTTTATACGACTCCAGCGCGCGGTCCACTTCGGCGTCGGTAATGTTGACCGTTCCGGCATAGCGGGCGCGCACTACCTCGCGCCAGATCATGCCAGCGCTCACGAAATCGCGGAAGGTTTCTGGATCTACCCCGCCCTGGCCAACGGCCTTGACGAATTCATCAGCGGACAGGTTGGCGCGGCTGGCGAATTCTTCCATGCCCGACTTGATCTGCTCGGCTGTGATCTTGATGCCCAGCCGCTTGGCCTCTGACAGGCGCAGGCGATCTTCGATCAGGGTGTCCATCGCCATCTTTTCCAGATCACCCGGCTGGCGCAGGATTTCCATGAACTTGATGCGCTGGTCCAACTCATACTGGGTGATCGCGCGGCCGTTCACGGTGGCGACGGGGGCAAACTGGTTCGCCATCGCGGAAGGGCTGGTTACCGCCAGCGCGCCCGCAAAAAGGGCCGCGACGCAAAGCCCGCGTGCCGCCGCAGCTACCGTCATCCGAGTGGTTTTATGCGCCTGTCTCATCGCCTGCCGTCTTCCATTGTCGCCGTCCGTGGTCTTGCCCCGGCACCCGTCGCTTCGTTTCATGGTCAGCCCCGGCATTGCCGCGCGCTGCCCGCCTGTCCGCTGCCAAAGCCCAAAAGCTCTACTGACAGGCCGTATTCCGTTGTCGGCGTCACACTAGAGGAGGACGTGAACCGACGCGAGAGAGAAAGATCGACCGCGATGCATTCATTGCGGAAGGTCAGGTTGCCCCCCAGCCGCGAGGCGCGGTCCTGCACCAGATCGTAGCGGCTGGTGACGCGCGCGTTCCAGCCGCTGGTCACCTTCATCGTGCCGTCGAAAACCAGTTCCTCGGTGCGGATCGTGCGGCTTTCGGTCGGGTCTGCCTTGACATAGACATAGCCGCCCGAAAGGGAATAGCGGTCGCCTGTCAGGCCCAGCCGCAATTCGCCCTTGGTCAGCGACAGGTCATCATCCATCACCAGCCGGTTGGTCAGCGACATGCCCCCCGGCAAGGAGACCTGCCAGGCCGCCAGCCAGTCCGACTGCGCGCCCGACAGACCCGACGCCAGGTTGAATTGGCCCAGATCCTCGGCGCGAAACACCCTGCCTGCGGTGATGCCAAGGGTCCAGCCATCGGGGTCGTGGCGCAGGTAGTTCACACCGATATTGGCCCGCGCCCCACGCTCCACCGCATCGGCACCGGGATAGCGGTTCAGCGCGAACAGGTTGCCTTCGTCGAATTCGACAAGCACCGAATCCTCATTCGGAATGCTGTCGCTGCCGCCGGGTGCCAGAACCAGTTGCACCACAGGTTCGATCACCTGACCCGAACCATCGGCACCCGATTTCACCCAAGGCCAGCGTAGTTCTGCTGCCACCGCGCTCCACAGCCGTGCATCGGTGCCGTTGACCGCATCATCCTGCCCGATCGAGTAAAGATCGGCGCGCCCTTCTGCCATCAGCGCACCCACCATGCCAGCGGGCAGCAGCCAGTCGCGCCGCCAGTCGCCCCGCAACGAGGCGCGCGACGTGTCGCGCCCGTCAGCGATGCCATCGCCATCGGTATCGAACGCAAAGGTAGAGGTGCGGGCATGGCTGTGCAGTTGCAGGGCCAGTCCGCCCTGTCCACCAAAAGGCCCATAGTTGAAGCGCCGCGCCCAGATTGCATCGGTGATGACCGAGGGGATTGTCGATCCATCCTCGCCCGCGCGCAGCGTCTGCACCCCGATCAGCCGGGCAGAGATATATTCGTCACGCCGGGTGCGGGCGACTTCGGCTTCGCTCAGCAAACGGTCTTCGTCGCTGACGCCGTAATCCAGCAGATAGCCGTCATCGCTGGCCAAGGCGGTGTGGAACGTCAACTGAAAGCCGCGCGGCAGATCGAAGGCGCCATCCGCCGTGGTATAACCGCGCAGGTGATCGGGGCGGATGTTGTCTCTTGCGCCGTGGAACAAGAGTTCAAGATTGCCGCTCTGGAATTCCTGCCGATAGCGCAAATGCACGGCGCGGGTTGATCCGGTGGACAAGAAGGGGGTGATCAACAGATCGCGGCTGTCGCCCAGCGTCAGGAAATAGGGCGTCCAGATGCCCGCGCCGATCTTGGAACTGTTGGTCCATTTCGGCATCAGAAAGCCGTCAGCGCGGTGCAGCGTCGGGTCGGGCATCCGCAGCCGCGGAATGTAGAACACCGGCACACCGCCCAGCCTGAACTGCGCATCGCTGAAGTAAAGCTGGCGTTCCTGCTGATCGTGCACCACGCGGCTGGCGCGAATTTCCCACAGAGGCGTGTCGCCCCCTTCGCAGATTTTGCACGATGACGCGGCAACCCGGCGCAGAGCGGTATAGCGCCCGCTGACGCGCTGCATGTCGGCGGCAGCCAGTTGCAACTGCTGGTCCAGCACGACGCGGGCCGAGGTGATAAGCCCTTCGGTCATATCGGCCTTCAGGCTGGCCTGATCGGCCAGAACCACGGTGCCATTGCCATCGTCAATGCGGATCGGGCCGGTAATCTCCAGCCGGTCGGCCGCGCGGTCATAAACCACGCGCTGCGCGGTAAGCCGTTGGCCCTTGTAAAAGATTTCCACATGGCCATCGGCCACCAGCACGGAATCCGACTGGATTTGCAGGCCATCGGCCACCAGTGTCGCCCTTTCCTGCGCCTGAAGCGGCGAGGTCAGGGCGGTGGTCAGCAGCAGGCCAAGAAGGGCGGCGAAGCGGCGCATCAGCCATCCTCCACATGCAGAAGAAGTGCGATAGACAGCAACAGGGCCGCGACAGGCGGGCTCCATGCTGCGGCCAGAATGGGGATCTGGCCATTTTCGCCCAGCACCTGGGCAAAGTTGCGCAAAAAGAACAGCGCGAATCCCGAGGCCAGCGCCAGCAGGGTCAGTTGCCCGGTTTTGCCAAACCGGGCGTGACGCATGGTAAAGCCTGCCGCCACCAGCACCATGGCACCTAGCAACAGCGGCAAGGCAAGCTCCATCTGCATCCAGACCCGATAGTTGCGCGCCGAAAAACCGGCGTCTTCCAGTTCCCGGATATACTTGGGCAAATCCCAAAAAGCGATGGTTGACGGCTCTCCGAAACCGTCGCGGATGCGCTGGGGCGTCAGGTCGGTCGGCAGGCGGGTACCATCTGGCTGCGCCTTTGCCGTGGCTTCGGGGTTGGAGGCGGTCAGATCCCAGTGTTTCGCGCCGGTCAGCACCCAGTTGCTGGCTTGCAATTCTGCCGATTTCGCCTCGATCCGGCCAATCGCCAGACCTTCGGGTGAAAAGAGGAAGAAGGACACATCATCCAGCCTGCTGCCATCAGGGGCGGCGCGCGCGGCGCGGATGACCGACTGGCCCTTGTCATCCCCCTGCCGCATCCACAGCCCTTCGGAGGTGACAGACAGCACTGATTGGCCCCCGGCACTGCCCGCTATCCGGGCGTATTCCTTTGACGTGGCGGCGACCAACGGGTCCAGCACTGCCACCGCCAAAAGCCCCACCACCAACGCAGCAACAAATGGCGCCACCAGAAAGCGCAGGCCCGACCGGCCCGCCGCGCGCACCGCAACCAGTTCGGATGACCGGGCCAGTGCCAGAAACAGCGCAATGGCCGACAGAATGACGATCAGCGGCAGAATGCCATACAGGCTTTGCGGTGCATTCATCAGTGCCAGATAGGCCGCGCGCGAAACCGCCATGTCGCCCGCACCGCGGCGCAACTGATCAATCACGTCGATCAGCAGCAAAAGGCCAAAGAACACCCCGAAGACCAGGGCAAATGTCCACAGAAACCGGCGCGCGAAATAGAGGCTAAGGGTCATGCCGCCACCTCTGCGCTGCGGGGTCGGCGTTTCGGGCGCGCGGCCAGCCACAGCAGCGCGAATCCCGCCAGCAGGGCGACACATGGTGCGGCATAGGCCCAGACCCAGCCCTGCGGCGATTGCAGGCCAAGATCGGTTGACGCCGTTGCCACACCCTGCACCGCGAGCAGCAATACCACCGCCACCCCGATCTGGCGCCACAGGCCAAAGCGGCTGAATGCGCCGATCATCAGCGCGGCATAGCCGATCAGGGCAGAGCCTACCGCCAGCAGCGGCTGGGCAAAGCGCGAATGGCCGTCAAAGCGGAACTCGGATGTGGTTGCGCCGGTTTCCGCGACCAGCGCCGGGTCGGCGGCCAGCAGGTCCAGCGTGGACAATTCGTCAATCGTGCGCTGCTTGGGGCGGGTGTCGGCCATCAGGCCCGCGAAATCATAGGTGAAATCGGCAAACCGCGTCAGCGTCAGCCGCTTGGTCGCGGTTTCCACCGTTTGGGCCGCGCCGTCGAACATCAGCAGTTTCGGCCCGCTGTCGGTGCGGGCAAACAGCGCCTTTTTCGCGGTATAGACAGTGCGTTGGTCGGGCAGGCGGTCATCGGCCAGAAACATGTCCAGCAACTCTCCCGTGGCCGCAATCTCGCGGATGTACAGGGTCAGGCCGCGCGAGGGATGGGTAAAGGTGCCCTCTGCCAGATAACGGGCAGAAGCGTTCTGTGAAATCTCGGCCGTGCGTTCGGCAAGGGCGGCGCGCGACAGCGGCACAAGAAGGTGCATCAGGACCCCCATCATCAGCGCCACGCACAGCCCGAACCACAACACGGGCCGCGCCATCCGATAAGGCGAAAATCCGGTCGCCTGCATCACCACCAGCTCGCTTTCGCGGGTCAGGCGATTGGCGACATAGACGGCGGCGGCAAAGGCTGACAGGGGCAACACCAGCCGGATGACATTCGGCAGCGTCAAAAGCGAGAATTCCAGAAACACCAATGCCGACTGGCCATCGCCGATCAACTGGTCAAACAAGCGCACCGCGCGGTTGACCCAATAGACGGCAACCATGACAAGCGAGAAAAAACCAAATACCGCAAGCAGTTGCGATAACAGGTATCGGTCAAATCTCGGCACGCCCCACAGCCCTTATTTTTATCGTTGCACATAGCTTAACGGAAATGGTCGCAAAGGAAAACTCGTATCTGGCAAAGGGCGGGGGCCTTCGCTAGCCTTGCGCGGAACCCTGCGCGACATACGTCGTGCACTTGCCGGAGATTGCCATGACCACCCCCGTCGCCATCACCTTTGACGCGCCCGATCTGGACGGGCTGGGCCAGCGCAAGGGGCGCATTGCCCTGATCTGCGACGGCGCGGCACCCGCCACGCCTGCGGCGCGCCGGATTGACCGGCAGATGCGCGGTGGCTTGGCACGGGTGCTGGCTTCGGACGCATGGGGCAAGGTGAAACCGGGTGAGACGCTGGAGCTGGCCTTTCCCGCCGGGCTGGCGGCGGATGCGCTGCAACTGGTGCGGCTGCCGAAAAAGGCCAGCGCCGCCGAGGCGCGCAAGGCGGGCGGTGCCATCGGGCGGGCCCTGACCGAGGCACCTTTACTGGTTCTGGCCGAAGGCCATCGCAGCGCCGCCGAACTGTCGTTCGGGCTTGCCGCGCGGGCTTATGACTTTACGCCGCACAAATCGGGCGAAAAAAAAGCCCCGGGTGCCGTCACGCTGGCCGTCACCGCACCAGAGGCGATTGCGGCAGAGGCCGCGCCGCTGGCGGCCCTTGCCGAGGGCATCTTTTTCACCCGCGATCTGGTGAATGAACCGGCCAACATTCTGACCACGCATGACTTTGCTGCCCGTCTGGCCGCGATGCACGAACTGGGCCTGAACGTCGAGATTCTCGAAGAGGATCAGTTGACCCGCCTTGGCATGGGCGCATTGCTGGGCGTGGGGCAGGGGTCTGAAAGCCCGTCGAAAGTGGTGGTGATGGAGTGGAGGGGCGGCGGAGACGAGCCGCCCTTGGCTCTGGTGGGCAAGGGTGTGGTGTTCGATACCGGCGGCATTTCCATCAAGCCTGCGGGTGGCATGGAAGAGATGACGATGGATATGGGCGGCGCGGGCGTGGTGGCGGGTGTCATGCGCACACTGGCCTTGCGCAAGGCCAGGGCCAATGTGGTCGGGCTGGTCGGGCTGGTGGAAAACATGCCCGATGGCCGCGCCCAGCGCCCCGGTGATGTTGTGCGCACCATGAAGGGCGACACGGTCGAGGTGATCAACACCGACGCCGAGGGGCGCTTGGTGTTGGCCGATGTGATCTGGTATGCGCAGGACCGCTTTCAGCCCAGCGGCATCATCGATCTGGCCACGCTGACCGGAGCGATCATCGTGGCGCTTGGCCATGAGCATACCGGCGTCTTTTCCAACGACGACGCCTTTTGCGACAGCTTTCTTGCCGCGGCAAAGGCCGAGGGCGAGGGCGCCTGGCGGATGCCGATGGGCGATGCCTATGACGCCAAGCTGAAATCGCGGATTGCCGATATGATGAACATCGGGGGCCGCGATGGCGGGGCGATCACAGCGGCGCAGTTCATCCGCCGCTTTGTGAAAGACGGGATGCCGTGGATTCACCTTGATATCGCGGGAACCGCCTTGTTGAAATCCGACAGCACGTTGGCCCCCAAAGGGGCGACGGGCTGGGGCGTTCTGGCTCTGAACCGGCTGATCCGCGACAAATACGAGGTGAAGTAACCCGATGGGTCAGGCGATGTTCTATCACCTGACGCGGTCGGGCGTGTTTGACACGCTGCAAACCCTGCTGCCCCGCGCCGTGGCGCAGGGCTGGCGGGTGATGCTGCGCGGCACCGACCGCGCCGCGCTGGAGCGGATTGACACCCGCCTGTGGCAAGAGCCGGAAGACGGCTTTTTGCCTCACGGGCTGGAGGGCGGGCCCCATGACGCCTTGCAACCGGTGCTGATGGGGCTTGGTCCTGCGGTCAATTCCCCGCAGGCCGTGGCGCTGATCGACGGGGCCGAACCCTTGCCCGGAGAGGACGCCAGCGAGCGGCTTTGGGTGATCTTTGACGGCAATGACGAAGCGGCGGTTGTGCGGGCACGGGCGCTTTGGACCCGGCTGGCCGGTGGCGGGCTGACCTTGCAGTATTGGAGCGAAGAAACCGGCCGTTGGCAGATGAAGACCGAGCGGAAGCCCGGTTAGAATGCCCCCGGTCAGAACTGCGGCCACCTGCCACGTCATTCTGTACGGCAAAAAATCACCGGGGCGGTATCGCACCGGCCATTTCCATGATAGCGCCCACGGCGTAACGGGCAGGCGTAAGGGCGCGATCTATGAATTCATCAGGCAGTTCCGCCGCGCAGCAGGCGCGCGAGTGGGTGCAGATCCTGGCGAAATACCGCGAGCCGTCGGTGGGCCGCAGCGTGCTGGAGCTTGTGATAACGCTTGTGCCCTTTGTGGCGCTGTGGGTGCTGGCGTGGCTGTCGCTGTCTGTCAGCTATTGGCTGACTCTGGTGCTTGCCCTGATCAACGCGTTCTTTCTGGTACGGCTGTTTTGCATCCAGCACGATTGCGGCCATGCCTCTTTTTTCAAGAATCGCCAGGTGCAGGATTGGGTCGGCCGCTGCCTTGGCGTGCTGACGCTGACGCCCTATGATGTCTGGCGGCGCACGCATGCGTTGCACCATGCCCAGCACGGTAACCTTGACCAGCGCGGCATTGGCGATGTGCTGACGCTGACGGTCGAGGAATATCAAAGCCGGGGCAAATTCGGGCGGCTGATGTACCGGATGTACCGTCACCCCATCGTGCTGTTCGTGATCGGGCCGATCTATCTGTTCATCCTGCAAAACCGCCTGCCGGTTGGCCTGATGCGGTCTGGCTGGCGGTTCTGGGGATCGGCGGGGGGCACCAATCTGGCGCTGGCGGTGATTCTGGGGGCGATGGTGTGGTTTGGCGGGCCGATGCCGCTCCTGCTGATCTTTCTGCCGACCTCGATTCTGGCGGGCGCAATAGGCGTCTGGCTGTTCTTCGTGCAGCATCAGTTCGAGGAAACCCATTGGGCCAAGGGCGATGACTGGCAGTTGCACGAGGCGGCGCTGGCCGGGTCGTCGCATTATGTCCTGCCGCAGCCGTTGCGCTGGCTGTCGGCCAACATTGGCATCCACCATGTCCATCACCTGTACAGCCGCATCCCGTTCTATCGCCTGCCCGAAGTGCTGCGCGACAATGCCGGGCTGGCGCAGGTGCAGCGCCTGACCCTGCTGCAAAGCCTGCGGTCGGTGAACCTGCATTTGTGGGATGAAAAGTCGAGCCGCCTGATGTCGTTCCGCGAGGCACGGCGGTTGTATGGCGCGGCCTGACGCCTGCGGCGCATGGCGATAATTCATGCGCGTGGCGAGATGGGGCCAGAAGTTTGGCTGACCCCCGAAACGCTGATCAGATCGACCCTTTCGGGCCGCTTACTAGGCACGATCCCGGTGGGCGGTGTGTGCGTCCTGCTGCCAAAGGTCAGGGGTTAACCTCTCCGCGGGGCTGTCGCCTTAGCTACACATGGCGTGCGTGTCAAACCATCGCCCTCGACACACGGTCCTTGCGCGGCGTAGCATCCGGCCATGGAAACAGCCTTTCTTATCACCGCCTTTGCCACGTTGTTCGTGGTCATCGATCCGCCCGGTCTGGTGCCGCTGTTCATCGCCCTGACGCGGGGCATGGGGCCAGAGCGGCGGCGCGCCATGGCGTCGCGTGCCTGCCTGATCGCGTCATTCCTGCTGACGATCTTTGGCCTTGCGGGCGAATCCATTCTGGGCTTTGTCGGTATCTCGATGCCCGCGTTCCGCATTGCGGGCGGCATTCTGCTGTTTCTGACCGCGCTGGACATGCTGTTTGAACGGCGCACCCAGCGGCGTGAAGGCCAGCAGGCAGAGCCTGACCACGACCCTTCGGTCTTTCCCCTTGCGACGCCGCTGATTGCCGGGCCGGGGGCGATTGCCTCGATGATCCTGCTGGTGGGGCAGGCGGGCAATGGTTGGGCCGGTGCCTTTGCCATCATCGGACTGATGCTGGCGATGATGGTGGTGACCTTTCTGTTTCTGCTGGCCTCCCCGCCGATGGAGCGGCTGCTGGGCCGCACCGGCACCATCGTGATCACCCGGCTTTTGGGCATGCTGCTGGCGGCGCTGTCGGTGCAGTTCGTGATCGACGGGGTCAAGGGGACGGGGCTGGTTTAGCCCCTGCGCCCCGCCTATCTGTAGGTCACCAGGCAGGAGAGCGGGCCAGGAGGGCGGAATGGACGGCGAAATTCTCGGGCGATTTCTGTATCTGGCGCTGCTGCTTGCTGCGGTGGGCGGCTGGGTGATTGTCGAATTTCGCCAACGCATGGGGCAGACCTTGCGGCTGGGCATGGCTTGGGGGTTGATCTTTCTGGGCGTGATGGCGGGCTATGGGCTGTGGAAGGACATCCGACGCGATGTGTTGCCACAACAGATGGTCACGCAAAGTGGAGAGCTGATTTTGCCGCGCGCCGAGGATGGCCATTACTATGCCCATATAACCGCCAACGGCACCGGCCTTCAGGTGCTGGCCGATACGGGGGCGACGAATGTAGTTCTGTCGCCGCGTGATGCGCGTAAGCTGGGCATCGATACCGCCGCGCTAGTTTACATCGGGCAGGCGATGACGGCGAATGGCGTGGTGCGCACGGCGCGAACCACCCTTGCCAGCCTGTCGCTGGGGCCATTTCAGGATACCGACGTGCCAGTCTGGGTGAACGAGGCAGATATGGATGTGTCGCTCTTGGGCATGGATTATCTGGGCCGCTTTCGCATCGAGATTGACGGCGACCGGATGAAGCTGCGCCGTTAGCGTTTGGGCACCACGCCAAGGGCGTTCAGCGCCGCCTCCAGCTCTGACCGCTGGCCCGCGCTGCTGGCCTTGGCTTCGGCTTTGATCGCGTCAAAGCGGATGCGCAGGCGCTTTTTCTCTTCGCCCTGACAATCGGTCCAGGGGCGGCCCTGAAGGCCCATGACCAGAACGTAATAACCGATGAAATGCGGCATCTCGCCCGCCTGCAACAGCCGCAGATAGGCGGCATCGGGGCCGATCTGGCGGATTTCCTCGGCGGTGGTAATGCCGGCGCGGGCATAGGCCGCCTCGGTTGCGGGTCCAAGGTTGGGGATCGAGGAAACGGGTAAGGACATTGGCGGGCCTGAAATGAACAGGGCCAGCCTAACGGCTGGCCCATCCTGCCCTCAAGGGCAAAATCTCAGATTGCGGCCCAGTCACGGAACACGGGCTGCTGGCCCTGTTGCTGTGTGGTGCCTTGCTGCTGGCCCTGCTGTTGCGGGGCGGTCTGCTGGCCGCCTTGCTGGGGCGCGGGGGTATTCGACATCGTCTGCTCCGGTTCGCTGCGGTGGCGTTCGCCATCCTTGTCATCCTGCCGTGCCTTAACGGCACATCAAGGCCGGTCCGGGGGCGGAATTACGGCTAAATAAACCCTATCAGCGACATCGGCAACGGGGAGAAAGCAGATAGTTCGATCAGATTGCCGTTACGACACGGGGACGATACGGGCCGGAAACCCGATCTCGTCCAGCGCCCGGATCAGGGTGTCGGCGGGGGCGGTGCCGCCCACCTCCACCTCTTTCGTGCCAAGGTTGACGGTGACGGGTGCTGCACCCGGTATATGCGAAAGCGCCGCCTCGACAGAGGCTTTGCAGTGGCCACAGGTCATATCAGGCACGGAAAGACGGGTCATGGGAACCTCCATTTGCCCCGATATGGGGGTTCCGGCGGGGGGAAGGTCAAGGGGCGGAAAAACTATTTTCGGGCCTTGACCTTCCCGTCACAGGAAGGCCCATATGGCATGGGGAAGGAGTTTCCCGATGTCGAAAACAATCCGTTTCCATCTTGAGGGTATGACCTGCGCATCCTGTGTGGCGCGGGCAGAGCGGGTGCTGCGGGCGCAGGACGGGGTGGAAAGTGCCTCGGTCAACCTTGCGGCCGAAACCGCCGATGTGGCGTTTCATGACCCTGCCACGCCCGATGCCATGGCCAGCGCGCTGTCAAAGGCTGGGTATCCGGCACGGCAATCCACCGTCACGCTGGCGGTCGAAGGGATGACCTGCGCCGCCTGCACCGGCCGGGTGGAACGGGTGCTGAAGGCTCAGGCCGGGGTAGCAAGCGCTACCGCCAATCTGGCAACGCGGCAGGCGCAGGTGGTGCTGTGGGGCGACGCCGACCCCGCCACGCTGGCCGCTGCGGTGACGCGGGCGGGTTATCAGGCCAGCCTGCTGGCCGAAACGCCCGCCACCGACCCGCATGGGGAGGAACGCAGGCTGTGGCGCCAAACCGCGCTGGCGGCGGCTTTGGCCGCGCCGGTTTTCGTGGCCGAAATGGGGGGGCACGCCTTTCCCGCCTTTCACCACTGGCTGCACATGACCATCGGGCTGCCGCTGCTGTGGCAGGTGGAATTCGTGCTGGCCAGCCTGACGCTGCTGCTGCCGGGGCGGCGGTTCTTTGTGAAAGGCTTGCCCGCGCTGGCGCGGCTCTCGCCCGACATGAACAGCCTTGTCGCGGTTGGCACTCTGGCGGCTTGGGCCTATTCCAGCGTGGTGACCTTCCTGCCATCGCTGATCCCCGAACCTTCGCGCGCGGTGTATTTCGAGGCGGCCAGCGTGATTGTCGCGCTGATCCTGCTGGGGCGCAGTCTGGAGGCGCGGGCGCGGGGCCGGGCGGGGGCGGCGATTGCTCGGCTGGTGGGGTTGCAGCCCAAAACCGCCCGGCGCGTGGACGGAACCGAGGTGGCGGTGGCCCTGCTGGTGCCGGGCGATCTGATCCTGATCCGCCCGGGCGAACGGCTGCCCACCGATGGCGAGGTGACGATGGGTCAATCGACTGTAGACGAATCCATGCTGACCGGAGAGCCGCTGCCGGTGGCCAAAGGGCCGGGCAGTACGGTGACCGGCGGCACGGTGAATGGCACCGGCGCCATGACCGTGCGGGTTTCGGCGGTGGGGGCCCACACGGTTCTGGCCCGCATTACGGCCATGGTCGCCGAGGCGCAGGGCGGCAAGCTGCCGGTGCAGGCGCTGGTCGATCGGGTGACCTTGTGGTTCGTGCCGGTGGTGATGGGCCTTGCGCTGCTGACAACCCTGCTGTGGCTGGCCTTTGGCCCTGGCATGGCCGAGGCGCTGGTGGCGGGCGTGGCGGTGCTGATCATCGCCTGCCCCTGCGCGATGGGTCTGGCGACGCCGGTTTCCATTCTGGTCGGCACCGGGCGGGCGGCGGAACTGGGGGTTCTGTTTCGCCGGGGTGAGGCGTTGCAGCGCCTGTCCGAGGTGACGGGCGTGGCGTTCGACAAGACCGGCACGCTGACCGAGGGGCATCCGCGTGTGGTGGCGATGCTGCCCGATGATGCGGGTCTGCTGGCCATGGCCGCAGGGGTTGAGGCGCAATCCGAACACCCCCTTGCCGGGGCGATTCTGGCCGAGGCGGCGGCGCGGGGCATTCCCCCCGCTGCAATTGCCGGGTTTCAGGCGCTGCCGGGGCGGGGCGCGCAGGGTCAGATTGGCGGCGTAACGGTTCAGGTGGGATCGGCGCGGCTGTTTGAACAGGTGCCCCAAGCGCTGGCCGATTTTGCCGCAACCGCGCAATCCAAGGGTCAGGGCGTCCTGTTCGTCGGTCGCGCTGGCCGGGCCGAGGCGGCGATTGCCGTGGCCGATCAGCCCAAGGCAGGCGCGGCTCCGGCGGTGCAGGCACTGGCGGCCCTTGATCTGCCTGCCACGATGATCACTGGCGATGCCGAGGCCACGGCGCGCGCCATTGCTGCCGATCTGGGCATTGCCGATGTGCGCGCTGGCATTCTGCCCGAAGGCAAGGCGCAGGCGGTGGCAGCCCTTGGCGGCAAGGTTGCCTTTGTCGGCGACGGCATCAACGATGCCCCCGCGCTGGCCGCCGCAGAGGTGGGCCTTGCCATGGGCACCGGCACCGATGTTGCCATCGAGGCCGGCGAGGTGGTGCTGATGCGCGGCGATCCGATGGGGGTTGTCGATGCCATCGGTCTGTCCCGCGCAGTGATGCGCAATATTCGGCAAAACCTGATTTGGGCCTTTGGCTATAATGCCGCGTTGATTCCGGTGGCGGCGGGCGCTTTGGTGCCGTTCGGCGGGCCGCAACTGTCGCCGATGCTGGCGGCTGGGGCCATGGCGCTGTCGTCGGTCTTTGTGCTGTCCAATGCCTTGCGTCTGAAACGGTGGAGACGATGATGAACATCAAGGAAGTTGCCGCCCGTGCGGGCCTGCCCGCCAAAACGATCCGGTATTATGAGGATATTGGCCTGATCCGGCCGAAACGGGCCGCCAACGGCTATCGCAGCTTTGCCGATGCCGATGCGGCAAAGTTGCAGTTTCTGGCCCATGCCCGTGGCCTTGGCTTTACCATCGAAGAGTGCCGAGCCCTTCTGGCCCTGTACGAAGACAAGTCCCGCGCCAGTGCCGAGGTGAAAAAGCTGGCCGAAAGCCATCTGGACCGCATTGCCGCCAAGATCGCCGAATTGCGGGCGATGCAGGCGACGCTTTCACATCTGGTTCATGCCTGCGCAGGCGACAACCGGCCTGATTGCCCTATTCTGCAAGGCATAGCCGAGCGCGTGGTCTAAGGGTCAGGCCACCTTCAACAACTCGGTCAGGCCATGATTTCCTGCGACCAGATCGGTCAGCAGAACCGAATCGAGGCGGGCGTAAAACGCCTCCAACGCGTCGGCCAGCACGCATTTCAACTGGCAGACGCCAGACAGCGGGCAGGATGACTGATCGCCATCGGTGCATTCGGTGAACGGCAGCACCCCTTCGAAATCGCGAAAGACCTGCCCGACGCGGATCTGGTCGGTCGGCAATGCCAGCATCAGCCCACCCGCGCGGCCCCGGATGGTCTTTAGATACCCCTTGCGCGCCAAAAGGTGGATCACTTGCGCCAGATGGTTCTCTGATGCGCCGCAAGCCTCGGCCACCTCGTGTTTTCGCACGATACGTCCGGTATTCACGGCGCAGAACATCAGCGTGCGCATCGCAAGGCTGGTTCGGATTGTCAGGCGCATCTCTCTCTCTCCGCAGATCAGGTCGCGCACAGACTACTCTGCGTCGCTGCGGGATGATTTGATTCAGATCATGTTCGGCTATCTGCCATTCTTGTTGCGCGTTTGCCCGTTAAGTGAATAATTGCTCAATTGATGCGCAAAAAATGCAGTGATCTTACGCAGTGTTCGCGCTAACAAGACTGTGAGAAGAGTGATGACCCGGATCAGTCCGGGCGCGACTTGTGGGGGCAAGGTCACGCGCCTAGGCTGGATTCGGAATGTTTGCCAAGGGGACGACAATTTGGACGACCAGCGCCTTATCCCGGAAACCCTGCGCGCAGAGGTTCTGCGCCACCTGACCTATACGCTGGGCAAGGATGCCCCGAACGCCAGCATCTATGATTGGCGCATGGCGCTGTCATACGCGATCCGCGACCATATTGTAGAGCCGTGGTTTGCCGCGACCCGCCGGA
This sequence comes from Fuscibacter oryzae, assembly GCF_016765795.1. Taxonomy (GTDB): domain Bacteria; phylum Pseudomonadota; class Alphaproteobacteria; order Rhodobacterales; family Rhodobacteraceae; genus Fuscibacter; species Fuscibacter oryzae. The sequence goes on from NZ_JAESVP010000003.1 coordinate 422,269, forward strand.
CCTGGGCGGAAGACAGAAAGCGCGTCTATTACCTGTCGATGGAATTCCTGATCGGTCGGATTTTGGAGGATGCGACCGTCAACCTTGGCCTGCGCGATCAGGCGCAAGAAGTGATGGCCAGCTTGGGCCAGGATTTCAGCCAGATCGTCGAGGATGAGCCGGATGCAGCCCTTGGCAACGGGGGCCTTGGCCGGCTTGCAGCCTGTTTCATGGAAAGCATGGCGACGGTTGGCTGTCCGGCCTATGGCTATGGCATCCGCTATGAACATGGCCTTTTCCGTCAGCGGTTCCAGAACGGCCAGCAGATCGAGGCCCCCGAAGACTGGCTGCGCCAGACCCATCCGTGGGAATTCGCGCGCCCCGAAAGCGCCTATACCATCCCGTTCAAGGGCAATGTCGAAACCCGCGATGGCAAGCCCGTCTGGGTGCCGGGTGAAACGGTTCTCGCCTCGGCCCATGATACGCCGGTGATTGGCTGGCAGGGCAAATGGGCCAACACCCTACGCCTGTGGGAAGCCCTGCCGACCCAGATGTTCGATCTGGAGCGGTTCAATCGCGGCGATTACGCGGCGGCGGCAGAACCCGAGGCGCTGGCCCGCACCCTAAGCCGCGTTCTTTACCCCGATGACACCACCTATCAGGGCAAGGAACTGCGGCTGAAGCAGGAATTCTTCCTGACCTCTGCCGCGCTGCAAGACATTCTGCGCCGGTTCAAGAATGGTCACTCCAACCTGCGTGATCTGCCGAAATATGTCGCGATTCAGATGAACGACACCCATCCGGCGATTGCCGGGCCGGAACTGGTGCGTCTGTTGTCCGATGAAAACGGCTTGCCGTTCGAAGAGGCGATGGAAACCGCGCAGGCCTGCCTTGGCTATACCAACCACACCCTGCTGCCAGAGGCGCTGGAGCGGTGGGCGACCTTTACCTTTGGCGCAGTTTTGCCGCGCCATATGCAGATTGTCGAACAGATCGATAGCTGGCACCGCCGCACCTACAGCCCGCCGCATTACATCGGCATCGTCAAGCATCAAGAAGTGCGGATGGGCGAACTGGCCTTTGTCATGGCCCACAAGGTCAACGGCGTTTCGGCGCTGCATTCCGATCTGGTGAAAAAGAACCTTTTCCCCGAACTGAACCGCCTGCATCCGGGCCGGATCATCAACCAGACCAACGGCGTCACGCCGCGCCGCTGGCTGAAAATGGCCAACCGCCCGCTGGCTGACCTGATCACCGAAACCATCGGCGACGGCTGGGAAGCCGATCTGGACAAGCTGCGCGGGCTGGAAGCCCATGTCGATGACGCCGCCTTCCGCGCGAAGTTTGACAAGTCAAAGCGCGCCAACAAAGTGGCGCTGGCAGCCTGGATCAAGGATCATTGCGGCGTGACTGTGTCGCCTGATGCGCTGTTTGACGTGCAGGTCAAGCGCATCCACGAATACAAGCGCCAATTGCTGAACATCCTGCAAACCGTTTCGCACTGGCACGCGATCAAGCAAGACCCGACGGCCAACTGGGTGCCGCGCGTCAAGATTTTTGGCGGCAAATCGGCGCCCGGCTATGCGGTGGCCAAGGAGATCATCCACTTCATCAATGATGTGGCGACGGTCGTGAACAACGATCCTGACACCAAAGACCTGCTGAAGATTGTGTACCCCGAAAACTACAACGTCTCGATGGCTGAACGGCTGATCCCGGCCTCTGACCTGTCGGAACAAATCTCGACGGCGGGCAAAGAGGCGTCAGGCACCGGCAACATGAAGTTCATGATGAACGGCGCGCCGACCATCGGCACGCTGGACGGTGCCAATGTCGAGATATTGCAAGAAGTCGGGGCCGAGAATTTCTTCCTGTTCGGCCTGACCACCGAAGAGGCGATGAAACGCCGCGAAGACCCCGACCAGTCGCGCAAGGCGATCGAGGCCAGCCAGCCCATGCTGGATGTGCTGCAAATGGTTGCCGAGGGGCGTTTCTCTCCCGATCAGAAAGACCGCTACCACGGGTTGGTGCATCGGGTCTGGCACCACGACTATTTCCTCGTGGCGGCGGATTTTGACGCCTACAATGCGGCACAGGCCAAGGTGGATGCCGCCTATGCCGACCGGGCGGCATGGGTGCGGATGGCTGCGATGAACACGGCACGCTCTGGATTCTTTTCTTCGGATCGCACGATCCGCAGTTACATGTCGGAAATCTGGGACATTCCGGCGGCAATCTAGGTCTGCAAGCATCGGGGAGGATGCGGGATGACTGGACTAGACCGTGAGGAAGGCCTTGCCCTTGTCGAAGGGCGCCACGGCGACCCGTTCGCCGTGCTGGGCCCGCACAAGCAGGATGGCGGCTGGCAGGTCGCCGTGTTGCAGCCGGGCGCGGATCGCGTCTGGCTGCTGACCGGCAAAACCGCCAAGGCCACCGAGGCCGAGGCGGTTCCCGGCGCGCCGGGACTGTTTAACGGCACGATGAAAAAGAACCAGCCCTACCGGCTGCGCGCCGAAGGGCATGGGGCCACCTGGGAATGGGAAGACCCGTTCCGCTTTGGCCCCGTTCTGGGCGAGATGGACGAATACCTGTTCGCCGAAGGCACCCACCGCAGGCTGTGGCAGGTGCTGGGTGCCCATACCATCACGCACGAAGGGGTGGAGGGCACGCATTTCGCCGTCTGGGCCCCCAATGCCGAGCGGGTTTCGGTGGTGGGCGATTTCAACATCTGGGACGGCCGCCGCCACCCGATGCGAAAGCGCGGCGCCACCGGCGTGTGGGAGATTTTCATTCCCGGTCTGGGCGACGGCACGGTTTACAAATACGAAATCCGGGGGCAGGGCGGCCAGACCCTGCCGCTCAAGGCCGATCCGGTGGGATTCGGCAGCGAACATCCGCCCGCCAATGCCAGCGTCGTGCGCGACATCCGGGTGGCTGACTGGCACGACGATGTATGGATGAAATCGCGCGCCGTGCGCCATACGGTTGATGCCCCCATCTCTGTTTATGAGGTGCATCTGGGGTCATGGCGGCGCGCGCCGGGCAACCGGATGCTGTCTTATGACGAGCTGGCCGAACAACTGGTCGATTATGTCGCCAGCATGGGCTTTACCCATATCGAACTGCTGCCGATTTCCGAATTTCCGTTCGATGGCAGTTGGGGCTATCAGCCGGTCGGCCTTTATGCCCCCACCATCCGCCACGGCACGCCGGGTGAATTCCGCGCCTTTGTGAACGCCGCGCACCGCAAAGGGCTGGGCGTCATTCTGGATTGGGTGCCCGGCCATTTCCCGACCGACCCGCATGGGCTTGGCCGGTTTGACGGCACCTCGCTTTATGAACACCAAGACCCGAAAGAGGGGTTCCATCAGGACTGGAACACCCTGATCTATAACTATGGCCGGGTAGAGGTGCAGAACTATCTGATCTCCAACGCCTTGTATTGGTTGAAGGAATACCACCTTGACGGGCTGCGGGTCGATGCCGTCGCCTCGATGCTGTATCGCGATTATTCGCGGCAGGCGGGCCAGTGGGTGCCCAACAAAGATGGTGGGCGCGAGAATTACGAGGCGATTGCCCTGCTGCAAAAGGTCAATATCGCGGCCTATGGCGAATGCCCCGGCATCGTGACCATTGCCGAGGAAAGCACCGCCTTTCCCGGCGTGTCGCGCCCGGCGGATTGGGGTGGGCTTGGCTTTGGGTTCAAGTGGAACATGGGCTGGATGAACGACACCCTGTCCTACATGCACCGCGACCCGATCTACCGCAAACACCACCACCACCAGATGACCTTTGGCCTGCATTACGCCTGGTCGGAAAACTACCTTTTGCCGATCAGCCATGACGAGGTGGTGCATGGCAAAGGGTCGATGCTGGGCAAGATGCCTGGTGATGGTGAACAAAAGTTCGCGAACCTGCGGGCCTATTACGGGTTCATGTGGGGGCACCCCGGCAAGAAGCTGTTGTTCATGGGGCAGGAATTCGCCCAAGGCGCGGAATGGAACCACAACCAAAGCCTTGACTGGCATCTGCTGGACCTGCCGCAGCATAAGGGCATTCAGGCGCTGGTGCGCGATCTGAACGCGCTTTACCGCACCACGCCCGCGCTGCATGTGAACGACACGCGGCCCGATGGCTTCCGCTGGCTGGAATCGAACGACGCGGAAAACAGCACTTACGCCTGGGTTCGCCGCGGGGCCGAGACGGACCGGCAGGTGGCTGTCGTGGTCAACATGACCCCGGTCGAACGGCGGATGCGGCTGGGCTTGCCCGTGGCGGGCCAGTGGGATGAAGCATTGAATACGGACGCAGAAATCTATGGCGGTGCGAACCGCGGCAATCTGGGAGGAGTGACCACCGAGGACACGCCCTGGCATGGCCAGGCACAGTCCGCGATGGTGACATTGCCGCCGCTTTCGGCCGTTTATTTCATTCAAGGTGACCGGGCAGCAAAGTAAGCCCGAAGGGAGGGAATGATGAAAGCAAGACCGAACCAGCGACTGTCGTCGCAGGCCATGGCCTTTGTTCTGGCAGGTGGCCGGGGCAGCCGCCTGAAAGAATTGACCGACCGCCGCGCCAAGCCTGCCGTCTATTTCGGCGGCAAGACGCGGATCATCGACTTTGCGCTGTCAAATGCGTTGAATTCCGGCATCCGCAAGATGGCGATTGCCACCCAGTACAAGGCGCACAGCCTGATCCGCCATATGCAGCGCGGCTGGAACTTTTTTAGGGCCGAGCGGAACGAATATCTGGATATTCTGCCCGCATCGCAGCGGGTGGATGAAAGCAAATGGTATCTGGGTACGGCGGATGCCGTGGCGCAGAACATTGATATCATTGATGATTATGACGTGAAATACGTCATCATCCTGGCCGGTGACCATATCTATAAAATGGATTACGAGGTCATGCTGCAACAGCATGTCGATACCGGCGCGGATGTGACCATTGGCTGTCTGACCGTTCCCAAGGCCGAGGCGACGGCCTTTGGCGTGATGCATGTGGACAAGGACATGCGCATCACCTCGTTTCTGGAAAAGCCCAAAGACCCGCCGACGATTCCGGGCGATCCGAAGCACTCGCTCGCTTCGATGGGGATCTATGTTTTCGACTGGGCCTTCCTGCGCGACCTGTTGATCCGGGATATGGAAGATTCCAATTCCAGCCACGACTTTGGCAATGACCTGATCCCGCATATCGTGGCCAACGGCAAGGCGATTGCCCATAAGTTCGCCGATAGCTGCGTGACCAGCGGGCTGGAGGATGAGCCTTACTGGCGCGACGTCGGCACCATCGACGCCTTCTGGCAGGCCAATGTGGACCTGACCGATTTCGTGCCCAAGCTGGACCTTTACGACAACAGCTGGCCGATCTGGACCTATGCCGAAATTCTGCCCCCTGCCAAGTTCATCCATGATGAGGATGGCCGTCGCGGCATGGCGGTGTCGTCGCTGGTATCGGGCGATTGCATCGTCTCGGGGTCCGAAGTGCGCAACAGTTTGTTGTTCACCGGCTGCCGGACGCACAGCTATTCTTCGCTGGAATATGTGGTGGCTCTGCCGTACGTCAGGGTTAACCGCAAGGCGGAGTTGAGAAATTGCGTGATCGACCGCGGCGTGATCATTCCCGAGGGGCTGGTGATCGGCCACGACCCCGAGGAGGATTCCAAGTGGTTCCGCCGCAGCGAAGGCGGCGTGGTGCTGATCACGCAGGACATGATCGACGCCTGGAGCCGGGCGAAACTCTGACGGCGGGGGCCTTGGATGGCGGCGGGGGTTTCACACCCCCGCACCCCCGCAGGGTATTTGAAAAGGTGCAAGGGCAAGAGGTGCCGTCATGCTGAGGGGTCGGGTTCTTTCGGTTGCGTCGGAATGCGTGCCGCTGATCAAGACGGGGGGCCTTGCCGATGTGGTGGGGGCGTTGCCTGCCGCACTGGCGCCCTTGGGCTGGGACATGCGGGTGATGGTGCCCGCCTATCGCCCCTTGCGCGCGATGCTGGACGGCTGGGGCGAGGTCTGGACCGAAGAGAACCTGTGGGGCGGCACCGGCACGGTTTATCAGGGCGAGGTGGCGGGCATGACGGTGCTGGCGCTGGATGCGCCGCATCTCTTTGACCGCGAGGGTGGCCCCTATAACGGAGCGCAGGGCGATTGGTGGGACAATCCGCAGCGGTTCGCGGCGCTGTCCTGGGTGGCGGCGCAGGTGGCGCGGCACGGGATTGATGGGTGGAAACCCGATGTCCTGCACGCCCATGACTGGCAGGCGGGTCTGGCCCCGGCCTATCTGGCCTATGGCGGATCGGGCGGGGTGGGCACGGTGATGACCGTGCATAACATCGCGTTTCAGGGGCAGGCGCCGGCCGGTCTGATCGACGAATTGCGTCTGCCGCGCAGCCAGTTCTACCCCGATGCGCTGGAATATTTCGGCACCCTGTCCAGCCTGAAGGCCGGACTGGTGACGGCGGACAAGGTGACAACCGTGTCGCCCCATTACGCCGAAGAGCTGATGCGGCCAGAGTTTGGCATGGGCTTGCAGGGCATCATTGCCCGCCGGGCGGCAGAGGGGGCGGTTTCAGGTATTCTGAACGGGGTGGATACCGAGGTCTGGAATCCCGAAGTGGCCGATGCGCCCTATTCGGCGGCCAAGCCCGCAGGCAAGGCCAAAAACCGGGCGGCGTTGTGCGCCGAGTTCGGGTTGGATGTGCCGGGGCCTTTGGCCATTCTGGTCAGCCGCCTGACCGATCAGAAGGGTATTGATCTTTTGCCCGCCACCTTGCCCGCCTTTATCGAGGCGGGCGGCGGTTTGGTGGTGCTTGGGTCGGGTGATCCGGCGCTGGAACAGGCGATGCGCGATCTGGCGGCGCGCTATCCGGGACGCGTCGGCGTGCGGATCGGCTATGACGAGGCGCTTAGCCGCCGGATGTTTGCCGGGGGCGATGCGGTTCTGGTGCCCAGCCGATTTGAGCCTTGCGGGCTGACGCAGATGTATGGCCTGAGGTTCGGCACGATTCCGGTGGTCTCGGCGGTAGGTGGCCTGTCTGACAGCGTGATCAGTGCCACACCTGCGGCAATGGCGGCGGGGGTGGCGACGGGGCTGGTGTTCAGCCCGGTGGACGGGCTGGCGCTGGGGCAGGCCTTGCAGCGGTTGCTGGCGCTTTACGCCGATGCCCCGGCTTGGGCGCAACTGCGCAAGGCGGCGATGCGTCAGCCGGTGGGCTGGGAAATCTCGGCTCAGGCCTATGCCGCGCTGTATCAGGAGTTGCTGGGGTGAGCGGGTTTTCCCTTGCCGCAGGGCTGCCTTGGCCAATGGGCGCCAGCCTGACGCCGGGCGGCGTGAATTTTGCGGTCTTTTCGGCCCATGCCACCGGGTTGGAGCTGTGCCTTTATGCTCCCGGCGGCCGGCACGAGGTGGCGCGCCTGCCGTTCAAGGACCGCACCGGAGATGTCTGGCACATTGAAGTGGTGGGGGCGCGACCCGGCCTGCACTATGGCTTGCGCGCCCATGGCCCCTATGATCCCGAGGCGGGCCACCGCTTCAATGTGAACAAGTTGCTGCTTGATCCCTATGCCCGCGCCTGGTCGGGCAAGCTGCGTTGGTCCGATGCGTTGATGGGCTACCGCGTGGGTAGCCCGCGCGCCGACCTGTCGTTCGACAACCGCGATTCCGCCTTTGCAGTGCCAAAATCGGTGGTGGTGGACCCGACATTCGACTGGATGGGCGATCAGCCGCCGCTGACCCCGTGGTCTGATACCGTGATCTACGAGGCGCATGTCCGCGCATTGACGATGAACCATCCGGTTCTGCCGCATGGCATGCGCGGCACCTATGCGGCGCTTGGGCATCCCGCGATTATTGAGCATTTGCGAAGGCTTGGGGTGACAGCCGTCGAATTGCTGCCTGTGCATGGCTATTTCGATGACAGGTTTCTGGTGGCAAAGGGCTTGCGCAACCATTGGGGCTATAACTCGATGGGGTTCTTTCAGCCAGAGCCGCGCTATGCCCAGCGCGATGCGCTGACCGAGTTCAAGGGCGCGGTGCGGGCGCTGCACAAGGCCGGGATCGAGGTGATCCTTGATGTCGTTTACAACCATTCGGGCGAGGGCGATGAATGGGGGCCGACCCTTTCGTTCCGCGGGTTGGACAACGCCAGCTATTACCGGCTGGTGCATGGCGGGCGGCACTATATGAACGATGCGGGCACCGGCAATACGCTGGACCTGACGCATCCGGCGGTGCTGCGCATGGTGATGGACAGCTTGCGCTATTGGGTCGAGGATTGCCACGTTGACGGCTTCCGGTTCGACCTTGGCACGGTTTTGGGGCGCGAGCCAACGGGCTTCAGCCCGCAGGCCGGGTTTTTTGCTGCGTTGCGGCAAGACCCCGCGTTGCAGCATGTCAAGCTGATCGCCGAGCCGTGGGATATCGGGCTTGGCGGCTATCAACTGGGGGCTTTCCCGCCGCCCTTTGGGGAGTGGAACGACAAATACCGCGACGGGTTGCGCCGGTTCTGGCGCGGCGATGCGGGCCTTGCGCCCGAACTGGCGCGGCGGCTTCTGGCCTCGGCCGACAAGTTCGACCACCATCGACGGCGGGCCACGGCCTCGGTCAACTATGTCGCCTCGCATGACGGGTTCACGCTTGAGGATCTGGTCAGCTTTACCATCAAGCGCAACTTCGCCAATGGCGAGGATAATCGCGACGGCCATGACGACAACCACGCCGACAACATGGGGGTCGAGGGGCCTTCGTCCAACCCTGAAATCTGTGCCGCGCGCGATCTGCGCAAGCGTAACCTGCTGGCCACGCTGATGTTGTCGCAAGGCACGCCGATGATTCTGGCGGGCGATGAGATTGGCCACAGTCAGGGCGGCAACAACAACGCCTATGCGCAGGACAATGACATCACGCGGCTGGACTGGGTTCACGCTGACACGCGCCTTGCGACCTTTGTCGCGCGGCTGATCCGGCTGCGGAGCGACCACCCTGTGTTGCGGCAACCGCATTTCCTGCATGGCAAGGTGCGCGACACGGACGGTCAGCCCGATGTGATCTGGCGTCGCGCCGATGGAGAGGTGCCTTCGCCGGGCGATTGGCACAACCCTGCCTTCCGTGCCATTGGGCTGGAACTGCGGATGTCTGCCACGTTCAGCCCGGATGCGACCGATACGCTTTATATCCTGATCAATGGCGATGGCCCGACCCGCGCCGTTCTGCCCAAGACCTTTGCGCGCTGGCGGCATCTGCTGGACACCACGCGCCCCGATGCCCCGGCAACAGAATGCCGGGCCGAACTTGACCTGCCCGCCCAGTCCGTTCACCTTTTCCAGCCCATCCTTCCCGAAGGAGCCACATGATGCGCAGCCAGATAATCACCACCACCCCCATCGCCGGGCAAAAGCCCGGAACCTCTGGCCTGCGCAAGAAGACGCGGGTTTTCATGCAGCCGCATTATCTGGAGAATTTTGTCCAGGCGGTGTTCGATGTGGTGGGCTGCAAGGGCAAGACCTTTGTTCTGGGTGGCGACGGGCGCTATTTCAACGACCGCGCGGCGCAGGTGATCTTGCGTATGGCGGCGGCGGGTGGCGCGGCGCGGGTGATCGTGGGGCAGGGGGCGTTCCTGTCCACCCCGGCGGCCAGCCATCTGATCCGCCTGAACAAGACCGATGGTGGGTTGATCATGTCGGCCAGCCACAACCCCGGCGGCCCGGATGAGGATTTCGGCATCAAGTTCAACATGCCCAACGGCGGCCCCGCGCCCGAGGCGGTGACCGAGGCGATGTACAAGCGTACGACCGAGATCACCGAATACCACATCGTCGAGGCGCAGGATGTGGACCTGAACACCATCGGGCGCAGCATGATGGGCGACATGGTGGTGGATGTGGTCAGCCCTGTCGCCGATTATGCCGCGCTGATGGAGACCTTGTTCGACTTTCCGGCGATCCGCGCGATGTTTGCGGGCGGCTTCCGGGTGCGGATGGATTCGATGTGCGCAATCACCGGGCCCTATGCGGTCGAGGTGCTGGAAAACCGCCTTGGCGCGCCCAAGGGCACCGTGACCCATGCAACGCCCTTGCCCGATTTCGGTGGCATGCACCCCGACCCCAACCCGACCTGGGCGCATGAGCTGATGGCCGAGATGTTCGGCGACAATGCGCCCGATTTCGGCGCGGCATCGGATGGCGACGGCGACCGTAACATGGTGGTGGGCAAGGGCATCTATGTCTCGCCCTCTGACAGCCTTGCGGTGCTGGCGGCGAATGCCCATCTGGCGCCGGGCTATGCCCGGGGGCTGGCGGGCGTTGCGCGGTCAATGCCGACCAGCGCCGCTGCTGACCGGGTGGCGGATGCCTTGGGGATCGGCAAGTATGAAACGCCCACCGGGTGGAAGTTCTTTGGCAACCTGCTGGATGCCGGCAAGGCCACCCTGTGTGGCGAGGAAAGCTTTGGCACCGGCAGCGACCATGTGCGCGAGAAAGACGGGCTGTGGGCAATTTTGCTGTGGCTGAACATTCTGGCCGTGCGCAAGGAAAGCGTGCGCGCCATTCTGGAGGCGCATTGGCAGAAGTTCGGCCGCAACTACTATAGCCGCCATGATTTTGAGGCGATTCCGACCGACAAGGCCGATGCGATGATGGCTGGCTTGCGCGCCAAACTTACCAGCCTGCCGGGCACCAAGATCGAGGGGCTTACAGTCGAGGCTGCGGACGATTTCGCCTATACTGACCCGGTTGATGGCTCCGTCAGCCTCAAGCAAGGGGTCCGGGTGCTGTTCCAAGGGGGCTCTCGGTTCGTGATGCGGCTTTCCGGCACGGGCACCGAAGGCGCAACCCTGCGGCTCTATCTGGAGCGCTATGTGCCGGGGCCGGAGGGTCTGGGAGAAGACCCGCAAGAGGCGCTGGCCCCGATCATCCGCGCCGCGCATGACCTTGCCGGGATTGCAGGCTATACGGGGAAAACTGCGCCCGATGTGGTGACCTGAAAAAACGGGGGGACTTCGCGTCCCCCGCACCCCCCTGCGGAGTATTTGCAAAGGTGCAAGGGCAAAGGGGGATTGCGACCCGCATTTGTCGCAAAGGCGACAGCCTGATGGTCGGCTTGCGCCAAACTTGACACAACTGTCGAGGAGGACGGGAATGAACGAGCATCGCAGGGCGGGTCGGCAAGCGCGGGCGGCGGAACGGCAGAGCAAGGCCTCGGGGCCGGGGCGGCCATATATCATGCGCAACATTCCGACCTATGACATTCTGGGCGAAGAAAGCCTGCGCAAGATCGAGGCGGCGACAGACCGCATTCTGGCGGAAACCGGCCTGATCTTTCGCGATGACCCGCAGGCGCTGGAGATGTGGCGCAAGGCCGGGGCCAAGGTGACGGGCGATCTGGTGAAATTCGAGCCGGGTTTGCTGCGCGACTTGCTGCGCACAGCGCCCGCCGAATTCACCCAGCACGCCCGCAACCCCGCCAATTCGGTGCGGATCGGCGGCAAGAACGTGGTCTTTGCGCCCGCCTATGGCAGCCCCTTTGTGGCCGATCTGGACAAGGGACGGCGGTTCGGCACGCTGGCCGACTTTCAGAACTTCGTAAAGCTGGCGCAATCCTCGCCCAACCTGCACCATTCGGGGGGCACCATCTGCGAGCCGACGGATGTTCCGGTGAACAAGCGGCATCTGGATATGGTGCTGGCGCATCTGGAGTTGAGCGACCGGGGGTTCATGGGGTCTGTTACCGCCGAGGACCGCAGCGAAGATTCCATTGAAATGGCGCGGATGGTGTTTGGCCGCGACTTCGTGGACCAGAACTGTGTGATCCTGGGCAATATCAACGCCAATTCGCCGCTGGTTTGGGACGGCACGATGACCAAGAGCCTGCGGGCCTATGCACGGGCCAATCAGGCTGCGGTGGTGGTGCCGTTCATCCTTGGTGGCGCGATGGGGCCGGTGACGACCGCCGGGGCGATTGCGCAGTCGCTGGCCGAGACCATGGCGGGCTGTGCGCTGACCCAGTTGGAGCGCCCCGGCGCGCCGGTGGTGTTCGGGAACTTCCTGTCCTCGATGAACCTGCGGTCGGGCAGCCCGACCTTTGGCACACCGGAACCGGCGATCGGCAGCATGGTGGTGGGCCAGTTGTGCCGCCGCCTCAACCTGCCGATGCGCTGCGCGGGGAACTTTTCCGCCTCCAAGCTGCCGGACGGGCAGGCCATGATGGAGGGCACGATGTCGATGATGTCGGCCATTCATTGCGGCACCAATTTTATCCTGCATTCGGCGGGCTGGCTGGATGGCGCGCTGACCATGTCTTATGAAAAATTCATGCTGGATGCCGATCTGTGCGGCGCCTTGCACAGCTATCTGGATGGCGTGGTGGTGGACGACAATGCGCTGGCGGTCGATGCCTTTGCCGAGGTCGGTCCGGGAAACCACTTTTTCGGCTGTTCGCACACGATGGCGAATTATCAGACCGCGTTCTGGGACAGCGCGCTGTCTGACAATGAACCGTTCGAGAAATGGGAAGCGGCAGGCAGGACCGATTCCGCAACGCGCGCGAATCGGGCGTGGAAGATGACCCTTGCCGAATATGAGCCGCCCAAGCTGGATGAAGGCATCCGCGAAGGGTTGCGCGACTTTGTGGCGCGGCGAAAGGCCGAAATGGCGGATATGTGGTACTAGGTCCGGGCGGACTTAGGTGCGCAGCCCGGTTTCGTACAAAAGACCCCGTCGCTTGGCTTCGTAGTAATAGCCCTTGGCATACCACATGATGGCCCGGTCCTGGCTGCCGCCTGAAACCAGCCAGGCGCCGCGCAGGTATTTCCCGGCGTAATGCAGGTTGGTTTCGGCATCCAGCAGCCCTTCGGGGGGGCCTTGATACCCCATGGTGCGCGCTGTTTCGGGGCGGATTTGCAGCAGGCCGAAATAGGGACCGTGCCGGGCCGCCGGGTTATAACCGCTTTCGCGCTGGATCGCGCGATGCAGCAGGCTTTCGGGAATGCCATGGATGCGTGCCCATTTGCGCACCAGCGCCTGCATTTCCGGGGTGTTGCCGGGTGCGACCCGTGCACGAGAGGCAACCTCTGACCCGCCACCACAGGCGGCCAGCGGCAGAAGGGCTGCAACAAAAAGCAACTGACGGCGGCGGATCATGCGGTTCTCTTTCTGGCTTTGGGGCGTTTTATCGGCGGGCGCGGTGGCTGAAAACCCCCTTGCACCGCATCGGCGGGCCTTTGCGACCTTGGCATAACTTCCCAGCGCGCCGATCTTTGGTAGCATTACCGAAATCTCAGCAAGGACGGTCGCGATGATCACCGCCGAAATATCTGCCGACCGCCCGCTGAACCGCGCGTTGATTGTGGATGATCATCCGCTGTTTTGCGACGCGCTGTCGATGACGCTGCGGGTGGTTGCCGGGATCACGCAGGTCGAAACCGCCAGCCGTCTGGATGAGGCGCTGGTCCGGCTGGACCGCGCGCCCGCGCCCGACCTTGTGGTGCTGGATCTGAACCTGCCCGATGTTGATGGCTTGGACGGTCTGGTGCGGTTGCGGCTGGCAGCCCCGCTGGTGCCGGTGCTGGTGGTCTCGTCGCTGGATGATGCGCGGGTGATCGGGGCGGCGCTGCGGGCCGGTGCGATGGGGTTCGTGCCGAAACACGCGCACCGCGACGTCTATCTGGCGGCAATCGAGGCGGTGCGCGCCTCTCGCCGCTTTTTGCCCGAGGGCTATGCGCCAGAAGCGGCGGGGCCCAGCGAGGGCGAAGAGGTTGTGGCGCGGCTGGGTCTGCTGACCCGGCAACAGGCGCGCATCCTGCAACTGATCTGTGAGGGCAAGCTGAACAAGCAGATCGCATGGGAGCTGTCGATCGCCGAAACCACGGTCAAGGCGCATGTCACGGCAATCATGCGCAAATTGGGCGTTCTTAGCCGCACCCAGGCGGTGCTGATGGCGAAACAGGCACAGTTCGCGCAGCTTTTGCCAGAGGGGGGCTGAATGGGGCCGTACCATGGTGCCGGGCGGTTAGCACTTGATTGCTGACGCGGCTTCGTTAGCCTTCCCAGCCGGGAGGACGGGCAGAATGCAGGGGGGCACAGCTTTGGCTTGGGCCGGGCAGGCGCTGTTGCGCCGCGCCTCGGTTGGCACCGATCATCCGACGCCAGCCGCAGTTTTGCTGGCCGAACTGGGCGCGGTGCCGCTGGCTGCGCTGTTCCTGTTCTCATCCTCGGCCGAGTGCCTGCCGCGTCTGGCGCGTGAGATCAGCGAAAGCCGCCCCGACATGCCAGTGCTGGGCTGCACCACGGCTGGTGAGATTTCCGCCGCCGGTTATGTCGAGGACGAGATTGTCGCGGTGGGCTTGCCCGCCAGCATCTTTGCCGCAACCCCGCTGTTGATCGAGGGGCTGGACCGCCTGCAACCCGATGCGCTGATTGGCCAGTTGATCCGCGCGCGGCAGGCACAAGCCCGGCAATGGCCGGAATGGGAGGGCGAGTTCGCCTTTCTGATGGTCGATGGTCTTTCTGTCCGGGAAGAGACGCTGGCGCCGATTCTGGCGCAGGGTCTGGGGCCGGTGCCGCTGTTTGGCGGATCGGCGGGGGATGGCGCGCGGTTCCGGTCCACCTTTGTGATGTATGGCAACCGGCTGTTGCAGAACGCGGCGATCCTGACGCTGGTGCGCACGGCGGCGCGGGTCAAGGTGTTCTCGCTGGACCATTTGCAGCCGACCCAGATCCGCATGGTGGTGACCGAGGCCGACCCGGCCCGCCGCATCGTGCGCCGCATCAATGCCGAGCCGGCGGCGCAGGAATATGCCCGGCTGTTGGGCAAAGACCCCGCGCAACTGACCGCCTTTACCTTTGCCGCCCATCCGGTGGTGGTGCGGATTGGCGGGGCGCATCATGTCCGCGCCATCCAGCAGGTGCTGCCCAACGGTGACCTCGTGTTCTTTTCGGCAATTGATGAGGGCGTGGTGCTGACGCTGGCCGAACCGGCCGATATGGTAGACCATCTGTCGCGCGAACTTGGTGCGCTGCGCGAAGGCGGGCAGATGCCATCCATTCTTGCCTGCGATTGCATCCTTCGCCGGTTCGAGGCGCTGGAAAAGCAGAAATACGGCGCGCTTTCCACCGTACTGCGCGACCATGGGGTGGTGGGATTTTCAACCTATGGCGAACAGTTGAATTCAATGCACGTCAACCAGACCATGACCGGGGTGGCGCTTTATCCACCAGAAGCCCTGCCATGATCGAAGGGCTGATCAACCCCGCCGACCCGCCAGAGCGGCGCGAGGAAAAGCTGCTGACCATCGCCCGCGTTCTGATGCGGCGGGTGGAACAGATCACCGATGACGGCGGCATCGCCTATGCTCAGTTCGAGCGCGCGGCATTGCTGGAAGATCAGGTGAGAGAGCGGACGCGAGAGCTGTCGCGCGCGCTGGACCTGTTGAACGAAACCAATGCCGCGCTGCACGACGCCAACCGCCAGACCGAACAGGCCCGTCAGAACTTGGCCAGCGCGATTGAAACCGTGCAAGAGGGCTTTGCGCTGTTTGACGCCAATGACGTTCTGGTCATGTGCAACTCGCGCTTTGGCATGCACATGCCGGACATCCGGTCGCGGCTGCTGCCGGGCCTGACCTTTGATGGCTATGTCGATCTGTGCGCCCATTCGGCGCATCTGGCGCTGGCAGAGGGGGAAACGCCCGAAAGCTGGTCAATCGGGCGCAAGCGGCGGCATGAAGAGCGCCATGTCAGCTTTAACGTGCGGATGGATTTCGACCATTGGGTGCAGGTCAGCGAACATCGCACCGCCGATGGTGGCACGGTGGTGCTGCAAACCGATGTGACCGACCTGATCCGGTTGGAACGGCAAGAGATGGGCCGGATTCTGGACGATCAGGAACGCCTTTTGCGCGCCACGCTGGACCATATTGATCAGGGCGTGGCGATTTTTGACCGAGAGGCGCAACTGGTCGGCTGGAATGCGCGGCTGGGGGCCTTGCTGGCTATTCCGGTGGTGCGGCTGCGGGTCGGAACCGCGTTCGAACAGATCATGCTGCGCCTGCGCGCCGGGTTCCGCATGGGGCAGGGCATGACCGAGGCGCGGATGCTGACCTGGGCCGATGGCCGCCACAGCCGCCCGCCGCTGACCTTTGACCTGCGCCATGATGCCGGGCTGATCCTGACCGTCTTTGCGCAGGAAATGCCCGACCGTGGCTTTGTGATGAGCTTTACCGACATCACCACCGAACGCCGCGCCCAAGAAGACCTGTCGCGCGCCAAGGAAACGCTGGAGGTGCGGGTGGCGGAACGCACGCTGGACCTTGCCGATGCGCTGGGGCGGGCGGAACGGGCCAATGCCAGCCGGTCGCGCTTTGTTGCCGCCGCCAGCCATGACCTGCTGCAACCCCTGTCGGCGGCCAAGCTGTTCCTGTCGGCCATTCCGCCCGAAGGGGTCAGCGCGCCGGTGGCCGAAACTCTGGGCAAGGCGCAGAATGCGCTGGTCTCGGTCGAGGCGATTCTGGCGCAGCTTTTGGACATCTCTCGGCTGGAAAGCGGGCGGGCGGCGCTGTCGGTGGGACCGGTGCCGGTGGGGCGGCTGTTGCGCCAACTTGCCGAAGAATTCGCCCCCATCGCACTGGCCAAGGGGCTGCGGCTGACGGTGCGGGCCAGCGATGCGGTGGTGCTGTCGGACGCGGGCTATCTGCGGCGTATTTTGCAAAACCTGATCGGCAATGCCATCCGCTATACCGACAAGGGGGGCGTGCTGGTCGCCGCCCGACCGCGCGGCACCCGCCTGCGGCTGGAGGTGTGGGATTCAGGCCCCGGCATCCCTGACGAAGAGCAGGAGGCCATTTTCAAGGAATTTCACCGCATCGACGGCCGCGCTTCGGCCAGCGAGGGCATGGGTCTGGGGCTGGCTATCGTCGAACGCGCCTGCACGCTGCTCAACCACCCGCTGGCCCTGTGGTCGCGGATGGGGCGGGGCACGGTCTTCATGGTGCAACTGCCCTTGGCCGATGCCGCCGCCCAGCCAGAGGTGACCCACCGCCCGGCCCAACTGGATCAGGCTTCTGCCGCCGGGCGGATCGTGCTGCTGGTGGAAAACGACGCCGAACTGCGCCGCGCCCTGACCCTGGTGATGGAGCAATGGGGGGCAGAGGTGATCGAGGCCGCCGATGCCGCAGAGGCGCAGTCTCTGTTGGCCGATCTGGGCATTCTGCCTGACGCGCTGCTGATCGACCATCAACTGGAAAGTGATATGACCGGGCTTGACTTGATTGCCGCTTTCCGCGCCGATCATGGCATATTGCCGACCCGGCTGATCACCGCCAGCCGCGATTCCACCCTGCGCCGCGCCGCCGCCGAAGCGGGCGTGCCGGTCTTGGAAAAACCCGTCTCGCCCGAGGCGTTGCGCGCCTTTCTGGCCGGCCTGTAACCGGCCCCTACGACCAAGGAAGCATAGCGGCGCAACGTCGCGCGCGCATAGTCTTTCACCAACGGAGGAGACACCATGCAGCTTAGTGACAGTCGCGACATCAAGGCCGCACCCTTGGCCGTATGGCAGGCGATCCTGAACCCCGATGTGCTGAAGGAGTGTATTCCCGGCTGCGAAAGCCTGACAGGCAGCGTGGCCGACGGGTTCGAGGCGGCGGTGGTGCAAAAGGTCGGGCCGGTGAAGGCGCGTTTTACCGGCGTCGTGACCTTTTCCGATATTATCGAAGGCAAGTCGCTGACCATCTCGGGCGAGGGCAAGGGCGGGCCTGCGGGCTTTGCCAAGGGCGGCGCGAAGGTGGCTTTGGAACCGATTCCCGAAGGCACCCGCCTGACATATGAGGTTGACGCCTCGGTTGGCGGCAAGATCGCGCAACTGGGCAGCCGCATCATTGATGGCTTTGCCAAGAAACTTGCTGATGATTTCTTTGCAAGGTTCCAGCAGACTGTCGAAGGCCCCGCACCAGAGGAGGTGGTGGAGGTTACCTCTGACGAGGGGGAACCCGCAGAGGAAGAAACGAAGAAGGGCTGGTTCAAGCGTCTGATCGGCGGCTGAACCCCAGAACCCAGGACGATTCCAAGGGAGGAGAACCCATGACGAAACTCTCGATGACCGTGAACGGCAAGGCCGTTTCGGGCGAGGTAGAGGGCCGCACGCTTTTGGTGCAGTTCCTGCGCGAAACCCTTCATCTGACCGGCACCCATGTGGGCTGCGACACCTCGCAATGCGGGGCTTGCACCGTTCATATCGATGGCAAGGCGGTGAAATCCTGCTCGATCTTTGCCGCCGACGCGGCGGGCGCCAATGTGACGACGATCGAGGGTATGGCCAATGCCGATGGCAGCCTGTCGGTGATCCAGCAGGCGTTTCAGGATTGCCACGGGCTGCAATGCGGCTTTTGCACGCCGGGCATGGTGATGACCTCGGCAGCCCTTCTGGCCGATAACCCGCACCCGACCGAGGCAGAGGTGCGCCACGGGCTGGAAGGCAACATTTGCCGCTGCACCGGGTATCACAACATCGTCAAGGCGGTGCTGACCGCCTCTGGCCAGACCGTCGCTGCGGAATAGGGGGATATGATGCCGAAGGATTACGGGATTGGCGCGTCCTCTAAGCGCCGCGAAGATGTCCGCTTCCTGACGGGGCGGGGGCAGTATACCGATGACCTGTCGATCCATGGCCAGGCCCATGCGGTCATGGTGCGGTCGAACGTGGCGCATGGAAAGATCGTGTCCATCGACACCTCGGCCGCGGCTGCGATGCCGGGGGTTCTGGCGGTTTTCACGGGCGAGGATTTCAAGGATGTCGGCGGCAACCCGGCGGGCTGGCTGATCAAGTCGCGCAATGGCGAACCGATGCGCGAGCCGAAGCGCCCGGTTCTGGCCCATGGCAAGGTGCGCCATGTGGGCGATGCCTATGCGGCGGTGATCGCGGAAACTTATGAGCAGGCCAAGGCGGCGGCGCAGCAGATTGCCGATGATGCGGTGATCGACGAACTGCCCGCCATAATCGACATGAAGGCGGCTGCGGCGGATGCCAGCAACCGCGTGCATGATGAAATCCCTGACAACATCTGTTTCGACTGGGGCTGGATCGAGGATAACCGCGCGGCTGTGGACGCCGTGTTCAAATCGGCCCCGCATATCACCACGCTGGAACTGGTAAACAACCGCCTTGTCCCGAACGCCATGGAACCTCGCGCCAGCATCGGCGAATATTTCCCCGGCACCGGCGATTACAAGCTGACCACCACCAGCCAGAACCCGCATCTGACGCGCCTTCTGGTTGCGGCCTTCGTCATGGGTATCCCGGAAAACAAGCTGACCGTGGTGGCCCCCGATGTGGGCGGCGGCTTTGGGTCAAAGATCTATCACTATGGCGAGGAGGCGCTGGTTCTGGCCGCCGCCAAGAAGCTGGGCCGCGCCGTGCGCTGGACGGCGGAACGCAGCGAGTCGTTCCTGTCTGACGCCCATGGCCGCGACCATGTGACCAAGATCGAACTGGCCTGCGAAAAGGACGGCACCTTCCTGGCCTTCCGCACCGAAACCTATGCCAACGTGGGCGCCTATCTGTCGAACTTTTCAACCGCGACGCCCACCTTTTTGCACGGCACGCTGATGGCCGGGCCCTACAAGGTGCCGCATGTCTATGTGAACGTGAAAACCATCTTCACCAACACCGCGCCCGTCGATGCCTATCGCGGCGCGGGCCGGCCCGAGGCAACCTTTAGCCTTGAGCGTGTGATCGACAAGATGTGCCGAGAGCTGGGGCTGGATCAGTTCGAGGTGCGGCGGAAGAACTTTATCACGCCCGATATGTTCCCCTACACCACGCCCGTTGGCCTTGCCTATGACACCGGCAACTATCAGGCGACGCTGGCCAAGGCGATCGAGATGGCCGATGTCGCCGGGTTCGACAAACGCGCTGCGGCGTCGAAAGCCAAGGGGCGCTTGCGGGGGATGGGCCTTTCCACCTGGATCGAGGCTTGTGGCATCGCGCCCTCTCACCTTGTGGGCGTGCTGGGCAGCCGTGTCGGTCTGTATGACGCTGCAACGGTGAGGGTGAATGCCACCGGCAATATTTCGGTGATGGTCGGGGCGCACAGCCACGGGCAGGGGCATGAAACCGTGTTTCCCCAGATCGTGGCCGAACGGCTGGGCGTGCCGGAATCGTCGGTGGAAATCGTCCACGGCGACACCTCGAAAATTCCGTTCGGGATGGGGTCTTACGGCTCCCGCTCCTTGGCCGTGTGCGGTGTGGCGATGAACAAGGCCATCGACAAGATCGTGGCCAAGGGCAAGAAGATCGCCGCCCATATGCTGGAGGCATCCGAGGGCGACATCACGTTTGAGGATGGCAAGTTCAGTGTCGCCGGCACCGACAAGGCCAAGACCTTTGGCGAAATCGCCTTTTCGGCCTATGTGCCGCACAACTACCCCTTGGAAACGCTGGAACCGGGGCTGGAGGAAACCGCCTTCTACGACCCGGCGAACTTCACCTATCCCGCCGGTGCCTATATCTGCGAGGTAGAGCTGGACCCCGACACTGGCAAGGTGGATGTGGTCGCCTTCCACTGCGCCGACGATTTCGGCAACATCATGAACCCGATGATCGTGGAAGGTCAGGTGCATGGCGGTGTGGGGCAGGGGATCGGGCAGGCCCTGTTGGAAAACACGACCTATGACGAAAACGGCCAGCTTTTGACCGGCTCGTTCATGGATTACGCCATGCCGCGCGCCAGCGACGTGCCGTTCTACAACGTGGACTATTCCTGCCAGACGCCTTGCACCCACAACCCGCTGGGCGTGAAGGGCTGTGGCGAGGCCGGGGCCATCGGTTCGCCGCCCGCTGTGGTGAATGCGGTGATCGACGCGCTGCACCGGGGTGGGATGACCCATGTCACCCATATCAACATGCCCGTCTCACCCGGTCGGGTGTGGCAGGCGATCAACGGTTAAGGTCGAGGGGAAAGCCATGCAGAATTTCGAC
Source organism: Fuscibacter oryzae (assembly GCF_016765795.1). Classification (GTDB taxonomy): domain Bacteria; phylum Pseudomonadota; class Alphaproteobacteria; order Rhodobacterales; family Rhodobacteraceae; genus Fuscibacter; species Fuscibacter oryzae. The sequence continues at coordinate 443,212 of NZ_JAESVP010000003.1, forward strand.
TTTGTGAAACCGGCGACCATCGCCGAGGCTGTCAAGGCGCTGAACTCGGGCGATGCGCAGGCGCTCTCGGGGGGGCAAACGCTCATTGCCACCATGAAACAGGGGCTTGCCGGGGCGGAAACCTTGGTCAGCCTGACCGGCATCGCCGAGATGAAAGGCGTGTGTCAGGGCGACGGTGGCCTTCATATCGGGGCTGCAACCTCTCATGCCACCGTGGCCCGGGAGGTGGCGACGACCTATCCGGCGCTGGCAAAACTGGCGGGCGGCATCGGCGACCCGCAGGTCAGGAACCGCGGCACCGTTGGCGGCAGCCTTGCCAACAATGACCCGGCAGCCTGCTATCCCAGTGGCGCGCTGGCCTCTGGTGCCACCATCGTGACCGACCGGCGCGAGATTGCGGCGGATGATTACTTTCAGGGTCTGTTTGCCACTGCGCTGGATGAGGGTGAGATCATCACCAAGGTCATCTTCCCGATCCCGGAAAAGGCGGCCTATGTAAAGTTCGAACAGCCCGCCAGCCGTTTTGCCCTGACCGGGGTTTTCGTGGCGAAATTCGCGGGTGGCGTTCGGGTTGCGGTGACGGGCGCGTCCAATGACGGTGTGTTCCGCTGGACCGAAGCCGAAAAGGCGCTGTCGGCCAACTTCTCGGCCGCTGCGATTTCGGGCCTTTCGGTGGATGCGGGCAACATGATCAGCGACCTGCATGGCACGGCGGAATACCGCGCCAATCTGGTCAAGGTTCTGACCGCGCGGGCGGTGACCGCTGCCTGATAGATATGCGATTGCGAAGGCCCCAAAGCAGCTTTGGGGCCTTTGTCATTGACCCGTCACCCGAATCCGCCAAACTATACTGGATACAAGGGGGCAGATACGGGGGGGTTGCCACCCGTTGATCCCCAGATATAGTCAAGGCATCCGGGGCGGACCCCCGCCCTGATGCCAAGGCATGAGGCGAAGGCGGAGTCCCCTACGGAATGGACGGCGATTTCAGAACTCAGTTTGTGCGTGACCCGGCGGGGTTGAAACAGTTTCCCGCGCTGGTGCTGAACGCCGATTACCGGCCGCTCAGTTACTATCCCCTCAGCCTCTGGCCGTGGCAGGATGCGATCAAGGCCGCCGTGCTGGACCGGGTGCAGATCGTCGCCGAATACGATCATGTGGTGCGAAGCCAAAGGCATGAATTCCGCATCCCCTCGGTTGTCGTGCTGAAAGAATTTGTAAGACCTCAGAAGCGCGTGGCATTCACGCGCTTCAATCTTTTTCTGAGGGACGAATTCTGCTGCCAGTATTGCGGTTCAAAGGGGGATCTGACCTTTGATCATGTGCTGCCCCGGTCGCGCGGTGGCATCACCTCTTGGGAAAACGTGGTGGCGGCCTGTTCGCCCTGCAACCTGAAAAAGGGGTCAAAGACCCTGCGGCAAGTGGGGATGCAGTTGAAACGCCCGCCGCGTCCGCCCAGCCCGGAAGAGATGCAGGCCCATGGCCGCCGCTTTCCGCCGAACCATCTGCACGAAAGCTGGATGGATTATCTGTATTGGGATGCCGAGTTGGACGCCTGATAGTCATATAATCGTTACAAATCCTTCACATTACGCTCGGCCCGTGGTTCTGTTCCCCGAAACAGGGGGTGTGACATGGTTGAACTGGGGGCCGCGACGATCAACATGGCGGTGGCGGTGGCCTGCGGGGCGCTGATCGGGTCGGAACGTCAGGTGCGGCAGCGGATGGCGGGCTTGCGCACCAATGCGCTGGTGGCGCTGGGGGCTGCGGCTTTTGTCACGTTCTCGCAACTGGTGCCCAATGACGCCTCGCCCACGCGCGTTGCGGCGCAGGTGGTGTCGGGCATCGGCTTTCTGGGCGCGGGTATCATCTTTCGTGACGGGTTCAACGTGCATGGCCTGAACACGGCGGCGACGCTGTGGTGTTCGGCGGCGATTGGCGTGGTCGCCGGAATTGGCCGCTGGCCCTATGCGCTGGTGGTCACGGCGCTGGTGGTTTTTATCAATCTGGGGCTGCGGCCCTTGGTCAAATGGCTGAAACGGCACACCAATGCCGGGGTGCCGATGATCAAGGGCTATCGTGTGATCCTGACCACCGAACCTGCGAACGAGGCTGTGATGCGGGCAAAACTGCTGCATGGCTTGACGGTGGGCGGTCTGCACATCTCTGAAATCGCGGCGCAACCAGGTGACGGCTCGATTGAGCTTGCGGTTACCATCAGCGCAGAGGGCTTTGCCGAGACCATGATAGAACAAACTGTGCAGCGCCTTGCCACCGAACCGGGCATCCGCCGGTTGCGCTGGACGGCGGTTGAGGACTGAAACCGCCAGCGCCTTCCCCCGACCCTACAAGCAGTGCTAGACTTGGAAGCGTCGGGGCGCTAGAAAACCCGCGTTAGCGCTAACAGCGCGCAAGCAGCGAGGAAGTCATGGCCGTCCGCGTCATACCCGTCGATCCCTTTGATCTGGTGATCTTTGGCGGCACCGGAGACCTTGCCCGCCGCAAGATTTTGCCGGGCCTGTATCTGCGATTCCTGTCGGGCCAGATGACCGCCGACAGCCGTATCATCGGTGCCGCGCGCGCCGATCTGACCGAAGAGGCGTTTCGTCAGTCGGTTCGCGAGTCGATTGCCGAATTCGTGCCCAAGCCCAAGCAGGACGAAGCGGTCATCTCCGCTTTCCTTGGCCAGATAGGCTATGTCACGATTGACGCCAAGGGCGAGGGCGGATGGCCGGCCCTGAAGGCGATGATGCGCCCCGGTATGGTGCGCGCGTTTTATTTCTCGGTGGCCCCGGCCTTGTTTGGCGACATCGCCGAACGCCTGCACCTGCATGGCGTGGCCGATGGCGAAAGCCGCATCGTGGTGGAAAAGCCGTTCGGGCGTGACCTCGCCTCGGCCCGCGCGCTGAACGAGGTGCTGGCGCAGCATTTCAAGGAAAGCCAGATCTACCGGATTGACCATTATCTTGGGAAAGAAACCGTCCAGAACCTGATGGCCGTGCGGTTCGCCAACATCCTGTTCGAGCCGATCTGGAAGGCCGAATACATCGACCATGTGCAGATCACCGTGGCAGAAACGGTGGATGTGGCGGGCAGGGGCGCCTATTACGACAAATCGGGCGCGATGCGCGATATGGTGCAGAACCATATGATGCAGCTTTTGTGCCTGATCGCGATGGAACCGCCCTATCACTTTGACCCGAACGCCGTACGCGACGAAAAGCTGAAGGTCATTCGCGCGCTGGATGCGGTAAAGCCCGAAGACATCGTGCGCGGCCAGTATCGCGCCACCATCGACAAGGGTGGCGACAGCTATGCCGTCCATTCTGAAAACCCCGAGACGCGGACCGAAAGCTATATCGCGCTGAAGGTGAACATTTCGAACTGGCGCTGGAAGGGCACGCCTTTCTACCTGCGCACCGGCAAGAAACTGCGCGCGCGGTCTTCGGAAATCGCAATCACCTTCCGTGAGCCGCCGCATTCGATCTTTGATGATCACACCGGCTGGCGCGAAAACGTGCTGGTTATCCGCCTTCAACCGAATGAGGGGATGGAGATGATGGTGATGATCAAGGAACCGGGTCCGGGCGGCATGCGCCTTACCCAAGTGCCGCTGGATATGTCGTTCGCCGATGCCTTGGGGTCCGAGGCGAATGACGTGCCCGATGCCTATGAACGCCTGATCATGGATGTGATCCGCGGCAATCAGACCCTGTTCATGCGCGGCGATGAGGTTGAGGCCGCCTGGGCCTGGGCCGACCCGATCATCCAGGGCTGGGAAGCGCGGGGCGACCGCCCGCAGCTATACGATGCGGGATCGTCTGGGCCAGAGGATGCGCTGATGCTTATGCACCGCGACGGGCGCCGCTGGCGGGACATCCGCTGATGGAATTCCGCGAATATCCTGACCGGGAACTGATGTTCCTGTCGCTGGCCAATGACATTGCCAGCCAGTTGGCGGATTTCCTGCGCCGCGATGGCCGCGCATCCTTGTGCGTGCCGGGCGGCACCACGCCGGGGCCGATTTTCGACACGCTGTCAGGGGTCGATCTCGACTGGCCCAATGTGTCGGTCTTCCTGAACGATGAACGCTGGGTGCCCGAAACATCCGACCGTTCGAACACCGCGCTGCTGCGCAGCCGCCTGATCCGCGGTAAGGCCAATCAGGCGTGTCTTGTGCCGCTTTATGCGCCGGCGCAGACGCCCGAGGAGATGCTGGACGCGCTTGCCGATGGCATCCGCCCGCATCTGCCGATCTCGGTCCTTCTGCTCGGCATGGGCAATGACATGCACACCGCCAGCCTGTTTCCCGGCGCTGATCGTCTGACTGATGCGCTGTCCTCCAGCGCGCCGATCTTGCTGCCGATGCGCGCCGAGGCTGCGGTGGAACCGCGCGTGACGCTGACGGTTCCGGCCCTGCGCAGCGCGATGAACATTCATGTGCTGATCACCGGCCCCGAAAAACGCGCGGCCCTTGAACGCGCGCAAACCCTTCCCCCCGAAGAGGCGCCGATCCGCGCGCTTCTAGATCTGGCAACCGTGCATTGGGCAGAGTGACATGACCGACAAATGGCAAAACCTGAAAGACCACCACGCAAAGGTGGCAGAGCGGCATATCCTTGACCTGTTCGCCGCCGATCCCAATCGCGCCCATGACTTTGCGGCCCGCGCCGGGGCGATGCTGTTTGACTATTCCAAGACCAATATCGACGCCAAAGGCCGCGACCTGCTGATCAAACTGGCCGAGGTTTCGGGCGTTGCCGAAAAGCGCGCTGCCATGTTTGCGGGCGAAAAGATCAACGATACCGAAGGCCGCGCCGTGCTGCACGTCGCCCTGCGTGCACCCGAGGGCGAGGTGATCACGGTTGACGGCAAGGATGTGCTGCCAGAGGTCCGCGCCATCCGCGCCCGCATGGCCGAATTTGCCCGCCATGTGCGCGACGGCCATTTCACGGGGCAGGGCGGTCGCATCACCGATGTGGTGAACATCGGCATCGGCGGGTCCGACCTTGGGCCTGCGATGGCCACGCTGGCGCTGGCGCCCTATCATTTTGGGCCGCGCGTGCATTACGTCTCGAACGTCGATGGCGCACATGTGCATGACACGCTGAAGGGCCTGAACCCCGAAACCACGCTTGTCATCGTGGCCTCAAAAACTTTCACCACGATTGAAACCATGACCAACGCCGATACGGCGAAACGCTGGATGGCGGAAAAGGTCAAAAACCCCGGCGCGCAATTTGCCGCCGTTTCGACCGCTGCCGATAAGACTGCCGCCTATGGCATTGATCCTGCACGCGTCTTCGGGTTCGAAGATTGGGTTGGCGGGCGTTATTCGATGTGGGGGCCAATTGGCCTGTCGCTGATGATCGCCGTGGGACCAGAGGGGTTTGACGATTTCCTCGCCGGTGGCCGCGACATGGATGAACGCTTCCTTTGGGCGCCATTCGAAGAAAACCCGGCGGTGATGCTGGCTCTTGTCGGCATCTGGCACAACCAGATCTGCGGTTACGCCACCCGCGCCGTCCTGCCCTATGATCAGCGCCTGTCGCGCCTGCCCGCCTATCTGCAACAGCTGGAGATGGAATCAAACGGCAAGGCCGTGGCAGTCGATGGCAGCCCGCTGGTGGTGAACTCCGGCCCCGTGGTCTGGGGTGAGCCCGGCACCAACGGCCAGCACGCCTTTTACCAGCTGATCCACCAAGGTACCCGCGTCGTGCCCTGCGAATTTCTTGTCGCCAAGGAAGGCCACGAGCCTGACCTCGCCCACCAGCACCTTTTGCTCGTTTCGAACTGCCTTGCGCAGTCCGAGGCGCTGCTGCGGGGCCGCAGCCTTGATGAAGCCCGCGCCATCATGGCGAAAAAGGGTGCCACTGGGGCCGAACTGGAACGTCAGGCCCGCCATCGCGTGTTCCCCGGCAACCGCCCGACCACCACGCTGGCCTATCCGAAACTGACGCCCTTCACGTTGGGCCAGATCATCGCACTGTACGAACATCGCGTGTTCGTCGAAGGCGTGATCCTTGGCATCAATTCCTATGACCAATGGGGCGTTGAACTGGGCAAGGAACTGGCGCTGGCGCTGCAACCAGTGCTGGAAGGCAAGGCCGATACCACCGGCAAAGACGGCTCCACCGCCGCCCTCGTCGCCTATCTCAAGCCGTAAGGAAAATGGCCGCGCCCCGAATGGAGCGGCTGTTGATTTTCACCCGGAACTGAGCCGGTTAGGCGCATAATTTTCACTGAGAACTGAGCCATGTGAACCTTCCCCCAACGCGGTGAGTGGCGGGGGCAACGGAGTGATCCACATGGGACTTTT
>NZ_JAESVP010000004.1 GCF_016765795.1 Fuscibacter oryzae
TGTTCCCTGATCATCCCGATAATCTGCGCCTCGGTGAAACGGCTTTTCCTCATGTCGTCTGCTCCTTCTCAGGTTGGGCAGACTCTACATCACAGCGAGGGAACTTCCGGGGGGCAGGTCACCGCAAGGGTCATGAACCAGTGTTGGTTCAGGCATTCGGTGCGCACGCGTCCGTTGAATGCCTTGATGAAGGCATTATCGGTGGGTTTGCCGGGGCGTGAGAAGTCCAGAACGAGGCCCCGCTGGTAGGCCCAAAGGTCCATGTCACGCGAGGCGAACTTGATGCCCTGATCGATCCGGATCGTCTTCGGATAACCGACTTTCCGGCAAACCCGGTCCAGGGTGGCGATCACGCCTTGGCCGCGGTAGCTGTAGTGCACATCCAGCACCGGCACATAGCGCGGAAGGTGTCGGCGACTGTGAGAACGCGGAGCTTCTTGCCCGTTGCCAGTTGGTCGTGCACAAAATCCATCGCCCAGGTCTCGTTCGGACTGACGGCGTTGACACGGTCATCCCGCAGCTTGGCCTTGAGCCGCCACTTCGGCGTCTTGTTCCGCAGCTGAATCCCTAACCCCTTATAGATGCAGTAGACTTTCTTGATGTTGATGCCCCAGCCTTCACGGTCCAACCGGACGTGGACGCGCCGATAGCCATACCTGACACGCGTCTCACAGATCTCCCTGATCCGCTTGGCAAGGGCAGCCCGGTCGGTGCGGCGGGACTTGTAGTGGAACGTGGAACGGTCGAACCCGATGGCCCCACAAGCCCGCCGGATCGAGATCGCCCAATTTGCTGGGATCAGGTCAGCTCTGGCACGGCCCGCCCATTTCAACGGCTGATGCTGGTCGATCCGCCCATGAAAACGCCGCCCCGATCACAGGGGGCGGCGTTACGGCTTGTGCCCGATCAGAACGGGCTGTCGGGGAAATAGAACCGCGCGGCATTTTCCGGCGTGATCAGGGTCGAGCCGATGATGAACCGGCCATAAACCGGCGTGTCCGACACAAAGCGCAGCGCCGTCATCTCGATAGCTGCCGAAATCAGGGCAGGCGGATAGGTGACATCGACCGGCAGTTGCGGGTCTTTGTCCATGATCCGCTTGACGATTTCCTTCATCCCGGCGCCGCCGATGATCCACATTTCCTTTTCACGACCGGCTTGGGCGATGGCTTCCATCACGCCGATGGCCATATCGTCATCCGCCGCCCAGACCGCATCGATCTTGGGGTACTTCGACAGATAGTCCTGCATGACGGTAAAGGCTTCGTCGCGGTTCCAGTTGCCGTGCTGCTTGTCGAGGATTTCAATTCCCGACCCGTCGATGGCCTTCTCGAACGCCTCGACCCGCTCATTGTCCAGCGTGGTGGCGATGCCGCGCAGGATCACGATCTTCGATCCCGAGGCAAGGTTGGCCTTGAAATATTCGCCCGCAACCCGGCCAAAGGCGGTGTTGTCGCCCGCGACATACAGGTCTTCGATGCCTTCGACGGCAAGGCCACGGTCCACCACCGTCACCCATTTGCCGGCATCCTTCACCGCCTTGACCGGACCGGTCAGCGGTTCGGATTCGAACGGCAGCACGACCAGACCGTCGATGTTGCGGGTAGCCAGCATGTCTTCGATGTCATCGACCTGCTTGCCCGGTTCGCCCGCCGTGGCCAGCACGAATTTCAGGTTGGGATAGGCCTTTTCCAGCCGGGCGATGGATTGCTGGGCGTGCCAGTTCAGCCCGCCCATGAACCCGTGGGTGGCCGACGGGATCGACACGCCGATGGTATAGGTGGTTTCCTGTGCCTGAACCGAACTGGCGGTTGCCGCCCCTACGGCCAGAACCGCGGCGCTGCCAAGGAATTGTCTGCGTTTCATGGTCTCTCCTCCCAGATGACCGCCCGTTGGCGGGCCAGATTACCGCCCTTCGGCGGATGATTTCCCGCGTTGCAACACAACGGCGAGCACGATGATGACCCCCTGAATCGCCCCGTTCAGATAGGGCGACACCAGGTCGGCAAGGTTCAGGATGTTGTCGATCAGGCTAAGGATCAGCACGCCCACCACGGTGCCCCAGACCCGGCCATAGCCGCCTTTCAGCGCAGTGCCGCCGATGATCACGGCCGCAATCGCCTCCAGTTCCCACAAAAGGCCGGTGGACCCCGAGGCAGAGCCAAGACGAGGGACGTAAAGGATGGTCGCAAGCCCAACCAGCAGGCCAAGGATTACATAGGTCCACAGTTGAACCCGCTCGACCTTGACGGCGGAATAGCGCGCCACCTTGTCGTTTGACCCGATCGCCTCGCAATAGCGGCCAAAGCGGGTGTGGCGCATCGCCACCTCTCCCAGCACGGCGATGATGGCGAAAACGATGATCGGCCAGGCGATGCCGAACAGGCCCCCGTAATAGACCGGGCGGTAAAACTCGCGGGTGCCGAAGTCGAGGCTGAGGGTGCCGCCATCGGCGATCCAGGTCACAAGGCTGCGGAAAATGCCCATAGTGCCAAGGGTTACGATGAATGGCTCAATCCGCGCACGGGTGATCAGCAGGCCGTTTCCAAGCCCCGCCAGTAGGCCAACCCCCAGCGCCACGCCCATCCCCGCCAGCACCAAGGGAATACCCACCCCCAACCGGGGCAGCATCGCGTTCATCGCCAAAATCATCATGCCCGCAATGAACGCGGCCATTGAGCCGACCGACAGGTCCAACCCGCCAGAGGTGATGACAAAGGTCATGCCCACCGCGATCATGCCGATAAAGGCCGACCGGGCCAGCACGTTGGTGATGTTGCCGGCGGAATAGAAGTTTTCGTTCAGCCACGCCCCAAGGATCACCAGCAGGATCAGCGCGGCCAAGGGGCCAAGGGTGGACAGCGACAGGTTACGCATTCTCGATGGCCTTTTCTGTGGTTCCCATCACCAGCCGCACCACGGCGGTTTCGGTAATCTCGGCCCCGTCCAGCACGCCCGCCATACGGCCTTGCCGCATGACCAGAACGCGGTCGGAAAGGCCCAGAATCTCGGGCATGTCAGAGGAGATGACGATCACGCTGCGCCCCTCGCGGGCGAGGCGGTCGATGAAATGGTAGATCTGGCTTTTGGTGCCGATGTCGATGCCGCGGGTGGGTTCATCGATGATGATCACCTCTGGCTGGGCCAGCATGGTCTTGGCCAGCAACACCTTTTGCTGGTTGCCGCCCGACAGGTTGCCCACCGCCATATCGCGCTTGGGCGCGCGGATGTCGAAATCGGAAATGGCCTGGGTCAGCGCCTTTTCTTCAGCCTCGCGCGATACCAGCGGGCTACCAAAACGGTCCAGCGTGGAAAGGGTCAGGTTCTCGCGCAGCGTCTTGGCCAGCAGCAGCCCGCGTTCCTTGCGGTCTTCGGTCAGATAGGCCAGCCCCTGTTCCGCCGCCCCTGCGACCGAGCGGATCGTGGTTTCCGCCCCGTTGCGCAGCACGGTGCCCGAATGACGGCGCAGACCCACCAGCCCTTCGGCCAGTTCGGTGCGCCCAGACCCGACAAGGCCGGAAATTCCCAGAACCTCACCCTTGCGCAGGGCAAATCCGATGCCAGAGACCAGCGGCGGCACGGCGAAATCACGCACTTCCAGCACCACGGGGCCGAAATCGCTGCGGCGGGGCGGGAAGATGTCTTTCAGATCGCGCCCCACCATGGCCGTGGCCATGCCGTCCTCGGTCATCTCGCCGCGCATTGCCTGCCGCACCACGGCACCGTCGCGCAGCACCGTCACGCGGTCGGCCAGATGCGCCACCTCATCCAGTCGGTGAGAGGTGTAAAGCAGCGCCACACCTTGGGCGCGCAGCCGGTCGATCTGGCGAAACAGCACCTCCACCTCGTGCCCGGTAAGGACGGCAGAGGGTTCATCCATGATCAACACCCGCGCATTGCGCGACAGGGCCTTGGCAATCTCGACCATCTGGCGGTCAGACACCGGCAGGTCGCGGATGCGGGCATCGGGCGACACACGGCATTCCAACTGGTCCAGCAGGGCCTGCGTCGCCACCCGCATCGCCTTGTGGTCCAGCAGCCAGCCGCCCATTTCCCGGCCCAGCCAGATGTTCTGGCTGACCGTCAGGTCGGCGGCCAGATTGAATTCCTGATGGATGACGACGATGCCTTGCGCCTCGGCCTCGGCCCCGCTGCGATAGGTGGCGGGCTTGCCCTCGAACAGCACCTGACCGGAACTGGCCGCCAGAAAGCCGCCCAGAATTTTCATGATCGTCGATTTGCCCGCGCCGTTTTCGCCGATCAGGGCGTGAACCTCGCCGGGGTGCAGGGCGAAATCGATGCCGTGCAAAATTTCAATCGGGCCGAAACTTTTGCGAATGTCATGCAGCGCAAGGATCGCGGTCATAGCGTCACCCACGCCGCATTGCGCTTGGCTGACTGAACGGCGGCCTCGACAAAGCGCATCCCCTGCAAGCCGTCGGTCAGGGTTGGGTAGGTTACACCTTCGGGCACCGGTTGCCCGGCGTCATGGGCGCGGATGGCGCGGGCGGCTTCGGTGTAGATCGTGGCAAAGGCCTCCAGATACCCTTCGGGATGGCCACCGGGAACGCGGCTGACGCGCTGGGCCGCCGGGCTTGCCCCGGCCCCGTTGCGGGTGATCAGGCGCTTTTCCTGACCGAATGGGGTGAACCACAGGCGGTTGGGGTCTTCTTGCCCCCAGTCCAGCCCACCCTTTTCGCCATAAACCCGCAGCCGCAGCCCGTTTTCATTGCCGGGCGCCACCTGACTGCACCACAGCGTGCCCCGTGCGCCACTGGCATAGCGCAGCATCACATGGGCGTTGTCGTCCAGCTTTCTGCGCGGCACGAAAGACGACAAATCGGCGGCCAGGGCCTGCGGCACCTCGCCGCTGACAAAGGCGGCAAGATTATAGGCATGGGTGCCAATATCACCCAAAGCGCCACCCGCGCCCGACCGGGACGGATCGGTGCGCCATTCGGCCTGTTTCGATCCACTGGCCTCAACCGCCTCGGTCAGCCAGTCTTGCGCATATTCCACCTGTACCAGACGAATGCGCCCCAGATCGCCGCCCGCCACCATGGCGCGGGCCTGCCGGATCATCGGATAGCCGGTGTAATTGTGGGTCAGGATGAACAGGGCATTTGCCTTCGCCGCCACCGCTGCCAGCTTTTTCGCCTCGGCCATCGTGGCGGTCAGCGGTTTGTCACAAATCACATGGATGCCACGGCGCAGGAATTCGATCGCCGGGGCTGCGTGCATGTGGTTGGGTGTCACGATGGCAACGGCGCGGATGCCGTCCTTCAACCGCGCCTCGCGGCTGGCCATCTGGCGGAAATCATCATAGCTGCGCGCCGGGTCCAGCCCAAGTTCGGTGCCCGAAGCACGCGCCTTTTCGGCGGTCGAGGACAAGGCCCCCGCCACAAGCCGAAACTCTCCATCCAGCCGGGCGGCAATGCGGTGAACCGCGCCGATAAAGGCACCTTGCCCGCCGCCGACCATGCCAAGGCGAATGGGGTCCATCTAGCCCTCCAGCCCCAGCATCCGGCGATTGGCGGCGCGGTCGGCCCCCCCATCGGCGAAATCATCAAACGCCTTTTCGGTGACGCGGATGATGTGGGCCTTGACGAAATCCGACCCTTCGCGCGCGCCATCTTCGGGGTGCTTCAGGGCGCATTCCCATTCCACCACCGCCCAGCCATCAAAGCCGTATTGCGTGAGTTTCGAAAACACCCCGCCAAAATCCACCTGCCCGTCGCCAAGGCTGCGGAACCGCCCGGCGCGGTTTACCCAAGACTGGAACCCGCCATAAACCCCCTGCCGCCCGGTGGGGTTCAGCTCGGCATCCTTCACATGGAACATGCGGATGCGCTCGTGATAAATGTCGATGTTTTCCAAATAGTTCAGGTGCTGCAAGACATAATGCGAGGGATCATACAGCAGGTTGGCCCGCGCATGGTTGCCCACACGATCCAGAAACATCTCGTAACTGATGCCGTCATGCAGATCTTCGCCGGGATGGATTTCAAAGCACAGGTCCACACCCATGTCCTCGGCATGGTCCAGAATTGGCCGCCAGCGCCGGGCCAGTTCGTCAAACGCCTCCTCCACCAGCCCCGCCGGGCGCTGCGGCCACGGATAGACATAGGGCCATGCCAGCGCGCCCGAAAACGTCGCTTGCGCCGTCAGTCCCAGATTGCGGCTAGCGGTCAGGGCCTTTTTCACCTGATCCACCGCCCAGGCCTGCCGCGCCGCCGGATTGCCGCGCATGGCGGGCGTGGCGAAACCGTCAAAGGCCGCGTCATAGGCCGGATGCACCGCGACCAACTGGCCCTGCAGATGGGTGGACAGCTCGGTCACCACGACACCCGCTTCGGCGGCAACGCCCTTCACCTCATCGCAGTAGTCTTTTGATGTCGCGGCCCGGTCCAGATCGAACAGCCGCGCGTCCCAACTGGGCAGTTGCACGCCGACGTAGCCGCAATCGGCGGCCCAGCGGGTGATGGAAGCCAAGGAATTGAAGGGTGCGGTATCGCCCGCGAACTGCGCCAGAAACAGCGCCGGACCTTTGATCGTTCGCATCAGCCCCTCCCCGAGCGTGATGTAATCGGTTTCATTAACGATAGACGTGCAATGTAAACGATTGCAAGATGATTCCTGCCGCCGAAACCGGATTGAGCAGCCCGATCCCGCAGCGTAGGGAAGGACGATGAAGAAATATCGGCCCAATATCAGCGATGTCGCCCGTCTGGCGGGGGTTTCAACGGCGACGGTCAGCCGCGCCCTGTCAAACCCGTCGCTGGTCAGCGAGGCGACGCGCAAGGCGGTGCAGGGCGCGATTGCAACCACCGGCTACCGGCTCAACGAAACCGCGCGCAACCTGCGGCACCGGCGAACTGGCGGTATCGTGGCCTTGGTGCCCAATCTGGCGAACCCGTTCTTTTCGCAGATCCTGTCGGGCATCGCCTCGGTTCTTGGCCCGGCGGGGTATAACCTGCTGATCGCCGATACCCGCACCGCCGGGGCCGACCGTCTGCTGGATTATGCCGAACCCTCGCGGGCCGATGGGCTGATCATCCTGGACGGATCGCTGCCTGCCGCCGCCCTGACGGGCCGCATTCCGATGGTCGAGGCCTGCGAATGGGTGCCCGGCCTTGCGGCCCCCCGCGTCAAGATTGATAATCGCGCGGCGGCGGGACTGGCGGTCAATCATCTGGCCGATCTGGGCCACAGCCGCATCGGCCATGTCGTGGGCCCGGCGGGTAATGTGCTGAGCGTGGCGCGTCTGGCGGGGTATGAGGATACGCTGCGCAGCCGGGGTCTGCCCCTGATGCAAAGCGCAATCTATCAGGGCGACTTTTCGCTGGAGTCGGGCCGCGTTGCAGCGGAGGTGTGGCTGCAACAGCCGCAGGATACGCGACCAACTGCCCTGTTCCTTGCCTCTGATGCCATGGCTTGCGGTTTTATCGGCGAGGTGCAGCGTCATGGACTTTCGGTGCCACGCGATGTCTCGGTTGTGGGCTTTGACGATATCGAACTGATCGCCCATATTTCGCCGCCGCTGACCACAATCCGCCAGCCCCGCACGGCGATTGGCCAAATCGCGGCCGAGCGTTTGCTGAACCGTCTGCGCGGTGGTGAGGACACTGATCAGGATACAATCCTGTCGGTCGAACTTATCATCCGCGCCAGCACAGCCGCTCCACGTCTTTAACCGGCCACCTGTCAGAGAGTTTGCCACTCGCCGTATCGCGACGGGCATGCCCTTTGGCATCTCCACAAGATTGTTTGTTGCGACAACAAACAATCTAACCTACACTGCATCAACAGATCGATTCCGTGGGAGGAAAACATGCGCCGCCTTGGTATTCATTCGTTCGTCTGGACCAATGGCCAGACCCAAGAGGGCCTTGAAATGGCACTCGAGAAATCGGCCGAGCATGGCTTTCGGATGATCGAGTTTGCCTATCTGCGACCGGAACGCTTCAACCTTGATCGGCTGGCCACCAAGGCGCAGGCCCTGGGGGTGGAGATCGTCGTGACCATGGGCCTTCCCGCCGATGCCGATGTGTCGAGCGACGACAAAGCGGTGGTTGCCAAGGGCACAGCGATGCTGGCCGATGCGGTGCGGACGGTGCGCGATATTGGCGGTATCCGGCTGGGCGGCATCCTGTATTCGATGCACGGAAAGTACCAGAAGATGCCGACGCAGACGGGCTGGATGAACAGCGCGGGCGCCATTGCGGCGACGGCAGAGGTGGCCAAGGACAGCGGCGTTCAGATCGTGCTGGAGGTGGTGAACCGCTTTGAATCAAACCTGCTGAACACAACGGCCCAAGGCCTGAAGTTTCTGCACGACACCGGCCGCGATGATGTGTTCCTGCATCTTGATACCTTCCACATGAACATCGAAGAGGCGAGCCCCGCCGCCGCGATCCGCATGGCGGGCGACAAGCTGGCTTATTTCCATTTCAACGAGAACTATCGCGGCTACCTTGGTACAGGAACCATTGATTTCCCCAGCATTTTCGACGCCTTGGTCGCCATTGGTTTCCACAACCGTGACATCGTGTTCGAAAGCTTTTCCAAGGCGATTGTGGATGAGGGCCTGTCGCTGGCCTGCGGCATCTGGCGCGACACATGGGATGACAATAACCCGCTGGCCGCCCATGCCCGCCTGTTCATCGAACAGCGTTGGCAAGAGGCGCTGCTGCGGGCAGAAGTCAATGCGCAACCTTGAACAAGGCTAACCGCAGCACGGATGTTGACCCAAGAGGCAGACCAATGACAAAGCCTGAACCCCCCGGCAGTTCTGCCCGGTTCATCCGGCAGACCAACATGGTGGCGGCCTTGCAGGCGCTGTTTGACAACGGTCGCCTCAGCCGGGCCGATCTGGCGCGGCATCTGGGACTGAACCGGTCATCTGCGGGCAACATCATATCAGAGCTGCTGGAAAGCGCGCTGGTGCAAGAGATGCCTGACACCCCGCAGGATGACCTGCCGCGCACCGGCGGGCGCCCTGGCCGGGGGCTGGAATTGCAAGCTGGGGCGGCCTGTTTCATCGGAGCCGAGATCGGGGTTGAACATATCACCACGCTGCGGATGGACCTGAAGGGCGACATATCGCACAGCCGGATCGAGCGGTTTGACGGGCGGGCGGTTCCTGCTCGGCTGGCGGTGGAATGTGCGATTGCGCAGGCCTTTGACGGCATGTCCGAGGCAGAGCGCGATCTTATCGAAGGCTTTGGGCTGGCCGCTCCGGTGCAGATCGACGAAAGCGGCATGGTGCAGATCGCGCCGCTTTTGGGGTGGCTGGCCGAGGATCTGCATCTGCTGCTGCGTAAAGGCCTGCACAGCGACATTCCGGTGATGATCGAAAACGACGCCAACGCCTTTGCCTTTGGCGAAAGCTACCGCGATCCGGCAAGCAAGGCAGGCGTTACGCTGTTTTTGGTCATCGAAAGCGGCGTCGGCGGTGGCATCGTGATTGACGGCAAGCTGTTTCGCGGTGGGCATGGCCTTGCGGGCGAAATCGGTCATGTCCATGTACGGGATGGCACCGAACTGGAAGAGGTGTTGGGCCGGGCGCATCTGGAAAACCGCTACCGCAAGGCGACGGGTCTGCCGGCAACGACAGAGAGCTTTCTGAATGCCGTCCGCGCCGGTGAACCTCTGGCCGTCGGGATTGCCGAAGATTGGGCGCAGGATCTGGCACAAGCCATCGTTGCCGCCTGCCGGCTCTTGGACCCGAACCGCGTGGTTTTGGGCGGCGCGCTGGCGGCGCTTTATCCACTTGTGGCGGCACGGGTGGCGCGCGCCATTGGCGAGTTGCAGGCAGCGACGTTTCCGGTGCCGGATATCATCGTGCATCGCGCTGCTGAAAACGGAGCGGCTTTTGGTGCGGCCTGTATGCTGCACCGGCGGTTCCTGTCGCTGGAAAATGAGGCACTGCACAAGGCGTGACCGCCGGGTTTTGGCGTGGCGGTGGGGTTTTGACGAGGAGGAGGGCACGCATGGAACTTGCACCTAACAGTTTGGGGCCGACGATCTGTGTTGGCGAGATTTTGGTGGAAATCGTGGCAACCACGGTCGGCGATGGCTTTCGTCAGGCCCAACCGTTGGTTGGCCCTTATCCTAGCGGCGCGCCTGCGATCTTCATCGATCAATGCGGACGTATCGGCGGTTCGGCGGCGATGATCGGCGCCGTGGGGGATGATGACTTTGGCCGCGTCAATCTGGACCGGCTGATCCGGGACGGGGTGGATGTCTCGGCGATTGCGGTCGATGCAACCTTGCCGACCGGCAGCGCCTTTGTCCGCTATCGCGCCGACGGGTCGCGCGACTTTGTCTATAACATCGCCACTTCGGCGGCGGCGCGCTTTGGCTGGACGCCTGCGGTGGCCGGGCTTGCCGCGCGGGCCGGGCATCTGCATGTGATGGGGTCGGCGCTGTCGATGCCAAACGCCTGGGGGGTGATCGAACAGGCGGCTCAGCTAATTAAGGTGCGGGGCGGATCAATCTCTCTTGATCCGAACCTGCGGAAAGAGTTGCGCTATGATGAGGCGACCGAGGCGCAGTTTGCCAGATTGGTGGCAATGTCAGACTTGTTGTTGCCGTCTGGAGAAGAGCTAGAGCGCGCGGCGGGGGTGACGGGCGAGGCGGCAGCGGTCGCGCGGCTGTTCGAAATGGGCGTGACCGAGATCGTGCTGAAACGCGGCGACGAAGGCGCGACATGCTTTCAGCGCGACGGCAGCCGCATCGACGCGGCGGCCTTTGTGGTGGACGAGGTGGACCCGACCGGCGCGGGCGATTGCTTTGGCGGTGCCTATCTGGCCTGCCGCCGCCTTGGGATGCCGGTGGAACAGGCGCTGGGCTATGGCTGTGCGGCGGGTGCGCGCAATGTCACCCGGCGCGGCCCGATGGAGGGGGCGGGCACGCGGGCGGAACTGGATGACTTTATCCGAACCACGAAAAGGCGGGCATGATGCGGATCGAACTGGATCAACTGGCCGCTTTGCGGACCGCAGGCACGCCGCGCGGCATCACATCGGTCTGCTCGGCCCATCCGGTGGTGCTGCGGGCGGCCTTGCGCCATGGCGTCGCCACCGGGGCCACCGTGTTGATTGAGGCGACCTGCAATCAGGTCAACCATCAGGGCGGTTATACCGGCATGGTTCCCGCCGATTTTGCCGCTCTTGTGCAGCAGATCGCGGCCGAGGAAGTCTGCCCGATGGATCAGGTTATCCTGGGGGGCGACCATCTGGGGCCGAACCCCTGGCGCGACCGGCCCGCCGAGGAGGCGCTGGCAGAGGCGGAAAAGATGATCGCGGCCTATGTTGCTGCGGGCTTTCGCAAGATTCATCTGGATGCGTCGATGGGCTGTCTGGGCGAACCCGTGGCGCTGGATGACGAGGCAACGGCACGGCGCGCGGTGCGACTGGCCGCTGTCGCGGAACGAGTGGCGCGCGAACAGGGCGGGGCGATGCCGCGCTATATCATCGGCACCGAGGTGCCGCCGCCCGGTGGGGCCGACCATACCTTGCACGAGGTGCCGCCGACCGACCCCAAGGCCGCGCGCGAAACCATCGCCGTTCATCGCCGCATGTTCGCGGCGGCTGGTCTGGCCGATGCGATGGATAGGGTGATCGGGGTTGTCGTGCAGCCGGGGGTTGAGTTCGGCAATCACAACGTCATTCCTTATGCCCGCGCCAAGGCGCAGGCGCTGGCCCATGTGCTGGACACCGAAAGCGCACTGGTGTTCGAGGCGCATTCCACAGACTATCAAGGCACCGCCCCCCTGTCAGAGCTGGTTCAGGATGGGTTTGCCATCCTGAAAGTCGGCCCGGAGCTGACCTTTGTTCTGCGTGAGGCGCTTTATGCGCTGGACCTGATCGCCTCGGATCTGATCCCCGGATACGGTGACCGCCCGTTGCGCGCCACGATGGAGCGGATCATGCTGGACGCCCCCGGCGAGTGGGAACGCCATTATACGGGCAGCCCCGCCGTGCAGGCGGTGTTGCGGCATTATTCGCTGTCGGACCGTATCCGCTATTACTGGGTGCAACCGGCGGCGATGCAGGCTGTTGACCGGCTGATGGCCGCTCTGAAAGGCCAGTCGGTGCCGATGCCGCTGTTCTGGCAGCACTGGCCCGATGCCAACCGCTTTTCCGACACCCCGCTTGACCCCGATGCTCTGTTGATCTGGCGGGTGACGCAATGTCTGGACAGCTATCATGCCGCCTGTAGTCTGGGCGGATAACCATTTGACGGGGGCCGCATGAGCCATGATCTGAACGGGCGCTGCGTTGTCATCACCGGGGCGGCGGGCGGTATCGGCACGGCGATGGCCGAGGCCTTTGCCTCCACGGGCGCGCGGCTGGCGCTGGTTGATCTGCGCGCGCCAGAGGTATTGGCTGCCCGGCTGGGGCCGGGGCACGGGGCTTGGGCCTGTGATCTGGCGCAGCCTGCGGAAATTGCCCGGACAACGGCAGAGATCGGCGACCAGATGGGCATCGATGTGCTGATCAACAATGCAGGGCTGGGCATTGTCGCCCCCGCCGAAGAAATGTCGGTTGACGATTGGGACCGCACCCAGGCCATAAACCTGCGCGCGCCCTGGCTGATGGCCTGTGCGGCCTTGCCCTATCTGAAAGCATCGGGGCGGGGACGTGTGGTCAACATCGCCTCGCAGGCGGGCCTCATCGCCATTGCGGAACATGCCGCTTATGGCGCCAGCAAGGCCGGCCTGATCGGGCTGACCAAGGTTCTGGCGCTGGAATGGGCGCGGTTCGGCATTACGGTGAACGCCATTTCGCCGACGGTGGTGGAAACCCCGATGGCGCTGGTCGGCTGGTCAGGCGAAAAGGGAGAGCGTGCCAAGGCCGCCATTCCCGTGGGCCGCTTTGCCAAACCGGCAGAAATTGCCCATGCGGCGGTTTATCTTGCCTCGGTTCATGCCGGGATCGTCACCGGCGAAAATCTGGTGATGGACGGCGGCTTTACCATTCAATAGCGGCAGGAGAGGTCGGGCCGGGCAACAATCTTGCCCGACCCTTTCGCGTGATCAGATGTCGAAATTCGTCGGCAGCACGATCATGTCCCGAATTGTCACCGTCCGCTTGCGGGTCAGCATGTACATCACGGCATCGGCCACTTCCTCAGGCTCGATCAGCGCGCCGTTTTCCTTGGCTTTGCGCAGGTTCTCCTCTGGCCAGTCGGCCAGCAGCGCCGAGATCACAGGCCCGGGTGACACCTGACCCACGCGGATGCCCTGCTTGTTCAATTGCCGCCGCATGGTCTGCACAAAGCACGTCATCGCCCATTTCGAAGCGGAATAGACCGGCTCCCACTGAATCGGCAAATGGCCCGCGACAGAGGCGGTCACGATGATGTCGCCGGTGCCGCGCGCCTGCATATGGGGCAGAACGTCCCGCACGTTCTTCATCACCGCGTTGACGTTCAGGTTCAGCATGCGGTCAATCGTGTCGGTGTCCGTCTCGATCAGATCGCCGCCAATATAGCTGCCGGCATTGCAGTGCAGAATGTCGATGTGGCTGACCTTGGCCAGAATCTCGGGCACCATGGCCGAACAGCTTGCAGCGTCCAACAGGTTGGTCACCTGCGCCACCGCGTTGGGACCAAGTTCTGCGGTCAGCTTGTCCAGGGCAGATTTGTTGTAATCCACCATCACCACCTTGGCACCCGCATCCAGCAGTGCGCGCGTGGTGGCAAGGCCGATGCCAGAGGCGGCACCCGTGATGGCGGCAATCTTGCCTTCCATGGATTTGGTCATTTCAGTCTCCGGTAGGGGGTGAAAGGGTCAGACGGCCAGAAAGCCGCCGTCAATCGGCAGGACGGCCCCGGTCACAACCGGCGCATCGTCGGATAGCAGCAGGGCAATGGTGCGGGCGATGTCATCAACCTCGGCAAAGCGTCCCAGCGGGTGGCGCACCATCATCGGGTCTTTCTTTGCTGGTTCCGACCATGCAGCGGCGGCCAGTTCGGTCATCGTCACGGTGGGGGCCACTGCATTTACGCGGATGCCATGGGGCCCAAGCTCTTTGGCCATCACCCGCGTCGCCCCCTCCAGCCCGGCCTTTGAGGCGGCATAGGCCATGTGCCCTTCAAACCCGCGATGCCCGGCGATCGAGGTGACGTTCACGATCGCGCCGCCCCTGCCTGCCGCTACACGGGCGCGGGCAAATTCCTGCGCGCAAATCAGGGCAGCCCGCAGGTTGATGCCCATGACGGCCTCATACCCTTCTTCGGTCATGTCCAAGACGCTTTCCAGCACGTTGGTTCCGGCGCAGTTGACCAGGAAATCAGCCGTCCCCGCCGCCTTCATCGCGGCGCGGGCGGCAGCGTTGTCGGCCAGATCAACCCTGATCCCGACCGCCCCACAGTCGGCTGCCAGCGCATCAAGATCGCCTTGTGTCCGCGCCATTGCGATGACGCTGGCCCCCCGCGCCGCCATGATCTGTGCGCAGGCGCGGCCAATGCCTTTGCCCGCGCCGGTGACGATGACGGTTTTTCCTGCAAAATCAGCGGTCATTTCCCTTTTCCTTTTTCCGGTTGGTGAGGCGTTAGGGCGCCTTGGCCAACAACAGCTCTGCCGTCACATCATCGGTCACCAGCGTATCGACCAATCCACGACGGCAGGCGGCGCGGATGATATCCACCTTGTGCGGACCCGCGGCGGATAGGATTTTCTCTGGCACATTCAGCACCTTGTTCAGCGGCATTCCGATGGCGCGGTCGTCAATTGCCTGCGAGACGGAATTGCCGTCCTTGTCCAGAAACTGGCCCAGCACATCGCCAATCGCCCCCGAGGATTTCAGGTCTTCGACGGTCAGCCCTTGCGGCAAGCCATGCGACACGAGAAAGGACTTTTCAGAGACGTTGGAACAGGTCAGCAGCACTGCATCCAGCGTGTCGAACTTGCGAAAGTGATCCTGCATGGACCCCTGCGACAGGAACAGCTCGCGGTCGATACCCTGCGAAAGATAGATCGGCGCGGTCAGGATGGAATAATGCGCGCCCAGCACATCGGCAAAACCCGACGCGATGCCGAAGGAATTGAAGGTCGAACCCTGCGCCGTTCCACCCAGAATCGACACCACCTCAAGGTTGGGATGGGACTGGCGTTGCAGGCGGCGAATGGCCGAATCCAGCGTCAGCCCCCAGGACACGCCAAAGGACGTCCACTCGGCCACGCGCAGCCGCTCTGTCAGATGTTCGGCAAGGGCCGCCCCGACCGAGCGGTGAAATTCATAGTCGCTGTGGTTGGCCGGGCAGACGATGGCCTGTCTGATCTTCAGCTCTGCCATCAGCCGTTTTTGCAGTTCAAACCGTGGCAGGAACGGCGATTCGATCGAGATTTTGACAATGCCCAAGGCCTTGGCCCGCTGGATCGCCTGATTCACGCGCAGCCGTGTCACATCCATGATCAGGGCGGTTTCGGCCTGAGTCATCTCGTTCACATAATAGTGCCAGCAGACTTCCGCGATGAATTCTTCGCTGTCTGCAACAGGTTCGCGCGGCATGGGTCTGTCCTTTCCGATTTACGGATTGGCCTACGCCGACACCCCGTTCATCGCAACAACCGTGCCATATCTATCAAGTGTATTGCAATAGATACATATGAAAATTTTCACTTGCGCGAAAACGAATACATATGCATTTTGCTGCCAGGGGGAAGATGCGATTCGAATGGAAGGGACATTCGGACTGCCGTCTGCCTCTGCAAAAATAACCAGGGAGGAGACCCGAATGAACTTTGCTCTCAAGCTCAGCGCGTCCGTGCTGGCGTTGACAGTTGCCGCGTCTGCGGTGTTCGCGCAGGATGCGGCATGGTGGAAAAAGGCGGCAGAGCCCTATCAGGGCGTCACCCTGCATGGCGTGACCGAATCCTCGCCGCCGTCGAACTACATCCGCGAAGTGCTGGCTCCACAGTTCGAGCAACTGACCGGCATCCGAGTTGACGTGGAAACCACGTCCTGGGACCAGATGTTCGACAAGGCGATCAAGGACATGGAGGCCGGCACCGGCATCTATGACATGGTTTATATCGAACAGGACATCATCTATTCGTATCTGGCCCGGAACTTCCTGACCGACCTGACCGGCCTGCTGGCCGACAAGCCAGAGTTGAAGGCCGCGACCTACGACGAGGCGAACTTCACCACCTTCGCCAATTACTTCAAGGACGGCAAAGGCCACCTTTACGGTGTGCCGATGGAAGCCTTCATCAAGATTTACCTTTATCGCACCGATCTGTTCAACGACCCGGCCATCATGGCGGCCTATAAGGCGCAGACCGGCAAGGATCTGGCACCGGCCAAGACCCACGAAGACTATACCGCGATTGCCAAGTTCTTCTACGAATATGGCAAGGCCAACAATCTGGAGCTGTGGGGCACCACGGTTCAGGGCCATACCGGGCACCCCGCCTCGTGGTACGAATACTTTGAATCGGTTGCGCCAACCTTCGGCGTCTACAACTGGGGCATCGACGCCAACAACAACTATGCCGCCACGGTCGAGCATGGTGGCACGATGAACTCTGACACCGCGAAAAAGGCCCTTCAGTGGTGGCTGGACCTGCGCCAGTACGCACCGCCGGAAACCGATCAATCGACCTGGACCGAAACCGGCACCACCTTTGGCGCTGGCCGTGTGGCACAGGGCCTGATCTATGGTGAAAACGCGGGCTGGATCGCGGCGGATGCCGAAAAATCGCTGGTCACCGGCAAGGTGGGAGTCGCACTGCCGCCGCTGTCCGATGGCGTGATGGGAGCTGCCGAGGCAGGCAAGGGCTACATCGGTTACTATGACGGTGGCGCTTTCGGTCTGCCCGCAACTTCGAAGAACAAGGAAGCGGCTGCGCTGTTCTTGCAGTTCATCGGCCAGAACGAAGTGCAGCCCGACTGGGCCGTTGCCGCACCGCGCGTGACCAACACTGCAACCTATGATGATCCGAAGGTTGTAGCGATGGACGCCAAACTTGGTGGTTACTACAGCATGCTGAAGAACGATGGGCGACTGTTCGCAGGCGCACCTCCCTACCCGTTCCACGCTCAACTGCGTGAAGCAACTGCGCCGACCTTCTTCAAGATCCTGACCGGCGAACTCAGCGCGTCTGATGGTCTTGACCAGATGGCGGCGATCACGGAAGCGACCCTGACAGAACTTGGCTATCGCAAGTAAGCAGGCCTCCTGTCGAACCGACGGGCCGTCGCTGCAACCACGGCGGCGGCCCTGCAATCTGATCGGACCCGTCGCAGTCCGTCGAAACCATCGGTCAATCCAAAACAACTAGAGGGGGCGAGGCCTATGCAATCCAATCGGCTTGGCTGGATCTTGCTGGCACCGACGCTGGTGATCTTGTTCGCATTCGGGGTTTTGCCCTTTGTCTATGTCTTGTGGGTATCTTTCCACCAATGGAACCCCTTTGCGGTTGACCCGACCATGGTGTTCAACGGCGCAGACAACTTTCGCAAGATCGTCTTTGACGCCGATTTCCTGAACTCGGTTGGCGTGACGGTGATGTTCGTGTTTTTCGCCGTGATCTCGGAACTGATCGTCGGCTATTTTCTGGCGCAGGCCTTCATGCGCGAATTTCCGGGCAAGGCGTTTTTCCGCACCATCCACACCCTGCCGCTGATCATGGCACCGATCATCGTCGGCTCTGTCTGGAAGCTGATGATGACACCGTCGATCGGCATCATCCCGCATTATATGCAGCAATGGTTCGGTATCAGCGTCAACATCGGCACCTCGCCCTTTGCGGCCTTTACCACCATCATCATCATGGACATCTGGCACTGGACGCCGCTGGTCACCCTGACTCTGATCGCGGCGCTGGTTTCGTTGCCTGCCGACCCGTTTGAACAGGCCCAGATCGACGGTGCCAACAAGCGGCAGATCTTTTGGCACATCACTTTGCCGATGATAGCCCCTGCCGTTGTCGCCACCGTCTTCATCCGCCTGATGGACGCGCTGCGCACGGTGGACGAAGTCTGGATGCTGACCGGCGGTGGCCCGGGTTCGGCCACCCGGTTCGTCGGTGTGCATATCTTCAAAGAGGTCTTTCCCAAGACGAACTATGGCTACGGCTCCACCATCTCGGTTGTCGTGCTGTACCTGACGATCGTCGTCTGCTGGCTGCTGTATGTGACCATGCTTGCCCCAAGAAACACGAAGAAAGGTTAAGCCGATGAAAAAGCAAAACCCCTATGTCGGCATCATCTTCTGGACATTGGTCAGCTTTCTGACGCTGTTCCCGGTCTACTGGCTGTTCGTGATTTCGGTGAAACCTGCGGTGCAGTTGTTTTCCACCCCCGGTGTCTGGCTGACCGATCCCTATTGGGGCAACTATGCCAAGGTCTGGGGCGACCGCCTGCTACGCAGCTATATGCTGAACTCGATCATCATTTCGACCGGCAACGCGTTTCTTTGCACCATCCTTGGTTTTTTCGCCTGCTATGCGCTGTCGCGGTTCAAGATGGCCGGGAAAGAGTCGATCTTCTTCTGGACGATCACCAACCGCATGGCCCCGCCTGCCGTCTTTCTGCTGCCGTTGTTCCTGCTGATGACACAGGTTTACACCATCGGCGAATGGCGTCTGCTGGACACCCGGATCGGCATGATCCTGGTCTATTGCACCTTCAACCTGCCCTTCGCGATCTGGACCCTGCGTCCCACCGTCGAGGGCATTCCACGAGAGCTTGACGAGGCTGCCTTTGTCGATGGGGCCTCGCCCTGGCAGGTGGTTACAGAGGTGGTCTTTCCGCTGTGCCGCCCCGGTCTGGCCGTAACCCTGATCCTGACCTGGGTTTTTGCCTGGAACGAATACCTTCTGGCCGCCACGCTGACCAACTTCAATGCGCGCACGCTGACCACGGGCCTGTCGGAATATGTCACCTCGACCGGCACCGAATGGGGCATCATGGCGACCATTTCGGTCTTTACCCTGATCCCGGCGCTGATCGTGTTCGGCTTGGTGCAAAAGCACATCGTGGCCGGTCTGACCTTTGGCGCTGTGAAAGGATAAGGCATGGCACAAGAAACCACGCTTGCATCTGTGCATCTGGAAGATGCCGATGCGACCCCGCCATCCGCCCAAAAGCAGGGCTTTCTGCCGATAGAGACCAACTGGTTCGACCGGCTGTTCATCGCGGTGGTGATCTGGGTGGCCCTGTCGCTGTTCTGGTTCCGCTTTGTCGAGCCGATGGGACTCTCGATCTGGATTTCGAATGTCATCGCGCTTGTGCTGGCCGTTTGGATCATCAGGAAAGGCTGATCAGATGAAATCGCTTGTTCTGGAAAAGAAAGATCACCTGTCCTTGCGCGACTTTCCAGCGATTGACCGGGTTGAAGAGGTGCTTGGCCCGCGCGATGTGCGCATCAAGCTGCACACTGTGGGAATTTGCGGGTCGGACGTGCATTACTACACCCACGGCCGCATTGGCCCGTTTGTGGTGAACGAACCGATGATCCTGGGGCATGAGGCGTCGGGCACGGTGATCGAAGTCGGGTCGGCGGTGGCCAGCCTTAGGGTCGGTGACCGGGTTTGCATGGAGCCGGGAATCCCTGATCCGAACTCGCGGGCCACACGGCTGGGCATGTACAACATCGATCCGGCGGTGCGCTTTTGGGCCACGCCCCCGGTGCATGGCATTCTGCGCCCGACCTGCGTGCACCCTGAGGCGTTTACCTTCAAGATCCCCGATAATGTCAGCTTTGCCGAGGCCGCGATGGTTGAGCCGCTGGCTGTCGGCGTTCATGCCGCGACCAAGGCCCGCATCAAGCCGGGTGACAATGCCGTAGTGCTGGGGGCGGGGCCGATTGGTCTGGTGACCGCGCTGGCGGCACTGGCTGCGGGCTGCGCACGGGTTTACGTTACCGATCTGGCGGATAAAAAGCTGGAGATTGCGGGCGCACTCAGCCGCGCAATCACCCCGGTCAACGTCCGATCTGAAAACCTTGTCGATGTTGTCCGGCGCGATACCGATGGCTGGGGCGTGGATGTGGTGTTCGAGGCGACGGGTTCACCGCATGCCGCGAAAACGGTGTTCGAACCCCTGGCCCCCGGTGGCTGTGTGGTGATGATCGGCGGTCAGCCCGACCCGATCCAGTATGACGCCGGGGCGGCCATGGTGCGCGAGGCGCGGGTGGAAAACATCTTCCGCTATGCCCATGTTTTCCCGCGCTGTGTGGGCATGCTCTCCTCCGGGGCGATTGATGTGAAACCACTGATCACCCGGACCTTTGATTTCGACGAAAGCGTTCATGCTTTTGAAACCGCCGCATCTGCCCCTCCGGCGGACGTGAAAATGCAGATCAAGCTGCCGCAGTAAGGGGACAGACCAATGGCAAGTGTAACGATAAAGGATGTCGTCAAGCGGTATGGCGCGGTGCAAGTGATGCACGGGGTCAGCGTCGATATTCAGGATGGTGAATTCGTCGTTCTGGTCGGCCCGTCCGGTTGCGGCAAATCCACCCTTTTGCGGATGCTGGCGGGGCTGGAAGAAATCTCTGGCGGCACGATTTCCATCGGCGACAAGGTGGTGAACAACGTCCTTCCCAAGGAACGCGATATCGCGATGGTGTTCCAAAGCTATGCGCTTTATCCGCACAAGACGGTTTACGACAACATCGGCTTTCCGCTGAAAATGGCCAAGCGCCCAGCTGCCGAGATCGAAGAAAAGGTCACCAAGGCCGCCGAGGTGCTGGACCTTGGCAAATACCTCAAGCGCTATCCCAAAGAGCTTTCGGGCGGCCAGCGTCAGCGCGTCGCGATGGGCCGCGCCATTGTGCGCGACCCGCAGGTGTTCCTGTTCGATGAGCCGCTGTCGAACCTGGATGCCAAGCTGCGCGTCACCATGCGGATTGAGATCAAGGAGCTGCATCAGCGCCTTGGCACCACCATCGTCTATGTTACCCATGACCAGATCGAGGCGATGACCATGGCCGACAAGATCGTGGTGATGCGTGATGGCCGGGTGGAACAGGTGGGCAGCCCGCTGGATCTTTATGACAACCCCGACAATGTCTTTGTCGCAGGCTTTATCGGTTCGCCCTCGATGAATTTTCTGCATGGCAAGATTGCCCTTTCCGGGGGCCGCAAACAATTCGTGTCCGACAACGGGCTTGTGCTGCCCCTGCCGGAAACCGCCGCCGCCGAAGGGCAGGCCGTGACCTATGGCATCCGCCCCGAACATATCCGCATCGGGGATGGCGGCGTTACGATGAATGTGGTCGTGGTAGAGCCGACTGGCTCGGAAACCCAGATCTTTGCGAAATCGGGTGGCGATCTGATCGATGCCTTGGTCAAGGACCGCATCTCTGCGCGGCCGGGCAGCGAGATCGGCTTTCTGATCGACCCTGCCAACGTCCGGCTGTTTGACCGCAAGTCGGAGCGGCGCATTTGACAGAAGGCACGCCGCCCAAGACCAGGGCCGTCATCTTTGACATGGACGGCTGCCTTGTTGACAGCGAACCGCTCTCGCTAGAGGCGGTTGCCGCCGAAATCCGCGCCTCGGGTCTGCCGGATGTGACGGCGACCGAAGTGGGGGGGAAATATCTGGGCGTCTCGCTGTCGCAAATCGTCCGCGACGTCGAGTCGCGCCTTGGCCATCCCTGCCCCCCCGGTTTTACCGACCGGATGGAGGAGCGGCTGTTCGCCTCTTACAGCGCCGGTCTGCCGCAGATCGACGGGGTTGAGGGGCTGTTGGCGGTTCTGGACAAGGCCGGGATTGCGGTGGCAATCGCCTCTGGTGCCTCGGTGCGGCGGTTGGCCAGAACGCTGGATCATGCCGGGCTGGCCGGGTATTTCGAAGGCCGCAGGTTCAGTGCCGATCAGGTGCGCCACGGAAAACCTGCGCCCGATGTCTTTCTGCTGGCCGCCCGCGAGCTGGGCGTGGAGCCCCGCCATTGCGCCGTGCTGGAAGATTCACCGCATGGTATCAGGGGTGCGGTTGCGGCAGGGATGCGGGCGGTCGGCTTTGTCGGCGGCAGCCATCTTGCCGGTCTGCGCAAGGAACATGCTGCCATTCTGCGCGAGGCCGGGGCCGATCAGGTGATCGATACGCTGTCGCAGGCATTCGATGCCCTTATTCCACAGGAATTTCAAAGAGGTGCCCGATGATAACCCTTTGCAATGCCACGCTTGACCAATTGCCCGCAACGGTGCTGCGCCCAACCTATGACCGCGCGCGGTTGACCCCCGGCATCGTGCATATCGGGCTGGGCAACTTTCACCGGGCGCATCAATCCTGGTATCTGCACCGGCTGATGCAGCAGGGCCTTGCGCAGGATTGGGGCATCATCGGTGCGGGCGTGCGCGCCTTTGACGCCGCGCAGCGTGACAAGCTGGCGGCGCAGGATTACCTGACCACCCTGATCGAGCTGGACCCCTCGGGCCAATCGGCTGAGGTGGTGGGATCGATGATCGGCTATGTCCCCGTGGCCGAAGGCAATGGCCCGCTGATCGCCCAGATGGCAGACCCGGCCATTCGGATCGTGTCGCTGACTGTTACCGAAGGCGGTTATTACATCGACCCGGTAACCAAGGCTTTTGACGCGGGCCACCCTGACATGCAGTTCGATGCCGCCAACCCCAGCACGCCCCGCACCGCCTTTGGCGCGATTGCGGCGGCGCTGCGCCTGCGCCGGGACCGTGGGACCGGCCCCTTTACGGTGCAAAGCTGTGACAACCTGCAAGGCAATGGTGCCGTTTTGCGGCAAACGCTGGTGTCGCTGGCCCGCGCCTCTGACCCCGCGTTGGCCGACTGGATCGCGGCCACTTGCGGCTTTCCGAATGCGATGGTCGATTGCATCGTGCCGGCCACCGGGCCTGCCGAACTGGCGCTGGTGCACAGCTTTGGCATCGACGATGCGGCCCCCGTCACGCATGAAAACTTTCGCCAATGGGTGATCGAGGATGCCTTTTGCGCTGGTCGCCCGCCGTGGGAACGGGTGGGCGTGACCTTTACCGACAATGTTCACGGCTATGAGGCGCAGAAAATCCGCATCCTCAATGCCGGGCATCAGGTGATCGCCGCCGTGGCCGAAGTGATGGGCATGACCACGATTTCGCAGACGATGGCGCATCCGCTGATCCACGCCGCATTTCGCAAGATCGCGCAGGAAGAGATATTGCCACATGTTACCCCGGTGCCGGGTATGACACCGGCGCAATATCTGGACCTGATCGACACCCGCTTTGCCAACCCTGCCATCGTGGACACCGTGCGCCGGGTGGCGTTTGACGGCTCGTCCCGTCATACTGGAATGGTTCTGCCCACGGTGCGCGATGGGTTGAAGGCGGGCATCTCTGTGCGCGGTCTCGCCTTGGTCGAAGCGGCCTGGGCGCGGATGTGTCACGGCACCCGTGACGATGGCACCACGATTGAGCCCAACGATCCGTTCTGGCCCATTCTTACCCATCAGGCGCAACTGGCCCGCGCAACCCCGCGCCAGTGGTTAGATCTGCGCCAGTATTACGGCGATCTGGCCCAAGCCCCGGCCTTTGCCGAACCTTTCGAGTATTGGCTGACGATGATGTATCGCGATGGTATGAGCGCGACCCTGCAAAACTATCTTGGAGCCAATTGAATGACCTTTCTCGGAATCGATCTGGGAACATCCGGGCTTCGTGCGTTGCTGGTGGACGCGGCGGGCAACCCCGTCGGGGCGACCGAACGGTCCTATGACGCCAGGCGCCCCTTTCCGGGCTGGTCAGAGCAGGACCCGTCCGACTGGATCGCGGCCCTTGAAGGTGCGGTAGAGGAATTGCGCGCAAAATTCCCAGCCTTTGCCGAATTGCGCGGCATTGGTGTGTCCGGGCAAATGCACGGTGCGGTTTTGCTGGATGATGCGGGGCAGGTGCTGCGCCCGTGCATTCTATGGAATGATACCAGATCACACGCACAAGCCGCGCGGCTTGACGCGATGCCTGAACTGCGCGCGCTTTCGGGAAATATCGTCTTCCCCGGCTTTACCGCCCCCAAATTGGAATGGCTGCGCGAGAATGAGCCAGAGGTTCATGCCAGGGTTGCCAAGGTTCTGCTGCCGGCAGCCTATCTCAACCACTACCTGACCGGCGAATTCGTGGCCGATATGTCGGACAGCGCGGGAACCTCTTGGCTGGATGTCGGCAAGCGCCAATGGTCGGACAGCTTGCTGAAGGCCAGCCATATGCGCCGCGATCAGATGCCTGCGCTGGTCGAAGGGTGCGAAGAGGCGGGTCGCCTTCGCCCGGCTCTGCTGACAAAATGGGGCCTGCGCGGGCCGGTCAGCGTGGCAGGGGGCGCCGGGGACAATGCGGCGGCGGCCTGCGGCATCGGTGCGTTGCACGAAGGGCAGGGATTTGTCTCCCTTGGAACCTCGGGTGTGTTGCTTGTGGCACGCGATGGCTACAGCCCGGCACCGGAAACAGCCGTTCACACCTTTTGCCATGCCATTCCGGGGCGCTGGTATCAGATGGGTGTGATGCTGGCCGCGACCGACAGTCTGAACTGGCTTGCCCGCATCACCGACCGCAAACCAGCGGTCTTGACGGGCCAGTTGGGCGATGCCCTGAAAAAGCCGGGGCGCGTGCGCTTTCTGCCCTATCTGGCAGGAGAGCGGACGCCGCATAATGACGCGAATATCCGGGGCAGTTTCACCGGACTGGGCCTTGCCACCTCGGTGGATGATCTGACGCGGGCCGTGCTGGAAGGTGTTGCCTTCGGCCTGCGCGACAGTTTTGAAGCGCTGAAGGCGACGGGGGCCAACATGGAAAGCCTGATTGCCATCGGCGGTGGCACAGCTTCGCATTATTGGCTGCGCCTGATCGCCACGGTTCTTGATCTGCCGCTGCGCCTGCCCGCCGGGGGTGAATTTGGCGCGGCCCTTGGGGCCGCAAGGCTGGGCATGGCCGCTGCCACCGGGGTCAGCCCCGAAAGCATCATGACGACGCCAGACTCGCGGGAGACGATTGAGCCTGCGGCCGAAATGACCGGGGCGTTCGACGATGGATATGATGCGTTCCAGAGGGCCTATCCTGCGCTGAGATCGGTGCAGTAACCGCAGGCATAGGCAGGCACCAAGAGGTTTCTGTGAAGCCCAAACCGCCCTTGACAGCGGCGTAAGAGATATGACCGTCAGGCTGGTGGTGACGGTTCTGATCACGTTCGGCCCGTCTTCATGTTGCGCCCTTGCGTGTCCGGTTCGCGCATCCGCCGACCGGGATTTCGCCCTTGCAGCCAGACAGCCCCGACAGGGCGACGGGAAAAAGAGCGCCGATGAGGGAACCGCGTGGCGTGGTATCTGCCATTCAGCAGAACGTGCCGGGCAATGTATTTCGACCCCTTTCTTCCTGCGCCTACTTACAAGGTCCAGTGCGCAGGCGCCTTTGATGTCGCAAAATTGCCCATCCGCTTCGCAGCCGCGACTGTGACGACAGCCCTTCCAACCCCTCATGTCAGCACCCGTATCGCCAGGAGGGACGCCATGAGTGAAGTTGCCAGAACTGTCCGCGCCGGAGGCCGTGGCGCCCGCCGTGCCCTGCGTGCTGCCCCCGATTTCGAAATGCTTCCCGCGTTAAAGCGCGGCATCCCGGAATGCGAGGTGATGGATCAGGGTCGTGTCGAACAGATCGACAATGCCTCGATGTCAATTCTGGAAGAGATTGGCGTGATCTTCCGCGACGAGATCGCGATTGCCGACTGGAAACGCGCTGGGGCCAAAGTTGATGGCGACCGGGTCTATCTGGACCGCGGTCTTGTGCGCGAATTGATCTCCACCATCCCCTCGGGCTGGACATATCGGGCGCGGAATCAGGAAAGAAGCCTGCCCTTCGGCGGCAAGCATTCGATCTTTGTACCGATGACCGGCGCGCCCTTTATCCGCGATCTGGATGACGTGCGCCGCTGGCCGACGATCGCCGACCTGAACATGTTCCACAAGCTGTCGCATATGTCGCCGGCGCTGCATTCCACCGCGCACCACATTGTGGAGCCGATGGATATGAAGGTCAGCCACCGCCACCTGCACATCACCTATTCGTCGATGAAGCATTCCGACAAGACCTTCATGGGCATGACGACCAGCGGCAAGAACGCCGAAGACGTGATGGCGATGTGCGAGATCCTGTTCGGGGCGGATGTGATGGAGGAAACCCCCGTCACCACCGGCAACTGCAACGGCAACTCGCCGCTGGTCTGGGATGAGACGATGCTGTCTGCGATGCGCGCCTTTGTGAAGCGTAAGCAGCCGGTCCTGTGCTCGCCCTTCGTGCTGGGCGGGGCCAATACCCCGGCCTCGGTTGCCCCCGCTGTGGCGCAACTTAATGCCGAGGCGCTGTCGGCGCTGGCCTATACGCAAGTGATCCGCAAGGGCGCCCCGGCGATCTATGGCCATTACCTGTCCACGGTCAGCATGAAATCCGGCGCACCGATGGCGGGCACGCCCGAAATTTCGCTGATGAACTTCATGATCGGCCAGATGGCGCGTTACTATAACGTGCCGTGGCGCACCTCGAACAACCTGGGTGGGGCCAAGACTTTTGACGCGCAGGCCGGGTATGAAAGCGCCATGACGATGAACGCCGTCCTGCACGCGGGTGCCAATTACATCTGGCATTCGGCTGGCTGGAACGAAGCGGGCATGCATTGCTCCACCGCCAAGTTCGTGGTCGATGCCGAAATGTGCCAGATGGGCTACCGCATGGCCGAAGGCCCGCGCTGGGATGACTTTGACGAGGCAATGCAGGCGGTGCGCGATGTCGGCCCCGGCGGGCATTATCTGGGCCACCCGCATACTTTGGAAAACTTTGAGCGCGCCTTCTTCATGCCGAAGCTGTTTGACAACAACAGCATTGAACAATGGCAGGCCGAAGGCTCGGTCGAGATCACGCAGCGTGCGCTGGACCGCGCAAAGCAGCTTCTGGCCGACTATGAGGAGCCCAAGCTGGACGAAGGCGTGAATGAAGCCCTGCTGGACTATATCGCCCGCCGCGAGCGCGAAATTCCGGCGGTGGACGAGTTGAACACCGAACACTGATCCCTGTGACTGGCCGCCTTTCGGGGCGGCCTTCTTTTTTCTATCGACAGGTATAGTGATCGCTCTACTTTTTCTTTGCAAAGGTAGAGCAATCATTCTACTTCGTGGGCCATGATCAGCACAAAAGACAGAATCGCCTCGGACCTGGAACGCAGCTTTGCCGCGCTGGGCTTTGCCGAGCAGGGAGTCGAGGCGCTGCGGGCCGAGGCGGATGTGTCGCTGCGCACGCTTTACAAGCACTTCCCCAGCCGCGAGGCGATGATCGTCGGCGCACTGGAGCACCGCGATGTAACCTATTCCCGCTGGCTGGAGGGCGGACCAGAAGATGGTGCTGCGCATGTGCTGCATCCACTGGTCCGGTTGGGCGACTGGCTGGCCGAGGTGGCGAACACCGGCTGCCTGTTCCTGAACGCCTGGGCGCAGTATCCCGACAGTGCAGCCATTGCTGCGGTCGTGCGTGATCACAAGGCACGGCTGGCAGATGAGTTCCGGCAGCGTCTGGCTCGTGTGGTGCCGGGGCAGGACACCGGCCATCTGGCCGAAACGCTGTTCCTGCTGCACGAGGGCATGACCCAGGCTGCACGGTTGCAAGGCCGCGAGATTGCCTATGACGCCGCCATGCAGGCCGCCCGCGCGGCCCTGGCTGCCGCAAACATCCACTAGGGAGAAGACCTTGGGTCGCATCATGCACGCCGTCCTGCTGACCGGCCACGGCGGATACGAGGCGCTGGAATACCGGACCGATGTTGCGGTGCCACAGCCAAAGCCCGGAGAGGTGCTGATCCGTGTCGCCGCTGCGGCGATAAACAACACCGACATCAACACCCGTACGGGCTGGTATTCCAAGGCGGTGACAGAAGGCTCGAATCTGGGCGGAGCGGGGGGCTTTCAGGGGGCCGATGATGCCGATGCAAGCTGGTCTGGCGTTCCGCTGAAGTTTCCCCGCATTCAAGGGGCGGACGCTTGCGGGCAGATCGTCGCCGTGGGCGAGGGTGTGACCGCCGCGCGGATCGGAGAACGGGTGATCGTGCGCAACCTTTTGCGAAGCTATGTCGGCTGGAAGCCCTTTGACTGCTGGACCTTCGGGTCTGAATGCGACGGGGGCTTTGCGCAATATACCGTAGCCCCTTCGCGCGAGACGTTTGCGGTTGATTGCGATTGGACGGATGCCGAACTGGCCACCATACCCTGCGCCTGGTCAACGGCAGAAAACATGCTGCACCGGGGCAAGGTCGGGGCCGAAACGGTGCTGATTACCGGCGCGTCGGGGGGCGTTGGTTCGTCGGCGGTGCAACTGGCCAAGCTGCGCGGCGCGACCGTGATCGCTTTGGCGGGCAAGACCAAAGCGGATGAGGTCATGGCCCTTGGCGCTGACCGGGTGGTTGATCGTAAGGCCGATCTTGTCAAGGAACTTGGCCACGACAGCGTTGATGTCGTGCTGGACCTGGTGGGTGGTTCTGGCTGGCCGCAGCTTTTGGATGTGCTGAAAAAGGGCGGGCGCTATGTGATTTCGGGCGCCATTGCCGGGCCGCTGGCCCAGATCGACCTGCGCACGCTGTACCTTAAAGACCTTACCCTGTTCGGCGCGACATTTCAGGACGATTTGGTGTTCGAAAACCTCGTCTCCTATATCGAGGCGGGACGCATCCGCCCCGTCGTTGCCCGCACCTATCCCCTTTCCGATATCGTTCAGGCCCAGAAGGATTTTCTGGCCAAGGGCCATGTTGGCAAACTGGTCCTTATCCCCCCCTTCTGACAACGACTGAACGCCAGGAACCGCTCCGATGAAAATCAAGGAAATTCACGTCTACGCCCATGACCTGCCGGTCAAGAACGGGCCCTATACCATGGCCAATGCCAAGGTCTGGGCACTGGACACCACGCTGGTCAAGATCGTCACCGACACCGGCCTGGTTGGCTGGGGCGAGACCTGCCCGGTTGGCTCTACCTACGCGCCAAGCCATACCAAAGGTGCCCGCGCCGCGCTGGACGAGATGGGGCAGGGGCTGATTGGTGCCCCGCTTCATCCCCTGAGCCTGCGGCGCAAGATGGAGAGCCTGCTGAACGGTCACCGCTATGCCAAGGCCGCAATCGACATCGCGGCGTATGACATCATGGGCAAGGCAACCGGCCTGCGTGTGGCCGAGCTTTTGGGCGGCGTGGCGCAGGAAAACGTGCCATCCTATTTCGCCACCGGCGTGGGCGAGCCGGATGAGATCGCCCGCGTTGCCGCCGAAAAGGTGGCTGAGGGCTATCCCCGCCTGCAAATCAAGATCGGCGGGCGCCCGGTCGAGGTGGACATCGCCGTGATGCGCAAGGTCTGGGAGGTGATCCGCGGCAAGGGTGTGCGTCTGGCGGCCGATGGCAACCGCGGCCTGCCCACCCGTGATGCGCTGCGGCTTTCCCGCGAATGCCCGGATATCCCCTTCATCCTTGAACAGCCCTGCAACACCATAGAGGAGCTTGCCGCGATCCGGGGTCAGGTGCATCACGGCATCTATATGGATGAAAATTCAGAAGATCTTGCCACCGTCATCCGCGCAGCGGGGCAGGGGCTGGTTGATGGCTTTGGCATGAAGGTCACCCGTATCGGTGGCCTGCAACAGATGGCCGCCTTCCGTGACGTCTGCGAGGCCCGCAGCCTGCCCCACACCTGCGATGATGCCTGGGGCGGCGATATCATGGCTGCTGCCTGCACCCATATCGGCGCGACGGTTGCCCCCCGGTTGAACGAGGGCGTCTGGCTGGCCGCGCCCTATATCGAAGGTCACTATGATGCCAAAAACGGCATCGACATCATTGGCGGCCATATCAAGCTGCCGGAAGGTCCCGGTCTTGGTGTGGTGCCGGATGAGGGTGCTTTCGGCAATCCGGTTCTGTCATTCGGCTGAGGAAAGAAATGAACGATCTTAGGGGAAAGAAGGCGCTTGTAACGGGCGCAGCGGGTGGCATCGGCGCTGCGGTGGTTAAGGCTTTGCGGGCGCAGGGCGTTGCGGTGGCGGTTGCAGACCGCGATGTATCGGCGGTTGAGGCCGAGGCGCATCTGCCGGGGAACCTGCTGGAAGCCGCCTATGCCGATGGCTTGCCCGCTGCGGCCAAGGCCGCGCTGGGCGGGCTGGACATCATCGTCAACAACGCAGGCGTGATCACCCGTGGCAAGGTGGATGAAACCACGGATGCCGATTGGGATCTGTCGGTCGGGGTGAATGTGCAGGCGCCGTTCCGCATCTGCCGTGCGGCCATTCCGCTGATGGGGCCGGGCAGTGCCATCGTCAACGTCGCCTCGTGCTGGGGTTTGCGTCCCGGTCCGGGTCATGCGGTCTATTGCATGACCAAGGCCGCGATCGCCTCACTTACGCAGTGCATGGGCATGGATCACGCCGACAAGGGCATCCGTATCAATGCCGTCGCCCCGAACGAGGTAAACACCCCCATGCTGCGCACCGGCTTTGCCAAGCGCGGGTTCGATCCCGATAGTGCCGTGGCCGAGTTGGGCAAATCCGTGCCGCTGGGCCGGATCGCCGAGCCGGAAGATATTGCCGACGTGATCGTGTTTCTCGCCTCGGACGCCTCGCGCTACATGGTGGGCGCGGTGGTAGAGGTGAATGGCGGGAAGCCTGTGAAATGAGCCGCTTTGCAGGAAAAACCGCGCTTGTGACGGGCGGGCGGTCTGGCATCGGGCAAGCCATTGCCCGCCGCCTTGCCGACGAGGGCGCGCGGGTGTTTACCGCCCAGCGTGGCCCGGATGCCGCGTTCGAGGGCATCGAGGCCGATTTTACCGACACCGCCAGCCCCGCAAATGTGGTGGCCGAAATCATCGCCCGCGCGGGCCGTCTGGATGTGCTGGTGAACAACGCTGGCATGATGCAGGAGGCCCGCGCCGAAGCCATGTCGCTTGAAGATTGGGAGCGCAATCTGCGCGTCAACCTGACCGCGCCCTTCTTGTTCATCAAGGCTGCACTGCCGCATCTGCGCACGGGGCGGGGCGCAATTGTCAACATAGGCTCTATCGAGGGGCTGGGGTCCAACCCGCAGCACGCCGCCTATTCGGCGTCGAAGGCGGGCCTGCATGGGCTGACCCGCGCTGTGGCGGTGGACGAATCGACAGACGTGCGCTGCAACGCCGTTGCACCCGGCTGGATTGACACCGAGCTGAACGAAGCCTTCGTCAACGCCATGCCGGACCCGGCGGCGTTTCGCGCCAATATCGGGCGTATCCATCCGGTGGGGCGGACCGGCAAGCCCGAGGAAGTGGCGGCGCTGGTGGCATGGCTGGCCTCGGACGAGGCGGCGTTTGTGACGGGGCAAGTCTGGACGGTTGATGGTGGCCGGATGGCAAAGTTGAGCTTGCCCTAAACCGCGTCGGGGGCCACCCCGGCGTTCCTTTACCTTGTTCCCAAGGTTGCCCCACCATCGATCACAATGTTCTCCATCGTGATGTGCCGCGCCCGGTCAGATAGCAGGAACAGCACCAGATCGGCCACGTCGTCCACCTCGGCCATGCGGCGCAAGGGTATGCCTAGCCGCCAGGTCTTGGGATCACCGTTCAGCACCCCTTCAAGGCCGGACGTGGCCGCCTGGGTCTGGCGCTGCATCTCGGTGTTGGTCGATCCGGGCGAGACGATATTGCAGCGCACGCCATAGTCGGACAGTTCCAGCCCAAGGCATTTCATCGCATGGATGATTGCGGCTTTTGACGCAGGATAAGCCCCCAGCCCCACCCGTGGCGTGGTGCCCGAATTCGAGCCGATGGTTACAATGCCGCCCTGCCGACGGCTGGCCATATGGCGGGCGACGGGCAGGGTCAGCTCCAGCGTGGCCAGAAAGTTTGTCTCGACAATGCGGCGAATGCCATCTGCGGGGCAATCCAGCAGACGACCCGCCTCCAGCACACCGGCGGCATTCACCAGATGGTCGATGCCGCCGAAATCGGCGATCCAACGATCAAGCCCGGCAGTGAACCGCGCGCTGTCGGCGACATCCATCACCTCGCACAGCAAGGCATCGGCATTTGGCCCGGCCTCTTGCCGCAGGGCGTCAAGTTTTGCCTGCGACCGGCCAAGCGCAATCACCTGCACACCCGTGGCCAGCAGGGCAAGCGCGATGCCCTTGCCAATCCCTTGACTGGCCCCTGTGACGATGGCGACAGGCATCGTGTTCATTCCCGTCCCGCCCGCCATTCCTTGTAGCGCAGGAACACATTTGCCCCCAGGGTCGAGAATGGCTTTGGCGGCAGTTTCGTCGGCTGGGCATCCTTGGCAAAGTGACGGGTGGCGTCGGTTTCCAGACCCATCGCCAGCTCGGCGGCGGCAATGCCGGTCAGTGTTGAACGTGCGGTGCCAAGGCCGTTGCAGACAGTGGCAGCGAAAAGCCCCGCCTCCAGTTCTCTGGCAATCGAGACGCCATTGCGCGTCAGGCACAGGTGCCCGGCCCAGGTGTATTCCTGCTTCACGCCTTTCAGCGCCGGAAAGCGGTCGGCGAATTTCTGGCGATGGACGGCGGCTGTGCGGGTTAGCGCGGCATCCGACGCCTCCATTTCCGGCAGAAAGCTGGCACAGGTGCGGGTGATGATGCGGTTGCCGCCAAGGGCTGTGTCGATCCGGCGCATCGTGGTGCCCATCGGATCGGCGGGGGTCACACCCCAGCGCGGCTGACCACCCAGCGCTTTCACCGTCTGGGCAGAAAGATCCACCGTCATCGAGGCATAAAGGAAAACGTGCATCAGGCGGTTCTGGGCAAAGCCAAAGCTTTCCAGATGCCCGTTGTTCGCCAGAATGATCTTGCCCGCCGAAACGTGGCCGTGGGGGGTGGTTACGGTCCAGCCGCTGCCGCTGCGGGCAAAGGCGGTGACGGGCGTGTTTTCCCACACCCCCACGCCCGAGGCGCGCAGCCCCTCGCCAAAGCCGCGCACAAAGCCAGCCGGTTGCAGCATCACCGTGCCGGGGGTGTAAAGCCCCGAGACATAGTGGCGGCTGCCGGTCAGATCGAACATCCCCTTGGCATCAAGGCGCTCGTTCGGTTCGCCCAGCGAGGTCAGATGATCGGCATAGCTGCGGTTCAGCGTATCGGCAGTGTCAGAGGCCGCGCCATTCACCTTGCCCACCGGGTCAAAATAATCGGCCCTGATGCCGTAATCCGCAACTGCGCCCCGCGCAAAGGCGATGGCCTGCCGGTTCAGCGCGATCATCCCCCCGTCATCGCCATGCCCGGCGTAGTCATCCGAGGTAAGTTCATGCGGCAGGTCGATCATAAAGCCTGAATTGCGGCCCGAGGCCCCTTCGGCAAGGCGGGTTGCCTCCAGCACGGCGATTTTCAAGGTCGGGTCCAGTTCGCGCAACCTGCGGGCTGCAGCAAGGCCGGCAAATCCGCCACCGATGATCGCCACATCAACCCTCTGGTCGCCCGGCAGGGACAGGGGCGCTGGCTGGCCCGGCAAAATGGCGGACCATGCAGCGGGGCCTTTGTGCACGGGCGTGCGGCGGGCCTCATATCGGGTCATCTGGGTCCTCATCTTCTGGCACGTCTGGGCGGCGGTGAAAACCGCTCCGGCTGTCAAGTCATCTTTGTCCGGCACCAGGGCGGCACGCAAGGAAGCGCTTGCGCCGCCGCCCCGCTTGCAGACCTGGCAACCGCGACCCTACCCCTGCCGAAAGGGTCGATACGCCGCATCAGCCCACCGCTTCGTCCGTATCATCGGCCAGATCGACCCAGATCGTCTTGACCTGGGTGTATTGGTCATGGGCGTGGATGCCGTTGTCGCGCCCACCGAATCCCGACTGCTTGAACCCGCCGAAGGGGGTAGAAATATCACCCTCACCGAAGGAGTTCACCGTGACAGTTCCGGCCCGCAGCGCGCGGGCGCCGCGCAGGGCGCGCTTGATGTTGGCGGTAAAAATGCTGGCGGCAAGGCCATATTCGGTGTCATTCGCCAGCGCGATGGCTTCGTCAAAGCTGTCAACCGTAAGAACCGACAGCACCGGGCCAAAGATCTCCTCGCGCGCTTGCTTGGCATCGCGCGGAACATCAAGGATTGTCGGCTCGACAAAGCCCTTGCTGGCCTTGCCGCCAAGGATGACCTTGGG
This sequence comes from Fuscibacter oryzae, assembly GCF_016765795.1. Lineage (GTDB taxonomy): Bacteria > Pseudomonadota > Alphaproteobacteria > Rhodobacterales > Rhodobacteraceae > Fuscibacter > Fuscibacter oryzae. The sequence continues at coordinate 34,107 of NZ_JAESVP010000004.1, forward strand.
GCCCTTCTCCAGATAGCTGCAAACCTTGTCGAAATGCGCCTTGGACACCAGCGCGCCCACCCGGTTCACCGGATCCATCGGGTCGCCCATCGGCCATTCGCGGGCATGGGCGACGATACGCTTCAGCAGCTCTTCCTTGACACCCTTCTGCACGATCAGGCGCGAGGAGGCAGAGCAGTTTTCGCCCATGTTCCAGAAAGCACCGTTGACGATATGGGCCGCAACCCGGTCAAGGTTTTCGGCGTCATCCAGCACCACAGCCGGATTTTTGCCACCCATCTCCAGCGTGACTTCCTTGAGGTTGGATTCCGCCGCATAGCGCAGGAAGCGTCGCCCGGTTTCGGTGCTGCCGGTAAAGGACACAGCGTCAATGTCCATGTGGCGACCGATGGGTTCGCCAACCTCTGGCCCGGTGCCGGGCACCACGTTGAAGACGCCCGCAGGAATGCCCGCCTCCATCGCCAGTTCGGCCATGCGAAGGGTGGTCAGCGGGGTTTCCTCGGCCGGTTTGACGATGACCGAACATCCGGCGGCCAGCGCCGGGCCGATCTTCCACGCCAGCATGAGAAGCGGGAAGTTCCACGGCAGGACAAGTCCGACAACGCCCACGGGTTCACGCACCACCATGGCGATGTGGTTGTCCGATGCCGGGGCGACTTGATCGTAGATCTTGTCAATCAGCTCGGCGTGCCAAGTCAGGCAATTGATCGTCTCGGGGATATCAACCTGTTCACAGTCATAAATCGTCTTGCCGGAATCGAGGCTTTCCAGCACCGCCAGTTCGCGGGCGTTGCGCTTGACCAGTTTCGCCAGCCTGATCAGGGTCTCTTTGCGGTCCTTCGGATGCAGGCGCGACCAGCGGCCGTCTTCAAAGGCATCGCGGGCCTTTGCCACGGCAAGGTCCACATCTTCGGGCCCGCAAGCGGCAACCTTGGCCAGCACATCGCCCGTGGCGGGATTGACCGTGTCAAAGGTCTTGCCTGCGATGGCGGGGCGGAAATGGCCGTCGATGAAAGCCTGGGTCGGAATGGACAGACCGGCGGCGATGGCCTTGTATTCTTCGGTGGTCAGAAGGCTCATCGGTTCACTCCGCAACGATCTGGGCGATGGTGGTTTTCAACACGCGCACGGTTTGTTCCAACTGGCGCTTGTCATCTTTGTTCAGGCCTTTCAGCGGCGGGCGCGGCGGGCCGGCATACTGGCCCATCATTTCGCAGCCGTGCTTGATGCACTGGATGAACTTGCCACCCTGTTCCAGAACGCGCATCAGCGGCATCAGCGCCGACATGATGCGACGGCCCTTGTCGAAATTACCTTCGATTGCACAGGCCTTGTACAGCGCCAGATGTTCGGCGGGCAAAAAGTTCGATCCGCCACAAACCCAGGACCGCGCGCCCCAGGCGAAGAATTCAAGCGCCTGATCGTCCATACCGCAAGACATCTGGATATGCGGATAGTCGCGGGCCAACAGGTGGACGCGGTTGATGTCGCCCGAGGATTCCTTGATGGCGCAGAAATTGCGGCTGCGGCCGGCACGGTCCAGAAACTCCTCGCCCATGTTGATGCCCATCCGGCCGGGATAGTTATACAGCATGATCGGCAGATCGGCGGCGCGGTCGATGGCCAGCGCATTCAGCGCGTTTTCACGCTCGGTCGGCACGGAATAGGGCGGGCTGCCCACCAGGATCGAATCCGCGCCGATCTTGGCGGCATGTTCGGCCATGATGACCGAATCTTCCAGCCGGATCGCCACGGTGCCCAGCATCAGATGCACCCGGCCCTTGGTCACCTCACGGGCAAGGCTTGCCATTTCAAGGCGTTCCTGCATCGACTGGGCATAATATTCGCCGGTCGAACCGCCATTGATGATGCCATGAACGCCCGCAGCGATCAGGTATTCCAACTGTGCGACAAAAGCGTCGCGGTCGATAGTTCCGTCCTCACGATGGGGCGTGATGGCGGGGGTGTAGATGCCTTCGAATTTCATGAGGCTCCTCGTGTTTCGGCTACTCCGGGCGCGCGGCCCAGAGGAATGTTGATGCTTTCGGGGGTGACGAAGCTTTCGATCTGGGCGCGAGACAGCTCCCAGTGGGCCACGGCCAGATTGGCAGCGGCGTCGGCATTTCCGGCTTCGATCAGGTCAATGAACTGGTCGTGCTGGTCGGCGGCAAGCTCTCGCTGCGGGGCGAGGTGCAGCTTACGTGGGTTGTAAAAGGTCATCCCGATGCGGGTGTGGTCGATCAGCAGGCGGCGCAGGCTGGGCGTCAGGTATTCGTTATCGGCCATTTCGCCGATGATTGAATGGAAGCGCTCGTTCCCCAGCGCCCTTTCGGCCGCATCACCGGACTTGATCGCCTGACGGAACGCCCACTGGCATTCCTTCAGCTTTACGACCTGCGCAGATGTGGCGTTTTCAGCCGCAAGGCGCGTTGTCGCCGCATAGATCATCGGGGCGGCCACAAAGAAATTGCGCAGCGTCTTGTGTGACATGGGCGCCACCTGCGCGCCACGGTTTTCATGCAAGACCAGATAGCCCTCACCGGCAAGCTGGCGCAGCACCTCCCGCAGGGGGGGGCGAGAAATACCATAGATTTCCGCAAGTTCGGTTTCATCCAGATAGACGCCCGGCTCCAACGCCTCGGTCAGAACCTTGCGGCGCAGGTCCTCGATGCACTGGGTCTTCTTGCTGCGGGAATCGATGTCCAAGGGTTCTCTCCTGCCTGATCCGGGGGTCTTCACCGTGATTCAGGTAGCTTGCTTTCTGTGTAGTCTAATAAAATACATATTGTCTACATTAAAATTATATGGTTGTAGTTTGGAAACCGGGAGGAGAGATTCTGCATGGCTGAAACCCGCGAGGACGTGATCCGCTGCGAAGGAATCTGGAAGATCTTTGGCGACAAGTCGCGCCACGCGATGGAGGCGGTGCGCGCGCGCGGCCTTTCAAAAAAGGACATTCGCGAACAGTTTGACTGTGTTGTCGGTGTGCAGGACGCAAGTTTCACCGTGGGACGGGGTGAAATCTTTTGCATCATGGGGCTGTCAGGATCGGGCAAATCTACCTTGATCCGCCACATCAACCGACTGATCGAACCGACCTCTGGGGCGGTTTATATCGAGGGCGAAAACGTCAATGCGATGAATGCCGAGGCGCTGCGCAAACTGCGGGCGGAAAAGATCGGCATGGTCTTTCAATCAATGGCGCTGATGCCGCACCGGACTGTGCGCGACAATGTGGCGTTCTCGCTGGAAGTGCGCGGCGTGTCGGATGCCGAGCGGGCAAAGGTTGCCGCGAAGGCCATCGAAATGGTGGATCTGACGGGATGGGATGCAAAGTATCCTGACGAGCTATCGGGCGGCATGCAGCAGCGCGTAGGGCTGGCCCGTGCGCTGGCGGCGGACCCGACGATCCTGCTGATGGACGAGCCTTTCAGCGCGCTGGACCCGCTGATCCGGCGGCAATTGCAGGGCACCTTCATGGAGCTGTCGGCGGAACTGCACAAGACCACGGTCTTCATCACCCATGATCTGGACGAGGCAATCCGTATCGGCGACCGCATCGCCATCATGAAGGATGGGGTGCTGGTGCAGATCGGCACGCCGGAAGAGATCGTGACAGAACCGGCAGACGATTATGTGGCCGAGTTCGTGGCGGGGATTTCCAAGCTGGATCTGGTGACCGCAGCGCGGATCATGCAGCCGATGGCTGCCTATGTGCAGGCCAATGGCCCGCAAGACATGGGCACCTGGCCGGTTGGCAAGCCGGAAGACAAGCTCAACGAGCTGGTCGATCTGGCGGTGGGCACCGACCATCCGATCCTGATCGCGGCAGAGGGCGCGCCGATCGGCGTGGTGACCAAGCGCGCGCTGCTGCGCGGTATCCAGGGACGTGATGAAGAGAGGGCTGCCTGATGGCTGACACGAGCTTTGACTGGCTGAACCCCTTTGCCTCCATCGATCTGGGCATTGCGTCCTGGGCGGACGGCATCAAGCAATGGGCGATTTCCCACCGCGAGATGATCCAGCCCATCAAGCGGTTCTTCGAATCGGTGATCGTGGGTATTGAAGGCGCACTTCATGCGGTGCCACCCTTGGTGATGCTGGTGATTGTTGCACTGATCGCCTGGCAGGCGGCGGGGCGAAGGGCGGCGATCGTGGTCGGCTGTTGCCTGCTGGTTCTGGGCCTGCTTGCACCCGAGGCCTGGGGCTTGGCGATGACCACGCTGGCGATTGTCACCGCTTCGGTGATCTTGTGCGTGCTGATCGGGCTGCCTCTGGGGGTTCTGGCAGGCAAGAGCGACAGGTTCGAGGCCTTTATCCGCCCTGTGCTGGATACGATGCAGACCATCCCGGCCTTCGTCTATCTGGTGCCGGTGGTGATGATGATCGGCATCGGCAACGTCTCTGGCGTGATCGTCACGATCATCTTTGCCTTGCCGCCTCTGGTCCGGCTGACCTCGCTGGGCATCCGGGGGGTGAACCCTTCGGTGGTCGAGGCGGCGCGCGCCTTTGGAGCCTCTCCTGCGCAGATCCTGCGCAAGGTCGAGCTGCCACTGGCGACGCCGACCATTCTGGCCGGGCTGAACCAGACGATCATGCTGTCGCTTTCGATGGTTGTCATCGCCTCGATGATTTCCGTGAAGGGACTGGGGAACGAGGTGCTGCGGGCGATGGGGCGGCTGGATGCCGGCAAGGCCATCGTCGGCGGTTTGGGGATCGTGATGCTGGCCATCGTTCTGGACCGCATTACCCAAGGGCTTGGCCGGTCGGGCCGGGAGCGCGGGCATCGGCATTGGTGGGAGACCGGCCCGGCGGGCGTGTTGACTGCCATGTTCAAGAAGACCAACTGAAAAAAACAACTGAAAACAACTGGGAGATATCGAATGAAACTGTTCATGACGACCGCCCTGGCGCTGGCCCTTGCGGTTCCCGCCTTCGCGCAGGACAAACCCGGTGAGGGCGTGACTGTGCGCCCGATCCTGCCGGTGCAGATCGAAGAGCATTTCCAGCACGAGATCCTGTTCCGCGCGCTGGAAGATCTGGGCTATACCATCGCCGAGCCGAACGAGGCCGAGTATCAGACGATGATCCTGGCTGTCGGCGCGGGGGATGCCGACTTTACGGCAGTTGAATGGCGCACCCTGCATGACGGCTTCTATCAGGAAGCTGGCGGCGATGCGGTGATGTCGAAGGTCGGCCACTATATCGAAGGCGCGCTGCAAGGCTATCTGATCGACAAGAAAACCTATGACAGCGGCATCCACGACCTGAGCCAACTGGCCGACCCGGCCGTTGCCAAGCTGTTTGACGCGGATGGCGATGGCAAGGCCGACCTTGCCGGCTGCATTCCCGGCTGGGGCTGCGAGCGGGTGATTGAAACTGGCCTTGACGCCTATAAGCTGCGCGACACCGTGACCCACAATCAGGGTGCCTATCAGGCAATGATCGCCGACACGATGGCGCGCTTCCAGAACGGCCAGCCGATCCTGTACTATACTTGGACCCCCTATTGGGTTTCGGGCGCGCTTGTCCCCGGTCGTGACGTGGAATGGCTGAGTGTGCCCTTCACCGCGCTGCCCGATGGGGCCACCGGCAACACCGAGTTCAACGGCAAGAACCTGGGCTTTGCGGTGGACGAAATCGGCATTATCGCCCGCAACGACTTTTTGAAGGCCAACCCGGCTGCGGCAAAGCTGTTCGAGGTTGCAAAGCTGGACATCAACGACATCTCGGCAGAAAACAAGATGATCGCCGATGGCCAGAATTCGAATGACGACATCAAGCGTCATGCCGATGAATGGATCAAGGCGCACCAGGCTGATTATGACGCCTGGCTGGCTGCAGCCCGTGCTGCGGCAAAGTAAGTTGGGCTGACAGACCTTGGGGGCCGCCTTCCGGGGCGGCCCCTTTTTTATGGAGGAAGACATGACCGGACCCCAGCATTTCACCTTCTTCCTTCTGCACGAATTTACCCACATCGCCTTTTCCTGCGCATTGGAGCCGCTGCGGATTGCCAATCTGGTTTCCGGCAAGCCGCTCTATCGCTGGACCCTTGTCAGCGAGGATGGCAAAACCGCCACCTGCTCGAACGGCTCGGTTACACTGACGCAGGCGGGGCTGGAGCCTACGCGCCATACCGACCGATTGTTCGTGATCTCGGGTGTCGATGTTCAGACCCACACCACAGGCCCTGTCCTGAACTGGCTGCGGCGTGAACGGGCGTCGGGCACGCCCCTTGGGGCCATCTGTTCCGGGGCCTATGTGCTGGCCAAGGCCGGGTTCCTCGATGGGGTTGAGACATCGGTTCACTGGGCTTGGCATGACTTGTTTCAGGAAGAATTTCCCGAGGTTCGCCTGGTCCGCAATGTGTTCTGCGCGCGCGAAAAGATTATCACCGCCTCTGGCGGGACGGCCGCGGCAGATCTTATGCTGCATCTGATCGGGCGGGCGCATGGTGCCGATCTTGCGACCGAAGTTGCCGACCAGATGGTTTACAACGCCGTGCGCGAAGGAACTGCGGCGCAGCGCGTATCAATCCAGTCCCGGCACGGGATGCGGAATGAACACCTGAAACGCGCCATTGCCATCATGGAATCCAGCATCGAAACCCCCCTGTCGCCCAGTCTGATCGCCGAAGACCTGGGCATATCGACCCGGCAGTTGGAGCGGTTGTTCGCGCGCTACCTGAATTCTACCCCCAAGCACTATTTCATGGAGATGCGACTGAACCGGGCACAGAACCTGCTGGTGCAGACCGAGCAATCGGTAACGGAAATCGCCATGGCCTGCGGTTTTCAATCCACCTCGCATTTCTCCAAGGTGTTTCGGGCGCATTTCGGCACCTCGCCGGTGTTTCAGCGCGCCAAACTTGCTTAGGACGTAGCGTTCTGGCCTGTATCGGGCCGCGAGTTGGGCGACATGCGTGCAAGGCTTGGAGGGGTTAAGCGCAGGCATCCATGCCCGGTCGCCACCAAGGCCGGTGCTGCGTTAGAAAGCCATCCTTTGCTCTGCCTGCGCCGGAATCAGCCTTGTCGGCGATGGTTGCAACAGGTTGTCGCGCAGAGCTTTGCCCTGAGGCCAAGGCCCGAAACCCGACGCCACATTGATGTGGCCTGCATGACCCGCGTCGATCAATTCGCTGCCCCAGGCCGCGGCCAGATGGCGGGCGCGATCAAACCGCATCCACGGATCGTTCCGGCTTGCGACCACGTTGGTTGCGATATCGAAGCGCGGTTCCGGGATCGGGCCGAAATGGCCGATGCGATCATTGCCCATTGTCTCGGCCGGGGCGACCAAAAGGGCCGCCCGCACCCGCAGTTGCGGCCAGTTTGCCAGCAGCCGGGCGATCAAGACCGCCCCAAGCGAATGACCGACAAGAATGCAATCCGGGTGATGCAGGATCATCGAGGCCAGATCGGCCTCCCAGACCGCAGCAACAGGGTGGCTGGGCTCTGGCAGTTCCACCATCAGTGACCTGGGGTCTGTCGCCGCCCACCAGTGCTGCCAATGTGGCGCGGCAGAGCCATCAAGGCCGGGGACGATCAGGGTTTTGGTCATGTCATGCCTCCGGGTGCTGTTTGCGGGTCTCATATTAATCTAGCAAGATTATCGTGATTTTGGTTCCCAAAGACAGCTATGGAAAGGGAAGCTCATTCTCTTGGATGGGCCTAGCGCGATAGGGTATCGACCGGATAGGCGGTGGTGAACTTCATCCGTTCCATCGCAAAGTGGCTGGTGATGTTTTTGATCGGCACCGCATCGGTCAGGCGTTTGTAAAGCCTGTCGAATGCGATCATGTCGGCAACGGCCACGCGCAGAAGATAGTCGATCTCACCCGCCATGCGGTAAACTTCCATGATTTCGGGGATCGCGTCTGTGGCCTTTGCAAAGGCCTCGCGCCATTCGGCGGAATGGTCGGGTGCCTCAATGCCAACGAAGACCGTCAGGCCAAAGCCAAGCTTGGCCGCATCGGCCAAGGCCACGCGACCGGTCAGCACCCCGTTCGCTTCCAGCTTCTGGATACGCTTCCAGCAGGGCGTTTGCGACAGGCCCGCCTTGTCGGCAATCTGGGCGACGGGAAGTGTTGCGTCCCGCATCAGTTCTGCCACGATCTTGCGGTCAATCAGGTCCAGGTCGGTCATGGTCAGCTTGCCTTTCTTGCCCGGTTGCGGGGGCCGCAGATAAGAATGCACTAAATCAAAATAAAATCTACCGTCTTTATCGTGTATGTGTGATCAAAAGGAAAGAGAATGGTTCCTTCGCGTTCCTACGATGCTTTCTGCCGCCAAGCAGCCCAGCCTAGATCAAGGCCAGGCAAGGTTGCCTGCTGGGATGCCCAATCCGCTGCCAGACAGCGACATGCCAGAGCCTGGACTGGGCGGGCACTTCCAACACTTGCCAGCACACTGGCACCTGCCTTGGCGTTGCGGCAAAAGCGCGTGTCAAAGCTCAATCCCGCGCGCCACTTCAATCTCCTCCTGATCACTTGGCGCGACTTTTCAGATCTTGCCTGGTCATTTGAATTTCGGCTTCCACATATGCCCCCCGATAGACATACGAGGTCTCGTGGCGGGCATACTGGCCGTCACGGTCCGCACTCAGCCAGTTGAAGGACCCCACGCAAAGAAGATCATCGTCCACCGCAACGATTTTGCTGTGCAGCTTTTCCAGACGATGAAGCGATATGCCAATCTGCCTTAACGCCTGCTCGGCTTCATCGATCTGCCTGAGTCCTTCCGGCAAAAGGTCGGCGTTCAACAAAGGGTCGGCGTAGATGTCGATCACCGCACCTCGTGCGGCGGCAGACTGCAAACCCTTCAAAATCCCCGTGCGCTGCATCGTGCGCAGCTTGATCCAGGGACTGACGATCAGATAGCGGCGGGCATTGCCGGACAGGGCGTTCAACAGGAATGTATCATGCTCGGCGGCATCGCGCAGGCTTTGCAGTTGACGATCACGCTCTTGCAGGTCGGGACGAGGTGCCGGATGAAAGTCCAGTTCCCGGCCCGGACGATCAAGAAAGGCAGACAGCAGTGCGCGCGGTGACCCCGGCACAGCCTTTGCCATCAGGTCCATATCGCCAAACAGCAGAAAGCTGTCTTTGGCGCGCGACACCGTAACATTCAACATGCTGGGCGAGGCATCGATGAAGCCGCCATCGCCATGTTTGGAATAGACCGGCGAAAAGATCACAACCGGGCGTTCTGCGCCTTGTAGCGCATGGACAGTGCCGATTGTGATGGCTGCTTGTCCCGCTACACTGATCTTGTGGCCAGAGCAGGCAGCCCGCAGCGCACGAACCTGGGCGCCAAAGGGGGTAACGATGCCCACGATCTGCTCTATCGGGCGGCCATAGCGGTTTTCCAGGGCGGTGCGATTCTGGGCGATCCAGGCGGCGATGGTTGCAGCTTCTGTCGGGTTTGACCGGCTGTTGCCCGCGCGCGACACTTTTCCGTCGATGTGAAGGTATCCCATGGCGGGCAAAGGTGCATCCAGCGGCGCGGCCCCGCGCCTGGGACGCAGCTTGCCCTTGTAACAAAGGGCGTTGCTGTAACCAATAATCTCGTCATGGCAGCGGCGATGCTCGAATAGCCAGAGTCCGGGGTCCAGATCTGGCCAAGGCGAAACCCGGCATGCCTGTTGTGCAAGCTGCATGGCGCTGCCCGTGGTGGTGCAAAGGCCGGTGGCGGCCAAGGCCTGAATGTCCGCCTCTGTGCCCAGCAGTCCGGTTTCGCGCAGGTTTCCAAGGTCGACGGCGCGGGGCACGGTCGAAATTGGCTCGATCTGTCTGGTGTCCCCGATAACGAGCGCACGTTTCGCCAAAGAGAAGGCGGCACCTGCGACCTCTGGCAAGACCTGACCTGCTTCATCCATGATCAGAAGATCGATGAAATTATAGAGATACTTATTGGCCCATTTGTCACCGTCACGGCGGCTGTAAAAGAGTTTGGTTGGCAGGCTGGCAAGCGTGGAAACCGCGCAAGGGGTCAGCATCATGCGCCGATGCCAGCGCGGAACAAGGGTCGCACGGCCCCTCTTGTTCGCCGAAGCGGCGATCTCCGCCAGATCGGCCTCCATCGCCAACAGCCAGCGGCCCTCCCAATAATGTGTGGCCAGACGGAAAAGGTTGAAACGCAGCCCAAGGTCCAGCCGGTCTTCCAGCCCGTCCTCTCCGCCCAGCGCCAGCATTGCCTGATCACGCGCGGATTGGGCGGCGGTCAGTTCGGCGCACAGATCCCGGATGTGCTGAAAGGCCTTCCGTGCGGCGGACACTGCGGCCTCTGCTGTCAGAAGGGCCCTTTTCAAGTGCTGATCGATCTCTGATACCCGCCCAAGTCCTTGAATCCCGGGCAGCCCTTCAAGCGCCAGACGTGCCCGCAAGACGCGCTTGCGCTCCACCCCCGGAATGAAGCTGAACAGGGCAATCAGACTGGATTCCGCAGCTTGCTGTCGATCAAACGCCGCGCGGTGGCGCTGAATGGTGTTGGCCGCCTGTATCTGGGCATCCAGGTCCGCCTGCGCCCGACCTTCTGCCTGTTGAGGAGCCCGCCCCAGACCACTGACCTTGGCGGCAAGTATGGAGAGGTGGGCAACGCTGCGGTCGGCCTCGGCCAATTTGCTCACCTCACGCGTGATGGTGCCTTGCAGTGCCGCCACAAAGTCGGCCACATCTCCCTGACAGTCCGGCCCTTGGCAGTCTGGCAATGCCGCGCGCGCCGCAGTCAGCCAGACTTCTTTTGCCGCCTGAAAACCTTTTACGGTTTCCATCCGGGTCTGGAACTCTTCGGTCTGATATTTTTCGCCAGCGTCCTGCTTGCGAGAGTTCGCGGGCAGAAAGATGCCGTAACTGTCGATGCCGGGCAGCCATCGCCCGGCGAAACGCCCGTCGCCCGACGCGAAATCCTTGCCGAAGGCGTCGATGATATTGGTCACGGCCTGATTGTTAGAGGAGACCGCGACGATCACCGGCGGGTCGCCCCCCGCTACTGCCGCCCGAATCCATAGCCCGGCCACGGCCGACAGCAGCAAGGTGGTCTTTCCGGTTCCCGGTGGCCCGTTGACTGCGATGACCTCACCTTGCGCAGCCGCGTCCAGCCAGGCCAGCACTTGCCGCTGCTGTTCGGATAAGGGGAAGTGCGGGTTGGAATGGCCAAGACGTCGGGCAAGCGATGTTTCCACCACCTTATCCGTGACCGTCCCCTGCGTTGGGCTAACCATTCTTGCCAGAAGGGGCACCTCTGGATGATCGGCAAGAATCTTGTCGTAAAGGTCAAGAATGTTGCGCACCGTGGCCGAGGCGTCATCGGCACGCTCTAGCAAGCCATAGCCGGCAGGACGGTAATCCTGATCTCCCTCGGGCCAACCCTTTGTGACGGCATTCAGCATCTTGCGGCAATGCGCCAAATAGGCGGGCCAATCACAGGGATTTTGCAGCCGGAGCGGCTCTGCCACCAGAAATTCGTCCAGCGCATCAACGGTGCCTATGGAGAACTCGTCCGAGGGCAGCGGAGCCAGAACATCCCGCGCGATCACACTGCGCTGGGGCTGAATGCGCCCCTCGCGGTCGATCTGGGCTGTGGTGACAATGGGCGCCACCAATTCTGGCAGACCATTCCTCATTACCGCACCATGCGACATCCGCCGCGCTGCTACGAGTGGCCAAAGCCGCACCCCGATCGTTTTCGCGTTGGGCTGATCGTGAAACAGCAGGTTGACCGCGCCCAACGGCACCTCGCCACTTTGCAGTACCTCCGGCGAAAGTTCGATGAACCGGCTACGGTCGCGATGGCTGAACTTGCCCTTACCCAGCGCGCCATCGGCCAGCGAGGTGCGCCAATAGCGCAAGACCACATCAAAATTCCGGTTCATAAATAGGGCCTTAGGTCGAGAGTGAAAAAGCAAGAAGATGAACAAGGGAATGTGAGCGTTCGCCCGAAGAATGGCAAGCGCGCCCAGTCTTGATCGAGAGATGCCAAAGCCCTGTAAGTATAGAAGCGATCCAGACTGGGTTTGCAGGCGCAACGGGCATCTGCGCCACAAGGGTGAGCGCCATCGATCACTTTGGCGGGGCATCCAAACGTCCGAATTAACACCAAAAAATCCGCGAAAACACGGATTGAGATAGGTTCATTTCGTATTCGAAGAGTTTTGAGTGTCTTTCCAGACACTTCACGGTCTTGCCTGACAACAATCAGGCGGTGGTGAGCCGGACAGGATTCGAACCTGTGACCCGCTGATTAAAAGTCAGCTGCTCTACCAACTGAGCTACCGGCCCCACGCAGCCGCCCAATACGGAACCTGCGCAGGGGCGTCAACCCCGAATCGGGCGTAAATTCATCGGCTTGATACAGGGGAGACGGATGGTGAGCCGTGAAGGATTCGAACCTTCGACAAGCTGATTAAGAGTCAGCTGCTCTACCAACTGAGCTAACGGCCCATCCGTGGGGCGGGCAATAGTCTGATCACCCGTAAGGCGCAAGGGACAATTTTCTGGCCTCTGGAATCATCAAGGGCACAGGCGTATATGGGGCAAATGACAGACCAGACCCCAGAAACCGGCCTGCGTTTCATGAAGATGCATGGAGCAGGCAATGATTTCGTCGTGATCGACTCGCGCGGGCGGGGCGGGGCGGCAATGGTCACGCCTGCGCTGGCGCGGGCACTGGGTGACCGCAATCGCGGCGTGGGCTTTGATCAGTTGGCAGAGATCCGCGACAGCGATCAGGCCGATTTCGTCCTGGATTTCTGGAACAACGATGGCAGCCGCGCCGGGGCCTGTGGCAATGCCACGCGCTGCGTGTCGGATTATGTGATGGCGGGTGCGGGCAAAAAGGCGATCAGCCTCGTCACTCAGCGGGGCGGTCTGGCGGCGGTGCGTCTGCCGGATGGCCGGGTTTCGGTGAACATGGGGCATCCGCAGACCGATTGGGCCGAGGTGCCGCTGGCCGGGGCGGTTGATACCCTGCACTTGCCCCTGCCGGGCGGCCCGGTGGCCGTGGGCATGGGCAACCCGCATTGCGTGTTCTTCGTCGAGGACGCCGAAGATGTGAACCTGCCGCAGCTTGGCCCGCGCTATGAACATGACCCGCTGTTTCCCGAACGCACCAATGTGGAATTCGCCAGCCTGATCGGCCCCGACCGCCTGCGCATGCGGGTGTGGGAGCGCGGGGCGGGCATCACGCTGGCCTGCGGGTCGGGGGCCTGCGCCACCGCGGTTGCCGCCCATCTGCGCGGGTTGACAGGCCGAAAGGTGGCGCTGGAGCTGGATGGCGGCGTGCTGGAGGTGGACTGGCGCGAAGATGGGGTCTGGATGACCGGGCCGGTGGCCCATGTCTTCGACGGCTGGCTGTCGCCCGACTATCTGGCGCAGAACGCATGACCGCGCCGGTGTTTTCCACGCTGGGCTGCCGCCTGAACGCCTATGAGACCGAGGCGATGAAGGAACTGGCCGAAGCTGCGGGCGTTTCGGGCGCGGTGGTGGTGAACACCTGCGCCGTGACGGCCGAGGCGGTGCGCAAGGCCAAGCAGGAAATCCGCCGTCTGGCGCGCGAAAACCCCGGCGCGCCGGTAATCGTGACCGGTTGTGCCGCCCAGACCGAGCCGGAAACCTTTGCCGCCATGCCAGAGGTGACCAAGGTCATCGGCAACCATGAAAAGATGCAGGCTGAAACCTGGAACAGCCTGCGCGTGCCCGACCTGATCGGCGCGACCGAGAAGGTGCAGGTCAATGACATCATGTCGGTCAAGGAAACCGCCGGTCATCTGATCGACGGCTTTGGCCGGGTGCGCGCCTATGTTCAGGTGCAAAACGGCTGCGACCATCGCTGCACCTTTTGCATCATCCCCTTTGGCCGTGGCAATTCGCGGTCTGTCCCTGCGGGCGTGGTGGTCGAACAGATCAAGCGCCTGGTCGACAAGGGTTTCCTTGAGGTCGTGCTGACCGGGGTGGACCTGACAAGCTGGGGGGCTGACCTGCCCGCGCAGCCTCGGCTGGGCGATCTGGTCATGCGCATCCTGAAACTGGTACCCGACCTGCCGCGCCTGCGGATTTCCTCGATCGACTCGATCGAGGCGGATGACATGCTGATGCAGGCCATCGCCACCGAGCCGCGCCTGATGCCGCATTTGCACCTGTCGTTGCAGGCGGGCGACGACATGATCCTGAAACGGATGAAGCGCCGCCACCTGCGCGATGATGCCATCCGGTTCTGCGAAGAGGCCCGCCGCCTTCGCCCCGACATGGTGTTCGGCGCCGACATCATTGCCGGCTTCCCGACCGAGACGGAGGCGATGTTTGAAAACAGCCTGAAGCTGGTGGATGACTGCGGCCTGACCTTCCTGCACGTCTTTCCGTTCAGCCCGCGCAAGGGCACCCCGGCGGCGCGGATGCCGCAGCTGACCGGCCCGGTGATCCGCGACCGTGCGGCGCGGCTGCGGGCAGCGGGTGATACAGCACTGGCCCGCCATCTGGCCAGCCAGCAGGGGGCGACCCATCGTATTCTGACCGAAACCGCCCGCATGGGCCGGACCGAGCAGTTTACCGAAGTGGCCTTTGCCAGCGATCAGCCCGAGGGCGTGGTCATCACCGCAGCCATCACCGGACAACAGGGCGAACGCTTGCTGGCATGAAGCCGCCGCCGTTGCAATCCTGTCCCCCGGCGGCTATCTGATCGGGGCTGACGTCACGCGAGGAGCGATCCGATGAACTGGATTTCCAATTATGTCCGGCCCAAGATCAACTCGCTGTTTTCGCGGCGCGAGGTGCCCGAGAATCTGTGGACCAAATGCCCCGAATGCGGAACGATGCTGTTTCACCGCGAACTGGCGGCAAACCTGAATGTCTGCTCGAACTGCGATCACCATATGGCGATCAGCCCGCAAGACCGTTTTTCCGCATTGTTCGACACCGGCGTTTTCGTCGAGGTCAAGGTGCCGGAACCCGTCGCTGACCCGCTGCATTTCCGCGACCAGAAGAAATACCCCGACCGGCTGAAAGCGGCGCAAAAAGCAACCGGCACCAAAGAGGCGATGCTGGTGGCCGAGGGCGAGGTGGGCCGTACCCCCATCGTCGCAGCCGCCCAGGATTTCAGCTTCATGGCCGGGTCGATGGGCATGTATGTCGGCAATGCCATCGTGGCGGCCGCCGAACGTGCGGTAAAGCTGAAACGCCCGCTGGTGCTGTTTGCCGCTGCCGGGGGCGCACGGATGCAGGAAGGCATCCTGTCGCTGATGCAGATGCCGCGCACCACGGTGGCCGTGCAGATGCTGAAAGAGGCGCGGCTGCCCTATGTCGTCGTGCTGACCCACCCCACCACGGGCGGCGTGACAGCCAGCTATGCCATGCTGGGCGATGTGCAAATCTCTGAACCCAACGCCCTGATCTGCTTTGCAGGCCCGCGCGTGATTGAACAAACCATCCGCGAAAAGCTGCCCGAAGGGTTCCAGCGCGCCGAATATCTGCTGGACCACGGCATGCTGGACCGCGTGACGCATCGCAAGGCATTGCGCGAAGAGCTGATCACAATTCTGCGAATGCTGACCGGCCAACCCCCGGCGGTTAAGGGCGATTTGCCGCCGCCTGGTGAACCTGCGGTGATGGCGGAAGAAAAGTGACCACCTCTGACCTGATTCTGGACCGGATGATGACCTTTCATCCGAAAATCATCGACCTGACGCTGGACCGGGTGCATCGCCTGCTGGCGGCACTGGACCACCCAGAGCGCAAATTGCCGCCCGTGATCCATATTGCCGGCACCAACGGCAAGGGCAGCACCCAAGCGATGATACGCGCCGGGTTAGAGGCTGCTGGCGACAAGGTTCACGCCTATACCTCGCCCCACCTTGCCCGCTTTCACGAACGTATCCGGCTGGCGGGCGATCTGATTTCCGAACCCGCGCTGACAGCCCTGCTGGATGAATGCGTGCAGGCGAACGGCGGCGAAGAGATCACATTTTTTGAGATCACCACCTGCGCCGCCTTTCTGGCCTTTGCCCGCACCCCGGCAGACTGGACCTTGCTGGAGGTTGGGCTGGGCGGGCGGCTGGATGCCACGAATGTGGTCGATCAGCCGCGTCTGACCATCATCACCCCCGTCTCGCTGGATCACGTCGATTTCCTGGGCGATACCGTGGGCAAGATTGCCGGTGAAAAGGCCGGAATCCTGAAACGCGGCGTGCCGGTGATCGTCGGGCCCCAGACGGAAGAGGGGCTGGCCGTGATCGAGGCCCGCGCCGCCCGATTGGGCGCGCCGGTTCTGGCCTTTGGCCAACAGTGGAGCGTTTGGGAAGAACGCGGGCGGCTGATCTATCAGGACGAAAACGGCCTGTTGGACCTGCCCTTGCCCACCCTGCCCGGCCCGCATCAGATTCAGAACGCAGGCGCTGCGATTGCCGCCCTGCGCGCCTTGGGGCAAGACGAGGCCGCATGTGAAGCCGCCGTCAGCCGCGCTTTCTGGCCAGCCCGTATGCAACGGTTGAAGGTCGGGCCGCTGGTCGATCTGGCGCCCAAGGTCGAACTGTGGCTGGACGGCGGCCATAATCCGGCGGGCGGAGAGGCGGTGGCCACCACTCTGGCCCGGATGCCCGCGCGCGAAACGCACCTTATCTGCGGGATGCTGAACACCAAGGATGTTTCGGGTTACATGCGCCCCCTAGCGGGCCATGCCGCGCGCCTTCACGCAGTATCGATTCCCGGCGAAAAGAACACCCTTCCCGCCGAGGTGACGCGCGATGCGGCCATGTCGGTGGGCATTCCTGCGGTGTCGGCGCAGTCGGTTACCGCAGCCTTGGCCGAGATTGCCGCAACCTCACCCGAGGCACGGGTGCTGATCTGCGGTTCGCTGTATCTTGCCGGGGCGATCCTGCGCGAGAACGGCTGATCATTCGGCGGCAAGCAGGCTCATCACCGGATCGTCCTGAAGGAACTCTGCCGCCAGCAGGCGTTCCAGCCCTTCGTGCAGGGTGAACGGGGCGGCAAATCCGGGCAGCTCTGCCGCCCGGGCAAAGGTGGTTTCGGCACAAAACTTTTCAATACGGGCGGCGTTGACCGGGTGGCCCCGGCCCGTCGCGCGCGCCAGCCTGTCGGCCAGCCGCCCCAGCGTCATTCCCAACGCATAGGAAATGCGCGGCCCGGTGCCCGACCGGCCCGACAGGCGCTGTCGCGCGTGTTCCACAAGCATTGCCATCGTCATGTCGGGACCATCGGCATAGTTGTAAACCGCCAGATCGGGGCGCTGGCCAAGGGTGGCAAACAGGAAGGCCGCGACATTGCCGACATAGGCCATAGACTTGGCATTGGCACCATCGCCGACCATCACGAATTCATTCGCGGCGATCTGGGCCAGCAACCGATGCACATTGCCGCGGTTCCCTTCGCCAAACACAACGGCAGGGCGCAACAGGGTCAGGGACCCGCCAGTCTGCTCCTGCCAGTCACGCAAGACGCCCTCTGCCGCCGCCTTGCTTTGGCCATAGGGCGTATCGGGCGCAACGGGGCCGGTTTCATCGGTTCCCGGGGCTGCGGCCCCATAGACCGCAACGGAAGAGGTGAAAACAATCTGCCCGATGCCCCGCTGCCCCGCCAGTTGGCAGATGTTGCGCGTGCCATCGACATTGGTGCGAAAATACTCCGCCGGGTCGCGCAGGTCATCGCGGTGGGCCGCAGCCAGATGAACCACCACCTGCCCCGACAGGGCGGCAGACAGGGCGTCCGGGTCACGGATATCGGCGATTCGGCTGCGGCTGGAAAATTGGCGGCTGGGCACAAGGTCGATAACCTCAAACTCTTGCCCGGCGCGGGCCAACTGGCGGCAAAACGCCGTGCCGATAAACCCCGCCCCGCCGATAACGCTGATCTTGTCCATGGCCCCTCGTCCTTTGGTCGGGCAAAGGATGGCAGCGAAGGCTGAGGATTGGGTTAAGCCCGGCCCAGAAACTTGGCAATCCAGCGCCGCAAGCGGCTGCCGCGCCGCGCCAGACGGTCACAGCCCAATCCCAGAACCACGCCGGCAAGCACCTGCCACAGATCATGCGCACCCACCACGATTCGCGACCCGCCCACCAGACCGGCCCCCAGAATCGCAACCGATTGCGCCAGTGCGTTGCCCGCCAGACAATCGCTGACCAGACGAGAGGTTCCCAGCACGGCGGTCGAGGTATGGGCCGAAGGCATCCCCCCGGTTCCGCCATGCGGGCGCTGGTTGATCGACGTATCGCCCAGAGCGCCTTTGGTGCCATGCGCCAGCCCGAACATCACCAGATAGCGCAGGCCATATTCAACCCCTTCGCCATTCGCGGCGGCACAGCCCAGTGCTAGCATAGGCAGGGCGATTTGCAGCCGATCCCCCGTCTTTTCCACCCGCCCAGCCGTTAGCAGGACCACGGCAATGATTGCGCCGCTGATCAGAAGCCCCCGGAGTGAGCCGAGGAACAGATATTTCAGCAGGCGAAGCGCGGCATTTTGCATGGCCGGACCATGGTTTCGCGGCCCGCCGTTGTCCAGCGGTTCCGTTCGCGCCGTTTTGGCGCTACACCCCGCAAAACGGCAGGAGATCGCGATGGCAGCGGTTTGGGCAGGATGGCGCGCGCCGGTGGTGGCGATGCTGGTGATGCTGGTGATGCTGGTGCTGGCCTTGCCCGGCTTTTTCAGCCTGCCGCCGATTGACCGGGACGAGGCACGCTTTGCCCAGTCTTCGGCGCAGATGCTGGCCTCGGGTGACCTGATCGACATCCGGTTGGGGGATGAGCCGCGCTATAAGAAACCGGTCGGAATTTATTGGTTGCAGGCGGCGGTGGCCGGGCTGACCGGGCAGGGCGAAAGCATCTGGGCCTATCGGCTGGTGTCGCTGATCGGGGCGGTGGCTTCGGTGGGGCTGACCGTCGGTATCGCGCGGCGCGTGATGGGAGAGGGGCCTGCGCTGCTGGCCGGGGTAATGCTGGCTTCTTCTTTCCTGCTGGGGGGAGAGGCGCGGCTGGCCAAGACCGATGCCATGCAGCTTGCGACAATACTGGCGGCGCAGGCGGTTCTGGCGCGGGCGTTTCTGCCGGGGGGGCGCAACCAAAGGCCGGACCTGTCGTTTGGGGCGGCGATGGGCTTTTGGGTAGCGGTCGGGTCGGGCATTCTGATCAAGGGGCCGATCACGCCGCTGGTGGCCCTTTTCACCGTGACGGGGCTGTGCATTCACCGCCGCGATACCAAGATTTTGCGCGTGCTAAGGCCGGTTTGGGGCCTGCTGCTGGTGCTGGCCATGGTTGCCCCATGGCTGATAGCGATCACGTTCAAAAGCGGAGGGGCGTTCTGGGCGGCCTCGGTCGGGCAAGACATGCTGGCCAAGGTCGGGCAGGGGCAAGAAAGCCATGGCGCGCCGCCCGGCACCTATCTGGCGCTGGTATGGGCGACGTTCTGGCCCGGATCGGCGCTGCTGGTCGCGGCCTTGCCCGCGCTGTGGCACGGACGGCGGCAGCCGGTCATGGCCTTTGCCTTTGGCTGGATCGTGCCGGTCTGGCTGATGTTCGAACTGACCGCGACGAAACTGATCCACTATGTCCTGCCCGCCTATCCGGCCTTGGCGATTCTGGTGGCCTGGGGCCTGTCGCAGGCCATGCCGGGGCGGGCTTGGCGCGGGATAGGTGCGCTTGTGGCGGTGGCGGTTCCTGGGGGGGTACTGGTGGCGCTGTGGGTTGGGGCCGGGCAGATTGGCGCGCAACTGGCACCGAGTTACTTGCTGGGGGCCGCAGGTCTGGCGCTTGCCGCGCCGCTGTTGGCCATAGCGCTTTGGCGCGGGGCGGTGCCGTTGCAAATCGGCGCGCTGGCGGGCGCGGGGCTTGCCCTGTCGGTGGCTCTGTTTCCGACTCTGGCGCGGATTCCGACGCTGTGGCCTGCGGTCGCGCTGGCGGATGCGGCGACGACCCACCCCGACTGTCGCGCGCTTTCGGTTGGGTATGAAGAGCCTTCGGCCCTGTTCCTTACCCAAGGCAAACTGCGCTTTGCCACCCCAGAGACGCTTGGTGCAGAACTGGCCAAACCCGGATGTGTGTTTCTGGCGGTTGAGGCGCGGGCGGGTAGCGGTCTGGCGGTGGGCTTGACTCTGATTGGCGAATTTAGCGGCATGAACCTTGGCAATGGCCGCAAGGTTGATCTGAGCTTTTACCTGCGCCCGTAGCGGGCCATGAACATCTGCACTGCGCCGTCGATCACGCGGGCCACGGCGGCAGGCGCGCAACAGGAATCGTCGCCGACCCCAAACACCAGCCGGTCGTGAATGCCCGCCTTGCAAAGCTGGGTGAACTGTTCGGCCGCAAGGTCGATGTCGTCTATGGTCAGCTCGCCCCGGTCAACCGCGCAGCGCAGGAAATCCGCGATGCGGTCATGCACCAGTTTCGGCCCATAGTGATAAAACTCATGCGCCAGCGCCGGAAAGGTTGCGGCTTCGGCCACGGCAATACGGAAAATCCGCTGTCCAAAATCACTGACCAGAAACGCCGTCAGTTTTTCGGCAGCCAGCCGCAGCACCTGCGCCACGGGGATCGCCTCGTCAATCTGCGCCTCGGCCTCTTCGGCCTGACGGCGGCATTCTGCTTTGGCAATCTCCAGAAACAGCAGGCGCTTGTCGGGGAAATAGGCGTAAAGCGTGGCCTTCGACACGCCCGCCTCTTTCGCGATGTCATCAACCGAGGCACGTTCAAAGCCATCGCGCATGAAAACGGTCCGGGCGCCTTGCAGCACCTGGTCGAACTTGCGCCCCTTTACGATCACCTGCGGTTTTGCGGTCATCTTGTCCCCGGCTGTCGCGGGCAATGTAGCCCGCGCATCCACCGGGGGGCAAGCACTGGTCAGTTGCCAGCCGGGCAAGAGCCACCAAGCGTTGCGGGCTGGGCGCAGCCTTGGGTCACTGGGGCACTGCTGTCAGGGAAATCGAGGTGCGGAAGGTCAAAGGCGCAGGCGGCGGCAAGACCTGACAGCAGAGCCAGGGCAAGGGCGAGGGTTTGGGTGCGCAGGTGGCTCATGGTGATCTCCTTATTTTGAACCTGACGGTTTAGTTCGATATGAACGGGTCGGTTCGGCTTGGCAAGAAGTTTTGAACTGTTTGGTTCAAAATGTCGCATCTTGCCGCGGCGCGGCGATCTGTTAGTTTAGAATCATTCCAGAAGGAGCAAGACATGATCCCCGGCATTTCCTCGCGCCGCCGCTTTTCCGACCTGACAGAGCAAGAGGTTCTGGCGCTTGCCATCTCTTCCGAGGAAGACGATGCCCGCATTTATCGCAGCTATGCCGAGCGGTTGCGGGCCGACTATCCCGGCTCGGCCGCTGTCTTCGATGGTATGGCCGAGGAAGAAGATAACCACCGCCGCCGCCTGATTGACCTGCATCAAGACCGCTTTGGCCCGGTGATCCCGCTGATCCGGCGCGAACATGTGGCTGGGTTTTACGCCCGTCGTCCGGTGTGGCTGGCTGCGAACCTGAGTCTGGAGACGATCCGGGCCGAGGCGGCGGCGATGGAAAAGGGCGCGCAGGATTTCTATCTGCGTGCGGCTGCCCGTACCAGTGATGCCGCCACCCGCAAACTGCTGGGCGATCTGGCCGCTGCCGAGGCCACGCATGAAGCCAAGGCCGAAGAACTGGAGGCCACCAACCTGCCCGAAGGCGCGCGCAGCGATGAGGATCTGACGGCGCGGCGGCAGTTCATCCTGACCTGGGTGCAGCCGGGGTTGGCGGGGCTGATGGATGGATCGGTTTCTACCCTTGCCCCGATTTTTGCCACGGCATTTGCCACGCATGATAGCGCAACGACCTTTCTGGTCGGCCTTGCCGCAGCACTGGGCGCAGGCATTTCGATGGGGTTCACCGAGGCCGCGCATGACGATGGCGTGCTGTCGGGGCGCGGTTCGCCCATGAAGCGTGGCTTTGCTTCGGGGCTGATGACGGCGGTGGGGGGCCTTGGCCATGCCCTGCCCTATCTGATTGCCGATTTCTGGACCGCGACGGCGATTGCGGTGGTGGTGGTGTTCATCGAACTGTGGGCGATTGCCTGGATTCAGAACCGCTATATGGAAACACCCTTTCTGCGTGCCGTGATGCAGGTGGTGATTGGCGGTGCCCTTGTTTTCGCCACCGGAGTGCTGATCGGCGGCGGCTGAAGCGGGCGGGCGCGGGCAGGCTCTTGCCCCGGCCCGCGCGGCATGACAACCAAGGGTCATGCTTGCGATCCTGTTCAAGACCCTGCCGTTCTTTGCCATCATCGGTCTGGGCTTTGCCGCAGGCCGCGCGCGCTTTATTTCGCCCGAAGCAACCGGATCGCTGACGAAATTCGTGTTCTACTTCCCGCTGTCCGCGATGCTGTTCGGTTTTGCCGCGCGGATGTCGCTGGATCATATCTTTGATCTGCGGCTGGTGCTTGCCTATCTGGTGGCGTCGTTCTGCCTGTGGGGGTTGGTGTTCGCGGTCGGCCGGATGCGGACCCTGCCGCTGGCCGAGGCCGCGATGGAGGCCCATGCCGCCGTGTCGGGCAACACCGGGTTTCTGGGCGTGCCGATGCTGGTCAAGCTGATCGGACCTGCCGCCGCCGCCCCGGTGATGATGGTGCTGACGCTGGATATGGTGGTGTTTTCCAGCCTGATCACGCTGGTTGTGACCGCCAGCCGCGAAGGGCGGCTGCGGCTGGCCAGCCTAGGACCGCTGCTGCGGGGGCTGCTGGCCAACCCGATGATCGTGTCGATCGTGCTGGGGTTTTTGTGGTCGGGCCTTGGGCTGCCGCTGCCCGGCCCGCTGGATGAATTTCTGACTTTGCTGGGGGCTGCGGCCACACCCTGCGCGCTGTTTGCAATTGGTGCGTCGCTCGCGGGTCGCAGGGCCGACCGGCCAGCCGCCGCCGCCTGGATTTCTGCTGTAAAGCTGCTGGCGCACCCGGCGCTGGTGTCGGGCGCTGGCTGGGCACTGGGAGTTGAGCCTTTCGCGCTGGGCGTGATGGTGGCTGCGGCCTCCTTGCCAGTGGCGGGCAACGTCTTCATCTTGGCGCAGCATTACGGCGTCGCCCCGCAACGGGTTTCGACCGCCATCCTGATCTCGACCGCCGCGTCCATCCTGACGGTATCGGCGGTGATTGCCCTTGTGGAGAAGATATGAAGACGATTTCAGAAAACCGCTGTTTCGGGGGCGTTCAAGGGGTCTACTCCCACGCCTCGCAGGTCACCGGCTGCGACATGACCCTGGGCCTGTTCCTGCCCGAACAGGCCGAAACCGGGGCGGTGCCGGTGCTGTGGTATCTGTCGGGTCTGACCTGCACGCATGAAAATGCCATGGTCAAGGCCGGGGCCCAACGCTGGGCGGCCGAGGCGGGCATTGCGCTTGTTTTCCCCGACACAAGCCCGCGGGGTGACGGCGTGGCCAATGATGCCGCCTATGATCTGGGCCAGGGCGCGGGGTTTTACGTCAACGCGACCGAAAAGCCCTGGTCACCGCATTTCCAGATGTGGGATTACATCACGGACGAACTGCCGAACGCCTTGTTCAGCGCCTTTCCCATCGCCGAAGAGGCCCAAGCCATCAGCGGCCATTCGATGGGCGGCCACGGTGCCCTGACCATCGCGATGAGCTTTCCGGGACGGTTCCGCAGCGTTTCGGCCTTTGCCCCGATCTGCAACCCCACCGCCAGCGACTGGGGCCGCAAGCAATTTGCTGCCTATCTGGGGGCCGAAGAATCGACATGGGCGCAATATGACGCGACTTTGCTGATGAGAAAGCGCGGTTTTGATGGCCCGATCCTGATCGATCAGGGCACGCAGGACCAGTTCGTCGATCTTTTGAAGCCGGAATCCCTTGCCATGGCCATGGCAGAGCGCCGGCAGGGCGGCAGTTTCCGGATGCAGAAGGGCTATGACCACAGCTATTTCTTCGTCTCGACCTTCATGGAGGAGCATGTGGCGTTCCACGCTGCGGCACTTCACGCCTAAAAGCTGCCATTACGCCGCCAAAATCATCGTCTTCCCTGTTTGTCATGGCCCGAAAGGGACCGGCAAAGGGGAAAGACGATGAAGCGAGTTGGGACTGCCATCCTGAGCGCTGCGTTGATGGTCGCAAGCCTGCCGCTTGCGGCTATGACAACGCAGGAAAGTGAAGTACTGGACCTGATCAATCAGGAAAGGGCCAGACACGGATGTGGGGCACTGTCGGTAAATGCCAGGCTGACCGCCGCCGCCGAGGGCCATGCCGTCGCGATGGCGACCAAGAATTTCTTTGGTCACAAGGGGCCAAATGGCTCTACCCTGCGCAGCCGTACCAACCATGCCGGCTATCGCGGCGGATCGCTGGCGGAAAACATCGCTGCGGGCTGGTCGACGCCGCAAAAGACCGTTTCCGAATGGATGGCCAGCAGTGGGCATCGCCGCAACATTCTGACCTGCAAGTACCGCGAGACGGGCATCGCCATGGTCTACGACCCCAACGACGCGCCGATTCCGGGGCAGCCCTCTCATCCGATGAAGTATTATTGGGTGCAGGTTTTCGGCAAGAAGTAACGCCGTGAGGGTGCTTTACGTCGATGCCGACGCCTGCCCTGTGAAGGCCGAGGCGCAGCAGGTTGCGCTGCGCCATGGCTGGGCCATGGTGCTGGTGTCGAATGGCGGCATCCGCCCGGTGGATCATCCGCTGGTCCAGACCATCTATGTGCCCGACGGGCTGGATGTGGCGGATGACTGGATTGCAGAGCGCGCAGGGCAGGGGGATCTGGTGGTTACCTCAGACATCCCGCTGGCCGGGCGTTGTATTACGGCTGGCGCGCGGGTGATCAAACCTGACGGCGCGGTGCTTCATGATCGCAACATCGGCGAAGCGCTGTCGCTGCGCAATCTGATGACCGATCTGCGCAGTGCCGATCCGTTTCGTCAGGGCGGCGGGCGCGCCTTTGCCAAATCGGACCGCTCGCGTTTTCTGGATGTGCTTGATCGTGAGATCAGGGCCGTGCGACCGGCGCCCTGAACCGGGCGTTCCCGTCAGCCGATGTCGCAACGGGAACAGACCGGCGCGGCGCAACGCGGTTCCTTGGCGCTATGACGCCCGCAGTTCCGACCCCGGCCAAAAGCCCCCGTTCTGGCATATTGCTGGCCTTGGGTGGGGCCATGGTGCTGTCGCTGAACGATCTTTCGATCAAGGCGCTGTCGGCCACCTATGCTCTGCATCAGGTTATCTTGCTGCGTGCGCTGATCGGAATGGCGCTGGTGCTGGCGGTGATCAAATTTTCCGGCACCGGCTTTGCCCAGTTGCGCACCCGGCGCAGGGGCGCGCAACTGTTCCGCGTATCGATCGTGATGATCTCGAATGTCACCTATTTTGTAGGGCTGTCGCTGATGCCCTTGGCCGATGCGGTGGCGACGGCCTTTGTCGCGCCGCTGTTCGTCACATTGATGTCGGCGGTGATCCTGCACGAACATGTCGGGCCGCGCCGCTGGGCGGCGGTGGGCGTGGGTATGGTGGGCGTGATCATCATGACGCGGCCGGGCGCGGGCGTGATACAACCTGCCGCGATTCTGGTTCTGATTTCGGCGCTGTGCTATGCGGGCAGCCATATGATGACGCGCCGCCTGCGCGATACCGAAAGCGCGATGACGCTGAATTTCTATGTGCAATGCGGCTTCATCGTGGTCAGTTCGACCATGGGGCTGATGTTCGGCGACGGGCATCTGGCGCAGGCCCCGGGCGCGACATGGGAGTTTCTGTTCCGCCCGTGGATGGTGCCCCAAGGGCATCACCTGTGGGCCTTTGTCGCCACGGGTCTGGCGGTGGGCATCGGTGGTCTGATGATGAGCCAGGCCTACCGCACGACCGAAGCTGCGTTGATCGCGCCCTTTGAATATATCGGAATGCCGATGGCCATTCTGTGGGGGTTGGCCTTCTTTGGCACCTGGCCCGACCATACCGCCTGGGCAGGGATTGCGCTGATCTGCGGCGCAGGGCTTTATACGTTGTGGCGGGAAACGGTTCGAAGAAAGGTTCAGGATGTCGCGGCCCCAAGCGGTGATATTTGACATCGGCAATGTGCTGACGCGCTGGCAGCCAGAGGCGTTTTATGACCGGGTGATCGGGCAGGACCGCCGGCAGGCACTTTTTGCCGAGGTTGACCTGCATGGCATGAACGACCGCATCGACGAAGGCGCGTTGTTCCGCGAAACCATCTATGACTGGGCCGAGGCCTATCCTGCTTGGCGGGATGAGATTCGCATGTGGTATGACCGCTGGGACGAACTGGCCAGCCCCCGCATCGACGGCTCGATCCGCCTTCAGCGCACCTTGCGGGCCAAGGGGGTGCAGGTGTTCGCGCTGACCAATTTCGGGCGCTATTCGTTTGAGGAAGCCCTGCCCAAGATGGATTTCCTGCAAGATTTCGACCGCCGCTATGTGTCGGGCGTGATGGGCGTGATCAAGCCCGATCCGCGGATTTATGAGATGGTTGAGGCAGATTGCGGCTTGCCCCCTGAAAGCCTGCTGTTCACCGACGACCGGGCCGACAACATCACCGCCGCCGCCCGCCGCGGCTGGCGCACCCATCAGTTCGAAAGCTGGCAGGGCTGGGCCGCGCGTCTGGTGGCCGAAGACTTACTTACAAAACAGGAGGCCGGGCTTTGACCCTTGAGATCGTTCCGAAAGAGGCTGAAAGCCTGCTGACATGGCCCGGCCTACTGGCGGCGTTCGAGGCGGGGCACCTGTTGCCGCAGCCCGATATCAAGGATCTGTTCTGCTATCGCGGGCCTGACACCATTCTCGACCGTGCAACCTGGATCGACGGGCTTGGTGCTTTGGTCAAGGTGGCCACCGTCGTGCCCGGCAATGCCGCGCGCGGGTTGCCCACCATCTATGGCTCGGTCACGCTTTATGATGATGTGACGGGCGATCTGACCTCTCTGGTCGATTTCCATCTGGTGACCAAATGGAAAACAGCGGGCGACAGCCTGCTTTCGGCCTCAAAACTTGCCCGCAAGGATGCGCGCAAGTTCCTGCTGGTGGGGGCGGGCAACGTGGCGCGCTCGATGGTCGAGGCCTATTCCGCCTTGTGGCCCGATGCTGAATTCACCGTCTGGAGTCGCACCCGCGCCAGTGCCGAGGCGATGGGGCTGGGCGTGGCCGAGGATCTGGAAAGCGCGGTAAAGGCGGCAGATGTGATCTGCACCTGCACAATGGCGACCGAACCCCTGATCAAGGGCGACTGGCTGCAACCCGGCCAGCACCTTGACCTGATCGGCGCCTATAAGCCCAGCATGAGGGAGGTGGATGACACTGCGATGTCGCGCGCCCGCGTGTTCGTCGATGCCTGCGCCACCACGATGCACCATATCGGCGAGTTGATGGCGCCACTGAAGTCCGGTGCCATCACCGAGGCCGATATTCAGGCCGATTTCTATGACATCAAGTCCGGCGCCTATCGTCGGAATTCAGATGACGAGATCACCATCGCCAAGAACGGCGGCGGCGCGCATCTGGACCTGATGACGGCGGATTACATCGCCCGGCAGTGGAAGGCGCGGTAACATGGGGGCGGGCATGGAAACGACAGATGTTCTTGCCCGCGCCGCCGCTTTGCCCTGCTGGACCGCACCCGAAGGTGCGCGGATGCTGGAGGGTGGCAAGACCAACCAGAACATCCTGATCACCGATGCGGGCAAGCGGTTCGTCGTGCGCTTTGGCTACGACATTCCTGAACATGGCATCTTGCGCTGGCATGAGCTGATGGTGAATCGGGCGGCTGTGGCGGCGGGCCTGTCGCCCGCCATCCGATATTCCGCGCCGGGGGTTCTGGTGTCGGAATTTGTCGAGGCGCTGCCCATCACGGCGCAGGATCTGGCACAGCCCCGCGCAATCGAGGATCTGGCCGCGCTGCTGCGCCGCGTGCATGTCGATACCACGCGGCATCTGTCCGGCCCCGTCCTCAGCTTTTGGGTGTTTCACATCCTGCGTGACTATGCCCGGCAACTGGCAGAACGCGGCTCGCCCCATCTGCCGCTGATCCCTGCCCTGTTGGCCGAGGCAGAGGGGCTGGAGCAGGCAATCGGCCCCGTCAGCATGGTTCTGGGCCACAATGACCTATTGCCCGGCAACATCCTGAAAGGGGCCGACCGGCTGTGGCTGATCGACTGGGAATATGCCGGTCTGGGCAGTCCCCTGTTCGATCTGGGCGGACTGGCCAGCAACAATGGTTTCACCGAGGCGCAGGAGCGGTTGTTACTTGCCGCCTATTACGATGCCTCGGCCACCGATGCCCTGTGGCACCGCTATCAGGCGATGAAATGCGCCTCGCTTTTGCGCGAAACGATGTGGAGCATGGTCAGCGAGATCATCTCGAACCTCGACGTCGATTTCGCCACCTATACCGCCGACAACCTGTCGGCCTATCGCGCGGCGCTGGCTGCGCTGAACGCTTGAGGATGCCATGAAAGACCTGCCCACCTCGTCGAAAGTTGTCGTCATCGGCGGCGGCATCGTCGGCTGTTCGACCGCCTATCACCTGGCCCGCATGGGGGTAGAGGTGGTTCTGCTGGAAAGGAAAAAGCTGACCTCTGGCACAACCTTTCATGCCGCCGGTCTGGTGGGGCAGTTGCGCACCAGCGCCAATATCACCCAGCTTTTGGGCTATTCGGTGGACCTTTATAAGCGGCTGGAGGCAGAGACGGGTCAGGCGACCGGCTGGAAGATGAACGGCGGCATGCGCCTTGCCTGCAACGCCGAACGCTGGACCGAGGTGAAGCGGCAGGCGACCACGGCGCATTCCTTCGGCCTCGACATGCAGCTTTTGACACCGCGTGAGGCGCTGGACCTGTGGCCGATCATGACGATCGACGATCTGGTCGGCGCGGCCTATCTGCCGACCGACGGGCAGGCCAGCCCTTCGGACATCACGCAGGCCCTTGCCAAGGGCGCGCGGATGGCGGGGGCGAAGCTCTATGAGGATACCAAGGTTCTGCGGGTGCAGATTAATGAAGGCATCATCAAGGGCGTTGAAACTGAACACGGGTTCATAAACTGCGAAAAGGTGGTGCTGTGCGCGGGCATGTGGACCCGCCCCTTTGCCGCCGCCCATGGGGTGAACGTGCCCTTGGTGCCGGTGGAACACCAATATCTGATCACCGAGAAAATCGAGGGCGTGCCAACCGGCTTGCCCACCCTGCGCGACCCTGACCGTCTGACCTATTGGAAGGAAGAAGTCGGCGGGCTGGTGATGGGCGGGTATGAGCCGAACCCGAAGCTGTGGCGCGACGGCAGCCTGCCGCAAGGCTTCCATTATACGCTGCTGGATAACGATTTCGACCATTTCACCCCGATCATGGAACTGGCTTTGGGCCGCGTGCCGCTGATGGAAAACGCGGGTATCAAGCAGATGATCAACGGCCCGGAAAGTTTCACCCCCGACGGCATGTTCATTCTGGGTGAGGCCCCCGAGCAGCGGAATTTCTTCGTCGGCGCGGGCTTCAACGCCTTTGGCATCGCGTCGGGCGGCGGTGCAGGTATGGCGCTGGCCGAATGGGTGGCCAAGGGCGAGGCCCCGTTCGACCTGTGGCCCGCCGACATCCGCCGCTTTGGCCGCCCGCATTTCGATACCGACTGGATCCGGAAGCGCACCTATGAGGCCTATGGCAAGCACTACACCATGGCTTGGCCCAGCGAAGAACACCACTCGGGCCGCCCCAACCGTCGCTCGCCCCTTTATGACACGCTGAAAGCGGCTGGTGCGGTGTTCGGTGAGAAACTGGGGTGGGAGCGCCCGAACTGGTTCGCCGCGCCGGGTGAGGTGGCCGAAGACATCTACACCTATGAACGCCCCAACTGGCACAGTGCCGTGGCCCGCGAACACAAGGCGGCACGAGAGGCGGCGGTGCTGATTGACCAGACCTCTTTCGCGAAGTTCGTGCTGAAAGGCCCGGATGCCGAGGTGGCGCTGTCGTGGATCGCGGCAAATGATGTGGCGAAACCCGTGGGCAGCCTGATCTATACCGAGATGCTGAACGACCGGGGGGGGATTGAATGCGACCTAACGGTCGCCCGCATCAGGCATGACGAATATTACATCGTCACCGGCACCGGCTTTGCCACCCATGATTTCGACTGGATCGCGCGCAGCATTCCTGCGGGGATGAACGCCCAACTGGTTGATGTGACGGGGGCGTATTCGGTGCTGTCACTGATGGGGCCAAAGGCGCGGGATATTCTGGCCGAGGTGACGCGGGCCAATGTGTCGAACGCCGCCTTCCCCTTTGGCACAGTGCAGACCATCGGCATCGCCGGTGCCCCTGTGCGGGCCTTGCGGGTGACCTATGTGGGCGAACTGGGATGGGAGCTGCATTGCCCGGTGGAATGTGCCGCCAATGTCTATGCCGCCCTGCATGCGGCGGGCGCCAAGCATGGGCTGGTCAATGCCGGTTACCGCGCGATTGAAACCCTGCGGTTGGAGAAAGGCTATCGCGCCTGGGCCGGTGACATTGGCCCCGACCATACGCCGGATGAGGCGGGGCTGGGCTGGGCGGTCAAGCTGAAGAAGGACTTTGCCTTCAAGGGGCGCGAGGCGGTGGCGGCGCAGCGGGCGAATGGCGTCAAGAAAATGCTCGCCACCTTTACCGCCGCCCCCGAGGTTATCCTTTATGGCCGCGAGACGATTTACCGTGATGGCCAGCGGGTGGGCTGGCTGTCTTCCGGTGGGTATGGCCATACTCTGGGACAGTCCATCGGGCTGGGCTATGTGCGGAACCCCGAAGGCGTAACGGCGGATTATGTGCTGTCGGGCAACTATCAGTTGGAGGTCGCCAGTGAACTGGTGCCTTGCGAGGTCACGCTGTCGCCGCTCTATGATCCGAAGGGTGCCAAGATCAAGGCTTAGGGCAGGCCCGAAGGCCTGCCCACCGGCTCAATAGCGTTTCGCCATCGCCTCAACCGGCAGGGGGCGGATCTTGTCGGCGTGCCCGGCGGTGCCAAAAGCCTCAAACCGCTGGCGGCAGACCTCGGCCATCATTTCCATGGCGGGTTTCATGTATTTGCGCGGGTCGAACTCTTCCGGCTCTTCGGCAAGGGTCTTGCGGATCGCCGCCGTCATCGCCAGCCGGTTGTCGGTGTCGATGTTCACCTTGCGCACGCCAGACCGGATACCGCGCTGAATCTCTTCAACCGGAACGCCCCAGGTGGGTTTGATGTCGCCGCCATAGCTGTTGATGATGGCCTGCAAATCCTCGGGCACGCTGGAGGAACCGTGCATCACCAGATGGGTGTTCGGCAGGCGGCGGTGGATTTCCTCAATGACGTGCATGGCCAGAATGTTGCCATCGGGCTTGCGGGTGAACTTGTAGGCGCCGTGGCTGGTGCCCATGGCGATGGCCAGCGCATCCACCCCGGTTTCGGCCACAAAGCGCTGCGCCTCCTCCGGGTCGGTCAAAAGCTGGCTTTCATCCAGCTTTTCGGTCGCGCCATGACCGTCTTCCTGATCGCCCATCCCGGTTTCCAATGACCCCAGAACGCCCAACTCGCCCTCAACCGACACGCCGCAGGCATGGGCCATTTCGACCACGGACTTGGTGATGTCGCGGTTATAGGCATAGTCGGCGGGTGTTTTGCCATCGGCCTTCAGGCTGCCGTCCATCATCACTGATGTGAAGCCATTCTGAATGGCGGTGGCACAGGTGGCCAGACCATTGCCATGGTCAAGGTGCATACACACCGGAATCTCGGGATACATCTCGGTCAGCCCGTCGATCAGCCGGGCCAGCACCCGGTCACCGGCATAGGCGCGGGCGCCCCGGCTGGCTTGCAGGATCACCGGCGCATTGCTGGCCTTGGCGGCGGCCATGATCGCCAGCCCCTGCTCCATATTGGAAATGTTGAAAGCGGGCACCCCATAGGAATGTTCGGCGGCGTGGTCCAGAAGCTGGCGAAGGGTGATGCGGGCCATGACGGTTTCCTATTTCGTGTCAGACAGATAGCGGGCGATCAGGTCCACCTCTTCGGCGGCGCCAAACACCAGCGGCGTATGTTCGTGCAGGTCTTTCGGCAGGCGGTCGAGGATGGGGTTCAGGCCATCGGTGGCCTTGCCGCCCGCCTGCTCGATCAGAAAGGCAATCGGCGCGGCCTCGTACAGCGTGCGCAGGCGGCCCTGCTCGTATCCCTTGCGCCGGTCGCCCGGGTACAGGAACACACCGCCCAGCAGCAGGATGCGGTGCAGTTCGCCCACCGCCGCCGCCAGCCAGCGCATGTTGAAATCGCGGCCGCGTGGGCCATCCTTGCCGGCCCGCAGGTCCAGCGCCCATTGCTGCAACCCAAGGGGCCAGTGCCGTTCGTTCGAGGCATTGTAAGCGATGGTTTTCGCCTGTGGCTTCAGCCGGACATTCTCGCGCACGACGCGGAACCCGTCCAAGGCACGGTCATAGGTGGCGATGTGAACGCCATCCCCCAGCGACCAGCCAAAGTCACAGCTATGCCCGAAAGAGGCATAGCCCGAAGCAACCACCGCGCGCCCCGTGCGCAAAAACCCGGCAGGGTCGGCGGGCAAGATGGAAAACAGCATCCCCAAAGGTGCGCCGATACCAATGCTGCCCGATCCATCAATCGGGTCAATCGCCACATCCCATGCACCATCTGGGTTCAGCGTGACGACATGCGGGTCTTCTTCCGACAGAACCTGCCGCACCCCCGCCACGCGCAGGGCCGCCAGCATGTGGTCATGCGCGCCCACGTCCAGCGCCTTTTGCGCATCGCCGGAATCATTCGTGCCGACAATCGCCGCCGGGTCACCATAGAGCTTGCCCGCCGCCAGCCGGTCGGCCAGTGCAGGCACCGCGCGGGCCAGTGCCAGAACGATGGCCGCAGGGCCGTGATCCTTGGGCAGAAATTCATCCAGCGGCGCACCGGTAAGCGCGCCGTCATTCGGCAGACGCAGCATCGGATCAGCCTTTGTTATACTTGGCGTCAACTTCGTCGATGGCGCAGACATTGCCCGCCGACTTGCCGCTGGCATCAAAGTTCATCGTCTCGGCCAGCCAGGCATCGGCAATCGCCTTGGCCAGTTCGGTGCCGATCACCCGCGCGCCCATGGTGATGATCTGCGCGTTGTTCGACAGCGCGGCACGTTCCGCCGAATAGGTGTCATGGGTCAGCGCGGCGCGAATGCCCGGCACCTTGTTGGCCGCGATGCACACGCCAATGCCGGTGCCACAGCACAGGATCGCGCGGTCATATTTGCCCGCCATCACCTCATTCGCCACCCGGTCGGACAGGTTGGCATAGAACGGGTCCAGCGCGTCGCCAATACGGCTGACTTCGGTCACCTCATGCTTGCCCTTCAGATGTTCGGCCAGAACCTTGGCCAAGGGTTCGCCCGCGCTGTCGCCTGCAATTGCCAGTTTCATGATGTTCCCTTTCAGAGTTTCGCGGCGCATTTCGCCAGAATGTCGAGGTAGCCTGTGACGTTCCAGGCCGACCGCCCGATGAACAGCCCGTCGATATGCGGGCAGGTGATAAGCTCTTCGCAGTTTCCGGGGTTGACCGAGCCGCCGTAAAGGCAGGGCACCTTGCGGCCCAGGACGTCCTGGGCCACCGAAATGATCTCGGCCTGCCGCGCATCGGCATAATCTGACGTTGCCGGGATGCCGTTCACCCCAATCGCCCAGACAGGCTCATAGGCCAAAAGGATCGGCGCGGAATGCTGCGCAGCAGTCAGCTTGCCCAAGGCCCCGCGCACCTGCGCCTCCAGCACCTGAACCGCGCGGCCCGCCTCACGCTCGGCCAAGGTCTCGCCGATGCAGATCAGGGGGATCAGACCATGGTGCACGGCAGCTTCGGTTTTCAGGCCGACGGTTTCATCGGTCTCGCCGAAATGCTCGCGCCGTTCGCTGTGGCCCAGTTCCACGATGTCCAGCGCGCAATCCTTGAGCATCAGGGGCGAAACCTCGCCCGTCCAGGCGCCCTCATCGGCCCAGTGCATGTTTTGCGCGCCCACCTTCACACGGGTGCCCGCCAGCATCGCCTTTACTTCGCGCACGGCAGTAAAGGGCGGGATGACAAAGGGCTGGATGCGGGCATCGACGGCAGCACCTTGCAGGCCGCTGGCAAAGGCCTGCGCCTCGGCCAGTGTCTTGTTCATCTTCCAGCTTGTGCCGATCCAGACTTGCGGGGCCATGGTCATTCCTTTGCGATGGTCAGGCGAATGCCCGCGCGGTCAATCGCGGCGCGATCTTCGGGGGCGGGGGCATCGTCGGTGATGATGCTGTCAAACTCGGCCAGATCGGCCAGCACATGCAGGGCGGACCGGCCAAAGCGGCTGTGGTTGATCAGAAGGCAGGTCTTGGCCGCCGCGGCCATCATCGCGCGTTTTGACCGCACCACCGCATCATCCATGTGAAACGAGTGCAGCCCCGCAACGGCAGGCGAGGAGATAAAGGCAATATCGGCCCGTAGGCGCGACAGCGCATGTTCGGTGACCACCCCGAAAAACGCGTTGAACTTGGCATTGAAGATGCCGCCCAAGGCAATCAGCGTGATGCCCGGCACATCGCGCATCGTATCAATCACGGCAGCATTGTTGGTGATGATGGTCAGCGGGCGCTTGGCGGCCAGCGCCTCGCCCAGATGGGCAGCCATTGAGCCATCGTTGATCAGCACTGTCATGCCGGGTTCAACCAGATCCAGCGCGGCGCGGGCCATCCGGTCCTTGGCGGCCCCATCCTGCAAGGCGCGGATGCGGAAATCGCTTTCAAACTGGGTGCCGGCCTCAATTGTCGCCCCGCCGCGCACCTTGCGCAGCAGGCCTGCCTGCTCCAGCTCATCCAGATCGCGGTGGATCGTCATCTTGGACACGGCAAACCGGTCGGCCAGATCATCAAGGTCCACCGCGCGGGCCTGAACCAGCAAATCCATGATCGCCTGTCTGCGTTCTTCGCGCTTCACGGTGCCCTCCCCGGCTTTGAGGATTGATAACACGGATTCGCACTGTCGCAACATTTATTATGTGAATTTGTTAAATAGTAATGTGATTTTTGTTGTCGGATCACACAGCCTACGTTACGTTAGCGCAAACATAGGGAGGACTCTGATGCCGATGGACCCAACCGTTGCGGCCAAGGCCGCGCTTGATCCGCAGAACTTTGCGCTGGCCAATTGCATCCGTGCCTTGGCGATTGACGGGGTAGAGGCCGCGAAATCCGGCCATCCCGGCGCGCCGATGGGTATGGCCGATGCCGCAACCGCGCTGTTTCGCAACCATCTGAAATTCGATGCCGCCAACCCCGACTGGCCCGATCGTGACCGCTTTGTGCTGTCAAACGGTCATGCCTCGATGATGCTCTATGCCCTGCTGCACCTGACCGGGTATGAGGACATGACGCTGGATCAGGTGAAGAACTTTCGCCAATGGGGCGCGATCACCGCAGGCCACCCGGAATACGGCCATGCCAAGGGGATTGAGGTGACCACCGGCCCGCTGGGGCAGGGGCTGGCAACGGCAGTCGGCATGGCGCTGGCCGAACGGCGACTGGCGGCGGAGTTTGGCGCCGATCTGGTCGATCACCATACTTATGTGTTTCTGGGCGATGGCTGCTTGCAGGAGGGCATCGGGCAAGAGGCGATTTCGCTGGCCGGGCACTTGGGTCTTGGCAAGCTGATCGTGCTTTATGATGACAACTCCATCACCATTGACGGGCCGACCTCGGTGTCCTTCTCCGAAGATGTTCCGGCCCGCCTGCGCGCCTGTGGCTGGCATGTGCAATCTTGCGATGGCCATGATGGCAAGGCACTGAATGCGGCGATTGCGGCGGCCAAGGCGGAAGGGGCCAAACCGTCGCTGATCGCGATGAAAACCGTGATCGGCTTTGGGTCACCGGGCAAGGCAGGCACCTATTCCGTTCACGGCTCGCCCCTTGGCGCGGCAGAGGCGACGCTGACCAAAGAGGCGCTGGGCTGGCATGCCGCGCCGTTTGAAATTCCGGCCGATCTGGGTGCCCAGTGGCGCAGCATTGGTGCGCGCGGGGCAGATGCCCGCAAGGCGTGGCAGGCGCGGCTTGCCGCCCGTTCCCCCGCCGAACAGGCCGAATTCAACCGCCGCATTTCGGGCACCCTGCCTGCCGCCTATGACGCAGCAGTAAAGGCAGCCCGCGATGCCCTGTTCACCGCCCCGAAAAAGGCCGCCACCCGCAAGGCCAGCCAGATGGCGCTGGAGGCGCTGACCCCCGCGCTGCCCGAGATGATAGGCGGTTCGGCCGACCTGACCGGATCGAACCTGACCCGCGTTCCGGCTGTGGACAGCCAATACACCCGCGAATCCCCCGGCCGTTACATCGGTTATGGCGTGCGCGAATTCGGCATGGCGGCGGCGATGAACGGGCTGGGCCTGCATGGCGGGTTCATCCCCTATGGCGGCACGTTTCTGGTGTTCTCGGATTACTGCCGCAACGCCATCCGGCTTTCGGCGCTGATGGGGCTTGGCACGATCTATGTGATGACCCATGACAGCATTGGTCTTGGCGAAGACGGGCCGACCCACCAGCCGGTGGAACACATGGCCAGCTTGCGCGCCATTCCCAATCTGACCGTCTTCCGCCCCGCCGATACGGTGGAAACGCTGGAAGCGTGGGACATCGCCATCCGCAACCGCCATGTCCCGTCGCTGCTGGCCCTATCGCGGCAGGATGTGCCGCAACTGCGGTTGGAGGCTGGCACGGAAAACCTGACGGCCAAAGGGGCCTATGTTCTGCGCCAGTATGGGCAGGGCCGCGACGTGACCCTGATCGCCACCGGCACCGAAGTGGCCTTGGCGGTCGAGGCGGCAGAGGCGCTGCACGGTCAGGGCCTGTCGGTCGCCGTGGTCTCGATGCCCTCGTGGGAGCTGTTTGAGGCGCAGCCAGAGGCCTACCGTGCCAAAACGCTTGGCACCGCACCGCGCATCGCGGTAGAGGCGGCGGGCAAGTTTGGCTGGACACGCTATGTCGCCAGTGAGGCGGATGTGATCGGGATGCCCGGTTTCGGCGCCTCGGCCCCGGCAGAGCGGCTGTATCAGGAGTTTGGCATCACCAAAGAGGCGATCATCGCCCGCGCCCTTGCCTTGACGGGCCGCTGATCAGGAAACCAGTGCCCTTGCGGTCGGCTCATCGGTAATCAGCCCGGTCAGCCGCCCGCTTTCCAGAACCGCACGGATGGCCGCCACCTTTTGCCCCCCCCCGGCGATGGCTACGATGCGGCTATGCGCGGGGCCGTCCAGATCAAC
Source organism: Fuscibacter oryzae (assembly GCF_016765795.1). Taxonomy (GTDB): domain Bacteria; phylum Pseudomonadota; class Alphaproteobacteria; order Rhodobacterales; family Rhodobacteraceae; genus Fuscibacter; species Fuscibacter oryzae. The sequence goes on from NZ_JAESVP010000004.1 coordinate 71,321, forward strand.
CGCCAGCGTGCGCGCCGTCAGCGTGGTTTCCAGAACCCGGCCACGGGCATCAAAGAAATGACCCAGCATTTCGCCCATGCCGCCGCCTGAATTGATCGCGGCAATCTCTCGCGGTTCGATCATGCCCGACGCGACCAGTTGCGCCCCCGCATCCGCCGTGCCGATACCCACGAATTTCAGGCCTGCGCCATTCGACAAGTCAAAGATTTCCCGTACACCTGGCTGAGCCAGCAGGATCGCCCGGTCCTCGACCGAATTGGCAAAGAAGGGTACCGGCATCACATAGGCCTGCGCGCCGGTTTTCTCGGCCAGACGGTGCATCACGTCATGAGGGTTCGCCGCATAGTGCCGGGTCAGCCCCCCCAACAGCGAAATGAACCGCACGCCCCCTGCATCGAAACGCGGCAATTGCTGCACCGCAGCGGCAAGGGTGCGGCCGTGGCCAAGGCCGATCACCGAATGCTCGGCACGTTCGATTTCCCGGCGCAGAAAGGCCGCACCAGCAAGGCCAAGGGCGCGCAGCGGCAGGCCGTCTTCGCCCAGATCGGGCGCCACCTCGCAATGGGTCAGCCCAAAGCGGCGGCAAAGCTGTTCTTCCAGCTCTGCACATTCCACAATGGCCCCGTCGATCGAGACCTTGACCACCCCATCCGCCACGGCCCGCGCAATCAAGCGGTGCGCCTTGACGGATGGCAGGCCCAGCCGCTTTGCCACAGCCGCCTGCGTCAGCCCGCCGGCGTAATGCAGCCATGCCGCCCGGATCGCCAGGCTTTCCTCAGGGTCCAGATCACCACGCCGCGCCATTCAACCCGCCTGTTCCATGATGCTGCGCAGCACGTCAGCCGACAGCGGCGCGGGGTTGGCCTTCATTGAAGAAGAGGTACTTGCCGCATCCGCCGCCACAGATTGTGCTGCGCGGTCGATGCCCATTTCGGTTAGCTTTGGCAGCCCTTGCTGCCGCGCCCAGGCTGCCAAATGCTGCGCAGCATTTGGCAGAGAAATGTCGGCCAAACCGAATGTCTGCCCGATCCACCGGCCCACCTGATCCAGCCGCGCAGGGTCGGCCACCGCCGCTCGGTTCGCCACCAGAACATGCGGCAACAGCGCACCACAGATCGCCCCATGCGCGGCCCCGGTCAGCCCGCCCAAGGGGCCAGCCAGACCATGCACCGCGCCAAGCCCCGCATTGGCCAGCGCGATGCCGCCGCACAGGCTTACCCAGGCCATTTCATCGCGCGCCGCAGAATCTTCGCCCGCCATGAGCCGGGTCAGCGCCAACAAGCCGCGTGGGATGGCATCGCGGCATAGCAGATCGGTCATCGGATTGGCGCGGGTGGAGACATAGGGTTCAATCACCTGCGTGATGGCATCCAGCCCCGAAGCAAGGGTGATGGCCTTAGGGCAGCCATCGGTCAGTGCGGGGTCCACTACCGCAAGCCGGGGCAGCATGCGCAGGTCGCGCAAGCTGACCTTGCGGGCATGGTCTGGCACGCCGATCACGGCATTGCAGGTTACCTCGGCCCCGGTGCCCGCTGTGGTGGGCATGGCGACAAAGGGTAGGGGGGGCACATCCAGCGGCAGGCCAAGGCCCACCACCTCCAGATGGTCCATCATCGGGCGGGGGGCAGGCACCAGGGCCGCAATCGCCTTGCCCGCATCAATCACCGCGCCGCCGCCAAGGGCGACCACCACCTGCACCCCCGCCTTGCGCGCCAGATCGACCCCGGCTTGCACCAAGGGGACATCCGGCTCTCGCGGCACAGAAAATCGTGTGACCTTGCACCCCGTCAACGCCGCCGACAGCCAGTCTGACCGGGCAGGATTGCCACCCTGCACCAGCAGAACCCGGCTGCCCATTGCCGCGATGCGTCCGGCCGCCTGCATGGCCTGCCCGCGCCCGAACAGGATTTCGGTGGCGGTGGCAAAGGCGAAGGGCTGGGTCATGCGGCGGTCCTGTTCTTGGTCCCTCAGATATTCAGGTCTTTCACGCCGGTGTCGATATGCGGTGCCCAAAACGCCACGCTTTCCGCAATCTGGGGGATGACCTGCCGGTCGTTCGGCTCTCGTTCCTTGAAGGAAAGCTCCAGACAGATCTCGTTATCCACCGCCCCGCCTTGGGCAAATGCGGCGAGCAGAGGAGTGGGTTGGATCTTGCCCTTGGCGTTGAACTCGGCGGTAAAGGGACGGTGGCCGCCCTTGTCCATCAGGCTTTGCTTGATGTGGATGATCGGGCTGACCTTTGGTACCGCGCGCGCCCAGGCGTAGGGATCATAATCATCGGGGTTATCGCTGGTCACATCGCCATGATCGATGTCGGCCATCATCCACATCGGCACGGCCATGTTCGCCGCCGTCAGCCGGGTTTGCAGTGCCATAGATTCGGCGATGGTGTCGCCAAATTCGCGGCCAATGCTCATCGGTTCCCAGAAAACATAGTGCAGTCCTGCCGCCTTGGCATGGTCGGCCACCTCGGCCCAGCAGTCGATGGCGATCTGGATCAGGCTTTCCCGCCGCTTTGGATTGTCGAAATCCTGATAGGTGAAAATCGCGAATTGCGTGCCCACCGAGGTGCCGCCCAAATCGGCGGTTATATCGGCAAAGGTCTTGAACCAATCGACGTAATAGCGCCGCACATCGCGGTCGGGGTGGCCAAAGTGGTTCAGGCGGCCATAGGGGCCGGTCATGCCACTGGTCACCCGCACACCGGTGCGCGCCATCGCCGCCGCCATCTGGTGCGTTAGACGGCGGATCACCGGGGCGGGCCAGGACGGGTTGATGAACTCATGCGTCAGTTGCAGGTCGCGGATGCGCAGGTCGCGCGCGACGGTGGTGATCAGGGCATCCGGGTCGGCAAAGCGGTTGACCAGCGGATTGGTGTTCAATGACAGGGTCAGGGGCATGGGAACCTCAGGCAGCAAGATGGGCGGCGAACCAGGCGGCAAAGGCCGCCTGTTCAGCCTCGGTCAGATGCAGGCGGTGCTTGGTGCGGCGCCAAAGCACATCCTCCGCCGTCTGCGCCCATTCGCGGGCAACGAGATAGCGCGCCTCGGCCTCATATAGATTGCCGCCGAAATGCTGGCCAAGCTCCGCAAGGCTGGCGGCACTTGCCACCACATCCTTGGTGCGGGCTCCATACAGGCGACCGTAATGCTGCACCAAAGCGCGGGGCATCCACGGATAGGTTTCGCGCAGGCCATTGGCAAAGGTTTCGTAATCGGCATTCGCAATCTCACCCCCCGGCAGGGGTGCGCCATGGGTCCAGTCGCCGCCCATGTTGGGGAAGATGTGTTTCAGCCGGTGCAGGCCGCGTTCGGCCAACTCGCGATAGGTGGTGATCTTGCCGCCAAAGACGTTCAGCATTGGCGCGCCGCCGGTCTCATCCAGATCAAAGACGTAATCGCGCGTCACCGCCGAAGGGTTGCCCTTGCCGTCATCGAACAGCGGCCGCACACCCGAGAAGCTGTGCAACACATCCTGCCGCCGCAGCTTTTCCTTGAAATAGCGATTCACGGCGGCCAGCAGATAGTCGATCTCGGTCTCCGCAATCGTCACATCCTCGGCCCGGCCTTCCCAGGCGATGTCGGTCGTGCCGATCAGCGCCTTGTCGCCCTCATACGGGTTGATGAAGATCACCCGCTTGTCATGGTTCTGCACCAGATAGGCATTTGCCCCGACCCACCATTTCGGCACTATGATATGGCTGCCCTTGACCAGCCGCACATTGCGCGACGAGTTTGACCCGGCCACGCTGTTGATGACATCCGACACCCAGGGACCGGCGCAGTTGACCAGACATTTGGCGCGGAAGGTGCGGGTTTCGCCGCTCAGCTTGTTTTGGGTTGTCACCGTCCAGCCGCCATTCTCGCGTCGGGCAGAGGTGGCGGGCGAGCGGGTCAGCACCAATGCGCCCTTTTCCGCAGCCCCCACCGCGTTCAGCGTGACCAGCCGGGCATCATCGACCCAGCAGTCGGAATATTCGAACCCGCGTTTGTAATCATCCAGGATCGGCGCGCCTTCGGGGTCGCGGTGCAGGTTCAGCGTGCGGGTGCCGGGCAGTTTCTTGCGGCCCCCCAGATGGTCGTACAGAAAGAGGCCAAGGCGCACCAGCCACGCGGGCCGGTCTTGCGGGCTGTGAGGCAGCACGAAGCGCATCGGCCAGATGATATGGGGGGCCGCATTCAGCAGCACCTCTCGTTCAATCAGCGCCTCGCGCACCAGACGAAATTCGTAATACTCCAGATAGCGCAGCCCGCCATGCACCAGCTTTCCCGACCGCGAAGAGGTGCCTTCGGCCAGATCGTCCTTTTCGCACAAGACAACCGAAAGGCCGCGCCCCGCGGCATCGCGTGCAACGCCCGCGCCGTTGATGCCGCCGCCAATCACGAAAAGGTCGATCATTCCGGGTTCACTGGTCATCCTGGTCTCCTGATGCGTGGCGTGCGGCGGCCAGGGCGTCCCATGCGGGGATGAGGCTGCGCCGTGCGGCGGTAAATGCGGGGAAGATGCGGTCATAGGCGGCGGCCAGCCTTGGGTCGGGCGGTTCTGCCGGACCCAAAAGCGGCGTGACCCATTCGGCGATGCAGGCCTGCATGTCGGGATAGGCACCGATGGCGACCGCCGCCATCATGGCGGCGCCCGCAGCCCCGGCCTCTTCGCGGTCCGATACGCGGACCGGCGCATGAATGGCCGCCGATAAGATGCCGCGCAACCCTTTGGAGCGTGCAGCCCCGCCGGTCAGCCGCAATTCGGACGGCAGTTTGCCCATGGCGCTGTAACAATCGCGCATCGCATGGCCCAGACCCTCGGCCACGGCGCGCACCAGATCGGGATAGCCGTGGGTCAGCGACAAGCCGGTAAAGCCGGCGCGGGCATTGGCGTTGACAAACGGCCCACGCTCTCCGGCCTCTGAGATATAGGGCATATAGGCGATTTGCCCGGGGCGGGTGGCGGCAAGCCAACCTTCGATCCGGGCGACCAGATCGCGGTGGCTGACCTCTTGCCCGAAATCGCGCAAGGCATCGGCGGCAAGGCCAAGAACCCAGTCAAGGTTCAGGGTGGCGGCCATGTTGGTTTGAACCTGGGTAACAATGCCGGGAATGGGCAGGCAGATCACATAGCCGGTGCCTTCGGCATTCAGATGCACATCCTGCCAGCGCACGGCCCGCATATGCACCCCGGTGGACCCGACGGTCGAACAGGCCACATCGCCGTCACCGCCATAAACCCCCGCCCCCAGCGCCGTCATAACCATATCGACATAGCCCAGCGACACCGGCGTTCCGGCAAGTAGCCCGGTCTGCGCCGCAGCCGCAGCCGTCAGCGGATGGGTAATCTGCGTGCCGTCGATGATTTCGGGCAGCAGGGCGCGGCGGTGCGTCAGCCCCAGCGCAGCAATCACCCCGTCATCATAGGCGCGGTTGCGATAGTTGCCGAAGGTAAAGCTGGCCTCTGACGGGTCGGTGGCGCGAATGGCTGTCAGGTTCAGATAGAGCCAATCCTTGCAATGCAGCGCAACCTCGGCCCGATCAAGCATTTCGGGCAGGACAGTATCCATATGGGCCATCTGGCTGCCTTGCTGGCATGTGTTCAGGCCGGTGCCCGTTGCCTCGAACCGCACGCGGTTGGCGGGTAGGGCTGCCAGCCTGCCCACGGTGGATGCAGCACGGGCATCCAGCCACAGCCAGGCGTCGCCCGCGGGGCGGTTGTCTCGGCCGACCAGCCAGGTTCCGTCGCCCTGCGCGGTCACCGAAATGGCAGCCGTGCGGGCGGCAAGGCCCGCGATCTTTTCGTGCAGCCCCCGCAGGGCCAGAGCGCAATCTTCCCAAGTCTGGCCCAGCGACTGCACCGCCGACCCATCCGCTCCGGTGCGATAGCGATTCGGGACAGCAGAGGCTGCGAGCTGCTTGCCGCGCAGGTCGAACGCCACGGCCTTGATGACTGAGGTGCCCGCATCGATCCCGATGATGATGTCTTTGACAGACATGGATTCCCCACGGCGTCCGCTATCGCTCATGCCCCCTCCTTCGCTTTGGCTGGCGTCTTTCCGTCGCGCAGATCCATCGCTTGGCTATGAAAATTGATATATCATAAACATCTCACATGGAATGTATTTTTTTACGGACATAGAAATTTATTTCAGTTACGCTGGGTGTGAGGGTGAGGAGATGGCAATCAACCATGCGGGTCAGGCCGGGCGAGAATGTGATCCTGCTGGGTCGTTGCGGTGAATGCCAGGGTTTGCTGCGTGGCGGCGAGGGTTCGCGGCCAATTCAGCTTATTTCTTTGTTATATCGCAGAATAATTCTGCAAAAGCAGCATGATTTTCTGCGACTGCATGGCGGCCGGACCGTGGTGGGGCTGTCTATCGCCCGCTGCCTACTGCACCTGATTCTCCGCGCGCCCTTGATAGGCGTTAAGCCTCGGGTTGGCCGTGAGATTAGGGATTTTGGAAATGGAAATCTATCACTCTTGACGAGATAGATAACTTAGATATATCACATAGGAGCTGCGGATCGCAGAGTCCCTGTCGCGAAGAGGAGAGCGTGGCGAGGACGGACAGAGGAGGGGGAAGGTTATGTCGCAACAGCGTCAGTATCACCGCGCCAATCGGGGCCACTGGCCCGCGTCTCTCTGCATACTGCTTTGACATTGTGCCGCCCAAAGGCGGCTTTGCCACATCGAATGCAATCCGAGGTCGAATGATGACGCAAACATCCGCACCCAAAGCCCCGGCCGCCTCGCGGCGAGGATTAGTGATCCTGACGGTCGCGGGGCTGGCCCTGCTGGGGGCAATCGCTCTTGATACGACCGTTGTCCATATCGGGTCCGAGGCCGATGTGCGCAAGCAGGCGTTCTCGCCCGACAGCTATGGAGAGACCGAGTTTCCCCGCATTCAGAAGCTGGTTCTGGAAAAGGCAGTTGATGGTTTGACGCTGGGTCCGGCCGTCATGGCCGACAAGGCGGCGGCGGCCAAACAATATGGCGTCGCCTCGACCACCGGCGCGATCATGTTGGTTAAACTGTCCGGCGTCGCGGCAGACCCGAAGTCGGGCGTTTATACGCTGGCGGTTGATGGGTTGCCGCCCGATATCAAGGTGCGCCTGCAAACCGGCCCGGCGATCAATGGCACTGATCTGCGCGATGCGCCCGGTGATATTGAATTCGGCAAGTTCAAAAACCAGATCGAGTATCAGGATGCGGGCTCCGGCATCAACCGCGCCATGAAAAAGACGGTGCTGGACGGGATCGACACCGCAAACCTGACCGGCAAAACGGTCGAGGTAGTCGGTGCCTTCCGTCTGGTGAACCCCAAGAACTGGATGATCACCCCCGTTCAGGTGACCGTGAAATGACCGACATTCCCGCAGCAAACCCCGATGTGGGCGAAGTGGTGCTTGCCGCGCGCAATGTCGCCAAATCCTATGGCCAAATTCATGCGCTGAAGGGTGTGAATTTCGACATTCATCGCGGTCAGGTCACCACCCTGTTCGGTGAAAACGGCGCAGGCAAATCGACGCTGATGAAAATTCTGTCCGGCGTGATCCGGCCCACCTCGGGCGAGATCATTCTGGATGGCCAGCCGGTGGCCTTCAACACTTCGACCGAGGCGCGCGATCGCGGCATCTCGATCATCCATCAGGAACTGAGCCTCGCGCCCAACCTGTCGGTGCGCGACAACATCTTTATGGGGCGGGAAATCAAGGGCCCGATGGGCGTTGATTTCGCCGAAGAAGAACGCCAGGTCCGCAAGCTGCTGGAGGAGCTGGAGGAAGACATTGATCCCCTGACCCCGGTTGAAGAATTGCGGCTGGGTCAGCAGCAGATCGTGGAGATTGCCCGCGCCCTTTCGGTCGATAGCCGCATCCTGATCATGGATGAGCCGACCAGCGCCCTGTCGGCGACCGAAGTTGAGGTGCTGTTCAAGGTGATCCGCGACCTGACCTCCAAGGGCGTCAGCATCGTCTATATCTCGCACCATCTGGAAGAGGCGTTGCAGATCACCAACCATGCCGTGGTTCTGCGGGATGGGGCGATGACCGCCTATGCGCCCCGGTCCGAGATCGATCTGGAATGGATCGTGCGCAACATGGTGGGCGAAAACTACGATCTGGGCAGCCCGCCCGGCGGGTATGATTTCGGCCCTGTCGCCCTGTCGCTGCGCGAGGTGACGGTGGCCGACCCCAAGGGGGGCGATTACAACGTCGTGGACAAGCTGTCGCTGGATGTGCGGGCGGGCGAGGTGGTCTGCATCTATGGCCTGATGGGCGCTGGCCGCACCGAGCTGATGGAGACGGTTGCAGGCCGCCTGCGCGCCACGACCGGCGAGGTTGTGCTGGAGGGCAAAGAGGTCTCGCATCTGTCCATCGCCCAGCGGATCGCACGCGGGCTGGCGCTGGTGCCCGAAGACCGCCAGCGCGACGGTCTGGTGCAAACCATGACCGTGGGGCAGAACCTGTCTCTGGCCTCGATCGCATCCTTTACCAAGGGCCTGTTCACCCAGAAAAAGGCCGAACAAGACCTGATTGACCGCACCATCAAAGAGGTGACGGTCAAAACCTCTGGCGGGGCTGCCGCCATCGGGTCGCTGTCGGGCGGCAACCAGCAAAAGGTGGTCATCGGTAAGATGCTGGCCACGCGGCCCAAGGTGATCCTGCTGGACGAACCCAGCCGCGGCATCGACATCGGTGCCAAGGCCGAGGTGTTCCGCCTCTTGGCCGAAGGGGCAAAGCGCGGTCTGGCCGTGGTCTATTCCACCTCCGAAGTGGGCGAATGCCTGTCAATCGCCCATCGGATCATCGTCATGCACAAGGGCCACATCTCGGCCGAGTTCGATTCAACCGTCACCAAGGAACAGATCATGGCCGCCTCTGGCGAGTCCGTGGCGGCCTGACACACCTTACGGGAGCATATTTCATGTCCGACACAAGTCTTACCCGTTCGGCTGCAAAGGGCAGCGCGCAATCCTTCAGCCTTGGCCGGTTGTTGCTGGAAGGCCGGGCCTTCTTTGCCCTGATCGCGATTATCGCGGTGTTTTCCTATCTGTCACCCAATTACCTGACGGTTTCGAACCTGCTGATCATGGCCAGCCACGTTGCAATCTATGGCATTCTGGCCATCGGGATGCTGCTGGTTATCCTGAACGGCGGTATCGATTTGTCGGTCGGTTCGGTTCTGGCGCTGTGCGGGGTGCTGGCCGGGGCGCTGATGCAGGGGGTCGAACTGCCGGTCTTTGGTGTGATCCTGTTTCCGCCAGTCTGGGCCGTGGTGGTGCTGACCTGTGCCGCCGGGGCGTTGGTGGGGGCATTGAACGGCGCGCTGATCGCCTGGTTCAAGGTGCCCGCCTTTGTTGCCACGCTGGGCGTGATGTATGTGGCGCGTGGGGTTGCCCTGCTGCAAACCAACGGCCTGACCTATAACAACCTGCATGGCCGCCCCGAACTGGGCAACACCGGGTTCGACTGGCTGGGCTTCAACCGGCTGGCGGGTGTTCCGATCTCTGTTCTGGTGCTGGCCACCATCGCCATTCTGACGGGGTTGATGCTGTCGCGGTCGTCCTTTGGCCGTTGGCTTTACGCCTCTGGCGGCAACGAACGGGCGGCCGATCTGTCGGGCGTGCCGGTCAAGCGGGTTAAGATCACCGTTTACACCCTGTCGGGCATTCTGGCCGCCGTTGCCGGGCTGGTGCTGTCGTCTCAGCTTACCTCGGCCGGGCCGACCGCAGGCACGACCTATGAGCTGACGGCGATTGCCGCCGTTGTCATCGGGGGGGCGGCGCTGACCGGGGGGCGCGGCACCGTGCGCGGCACCATGCTGGGCGCCTTTGTCATCGGCTTTCTGTCCGACGGCCTCGTGATCATCGGGGTGTCGTCTTACTGGCAGACCGTTTTTACCGGCGCTGTGATCGTGCTGGCCGTGCTGATGAACTCGATCCAGTACGGCAAAGGCGGCCGCAAATCCTGAACCGAACTTCTCCGCGTCGGCCGCAGCCGGCCCGCGCGGAAAGCCTGCCATATCGGCAAACTACCAACCCAAGGGAGAGAGACCAAATGTTGAAACTGACCCGCCGCGCGCTGATGGCCGCTGTTGCCGTGACGCCGCTGATGACGTTCGCCGCATCGGCCGAAGGCCTGATCTCGATCATCGTGACCGACCCGGCCAACCCCTATTGGAAGACCGAAGGCGACGTGGCCAAGGCCACCGCAGAATCGATGGGCTACACCGCCAATGTTGCGGCCCACAAGGGCGACACCAACGCCGAAAGCACCCTGATCGACACCGCGATCACCAACAAGTCGGTTGCGATCATCCTTGACCCGGCGAATGCCGACGGGTCGATCGGTGCCGTGAAAAAGGCTGTGGATGCCGGTATTCCGGTGTTCCTGGTCAACGCCGAGATCAACCAGGAAGGCCTGGCCAAGGCGCAGCTTGTGTCGAACAACGCGCAAGGCGCCGCACTGGGCGCCGAGCAGTGGGTTTCGATGGTGGGCGACAAGGGCAACTATGTCGAACTGTTCGGCAACCCCGCCGACAACAACGCTGCCACCCGGTCGAACGGCTATGAAACCGTTATCACCCAGTACCCCGATCTGGTGAAAGTCGGCAAGGAAGTGGCGGACTGGGACCGCACCAAGGGCTATCAGAAGATGCAGTCGCTGCTGCAAGCCAACCCCGACATCATCGGCGTGATCTCTGGCAATGATGAAATGGCGCTGGGCGCGATTGCCGCGCTGAAAGAGGCGGGCAAGCTGGCCAATGTCAAGGTCGGCGGCTTTGACGGTTCGCCTGATGCGGTCGATGCCGTGAAGGCGGGCGAGATGCAGTACACCGTTCTGCAACCCGTCGCCGTGTTCTCGGCCGAGGCTGTGAAGCAGGCTGACACCTTCATCAAGACCGGCGCCACGGGGGCCGCGACCGAAAAGCAGTTGTTCGACTGCCTGCTGATCACCAAGGACAATGTGGACAAGTACACCGGCCCGTTCACCCTGTCGCAGTAAGACCTCCCGAGGGGGTGGCTTTGGCTGCCCCTTTCCTCCTGCGGCACCGGGAAACCGGTGCCGCCCCTTGCCACAGACCCATGGCCAAGCTTTGCTTGCCTTTCGGGGCAGATGCGCTATCCGCACCTGTCAGGAGGCGCAGGAATGTCCGACAGCAGAGTCCCGATAGATCAGATGCCAGTGCTGACGCCCGAGCAGATAACGGCTGATCAGATCCCCTCTGACAGCCGACATGCACGCCAGATCGCGCGCCGCCACCTGATTGCCGAGGCGGTGATGACCGAAGGCACCATGCGGATCGAGGATCTGACCGCCCGGTTCGGCATTTCGCTGATGACCGCCCACCGTGACCTGGATGAGCTGGTCGGGCGTGGCCTTTTGCGCAAGACGCGTGGCATTGTATCGGCTGCTCCGACCAGTCTGGTCGAATCCAGTGCAGTGTATCGATCAACCCGGCAAGAGCTGGAAAAGCGGGCGATTGCCGCCGCCGCCGCCGCCCATATTGAACCGGGTCAGGCGGTTTTCTTTGATGACAGCACCACCGTGTTGCAGATGGTGCCGCATCTCGCCTCTCGTGTGCCGCTGACGGCGATCACCAACTCCATCACCCTGATGAACGAACTGCGGGGGGTGCGGGACATCACGCTCTTGGGCTTGGGCGGGCAATTCTATAACTGGTGCAACGCCTTCATGGGGCCGGTCACCACCGCCGAGATCCGCCGCCTGCGGCCCGATCTGGTCTTTCTGTCGATGTCGGCCATTACCGACGACATGGTGTTTCACCAAAATCCCGAGATGGTCGAGACCAAGCGCGCCATGTTCGACAGCGCCGCGCGCCGTATCCTGCTGGCCGACCATACCAAGTTTGAACGCCGCGCTTTGCATGCGATGGGGGCGCTGGACGAATTTGATGTGGTCATCGTTGATGACGGCACGCCGCCCCGCCTGATCGACAGGATGAGGGCGCGGGGCATCAATGTTGAGGTTGCTGCGGTACAGACCCCTTAGTTTGTAACCACAAATATTGGTATAATACCAAATTTCATGGTTACAAATTGCGCCCACCCGGTTAGTCTGGGGGTGCGGAGGATTTGCCATGACCAGCACCCCAGGCCCCTGCCTTCTGGGCATCGACAACGGGCTGACCGTTACCAAGGCTGTGGTGTTTGACGCGGCCGGGGTGGTTCTGGCCGTTGCCCGCCGCCGGTTGCCTCAGATCATTCCTCGCCCCCGTCATGTAGAGCGTGGCATGGCGGCATTGTGGGCCGCGACAGCCGAGGCGATTGCCGAAGCACTGGCCAAATCGGGCAGGGCCGCAGATATCGCCGCCGTGGCGGCAACCGCACATGGCGATGGGATTTACCTGCTGGATGCTGCTGGCACGCCGCTTGGGCATGGCATCCTGTCGCTGGACAGCCGCGCTGCCGGGGTGGTCGCCGGGTGGCAAGCGGATGGCACCGCGCAGGCCGCCTTGGCACGGACAGGTCAGATGCCCCATGCCTCGGCCCCTGCTGCCCTGCTGGAATGGCTGCGCCGGAATGAGCCTGACCGCTTTGCCCGCATCGGCCATGTCTTGGCCTGCAAGGACTGGCTGCGCTATTGCCTGACGGGTCAGATCGGCACCGACCTGACCGAGGCCAGCACATCTTTCACCGATGTGAACACGCAGGGCTATGACAGCAATATTCTGTCCCTGTTCGGCCTACAGTCCCTGCCTTGCACCTTGCCGCAGGTGGCCCGCCCCGATGAGGTTGTGGGCCATATCAGCGACGTGGCGGCACGGCTGACCGGGCTGCGCGCGGGCACGCCCGTGGTGGCAGGCTTGCATGATGTGACGGCTTCGGCGCTTGGCATTGGCGGGCATGGGCTGGGCCAGATTGCCATTGTTGCGGGCACCTATTCGATCAACGAAACCGTTTCACAGGTGCCCAAAACCGATGCGCGCTGGTTTTGCCGCAACGGACTGCGTCTGGGCGAATGGAACAACATGGCGATCTCTCCCGCCTCTGCCGCGAATTACGACTGGTTTCTGGATACGCTTTGCGCGCCCGAACGGGCCAGTGCAGAGGCCGGGGGCGGATCGATTCACGACCGGATCGGGCAAGAGGTGCAGGTGGCGCTGGACCGTCCTTCGACGGTGTTGTTCCACCCCTATCTTTACGGCTCGCCCCACGGGGCGGGGGCCAGCGGGGGCTTTCTGGGCCTGCGCGGCTGGCATGACCGGGCCGACCTGCTGCGCGCCGTGATCGAGGGCATCGCCTTTAACCACCGGGTTCATGTCGATGCGCTGCGCGACGGGTTCAACCCCGGCATCGCGCGACTGACGGGGGGCATTTCGCGCAACCCTGTCTTTGCCCAGATCTTTGCTGATGTGCTGGATATGCCGGTCTCGGTCAGCCAGACCGAAGAGGCTGCCGCATGGGGTGCTGCCCTGTGCGCAGGCAGCGGTGTGGGTCTGTTCACCAGCCCCACAGCCGACCCGCGTGACCTTGACGCACTTGGCCAGACCTACCACCCCGACCCGGCCCGCAGCGCCGATATGGCCCGGCGTTATGCCTTGCATTGCGACATCGCCACCAGCCTTGCTCCACTGTGGCCCCGGATCGAAGGCCTTGCCGAAGGGGCCGCACCATGACCGCCGACGCCCGCCGCGACCAGATCGCCGCCTATGTCGCCCAGCGGGGCGAGGTGCGGGTTGACGAACTGGTCACCGCCTTTGGCGTCTCGCGCATGACGATCCATCGCCACGTCGAGGAACTGGCACGCCAAGGTGTGCTGCGCAAGCTGCACGGGGCGGTCAGCGCCCAGCCCTCGGGCGTTTATGAATCGCTGTTCGGGTTCCGCCAGACCCATGCCACCGCTGCGAAACAGGCGATTGCCCGCGCCGCCGCGGCAGAGCTTTTGCCCGGCCAGATCGTGCTGCTGGACGATTCCACCACCGTCGCGACGCTGCTTGCCCATGTGCCAAAGGCGGCCCCCCTGACGGTGATGACCAACAGCCTTGCCCACGCGCCCGTGCTGGCAGGGATGGACGAGGTGCGGCTGATCGCACTGGGGGGCGAGTATCATCCGACCTACAACGCCTTTATTGGGCATCTGTGCGAAACGGCTTTGGCGCAGGTTCGGGTGAACCTTGCCATCTGCTCGGCTTCGGCGATCGCAGGCAATGCGGCACTGATTCAGGACCCGCAGGTGACGCGGGTCAAGCAGGCGATGCTGGCGGCAGCGGCCCGCAAGGTGCTGCTGGTTGATGGCACCAAGTTCGGCAAGGTTGCACTGCATCTCTTGGCTGACCTTGCGCAGTTTGACGCGATTTATACCGATGGTGCCCTTCCCGACGACGTTGCGCAGCGCTTGCACGATGCGGGCACTAAACTGGTTCAGGTGAGCGTGAAATGACCCCGGAAGACATTGACGTTCTGATCATCGGTGCAGGCATCAACGGGGCCGGGCTGTTTCGTGACCTGTGCGAACAGGGGGTCAAGGCGGTCATTCTGGACAAGAATGATTTCGGCTCTGGCACCTCGGCAGCGCCCTCCCGGCTTATTCATGGCGGGATCAAGTATCTGGAAACCGGAGAGCTGGGGTTGGTTGCCCAATCGACGCTGGAGCGGAACCTGCTGTTGAAAAACGCGCCGCATTATGTGCGGCCGCTGCCAACGGTGATCCCGATCTTTTCGTGGTGGAAAGGCGTGCCCTCGGCCATTCGCACCTTGTTCGGGTCAACCACAGCGCCCCGCAGCCGGGGGGCCGTGCTGATCAAGATCGGCCTTGCGATGTATGACTTTTATGGCGCGCGCCATCGGGTCATGCCGCGCCATGCGCTGTGGTCAAAGGCGCGCGCCTTACGAGAAATTCCGCCGCTTACGCCCCGAATCGTCGCGGCGGGCACCTATTACGACGCGACCGTCAGCCACCCCGAGCGGCTGGTGCTGGAACTGATCGAGGATGGCCTGCGCGCCAACCCCGCCAGCGATGCCCTGAACCATGCCACCTTGCAGGGAACGGACGGGCAGGCGATTCATGTGGTGCAGGCAGACGGACGATCCCGCAGCTTGTGGCCAAAGGTCGTGGTGAATGCGGCGGGGCCGTGGATTGATCTGGTCAACGCCCGCCTTGGTGCGGCCTCGCATCTGATCGGCGGCACCAAGGGGTCGCATATCCTGCTGCACCACCCCGAGCTGATCCGTGCCCTCAATGGCCGGATGATCTATTTCGAGGCAGATGACGGGCGCATCTGTCTGGTCTTTGACTATCTGGGTCGGGCGCTTGTGGGGTCTACCGACCAGCGGGCGGCAGACCCCGACAATGTGCGCTGTGATGAGGAAGAGATCGACTATTTCCTGCAAAGCCTGCAAAGCCTGCTGCCCGGTCTGCACTGTGATCGCAGCCAGATCGTCTATGCCTATGCCGGTATCCGCCCGTTGCCCGCCACGGATGGCACGGCGGTCGGGCTGATCAGCCGCGACCATTCTGCCCCGGTAATCGAACCTGCGGGCGACCGGCAATGGCCCATCATCTCGCTGGTGGGGGGCAAATGGACCACCTTTCGCGGGTTTGCCGAAGAGGTGGCCGATCAGCTTTTGGTCCGATTGGGTGCCGCCCGGAGGATCAGCACGCAGGGTCTGCCGATTGGCGGTGGCCGGGGCTATCCGGCAGATGAACCGCAAGCCTGGCTGGATGATGCGGTGGCAAAGTCGGGGGCCACGCCGGGACGAGCGAAGGCGCTGCTTGACCGCTATGGCACCAAAGCGACCGCGATTTTGCAGGCCGAAGGCGATGCGCCGGTCTTTCTGGCTGATGCTCCCGACTATTCCCGGCAAGAGCTGGACTGGATCACCCGCAACGAGCGTGTGGTACATCTGGAAGATCTTGTGATGCGCCGCACCGCCCTTGCTATCACTGGCGAGTTGACCGCGCGGGCGCTGGCGGATGCCGCCGACATCGCCGCCACCGCCTTGGGCTGGCAGCCCGACCAGCGCGACGCCGAGGTTCGCCAGACACAGGCGACTTTGGAAACCCGGCATCATATGCGTCTGGCATAAGGTCGCGCGCCGTCCCGCAATTGCAGGCATTTGCGCTTGGCCCCCTTGCAAAAGCCAGCGCAGCAGAGTAACCCGCCCCCACGGTCGGAGCGTAGCGCAGTCTGGTAGCGCACCTGCTTCGGGAGCAGGGGGTCGGAGGTTCGAATCCTCTCGCTCCGACCAAATTCCCGCATTATCATGAACATTTAGCGGTGCCATAAGGGCGCTCCCGGCACAAAGATTTGCTCTGCCATTGTGCGGGCGGGGTGGGGCGGTGAATCATCTGCCAAAAGCACCCCGAGACCGAACCGCCAAGGCCTGCCCTGAACCGCTGGCGCCCCGAAGGGTGCCGATGCGTGCGGCGCCTGCCTATGCCTCGCTGCCAAGCGGTGCAAGGAAGCGTTGCGACAGGGGAATCGATGCCGCGCCCAGCGTGCGGGCCTGATCGCCGATGGTGCCTTCAACGACATCGGGTTGTTCGATTCCCGAAAAATCCAGCGTTTGAAGGTTGGCTCTTACGGCTGAGACCAGCTCTAGCCGCCAATCCAAGGGCAACCAGCCATCGATGATCATGGCTCTGATATCGACCACCGCCGTCACCGTCAGGGCGGCATGGGCGATGCCCGCCGCCGCCGCTGCAATCCAGTCGCGGCGAATTTGCGGTGGCACCGGCCAGTCATGGGCGCGGTCCCAGATGGCGCGCGCATCATGCCCGCCCGCCCGCATCAGATGCTCCAGTCGGGCCAGAGAGCCGACGTTGATCAACTGGTGCATTCCGCCATCGGCCCGCGGCACGGGCAGCGAAGCGACAGCGGCCGCATTGCCCGAAGGCCCGACATGCAGCTTGCCGTTCAGCACCAACCCGCCGCCAATGAAATGGGCGATGAACAGGTGCAGGAAATCGGCGGGCCGGTCTTCGCGGCCAAAGATCAGTTCTGCCCCGCAGGCGGCGGTGGCGTCGTTCTGGATATAGGTTGGCAGGCCCGACAAGGTGGCAATTTCGGCCTGAATGTCGCGGTGACGCCAAGCGTCCATTTCGGCTTGCGGTGCGCCAACGAATTGCGCCCAGTTCCACAGTTGAAACGGCATGGCGATGCCAATGCCCGCGATACGCCCCGCCCGGTCGGCAGGCAGGCTTGCCGCCAGTTCGGGCAGCGCATGGGCGACGAAATCCATCACGACACCGGGCGTCGGATAGGGATAGGTATGGCGTCTCAGCCCCACGGTCTGGCCGATAAAATCCATCAGCATCAAGTCGGTCGATCGCCGCCCGATCTTCAGCCCCAGAAAATACGCCCCATCCGGGGCAAGGGCCATCGGCACCAGTGGCTGGCCAACCTTGCCGCGCACCTTTTCGCGCCGCACCAGCAGGCCATCATCTTCCAGCGCGCGCATGATCACCGAAACCGTCTGTGCTGACAGGCCAGTCATGCGGGCGATATCGGTCTTGGCCAGCGCACCATGCGACCGGACCAGCGAAAGAACCAACCGTTCGTTCTGCGCCCGCATTCCCGCCTGATTGGTGCCGCGCAAGACGATGCTGTCTGTTGCCGGTCGATCAGCCAAGGTCTCTGGCGTCAGGTTCAAGGTTCCATCCTCAATTCGGCGCGTCGGGCAAGATCACCCCTTTGCGCAGGATGATATTGGCGAACAGGGCGCGCTCTCCGGTTGCGAAGATGCAGTATGCGGACTTGATCCTGGGGTAAAGCTGATCGCCGCCCAGCGGACGAACCGTGAAAGACGGCGCAAGGCGGGCGCAGGTGGCGTCTATGCTGTTGTGAATGGGCGCAAACTGGGCTGGATCGTTGTTCAGTGCTGCCCGGAACACCGCATCAGGAACGGCAGTATCCAGCGGCAGAACGGCCAGAATCGCCTCCAACACCGCCAGCATGTCGTGTCCATCGGCGCGCACCAGGCGGCGCGCATGTTCCTGTGCGGGATAGTTGGCGTCCACCAGGGCCACCTCATCCCCATGCCCCATGGACCGCAGCGCATGAAGCGCGTCGGGCGACAGCAGCGGTGGGATGCCGATCAGCATCATTTAAATCCTTTGCCTCTATTCTGGGCAAAGCCTGCATCAGCTTGGCTGGCGCGTCAATAATAAATCACTGTGATTTATCTATTGACGTAAGGCAGGGAATCGCGCCATGTTGCGGCCATCGGCGACCGTTCGGGAAAACAGAGCCGCCGGACCTACAGGATTACCGCTTTCGGGAGGATTGCGAATGAAACTGAAGACCACTGCCCTGCTGGGCGCAGCGGCGTTTGCGCTGATGGCCGGTTCGGCTTCGGCTGCTGATCTGGTTTGCCTGATCACCAAGAACAACACCAACCCCTTCTTCGTGAAGATGAAAGAGGGTGCCGAGGCCAAGGCCAAGGAACTGGGCATGGATTTCCAGGCCTATGCCGGTGAGAAGGACGGCGATGCCGGCCCGCAACTGACCGCGATCGAAAACTGCGTTGCGGCTGGTGCCAAGGGTATCCTGATCACTGCATCGAACGACTCGGTCGCACCGGCGCTGAAAGACGCCCGCGCCGCCGGCATTCTGGTGATCGCGCTGGATACGCCGCTGGCCGATGCCGATGCGCAGGACATGACCTTTGCCACCGACAACTTCCAGGCGGGTCTGCTGATCGGCCAATGGGCCAAGGCCCAGATGGGCGATGCCGCGGCAAGCGCCAAGATCGCCATGCTGGACATCAACAAGGACAACATCTCGGTCGACGTGCAGCGTGACACTGGTTTCCTCAAGGGCTTTGGCGTCGAAGTGCCGGATCTGAAAGTGATGGGGTCGGAAACCGATGCCCGCGTCATCGGGCATGAATCGTCCGAAGCCAGCGCCGAAGGCGGTCAGCGCGCCATGGAAACCCTGCTTGCCAAAGATCCCGGCATCAACGTGGTCTACACCATCAACGAACCGGCCGCCGAAGGTGCCTTCCAGGCGCTGAAGGCCGCTGGCAACACCGCGCTGGTGGTTTCGGTCGATGGCGGCTGCCCCGGTGTGAAAAACGTGCAGGCGGGTGTTATCGGCGCCACCTCGCAGCAGTATCCGCTGGATATGGCCTCGAAGGGCGTCGAAGCGATTGCGGCTTTTGCCAAGGATGGCACCAAGCCTGCCGCCTCGGAAGGGCTGGGCTTCTTCAACACCGGCGTCAACCTGGTGACCGACAAGCCGGCCGAAGGCGTGCCTTCGATCGACTCTGCCAAAGGGCTGGAGCTGTGCTGGGGCTGATCCGGCCAAACTGAAATTGGCCAGTCTGAACCTGACTTGTCTGAACCCGGTCATCTGACCCGGCTTGATTGCGCGAAGGGCGGCTTTGGGTCGCCCTTCTTCACAAGGCGGCAATGACCGCCAGGTTTTCTCCAAGGAAGGGGGCATCTGCGCGATGAGCACGGAAACCACGCCAACCAAGACGGTCTCTGATTACGAGGCCGTGCTGAACAAGGCGGATACCGCCGTGGCCAGCTTTCAAAAAGATGACAGCACGCTGATACATCGCGCCCGTGGTGTGTTGCGCAACAACCCCACGCTGATTCCGGCGCTGGTGTTGCTGACGGCGGTCATCATTTTCGGCATCATTGCCGACAACTTTCTGAAGATCGGCGCACTTTCGACCATCCTCAAACAGGTCACGGTCACAGGTTTCATCGCGCTGGCGCAAACGCTGGTTATTCTGACCGCCGGGATTGATCTGTCGGTCGGAGAGATTCTGGTTCTGTCCTCGCTGATCATGGGGAACCTTGCGGTCAACGCCGGGCTGCCGGTTGGCATTGCCGTGATCATCGGCATGTTCTTTGCCCTGTTGATGGGGCTGTTGAACGGGGTATTGATCGCCAAGATCAAACTGCCGCCCTTTATCGTGACGCTTGGCACCTTCTCGATCTTCCGCTCGCTCAAGTTGTGGTATTCGGGGTCGGAATCCATCCGCAACGCCGATATCGTTGAAAAGGCGCCCGGCCTTTTGTGGTTCGGCAAAGGGATCAATTTGGGCGGTGCCTCGATCCTTTATGGCGGGATCACGCTGATGCTGCTGGCGGGCGTGCTGTGGTATATCCTGAACCACACCGCCTGGGGTCGCCATGTTCATGCCATCGGCGACGATCCTGATGCGGCGCGCCTGTCGGGCATCAACGTGGACCGCACGCTGATCTCTGTCTACGGTGTGGCGGGCCTGATCTGCGGCTTTGCGGCGTGGATCGCGATTGGCCGGGTGCAGTCGGTCTCTCCCATCGGGTTTGAAAACGTGAACCTGGCTTCGATCACCGCCGTGGTGATTGGCGGCACCTCACTGTTCGGGGGGCGCGGGTCCATCGTCGGTTCGGTGCTGGGGGCCTTTATCGTGCAGGTGTTCATCACGGGGCTCTCGCTGGCCGGGGTGGACGACTACTGGCAGATGTTTGCTGCGGGCTGCCTTGTCATCATCGCCGTGGCATTGGACCAATCGCTGCGGAGGGCGTCGCAATGACCCAGCAACCTATTCTGCAAGCCACCGGCCTGATGAAGCGTTACGGCACGGTGGTGGCCATGAACGGCGCCGATTTTGATTTGATGCCAGGAGAGATTCTGGCGGTGATCGGCGACAACGGCGCTGGCAAATCGACACTGATCAAGGCCCTGTCGGGGGCGGTAACCCCCGACCACGGTACCATCGAACTGGACGGCAAACCGGTTCATTTCCGCAGCCCCGACGATGCCCGCGCATCTGGCATCGAGACGGTCTACCAGAACCTTGCAATGTCGCCGGCGCTGTCGATTGCCGATAACATGTTTCTGGGCCGCGAATGGCGCAAACCGGGCATTCTGGGCAGCGTGTTCCGGCAGATGGACAAGCCGCGGATGAATGCCTTTGCCCGGCAAAAGCTGTCGGACCTGGGGTTGATGACCATTCAGGACATCAACGTCGCAGTCGAAAGCCTGTCGGGTGGTCAGCGTCAAGGCGTGGCCGTGGCGCGGGCAGCGGCCTTTGGCTCGAAAGTCGTGATCCTTGACGAACCCACCGCAGCGCTGGGTGTCAAGGAAAGCCGCCGCGTGCTGGACCTGATCCGCGATGTGCGGGCGCGTGGCATTCCGATCATCCTGATCAGCCACAACATGCCGCATGTGTTCGAGGTGGCCGACCGCGTTCACATCCACCGTCTGGGTCGGCGGCTGTGCGTCATCAACCCCAAGGACTACACGATGTCCGACGCGGTTGCCCTGATGACCGGCGCCATGGAGATCGACGGCAACAAGGCCGCCTGAGAACCGCCCCCCCGGCATTACGCCGGGGGGCTTACGCCGCCCGCCCGTCCAGCACGATGATGTCGCTGGCATTAACAGAAACGGTCAGGTCTTGGCCCGGCTGTGGCACCATTTGGCCCTCGCGGTTGAACCGGGCGATGATCAGGGGCATATTTCCCCCGGTCATCACCCGCAGCCGGATGATAGAGCCAAGAAACTCGCTGTCGGCGACGCGGGTGTTCAGGACCACATTGCCCTCATATCCCATGTGCAGCCCCTCTGGCCGGATCGCCAGCGAAACCGGCGTGCCGGTCGGCTGATCCAGTGTCCGGCCCAGAGCGATTGCACCTGCCGGAGTTTCAACCAGTCCAGCGGCGGCATCGGTGATCGTGCCGGGCAACAGGTTGAGCGACCCGATGAATTCGGCAACGAAGCGGCTCGCAGGGCGGTTGTAGATCTCGGAAGGTGCGCCGACCTGCTCGGCCCGCCCGCCATACATCACGACCACGCGGTCAGACATCGACATCGCCTCTTCCTGATCATGGGTCACGAACAGGGTGGTGATGCCAAGTTCGCGCTGAATGGCGCGAATTTCGCTGCGCAGGGAAATGCGGATTTTCGCATCCAGTGCGGAAAGCGGCTCGTCCAGCAGCAGAACGCGAGGGCGCGGCGCGATGGCGCGTGCCAGCGCCACGCGCTGTTGTTGGCCACCCGAAAGCTGGAACGGATAGCGCGCACCGAACCCGCCAAGACCAACCATGCCCAGCATCTCCTCCACCCGCTTTGCGGCTTCGGAACGCGGGGTGCCGGTAACCTTCAATCCGAAGGCCACGTTTTCGGCCACGGTCAGGTTGGGAAACAGCGCATAGGACTGAAACACCATGCCGATGCGGCGGCGGTTGGCGGGCAGGCCCGTCATATCCTGCCCGTCGATGGAAATCTGCCCAGAAGTCGGGCCTTCGAACCCGGCCAGCATCCGCAGCACGGTGGTCTTGCCGCAGCCCGAGGGGCCGAGAAGCGAAATGAACTCTCCCTTTTCGATGCCAAGGGAAAAATCGCGCACCACTTGCGTCGCGCCAAAGGATTTCTGGATGTTTTGCAGCGTTATGAACGACATCAGCGGCGTGCCTGCGTATGTTTTGAGAAACGGGAGAAAAGCTGGATCAGCCCCATAGAGGCCCAGGTGATAGCAAAGGCCACCACCGCCAGCGCGGCAGGTTCATAGGCCTTGTTCCCGCCCATCCAGACCATATAGGGGCCAAAGGCCGGGCGGTTCAGCAAGGCAGCAAGGACATATTCGCCGATGACGATGGCGAATGTCAGGAAGGCGCCGGACAGGATCGCCACAAGGATATTCGGCAGGATCACCTTGGCCATGATCGTGACCCATCCCGCGCCCAGCGACTGGGCCGCCTCGGTCAGCGTGCTTACGTCAATGGCGCGCAGGCCGGTGTCGATGGCTCGGTACATATAGGGCAAGGACAGCGTGGCATAGCCGCAGACCAGCAGAAAATCCGACCCCGCCGATGACCCCAGCAGTGGCAGCCAGCTAGAGGTGTTGTAAAGCCGGATATAGCCGAAGACGATGACGATGGGCGGAATGACCAGCGGCATCAGCGTCAGAAATTCGACCACCGGGCGCAGGCGCGGCAGTTTCAGCCGCACCCAGAACGCGGTGGGCGCGATGATCAGGACGCCCAGCACAATCGTTGCCATCGACAGGATGAAGGAATAGCCGATCGTTTGGTGAAACTGCGGATCGCCCAGCACATTGCGATAAGCATCCAGCGAATATTCGCCCCGCCGGGCCCGCAACGAAAATTCCAGCGTGCCGACCAGCGGCAGCAGAAAGTAAAGGCAGGCCAGCCCGAAGAACAGACCAGAGACGAGACGGCCGGATTTCATTTCTGCCACCTTTCGGCGCGGGCGCGCAGCGTGACGTAGATCAGGTTGGCAATGCCGGTGAAGAAGATCATCGCAAAGGCGACAGCATAGCCCAGATGCGGGTCTTGCAGCACATCGCCGCGGATTTGCGCAAACAGGATGATCGGCAGGATCGACAGCGACGATCCGGTCAGCGCCATGGCGGTGGCCACCGCGCCAAAGGCATTGGCAAACAGCAGCGCGAATGTACCCAGAAGCGAAGGCCACAGCACCGGCAAGGCCACCATGCGCCAGTATTGCGCGCCGCTGGCCCCAAGGCTTTCGGCGGCCTCGCGCCATTCCTTGCGCAAACCATCCAGCGCGGGGGTGATGATCAGGACCATCAGCGGAATTTGAAAATAGAGGTAGGCCAGTGCCAGACCGGGAAAACTGATCAGGTTAAAACCGGTCGCCATCAGGTTGATACCGAACCAGTCGCGCAGGATCACGGTGATCAGCCCCAGCCGCCCCAAAGTGGCGATAAAGGCAAAGGCCAAAGGCACGCCTGCAAAGTTTGAGGCGACGCCCGAAAACGTCATGGTCGCGCCGCGCAGCCAATCGGGCAACCCGCCCCGCGTAACCGCCGCCGCCAGCAGCAGCCCCAGCACGCAGCCCAAGGCCGCCGTCAGCAGGCTGAGTTTCAGCGACAACGCCAGCGCGTGCAGAATGCTGGGCGTCAGCAGGCCGCGCAGGTTCTGCAAGGTCACGGCCCCGTCGGGCGTGCGGAATGCACCCGTCACCACCTGCAAGGTCGGCAGGATCAGGAACAGCAGGGCAAAGGCCAGAAACGGAACAACGCCCAGCCAGACCAGCAGTCTGGACGCCGGGCGATCAGGGGCAAGCGGCATCGGCATATCCTGAAAAGTGGCCCCGCCACGGAGAGCAGCGTGGCGGGGCCGGTTTAGGTCAGATCACTCGGCGACCTGGGCGCCAACGACGGCATCCCACTGACCCGAAACGACTTCCTTGTTCTTCGACTGTTGTTCGACAGTCGGGAAGACGGCGCGGGTATAGGCCTCTGCCGGGGGCAGGGCGTCCAGCAGTTCCTTCGGCACTTCGCCAGCCGCAACCATCTTGTTGAAGCGCGCGGTGTGGCAATAGCCCTTGACGTAGCCGTTCTGTCCTTCGTTCGAGAAGATATGCTCCATCCACAGCTTGGCGGCATTCGGATGCGGAGCATAGGCGCTGATCGCCTGCACATAGACACCGGCCAGAACCGGGCCTTCGGGGATCACAACCTCAACCGGGGGGTTGCCCTTCAGGCTGTCACGCCACGCCAGCAGGTTATAGTCCCAGGCGGCGATGATCGGGGTCTGGCCTTGGGCCATGGTGCCCGACTTGCCGGTCACGGGCACGAAGTTGCCGGCCTTGTTCAGCTCGGCCATGAACTCCAGACCCTTCTTGCCCGACTCTTCGCCCGGCTGTGCGCCACGCGACAGGCCCGCCGACAGGATCGCCAGAATCGCCTGGTTCGAGGCGCGCGGATCGCCGGTCAGCGCGAAGGATGCGGCATAATCCGGCTTCAGCAGGTCATCCCACTTGGTGGGCAGGGTCTTGACCAGATCGGTGTTCACGCCGAACGCCATCACGCCGTAATAGGAACCGGCCCAGAAGCCATCGGCATCCTTGATGTCGGCGGAAATGTCGTCCCAGGTCGAAACCTTGTAGGGCTGGATCAGCCCCTCGTCCTTGGCTTGCGGACCGAAAGCCAGACCAACGTCGATCACGTCGGGGGCCTGTGGGCCGGTGTTGTCCTTGTTGGCGCGGATCGCCTCCAGCTCATCGGCCGAACCGGCGTCGGGGTTCAGCTCGTTGACGGTGATTTCCGGATACTTGGCTTTGAAGCTGGCGATGATCTCGCCATAGTTGCACCAGTCATGCGGCAGCGCGATGGTGGTCAGCGCGCCTTCCTTCTTGGCGGCGGCCTCGATATCGGCCAGCGTTTCGGCCGAAGCAGCGGTCGTGGCCAGAACGGATGCCAGCATGGCGATCAGGCTGGCACCAGAGGCAAGGCCCTTGAGGGTGGTCATGTGAAACTCCTGTCATGTCAACGGAACGCCGGTCCGACCCTGCCCCACACAGGTTAGGCGAAAGGTATCGCCCGGTCGGTCACGTCCTGTCGCTGGCCTAGTCGGCGGGCGTGACGGCCAAGTTTCGGATTTCTTTCAGTTTCGTGACATTCCAGCGGGTGCCCGTTTCAGCGCGCTTATCATGGCGCGGGCTTTCCTGTATGAGACTGGCACCAAAAATCGGAGTGCAGATGCACCACGCCCAGACCGCCGCCGACCTGTCCTTGCCGCGCAAGCAGCCGCGTGATGCCCGCCGTGCCCAACTGATCGAGGCCACGATCGAGGTGCTGGCGCGTCAGGGCTATGCCCGCGTGACCATGGCAGATGTGGCGCGGCGGGCGGGTCTGTCGCATGGGTTGGTGAATTTCCACTTTCACAGCAAGGAAAACCTGCTGGTCGAAACCTTGATATATCTGGCCGAGGAATATCGCCAGAACTGGACAACTGCGCTGGAGCGTGCGGGCGATGACCCGGCGGATCGGCTGCACGCCATGCTGACGGCCGATTTCAACCCCGAAATTTTTACCCCCTCGCGCATCGCTGCCTGGTGTTCCTATTGGGGAGAGGCGCAGAGCCGCCCGCTGTATCAGGAACGCTGCGGCAGCAACGATCTGGCCTATATGCAGGAACTGGAGAGCCTTTGCGCCCGCATGATCGCCCGCCACGGCTATACCGGCAATGCCGAGCGTATGGCCCGCGTGCTGCGCGTGACGGTCGAGGGGATGTGGCTGGACATGGTGACAATCCAGACCCCCTATAGCCGCGAAGAGGCGCGGGCGACGGTTCTTACCTCTGCCGCGGCCCTGTTTCCGCGCCATTTCACCGAGGCCGGGTTGATCGGTGGCTCGGTATGAGCGGCTTGCGCGCCCGTCTTTTCGCGCAAGCCCAGGCCGAGGGGTTTGCCGCCATGGGCATTTGCGCACCCGATGCGATCCCGCTGGCGCCCGAACGACTGCGGACCTTTCTGGAGGCGGGTGCCCATGGCCAGATGGGTTGGATGGCCGAGCGCGAGGGCTGGCGCGGCAACCCTGCCGCCCTGTGGCCCGAGGCGCAAAGCGTGATCATGCTGGCCGAGGTTTATACCCCGGAAACCGACCCCACCGCTGGCCTGTCGCTGACCGACCGGGGGGTGATCAGTTGCTATGCCCAAGGCAAGGATTACCACGATCTGGTCAAGCGGCGGCTCAAGCGTTTGGGCCGCTGGCTGCTGGATCAGGCAGGTGGCGAGATCAAGGTTTTCGTCGATACCGCCCCGGTGATGGAAAAGCCGCTGGCGCAGGCGGCGGGTTTGGGCTGGCAGGGCAAGCACACCAACCTGTTGTCGCGCGATCTGGGCAACTGGTTTTTCCTTGGCGCGATTTTCACCACGCTGGACCTGCCCAAGGACGCGCCCGAGGTCAGCCATTGCGGCAGTTGCATCGCCTGTCTGACGGCCTGTCCGACCAATGCCTTTCCTGCGCCCTACAAACTGGATGCCCGGCGCTGCATTTCCTATCTGACCATCGAACACAAAGGCCCGGTGGATGAGGCGCTGCGCCCTCTGATGGGCAATCGTATCTACGGCTGCGATGATTGCCTTGCCGCCTGCCCGTGGAACAAGTTTGCGGTGGCCGCGCGGGACATCGGCTATCAGCCCAAGGTCGGCTTGCCGGAGCTGGCCGATCTGGCCGCGCTGGATGATACCGCCTTCCGGGCGCGCTTTGCTGGCAGCCCGATCAAGCGGATTGGACGAGACCGAATGGTCAGGAACGTGCTTTACGCCATCGGTAATTCTGGCCAGTCCGCCTTGCGTGCCGTTGCCGCGCTCCTTCAGGCAGATGCGGACCCGACCGTGGCCGAAGCCGCAAACTGGGCCGTCAGCCGTCTTGACGCAGTTGGTCGCGCAACTCGGTGATCGCATCGCGCAAAGCTGTCAGTTGATCCAGATTCAACCCGCAGCGGTCAAAGATGCAGGCGGTGACGGCCCCTGACTTGGCCTTCAATACCCGCCCCTTTTCGGTCAGCTTGATATGCACCTGCCGTTCGTCCGCACCGTCCCGGCTGCGTGACAACAGGCCCTGCACCTCCATCCGTTTAAGCAGCGGGGTCAGGGTGTTCGACTCCAGTTGCAGCGCCCGGCCCAGGGCGCCAACCGTCTGCCCATCTTCCTGCCACAGCGACAGCAGCACCAGATATTGCGGATAGGTCACGCCCATATCGGCCAGCAACGGCGCATAGACGCGCTGCATCGCATGGTTGGCGGAATACAGCGCGAAACAGATCATGTCGGGCAGGGTGGGGGGGGCAGTTTCTGGCATCGGGCACCTCGAAGTCCAAAATAAATCGTGCGCGATTAAATCGCAAGGGCGTTGACTCGGATCTCGAGGCGGCATATTGATCGCATACGATATAATCGCAAACGATTGGAAATCCGATGTCCGTTGATCCGAAATACTGGACTGAAGCCACCGCAACCGGCGGCGGCCGCAATGGCCTGTCAAAGCTGGCGGATGGCAAGCTGACCATGACGATGGCCTCGCCCAAGGAACTGGGCGGCTCTGGTCTGGGCCACAATCCCGAAGAGTTGTTCGCGCTGGGCTATGCCGCCTGCTATCTGGGCGCGATGCGCTTTGTCGCGGGGGCCGAAAAGCTGGGCACCGTGCCAGAGGATGCCAGCGTGACGGCCAAGGTTGGCATCGGCCCGCGTGCCGAAGGGGGCTTTGGCCTTGCCGTGACATTGCAGGTTTCGCTGCCCGGTCTGCCCAAGGATGTGGCCGAAAAGATCGCCGAGCGGGGGCATTTCATCTGCCCCTATTCGCATTTTTCGCGCGGCGGCGTGAAGGTTGAAACCGAGGTTGCCTAAAGGCAGGCGGACATTCCCCCATCCACGAACAGGACCTGTCCGTTGACATAGGATGCCGCGTCTGACGCCAGAAAGATCGCGGCACCCTGCAATTCGGGCAGTTGCCCCCAGCGCCCCGCCGGGGTGCGGCGCGCAATCCAGCCGGTGAATTCCGGGTCGGCTACCAGCGCGGCATTCATCGGCGTGTCGAAATACCCCGGCGCAATGGCATTCACGCGCAGCCCCTTTGGCCCCCAATCGGTCGCCATGCCCTTGGTCAGATTGGCCACGGCCCCCTTGGTCATCGTATAGGGCGCGATGGTGGGCCGCGCCAAAGCCGTCTGGATCGAGGCGATATTGATGATCCGCCCCGCCCCTCGCCCGATCATATGGCGCGCGCAGGCTTGTCCCACATGGAAAACCGACGCGATATTGGTCTGTAACAACGCCTCGAAGTCATCCGGGTCGAAATCCTCCAGCGGCGCACGGCGCTGGATACCAGCGTTGTTCACCAGAATGTCGATCGGGCGATGGCTGGTCTCATAGCCATCCACCGCTGTCCTTGCCGCCTGATGGTCGGTCACGTCAAACGGCAGCAGGTCCACAGCCGCGCCTGTGTCCAGCAAGGTTGCTTGCGCACCGATCAGCCGATCAGCACTGCGCCCGTTCAGCACGATACGCGCCCCGGCGCTGGCAAGCCCTATCGCCAGCGACAGCCCGATTCCCTGACCCGATCCGGTAATCAGTGCGGTCTTGCCTGACAGGTCGAAAAGCGGATGTGTCATGGTCGTCTCCTGCCTTGCAGGCGGATGATAGCCGGGTAAGCTGCCAAAAACAGGGGGGATGATCATGGGTGAACGATTGAAGGGCAAGGTGGCCATCGTTTCGGGCGGTGCCACGGGCTGTGGTGCTGCGGCCGTGCGGATGTTTGCAGCCGAAGGTGCGGCGGTGGGCATCATCGACCGCAATGTCGAAGTTGGGCAGGCGCTGGCATATGAGATGGTACAGGCCGGTCACCGCGCGGTTTTCGCCGCCGCCGATGTCAGCCGCAAGGATCAGGTCGAGGCGGCTGTGGCCGCCGTTGCCGCCGCCCTTGGCTCTGTGAACGTGCTGTTCAACCACGCGGGCACCATCGTCATCAAACCCTTCCTTGAAACCGAAGAAGCCGATTGGGACATGCTGTTCGATGTGAATGTGAAGTCGATGTATCTGATGACCCGCGCCGTCCTCCCGATGATGCTGGATCAGGGCAAGGGGGCCATCGTCTGCACATCTTCTATCTCGGCGGTTTACGCCACCCCGAATGAGGTGCTGTATGACGCGACCAAAGGCGCTTGCCATATGTTCGCCCGTGCCATCGCGGTTGAATTCCGCGACCGGGGCATTCGCTGCAACGCCGTCTGCCCCGGTTTCATCGAAACCCCGCATGGCAAGCGTGAGGTCGAGCAGTTGTCGGCACTGGGTGTCGATGTCTCTGAGGCGGCGCTGAAGGCTGCGCAGGGCAGGTTTGGTCAGCCCGAAGATATTGCGCGGGCGGCGCTATATCTGGCCTCTGATGACGCTGAATTCGTCAATGGCACGCAACTGTTCGTTGATAACTGTTTCTCTGCCGTCTGATCCGGCGGGATTGCGTCGGTATTGGCCCGCGCACCGGCAGATTTCCGGTGGGGCTGCGACAAGACATTTGGGAAATGGCCGATTCGCCCCTACCTTGGACAGACAACAGGAGGATCGAGATGAAACATCTGATCGACCATCGCAAACCCGCAGGGGCCACGCGGATGCAGCACTTTCTGCGCGTGGCGCGTGACCGCAGCGAAAGCCCTTGGCGCGGGCTGTGGCAAAAACCCCATCAGCGCGGCACGTCCAATCGCAAAGCCGTGGAATTTGCCCGCATCGAGCGGGGTCGCAGCGTCTGACCGGCTTGACAGGAGGTTCGACGCCCCATAGCGAAGCGGCAGGGCTGCGGGGCCCTGCCGTCTGCGGCCTTTGGCTTTGGTGAATCCCCGCCTTGATGCAATCCGCTGAACCTTTCAGGCCGGGCGCATTGGCAATGCAGGCACCATGCAGAACACCCGGCGTCTCGAAAAGGGAACGCAGGATCATGGGACAACTTCCCACATTGGACGCAGCCAAGGCGCAGGCCCGCGCGCTGCGCACCGCACTGGAGGCCGAGGGCCGCGAGACTGGCCACAGCGAAGCGTTGGAGTTGGTCGCAAAAAGCCACGGGATGCGCGACTGGAACACGCTGCATGCCGCTATTGGCAACCGACCCGCGCCGCCGCTGGCCGTGGGTCAGATCGTCGAGGGCACCTATCTGAAGCAGCCCGTTCTGGCCGAGGTGATTGGCCTGATGCAGCTTTCAGAGGGGCGATGGGAGGTGCTGTTGCAGTTCGATCAGCCTGTCGATGTCGTCACTTTCGACAGCTTTTCGAACTACCGTAGTCGGGTCAGCAAGATCATCGGCGCGGACGGACGGTCGTTTGACGCAACTTCCGACGGAGTGCCGCATCTGGTGCTGAAATTATAAAAAGGGGGCGGGCCAACCGCCCCCTTTCCGTTTTAGCTGCGCACCAGCGCCTCGTATTCGGTGGCGATGTCGCGGGTCAGCGCGCCCACTTCGAACGTGTAATCGCCAATCTGACCCACTGGGGTAACTTCAGCGGCGGTGCCGGTCAGCCAGCATTGCTGAAAGGTTTCCAGTTCGGCGGGCATGATATGGCGTTCATGCACGGTGATGCCCTTGGCGCGCAGCATGCCGATCACGGTCTGCCGTGTGATGCCGTTCAGGATGGCGTCGGGCAGGGGGGTATGCACCTCTCCGTCCTTGACGAAGAAGATGTTGGCCCCCGTCGCCTCGGCCACATAGCCGCGATAGTCGAAGAACAGCGCATCGCTGCATCCTTTGGCCTGGGCTGCGTGTTTCGACATGGTGCAGATCATATACAGACCCGCCGCCTTGGCCGCCGTGGGAATGGTTTCAGGCGAGGGGCGCTTCCACTTGGCGATGTCAAGCTTGGCACCTTGGAACTTGGCATCGCCGTAATAGGCGCCCCAGGTCCAGCAGGCCACGGCCAGACGGACAGGATTGCCAAGGCTGGCCACGCCCATCTCATCCCCCGCCCCGCGGAAGGCGACGGCGCGCACATAGGCATCGGTCAGGCCATTGGCCTTCAGCACCGCTTCCTTCGCCGCGTTGATCTGCTCAACGGTGTAGGGGATCGGCATATCCAGCAGTTCACCCGATTTCAGCAGCCGCTGCGAATGTTCGGTCGATTTGAATATCTTGCCGTTATAGCAGCGCTCACCCTCAAAAACGGACGAGGCATAGTGCAGCGCATGGGTCAGAATGTGGACCTGCGCCTTGCGCCATTCGACCAGCTGGCCGTCCATCCAGATAAACCCGTCGCGATCGTCATAGCCAGCCATCATAGTCTCCGATATTTGCGAATGTTGCGCCTGCAATGTCTGCTTCGGACATAATATTGCGCCAAACTGCGGAATCGCTATCTTTCATGACTTGGAATGTCAACAAGGCTGACGTAAGTTCGCGTCAGTGGAGGATGGCATGGCCGAGAATTCAACCGGGGGCGAAAGCCTTCTGTTCCTGACGGATGAACAATTGCGGAAGGGCATCGAAGCGATGTTCTTTGCCTATCGCGGCTTTACCGCCGACCCGGACCGCATTCTGGAAGGCATGGATTATGGCCGCGCCCATCACCGTGCGATCCACTTCGTCCATCGCAGCCCCGGCACCACGGTAGGCAACCTGCTGGCCATTCTGGGCGTGACCAAGCAAAGCCTGAACCGCGTGTTGCGCACCCTGTTCGATGACGGTCTGGTCGAGGCGCGGGTGGGCAAGAAGGACAAGCGCGAACGCCATCTGTTCCTGACCGAAAAGGGCCGCGCATTGGAGCGCGAATTGTCTGATGCTCAACGCGCCCGGATGCGGGCCGCCTATCGCGCCGCAGGGCCGCAGGCGGTGCAGGGCTTTCGCACCGTGCTCGAGGCGATGATGGACCCGGAATTGCGACAGCAATATCAAGGGTTGAAGGAGGGGCGGCAATGACTGACCCGCAGGCCCATCTGCTGATTGTCGATGATGACGAACGCATTCGCGGGCTGTTGCAGAAATTCCTGATCCGCAGCGGCTATTTGGTGTCTGCCGCCCGCGATGCCGCACAGGCGCGTCGGTTGCTGGCGGGGCTGGAGTTCGACATGATCGTGCTGGATGTGATGATGCCGGGCGAGGATGGCATCGCCCTGACCCGCGATCTGCGCAAATCCAGTGCCGTGCCGATCCTGCTGCTGACCGCACGGGGCGAAAGCGCCAACCGGATCGAGGGGCTGGAGGCCGGGGCCGACGATTATCTGGTCAAGCCGTTTGAGCCGAAGGAACTGTTGCTGCGTGTGGGCGCCATCCTGCGTCGGATGCCGCAGGTGGCCCCGGCGCAGGCTGCGCCCAAGGTGCTGCATATGGGGGCGGTGCGCTATGACCTTGATCGCGGAGAGTTGTGGCGCGGCCAGGAAATGGTGCGCCTGACCGCGACCGAGGCCGCCCTGATGCGCGCCTTTGCCGCCCAGCCCGGCGTGCCGATCAGCCGCGACCGGCTGGTAGGCGACAGCCCGTCCGATGACAGTGCGGGCCAGGAACGCGCGGTCGATGTGCAGATCACCCGCCTGCGCCGCAAGATCGAGGATGACCCCAAGACGCCGCGCTATCTGCAAACCGTGCGCGGCGAGGGGTATATGCTGCAACCGGACTGAAGTTTGCAGCCGCCGGGGCGCTGCCCCGGACCCCGGAGTATTTCGAAAGGTGCAAATGGGTGCTGGTCTTTTCACATTCTGATTGCCTGTCACATGCTACGCCCGCAGGCCACCCCGAGCGGGCGGATCGTTTGCACGCGGTAGAGCGGGGTCTTGCTGACCTGTCCGTGACGCGGCGCGATTGCCCGATGGGGGATGAGGCGGATGTGCTGCGCTGTCATCCCCTGACCTATCTGGAGCGGGTGAAAGCGAAACTGCCCGATGAGGGTATGGCCATGCTGGACGGTGACACCTTTCTGTCGCCCGGATCATTGCGGGCCGCGATGCGCGCGGTCGGGGGCGCCTGCGCGGCGGTGGATGCGGTGCTGAGCGGCGAGGCGTCGCGCGCCTTTGTTGCCTGCCGCCCGCCGGGGCATCATGCCGAAACGGCACAGGCGATGGGGTTTTGTCTGTTCGGCACGGTTGCCATCGCGGCGAAACGGGCGCTGGACCATCACGGGCTGTCGCGCGTGGCCATCGTCGATTTTGACGTGCATCACGGCAATGGCACACAGGATCTGTTGTGGGAAGAGGGGCGCTGTCTGTTCGCCTCTTCCCACCAGATGCCGCTTTATCCGGGGTCTGGCAGCGCGGTGGAAAAGGGCGCGCATGGGCAGATTGTGAATGTGCCGCTGCGCGAAGGCTCTGGTGGTGCGGCGATGCGCGCGGCCTATCAGGCGCAGGTGTTTCCGCAGCTGGAGGCGTGGCAGCCGGAATTGCTGCTGATTTCAGCGGGGTTTGACGCCCATGCCGATGACCCTTTGGCTGGGTTGGAATGGCAGGCAGAGGATTTTGGCTGGCTGACGCGGGAATTGGTGCAGCGTTCCGGCGGGCGGGTGGTCTCGGTCTTGGAAGGCGGTTATGATCTGGATGCGTTGGCCAAAAGCGTGGCCGCCCATGTTGATGCGCTGAAGGAATGATGATGACGGACAAGCCCGCAGAAAAATCGGTTGCCGAGATGACGTTCGAAGAGGCGATGGCCGCGCTGGAATCGGTGGTGGGCCAGTTGGAGCGCGGGGATGTGGCGCTGGAACAGTCGATTGCGCTGTATGAGCGGGGGGCGGCGCTGAAGGCGCATTGCGCCGCCAAGCTGAAATCGGCCGAAGAAAAGGTTGAATTGATCCGCGTGCAGGAAGGCCGCGCCACCGGCACCACTCCGGCGGAGGGGCTGTGAGCTTTAACGCGGTTCTATCTGCCGATGCGCTGGCCATTCAGGCGCGGCTGGATGCGGCCTTGGCCGGGCTGGACGATCAGCCGGTCATCCATGCCATGCGCTATGCCGTTCAGGGCGGCAAGCGGTTGCGCGGCTTTCTGGTGCTGGAAGGCGCGCGGATGCTGGGGGTTAGCGCGGATCGCGCCATCAGCGCTGCAGCGGCGGTCGAGGCGCTGCACGCCTATTCGCTGGTGCATGACGATCTGCCCTGCATGGACAATGACGACCTGCGGCGTGGTCTGCCCACCGTTCATGTGAAATGGGATGAGGCGACGGCAGTTCTGGCGGGCGACGCCTTGCAGACGCTGGCCTTTGACTTGCTGACCGATCCGGCGCTGGGCGAGGCGCAGGTGCGGATTGCGCTGGTGGCCGGGCTGGCGCGGGCCAGCGGGGCCCAGGGCATGGTGCTGGGGCAGGCGCTGGATATTGCCGCCGAAACCGCGCCCGTGCCACTGAATCTGCCGCAGATCACCCGGTTGCAGGCGGGCAAAACCGGCGCGCTGATCGGCTTTTCGGCCAAGGCGGGGGCTGTGCTTGCCGGGGCCGATCCGGCACCTTTGCGCGCCTATGCCGATGCTTTGGGTCTGGCATTCCAGATCTGGGATGATGTGCTGGATGTCACCGGCGATGCTGCCAAGACCGGCAAGCGGGTGGGCAAGGATGCGGGGGCGGGCAAGGCCACCTTTGTCTCTCTCTTGGGACTGGACGGCGCCAAGGCGCGGGCCGCCGAACTGGTGACACAAGCCGAATCCGCTCTTTCCCTTTACGGGGCCGGGGCTGCGAACTTGATTGCAGCGGCGCGCTTCGCTATCTCGCGCGAAAGCTGAGGAGCCACGATGGCCGACCTTCCCGCCACCCCGATTCTTGACCGCGTGAAATTGCCCGTCGACCTGAAGGGTCTGTCGGACCGAGAGCTGCGGCAATTGGCCGATGAGCTGCGCGCCGAAACAATCAGCGCGGTATCGGTGACGGGGGGGCATCTGGGCGCGGGTCTGGGTGTGGTGGAACTGACCGTGGCGCTGCATGCCATTTTCAACGCGCCGCGCGACAAGATCATCTGGGATGTGGGCCACCAGTGCTATCCGCATAAAATCCTTACCGGGCGGCGCGACCGCATCCGAACCTTGCGCACCGAAGGTGGCCTGTCGGGCTTCACCAAGCGCAGCGAAAGCCCCTATGACCCGTTCGGCGCTGCGCATTCCTCAACCTCTATCTCTGCCGCGCTGGGCTTTGCTGTGGCGGCCGATCTGGGGGGTGACCCCGGCGATGCGGTGGCGGTGATCGGCGACGGCTCGATGTCTGCGGGCATGGCGTTCGAGGCGATGAACAACGCCGGCCATCTGAAAAAGCGGCTGTTCGTGGTGCTGAACGACAATGAAATGTCGATCGCCCCGCCGGTTGGGGCCTTTTCGGCCTACCTCAGCCGGATGTACGCGGGCGCGCCGTTTCACGACCTGAAATCGGCGGCGCGGGGCGTGGTGTCGCTGCTGCCCGGTCCGTTTCAGGAAGGGGCGCGGCGGGCCAAGGAAATGATCAAGGGTATGGCAGTGGGCGGCACCCTGTTCGAGGAGTTGGGCTTTACCTATGTCGGGCCGATTGACGGACATGATCTGGACCAGTTGTTACCCGTGTTGCGCACCATCCACGCCCGGGCCACCGGGCCAATGCTGATCCATGTGCTGACCAAAAAGGGCAAGGGCTATGCGCCCGCCGAAAACTCCCCCGACCGGGGCCATGCGCGGGCCAAGTTTGATGTGGTGACGGGTGAGCAGAAAAAGGCCCCCTCGAACGCCCCCAGCTATACCCGCGTTTTCGCCGAAAGCCTTATCAAGGAAGCCGAGGCCGACCCCAGGATTGTCGCCATTACCGCCGCGATGCCCGATGGCACGGGGTTGGACCTGTTCGGCGCACGCTTCCCCAAGCGCACCTTTGACGTGGGGATAGCCGAGCAGCACGCCGTCACCTTCAGCGCCGGTCTGGCGGCTGGTGGGATGAAGCCTTTTTGCACGATCTATTCCACCTTCCTGCAACGCGGTTACGATCAGGTCGTGCATGACGTGGCGATTCAGCGCCTGCCGGTGCGCTTTGCCATCGACCGGGCGGGGTTGGTCGGGGCCGATGGCGCGACCCATGCGGGCAGCTTTGACGTGGCCTTCCTTGCCAACCTGCCCGGCATGGTGGTGATGGCCGCGGCGGATGAGGCCGAGCTGGTCCACATGGTCGCCACCGCCGCCGCGCATGACGATGGACCCATTGCCTTCCGCTATCCCCGTGGCGAAGGCGTGGGGGTGGAAATGCCTGCACGCGGTGTGCCGCTGGAAATCGGCAAAGGCCGCATGATCCGCGAAGGCGGCCGGATAGCGCTTTTGTCCTTCGGCACCCGCCTGTCCGAAGTGTTGAAAGCGGCCGAGGCGCTGGCGGCCCGTGGCATCACCCCCACCGTGGCCGATGCGCGGTTCGCCAAGCCGCTTGACCGCGACCTGATCCTGCAACTGGCCCGCACCCACGAGGCGCTGATCACGATTGAAGAGGGCGCGGTTGGCGGTTTCGGCAGCCATGTCGCCCAATTGCTGGCCCATGAGGGCGTGTTCGACCGTGGCCTGAAATACCGCAGCATGGTGCTACCCGACTCCTTCATCGATCAGGCCAGCCCCGAGGCGATGTACCGCGTGGCCGGCATGGACGCCCCCCAGATCGAGGCGAAGGTGCTGGAGGTTCTGGGGGTTTCGGTGGTGGGGAAAAGGGCCTGAAGGCCCCTGCCCCTAGGGGAGAGGGAATTTGTCCCGATGACCACCTATGCCCCGTTGGCCATCGCAGCCCCCTCTCCCCTCGGGGGAGAGGGTCGGGTGAGGGGGTGAGGGGCGAGACAACCCGGCGCATGGACCTTTTCCATGTGTCGCGCCATACTCCCGCCATGGAAAACGATGTCCTGATTGTCGGTGGTGGCTTGAACGGCCCCGCCCTTGCACTGGCCCTTGCGCAAGGCGGGCTGACTGTCACTGTGGTCGATGCCCGGCCAGCGCCCGCGCGGGCCGAGGCGGGGTTTGACGGGCGGGCCTATGCGCTGGCCGTGGCCTCCAAACGGTTGCTTTCGGTTGTTGGTGTCTGGCCCCGACTGGCAGACAAGACCCAGCCGATCCTGAAGATCGTTGCCAGCGACGGGCGGGCTGGCGAAGGGCCAGCGCCGTTTTTCCTGACTTTTGACGCCGCCGAGATTGAAGAAGGCCCGATGGGCTTCATGGCGGAAGACAGGCACCTTTATGCGGCCTTCCTTGCCGCGATGGCCGAAGAGCCGCGCATCCGCCTGATTTCGGGTCAGACGGTCGTGGCGCAACAGGTTGGTCCTGCGGGTGTAAGCGTCACCCTGGCCAATGGCGACAGCCTGACCGCCAGGGTTCTGGTGGGCTGTGATGGCCGCACCTCTGGCGTGGCGCAGCGCGCGGGCATAAGGCGGCAGGGCTGGGGCTATGGCCAGACGGCCTTGGTCGCGGCAGTGCATCACGAACAGGACCATCACGGTACTGCGCATCAGTTCTTCATGCCCTCTGGCCCTCTGGCCATTCTGCCGCTGCCGGGGGGGCATCATTCCTCGATCGTGTGGAGCGAACAGGACGACACGGCAAAGGCGATTCAGGCGCTGGACGATGCCGCCTATCTGGAGATCTTGCGCCCGCGCTTTGGGGATTTCCTTGGCAAGATCGCACTGGCGGGGGACCGTTTCACTTATCCCTTGAACCTGACCCTGGCCGAGAAATTTGTAGTGCCCCGCATCGCGCTGGCGGGCGATGCGGCCCATGGGGTGCATCCGATTGCCGGGCAGGGGCTGAATCTTGGATTGCGCGACGTGGGGGCCTTGGCGCAGGTGCTGGTAGAGGCGGCGCGGCGGGGCGAGGATATCGGCGCGATTGACGTGCTGGAGCGGTATCAGACATGGCGGCGGTTCGATTCCACCTCGCTCGCCTTGGGGATGGATACCGTCAACCGGGTGTTTTCCAACGATAACCCGCTGTTGCGGTTGGGGCGCGATATCGGGCTGGCGGCGGTCAATGCGCTGCCCGGGCTGCGGCGCGGTTTCATCCGGCAGGCGGCCGGGCTGAAGGGCGATCTTCCGCGCCTGCTGGCGGGGCAACCAATCTAGCGGTGGGCGCTTGGAACCCATTCATGGCCGGTGTAGCCTGCGCCTCATGGCCCAGACCCCCTTTGCCCCCGGACTGCATCTGCTGCTTGACCTATACGGCGCCACACATCTTGACGCGGTGGCAGAGTTGGAGTGCGTCTTGCGACGGGCAGCCGAACGTGCCGGTGCGACGGTGATCGCCAGTCATTTCAAGCATTTCGGCGGCGGGGGCGGGGTGACTGGCCTCGTTCTGTTGGCCGAGTCCCACATCTCGATCCACACATGGCCCGAGATCGGCTTTGCCGCGGTTGATATCTTCATGTGCGGCGCGGCCCGCCCCGATCTGGCCTGGCAAGAGATCGAGGCCGCGCTAAAGCCAACCCGCACGCACCTTTCCCGGATAGAGCGGGGCACCGATCACTTGAACCAGGCATCCCACCCGGCGCTGTAATATCCCACCAGCGCATGGGATTGCAGCCGGTTCACATCAGCGGGCATATCCGCCTCGTCTGGCCCAAAAACCTGTGCCGCGCGCCAGACCTCGGGCGTGGCATAGCGCAGGCCATCCGGCAGATGAATGTCGCGCGGGGTCAGTGGGTGGGCTGCAACCAGCGTAAACCCCCAATCGCCAAAGCTGGGCACATAGACATGATAGGGCAGCACCCACAGCCTGCCGCCGGGCACAAATGGATTGCGCGTCGCCTGCAAGGTGTGAACCACCGACCAATAGCCCTGCCGCGCGAACAGCGGAGAGCCGGATTGCACCACCATCACCCCGGTCGCCGACAGCCGCTCTGCCAGCATGGCATAGAATTCCTGAGTATAAAGCTTGGACAGCGCAATCGACTTTGGGTCCGGCAGATCAACGATGATCACATCGTAACTGTCGCGGTTTTCTGCCGCAAAGGCCCAGGCATCGCCCGTCACCACCGTCATGCGCGGGTCGTTCAGCGATCCTGCGTTCAGCGCCACAAGATCGGCATGGCTGCGAAACAGCCCCGTCACGGCCCCATCCAGATCGACCAGTGTAACCGCCGCCACATCGGCGCTGCGAAACACCTCGCGCGCGGCCAGCCCGTCACCACCGCCCAGGATCAGCACCTTTTGCCGACGGGGGGCCAGCGCCATCGCCGGTTGCACCAGCATCTCGTGATAGCGGTATTCGTCCTGACTATCGAACTGGATCGAGGCATCCAGAAAGAACCGGGTCCGGCCCTGAAACCGCGTCAGGGTCAGGTGCTGATAGGGGCTGTCTTGTGACAGGATCACCTCATCCTCGAAGAGGCTGGCCTCAACCACCGACACCATCCGTTCCGATTGCACCAGAAAAACCGACAGGGCGCACAGCGCCACGGCCCAGACCACCACCAACCCGCGCGAGACCTGCGCCCGAAACAGCCAAAGTGAGATACCCGCGACCAGCAGGTTCAGCACCCCGAACGAAAGCGAGGCCGACATCAACCCCAGATGCGGCACGATCAACAATGGAAACGCAACCGAGGCCGCAAGCGCACCAACGTAATCGACACTCAGCACATTCTCGAACCGGAAGGCCGCCGCGCCCACCTCTTTCAGAACGCGGGCAATCAGCGGAATTTCCATCCCGCACAGAATGCCGGTCAGAACCAGAAACAGATACAGCGGCAGTTCAACCTCGCCCATCCAGGCATAGGCAAAGAACATGACGGGCGCCATGCAGCCGCCGATCACCCCCAGCGCGATCTGTGCCCAGACAAAACCGCTGACCGCGCGGTCCACAAAGCGCGTGACCCAGGCCCCCAGCCCCATCGAGGCCAGAAACACCCCGATGACCAAGGAAAACTGCCGCACGCTGTCGCCCAGCAGATAGCTGGACAGGGTGGCCGCGACCAATTCGTAAACCATTCCCGCCGCCGCCACGAGGAAGGTGGCGGCCAGCAGCCAGATCTCGCGCCCGCGCCCGTGGGGTGGGCCATCGTCCAAAGGCGTCATGAATGCAGGACAGCCGCGATGATGATGGCCAGCGACACAAAGACCGATCCGATCAGCACGGCAAGGGCGGTGTTCTGATCCTGCTCGATCTCTCGCACCACCGGAAAGGGCGCGATCTTGGTGATCAGCCACCAGCACAGGCCCATCAGGCCAACGCCAAGGGCGGTATAAAAGATCGTCGAGACGACCTCAGCAGGGTTGATAGCCGAAAACAGGGTCATGCCGTTTTCCCTCATTTGACGTTTGCGTTCTGAAATGTGTTGCCGCCGCTGCCAAGACGGATTGAGCGGTCGGTATCCAGGCTTTCGCCGCCGATGCCCATATAGCCCAGATAGGCGGCCCCCGATGACACCAGCAAAGAGCTGACAACAAAGACCGTGCGAACAAGGTTCAATCGTCATCTCCCCCAGCATCGGTGTCTTCGTCTTCCCAGTCCGATCCGCTCCATCGTTCTTTCTCGCGCAAAGAGCGGCGCAGGAAAAGGCCGCCGCCGATCAGCGCAAACAAGGTTGCCAAGCCCAGAGTGGGAAAGGCGGTCGCCGCCCCGGCGCGGGCGCTGACGGTCAGGGGCGGCGGCGGCATGGTTGCGGTGGTTTCCCCGATGCCACGCTCTGGCAGGTCAATCTCCATCATATAGCGGCCGGGCTCTTCG
Organism: Fuscibacter oryzae; assembly: GCF_016765795.1. Lineage (GTDB taxonomy): Bacteria > Pseudomonadota > Alphaproteobacteria > Rhodobacterales > Rhodobacteraceae > Fuscibacter > Fuscibacter oryzae. The sequence continues at coordinate 112,133 of NZ_JAESVP010000004.1, forward strand.
GGGCGAAACCGCAACTGGCTGCCCTCGTAACTTTCGGTCCAGCTTCCATCGCTGTCATGGCCGGAAAACCGGCCCAGTTCCCGCCCGATCTGAAACATCGGCTGGTCGTCGGGGTCACTGACCGTCACCTCCAGCCAGGCCCAGGTGTTATCATTCAGATCGCCGCGAAAGTTCACGACCGTCAATCGCCCCGCCTGATCAACCTCCAGCGGCAGTTCAACGGGCAACTGGGCCGCCGAAAGGCGGGTTGGTGGCAGGATCTGATGGCCTGACATGCTGGCGAAAACCGCGCTTAGCAGCAGGCCAAGCCCGGCAAAGGCTGCTGCTGCTGCGATCAGAAACCGCTCGTTCGGGGGTTCGCCAATGGTCTCAAGGGGGTGGCGCCCAAGTGCGCGCACTGGAGCGGCAGCAAATCCGAACGATTGCCACAGCGCGGTCTGCGGCGGCAGAACCGTGCGCTCCACCTCGCGCTCTGCCCCGGTTTCGGTGAACGACAGCATCGCGTCACTGCCAAGCAGGGTGATGGTGGTGGCGCGGTCGCCGATATGGGGCCGCCAGGTGAACTCTCCTTCGGCAAAGGTGATCCGCGCCTTTGACGTTTCGTAATAGGCATAGCTTTGCCCTGCCAAGCGGACCTGCGGGCGGCTGGTTGAGGTTTCGACCGCGATCTCGCTGACCCAGCCCGGCTGCGTGCCCTGACGCCAGCGGCGGGTCAGGAACAGGCGTCTCGCTTCCAGCGTCAGCCAGGAATAGCCGTGGGTTGGCGAATAGATCAGATGGTCGGTCCAGTCCCAGCTTTTGCCATCCGCCTCTTCGCGCCAGCCCAGAATGCCGATAATCTGATGGTCAACGCCCAGAACCTTGCCGCTGTCACCAATTTTAAGCGGTGTCTCCGGGCGCGGCATTTCGGCAAATTTGCTAAGGACGCGATACCCTGCGACGGCATCAAGCTCGGAACTGCAATAGCCGCAGATCTGGCTGACCACCCGGCCACCGCCCAGCACATTCAGCCCCGCCCCGCAGTTGGGGCAGCTTATGGCGGCAGGGGAACTGGCGGATTTCATGCCACCGTCACCTCGAACGGATCAACCCAGGTGCCCAGAAACCACGTCCAACTGTCAGGGCCACTTTCGCCCGACAGCAAGCTGCCGTCATTACCCGTGCAATTGACAAACCGATAGCGGTCCCCGACCCGCAGGATTTCCGGGAAAGACCCTGCAAGTGCCACGCATTCGGCCTCTTCCACCTCGGTCACGCTGAACCAGCGGCCGTCGGCGCCAACCTCTGCACCCAATGTTTCGGCTGGGGCGGTCTTGGGTGCGTCGGTGGCTGACAACGGGCGCTGAATCACGACATCGCCTTCGTCAACCGAGATCCAGACCCCACCGTCTTGGGTTTCGGCCCAGAATTCATCCCACTCTCCCCGGCCATAGCTGAACCGGGCCTGTCCGCGTGGAAAATAGGTCTGCCCGCCAATCGTGACGCTTTGGCCCAATCGGATCAGTTGCGCCGTATCGTGCATCACTCCCGCCTGACCGGCCAGCACGAACTGATCGTCCTGCAAAAATGATGTGGTGCCGCAATGCACGCAACTGACCATTTTAAGGGCCTTGAGCCTTGGTCCAAGGCCCGCACCGCATTTTGGACAGTTCATCTCGGTCATAGGCAAAGGATGGCGCAAATGTCCGTATAAAACCACGGAGATTTGCGCCTATGCGCTTGCCCATAGCGGCAGGCTGGCGGCACTGGCCGCGTATCGTGGGCTTTACCGCGCGGGGCGGAGTGCCTCTGTCGCCTTCGTGCCGCTGGTTGATCCGGTGGTGCGCCGATTTGTCGAGCGTTACATCAAAGGTATCGGCTGGGTCGGCCAGATTCCCTTTGATCTGAGCCGCCGCCCGGATGGCTCGGTTCTGCCTTCGGAATGCAAACTTCGGGAGACAAGCGGGCGGCCTCTGTCCGTGCGATACGGTTGGCTGAGACGACCTACGATCAAGTCTTCAGCATCGCAGGCAAAGCGGCGTTCGACCCCGGTTGCGGTTGCCAAAGGCCAATTCGTAAGCCAGCACAACGCATCTCTCCTGGGCGAAGGAGCGCATTTGAGGGGAAAAAACCGTCCACTCCAGCAATCATGAAACCAATTCCGACCCCGAGAGGCTATCATTGTGTGGTCAGATGCCGCGCCACATAAAGCTGCAAGGTGTCGAACGGGGCTGCCATATCCGTAGCAGTCGGATCATCGGATCATCGGGCCCGGTTAGATCCCCAGAACCGCCGCCGCCAAGGGTGCGTCGATGACGATCCTGTCTACATAGCCGCCCCGCAAGGCGGCGCGCGTCGGCTCCAGCTTGTGCAGGCCACTGACCACCAGCAGCCCGGTCATCTGCCGCAACGTCTGGTGATCGGTGCCGATCAGACGTTCATCCAACGCACCCAGCACGGGCGCACCGTTGGCATCAATGAAGCGACCGGCGATGATGCCCACCGCGCCACGCGCGACATAATCGGCCACCTCGGCCTCGGTCGCGATCTTGAACTGCACCACATGGGTGTCAGGCGTGCAGGGGCTCAGGGAATAGATCGACTTTGTGCAGCGCGCCAGATTGGTCAGTTGTTCTGCGATGATCGGCTCTGCCCGCAACATGCCCGCCAAGGCCGCCGTGGTGCAGACCGCCGGTGCGTTCAGGTTGATGCAGGCCGCCGACAGCCGGCGTGCGATTTCAGTTGAACAGCTTTCCGATGTGGGCAGCAACGGGTTTGCCATGGAGCCGATCAACTGGCGAACCGTCAGATTGGAGATTGGCCACCACGGCACGTTTTCCGACACAAACCAGACCGTCTGGCCCCAGCTGACCCCAAGCTCATCGCCCGGTTCCACGAAATCGGGCAGCGTCTGGGCCGCAGCCTCGCAGACCGCGCGGGTCAGCGCCTCGCCTTCCAGCCCCTCGGCGGGGATGACCTGCGCATCTTGCAGGTTGAACCGCGTGCGCAAGCCATCGGCCAGTTCGTTCAGCCGAAAATGCTCTCCGGCGATCTTGACGCAGACGATCTGACGCTCTTTTGCCAGCTTGAGATAGCTGATGATCGTCGGGCGCGACAGGTTCAGCTGCTTGGCAATTTCGCCTTGCGTCAGGTTCTTGGCATAGTAGAGCCAGGCCACCTCGGCGACGATGCGGTTTGATGGCTGGTTGCTGCGGCTCATGGTTCTCCTCGCACTGGCTTTTGCCTGCCGCGTCAGTCGGCAGTTGCGGCCAGTTTCAGCGCATCTTCGGTAATGTGCAGGTCGGTGTCCAGATCACGGTCTGCAATCAGGTTTTGCCTTGCCAGATCGGCATGATAACCCCGAACGGCCTGTGCGGGCGTAGCCTCGCCATCGGCCACAAGGCGCATCCAGCGGATCAGGGCCAGCTGATCCTCTGACGCGTTGATCTTGCGGCCAAACAGCGCTAACCGCCCGCCAAAGCGCTCGGTCTGCGCCACCAGTTCAAGCGTGTCGCGATGCGTGCCGCTGCCCCCGCCCAGAACGCCAACCACCAGCGACGGGTCATGCCCGGCCAGTTCCTCCAGCGCGGCAGGGCCATTATAGGCGATCTTGAGGAATTCTGGCCGCTCGGCGCGGGTCAGGCTGCCCATCGCGCGCAAGATGCAATCATTGACATAGGCACCCAGACCATCCGGCGGGACACCGATATCAAGGTTGGGGTTGAACACCTCCAGAAAATGCATGACCCCGGCCTTGCGGGTATCGGCGCGAAAGGCAGCATAGGCCTCCAGCGTGGCAGCGTCCCTTGCGGCATCATTCTGAAAGGTCAGCGAATAGAGGCCAAGGGGGGCGCGGGCCAATGACATGTCCGCCCCACGATAGGGGTGCGAGGCAAAACTGCGATAGCGCCCATGCCGGATGATGCCCCACATATCGGTCGCCTCGTTGCCGCGAAAGGCTGGCATGACAGCAGAGCCGTCAAAGGCACCATCTTCGGCCAGCGCCTCGATGTTGCTGGCAGAGGCCAGCATTATGTCGATGACATCCTGATCGATCAGGGCGCGCATCCGGGCCAGAAACTCGGCCCGGCTTCTGTAGCCGGTGATGCGCCCCGCGGCGTCGCGGCGGGGACCAGTTATCATCACGCCGCCCGACAGGTCGGCATCCTTGGCATCGGCCAGAATAAAGTCGCCTCGCCGGTAGTCTCCGGCGCGGATACGGGCGATCTTGGCGGCATAGCGGGTATGGGCATGGGACAAAAGCATGGGCATCACGCAAGGCAGGACCGGCCAGTGGCACGGTCAAAGATGTGAAGGTGGTCGGGCGACAGTGCAAAACTGACCGGATCGCCAATGGAGAGACCGCGAAAATCGCGAGTGACAAAGGACATATCGGCACCGTCAACCTCGGCGATGATCTGGCCTTCTGCGCCCATGTTCTCGATCAGCGAAACGCGGCCCGTGATTGCGCCCTCGGCGCCGGGCGAAACCCTTTCCATCCGGGTGGGGCGCAGACCCAGCTCAACCTCTTGCCCCTCGGCGACGGCAAAGCGACCCGGCGGCAGCGGGATGCGGACAGAGCCTGCCACCGCGGCGCCCCTCTCGATCCGGCCAAGCCGGAAATTCATTGAAGGGGAGCCGATGAAATCGGCAACGAAACGTGTGGCCGGGCGATCAAAAATCTCGTCCGGCGTGCCTTGCTGTTCGATGGCGCCCGCCCGCATCAGCACGATGCGATCAGCGATCGTCATCGCCTCCAGCTGATCATGGGTGACAAAGATCGTCGTCGTCTTCAGGCTGTTGTGCATCTTGCGGATCTCGGTCCGCAGCTTTTCGCGCAGCTTGGCATCTAGGTTCGACAAGGGTTCATCGAACAGGAACACCTTGGGGGTCTTGATCATGGCCCGCGCCATGGCAACCCGCTGCTGCTGACCACCCGACATCGCCTTTGGCTTGCGGTTCAGCATCGGCTCCAGCCCCAGCATTCGTGCAACTTCGCCAAGGCGGCGATCAATCTCTGGGCCAGGCACGCCCGCCCGACGCAGGCCGAAGGTAATGTTGTCGGCCACCGTCATGTGGGGATAAAGCGCATAGCTTTGAAATACCATCGCGACGCCGCGCTGGCCGGGGTGGCGGTTGGTTACATCTGCCCCGCCGATGCTGATGCGCCCAGCCGTCACCTCTTCCAGCCCCGCGATCATGCGCAGCATGGTGGATTTTCCGCAGCCAGACGGGCCAAGGAAAACCACGAACTCATGGTCAGGGATCATCAGGTTCAGCCCGTCAATTACCGGATGGGCGCCATAGCTTTTGACGATACCAGAGCATTCGATATGGGCCATGTCTTAGCCTTTCGTGCGTCCGCCGCTGCGGATCATAGAGTTGATAAGGCCCATCAGAAGGCCGATGAAGAAAAGCGGGGGCAGCACCAGAACCACCGTCGCGGCATTGATCACGCCCCAGGGCACTTCCTTGCCCAAAGAGGTGATAGAGGCCGCAACCACCGGCAGCGTGGCATTCTGCGCGGCAAGGGTCAGCGCCAGCAGCAATTCGTTCCAGACCAGAACGAAGGTAAAGACCAGCGCGCCAAACAGGGATGGCGCCGCCACCGGCAAAGAGATGCGCCAGAAAACCTCGGCCTCCGAGCAGCCCTCCATCGCGGCGGCTTCCTCGATTTCGGGCGGAACCCGTTCGAAGGCAGGCGTCGCCAGCCAGATCATGGTTGAGATCGTGGTCACCAGATAGACGAGGATCAGCCCGCCCAGACTGTCGTAGATCCCCAGATCAAGGTAGATCACGATGAAGGGAATGGCGATGGCCACCGGCGGCATGAAGCGCAGCGACAGGACGAAGAACTGGATGTCATCGCCCCGCCGGCGCATGTGACGGGCCAGCGTGTGGGCCGCCGGAATCCCCAGCAGCGCGCCGATCCCCACCGATGCCGCCACCACCAGAACCGAGTTTACCAGCCCGTCGCGAATGGTGGGATTGCCAAGGATGGTGGCAAAGTTATCCAGTGTGGGCGTGAAGAACAGCTTTGGCACCGGCGTCACGATGTCGCGCAGCTCTTTGAAGGCGCCAAGTGCTGTCCACAGGATAGGCGCCAGCGCGATCAGCACCAGAAGCCCAAGCGCCAGCCGCGCCAGAATACGAAGGATCAACGGGACCATTTTCTGCTCGCACGCCAGATAAGGGTGAAGGCGACCGTAGTGACGATCAAAAGCAGGATCGACATGGCCGAGGCATAGGACACCCGACCCCCAAGGTTGATGCCGGATTGATAGGCGTAAAGATCCAGCGTTTCGGTCGCTGTGCCGGGGCCACCGCCAGTCATGACAAAGATCAGATCGAACGACCGCAGCGATTCCACCGCCTTGACCAGTGCAAGGCTGATCAGCGGCCCTTTCAGCATTGGCAGGGTGACATAGGCATGAATCTGCCATGTGCGGGCGTTGTCCAGCATCGCCGCCTCGATAGGGTCGCGCGGCATGGTCTCCAGCAGCTTGACGAGGATCACCGTGAAGAACAGGCCCCATTGCCAGATATCGACCACCGCAACCGAAACCAGTGCCAGTGACGGGTTGGCCAGAAACTCGACCGGCCCTAACCCCGCCTCTCCGACGATCCAGTTCAACAGACCCAGCGAGGGCGAATAGAGGAACCGCCAGATGAAGGCCGCCGCCACGCGGGGCAGCAGAACCGGCGCAAGGAAGGCAAAGCAGATCAGGTTGCGCCAAAGCGCCCGCTTCACCGTTTCATGCACCAGAACCGCCAGCAGAACCGCCACCACCAAGGTGCCGGCAACCGTGATCAGCTCCCAGATCAGAGAGATCTCCAGCGCGTTGAAGAACCGCTTGTCGCGCAGAAGCCGCAGATAGTTGTAAAGCCCGACGAATTCATAGTCGGGCGACCCCAACACCCGGTTCATCAACGAAAACCAAACAGCCCCGGCGGTCGAAACCGCCGCCAGGAGGCCCAGAACGGTCAGCGCCGGGGCAAGGGTTAAAAGTATAAAGCGCTGTCGCGTCATCTTTGGTCCTTCCGTGGCAGGTTACCCGGACCGGGCACAGGGTCTGGCCGGTCCGGGCAGGCCATCATTTCACACGCGCCAGCGCGTCTTCGGCGGCAAAAGACACCTCGTCCAGCGATGCCTGAATGTCGCTGCGGGTGCCGGTGAACAGTTCTTCCAGCGCAAGGCCCAGCGTGTCACCGATCTCTGGCCAGGCCGGGTTGGCCATGATCAGCAGGTTGGTCCTGGGGCCGGTCGCCAGCAGCGCGTCGATGTATTCCTGCGGTACGGCCTTTTTGTAAGCCTCGCTTTGCAGGCTGGAGATGCGGGCGATGTCAGAGGCGATACCTGCGGCAAGGCGCTGCTGCTCCATCTCTTTCGATGTGGCCCAGCCCACGAAATCACCCGCGATGACCTTGGCGCAATCGTCCTTGGCCCCCACGGTCGAAATCGCCCAGCCATGCGCCCATCCCGCCGAGGGCAGGGGTTCCGGTGGCGGCGCATAGCCGACTTTGCCCACGACCTGACTTTTGCTGGCATCTTCCATCCACGGGCCGAAGACGTCGCTTTCGATCAGGATCGCCACCTGGCCACCGCGAAATGCCTCGACCGAATCCGACCAGTTGAAGGTGCCCACGCCGGGTGGGGCAGAGTGCATCAGGTCAATATAAAGGTCAGTCGCCTTGACCGCCGCCTCAGAGGCAAAGGCCGGTGCGCCGTCTTTCAGCCACTCGCCGCCCATGGCACGGAAGAATGGCGTCCAGCGCCACACGTTCATGCCAGAGCCGCGCTGCCCCCGCGCTGACCAGCCATAGACCTTGTTCGCAGGATCGTTCAGCGCCTTGATCGCGGCTACCATCTCGTCCAGCGTTTTCGGCGGGGCAATGCCTTTGGCCTCCAGCAGATCCTTGCGATACATCATGATGTCGCCGCCGCCGACAAAAGGCGCAAAATACTGCACCCCGCCGGACGAGGCGACATTGGCCAGATCGACGCGGAAATCCTTGAGGTCATAGTCAGCCGGAACCACGTCAGCCAGCGGATAAACCCAACCGGCATTGACGTATTCGGCCAGATTGGCCTCGTCCATGTAAATGACCTGATAGGAACCTGCGCCGGTCGATACGTCCAGCCGGGCCTTTGCGCGCCGCTCATTCTCACCCAAAAGGGTGATCTTGACCTCGGTTCCCCATTTCTTGTTGAACTCGGCCAGATGGGCGTCCAGCGCGGTTACGGCGGGCATACCTTGCCCGATCACGTTCAACTCTGGCAGCTTGCCCATGCAGGCGGCGGTATCCTGCGCCATTGCCGCCAAAGGCAACAGGGCGGCACAGGCGGTGCCAGCCATAAATCCCTTCAGTGTCATCGTCATTTTCCTCTCTCCCTATGTGGTCGTGCAGTTCCGATCTGTCGCCCGATGCGCGATCAGGGCGGTGCCGACGTTGCGGCGGCCAGATCCATCATTCCCCGGTCAAGCCGTTGGAATTCCTTGTAACCTTGCTCGTACAGCGCGGTATGGTCCTTGGATGGCGCATGGCTGCGACCGATCCGGCACATGGCGGTGCTGGCCGCGCCAAGATCTCGATAAAGCCCACCTGCCACCGCCGCGCAGATCGCGGCCCCCAAGGCACCAACTTCTTCAGCCTCCACCACCTCGACCGGGCGGCCGCAGACATCGGCAAAGATCTGCGCCCAGTGTGGTGACCGCGCGGCCCCCCCCGTCAGGCGGATCGCTGCGGGCCAGTGGCCATCTGCATGGCGCAGGATCTCTTCAGCATGGCGGCGGTGTTGAAAGGCCACCGCTTCGCAGATTGCGCGGATCATGCTGCCCGCGTCATCCGATGCGGCAAGCCCGATAAAGGTGCCCTGCCGGGGCAGCGGGCCATGGACATAGGGCAGAAACCGGCAGCGGCGGGCGGCAACCGGCACACGGGCCATGGCCTCCATGGCTTCGGCCATCGTCATCCGGCCCGCCATGGCGCGGTCGATATACCATCCCAGATTGGCGGCGGATGAGGGGCTGCCTTCGGCCACCAGCCGGGCCGCGCCGTCGCGGTGCAGCATGTTCAGGATCGGTGGGTCGTTTACCGTGGTGGCTTGCACCTCCAGCGCGTTGATCGCCCAGGTTCCGGCAATCATCACCATCCGGTCGGACGAGGTGACACCGGCACCCAAGGCGCAGGCGGCAACATCCATCATGCCGCTTGCCACGGGCAGGCCTTCGGGCAGGCCGGTCTGAGCGGCGGCGGCGGCATTTACCCGTCCGGCCACCGCCGAACTGCTGACAACGGGCGGCAGCCTAGGCGTCAGGCTTGGCAGGGCCAGCACCTGCCAGATTTCGGTTGAATGACTTGCCCTGTTCAGGTCCATCAGCCCGCCGCCACTGGCATCGGTGGGGTCGGTTGCCGCCGTGCCAGTCAGGCACATCCGCAGATAATCCTTGCAGGACAGGGCCCAGCGGCTGGCAGCCATCACCTCCGGCTCGGTCTCGGCCAGATGAGCCAATTGCATCACGGTCTGCCCGCCCCAGATGCGCTGACCGTTCATCTGTGAAATCAGGGTGGCCCGCCCGTCGCGGTGCAGTCGATCAGCCAGGGGTTGCGCCCGGTGATCGACCGAAACGATGCAGGGTCGCGTCGGCTGGCCCGCACCGTCCACCAGAAAGATGCCGTTGCCAAATCCGGTACAGCCCACCGCGACCAGCCGACTCGCGGCATCCGCGTGCTGCATCAGGCCGCGAATGGCCGTTGCGGTCGCCTGCCAGAAAGCCACAGGATCACGCTCTACCCGCCCGTCCGGGTGATGCAGGGTGGCCACCGCCGCAGCCTGTAATGCCTCTACCCGGCCAAAGGCGTCGATCAGCGCAACCTTGACTGCGGTGCCCCCCGCGTCAATCGCCAAGACCAGCGGCAGGTCGCGGCGGGTCATGCTCTCGTCACGACTTGCAGGCCCAGAATGCGCGGATCACGCAGCACCGTAGCCAGTTCAGCCTCGATCCAGCTTTCGTCGCGGCCCAGCTTGCGGGCCATCACAGCGGCGCAGGCACGCAGGGTTTCGGCTGTCAGGCACCCGGTTGTTACCAGACCTGTGCGCCGCAGCACGAGGTCTTCCAGACGGCAAGCCATGCGGTTGCGCACCAGCCACGCAATCTCGGCCTCGCTATAGTCGGGCTGACCGGGCAGTGCCACCATGGGGCCGGCTGCCTCTTCGACGGCAACCGCTGCCGCCAGCGCGCCATATCTGACAATCAGGGTAGCGATCCGGGCCTCGCTTGTCCCCAGCCGTGCGGCAAGGGTGGCCGCATCCAGCGCCGCCGCGCCCGGATAGGGCCTGCCAGCGGTAGATAAATTGCGCCTGCGGCCCAGCCGCGTCAGCGCGACATCAGCAGCCTGTTCGGCGAAAGAGCGAAAGGTTGTCCATTTGCCGCCCACCAGCGACAGAACCGGCACGGTGCCATGCCGTGCCTCGACCAGTGCATGATCGCGCGCGGCCTGCGTCGCGCTGCCATCGCCCGCCTGAAGCGGGCGGATGCCCGTTGTCACCGCGATAATCTGGTCTCTGGTGGGACGAATGTCGGCGAACAACCGGGTGAGCGCCGCCAGGAGATAGCCAATCTCGGCCCCTTCAACATTGCGGTCGTCAGGATCGGCGGTCTCTACCTCGGTCGTTCCCATCAGGATGCAATCACCGACAGGCAGGCAGATCACCATTCTCCCGGTGCCATCATCAAAGTAATAGGCCCGCCCGTTCATGCGGCGCTGCAACAAAGCATTGCGCAGCAACAGATGGGCCCCCTTGACCCCCCGGATCAAAGTGCCAGCGATGCCAAGGCGCGCGTTCACCCGGTCAATTGCCGCGCCAGCCGCATTCACGATCACGCGCGGATGCACAACTGCCTGTCGCCCACCCTGAATGGTATCGGTGATCACGATGCCACCCGCCCCGTCGGGGGCCCATGCCACATGGTTCAGGGCTGTGACACCGGACTGCGTCATCGCCTCGCCCAGCATTTCCATCACCAGCCCCTCGGGGCACAGGATCTGGCCGTCAAAATAGGTAACCACGGCTTTCACGCCATCGGGCATTCCCTTGGTCACGGCAGCGTTGCGCCCCCAGGCGGAATGACGCGGCAGGGCCCGGCGCACCGCGCCAAAGCGCTCATAAAAAGTCAATGCGCCCTTCAAGGCCACAAGGCTAAGGGGGCCGGGCCGCTTTGACAGACCGGAAAAGCGCAGTATGGCCCCGCCCAGACCTCGCAGCCGATGCTCCAGCGGGACCACAATCTGCAACGGCCGCACCGCATGGGGCGCGTCATGAAGCAGGGCGTTGCGTTCGCGCGCGGCTTCGGCCACCAGCCGGAACTCTCTCCCCTCCAGATACCGCAAGCCGCCATGCGCCATCCGGCTGGAGGCGCCACTGGCGCCAGAGCAGAAGTCGCCCTGCTCGACCAGCACCGCCGTCACGCCGTTCAGCGCCAGATCCCGCAGCGTCGCGACGCCGTTCACCCCACCGCCGATAATCAGAACATCGACCTGCGACAGCCCGCCCAACACAGACCACGCCGCATCGCGGGCAAGGGGGGTGTCGGGTGATGTTGCGGAAATCATGGCGTGCGCTCGGTTGGGTCTTTGGTCCGAGAACGCTAGGAAATAGATTTATAAATGTCAATTTAGCTTATCATTTATAAATACTAAAGTACAATACGGCCTGCTTGCTGCTGCGTCACCAAAGCGCAATGCACCACAGCGCCACGGGTACCCGTGACGGCTCGCTTGCAGGGGATGGAGGAGTTCGTATAACCAAAGCACACGGGAAACGGCTTAGACCGTCATCCCGTGTGCTTCGGTTTCGTGCATTGACCCTTGTGGATCAGTCTTCTTCCGCCGCCAGTTGCGATAGCATCTGCCCCTTGCCACGCATCCGCAGCACCATTGGCACCACCAAAGCCAACACTGAAAAGGCCAGCAGCGTGGCCGACAGGGGCGAGCCGACTAACGTTAACACGTCGCCCTGCGCAATCGACAGTGCCCGGCGCAGTTGCTGTTCGGCCATCGGCCCCAGGATCAGGCCCACCACCACCGGCGCGATCGGATAGCCATGCACCCGCATCAGATAGCCCATCAGGCCAAAGATCAGCAGCATGGCCAGTTCCACGGGCGAAGGGTTGGCCCCGATGGTGCCCAACGTGGCGAAGACCATGATGCCCGCGTAAAGCCAGGGCTTCGGGATGGTCAGCAGACGCACCCACAGCCCGATCAGCGGCAGGTTCAAGACCAGCAGCATGCAGTTGGCAATCAGCAGGCTGGCGATCAGCCCCCAGACCAGTTGCGGGTTGGTCACAAACAGCAGCGGCCCCGGTTGCAGCCCGAATTGCTGAAACCCGGCCAGCATGATGGCGGCTGTTGCACTGGTGGGCAGGCCCAGCGTCAGCAGCGGCACCAGCGTTCCGGCGGCCGAGGCGTTGTTCGCGGCCTCTGGCCCTGCCACGCCCTCAATCGCGCCATTGCCAAACTCCTCCGGGTGTTTGGACAGCCGCTTTTCGGCGGCATAAGACAGGAAAGTGCCAATTTCGGCCCCGCCCGCAGGCAGCGCGCCGATTGGAAAGCCAATCACCGTGCCGCGCAGCCATGCCTTCCACGACCGCGCCCAGTCCTGCGCCGTCATCCAGACCGAGCCTTTGATGGCAATGACCTGATCGTCGCCCGTGGCGCGGTTACCCGCCACAAAGAACGCCTCGCCCAGCGCAAACATGGCGACGGCCAGCGTTGTCACCTCGATCCCGTCCAAAAGCTGCGGCACGCCGAAAGCCAGCCGCGCCTGCCCGGTCAACTGGTCAATCCCCACCAGCGCCAGCGACAGCCCGATGAACAAGGAAATCAGCCCCTTGCGCGCACTGTCCCCAAAAGCCGACGATACGGTGATGAACGACAGGCACATCAGGGCAAAGTAATCACGCGGCCCAAAGGCCAGCGCCACCTTGACCACATAGGGCGCAAGAAACGCCAGCGCGAGCGTGGCGATCAGACCCGCGATGAACGACCCGATGGCGGCGGTTGCCAGCGCCGGGCCACCCCGCCCCGCACGGGCCATCTTGTTGCCCTCCAGCGCGGTGATGATCGACGCACTTTCGCCGGGCGTGTTCAGCAGGATCGAAGTGGTTGAACCGCCATACATCCCGCCATAGTAAATGCCCGCGAACATGATCAGCGACCCGGCAGGGTCATGGCCATAGGTCACCGGCAACAAAAGGGCGACGGTCAACGCCGGGCCGATGCCGGGCAGCACTCCCACGGCGGTGCCCAAGGTCACCCCGATCAGCGCATAAAGCAGCAGCATCGGGTCCATCGCGACCGACAGCCCCTGCATCAGGAAGGAAAGCGCCTCCATCCTATTTCCCCAAAAACAGATGCTCCAGCGGCCCGGCTGGCAGGGTCAGCTTCAACAGCCCCGCAAAAACCAGATAGACCACCAGCGCAAAGATGATGCCCACAGGAATGGTCAGCGCCAGATTGCGCTTGCCGAAACCTCGGGCGGTAAAGGCGAACAAAAGCCCAGTCGCAATGGCAAAACCGGCGGTGTTCAGCAGCAGGATCTGCGCGCCAAGCCCGCCCGCAACCCACAGCACCGACACCGCATCCTGCCGGGGCGGACGGACCGGGGTTTCGCGAAAGGCCGCAACCCCCGACCAGACCGCCAGCGCCAGCAGGGCATAGCCGATCCAGCGGGCCACATCACCGGGGCCCACACCGCTGTATCCGCCGGTCTGGTGCAGGCGCGCCGCATCCCACAGGATCACGCCACCAAGGACCGCTAGCAGCCCCGCCATGGCCAGCGCCGCCCCATCGGGGCGGCGCTGCGAGGGGTTGTACCCGCTCATTTCACCAGACCAATGTCCTTGAGGACGGTCGAGGTCGAGGCGATGTCGGCATCAAGCTGCGCCTTGAAGGCATCGCCCGCCAGATAGGTATTGGCCCAGCCCTTGGTTTCCAGCGCGGTCTTCCACGCGTCAGAGTTCACCATCTTTTCGACATCAGCCGAAATCGCGGCCTTCTGCTCGTCGGTGATGCCCGGCGCTGCGGCAACCATGCGCCAGTTTTGCAGCACCACATCCAGACCGGATTCCTTCAGCGTCGGCGCATCGACGCCTGCAATCCGCTCGTCCGAGGTGACGGCCAGAATGCGCAGCGCACCGGCATCGGCCTGCGCCTTGAACTCGCCCAGACCGGAAATGCCTGCCGTCACCTGCGAGCCAAGAATGGCGGCCAGCGCCTCGCCACCGCCGGAATAGGCGATGTAGTTGATCTTGGTGGGGTCCACACCCGCCGCCTTGGCGATCAGGCCCACGGCGATGTGGTCGGTGCCACCGGCGGAACCGCCTGCCCAGGAAACGGCACCCGGATCAGCCTTGAGCTTTTCGACGAGGCCGTTGATGTCCTTGATATCCGAAGAGGCAGGCACCACAATCGCCTCATACTCACCCGTCAGGCGCGCAATCGGCGTCACATCGGCCAGCGACACGGGCGAGGCGTTGGTCAGGATTGCGCCCACCATCACGAAACCGCCGACGATCAACTGATCTGCCTTGCCCGCATTCTGCGAGGCGAATTGCGCCAGACCCACAGTGCCGCCCGCCCCCGGCACGTTCTGCACCTGAACCGAGCTGGAAATGCCATCAGCCTGCAACACCTCTTGCATGGTGCGGGCCGTCTGGTCCCAGCCGCCACCCGGCGAGGCGGGGGCCATGATCATGTAATCCGTGGCGTGGGCGGGCAGCGCCAGCGCAGCCGCCATCATCCCTGCGAAAAGGGTATGTTTCATTGCAAGTCTCCTCCCATGACCGGCAAGGCCGGATGACCCATTCCTGCATGGCCAACCTGTCACAAAGCTGACATGGGCGAAGAAAAATGCCCAAGCCTTGGGCACTGGGAAAACTCAGTCGCCCGACAATGCCGCCTGCCAGCGCGCGATCAGCCGGGCGCGCTTGGACTGGTCCAGATAAACCAGCAGGCCGGGTGATACCGGAACCGGGCGCAATTGCGCGCCCAAGGCCGCCTCCATCGCGCCTGCGCTGTTTTCGGCCGAGACCTCAAGGCTGACAGCCGGAAGCCGCAGCTTTTCGGCCAGAATGGTCTGGCCCGCCTTTGACATGACAAAGGCCAGAAACCGCGCGCCCAGATCGGGCCTGCCCGCCGCGCGCGGCACCAGCCCCACGCGAGAGACGACCACTGTGAAATCGCGCGGCAGCACCAGCCCCACATCGGGATGGCTGCGCGCCCAATCGGCAGCGTAAGAGCCAAGGATGTTGTAGCCCACCAGCAGCCGCCCGTCCGACACCCGCTCCAAAATCTCCTGCGAGGTGGCGAATTCCTGCACCCCCGCCGCCCCCATGGCCCGGATGACCGACCAGATATCGGGGTAATGTTCCTGATCGCGCGCGAGGAACAGAAAACCCACGGCAGATTTCTGAATGTCATAGGTGCCGATGCGGCCATGCAGGGCCACTCCGCCCCGCGCCAGCCATTGCACCAGTTCATAGCGGCTGGCAGGGGGGGCGCTGCCCGCAAAGGCTGGGCGGTTGTAAACCAGCACCGCCGGTTCAAATGTCAGGGCAAAGGCCATGTTGCGCCAGTTGGCCCATCGCGGCCAGGCGGCGCTTTCGGGCACTGTCGCCTCTTGCGCATAGCCGTCATTGGCCAGTTTCACCTGCAAATCCATTGCCGAGGAAAAGGCGAAATCGGCCGTCACGCCGCCTGCATCGGTTTCGGCCACGATGCGGGCGGCGATCTGGCCGGTCAGCAGGTCTTCATACCGCACGGCAACATCGGGGTTTTCGGCCTGAAATCCCGCAATCAGCGGCTGGGCCAGCCGTTCATCCAGCGAGGAATAGATCACCACCTCTTGCCCGGTTGCCCCAGAGAAGGCGGCAAAGCTGAAGACCTCTGCCCGGCAGGGCAGCGCACCTGGACAAACTGTAACCAGGCTAAGAGCAAAGGCATGGGCAAGGCGGGCCAGCATGGGCGCATCATGGCAGCGCGCGGCATGGTTCACAACGCCCGTGACGCCCGCTAGGGTTACCATCAGGGGGAGGCGTGATGCGGATACTTCTGGTCGAGGATAACGCGGCTTTGGCCGAGGGACTGGCGCAGTTGCTGACCGGCGCGGGCTATGCCGTGGACCGGGTGGGCGATGGCGTATCTGCCGAGGCGCTTGCGGCGGCGGAACGCTTTGACCTCATCATCCTTGATCTCAATCTGCCCGAAATGGACGGCCTGTCCTTTCTGCGCGCAATACGGGCGCGCAACAATCAGGCGGCGGTGCTGATCCTGACAGCGCGCGGCACGCCCGAAGACCGCATTCGCGGCCTTGATCTGGGGGCAGATGACTATCTGGTCAAACCCTTTGACATTGGCGAGTTCGAAGCGCGGGTCCGCTCGCTTTTGCGGCGTCAGGCGGGGCTGCGCGCGGCCGAGGTGACGGTGGGCGCGGTCAAGCTTGACCTTGCCGCCCGTCGCTTTTCGGTGGCGGGCCAGACGTTGGACCTGCCCGCGCGCGAACATTCGCTGCTGGAACTGCTGTTCATGCGGGCGGGCAAGGTGGTGACCAAGGAGGCCATCGTTCAGTCGATGACCTCGCTGGATGACAGCCTGTCTGACAATGCCATTGAACAATATACCAGCCGCCTGCGCCGCCGCCTTGCCCCCCATGGCGTGCATCTGCGCACCGCGCGCGGCATCGGCTATTACATCGAGCGCGCGCCATGACGGGCAGCCTGCGCCGCCGCTTGCTGGGTTGGCTGCTGGCGGCGACCGTCGTGCTGGGCCTGCTGGCGCTGGCCGATACCTGGCGCGAGGCGGCCGATACGGCGACCGATCTGTCGGACCGGGTTCTGGCCGGGTCGGCACTGGCCATCGCCGAGCGGGTGACGGTGGGCGAAGATACCGGCCTTTCGGTTGATATTCCCTATTCCGCGCTGGAAATGCTGACCTCGACCGCGCAGGACCGGGTGTTTTACCGGGTTGACGGACCGCAGGGCTTTATCACCGGCTATGAGCAATTGGCGCTGGCGGTGCCGGGCACTGATGGCAAGGGTTTTGCCGACAGCACCTTTGCCGATGATCCGATCCGCCTGATCACGCTGGCGCGCACCGCCACGACCGGCGTCGGTGCGGTGCCCTTCACAGTGACGGTCGCGGAATCCACCTTGGCGCGACGGGAGTTGACCCAGGCGATCCTGCTGTCATCAGCCTTGCGGCTTTTGGGCATGATCCTTGGCGCCGCCGCCATCGTCTGGATTGCGGTGCCCCTCGCCTTGCGCCCGCTGAACCGGCTGGGCGAGGCGATTGCCGACCGCTCGCCCGATGATCTGTCGCCGATCCGGGCCGAGGTGCCGTCAGAGGTGCAGGGGCTGGTCGAGGCGGTGAATTCGCTGATGATGCGGCTGGAAACCGCGCTGGATGCCTTGCGCAACTTTACCGGCAATGCGGGCCACCAGTTGCGCACGCCGCTGGCTGTGATCCGCACCCAGCTTGCGCTGGCCGGGCGTGCCGATAGTCTTGCCGCGGCCCGCGATGCCACTGACAAGGGCGATGCCGCGCTGGCCGATGCCGAGCGTATTCTGGCGCAACTGTTGCTGCTGGCGCGGGTAGATGCCGCCACCGGCCAGCCGGGCGCTGCCATTGAGGTGGCGGCCCTTGCGCGCGAACTGACCGGCGAGATGGTGCCCCGCGCCGCCGCTGCCGGAATCGATCTGGGCTTTAGCGGCACCCCGGCACTGGCGCGGGCAGAGCCTGTCCTGCTGGCCGAGGCGCTGAAGAACCTGATCGACAATGCGTTGGCCTATGCAGGAACCGGGGCGGTGGTGACGGTCGAGGTTGCCCGCAACGACGATACCGTGGTGCTGGCGGTTGAAGATGACGGCCCCGGCATTCCCGCCGCTGCCCGCGCCCAATTGTCGGCGCGGTTTGCGCGGGGGGCCTCGGGTCCGGCGGGCTTGGGCCTTGGCCTGCCCATCGTTGCCGAAATCGCGGCGCTGTTCGGCGGGCAGTTGCATCTGGTGCAGGGCCCACAGGGCCGGGGGCTGCGGGCCGAACTGTCCTTGCCAGGCGCGGGGGTGGCGGCATGACCGGGGCAGGGCAGCGGCCACCGTCCTCTCCCGTCTGTTCACTGGCCGAGGTCGAGGGGCATGACATGCAACAGGAACTGGAGGTGGCCCGTTGGCGCCGCGCCGAACGCGAGCGGCTGCGCGCTGACCGCATGGCGATGGCGGTGGCCGCACGGCAGGATTGGGCGGCAGCCCTGATGCGGCATCTGTCGGCGGGCCTGTCCGGCTGGCTGGGCGATCCGAAAGGCCGCGTGATTTCGGGCTATTGGCCGATCAAGGGCGAGGCCGACCTGCGCCCCTGGTTGACGGAGTTACACGCGGCGGGGGCGATCATCGCCCTGCCGGTGGTGGTGACAAAGGCCAGCCCGCTGGTCTTTCGCCACTGGTATCCGGGTATGGTGATGGAGCGGGGAGACTGGAACATTCCCGTCCCGCCTGCCTCGGCAAAGGTGCTGCACCCCGACCTTTCGCTGGCCCCGCTGGTTGGTTGGGACCGCGCAAACTATCGCCTTGGCTATGGCGGGGGCTATTTTGACCGTACGCTGGCGGCGGCCAGCCCGCGCCCGTTCGTGGTGGGGGTGGGCCTGCAATCGGCCGAACTTGCCACGGTATTCCCGCAATGGCACGACATTCCCATGTCGGTCATCGTGACCGACGAAGGTGTCCAGTCGAACTCGCTCAGTCGATCTGGCGCGCCTCGCTGACCAGCATGATCGGAATGCCGTCGCGGATCGGAAAGGCCAGATGCGCGGCCTTGGAAATCAGCTCTTGCGCCTCGGCGTCATAGGTCAGGACGGCATGGGTGACAGGGCAGACCAGCGCCTCCAGCATCCGGCGGTCGTGAAGGGGGGCATCGGTCATTGCAAAACCTCGTCAGGGGCACCGCCAGAGCGCAGCGCGAATTCGATCAGGGTCACCAGCGTCTCGCGCCGGGCGGTCAGGCTGGGCGATTCCAGCAGCGCCTGTTTGTCCTCGGGCGCAAGGGGCAACAGCATCGACAGCGCGTTGATCAGCATTTCCGTCTCGGCATCCTTCAGGCTGGACCAATCGGTTCCCAGCTTGCGCGCCGCCAGAAACCGGCCCAGCAGGTCAAGAAAACCGCGCCTGTCAAACCCTTTGTCCTCCTCGGCGGTGCCCAGATCGCGGGCAAAGGGCGTCCAATCGACCAGACAGCGGCGATAGGGCGCAAAGCCCTGTACCTCTTCGCGGATACGAAAGCGCGACACGCCGGTCAGAGTGATCATATAGCGCCCGTCCTCGGTTTCGTTGAACCCGGTCAGCCGCCCGGCACAGCCGATGGCCGACAGCTTTTTCTCGCCCCCCGGCACCTCGCGCGGCTGAATCATTCCAATCAGCCGGGTGGGCGATTTCAGGCAATCATCCAGCATCGCCAGATAACGCGGTTCAAAGATATGCAGCGGCAACCGGGCGCGCGGCAACAGCAGCGCACCGGGCAAGGGAAAGACGGCAATCGTGTCGGGCAGGTCGATGTGTTTCATCATATCCCGAAGATAGCGCGAAACCGGATCAGGCGAAGATCATCGACGACAAACGGCGACGGCCCTTCAACACAATCGGGTCCTGCGGCTTCAATGCCTCGAAAATCGTGAAAAGCTGGGCGCGCGCGGCACCGTCGTTCCATTCGCGGTCCAGTTTGAACAGGTCCAGCAGGGTATCCACGGCCCCTTCTACATCACCCGTGGCGTGCAGGGCGGTGGCCAGATCAAACATCACCTGCCGGTCGCCGGGGGCTTTGGCCAGTGCTGCGCGCAATTCTTCAACCGGGCCAGCCTTGGCGGCCTGTTTGGCCAGCTCAATCTGGGCGCGTGCCGCCTCGACCTCTTTCGATTTGGCCAAGGCTGCGGGGGCATTTGTCACCAGCGCCTCGGCCTGATCCAGATTGCCCACCGCCAGATGGGCGCGGATCAGCCCGCCATAGGCACCGGCATTCTCGGGCTCTTCCTCCAGAATGGCGGCAAAGGTTTCTGCGGCATCGGCAGCGGCGCCTTCGGCCAGCATCTGCTCGGCCGCCTCCAGCGCTTCGGCCAGACCGCCATCGGCGGCACCGGGGCCCATCGCGCCAACCGTCTCCACAAACCGCTTGATGTCCGATGCGGGCAGCGCACCCTGAAAGCCATCCACCGGCTGGCCCTGCCAAAAGGCATAGACGGTGGGAATCGACTGGATGCGCAGTTGGCTTGCGATCATCTGATTTTCGTCGACGTTCACCTTGACCATCTTCACCGCGCCCCTGGCGGCGGTGACGGCGGCCTCCAGTGCCGGGCCAAGGGTTTTGCACGGCCCGCACCACGGTGCCCAGAAATCAACGATCACCGGCACCTCGCGAGAGGCCTCGATCACATCTTTCATAAAGGTGGCTTCGGTGCTGTCCTTGATCAGGTCGCTGGTGGCG
This sequence comes from Fuscibacter oryzae, assembly GCF_016765795.1. Taxonomy (GTDB): domain Bacteria; phylum Pseudomonadota; class Alphaproteobacteria; order Rhodobacterales; family Rhodobacteraceae; genus Fuscibacter; species Fuscibacter oryzae. The sequence goes on from NZ_JAESVP010000004.1 coordinate 132,635, forward strand.
GCTGCGGGCGTGGCAGGCTTTTCGGTGGTCCCGAACATGGCGTCCTCGGAATGGATATGGTTGCCCGTAATATGAGGGGCTTTGGCGCGGAATTGAAGGGGGCGGGCGGGGTTTACAGCGCAAACCCCGCCGCCTAGCCTTTGCCGGAAAAGGGAGGCCGCGATGCCCGTTCTTCTGTGCTTTGGCGACAGCAACACCCATGGCACCCCGCCCATGCGGATGCAGGGCGAATATCGACGGTTCGATGCGGCCGCCCGCTGGCCGGTTCTGGCGGCCAAGGCGCTGGCTTGGGATCTGGTGGAAGAAGGGCTGCCCGGCCGCACCGCGCAATTCGCCGATCCGGTGATGGGGGGCCATATGGACGGGCGCGAGGGGCTGAAAATCGCGCTGCAAAGCCATGGGCCGATTGATTTCCTGACGATCATGCTGGGCACCAATGATGCCAAGGCCCGCTATGGTGCCAGCGCCGAGCTGATCACCGGCGGCATTGCAGCCCTTCTGGACATTGCGCAATCCACCGAAATGCAAGATCGCCACGGCGGCTTTCGCATCCTCTTGATCTGCCCGCCCCCGGTGCTGGAGCAAGGCCCGATCATGGACCAGTTTTACGGCGCAAGGGCGCGCGGCCTTGCCCTGCCGCCGTTGTTGGCCGACCTTGCCCGCGCAAGGCGCTGCGGCTTTCTGGATGCGGGTACGCTGATCAAGGTCAGCCCACAGGACGGCGTGCATTTCGAAGCCGAGTCCCACGCCACCCTTGCGCAAGGTGTGGCGCAGGCGCTGGCTGATCTGGCGTCAGGCTGAGGGGCCCAGATCGACCCAGCCACAGCGGCGGGCGAATTCTTCGGGCTGAACCTCGGTATCAATCGCCATGTTCTCGCGGAAATCGCGAGAGCGCATGTCACGCCAGCGGTTGCGCCAGATATGCAGGCCGGACTTTGAGATTTTGATGATCGGCGACCGCAGCGGCAGCACGGCCCGCCATTTGCGGCGCATATAGTGGTAGCAGGCGGTGAAATCGCTGTCCAAAGCCTCGTGATAACGGTCATTGTGAATCAGCGGCAGCGCCCCGGCATAGGCGCGAAAGCCCTTTGCCCGTGCGATAGCCACAATGTCGGTGCCATACATGTGCCAGCCCGGCAGCTCCTCATCAAAGCGCAGGCCAGCCGAGCGTTTCATGATGATCAACAGCTCATCAAAACTTTGCACCTCGACCGGCTTCAAGGCCACGCTGCCCGCGATCAGCCCGATCGACGACGACCAGACTGGCCCGATATGGCCTGCATCCAGCGCCACGCCAAAGCTGCCGAACAGCGCCCAGTCGTCGGGCAGTTCCGCCAGACGCGCGCGCAAAACGGCATCCCAGCCCTTGGGCAGATAGACGTCATGATGAACGAATACCACGATCTCGGCATCCGTCGCATCCAGCGCGCGATTATAGGCGACCGAGGCCGAAGGTGCGCCCCATTCGACATGCAGCGGCAAAGACCCGTCGATAATGCAGGGAGAGCGACCAAGGTTGGCGTTCAGGATCGCTTCGGAATGGCTGGCACAGCACAGAACGATCTTCATGGGGTGTCTCCGAACAGGGCGGCCAGTTTTCTGGCCTCTTGGTCAATGTCATGACGGGCAAACACCCGCTTGCGCGCGGCAAGGCCCATGGCCTGCAAGGTGTCGCGCGGGGTGGCGGCCAGTTTCGCAATAGCATCGGCAAGGGTGGCAGCGTCGCCTGCGGGCACCAGCCAGCCGACCTCTGGCGTGACAAGCTCCGGCACACCGGCGATGGAGGTGGCAATAACCGGGCGCCCTGCCGCCATCGCCTCCATCACCACCACGGGCAGGCCTTCGGCGAAAGAGGGCAGGATCAGCGCAGTCGCCTTGGCCAGTGCCTGTTTCACCCCTGCCTCGTCCTGCCAGCCTGCCAGATGAATGCGCGTGCCCAGACCGGCGCGGGCAATTGCGCCCTCGATCTGGCCGCGCAATTCGCCGTCGCCCACAAGGGTCAGGTGCAGGTCCGGCAGGGTGGGGGCGGCAAGGGCCATCGCCTCAATCAGCAGGCCAAAGCCCTTTTGCCCAGCCAGACGACCAATCGCCACCAGATGCGGCCCGCCTTCGGGCAGGGGGGAGGGGGTGGCAAAGGCGCCGGGTTCGATGCCGCAATGAACAACGGCGATCTTGCCCCAGTTGTCGGGCGGGGTCCAACGGCACAACTGGCTGCGGCCATAGGAAGAAATGGCAACCACGGCCTTGGCACCTGCGATCTTGTCGCCCAAGGCCAGCGCATGGGGCGCGTCGAACTCTTCTGGCCCATGGGTGGTAAAGCTATACTCCGGCCCGCCCATCTGCCGGGCCAGCAGCGCGACCGTGGCCGAATTGGTGCCGAAATGGGCATGCAGGTGGCTGATGCCCTGATCCTTGCAACGGCGGGCAACATGCGCCGCCTCCAGCCAATAGATCACATGGCGCAGCCGCCCGCCGGTGCCGGGCACGCCCGCCGCCCCGCGCGCCCCGCACGCCAGCGCCAACCGCAACGCGGCCAACGCCTGACCGGGCCGCGCCACCATCCACCCCAAGGCCGAGGCCACAAGCCGCCGCCCGCCCATTTCCAGCACATGCTCTGTGCGGCGATCTTCGGCCAGATCGGCGGCATCCTTCAGCGCCGCGCGGTCCGACCGCATCGACAGGCGCAATACGCTATGGCCCAGCCGCTCGAGCGCGGCAATCTCGCGCCGGATAAACGTGTGCGAGGCACGCGGATAGGTATTGACCAGATAGGCAATCTTCACAGGGCACCTTTTTGCGGTCGGCTAACGCTGCCCTGCGGCAAAGTTGTGGCCAAGACCAGTGCCAGCAGCCATAACCCGGACAGAAGCCACTGGTAAAGCGCGTCGAAATCGGCTTTCGCAGGTGCAAAGTTCGGTATGGGTGCTGCGATGGGATTTGCCCAAGTGTTGTCTGGTCAGGGATTGTTCTCGCGCGCGATGCGCGGGTCGGTGGTGACGGCGGGGGCCTATGCAGTGTCGCAGGCGCTGCGCTTGGCCTCGAACCTGATTCTCGCGCGGCTGCTTTACCCCGAAGCGTTTGGCATCATGGCGCTGGTCTCGGTGGCGCTGGTCGGGCTGGCGATGTTTTCCGACCTGGGCCTTGGCCCGGCAATCTCGCAAAGTCCACGCGGCGATGACCCGGATTTCCTGAACACGGCCTGGACGCTGAACGCCCTGCGCGGCGCGGCGCTGTGGCTGATGACCTGCGCGCTGGCCTTGCCGATGGCGCGGCTGTATCAGGCGCCCGATCTGGCGTGGCTGCTGCCTGCCGCCGGCATCACCCTGTTGATCAGCGGGTTCAATCCGACGCGGATCGACACAGCAAACCGCCACCTGCTTTTGGGCCGCGTCACCGCGCTGGACCTTGCCTCTCAGGTGATCGGAACGACGGCGATGATCGCGTTGTCCCTGTCACTGCGGTCGGTCTGGGCGCTGGTGCTGGGCGCCATCGCCGGTTCACTGGCCAAGCTGGTGCTGACCTGGATCTTCCTGCCCGGACAGACCAACCGCCCACGATGGGAGCCGGCGGCGGCGCGCAGCCTGATCCACTTTGGCAAATGGATATTTCTGTCCACGGCTTGCGGTTTTTTGCTTTCGCAGGGTGACAAGGCGATTTTTGGCGCGTGGCTGACCCTGCCAGAGCTTGGGGTCTATAATATCGGCTGGTTCCTGGCCTCTTTCCCCGTTCTCTTGGCAGGCTCGGTGATCAGCCGGATCATGATTCCGCTTTACCGCGACTTTCCCCCGGCGGCGAATGCCGCAAACTTCCGGCGGATGCGCCGCCTGCGCTTTGGCGCCACGGGCCTGACGATCTGCTTGCTGGCAGTGCTGGGTCTGATCGGGGTGCCGCTGGTTCATCTGCTTTATGATCAGCGCTATGCAGGGTCCGGCGCGATCATTGTGGCCATGGCCTGTGTTCAGATGCCCGGCGTGATCGGCATGACCTATGACCAGTCGGCGCTGGCCGCGGGTGATTCCCGCAACTACTTTCTGGTCATCGCGCTGAAGGCGGTGATCCAGACACTGTCCTTTCTGGTGGGCATGTCGCTGGGTGGGCTGTTCGGGGCGCTTGCGGCGCAGGGGGCGGCGCTGTGCGTGATGCACCTGCCGATCATCTGGCTGGCCCGCCGTCACCATGCCTGGGACGGCCTTCATGATCTGGTGTTTTTCGCGATGGCCGCACTCTTGTGTGGTGTGGTGCTTTGGCACAACCAAGGCGTTCTGCCGCTTTAGATTCACCTACCGCGCTGTGTTCGTTCCAGAAACGGTGAAACCGGCCAGTTCTGCGATGTGCTGAGGGGACAAACTGCCCAGTACCTCGGCCTGTGGCGCGAAAATCATCACCCCGACGACGAATCAGCCCATTTCATAAACACAATTCCCGGCAGAACGATGCAATTGCTGGTTGTGGTGCAGCCAAATGAGGCAAGAAATAGGCGAACGATGGGCGCAAATATGAAGTTAACAGCGGTGGCGGTGGCTGCTCTGATCTCGCTAATTCCACACGAATTGAGGTAAAATGAATGCGTGGGGGCGTTCTGCCAGAGTGCCAAAATGATGTGGATTGAATTTTTCCCGCCCGGACGGTCGGGAAGCCCTAGAGGGTTATTTCCTAAACCGCCCGGCCAAAGACGATTGATTCCCTGTTTACTGTTTCGTGGTGAGTGACAATGACGGCTACATTTCCCGAGTTTGGTACGCCTAGCTCTTCTTCCGTCGCGGTAAGGTCCGCCACCGCATTGCGGATGGTTGGACGGCCAGGTCTGTATCGCAATGCTGTCAAGCGTCTGCTTGATGTTGCTGCTGTTGCAATGGCGGTGCCAGTTGTGGTGCCGGTTGTGCTTGCGGTGGCCATTGCGGTGTCGCGTGATGGCGGAAGCCCGTTCTATTCGCAGATGCGCGTCGGCAAGAACGGCAAGCGCTTTCGTATGTGGAAGCTGCGCAGCATGGTTCCTGACGCCGATGGCCGAATGGCCGCCCATCTTGAGGCCGACCCAGAGGCCCGCAAGGAATGGGAGCTTACCCAAAAGCTGAAGAATGATCCGCGCATCACCCGCATCGGCAGGCTGATCCGCAAAACCTCGATGGATGAGCTGCCGCAGCTTTGGAACGTGCTGAAGGGCGATATGTCTCTGGTCGGTCCTCGCCCGATGATGACCTGCCAAGAGGCGCTTTATCCAGGCACGGCTTATTACCTTTTGCGCCCGGGCTGCACCGGCTATTGGCAAACCTCGGCCCGCAATGAGACCACATTCGAGGCGCGCGCCGAATTCGACGCCGCTTACGAGGCTGACCTGTCACTGTGGACCGATCTCAAGGTGCTGGCCAAGACCGTGGGTGTGATCCTGCGCGGCACCGGCTGCTAAGACTTCCCAGCGAGGCAAATGAAAAGGCCCGCCAAATGGCGGGCCTTTTCATTTGGGAGCGGGTTGACGATTCAGGCCGTCAGGCCGGTTTTGTCGGGTCATCGACAAATTTTGGCAGACCTTTCAGCGCTTTGCCCGCAACCTTGACCGCAGGTATCATCACGACCGGGCGCAGGCCGAGCTGGCGCTCCATTTGGGCGGCGGTTCGGACAACCGGGCGCATCAGCTCGACCACAAAGGCCAGCGCAACCCCGGCAAGCAGGCTCACCAGGGCTCCGGCGATGACCAGCTTTTTGCGGCCACCGCCAATCGGCGCCTCTGGCGTGATGGCGCGGTCCAGCAGGGTGAAACGCTCGCTTTGCTGGCGCTCCGAAAGGCGCAGTTCGGTTTCGCTTTCGGCAAGGCGGCGGGTTGTATCCTTGTACTGGTCCTGCAATTGGCCCAACTGCCGGTCATAGGCGGACAGGGCGCGCTCCACCTCTGGTGTGGCGGCAAGGTTGCGCGACAGCTCATTCCGGCGCGCGTTCGAGGTGTCGATCTGGGCGCTGATCACCTCGATCTTGGCACCGATTTCTTCCAGCTGCCGCCGGTCCGTCTCGCGCTGAACCTCGCGGGCGCGGATGGTGGCAGCCTCGCGCTGGGCAGCGATCAGATCATCTGACATGCGGCGCAGATCGGCATCAATTGCCGACAACTGCTCTCGCATCGCCTGCATTTCAGTAGGCAGTGACAGTGCATTCTGGTTCTTGTAGGCGGTGATCTCGTCTTCCAGCTTGCTCATCAGGTTCCACAGGCGGCCCTCTTCTTCGGTAAAGAAGGCGACGTTCTTTTCCGCCCGGTCGCGCGCGCCAGAGGCCGACATGTCCAGCACCGATTGGGCCAGATCATTGGCAACACGGGCGGCAAGCTCTGCGTTGCCCATGCGCGCCAGGATCAGAATGGCCGACAGCCCCGGCCCTTGGCCAAAGCTCTGGCTGGCGGCGCTGTCGATGCCCTGAAAGGTGATCGAGTCGCGCAGCACGGCCAACTTTTGGTCCTGGGTCATGCCCGGTGCATCCTGAAACAACCCATGCCGCGCGATCACGGCTTGCAGGTTTTCCCGCGTCGTCAGCCGTTGTTCTATGCTTTGCAAGGTCTGCGCCGCGCTGGAGCCTGTGGCGCCATCGGCCTGCGATTGAACGGTGGGGGTTTCGATCTGGATTGCCGCCGCCGCCTCATAGATGTTCACGGTGGATTTGGCATAGGCGATTGCGGCGAAAACTCCGGCGGCAGCCACGAGAAGAATGATCCAGAACCGGCGACCCAGAAAGGACCAAAGCTCTTGCATTGATTGGATCTGGCCCATGATCAGTTCCGCCCATAGCCATATTGCTGCGCCGCGGGTTCCTCGGCCCGGTTCAGAACCACGCCCAGCAAGGGCAACCGTCCCTCCAGCACACGCTCGCAGGCGCGGATTTCTTCGGGGCGGGTTCGGGTGCCGTCGGTCACCAGCAGCACGGCATCGACCTGACTGGCCACCGCCAGCACATCATCGCCCGCCAGAACCGGCGGCAGATCGACCAGCACCACTTCGGGGTCAAGTAGCTCTGTAATTGCCGTCAGGGCCTCGGCGGTTTCAGGGCTGTGCAGCATTTCGGCGGCCATCGGCACCGGCGCCCCATTGACGCCCAACGCCAGAGTGCGGCCAAAGCGGCGGAAGATCGCCTCCAGCGGTTGTTCCCCGCTTAGGTAGTCGGCCAGCGGCGGCGCGTCGGAAATGCCCAGAATGCTGGCCAGCCGGGGGCGGCGCAGATCAAGGTCCAGCAACACCGTGCGGCTGTCGGGGCGGCGTGCCAGCGTCAGCGCCAAGTTGGTGGCAACAAAGGATTTTCCACAACCATGGGTTGGAGAGCTGATTGCGATCCTGCGCCAGTTCTTTTGCGTCAGGCCATGCAGCAACCGGCTGCGCAGATGGTCAAAGGCGGCGGCGGCCCGGTTGTCAGAAGTCATTGGAAACAAACCGTTTCCAAGCAGGTGCTCTGGCGACAGCCGCACCATTGCCAGCGATTCCCATACCTTGACCGGGTTCAACGCCAGCGACGGCAGCCCATGGGCAAAGATTTCCCGGCCGGTTGCAAGGTCATAGGTCACGGTCGGATTGGCCGAAACCGTACCGCGCCGGAACAAGGACACGCCGGTGGGCCGACCGACTTCTCCGGCCGCGTCACGGTCTGATTTCTTGTCAGAACTTCCCATACTTTCAAGACCTTGTGGCAATGGGGCCGCGATGTTGTGAATATTCATCGGTCAAACACACTCCCCAAGCACACGCCACACACTGGCGCCAAAACAAACCCTAGTCAGGGCCGGTGGCACCTTTTGATCGGTTGGTTCACCTGTGACAGCGACAACTGCCGCATCACAAGCCATCAGCAACAGTTCAAAAGCCCCAGCCAGCAGTTCAAGGCCTAGCAGATTTTAAGAGTTTTGGCAAAGTGCAGGTGCAGAAAACCGGGCTTGGCGCGGGGCCTTGGGAACCTTAAGGTCCGCACCAAAGGAAGGTCGCCCGACATGCCCGAAACACCCCGGATTCCCGTTATCGATGCCGTCGTGATCGGCCGGAACGAGGGCGCGCGGTTGCGTGCCTGCCTTCAGTCTTTGAAGGGCGGGGTGCGGCGTCTGGTCTATGTGGACAGCGGCTCGACCGACGGTTCGGTGCAGGCCGCCCGTGCCCTTGGGGCCGAGGTTGTGGCGCTGGATCTGAACCAGCCCTTCACCGCCGCCCGTGCGCGCAATGCCGGGTTGGCCAGCCTTGCAGCCGATCCGCCTGACTTTGTGCAACTGCTTGACGGCGATTGCCAGATGCAGCCGGAATGGCTGGCACGGGCGCTGGCCGCCTTTGCCGACCACCCTGCCGCTGTGGTGATCTGTGGACGGAGGAGAGAGCGGTTTCCCGAAGCCTCGGTCTGGAACCGGCTGGCGGATAGGGAATGGAACACGCCGGTCGGATCGGCGCGGGCCTGTGGCGGCGATGCGCTGATGCGCTTTGCCGATGTCCGCGCTGTTGGTGGTTATCGCGACGATCTGATCGCCGGGGAAGAGCCGGAATTGTGCCTGCGCCTGATCCGCCGGGGGGGGCAAGTCTGGCGGATCGATGCCGAGATGACGCTGCATGACGCAGCCCTGACCCGGATGTCGCAATGGTGGCGCCGCAGCCGCCGTGCCGGTCATGCCTTTGCCGAGGGGGCGGCCCTGCATGGCGCGGGGCCAGAACGGCACTGGCGGGCCGAAACCCGGCGCGCCTTGCTGTGGGGGGGCGTGCTGCCTGTGGTCATTCTGGTTGGTGGGCTGATCCACCCGGCCGGGTTTCTGCTGGCCCTCATCTACCCTGCGCAGATGCTGCGCCTGTCGCGGCACGAAGGGCTGGCATGGGCGTTCTGGATGACACTTGCGAAATTCGCCGAGGCGCAGGGCGCGCTTGGCTATTGGCTTGACCGTCTCCGTGGCCGTCGCCGAGGGTTGATCGAGTATAAGTGATCAGCCGCTTTGCCGCTGGCGCAGCGCCTCTGTCACCCGCGCGGGCAGAACCGCGATGCAGGCGGCATAGCGCGGAAACAGCCGCTTGGGGTCAGACAGGGCACGCCACAACCATTCCAGCGCCAACTTGCGCACCCAGACCGGCGCGCGGCGCTGCGTGCCTGCCAGAAAGTCCAGGCCCGCCCCGATCGAGGCAAAGCCGGTTCCGGGCGCAATGCGCCGCCCCATGGCGGCAAAACGCTCTTGCTTTGGGGCACCCAGCGCGATCAGGCACAGCCCGATGCCCTGGGCTGCAATCTCTGTCAGGATGCGAACAGCAAGGTCGCCTTCGGGGTCGAACCCCATCGGGGGCGCCTCGCACATCGCGATCTGGGCGCCGGGAACGATAGATGTCAGGCAGTCTGCCGCGCGCTGCAAGGCCCCGGTCGTCGCGCCAACCAGCGCAATCTTGCGGCCGGTGTCGGCAGCAACCTGAATCAGCGGAATCACCACATCCGAACCGGGCACCAGCGACACCGGATCCCCCGCCAGATAGGACAGCCACACCACCGGGTTGCCGTCGGCCACCACCATGTCCTGCGCGCCGTACACCTGCCGGAAGCTGGGGTCGCGGTCCAGCTTGACGATGTGGTCAAGGTTGATCGTCGCCAAGGCAAAGCCCTGCCCAGCCAGCAGCCGTGCCCGAACCGCAGCCAGCAAAGCTGTCCGGTCAGGGATGTTCACGGTGATCACTGTTTGACCAAAGCGGAAGTGCATGCAGGTTTTTCTCGTAACAACGCCCTCGCGATAGCACGCCTGCCCGCTCATGCCAAAGCCGTCTGTTTGGTCTTCGCGCAACATTGTGTTTCGCAAATCCACACTCGGACCGGTCTCGCGTTCCACGGGCGGTTCAAATCCGGGTCTGACACAACCCTGACGCTGTGCGCAGGGCGGCAACACCTTGCGTTGGATGGAGGATTGCGCCGCGTGGGTCAGATGCGAACCCGTTCCTGCGCCTGCCCCGAAGACATTCCCTTGCGGTTCGCAATCGGGCAAATGCTGCATTTTCTGGCGTATCCGGCGCATCGGCCAGAATTCTGCCACACCGGGGTGCTGTGGCCGACCCGATCCCCGTGCTAAGAGACGTGCCGAGTCTGTCAGGATGTTGCCGCGTGCCGAATGTTCTCGCCTATGTGATGCTTGCGATATGGCCATTGGTCATCGTGGCGATGTTTCGTCATCTGCCGCTGCGCAATGCCTTGGTCTGGGCGGTCGTCTCGGCGTATCTGATCCTGCCGCCGGTTGCGAAGCTGGATCTGCCGGTCGTCCCCGATCTGGACAAGTATTCGCTGCCCAACCTGACCATTGCCTATGCGATCCTGTTCATATTGCGCAAACAGGTGGACTGGCTGCCGCAAGGCCTGATCGGCAAGGTGCTGGTCCTGCTTTATGTCCTGTCGCCCTTCGGAACGATTATGACCAACCCCGATCCGATTCCCTATGCCTTGGGGGCGATTCCGGGCCTTAGAATCTATGATGCCTTTTCCACAATCGCCTATCAGATCTTCTGGATTCTTCCCTTCGTCTTCGCGCGGCAGTTTCTGGGTGATCCGGCGGGGCTGCGGGTTCTGACCCGTATTCTGATGGTTGCAGGTCTGGCCTATTCGATCCCGATGCTGATCGAAATTCGCCTTTCGCCGCAAATGAACGTGTGGGTCTATGGCTTCTTCCAGCACGATTTCTTTCAGACCATCCGCTATGGCGGCTACAGGCCGGTCGTGTTTTTGCCGCACGGCCTTTGGGTGGCGGTGTTTACGCTGACCAGCATGATGTGCGCGCTGCTTTTGGTGCGGATCGGGCCCGCTGACCGGCGGCCCAAGGCGCTGGCCGCGATGCTGTATCTGCTGTTCATGCTGGTTTTGTGCAAAAGTGCGGGGGTGCTGGCCTATGCGGTGGCGCTGTGCCCCTTGATCCTGTTTTTCCGGCCGCGCTTTCAGATCATGGTTGCCGGGGCGCTGGCCGTGATTGTTCTGGTCTATCCGCTGCTGCGCGGCCTGCATCTGGTGCCGCTGGACCAGATATTGCAGTTTTCCAACGGGTTGTCGCCCGACCGGGCCTATTCGCTGAACTTCCGCATCCAGAATGAGGAAATGCTGCTTTTGCGCGCCGAGGAACGTCCGTGGTTCGGCTGGGGCTCTTATGGCCGCAACTTCATGCACGATCCGGTCACCGGCAAGATGATCAACATCGCCGACGGGCAGTGGATCATCACCCTCGGCATGTATGGCTGGAGCGGCTTTATCGCCAACTTTGGCCTATCGGTTCTGCCCCTGCTGCTTTTGATGAGAGAGGCGTGGCTTGGCCGGGCCGAGGATATCACACGGATGGCGGCAGGCTGGGCCATGATCCTGTCGGCCTCGGTGCTGGATATGCTGCCCAATGCAACGCAGGTGCCGCTGACATGGCTGATGACCGGCGCCCTTTTGGGCGAGGCAGAGCGGTTGCGCGCACTGCGAGCCAGCCGACAGCGGCCACTGGTGCAACCAGCCATGAAAACAGTGATCTGATGGGACTGCGGGTCGATATCGGGGTTTTTGCCCATAACGAGGCGGCGGGCATCGCTGCGATGGTCCGTACGCTGGTGCAGCAAGACTCCGGCGGGATGGACCTGCGGGTCGTGATTCTGGCCAACGGCTGCCGGGATGAGACCGCCGCACTTGCCCGCACCGCCGCCGCGGGTTTGGCTCGGGTCGAGGTGGCCGATCTTGCCGCGCCGGGCAAGTCGCGCACCTGGAATACCTTTGTGCATGATGTGTCGCGGCCAGATGCAGACATTCTGATCTTTGCCGATTCCGACATCACCTTGCCGGCGGCGGATTGTCTGGCCCGACTGGCGCAGGGCCTTTCTGCCCGGCCCGCTCTATGGGTGCTGAACAGCCAGCCGGTCAAGGATATTGCCGCCAACCCCGTCGGGCTGACCCCGCTTGACCGGATGATTGCGGCGGCAGGCGGCGGGCTGGACGATTGGAAGCACGCCATCTGCGGCCAGCTTTACGCCATGCCCGCCGCTGCGGCGCGGCGCTTTCATCTGCCCATCGGACTGCCGGTCGAAGACGGGTTCCTGCGCGCCATGGTGCTGACCGATGCCCTGACCGGGCCAGAGGATTTCAGCCGGATCGACGGGCTGGACGGGTTGTTTCACATCTATGCGAGCGAACGCAGTATTGGTGCCCTGTTGCGCCATCAGGTCCGAATTGTCATTGGTTCTGCGATCAACGCCGCCCTTTTCGCTCAGTTGCGCGATCTGCCTGCCGACCGGAGGCACCCCCAGCTTCGGACGTCCGCCGCTGATTCGGCCTGGGTTGGCGGGGTGATCCGTCAACGGCTGCCCTCGTGGCGTTTTGGCTATGTGCCGTGGCACTTTCTGACCAAGCGTCTGGCGCGCGGCTTCGCCGCGCCGCGCAACGCAAAGCGCCTTCCGGTTGTGGCGGCGGGGTTTGGTTTCGACGCGATTGTTTACATCTGGGCGCAGATTCGCATGGCCAAAGGCGACGGTGCGGGATTTTGGTAGGATTTTGGCGGCCCCCTTGGGGGGTTTGCCCAAAATTCCGCATGATCGGCCCGTAATTGTCACCCTTGCGTGCAATATCCCGCGGTGGATGCGGCCGGGGTGTATTGCCGCGTGGAACTGCGATAGATTTCATGCGCTTCCATCAGGTGATGGTTGCCGTATCAGTGGGTAAGTTTGCATGGCCGACGGCGCCGAGATTCTGGGACTGAATGATACCGATATTGCGGTCGTCGGCATGGCCGCGCATCTGCCGGGCGCGCCCGATATTGCGGCCTACTGGTCCAATCTTGCTGCCGGTGTTGAATCGATCCGCGCTCTGTCGCGTGAGGAATTGCTGGCGGCTGGCGAAAGCCCGGCGCGCATGGCCAAGGCCAACTATGTGCCCTCTGCTGCCGTGCTGGACAGGTTCGCTGATTTCGACGCAGATTTCTTTGGGTTTTCGCCGAAAGAGGCCGCTATCCTTGACCCCCAGCACCGCCAGTTTCTGGAGGTGGCGTGGGAGGCGCTGGAAAATGCGGGCCACCCGCCCGAAAACTTCCCCGGCGCGGTCGGCGTTTATGCCGGTTGCGGCATGGGCAGTTATTTCTATTTCAACCTGTGTTCCAACCGCGATCTGGTCGATCAGACCGGCATGTTCCTGTTGCGGCACACCGGGAACGACAAGGACTTCCTGTCCACCCGCGTCAGCCATGTGTTCGACCTGAAAGGCCCGTCGATCAACGTGCAGACGGCCTGTTCCACCAGTTTGGTGGCGGTGCATTTCGCGACGCAGGCCTTGCTGAATGGCGAATGCGACATGGCGCTGGCGGGCGGTGTGACCATCGAGTTGCCCCACGCCCGTGGGTATCTGTTCACCGAGGGCGAGATCCTGTCGCCCGATGGTCATTGCCATGCCTTTGACCACCGCGCCAAAGGCACCGTGTTCGGCTCGGGCGCGGGCTGTGTGGTGCTGCGCCGCGCCAAGGATGCGGTGCGTGACGGCGATCATATCTGGGCCATCCTGAAAGGGTCGGCGGTCAACAACGACGGCGCGGCCAAGGCCGGCTATCTGGCCCCCTCGGTCGACGGTCAGGCCCGCTGCATCGCCGAGGCGCAGGCGATTGCCGGCGTCACCGGCGATGACGTGACCTATGTCGAATGCCACGGCACCGGCACCTATCTGGGCGACCCGATCGAGGTTGCCGCCCTGACCAATGCCTTCCGCGAAACCACCGATCAGGTGGGGCATTGCCGCCTTGGTTCGGTGAAAACCAACATCGGCCATCTGGATACGGCGGCGGGCGTGGCCAGCCTGATCAAGGTCGCGCTGTCGCTGCATCACCGCCAACTGCCGCCAAGTCTGGGGTATGAGGCGCCGAACCCCTCGATTGACTTTGAAACCTCACCCTTCAAGGTGAATGACCGGCTGACCGACTGGCAGGCGCCAACACGAGTTGCGGCTGTCAACTCTCTGGGCGTTGGCGGCACCAATGCCCATGCCATTCTGGCCGAGGCGCCGGTTCGCGCGCCGTCGGAAGACAGCATCTGGCCGTTCCAGCCGCTTGTTCTGTCGGCGCGGTCCAAGGCCGCGCTTGACGGGCAGACGGCCCGCCTTGCTGCTCACCTGCGCGCCCACCCCGAGCAGCCGCTTGCCGATGTGGCCTATACGCTGAAAGAGGGCCGCCGCGCCTTTGAAAAGCGCCGGGTCATCGTGGCCGCCAGCCATTTGGAAGCCGCCAGCCTGCTGGAGGGCGCCGATACGCGGCGGGTCTTCAACCACGACCGGCTGGATGCGCCCGAGGTGGTGTTCATGTTCCCCGGCGGCGGCGCGCAATATGCGGGCATGGCGCGCGACTTGTATGAAACCGAACCCGTCTTCGCCGATTGGATGGACCGGGGGTTGGCGGTACTGGAACCGCAACTGGATTATGACATCCGCGCCCTGTGGCTGCCCGAAAAGGGCGGTGAGGCTGCAGCGAATGAGGCGCTGAAAAAGCCCTCGGTCCAGCTGCCGCTGATCATGATCACGGAATTCGCACTGGCGAAGCTGTATGATAGCTGGGGCGTTACCCCCAGCCATCTGATCGGCCATTCGATGGGCGAAAACACCGCCGCCGCGCTGGCCGGGGTGATGAGCTTTGAAGATTGCATCGGCCTTGTCCTGCTGCGTGGCCGCCTGTTCGACACCATTGCGCCGGGCGGGATGCTCTCGGTGCCCATGGCCGAGGGCGACCTGCGCCCGCTGGTGACCGGCGATCTGGATATGGCCTCGGTCAACGCGCCGGGCCTGTGTGTTGTATCTGGCCCCGATGCCGCATTGAAGATGCTGGCGGAAACCCTGTCGGCGCAAGGGGTGGATACCCAGCGCATCGCCATCGACATCGCGGCGCATTCCCGGATGCTGGAGCCGATCCTCGGCCGCTTTGGCGATTACCTGCGGTCCATCAAGCTGAACGCCCCGCAACTGCCGATCATCTCAAACCGCACCGGGCAGCCGCTGACGCCCACACAGGCGACGGACCCGGAATATTGGGTCGCCCATCTGCGCAACACCGTGATGTTCCAGCAGACCATCGGCGCGCTGCTGGATGAGCCGCGCGTGTTTGTCGAAATGGGTCCGGGCCGCGCGCTGTCGTCCTTGGCGCAGGCTAACAGCGTCGCCTCGGGTCAGGTCATACCCGCCTTGCGCCACCCCGAACAGGCGATGGCCGATGACGCCTGGCATATCGGCACCATCGCCCGCCTCTGGGCCTGTGGTGTGGCCGTGGATTGGGAGCCGATCTGGGCCGGCGCGCGCCGCAACCGCGTGGTGCTGCCGACCTATGCCTTTCAGAAGAAGCCCTATTTCATCCAGCCCGGCAAAGCGGCCGAGGCGGAAACCACCCTGCCCGAGCGGGTGGAGAACATTGCCCAATGGGGCTGGAAACCGCATTGGCGCCCCGCCTCTGCCGGTTTCGACATTGCCGAACTTGCCGAGGTACCCCCCCAGAACTGGCTGATCTTTGTCGATGACACCGGCCTTGGCGCCGCCACCGCCGCCCGCCTGCGCGCCGCAGGGCACGAGGTGCATACCGTCCGCACCGGCGATGCCTTTGGCCGCGATGGCCAAGGCGGCTATATCCTTGCACCTGAACGCGGGCGCGAGGGTTATGACGCGCTGATCGCCGATCTGGTCAGCCATGGCCATGCGCCGAACCGCATCGCGCATTTCTGGCTGGTGACCGCACAGGAGAAATTCCGTCCCGGCTCCAGCTTCCTCCATCGTAATCTGGAACAGGGTTTTCATTCTCTGATGTTCCTCGCGCAAGCGATTGCCGAGGAAAACCTGCCGCGCCCCATCCACCTGATCGCCTTCACCACCGGGGCGGCTCAGGTGAAAACCGAAGGGCTGACCTATCCGGAGAAAGCCACCCTGCTTGGCCCGGCCCGCGTGATCCCGCGCGAATTGCCGGGGGTGACGGTGTCCACATTGGACCTGACCTTGCCGCCCGCGCCCCGTCGCGGCGCTGCGGACCTGTCGGACCTTACTGACCGCGTGCTGGAAGAACTGCTGCAAGACCCCGCCGAAGGCTTGGCCGCCCTGCGTGGTACCCGTCGCTATGTGCAAGACCTGCGCGCGCAGGCGCTGCCCGATGCCGGCGCAACCCTGCCGCAAGGGGCGCATGTGCTGATCACCGGCGGTTTCGGCGGCATCGGCCTGACCGTGGCCGAAGATCTGATCAAGCGTCACGGCGCCAAGATCACCCTGATCGCCCGCCGCGCCCTGCCCGAGCGTTCGCTCTGGCCGCGCTGGCTGGCTGGGCATGATCCGGCAGACCCGATCAGCCGCCGCATTCTGGCGCTGCAACGGCTGGAATCCTTGGGTGGGCAGGTCACCGTCGCCCCCGCCGATGTGTGCAACCTTGAAGATATGCGCGCGGCTGTTGCGCAGGCCGAGGGCCAGTTTGGCCGCGTGCAGGCCGTCATCCATGCCGCAGGCGTGGTCAGCGATGGCCCCCTGATGACCAAGACCCCAGCGCAGGTAGAGGATGTTCTGTCGCCCAAGGTTCATGGCACGCTTGTGCTGGACAAGCTGTTCCCCGATGGCACGCTGGATCTGATGGTGCTGTTCTCCTCGACCTCCACCATCACCGGTCCTGCCGGGCAGATCGACTATGTGGCGGCGAATGAATTCCTGAACGCCTGGTCGAAATCG
Source organism: Fuscibacter oryzae (assembly GCF_016765795.1). Lineage (GTDB taxonomy): Bacteria > Pseudomonadota > Alphaproteobacteria > Rhodobacterales > Rhodobacteraceae > Fuscibacter > Fuscibacter oryzae. Next base: position 149,282 of record NZ_JAESVP010000004.1, read on the forward strand.
CGCGCGGGCGACAAAACCAAGGTCGTCGCGCTCAATTGGGGCATCTGGAGCGGCGTCGGCATGGCGGCAGAGGCTTTGGCCGAGCGCACCGGCGACCGGCCCCCCGCGCCAAAGGTGGCGATCAAGGCGCCGATGCTGGACGAGGCGACCTTTGACGCCAAGGGCAACCGCATGTTCACCGCCGATTATGGCATGGACCGCTGGGTGCTGGATGGCCACCGCACCAAATCGGGGCAGGCGCTGATCCCCGGCACCGGATACCTGGAGATCGTGGCCGAGGCGATGCGGGCACAAGGCGAGGCCGGGCCGTTCGAGATCAGCGACCTGACCTTTTTCCGCGCTTTGGATGTGGCGAATGCAGAGACGCGCTCGATCCGCGCCACGCTGGCGCGCAGCGATCAGGGCTATGGGTTTGATCTGCATTCCGGCATCCAACATCAGGGCCGCACCGGCTGGGTTCTGCATGCGCAGGCCGCCATCACGCCGCTGCCCGAAGCGCCCCGCCGCATCGACCCCGGTGCCATCGCCGCCCGCCTGCCCGCCCCCGAACTGGGCGACGGCCTGCCCAGCCCGCAAGAGGCGCATCTGGCCTTTGGTCCGCGCTGGCGGGTGCTGCGGTCGCGCAGCATCGGCGCGGGCGAGGGGTTGGCGCGGCTGACCCTGCCAACGGCCTTCCGCGCCGAGCCTGATCAGGGCTGGCTGATCCACCCCGCGCTGATGGATCTTGCGACCGGCTGGGCCATGGGCCTGATCACGGGTTATAGGCCAGATCACCTCTGGGTGCCGGTCAGCTATGGCGCGGTGCGGGTGCTGCGCCCACTGCCTGCCGATATTGTCAGCCATATCCGCAACGCCGCCGACAACCGCGCCGATCGACCCACTGCGCGGTTCGACGTGACGCTGGCCACGCCCGAGGGCGAGGTGTGCATCGAGATTGTGGGTTTCACCATTCGTCGGCTTGATGGCGAATTGTCCTTCCCACGCCCTGATGCGCGCGAACTGACCTTTGACGAAGGCCCCCGCTCGGGGCGGGCGATGTCGCCCGCCGAAGAGCGTCTGATGCACAGCTTTACCCAAGGCATCCGCCCGGAGGAGGGGGCCGAGGCTTTCGCCCGTGCCGTGGCGACCGGGCAAAGCCAGATCATCGTGTCGTCGCTGGACCTGCCCGCACTGGTGCGCCAGACGGCCGAGGCCGAGGCGGCCAAGGTGGAGGGCCAGTCCTTCGACCGGCCCGATCTCGACACCGCCTATGTCGAACCAAGGAATGACATTGAACGCACCTTGGTCGGCTTCTGGCAGGAATTGCTGGGCGTGGGCAAGGTGGGGGTCGAGGACAGCTTCTTTGACCTTGGCGGCCACAGCCTGATCGCGGTGCGCCTGTTCGCCATGGTCAAGAGAACCTTCCGCGTCGATTTCCCGATCTCGGTCCTGTTCGAGGCGCCCAGCATTGCCGCTTGCGCCAAGCTGATCGCAGCCGAGGTGGGGGAGACGGATACCCCGACCGAAGGCAAGGCCTCCGCCGCCCCGCGCCGCAGGTTCACCCACCTGGTCCCGATGCACGAGGGTGAGGGCGGTCAGCGCCGCCCCTTCTTTCTCGTGGCGGGCATGTTCGGCAACGTCCTGAACCTGCGTCACCTTGCGCAGCTTCTGGGTGGCGACCGGCCGTTCTATGGCCTGCAAGCGCGGGGCCTCTTGGGCGAAGACCAACCCCACCGCACCATCCCCGAAGCGGCGACCGATTACATCGCCGAACTGCGGCAGGTGCAGCCCCATGGCCCCTATCTGCTGGGTGGTTTCTCGGGCGGCGGCCTGACCGCCTGGGAAATGGCGCGGCAGTTGGAAGCAGCGGGGGAAGAGGTTTCGCTGCTGGTTCTGCTGGATACGCCTTTGCCGGTGCGTCCGTCGCTTAGTCGCCCCGACAAGGCGCTGATCAAGCTTGCAGAACTGCGCGCCAAAGGCCCCGGCTATCTGGCCGAATGGGCGCGTAACCGTTGGGAGTGGGAAAAGACCAAGCGTCTGGCCCCCGAAACCGCAGGCACCGCCCAGTTCCACAATGCCGAGATCGAGGCGGCTTTCCGCGACGCTATCGCCATCTATGACCTGCCGCAACGCGCCGGGGCCACGGTGATGTACCGTCCGCCCTTGGACCGCAAATGGCAGGTCACGGGCGGGCGCTGGGTGTCGGCTGCCAAGGAATATGTGTTCCCCGACAATGACCTGACCCGCTTTGCCGCCGCCTTGCAGGTGGTCGAGGTGCCGGGTGATCACGACTCGATGGTGCTGGAACCCAACGTCCGGGTGCTGGCCGCCAAGATGCGCGCCGCGATTGCGCAAGCCGAAGGCGGGCCGGGTCAGGTCGTGCCGTTCCGTAGTCTGGCGGCCGAATGATGCCCACGCTGCTGACGGTGATCCTGAACTGGCGCACGGCCGAGATGACGCTGCAATCGGCCGAGGCGGCCTTGCGCGCGCTGGACGGAATCGACGGGGCATTGGTGATCGTGGATAACGATTCCGGCGACGGCTCGTTTGAAACCATGACGGCAGAGGTTGCCGCGCGGGGTTGGGACAAGGGGCCGCAGCAAGTGCGTGTCATCCAGTCCGGCCGCAACGGCGGTTTTGGCGCGGGCAACAATGTCGGCATCCGTGCCGGTCTGCCGGAGGGCGGGCGGCCTGATTTCGTCTATATCCTGAACTCGGATGCCTTCCCGCAGGCCGGTGCCATTCGTGCGCTGATGGATCACCTTGTGGCCAATCCGGCCACCGGCTTTGCCGGCAGTTTCATTCAGGGCGATGACGGCGCGCCCCATCGAACCGCCTTCCGCTTTCCTTCGGCGGCGGGCGAGTTCGAGGCGCATACCCGCTTTGGTCCCATCAGCCGTCTGTTGAAAAATAGCATCGTTGCGCGCCCGATCCCCGAGGCCACAACGCGCGTTGATTGGCTGGCAGGGGCCAGCCTGATGATGCGGATGGAAGTGCTGGATCGGATCGGCATTTTTGACGAAACCTTTTTCCTGTATTTTGAGGAAACCGACCTTTGCCGCCGCGCAGCGCTGGCGGGCTGGCCCACCGATTATGTCCTCGAATCGGTCGTGGTGCATATCGGTTCGGTTTCCACCGGAATGGGCGGCTGGCAGCGGATTCCGCGCTTTTGGCTGGATTCCCGGTGGCATTATTTTCAAAAGAACCACGGAACCGCCTATGCCTTGGGCGCAACGCTGGCCGCAGTGCTGGGCGGTGCCCTGTGGCGGCTGCGTCTTGTGATCCAGCGCAAGGACAGGGGCGATCCGCCGCATTACCTTCGTGACATGGCCACGCATCATGCCCGCGCGCTTTTTGCCGGGCGCGGTGCAGATGTGGCCCGTAACCAGACGCGCCCCGCCGAATAGGGGCCTCCGCCCGTCGGGCGGGAAGGAGTAGTGATGACCCAGTTTTCCGTTTTGCTGATCGGCAATGAAACCCTGACCCATGAATGTGGCGCGCAAATTCTGGCGCGCGGGCATCGGATTGCTGCCGTGGTGTCGCGCCATGCCGAGGTGCGGAAATGGGCCGTTGGCAATGGTATCCGCGTTGTCGATGCGGGCGATTGGGCGGCGCTGGCGGGAACGCAGGTGGATTGGCTTTTGTCGGTGGCAAACCTTACCGTGGTTCCGCCGCAGGTGCTGGCCATGGCCAGCAAAGGGGCGGTGAACTTTCACGATGGCCCCTTGCCCGAACATGCCGGCCTGAACGCGCCGGTGTGGTCTATTCTGGCCGGTGCCGCGCAGCACGGCATTTCGTGGCACATGATCGAAGGCGGCGTGGATGAGGGCGACATTCTTGAAGCCCGCCGCTTTGACATTGCCCCGAACGACACCGCGCTGACCCTGAACACCCGGTGTTTCGAGGCGGCGCTGGAAAGCTTTCCCGCCGTGCTGGTTCAGTTGGAAACCGGCCTGCGCCGCCAGCCGCAAGACCTGTCGCGCCGGGGCCTGCATTTGCGCACCGACCGGCCCGCCGCGATGGGGCGGCTGGATTTTGCCCAACCCGCCGAACAGGTGGCCCGCATGGTCCGCGCGATGGACCATGGCCGCTACTGGAATCCGGTTAGCACCGCCAAGATTGCCACCGGAACCCGCATGCTGAACGTCGGCACGGTCGAGGTTGAGGCGGGGCAGGGTGCCCCCGGTCAGGTTCTGTCCGCCACGCCCGAAGGGCTGGTGGTTGCCTGCGCCAGCGGTGCCGTGCGGCTAAACCGCCTGACCTGTCAGGTGAAAGGCGGGGCGATTTGCCCCTCGACCATCACCGAAGCCACTTTGCCGCTTTTGTCGGCGGACGAGGCTGGGCGCCTGACTGCGGCACTGGCGGCTGTGGTTTCGGGCGAAGGCGCTGTGCGCAAGGCTCTGAAATCCATGAATCCGGCGGCGGTGCCGGGGGCCTTTTCCGCCACGGTTGCCGATTGGCGCAGCCTGCCGCTGGCAGGCGATCTGGCCGCTTTGGCCTTGGCGGCGGCGCGGGGGCTTGGGTTGCAGGATGTGACGATTGCTTATGGTGGTGCGGGCCTGCCGGGCTATCTGGCCGATTGGGTTCCGGTTCCGCTTGCCACCAGCGGAACGCTGGCCGAGGCGCGCACTGCGCTGGATGCTGCGCTGACCAAGGCCGTCGCAACGCCGACATGGCCGCTCGATCTGATGACCCGCGATGCCGCGCTGCAAGGGGTGGTGGCTCCGCAACTGGCGCTGTCGCAATCGGGTGCTGTTCCGGGCAGCGTCATCACCCTGACGCCTGCCGCCCTGCACTATGATGCCGCCCGCCTGCCCGAGGCTGAGGCGCAGGCGATTGCCATCCGCATCGCCGCGCTGGCCGCGACCCTTGCCGCCACTGCCCCCGATACGCCCTTTGCTGCCCTGCCCAACATGACCTCCGCCGAACAGGCGCAGGTCACATCTGACTGGAACGCAACCCTTGGCCCCCGCACCACCCTTTGCGTGCATCAGGCGTTCGAGGCGCAGGTGGCCCGCACCCCCGACGCCATCGCGCTGGTCTGCGAGGGGCAGGCGCTGACCTATGCCGCCCTGAACACCCGCGCAAACCGTGCCGCGCATGTGCTGGTTTCCATGGGTGTCACCCCCGGCACGTTGGTGGGCCTGTATTGCCGCCGCAGCCTCGATCTGGTGATCGGCGCACTGGCCATCCAAAAGGCGGGCGGGGCCTATGTGCCGATGGACCCGGCCTATCCTGCCGATCGGATCGCGCTTTATCTGGAGGATTCCGGCTGCCCGGTGGTGGTGACGCAATCGGGCCTGCCGCTCCCTGCCCATGCGGCGCAGGTGCTGGAACTGGATACCGATGGGCGCTTGGCCTCGGCCCCGGTGACCAACCCGGAAACCGGCGTCGGCCCGGCAGACATTGCCTATATGATCTATACCAGCGGCTCGACCGGCCGGCCCAAGGGCGTGATGGTCGAACATCGCAACGTCGCCAACTTCTTCACCGGGATGGATGACCGCATCGGCCCCGATGGCGGGGTGTGGCTGGCCGTCACCTCGCTGTCGTTTGACATTTCGGTGCTGGAACTGTTCTGGACGCTAGCGGGCGGCTTCAAGGTGGTGATTTCCTCTGATGAGAACCGGGCGCTCGTTTCCAGCGGCCGGATCACCTCGGCCAAACAGATGGATTTCTCCATCTACTATTGGGGCAATGACGATGGCGTCGGCCCCAAGAAGTACGAACTGCTGCTGGAAGGTGCCCGCTTCGCCGACACCCATGGGTTCGTGGCGGTCTGGACGCCCGAGCGCCACTTTCACGCCTTTGGCGGGCCCTATCCGAACCCCTCGGTCACGGGCGCTGCCGTAGCGGCGGTGACCAGGAATATCAGCGTGCGCGCAGGCTCTTGCGTCGTTCCCCTGCACCATCCGGCACGGATTGCCGAGGAATGGGCGGTGATCGACAACCTGACCAACGGCCGCACCGGGCTGGCGATTGCCAGCGGCTGGCAGCCAGAGGATTTCGTGCTCCGCCCGGAAAACACCCCGCCCGCCAACAAGGCCGCGATGTATGCCGCCGCCGATCAGGTGCGTCGCTTGTGGCGCGGTGAGGGGGTTGATTTCCCCAAGTCCGACGGCAGCATGTTCACCGTGAAAACCCAGCCGCGCCCGGTGTCAAAGGAACTGCCCCTGTGGGTGACCACCGCAGGCAACCCCGAGACGTGGCGAGAGGCGGGCGAACTGGGCGCCAATGTGCTGACCCACCTTCTGGGCCAGTCGGTTGACGAGGTTGCGACCAAGATCAAGATCTACCGCGAGGCGCGGGCCAAGGCCGGACATGATCCGGAAGCCGGCGTCGTCACCCTGATGCTGCACACCTATGTGGGCCGCGACCGTGATCAGGTGCGCCGTGTGGCCGAAGGCCCGATGAAGGCCTATCTGGCGGCTGCCGTGGGGCTGGTGAAGCAATACGCCTGGGCCTTCCCGGCCTTCAAGAAACCGGCGGGCGTGACCAACCCGATGGACATCGACCTGCGCACCCTGTCGGATGAAGAAAACGCCGCGATCCTCGATTTCGCCTTCCAGCGCTATTTCGACGATTCGGGCCTGTTCGGCACGGTGGATGACGCCATTGCCCGCGTTGAACAACTGAAGCGTATTGGCGTGGGCGAGGTCGCCTGCCTGATCGACTATGGCATCGCGCCGGAAAAGGTGCTGGAGGGGCTGTATCCGCTGGCCGAAGTGGTCAAGCGCGCCAACTCGGGCGGCGGGGTTGAGGAGGATGATTACTCCATCGCCGCCCAACTGATCCGCCACAACGTCACCCACCTGCAATGCACCCCGTCGATGGCGCGGATGATTGCGATGAATGAGGAGGCGCGGGGTGCCCTGTTGGGCCTGAAAACCCTGATGGTCGGTGGCGAGGCGCTGGCCGGCGCGCAGGTGGCCGATTTGCGCAAGGCGACGGGTGCGCGCATCCTGAACATGTACGGCCCGACCGAAACCACCATCTGGTCCTCGGTCGAGGAGGTGGGCAACGACGATGGCATCCAGAACATCGGCAGGCCCTTGGTGAACCAGCAGATGTATGTGCTGGATGAGGCTGGCACGCCAGTTCCGCCAGGCGTTCCGGGCGAATTGTGGATCGGCGGCGATGGCGTGACGCGCGGCTATTGGCAGCGCGCGGATCTGACGGCAGAGCGGTTCAAGCCCGACCTCTTTGTCACGTCTGACCGCGCCGCCCCTTGGGGTGCGCGGATGTATCAGACCGGCGATCTGGTGCGCTGGCGGGCGGATGGCAAGCTCGACTACATCGGCCGTACCGATTTTCAGGTGAAACTGCGCGGCTATCGGATCGAATTGGGGGAGATCGAGGCGGTGCTAGAGGCCCAGCCCGGCGTAACGCAGGCGGTCGTTATGGCGCGCGAGGATACCCCCGGCGACCTGCGTCTGGTCGGTTATTACAGCGGTACGGCGACCGAGGCAGCCCTGCGCCCTGCGCTGGCCACCGGCCTGCCCGAACATATGGTGCCCGCGCATTTCGTGCGGCTGGACAGCTTTCCGCTGACCCCCAACCGCAAGGTCGACCGCAAGGCACTGCCCGCGCCTAACGCCGCCCCCGTTGCGACCGAGGCCTTCGTCGCGCCGGACGAGGGGATCGAGGCGCAGTTGGCCACGATCTGGCAAAAGGTGCTGGGCGTGCCCAAGGTCGGCAGCCGCGACAACTTTTTTGCACTGGGCGGGCATAGCCTTTTGGCCGTGCAGGCGCATCGGGAAATTCGCGACGGGTTGGGCATCAAAAAGCTGTCGATCACCGACATCTTCCGTTTCCCAACCCTGTCGGCGCTGGCGAAACATCTGGATGACGGGCCGAAACCCGTCGCAGCGCCCGTGGCGCCGCAGGCCCTGTCTGACCGGGCCGATGCCCGCAATGATGCCATGGCGCGGCGGCTGGCGATGCGGGCGCGGCGGACCGGGGCGGATGCCTGACCTTCTGGCGGCCTTGCGGGCGGTCTTGCCTTCGGGCGTGGTTAGTGCTGCGCCCGACGACAGCCCCCTTTGGCCGGTTGAACAGATTGGCCCGGCTGTGCCCGGTCGTCTGGCAGAGTTTGCTGCGGGCCGGTCTGCCGCCCGCGCCGCCATGCGGGCGCTGGGTCATAACCCGGCAGCTATCCCAGCCGGGGCTGACCGCGCGCCCCTCTGGCCCGCCGGTCTGACCGGATCGATCACCCATTGCGCCGGGGCCTGCCTTGCTGTGGTGGGCAGAACAACGCAATGGGCCGGGCTGGGGTTGGACGCAGAGCCTGTTGCTAACCTTGAACCGGCGCTGTGGCCGACCCTGCTTGCCGAAGGCGAAAGCGTAGCAGACGGGCAAGCAGCTTTGGCTCTTTTTGTCGCCAAAGAAGCGGCTTACAAGGCGCAATATGCCCTGAGCCGGCAGCTTTTCGATTTTCAGACCCTGCGGCTGATCTGGCAGGGTGACCGCTTTGGGGCCGCGTTTACCCGCGCCGTAGCACCCTTTGCGTCAGGCACCGTCTTGTCCGGGCAGATGGTGCGGACATCCGGCCATCTTGCCGCCTTCGTCGCAATCGCGGCACAGGAGCAACGAATTCCTTAGACACACTCCATCGTCGCGCTATTGTGCCCCGACGCGACGCTTTGGGAGGAGCTGCCCCGTGAACAAACTGATTGCCCTGATCTGCGTGATCAGCTGGTCAGGCTTTTGGGCCTTCGGCTATCTGGCCTTGTCGGCCAGCAGCGCCGATGCGCGGCAGATGACCATGGCTGCCTTGCTGGCGGCAGCGGGGTTTCTGACCGGAACCTTCGCTTATATGGCCTTGGTCCGGCGCCACCCCTGACGGTCAGGCAGCTTCTGCCGGGCGGCGGATTTTCACCGCAGCATCTAGCACCAGCGGGCGCAAGCCGTTGCCGCCAGCGTCCAGCACCTCGAACAGGTGGCGCCGCATCCGGGGTTCCCAGAAGTCATTGATATGAGAGGCCAGCCCCTCGATCCCTTGGTCATGGGGCTTTGATTCCATGAATTTGGCGATCTGGTTGGCCATATAGATCAGCTTGGCATGGGGCGCGTCATGCGACATCTGCGGCCTCCTCGGGGGCAATGCGGTGGGAATGGGTGAAAACTTCAAAACCGTCCCTGCGGGCAAGGCCGATCAGGGTGATGCCCGCCTTGTCGGCCATGTCGACGGCGGTGGCCGTGGGGGCAGAGGCGGCGATGATCATGGCAAAGCCGGCGGCGGCGGCCTTTTGCACCATGTCGATCGAGGTGCGGCAGGTCAGCACTAGCGCGCCATCGACATGCGGGGCACGGGCCAGCGCGCCGATCAACTTGTCCAGCGCGTTGTGGCGGCCAACATCCTCGCGCGCGGCAAGGATGCCTGCGCCCGGCGCCCAGAAGGCGGCAGCATGGGCGGCGCGGGTAATGTCATGCAGGGGCTGATGATCAGTCAGCGCCGCCATCGCCGCCATGATCTGGTTGGGCGACAGGGTAAACCCCTGTTCGGTAACCACACGGGGTTTGCGCGCCGCCTCTTCCAGACTGTCGATGCCGCACAGCCCGCAGCCCACCGGTCCGGCCATTGACCGCCGCCGCGCGCTTTGCCGCGCCTGGGCCGCATCTTTCAGCCAGATTTGCAGATCAATGCCAAGCTCGGCCTCAACCACCTCAATGCTGTCGATCTCTTCTGGCATCGCAATGCCCTCGGTCAGCGAAAAGCCATAGGCGAAGTCGGTCAGATCGGCGGGCGTCGCCATCATCACGGCTTGGGTCGATCCGTTGTAGGTAATGGCCACCGCCACCTCTTCTGGCAGCTCTCGGCTGCCGTCAGAGGCGCGGCCCTGCCCGAAGGCAAGGCGCGCGTGGGGGCGGTGGGTTATCATTCCGCCGCCGCAATCCGGCGCGACAGCGTGGCAAAGGCGTTATAGCCTTCCTGCCATTCGCTTGGCCCGTTCGAGGGGCTGATCTGCACTGCCGTCACCTTGTATTCCGGGCAGTTGGTCGCCCAGTCGGAATAGTCGGTGGTGATCACATTGGCCTGCGTGTCGGGGTGGTGGAAGGTGGTATAGACCACACCCGGGTTGACCTTGTCGGTGATCGTTGCGCGCAGCGTGGTTTCGCCCGCACGGCTGGCCAGACGCACCCAGTCACCTTCCTTGATGCCGCGGTTTTCGGCGTCATGCGGGTGAATTTCCAGCACGTCCTGATCATGCCACATCACGTTGTCGGTACGCCGGGTCTGCGCGCCGACGTTGTATTGCGACAGGATGCGCCCGGTCGTCAGCAACAGCGGAAAGCGCGGGCCGGTCTTTTCATCGGTCGCCACATATTCGGTGTTGATGAATTTACCCTTGCCGCGGACGAACCCGTCAACGTGCATCAGAGGCGTGCCTTCGGGGGCCTTGTCATTGCAGGGCCACTGCACCGACCCCATGGTTTCGATCTTTTCATAGGTCACACCGGCGAAAGACGGCGTGGTCATGGCGATCTCTTCCATGATCTGTGACGGATGGGTGTAGCCCCAATCCGCGCCCATGGCATTGGCGAACAACTGGGTCACTTCCCAGTCGGCATAGCCCTGCTTTGGTGCCATCACCTTGCGCACCATGTTGATGCGGCGTTCGGCGTTGGTGAAGGTGCCGTCCTTTTCCAGGAAGGACGACCCGGGGAAGAACACATGGGCGTAGTTCGCGGTTTCGTTCAGGAACAGGTCGTGGACGATCACACACTCCATCGCCGCCAGCCCGGCCGAGACATGCTTGGTATCGGGGTCCGATTGCAGGATGTCTTCGCCTTGGCAGTACAGGCCCTTGAACGTGCCCTCAACCGCCGCATCCAGCATGTTGGGAATGCGCAGGCCAGGCTCTGGGTCGATGGTCACGCCCCAAAGGTTTTCATAGATCGCCCGAACCTCGGGGCCTTTTACATGGCGATAGCCGGGCAGTTCGTGTGGGAAAGACCCCATGTCGCACGAGCCTTGCACGTTGTTCTGGCCGCGCAGCGGGTTCACGCCGACACCGGGGCGACCGACGTTGCCGGTCATCATGGCAAGGTTGGCAATGCCGATCACGGTGGTCGAACCTTGGGAATGTTCGGTCACGCCCAGCCCGTAATAGATGGAGCCGTTGCCGCCGGTGGCGAACAGACGCGCCGCTGCGCGCATTTCGCTGGCCTTGACGCCGGTCAGCAACTCGACCGCCTCGGGCGAATTCTGCGGCTGGCTGACGAAATCGGCATAATCCTGGAATTCATCCCAATCGCAACGGTCGCGGATGAATGCCTCGTCATACAGCTTTTCGGTCACGATCACATGCGCCAGCGCCGTGACAACCGCCACGTTGGTGCCGGGGGTCAGCGCAAGGTGATGCGCGGCGCGGATATGCGGGCTGTCCACCATTTCAGTGCGGCGCGGGTCAACCACGATCAGCTTGGCCCCTTTGCGCAGACGCTTTTTCAAGCGGCTGGCGAAAACGGGATGGCCAGAGGCCGGGTTGGCACCGATGACGATGACAACATCGGTTTCTTCAACCGAGTCAAAGTCCTGCGTGCCTGCGCTGGTGCCCAGCGTCTGGCCAAGGCCATAGCCGGTGGGCGAATGGCAGACGCGGGCGCAGGTGTCGGTGTTGTTGTTCTGAAACACCGCGCGGGTCAGCTTTTGCACCAGATAGGTTTCTTCATTGGTGCAACGGCTGCTGGTGATCACCCCGACAGATTTCTTCCCATGCTTGGCAATGATGCCCTTCATGCGGTTCGCGGCAAATTCCATCGCCTCGGGCCAGGAGACTTCCTGCCACGGGTCATTGATGCTGTCGCGGATCATCGGGTTCAGGATGCGGTCCTTGTGGGAGGCATAGCCATAGGCGAACCGGCCCTTGACGCAGCTATGGCCACGGTTGGCCTTGCCGTGCTTGTAGGGCGTCATCCGCACCAGCTCATCGCCGCGCATTTCGGCCTTGAAGCTGCATCCCACACCGCAATAGGCGCAGGTGGTGATGACCGAGCGTTCCGGCGTGCCGATGTCGATCACCGACTTTTCCTGCAAGGTTGCGGTCGGGCAGGCCTGCACGCAAGCCCCGCAAGACACGCAATCCGACGACAAGGCGGTATCGGTTTTCGCGCCGAAGGAAACGCGGCTGTCAAAGCCACGGCCTTCGATGGTCAGCGCGAAGGTGCCCTGCACCTCTTCACAGGCCCGCACGCAGCGCGAGCAGACGATACATTTCTGCGGATCATAGCTGAAATAGGGGCTGGAATCGTCGCGCGGGATGTAGTTCGGGTTGGCGATGCCCGAGGTGTCCTTGGCGCGGAAATGGGTATCAATCGCCTCATACCGCACATCGCGCAGGCCTACGGCCCCTGCCATATCCTGCAATTCGCAGTCGCCATTGGCCGAACAGGTCAGGCAATCCAGCGGGTGGTCGGAGATATAAAGCTCCATCACACCACGCCGCAGGGTTTTCAGCTTGCCGGTCTGGGTATGCACCTTGATGCCGGGGGCAACCGGGGTGGTGCAGCTTGCCGGGGTGCCATTGCGGCCCTCGATCTCGACCAGACACAGGCGGCACGATCCGAAAGCGTCGATGCTGTCGGTGGCGCAGAGTTTCGGCACCGAAATGCCAATCTCAGCGGCGGCGCGCATGATGCTGGTGCCTTCGGGGACGGTGATGTCGAACCCGTCGATGTTCAGCGTGACCATCTGCTTGGATTTGGCGGCAGGGGTGCCGAAATCGCGGTCGGGGATGATGAAATCTTTCATTCCGCAGCCTCCTTGGCGCGCGCGAAGTCGTCGGGGAAATGGGTCAGTGCCGACATGACGGGATAGGGGGTGAACCCGCCCAAGGCACACAGCGACCCGGCCTTCATGGTGTTGCACAGGTCGGTCAGCAGGGGCAGGGCACCACTGTCACCGCGCCCGATCCGGTCCAGCGTTTCCACGCCACGCACGGCGCCTATGCGGCAGGGGGTGCATTTGCCGCAGGATTCTATGGCGCAGAATTCCATCGCGAACCGTGCCATACCCAGCATGTCGGCGGTGTCGTCAAACACGGTCAGACCGGCGTGGCCGATCAACCCGTCCTTGCCGGCGAATTCCTCGTACCCAAAGGGCGTATCGAACAGGCCAACCGGGAAATAGGCGCCCAGGGGTCCACCCACCTGCACCGCCTTGACCGGGCGACCCGATGCCGTACCGCCGCCGATCTGGTTCACGATCTCGCCCAAGGTCAGGCCAAAGGCGATCTCGTACAGCCCGCCATGCTTGACGTTCCCGGCGATTTGCAGCGGGATCGTGCCGCGCGACCGGCCAAGGCCAAAGCCCTGATAGAACGCCGCGCCCTTGGCGAAGATCACCGGGATCGACGCCAGCGAGATCACGTTGTTCACCACGGTCGGCTTGCCAAGGAAGCCTTCCAGCGCGGGCAGCGGTGGTTTGGCGCGCACGATGCCGCGCTTGCCCTCCAGGCTGTTCAGCAGGCTGGTTTCCTCGCCGCAGACATAGGCGCCCGCGCCAACGCGGACCTCCATGTCAAAGGCCGGGCCACGGCCCAGAACCGAAGCGCCCAAGACCCCGGCGGCGCGGGCAACTTCAACCGCCTTTTGCATCACCGCAATGGCAACGGGGTATTCCGAACGGATATACACAAACCCCTTGGTTGCCCCGCAGGCCAGACCGGCAATCGCCATGCCCTCGATCAGGGTGAAGGGGTCGCCCTCCATCAGCATACGGTCGGCAAAGGTGGCGCTGTCGCCTTCATCGGCGTTGCAGACGATGTATTTGCGGTCGGCCTTGGCCTCGGACACGGTTTTCCACTTGATGCCGGTCGGAAAGCCCGCGCCACCCCGGCCACGCAGGCCCGAGGCGGTAACCTCGGCCACCATATCCGGCGCGGTCATGCCAAGCGCGCGTTCCAGCCCGGCAAGGCCGCCATGGGTGCGGTAATCGTCCAGCGACAGCGGGTCCACCACACCCACGCGGGCAAAGGTAAGCCGTGTTTGCGCCTTCATCCACGGCAGGTCTTCGGTCAGCCCCAGCGCCTTGGGGTGCTGCGCCAGATCGCCAAACAGCGCAGGAACATCGGCAACCGTCATCGGGCCAAAGGCCATGCGGCCCGCAGGTGTTTCCACCTCGACCAGCGGCTCCAGCCAGACCATGCCACGGCTGCCATTGCGCACCAGCGTCACATCACCGCCACGCGCCAGAATGGCTTCTGCCACCTCATCGGCACCAAGGGCAACGGCGGCGGAATCCAGGGGGACGTAAATCTTCATTTCAGGCCCCCGATGATCTTGGTCAGTTTGGCCTCATCGACCCGGCCCACCAGCTTGCCATCGACAATCGCCGCCGGACCACAGGCACACAGGCCCAGACAGAACACCGGCTCCAGCGTGATCTTGCCGTCCTTGGTAGTTTCATGCCATTCGATGCCCAGTTCCTTGCGGGCATGGTCGGCCACGCGATCCGCGCCGACCGACTGGCACGATTCTGCGCGGCACAGTTTCAGCACATGGGCGCCCGCGGGCTTTTCGCGGAAATCATGGTAAAAGCTCATCACGCCATGCACTTCGGCACGGCTCAGGTTCAGATCCTGCGCGATGATCGGCAGCGCCTCTTGTGGCACATGGCCGAATTCTTCCTGAATGGCGTGGAGGATCGGCAGCAGCGCCCCCTCCATCCCGCGGTGGCGGTTCAGGATCTCTGCGACCCGCTCTGTGGTCTGCACGGAATCAAGCATGTGGCGGCCCTTATGGTAGCTTGCCGCGGTGATACGCCGATTGATATGGAAATCAATATGGACTTCCCGTTGCTTGATAGGAGTTTCCTATCAAACCTGCCGTGCACGGGCGGCAAAACGGTTAGCCTCATCGATCAGGGCCGACAGCACAGGGGTCTGCGGGTCGCGCCGGGGGTTGATCAGGCCCACCAGATGCTCGGCCTCGGGCTGCACTATGGGAATGGCGTGCAATCCGGCATCGGCGAAAATCTCTGCCAGACGCTTCGGCACGATGCTGGCCCATTGACCTGTGCGGACATGGGCGATCAGCGCGATGGTCGAGTTTGATTCCACCGTTGCCTGTACCCGCGCGCCCGCCTCGGCCAGATGGCGGTTGACGATGCGGCGGTTCTGCATGTCGGCGGTCAGCAGGCACAAGGATTCCTGCGCCACCTCGGCCCAGGTCACGCTGGGGCGCTGAAACATCGGCGAGGTGGCGGTACAAAGAAAGCGGTAGAATTCCTGATAAAGCGGCGTCTGCGTGACGCGGCCAAGGGGTTCGTTGTCCAGATAGGTGATGCCTGCATCCAGCTCCAGACTTTCCAGCCCCGACAGGATTTCCGCCGAGGTGCGCGACAGGATCGACACCTGAACATTCGGGTGGCGCTGGGCAAAGGGGGCGGTCAGATCGGCGATCATTGGCAGAGCGGTGGGAATGACCCCGATCCGCAAATTGCCCGAAAGGCCGGAATGCACGCTGCGCATCTCGTCCCGCAGGGCCCGCACATCGCCCACGATCCGCCGCGCCCAGTCCAGCACGCGCTGGCCCTCGGGCGTCAGTCCCTGATAGCGTGACCCGCGATAGACCAGTTGCACACCCAACTGATCCTCTAGTTGCCGGATGGCTGAGGACAGGCTGGGCTGCGTCACGCCGCAAGCCTCTGCCGCGCGGCCAAAGTGGCGCTCGTTGGCCAAGGCGATGAACATTTCCAGCCGGTCGATCATGCCCGGCAGGGTGAAGCGCCGGGCCGCCGATGGCAAGCGGTCTTAGTCGGCGCGAATGCCGGGCAGGGCCGAGGAATAGGCCACGATGAACTGCCCGTTCATCGGCTTGGTGGTGTAATAGTTCAGTGGTCTGACAATGTGCTTGCCGGTGAACTTGAACGGCGCACCCCCCTGTTTGGCCGAAAACATCGGGCTGCCCGCCACCATCGAAAACTCATAGGCCGCATTGCCCGCCGGATCGGGAAACCACGGCTCCATCACAGTGACGGTGGCCTTTGCCTCGTCATAGGCATGGATCACGTTGACATGCCCGCCCAAGGGGCCGCTGGCAAAGCCGATGATCATCGGAAACCGTCGCGCCTCGATGTATTTCTGTAATTTCGGTGCTGGAATCCGTTCCGCCCGCAGGGATGATTGCGAGGCGAAAAAGCTGACGATTCCGTCAAGTTGGATAGAGCCGTCGCGCAAGGTCACCCCGCCGCTGGCACCCAGAATGCTCATCTGGGTGCGGGTGGTCACATCGGGCACCGCGCGGGTCCACCACGCAAGACATGCGGCCCAGCAAGCCATCGGGTCAATTTGCCCCTCGGGTGGAATGTTCAGATCATTGCCGGGCATGGTGCCATCGGCCCGCGTTACCTGCACCTGCAAGATCACCGGCCCGAATCCGGCCCCGATGGGCATGGCGGGCAGGCCGTATTTTGCCTCGAACCCGCCAGGGGGCGGGGTAAAGCCCACGGTGATCAGCGTCGTGCCGATTTTCAACCCCTTGACCGTGGCGGTCCAGCGAATGCCGTTGCGACGGGGCGCAAAGGCCGTGTTGTCCACCACATTTGGGTCATTCGACAGCAACTCTATCGCCTGCGCTTGTCCCAAGGCCAGAACGTCAATGTCTCGGCTGCTGCCCACGGGCACCTGCAAGCGCCATACCGTCTGGCTGCCAGCCTCGGTGTCATAGCCCTTGGGGGCGGCGGTTTCAGGCTTGGCGCAGGTAATCCATGAGTTTGCCATGTGCGGTCCGAATATGGGGATGAAACCTGCGCGAGTGTCCGCCTCGCCCTGAAATCTGGCAAGGGGAGATATTCCTGACGCTGCGGGGATAAACGCCCCGGACTGACCATTGCGCATAGGCCAAGGGCGGCTTACCTCTGGGCCATGCGCATCAATCTTCCTTTTGTCAAAAAGCCCGCCGTGGTTCCGGTCATCCGTCTGCAAGGCGCCATCGGCACCGGCAGGAACGGCCTGTCCGATGCCGCCCTTGCCCCGGTGATCGACAAGTCCTTCCGCATGAAGCCTGCTGCGATTGCGCTGGTGATCAACTCTCCCGGCGGATCTGCGGTGCAATCCAGCCTGATTGCCGCCCGCATCCGGCGGCTGGCCGAGGAAAAGGGTGTTCCAGTTCACGCCTTTGTCGAGGATGTCGCGGCGTCGGGGGGCTATTGGCTGGCCTGTGCAGCCGATGACATCTGGGTCGATGCCTCGTCTCTGGTAGGCTCGATCGGGGTCATCTTTGCCTCGTTCGGCTTCCCCGAATTCCTGAGCCGCCACGGCGTTGAGCGCCGGGTCATCACGGCGGGCACCAACAAAAGCCTTGCCGACCCCTTTCTGCCGCAGCGCCCCGAGGATGTGGAGCGGCTGAAAGCGCTGCAAGGCCCGATCCATCAGGCCTTTATCGCCCATGTAAAGGCCCGGCGCGGCGCGCGGCTGACCCCCAGTGAACCGGGTGCCGACCTGTTCAATGCAGATGTCTGGGTAGGCCAGCAGGCGGTTGACCTTGGCCTTGCCGACGGTCTTGCCCATCTGGTGCCCAAGATGCAGCAGCTTTACGGCGCAAAGGCGCGCTTGGTGCCGATGGGGCGCAGGCGGGGCCTGTTGTCGCGCTTTGGCCTGACGCTTGCGCAGGATGCCATGGCGATGGCCGAGGAGCGCGCCCTGTTCGCAAGGTTCGGGCTATAGCATGGTCAAGGCGGTTCTGGGCTTTCTGTTGATCATGGTGCTGATCGGGATGATCGGTAACGCTCTGACGAACGGTTGGCTGAAGGGGTTCCTGACGCGCAAGGCCAGTCGCGGTATGGTCGATACCTGTCCGCGCTGCGGGCGCTATCTGATCGGCAAGTCGGGGTGCGATTGCGGAAAGAGGCGGGGATGACGGCAGCACTGGTTACCGGGGCGGGTAAGCGGCTTGGCCGCGCCATGGCGGTCTATCTGGCTGGCCGTGGCCATGATGTGGCCATTCACTACGCTACCTCGCGGGATGAGGCAGAAGAGACCGCCGCACAGGTTCGCGCACTGGGCCGCAAGGCCACAAGCTTGCAAGCCGACCTGCTGGATGAGGCGCAGGTTCTGCGGCTGATCCCCGATGCGGTTGCGTCACTGGGGCAACCGCTGACTGTGCTGGTCAACAACGCCTCGATCTTTGAATATGACAATATCACCACCGCCACCCGCGCCGGTTGGGACCGTCATATGGAATCAAACCTGCGCGCGCCCTTTGTGCTGACGCAGGCCTTTGCCAAACAGGCGCCCGCGCCGAGTTTGGATGAAAACGCAGAACCCGTGGCGCAGGCGCTGGTGGTCAACATGCTGGATCAGCGGGTGTGGAAGCTGACGCCCGAATTCATGACCTATACCCTTGCCAAAATGGGCCTTTGGGCGCTGACCCAAACCGCCGCGCAGGCGCTGGCCCCTGCCGTGCGCGTCAACGGCATCGGCCCCGGCCCCACCTTGCGCGGCGGGCGGCAATCGGAAACCCACTTTGCCCGTCAGCGTGCGGCAACCGTGTTGAAGCGCGGGTCAAACCCCGCCGATATCACCGCGGCGCTTGGATTTTTCCTGGATAGTCCGGGTGTCACGGGTCAGATGATCGCGGTAGATGGTGGCCAGCATCTGGCCTGGCAAACCCCTGATATTCTGGGGGTTGAGTGACCGTCCGTCACCTAGCTGCGGCGACTTGTCCACTTTTCACATCCGGGTCACGCCCATGTTACAAATCTTGTGATTTTTCAGTCCCTTGCCAGACGATCAAAATTCTTCCTTTTATTTTCAATTGGTTATAGTTTTGCTTATTTTTTGTGCAATGCAACGAACGGGCCAAAATACAAGGGAAATTTGCCTCTCCTGAAAACTTCTCCGCAAACTTATCCACAGAAACCGTGGACAGCTTTCCTCTTGCCCCTGAACCCGCGACATTGCAGCCAAGGACAAGAATCGAGACATCTGCAAAGCAGGCTTTGGCATGACCGAAACACCCCTTACGGGCCATGATCTCATTCAGGATTATCTGAAGACGCTGGATGGTTCGCCCGGCGTCTACCGCATGCTGAATGCGGCGTCCGAGGTGCTTTATGTCGGCAAGGCCCGCAACCTGCGGGCGCGGGTGTCGAACTATGCGCGGCCGTCGGGCCATTCGGGGCGTATCGCCCGGATGATCCATGAAACCGCCAGCATGATGTTCCTGACCACGCGCACAGAGGTAGAGGCGCTGCTTCTGGAACAGAACCTGATCAAGCAGCTCAAGCCGCGCTACAATGTGCTGATGCGGGACGACAAAAGCTTCCCGAATATCCTCATCAGTGGTGAACACGCCTTTCCCCAGATCAAAAAGCACCGCGGCGCGAAAAAGGAAAAGGGCGCCTATTTCGGCCCATTTGCCAGCGCGGGCGCGGTGAACCGCACGCTGAACCAGTTGCAAAAGGTGTTCCTGCTGCGCAACTGCTCGAACGCGATGTTCGAAAGCCGCACGCGCCCCTGCCTGCAATTCCAGATCAAGCGCTGTTCCGCGCCCTGCGTCGGCCGCATCAGCGAACAGGGCTATGGTGAGCTGGTCTCCGACGCCAAGCTGTTTCTCGAAGGCAAAAGCACAAATGTGCAGGCCGATCTTGCCAAACAGATGGCCGAGGCCAGCGACGGGATGGAGTTTGAACGCGCCGCCGCCCTGCGCGACCGCATCCGCGCGCTGACGGCGGTGCAATCCTCGCAAGGCATCAATCCGCGCGGCGTGGCCGAGGCGGATGTGGTGGCGGTTCATCTTGATCACGGGCAGGCCTGTGTTCAGGTGTTCTTCATCCGCGCGCATCAAAGCTGGGGCAACCGCGATTTCTACCCCCGCACCCCGGCAGGGGCCGAAGAGCCGGAAATCCTCGAAGCGTTCCTGACCCAGTTTTATGACGACAAGGAACCGCCTCGGCTGATCCTGCTGTCCCACCCCGTCGAAAACCCCGATCTGGTGGCCGAGGCGCTGTCGGACCGCGCGGACCGCAAGGTTGAACTGGCCGTTCCCCAGCGTGGTGAAAAGGCCGAGCTGGTCGAGAACGCTACCCGCAACGCCCGCGAAAGCCTGGCGCGGCGGATGTCGGAAAGCAGTACGCAGAACAAGCTGCTGCAAGGGTTGGCTGATGCCTTTGATCTTGATGGTCCGCCGCAGCGGATCGAGGTCTATGATAACGCCCATATTCAGGGCAGCGACGCCGTGGGTGGCATGATCGTGGCCGGGGCCGAGGGCTTCCTGAAATCCCAATACCGCAAGTTCAACATCCGGTCCGAGGCGGGCCGGAACTCCGACGACTTCGGAATGATGCGAGAGGTCATGACCCGCCGCTTCGAACGCCTGCTGAAGGAAGACCCCGAAAGGAAAACCGACGCCTGGCCCGACCTTCTCTTGATCGACGGGGGCGCGGGGCAGGTTTCTGCCGTGGGCGGCATCCTGTCGGAACTGGGGGTCGATGACATCGCCATGATCGGCGTCGCCAAGGGCATCGACCGTGATGCCGGCAAGGAAGAATTCTACCGCGAAGGTCAGCCGCCCTTTGCCCTGCAAAGGAATGACCCGGTCCTCTACTTCATCCAGCGCCTGCGGGATGAGGCGCACCGCTGGGCCAACGGTGCCCACCGCGCCAAACGCGCCAAGGCCGTTGGCGTTACCCCGCTGGATGAAATTCCCGGTGTTGGCGCCACAAGAAAACGCGCCCTTCTGGCCCATTTCGGCAGCGCCAAGGCGGTGTCCCGCGCTGCCTTGCCGGACCTGATGGCAGTGCCCGGCATTTCAGAGGCGATGGCCGAAACCGTCTACAACTTCTTCCATACGGCGGGCTGATCTTCCTCTTGGCGAAAATACTCCACGGGGGTGCGGGGGTGTGAAACCCCCGCTTCAGCCGGTCACCACCTGCACCACCACGGCCGAATAAAACACCATCGACGCCGCCAGCACGAAAACATGCCAGATCGTGTAATGAAACGGCAGCCGCTCCCACAGGTAAAACACCACGCCAGCGGTATATAGCAGCCCGCCCACCATCATCAGCACCACCACAGCGCCGGGCAGCGCGGCAAGCAGGTCACCGCCCGCCACAAATCCGGCCCATCCCATCCCCAGATACAGCGCCAGCGCTGCCACCCGGAACCGCGCGGGCGAGATGGCCTTCAGGATCACCCCGGCAATGGCCGCCACCCACAGCACCCCGGTCAGCAGCCATCCCTGACCCGAGATCAGCGCAAAGGGCGTATAGGTGCCCGCGATTTTCAGATAGATCGCCGAATGGTCCAGCCGCCGCAGCAACCAGCCCCAATCGGGCCGCGAGATCATGTTATAAAGCGCCGAACACAGGATCATGCCCACCAGCGTTGCGCCATAAACCGCCGTGCCTACCACCGCAGGCGCATCGCCCCGCAGCATCGCCGCCAGCACGATAAGAACCGGCACTGCCCCCACCACCACAACCAACCCGGCAATATGCACCACCGCGTCCGAAAGACGCTCTGCCGGGGAGTAAAGGGTGCGGGGCTGCAACATGCGCCAAGGCTAGGCCAGCCCGCTGCGCCCCGCAATCAAAGCCTTTGTGACAGACGCAACGTACGCGCCCTTCATTGACGCAAAACCTTCACATCCCGCCGCTAACACCGCCCCTGAAACCCGGAGGCTGCCATGACCCAGATCGATACCACATTTGCGAAGGACTGGCTGGCCGATGAACTGGCCGATGTGCTGGATGAGGATTATGAGCTGGAAATCGAAGACGCGACCCTCTCGCGCGAGATTGCCCGCATCTACAAGGACAAGCATCCCGATTCGCTGGACCGCCGGGTCTATCTGTCCAACCTCATTCACCTTCAGGCCGAGCTGATCAAGTTGCAGGACTGGGTTGTCCATACCAAACAAAAGATCGTCGTCATCTTCGAAGGCCGCGATTCGGCCGGCAAGGGCGGCGTGATCAAGCGCATCAGCCAGCGGCTGAACCCCCGCGTCGTGCGCACCGTGGCCCTGCCCGCACCATCCGACCGCGAGCGCAGCCAGTGGTACTTTCAGCGCTATGTGCCCCATTTGCCCGCAGGCGGTGAAATCGTCCTCTTTGACCGCAGCTGGTATAACCGCGCGGGGGTAGAGCGGGTGATGGGCTTTGCCGATGAAGATCAGGTCGAACAGTTCTTCAACGACGCCCCCGAATTTGAACGCATGTTGCTGCGCTCTGGCATCATTCTGGCGAAATACTGGTTCTCGATCACCGATCAGGAACAGCAGATGCGCTTCCTCATGCGGATTCACGATCCGATGAAGCAATGGAAACTCTCACCGATGGACCTGCAATCCCGTGTCCGGTGGGAGCAGTATACCAAAGCCAAGGAAGAGATGTTTGAACGCACCAACATCCCCGAGGCCCCTTGGTACATCGTCGAAGGCAATGACAAAAAGCGCGCACGCCTGAACTGCATCCAGCACTTCCTGTCGCTGATCCCCTATCAGCCCGTCCCGCATGAAGAAATCCGGCTGCCGGAACGCGTGTTCAACCCCGATTACGAACGCGCCACCCTGCCGCCGGAACTGTACGTCCCACAAAAATTCTAGGCGGCGACGGACTGGCCCTTGCCGCGCGTAGAAATTCAGCACTTCCTTTCGCTGCGTTTTCGGCTACCAATCCGCCCATGATCTGGAACATTCCCAACACGCTCACCTTCCTCCGGTTGCTGGCAGCTCCGGGGGTTGCGGTGATGTTTTTGTACTTCCACCGCCCCTGGGCCGACTGGTTTGCGCTGACCCTGTTTGTTGGGGCCGCCATCACTGACTGGTTCGACGGCTATCTGGCCCGGCTTTGGAAGCAGGAATCCAAGTTCGGCGCCATGCTTGACCCGATCGCCGACAAGGCGATGGTGCTGATCGCGATCATGGTACTGACCGGCTATAACGGCATGAATCCCTGGCTGATCTTGCCTGCAACCATCATTTTCTTCCGCGAAGTCAGCGTATCGGGCTTGCGCGAATACCTGGGCCCCGCTGTCGGCACGCTCAAGGTGACCAAGCTGGCAAAGTGGAAAACCACGGCGCAGATGGTGGCGATTGCCGCGTTGTTCCTTGGAACCGGGCTGGAATACCTCAATGGTGTCAAGATGCACGGCATGACGCCCGAGCAATATACCGATGCCGTAGCCGCCGGTCTGGCCGACCCGATCCGCGCCTGCGGCAAACGCGACTGTGCATCTGTGGCGGGCGATGTCGGCCTGGTGCTGATCTGGATCGCTGCCGTTCTGACGGCCATCACCGGCTGGGAATATTTCCGCAAGGCGCTGCCCTTCCTGAAGGACAAGTGATGATTGAGGTCCGTTATTTCGCCTGGCTGCGCGAACGCATCGGCACCAACCGCGAGGCGGTCCAGACGCAGGCGGCCACGGTGGCCGACCTCGTGGCCGAACTGGTGGCGCGCAGCGAAGGCCATGCGCTTGCCTTCGAGGATCGCAAGAGCCTGCGGGTCGCGGTTGATCAGGAACTGGCCGACTTTGCTGCCCCCTTGTCCGGCGTGCGCGAGGTGGCTTTTTTCCCGCCGATGACAGGGGGCTAGGCATGCGGCTTTCGGTGCAAGAGGCGCCTTTTGATTTCGGCACCGAAGCCGGGGCCTTTGCTGCCGCCGTTCAGGGTGCCGGTGCGGTCGTAACCTTTACCGGCCTTGTGCGCGACGAAGGCGGCAGGCTGTCGGTGATGGAGATCGAACATTACCCCGGCATGACCGAAACCGCGATTGCCGCGATGATGGATCAGGCGCAGGCGCGCTTCAAACTGGCCGACGCGCTGGTGATCCACCGCCATGGCCGTCTTGCTGCGGGCGAGGCGATCATGATGGTCGCAACCGCAGCACCCCACCGCGCCGATGCCTTTGCGGCAGCCGAGTTCCTGATGGATTATCTTAAATCCCGCGCGCCATTCTGGAAAAAAGAAATCGGCCCGGACGGCGCGGAATGGGTCGCCGCCAAGGACGTGGACGAGGACGCCTTGAAGCGCTGGTAAGCGCCTAGCGAAAGCGTCCTTGCCAATCCGCCTGCATCCCCAGTCCCCGCGCCTCATAAACCCCCCGCGCGATGGCCCGCGACAGGCAGACCGCTGCGGCATGGCCCAACAGGAACTGGTCTACCACGGGGTCCGCCAAAGGCCTTTCGCCTGTTGCCGCCGCAAAGACCAGATCGCCATCCAGCAGCGTGTGTGACGGCACCAGCGCCCGCGCCATCCCGTCCTGCGCCGCCACGGCCAGCCGCGTCGCCTGTGCCTGTGTCAGTGCGGCATCGGTTGCGATGATGGCAATGGTGGTCGCCTCTCCCAGCCGCTTTCCCGGCAAAGGCGCGTTTGGCGCGGCCGGTGCGGGGCAGGGGCCAAGCCCGCCGAATTCCCCCTCCATCTCCCAAGGTGCTGACCAGAACCACGGCCCATCGCCCACCACCGCCGAGCCAAGCGCATTCACCGCCACCAGCGCCCCAACGGTAAACCCCGATGGCAAGACGCAAGAGGCTGATCCCAGCCCGCCCTTCAGTGTCGCGGTCGTCGCCCCGTATCCCGCCCCCGTCGTGCCAAGGGCAAACTCCGCCGCCGCCACCTCCAGCGCCTTCAGCCCCAGCTTGTAATAAGGATTGCGTGCCCACTTCTTGTTCCCGCCATTCAACAGGTCGAACAGGATCGCCCCCGGCACGATCGGCACCCGCTGCCCGCCCACATCGAACCCGCGCCCCAGCGTGCGCAAGCCATCGGCCACGCCCGAACAGGCATCCAGCCCAAAGGCCGACCCGCCAGACAGGACCAGCGCATCCACCTCTTGCACCAACCTTTCGGGCGCCAGCAGGTCGGTTTCCCGCGTGCCCGGCGCACCACCCATCACCGAAACCGCCGCCACAAAGGGCCGGTCCCCCACCAGCACTGTCGCCCCGCTGCGCAACGCGGCATCGCTGGCATTGCCCACCCGCAACCCCGCCACATCGGTAATCAGGTTCCGCGCACCCTGTTTCATCTTCATCTTGGCCCAAATATCCTCGGGGGTAAGGCCGCAGGCCCAAGGGGGCAGACAGCCCCCTTTCCCCGCCCGTCACAGGCGCTATGGTTGCCACGGTAGCGGCAAGGAGGCAGCGATGCAAAAGGTTGCGGTGATCACGGCGGGCGGCTCTGGCATGGGGGCGGCTGCGGCGCGGCGGCTGGCAGCCGATGGCTATCAGGTGGCGATCCTGTCCTCTTCGGGCAAGGGAGAGGCACTGGCCCGCGAATTGGGCGGAGTGGGCATCACCGGTTCGAACCAGTCGAACGACGATGTGAAACGCCTGATCGAAGCCACGATGGACCGCTTTGGCCGCATTGATGCGCTGGTCAACAGTGCCGGCCACGGCCCCCGCGCCGCACTGCTCGATATCACCGACGAGGGCTGGCATCAGGGCATCGACATCTATTTCCTGTCCGCCGTTCGCCCCATCCGCCTTGTCACCCCGATCATGGAGGCGCAGGGCACCGGCGGTGCCATCGTCAACATCACCACCTTCGCCACATTCGAGCCCGACCCCGCCTTTCCCACCTCGGGCGTCGCTCGCGCGGGCCTTGCCGCCTTTACCAAGCTCTTCGCCGACAAATATGCCCCCCAAGGCATCCGGCTGAACAACGTCCTGCCGGGCTTCATCGACAGCTTGCCCGAAAAGGAAGAGTTCCGCGCCCGCATCCCGATGGGCCGCTATGGCAAGGCGCAGGAAATCGCGGCGACCGTCAGCTTTCTGTGTTCCGAAGGCGCAGGCTATATCACCGGCCAGAACCTGCGGGTCGATGGCGGCATCACAAGGTCGGTCTAGGCCATGTCTTGCACCATCACTGCGATTGAACACTCCCCCGACCGGGGCAGGGGCCTTGCGCGCGACATGCGGGTGCGCTGGGCGCTGGAAGAACTGGGCCTGCCCTATGAGGTGCGCCTGCTGTCCTTTGCCGAGATGAAGGAACCCGCGCATCTGGCGCTGAATCCCTTTGGTCAAATCCCCACCCTGCAAGAGGGTGATCTGGCCCTGTTTGAATCCGGTGCAATCATTCTGCACCTTGCCGGGCAGTTTCCGGGCCTGCTGCCCCAACAGGCCAATGCCCGCGCCCGTGCCATCGCATGGATGTTCGCCGCCCTGAACACCGTGGAACCCCCCATTGTCGAATGGTCGATGGCGCGCATCCTTGAAAGCAAGGAGACGTGGTTCGACCAGCGTCAGCCGATGCTGGTCGAACGCATCCGAAGCCGGCTGGCGGCCCTTTCCGCCCGCCTTGGTGATGCCGAATGGCTTGATGGCGGCTTCAGCGCAGGTGACCTCCTCATGGTCACCGTGCTGATGCGGCTGGGCGCGTCGGATCTGGTCGAAGAACACCCGAACCTTGCCGCCTATATGGCCCGTGCCAAGGCACGACCTGCATTCCAGCGCGCCTTTGCCGCACAACTGGCGGTCTATCAGGCCAGTGCTGCGCAAGGCTGACTAGCGCCGCCGCTCTGCCCTTGCGGCGAAAAACGCCAGCACCACCATGGCCATCAGCCACAACAGGCTTGGCTTTGGCTTGCGGTTTTTCGGAATGTCCAGATTCGGGTCCATCCCCTGACCCTAACACAGCTTGCCCCGCTTCCCCTTTGCGGCATTTCGCGCTAATCCCCATCCCGACCCGATATTTGCCGAAACCGGAAGGCCAGACCGATGAAATTCACGCTCTCGTGGCTCAAGGATCACCTCGATACCACCGCTTCGGTGGACGACATCGCCTATGCCCTGACCGATCTGGGGCTGGAGGTGGAAGAGATCACCAACCCCGCCGCGCGTCTGACCGCCTTTACCCTCGCCAAAGTGACCGAGGCCGTGCAGCACCCCGATGCTGACCGGCTGCGGGTCTGCAAGGTGATGACGGATGAGGGCGAAAAGCAGATTGTCTGCGGTGCGCCGAACGCGCGGGCCGGGATCACCGTGGTTCTGGCCAAGCCCGGCGATTATGTGCCCGGCATCGACGTGACGCTGGGGGTGGGCAAGATCCGCGGCATCGAATCCCACGGCATGATGTGTTCGGAACGCGAGCTGGAGCTGTCCGACGAGCACAACGGCATCATCGAACTCCCTTCGGGTGAGGTGGGCCAGAAATTCACCGACTGGCTGGCGACGAACAACCCCGGCGCGGTCGATCCGATGTTCCATATCAAGATCACCCCCAACCGCCCCGATGCCCTTGGCGTGCGTGGCGTGGCGCGGGATCTTGCCGCGCGGGGTCTGGGCACGCTGAAACCGCTGCCTGCGGTAAAGGTGGCGGGCACCTTCCCCTCGCCCATCGGCATGACGCTGGCGCCCGAAGTGGCCGAAAGGGCCTGCCCGCATTTCCTTGGCCGCGTTATTCGCGGCGTCAAGAACGGCCCTTCCCCCGCCTGGCTGCAACAGCGGCTCAAGGCGATTGGCCTGCGCCCGATTTCGGTGCTGGTGGATATCACCAACCTGTTCACCTTTGACCTGAACCGCCCGCTGCATGTGTTCGATGCGGCCAAGGTGAAGGGCAATCTGGTGGTGCGTTCAGCGCAGGAAGGCGAAAGCCTGCTGGCCTTGGACGGCAAGACCTATGCCCTGCAACCGGGCATGACGATCATCGCCGATGACCATGGCGTCGAATCCCTTGGCGGCGTGATGGGCGGCGAAGCCTCGGGCTGTTCTGACGACACCACGGATGTGTTCCTTGAAGCCGCCTATTTCGACCCGATCCGCACCGCCACCACGGGCCGCGCGCTGAAAATCAACTCGGATGCCCGCTATCGCTTTGAACGCGGCATCGACCCGGCCTTCACGGCGGAGGGGATCGAGCGGGCGACGCAATTGATCCTTGATCTCTGCGGCGGCGAAGCCTCGGAGCTGGTCATCGCGGGCAAGGCGCCGGATACCACCCGCGCCTATCGCCTCGATACCGCCCGCCTGATCAGCCTTGTCGGCATGGACATCCCCCCCGCCACCCAACGTGCCACGCTGGAGGCGCTGGGCTTCACCCTGAACGGTGACATGGCGACCCCGCCTTCGTGGCGCCCCGATGTGCTGGGCGAGGCCGATCTGGTTGAAGAGGTCGCCCGCATCGCGTCGCTGACCAAGCTGGAAGGCAAGCCCCTGACCCGCGCCACGGCGGGCGTGCTGCGGCCCATCCTGACGCCCATCCAGATGCGGGAAAAGGCGGCGCGGCGCACGATTGCCGCCTTGGGTTACAACGAATGCGTGACCTATTCCTTCATCGACGAAGGGGCTGCGAAACTGTTCGGTGGCGGCACCGATGCCGTGCGTGTGGACAACCCGATTTCCTCGGAAATGACCCATCTGCGGCCAGACCTCTTGCCTGGCCTGTTGCGCGCCGCCGCCCGCAATCAGGCGCGCGGCTTTGCCGATCTGGCGCTGGCTGAAATCGGTCCGGTCTTTGCCGGTGGTGAACCGGGCGAGCAGGCATTGCACGCGACCGGCCTGCTGGTCGGTTCTTCGGCCCCGCGCGACCCCTATGGCAGCCGTCGCCCTGTCGATGTGTTCGACGCCAAGGCGGATGTGGAGGCGGTTCTGGCCGCCCTTGGTGCGCCTGCCCGCGTGCAGGTGGGCCGCAAGGTTGCAGGCTGGTGGCACCCGGGCCGCTCGGGCGCAATCGGCCTTGGGCCGAATGTCATGGCGACATTTGGTGAGGTTCACCCCAAGGTTCTGGCCGAAATGGGCGTGAAAGGCCCGGCGGTGGCTTTCACCGTTCTGGTTGCCGCCGTGCCTTTCCCCAAGGTGAAAACCCCCACCCGGCCCGCGCTGACCATCAGCGACCTGCAAGCGGTGGACCGCGATTTCGCCTTTGTGGTGGATAAAGGGGTCGAGGCGTTGACGGCGGTTCAGGCCGCCCAAGGCGCCGACAAGGTGCTGATCGAAAGCGTTCGGGTGTTCGACCAGTTCACCGGCGACAAGGCCGAGGCGCAGATGGGCCCCGGCAAGAAATCCATCGCCCTGACGGTGCGCCTGCAACCCACGACCGCGACCCTGACCGATGCCGATATTGAGGCGGTGTCGAAAAAGATCGTCGAAAAGGTCACCAAGGCCACCGGCGGCACGTTGCGGGGCTGATCAGCCCCGCGCGTAAACCTCTTGCGTCTCGGCCAGCGCCTGATCCAGGCGGCGACCGGGAACATAGGGAGCAAGATCGGCCCCCATGACCAGCCCCGGCAACAGCGCCGGGCTGGCCACCGGCGCACCCAGAACCGTCGTCACCGGAATGACCCCGACCCAGACCGGATGGTTGCCGTCCTCCTCATCATCGCCGACGCCCTTGGCGCGGATCTTGGCCGAGGCTTCGGCAATCTCCATCCGGATCACAGCTGTCGCCTTCACCTCTTGCGGGGTGATCGCGCGCAAGCTGGCGCTGCGACCGGGATAGAACCGATCCGTCGCGGCGATAAGCTGCGCCAGCTTCTCTTCGGGGTCAGTTACTAGTTCAGTGGTGCCAAAGCACATGGCCGACCGGTAATTGGCCGAATGGTTGAACCCCGACCGCGCCAGAACCAGCCCGTCCAGATGTGACACCACAACACAAGCCTGCACTCCGGTGGCCAGATGCCGTATCATCCGGCTGGCCGAAGACCCGTGCCAGTAAAGCATCGTCCCTTCACGCCAGATCAGCGTGGGGGTGCAGAACGGCTGACCGTCCAGCACATATGACACATGCGCCAGCATCGCGGCATCCAGAATGCCATGCACCGTCGCGTGGTCATAACTGCCCCGCTCATGCACCCGCTTGACGCGGTTTCTGGGGGAAACGGGATAGCTTTGCTCGGTCATGGTCTTGCCTTTCGGAGGGGATTGGCCCAGCGATAGGTGGGTAAATTGGTTTCTGAAAGGTCCAATATGATGCCAGATCATCAAGCCAATTCTGCCGACTGGTCGGGACTTACCCCCATTCTGCCACCCGATGGCCCCCGCGCCCGCGCGCTTTATGCTGCCCTGCGCGGGCTGATTGAGGGCGGCACCCTGCCGCCGGGTGCCAAGCTGCCGCCCACCCGCGACCTTGCCGCGCGGTTCGCCGTGTCGCGGGGCGCGGCGGTGGCGGCCTATGAGCAACTGCTGGCCGAAGGCTTTGCGCAGGCCCGTGTCGGCGCGGGCACCTATGTCGCCACCCATGTGCCCCGCCTTGGCCCCGTGCCAGCCGCGCCCAGCCTGCCCGAGATGCCACGCTATGACCTGCCGGGTGCCATCGGCACCGCCTTTGACGATGACCGCACCCGGCGGCAGTTGCGCGCCTGCCTCAACCGCCACCTGCTGCCGCCCAACGGTGCCCATCTGCGCTATGCCGATCCGCGGGGGTCTGCCGACCTGCGGGCCGAGGTCGCCAGCTATCTGCGCACCGCGCGCGGCGTGCGCTGCACGGCGGATCAGATCATCCTGACGGGGGGTACCCAGCAGGCGCTGGACCTGATCTTGCGCGCCGTCCTGTCGCCCGGCGATGCGGTCTGGTTCGAAGACCCCGGTTACCCCAGTGCGCGCGTCGCGCTGGAGGGCGCAGGGATGCGGTTGGTGCCGGTGCCGGTGGATGAACAGGGATTGGATGTGGTGGCGGGTATTACCGCCGCGCCACAGGCAAGGGCGGCCTATGTCACGCCTTCGCATCAATATCCGATGGGCGTGGTGATGACGATGCCACGCCGTCTGGCGTTGATTGACTGGGCCAAGGCAGCGGGGGCCTGGATCATCGAGGATGACTATGACAGCGAGTTCCGCTTTGCCGGGGCACCGCTGACAGCACTTCAGGGCCTGGATGACGGGGGCCGCGTCATCTATATCGGCACCTTCGCCAAGGCGCTGTTCCCCGGTCTGCGGCTGGGCTATCTGGTCCTGCCGCCTGACCTGCTGACCCCTGTCGTACAGGCCCGCGCCCGGATTGACCGCTCTCCGCCCACCCTTGCCGAAGGGGCCTTGGCAGAATTCCTGCGCGACGGCCATTTCGCCGCCCACCTGCGCCGCAACCGCCGCCGGGCCGAGGCGTCACGCGATGCCATGGTGCAGGCTTTGGGCGCTGTAGGGCTGACGGTTGCGCCACCGGAACAGGGTTTGCACCTGATCGCCCCGCTTTCCATGGGCACCGACGACCACGCCCTTATCGCCCCGCTTGCCGAAAAGGGACTGGCTGCGCGGCCCTTGTCGGCGCTTTATCTGGGGGGCAAGGCCCAAAGTGGCCTTGTCATGGGCTTTTCAGGCTTTTCACCCGAGGAGATCCGCGCGGCGATTGCCCGTGTCGCCCCGGTGCTTACTTTGCCCCGAACAACCGCTTGATCTTGCCCCAGAACCCGCTGGCCTGCGCCTCGGCGCTGTCAAACGCCTCGCCCATATTGGCCGCCGCCGGTTCCACCGTGCGTTCCCAGAACTGCGCCCACATGCGGCGGATCATGACGACAAGGAAGATCAGGAACAGGATCACGATGATGCTGACGTACGGAATGATCCGCTCATCCGGGCCGCTGGCCAGCCGGACGCTGACCGCATTGGGGTAGATCGACAGGATCGGCAGCCGCCAGCCGTAATGCGTGACCACCACCCATTTCGGCGCCTCGGCGGTAGATTTCAGGTTCCCCGCCGCCGCCTGCAAGTTCGAGCTGTCGTATTTGAAATAGGGCGGCCAGATCCAGCCGGTATCCTCATTGCGATACACCATCGGGCTGCCGTTTTCGTAAACCGCCTCGATAAAGCGAATGTCGCGCGTCGTGGTGCTTTCCGCCGTTCCGGTATCGGGGTTGGAATAGGCCCAAGAATTCTCGGCCCCGACGGTGGTCAGCCGGTTATAGGTGTTGGTAATGCGCACGATGTCGTGCTGCGGCAGGGTGTAGTGCAGGAAGCCCAGCACAAACAGCACCAGCGCGCCGCGAAACACCCATTTCGCCCAGAACAGAAACCTGGCCATCTTGCCCTCCGTCACTTCCAGTTCACCAGATAGGCCGTTGCCACTGCCACGACCAGAGGCACGATGTACACCAGCACAATCATCTTGCGCCGGAACGAATGCCGCCACCGTTCCATCCCGAGTTCGATAAAGGCCGTGCGCTCATCGGGCAGGCGGCCTTCGTTGGCGGGGTCGGTGTCCCATTCCTTCTCCAGCGCCTCGCGCCGGGTAGAGCGGGAATAGACCGAGACCAGCAGGTAAACCACCGTCAGAAGGACAAAGCCCAGCAGTCCGGCACGCAAAAGGCCTATCATCATCCATCCCTATTCACTGCGCCCCAGGGGCCAAGCACTTGCCCCATATCGCGGGCGGGCTTGGGGTGGGGCCGGTCGCGCGTGTCCATCGACGGTTCGGGACCGAACAGGGCCTCGCGCGCGCCCTGCGCATCCACCTTGTATTCGCGTTCCAGAAAATCAACCACCCATTGCCGCTTGCGGTCGGACCAGGTGGCATACTGGGCGTAGAACAATTCCTTGTGCACGATGAACATCTGCCGCACATCCATCGGCGACAGTTCAGCCAGCAGCATGTTCACAAGGTCACGGTTCGGCCCCGGCGCACCACGCAGGGTGTAGAAATAGCAGGCGTGTTCGCTGGAAATCCGCGGCCACTGGCCCTGCCCCTCGACCCAGCGCAGCAGGGCGGCAAGGCCAAGGAACTCATCTGGCAGGCTGTCGCCCAGCCGATAGGCGATCTTGCGCAACTCGGTCCGCCGGGCATCGGCGATGTCGATGCCCAGCTCTTCCGCCGCCTCGACCAGAATGAAATCCATCTTCTGCCGCAGCACCGCCGCGGCATCCAACCCCCGCGCCTGCACGATGGGTTCCACCAGCCCGTTCCGCTCCAGCCAGTCGGCAATCGCATTGCGCTGGGTCAGGTCCATCACCGGAGAGATCGGCATTGCGCCAAGGGCGGTCCGGGGCTGCGAAGAGAGCACACCGGGAAACCGCGCCTCCTGAAACACATAGATGCCGCCGAAATGGCTGGTCCAGAAATTCGGCTGCTGAAAGGTCATCGCGGGCAGGGCAATCGGCACGCGCGTCACATCGCCGGTTTTCCGAGCCAACTCGATCATCTGGCCAATCAGCGCCTCATCCCGCCAGCCGTCGCCCTCACCGCGAAAGCGGTCGATCAAGCCAGTCAGCTTTTCGGCATCAGCCACATGCCCGCCAATCGTATCCGCCTCAACCGTGACCTGCTTCATTTCCAGCAGACGGGCAGGGGTGGACACCTCGTAAACCGAGCCCTGCAACTCCCCCGCCACCGCATCCCGCGCGGTCAGGGCAAACAACTGCGCCTCGTTCTTCTCGATGAACTGGGTCAGGATGCCGCGAGAGGTCGAGAATTTCATATTCAGCAGCGGCGCGGTTTTCTGGCTGGTGGTCAGCAAGATGAACTGCCGGTTCGCGCCATTGGGGTTGAGGTACAAGGGATCGCCCAGCTCGTCCCCGATTTCCGGCGAATAGCCCGAGATGTCGATGTGGAAATCCTTCATGGCAGTGGTCTTGCCGGTAAGGTGTTTCAGCGCACGGTTATACCGCTCGACCAAAGCCGGAGAGGAGATTTCGACAAGGTTGCCGAACATGAGGCCAGCGGCGATGAGGCGGTTCATCAGATATTGTTCCTCTTACGTCGATGCAGAAAAACCGCCGCACCGATGACGATAAGGGGAAGCCACAGCAAGGCAGAAAGGATCGCCATCGTTGTATAAACCTCAAGTGTCGGATCGCTGGCATTCAGGCAGTTGCGGACTGGCTCTTCAACCAGTTCTCTGACGCTAAGCCCGCAAACCGCATAGGTTAATCCCGCGCCCGACAGGAAAATCGCACCCAAAAACCCGACAATGCCGACGGCGATGAGGCGGTTCACCGTGTTTTTCCCTGTCCATCCATGCCACCATCCGAGGCAAGGCGCCTCCCCTCCCCCTCGTGGGGAGGGGATGGGGGTGGGGGGCCACTAACGCCCGCAGCATCCAGTATCATCTGCATAAACCCTTCCAAATTCCCATCTACCTCCGGGTTCCAGAACCGCACCACCCGGAATCCCTGCGCGACAAACCAAGTATCCCGCCGGGCATCCCTTTCCCCGCCATGCCCGCCACCATCGACCTCGATCACCAGCCGCCGCCCAAGATCGGCAAAGTCGGCGATATACGGGCCAATGGGTGCCTGCCTGCGGAAATGGGTGCCAAGCATCCGGTTCACCTCGCGCAGACGCGACCAGAGCAAACGCTCCTGCCGCGTCATCTCATGGCGCAAGCGGCGGGCGTTCTGGCGAGTCTGGGGTTTTATGCGGGTCATCTGCGGTCAGCCCCCCACCCCCATCCCCTCCCCACGAGGGGGAGGGGAGGCACCCAGCTTTCCAAGGTATCCGCCAAGGCCTGCCGCACAAGCGCCAACACTGCCCCAAGTGACGCCCTCCTCCTTGTGGGGAGGGATGGGGTGGGGGGCTTTAACGGATGCAGAAGGCCGCATCACCCCCGCCCCTCCACATACCGCCGCTTCGCCTCTTCCGCCCGCCTCATATCCCGCACCATACCCTCAATCGCCGCCTCATCGCTCTTGTCGGCATAGCGGAATTCGCTGTCGGCATAGCGGTTGATCTCCTGCACCACCATCTCGACCGTGATCGGCTGCATCAGCTCGCGGATCATCGCGACCTTCTGCTCATAGGGCTGGAACAGGAACAGCTCGGGGTTTTCCATCCACACATCGGGCAATTCCACATCCATCGCCCGCACCTTCACCGCATCGGTGATGTTCTTGACCGCGCGGCCGGTAAACCGCTCATCCGCCTGTTGAATGGCCTTCA
The DNA here is from genome assembly GCF_016765795.1 of Fuscibacter oryzae. Lineage (GTDB taxonomy): Bacteria > Pseudomonadota > Alphaproteobacteria > Rhodobacterales > Rhodobacteraceae > Fuscibacter > Fuscibacter oryzae. The sequence goes on from NZ_JAESVP010000004.1 coordinate 184,004, forward strand.
GGTAACTGCCCAGCTTGGCGATGGTGTCCAGCGGACCAACCTGCGCCGCCACCTGATCCCACACCTTCACCAGCCCCGACTCATGCGGGCGCGAATATCCGGCAAAACTCTCGCTGACGGCTTTTCTGATTTCCTGAGCGGCAAAAAGCTGATGGTCGCCCACCCGAATCGCGTGGTTCTTGCCCAACAGCAGCGACAGGATGTCGATGTAATCTTCGCGGCTTTGCGGTCCGTCCACCAGAAACCGCGCCCCGGCCCGCTGGCGCAGGGCGTCATCGACATTCTCGGGGTAGTTGGAAAACATACCAAAGGTGCAATTGCCCCGCACCACGGTATTGGCCCCGGCAAAGGCCCCCATGAACACCGCCGTCACCTCTTGCTGACCCGCGCTTGATTGCCGGTCGCCGCGCTTGCCCGCCACCTGGTCAATGTCGTCAATCGTGCCGAACCCGATCACCGTCGGGTCCAGCACCGCATCCACAAAGGCCTTGGCATTCTGGCCCGATTTGCCCTGATAGCTGTCGATCTGCTCGATGCCAAAGTTTTGATAGCGGAACGGGTAGCCCGCCACCTTGCAATAGTCGTTCAATAGGCCCGCCATCATCTGAATAAGGGTGGTCTTGCCGGTCCCAGGCTTGCCATCGCCCATAAAGGTGAAAATGAACCCACCCAATTCGGCGAATGGATTCAGCCGCCGGTCGAAATCATAGGCCATCAGCATCTTGGCCAGCTTCATCGCCTGATACTTGGCGATGTGATTGCCGATCACCTCATTCGGCTTCTTGAAGGCCATGGCCAGCGCGCCACCCTTGGCCGCCCGCGCCGGTTTGAAGCCGGAAATCGCCAGCCCATCGGCCTCGACCTTCCACGAATTGCCGGTAAACGCCTCCAGCCGGGGCGCGGTGGCGGCGCGCAGCGCCACCTTCTGCATCAGCGCCTCACAAAAGGCGGCAATCACCGCCACCAGACGCGGCTCATCGGTGCCAAAGCCGCCAATGTCCTGATCCAGCTCCCACAAGGCGCCTTGCAGGGCGAGGGGGGCGTTGTCGGTCAACACCTCCTCCACCTCGCCAATCTCGACCGTCTGGCTGCCAAGCTGAGGGGCCAGCAGAAAAGCGGTGGCATTGGCAAAGGTATATAGAACCGCCAGCGCCTCGGCGGCCAGCAGTTCCGAAAACTCCGCCCTTCGCGCCTCGGGCAGGCGGCCTTCCAGATTGGCACGCTTCAACTCGGCCAGCGCCGATTGCGCCGCAAAGGTCTCTCCCAGCGCCAGCGCAATCGCTACCCCGCGCCGCAGCGCGCCCAGCGCCGCCGCTTGCAAGGGGGAAACCAGCCCGTCCCCCATCCCCTCGATCCGATCGAGCAACCGCACCCCGCCCGGTCGCGCGGTGGACCGCGCCGCCATGCCCGGCACGGTCGAGCGGAACCGCGGCCGCGCCCCGATCCCGGGCGAGCGTTCGACCGCCGCCTCCACCGCCTTCGCCAGCCGGGGCGCATGGTCGAACCCGGTCACCAGCCCCAGCGCCGCCTCATACTGCGCCCGGATCGTCTCTTCCCGCAGTTCCATCGTATCGCGCGTGACCATCGAATTGCCCTTCTTCAAATACTCCGGGGGTGAGGGCCGAAGGCCCGAGGGGGCAGCGCCCCCTACATCGCCGGCAAGATCTGCCCGCCCGCCCCCACGACAAATTTGCGAACATCCCGCAGGCCGGGTGCGTTCAGGTCAACCATGGCCTGAAACGGCTGTTCGGGCAGAATGACCATCCGCTCCGTCCGGGTCGAGCCAGTCTCGGCCCCCGCCAAAGGATCGAGTTTCCAGATCTGGCGGTTGGCGGTGGAGAACCAGCCGTCCTTCACATCTTCCTCGCGGTCGCTGATCAGGTCTTCCACGGTCCAGACCAGCGCCCAATCCTCGCCATCCGGCGCATCGGCATTGGCCAGCACGGTTGAAATCGGCCCCGATTGCAGGGTGAAATCCTTCGAGTGCATCGGCCCAAGCGTGATCCGCCGCAGCCTTTTGGGGTGAAACCCTTCGAAATCCTTATCGAACCCTTGGGCAATCGTCAGCAGCTTCAGCCCGCCGACCGATTGCGCCATGATCCCTTGGGAAACCAAGGGCCAGCGCCGGTCGTCATTCGGCAGGGGTTTCCTGCCCGAATCCTCGGCATCCATCAGATAGACCACCGGCAGGTTGGCCTGCGTGTCATAGACCGCCCAATGGATCAGGAAATGCCGCCGGTCGCCCCGGTCTTCGATAAACTGCGCATCGGGGTCGTTGCGGGTCAGGAACAGCCCGCCCTGCGCCAAGGCCTCATAATAGAGGCGCTGCGACAGCGCGAATTGCAGCGCGGTCGGCACCGTCAGATCGCGCACGATCTGGCGCACCATCCGGTCCTTCAGCTCCGCCTCTGACGCCATCCCCGCCAGATGCTTGCCCGCCTGCGCCGCATCGACCGCCATGGTCATCAGTTCCTGCGCGATGGGAAAGCCCGACTCATGCCGGTCAAACGTCAGCTTCGGCGCGCCATCGGCCCGCCCCGTCATCAGGTATTTGTAATTCAGCGCCCGAAACGTCGCACTGATCGCCGCAAGATAGCGGTCCAGCACGCGCGTCTCGGTCCGCGTCAACCGCCCCTCCTCCTCGACCTCCGAGGCAACGCGGACAAGATGTTGCGTGATCCGGTCGAACTTGGCGAAATAGCGCCGCGCGATGACCGGATCATAGAGTTCGGCGTGGTCCGAAGTGAGCTGGTCCTTGATAGAGGGGTCAGGCATCACGGTCTCTGCCTCTTGAGTCACAGTGCAGCACCCACTGCCAAAAAGGGATCTCGCACAGGAAGTCACCAATATAAGTGTGCTCTATCGCTCCTGTTTTAAGCAGCAGAAGACGGGCTACCACACGCCAGATTGAAACTATCAGCGCAAATATCCCCGCAACAGAGATCGCCGTGGCCGGCCAGGCCAATGCCCCGATGTCAGCCGGTGCGTTTTCCAGCACAACCTCATTCACGAACAACACAGCATAGGCCGCAACAAGGCACAAAGCACCTCCGCACAAACCGATAAGAGTCTGCTTTCTAAAGGTCATCCCCCATACGTATTCTTGTCGTGCTTCTCGACAATCGCCTGGAACCGGCGCGCGAACCGCTCATCCGCCTTGGCCTTCTGCTCCAGAATCTGGCGGGCAAAGACCATGTGGCCCTCATGCGCCTCCAGCATGTCGGCCATCTTGTCGTTGGTGGCGGCGCCAATCGCGGCCATGGCGGCCTGCGCCTCTTGGTCCGTCTTCACGCCGATCTCGTTGATGCGGTGGGCCACATCCTGCTGCTGCGCGGTTTTCAAGCTGCTGGTCAGCGCATCATACAGCACAACCCGCTGCTTGGTGTCGGTTTGCAATTTGTTGATCAGCACCAGTTGCGTTGCCGCCTGATTGGTGAGTGAATCGACCCAGGTCTTGCCCTTCTCGATATACCGCTCCAGCGTCTGTGACTTCGCAAGCTGCACCTGCTCATCCTGCACCAGAGCATTATAGCGCCCGTTCAGCGCCGCCAGATCGGTTTCCAGCTTGGTGCGCGCGGCGGCGTCCTGTTCCACGCTGATCTTGTTTTCCAACTCGATGATCTTGGGGTCCATGCCCGCAATCTCGGCCCGCACGGCTTCCAGTGCCGAAACCGTGCCCTCGCGCTCGGTCAGGGTCTGGCCAAGGTTGGTTTCAACGCGGGTCTTCTGGGTGTTCAACAGATCCAGCTGGCCCTGCAACAGTTTGACGATCACATCCGACTTGCCGATCAGATCCTGCAACTTGTCGTCAATGCTGGCTGTGCGCAGCCGCTCTTGCCGCAGCGATTCCGATTTGGTGTCAGAAAAGATGCCGACAAAGCTCTCCCAGCCGGTCTTGGTCCGCATCTCGGAAAAGTCTTTCGAGAAGCCCGCCGTCACATCATCCAGCCCCATGATCAGCTCGGCGATATTGGCGTTCATCACCTCGGCGTGCTTTTGCACATCGGCCAAAGTGGCGTTTTCCACGTCAATCGACGCCTCGCCCGCGTCCAGTTTGGCGCGCCCCGCCTCAATCTGCGCCGTCACCGCCGAAATCTTGGCCTGCGCGGCGGCAACCTGCTTTTGGCTTTCCTCAATCTGGCTGTCGAAATCGGCCATCTGGCCCTCCTTGGGAAACTGACGCTGACCATATAGGAATGTAACAATACTTTACATCCCCTGTCTCATGAAAATCGGATTGCCCAGGGTGCCCCACCAAGGCAGTCTGACCGCATGAGCGATAGCGCCATCCTTGCCCAAGTCACCGCGCGCCGCCAAGAGCTTATTGGTCTCGCGCAAGACTTGATCCGCATTCCCACCCTGAACCCGCCGGGGCGGGAGTATCGGCGCATCTGCGACTATCTGGCCGAACGGATGCTGGCGCAGGGCTGGCAGGTCGAGCTTTTGCGCGCCACAGGTTCACCCGGCGACAGCGACGCTTATCCGCGCTGGAACATGGTCGCCCGCCTGTCGCGCGGCCCCGGCCCTTGCGTGCATTTCAACGGCCATCATGATGTGGTCGAGGTTGGCCATGGCTGGACCCGAGACCCCTTTGGCGCAGAGTTGGACGGCGACCGCATCTATGGCCGCGGCGCCTGCGACATGAAGGGTGGCATCGCCGCCAGCATCATCGCCGCTGAAGCCTTCGCCGCCGCTCGCCCCGACTTTCGCGGCACCATCGAAATTTCCGCCACGGCGGATGAGGAAACCGGCGGCTATGGCGGTGTCGCCTGGCTGGCCGAGCGCGGCTATTTCAGCCCCGAAAAGGTGCAGCACGTCATCATCCCCGAACCCCTGCACAAGGACCGCATCTGCCTTGGCCATCGCGGTGTCTGGTGGGCCGAGGTCGAAACCCATGGCCGCATCGCCCATGGCTCGATGCCCTTTCTGGGCGACAGCGCCATCCGCCACATGGGCGCCGTTCTGGAAGAGATCGAGGCACGGCTTTACCCCCTTCTTGCCACCAAGCGCACCGAAATGCCGGTGGTGCCCGAAGGTGCGCGGCAATCCACCCTCAACATCAACTCGATCCATGGCGGAGAGGCAGAGCCCGAACTCGGATCGACTGCGTTGCCCGCACCTTGTGTGGCCGACCGCTGCCGCATCGTGCTGGACCGACGCTTTCTGATCGAGGAGCAGCTGGATCAGGTGAAAGCCGAGGTCGCAGAGGTGCTAGAGCGTGTCCGCGCCCGCCGCTCCGGCTTTACCTATGACATCCGCACCCTGTTCGAGGTGCAGCCCACCATGGCTGACCGCGACGCACCTGTGGTGAAATCAACTGCCGCCGCGATTGAGGCGGTGCTGCACCGCCTGCCAGATTATGTCGTCTCGCCCGGCACCTATGACCAGAAGCATATCGACCGGATTGGGCGGCTGAAGAACTGCATCGCCTATGGTCCGGGCCTGCTGCATCTGGCGCATCAGCCCGATGAATGGGTGGGTGTGCAAGATATGGAGGACAGCGCGAAAGTCATGGCGCTGGTGCTGGCCGATCTGTTGGATTAGGCGCTGGTCCCCCGCTGCGACGGGTCAGACCGGGATGTTGTCGATCAGGCGTACGCCGTCAAGCCAGGCGGCGGCCAGCATCCGGCGGGCGCGGCGCGGGTCATCCGAGGGCATCAGCGTTCCGGCGTCGCGCAGCTCGATATATTCCACGCGTTCAAACCCCGCCGCGCGGACCTTTTCAGCGGCCTCGCGGATGGCCATGCGGTCCGACTGCCCGGCTCGGATATCGGTGGCGGCGGCGGTGATCGCGGAATAGAGCACCCCGGCAATCGCCCGCCCCTCGGGCGTCAGGCGAACATTGCGGGAGGACATGGCAAGGCCATCGGCCTCGCGGATCGTCTCGCAGCCCACCACCTCGACCGGCAGGTTCAGATCACGCACCAACCGCAGCACGACCTGCAGCTGCTGCCAGTCCTTCTGGCCGAAATAGCCGCGATGCGCCTCGGTCATGCCGAAGAGCTTGGTCACCACCGTGGCTACCCCGTCGAAATGGCCGGGGCGCATGCGGCCTTCCAGCGGTTCCGACACGCCGGCCACCGAAACCGTGCTGGCAAAGCCCTCGGGGTAAACCTCGTCCACGCTGGGGGCGAAGACGATATCGACCGGCACGCTGGACAGCAGGGAGGCGTCCGCCTTGAGCGTGCGGGGGTATTTCTTCAGGTCGTCGGGGTTGTTGAACTGCTTGGGGTTCACGAAGATCGTGGTGATCACCCGCCCGCATTCGGCCCGCGCGCGACGGGCCAGCGACAGGTGGCCTTCGTGCAGCGCGCCCATTGTGGGCACCACGCCCACACTCTCACCCGCAGCGCGCCATGCCCGGACCCTTTGGCGCAATTCGGCGACGGTATGGACGATTTCGGTCATTTCGGCTCTTTCGCAGTCGAAGATTTGGGCGCGGCCAGGGTGTCTGGGAAGGAATGTTCCTCGGTCGGGAAGGCTCCGCTGCGCACTTCGGCGGCATAAGCGGCAATCGCCTCATCCGCCTCTTGGCCAAGGGCGGCAAAGCGCTTGACGAATTTCGGGCGAAAATCGGTGAACATGCCAAGCATGTCATCAACCACCAGAACCTGCCCGTCGCAGTGTACGCCCGCGCCGATGCCGATGGTGGGGATCGTCAGGCTTTGGGTGATCCGCGCTGCCAGCCCCATCGGCACCTTTTCCAGAACCACCGCAAACGCCCCAGCCGCCTCGACCGTGCGGGCATCTTCCATCACCGCTTCGGCCTCTCCCTCGCGGCCCACCACCTTGTAACCGCCCAAGGTATTCACCGATTGCGGCGTCAGCCCGATATGGGCCATCACCGGCACACCGCGTTTGGTCAGGAAGGCAATCGTTTCCGCCATATGCGCCCCGCCTTCCAGCTTGACTGCGGGCGCGCCGGTTTCGGCCATCAGACGGGCGGCGTTGCGATAGGCCTGCTGCGGGCTTTCCTCGTAACTGCCAAAGGGCATGTCGATCACGACCATCGCCCTCTGGCAGCCCTTCACGACCGACCGGCCATGCAGCACCATCATCTCCATCGTCACGCCCAGTGTGCTGGCCATCCCGTGCAAGACCATGCCAACCGAATCCCCTACCAGCGCAATATCGCAATGGGCATCAACCAGCCGCGCCATCGGCGTGGTATAGGCGGTCAGCACCACCATTGGGGCCTGACGCTTGCGGGCGCGGATATCGGGCGGCAGAACCGGGCGGGCGGTGGACGTTGCGCTCATGGCTCGGGCGGCTCCGCAGTTGTCATCTGCCCGATATAAGGGCACAGCCGCGACGCCTGTGCAAGATTATTGCGCTGCATCGCGGCGAAGGTCGCAGGCTTGACCGCAGCGTCATGTCCATGCCCAATCCGCCCGCATCAACAGGAGCAAGCCATGTCCCTTCTCGCACGCCTCTCGCGCGAGGGTATCACCCCCGAGATCGCCCGCCCCAAGACCGTTCTGGCGGGCGACCCCGTTCACACCACCTGGAACCAGGAAGCGCGGGGCAACCTGTTTGCCGGCATCTGGCAGTCGACCCCCGGCAAATGGGCCGTCAGCTATTCGGAATGGGAATATGTTTTCATCCATCAGGGGCATTCCATCCTGACGGACCAGAACGGGGTCGAGACCCATCTGAGGGCGGGCGACAGCTGGCTGATCCGCCCCGGCTATGAAGGAACGTGGGAGGTTCTGGAGACCACCCTGAAGGATTACGTCATCCTGGCCTAGGCCGGGCGGGCGGCACCGGGGGCGCAAAAGAAAACGCCCCCGGCCGGGTGGCGGGGGGCGTCTGGTCCGGTGGGCCGGTGTCAGCCGGCCGAGGCGGTTGCGGCGTCTGCCGTCGCTTCGGGCAGTGGCGGGCAATCTTCGGGCGAGATGCCCTTACGCTTGCAGGCGCTCAGGCGCTTTTTGTCAGCCTTGGCGGCCTCTTTCGCCGCTTTGGCCGCAGCGATCCGCTCATTCTCGGCCTTTTGCGCGGCCTGTTCGGCCATCAGCTTTTCATCATCGATCTTTTTCGCGGCATTCTCTGGCGTGTCCGGCACGGCGCGGCCATAGGCGTCGTCGGTATAGGGGCCTTCGATCGCGATGCTTTCCTCAAGGCTGCGCACCTTCACATGCGTCCCGCTGGGGATCTTGTTGTAAAGGTCGATGGCATCCTGGTTGAACAGGCGGATGCAGCCCGCGCTGGTGGCGTGGCCGATCGATTCATTCTGCACGGTGCCGTGGATGCGGAACATCGTGTCGCGGCCGCCGCGGTACAGATACATCGCCCGTGCGCCCAGCGGGTTGTCGATGCCGCCCGCCATGCCACCGGCATATTCGGCGTAAAGGTCGGGGCGGCTGCGCACCATGTTGGCGGTGGGCTGCCACGACGGCCATTCCGCCTTGCGCCCGATATAGCCCGACCCACGGAACGACAGACCTTCGCGGCCCACGGCGATGGCATAGCGCGTCGCCTGGCCACCCTCGCCCACCAGATAGAGTTTGCGCGCGAAGGTATCGACGACGATCGTGCCCGGCGCATCGGGGCCGTTATAGGCAACTTCGGTCTTGGCGCGATCTTCCTCAAGCAGGCGCGGATCGACCGGCGGAATGAAATAGGCGCCGTCCTGCACCCCTTCATAGCCGGGCACCGAGGCCAGGCTTGCCGGGTTTTCGACCTTGGCTTTCGGCGCACAGGCCGCAAGAGCCGACAGGGAAACAAGCGCCAGAAGGCGGAGGGAGAATCTGTTCAAGGTGTTGATCCGTTTGGCAGCGGTTTTGGGCACCAAATCCCTCTGCGGTGCCCAGCGTCAACCCCCGCTGGCCAATGTTGGAAAAAGAAAATCCCCCGGCAGGGCCGCCGGGGGAAAGATTCGGTAGAAATCCGCTTATTTCACGTCGCCGATGGTCCAGAACAGCGTTTCGCCCGAGTTGTCGCTGACCCCGTCATTGTCGGTCACGACCCAGCCCTTGCCAGCGGCATCGATGGTAAACCCTTCCACCTTTTCCGGGGTTACGCCCTTCAGCACGGCCAGATCGGGCAGCAGGTCGCGGAACAGTTCCTTTTGCACCACCGGCAGGGTGCCACCCAGCTCGGCAGGTTTCAGGTCGGCCAGTTTGACGCGGTAGATCTTTTTGATCGTGGCGGCAGGCCCGATCTGGTTGTCACGCTCGATCACATAGGCATGGTCGCCGTGAACGGTCAGTTCCGACAGGCCGACCCAGGCATCCTTGGCGTCGGTGGTGTCCAGCGGGTAATGCACCGCGCCCCAGACCTTTTCTTCCGGGTCATAGGACAGCAGTTTCACCATGCCCTTCGGGTCATCCTGCCATTCGCGCTGCACGGCCAGCCACAGCTTGCCATCGACCAGCGCCACGCCTTCAAAGCCATAGCGGATTTCATTGTCCAACAGGGCTTCGGGCAGGGCGACCTCTTCCTTGATCTCGCCTTCGTCGTTCACATGCAGCAGGGCATGGGGCACGCCCTTGTCGCTGCGCCCTTCGGAGGCCAGCCAGAACCCGCCCTCACCATCGGCCACGATCCCTTCCAGATCCAGCTTTTGCGCCGCATCGCCGCCACGGGTCACCACCATGGCTTTGGTGATCTTGGCCGGGGTCTGCGTGGTGTCGATGGTGTAGATCGTCGGTTGCGCAGCATAGGCAGAGTCGGAAATCGCATAGATCGTTCCGGCATTGGCCGGATCGGCTGCCAGACCCGACAGGGCACCCCAGCCGATCAGTTCCTCACTGCCAGCCGAGGTGATCATCGGATAGGCTGCCGTACCTTCGGCAAGCTCATAAATCATCACCTGCGCCCGCGCGCCGCCGTCTTCCACCAGATCAACCTCGTTCGCGGTCGCGAACAGGTTGCGCTCGGGGATAGAAACCATGCCTTCGGGGCTGATGCCCGACGGCAAGATTTGTTTCAGCACCGGCTTTGCCACATCGGTCAGGTCATAAACCCCGATGACTGAGGCGCGTTCCGAGGCGACAAAGGCATAGCGGGTGTCGCCAAAGGTGGCCACATCGACCGATTCCAGCTCGACGCCCTTCGACTTCGACCGCCCTTCGGGATAATGGCCCATCGCCACAATCGCATGTTCCAGGCTGGGGCCGCTTTCATAAACGACGGTGCCGTCCTTCTTGAACACCGTCCACGACCGGCTGCCACCTTTGTAGTCGCCCTCGTTGGCAACCGCGAAATGGTCCTCATCAATCCATTTCAGGCCATCGGGTTCACGCAGCACGCCTTCCTTCTTCTTGGTGAAGGTCAGCTTGCCATCGGTCTTGGTGTCGATGCCGTCCAGATCAATCGCGCCCGCGCTGAAATGGCTGATGCTGCCATCGGCGGCGACCACCACGATTTCGTTGTTTTCCTGCATGGTCAGGGCGATGTCGCCCTTGGCGTTGATGTCCACGAACTCCGGCTCGGGGTCTTCGCCCGCCACGGCGGCCAGCCCGGTCACGTCGATCTTTTGCAAGCTGGCGCAATCGGCAGCCCCGTCCTTGACCGGCAGCTTGGCCAGCCAGCCCGCAGGCATCTGCGGCATCTCGCCGTCGTTCACATCCTCGTCGCGCTCATTTTCAATGGCGATGGCCAGAAAGCTGCCATCCTTGGCCGCAGCCACCGAATCCGGCTGCCCGCCCAGATCGCATTCGGTCACGATCTTCTTGGTCGCCACGTCAATCGTCACCAGCTTGCCCGAAGGATTGGCCTTCGATTCCGAGGTGTTGACGGCCGCGTAAATCTTGCCCGCCACTTCCTTGGCAGTGGTCGGCTCTCCGCCCACGTCAATATTGCCAAGGGCTTTCGGTGCCTTTGGGTCGGTGATGTCGATCAGCCCGATCACACCCAGCGGGCTGTCGGTATAGATCAGCGTCATGCCATCTTCGGTCGCCGTAATGATCTCGGCCGAGGTCGGGCGCGCTTTGTCCTCGCCGTCCGCCATGTTGTCGGGCGTGGCAAAGGTTGCAATGCGGTTGAAGGTCGGCTCGGCCAAAGCAGGCAGCGCAGTAACCATGGCAAGAAGCGAGCACATGCTCGTCAGGCGGATTTGCATCGTAATTTCTCCGTCAGGGACGGGCGACAGATGGGCAGGGTTGCCAAAACCGCGATGACAGCGTTGCGAAACTTCTGTGACGTGACGGGAAAAGATTAACGGGTGCGGCGCAATCTGCTAGAAATCCTTTGCCCACGGCAACTTGGGCGAAAACAGCCGGAAAATCGGCGACTGGACAGTGAGAGACCATGAAAACAACCCTGCTTGCAGCCGCATTTTGCGCGCTTGCCTTGCCCGGTCAGACGGCGACTATCGCCTCTGGCCCGGTGCCAACCGACAATTACATCACCATCAACGGGCGCGACTGGGCCTGGGCCTTGCCGTGCGGCGCGGGCAGCGAAAGCTGCTGGCTGCCCAACCAGCTTGATCTGACGGGGCAGGCCAAATACGGCTGGCGTCTGCCAACGGTGAACGAGATTGTGCTGTTCATTGGCGCCGACCTGCGCGGATTTCAAAATCTGTTCATCAAGTCGGACGGCTCTGTCACCTGCGCATCGGCATGGTTCAACGCGATCTGGGCGCATTGCGACAATGAAAACAGCGTCTGGAACGTCACGAACGATTCTTATGACGAAACCTTCGTGATCCGCGACGAGGCGGCCGAGGTGTCGCCGGTGCCGCTGCCGGGCGCTGCGGGCCTGTTGGCGGCAGCCATGGGCGCCCTGGGTCTGGCACGTCGCCGCAAGGCGGCCTGACCCCATCCTGAAAGGTGCCCCGCCGCAACCGGCGGGGCATTTTGCCTTCAACCAACCACGTTGGTTTCGGGGCCATAGGGATATTTGGTGATATCCTCGTTGCCATCTTCGGTGATGAACAAGATGTCATGTTCGCGGTAGCCCCCCGCGCCCGGCTGCCCCTCTGGGATGGTCAGCATCGGCTCCATCGAAATGACCATGCCCGGTTCCAGCACCGTGTCGATATCCTCGCGCAGTTCCAGCCCGGCCTCGCGGCCATAGTAATGGCTGAGAACACCGAACGAATGGCCATAACCAAAGGTCCGGTATTGCAGCAACTGCCGCTCTTCGAGGAAGTCGTTGATCTTGGCCGTCACCTCGGCGCAGGACACGCCGGGTTTCAAAAGGCTCATCCCGTATTCATGGGCGGCGACGTTCGCCTCCCATATCCGCAGGCTGGCCGGATCAACCTCTTTCACGAACATCGTGCGTTCAAGGGCGGTGTAATAGCCACTGATCATCGGGAAGGTGTTCAGCGACAGGATATCCCCGCGCTTCAGCAGGCGGCTGGTTACCGGGTTATGCGCGCCGTCGGTATTGATGCCCGACTGGAACCAGACCCAGGTGTCGCGGTATTCGGCATCGGGAAAGCGTTTCGCAATCTCCAATTCCATCGCGTCGCGGCCTGCCATGGCAATGTCGATCTCGCGCAGGCCTTCCTTCACCGCCTCGCGGATGGCATAGCCGCCCACGTCGGCCACACCGGCGCCATGGCGGATCAGGTCCAGTTCGGCCTGCGATTTGCGCATCCGCTGTTCCATCGTGGCGGGCGCAATGTCCATGCCGCGCTTGGGCTGAAGGAAGTGGTTCAGCTTTTCCGATTGCAGCAGTGTCAGGTGATCGGCCTCACAGCCGACATGTTTGCCGGTGCCGACAACCGAGGCAATCGCGCGCCAGTAATTGTCGCGCTGCCAGTCGGTATAGGTGATGTTGTCGCCATGGCTGCGCCGCCACGGCTGGGCGGCATCAATCCCGGCGCTGATCGTGACCGACTGGTCCTTGGTGACCACCAGCCCATAGGGCCGCCCGAACGAGCAGTAGAGGAACCCCGAGTAATAGGCGATGTTCTGCATTGAGGTCAGGACAACCGCGTCCAACCCGTGCAGATCCATCACATCGCGCAAACCCTCGATGCGGTCTTCGTATTCTTCGGCAGAAAAGGGCAGCACCCGGTCGCCTTGGTGAAAGCGATATTGTTGTGGACGTTCCGTCATATCAGACCTCACTTGATGGGGCCTGCCTGTTGTGGCGCGAGACCCCGAAAGGTCCCGGCGTACAGGACTTGGGCAGGTTTCCCTGCAAGCGGCGGGGCAGTACCCCTGTGGCGACGCCATCGCCACGGCTTGAGCGCATGATAGCGCGGGCCGTGGCAAATAGGCAAGCCTGTGCTTAAACCGCCTTGCCCGCGAAATCGGCGGCGGAATGGCGTTCCGGCACCTGTTCGGTATCCGGCCCCCAGGTGCGGTTTACCAGGCGCCCGCGCTTGACCGCCGGGCGGGAATCGATCTTTTCGGCCCAGGCCAGCACGTTCTTGTAGGAGGACGCATCCAGAAATTCGGCCGCATTATAGGCGCGCCCCAGAACCAGCCCGCCATACCACGGCCATATCGCCATATCGGCGATGCTGTATTCATCGCCCGCGATATAGGGCCGAGTGGCCAGCAGACGGTCCAGCACATCAAGCTGGCGCTTGGTTTCCATGGCATAGCGGTTGATCGGGTATTCGTATTTCTCGGGCGCATAGGCAAAGAAATGACCGAACCCGCCGCCGACAAAGGGGGCGGACCCCATCTGCCAGAACAGCCAGTTGAGCGTTTCGGTCCGTTCCGGGCCGCTGGCGGGAAGGAAGGCGCCGAATTTCTCGGCCAGATGGACCAGAATTGACCCACTTTCAAAAAGCCGCACCGGCCGCTCTCCGGTGTAATCCCACAGGGCTGGAATCTTGGAATTGGGATTCAGATCGACAAAGCCAGATCCGAACTGATCGCCTTTGGAAATGTTGATGGTCCATGCATCATACTCGGCGCCGGTGTGTCCGGCCTCCAGCAGTTCCTCGAACATGATGGTGACCTTGACGCCATTCGGAGTGGCCAGCGAGTGCAACTGGAACCCGTGCTGCCCGCGCGGCAGGGGGGCATCATGCGTCGGCCCGGCGATGGGGCGATTGGTCGAGGCGAACTGTCCGCCGTTTTCCTTGTCCCAGGTCCAGACCTTGGGGGGCACATAGGGGCTATTCATCAGGCGTCCTTTCGGGGTGCATCGGCCAGAACCTAAGCACGATTCCGCCCCGCGACAATCTGGCCGCCTTGTGCATTCCTGCACCGACCCCATCTGCAAAATGTAACAATGCGGAGAAAACAATGCGCTGCCCGACCGATGGTGAAACCCTTGTCATGGCCGACCGCAACGGGGTCGAGATCGACTATTGCCCGAAATGCCGAGGTGTGTGGCTGGATCGCGGAGAACTGGACAAGATCATCGAGCGCGCAGGCGCCGCTGCCCCGGTCCGCGATGCCGCGCCGGTCTATCAGCCGGAACCCGGACGCCCGCCGCGTCAGGAGGAACTGCGGCGATACCGTGATGATGACGATGACGACCATCGCCACGGCGGCAAGCGCAAGCGGCGGGAGAGTTTCCTGGGAGATTTGTTCGATTTTTAGGCAATTCCTTTGGTGGGGTGCGTGTTTGCACGCCCCCCCCAAAGGTGCCTTACCTCTTTAGCGCGACAGGCCGCCCGGCAGCGTCGGCATATCCAGCGCCGAGAACCCGTAGTGGCGCAGCCAGCGCAGGTCGGATTCGAAGAAGGCGCGCAGGTCGGGGATGCCGTATTTCAGCATGGCAATCCGGTCGATGCCCATGCCGAAGGCGAACCCCTGCCACTGCGCCGGATCAACCCCCGCCGCCGACAGCACCTTGGGGTGGACCATGCCGGAGCCGAGGATTTCCAGCCAGCTGTCACCCTGGCCGATCTTGAGCTGACCGCCTTCCCATGAGCAGCGGATGTCCACCTCTGCCGAGGGTTCCGTGAAGGGGAAGTGCGACGCACGGAAACGCAGTTCGACCGAAGGCACCTCAAAAAACGCGCGGCAGAATTCCTCCAGCGTCCATTTCAGGTTGGCCATCGAAATATCGCGATCAATCGCCAGACCTTCGACCTGATGGAACATCGGGGTGTGGGTCTGGTCCATATCCATCCGGTACACCCGGCCCGGCGCGATGACGCGGATCGGTGCGCCCTGTTCGGCCATGGCGCGAATCTGCACGGGCGAGGTATGGGTGCGCAGCACATGGGGTGGGCGATTGTCGCCGGTCGCGCGGTGCATGAAGAAGGTGTCATGTTCCTGCCGCGCCGGATGTTCGGGCGGAATGTTCAGCGCGTCAAAGTTATACCAGTCAGATTCGACCTGCGGCCCTTCGGCGACCGAAAAGCCCATATCGGCGAAAATCGCCGTCAGCTCTTCCATCACCTGCGATACGGGGTGAATCGTGCCCATCCGACGGGGACGGCCCGGCAGGGTGACATCCAGCCACTCGCTGCGAAGACGTTCATCCAGCGCCGCATCGGCCAGCGCCGATTTCTTGGCGCGAAGGGCGGCGTCAATCTCGTCCTTCAGCGCGTTCAGGCTGGCACCTGCGGCCTTGCGGGCCTCGGGCTCCATTTTGCCAAGAGTGGCCATCAAGGCCGAAATCTCGCCCTTCTTGCCAAGGGCGGAAATGCGCAGGTCTTCCAGCGCGGCCTCGCCATTGGCATCGGCAACGGCGGTCAGATACTTGGCCTTGAGGGTGGAAAGCCCGTCCATTTGCGCCTCCTTGGGATCGGGCATCGTGCTAGCGGGCAGGGGCCAGATTTGCAAGGGCAGAGGTCAGTCTGCCATCAGCGCCTTCAGCACCACCTGCGCCTCGGGGCTGTCCCATTCGGCACCGCCGATCAGGCGGGCAACCTCGCGCCCTTCGGGATCGACAATCACGGTGACCGGCAGGCCCAGAACGCCCATCGGGCGGGCAAGCTGCGATTTGGGGTCGCGCAGCACGGGCAGCACCTTCACGCCCGCCTCGGCATAGAACTTGTCGATCCGCTCGGGGTCATTCCGGCCAGCAGCCACCGGCACCACGGCAATTTCTGGCATCAGCGTCTGCAAACGGTCAAGCGAGGGCATTTCGCGCCGGCAGGGCGCGCACCAGGTGGCCCAGAAGTTCAGGACCATCCATTTGCCCTTATACTCGGCCAGCGAGGTTTCGGTGCCGTCACCTTTGGTCAGCACCGCATCGGGCAGAAGTTTCGGCTCTGCTCCCGGAACCAGCTTTTCCATCTCCCCCGTCAGAAGGGGCGTCAGGTCCACCGCTGCCGCCGGGTTTGCGCCAAGCACAAAGGCCGTATAAAGAGCCGCCAAGACCAGTTTCCGCATATCCCCTCCGAGGCATCCGATGACCGAGACCGCAACCCCAAAAGCCGCCAACACCATGTGGGGCGGGCGTTTCGCCGAAGGACCGGATGCGATCATGACGGCGATCAACGCCTCGATCGGGTTCGACCAGCGGCTTTACGCGCAGGATATTGCAGGCTCGCGCGCCCATGCCGCGATGCTGGCGGCACAGGGTATACTGAGCGATAGCGATGCGGCGGCCATCGGGGAAGGGCTGCTCACGGTCTTGTCAGAGATTGAAGGCGGGAAGTTCACCTTTTCCACCGCTTTGGAAGACATTCACCTGAACGTGGAATCCCGCCTGACCGAGCTCATCGGCGAGCCGGGCAAGCGGCTGCACACCGGGCGCAGCCGCAACGATCAGGTGGCCGTCGATTTCCGCCTGTGGGTGCGCGACCAGTGCGATGCGGCGATTTCGGGGCTGGAGGCGCTGATGAAAGCGTTTCTGGCGCAGGCCGAGGCGGGGATAGACTGGGTGATGCCGGGCTTTACCCACCTGCAAACCGCACAGCCCGTCACCTGGGGCCATCACATGATGGCCTATGTCGAGATGTTTGCCCGCGACCGCAGCCGGTTTCAGGACGCCCGGCGGCGGATGAACGAATGCCCCTTGGGGGCGGCGGCACTGGCGGGGACCAGTTTCCCCATCGACCGTTTCGCCACGGCGCAGGCGCTGGGCTTTGACCGGCCCACGGCGAACAGCCTTGATTCGGTCAGCGACCGCGATTTCGCGCTGGAATTCCTGTCGGCCAGCAGCATCTGCGCCATGCACCTGAGCCGCTTTGCCGAGGAGCTGGTGATCTGGTCATCTGCGCAGTTCCGTTTCGTGCGTCTGTCGGACCGCTGGACGACCGGCAGCAGCATCATGCCGCAGAAAAAGAACCCCGATGCGGCGGAACTGCTGCGTGCGAAACTGGGGCGGATTCTGGGGGCGACGGTGGCCCTGTTCACCATCATGAAGGGCCTTGCGCTGACCTACTCCAAGGACATGCAGGAAGACAAGGAACAGGTGTTCGACGCCGCCGACAATCTGATGCTGGGCCTTGCCGCGATGACCGGCATGGTCAGCGACATGGTCGCCAACCGCCCGGTTCTGGAAACCGCTGCGGCCAGCGGCTTTTCGACCGCCACCGACCTTGCCGACTGGCTGGTTAAGAACCTTGGCCTGCCCTTCCGCGAGGCGCATCACGTCACCGGCACTCTGGTGGCCCTGGCCGAAAAGAAGGGCTGCGACCTGCCCGACCTGTCGATTCAGGAAATGACCGCCGTTCACGCCGGCATTACGCAGGATGTCTATTCGGTGCTTGGCGTGCAGAATTCCGTGCGCAGCCGCGCATCTTACGGCGGAACTTCGCCAGAGCGCGTGGCCGAACAGGTTGCCCGCTGGCAGGCCGCGCTGGCCTAGGGCAACCTAGGCCCCATGCGTGCCCTGATCGCCCTTCTGGCCCTTGCCGCCTGTACCAACCCCAGCCTTGGGGTCGGGTTCGGCGTGGGCGCGGGCGGGGTCTCGGTCTCTCCGGTGGTTTCCGGCACCGTGGGCGGCGTGCGAACATCCGTTTCCGCATATTGAGGTTTTTCATGCGCACCCTTGCCGTTTTGTCCCTGCTTGCCCTTGCCGCCTGTGGTGCCGATGGTGCGCCCACCAAGCCCGCGCCCAAGCCGGGGGTTTCCATCTCGGGCGAGGCGGCGGTGGGCGTGGTGGTGAAGTAGGCCGCAGGGCGCGGGAAATCCCTTTTCACACCTGCCCCTTGCGTTGCCCCCGACGCGCGGCGTGATATACCCGCCCCAACCGCGCGGAGGCACCCATGGACCATTTCCTTTACAAGAACGGCACCCTGCATGCCGAGGACGTGGCCCTGGCCGATATTGCGGCTTCGGTCGGCACGCCATTCTATGTCTATTCCGCCGCCACCCTGACGCGGCATTACCGCCTGTTCACCGAAGCCCTGTCGCCTCTGCCGCATCTGGTGTGCTTTGCCATCAAGTCGCTGTCGAACGTCGCCGTGCTGAAACTGCTGGGCGATCTGGGGGCGGGGATGGATGTGGTCTCGGGCGGGGAATATCTGCGCGCCAAGGCCGCTGGCGTGCCCGGCGACCGCATCGTCTTTTCCGGCGTGGGCAAAACGCGCGATGAAATGCGGCTGGCCCTGAAAGGCGGTATCCGTCAGTTCAACCTCGAATCCGAACCCGAAATGCGCGCGCTGTCGCAGGTGGCGACCGAATTGGGCGTGGTGGCCCCGGTGGCCGTTCGGGTAAACCCGGACGTGGATGCGAAGACCCACGAAAAGATTGCCACGGGCAAGAAGGAAAACAAGTTCGGCATCCCGATTGACCGCGCCAGCGCCGTTTATGCCGAAATCGCCCGTCTGCCGGGGCTGAAGGTCGTCGGCATCGACGTGCATATCGGCAGCCAGTTGACCGAGCTGGAACCCTTTGAACTGGCGTTCAAAAAGGTTGCCGATCTGACGCGGCAACTCCGCGCCGAAGGGCATACGATCACTCGGCTGGACCTTGGGGGTGGTTTGGGCATTCCCTACACCCGGTCTAACGAAGCGCCACCGCTGCCCACCGATTATGGTGCCATGATCAAGCGCACGTTGGGCGATCTGGATGTGGAGATCGAGATTGAACCGGGCCGCCTGATTTCCGGCAACTCGGGCCTGATGGTGTCAGGCGTCATCTATGTGAAGAACGGTGAAGACCGTGATTTCCTGATCCTCGATGCCGCGATGAACGACCTTGTGCGCCCGTCGATGTATGGCGCGCATCATGACATCATTCCGGTGGTGGAGGCCCCCGCAGGCAGCCCGACCCAAGCCTATGACATCGTGGGTCCGGTCTGTGAAACCGGCGACACCTTTGCCAAAGGCCGCGACCTGCCGCTGCTGGCCGAGGGCGATCTGGTCGCCTTTCGCAGCGCCGGGGCCTACGGCGCGGTGATGTCCAGCGAATACAACACCCGCCCCCTTATCCCCGAGGTGCTGGTGAAGGGGGATCACTTCGCTGTCATCCGCGCCCGCCCGACCTATGACGAAATGCTGAACCGCGATAGCATTCCTGAATGGCTTTGACCGGCCATATCTATTTGACCTGAAAGCGAGGGCATGGAGCAGACCAGAACCGCCCCGGACATGCTGAAACGGCTTGAAACCCCCTTGCGGCTGACGCTGGCGGGGCTTTGGGCTGAACGGCTGTGCCGTGCCTTCTGGCCGCTGTGGTCGCTGGCGATTGCCATTCTGGCAGCCCTTGCCTTTGGCGCGCAGGATCATCTGCCGCTGGACCTGTTTTGGTATCTGGCCGTTGCTCTTGCCGCAGGTCTGGTCTGGGCGGCATGGCACGGCTGGCGGCGGTTCCGCAAACCCCTTCGGGCCGAGGCTTTGGCGCGCATTGATGCGCGCCTGCCCGGCCAGCCCCTTGCCGCGCTGAACGACACGCAGGCGCTGGGCCTGAACGATCCGGCCTCGCAGGCGCTATGGGCGGCGCACCGAACCCGCATGGCCGAACGGGCCAACGGCGCAAAGGCGGTGGCACCCGACCTGCGGCTATCGTCGCGCGACCCCTATGCCTTGCGCTATATGGCGCTGACGGCGCTGATCATGGCGCTGGTCTTCGGCTCGCTTTGGCGGCTGACCTCGGTTTCCGCCCTTGCGCCGGGTGGTGCGCAGGCGGCTGCCGCGGGGCCGACATGGGAAGGCTGGGTCCAGCCGCCACCCTATACCGGCAAGCCCGCGCTATATCTGAATGACCAGAAGGGCGACGATCTGGCCTTGCCTGCCGGCACCCGGGTGCAACTGCGGTTTTATGGCGAGGCGGGCAGCCTGATCCTGAATGAAACCGTTTCGGCCCGCACCGATGCCCCCCCGGCATCCGAAGCGAAACAGGATTTCACCGTCACCCGCGCCGGAAAGCTGGAGATCGCAGGCTCGGGGGGCCGGTCATGGGATGTAACGTTGATCCCGGATGCGCCGCCGCAGGTTTCGGTTGTGGGCCAGATCGGCCGCACCGCCGATGGCCGATTTAAACAGGGGTTTTCGGCCAAGGATGATTATGGCGTAACCAAGGGGCAGGTGGTGATCACCCTTGATCTGCCCGCCGTTGACCGCCGCTTTGGCCTTGCCACCGATCCGCAGGATGTGGCCCCGGTCACGCTGGACCTGCCCTTGCCCCTGCGCGGCAAACGCACCGAATTCACCCAGGAGCTGGTGGATGACCTGTCCAAATCCATCCTCGCCAACCAGCCCGTCACCCTGACGCTCTCGGTCAGCGATGCGGCGGGCCAGACCGGCAGCACTGCCCCGGTCAAGGTTACCCTGCCGGGCAAACGCTTTTTCGATCCCTTCGCCGCCGCCCTGATCGAAATGCGCCGCGACATATTGTGGAGCCGCACCAACGCCCCTCGCGCCGTCCAAATCTTGCGCGCCGTCACCTTCGCGCCCGAAGGCTTCATCCGCAACGAACGCGCCTTCCTGCGCCTGCGCGTCGCCATGAAGCGGCTGGAGGCGAACGCCACCACCCTGACCCCGGCGATCCGCGACGAGGTGGCCGAAGAGCTGTGGCAAGTGGCCCTGCTGGTGGAAGAGGGCGATCTGCAATCGGCCAAGGAGCGCCTGAAACGCGCGCAAGACCGGCTGGACGAGGCGATCCGCAACGGTGCCTCGCCCGAGGAAATTCAGGCCCTGATGGATGAGATGCGTCAGGCGCTGGACGATTACATGAAAAAGCTGGCCGAGGACCAGAAGCGCAAGGGTGGCGATCAAACCTCGCAGAGCGATGGTCCCAAGATCGAGATGAGCCAGGACCAGCTTCAGCAGATGCTGGATAAGCTGCAAAAGCTGATGGAAGAGGGCAAAACGGCCGAGGCCGCCGAGTTGATGGACCAGTTGCGCCAGTTCATGGAAAACATGCAACTGGCCGATGGCGCGGGCGGTGAGGGGCAGGGTGGCCCTGGCCAGCAGGCAATGCGCGATCTGGGCAAAACCCTGCGCGGCCAGCAGGGCCTGTCTGATGACGCCTTCCGCAACATGCAGCGCGGGCAAGGGCAGGGCGAAGGCCCGGACCTGGGACAGAACCCGGACCTGGGACAGAACGATGGGCAGGGCGATCAGCCCGGCACGCCGCAGGGCCAGCCCGGCGATCAGCCGAATGGTCAGCAAGAGGGCCAGCTGGGCAATCAACCGGGCCAAAGCCTGCAAGATCGTCAGGCTGAATTGCGGCAAGAGATCGAGCGCCTGCAAGCTGAGGGCAAGCTGCCCGGCGCGGGCACCGAACAGGGCGAGGCGGGGCGTAAGCAACTTGATGAAGCCGGTCGCGCCATGGATCAGGCCGAACGTGCGCTGCGCGACGGCGATCTGCCGGGTGCGCTCGACCGTCAGGCCGAGGCGATGGATGCTATGCGAGAGGGCCTGCGCAACTTTGGCGAAGCCTTGGCGCAGGAAAATCGGCAACAGGGCGGGTCAGAGCGTCTGGGGCAGGCCGATCCGCAGGACGGCCCGCCCAATGGCCGCGACCCCTTGGGTCGCCAGACCGGCAATGGCTATCGTATCGGGTCCGACAACAACCTGCCCGAAGGCAAGGATGTTTACCGCCGCGCGCAGGAACTGCTGGACGAGATCCGCCGTAGATCGGGTGAACAATCGCGCCCCGAAGGCGAGCGTGATTACCTGAAACGCCTGCTCGACCTGTTCTGATCCGCTGCTGCGCTGGCAGCCACTCTATCCAGCTTCAAAAAGGTGTGGGAGGGAGGTGCGTAAGCCCCCGGCAGGCCCGATTTCAACCCGAGTCAATAGACCCTGGCTCGCACATGTTAGGCGACCAAGGGCTGGCAAAAATCGTTGCCAACTCTCCTCGGTTGGGAGGGTGACAGGTGGGTTGAACCGGCGGGACAGGCGCTCCAGCCTCAGCCCGGATCGCTGGTGATGCCGCGGATTTGCCCGCTCAGGCTGCGCAATGTCTCGTCCAGCCACAACCGTCCGGCATCGACCTTGCCGACATAGGCTGTCAGGCTCGGACCGGCACCGGGGAATTGTTCCGACAGTTTCGGCGCCATGACATAAACCACCGTTGCCACAACCGCCGCCAGAACAGTCAGCAGAAACCCGGTGCGAAAGCCGCGTCGCCCCGGTTTGCCCAGCGTTTCGGCCACGGCCCCGGCCTCGCCGTCGCGGGGCTCTGTCGTGGCGCGCAGGGTGGAGTTGATCTCGTCAATCTCTGGCAACAGGTCACGCCGGGCCTGCGGTTTGGCCGGTTCGGCCATTGGCGGCGGCGTCTCGATGCCCTTCATCGCGGCAATCCGGCGCGCGGCGGCATCGGGGGCCGGGGGCGGTTGCAGGCCCAGCTCGGTCTGGGTCTCGATCGGCTGTGGCGCCTCGGACTTGCGGGCGGCGGTCTCGCGCTCGGCCTCTTCGCGCAAGACCGACAGCACGGAATCGTCGATTGACCGCGCGGCTGGCCCCTCTGCCGCAATCGCGGGCGCGGGGCCGGGCATCGGCGCGGGCGCAGGGGGCAGCTCCTCGTCATCCTCTTCGGGCATGGGCGAGAACAACGCGTCCTCCGCCTCGGCGGCGGCCGTCACATCGGGGGGAAGCTGAAACCACGCATGGCCGCAATTTGAACATTGCACATCACGCCCCGCCTCGGGGATGACCGAGGCATCCACCTCGTACTCTGCATCGCAGTTGGGGCAGATCAGGCGCATCACGCTTCCGTATTTGCTCTCAGTCAGACCCATTCGCAGGCCTTTTGTGGAATGTGTAGCAACGAAGTCTGCAATCTCCAAGCCTTTGTCTTTCCGCAACATACCGCTGCGACTTGTGATTGGCGCGTTTCCGGGCAATTCTCGCCCCCGCTTGGAATGGGGGATTGCAGTGATTGCCTTCGAGAACGTCGCCTACAACTATGGCGGGGGCGAACTTCTGTCAGACATCTCGTTGCGTCTGGCACCGGGGTCTTTTCATTTCCTGACCGGGCCATCCGGGGCGGGCAAGACCACATTCCTGAAACTGTGCTATGCGGAACTGCTGCCGACGGCTGGCCATGTCACGATCTTTGATCACGACGTTCATGGCCTGACGCGCGATGATGTCGCCATGACCCGGCGGCGGATTGGCGTTGTGCATCAGGATTGCCAGTTTCTGGATCATTTGCCGCTGTCGGCCAACATTGCGCTACCCTTGATGGTGGCGGGTCGGGCAGCGCCGCAGGGCGATCTGTCTGACCTGATGGGCTGGGTGGGACTTGACCGGCTGGCCCACAGCTTGCCGCCGCAATTGTCGGGGGGCGAACGGCAACGCGCCGCCTTGGCCCGCGCCATCATTACCGGGCCGGATGTCATTCTGGCCGATGAGCCGACCGGCAACCTGGATTGGGACATGTCGCTGCGCCTGCTGACGCTGCTTGTGGAGCTGAACCGGATGGGGAAAACCGTGGTCGTCGCCACCCATGACCTGAACCTGATCCGTCAGGCCAAAAGCCTGACCGCAGCGCGTGTGCTGCGCATCGCCAAGCGGCGCATCCAGCTTGCGGGGGCCGACCTGTGAGTCTGCAACTGACCCTGCCGCCGCAGATCACCCGCCTGCTGCAACACCGCATCTTTCACGCCAGCCCTGCCGATTCGGTGGTGCCGCCCTCTGGCCACACCGCCTGGCTGACCAGCTTTACCGCCGGTGCCATGACCTTTCTGGCGGTCTTTGCGCTGGCGCTGTCGCTGGCCTCTGGTCGGTTGGCTGAACGCTGGGCCGGTGCGCTGGACCGCACGGCCACAGTGCGTATTGCCGCGGCATCGGGCCAGATCGATGCCCAGACCAAGGCGGTTCTGGCTGTGCTGGCCACCACCCCCGGTATCGCGAGCGCCCGCGCCTTGGGCGATGACGAGCAGCGCAAGCTGCTGGAGCCGTGGTTCGGCCCTAACCTGCCCGTGGAATCGCTGCCCCTGCCGCGCCTGATCGAAGTGACCGAGGATGGCAGCGGCTATGATGCTGAGGGCCTGCGCCAGCGCTTGACGGCAGAGGCACCGGGCGCGGTGTTCGATGATCACACCCGCTGGCGCAAACCGCTGGCAACGGCGGCCTCTCGGCTGCGGCTTTTGGGCTGGCTGGCCATCGCGCTGATCGGGTTGACCATGGCCGCGATGATCACGCTGGCCGCCAATGCCTCGCTTGCCGCCAATGCGCAGGTGATCGGCGTGCTGCGCCTTGTTGGTGCGCGCGACAGCTATATTGCCCGCGCCTTCGTGCGTCGCTTTACCCTGCGCGCCTTTGCAGGAGCGGCGGCAGGGGCGCTGGGCGGCATGCTGGGTGTGGCGCTGCTGCCTTCGGCCGATGCGGCGGGGGCGTTCATGACCGGCCTTGGCTTTCACGGGGCGGGCTGGCTTTTGCCGCTGGTCCTGCCACCTCTGGCCGGGCTGGTGGCCTTTGCCGCCACCCGCGCCGCCGCCTTTCGCAAACTGAGGGAGCTGCACTGATGCCCACCCCGATCCGCTGGCTTCTGTCACTGATTTTCGTCGTGCAGATGTATCTGGCGATGGCAGTGATTGCGCTTGTCTTTGCCCCTTTCGCCCTGTTCAGCCGCAACGCGGCCTTCATGGCCTGCCACAGCTTTTGCGCTTGGGTGATCCTCACCGCGCGTATCCTGTGCGGCCTGCGGAGTGAGGTGCGCGGCACCCCGCCGACATTCGAGGCCGTGGTCGCCGCCAAGCATCAAAGTTTCTTTGACATCATCCTGATCTTCCACGCCGTCCCGCGCGGCAAATTCATCATGAAGCGAGAGTTGCTGTATGCGCCCTTCCTTGGCCAATACGCCCTGCGCATCGGTTGCGTGCCGGTTGATCGCGGCAAGCGCGGGGCCGCAATCACCAAGATGAAGGCCGATGTAGCGCGTGGCGCGGCCAGCCCGGGCCAGTTGATCATCTATCCGCAAGGCACCCGTGTGCCCCCCGGTGAAAAGCGGCCCTACAAGGTGGGCACCGGGTTGCTTTATGATCAACTGGCACAGCCCTGTGTGCCAGTCGCCACCAATGTGGGCCTGTTCTGGCCCAAACGCGGCATATTGCGCAAACCCGGCCTTGCGGTGGTCGAATTCCTGCCGGTGATCCCGCCCGGCAAACCCGTGCCCGAATTCATGACCTTGGTCGAGACGCAGGTGGAAACCGCATCGGATCGCCTGATGGAACAGGCGCAAAGGGGCTGACCATGGCCACCAGGCCCGAAACCGTCGCAACGATCCTTGATGCCCTGCCCGGCACCAGCGCCCGCAAGATGTTTGGCGAATATGCTCTGTATCTGGATGGCAAGGTGGTGGCGCTGATCTGCGATGACAGCCTGTTTGTCAAAGATCTGCCGCCCGCCCGCAGCCTTTTGCCAGATGCGCCGCTGGCCCCGCCCTATCCGGGCGCAAAGCCGCATCTGGTGGCCGATGGCTGGCTGGATGATCCCGAGACTCTGGCCACCGCCATCGGCGCTTTGGCTGCGGTGCTTCCCCTGCCAAAGCCAAAGGCCGCGAAGCCGAGCGCAAAGAAAGGCTGACGATGGACTGGATCACCGATCTCGACGCGCTGCACGTCCATTACGGCACACCGGGTCAGCCCGCCATGCGCAAGGTCACGGCGGCGCTGACCCCGGCCTATCGACAGTTTATCGAGGCCTCTCGCTTCTGCCTTCTGTCCACAGTGGGGCCAGAAGGCACCGATGGCAGCCCGCGCGGTGACCAAGGGCCGGTGGTTACGGTGCAGGATGCCGAAACCTTGCTGCTGCCGGATTGGAAAGGGAATGAGCGGATCGATTCCCTGCGCAACATCCTGCGGGACGGGCGGGTCAGCCTGTATTTCATGATCCCCGGATCGACCACCTCGGTCCGCGTCAACGGCACCGCCCGACTGACCGCCGACCCCGCGCTCTGTGCCCGGTTCGAACGCGATGGCCGCAATCCCCGCACCGTCATCGTCATCCGCGTGGCAGAGGTTTATTCCCAATGCGCCCGCGCCCTGCAACGCAGTGCGCTTTGGACCAGTGGCGACCAGTCGGCAGGCCTGCCTACCGTTGGCCAGATGCTGGAACAGGCCACACGGGGCGAGATTGATGGTTCTGCCTATGACGCCGAACGCGCCACCCGCGCGCATCTGGGCTGGTGGTAGGCCGGGCCTATCCCAGCAGACACTCGCTGACGGCCAGATCAATCGCCAGATGGGCCTTGGGGCCAAACTCACGCCCGGCGACATTGATGAAGATTGCGTTGTTCGTCACACGCAGGTCGGCATCGCTGACCGCCATAGTCGTCGTCGCCGCATCGACATGGGCGGCGGTGAACAGCGCGCAATCGGCGGCAAAGCGCAGCACATAGCCGTTGAAGGTGGCAGGCCAGAAACTGCCCGCACCGGTTTCATAACCAATCTCGATCCGGTTTGGCAGAATCTCGATCGTGACCGGCACCACATCCAGCCCGTTCTGGCCGCCCTCTGGCCCCATTCCGAACTCGATCCCGTCGTCCACGCGGACCGTCTGGCCCCTGCTTTCCAGCAGGGGCTGCGCCGGATCGTCATAGGTCAGGGTGTTCAGGGTGACCAGCCGCCCTTGCAGCGTGCCACCGGCAAGGGCAGGGGTTGCCAGCAGCATGAGCAGGGCCGCAAAAAGCCGCCCGCCGCGCATCAGGCAAACTTGAGCGCGATGATGCCCGACAGGATCAGCAGCACGCCCAGCACCCGCAGCGCATTGACCGGCTCGTTGAACAGGAACACCGCCAGAATGGCTGTGCCCACCGCGCCGATGCCGACCCAGACCGCATAGGCCGTGCCCACCGGCAGCGATTTCATCGCCACCGACAACAGCCAGAAACTGGCCAGCGCGCCCGCAATGGTCAGAACCGAGGGCACCAGCCTGGTGAAGCCTTCGGAGTATTTCAGCCCCAGCGCCCAGCCCGTTTCCATCAGCCCGGCAATCAGAACGATGAGCCAGGGGTTCATGCCGCCAGACCTTTCGCTCCCATATCCAGGAACTTTTGCCGACGGTCTTTCAGCAGCACTTCTGGCTTCTTGCCCACCAATTCCTTGAGCATCGCCTCAATCGCCTTGCCCACCGCCTCGATGGTTTCCTTGCGCCCGCGCTGCGCGCCGCCCAAGGGCTCCTTGATGATCCGGTCGATAACGCCCAGCTTTTGCAGCTCTTGCGCCGTCAACCGCATCGCCTCGGCGGCTTCGCGCATCTTTTCGGCGTCTTTCCACAGGATCGAGGCGCAGCCCTCGGGTGTGATCACCGAATAGACCGAATGTTCCAGCATCGCGACGCGGTTTGCCGTGGCAATGGCCACCGCCCCGCCTGATCCGCCCTCACCCACCACGACCGAGATCAGCGGCACACCGATTTGCAGGCATTTCTCTGTGGACCGGGCAATCGCCTCGGCCTGGCCGCGTTCCTCGGCTCCCTTGCCGGGGTAGGCGCCGGGGGTGTCGATCAGCGTGATCACCGGCAGGCGGAAGCGGTCGGCCAATTCCATCAGCCGCACGGCCTTGCGATAGCCTTCTGGCCGCGCCATGCCGAAATTCCGCTCGATCCGGCTTTTGGTGTCATTGCCCTTTTCGTGCCCGATCACCACCACCGGCGTATCGTTGAACCGCGCCAACCCCCCGATCACGGCATGATCTTCGGCAAAGCCACGATCCCCGGCCAGAGAGGTAAATTCGGTGAACAGCGCCTCGACGTAATCCTTGGTATGGGGGCGGTCTGGGTGGCGGGCCACAAGGCATTTCTGCCATGGCGTCAAGGCTTTATACAGGTCACGCAGCGCGGTCTCCGCCTTGCGGTCCAGCCCTTCGGTTTCCTTGGAAATATCCATCGAAGGGTTCGCGCGCGCCAGCGCCCGCAGCTCTTCGGCCTTGCCTTCGATTTCCGCGAGGGGCTTTTCGAAATCCAGATAGTTCATCGGACACTCCGCAAAGGACCGCTTCTATATGGCCAAAGGGGGGGCAAGATGCAACTCGGCAAGATAGGCAACACGGCGCCATGACCGCACGCTCGGCGTTGCCTTGCAACTTTGGTCAAGTCTGGCCAAGGTCGCGGGGCAGGGCAGGGGCTGGGCGGAACCGATGCAGATCTATTTCTTCAATGATACCCGCAGCGCCCGCCACGCCGGGTGCCATGCTGTCTGCCGTTCGCTGGATGCGGCTCTTGCAGGGGTGCCCGGCCTGACGGTGACGACCCGCCAGATGACTGGCGAGTTCTTTGTTGATCCGGCGGGATTCGAGGCAGCGGATGTCATTTTCATCAATGGTGAGGGTACCATCCACCATTCGGCCAAAGGTGCGCTGCTGCTGCTGGAGGTGATTCAGACCGCGAAAGAGGCGGGCAAGCCCGTGCTGCTGGTCAACGCTCTGTTTCAGCAATACGAGGTGCCCTACCCAGACATTCTGGCCGACCTTGCCCTGCTGACGGTGCGCGAACCGCGCAGCGCCGCCTTTGCCCGCAGGTTCGGTGGCCAGCCGGTCGTGTTGCTGGATGCGGCCGCTGACCCGCGCTTTCTGGGCGGTGGCCGTCCGCTGCCCGTCCATCACCCGGTGATGATCGGTGGCGCGCATCGCGCCGGGCTGCTGACCGATTCTTTCGCCGGGATCGAGGGCCAGAAGTTGACGATGCACAGCGCCCGGTTCGAAGACATAGTCGCCACCTTGCAACAGGCTGACATCTACCTGACCGCGCAGCATCATGGTGTTTATGCGGCGGCGCTGGCTGGCTGCCCCTTCATCGCCACGCCGTCGAACAGCCACAAGATCGAATCTTTTATCGACTGGACCGGCCTGCCGATTCCGATCTGCCTGAAACGGGCAGAGGTGGAACCGGCCATGCGCTTTGCCATGGCCAACCGGTCAATCTTTACAGAATTGCAGGATTTCATGCGTAGCCAGCGTGTGCTTGACAGCGCAATGATCGCCGAAGCCCTGGGCATCACCCATCCCTGACCCGGCTTGGCAGGCGCAGAAAAAAGCAACGCCCCATGGCTTTTGGCCATGAGGCGCGCTCGTCCTCCCCTAAACGCGGTCTTGGGCCTCCATTCCCGCCACCGCTGGGTATTCCGTTACGTCACTGCCCTAGGGATGGACGCTGCAAGGCAAGAGTTGCATGTTTCGCGGGCAGTCTGTCAACAATTCTGTTACGAAGCTGCAATCAATTCGGCCTGTTTCACCACGACTTCGGCCTGTTTGATCGAGGCGATGTCCACCAGACGGCCCTTGAACACGGTTGCGCCCTCACCCCGCGCCTTTGCGGCCTCCATCGCGGCCAGAATCTCGTGCGCTTCGGCCACGGCAGATTCGCTGGGGGTAAAGACCTCGTTGGCAAGCGCGATCTGCTTGGGGTGGATCGCCCATTTGCCCACCATGCCCAACGTGGCCGAGCGGCGGGCTTGCGCGCGATAGCCTTCGTCATCGGAAAAATCGCCGAACGGGCCATCGACCGGCAAAACGCCATGGGTGCGGCAGGCGGCGACAATGGCGGCCTGCGCCCAGTGCCAGGGGTCGGACCAGTGCCGCACACCCTCGCGCAGCATGTAATAGTTTTCCTGCGTTCCGCCGATGCCGGTGGTTTGCATGCCCATGCTGGCCGCGAAATCGGCGGCCCCCAGGCTCATTGCCTGCAACCGGGGAGAACTGGCGGCAATTTCTTCGACATGGGCAATGCCCGCCGCCGATTCGATGATCACCTCAAAGCTGATCGGCTTGGTCCGCCCCTTGGCCCGTTCCACCGCCGTCACCAGCGCATCGACCGCATAGACATCTGCCGCGCAACCGACCTTGGGAATCATGATTTGGTCCAGCCGGTCGCCCGCCTGTTCCAAGAGATCGACCACATCGCGATACCACCATGGCGTATCCAGCCCGTTGATCCGCACCGAAAGCGTCTTGCGGCCCCAGTCCACCTCGCTGATCGCCTTGATGATATTTTCGCGCGCGCTGTTCTTGTCGGAAGGCGCAACCGAATCTTCCAGATCCAGATTGATCACATCGGCCGCACTTGCCGCCATCTTTTCAAACAGCGCCGGGCGCGATCCGGGGCCGAACAACTGGCACCGGTTCGGGCGGGCAGGTGCGGGTGGCTGGAGGCGAAAGCTCATGCGATCCTCATGGTAACGAAATTTCGTATGATTTGATGATTTCGATATATTCTTGCGCATGCCTTCGCAAGTGAAATTTGCGCTTGCGGCAATGCGGGCGCGGCATCGCCCCGTATTCCGCCACCCCGCTGCAACGCCTACCCGTGACAGCACGCCATGAATCGGCTATGGGCAGGAAAACGCGTCAGGAAGGAAGCGACAGATGGCTGAACACAAGCCCGGCACCATGGATATCCGCACCCAGGAAAAGACCTTTGCGGGCTTCATCAAGTTCACCACCTACACCACAGTCGTGATCCTTTTGGTGCTGATCTTCCTCGCGCTGTCCGGCACCTGATCCGGCGCCTGCCTTTAGAACGGGTTCCCCCACATGCGTGTTTTTCTGACCAAGGCGCTTGCCGTCCTGTCGCTTGTGGTGCTGGCCGGTTGTGCCACCACCGCCGAAAAGAAATGGGCGCCCGACGCTGCGGTCGCCGCCGCCCGCTATGTGAAACCGGGGCCAAAGCAGGTGACCTTGTTCACCGTGGTCAGCAACCGGTCGAACGCGGGTGCGCATAGCGGGCTGCTGATAAATGGCTCGGAGCGGGTGATGTTCGATCCGGCGGGCACTTGGTATCATCCCCGCCTGCCCGAACGGAATGATGTGCATTTCGGCGTGACCGACCAGATGGTCGATTTCTACATCGATTATCACGCCCGCGAAACCTATCGGGTTGTCGAACAGACTGTGACCGTCTCGCCAGAGGTGGCTGATCTGATCATCGCCCGCGCCAAGGCCTATGGTGCCGTTCCCAAGGCGCAATGCGCCAAGGCAACCTCTGCCGTGCTGGCGGGCGTTCCCGGGTTCGAGGCAATCCGCCACACCTGGTATCCCAACAAACTGTCGGATGAATTCGCCACCTTGGCGGGGGCAACGCGGCAGGTCTTCACCGACAACGATGCGCCAAACAACCATGGCGTGCTGATGGTTCAGGTTGAAGATGATGTCAGTCCGGCGGACAATCACCCGTAGGGCAATTCTGAAACGGGTGCCCTTCAGGGTCCGGCGGGGGCGGAACTGTGCTGATCCACGGTATCATTCTGGCGGGTGGCGCGGGTCGCCGCATGGGCGGGGCCGATAAGGCCCTGCTTTCGCTTGGTGGCAGGCCGCTGATCTCGCATGTCATCGAACGCTTTGCGCCGCAGGTCGAAACCTTGGCCCTTTCGGCCAATGGCGATCCGGCGCGCTTTGCGGGCTATGGTCTGCCAGTCCTGCCGGATGATACGCCGCTTGGCCCGCTGGCGGGTATTCTGGCAGGCCTGCGTTATGCGCAAGAGAATGGGGCAACCGCGCTGGTCTCGGCACCCTGCGACAGCCCCTTTCTGCCCGGCGATCTGGTGCCACACCTGTGTCTTGCTGCCGAAACCACGTCCTCTGGCCTTGCGCTGGTGCAGGCGGGCGGGCGTGATCAGGGCGTGTTCGGCCTGTGGCCAGTGGCGCTGGCCGGGGCGCTGGCCGCCTTCCTCGCCTCGGGCGCTAAACCAAGGATCACCGATTTCGCCGGGCTGTATGGCGCGGCGCGGGCAATTTATGCCGATGACACGGCCTTTCGCAACCTCAACACTCCCGATGATCTTGCCGCCGCTCAGGCGTTGTTGGGAGGCGCGGCATGAAGGTTTATGGCGTCATCGGCTGGAAGAATGCAGGCAAGACCAGCCTGATGGAACGACTGGTGGCCGAAATCACCGGGCGCGGCTTTACCGTTTCAACTGTCAAGCATGTTCACCATGATGTGGACCTTGATCACCCCGGCAAAGACAGCTTTCGTCACCGTCAGGCAGGCGCGACCGAGGTTGTTCTAGCTTCGGCACACCGCTTTGCCCTGATGCGCGAACATCGTGGGCCAGAGCCAGAACTGCCGCAGGTGCTGGCCCGCCTTGCCCCGGTCGATCTGGTGCTGGTCGAAGGCTACAAGCGAGACGCCCACCCCAAGGTTGAGGTCTGGCGCGCCGAAACCGGACATCCGCTGATCCAGCCCGCCGACTCCCTGGTGCGCGCAGTGGCAACCGATACCAACCCCGGCCCCCTGCCTGTGCCCGTGCTGGACCTGAACGACACGGCTGCTGTGGCCGATTTCATTCTGCGAGAGGTGGGGCTTGCGCCGGTTTGACACCGTGGCGGTGGCTGATTGGTCAGCCACATCGGGCCTGTCGCCCGCCCGCCCCTCTGCCGACGCGATCTGGGTCGGAATTTGCCGCGCCGGTCAGGTTGAAGATCACTATCACCGCAGCCGCGCCGTGGCAGAGGCTCAACTGGTAACTCTGATCGCGCAGGAAACCGCCGCAGGCCGTCGCCTGCTGATCGGGTTCGATTTTCCGATGGGCTATCCTACCGGCTTTGCCGCCCGCCTGACCGGACAGCCCGGCGCGCGCGCCATTTGGGGCTGGCTGGCCGCGCGGATTACGGATGATGCGCAAAACCGCAACAACCGCTTTGAGGTCGCCGCCACGGCCAATCGCCAGCTTGGTAACCCCGGCCCGTTCTGGGGCCGCCCCGCCGGGCTGAGCCTGCTCGACCTGCCGCCCCGCAAGCTGGCTGATTATCCCGCCCTTTGTCTGGCCGAGCGGCGTCAGGTCGAACGCCTTGTCCCGCGCGCCCAGCCGGTCTGGAAGCTCTATACCACCGGCGCTGCTGGCGGTCAGGCGCTGATGGGCCTGCCAATGATCCACCGCTTGGCCCAAACCCCCGGCGTGGCGGTCTGGCCCTTCGATCCCCCCACCGCTCCGGCAGTTCTGGCAGAGGTTTACCCCTCGCTCCTCTCCGGCCCCGTTGCCGCCACCGCCGACCCGATCCGCGACCGCGCGCAGGTGCGCCTGCTGTCCCGCGCGCTTTGGGCGGCACCGGCCCCCCTGTTCGACGTGCCCGCCACCGAAGAGGGCTGGATTCTTGGTGCAGGCCACGCCGCTCTTTTGGCTGCATCATGCGCATAACCCTGCAAGACGGCCTGCCCCAAGCGCTGCGCCCGCAGGCGGCAGATCTTTATTGGCAGGCTTTTGGCGGCAAACTGGGCCGCGTCATGGGGCCGGAGCGCAAGGCGCTGGCCTTTTTGCGCGACGTGATCCGCGCCGATCATGCGGTGGTTGCCGTCGATGATCAGGGCCAGCTTCTGGGCCTTTTGGGGTTCAAATCCCCGGCTGGCAGCTTTGCGGGAGGCGATCTGGCGCAGATGCGCCGCCATTATGGTCTTTTCGGCAGCGCCTGGCGCGTGCCGCTGTTGTGGCTGCTGGGACGAGAGGTCGATAACGACCGTTTCCTGATCGACGGGCTTTGCGTCGCCCGGCAGGCCCGCAGCCTGGGCATCGGCACCGCCCTGTTGAACGCCGCCTATGACCATGCCCGCGCCCGGGGCTATGCCGCGATCCGGCTGGATGTGGTTGATACCAACTGGCGCGCCCGTCAGCTTTATGAACGCCACGGCTTTCAGGTGGTCAAGACCAGCCCCCTTGGCCTGTTGCGCCATGCCTTCGGCTTTGATGCCGCCCATACCATGGTGCGCGCCCTCTGATCCTGTCGCGGCTACAGGGGGGCACCACGCGCCGCTAACTCGCCACCAGCACCTCCGCTTCGCGGATGATCTCGCGCGCTTCGGCGGGGCGGTATGCGATCAGCATGTCGATGATCGCGCTTTTGCGCAAAGGCTTGGTCATATAGCGGTCGATCCCTGCGGCCAGAATGCTCTCGGCGTCGCCCTCCATCGCATGCGCAGTCATGGCGATGATCGGCACATGGCGCTGGCCAGCCTCGGCGGCGCGGATGGCCTGTGCCGCTTCACGCCCGTCCATCTCTGGCATGGAAATATCCATGAAGATGATGTCGGGCCGCAGCGTCTGCCACAATTCCACCGCCTCGCGACCGTTGCCGGCAAAGGTCAACTCTATCCCGGTGCCGCGCACCATCTTTTGAAACACAAGCTGGTTGGTGCGGTTGTCTTCGGCGGCCAGCACCCGCACCGCGCGGCGTTCGCTGGGCGGCAGCAGGGTCACAACCTCGACCGCTTCCGGCTGCGGTTCTGCCGGACGTGTCAACGATTTCAGGCGGCGATACAGGTCGGCGCGCAGCAGCGGTTTTTGCAGAATGGCGGCCAACTCTCCGGCGTCCGCCTCGGCCATCGCCATTGTGGGGTTCGATGACAACAGCATCACCGGCACCATCCAGCCTGCGGCCCGGATACGGCGCAACAGGGCGATGCCGTCCATCTCTGGCATGTCATGGTCGGTCAGCACCACATCGAACGCTCCGTCATTCGCCAGTGTCACCAGCGCCTCAGCCCCCGACCGGCACAGCACCACCTCGATCCCGCAGGGGGCAAGCTGGCGTTCCAGAATGGTGCGGTTGATGAACTGGTCATCCACCACCAGCGCGCGGTGAATTTCCACCGGCAGGCGCTGCGGCTCTGCCGTCTCTGCCACTGGCAGGCACAGCCGAAAGCCGAAGGAAGAGCCCTGCCCCAACTCGCTGTCCACCCAGACGGCCCCCTCCATCCGCTCGATCAGACGGCGGGTGATGGCCAGCCCCAGCCCGGTGCCCTCGAACTTGCGGTTCGACTGGCTTTCCACCTGATTGAACTCGCCAAAGATGTGGTCAAGGTTGTCGGGTGCAATGCCGATGCCGGTATCTTCCACCGTCACATGCAGCTCTTGCCGGTCATCGACCAGATCGAACCCGACCACCCGCACCATCACATGACCGGCTTCGGTGAACTTCACCGCATTGCCGATCAGATTGGTCAGCACCTGCCGCAGCCGCGCCGGATCAGCCACAAAGCGCGTGGGCAGGAACATATCGTAATCGATCAACAGATCGATCCCTTTGGCATAGGCGCGCGGTTGCAGCAGCATCGCCACTTCGTGGATCGTGCGTTCCAGATCGAAGGGCACGGGGTAGAATGTCAGCCGCTCGGCCTCGATCTTGGAATAGTCGAGGATGTCGTTGATGATCACCAGCAATGCCTCGCCCGAGGACCGGATGGTCTCGGCGAACAAGCGCTGTTCCTCACTTAGCGTGGTATCGCACAGCAGTTCGGCCATGCCGACGACACCGTTCATCGGAGTGCGGATTTCGTGTGACATGTTGGCCAGAAAGGCGGATTTGGCGCGGTTTGCCGCCTCTGCCGCTAGGCGGGCATCTTCCAGCGCCTTTTGCTGTTCCTTATCGCGGGTAATATCGACCCGCAGCCCGACCCGTCCGCCATCGGGTGTCTGGTGGTCCTGCGCCCGCACCCAGCGCCCGTCCGACAATTGCTGCTCCACAGCACCTTGCGGGTTGCGGTGCTGGGCCAGCCTTCCGGCCAGCCAGTCCTCCTCGCGCCCCACTGCATCGACGTGCTGGCCATGGGTCAGGCCATAGCGCAAGATCTCCTCAAACCGCGCGCCGGGCTGCATTGCGGGGGCCGAGGCGGGATAGGTGTCGCGGTAATTCTGGTTGCAGATCAGCATCCGCTCTTCGCGGTCAAACAGCACAAAGCCATCGGGAATAGCCTCGATCGCGGCCCAGATGCGCTTTTGCTCGGTGATGTCGACCACAAGGCTGACCAGATCACCGTCGCGCGCGCGACGGTCTACGATGCGCAGCCATTGGCCGTTGGTCAGGCGCAGTTCAACCGGCTCCATCTCGGCGGCCGCGCGCCGAGCCAGCATCAGCGCCACCCAATCCGCCGGGGCTTCTGTCAGATCAACAATGCCCGACCGCGCCACAAGGTCCAGCAGTTGGCGGTAGGGCGTGCCCGGCTGCAATAGCTGGCCGTTGAAAAAGCCCAGATATGCCCGGTTCGCCGCGACCAGATGGTCTTGCGCGTCAAACACCGCAAAGCCGTCACGAATGGTGTTGATCGAATCCCACAGCCGCCGCTCTGCCATGTCGGCGGCGCTATGGGCGCGTTCCAGATCGCCCAGAAACCGGCTGGCCTGCCCTTTCAGCGCCTCTGCCTCGGTCAGCGCGGTATGCACGACATGGCGCTGTTCCACGATCTGGTCCGAAAGGGCGCGGGCATGCAGCGCCAGCTTTTCGTTGGCGGCAATCAGCTCACGGCTTTTCTGCTCCAGCAAGCGCTCTGCCGCCAGCCTTGCCCGCCGCTCTTTCGCAAGCCGATCCGTAAAGTCCATTCTGCCCGTCCTGTGGCCGCGCGTGACCCTTGGCGACTCGCGGTCAGGATCGGGGAACATCGTGAAGGCGGGCTTAACGGGCGAAATGACCCAAGGTCGCTGCGAATCCTTGCAAGCCTCTGCCCGCCCGTGCCAGATTCGCAGCGTTATTCGACGGAGGATTGGTGATGATTGCATTTCGTTCGGCCCGGATTTTCGGGGCGTTGGCCGTGGCATTTGTGCTGGGTATGGCCCCCGTGCTGGCCGATGACCTGATCCCCCAAAAGCGGCTGGCCATTTCGGAAAACACCGATCTGCCCGGCGGCGATCTGGCATCGATCTTCGACACCACGCTGGAGGCTTGCGAACGTGCCTGCCTGTCGAACAAGGCATGCACCGCATTCACCTTCAACACCCGCAACGGCTCT
This sequence comes from Fuscibacter oryzae, assembly GCF_016765795.1. Taxonomy (GTDB): domain Bacteria; phylum Pseudomonadota; class Alphaproteobacteria; order Rhodobacterales; family Rhodobacteraceae; genus Fuscibacter; species Fuscibacter oryzae. The sequence goes on from NZ_JAESVP010000004.1 coordinate 220,863, forward strand.
TGCTTTCCGAAATCCGGTCCGGGAGAGGCCGCGCCCTTCATTAACGCCTATTCCGGCTTTGTGATCCCCGCCTCCAAAGGGGCCGAGGCACTGGCTACGACCCGCGCGGCAGAGCTGACATTTGTCGGCTCATGGGAATATGGATCAATCACCGGGCAGGCCGCCGATCTGGCGAACCAGCATACCACTAACGGCTACTCCGCCGAGGAACACCTTGCCTCCGCCGCAGATGCAGAGGCGCAGAACGACCTGCGGGGGGCGGCGAATTTCACCGGCGCTGCCGTGAACCTGTCGGACAGCGCGGCGGACTGGCTGGAGTATTCCCGCCGCCTGTATCTGGCCGCCAATCAGGATCAGGGCAACCAGAACAGCTGGTATGAGAAATCCTATTACGCCGCCGCCAACGCCTATCTGCGGTCGGACGGCAAGCCGCAGCAGCATTCCATTCTGGTCCAGATGGGGCAGGCGTTGGAGCAGATCGGTCGCGGCCGCGATACGGTTCAAGCTCTGCGCCTTGCCGAAAAGCTGCAACACCGCGACGATACCGCCGCCCTCTTGGATGATGCCATGGGCAAATACGGTTTTCGCGTGGTGGATAACGAGGTTCAGGCCGACAGCCTTCGCCCGCGCATCTGCGTGAACTTCTCGGAAGACCTGATCAAGACCGGCACCGACTATACCACCTATGTGCAACTGCCCGCGCCCGACCTGACGGTTTCCTTCGACGGTTACCGCCAGCTTTGCGTCGAAGGCCTGACCCATGGCAGCCGCAGCACCGTGACCTTCCGCGAGGGCCTGCCCTCTGCCGATGGCCAGACCTTGGCGAAATCCATCGACATCACCGCCTATATCCGCGACCGCAATCCCGGCGTCCGCTTTCCCGGGCGCGGCTATGTCCTGCCCAAGGCGGGCGGAGCCGCCGTTCCGGTCGAAACCGTCAACACCGAAAAGCTGGATCTGACCGTCTATCGCGTGACCGACCGCAACCTTTTGCGCGCCATCCAGAACGGCTATTTCGGCACTCCGATGTATGATTATCAGGAATATGATTTCAGCGAGCAGATCGGCACCGAAGTCTGGACCGGCACGGCCAGCGTCAAGCAGGACGTGAACCATGACGTGACAACCCGCCTGCCGCTGGATGAGGCGCTGAAGGGTCAGCCCGCAGGCGTCTATGCCTTGCGCGCCGCTGTTCCGGGGGTGGACGAATCCACCATTCCCGCCGGTTGGCAGTGGTTCGTGGTGTCTGACCTTGGCATCACCACCATGTCCGGCGTCGATGGCCTGCATGTCTTTGTGCGTGGCCTTGGCGATGCCGGGGCCAAGGCGGGCATTCCTGTGCAACTCCTCAGTCAGGCGAATGAAATCCTTGGCACCGCGACGACCGACGATCAGGGCTATGCCCATTTCGAGGCCGGTCTGACCAAGGGCACCGGCGCAGCCACCCCCGCGCTGGTCGTCGCCAAAGAGGGCGATCAGGACGTGGCCTTCCTGTCGCTGCAAGACCCAGAGTTCGACCTGTCCGACCGGGGCGTCGAAGGCCGCGAAGCCGCGCCTCCTGTCGATGTGTTCCTTGCGACCGACCGCGGCGCCTATCGCGCCGGGGAAACCGTCAACGTCACGGCCCTGACCCGCGATACCGAATCCCGCGCGATTGAGGGGCTGCCCCTGACCGCCGTGCTGACCCGCCCCGATGGCGTCGAATATTCCCGCGCGCTGGCGCAGGATGCGGGCGGCGGTGGCCATGTCTTCGCCCTGCCGGTGGCGGGCAACGCGCCCCGTGGCGTCTGGCGGCTGGATATGTATGCCGACCCCAATGATGCCGCGCTGACCTCGCAAACCTTCCTTGTCGAAGATTTCCTGCCTGAGCGGATCGACTTTACCCTTGCCCTGCCCGAAACCCCGGTGCGCCTTGGCGAAACCCCCGACCTCAAGGTCGATGCGCGCTATCTGTTCGGTGCCCCCGGTGCCGATCTGGCTGTGGAGGGCGAGGTGTTCCTGCGCGCGGCCAGCGGCCTCGCCAGCTTCCCCGGCTATGTCTTCGGCAAATATGATGAGCCCTTCTCGGGCGTGATGACCAGCCTTGACCCCGCCCGCACCGATGAGGCGGGGGCCGTGACGCTGGCCCTGCCGCTGCCCGTGGTCGAAGACCCCGGCCGCCCGCTGGAAATTCGCGCCACCGTCCGCGTTGCGGAAGGCTCGGGCCGTCCGGTGGAACGTCAGGTCACCAAGGCGCTGACCCCCTCGGCCCCGATCATCGGGGTGAAGCCGCTCTTTGACAACGTGGTGCCCGAAGGTGCCGATGCCCGCTTTAGCCTTGTCGCTGTCGGCCCGGACGAGGCGCCGGTGGCGATGAAGGTGAAATGGTCGCTGTCGCGCATCGACACGAATTACCAATGGTATCAAAGCTATGGCAACTGGAACTGGGAGCCGGTAACCACCCGCACCCCGGTGGCCGATGGCACCACTGACCTTGCCTTTGCCGCCAGCGATATTACCGCCAAGGTCGAATGGGGCGAATATGAACTGAAGGTCGAACAGATGGGTGGCGGCAGTGCCGCCACCTCCACCACCTTCTGGGCAAGCTGGTATGCCCCGGCGGATGCCACGGCAACGCCCGATACGCTGGAACTGTCGCTGGACAAACCGGCCTACAAGCCCGGCGATGTGGCGCAGGTGCGTGTGGTGCCGCGTGCGGCAGGCAAGGCGCTGGTGACGGTGCTGTCGAACCGGCTGGTGGCGATGAAGGCGGTTGACCTGACGGCGGGGGAAAACCAGATTCCGCTGGATGTGACCGACGATTGGGGCGCTGGCGTCTATGTTACCGTCTCCGCCCTGCGCCCGATGGATGTGGCCGCCGGTCACAACCCCGCCCGCGCGCTGGGCCTTGCCCATGCGTCGATTGACCCCGGCGACCGCGCGCTGAAAGCGACGGTCGAGGTCGCGCCAGAGGCTGCCCCGCGTGGCCCGCTGGATGTGGCCGTGAAGGTAGATGGCGTTGCCGCAGGCGATCAGGCCTATGTGACGATTGCGGCGATTGATCAGGGCATCCTGAACCTGACCGCCTATACACCGCCCGATCCGCAAGGCTATTACTTCGGTCAGCGCAAGCTGGGTGTGGGCATCCGCGACATCTATGGCCGTCTGATCGATGGCCTTAGCGGTGAGACAGGTGAGGTGCGCTCGGGCGGCGACGCGGGCGCGCAGGCCCGCCTGCAATCGCCCCCCCCCACCGAAGAGCTTGTGGCCTACTTCTCGGGCCCCGTGACCGTGGGTGCCGATGGCTATGCGCGGGCGACCTTTGACCTGCCGTCCTTCAACGGCACGGTAAAGGTGATGGCCGTTGCATGGTCCAAGAAAGGCGTGGGGCAGGCCAATGCCGATGTGCTGGTGCGCGACCCGGTGGTCGTGACCGCCAGCCTGCCGCGCTTCCTGCAACCGGGCGACCAAAGCCGCGTTCTGCTGGAGATTGTCCATGCCACCGGGTCTTCTGGCCGGATGAGTTTGGATGTTACCTCGGGCGGGCTGACCATCGGTCAGGTGCCCTCGGGTTTTGATCTGGCCGACAAGGGCAAGGCCACCTTCTCGGTGCCGGTTACGGCGCGCGATGTGGGCAACCAGACCATCGACGTGCGCCTGACCACGCCAGACGGCAAGGTTCTGGCCAAAACGCTGACCGTGCCGGTGCAGGTCAATGACCCCCCCACCGTTCATGTCAGCCGCTTCAAACTGGCCAAGGGCAAAGAGTTCACCTTTGACCAGAACGCCTTTGCCGGCCTGCTGCCGGGGTCCGCCAAGGCCACCATGGCCGTCGGCCCCATCGCCCGCCTGAACGCCCCCGGCATTCTGGCCGCCCTTGACCGTTACCCCTATGGCTGCACCGAGCAGATTACGTCCAAAGCCCTGCCGCTCCTCTACTTCGATCAGGTGGCTCTGGCGCTGGATCTGCCCCATGCCGACAACCTGCAACAGCGGATCAATGAATCGATCACCGCAGTTCTGACCAACCAGTCGGCAGCGGGCGGTTTCGGCCTTTGGGGGCCGTCGGATGGCGATATGTGGCTGGATGCCTTCGTGACCGACTTCCTGTCACGCGCCAAGGCCCGTGGCTTTGCCGTGCCAGACCGCGCCCTGCGCACCGCGCTGGATAACCTGCGCAACAAGACCAACTACTACGCCGATTTCGACAAGGGCGGTGAGGATCTGGCCTATGCGCTGATGGTGCTGGCCCGTGAAGGGGCGGCAGCAGTGGGCGATCTGCGCTATTACGCCGATGTGAAGGGCGACGCCTTCGCCACCCCGCTGGCGCAGGCCCAACTGGGCGCGGCCCTTGCCAGCTATGGCGACCAGCAGCGCGCCGACGCCATGTTCCGTCGTGCCGGGGCGACCCTCAATGCACTGAAAGGCCCGGATACCGAGCAAATCTGGCGCGCCGACTATGGCACCGACTTCCGCGATGCCGCGGGGGTGCTGGCTCTGGCGGCAGAAAGCGGGTCGAACGCGGTGGATCGGGATGCGCTGACCGCCCGCATCGCCCGCGACACGGCACTTTCGACGCAAGAGGCAACGTGGTCGCTGCTGGCCGCCAATGCGTTGATCGACCGCAAGGGGGCAGAGGGCATCACGCTGAACGGTGCGCCCGCCGATGGCCCCTTGGTCAAGGTGTTGGACGCCAATTCCACCGATCCGGTGGTGGTCAAGAACGGCAGCGATGCCGATACCGTGCTGACCGTCACCACCTATGGCGTGCCGACCGACCCGGAACCTGCGGGCGGCACCGGCTATGGCATCACCCGCACCTACTATACCTTGGACGGTCAGCCCGCTGACATGGCCAAGGTCAAGGTCGGTGACCGTCTGGCTGTGGTGCTTGAGGTGACGCCCTATGGCCGGGGAGAGGCACGGCTGATGGTCAACGACCCGCTGCCCGCAGGGTTGGAGATTGACAACCCCAACCTGCTCGCAGGCGGCGATGTCGGCAACCTTGACTGGCTGTCGGCAGAAACCGAGGTGGCCCATTCCGAGTTCCGCCAGGACCGCTTCCTGACCGCGATCGACCGGATGGACAATGCGACCTTCCAGCTTGCTTATATCGTCCGCGCCATCTCACCCGGCACCTACCACCACCCGGCGGCCTCGGTCGAGGATATGTACCGCCCCGACCTGACCGGGCGCAGCGAAACGGGCAGCCTGACCATTGGTGAGTGATGGGCCGATGGCTTCTGGCACTGGCGGCGGGCCTTTGGCTTGCCGCCCTTGGCCGTGACGGGTTTGACGCTTGGGTCGATGCCACCGAGCTGCCGCCCTTGGTCGTGCAAACCTCGGTTCAGGTGCAGGACAGGAATGGTGAATTGCTGCGGGCCTATACCGTGGCCGATGGCCGCTGGCGCATGGCGGTTGATCTGGGGCAGGTCGATCCGGCCTTCATCGCCGCCCTCTTGGATTATGAGGATCGCCGTTTTTACACCCACGGCGGGGTAGATCCGCGCGCCGTGCTGCGTGCGGTGGGGCAGGCGGTCCGATATGGCCATGTTGTCTCGGGCGGCTCGACCCTGACGATGCAGGTCGCGCGGCTGCTGGAAGATTCCGGCACCGGTAAGGCCAGTGGCAAGCTGCGGCAGATGCGGGTCGCCTGGGCCTTGGAGCGGCGGCTGACCAAGGATCAGATCCTGACGCTTTACCTGCACCTCGCCCCTTATGGCGGCAATCTCGAGGGGCTGCGTGCCGCCTCTATCGCCTATTTCGGCAAGGAGCCGCGCCGCCTGACGCCCGCGCAGATCGCCCTGCTGGTGGCCATTCCGCAATCGCCCGAGGGCCGCCGCCCCGACCGTTCGGTCGAACGCGCCACCAATGCCCGCGACCGGGTTCTGGCCCGGCTGCAACGCGACGGGCTGATTGACGCTGATCAGGCTCGCGCCGCGAGCACCGAGCCCGTCCCCGCCGCCCGCCGCCCCTTTCCCGCCCTTGCCCCGCATCTGTCCGACCGCGCCCGCGCCGCCGACCCCACCGCGAAAACCCTGCGCCTGACCATCGACAAACCCTTGCAGGTAGCGCTGGAGAAACTCGCCGCCGAAACCGTGGCCGGGCAGGGTGAGCGGATGCAGGTGGCGATTGTGGTGGCCGATCATGCCAGCGGCGAAATCCTTGCCTCGGTCGGTTCCGCCGCGTTCAAGGCCGATCAGCGGGCGGGGTTCGTCGATATGACCCAAGCCCTGCGCAGCCCCGGCTCTACCCTGAAACCGCTGATCTATGGTCTGGCGTTTGATGATGGCCTTGCCCACCCCGAGACGATGATCGAGGATCAGCCGACTAATTTCAACGGCTACCGCCCCCAGAACTTCGACCGCCAGTATCGCGGCACCATCCGCGTGCGCGAGGCGTTGCAGATGTCGCTGAACATCCCCGTGGTCTCGCTGACCGAGGCGATGGGGCCTGCCCGCCTGCTCAATGCGCTGGACAAGGCCGGGGTTGGCTATCGCCTGCCGATGGGTCAGCCGGGGCTGGCGATTGCCTTGGGCGGCATCGGTGTGACCTTGCAGGATATGGTGCAGCTTTACGCCGCCCTTGCGCGCGGCGGGGTGGCGCTGCCCTTGCGCTGGCAGATGGACGGGCAGGGGGAAGAGGGCCAGCGCCTGATCGGCCCGGTCGCCGCCTGGTATGTCGGCGATATTCTGGCGGGCCTTGCACCACCGCCGGGATCGCCCGCGAACCGGCTGGCCTATAAGACCGGCACCTCCTATGGCAACCGCGATGCCTGGGCCATCGGCTTTGACGGGCGGCATGTGGCAGGCGTGTGGATGGGCCGCCCCGATGGCACGCCGGTGCCGGGGGCCTTTGGTGCCGATCTGGCAGCGCCGGTGTTGTTTCAGGCCTTCGCGCGACTGAAACCGAAACTTGATCCGCAGCCGCCGGCGCCGCCATCGGCGCTGATGCTGGCCAATGCGCAACTGCCCGCGCCGCTGCGCACGTTCCGCAATCGCCACGCGGCGTTTCAGGCGGCGGAAGATGCGCCCGCCGTCTCGTTCCCGCCAGACGGGGCCGAGGTGGAACTCCTGCCCGACGGGTTGATGGTCCGCGTCACCGGGGGCCACGCGCCCTATACCTGGCTTGCCAATGGCGTGCCGGTGGCCCTGTCACTGGCGGCGCGCGAGGCGATGCTGACCGGGCTGGGGCGTGGTTTCGTCACCTTGTCGGTGATCGACGCGCAGGGGCTGTCTGCAAGGGCAACGGTGCGCCTGCGGTAAGCGCCGGGGGGTGTCTGCCCCCCACGGCCTTCGGCCTCCCCTCGAGGATATTTTTGCCAATGTGAATGGAGAAGGCGGAGCGTGACGCTCCTCTCCCCCTAAATGTGCCAGTGTGGACGGCTGACAGAAAGGTAGCACGCCGAATAGTTCACAGCCGTTCAATCGCCAGGGCAATCCCCTGACCGCCGCCGATGCACATGGTGATCAGTGCCGTTTTCCCCCCGGTTCGCTCCAATTCATAAAGCGCCTTGGTCAGGATGATTGCCCCCGTCGCCCCGACGGGATGCCCCAGCGCGATGGCCCCGCCATTGGGGTTCACCTTTGCCGGGTCCAGATCCAGCGCGCGGGTCACGGCAAGGGCCTGAGCGGCGAAAGCCTCGTTAGATTCGACCAGATCAAAGTCGACAGGCTTCATCCCCAGTTTGGCCGCCAACTGTCGGCTGGCCGGAATTGGCCCGATGCCCATCACCTTGGGGTCCACCCCCGCGACCGCATAGCCCATGATCCGGGCGCGCGGTTTCAGCCCCGCCTTTTCCGCCGCACTTGCCCGCGCCAGCACCAGCGCCCCGGCTCCGTCATTCAGGCCAGAGGCATTGCCCGCTGTCACCGTTCCTTCCTTCTGGAACGCGGGCCGCAGCCCACCAAGGGTTTCCAGAGTGGTGGGCTTGGGGTGTTCATCAACCGCAAAGACGGTGGGGCCTTTGCGGCTGGCAATCTCGATCGGGGCGATCTGGTCGGCGAACAGGCCAGCCGCGATGGCGCGGGCGGCGCGGGCCTGGCTTTCCACCGCAAAAGCATCCTGATCGGCCCGGCTGATCCCGGCTTCGGCGGCGACATTCTCGGCCGTGATGCCCATATGGCCGGTGCCGAAGGGGCAGGTCAGCGCGCCTGTCATCATGTCGATCATCTTGGTGTCGCCCATCTTCTGGCCCCACCGCGCGGCTTGCACCGCATAGGGAGAGCGGCTCATGCATTCCGCTCCGCCCGCCAGCGCGAAATCGGCATCGCCCAGCATCAGGGATTGCGCCGCCGAAATCACCGCCTGCACCCCCGACCCACACAGCCGGTTCACGTTCATCGCCGGGGTTTCCTGCGGCACCCCCGCCCCGATGGCCGCAACCCGCGACAGATACATGTCGCGCGGCTCGGTGTTGATGACATGGCCGAAGACGACCGTTCCGATCTGGTCGGGCGCAATCCCGGCGCGCCCGATTGCGGCCTTGGCTACATGGGTCGCCAACTGGTGCGGCGCAAAACCGGTCAATGATCCGCCAAAGCTGCCAATGGCGGTGCGGGCTGCGGAAAGGATCACGATATCGGTCATGCTGGGCCCCTTTTGTTGATCACGTCTTGATGGCGGATTGTGACATGCCTTCACATCTTGCGCAGCATGACGTTGCGTCGTCACCGGGCCAATTGACATTCCCCCATCGCCGGGATTTTTGGCGCGGCGATCAGGAGAATGATGATGCAAGACATAACCGCAACGCGCCGGGCGCTGCTGGTATCGGGGTTGGCGACCTTTGTCTTGCTGGGGGTTGCCCAGGCGATCATCGGGCCTGCCTTGCCGGTGTATCAGCAGATGTTCGGCCTGACGACCGGCGGGGCTGGCTGGCTGGTTTCGGGCTTCTGGATCGGCTGCTTTCTGGGCGTGATCGGCATTTATCTGGGGGCAGGGCGGATTGGCCCGCGCCCTGGTCTGGCAGGATCGGCTGCCGGGGCGCTGATCATGGGATTGTCTCCCTGGTGGCCAGCGGTGATTCTGGGGGGCGTGGTGTTCGGTGCGGGCTATGGCAGCCTGTCCGCCGTCTTCAATCCGCGCATCCTGTCGGCCTATGGGGCGCGGGGGCCGTCGATGATGGGCCTCTTGAACGCGATTTTTTCGCTGGGGGCGATTGCGGCACCGCTGGTGTTTCTGGCGCTGGGGGGCAGCCCGCGCGACACGCTGCTGGTGACGGCGCTGTTCGCGGCGCTGATCTGGCTGGGGTCTGGCGGGGTTTCGCGCGGCGGCGCCGGAGCCAATCAGGCGCAGACCGGGTTTCGCCTGCATTGGCCGATTCTGGCTTTCGGGGTTCTGGCCATCGGGGTCGAGGCGTCGCTGGTCAGCCTTGGACCAACCGCACTGATCCGTGCAGGGCTTGAGGAGACGCAGGCGGCGCGGCTCTTCTCGCTGTTCTATGTGGCCTATCTACTGGCGCGTACCTCTTTGATCTTTGTGGCCAGCCGCATTCCGGCATTTACCATCTTTTCCGGGGCCGTTGCCGTGACGCTGGCTTGTGCGCTGGGCGCGATATTCATCAGCCCGGTCTGGTTTTTCCCGCCGCTTGGCATCAGCGCCAGCTTGTTCTTTCAGGGCTTTTTCGTCACCGGCATCCGCAAGATGGGCACGGATGCCCGCGTACCTTCGGTGATCATCGCCTCGGGTCTGCTGGGGGCGATCGTGCTGCCCCTGATCTGCGCGCGGCTGATGGACGGGTTGGGCGACCGGGGGTTCTTCTGGCTTATTCTGGCGGCGTCGGTGGCCATGTTGGCCGCCGCCGTACCGATGCACCGCCAGATGGTGCGCTAGGCGGTCTCGGGGCGGATCGGCATACGCCCGCCCTTGATCAGCCGATAGGCATCGCGCCCTTCAACCACCACCGCCGACAGCGGCCCACCATAGGCGACCGAGCTGTCGATATTCAGCCGGTTGCCATAATGGCGCGGCTGGTCGATGGCGGTATGGCCATGCACGATCAGGGCACCATGGTCACGCGGATCTTCCAGAAAATCCTTTCGGATCCAGACCAGATCGGTTTCGGTCTGTGCCTCCATCGCGATGCCGGGTCGGATGCCCGCATGGACAAAGATTGCCTGATCCCGCTGCCACCAGTTTTGCAGGCCTGCCAGAAAAGCACGGTGTTCGGGCGGCACGGCGGCGACGGCCTCGGGGTGAACCTTGCGCAGCGGTCTGTCGGCGGCGCTTTTGACGCCGTAAGAGGCAAGGGTTTCACCGCCGCCGATCTTGTAATGCAGATAGGACAGGTCGGACCGCAGGCCCGCATCTGTCGAATCGGGGCTTTGCAGAAAGCCCGCGAACATCCGGTCATGATTGCCGCGCAGGGTGATCCAGTCCTCGCCCCGCGCCTGACCGGCGATTAGAAAGTCGATCACGCCACGGCTGTCAGGGCCACGGTCCTCGAAATCGCCGACATGCACAACCGGAGCGTTGCCGTTCCGCGCCATGTCATCGGCGATCAGATCGTGAACTGCCTTCAGCTTGTCCAGATGTCCGTGAATGTCGCCAATCGCATAAGTGTGCATCGCGTGCCTCGTTTCCTGTCCGCAAGGGTTAGGCGCTGCGGTGCAGCAGGACAAGGCCCCTTTGCGGGCATAAAGTCCTACATATATGGTCATGGTAGCGCTGACAGGAGGCGGTCATGGAACTTGCAGAGATTGGTCTGGTGGGTCTGGGCACGATGGGGGCGGCGCTGGCGCTGAACATCGCGGAAAAGGGACACCGGATTGCGGTGTGGAACCGGACCGGCACGGTGACAGATGCGTTTGTGGCCGAAGCGGGCGAATTGGCCGCAAGGGTGGTGCCGACCCACAGCTTGCAGGCACTGGTTGACGCAATTGCCCCTCCGCGCGCCATCATCCTGATGGTGCCTGCGGGTGATGCGGTCGATCAACAGATTGCGGCCTTGCGCCCCTTGCTGGGCAAGGATGATCTGATCATCGACGCGGGCAACGCCAATTTCCACGATACGGAGCGACGGTCAGCCGAGGCCGAGGTGCAGGGCGTGTCCTTCATCGGCATGGGCGTTTCGGGGGGCGAGGAGGGTGCGCGCCATGGCCCCTCGATCATGGGCGGCGGGCCGCGCGCGGCCTGGGACCGGGTTGCGCCCATCCTGACCAGCATTGCCGCGCGGCATGGCGAGGTGCCTTGCGCCACATGGATGGGGCCGGGCGGGGCGGGGCATTTCGTGAAAACCGTGCATAACGGCATCGAATATGCCGACATGCAAATGATCACCGAGGTTTACGGGCTGATGCGCGATGGCCTGGGCATGGCGGCCCCGGCGATTGCCGATGTGTTTGATGGCTGGAACGCCGGGGCCTTGCGGTCCTATCTGGTGGAAATCTCGGGTGCTGTGGCCCGCGCGGTGGACCCAGAGACTGGTGCCGCGATGCTGGATGTCATTCTGGATGCCGCCGGGCAAAAGGGCACCGGGCGCTGGACGGCGATTGAGGCGCAGCATCTGGCCGCCCCGGTTCCCGTGATCGAGGCGGCGGTGATGGCCCGCAACGTCTCGTCCCGTCTGGCCGAGCGGCAGGCGGGGCAGGCGGCGTTCGGCGCAGGCCCGCAGCCGGTTTCGCTGACGGTAGAGGATCTGGAAGGCGCGCTGATGGCGGGCAAGATCCTGTGCTATGCCCAAGGCTTCACCATGCTGGATGCGGCGTCGAAAACCTTTGGCTGGGGCGTGCCCTTGCCGGAATGCGCCAAGGTCTGGCGCGCGGGTTGCATCATCCGGTCCGATATGCTGGACCATATGGCGCAGGCCCTGACCGAAGACCCCGGCCGCAACCTGATTTTGGCACCGACCTTTGCGGCCCTGCTGAAACAGCACCATGGGGCGTTGCGCAAGGTGGTCGCGGCGGCGGCGCTGAACGGCCACGGATTGCCTGCGCTGTCAGCGGGACTGGCGTGGTTCGACCTGATGCGCACGGCGCGCGGCACGGCCAACATGATCCAAGGCCAGCGCGATTTCTTTGGCGCGCATGGGTTTGACCGGCTGGATGGCAAGCCGGTGCATCATGGGCCGTGGGGCGGGCATGCTTGACCACATCTTTCTGACGGTCAGTGATCTGGCCCGGTCTGTGGCATTTTATCAGGCGGTTCTGCCAAATCTGGGCATCATCGCGCGCCATGATTACGACGGCAAGGATGGCCCAACCGGCCACCCTGATCTGAAAGGATTCGGGGCAGGCGGGCGGATTTTCTTCTGGCTAAAGCAGGGCAATGCCGCGCCGGGGGCGGTGCATGTCGGCTTTGCCGCAAGGTCCGAGGATGAGGTTCGCGCAGCCCATGTGGCGGCGCTGTCCGCCGGGGCGACCGAAATCCACCCGCCGGGGCCGCAGCATCATTATGACCCGCGCTATTATGCGGCGCAGGTTTCGGACCCGGATGGATACAGCTTGGAATTCGTGTTCAAAAGCTGGCAGCACTAAGCAAAAGGCCCGAGGTTTCCCTCGGGCCTTTTCCATCACGCGCCAACAAATTCCAGCGGCTTCACCTGGCTGAACATGCCGGTGTTTTCCAGCGTTTCCACCACTTTCGGGTCAAGCGCCTGATCCAGATACAGGATCGCAATCGCATCCTGCCCCACGCCCGACCGGCCAAGGGTAAAGTTGGCGATGTTCACGCCGTTCTTGCCCATGGTCATGCCCAACAGGCCGATGATGCCCGGCACGTCCTCGTTGGTCGTGTAAAGCATGTGGCGGCCAACCTCGGCGTCGATATTGATGCCCTTGATCTGGATGAACCGCGGCTTGCCATCGGCAAAACAGGTGCCCGCGACCGAGCGTTCGCGTTTATCGGTCACCATCGTCACCTTGATATAGGCGTCAAACACCCCGGTCTTGTCCTGCCGGGTGGTCGAGATCTGGATGCCCTTGTCCTTGGCCACGATGGGGGCAGACACAAGGTTCACATCGGGGTTCTGCGCCTTCAAGACGCCCGCGATGACCGACTGGTTCAGCGCGGCCAGATTCATGTCGGCCACGCGGCCATCATACAGGATGTTGATGGCGCGGATCGGCTCATCCGTCATCTGGCCGATGAAGGCACCCAGATGGCTGGCCAGCTTGATCCATGGCCCCATCACGGCGGCCTGTTCGGCGGTGACATTGGGCATGTTCAGCGCGTTCTGCACGGCCCCGGTCAACAGATAGTCCGACATCTGCTCGGCCACTTGCAGCGCCACATTCTCCTGCGCCTCGGTGGTCGAGGCGCCAAGATGCGGCGTGACCACCACATTGGGCAGGTTGAACAGCGGGCTGTCGGTGGCGGGTTCCACCTCGAACACATCAAAGGCGGCCCCGGCAACATGGCCGGATTTCAGCGCCTCGGCCAAGGCGGCCTCATCCACCAGACCGCCACGGGCGCAGTTGATGATGCGCACACCGGGTTTGGTTTTTGCCAGCGACTCGGCGTTCAGGATGCCCTTGGTCTTGTCGGTCAGCGGCACATGCAGGGTAATGAAATCGGCACGGGCCAGCAGCTCTTCCAGCTCCACCTTCTGCACGCCAAGGGCCTTGGCGCGCTCTTCCGACAGGAAGGGGTCATAGGCCACGACCTTCATGTGCAGGCCGACCGCACGGTCGCAGACGATGCCGCCGATGTTGCCCGCGCCGATCACGCCAAGGGTCTTGTTGAACAGCTCCACCCCCATGAACTTCGACTTTTCCCATTTGCCGGCATGGGTCGAGGCAGAGGCTTCGGGCAGTTGGCGGGCGACGGCGAACATCATCGCAATCGCATGTTCGGCGGTGGTGATCGAATTGCCGAACGGCGTGTTCATCACAATCACGCCTTTCTTGGAGGCGGCCGGAATATCCACATTGTCCACACCAATCCCGGCGCGGCCGACGACCTTGAGGTTCGTCGCATTGGCCAACAGCTTGTCGGTCACCTTGGTGGCCGAGCGGATGGCAAGGCCGTCATATTGGCCGATGATCTCGGCCAGCTTTTCCTTATCCTTGCCAAGTTTCGGCATGTAATCCACCTCGACCCCACGGTCGCGGAAGATTTGAACGGCGGTTTCACTCAGTTCGTCGGATACGAGAACGCGGGGGGCCATGATGGGCTCCTATGAATTGGGTTTTCCGGGGGGGAAGGGGGCGCGGTTTGCGCCCCCGGGAAAGATCAGGCGGCTTGCGCCAACGCCGCGATTTCGGTGTTGAAAGCATATTCGATCCACGGCAGCAGGGCCTGCACGTCCGAGGTTTCGACCGTGGCACCGCACCAGATGCGCAGGCCAGCCGGGGCATCACGGTAGGCCCCCGCGTCCAGCGCCACGCCTTCCTTTTCCAGCCGCTTTGCCACGTTCTTGGCAAAGGTCGCGCCATCGGAGATGCGCGGATCGGTGAACTTCAGGCACACGCTGGTGCAAGAGGCGGTGGCCGGATCGACCGCCAGATTGGCGATCCAATCTTTATCTGCGATGAAATCGGCAATCGCCTTGGCGTTGGCCTCACTGCGGGCAATCAGGCCCTTCAGCCCGCCGATGGTTTGCGACCATTTCAGCGCGACAAGGTAGTCCTCGACGCACAGCATGGACGGAGTGTTGATCGTCTCACCCACAAAGATGCCTTCGGAGATTTTGCCCTTGGAGGTCAGTCGGAAAATCTTGGGCAGCGGCCAGGCCGGGGTATAGCTTTCCAGCCGTTCCACCGCGCGGGGCGACAGGATCAGCACGCCATGCGCGCCCTCACCGCCCAGAACCTTTTGCCAGCTAAAGGTCACCACATCCAGCTTGTCGAACGGCAGGTCCATAGCAAAGGCGGCACTGGTCGCGTCGCAGATGGTCAGGCCAGCGCGGTTCGCGGGAATGGCGTTGCCATTCGGCAGGCGCACGCCGCTGGTGGTGCCGTTCCAGGTGAAGACCACGTCTTTGTCGAAATCGACGGAGGCGAAATCGACGATCTCACCGTAAGGCGCGATTTTCACGGTGGCTTCCAGCTTGAGCTGTTTGACCACATCGGTCACCCAACCTTCGCCAAAGCTCTCCCACGCCAGCATTTCCACCGGGCGCGCACCCAGCAGGCTCCACAGAGCCATTTCCACAGCCCCGGTGTCCGAGGCGGGGACGATGCCGATGCGGTAATCCGCAGGCACGCCCAAGATGTCTCGGGTCAGCTCAATCGCCTCTTTCAGCTTTGCCTTGCCAACGGCGGCACGGTGAGAGCGGCCCAAGGGCGCATCAGCCAACATGTCGAGGGAGAAACCGGGGATCTTCGCGCAAGGGCCCGAAGAGAAACGCGGGTTTGCCGGCCGCGTTGCCGGAGCGGTAGTCGCCATATCTGGTATCCTTACAGATATATGCCCTTCGGTGGGGAAGGGTGTCCCGCCGATGGGAATATGCGGGCGGCGACGCTGGCACAAGACAGAAAATCGCGCTAAAGCGCCGCATCACCCCCGAAAAGCGACGTGCTTTTCCACTATCGGAAACTTTCTGATCATGTTCATCGCCACGCTTTTGACCAACCCCGAACGCCCTGTGCTGGACCGTGCGGCGGTGGAATCCCTGCGCAATGCCTGGGGCGGGGGCGATGCGGTCTGGCTGGACCCCGGCGTGGCGGCAGAGTTTGCGGTGCAGGCGATGCCCGAAAACCGTTGGCAGGTCTGGCAGGATTTTCAGGGGCTTGGCGTCGATCTGGTGGTGCAGCCTGCCGAGGGGCGGCGCAAGAAAATGCTGCTGGCCGATATGGATTCGACCATGATCGAGCAGGAGTGCATTGACGAGCTGGCGGACGAGGCGGGCGTGGGGCCCTATGTCGCCGACATCACCAAACGCGCGATGAATGGCGAGCTGGACTTTGACGCAGCCCTGCGAGAGCGGGTTGGCCTGCTGAAAGGCCTGCCGGTTTCGGTGATTGATCAGGTGATCCGCGACCGGATTACCCTGATGCCCGGCGGGCCGGTTTTGCTGGCGACGATGAAGGCCAATGGCGGCTATGCGGCGCTGGTTTCTGGCGGCTTCACGGCCTTCACCGGCGCGATTGCCGCGCAGCTGGGGTTTGATGAAAACCGGGCGAATACCTTGCTGCATGAAGGCGGCAAGCTGACCGGAGCGGTGGCGGACCCGATCCTCGGCAAGCAGGCCAAGGTGGATGCCTTGGTCGAAATCACCGCACGGCTGGGGCTGACCGAGGCCGATGTGCTGGCGGTGGGCGACGGCGCGAATGATCTGGGCATGCTCAAGCGCGCAGGCGCGGGGGTGGCGCTGCATGCCAAACCCGTGGTGGCGGCGGAATGCGATATTCGCATCAACCATGGCGACCTGACGGCGCTGCTTTACATTCAGGGCTATGCGGCGGAAGACTTCATCCGCTGAAACGGAGACCGCGATGCCCGATAGCCGCACCTTGGAAATGACCGTGCTGATGACGCCCGACATGGCGAATTTCAGCGGCAAGGTGCATGGCGGGGCGCTGCTGAACCTGCTGGACCGGGTGGCGTTTTCCTGCGCCTCGCGGTTTTCGCAGCAATATGCGGTGACGCTGTCGGTGGATCAGGTGGTGTTCAAAGAGGCGATTCAGGTGGGTGAACTGGTGACGTTTCGCGCCAGCATCAACCACGCGGGCCGCACCTCGATGGAAGTTGGCATACGGGTTGAGGCGGAAAACATCCGCACCGGCCACCGGCGGCATACCAATTCGTGCTATTTTACCATGGTCGCGGTGGATGACACCGGCAAACCGGCGCAGGTGCCGACCTATGTGCCCGCGACCGATGTTGACCGCAGACGGCATCAGGCCGCACTTCTGCGCAAGGAGTTGCGGCGAGAGTTCGATGCGCGGCACCGTGAGGTTGCGGGCAAGGCATGACGGTTTCCGTTCGCGCCGCGCGCCCCGAAGATGCCGCAGCGATGGCGGAGATTCTGAACCAGATCATCAGGATCGGCGGCACCACCGCCCATCAGGAACCGAAATCGGCCGAGGCCGTGCGGCGCGACTATATCGACGGGCCAGAGGTTCAAACCTCAGTCGTCGCCGAGGTGGGCGGGCAGATCGTCGGCTGGCAGTCCATCGGGCTGTGGCAGGGCGACGCGCATATCGGCACCTTTGTGCAGCCGGGTTTGCAGGCGGGCGGTGTGGGCGCGGCCCTGTTTGCGCTGACCTGCGATCAGGCCCGCGCGGCAGGAAACACGCAGATCGAGGCAGCGATCCGCGCCGACAATGTGCCGGGTCTGGCCTATTACGCGCGCATGGGGTTTCGGGATGTGGGCGCAGAGCCGGAGTTCGCCCTGAACGACGGGCGCGTGGTGGGGCGCATGCACCGGCGGTATGATCTGTGATCTTTGAGATTTCGCTGCACATGACCGGCCTTCTGGCGCTGGCGGCCTTTGTGGCCGGGCTGGTTGATGCCATTGCAGGTGGTGGCGGGTTGATCACCGTGCCCGCACTGCTGCTGGCCGGGGCCGATCCGGTAACGGCGCTGGCCACCAACAAGCTGCAGGGCAGTTTCGGGTCGGGCACGGCAACGCTGGCCTATGCGCGGGCGGGCCATGTCCGGCTGCGCGATCAGGCGGGGATGGGGCTGGTTGCGCTGATCGGCGGGGCGGCGGGGGCGATGGTGGCGCATCTGATCCCGGCAGCGGCGCTGCGCATCATCATGCCGCTGATCCTTGTGGGCATCGCCGCCTTCTTCGCGCTGAAACCGGGTCTTAGCGATGCCGACCGGGTGCAGCGCATGGCGCCGGAGCTGTTCACGGCAACGGTGGTGCCGCTGATTGCCGGGTATGACGGGTTTTTCGGGCCGGGGACGGGCAGTTTCTTCATGCTGGCCATTGTCATGCTGGCCGGGTTCGGCGTGCTGAAGGCGACGGCGCATACCAAGCTGTTGAACTTCGCCTCGAACATCGGGTCGCTGGCGGTATTCGCGGTGGGCGGGGCGATCTGGTGGAAGGTTGGCCTGGCGATGGCCGTGGCGCAGACGGCGGGCGCGGCACTGGGCGCAAAGCTGGCGATGCGGGTGGGGGCAGGGCTGATCAAGCCTTTGCTGGTCGTCACCTCTGCCGGAATGGCGCTGCGGCTGATCTGGCAGGCCTGGCAGGGCTGAGCGCCCCGCCTTAGTTGAACTTGTTGTCGCGGGGGAAGCCGCGCGGGGCCATGCGGCCCACACCGGCGCGGGCACCTTCCCATTCCGACAGGTCGGTCTCGGTGCGGGTGCGGCCGGCAGGGTCTTTCCATGACAGACCGGCGGCTTTGGTAAAGGTGGTGGCATCCGACAACCCGCCATCCTTGTATTTCTGCAAACGAACGCCCTTGCCCTTGGACATTTCGGGCAGTTCGGACAGCGCAAAGACCAGCATCTTGCGGTTGTCGCCCACCACGGCCACGGCATCCCCCGTGGTGCGGCGGCACAGCGCGGTTTTCACGCCTGCGCCAAGGGTCAGCACCTGTTTGCCCGCCTTGGTCTGGGCCAGCACCTCATCCGAGGGCACGATGAACCCATCGCCCGCAGTCGAGGCGACCAGCAGCTTTTCGCCCGCGCGGAAGATCATCAGGCTGACGATCTCGGTATCATTCGGCAGATCGACCATCAGGCGCACGGGTTCGCCCATACCGCGCCCGCCGGGCAGGTTCGCCCCCAGCAGGGTATAGAACCGGCCATTGGCGGCGATGATCAGGATCTTGTCGGTCGTCTCGGCATGGAAGGCAAAGCGGGCGCCGTCGCCATCCTTGAACTTCTGCTCGGTCGAAAGGTCTACATGGCCCTTCATCGCGCGAATCCAGCCCATTTGCGAACAGATCACGGTGATCGGCTCGCGCTCGATCATTGATTCAATCGAGATTTCCTCGGCATCGCCCGCTTCGGCAAAGGCGGTGCGGCGGGTGCCAAGCACGGTATCCTTGCCGAACTGCTTGCGGATCGCCTCCAGCTCGGACCCGATTTTCTTCCACTGGCGACGGTCGCTTTCCAACAGGTCGGCCAGATCGGCGCGTTCCTTTTGCAGGGCGTCACGCTCACGGATCAGCTCCAGCTCTTCCAGACGGCGCAAAGACCGCAGGCGCATGTTCAGGATGGCTTCGGCCTGAACCTCGGTTAGATCGCCCTCGCCTGCGCCGGGGGACACATAGTCTTTCTCGCTGGTCGCGCGGCGGTGCTTTTTCGACCAATCCTCGGCCATGAGGGCGCGCTTGGGGTCGTCATCATAGCGGATGATGTCGATCACGCGGTCAAGGTTCAGGAAGGTCAGGATGAAGCCTTCCAGCACCTCCAACCGCGCATCGATCTTTTCGATGCGGTGGGTAGAGCGGCGCTGCAACACGTCGCGGCGGTGGTCAAGAAACGCGCGCAGCACCTCTTTCAGGCTGCAAACCTTGGGCACGCGGCCATCGATCAGCACGTTCATGTTCATGTTGAAGCGGGTTTCAAGGTCGCTGTTCCTGAACAGCGCCGCCATCAGCATGTCTGGTTCCACCGTGCGCGACCGGGGTTCCAGCACCACACGGATATCTTCGGCGCTTTCGTCGCGCACATCGGCCAGCAGGGGGACCTTCTTGGTCTCGATCACCTCGGCCAGCTTTTCGATCAGGCGCGATTTCTGCACCTGATAGGGAATTTCGGTGACGATGATCTGCCACATTCCACGGCCCAGATCCTCGACATGCCATTTGGCGCGGGTGCGGAAGGCACCGCGCCCGGTGCGATAGGATTCCAGAATCGAGGCACGGCTTTCCACCATGACGCCGCCGGTGGGAAAGTCAGGGCCGGGGATCAGATCAACCAGCGCTTCGGTGGTTATGTCGGGGTTGGCAATCATCGCCTGACAGCCCTGGATCAGCTCGTCCAGATTGTGCGGCGGGATGTTGGTGGCCATGCCCACGGCGATACCGGATGACCCGTTGGCCAGCAGGTTCGGGAAGGCGGCGGGCATCACCACCGGCTCTTCCAGCGTGCCGTCGTAGTTGGGGCGGAAATCGACCGCGTTTTCCGTCAACCCGTCCATCAGGGTTTCGGCAATCGCGGTCAGGCGGGCTTCGGTATAGCGGCTGGCGGCGGGGCTGTCGCCGTCAATGTTGCCAAAGTTGCCCTGACCATCAACCAGCGGGTAGCGGACGTTGAAATCCTGCGCCAAACGGGCCATGGCGTCGTAAATCGCGGTATCGCCGTGGGGGTGATAGTTGCCCATCACATCGCCCGAAATCTTGGCCGATTTGCGGAAACCCCCGGTTGCCGTCAGCCGCAATTCGCGCATCGCGTAAAGGATGCGGCGGTGAACGGGCTTCAGCCCATCGCGTGCATCGGGCAGCGCGCGGTGCATGATGGTGGACAGCGCATAGGTCAGATACCGCTCGCCAATGGCGCGGGAGAGGGGTTCGGCCACCAGATTTGCGGAAAGCTCTGGCTCGTCTGGGGGATCGATGGGGGTATCGGACATGGATGCTGTCTAAGGCGTGGCTGCGGGTCGGTCCAGTGGGTTTTTCCGGCGGCGTCAGGTGGGAAAAATCGCAAGGAATTCTCCCACCCCGGTCTGCGAATCGTGATAGATCGTGATTCATAGTGAGTTAATGAGATTGATCCCATGTTCCGGCTGACAGCACTTCTTGGCGCAGGCATTTATCTGGCGATGCTGGTGGGCGGCGTTGACCGTGGACAGCAGCGCTTTGGCCTTATGGCCGCGCCTGAAATGGGGCGCCCGGCGATTGTAGCGGCGGCAGAGCCCGCGGCCCCGGCCGTGGTCCAGCCGCAGGTGCAACCGGCTGCCTTTGTGCCAAGCGCGCCGGTGATGGTGACCCCGGCGGTTGAGGTTGCCCCACCCGAGGCGCAATTGCCGGATGCCCCGGCAGAGGTTGCCGCAGAGGTTGCCGTGGTGGTGCAATACATCAGCACCAATGCCAATCTGCGCGAAGGACCGGGCACCGATTTTGCCGTTCTGGCCCGTCTGCCCGCTGGTGAGGCGGTGCAGGTGGTTGAAGCCCTGCCCGATGGCTGGAGCCGTATTCGGATAGAGGGCGATGGCGGCGAAGGCTTTGTCGCCACGCGGCTTTTGTCGCAATAGGGGTTTCCGCCTGCGCTGCCCCCGCTTAGGAAAGCGGGAAAAGGCAGGAGGCGGGCGTGGAATCACGGTCAGTTCTGATCACGGGCTGTTCGTCGGGCATTGGCCTTGATGCGGCCCGCGGGCTTAAGGCGCGCGGCTGGCGGGTGTTTGCGACCTGTCGGCAAGAGGCGGATTGCGAGCGGCTGCGGGCCGAGGGGCTGGAGAGTTTCCGGCTGGATTACGCGGATGAGGCCAGCATCGAGGCCGCGGTGGCCGAGGTGGTCGCCCGCACCGGCGGGCGGCTGGACGCGCTGTTCAACAACGGTGCCTTTGCTTGCCCCGGTGCGGTGGAAGACCTGCCGCGCGGGGCGCTGCGCGAGATCTTCGAGGTCAACCTGTTCGGTTATCACGACCTGACGCGGCGGATCATTCCCCTGATGCGGGCGCAGGGCCGTGGCCGGGTGGTCAACTGTTCGTCAGTGCTGGGGCTGGTGGGCGCGAAATGGCGCGGGGCCTATGTGGCGACCAAATTCGCGATGGAAGGGCTGACCGATGTGCTGCGGCTGGAAATGCGCGGCACGGGGCTGGATTTCATCCTGATAGAGCCGGGTCCAATTGGTACGATGATCCGCCAGAACTCGATCCCGCATTTTGAAAAGTGGATCGACTGGAAGAACTCGGCGCGGGCTGACGAATACCAGACGCTGCTGGGGCGGCTTTATGAAAGCCGGGGGCCAGACAGGTTTCAACTGGGGCCAGAGGCGGTGACGGTCAAGCTGATCCATGCGCTGGAAAGCCCACGGCCACGGGCGCGGTATTATGTAACGACGCCCACCTATATCGTGGGCTGGTTGAAGCGGCTTTTGCCGACACGGGCGCAGGATTGGTTTCTGACCAAAGGCTGACGTTGCCCGTAGGCCGCTTTGGGCCTAGAAGCGGGGCAAAGCGATAAGGGGGCTGGCGATGGCGGCGAAAAAACCTGTTGTCCTGTGCATTCTGGATGGCTGGGGCATTGGCCCCGATCCGGCGGTGTCGGCCCCGGCGCAGGGCAATGTGCCGAACTTCAACCGCATCTGGGCCAATTGCCCGCATTCCACCCTGACCACCTTTGGCCCGGATGTGGGGTTGCCGACCGGGCAGATGGGCAATTCCGAGGTGGGCCACACCAACATCGGCGCGGGCCGTGTGGTGGCGATGGATCTGGGGGCCATTGATCTGGCTGTCGAGGACGGCAGTTTTGCGCTGAACCCGGCGCTGCTGGACTATGCCGCCAAGGTCAAGGCGGCGGGGGGGGCGGCGCATCTGATGGGCGTGGTGTCTAATGGCGGGGTGCATGGGCATATCAGCCATATCATCGCGGCCTGTCGGGCGATCACCGCGCTGGGCGTGCCGGTCTGGCTGCATGCCATCACCGACGGGCGCGATGTGGCGCCCAGTTCCGCCATAACCTTCGTTGCCGATCTGGAGGCGCATTTGCCGGTGGGCGCGCGGGTGGCGACCGTGATCGGCCGCTATTGGGCGATGGACCGCGACAATCGGTGGGAACGGGTGGAGCGGGCGTGGCGCGCGATGGTGCTGGCCGAGGGCGAGCATGCGGATACCGCCTTGGCGGCGGTGGAGCGGTCATATGCCAAGGAGGAGATGGATGAGTTCATCGCCCCGACGGTGATCGGCAGCTACAAGGGCGCAAGGGCCGGTGACGGCTATTTCTGCCTGAACTTCCGGGCCGACCGGGCGCGGGAAATTCTGTCGGCGCTGGCCGATCCGGCCTTTGACGGCTTTGCGCGGGCGGTCTTGCCGAAGTGGTCGGCCCTGCTGGGGATGGTGGAATATTCCACCGCCCATAACGCCTATATGGCCACGGCCTATCCCAAGCGCAGCATCGTCAATACGGTGGGCGAATGGGTGGCCAAGCAGGGGCTGACGCAGTTCCGGCTGGCCGAGACCGAAAAATATCCGCATGTCACCTTTTTCCTGAACGGGGGCCGCGAGGTGCCGTTCGAGGGGGAGGAGCGTGCGATGCCGAAATCGCCCAAGGTGGCTACCTATGATCTGCAACCCGAGATGAGTTCGGTCGAGGTGTCGGACCGGCTGGTCGAGGCGATTGAGCGCGGGTTTGACCTGATCGTGGTGAACTACGCCAACCCCGATATGGTGGGCCATACCGGCAGCCTGCCCGCCGCGATCAAGGCGGTGGAGGCGGTGGATATTGGCCTTGGCCGGGCGCTGGCGGCGCTGAACACGGCGGGCGGGGCGATGGTGGTGATTGCCGACCACGGCAATTGCGAGGTGATGGTTGATCCGGTGACCGGCGGGCCGCATACGGCGCATACCACCAACCCGGTTCCTGTCATTCTGGTCGGCGGGCCGGTTGGCGCGCATCTGCGGGACGGCGGGCGGCTTTCGGATGTGGCGCCCACGGTGCTGGAGCTGATGGGCGTGGCGCAGCCGCCGGAAATGACGGGGCAAAGCCTGATCGCCAAATGATCCTGCGTGCCGTTACCCTTGCCCTGTGCCTTGCCCTGCCCGCCCCGGCGGCGCGGGCCGGTGTTGCCGAAGAGGCGGCGGCGGCATCGGACAATCTGGCGGCGGCGGTTGCCGCGCTGGAACAGGCCGACAGCGCGAAAGACCGGATCGCGGCGCTGACCCAGACCATCCGCGCCTATGAGCAG
This sequence comes from Fuscibacter oryzae, assembly GCF_016765795.1. GTDB lineage: Bacteria > Pseudomonadota > Alphaproteobacteria > Rhodobacterales > Rhodobacteraceae > Fuscibacter > Fuscibacter oryzae. The sequence goes on from NZ_JAESVP010000004.1 coordinate 244,530, forward strand.
GGGCTGGCTGCGATGCGCCAGTCGATGCGGCAGGCCGAATTGCGCAAATCGGAACTGGATGCCCGGCTGGAGGCCAAGCGCGATGACGTAGCCCAGTTGCTGGGCGTTCTGTCGGGGATCGAGGCCGAGCCGGGGCCGATGTTGCTGATGCACCCAGATGGCCCCTTGGGCACGGTGCGGTCGGGGATGGTGCTGTCGGATGTGACCCCCGCCTTGCAGGCGCAGGCAAACCAGTTGCGCGCCGAGATCACCGAGCTGGAGGCCTTGCGCAAGTTGCAGACCTCGGCGGGCGACATCTTGCAGCGCGGGCTGACGGCGGCGCAAGCGGCGCGGTCTGATCTGTCGCAAGCGATGTCGGAACGCACCGAATTGCCCAAGCGGTTCACCGAAGACCCCGAGGTTCTGAAGAACCTGTTGGAAAGCGCCGATACGCTGAACGGCTTTGCCAAGGGCCTGTCGTTGGATGACCGCCAGACGCCCGAATTCCCGAATGCGCGGGGCACGCTGCCCTTGCCGGTGCTGGGCCGGGTGATCCTGAAACCGGGCGAAACCGATGCGCGCGGGGTGGAGCGTCCGGGCATGGTGCTGGCCACGCGGCCCGGTGCGCTGGTCACCAGCCCCTGGGCCGGGACGGTGCGATACAGCGGCCCGCTGCTCGACTACGGAAATGTGATCATTCTGGAGCCCGGGGGCGGGTATCTGTTGATCATGGCAGGTCTTGCCGAAGTCTATGGCCAGGTGGGAGAAGTGGTGGCGCAAGGGGCGGCTTTGGGCCTGATGGGCGGGGCTGATCCCGGCGTTGCCGACTTTCTGGTGCAGGCCGAAGAAGGTGGTGGCGTGGCCGATACGGAAACGCTTTACTTGGAATTGAGGCAGGGCGCCGACCCGGTGGACCCGATGGAATGGTTTGCGGCCACGGCCGCGGGGAAGGAATGACGCGACGATGAAAAAGATGTGGATGGCCGCTGCGGGCGGCATTGTGGCGGGCGTGCTTGCCACGACGCAGGTCGCAGGCCCCCTGTTGGCGCAAGAGGCGGCCAAGAACAGCTCGGTCTATGAACAGCTTGACCTGTTCGGCGACATTTTTGAACGCATCCGCGGCCAGTATGTCGAGGAAGTGGACAGCAAGAAGCTGATCGAGGCGGCGATCAACGGCATGCTGACCTCGCTTGACCCGCATTCCAGCTATCTGAACGAAGAAGATTTTGCCGCGATGCAGGTGCAGACGCGCGGCGAATTCGGCGGGCTGGGGCTGGAGGTCACGCAAGAGCAGGGCTTCGTCAAGGTCATCTCGCCGATGGACGGCACGCCTGCCGACAAGGCGGGCATCAAATCTGGCGACTTCATCACCCAGGTGAACGGCGAGGCGGTGAACGGCCTGACGCTGGATCAGGCGGTCGATATGATGCGCGGCGAGATCGGCAGCGAAGTGACGCTGACCGTGGTGCGCGAAGGGGTGAAAGACCCGTTCGACGTGTCGCTGGTGCGCGATACGATCAAGCTGACGGCCGTGAAGCCGCGCCTTGTGGGCGGCACCGTGGTTCTGCGGATCACCACCTTCAACGATCAAACCTTCCCCGGCGTGGAAGAAGGCATCAAGAAGATGGTGGCCGAGGCGGGCGGGATGGACAAGGTGAACGGCTTTGTCATCGATCTGCGCAACAACCCCGGCGGCCTGCTGAATCAGGCGATTCTGGTGGCCGATGCCTTCCTTGACAAAGGCGAGGTGGTTTCGACGCGAGGGCGCAACCCGCAAGACAGTGAGCGGTTCAACGCGACGCCGGGCGACATGGCCGAAGGCAAGCCGATCGTGGTGCTGATCAACGGGGGCTCTGCCTCTGCCTCGGAAATCGTGTCGGGCGCGTTGCAGGATCATCGTCGCGCCATCGTTGTCGGCACCCGCAGCTTTGGCAAAGGCTCGGTCCAGTCGCTGATCCCGCTGAAAGGCGAGGGCGCGATGCGTCTGACCACGGCGCGGTATTACACACCGTCGGGCCGCTCGATCCAGGCGCTGGGCGTAATGCCCGATATCGTGGTGAACCAACCGGCGGTTGACCCCAACCAGCAAGGCACCGAGGCGAAAGCCGCCGAAACCGAGGGCAAGGACCGCCACGAATCCGATCTGCGGGGCATCCTGTCGAATGACTCGATGACCGAGGACGAGAAGAAGCAGTTGGAGGAACAGCGCGCCCGCGTCGAGGAATCGGCCAAGCTGCGGGATGAGGATTATCAACTGGCCTATGCCATCGATATCCTGCGCGGGCTGGCGGCGGTTGCACCCAAGCCCTGACCATCAGCGCCGCGCGGATCTGTCCGCGCGGCGTGCCAAACCCCCGGGGGCCAAATGTCTGTCGATCCTGAAACGCTGCCCTATCGGCCTTGCGTCGGCGTGGTTCTGATCAACGATCAGGGCCTGATCTTTGCCGGGCAACGCGTTGATAACCCGATGCCCGCCTGGCAGATGCCGCAGGGCGGCATTGACGAGGGCGAAAAGCCACGCGCCGCCGCCCTGCGCGAGTTGTGGGAAGAAACCGGGGTCACCGAGGATCTGGTGGAGTTTGTGGCCAAGACCCACCATTGGGTAACCTATGACCTGCCACCCGAATTGCTGGGCAAAGTCTGGGGCGGCAAGTATCGCGGGCAGCGCCAGAAATGGTTCCTGTTTCGGTTCAAGGGCCGCGACGATCAGGTGCAGATTGCCATCGAACACCCGGAGTTTGACAAGTGGCGCTGGATCGGGGCGGATGAGATGGTCGCCTCTATCGTGCCATTCAAGCGCGCGGTTTACGAGGAAGTGGTGCGCCACTTCCGCGCCTATCTGGCCTGACCTTACAGAAACAGCCGCAGGATCAACGGCGCAATCACCGCTGTCAGCACGGCGTTCAGCGCCATGCCCAAGCCAGCAAAGGCCCCTGCGGTCGGGTTGACCTGCAAGGCCCGCGCGGTGCCGATGCCATGGGCTGCCACGCCAACGGAAAATCCGCGTGCCCGCCAATCCTTGATGCGCAGCAGGTTTAGCAGGGGCGTGACCACAACCGCGCCGATGGCGCCCGTGATCAGAACCATCACCGCCGTCAGCGTGGGCGATCCGCCCAGCCGTTCGGACACGCCGATGGCAACCGGCGCGGTGGCGGCCTTGGGGGCAAGCGAGGCCAGAAGATCCGGTCCCAGCCCAAAGCCCCGCGCGATGGCCAGCACCGAGACGGCAGAGGTGACAGAGCCTGCCACCAGCGCCGCCAGCATCGGCAGGGCCGCCCGGCGGATGCGGGGCAGGTTTTCGCACAGCGGCAAGGCCAGGCTGATCGTGACCGGCCCCAGCAGAAAGTGGACGAACTGCGCCCCTTCGAAATAGGTGGCATAGGGGGTGCCGGTCAGCCACAGCACCGGTGCCAGCACGGTCACGGCGATCAGCACCGGATTGACCAAGGGCGCGCGGTTTGCCGCCCGCGCACAGGCATCGCCAATCGCATAGGCCGCCAGCGTTGCCGTCAGCCACAGCAGCGGGCCACGGGACAGATAGCTCCAGATTTCGGCGAAATCAGTCATCGCGGTTGCCCGTCAGCCGCGCGACGGCGGCAAAGGTCAGCGCGCCCACCGCGATGGCCAGCACGGTAGACCCCAGCAGAGCCAGAAACAGCGGTCCGCCCTGCGCGCCCAGAATGGCAGCATGACCGACAACGCCCACACCCGCCGGAACGAACAGCAGGGACATGTTGGCCAAAAGCCCCCGCGCCAATGGGCTGACCAGCGCCAAAAGCCGAGGCGACAGGCGCAATGCCAGAACCATCAGCACCATGCCCAGAACCGGCCCCGGCAAGGGCAGGCCAAGGGCGCGCACCGTGGCCTCTCCGGCAAGCTGGCAAAGCAGAATGGCTAGAAGCGCGTGGATCATGGCAAAAGAACCCCTTTGCGGAAGGTGATCGAGGTGGGGCGGGAATACCCGAAATGGGCCGTGCGCGCGGTTTCTGCAAAGCCCAGGGCACGAAAGGTAGCCTGATTTTCCACCAGTTCGACGCGGGTCTGCAATTCAACGGCGGGCAGGCCAAGGGCGGCGGCCCGCTCGCAGGCAAGATCAACCATCAGCCGCGCCAGCCCCTTGCCGCGATGGGTTGCAGAGACGGCCAGCTTGCCCAGATAGAGACAGCCGACCTTGGGTGTCAGCACCATGCAGGCGATGGCGGGGGTGCCAATGGCCCAGACCTCGGCCGTTTCCGCCTGCCCGGCCAGATTAGCGGTGGTCAGATTGTGCATCGAGGAAGGCGGGTCGATCCGGTCCTCCATATAGGCGAATTCGGTCTGGATAAGGCGCAGCAGGGGTGCGAAATCGTCTGTCGGGGCAAGGCGGTGGGGCTGCATCAATGGGGCAGCCCGTCCGACAGGTGCAGCCAGGGCAGCCGCTCTGACCAGAAGTAATGGCGGGTTGGGGCAAAGGCTTCGGGCAGGTCCAGCGTTGCGGCGAAGAAATGCCGCTCTCCCGGAAACCGGGCCGAGCGATAGCTGATCTGCGTGCCGCAGCGCGGACAAAACTGCCGGATGGCACCGGGAGAGGATTCGTATTCGGCGGGGGGCAGGCCGGTAAATGCCCATGCCCCATCGGCCACGCCGAAATAAGAGGTAAAGGGCGAGGCGGTGGCCCTGCGGCAGCTTTCGCAGTGGCAATGGCCCTGCCACAGCGGTGGTTCTGTGCAGTGGTAGGTCACGGCTCCGCACAGGCAGCGGCCGGAATATGGCGGGGTCATCGGGCACCTCCTGTTTCTATCGAAAGCCAAGCGCGCTTGCAGCGCAAGGGGGATTGTCGCGCCCAACATCTTGGGGATAACCGGCATCCCCTTGCCAGATACAGGGGGTGGGCAATTGACTTGGGCCGCGTTGCAAGGGACGATGGCCACCCCGCCCGAAAGGATTCCCGTGCGCTTTTCCCGCCTGCGTCTGAACGGCTTTAAAAGCTTTGTCGATCCCACGGATATGGTGATCCATGAGGGGCTGACAGGTGTGGTCGGCCCGAACGGCTGCGGCAAGTCAAACCTGCTGGAGGCGCTGCGCTGGGTGATGGGCGAAAACCGCCCCTCGGCCATGCGGGGCGGCGGGATGGAAGACGTGATCTTTAACGGCGCAGCGACGCGGGGCGCGCGGCATTTCGCCGAAGTTGCACTGCATCTGGACAATGCCGACCGGCTTGCCCCCTCGGGCTTCAACGATGCCGACACGATCGAGATCATTCGCCGGATCACCCGCGATGCCGGGTCTGCCTATAAGCTGAACGGCAAGGAGTTGCGGGCGCGCGATGTGCAGATGCTGTTCGCCGATGCCTCGACCGGGGCGCATAGCCCGGCGCTGGTGCGGCAGGGGCAAATCTCGGAACTGATCAACGCCAAGCCCAAGGCCCGCCGCAAGGTGCTGGAGGATGCGGCGGGGATCGGCGGACTTTATCAGCGGCGGCACGAGGCCGAGCTGAAGCTGCAAGGGGCCGAGCAGAACCTGCTGCGTGTCGATGACGTGTTGGAGCAGTTGGCCCAGCAGCTTTCCACCCTGACCCGGCAGGCAAAACAGGCGGCGCGCTATCGCGAGATCGGCGAAGAGCTGCGCAAGACCGAAGGGATGCTGCTGCTGCGCCGCTGGCGCGAGGCGGATCTGGCGCGCGAAGAGGCCGAGGGGCAGTTGCGCAAGCGCTTGCTGTTGGCCGCGCAGGCCGAAGGCGCGGTGCGGGCCGCCGCCAAGGCCCGAGAAGGGGCCGAGGATGCCCTGCCCCCCCGGCGCGAGGAAGAGGCGATTGCGGCAGCCATTTTGCAGCGCCTGATGGTCAGCCGTGACCAGTTGACCGACCAAGAGGCGCAGGCGCGGCAACGGATTGACGCGCTGCGGGGACGGATCGTCGAACTGGACCGCGATACCGACCGCGAAGGCGGCCTGAACCGCGACGCGGGCGAGGTGATCGGGCGGCTGGATTGGGAGGTCGAGCAGCTTTTGCGAGCCCATGAGGGGCATGAGGAGCGGCTGGCCGAGGCGGCAGAGATTGCGCGCGAGGCGGGGGCCGCGCTGTCCGACCGTGAAACCGTGATGCAGGCCGCCACCGAAGATTCGGCGCGGCTGGTCGCGCGGCACCAATCGGCGCAGCGCCTGTTGGCCGATACCCGCGCCACCCTGACCAAGGCCGAGACAGAAGCGGAGCGGGCAGCGGCGGCGGTTTTGGTGGCGCAAGATGCACTTGCCAGTGCCGCAGAGGCGATGGCCCTGACCGAAGAGGCACGACAGGAGGCGGCGGCGCAGGCCGAGGAGGCCGACAGTCTGCTGGCCCAGGCCGAAGACGCCCGTGCCGAGGTGCAGGGCCGCGAGGCCGATGCGCGGGCCATGCGGTCCGAGGCCGAGGGCGAGGCCAATGCCCTGCGCGCCGAGGTGCAGGCGCTGACCAAGCTGGTGTCGCGTGAGGCGCAGGCCGGTAATCAGTTGATTGACCGGCTGGAGGTGGAGCCGGGGCTGGAACTGGCCTTGGGCGCGGCGCTGGCCGATGACCTGCGCGCACCCGAGGTTGGCGCGCGGGACCGGTCTGGCTGGGTGGAACTGCCCGGATATGACGAGACGGCGGCCCTGCCCGGCGGGCTGGCGCTGGCAGCTTTTGTCAAGGCGCCGGTGGTGCTGGCGCGGCGTCTGTCGCAGATCGGTCTCGTCAGCCGTGAGGAAGGCCCTGCGCTGCAAGCCACCCTGCGCCCCGGCCAGCGGCTGGTCAGCCGCGAGGGGGATTTGTGGCGCTGGGACGGGCTTCGCACGGCGGCCGAGGATGCGCCGCAAGCCAGCGCCTTGCGCCTGCAACAGTTGAACAAACTGACGCGCCTCAAGCGCGATCTGGAAGAGGTGTCCGCCCGTGCCGAAGGCGCGCGGCAGGCGCATGAGGCCTTGCAGGCCCGACTGGCCGATCTGGCCCGCGCTGACCAGATGGCGCGCGATGCCCGCCGCGCCGCCGATGCCCGTGTGGCCGAAACCAACCGCGCGGCGGCCAAGGCCGAGGCGGATCACTCCATCGCTGCGGGCAAGCTGGATGCCGCCCGGCTGTCGGTTGCCCGCTATGATGAAGAGGTTGCCGAGGCGCAAGAGCGGCTGGAAGGGGCCAATGCCGCGCTGGAGGATCTGGGCGATCTGGAGGCGGCGCGGGCCGAGGTGGAGACCACAAGGCAAGCGGTGGAAGCTGCCCGCATTGCCATGATGTCGCGCCGCGCCGCCCATGACGAATTGCGCCGCGAGGGCGAGGGACGGGCGCGCCGGCGGCAAGAGGCACAAAAGGAACTGTCGGGCTGGAAGCATCGCCTTGAAGCGGCGGCGAAGCGCATCGCCGAACTGGCCGCGCGCCGGGCCGAAACCGAAGAGGAACTGGCCGAGGCCAGCGCCGCGCCCGAAGAGATTGCGATCAAGCGCGAGGAACTATCCGACGCGATTGCCGAGGCCGAAGCCCGCCGGGCAGAGGCCGCCGATGCGCTGGCCGCCGCAGAAGGCGTGTTGCGCACCGCGCGCGAGACCGAACGCGAGGCCGAGCGGCTGGCTGGTGAGGCGCGCGAGGGCCGTGCCCGGTCCGAGGCGCGGGCCGAAGCGGCGCGCGAAACCGCCACCTATGCGGTGGAGCGGCTGCGCGAAGAGATGGGCGCCTCTCCGGGCGAGTTGATGGACGGGATGCGGCTGGACCCCGACAAGATGCCGCCTGCTGACCATCTGGATACCGAAGTGCAGCGGCTGAAACGCCAGCGCGAGGCGCTGGGCGCGGTGAACCTGCGCGCCGAGGAAGATGCGGCGACGGTCAGCGCGGAATATGACGCGCTGGTCAAGGAAAAGGTCGATCTGGAAGAGGCGATCAAGAAGCTGCGCGGCGGTATCTCTGGCCTGAACCGCGAGGGGCGCGAGCGGCTGCTGACCGCGTTTGAGCAGGTGAATGCCAATTTCGGCCAGTTGTTTACCCATCTGTTCGGCGGGGGCGAGGCGCGGCTGGTTCTGGTGGAATCCGATGACCCGCTGGAGGCGGGGCTGGAGATCATGGCGCAGCCGCCCGGCAAGCGGCTTTCGACGCTTTCCCTGCTGTCGGGGGGTGAACAGACGCTGACGGCGTTGGCGCTGATCTTTGGCGTCTTTCTGGCCAACCCTGCCCCGATCTGTGTGCTGGACGAGGTGGATGCGCCCCTCGACGATGCGAACGTGACGCGGTTCTGCGACCTGTTGGACGAGATGACCCGGCGCACCGATACGCGGTTTCTGATCATCACCCACCATGCGGTGACGATGGCGCGGATGGACCGGCTGTTTGGCGTGACCATGCAGGAACAGGGCGTCAGCCAGTTGGTCAGCGTGGACCTGAAGCGCGCCGAGGCGCTGGTGGCGTGACGGTCGAGGCCTTGGAACGGGCGCTGACTGCTGCGGGGTTTTCCGGGGTCGAGCAGGTTGACGGGGTGGTCTATGCCCGGCTGACAGCGGCGGATGGCGAGTTTACCGCCCGCCCGCTGGGGCAGGGGTGTGAGTTGGCGCTGTGCCGGTCGGTCCGGGCGGCGGACTGGCAAATGGCGGAATGGGCGCTGCACCACCCCGATGCGCCGCTTGACCTGTGGCAAGGCGAAACGCGGCTGCGGCTGGTGGTTATGCCAGACGGTGCGGCACTGGCCCGCTGGGCGGCGCTGGCCGAGGCGTTCGTGCTGGCCTCGACCCGCTGGCGCAAGGGCCAGCGCGACCGGGGCGAGGGCTGGTGATCAGCGCAGAACCTGCAAGCGGTCGGTCAGCCTGACCTCGCCATCTTTGACGATGGAACACAGCGCGCCACGCAGGCGCAGGTCGGGGTGGCCGGGGGCCACGATCCAGTCTTTCGCCGCTTGCCCATAGCGGACTTTCCATTTGACGCAGGCATCGTTGAACACCGACGAAACCCGCAACACCGCTGTGCCCGCGCCAATCAGCGTGCCTTCGGGCAGGTTGTCCAGCCCGCAATCCAGATCGGCGGTGATTGTGTCGCCGGGCTGGGGCGTGCCTTCGCGGTCACGCCAGACCAGATCCATCACCCGTGTAGGCAGGATCGAGACCTGAATGGCGGGGTCTGGCTGGCCATCGGGCAGCTTCAGCCAAGGCTGCGTCAGCCAGCGTTCGCCGGGAACGCCCCCCGTGACGGTCAGCGTAAGGCTTTCGGGGAACTGACGCTGGTTAAAGCCAGGGCGAAAGCACAGCGAATGAATGGGCGCATCAGTTTTGGGTGCAGCCAGAACATGTGGCAGGGCGACTGACAATTCTTCTGTCGTCACAAAGTTCGGCAGCATCGGTGGTCCTTTCAGAACAGCACCACAAGGCAAACCAGCGCAACCATGCCACACCAGCCGCGCCACAGGGCGGTGACGGTGCGGTCAATATCCGCAGCACCAAGGTCGCGCTTTCCTTCGGGCCAGACCCAGGGAAACTGCGCCATTTGCCCGTGATAGCTGCGCGGGCCAGAAATGGCGACATCCAGTACGACGGCCATCGCCGCCTCGGGCCAGCCCGCGTTGGGCGAGCGGTGCAAGGGCGCGTCGCGCAGGATCGGATGCGGATCGGTCCAGCCATGCGTCACTGCGATCAGCACCGCAGAAAGGCGTGCGGGGATCAGGTTCAAAAGGTCATCAAAACGCGCGGCGGCCCAGCCGAACTGTTCATGCCGGGGGGTGCGGTGGCCGATCATGGAATCGGCGGTGTTGGCGATTTTGTAAACCAGAATGCCCGGCAGACCCGCCACCAGAAACCAGAAGGCAGGTGCAATCACCCCGTCCGAGAAATTCTCGGCGGCACTTTCGATGGCCGATCGGGCTACGCCCGATTGGTCCAGCACCGCCGTATCGCGCCCGACGATCATCGCCACGGCGCGCTGGCCGTCTGGCAGCGACCGTCGCAGGCCATCGGCCACGGCCTGCACATGATCGACCAGGCTTTTCTGTGCCAACAGGATCGCGGCGATGATCACCTGCCACAGCCAGCCCAACGGCAGTGCGGCAATCACGGTTCCCAGATACCAGGCGCCAACAGCAAGCCCCGCCGTTACGGCAACACCCTTCGCGCGGCGATTTTCGCCATGGTTCAGCCGCCGGTCCAGCCAGCCGATCAGACGTCCCATCAGCACGGCAGGATGCGGCAGGCGCGCCCACAACGTTGCGGGTTCGCCCAGCAGGGCATCAAGAATCATCGCGGGAAGCAAAAGAATTGCGGTCATCGGGGCCTGCATCACGGTTGGCGCAGCAAGAGCGGATTGTGAGGCGAAAGGCAACACGCGCAGGACGCGAATTTGTGCAGCATTGCCGCAACACAGACATAACAAATCCGCAACATCGGCATGTTAGGCTGCCAAAACCGGAATCGGGGCTAATCTGATTGCGGGGGAGGTGGCCATGCTGGAATTTCTGAGCAAAGAGTTGAGCGACCAGTTGCGCGCCGCGCAGCAAACCCGCCAGCGGCGCAAATCGCGGCTGCGGGTGCATGTCGATCAGGTTGAATATCCGGTGCTGCGGCTGTGGGTTGACGGCATGGCCTTGCAGGTTGAAGGGCTGTCGCATCTGCGCGGGCTGGTCGATATTTACGACGGGTCGCGCCATGTGCTGCAATGCCTGATCATCGCCTCGGAGCTGGATGGAAACGAGCTGATCTGCACCTTCAAGCGCGCCACAGCCGTCAGCGACAAGCCTGCGCTGGATTATTGGCGCGACGAAAGCCTGCCGGTCGCCTATTTGCCTAAGGCCTGACCTCGACCGGCGTTCCGGTTGGGGTGACGGCCCAGATCTCGCGCATTTCGGCATTTGTCAGGGCAATGCAACCTGCCGTCCAGTCACCGGCAACCTTTGCCATGTCGGGCAAGGCGTTGGGCTGGCCGTGAATCATGATATCGCCGCCGGGATCATAGCCGCCCGCTCGGGCGCGGGCTATATCGGTCGGGTGAGGATAATCCAGACCGAGGCTGAGGTGATAGGCCGAGGCGGCATTGCGCCGGTTGATCCGGTAAAGGCCTTCGGGCGTGCGGCCATCGCCCTGCCGCACCTTGGTTCCCTGCGGCTGAAAGCCAAGGGCGACGCGGTACTCCCGAACGATGACGCCGTTCTGATACAGCACCAGCCGCCGCGCGGATTTTTCAACCACGATCCGTTCGACCACCCCCACAAGGGGTGGCTGGGTCGGCAGCGGGTCAGAGGGGCGCAGGTACAGCGCGGCCAATCCAAGTGCCATCAAGGACAGCAGGATCAGGGCTGTAAAGAACCGCGCCAACCATTTCATTGCAGATCAGCAAAGGCCTTCTGCATCCGCTCGACCGCACGTTCGATATTGGCGCGAGGCGTGGCGAGGTTGAACCGCAGGAAGCTTTCGCCGCCAAGTCCGAAGGCCGAGCCATGGTTGGGCGCGATATGGGCCCCTTTTTGCACGCGGTCGGTAAATTCGGGGGCGGCCATGCCGGTGCCCGCAAAATCGACCCAAGCCAGATAGGTCGCTTGCAGTGGCATCGACCGCAGGCCGGGAATGGCGTTCAGCCCGGCATCGAACAGTTTGCGGTTGCCATCAAGATAGCCGCACAGCGCATCGACCCAAACCGCGCCTTCCGGGGAATAGGCAGCGGTGGCCATGAACATGCCAAAAGAGTTCCCGGAAATGCCCAAAGCCATCATCACATTGGCAAAGCGCGCACGCAGTGCGGGATCGGCAATAATCACATTGCCGGTGTGTGCGCCTGCGATGTTGAAGGTCTTGGTGGTGGCCGTCATCATCACCAGACGATCCGCAATGTCGGGCGTGGCGATGGCCATGGGAATGTGCTTGTGGCCCGGCATCACCAGATCGTGGTGAATCTCGTCCGAGACGAGGATCAGGTTATGGCGTTTGCAGAAATCGGCCACGCCGCGCAGCTCTGTCTGCGTCCAGACCCGGCCACCTGGGTTGTGGGGCGAGCATAGGATGAACATGGTCTCGCGCCCGGTCATCCGGCTGTCCCAGTCCGCGAAATCCATTTCATACCGACCATCAAGGGTGGCCAGCGGCATCTCTGCCACCTCGCGACCCGAGGCTTTGATGACGCGGGCAAAGGCGTGATAGACCGGCGTGGTCAGAACGATCCGGTCGCCCGGCTGGCTGAAAGCTTGCAGGCACAGCGAGGTGCCGTTGACCAGCCCATGGGTGGTAAAGATCTGATCCCGCTCGATCGTCCAGCCATGACGGTTCTCCATCCACCAGCGGATCGCATCCAGATAGGCACCATCTTCGCCGTAATACCCATAGATGCCATGGGCCAGCACCTTTTCCAGCATCTGCTGCACACAGGCGGGCGGACGGAAATCCATATCGGCGACCCACATCGCGAGGCCGTCCGATGCGGGAATGCCATAAAGGCCTTCCATCGAATCCCATTTCACGGAATGGGTGCCAAAGCGGTTGATCGGAGTATCGAAGTCCATTTGTCCTGCCTGTCTCTCGAGTGTCGTAAATTCCTGATAATGGGTTGATATCAGTAAATCATCCCTATTTTTATAAAAAACTCAGAACATAGTACTGATCTTGAACAAATTACTGGTATTTTATCCTATCGCAATCGTGCTGCCGGTTTATGACCGGATTTGCCCATCCCTCTTGCACCGATTTGTCCTGCGCCGTAAATCCCGGACATGAAGCGCCCTATCCTCATTCATCCCGATCCGCGTCTCAAGAAGCCTTGCGAGGCAGTGGGCGAGATCACGCCCGAAATCACCGTGCTAGCCGCCGATATGTTCGAAACGATGTATGAGGCGCCGGGCATCGGGCTGGCGGCGCCTCAGGTCGGGGTTATGCTGCGCGTTCTGGTGATGGATTGCGCCAAGGATGGCCCGCCAGAGCCGTTGGTGCTGCTGAACCCGCGGGTGACTTGGGCCTCGGAAGACCTGTCCAGCTATGAAGAGGGGTGTCTGTCGATTCCCGACCAATATGCCGAGGTCAAGCGCCCGGCATCGGTGCGCGTCGAATGGATGGATATGGACGGCCAGTCGCAAGAGCGGGTGTTCGACGGGCTTTGGGCCACCTGCGTGCAGCATGAGATCGACCATCTGGATGGCAAGTTGTTCATTGATTACCTTGGGCCGCTGAAACGCCAGATGATCACGCGCAAGATGGAAAAGCTGAAACGCGAACGGGCGCGGACCGTCTGATGGCGGTCTTGCCCATTTTGCGCTGGCCCGATGCGCGGCTTGAGGAACGCTGCGCCCCGGTGACGGGCGATGTGTCGGCACTGGCTGCGGATATGTTGGAAACGATGTATGCAGCACCGGGCCGGGGGCTGGCCGCGCCACAGGTTGGCCAGTTGCTGCGGCTGTTCGTCATGGATGCGACGTGGAAAGAAGGCACGCCCGCGCCGGTGATCTGCATCAATCCGGTCATCACATGGCGATCATCCGCGCGGATAACGGGGCCAGAGGGCTGCCTCTCCATTCCCGGTGTGACGGCAGAGGTGACGCGCGCCAGCGAGATCAGGTTGCGCTATACCGGGCTGGACGGGGTGGAGAGGGAAGACCACCTGACCGGCTTTGCCGCGATCTGCGCCCAGCATGAATATGACCATCTGGACGGCATTCTGACGCTGGACCGGATTCCCCCGGTCGAGCGGGCAGCCGCCGAGGCGGCGCTGGCATGACGGCGCGCCTTTGCATCCCATGGCCCGCGCAAGTGCTGCGCCAGCCTGCCGCCGATGTGGCCGAAATCACCGATGAGGTGCGGGCGATCTGGGCCGATATGGTTGAGACGATGGAGGCGATGCCGGGCTATGGCCTTGCTGCCGTTCAGATCGGGGTGCCCCTGCGGCTGGCTGTGGTCGATTGTTCCGATGTGCGGGGGCAAGCGGTGCTGATGGCCAACCCTTCGGTGCTGCACGCCAGTGGCCAGTTCCGGGAACATGACGAAGCCAGCCCCAATCTGCCCGGCGTCTCGGCCGTGATCCGCCGCCCGCGTGCGGTGACGGTGCGGTTTCTGAACGCGGCGGGTGCGTGGGAAGACCGCGATTTTGTGAACCTGTGGGCGACATCGGCGCAACATCAGATCGACCATCTGGCGGGCAAGATGTATTTCGACCACCTGACCCCGCTGAAACGCAAGATGCTGATCGCCAAGGCCGACAAGCTGCGGAGACGGGGATGAAAATCGTCTTCATGGGCTCTCCCGACTTCTCGGTGCCGGTGCTGGAGGCGCTGCATCAGGCCCATGAGATTGTTGCGGTTTACTGCCAGCCCCCCCGCCCCGCCGGGCGCGGCAAGGCCGACCGGCCAACCCCGGTTCATGCCCGCGCGCTGGCGCTAGGCCTGCCGGTGCGCCACCCGGTTTCGCTGCGCACGGATCAGGCCGTGGCGGAGTTTGCCGCGCTGGGGGCCGATGTGGCGGTGGTGGTGGCCTATGGGCTGATCTTGCCACAGGCCATTCTGGATGCGCCGCGCCTTGGGTGCCTGAACATCCACGCCTCGCTTTTGCCGCGCTGGCGCGGGGCCGCGCCGATCCACCGAGCGATCATGGCGGGCGATGCGGAGACGGGCATCTGCATCATGCAGATGGAGGCGGGGCTGGATACCGGCCCCGTGCTGCTGCGTGAGGCGGTGGCGATTGGGGCCGAAGAGACGACGGCCGATCTGCATGACCGGCTGTCGGCCATGGGCGCGCGGCTGATCTTGCGGGCGCTTGACCAACTGCCCATGGCAGCGGTGCCGCAGCCCGATCAGGGGGTGACCTATGCCGCCAAGATCGACAAGGCCGAGGCGCGGATTGACTGGACCAGACCCGCGACACAGGTTGACCGGCTGATCCGGGGTCTTTCGCCGTTTCCGGGGGCCTGGTGCGATGTCGGAGGTGAGCGGGTAAAGCTGTTGCGCTGCCGCCTTGCACCGGGCCGTGGTGTGCCGGGGCGGGTGCTGGGCGGCTGGGTGATTGCCTGCGGCACCGGCGCAATAGAGGTGCTGGAGGCGCAGCGCGAGGGTAAGCGGCCCGCAGCGGCGAAAGAATTGCTGAACGGCCTGAAACTGCCCGAAGTTCTGGGCTGATCCTGTCAGGATATGACAGGAGGCCCGTGCGATACCCTGATCAAACGGAGGGTACGCACGATGGAACGGTTTTGGGTTATTACGGCTTCGGCTGATCACGCGGCACATGGGCGGGCCGAAGGCATCGTGCAGGCCTGCCACGGCAAGACCGCGCCCCTGCGGCGGATGCGTCCCGGTGACGGCGTGGTGATTTATTCCCCCCGCACGCTGATGCGGGGAGGTGCGCCGGTCATGGCCTTTAGCGCCATCGGAAGGCTGGCGGAAGGCGAGGCCTGGCAACATGACATGGGCGGTGGCTTTGTGCCTTGGCGGCGCGGCGTGATCTGGCAAGATGCGCAGCCTGCCCCGATCCACCTGCTGCTGAACCGGCTGGATCTGACGCGGGGCCAGACCTCTTGGGGGATGGTGTTCCGCTATGGTCACCGCGAATTGTCGCGCCATGATTTCGCACTGATCGCGCGGGCCATGCTGGGCATGGACAAGGCGCAGCCCGATCCCCATATCTCACCCGTCAACGCGGAGTGTGAGCCATGGGCATCGTTCTTCTGATCATCATCGGCGCGGCGGCTGGATTTCTGGCGACACGCGCCTTTGGTTGGGAGGCAGATATTCCCACAACGGTGGTTATCGGCATGGCCGGAGCCTTGGTCGGCGGGTTCGCCCTGCGCGCGCTGGTGACCATGGCGGTCTGGATGGCCGGGTTTGTCGGCGCGGTTCTGGGCGCGGTGGCCTTGGTCTGGCTGTGGCAGAAATACGGGCGCTAGCCCAACCGCTTCATCAGATCGGACAGTTTGAAGCCCTTGGCCCCAAGGCTATCCCACAACTGACGGCTATACCACGCCGCGACCAGCATCGCCGCCACCTCTCGGCCTTTTGGGCCACCACCGCGGCGCGCGGCCACGGCGGTTTCGACACGGGCGCGCCAGTCTTCGGCCCGCTGCCGCAAGGCCGCATTGCGCAGGCTGACGGCAAGCACGGCGGCACTTGGCGTTGGCAGGTGCTTGAGCAGACCCTGAGCGCCCTTGTCGGGATCGGCGGTTTCGCCCTCAACCGCAGCAGACAGACGATCCCATTCCGCAAGGAGCGCGGCATGGATCATGCCATCGACCGAGCCGAAACGCTGGGCCAACGTGGCCGGAGCAAGCCCGCAAGCCCGAGACAGGTTGCCAAAGCTGACGGCCTTTTCGCCCTGATCTGACAGGGCAGACAAAACCAGCGCGAAGATTTGCGTATCAGGAAGGGTGCGGGGGCGTGACATGGCGCTAGGGTGACCGATCGTTCAGGAACTTCAAAGGGGCCGCGTGGGCTATTCCATCGCTTCTGCCGCTTGCGGCTGGGTTTCTTCGGCAGGTTCGACCGCAACGCTTTTGGTGCCCGCCTGATTAAGCAGCATCTTGCGCGCCTTCCAGCGCAGGCCAACCTCTTTCAGAATGGGCCATTGCCGGTAATGCACGGTATAGATCTGGCGACCTTCGGGCAGGGGTTCGCCGCGGGCGCGGCCACCAAGGATAAAATGCTGCTCATCGGGCAAAAGGTTCCAAGCCAAGCCTGCCTTGCGGATGGCAAGGGGCAGGCTGATCTGGTCCAGATAGGGGCGCTTGTGCGGAATATCGGGGTGGGCATCCAGCGTACGGGCCAGATCGTACCAGACCTGCGGGAAGGTTTTGCCCTCTGCATTGCGGTGATGTTGCGGAAAGCAGAACAGGCCCGACGAGAAGTATGGAATGCGCGGTTTGCCGCGTTTCTGTTTCATCAGCATCAGCCGCTCTTCGGGAATTTCCATTCCCGCAGCCCCATAGATGATCTTCCAGACATCCTGCTTGGCCCAGTTCATACTGGCCGCTGGGGTCAGTGACACATGGCCGGGACAGATCAGGTTGGCGACATCGTTCTTGCGGATGCACAGGACGTCGGAATCCATAAAACAGGAAAACTCGGTCTCGCGCGGTTCCAGCGTGGCAAGGATCTTGTTGCCATGGGGATAGGCCGGGTCCCAGCGCCCGGTGGTTTCAAAGGGGCGCACGTCGCAGCCCATCTTGCCTAGCGCGGTGATAACATCGGGGGCGATGGTGGAAAACTTTGCCGCCGGGCAATAGCCGATCAATTGCACGGTCTGGCCGAATTGTTCGCGCAACGAGGCGGCAAGATAGCAGGCCAGAACCTGATACTCTGGCGGCTCGACGATGAAATAGACCGATAGTTTCGGCGTCATGGATCAGCCTCGTCCGGGTGGCGTTCGCCTTTGGTCAGGGCGCGGAACGGCTCGCCCCGCCGTTCAGTCTGCGCTTCGAGCAGCGCGGCAATGTCTGCCTCGGCGGGCAGGGCAGGGCGAAAATTGTAGGGCAGGTGGCCAAGCGCCTTGAGCCGGTCGAACAGACGGACAAAATTCAACTCTCCGACGGACCTGTAGTCGGGCCGGGTCACATCGCCGGACACCCAGTCGTTGCGGATCACATCGACCACATTGGGTGTGACACCGGCAAAGCTGCGGAATTGTAGCAGATAATCATCCACATTCGCACTGGACCGGCGCAGGATCATCGTCACTTGTGCGCCCGGTTGCAGGACATAGGCCGCCAGATGCAGGGCAGAACCATCCAGCGCCACGATGCTGCGCGCCGCCTTGTAGCGGGCGATCTGTACCGAAACCGGATGGCGTTCAGGGTGAAAAATCTCATATCCCGCGCGGGCAAGGTTTTCCTCGATCACTGCCTCGCCCAGAATGCCACCGCGCTGCGCCGCCAGCCTTGCGCGCGAGATGTAAAGGCGCTCCCCGCCTTCGGGCACCGCCGCAGCCCCCAGCCGTCCCTGCATGAAAGCGCGGTAGGCCGGGCTGCCCGCATAGCGCTCTTCCCAGCCAAACCCGAGTTCGGGCAGATAAAGCCGCTCTACCCGTAGGGCGCCCGGATAGGTACGGATCGGCACATCGATGCCCAAAAGATCGAACAGCGGCTTTTGTGACCGGATCACCCGTTCGGTTTCATGGTGCGCCCCGCGATAGGGCAGATAAAAGATCGAATCCGGCCGCAGGCCCAGATGGTCCAGCGCCCAAAGGCGGGCGGTGCTTTCCACCAGAAAATGTCCGAAATGGCCGCGCAGATGCCCGGCAAACAGGTGCTGGCCGGGCAGAAAGGCGATGTGTTCATCGGCTTGCAGCGTCGGGGCGGGCGTGGCCTTGCGCGCCCGTATCCAGGCGCGTGACAGTTTGGCAAAGCTGCCGTCGCGCCGCAAAACCCCAGAAGCCAGCCGCGTGTCGCCCTCTCGCTCGGGCAAGATCAGCGCGCGTGACAAGCGTTCGATGGTGCCGGAAAAGGGCGGTTTCGGGTCACCCAGTGCGATCTGCATCATCCCGTCGGGCATGGCGGGCGGGCGGTTCTGCATCCCCTCCAGCCGGGCAACGGCGCGTTTCGGAAATCGAACGTCGGGAAGATCGGTCATCAATTTGTGGGCAGCGGCCAAGGCAAGGCGATAGTGCCCCAGCTGTTCTGCATGGCCAAGAAACTGCCGCTGCCACGCGGGATCGGCCCGACCCACCTTTAGCGCCATTGCAAAGGCGCGGGGGTGAAACCGGCTAAGGGCAATATCGCCGATAAGATCATCAAGCAGACCCGCCGACTTCACCTCTCGGATGGCGCGGTGGCCCATATGCGAAAGGGGCAAGTGCCGTACGTTCGGCCCGCTGATCCGGCGGGCATGGGCACGATCTTCGGGAACGAAGGGGTCATAGGCCAGCCACACTTCGGCATCGGTAACCGAGGCGGCGGCATCCAGAAACTCTGGCGTTGTCCAGTCCCACCGGCGCTGGCCATAGCGATAGCGCAGATCAAAGGGCGCGATGCGGCGCGACAGGGTGGATTGCGGCGAAAAGGCCAGAACGGCGGCTTGCGGCACAAGCGACGAAAACGCCAGCGCCGCATACCCGCCCATCGACGTGCCGATGAACAGAATGCGGCGAAACCCGTCGAACAGACCGGCATCGCGCAGCGTCGTGATCAGGGCCGGGGCATCAGGGTTGCGATACCAATCCTTGCGGCTGGCCAGAATGCCCAGTACCGACAGGCCCAGCCGCTCTGACAGTGCCATCAGCCAAGGCTGCGGCGGATCATATTCGCCCACCGAGGCAAGATTGTCGAAGGTGACCAGCAGGGTATCGCCGCGCTTTTGAAACCAGGCATCGACCAGACCGCCACGCAGCAGAAAGGCGGGCGTGGCGGCGGCACTTGCCGCGTCGCGCGCTTCTGGCGGTGGGGCAAAGCGACCGGGTGCGGCAGGGCCGGTTCTATCCTCGCCGCCGGGGTCGTAGGTCTCTGCCATAAGGGCATCGCTGATCGGGTGATCCTGCATCGTTACGCCCGTCGTCGCCAGACGTGAACGCCCGCCCGCGAGAGGGTGTCATCGATCACGAAGCCCGCCTTGTCCAGCAGGTGCCGGCACTCTCGCATCCCCTCGCGGCCATAGATGTCGCGGTGGAACTCTGCCAGAAACAGCGTGACACCAGACAGATCGGCATGGCGCAGAAAATCCAGCTCTGCCCCCTCGATGTCCATCATCAGAACATCATGCGGGAATGCGGCCTTCAACGTGTCGTACGGGATCACTGGAACCTGAACGGCCGTACGCTTTTTGTCTTCGGGGCGAAACAGACCAGAGCCGAGGAAGTTGCCAGCAACGAAAAACTCGACCATCGCCGGAGGGTTGGGTTGAGAAAACACTACACCATGGCGGAGGGTTATAGAATCTTGCAGCCCGTTTTGCTGATAAAGCGCCGAAATCTGCGGCAGCAGGTTTGGGTTCGCCTCGACCGACAGCATCGCGGTCGGTTTGCGATTCAGGGCCATCACCGCGCCGACAATGCCCGACCCGGTCCCCATTTCCAGAATGCGCGCGCCTTCGGGAATGGCGGAAAGGCCAGTTTCTATCTCGCCCCGCTCATAGCGGCCATCCGTGATGCTTTGCACCATGGCCGGCCCGAAATGCGGCGATTGCGGCACCTGAACGCCGTGGATCGTTGCGACGATCCGGGTTTCGGTGGGGGCGTCTGCCGTGTTGGTCACGTCATACTCCGTTCTGCGGCTCTGATTGGCCGGTGTTCTGTTCTGGCAAACGGGTGTTCTGCTCTGGTAAACAGTATGGCGGGTCGTGGTTGCAATGTCACCGTCGAATCCAATTCTTGCGTAGACATGCTTTCTGCTTGCCCGTGCTGGCCGCACCGACCTAAATTCCCTGTAAACAAGCGAAAGAACTTCGCAGCAGTCCGAGGCAGAGTGGCAAGGTGATCGTAGCGCGATCACGGTTCAGCAAGATGGTAGCAGTCCTGACGATGGGCTTTGTTTCGTTTCCTGTCCGCAATCGGGGGCCTTCGCAGGTGTCTGCGCAGGGTCTGTTCATCTTGGAATGACCCGCTTGGCCGCGAAACCCGTCAAAAATGCAAAGGCTGTGAAACCGCCGGTTTCCCTCAACCCTTCTCGGCCTCTTGGTGCGTCGGAAATCTGGGGCACGGTCGATTTTGCGCTCAAACGCCACAAGAGCCCGCATGGCCAGGTGACGGCTGTATCCATGATGAAGGACGAAGGCCCGTTTCTGATCGAATGGGTCGCCCATCATCTGGTGCTGGGGTTCACCGATCTGGTGGTTTACACGAACGATTGTTCGGATGGCACCGATGACATGCTGATCCGGCTGGAAGAGTTGGGTCTGTGCCACCACCGCCGCAACGTCATTCCCGAAGGTCTGCGCCCTCAACCCTCTGCCTTGAACCACGCGCAGGAAGAGCCTGTCGTCTGCCAGTCTGACTGGGTGATGGTATTCGATGCCGATGAGTTCCTGTCCATCCCCTATGGCGACGGCACGCTGGACGGCCTGATTGGCGCGGCCAAAGATCTGGGCGCGAATGGTATTGTGGTGACCTGGCGCATCTTTGGCTCTGGCGGGGTGGTCGATTGGTCGCGCGCACCCGTGACCGAGCAATACCTGCTGGCTGCCCCCCAGACCTGGAACAAGGGTTGGGGCGTCAAGACGCTGTTCCGCTTTGACCCTGACCACTGGAAGCTGGGCATCCACCGACCCAAGATGAAAACCCGCTGGATCAAGACCGACTATCCCGATCAGGTCAAATGGCTGAACGGGTCGGGCCGCGAGATGGAGGATTACTTCAAGTTTCGTGGCTGGCGGTCGATCACCCGCACCGTGGGATATGACTGGGTGCAGTTGAACCACTATGCGGTCAAGTCGGTGGACAGTTATGCCATCCGCAAGATGCGCGGCAACGTGAACAACAAGAAAGACAAATATAACAACGATTACTGGAGCTTGCAGGATCGTAACGAGGTGCGCGACGAAACCATGCTGCGTTATAAACCGCAGCGGGATGCGTTGATTGCGCAGTTGCTGCAAGACCCGGTGCTGAACCGCTTGCATTTCGCGGCTGTTGATCGCGCCGAGGCGCGGCTGGCCGAGTTGCGTGGCACCGAGGCCTATCACCAGCTGGTCACCGATCTGGCCCAGGCCAGCCAGGTTCCGCTGTCGCAGATCGTCGCCAAACCGCCCGTAGCCCGTGACAAGGAAAAGATCGCGGCGCTGATGTCGGATGTTGAAAAGCAGCGCGGGCTGAAGGCACGGAGTGAGCGCAAGGAAAAACTGGCCGAACCGAAAGAGCCCCAGCCCGAGGGCCTGTATCTGCCTGGCCCGCTGGACACCGATGCCGACCTGCCGATGGAATATGTGGCGAACCATCAGGTTCAGGTGCCGCTGGACATGCGGTTGTTTTCACCGGTGGCTATGCCGCTGATACGCAAGGGTAAATTTCAGCGTATTCTGGCGCGAAAGCTGCCGCAGATCGTGCCAAAGGGTGGCAAGGCCCTGTTTGTTGGCGCGGCAGAGGGCTTTCTTGCGGTCAATCTGGCCAACACGCGTGGCGATGCGACGGTGGTTGCGCAGGAAAGCGAACATTCATTCCGGAATGTGATGCTGCGCTTGTGTAGCCAAAGCGCGCGAGAGATTGGGCCGCGGTTTCAAGTGCTGGATGCGCCTGTGACGCAAGAGGCTGTGGTCGAATGGCTGCGTCTGCACCGGCCCGCAACGCTGATTTTGTCGGACCCGCAGCTTTCGCCCGAACTGCTTATGTCGTTGCTGCCCGCATTGCCGCTGCCAGGTCCGGCACAAATCTTGCTGACCGGACGGCTGGTTGAGCGCTGGAACGGCCAGCTTGGCCCCGTGGCAGAGATGCTTGTCGCGCTTGGCTACCGTCCCGATTTCGACTTGCCGCCAACCGTTGCGCTTGGCTTTTCCGCCGTGCCCGAACCCGAGCCGGACGATGCGCCCGACGCATGACCCTTTGCCTGTGAAAGAGAGCCCAAGATGCCCACACCTTCTGCTAGTCCCGTCCGCCGCCCCGTCGCCTCGCTTTGGATCGGCGAAAAGCTGCACTATCTGAACCAGATCTGCCTTTTGTCACATGTGCGTCAGGGCCATCCGACGACGCTGTATTGCACCGACACCGTGACGAATGTGCCCGAAGGGGTCACAGTCCGCCCGGCCAGCGACATCATGAAGATCGACATGGATATCGTGCGGCAGACCTCTGAATCCTTTCTGTCAAACGTGTTCCGCTACAAGATGATTCAGGCAACCGATGCGGTCTGGATAGATTGTGATGCCTATTGCCACAAACCTTTCCCCGACGAGATGACCCATATCTTTGCCGGCCACGGGTTTCGCGGCGCGCTGAACTGCGGGGTGGTCTACATCCCCAAAAATGGTGAGCTGATGGCCCAGTTGCTTGATTACTATGAAAATTTGCCCGCCGCCCCGGCGTGGTTCAACAAGCAGCAGCGCAAGAAGATCGACAAGCAGGAGACCAGCCTGCCGCAAGCGGTGCGCATCTATAACGCCGAGCGTACCGCCTTTGGCCCGCAGGCCTTTACCTGGTTCGCCCAGCAGACGGGGGATTTTGAAAAGGCCCTGACGCCCGATTATCTGTATCCGGTGCCGTTCCAGTTGAACGATGTGTTCTATGACCCCTATGGCCGGGTTGAAGGGCATTTTACCGACAACACCCTGTCGGTTCACCTTTACACCAACGGTACCAAGCCGTGGTGGCGCAAGAACGTGCCGCTGCCAAATTCCTATGCCGCACGGATGTGTGCGGTCGAGGGTGTGGACCCTGCAAAGGCGTTGGAGGAGTAAGGTGGACCGCGGCGAACCCACCCCAACCGAAGCAAAAAGCAAGGCCGAGCTGAAGGCAGAGGCGCTGATCCGCCGCCAAAAGCGCAACCTGCGCAAGGCCAGCGCCGAGGGCTTTCTGGCCGGCGTCTGCGCCATGCTGCGCCCCGGTGATTTGGTGATGGATTGCGGGGCCAACATGGGTGTGGTGACGGCCGTTCTGGCTGCGACCGGCGCCGATGTGATCGCCTATGAGCCGGACCCCTTTGCTTTTGCCGCCTTGCAGGAGAAATTTGCCGATACCCCAAATGTCACGCTGGTCAATGCCGCGGTCGGCGTGGGCACGGGCACCGTACGCCTGATGCGGGCCGATAATTTTGAGACGAACCCTACGGGGGCCTCGGTCAAAAGCACCATTCTGGATGGCGGGCGGCGGATTGATGCGGACAATTCGGTTGAGGTGCCGCTGATCGACTTTCCCACATTGGTCCGCGAAAAGTCGGTCGAGCGTGGCGGCATCGCCTTTGTCAAAATGGACATCGAAGGGGCAGAGTTGGAGATTCTGGAGCGGATGGATGCCGAGGATCTGTTTGCCCATGTGCGCTGTCTGGTGGCAGAAACGCATGAGCGCAAGTTCCGCGATCTGCGTGACCGCTATCGCGCCATCCGCGAAGGTTTCGCCGAGAAATACCCGGCAGGAAGGGTGAATCTTGACTGGATTTAACGCTTTGGCTGCTGCGGTGGACGGGGGCGGTAGACCGGCAGCCGCCAACCAAGGGTCAGGCTGCCCGTCCGCAGGATCAGCGTGACAAGGCTGCACAGGATCAGGGCGGCGCCTTGCGGCACGCCTGCCCATCCACCCAGAACCGCCGCCAACGCCCCGGCAAAGGCGCAGGTGACGTAAAGCTCTCCTTGTTTCAAGACCAGCGGCACCTCGTTGCAAACCACATCGCGCAACAGGCCACCCATGCAGCCGGTGATCATGCCCATGACCAGAACGACGGGGCCGGATTGTCCGGCCTCGACCGCGGCGGCAACCCCTGCGGGCACGGCCACGGCCAGCGCACAGGCATCCAGCCATTCCAGCGTCCGGTAGCGGCTTTCCAAGAGATGGGCGGTGAAAAACACCAGAATGGCCGCCCCCGCCGCAACGGCCAGCAACACAGGATCGGCAATCCACAAAGGCGGGCGGTCAAGGATCACATCGCGCAGCGTGCCGCCGCCGACTGCCGTCAGGCAGGCGATGAAGACAAACCCGACGATGTCGAGTTGCGACCGGCTGGCCACCAAGGCCCCGGTCAGGGCAAAGACCGCCACCGACCCATAATCCAGCGCGCTGGCAAGGCCGGGGATCATCCCGCCGCACCCGGCTTGAACGGGGCCATCCCGGCACGGGCCAAGGCATCGGCGCGTTCGTTCTCGGCATGGCCCGCGTGGCCCTTGATCCAGCGCCAGGTTACCTTGTGCTGGCCTTGGGCGGCATCAAGGCGTTGCCACAGCTCGGCATTCTTCACCGGGTCTTTGGCGGCGGTGCGCCAGCCGTTGCGCTTCCAGCCGTGAATCCATTCGGTCACGCCATTTTTCACATAGGCGCTGTCGGTCACGATGGTGATCTCGACCGGGCGGTTCAGCGCCTCCAGCGCGGAAATCGCGGCCATCAGTTCCATCCGGTTGTTGGTGGTCTGCGGTTCTCCGCCAGAAAGCTCGCGCTCTTTCATCACCGCCCCGCCCTCGCGGGCAATCATCAGAACCCCCCAGCCACCGGGACCGGGGTTGCCCGAGCAGGCTCCGTCTGTATAGGCGAAAAGTTCCGGCATCGGCGCATCCTTTTCGCGCTGTCTAGCGGGGTGGGGGGCGCAGTTCAACTGGCGCATGACGCGGCGTTGCGCGTGACGGCGGCGCAATGACCGGGCAATCTGGCGAGATGGAGGAGACCATGACCGAATATCCGCACCTGCTGGCACCGCTTCATCTGGGCCATGTCACGCTGAAAAACCGCGTGATGATGGGGTCGATGCACACCAATCTGGAAGAGCGTGGGGACTGGGCGCGCGTTGCTGCCTTTTATGCCGCGCGGGCCAGGGGTGGGGTGGGCCTGATTGTGACGGGGGGCATGGCGCCGAACCGGGAGGGCGGGGTGTTTCCTGGCGCGTCTGGCCTGTTTTCGGCGGAGGATATTGCGCATCATCGCAGCGTAACGGATGCGGTGCATGGGCAGGGCGGGCGCATTGCGATGCAAATCCTTCATGCGGGGCGTTATGCCTATGGGCCAGAGTGTGTTTCCGCCTCTGCCATCAAGTCGCCGATTTCGCCGTTTCCGCCAAAGGCTTTGGATGAGGCAGGAATCGAAAAGCAGATAGCCGACATCGCCACCGCCGCGGCGCACGCCAGAGAGGCCGGGTATGACGGGGTAGAGGTGATGGGGTCCGAGGGGTATTTCCTGAACCAGTTTCTGGTGCGCCATACCAACAAGCGCACCGACGGTTGGGGCGGGCCTTATGAAAACCGGATGCGCCTGCCGGTCGAGGTGGTGCGCCGGGTGCGCGCGGCGGTGGGGGATGATTTCATCCTGATCTACCGCATCAGTCTGATTGACCTGATCCCCGATGGGTCAAGCTGGGACGAGGTTGTAATGCTGGCCAAGGCGGTGCAGGCGGCGGGCGCAAGTATCTTGAACACTGGGATCGGCTGGCACGAGGCGCGGGTGCCCACCATCGCAACCTCGGTCCCGCGCGCGGCCTTTGCCGATCTGACCGGACGGTTGCGGCCCGAGGTTTCCATTCCGGTCATTACCAGCAACCGGATCAACACGCCCGAGGTCGCCGAAGGCGTGCTGGCCCAAGGGCTGGCGGACATGGTTTCCATGGCGCGGCCGTTTCTGGCCGACCCGGATTTCGTGGCCAAGGCGGCCAGCGCGCGCGCGGCGCAGATCGCGCCCTGCATCGCCTGCAATCAGGCCTGTCTGGACCATACTTTTGCGGGCAAGCTGACAAGCTGTCTGGTCAACCCGCGCGCCTGCCATGAGACGGAACTGGTTTACACCGCGACCGAAGCCCCCAAAAAGGTGGCCGTGGTGGGCGCGGGGCCAGCAGGAATGACCTGCGCCATGGTTGCGGCAGAGCGGGGCCACAAGGTCACACTGTTCGACCGCGCTGGCGAATTGGGCGGGCAGTTGAACTTGGCCAAGCAGGTGCCGGGGAAAGAGGAGTTCCACGGGCTGGTGGGCTGGTTCACAACCGAGGTGACGCGGCTGGGGGTGGAAACACGCCTGAATACCGAAGCCACGCCCGATGCGCTGGCGGGCTTTGACGAGGTGGTCATCGCCACCGGCGTCACCCCGCGCGATCCGGGCATTCCGGGGCAGGACCGGGCGCTTGGCTATATCGATGTGCTGCGCGGGGCCAAGGTGGGCAAACGGGTGGCCGTGGTCGGTGCGGGCGGCATCGGCTTTGATGTGGCGGAATATCTGGTGACGGGGCATTCCCCCACCACCGACCCCGCGCTGTGGCGGCAGGAATGGGGGGTGGGCGATCCGGCGACAACGCCGGGTGGGTTGGCTGACCCGCAGCCAGAGGCGCCGCTGCGCGAGGTCTGGTTGTTGCAGCGCAAACCGGAAAAGCCGGGTCGGGGTCTGGGCAAGACCACGGGCTGGATTCACCGCGCCGCCCTGATGGCCAAGGGGGTGAGGATGACCGGCGGTTGCACCTATCAGTCGATCACAGATCAGGGACTGGTGGTGCTGCGGGACGGGCAAGAACAGGTTATCGCGGTCGATGATGTGGTTTTGTGCGCCGGGCAATTGCCGGAACGCAGCCTGTCGGGCCGGCTGACGGCGGCGGGCATCGCGCATCACATCATCGGCGGTGCAGATGTTGCGGCAGAACTGGATGCGAAACGCGCGATTGATCAGGGTGCAAGGCTTGCGGCGCGGCTTTAGTTCAACAGGGCATCGATTTCCTTGGTAATCGCCGATGACCCGGGCTTGGTCATCGACCCCCAGGCCTTGATGAATTGCCCGTCCGGCCCGATCAGCACCTTGTTGAAGTTCCAGCCGGGCGTGAAACCTTGGGTCTGCTTTGCCCAGGCATAGAACGGATGAACCTCACCCTTGGCGACATGCTGGATCGTGGTCATTGGCAGCGTCAGGTTAAAATTCGCGTCGCAGAACTCTTTGACGTCCTTGTCTGATCCCAACTCTTGATTGAAATCATCGGACGGCACAGCCAGCACCACGGCGCGGCCCTTATAAGCATCGGACAACGCCTGAAGGTCGTCATACTGCGGTGTAAAGCCGCAAAGCGAAGCGGTGTTGACGACCAGAACAGGCTTTCCACGCCAGTCTGCGGTGTCATAGCTGCCACCATCAATCGATTGGAAGGTAAAGTTGGGCGCAGGGCCAGCGGCGATGGCTGGGTTGGCTGCGGCAAGTGTCAGACCTGCGATAAGGCTGGTCAGGCGGGGCAGGGGCATGTCGATCCTCCTATTTCAAGGGGAATACGTCGGGCCTGCTCGGATGGATCACGGTATTTTGCGGATTGTATCGCCCGGCTGCAAGGTGGGGAACAATTCCAGCACCTCACCGCCGATGATGCCATCATGGCCCTTGCCGGCAATGATCTCGGCGGCCTTGCGCCCGATCTCCAACCGGCAGGCATCCATTGTGGCCAGTTTGCGCGGCAACCCGTCCAGCAACTCAACGCCGTTGAACCCGGCCAACCCGATCTTGCCGGGAACGTCCAGACCCTGATCAAGACAGTAAAGCAGCCCGCCCGCGCCGATCATGTCATTGGAGTAATACAGAAAATCGATGTCAGGGTTGCGTTTCAGAACGGCCTCGGTCATCTCGCGGCCTTTCAGCAGCGCCGATCCGCCCGAATAAAACTCTCGGTCAACCAGTTTCAGCCCCGCCTTGGCCAGTGCATCCTCGAACCCTTCCAGCCGCTTGCGGGCGCGGTGATCGTTGGGCATCTGGGTGCCCATGAAGGCAATGTGGCGATAGCCGGCGGCGATGATCGCCTCGGCCATCTGACGGCCGGCGCGGCGGTGGGAAATGCCTACGGCAGAATCTACCGGCTCGCCGTCGATGTCCATGATCTCGACAATGGGAATGCCAGCCTGTGCCAGCATGGCGCGCGAGGCGGGTGTATGTTCCAGCCCGGCGATGATCATCCCGGACGGGCGCCAGCTCAGCATCTCATAAAGGACAGCCTCTTCGCGGTCGGGCGAATAATTCGAAACACCGACCACGGGTTGCAGGCCGGTATCCTCCAGCACCTCTGAAATGCCGGTCATCACCTCTGGGAAGACCATGTTCGACAGCGAGGGAATGACCACCCCCACCAGATTGACACGCTGGCTGGCCAGCGCCCCGGCGATCTTGTTGGGCACATAGCCAAGCGTCCGGGCTGCGGCCAACACCTTTTCGCGGGTCGTCTCGGACACATCGCCCCGGTTGCGCAACACCCGGCTGACCGTCATCTCGCTGACACCGGAGGCTTCGGAGACATCACGAAGCGTCAGAGGGCGGCGGGAGTCGAAACCGGAGGGTTTGGTCACTTTTGGGCTGTCCTGAAAGAAGGCCTGAAGGAAGGCGTAGCCAATGTTAGCGGCAAAACTCGGCTTGTCCATCCCTGCGGCCGCCGCAACCGGGCCTCGATGGCCGCGAATTGCACACTTGCCCGGTTTGCCCCGTTGCCTTGCCAACTGATCCGGGGCAAAACGCTTGTGTGGCCTCGTAGCTCAACGGATAGAGCGTCCCCCTCCTAAGGGGAAGGTTGCAGGTTCAAGTCCTGCCGGGGTCACCAGCAAAATCAATAGGTTGGGTCGGTTTTTGAGGGGCGCTGCCTGATTTGGCGTATCTGGTCCGCGCGCCACCGGAGTTGGTCGTGCAATCGTTCCAGGCGGCTCGCCAAACCGGCACTTTGGCATGACTTCGCAAGAGCCGACGTCGCTCTCGGACGGGCTACCCCATTCGTGCCCGGCTGACGGCGCTGGCCCATTGCTTGCGCCATGTCGCGCGGGCAGCGGGTGCGATTTGTGGCTGGAAGGGCGTTGCTGCATCCGTCATCGGCTCAGTCGCCTCGCCCATAGCGGCCATTGCCATCGCCGAAACGCCCAGGGCGCCCACTTCTTCAATATCCGACCGCAGAACCGACTTGCTCAGCAGATCCGCCTGAATCTGCATCAGAAAAGCGTTGCCCGACGCCCCGCCATCGGCCCGCAAGCCGGACAGGCCATGGCCGATGTCACGCTCCATCGCCTCGAACACATCGGCGATTTGCTGGGCGATTGCTTCCAGTGTAGCGCGAGCCAGATGGGCGGGGGTGGTGCTGTGAGTCAACCCGGTGATCAGGCCAGTTGCGTGATCATCCCAATGCGGCGCCCCAAGACCGGCCAGCGCGGGCACAAAGACCACGCCGCCCGCATCCGGCACGGTCTGCGCCAGATCGGACAGGTCAGCCGCGCCATTGCGGCCAAGAAGCCCGGCCATGAAGGCGGCGGCTTGCGCCGAAACAGTTATGTTGCCCTCAAGCGCATGGCTGGTGCCGTGCTGGTCGGTCCAGGCAATCGTGCCTGAGAGGCCATTGGCAGAGCCGACGCGCCCCGGCGTCAGCGTCATCAGCGATGATCCGGTGCCATAGGTCGCCTTGACCGTGCCGGGCGCGCGAACGCCGTGGCCATAAAGTGCTGCATGGCTGTCGCCCATCATGGCGTGGATCGGAACACCCGCGGGCAGGGCTGTGGCTCCGGTAGCGGTTTCGCCGAACCGGCTGTCTGACGGCAAAGCCTGCGGCAGGCATGCAGTTGTGGCACCGAACAAGTTGGCCAGGTCGTCGGAAAATTGCAGGCTGCGGGTATCGAACAATTGTGTGCGGCTGGCGTTGGAATGGTCGGTGGCAAAGACCGCTCCGCCAGTCAGGTTCCACAAAAGCCAGGCATCCACCGTGCCCGCCCGCAAGCGGCCCTGCGCCAGCAGGCCACGGGCCTCTGCCACATTGTCCAGCACCCAGGCCAGCTTTGATGCCGGGAACAGTGGGTTGATCCCCAGCCCGGTCGCGGCGACAACCTGCGCATCGTGCCCGGCCTCAATCAGCGCGGCGCAAGCCTCTGCCGTGCGACGACACTGCCAGATTGGCACCGGGCAGATGGGCTGCGATGTGGCGGCATCCCACACCACCAGCGTTTCGCGCTGGTTGGCGATGGCAATGGCATCGGGTGTGCCATGGTCACGCACAATCGCCGCGATGACGGTCTGGACCGAGGCCCAGATGTCGCTTGCCGATTGTTCGGCCCAACCCGGATGCGGGTATTGCGTCGTCATCGGGGCCGAGGCGCGGGCAATCACCTGACCCGTGGCATCGACCAGCAGGGCCTTGGTGTTGGTCGTGCCCTGGTCAATCGCCAGAACCCGCATGGATCAGCCCTTCTTGCGGGCCAAGGCCCGGCGTGCGGCATCGGCGATGCCTTCGGGCGACAGGCCAAACTCCTTGAACAGCCACTCGGTGGAACCTGTGGGCAGGAAGCCCGGAAAACCAACCTTTTCCACCGGAACCGGGGTGTTGGCGGCGGTGAATTCCGAGACAGCGCCACCCAGGCCACCGCGAACCCCGGCCTCTTCCACCGTCACGATGGCCCCGGTTGCGGCGGCGGCATGCAGCGCGGCTTCGTCCAGCGGGTTGATGGTGGAGAAATTCAGTACCCGCGCAGCGATGCCTTCGGCCTTCAGCGCGTCGGCCGCCTGCACGGCCAGATGCACCGTCGTGCCGCAGGCGATGATGGTCACGTCATCCCCTTGCCGCACCACCTCGGCCTTGCCGGGCTGGAACTTGCGGTCTGGCACATCAAGATTGGGCACCGGCATCCGCGACAGGCGCAGGTAAACCGGGCCTTCATGCGCGGCGGCCCATTTCACCGCCTCGGCGGTTTCCCATGGGTCGGCGGGCACGATAGTGGTGATTGTGGTCAGGGGACGCAGCCAGGCGAAATCCTCGATCGAATGGTGCGTGGCGCCCAGTTCGCCATAGGCGATGCCCGAGGATTGGCCCACCAGCTTCACGTTGAAATTGGCATAGGCCACATCGGCCTTGACCTGCTCCAGCGACCGGCTGGTCAGGAAACAGGAGGCTGCCGAAACGAAGGGAACCTTGCCGCCATTGGCAAGGCCAGCCCCGACGCCAACCATCAGTTGCTCGGCAATGCCGACGTTGATCAGTCGGTCTGGGAACTGCTTTTGAAACGCGTTCAGCTTGGATGACCCGACCGAGTCGTTCACCACGCAAACCACGCGGGGATCGGCCTCGGCCACTTCGATCAGGGTTTTCACCCAGGCTTCGCGGCAATCCGCCATGCCGGCGGCAACGGGGGCTGCATGGGCCATCACACAAGCTCCTTCATCGCTTGGGCATATTGGTCGTCATTGGGCACGCCATGGTGCCAGCTTGCCACGTTTTCCATGAAGGACACGCCTTTGCCCTTTACGGTATTGGCGATCACACAGCGCGGTTTGTCACCGGGGGCGGCCCCCAGAACAGCCAGCAGGGCGGCAGGATCATGGCCATCCACTTCCACCACCTCCCAGCCGAAGGCGCGGTATTTTTCGTCCAATGGGTCCAGCCCGCTGGTCTCTTCTGTGCCCGTGCCCTGTTGCAGGCGGTTGCGGTCGATGATCAGCGTCAGGTTCACCAGCTTCCTGTGCCCCGACAGCATCGCGGCTTCCCAGTTCGACCCTTCCTGCTGTTCACCGTCGCCGGTCAGAACATAGGTGCGATAGCTGGCGCCCGTCAGTTGCCCGGCAATCGCAATGCCCACCGCCACGGGGAACCCGTGACCCAAGGGGCCAGTGTTGGTCTCGATCCCCGGCAGATAGTTGCGGTTGGGGTGGCCGTTCAGCAAGGATCGCGGCTGCATATAGGTGGGCAGCCAATCCTCGGGGAAATAGCCTGCTGCCGCCAGCGCAGAATAAAGCGCCCCGGTGGCATGGCCCTTGGACATGATGAACCGATCCCGGTCGGCCCAGTCAGGGCGTTTGGCATCATACTTCATCACGCCGAAATACAGCGTCGCCATGATGTCGGTGGCCGAGAAATCGCCACCGGGGTGCCCGGCGCGGGCGCGGTGAACCATGGTGAACGCGGTGCGGCGCATCCACAGCGCCTTTTCGCGGATCAGGGCAACGGGATCGTTCTTCAACATTTCAGAACCTGTTCGGATGGAAAAGTTGCGGCTCGACCTCACCACCGTGGTGGTAAATTGGCCAGCCGAGGTAGCGGGTGACGGCCTCTTTCACCACATCGGCATGATTGCCGCGCACCATGGCAACGTGGTGTTCAAAGCCGTTCTGGGTGACAAAGCGCATCAGTTTGCGCAGGTCTGGCACGCGGGTGACCGCAATGCCGCCATCCATGGGGAAGGGGTGGTCGGTAAACTCGCCCTCGCCCAGATAGCATTTCACGGTGCCGGCGCGGTCATCGGTGGACAGGCGGAAATAGGTCAGGGGCCCTGGTTTCACCTTGCCCTTGACCGCGCCAAAGCATTTCGACTTGCCGATGGTTTCGCCCAGCACATCCAGCTCGCCAATCTCTGGCGTGTCGCCGATGAAGCTCTTGGGGTAATTGCCACAATGTGTGCAGACGCAAAGGTCTTTTTCATAGGCGTAGTTGTTGTTCCAGTCGAGCAACGCCGGTGGCGCGCCAGAGGCCAGCGCCAGCGCATACATCGACACCGCGCCGATCACATCAACCTCACAGGCCGAAGGCATCAGCTCTTCGCCCATCATCGACATGGTGACGCAGGTGGCGCAGCCGAAATTGTCCTGCAAGGACCGCCAGCACTGAATTGCCGAGGCGTCGCAGCCGTTCTCCTCGATCCAGCGGTTGACGGCCAGTGTCCATTTCGCCTGTTTCACGATCTGTGCGGGCTGGATATGCGCCGGAATCGTGCCGTAAGCCTTGATCTTGTTCATCTTTTCGATCAGCGCCGGATCGCTGTCGGAAATCGCCCCCGCTGCACCCATCATCTCTGACAGGTCCACCGTGACCACTGTCATGCCTGCCGCCTGCAACAGCTTTTCCGAATATCGCATGGTCTGGAAAGCACCCGTCCGCGCCCCGATCGACCCGATCCGCGCGCCGCGCAGGCCGCGCACAGTGCGGCAGGTGCGGGCGAACCGTTCCAGATCGGCGCCGAATTCCTCGCCCCAGACATCGCTGGTGTGGTTGGTGGTTTCGGTGAACGGCACGCCGTATTGCCAGAAGTTGTTGGTGACCGAGATTTTGCCGCAGAACGCATCGCGCCGGGCATGAACAGAAACCTTGTCCACCTCATCATTGCTGGCCTGCAGCAGAATCGGCACATTCAGCTTGGCGCGGTTCACCAGTTCGATGATCGCAATCTCATCGCCAAAGTTGGGCAGGCAGATTACCAGACCGTCAATCTCATCGCGGTGCTGCTTGAAGTGATCTGCATATAACTGGGCATCGGCGATCGACTGCACTGCACCGTTCGCCGTAGCCTCGAACGGCAGGGTGATGGCGCGGACGCCCAGTTTTTCCAGCTGCGCCAGCACCTGTTCGCGCGCATCCTTGCAGGGTGCGGGGCTGAAAAAGGCGCGGCTGCCGATGACCACGCCAAGGGTGATCTTGCGACGAATGGTAAGCGTCATGCGGTCCTCCGGTTGGCTACCGCGCCCCCTCGCGCGGCGGATCGAATGGTTTCGATCACTTTCGCTTATTGCGTTTTATATCCGAGTCGCAGACGTATCGCAACCCGTTAAGATAGCGATATCCTGCCGGATACCCAGTAAACAAAGGAATTTTCCGCCGCGGCGCAGCGAGAACGTGCCGCGCTGCGCGAAAAAATCAAAAACAAACGAAAGCTCTTGACGGGAATCACAAACAAGACGCAGGAATGTTGCGGAGGAATCGCATCCACTCGGGTGCAATCGAAAAGGGAGGTCTTTCGATGAACTTCAAACGCCGTCTTTTGCTGTCTACCTTTGCGCTGGCCATGGCGGGGGCTCTGCCCTCGCTGGCCAATGCTGCCGACACCATCGCCATCATTACGCCCAGCCATGACAACCCGTTCTTCAAGGCCGAAGCCGATGGCGCAGCCGCCAAGGCCAAGGAACTGGGCTATGAAACCATGGTCCTGGTGCATGACGATGACGCCAACAAGCAATCGGAACTGTTCGACAGCGCCATTGCAGCGGGTGTGAAGGCGATCATTCTGGACAACGCAGGTGCCGATGCCTCGGTTGCTGCCGTTCAGAAGGCCAAGGATGCGGGCATCCCGTCCTTCCTGATCGACCGTGAAATCACCGCTTCGGGCGTGGCCGTTTCGCAAATCGTGTCGAACAACTATCAGGGCGCGCAACTGGGCGCCGAAGAGTTCGTCAAGCTGATGGGCGAAAAGGGTGATTTTGCCGAACTGCTTGGCAAGGAATCCGATACCAACGCTGGTATCCGGTCCAAAGGCTATCATGACGTGATCGATCAGTATCCTGACATGAAGATGCTGGCCCAGCAAACCGCCAACTGGTCGCAGACCGAGGCTTACACGGTCATGGAATCGATGTTGCAGGCCAACCCGTCGATCAAGGGTGTGATCTCTGGCAATGACACCATGGCGATGGGCGCCTATGCAGCACTTGAGGCCGCGGGCCGCACCGATGTGATTGTGGTGGGCTTTGACGGGTCGAACGACGTGCGCGATTCCATCGCCAAGGGCGGCATCAAGGCCACCGTTCTGCAACCGGCTTTCGCACAGGCGCAATTGGCTGTGACCCAGGCCGATGCCTTCCTGAAAACCGGCAAGACCGGGGTTGAGGAAAAGCAACTGATGGATTGCGTTCTGGTCAATGGCGACAATGCCGCCAAGCTGGAAACCTTCGCCCTGAAGGACTGATGGTTGCTGCCCGGCGCGCATCTGCGCCGGGCACCCTTTCCGTGAGAAGACAATGAAACGCATGACTCTGACGGCGGCCTGTCTGGCTGCGGCTTTCGGCATTGCCGGGTGCAAGATCGTCAAGACCGCGCCCGCCGATGACAAATCTCCCTCGGCAGATGCCAGCGGTGACGATGCCCGGATCGCCACGATCCTGTCCGACACCTATGACGCGAAACTGCTGCCAGAGATTGCGGCCAAGGCCCTGCCGCCCATCGATCTTAAGGCCAAGCTGGCAGCCGGACTTGACACCGCAGGCGGTCAGCGCGGCGCGGGTGACGGGGCGGCATGGAACTTTGCCGTGGCAGGGCAGGGCAAGGTGGTTGCGGCCAACCTGACCTCGCGCGCCCGCACGCTGGATGTGGATGTGGACGGGGATGCTAAATCCGACCTGACCGTGCAGCTTGGCCCTGTGGTCAAAGGCAGTGCCCTGCGCGATTTTGCGCCCGCGCTTTATGATTTCACCAGCTTCCGCGACCAGATCGAATTTGCCAAGCTGGGCCGCGCGCTGAACGACCGCGCTGCTGGGGCAATCAAACTTGCCGAGGGCGACCCTACCGGAAAAATGGTGACATTCATGGGCGTCATCGCGTTGCGCAAGGCAACAGACGCCTGGTTGCTGACACCCACAGTGGTTGAGGTTGCGCCATGAGCGCCGATCACCCTATCGGCCTGTCGATCCGCGATGGCGTCAAGGTTTACCCCGGCACCCGCGCCCTGAAAGGCGTGGATTTCGATCTGCGCATGGGTGCCGTCAACGTGCTGGTCGGGGAAAACGGCGCCGGAAAATCCACGCTGATGAAGGTGATTGCGGGGGTTGAGGAGCTGACCGAGGGCCGCGTGGAAATGGCGGGCAAGGTGGTGCATTTCCGGTCGA
Source organism: Fuscibacter oryzae (assembly GCF_016765795.1). GTDB lineage: Bacteria > Pseudomonadota > Alphaproteobacteria > Rhodobacterales > Rhodobacteraceae > Fuscibacter > Fuscibacter oryzae. The sequence continues at coordinate 280,521 of NZ_JAESVP010000004.1, forward strand.
AATCCGAAGCGGTGGCCCATGGCATCGGCATCGTGTTTCAGGAACTGAACCTGTTTCCCAACATGACCGTGGCCGAGAACATCTTTATCGCCCGCGAACCCACCCGCGCAGGCATGGACATTGACGCCGCAAAACAGCGCGAGGCGACCCGCGCCCTGATGGCCCGGCTGGAACAGCCGATTGACCCTGATACCCCCCTTGGAACCCTGCGAATCGGCCAGCAGCAGATCGTAGAAATTGCCAAGGCGCTGGCGCAGGACGCCCGCATCCTCATTCTGGACGAACCCACCAGCGCCCTTTCGGCAGCCGAGGTCGAGGTTCTGTTCCGCGTCATTGCTGACCTGAAGCGGCAGGGCGTGGGTATCGTCTATATCAGCCACCGGCTGGAGGAACTGATCCGTGTCGGCGACTACATCACCGTTCTGCGCGATGGCGCGATCACCGGTGCGCGGTCGATGGCGGGGGTGGATATCCCCTGGATCGTGCGCGCCATGATCGGTGACAGCAGCAAGGAATTCGGCCGGACCGAACCTGCGAACTTCGGGGCAGAGGTGTTCCGTGCCGATAATATCTGCCTGCCCCGCCTTGGGGGCGGATATACGGTTGATCATGTCAGCCTGTCGGTGCATGCGGGTGAGATTGTGGGCCTTTATGGCCTGATGGGCGCTGGCCGGACCGAATTTCTGGAATGCGTCATGGCCCAGCATCCGCATTCTACCGGGGCTTTTCATGTTGCGGGCAAGCCGCTGACCGAGCGTGATGTACCGGGTCGCATTGCCCGTGGCATCGCGCTGATTCCCGAAGATCGCAAGCGCGACGGTCTGGTGCAGATCATGTCGATCCGCGAAAATCTGACGCTTTCGGCGCTGAAATCCTATGCCACAGGCTTCCACCTGAACCTGAAGGCCGAGATGAAGGGAGCCATGGAATTCGTCAAACGCATGACGATCAAGGTGGCGCGAGTGGAAAACCCGGTTTCCAGCCTGTCGGGGGGGAACCAGCAAAAGGTGGTCATTGGCAAGGCGCTGATGACCAACCCCAAGATCCTGCTGATGGATGAACCCAGCCGCGGCATCGACATTGGCGCCAAGGCCGAGGTGTTCCGCACCATGCGCCGTCTGGCCGCAGATGGTCTGGGCATCCTCTTCGTCACCTCTGATCTGGACGAGGTTCTTGCCCTCTCCGACCGTATCATCGTCATGGCCAACGGGCGCATCACTGGTGAGTTTCCTGCCGGAACCGATGCCGCTGCGGTGATTTCCGCCACTGCTCCCAATGCCACCAAAGCCGTCAAGGAACTTGCCGCATGACCGCCATTCCCGCCCCCGCCACACCGGGTAGCACTGCGCTGCTGCTGCTTTTGCTGCGTGCCCGCACCTTTGTGGCGCTGATCCTTGTGCTGGCCTTCTTTGCCTTCGCCGCCCCCAACTTCCTGTCGGCGGCCAATGCGGTGATCGTGTCGAAACACGTTGCGCTGAATGCGTTTCTGGCTATCGGGATGACCTTTGTCATCATCACCGGCGGGATCGACCTGTCGGTTGGCTCTATCGTTGGCCTTTGCGCCATGGTGGCGGGCTGGCTGGTGCTGAACGGTATCGATCTGGGGCTTGGCTGGTCGATCCAGTTCAACACACTGGAAATTGCGCTTTTGGTTATGTTGGTCGGCGTCGGGGTCGGGCTGATCAACGGGCTTTTGATCACCTGGCTGAACGTGGCACCCTTCATCGCCACGCTGGGCACCCTTTATGTCGCGCGGGGGGCTGCGCTCTTGTCATCAGACGGGCGCACCTTCCCGAACCTTGGCGGCAATGCCGAATACGGCTCGGCCAGCTTTCCATGGATCGGCAGCGGCACCATTCTGGGGTTGCCGGTGATGATCTGGATGCTGGTGCTGGTGGGGTTGCTGGCTTCCTATATTTCCCGCCGCACGCCATTGGGCCGCTATATCTATGCCGTGGGAGGCAATGAACGCGGGGCGGCGCTGTCGGGCGTCAAGGTCACGCGCGTGAAGATGTTCGTCTATATGTTCTCGGGGCTTTGTGCGGCACTGGTCGGGCTGATCATCGCCAGCCAGTTGCAGGCCAGTCACCCGGCGACGGGCGAGACGTTTGAGTTGAACGCCATTGCGGCGGCGGTTCTGGGTGGCACCTCGATGTCGGGCGGGCGCGGGCGGATTGGCGGCACCATCGTGGGGGCCTTTGTCATCGGCATCCTGTCTGACGGGCTGATCATGATGGGTGTCAGTTCGTTCTGGCAAACCGTTATCAAAGGGCTGGTCATCATCGCCGCCGTGGTAATTGATCAGGCGCAAAGCAAGTTGCAGGCGCGTGTGGCCCTGCAACAAGAGGCGGCGGCAGGCCGGTAACGGCCCGCTTTGCAGCCGGGCGGGAATGGCCTAGAAACGGGTTATCTTCGGCAGAAAGGCAGTCCCTTGCAGCACCGGCCCAGCATCGCACGAGATGAGACCATGGCGGGCCTTCTGTCCGAACCCCGCCGCCGCCGGATTCTGGAGTGGATTCAGGAAGAGGGGGCCGCCCGTGTCCGCGAACTGGCCGCCGTGTTTCAGGTATCCGAAGCGACGATCCGCCAGGATCTGGAGCGGTTGGAGGGCGACGGTTTCATCACCCGCGAACATGGGGGTGCCTTCCTGAACCAGATGCCCGCGCAGGCCCAAAGCCTGACGCTGCATCATCAGGACAACATGGACAAAAAGCGCAAGATCGGCGCGCTGGCGGCCAGTCTGGTCAAGGATGGCGAAACGCTGATCCTTGATGCGGGCACCACCACGACCGAGGTCGCGACGCGTCTTGTGCAAAGGAAGAACCTGACCGTCATTACCAATGCGCTGAATATCGCGATCCTGCTGGGTGCTATTCCCGGCTTTGCCGTGCATATGCCGGGCGGGCAATTCAAGGCGCCCACGCTGTCGCTGTCAGGCGACAAATCGGTTGAGTATTTCCGCAATATCTTTGCCGGAAAGCTGTTTCTGGCCACGGCGGGTGTGGCGGTGGATGCGGGGCTGACCTATCCCAGCTTTGCCGACCTGCAACTGAAAGAGGCGATGATCCGCGCGGCATCCCGCGTGTATCTTGTTGCCGACAGCACCAAGATCAACAAAAGCAGCTTTACCCGGCTGGGGTCGCTGGAGGTGATCCATTCCTTCATCACCGATGATGGAATATCGGATGCCGATGCGAAAGAGTTCGAGGCGCGGGGAATTGAGCTGCTGATCGCACACTGACCGCGACGGGGGGCCGCGGCGGGGGATCGGGTCAAAAAGCGAAATGGGCCGAAGCATAAGCTCCGGCCCGCCACTCGCTAAACTCACAAAAATACTCGCACCCCGAACCCTACAGGTCCGTCACGAGGCCGTCACCAATCGCCCTTGACGACATGGGAAAAACCTTGCCCCTGCCGTGCCTTTGCGGACAATTGGAATGCCCTGCTCCACTCACACATCAAGTTAGTCGCGCGAGAGCGGCGGATGGTTCAAAGAAAATCAGCAGCCGTCTGTACGAACCAGACCATAGCCGAATGCTGTATCGCGGCCCGGTGCTCCCAGATCCTCGACCTGACTGCGCAGTTGCTGGACCACAGCCGCACGCCCACGCGCACCCCGTGCGCTTTGCTGCCCGGCAAGTGCGGTCACGATGCCCGCCGCAAAAGAGGTGCCGGACTGATAGCCAAAGCCCCCCGGCGCGGGCAGATACAAATCTACCCCCGGTGCGGAAAAATCTGTCTGGCTTCCCTGGTTTGCGCGCGAATAGAGGCGCCTTTTCGCATCAAGCGCCGTCACCGCGATGACATGAGCATCAGCGGCGGGAAAGCCCACGACGCCTTGCCCGTTGTTTCCAACCGGCGCAATCATCACGGCACCTTGCGCATCGGCCAGGCCAAGGACGGTTGCCAGTATATCGTTCTGCGGCCCGGTGAATGGCAGCCCGATCACCGGAACCTGCTTGCCCAAAAGCCAGTCCAGCCCTTCGGTGATAGTGTCAACCTGCGCCAGATCGCGACTGCCAGAGGCACCAAAAGCGGTTACAGCGTAAAGCTGGGCACCAATGGCAAAACCCGCACTGCCCGGCCCACCCGGTGGCGCGACAATCAGGCTGGCCACGGCGGTTGCGTGGTTTGTGCTTCCGGCAGGCTCTCCGGCGGGCAGAACCGAATGGGTCACAATGTTTGCGCCCCGCAAGGCGGAAGCATCCAGGGGGCCATCGATCAGGCCGATCTTTTGCGCCTTTGGCAATTTGCAGCCGGCGCGGTTGTCTGACCCGATCAGATCGCCCGCATAAAGCCTCGGCTCTGACGATTGCGTATAAAGGGTGTTCCAGCCGGATTTGACGGCAATCTCCGCTTTCCGCAGCTTGCCTTGCAGACTGGCCAGCGAAAATTGCCCGCCACTGTCCAACGCCAGCGTGCCAATGCCAAGGTTGCCATGCGCTTTCCGACGCAGAACCACCCCGCCCATGTCGGCGGCCAGCGCAGAGGCTGCATCCAGTTGCGCCTTGCTGCCAGCCAGCAGGATTTCGGGGTTTCCGCTAGGCGCAAGAACAGCTTGCCCGGCCCGCAAAACCGAACCGCCCCCGCCCGCAGTTCGACCGGCACCCTCGCCCGCCTCGCGGGCAAAACCGCGTGGCGGTTTTTCAGGGTCTGGCGGGGTATCTGGGTCATCGTCCTCTCCTGTCGGATCGGGAGAAACGGTCGATTGTGCCAGAACAAGGTCTGATCCCTGAGCAAGGTCAGACACATGCGGCAGGCCGCCGCCAAAACTCGTCAGGAATGCCAGGATCAGGGCAAACGAAGTCATTCAGGTAAGCTCACACTTTCGACAAGGCTTTGCATGGCGCGCAGCTTGTCGGCAATGGCATCGAGATTCGCCCCCGCGGTCACATCCAGCCGATAAAGGCCAATTGCCGACGGGCCATCTACGATTTCCAGGTTATTATTCTGGAGAAGGTCCGTCACCTCGGCAAGAGTTGCGCCAGGGACGAAGGCAACGGTCAGGTCACCGCGCCCCGGATCCCCAGAGGCCTGCTGATACTCTGTCTGGCCAGGGGGCAGAACCAGCATAACGGCAAGGGCGATTGCGGCGGCGGCAACGGCACCACCTGCAAGCTGCCACCTACGCGTGCGCTGCGCGGACGCCTCACGGTCAATGTCGCGCATCAGCCGGGCCAGCCCGAATTCGGCGGGCGATGCCGGCTGTGGCATGGCTTTCATGGCGTCGCGCAACTGGCCAAGCAGGGCTGCCTCGGCGGCCAGTGCCGGATCATGGCGCAGGCCCTTTTCAACGCGCGCCCGATCTGGCCCTGCAAGCGTGCCATTCACCAGAAATGGCAAAAGCTGCTCGACAGGTTCCTGCATTCCGGCTGTGTTACTGGTCATCGCGCTTCATCCCAAGTTTGGTTGAGAGGCAGCGCAGCAATAGCTGCTTGGCATGAAACACGCGCGACTTCACCGTCCCCTCGGGAACGCCCGTGATTTCTGCCACCTCTGGATAACTCATGTCTTCCATGAACGTCAGCTCTATTGCAGCCCGGTGGCTGGGACTGAGGGTTTCCAGGCACTGCCGGACGGCATCCCTGTTTTCCATCGCCAGCACGCAGGCCTCGGGGTTCGGGCTTTCATCGGCGCTTTCTGGCACGTCTTCACCAAAAACCAGCCGGTTCTCTCGTCTGTAAACATCAACCACCTTCCTGTAGGCCATGGCGAAAAGCCATGTTCGAACCTTGGACCTTCCCTCGAAAGCCCCGGCATCGCGCCAGACCTGCAAAAAGACGTCATGGGTTATGTCGGATGAACGCTGCTGATCGTTCAATCGCGACGAGACAAATCGGTAAAGCGGGCTTTCCATCTCGCGGTAAAGTTGCGCGAAGGCGCCGCGGTCGCCCGATGCGATGCGTTTCATCAAGGCGGCTAGGACAACATCACTCATACAAGCCAATTACGCTGCGCCCGCCGTCCTGACCAGCCCAAGCAGATTTAGCAGGCGGAATCGAACGCAGCGTGACTGCATGTGGTTGTGACGCCCGTTTCCGGCTAGGCGAAAGCGAGACGTCCAGCTAGCCTTGGCCTGAGATAGGGGAGAAAGAACCATGGATATGTGGGCGCGTTTGGGGGCGGTTGTCGGCGGTGCCATGGTGCTGTTGCGGCGGCTGGGGGCGCCCAGCATGGCGGCGGTGGGCACGGCCCCAACAATTCCCGAGGCGCGCAAGCAAGGGATCATGACGCTGAAGATGCCGACGGCCCAAGGTTGGGGGCCGGGCCAGTTGCCGCAGGCCGCACAGGGGCTGAAGGTGAACGCCTTCGCCAGCGGGCTGGAGCATCCGCGCTGGATCGAGGTGCTGCCCAACGGGGATGTTCTGGTGGCCGAGGCGCTGTTGCAGACCGACCCGCCAAAAACGGTGATGGACCGGGTGATGCAAGCCACCATGCGCCGCGCCCGCGCGCTGGGCCACAGTGCAAACCGCATCAGCCTTTGGCGCGATGCCGATGGCGACGGCGTTGCCGAACAACGCGAGGTCTTTTTGGAAAACCAGAACCAGCCCTTCGGGATGGCGCTGGTGGGCGATACTTTCTACGTTGGCAATACCGACGGCATCGTCGCGTTTGAGTATCAGCCCGGATCGACGCGCCTGAACGGGCCGGGGAAAAAGCTGGTCAGCTTTAAACCCGCCGGGCATTGGACCCGCAGCCTTATCGTCTCACCCGACCGCAAGCGGATCTATGCGGGGGTGGGGTCACTTTCAAACATTGCCGATGAGGGCATGGAAGCGGAAGAGGGCAGGGCCGCAATCTGGGAGCTGGACCTTGTGACAGGTCAGGCGCGGATCTTTGCCGGCGGCCTGCGCAACCCCGTCGGCATGGCGTGGGAGCCGGTCGGGGGCAAGCTGTGGACTGTGGTGAACGAACGTGACGGGCTGGGCGATGAAACGCCGCCCGACTATCTGACCTCGGTTCAGGACGGCGGGTTCTATGGCTGGCCCTATTGCTATTGGGGCCAGACGGTTGATGACCGGGTGCCACAGGATGCGGCCTTGGTCGCGCGCGCGGTTACGCCCGACTATGCTCTGGGCGGGCATACGGCATCGCTTGGCCTGTGCTGGATGCCTGCGGGCACGCTGCCGGGCTTTGGCGACGGGATGGTGATTGGCCAGCACGGGTCATGGAACCGCTCGAAACTCAGTGGGTATCGCGTCATCTTCGTGCCATTCCGTGACGGCCACCCAAGCGGCCCGCCGCGGGATATTTTGTGGGGATTTCTCTCGCCGGATGAAAAGGTTTCCTACGGGCGCCCGGTCGGTGTGGCAATCGGGCCAGACAAAGCCTCTATTCTTGTGGCCGATGATGTGGGCGATGTGATCCTGCGGGTCACCGGGGCCTAGAACGGCGCGCCTTTGGTGTGCCCTTGCAGTGGTCAGTTTAAAACGGCGCATCCCCTTTCTGGTGCTGACCAATTGAGGTTGCAGGTTTCGTTTGTGCGGAGCGGGCCCCAAACGGTTGCGTCGCTGTGCGTTTTCGCAGATTGATTATAAGCGTGCTTATTATATGTCGCGCTTATGGAAAATCGTAACGACAGTCTGGGAATCCTTTTGCACGAAGCGGCGCGCGCCGTGCGCAAGGCGTTTGAACGCCGGGTCAGTCGCCATGGCCTGTCGTCCGCCCAATGGCGGATGCTGGTCACGGTGACCAAGTGCGCCGAGGCGACAACGCAGGCCCGGCTTGCCGACCTGCTGGAGATCGAGCCGATCAGCGTCTCGCGTCTGGTGGACCGGATGGAAGCTGCTGGCTGGGTAGAGCGCCGTCCCGATCCGCTGGACCGTCGGGTCAGGCTGGTCGTGCCGACAGACCGTGCCCGCGCCGTTCATGCCGAAATCCGCGCCATGGCCGATGAGGTTTATGGCGAGGCGCTGGGCGGCCTGACGGGCGAACAGCGTCAGGCGCTGCTGGGGGGGCTTTCCCGCGTGATCGCCAATCTGAATGAAGCTGCCGGGCAGGTGGCGCAAGGAGTTGAGCAAGATGACAACCGATAACGCGGCCCCCGCTGATGCTGTGTTGCCGCAGCGGCGGTCACGCCTGAAGCGAAACCTGCTGATGGCCAGTGTGCCGCTGGTTCTTCTGGTGGCTGCGGGCGGCTGGTGGATGACATCGGGTGGCAAAGAAAAAACCGACAACGCCTATCTGCATCAGGCGCGCCTGTCGGTTGCGCCGCAACTTGGCGGGCGGGTGATTGCGGTCGAGGTGGCCGACAATCAACCCGTCAAGGCCGGGGATCTGCTGTTCCGCATCGACCCCGAGCCGTCGCGGATCGCGCTACGGCGCGCCGAAGTGGGCTTGGACGCCGCGCGGCTGGATGTACAGCGCTTGAAGGCCGCTTATGCAGAGGCAGTGGCGCAGGCCAAACTGGCCCATGACACTGCGGATTATCAGGCAAGCAATCTGACCCGGCAATCTGCCTTGGCAACCAAAGGTGTCGCGACCGATTCCTCGCTGGATGACGCCCGCCACGCAGCCAAAGCGGCGGCAGAGCAGGCCGCAGCGGCGGATATTGGCGTGCAAGCCGCCCTTGCCGCCCTTGGCGGTGACCCGCAGGCTGCCGTGGACGACCACCCCGAAGTGCAGGCCGCTTTGGTTGCCCGTGAAGGCGCCGCCTATGACATGAAACAGACAGAGGTTCATGCGCCCGCCGATGGCGTGATCTATCAGGCCTCGTCCTTCCGCACGGGTCAGATGGTTTCGTCTGGTCAGACGGCCTTTACTCTGGTCGAGACTGGTGAGACTTGGGTCGAGGCGAATTTCAAGGAAACCCAACTGGCCGATATCCGTGTTGGCCAGCCGGTCGAGGTGGTGCTGGACGCCTCTCGTGGAACGCGGCTGGAGGGCAAGGTGATGGCGATCGGTGCCGGAACGGGGTCGGAGTTTTCGCTGTTGCCCGCCCAGAATGCGACGGGAAACTGGGTCAAGGTTGAACAGCGCGTGCCGGTGCGCATTGAATTGACAGATCTGTCAAATGCGCCGCTGCTGGCTTCTGGCCTGTCGGCAGAGGTGGTGGTGAACACCAGTTCGGTTGATGCCCCGGCCGGAGCCGCCGTTGCAGGTGCCGTGACGCAATGAGTGCTGCTGCCGACCAAACCCCTGCCGAGGTTCCACACAAGGGCCTGATCACGCTGGCAATCATGCTGGCCACGATCATGCAGGTGCTGGACACGACCATCGCCAATGTGGCGCTGCCGTCGATGGTGGGTGATCTGGGGGCCTCGCAGGATACGATAAGCTGGGTTCTGACCAGCTATATCGTGGCGGCGGCGATCATGACACCGGTGACAGGCTGGCTGTCGGACAGGATCGGCAAGCGAGAGCTGTTTCTGGTTTCCATCGTTGGCTTCGTGGTCGCCTCGGTCGCCTGCGGTCTGGCGTGGAGCTTGCCATCGATGGTGCTGTTCCGCGTGTTGCAGGGCGTGTTCGGGGCCGCCGTGGTGCCGCTGTCGCAGACCTTCCTGCTGGACATCAACAGCCGCGAAAAGGCCGGTCAGGCCATGGCGATGTGGGGCGCCGGCATCATGGTGGGGCCGATTGTCGGCCCGGCGCTGGGGGGCTGGCTGACCGAGTTTTACAACTGGCGCTGGGTGTTTCTGATCAACCTGCCGCTGGGGTTGATCGCCTTTCTGGGCAGTGCGGCCTATCTGCCACGCAGTGTCGTGCGGTTGCGGCGGTTTGATATCATGGGCTTTGCCATGCTGTCGCTGGGCATTGGGGCCCTGCAAATGATGCTGGATCGCGGTGGCGAGGTTGACTGGTTCAACGCCTATGAAACCTGGATCTGGTTGTTCCTGTCTGTGGTGGGCTTTTGGGTTTTTGCCGTCCATATCCTGACGACCGACCAGCCCTTCCTTGATCCACGCATGTTTGCTGACCGCAATTTCGTGACCGGGCTGGTGTTCATCTTCATCGTCGGCATCATCCTGCTGGCCAGTCTTGCCCTGTTGCCACCGATGCTGTCGCGCCTGTTTGGTCATTCGGCACTTCAGACCGGGTTGGTGATGGCCCCGCGCGGGGTGGGCACGATGATTTCAATGCTGGTCGTGGGGCGGCTGGTGCGGCTGATCGACCCGCGCTTGCTGGTCTCGGCGGGGCTGGCGCTGATTGCGGTCTCGCTTTGGGTGATGATCGGGTTTACGCCGCAGATGGATGATCATCTGATCGTGGTTTCTGGCGTTGTGCAGGGGTTGGGTCTGGGTTTGGTGTTTGTTCCCTTGTCCACCGTGACATTCGCCACCATCGAGGTGCGGTTCCGGGCCGATGCGACCAGCCTTTACAGTCTGGTCCGCAATATCGGCTCTTCCATCGGGATTTCCGTGGTGACCTTGATGCTGACGCGGAATGTTCAGATCAACCATATGGAGCTTGCCGGGGCCTTGACGCAAACCAGCCCGGCCCTGCGGCAGGCTTTGCCCGGCGCGCTGGTTGGGGATGCCCAGTCGTTGCAGATTCTGGATAACATGGTGAATGCGCAGGCGGCGATGATCAGCTATATCAACGATTTCAAGCTGATGCTGATCATGACACTGGCGGCCATCCCGCTGGCCCTGACCCTGCGGCGACCGGGGGCACAATCTGGTCCGGCCCCGGCTGTTCACGCCGATTGAAAAACGGGGCCTTTCGGCCCCGTTTTGTCAGAAATCCAGATTTTCCACCGTCAGGGCATTGGCCTGAATGAATTCCCGTCGCGGTTCGACCACATCGCCCATCAGCTTTGAGAAGATGTCGTCCGCCTCGGCCAGATCATCAACCTTGACCTGCAACAGAGTGCGCGCCTCCGGGTCCAGCGTGGTTTCCCAAAGCTGTTCGGGGTTCATCTCTCCCAGACCCTTATAGCGTTGCAGGGTCAGGCCCTTTTCGCCTTCGGTCAGAATCGATTTCAAGAGGTCGATCGGGCCGTGGATCAGTTGCTCACGCTCTTTGCGCACCAGACGGGCCGGGTCACGATAAATGTCTCGGCTTTGCCCGGCGATCTGGCCCAGCCTGCGCGCCTCGCCGCTGCGCAGGACGGCACCGTCCAGTGTGCGCAACTCTTCCACGCCGCGCAGCACGCGCGACAGGCGGATGCCATGATCCTGCGTGATACGGCCAGCCCAGCCCGTTTCATATTCAACCGCAACAAGATCCAGCCGATGCGCAACAGATTGCGCCACAGCCGCCAGATCATCATCGGCGCGGCCCGGGTCAAAGGCACCGGCCAGTGCCGCCTGTTCCAGAATGCCGCGCGGATAATGGGTCGGAAAGGCATCCAGCACCCGGCGAAAGCTGCGTGCGCCTTCGACGACGCGCGCCAGATCTTGCCCGGCGATCTCTTCGCCGTTCGACAGGCGCAGCACCGCGCCCTCCAACCCCATTTCGATCAGATAATCATCCAGCGCTGCTTGGTCCTTAAGGTAAACCTCGGACTTGCCGCGCGCCACTTTGTACAGCGGCGGCTGCGCGATATAGAGATAGCCGCCCTCGATCAGTTGCGGCATCTGCCGGAAGAAAAAGGTCAGCAACAGCGTGCGGATATGCGCGCCGTCCACGTCGGCGTCGGTCATGATGACGACCTTGTGGTAACGCAGCTTGCCGATGTCGAACTCATCCCGGCCAATGCCGGTGCCAAGCGCGGTGATCAGGGTGCCGATTTCCTGGCTGCCCAGCATCCGGTCAAACCGCGCGCGTTCCACGTTCAGGATTTTCCCGCGCAGGGGAAGAACGGCCTGATTGGCGCGGCTGCGGCCCTGTTTGGCAGAGCCACCGGCGGAGTCACCTTCGACCAGAAACAGTTCCGATTTTGCGGGGTCGCGTTCCTGACAATCGGCCAGCTTGCCGGGCAGGCTGGCCACATCCAGCGCGGTCTTGCGGCGCGTCAACTCGCGCGCCTTGCGGGCCGCCTCACGCGCCAGCGCTGCCTCAACGATCTTGCCAACGATGATCTTGGCGGGCCCGGGGTTCTCCTCGAACCATTCGTTCAGCTTTTCGTTGACCAGATTTTCCACCGCCGGGCGCACTTCGCTGGAAACCAGCTTGTCCTTGGTTTGGCTGGAGAATTTTGGGTCCGGCACCTTGACCGACAAGACGCAGGTCAGCCCTTCGCGCGCGTCATCGCCGGTGAAATCAACCTTTTCGCGCTTGGCGATGCCGGAGGTTTGGGCATAGCCGGTGATTGTGCGGGTCAGCGCGCCGCGAAAACCGGCCAGATGGGTGCCACCATCACGCTGCGGAATGTTGTTTGTGAACGGCAGTACGGTTTCATGGTAGCTGTCGTTCCACCACATCGCAACCTCTACCCCGATGCCGTTCTTTTCGCCGACCATATAGATCGGTTCCGGCATCACGGCCTGTTTGGACCGGTCAATGAATTTGACAAACTCGCGCACGCCACCGTCATAAAACAGCTCGACCCTTTGTGGCTCTGCGTGGCGCTCATCCTCAAGGATGATGCGGACACCAGAGTTCAGAAAGGCCAGTTCGCGCAGGCGGTTTTCCAGTGTCTTGAAACTGTAGTCGAGGTTGGAGAACGTGCCGTCCACGCGGTTGACCTTGGAGCTGGCCAAAAACCGCACGCGGGTGCCACGCTGGCCCGGCGCGGAGCCAACCTCATGCACATGCACAGTGCATTCGCCATCCTCAAACCGGGCGTTATACTCGGTATCGTTGCGCCAGACGGTCAGTTCCAGCCATTCCGACAACGCGTTGACCACCGAAACGCCCACACCGTGCAAACCGCCAGAGACCTTATAGGCATTGCCGCTGTCATCGGTGTTGTTGAATTTGCCGCCCGCGTGCAACTGGGTCATGATGACCTCGGCCGCCGAAACGCCCTCTTCCTGATGGATGTCCACCGGAATGCCGCGCCCGTTGTCGCGCACCGAAACGCTGTCATCGGCGTGGATGATCACCACCACTTCGGTGGCGTGACCGGCAAGGGCCTCGTCGATGCCATTATCGACGACTTCGTAGACCATATGGTGCAGGCCCGACCCGTCGTCCGTATCGCCGATATACATGCCGGGGCGTTTGCGAACCGCCTCCAACCCCTTGAGAACTTTGATGGAATCGGCGCCGTATTCGGCTGGCTTCATGGGCGCGCTGGCCATGCGTCGGGAACCTCTGATATTGCTCGCGACTTATAGCGGTTGGGGCATGGAATGTCACCCCTTCGACACAAGATTTGGGGTCACAGGAAGGGGATTACAGCCGCCACGCAAAGCAGAAGGCAACCGGAGATCATGTTCAACCGACGCACACTTTGCGGGCTGGACAGCAACTGCCGGGCGCGGTCCAGAAACAGCGCAAGGCCCAGGTTGCCCAGCATCGGTACAAAGGCCGAAATCGCGATGATTGCGGTGATGTCGAAGGCGGTCAGCTTGCCCAGATCGAAGAATCCGGGCAGGGCGCCCATATAGAACAGGATGGCCTTGGGGTTGCCGATCACCGCCGCAACACCCACCGAAAAGCCCGCCCAAAGGCCGGGCTTGGTCAGGCGGCTGTCGGCGTTCATGGTGGCTGCGGGTTTGCGCACCAGCATGATCCCCATAATCAGGAATACCGCGGCGGCGACCCAGCGCAGCAGGCTGAGGAAATCGCCATAGACACTTTCGATCCAGCTTAGCCCCAGTATCGCTGTCAGCGGCCAGACCAGATCGCCAAGCGCCACGCCAACGGCCAAAGGCCAGGCAGCACGAAACCCGCCCGACAGCGCCCGCGCTGTCAGCGCAACCCAGACCGGCCCCGGAACAGCCCACAGGCCCGCCATGCCAAGTGCATAGATCGCCAGTTGATGCAGCGAGATATTCATTCGGCGCTGTCCGGCAAGGTCAGGCTGCCATCTGCGGCCATGGGCCAGAACGGGTTCATCGCCACCTCCCACACATGGCCCCAAGGGTCGGCCCAATAGCCCGAGTATCCACCCCAGAATACCTTTTGCGGGGCCTTGAGTGCCGTTCCGCCAGCGGCAAGGGCGGCGGCATAAGCGGCATCAACCTCCGCCTCAGTTGCAAAGTTCTGGGCCAGCGTTGCTGCGCCCGTGCCCAAAGTGGCCTCTGGCCGACCCTGATCCGCAGCCAGATCGGCCAGCCCGAACAGGGCCAGAACCGCGCCGTGCATCTGATAGAAAGCCACCCCCACCTGACCCTTGCCATGCTCTTGCCAGCCCAAGGCGGCATAAAAGGCCTTGGCGGCGGCCAGGTCGGTGACGCCAAGGGTGATCAGGGTCACGCGCTGCGGAGTCATGGGGAAATCCTTGATATGCCGTCGATGTCTTCAACCGAAATGGTTTGCGCCCGGTCGCCAAGCGCCTCAAATAACGCGGCCTCGGTGCCGGTCATCAGGGCCTGAGCGCCAAGGTCGCAGATCTCGTCATATAGCGCAGCCCGGCGATCGGCGTCGAGATGGGCCGCAACCTCATCCAGCAGTAGTACCGGCGCTTTGCCCAGATCGGCCGCCAGTGCGCGGGCATTGGCAAGGATCAGGCTGATCAGCAGGGCCTTTTGCTCTCCGGTGGAACACTGGTCTGCGGGAATGCCCTTGCTGGCGTAAAGGGCGCGCAGGTCACTTCGATGCGGACCCGACAGCGTTCGCCCCGCCGCCATGTCGCGCCGTCGCGTTTCGGCCCAGATTGCTGGCAAGTTGGCGGGGTCAGGGTCTTCGGCACCCTCTGGTCCCGATAGGGCCAGATCGGCGCGGGGAAAACGGCTTTCGACGCTGGCCTGCGCTTGTGCCAACCGCATCAGCGCGGCGCGGCGATTGTGGCTTATGGCCGTTGCGGTCTCGGCCATTTGCCCTTCAAGCACGGCGTACCAGCGGGCGTCGGCAACCTCGTCCTTAAGCATACGGTTGCGTTCGCGCATCGCTTTTTCATAACCAAGCGATTGTTCGGCATGGTCGGGAAAAAAGGAAAGCGTCATCCGGTCAAGAAACCGCCTGCGCCCCTCGGCCGCTTCTATCCATAGCCGGTCCATCGCGGGCACCAGCCAAAGCACGCGGCAAATGCGGCCCAAGGCCGATTGCGGGGCCGCTTTGCCGTCAATCCGCAGGCTTCGCGCCTCTGCCTTGTCCGCGCCGGTTTCAATCAGGTGATCGGCGGTCATGCCGCGCAGATTGGCCTCGATCCGCCAGCCAAGCGCCTCTGGCCTGCGGGCCAGATCATCCCCGGCAGCCCGGCGCAAACCGCGGCCCGGCGACAGGAGCGACACCGCCTCTAGGATATTGGTTTTTCCCGCGCCGTTCGGCCCGACCAGGGCAACGGGGCGGCCATCAAATTCCAGCCGCGTTGCGCGGTGGCTGCGGAAATGCCCCAGTTTCAAAGAGGTGATCGCGAGACCAGCCAACGCCAGCCCCTTTCATCGGTTCAAGGTGCGGCCCGCTCAGACGCGCATCGGCATGACGACATAGACCGCCGAAGTGTCATTGCCTTCGCGCATCAGCGTCGGATCGGCGGCAGAGTTGAACAGGAAAACGGCATTCTCCCGGTCAACCTGGCTGGCGATTTCCAGCAGGTACTTGGCGTTGAAGCCAATCTCCAGATGTTCATCGCCATAGGCCACGGCCAGCTCTTCTTCGGCAGCGCCGGAATCCGGGGCGTTGACCGACAAGACCAGGCGATCCTCATCCAGCGTCAGCTTGACGGCGCGGCTGCGTTCGGACGACACGGTGGCCACGCGGTCCACCGCCTTGGCAAACTCGCTGGCGTCCACTTCCAGCCGACGGGTGTTGTTCTGTGGAATGACACGGGTGTAATCGGGGAAGGTGCCGTCGATCACTTTCGAGGTCAGCATGATCGCCGGCGTGGCAAACCGAACTTTCGTTTCGGAAACTGAAACCGCAATCGTGGCATCGTCATCATCCAGCAGCTTGCGCAGCTCGTTCACCGTTTTGCGTGGTACGATCACGCCCGGCATTCCGGTGGCACCATCGGGCAGGGCGGCATCAATCCGGGCCAGTCGGTGGCCATCGGTGGCCACGCAGCGCAGAACCGGGCCATTCTCGCCGGTCGAGGTGTGCATATAGACACCGTTCAGATAGTACCGCGTTTCTTCGGTTGAAATCGCGAACTTTGCCTTGTCGAACAGACGGCGCAGATCGGTCGCCTTGGCCGAGAAATTCGTGGTATATTCAGACGTGGCCATCACCGGAAAATCTTCTTTCGGCAATGTGGCCAGCGAAAAGGTTGACCGGCCTGCCGTGACGGTCAGCCGACCCGCAGCGCCATCTTCGGTCAGGTTAACCAACGCGCCATCGGGCAGCTTGCGCACAATCTCATGCAGCATGACCGCCGAAACGGTTGTCGCCCCGGTCCGTTCGACCATGGCGGCGGCACGGTCCACCACCTCGATATCCAGATCGGTGGCGCGGAACGAAACCTGCGCGCCTTCCGCCTCGATCAGCACGTTGGCCAGGATCGGAATGGTGTTGCGCCGTTCCACCACCGACTGGGCCTGAGCCAGGGCTTTCAGCAGCGTCCCGCGTTCAATCGAAAGTTTCATCATCATCCCCCTGCCGGGCCCACAGGGTGACACCGACACAACCGGCAATCGCCGGGTCCAAGCATTTTGCCCGACTTTGTGGGCCTTTCATCGGGCAGTCAAGGGCAGGCTGGCGCCGGCCCCCTGCGGCAAACCTTTTGCACAAGATTTGCGGGACTCTTTCAGGATTCCAGCCTGCTATCCTTGCAGCAGGCGGCGCAGCAATTGCAGATCATCACTTAGCTGGCTGTCAATCGCCATCAGCTCTTCGATCTTGCGGATGCCGTGCATGATCGTGGTGTGATCACGACCTCCGAAACGCCGCCCGATTTCGGGCAAGCTGCGCGGAGTCAGGTGCTTGGCCAGATACATCGCCACCTGACGGGGCCGCGCAATGGTGCGCAGGCGTTTTGGCCCGATCAGGTCGGACAGGCGGACGTTGTAATGCTCGGCCACCTTGCGTTGAATTTCTTCGATGGTCAGCTTGCGATCGCTGGCGCGCAGAATATCGGCCAGACAGTCTTGCGCCAGATCCAGCGTGATCTCGCGACCGACAAGGCTGGCGAAGGCAAAGAGCCGGGTCAGAGCGCCTTCCAGCACGCGGACGTTGGTTGTGATGCGGTGCGCCAGAAACTCCAGCACGCCATGGGCGATTTGCAGGCCCTTGTACTGCGTGCGGTAGAATTCGGCCTTTTGTTGCAGGATACCAAGGCGCAGTTCGTAATCGGTCGGGTGCAGGTCCACCACCAGGCCGCATTGCAGACGCGACTTGATGCGTTCTTCCAGATCCTTGATTTCGCCAGGCGCGCGGTCGGCGGAAATGACGATCTGCTTGTTCTGGTCTATCAGGGCGTTGAACGTGTGGAAAAATTCTTCCTGCGTTGAGTCCTTGCCCGCGATGAACTGCACGTCATCGACCATCAGCACATCGACCGAGCGGAACATCTCTTTGAAGTCCATGATCTGCTTGTCACGCAGAGCTTGAACAAAGCGGTACATGAATTGTTCTGCCGACAGATACAGCACCCGCAACTCAGGCTGACGGGCCTGCAATTCATGCGCGATGGCGTGCATCAGGTGCGTTTTGCCCAGACCCACGCCGCCATAAAGGAACAGCGGGTTGAAGGTGACGGGGCCGCCTTCGGCAACGCGGCGGGCGGCGGCATGGGCAAGCTCGTTCGGCTTGCCGACGACAAAGCTGTCAAAGGTAAAGCGGGCATCCAGCGTGGCGCCGGGCAGCTCTTCATCCGAAGCGCGGCTGCGGGCGACGGCGCGGGGCGCGGGTTTTTTCGCGACCTCGCCAGCAGGCGCACGGGTTCTGGCTGGTACGAAAAACTCAAGCCGGGAAACCGCGCTGTCCCCAGCGGACAGGTGACTAATGATATGGTCGCCAAAATTGCGCGACACCCAATCGCCAAAGAAGGTGGTCGGCACTTCGAACCGGGCAACCTCACCCTCGAGCGAAGCGAGCCGGATCGGTTCGATCCAGGTGGTGTAGTTGTTCTTGCCGATCCGAGTGATCAACTGCTCGCGCACCCTGCCCCAGGCGTCTTTGGTCATCTGTCCATCCGTCCCCGGATACCTTGCCAGCAGCGGCGGCATCCTGATTATCGTTCCCACGACGAACGTCATTCTTGGGTGCCGTGCAACCCTTGGCCCCCTTAGGCGATTGCCAAGGATGCCAAAGGCCGGTCTGGCCTGACAGGTCAATGGGAACTCCTGCCGAAAAGACAGGCGAACCCTTGAATTTCCCTATGTGCTGCACAATGGTGCAGACAACATAACCAACTGATCAGGAACAGTATTATTTGGCGTTCGGGTTTTTTTATGCGGCAGCATTACCCGTTGGCCCCTGTCTCTGATCGCGTCATGTCCCCCAAGACGAAGTGAATCGCATCTCGACGCTAGCCTGCCTCTGCACGGCTTCGCAACTGAACTATCTGCTTGACAGGGGTCCGGTCTGGCGAATCCGCCGACCTGTGCAAATTGGCAACGGCGGCAGGCGTCAGAGGTTTGAAAATGAAAAGGGCGCGACCTGGCGGCCGCGCCCTGAGCGTCCTGTCAGATCAGGATCAGGCCTTGACGGTCAGCGCCTTCACGCGCGAGGACAGGCGCGAGATTTTGCGCGAAACGGTGTTCTTGTGAAGCACACCCTTGGTGACGCCGCGGGCCAGTTCGGGCTGGGCGTTCTTCAGGGCTTCGGCAGCCGCGGCAGAATCACCCGAGGCGATTGCTTCTTCGACCTTGCGGACGAAAGTGCGGATGCGCGAGCGGCGCGCCTTGTTGATGGCATAACGCGCTTCGGACTGGCGGGCGCGCTTTTTGGACTGTTCGGTATTGGCCATGGGCTCTCTCGAAGGTTTTCTGTGTTACGGTCGTGCGAAAACCCCAAGGCCCCGTTCAAGAGAACGGGAATCATATTGCCTAAGCGGGCCCACGCGCATGTGGCGGGGCGCTTACCGCGCCCTGCCCATAATTGCAACGGGAATCAGCGGTCGCGGAACTGGGGCTGCCGCTTTTCGACAAAGGCGGCCATGCCTTCTTTCTGATCTTCGGTGGCAAACATCGCGTGAAAACTGCGGCGTTCGAACAAAAGACCCTCGCGCAGCGTGGCTTCAAAGGCGCGGTTGACCGATTCCTTGACGGCCATCGCCGTCAGCATCGACTTTTCGGCGATCTTGGTCGCCGATTTCATCGCCTCGTCCTTCAACTGGGCCAATGGCACCACCCGGCTGACAAGGCCGGACCGCTCGGCTTCGGCCGCATCCATGAAACGACCGGTCAGGTTCATATCCATCGCCTTGGCCTTGCCGACGGCGCGGGTCAGGCGTTGGGTGCCACCCATGCCCGCCACGATGCCAAGGTTGATTTCCGGCTGGCCGAATTTCGCAGTATCCGCCGCAATGATGAAGTCGCACATCATGGCAAGCTCGCAGCCACCGCCCAGACAATAGCCTGCGACAGCGGCGATAACCGGCTTGCGCACGGCGGCAATCGCCTCGGCCTCTGCGCCGAACAGATTGTCGAACAGAATGTCGGCATAGGATTTGCCCGCCATTTCCTTGACATCGGCCCCCGCAGCAAAGGCTTTGTCCGACCCGATCAGAACGATGCAGCGCACCTTGTCGTTCCGGTCAGCGGCAGTCATCGCGACAACCAGTTCGCGCATCAGCGTGCTGTTCAGGGCGTTCATCGCATCGGGGCGGTTGAGGCGGATGAGGCAGATGTCATCCTCGATCTCGACGATCAGCGTCTCATAGGCCATGCGGCGTCTCCTTTTGCTTGAGCCTGTCCTAGCATCAAGCAGGGATGGATCAAGTCATCTCTGGCAGTCGGGACAATGGAACGAAGACCGCCCCGCCTGCACGGTTCGCGTAATTGTGCCGGTGCAGCCGGGGGTGGGGCAGGGGGTGCCCTCGCGGTCATAAACCCTGAAATTATGCTGGAAATATCCCAGCTCACCATCTGCCTGCCGGTAATCGCGTAGCGACGATCCGCCCGCCTCGATCGCCTCGCCCAGCACATCGCGGATCAGCGGCACCAATGCGCCCGACTCGCGTGACGTCAGGTCACGCGCCAGACGCAGCGGGCTGATCGCGGCGCGGTGCAGCACTTCGCTGACGTAGATATTTCCCAAACCTGCAACAACATGCTGATCAAGCAGCGCCGATTTCACCGGCGTGGCCTTCCCGGCCAGACGGCGGACCAGATATTCCGGTGAGAATTCATTGCCGAATGGCTCTGGTCCAAGACTGGCCAGCAGGGGGTGGCTGGCCTCGGCTTCGGTCGCCATCAGGTCCATCGCGCCAAAACGGCGGGCATCGTTGAAGGTGACGCGCCCGCCCCCCTCCATGGTCAACACCACATGGTCATGCTTTTGCGGCGCCGGATGGTCGTGGTGAAACTGGCCCAATTGCGCACCCGAAATCAGCATGCGCCCCGACATGCCCAGATGGATCAGCAGGGTTTCATCAGTGGAAAGGTCGGCAAGAATGTATTTTGACCGCCGCCGCAGGCCCAGCACCGTGGCACCTGTCAACCGCGCGCTCATGCGGGCGGGAAAGGGAAACCGCAAGCCGTCGCGGTTCACCTCGGCGCGGCTGATCACCCGCCCTTCCATCACGGGCAACAGCCCGCGGCGGACGGTTTCAACTTCTGGCAGTTCAGGCATGTGACACAATCGCAGTTGGCGGGACGCAGGTTGAGATGGCTGGGCACCCGCCCTATAAGGTGGGCCGACAGCCAAGGACAACAAGCCAGATGAGCGACCAAAGCACGACCCATTTCGGCTTTCAGACCGTACCGGAGGGCGACAAGGCCGGAATGGTGCATGGGGTCTTTACCCGCGTTGCCTCGAAATACGACATCATGAACGATGTGATGTCGATGGGAATTCACCGCGTCTGGAAGGATGCGATGATGGACTGGCTGGCCCCTCGCCCCGGTCAGCGGCTGCTGGATGTCGCGGGCGGGACGGGCGATGTTTCGTTCCGTTTCCTTGGCCGGGCAGCGGGCGCGCATGCCACTGTCTGCGATATGACCGAATCGATGTTGGTCGAAGGGCGCCACCGTGCCGAGGCCGACCGCATGGCCGACAGTCTTGATTGGGTGGTCGGCGATGCCATGGCGCTGCCCTTTGCCGACAATTCGTTCGACGTTTACACGATCAGCTTTGGCATCAGGAACGTCACCCGCATTCCCGACGCCCTGCGCGAAGCCTACCGCGTGCTGCGCCCAGGTGGCCGCTTGATGGTGCTGGAGTTCAGCCAGATCCCGAACGAAGGGCTGCAATGGCTGTATGACCGCTACAGCTTCAATGTGATTCCGGTGATGGGCCAGATCATCGCCAAGGATCGCGACAGCTATCAGTACCTGGTCGAATCCATCCGCAACTTCCCTGAACAAGAGACGTTCGCCGGAATGATCCGCGTTGCCGGCTTCGGTCAGGTCAAATACCGCAACCTGACCATGGGCATCGCGGCGCTGCATTCCGGCTGGAAGATCTGATGCGCGGTCCGCACAACATCCTGCGCCTGATCCGCACCGGCGCGACCTTTGAACGCAGCGGAGCAATGGCCGTGGTGCTGGAGGCGATGAGCGCCCCGCCCCGTCTGCGGTTTGCCGCGCGGCTTTTGGGCTGGCCGTTCAAATGGCTGGGCGTCAAGGGCGACCCGGCTTTGCCACCCGTGACCCGCGCGATTACCGCGCTGGGCCCGGCCTATATCAAATTCGGTCAAATCCTATCGACCCGGCCCGACATCGTGGGCGCGGAACTGGCCGAGCAGTTGAAGTACCTGCAAGACAAACTGCCGCCCTTCCCGATGGAAGAGGCCCGCGCGATGATTGAGGCAGAACTGGGCGCGCCGGTCGAGGAGCTGTTCAGCGCCTTTTCCGAACCCGTCGCGGCGGCCTCGATTGCGCAGGTTCATCGTGCTATGGTGGCAGAGACGGGGCGCGATGTTGCGGTCAAGGTACTGCGCCCGGGCATTGAAAAGGCCTTTCGCCGCGACATTGACGCCTTTTACTTTGCGGCCCGCACCATCGAATTTCTGGCCCCCTTTTCGCGTCGCCTGCGCCCGGTGGATGTGGTCGCGCATTTCGAAGGTGTGGTTCTGGGAGAGTTGGACCTGCGGCTAGAGGCCTCTGCCGCGTCGGAATTCGCGGTGAACACCAGGAACGACGCCGGATTTCAGGTGCCAGAGCCGGTCTGGCCGCTGTCGGCCCGCGCGGTTTTGACGCTGGGCTGGGCCGAGGGGATTTCGCTGGCCGACAATGACTCGCTGGATGCGGCGGGCCATGACCGGGTGGCGCTGGCGGCGCGGGTGCTGTCGCTGTTCTTGTCCCATGCGCTGCGCGACGGGCTGTTTCACGGCGACATGCATCAGGGCAACCTGAAGGTGGCTGCAAATGGCGACATCATCGCCTATGATTTCGGCATCATGGGGCGGATCGACGAATACACCCGCCGGGTTTACGCCGAGATCCTCTATGGCTTCATCAAGCGTGATTACCGGCGCGTGGCTGAAGTGCATTTCGAGGCGGGCTATGTGCCTGCCGACCGCAACATCGATGAGTTTGCCCTGGCCCTGCGCGCCGTGGGAGAGCCGATCTTCGGGATGGAGGCCAGCCGTGTTTCCATGGCCCGCCTGCTGGCCTTCCTGTTCGAAGTCACCGAAAAATTCGGAATGCAAACCCGGACCGAGCTGATCTTGCTGCAACGCACCATGGTTGTGGTCGAAGGGGTCGCCCGCTCGCTTGATTCGCATATCAACATCTGGCAGGTCGCGCGCCCGGTGGTCGAGGGCTATATCAGCCGCAATCTTGGTCCGCTGGCGATGTTGCGCGATCTGGCCAAGACGGCGCGCGTTCTGGGTCGGTTCGGGCCGCGCCTGCCGCGCATGGTCGAAGATGCCCTGATCGCGCGGGCGACGAGCTTGCCACCCTTGCAGCGCAGCCTCGCCCCGCGCAGAGCGGTTCTGGCGCTGGGCATTGCGGCGGTTTTTGCCTTGGGTATTTGGTTGGGCCACAGCGTTTTTTAGCGTGATCTTAGGCAGGCGGTTGCCGCAGGGCGGTGATTTTGGCAGAGGCAACCTCTACCCCGCCTTTCAGGATAAGGGTTGCGCCATCAGCTCCTTGGCGCGCTTCGATGATTGTGGCGTAGCTTTGCACCTCTGACGTGCCAAGCAACTGCTCCCCTCGGTAGTTTTCGACCGACAGCGTGTAAAGCCCCTGAGGCAGGGCACCGCCGCTGGCGGTGGCCGGCGTCCAGTCCATCTGCCCGCCCGCCGCGGGCAGATCCTCTCGCGCGGCGGTGTTGCCGTTCATATCCTTGACCACAAGAACCGCGCGGTCGGCCCCAGTGGCGGCGGTCACATCGATGGTGACTGTGTTGCCATTCACGAACACCGGCCCAGGGCTGCGCGCCTCTTGCCCGACCCAGCCCGCCAGTTGCGCCATGCCCAACAGCGCCATCTGGCTGCTCAGGCCTTGCAGCAGGCTGTTGGTCTTGGTTTGCTGCTCCACTGCCGAAAACTGTGCCAATTGCGTGGCGAACTGGGTGGAATCAACCGGATTCAAAGGGTCCTGATTGGTCATCTGCGTGGTCAGCAGTTTCAGGAACGTGTCGAAATCCGACGTGATCTGGCTGGTGGTGTTTTGCGTCGCTGTTGGCGTTTGTGTCGTGTTCGTCGTGATCGCGGTGACCATGGCTGTGTTCCTATAAACGAAGGTCCAGCCCGTCGGTGGCGACGGGGTTCTGAAAGGCGGGTGAGGGCTGAGGCTCTGGCAATGCGGGGGCCAATTCAGCGAATGTCTCAAAGGCGGATGTGGTATCCGGCTGTTCGGATGCAGGGTGACGGCCACCAGAGCCTGCAAAATCCAATGTCGCGCCGCCGTATCCGGCGGCGGCCAGTTCCGATCGCAGGTCACTGGCGTGACGGCGCATCAGTTCCAGCGTTTCGGGCCGGTCGGCCGTCAGCGTGACAACCAGCGTATCGCCATGCTGGCGAATATCGAACTTGATGCGCCCCAATTCTTCGGGGGCGAGTGTCAGTTCGCTCCTGTTGGCATGTGTGGCAAGCTGCGCGCCGGTTTCGGTCAGCAATTTTGTCAGATGGCCCGCCGCCTGCTTGTGCGGTGCAAGCAAAGCCAGATCTGCTTGGCGTTGTTCCAGGCGAGGCTCCGAAATCGGTGCACCCGATAGGGGCACGTCACCGGAGGTATCGGTTCTGAGTGCGGCAAGGTCATCTGCCGCAGGCTCTGCCGCTGCGTCCAGCCGAAATCTTGCGGCGCTTTCCATGGCGCCGCGGGTTAAGTTTGGCAGGGCTGCGGCCTCTGTGGTGGCATCTTCCGCCACCAGGTCAGGCGGGGCAGTCGTGGGCAACCCTTGCCGCAACCCCTGCACAGGCGCAGAGGTTGCGGCCCCGGATGCTTTCGCTGGCGGACGCGACGCGCCAGTCGTCAAAGCAGCCATCTGCTCCGCAGCATCGTGCGGCAAGTGCGAATCGCCTTGTTGCGTAAGGGACTTCGAGACTTCGGGTTGCAATTCGGCGGCGGCAACGCCTTCGCCGGGTTTGACCGGTAGCGGGACGGGCATCATCGGCAGGCCCATGAACATGGCCATTGCGGCGTCAGAATCGGCAGGGTCCGGGATTTCCTGATCCTGCGAATGCTTTTCCCCCGTGGCGTTATCGGTGGCCTCGTCAGTGGCTTTTTCGGTGGTCTCGACCGCGATTTCGCCGGTGGCTTCAGCCACGGCACTTGTGGGTTCCGGCGTCTTTTCTGGTGTATCCCCGGCAACAAGCCCAAGAAAAGCCCCTGCCATTGCTGATTGGGTGTCGGGCACCTCGACCCTACCGGGTCCGGGTGTAGGAGGGGCAAGGGAAACAAGGGTCAGCATGGTATCCAACTTCTGTCGGGGCACGCGCAGTCTACCAGCCGAAAGTTACCGGCTGTTTACCGCCATGGGGCCATGATCGGAAAATCCAGAAGGAGACCGACATGGATATTTCCCTTTCGCCCGCCGCCAGGCTGGCTACGCCGCAAGACCGCGCGCTCTGGGCCAAGGCACAGGAGCTGGAGGCAACCTTTCTCTCTGAAATGTTGAAGGATACCGGCCTTGGCAAATCCGAAGGTAGTTTTGCAGGCGGCATAGGAGAGGAGCAGTTCGGCTCTTTCCTGCGCGATGAGCAGGCAAAACTGATTGTCGGGCGTGGCGGCGTTGGCCTGGCAGAGCAGATTTTCCGCAGCCTTCGCCAAGGAGGGGCAGGATGACCGGAGCCGCATTGTACGTCTTGCTGGACCGCGTCGATAATGCGGTCACCCGCGCCGATCTGGGGGATCTGGCAGAGCTTGCCACCTTGATGGAAGCAGCAGTGCAGGATTTCGACCCGGCGATTGATGCCAACACATCGCGCATGTTGTCCGACCGCGCCGCCCAGGTCACCACCCGGCTGGACGCTGCTCGGCGCGGTGTGCAAGCGGCCCGCCGCCGCATGCAGGAAATTCGCGCCGCATGCGAGTTGCGCACCTATGACCGCGCAGGCCAGGCACACAATCTGGCAGCAGGCCCGAACCCCACGCCCCACCGGTTTTGAAGAAATAGATCAAATGCTGTGCAAACGGGGGGTGACGATTAGGAAAGCCTTAGAACCTGATAGTCTTCAATCAACCTGCATCCCATGAGGGGGTGGCGCTGCGGTCCTGCCGCAGCACAGGCCGAACAGCCCTATGGTCAGCCTTGCGGCTGACAGAACCCGCCGGACGGAAAATTCCGGCAGAAGACTGAGGTATCGGACATGTCGTCCATTCTGACCAACACCAGTGCCATGGTTGCTCTTCAGACTATGAAGGGCATCAACGCCAGCATGAACAAGACCCAGAACGAAATCTCGACCGGCAAAAGCGTGGCGACCGCCCGCGACAACGCCGCAACTTGGGCGATCTCGAAAACGATGGAATCGGACGTCAAGGGTTTCAAGACCATTTCGAGCAGCCTCGCCTTGGGCTCCTCGACGGTTGAAGTGGCGCGTCAGGCCTCTGAAAAGGTCAACAGCCTGCTGACCGACATCAAGGGCAAGATCGTCGAAGCGCAAGACAGCAACAAAGACCGCACCAAGATTCAGACCGATATCGTCGCCTTGCGTGACCAGATCACCTCTGTGGTCGGTGCGGCGCAATACAACGGGTTGAACCTGGTCAATGGCTCGGTCACCTCGATGGATGTTCTGGCCTCGCTGGACCGCAATGCAACCAGCGTCTCGTCCTCGTCGATCACGGTTTCGGCTCAGAACCTGTCAACCGGTGGCTATACAGCGAACGATGTGTTCGGTGCCACGACCGGCGGCACGGTTTCGACCGACGCCGACACCTTTGTTCTGGCGCTGGATCAGGGCGGTGGCACCGATGATATCACCATCCAGGATGGTGCTACAGCCTGGGCTGCGGGCGACCGCATTTCGATCCGGCTTGGTGACAAGACGGCATCCTACACCGTCTCCGACAGCGATGTGACCAGTGGCGCGAACTCGATCGCTGATCTGGTGGCCGTGGGGCTGAAGAACTCGATCGACGCGCTGGGGATCAGCGGCCTGACGGTCGATTACGACTCGGCAGCGCCGGGTCAGATCGCGTTCACCAACAACGGCACTTCCGACCTGTCGGTTTCGGGGCAGTTCAAGAACGCCGGATCGGGCGGCCTGAGCGCGCTGTCCTCGATTGACGTGTCGACCTCGGCAGGGGCGACGGCGGCTCTGGCCAGTATTGATGCGCTGGAACAGACAGCCATTGATGCGGCCTCGTCCTTCGGTTCTTCGCAGAACCGGATCGACATCCAGAAGGACTTTGTTGGCCAGTTGACCGACGCCCTCAAGGCGGGGATCGGCTCGATGGTGGATGCCGATATGGAGGAAACCTCGGCCCGCTTGCAGGCTTTGCAGGTGCAACAACAATTGGCGACCCAATCGCTGTCGATTGCAAACCAGGCGCCGCAAAGCATCCTGTCGCTGTTCAGGTAAGCAGACCGGGGGCGGGACTATCCCGCCCCTTCCCTCACCGCCCCTTGACCCCTCGATTTGCCGGAGAACCCTTCCGTGTCAGCCCTTTCCGTGGCGGCGCAGGCTGCCTATTCCCGCCCCACCCCGAATGTCCTCAGTCCGCGCGCTGCGGAATATGACCTGCTTGGCCGCGTCACGCGCCGATTGTCAGACGGCTGGCGCAAGCGCGAGACCGATCTGGCAGGCCTTATGGCTGCCGTTGATGAGAATGAGCGGGTCTGGTCTACCCTCGCGCAAGAGGTGGCCGATCCGGCCAATGCGCTGCCCTCAGAGCTGCGTGCAAAGCTGTTTTACCTCTATGAATTCGCTCGCCATCATGGGCAACTTGTCCGGCAGGGCAAGGCATCGGCCGAGATACTGGTGGAAATCAACACGGCGGTGATGCGCGGCTTGCGCGGGCAGGTGCCGGCATGAGCGGCCTTGTCCTGAAGCTGGGTCCGCATGAGCGGGTTCTGATCAATGGCGCGGTGATCGAAAACGGCGAAAAACGCTCTCGTCTTGCGGTGGTCTCGCCGAATGTGAACATCCTGCGCCTGCGCGATGCCATTCACCCGGAACAGGTCAATACGCCGGTTCGTCGGGTGTGCTATATCGCGCAGCTTGTGCTGTCCGGCGATGCCGATCCGGCCGAGGCGCGCTTGCAGTTGTTGCGCGGTATTGAGCAGCTCAGCCAGGTTCTGGTTGATTATGACAGCCGCAGCTTGCTGAATCTGGCCACCGCTGCGGTGCTGGAAGATCAGCATTACCAGGTGCTTAAACACCTGCGCGCCCTATTGCCGCGCGAAGAGCGGCTTATGGCGGCGCATCGCGCATGACCTATACCCCCGCTCTGCCCCTGACCGGATATGCAGGGTGGGCCCTGCTGAAGCGCACTATGGCTGTGCAGCAAAAGGCCTATCTCGCCCAGCCACAGATCACGCGGGATGAGGATTACTTCAAGGCAAAGATCGGTCAGGTGAAAACGGCCGAACAACTGGTCTCGGACCGGCGGTTGCTAAAGGTCACCTTGGGGGCCTTTGGCCTTGAAAGCGATCTGAACAGCAAGTTCTTCATCCAGAAAATCCTGGAAAGCAGCACGATAGACCCCAGTTCTCTTGCCAGCCGCCTGTCTGACAAGAAGTATCTGCAACTGGCTTCTGCCTTCGGTTTTGGTGACTATTCCACACCACGGACCCAGCTTTCGACCTTTCCGCAAGAAATCTTGTCATCCTACGAAACCCGCAGTTTCGAAACCGCGGTTGGCGAGCAGAATGACAATATGCGATTGGCGATGAACGCAGAACGAGAGCTGGGCAAGCTGGCCGCGAAATCCTCGTCTGAAAACACCAAGTGGTTCACCGTTCTGGGTGATACGCCGCTGCGCACAGTGTTTGAAAAGGCGCTGGGCTTGCCAACCTCCTTTGGGCAACTGGACGTTGACAAGCAGTTGGACATGATCCGCCAAAAGGCCGAGGCGCAATTGGGCAGCGGGGCGATTGCGCAGTTCACAGACGCGGGGGCGGTCACAAAGCTGATCCACCGCTTTCTGGTCCGCTCTGAAATCAGCCAATATGCCACGTCGGGCAGCAGCGCACAGACGGCGCTGACCCTTCTGCAAAGCCGATTGCGTTAGGCATCAGCCGCCCCCAAGGCTGGCCAGAATTGCGGCCAGACGGGCAAAGCTTGCCTCTACACCGCCGGTCGGGGCATCCTCACCGATGAAACCATCCAATGCGGGCCAAATCTGCATTGCACGATCCACCACCGGATCGGTGCCCTTCACATAAAGGCCCGCCTGAATCATCAGCTCCGCCCGATCCCAGGCGCCAAGCAGCTTGCGCACCTCTGCGATCAGACCATTTTCCTCCTCGGTGGCGGCCTCTGGCAGACTGCGAGAGACGCTGCGCAGCAGGTCAATCGCCGGAAACCTGCCACGCTCGGCAATCTTGCGGTCCATCACCACATGGCCATCCAGCACGCCGCGAAGGATGTCTGCCACCGGCTCGTCCATGTCTGATCCGGCGACCAGAACCGAGAAAATCGCGGTGATGTCGCCAACGTCTTCCGGCCCCGGCCCGGCCCGCTCGGCCATGGCCATGATGGTCTGGCCAAGTGACGGCGGATAGCCACGCAGCGCGGCGGGTTCACCTGCGGCCAAGGCCACCTCGCGATGCGCTTCGGCAAAGCGGGTGACCGAATCGACCAGCAACAGCACATGAAGACCCTGATCGCGGAAATGTTCGGCCACTGCCATCGCGGTCCAGGCGCAGCGGCGCCGTGTCAGCGCGGAAAGATCCGAGGTTGCCGTGACAATCACCGAACGGGCCATCCCTTCGGTACCCAGAACGCGCTCCGTGAACTCTCGCAATTCGCGGCCCCGCTCGCCCACCAGGGCGATGACCACGACATCGGCATCAACCTTTCGGGCGAATTTCGCCAGCAGCGACGATTTTCCAACCCCAGATCCGGCGAAAAGCCCGATCCGTTGGCCGCGCACCAAGGGCAGCATGGTGTCAAACACCGCCACGCCGGTGGAGAGCCGCGCGCCCAGCCGCTTGCGTCGCGCGGCCAAAGGTGCGTCGGTGCGAATCGGCCGAAGGTTTGGCCCCTGTTGCAAAGGTTTGCCATCCAGCGGCTGGCCATAGGGATCAACGATCCGCCCGATCCAGCCATCATGCGGGGCGATGCCCCCCCGGCCCGCCGCCTCGACGGTCTGACCAATGGTCAAACCGTCGGCGGAACCATCTGGCAGAACCACAGTTTCATCGGGTTTCAGGCCGATGACCTCCCCCCCCAAGGCCCCCATTTCCACCCGGTCACCCAGAGAAAGGGCGGCCTCCAGCCCCGTTACCCGCACCGTTCCGGCCTCAATTCGGGCGATGCGGCCAACGGGGAAAACCACCGGGGTTCGGGCAATTTCGGCACGCAGAGCAGCGAAAATATCCGTCATCTGATTCCCCCTTTCTTCATGCTTACCGTTTCTAAAGGAATCACCCTTAAGCCTTGATGAAGCAGGTCACGGGAGAAGCCCGGATGTTCGAATCCTTGAAACTGACTGCCATGGCTCAGGCCATGGCCGCCCATGCCGGAAGCCGCATGGGTCTGATTGCGCGAAACGTGGCAAATGCCGATACGCCCGGTTATCGGGCGCTGGATATTCCCAGCTTTTCTGAAATCTATAAGGGGGGCGGTGCCTTTGACGCCGGTTCCCTTGCTGACATGAAGGCGGGCAAAGCCCTGCCGTTCATTGCGCCGGGTGATGTTGAACCGAACGGGAATTCGGTTTCGGTCGAGGTGGAAATGGTCAAGGCCGCCGAAGCGCGGCAAGAGCAGGAAATGGCTCTGGCCATCTATCGCAGTGCCTCGGGCATCATCCGCGCCAGCCTTGGCAGAACGTGAAAGGGCGCCGGATATGAGTGAACTTCTTCAATCCTTGTCCTACTCGGCCTCGGGGATGCAGGCGCAGGCCACCCGGTTGCGCCATGTATCGGAAAACATTTCGAACGCCGATACGCCGGGCTACCACCGCAAGCTGATTTCCTTTCAGGAGCAATTGGACAGCGGTCAGGTCACGACAGGGCCGGTCAGTCTGGATCAAAGCCCTCTGCAAAGCACTTACGATCCCAGCAACCCCCTGGCCGATGACACCGGGCATTTCGACGGCTCGAATGTCGATCTTGTGACGGAGATGGCTGACGCGCGCGAAGCGCAGCGCAGCTACGAGGCCAATCTGCGAATTTTCGATCAGGCCCGCACTATGACCCTCAGCCTGTTCGAACTGCTGAAACGATAGGACCACCCCATGGATATCAAGACCACCCTTGCCACACAGGGCTATTTTCAGGCGCGCAGCGTTGCGGCACCGCAGCCGGCGTCTGCCGAAGAAGGGTTTGCCAATTTCGTCTCGGGCTTTGCAGCCACCCTGTCCGAAGGTGAGGCAACTGCCCGCGCCGCGATGGTGGGCGGTGCCGACCCCCACGCATTGGTGCGGGCGCTGGCTGACAGTCAACTGGCCGTCGAAACGGTTTCGACCGTGCGCGACAAGGTGGTCGAGGCCTATCAGGAAATTCTGAGGATGCCCGTATGACGCAGGAACTGCTGTATGACGTCTTGCGCCAGGGTCTGTGGGTTGCCGTTCAGATCTCTGCTCCGCTGCTTTCCGTGGCCCTGGTTGCGGGTGTCGTCATCGGGCTGTTCCAGGCGCTGACCTCGATTCAGGAAATGACGCTGACCTTTGTCCCCAAAGTGGGGGTGATGCTCGCGGTCTTCTGGGTCTCGATGAGTTTCATGACCGCGACGCTGGTTACCCGCCTGCGCCGCCTGATCGCCGACCGGCAGACCGAATCGGTCGAAATCCTGCGGGGCTGGATGGAACTTGAGGAGGAGAAGAGCTGATGGCAATCCGGCTGGAAGTCTTTGAAACCGGCAGAAAAGATGATCCGTCGGAAATGGTCGTGACCGACAGTGGCCATTTTGAGGAAATGAAACTGGCCTCGTTCGAAGAGGGATATTCAGCGGGGTGGGAGGACGCAGTTGCGGCCCATTCCGGCGATCAGACCCGGATGCGTGACGATCTGGCGAGAAATTTCCAATCGCTGGCCTTCACCTATCACGAGGCCCGCGAGCATATTCTGCAATCAATCGAGCCGCTGATCCGCGAGATGGTCTCGCGTGTTCTGCCAAGGGTCGCGCAGGCATCGCTTGCGCCGCTTATCCTTGAAACCCTACGCCCCATTGTTGCCGCAGCCTCCAATGCGCCAATGGTGCTGGTGATCAACCCGAATGCGCGCCCCGCGGTTGAAGCCGTCTTGACCGGCGACAAGGCAATTCCCCTTCAGATTCAGGATGAACCCTCGCTGGGCGAAGGGCAGGCCTACATCCGTTTTGCGCGGTCAGAAACCCGGATCGATCTGGACAGGGCGCTGGCTGCCATCGCGGCGGCCTTGGAAGATTTCTTCAAACTCGCACTCACGGAGACCGAACATGGATGAGACCACAGACAGCAACCCTTTCGCGCAGGTTCCGATAGAGGTGACCATTTCTGTTGGAAGAGCCAGACCTTTGGTGCGCGACCTGCTGCGCTTGGCGCGCGACGCCGTTCTTCCCCTGGATCGCCGGGTGGACGACCCGGTCGAGCTTTATGTCGGGGATCGCCTGATTGCGCGTGGCGAGTTGCAAGAGCTGGATGGTGATGCGGCGGGTCAGTTGGCAGTTCGTCTGACAGAAGTCGCCAACCTGCGAGGCGGGTTGTGAGGCGGATCACGGCGCTTGCCATCTGTCTGGCTTTGGCAGCGGCCCCGGCATTCGCGCAAAATCTGTCTGTCGATCTGAACGCGGCGCTGGGTGACGGGTCGCTTGCGGGCCGGGCGGTTCAGCTTTTTTTGCTGGTGACGGTTCTTGGCCTTGTGCCGGGCCTGTTGCTGATGGTGACCTGTTTTCCTTTCATCGTAACCGTGCTGTCCATCTTGCGGCAGGGAATCGGTTTGCAGCAATCGCCCCCCAACATGCTTATTGTCAGCCTCGCGCTGTTTTTAAGCTGGTTCGTGATGGACCCGGTGCTAACGGAAGCCTGGGTCAAGGGGATTGAGCCTTTGACCGCAGGGAAGATCACCCCAGAGCAGGCCATTCCTGCGGCCCTTGCACCGTTTCGCGCCTTCATGGCCGGCCGATTGGACCCAGAGACTTTCACCGCCCTACAGGCCTTGCGCCCTGCGGCAGTTGTCGTGACGCCCCCCGAGGCGCCGCTTTCGCTTTTGGTGCCGTCCTTCATCCTGTCCGAAATTCAACGGGCCTTCGAGATCGGATTCCTGGTCTATCTGCCATTTCTCATCATCGACCTCGTGACTTCGGCGGTCCTGATGTCTATGGGCATGATGATGGTCTCGCCAGCGGTGGTCTCGCTCCCGTTCAAACTGGCGTTTTTTGTTGTCGCAGATGGCTGGACGTTGATCTCCAGCGCGCTTGTTCGCAGCTATCTGTAGTGGAAACTCTTGCGAGGGGTACCTGCCTGTCGGCAGGGGAATAACGCCAATAATCACCAACTCTGGCGTCGTAGCAGCCGCTCATCGCGGGTCCATCACAAGTCAAGGGCGCAGAGTGCAGCGGGTTCAGCCGCGTGCCACTTTG
This sequence comes from Fuscibacter oryzae, assembly GCF_016765795.1. Lineage (GTDB taxonomy): Bacteria > Pseudomonadota > Alphaproteobacteria > Rhodobacterales > Rhodobacteraceae > Fuscibacter > Fuscibacter oryzae. Next base: position 313,672 of record NZ_JAESVP010000004.1, read on the forward strand.
TGATCCCCCCACTTGCCCCTTCAAGGAGCCGCTCAGTTGACCACGAACTCGGCGTGCAGGGCACCCGCTGCGTTGATGCTTTTCAGGATGTCGATCATGTCGTGGGGCGATACTCCCAAAGCGTTGAGCCCCGCCACGACCTGCGACAGGGATGTTCCGCCAGTCACTTCTGCCAGCCCTGTGCCCGGCGCGTTTTGCACATCGACCTTGCTTTGTGGAACAACAACCGTCTCGCCTTCGGAAAATGGGTTCGGCTGAATAACCGCAGCGCCTTCTTCGACCCGCAGCGTCAGGTTGCCTTGGGCAACCGCGACCCGGCTGATCCTCACGTCCTCGCCCATGACGATGGTGCCAGAGCGCTGGTCCACAACCACCCGCGCCCGCGATTGTGGTTCGACCGGCAGGTTCTCGATTCGCGCCAGAACATGCGCGGGTGAGGCCGCGCCCGTTGCCGCCAAATTCAAGGAGACGGTGCCTGCATCCAGCATCGTGGCCGCGCCGCGCCCCAACTCCTGGTTGATGACCCCTTCAATTCGGGCCGCGGTGGTGAAATCCGGGCTGCGCAGGGCAAGGCGCATCTGCTCCAGACCCGCAAAATCGAAATCGACCTCGCGCTCCACATGTGCCCCTGCCGGTATGGACCCTGCCGTCGGCACGCCCTGCACAACCCGCGCGGCCTCGCCCTCCGCCGAAACACCGCCCGCGATCACGGTGCCCTGTGCCACGGCATAGATCTGGCCGTCAGCGCCATTCAGAGGGGTCATTACCAGCGTTCCGCCCAGCAGGCTTTTGGCATCGCCAATGGCCGAAACCGTCACATCAACCCGCCCCCCGGCTCTTGCAAACGGCGGTAGGCTTGCGGTCACAAAAACCGCAGCCACATTTTTGGGGCGCAGATCCTCTCCGGTGACGTTGACGCCCAGCCGTTCCAGCAGGTTCGACATCATGTCTTCAGTATAAGGCGTGTTGCGCAGGCCGTCCCCGGTGCCATTCAGCCCGACGACAAGGCCGTAGCCAACCAGATCGTTGCTGCGTACGCCATCAAATTCGACCAGATCCTTGATCCGCACCGCCCCGCCCCAGGCGGGCATGGCCAAAGCGACAACCAGAACAACGGCGAAACGGCCGATCATCGTAGGTACTCTACAAGGCTGAGGTTCGATAGCCGCGCGGTCAGGGCATAAAGCAACTGCAACTTTTCCTCGGCAGCGGTGAGCTGGGTCGATGCCTCATAGGAATCGACGCCGACAAGATCAGCGCGGGCAAGGCCTAACGCTGTGATTTCGGTGCCGTTGCGGGTTGCCGCATTGGCGATGCGAGCCTCGGTCACTCCAAGATCGGCGGCCAGATAGGTCATGCCGGACTGCGACGATAGCATTGTCTTGCCGGCCAGTCCCGCAAGGTCACGGCGGGTCTCGGCTTGGCCGGCAAAAAGCCCGCGGTCCAGTAAGGCCCCCATTGCAAGACCCTTCATATAGTCACGGATTGCCGTGCTCCCGGCGGTCAGCGAGACGGTAGCGGTTTCGCCCTCGGCAACCGGAACGGCATCGACGGCGGGGCCACCCAAATAGCCGGTGCCGGCATAACCTGCTGGATCATCGAACCAGTTTGCCACCAAGGCCGCGGCATCTGCTGCGGAGGTCGCCGGCGCCACGGCGGTTTCCAGTGAGGCCATCATCGTTGCGAAATCGACCATGGCTGGTCCGCTTAACCGGGTTCCGGCAAACAGGCTGCGCTCACCAAAGCTGCTGTTCAGCGTTGAAATCACACCTTCCAGTGCGGTTCTGGCGGCCAATGCGCCGCTATCAACCTGCGCGACCGAGGCGGTTCCGACGCTGATCAGCAACGCTGACCGCGCGCCTTCGCCAAACGCGGTTATGGTGCCGAGTGCGCTTTGAGTTGCTGTCGCCAGAGAGCCCAGCTCATTCGTGGCCGTCTTGAAGGCGGAGAGCTGGGCGAGGCTGCTGTCAACTGCGTTGATCTGCCCAAGATTGCCAGATAAGTGCCGAACCGTGTCGCTGCTGACGCCGGTTGTCACCTCTTGTTGCAGTCGGGTGATGGCGCTTTTTGCCGTGCTGGTGGTGTTGGCCAGCAAAAGCGTCTGGGCAAGGTCGCCATAGCGTATCTGAACCATTTTCTACATCTCCAGCAGGCGGTCGATCATTGAGCCGAGGGCAGAGATCACCTTGGCATTTGCCGCATAGGCCTTTTCCATCACCAGAAGGGCCTGCATTTCCTGATCGGAATCGACGCCGCCCGCAGCCTCTTGAGTGCTCAGGGCAAGGGCCTTGGCCGCAGCAAAGCCCTGTTCGGATTCAGCCGTCAGACGGTCAGAACCGACCCCCGATACCAAGTCGGAGGCAAGAGCTGCAAAGCTGCGTTGTCCGGGCATGAAGCCGCCAGAAACCGGCAGGCGCTGGGCCTGCAAGGCACCGCGATAGGCCACAAGCAATCGGGTCGCCCCACTGTCGCCGCTGCTGGCACTCCCCAGACCATCCCGAATTCGCCAGATTGCGCCGCCCTGTTCGAGGTCGGCTGCGGGGTTGAGGGTCAGACGTTGCGCCAGCCCGGTTTCATCTGCGGGGTCAAATGCCTGACCGGAATCGGTGAACAGCCCTGCCGCGCCACCAGGCAGGGTGTCATCAAGGCCCGGCGTGGCAAAGCGCTCTACCAGATCGCGTGCAACGGCATCGAGGCGCCCCTGCACCTCGACCGCGATCTCGTCGCGCACGGTGAACTGGGCGATCAGCGCCCCACCCGCCAGCGGGCTGTCGTCGGAGGCGGTACTGATCGGACGGCTGTTCAGCGTCAGGCCTGACAGGGTTCCACCTGCCAGACTAAGATCTGCGGTGATGAACCCGGTTGCCGTGAACCCGAAGGTCGAGGCGGTGCCGTCCAGCAGAACGGCACCGCCGGTGCCGAACAGGGCGACTGCACCATTGTCGCGCTGGATGACCCGAACCGGCAGGTCATTGCTGATCTGGTCGATCAGTTGCTGACGCTGATCCATCAGCGCCGAAGGGTCATTGCCGCCAGAACTCACCATCCGGATCTGGCTGTTCAAATCGACGACGCGGGCCAGAGAGGTGTTCAACCCTTCGACCTTGCTGGCAATCGCGGCATCAGCTTGTGATCGCAGGGTCTGGGTTTTTGTCGCCGCCGACCCGATCTGCTCTGTCAAGGCGCGCGCAGCACTGACCACAGCTTGCAGCCGGGCCTCGCTGTCGGGGCGGCTGGCGGCTTCGATCAGGCGGCTGTCGAAATCTGCGATGCGCGATTGCAGCGAAATGGTGCTGTCTGTCGTGCCAATGGCCTGCTCAATGGTTTTCAGGGCATTGGCTGTCACCGAATTTCCGGCATCCGCTGCCGCTGCCACCCGGCGGTCATTTTGCAGGGCGAGGTCGATCTGACGGCTGACACCGATGATCCGCACGCCCAGACCCTGGCCGCCTGCCGACCAGGCGGTGGTCACCAACTCTCTTCGGCTATAGCCGGGAGTGGTCGCATTGGCGATATTGTTCGAGATGACCTCGACCTGTTTGTTGACAGCCGTCAACCCAGAGATGGCGCTGGCGAACCCTGCCGAAAGTGACATTGCCTACCCCCTAGCGTTTCAGATTGGCGGTTTCTTGCAGCATCTCGTCCACGGTCTGAATGACCTTGGCGTTTGACGAATAGGCGCGCTGCGTTTGGATAAGCTGGGTCAGTTCGGCAGCGACATCGGTGGTCGATTCCTCGCGCGAATAACCCACAACCTTGCCAACCGGGCCGGTGCCTGCATCCCACAGACTGATCGCGCCTGAATCGGGAGATACCTTGTACGTCTGGCTGCTGGTCGAGACGAGGCCGTTCGGATTGGGCACGCTGACCACAGGAATCTGAAACAGCGTCCGGGTGAAACCCTGATTGTAGACGGCCAGAAGATTGCCCTTGTCGTCCAGCTCCAGCGAGGCAATCGTCGCAACAGGAGAGCCATTCTTGGTGACATTGACGGGCGAGAAATTGCCGTCCAACTGGCTGATGCCGCCGGTGACGCCCAGCTTGCCGATATCAAGTGCGATGGTGCCGCCGCCCACTGTGATGGGAATAGATCCGGTTGCGCCGTCATAGGCCGCGCCGCTGATCGTGGTCACGCTGGCCAGCGTGCCGCCGCCAGTCTGCGCATTGCTGAAGGTCAACTGATACTCGCCCACCACAGCGCCGCCAGAGGCACTGTCGGTGATCGTCATGGTCCAGGTGTTGGAGGCACCACTTGCCGCGACTGTTGGCGTATAGGTGACATCCAGCGTTTCTGAATTGCCAAGATTGCCGAAGTATTCAACAGACATCGCCTCTACCGTGCCGCTGGCCCCGGCTTTGGTTGACGAGAACGGCAGATTTACCCCAAAGCCGACTTTGGTGGTCGGGTTGGCGACGGCCTGATTTTCGTTGATCTGAACAGGGACCAGTCCCGAAAAACTGTCCCGCGGAAAGGTGCCCATCGTGCCATCGGCATTCGCGGGCCAGCCCATCAGAACCTGCCCCATCGACGTGCGCAGAATGCCGTCCTCATCCTGGCGGAAAGATCCGGTGGTCATCAGTGAAATCGGAAAGTTGCTGCCCGCTGGCATGGCCGAAATATCGGTGACGGCGATAAAACCGCGCCCGTCCACCGCCAGATCTGTCGAATTGTCAGAGCCGATCAGCGGCCCCTGATCATCGATCATCCGCACCGATGACGTGCGCACCCCGCCCGCCGTGTAAGAGCTGCTGCCCGCCCCCTGCACGACGAAAGAGAAAAAATCCGTCTCTGCCCGCTTGTAGCCATAGGTTGACGAGTTCGCGATGTTGTCGGCGATGCCCGCCAACTTGTTGGCATTGGCATTCAGCCCCGCCACCCCCGCTTGCAGCGAAGAAGAGATCGTCATCGGATACGCCTTTCTACAGTGTCTGACCTGTCAGGGGTCACACTGCGTCCGGCGGGTTAAGATGCGGCTAATGGCGATCGCGATTTCTAGTCCGCTGCTCTGTCACGGCTGGTTTCGCAGCAAGATCAGCTCGATACGGTTGTTTCGCAGGGCAATCGGGTCCGCCACGGCAGGCTTGCGGTCGGAATGCCCGGTGATCCGGGCGATTCGATTTGCCGTGAAACCCTTGCCCTCCAACAGAGTGCGAAAGGCTTGGGCGCGGTCTGACGACAGGGTCCAGGCGGGGTTGTGGATCAGCGTCACAGGATAGGCATGGACATAGCCGTCGACCGAAAGTTGATTTTCGGTCACCGCCAGTACCTCGGTCAGAAGGGCTGCAATCTGGCGCGCCTCATCGGTCGGCGCGGCGGTATTCAGATCGAACAGGGGCTTGCCTTCGATGTCGAACACCTCGATCACCAGCCCTTCGTCGGTGATGCGGGTGGTCACATGACGCAACAGGCGTGCCATGATCATGCTTTCGCCGCCAAGGGCGGTCAGTTGTTTTTCAACCTTCCGCTGCTCTTGCTCATCCCCCTTGCGGCCATTTTGCGCGCCCGCCTCCGAACTGGTGCCGCTGTCGCCGCGCGCCTTTTGGCTGTCAGACGGGTAAAGATTCGATGCCCCGGTGCCGTTTTGTGCCAGCGTATCTTCGGTCATCACGGAATCGCCGCCAAAGGCACCATCACCGCCGCCTGAAATGCGGCTGACCGGGATTGTCGGATTGAAGTAATCCGCGATGCCCTTGCGTTGTTTTTCCGTCGTCGCGTTCAACAGCCACATCAGCATGAAGAAGGCCATCATGGCCGTCACAAAGTCAGCATAGGCCACTTTCCACGCCCCACCGTGGTGCCCGCCGCCGACAACGATCTTCTTCCGCTTGATGATGACTGGCGCGGCATTCGTCTGCCCGGCCATTCACACACCCAGTATTTCACACCCGGCTTCAGCCTGCCTGAACGCGATTTACAGAGGCTTAAGGTCCGGCATTTTAGCTATTTGGCGCAGAGATGGCATTTGCGGGTGTGGCAGGGGGGCGGTCTCGGCGAATAAGCGTTGATCCGCCGCAGAACGCCATGTGGCAGAGTTGCTTTAGCGCCCGCCCCTCTGTATCCCGGAAATGTCAGCCCGAGGAGCGTCATGTCAGCTATTCGTCCGATTGCCTTCAGTCTTGCCCTTTTGGCGCTTGCGGCCTGCCAGAACAGCGATCTTGCAGAGCCTCCGGCACCGCTTGGTCCGTTCCGGCTGGGCCTGAACATCGCGGTGGCCGACAATATCCAGAAGGTTCCGATCTCGCGCGAGGCGACAAAGGAGCAATGGGAAGCGGCGATCGAGAAAGCCGTGCAAGACCGCTTTGGCCGCTATCAGGGCGAAAAGCTCTATGACATAGGCATCGCGATCGACGGCTATGCCCTGGCGCCGCCCGGCATTCCCGTGGTGCTGAAGCCCAAGTCGATTCTGGTGATCACGGCGAACATATGGGACGATGCCGCCAAGAAGAAGCTGAACCCAGAGGGCAAGCAGATCATGGTGTTTGAAAAGGCCTCGCCAGAGACCTTCATCGGATCGGGTCTGACGCAATCCAAGGAAAAGCAGATGGAGGTTCTGAGCTACAACGCGGTCAAAAAGGTCGAACAGTGGCTTCTGACGAATCCCGAATGGTTCGGGCTGCCCCCTAAGGGAACAAAAGCTGCGGCGACGCCAGAGGTCACCACGCCCGCTGCTGTGGCCGCCCCTGTTGCGGCCCCTGCCAAGGCCCCGGTGGTTCCCGCAGCGCCGGTCAAGGCGGCGCCAAAGGTCACCCAAAGGGCCGCCGCCAAGCCCGCAACGCCGCCTGTGCTGTTGCCCAATCCGGCGGGAACGGTTCCCTGAGCCAACGGGCCCTTGATTTTCCCTCTGCCACCAGATAAGCCGCCGCGCGTGTAGAATAGGGCCCGGTTGCCGGGCCCCCAAAACCGAGGGCGCCATCATGGCAAAGGCAAAGTTTGAACGTAACAAGCCGCATGTGAACATCGGGACCATTGGTCACGTTGACCATGGCAAGACGACGCTGACGGCTGCGATCACGAAGTATTTCGGTGAATTCCGGGCCTATGACCAGATCGACGGCGCGCCGGAAGAGCGTGCTCGCGGGATCACGATCTCGACGGCTCACGTTGAGTATGAGACGGAAAACCGTCACTATGCGCACGTCGACTGCCCCGGCCACGCCGACTATGTGAAGAACATGATCACCGGTGCGGCGCAGATGGACGGCGCCATTCTGGTTTGCGCCGCTTCGGACGGCCCGATGCCGCAGACCCGCGAGCACATCCTCTTGGGCCGCCAGGTGGGTATCCCCTACATGGTGTGCTACATGAACAAGGTTGACCTTGTTGATGACGAAGAGCTGATCGAGCTGGTCGAGATGGAACTGCGCGAGCTGTTCTCGTCCTACGAATACCCCGGCGATGACATTCCGATCATCAAGGGCTCGGCCCACCAGGCGATGATCGGCGAGCGCAAGGACATCGGCGAGGATTCGATCCGCGCGCTGATGGCTGCGGTTGACTCGTATATCCCGACCCCGGCACGCGCTGTTGACCAGCCGTTCCTGATGCCGATCGAAGACGTGTTCTCGATCTCGGGCCGCGGCACGGTTGTTACGGGGCGTATCGAGCGTGGCGTGATCAACGTCGGCGACGAAGTTGAAATCGTCGGCATCCGCGACACCAAGAAATCGACCTGCACGGGCGTGGAAATGTTCCGCAAGCTGCTGGATCGTGGCGAGGCTGGCGACAACGTCGGCATCCTGCTGCGCGGCATCGACCGTGAAGGCGTGGAACGTGGCCAGGTGCTGTGCAAGCCGAAGTCGGTGAACCCGCACACCAAGTTCGAAGCCGAAGCCTACATCCTGACCAAGGAAGAAGGCGGCCGCCACACCCCGTTCTTCGCGAACTACCGCCCGCAGTTCTACTTCCGCACGACGGACGTGACCGGGACGGTGAAGCTGCCGGAAGGCACGGAAATGGTGATGCCGGGCGACAACCTGAAGTTCGAGGTTGAGCTGATCGCTCCAATCGCGATGGAAGAAAAACTGCGCTTCGCCATCCGCGAAGGCGGCCGCACCGTCGGTGCAGGCGTCGTCGCAAGAATCATCGCCTGATCTGTCAGTCTATTGAAAACAAAAGGGCCGCCCCTCGGGCGGCCCTTTTGCTGTCCGAAAGCACTGTTGACCTTTGGGCTGGACCTCTTAACCTTTGGTCCGGGGAGGAACCCAGCCATGTGCCAGATATTCGCCGGACAAGACCCCAGCCGCTATGAATCCGTGACCCGCCGGTTGCGGCTGAACGGTCAGTCCACCTCGATCAGACTTGAACGCGCCTTTTGGGGCATTCTTGATCATATCGCCGCGAAAGAAGGGGTTTCGACCCCTGCTTTCTTGTCAAAGCTGCATTCCGAAGTGTTGCAGCAACAGGGAGAGGCGACCAATTTTACCTCGCTGCTGCGCTGTGCCTGCACCATCCATCTGGGCGAATACGACCGGATCGCACGGCCCATCGCGGCAGAGTGACAAAGTGGCGATGTAGTAGCAGCCTACTACCCGCCCTTAAAATTGGTTCTGTAACCTTACCAAAACTGCGAAGTTCTGGAGGGTTCTATGGCCAAGGCAGTCCATTCGATGATCCGCGTGCTGGAAGAAGCGCGCTCGGTGGTGTTTTATGATCAGGCCTTTGGGTTAAAGATCGCGGATCGGCTGGATTTCGAAAGCTTTACGCTGATTTACCTTTCGAACGCCGAAAGTGGGTTCGAACTGGAACTGACGGTCAACAAGGGCCGGATCGAGCCATACAATCTGGGCGATGGCTACGGCCATTTCGCGGTCACCGTTGCCGATGTCGAAGCTGAACACGCGCGGCTGACCGCAGCGGGCCTTGCGCCGCGCAAGCTGGTCGATTTCCGCAACGGGGATGTTCAGGTCGCCAAGTTTTTCTTCATCGCCGACCCCGATGGTTACCAGGTCGAGGTCATTCAAAGGGGCGGGCGATACGCCTGACCCTCAGCCACGTTTCAGTCTTAGGGAGGAGACCATGAAACATAGCCACGCCACCCGGCGCCCGCCCCTGCGGGAGCCGTCGCCCGAACTTGCCGGGATCAGCCGCCGCGAGTTGCTGAGACGGGCCTTTGCTACCGGGGCCATGACAGTGATCGGGGCGGGCTTTATCGCCGCCCCCGATGCCGCCTGGGCCGCCGAGGTCACCGTGATCACGCCAGAGCAGATGGCAACGCTGGTCCAGATGGCCCGCGATACCTATCCGCACGACCGGATTGCCGACAAATTCTATGTCGTCGCCGTCAAGGGGTATGACAGCGAGGACAACAAGGCCATGGTCGCCGAGGGCACCGCCGCGCTGGACGAGGCCGCCAAGGCCCAAGGGCATGAGAATTACGCCTCGATCGGCTGGGAGGAAGATCGGGTCAAGGTTCTGCAAGCCGTTGAAGGAACTACCTTCTTTCAAACCGTGCGCGCCGGTCTGGTGACCGGGCTTTATAACCAGAAGGACATCTGGCCGCTGTTCGGCTATGAGGGCGAGTCCTTCTCGAAAGGCGGTTATATCAACCGCGGCTTTGACGACATCGACTGGCTTTAAGAGGAGGCGGCAATGGTTGCGAAATTCGATCTGAACGACGACAGCGTTGTCGTCATCATCGGCACGGGTGCCGGTGGCGGGGTATTGGCCCACGAACTGGCGCAAAAGGGCGTCAAGGTCGTGGCGCTGGAGGCGGGCGGGCGGTATCTGCCCGAAGACTTCATCAACGACGAATGGGACAGCTTTTCCCAGCTTGCCTGGACCGATGCGCGCACCACCACGGGCAGTTGGCGCGTCCACAAGGACTTTGCCGGGTTGCCGGCATGGATTGTGAAAGCGGTTGGCGGCACCACCACGCACTGGGCCGGGGCCTCGATCCGGTTTCAGGAGCATGAGTGGAAGGCGCTGAGCACCTATGGCAAGGTCGACGGGGCCAATCTGCTCGACTGGCCGATTGACGGGTCCGAAATGGCCCCCTGGTACGAAAAGGCCGAAACCAAGCTGGGCGTGACGCGCACCGGCGACCGGGCCGGCCTGCCGGGCAACAACAACTTCAAGGTGTTCGAGAAGGGCGCGAAGGCGCTGGGCTATAAAGAGGTCCACACCGGGCGCATGGCGATCAACTCGTCGGAATATGATGACCGGATGGCCTGCCAGCAGACGGGTTTCTGCTTTCAGGGCTGCAAATGGGGGGCCAAATGGTCGGCCGCCTATACCGACATTCCGCGCGGCGAAGCGACCGGCAATCTGGAGGTGCGCGACCGCAGCCATGTTGCGCGCATCCTGCACGACGACGCAGGCAAGGCCACCGGGGTCGAATATTTTGACAAGGACGGCAATCTGCAAATGCAGAAGGCCCGCATCGTCTGCGTCGCCGGAAACTCGTTCGAAAGCCCGCGTCTGCTGTTGAACTCTGCCTCGTCCATGTTCCCGGACGGGATGGGCAATTCCTCGGGTATGGTGGGCAAGAACTACATGCGCCACACCACCGGCTCGGTCTATGCTGTGTTCGACAAGCCGGTGCGGATGTGGCGCGGCACCACCATGGCCGGGATCATGCAGGACGAGGCGCGGCACGACCCGTCACGCGGTTTTGTCGGCGGGTATGAGCTGGAAACCCTGTCGCTGGGCCTGCCGTTCATGGCGGCTTTCCTGAACCCCGGCGCATGGGGCAGGGGGTTCACAACCGCGCTTGACAGCTATGAGAACATGGCAGGCATGTGGATCGTGGGCGAGGATATGCCGCAGCTTGGCAATGGCGTCACCCTGTCGGAAACCAAGGACCAGCACGGTCTGCCGGTGGCCAACGTCAACTTTGACGACCATCCCAATGACGTAGCCATGCGCAACCACGCCTATGCCCGGGGCGAAGAGATCTACAAGGCCGTTGGGGCAACCCGCACCTTCCCCACGCCGCCCTATCCCAGCACCCACAACCTTGGCACCAACCGCATGTCGGAAAAGGCCGCGGATGGTGTGGTCAACAAGCACGGCCAAAGCCACGATATCGCGAACCTGTTTGTCTCGGACGGATCACAGTTCACTTCGGGCGCGTCGGAAAACCCGACACTGACCATCGTGGCTTTGGCGATCCGGCAGGCGGACCACATTGCGCGTGAGATGAGTGCCAAGAACATCTGACAGCGTGAAAATACCTTGGGGCAGCCGACAGGTTGCCCCTTGATTTCCCCTGCCCGGTGGCTTAACCCCCCGGCTCAGGCCTAGGGGTATAGCTCAGCTGGTAGAGCGACGGTCTCCAAAACCGTAGGTCGCGGGTTCGATCCCTGCTGCCCCTGCCAATCTTCCGCATATGAATGACAATGCCGCCCGGCACAGGCGCGGAAGCACCTTGAATTCGCGGGGCCATGGGCGTATCTGGCCACCAACCGCAGCATTGGAACCGACATGGCCACCAAGACCAACCCGATCCAGTTCATCCAGCAGGTCCGCGCCGAAGTCGCCAAAGTTGTCTGGCCGACCCGGCGTGAGGTTATTTTGACCACCATCATGGTGTTCATCATGGCTGCCCTTGCCGCGACGTTTTTCAGCTTGGTGGACATTGTGATCAACTTTGGTCTGCACCAGTTGATCGGCGCCAAATAAGCGCTGGTCTGGCGGGCCTTGATGCAAGGCACTTGAAATAGCGGGCGGGTGCGGCTATCCCGCGCCCATCCAAGCGGAACCCGGCGCGCATCGATTCGAGATGCGCGCTGTTTTTTGTTCCCGAAAGGGTGGCGCGCCACCCGCAATCGAACGAACGGGCATGGCCCGAAACAAGGTGGAAGCGGCATGGCCAAGCGTTGGTATTCGGTAAGCGTCCTCTCGAACTTCGAGAAGAAGGTTGCCGAGCAGATCAGAACGACGGTCGAAGAGAACGGCCTTCAGGACGAGATCGACGAGGTTCTGGTTCCGACCGAGGAAGTGATCGAGGTGCGTCGCGGCAAGAAGGTGACCTCCGAGCGTCGCTTCATGCCGGGCTATGTGCTGGTGCATATGGAAATGACCAGCCGCGGCTATCACCTGATTTCCTCGATCAACCGCGTCACCGGCTTTCTTGGCCCGCAGGGCAAGCCGATGCCGATGCGTGACAGCGAAGTGAACACCATTCTGAACCGTGTCGAAGAAGGTCTGGAAGCCCCGCGCAACCTGATCCGGTTCGACGTGGGCGAAAAGGTCAAGGTAACCGACGGCCCGTTCGAGGGCTTTGACGGTATGGTTGAAGACGTGGACGAGGCGCACAGCCGCCTGAAAGTGTCCGTCTCGATCTTCGGGCGCGCGACGCCTGTGGAGCTGGAATTCACTCAGGTGGCCAAGGGCCTTTGAGTGCATCGCGTGGGAGGTGACCCCAAGGGGAACCCGGACCACTAAACCGCGCCATTTGGCGCTGTGACAAAGGAGAGGCCAGATGGCCAAGAAGATTATCGGCAGCCTCAAGCTGCAAGTGAAAGCGGGCCAAGCCAACCCGTCCCCGCCCGTCGGCCCGGCACTGGGTCAGCGCGGCCTGAACATCATGGCCTTCGTCAAGGAATTCAACGCGAAGACCGCTGACATCGCGCCGGGCACCCCCACCCCCGTGATCATCACCTATTATCAGGACAAGTCGTTCAGCCTCGAGCTGAAGACGGCCCCGGCCTCGTTCCTGATCAAGCAGGCTGCTGGTCTGCCGCCCGTCGGCAAGCGCAACCGCGCCAAGGGTTCGGTCAAGCCGGGCCGTGAAGTGGCTGGCACGATCACTGCGGCGCAGGTCCGCAAGATCGCTGAAACCAAGATGAAAGATCTCAACGCCAATTCGATCGAAGCGGCGATGAACATCATCCTTGGCTCGGCCAAGTCCTGCGGCATTGATGTGAAGGGCTGAGACCATGACCAAGATCGCAAAGCGCGTGAAGAAGGCGCAAGACCTGTTCGTCGGCAAGGCCAACCTGTCGGTTGAAGATGCTGTCAAGCTGATCAAGGACGCCGCGTCGGCCAAGTTCGACGAGACCCTTGAAATCGCTATGAACCTGGGCGTTGACCCGCGTCACGCCGACCAGATGGTCCGTGGTGTGGTGCAACTGCCGAACGGCACGGGTAAAACCGTGCGCGTGGCCGTGTTCGCCCGTGGTGCCAAGGCTGATGAAGCCAAGGCCGCCGGTGCGGATATCGTTGGTGCGGAAGACCTGCTGGAAATCATCCAGGGCGGCAAGATCGAGTTCGATCGCTGCATCGCCACCCCGGACCTGATGCCGCTGGTTGGCCGTCTGGGCAAGATCCTTGGCCCGCGCAACCTGATGCCGAACCCCAAGGTCGGTACCGTGACCATGGACGTCAAGACTGCGGTCGAAGCGGCCAAGGGCGGCGAAGTCCAGTTCAAGGTCGAAAAGGCCGGTGTGATCCATGCCGGGATCGGCAAGGTCTCGTTCGGCGACGACAAGCTGGCGCAGAACGTCCGCGCCTTTGTTGACGCGGTGACCAAGGCCAAGCCGTCGGGCGCCAAGGGCACCTATGTCAAGAAAGTGTCGCTGTCCTCGACCATGGGTCCGGGCGTGTCGCTGGATCTGGCTTCGACCGCCAACGCCTGAGATTGGCAAAATCGATATGAAACGGCCGCCCTTCGGGGCGGCCGTTTTCATGAGGGGCTTGGAAATGCCGTTTGGAACGACTAACTAGCCCCTTGTGTCTGCTCTTTCGTGATTCGTCACGGGGGTGGTCATGCTTTGTCCGAGACGGTGGGTGGCGCGCAAACGCCTTAATATTTCCCTGCCTGAGATGGGGTTCGAGACGAATTTCTCCGGGGTTTCCTCGGGTGATCTGGCTCTCGGGACATCATCGTGGACCCGACGTGGCGGGTACTAACCCCTCACGAAACATGAGCCGGGGGGAAACCCCCACACTTGGAGTGAAACTGTGGATAGAGCCCAGAAAGAGAAAGTGGTCGATGAACTCGGCCAGATCTTCGAAAGCTCTGGCGTCGTGGTGGTTGCCCACTACGCGGGTATGACGGTTGCACAGATGCAGGACCTGCGCGCGAAAATGCGCGAAGTAGGCGGGTCCGTACGCGTTGCCAAGAACAAGCTCGCCAAGATCGCCCTTGAAGGTAAACCCGGTTCTAAGATGGGTAACCTGCTTACGGGCATGACCGTACTTGCCTTTTCGGAAGACCCTGTCGCTGCGGCGAAGGTCTCTGAGGCCTATGCCAAGGGGAACGACAAGTTCGTTATCCTCGGCGGGACCATGGGCGGTGAGGTTCTGGACCAGGCTGGTGTGAAAACCGTGGCCTCCATGCCGTCGCGCGAAGAGCTTATCGCTCAGATCGTGTCGTGCATCGGTGCGCCCGCGTCGAACATCGCCGGGGCCATTGGCGCGCCTGCTGCAAACATCGCTGGCATCCTTTCGACCATCGAGGAGAAGGCTGCGGCCTGATCTTCGGACCCGCGTGAGAAAACTCACGTCGTTGGAACCCATCTTAACCTTACGGAATGAGCAAAATGGCTGATCTGAACAAACTCGCCGAAGACATCGTCGGTCTGACCCTGCTGCAAGCGCAGGAACTGAAGACCATCCTGAAGGACAAGTATGGCATCGAGCCCGCCGCTGGCGGCGCTGTCATGATGGCTGCTGGTCCGGCTGCTGCTGCTGAAGCTGCGGAAGAAAAGACCGAATTCGACGTCGTCCTGACCGACGCCGGCGCCAACAAGATCAACGTGATCAAGGAAGTGCGCGCGATCACCGGTCTGGGCCTGAAAGAAGCCAAGGACTTGGTCGAAGCCGGTGGCAAGGTCAAGGAAGGCGCTTCGAAGGCTGACGCCGAAGCGATGAAGAAGAAGCTCGAAGAGGCTGGCGCCAAGGTCGAGCTGAAGTAATCGGTCCGGGATGCAGATCGCATCCTGACAGGTTTTCTGGCTGGGTCGGGGATTTCTCCGGCCCAGCTATCTGCGTCTTGGAAGGGGCTTTCGTGAAAGTCTCTCCTTGGGCGCGGTAGAAGGCTCGGGAGCCACCTGACGGGACAGGTGGCAGGTATGGAGCCCAAACCCCCTTCCTGCCCAGTGGCGCGCCTTCGTGACCCGACGAAGCGCAGCCGCCGCGAAAAGAAGAAAGGTTAAGACGAGCATGGCTCAAGCTTACGTAGGCCAAAAGCGGATTCGCCGGTATTTCGGCAAGATCCGTGAGGTTCTGGAGCTGCCGAACCTGATCGAGGTTCAGAAATCTTCCTATGACCTGTTCCTGCGGTCGGGCGAAGGCCCGAAAGCGGCGGATGGCGAGGGTATCCAGGGCACGTTCCAGTCGGTCTTCCCGATCAAGGATTTCAACGAAACCGCCGTGCTGGAGTTCGTCAAGTACGAGCTGGAAAAGCCCAAGTACGACGTTGACGAATGTATGCAGCGAGACCTGACCTATGCGGCACCCCTGAAGGTGACGCTGCGTCTGATCGTGTTCGATGTCGATGAGACCACCGGTGCCAAGTCGGTCAAGGACATCAAGGAACAAGACGTCTACATGGGCGACATGCCCCTGATGACGCTGAACGGCACGTTCATTGTGAACGGCACCGAACGTGTGATCGTTTCCCAGATGCACCGGTCGCCCGGCGTGTTCTTTGACCACGACAAGGGCAAGACCCATTCTTCGGGCAAACTGCTGTTCGCCTGCCGCATCATCCCGTATCGCGGTAGCTGGCTGGACTTTGAGTTTGACGCCAAGGACATCGTGTTCGCGCGTATCGACCGCCGCCGCAAGCTGCCGGTCACGACCCTGCTTTATGCGCTTGGCATGGATCAGGATGGCATCATGGATGCCTATTACGACAAGATTTCCTTCCGCTATGTGAAGAACAAGGGCTGGGTCACCAAGTTCTTCCCGCAGCGCGTTTCGGGCACCCGCCCGGCCTATGATCTGGTCGATGCCGCCACCGGCGAAGTCATCCTGAAGGCTGGCGAAAAGGCCACGCCGCGGATGGTGAAAAAGTGGAAGGATGAGGCTGTCGTCACCGAAGTTCTGGTGCCGTTCGACCACATCCTTGGCCGCTATGTCGCCAATGACATGATCAACGATGAAACCGGTGAGATCTGGGCCGAAGCCGGCGACGAACTGACCATGGAATATGATCGTGACGGCGAGCCGAAGGGCGGCACCGTCAAGGTTCTGCTGGATCAGGGCATCACCGAGATCATGGTGCTGGACATCGACAACGTGAACGTCGGTCCCTACATCCGCAACACCATGGCCGCAGACAAGAACATGGGCCGCGATACCGCGCTCATGGATATCTACCGCGTCATGCGTCCGGGTGAGCCGCCAACGGTTGAGGCCGCAACCACGCTCTTCGAAACCCTGTTCTTCGACAGCGAGCGCTATGACCTCTCGGCCGTTGGCCGGGTAAAAATGAACATGCGTCTGGATCTGGGCAAGCCCGATACCCAGCGCACGCTGGACCGCGACGACATCATCGCCTGCATCAAGGCGCTGACTGAACTGCGCGACGGCAAGGGCGAGATCGACGACATCGACCACCTCGGCAACCGCCGGGTGCGCTCGGTTGGCGAGCTGATGGAAAATCAGTATCGCGTCGGCCTCTTGCGCATGGAGCGGGCGATCAAGGAACGCATGTCGTCGGTGGAAATCGACACGATCATGCCGCAAGACCTGATCAACGCGAAACCGGCTGCGGCTGCGGTGCGTGAATTCTTCGGCTCTTCGCAGCTGTCGCAGTTCATGGACCAGACCAACCCGCTGTCCGAAGTGACGCACAAGCGCCGCCTGTCGGCCCTTGGTCCGGGCGGTCTGACGCGGGAACGCGCTGGCTTTGAAGTCCGCGACGTTCACCCGACCCACTATGGCCGGATGTGCCCGATTGAAACGCCGGAAGGTCAGAACATCGGCCTGATCAACTCGCTGGCCACCTTTGCCCGCGTGAACAAGTATGGCTTCATCGAGACCCCGTATCGCAAGGTTATTGACGGCAAGGTCACCGATGAGGTGATCTACATGTCGGCGACCGAGGAAATGCGCCACACCGTGGCGCAGGCCAACGCCGCCCAAAGCGCCGAAGGCAAGTTCACCGATGACCTGATTTCCAGCCGGAAAGCAGGCGAATTCATGCTGAACCCGCCGGATGCCATCGACCTGATTGACGTGTCGCCGAAGCAGTTGGTTTCGGTTGCGGCCTCGCTGATCCCGTTCCTGGAAAATGACGACGCCAACCGCGCCCTGATGGGCTCGAACATGCAGCGTCAGGCGGTTCCGCTGCTGCAATCCGATGCGCCTTTCGTGGGCACGGGGATCGAGGCCGTGGTGGCGCGCGATTCCGGGGCTGCCATCATGGCGCGCCGGGCCGGTGTGATTGACCAGGTGGACGCGCAGCGTATCGTTATCCGCGCAACCGAAATGCTGGAACCGGGCGAGCCGGGCGTGGACATCTACCGTCTGCGCAAGTTCAAGCGGTCGAACCAGTCGTCCTGCATCAACCAGCGCCCGCTGGTGAAGGTGGGCGATACGGTGGCCCGTGGTGAAGTTGTGGCCGACGGCCCCTGCACCGATTTTGGCGAACTGGCCCTGGGCCGGAACGTCATCGTCGCGTTCATGCCGTGGAATGGCTACAACTATGAAGACTCGATCCTGATTTCGGAACGTATTCTGAAAGACGACGTGTTCACCTCGATCCATATCGAAGAATACGAAGTCGCAGCGCGTGATACGAAGCTGGGGCCGGAAGAGATTACCCGCGACATCCCGAACGTCGGTGAAGAGGCGCTGCGCAACCTCGACGAGGCTGGCATCGTCTATATCGGCGCCGAGGTGAACCCGGGCGACATTCTGGTTGGCAAGATCACCCCCAAGGGTGAATCGCCGATGACCCCGGAAGAAAAGTTGCTGCGCGCCATCTTTGGCGAAAAGGCATCGGACGTGCGCGACACCAGCTTGCGTCTGCCGCCCGGCGCCTTCGGCACCATCGTGGAAGTTCGTGTTTTCAACCGCCATGGTGTGGACAAGGACGAACGCGCGCTTCAGATCGAGCGGGAAGAAGTGGAACGTCTGTCGCGCGACCGCGACGACGAGCTGACCATTCTGGAACGCAACATCTACTCGCGTCTGAAAGCGCTGATTTCCGGCAAGGTTGCCGTCAAGGGTCCGAAAGGCATCAAGTCCGGCTCGACCATTGATGACGAACTGCTGGGCACGCTGTCGCGTGGTCAGTGGTGGCAGTTGGCGGTTGGCGAAGAAGATCTCGCCAAGGAAGTCGAAGCCCTGCACGACCAGTTTGAGGCGCAGAAACGCGCCCTTGACCACCGCTTTGAAGACAAGGTGGAAAAGGTCCGCCGGGGCGACGATCTGCCCCCCGGCGTGATGAAGATGGTCAAGGTGTTCGTCGCGGTGAAGCGAAAGCTGCAACCGGGCGACAAGATGGCCGGTCGTCACGGCAACAAGGGCGTTATTTCCAAGGTCGTTCCGATCGAAGATATGCCGTTCCTGGCCGATGGCACCCATGTTGACCTGGTTCTGAACCCGCTGGGCGTGCCGTCGCGCATGAACGTCGGTCAGATCTTGGAAACCCACATGGGCTGGGCCGCACGCGGTCTGGGCATCAAGATCGACGATGCTTTGAAAGAGTATCGCCGGTCGGGCGACCTGACCCCGGTGCGCGAAGCGGTGCGTCTGGCTTACGGTGACGAGACCTACGAAGACGCCTTTGCTGAGCGTGATGAGGCCGAGTTCCTGGAACTGGCCGGCAACGTGACCAAGGGCGTGCCGATTGCCACCCCGGTGTTTGACGGGGCGAAAGAGGCGGATGTGAACGACGCGCTGCGTCGTGCGGGCTTTGACCAGTCGGGCCAGTCGGATGTGTTCGACGGCCGGTCGGGTGAAAAGTTCCAGCGCAAGGTCACCGTGGGCGTGAAATACATGCTCAAGCTGCACCACCTTGTCGATGACAAGCTGCACGCGCGTTCGACCGGGCCGTATTCGCTTGTCACTCAGCAGCCGCTGGGTGGGAAGGCGCAGTTCGGTGGCCAGCGTCTGGGGGAAATGGAGGTCTGGGCTCTGGAAGCCTATGGTGCCGCCTATACCCTGCAAGAGATGCTGACCGTCAAGTCGGACGACGTGGCAGGCCGGACCAAGGTGTACGAGTCGATCGTCAAGGGCGAGGACAACTTCGAGGCCGGCGTGCCGGAATCGTTCAACGTTCTCGTCAAGGAAGTTCGCGGCCTCGGCCTCAACATGGAACTCCTGGATGCGGAGGAAGAGTGAGGGAAACCGGAATTTTTGAAAATTCCGGGCCGGTTTCTTCAAGGAAACCGGCTCCCTCCATCCCCCGCCGCCCTCATTCTTAGGATTTGGTAATGAACCAGGAACTCTCGACCAACCCGTTCAACCCGGTTGCGCCGGTCAAGACCTTCGACGAGATCAAGATCTCTCTGGCCTCGCCAGAGCGGATTCTGTCGTGGTCTTACGGCGAGATCAAAAAGCCGGAAACCATCAACTACCGCACGTTCAAGCCCGAGCGTGACGGCCTGTTCTGCGCGCGTATCTTTGGCCCGATCAAGGATTACGAATGCCTGTGCGGCAAATACAAGCGCATGAAATATCGCGGTGTCGTCTGCGAAAAATGCGGCGTTGAAGTTACCTTGCAAAAGGTGCGCCGCGAGCGGATGGGCCATATCGAACTGGCCGCTCCGGTTGCCCACATCTGGTTCCTGAAATCGCTGCCCAGCCGCATCGGCCTGATGCTGGACATGACGCTGCGCGATCTGGAATCGATCCTGTATTTTGAAAAATATGTGGTGATCGAGCCGGGTCTGACCGACCTGACCTATCAGCAACTGATGACCGAGGAAGAATACCTCGACGCGCAGGACCAGTTTGGCGCTGACGCCTTTACGGCGAACATCGGTGCTGAAGCGATCCGTGAAATGCTGGCCAACATTGATCTGGACCAGACCGCCGAAACCCTTCGCGAAGAGCTGAAGGAAGCCACCGGCGAGCTGAAGCCCAAGAAGATCATCAAGCGGCTGAAGATCGTCGAGTCGTTCCTCGAGTCGGGCAACCGGCCCGAATGGATGGTGCTGACTGTTCTGCCGGTCATCCCGCCGGAACTGCGCCCACTGGTTCCGTTGGATGGCGGCCGCTTTGCGACCTCTGACCTGAACGACCTTTATCGCCGCGTCATCAACCGCAACAACCGCCTGAAGCGGCTGATCGAACTGCGTGCGCCCGACATCATCGTGCGCAACGAAAAGCGGATGCTGCAAGAGGCCGTCGATGCCCTGTTCGACAACGGCCGTCGTGGCCGTGTCATCACCGGCACCAACAAACGCCCGCTGAAATCGCTGTCCGACATGCTGAAAGGCAAGCAGGGCCGCTTCCGTCAGAACCTTTTGGGCAAGCGCGTAGACTTCTCGGGCCGTTCGGTCATCGTGACCGGCCCGGAACTGAAGCTGCACCAGTGCGGCCTGCCGAAGAAGATGGCCTTGGAGCTGTTCAAGCCGTTCATCTACTCGCGGCTGGAAGCCAAGGGCCTTTCCAGCACCGTGAAGCAGGCGAAAAAGCTGGTCGAGAAAGAGCGCCCCGAGGTTTGGGATATTCTGGATGAAGTGATCCGCGAACACCCGGTTCTGCTGAACCGCGCGCCGACGCTGCACCGTCTGGGCATCCAGGCGTTTGAGCCGATCCTGATCGAAGGCAAGGCGATCCAGCTTCACCCGCTGGTCTGCTCGGCTTTCAACGCCGACTTCGACGGCGACCAGATGGCTGTTCACGTTCCGCTTTCGCTGGAAGCCCAGTTGGAAGCCCGCGTTCTGATGATGTCCACCAACAACGTGCTGTCGCCCGCCAACGGTGCGCCGATCATCGTTCCGTCGCAGGATATGGTGTTGGGCCTCTACTACGTCACGATGGAACGCAAAGGTATGCCCGGCGAGGGCAAGATTTTTGCCGACATCGACGAGGTGGAACATGCGCTGGCCGCCGGTGCGGTCCATCTGCATTCGAAAATCACCGCGCGTCTGCGTCAGGTGGATGACGAAGGCAACATCGTCTGGAAACGGTTCGAAACCACGCCCGGTCGCTTGCGTCTGGGCAACCTGCTGCCCCTGAACGCCAAGGCACCGTTCGAACTGGTGAACCGCCTCTTGCGCAAGAAAGACGTGCAGACCGTCATCGACACCGTCTACCGCTACTGCGGTCAGAAGGAATCGGTGATCTTCTGTGACCAGATCATGGGTCTGGGCTTCCGCGAGGCCTTCCGTGCCGGGATTTCCTTCGGCAAGGACGACATGGTGATCCCGGATTCCAAATGGACCATCGTGAACGAGGTCAAGGAACAGGTTGCCGGCTTTGAACAGCAGTATCTGGACGGCCTGATCACCCAGGGCGAAAAGTACAACAAGGTCGTGGACGCCTGGTCGAAGTGCAACGACAAGGTGACCGAGGCGATGATGGCCACTATTTCGGCCGCCAAGTTCGAAGAGAACGGTGCCGAGAAGGAGCTGAACTCGGTCTATATGATGGCCCACTCCGGTGCCCGGGGTTCGGTCACGCAGATGAAGCAGTTGGGCGCGATGCGCGGCCTGATGGCCAAGCCGAATGGCGAGATCATCGAGACGCCGATCATCTCGAACTTCAAGGAAGGTCTGACCGTTCTTGAATACTTCAACTCCACCCACGGCGCCCGTAAGGGCCTGTCGGATACCGCGCTCAAGACGGCGAACTCGGGTTACCTGACCCGCCGTCTGGTGGACGTGGCGCAAGACTGCATCGTGCGTGTGCATGATTGCGGCACCGAGCGTGCGATCACCGCCGAAGCGGCTGTGAACGACGGTGAAGTGGTGCAAACCCTGGCCGAACGTGTGCTGGGCCGCGCCGCAGCCGATGACATCATCGCACCGGCAACCGGGGAAATCCTGGTGTCGCGCGGGGAGATCATCGACGAGCGCCGTGCGGATGCGATCCATGTCGCGGGCGTACAAAGCACGCGTATCCGCAGCCCGCTGACCTGCGAGGCCGAGGAGGGCGTTTGCGCCATGTGCTATGGTCGTGACCTGGCACGCGGCACGCTGGTGAACATCGGTGAAGCGGTCGGCATCATCGCCGCCCAATCCATTGGTGAACCCGGCACGCAGCTGACGATGCGGACCTTCCACATCGGCGGCGTTGCGCAGGGTGGCCAGCAGTCGTTCCTGGAAGCAAGCCAGGAAGGCAAGATCGAGTTCCGCAACGCGAACCTGCTGTCGAACGTTGTGGGCGAACAGATCGTGGTCGGCCGCAACATGTCGATCGCCATCGTCGATGAGGTCGGCGGCGAACGTGCTGTGCACAAGCTGAGCTATGGCGCCAAGATCCACGTCAAGGATGGCCAAGAGGTCAAGCGCGGCACCAAACTGTTCGAATGGGACCCCTATACCCTGCCGATCATCGCCGAAAAGGCGGGTGTGGCGCGGTTCAAGGATCTGATCTCGGGCATTTCGGTCCGCGAGGACACCGACGATGCCACGGGCATGACCCAGCGGATCGTGTCTGACTGGCGCTCGGCACCCAAGGGCAGCGATCTGAAGCCGGAAGTCATCGTGTTCGATCCGGCAACGGGCGAACCGGTGCGCGGCGACAACGGCAACCCGATCACCTATCCGATGTCGGTTGACGCCATTCTGTCGGTCGAAGACGGGCAAGAGATCAAGCCCGGCGACGTTGTGGCGCGTATTCCGCGCGAAGGTGCCAAGACCAAGGACATCACCGGGGGTCTTCCCCGCGTGGCGGAACTGTTCGAAGCCCGTCGTCCGAAGGATCACGCGATCATTGCAGAAGCCGATGGTTATGTCCGGTTCGGCAAGGACTACAAGAACAAGCGCCGCATTACGGTCGAACCCGTGGATGAGACGCTGCAAGCGCAAGAGTACATGATCCCCAAGGGCAAGCACATTCCGGTTCAGGAAGGTGATTTCGTCCAGAAGGGCGACTACATCATGGACGGTAACCCGGCTCCGCATGACATCCTGCGGATCATGGGGATCGAGGCGCTGGCCAACTACATGATCGACGAAGTGCAGGACGTGTACCGGCTGCAAGGCGTGAAGATCAACGACAAGCACATCGAGGTGATCGTTCGCCAGATGCTGCAAAAGCTGGAGATCCTGGACAGCGGCGAAACCACGCTGCTGAAAGGGGAGCAGGTCGAAAAGATCGAGTTGGACGAGGAAAACGCCAAGGCGCGCAACCGCGGCCAGCGCGAGGCCAAGGCCGAGCCGGTTCTGTTGGGCATCACCAAGGCCAGCTTGCAGACCCGCAGCTTCATCTCGGCGGCGTCGTTCCAGGAAACCACCCGCGTGCTGACCGAAGCTTCGGTTCAGGGCAAGCGCGACAAGTTGGTGGGCCTGAAAGAGAACGTCATCGTGGGTCGTCTGATCCCGGCGGGCACCGGCGGGGCAACCCGCCGCGTGAAGTCGATCGCTTCCGAGCGCGACAACACCGTGATCGAGGCGCGTCGCAGCGAGGCTGAAACCGCCGCCGCGCTGGCCGCTCCGATGGATGTGATGGAGACCGAGGTGGACACGGGTCTGGTTGACACCATCGAAAGCCGCGAAGAGTAATTCGCCGCAGTGAAACAAAAGGCCGCGCAGGGAAACCTGCGCGGCCTTTCCCTTTTGCCCTTGCCAAGTGCGGTTCGGCACAGCCAACTGTGGTGATGATCCGTTGCTTAAATATCCCGCAATCGCTGAAAATCGTGGCAGGTCCAGGCGCATGAATTTTAGCGATAATGCGCGTGGCATCCTGTTCATGTGCGGCTCGATGCTGGCGTTCACGGTGAACGACAGCTTCATGAAAGCGGCCAGCCAGACCCTGCCGCTGTTTCAGGCGATTGCCCTGCGCGGCATGCTGGCAAGTGTGGCACTGGTGGTGATTGCCCGCGTCACGATGGGTCATCTGCGACTGGTGCCGCTGGGCAAGGATGCGCCAAAGGTTGTCCTGCGCTCGATATCAGAGATTGCGGCGACAGCGACGTTCCTGATCGCGCTGACCAATATGCCGCTGGCCAATCTGTCGGCGATCCTGCAATCGCTGCCTCTGGCCATCACTCTTGGCGCGGCGGTTTTCCTGAAAGAGCCGGTCGGCTGGCGGCGTCTGTTGGCGATCCTGATCGGGTTCTGCGGCGTGCTGCTGATCGTCAAGCCGGGAACTGAAGGCTTTACCGTCTGGTCGGTACTGGGGCTGATCTCGGTCGCTTGCGTCGTGGTGCGCGATCTGACGACGCGCACGCTGTCGCGCGGAACACCTTCGGCTGCGGTGGCGGTCTGGGCCTCGGTTGCAGTGATGACGATGGGAGTTGCGATCACGACTTGGCACGGGTGGGTGGCCGTATCTGCGCAAGAGGCGCTGTATCTGGCGATTGCGTCGGCGGCTTTGATCTGCGGCTATATGTTTGCGGTCATGGTGATGCGGGTGGGTGATATCGGGCTGATCGCGCCGTTCCGCTATACCTCTTTACTTTGGGCGATCCTGTTTGGCTGGTTGCTGTTCGGGGCGTTGCCCGACAACATCACCCTGATCGGGTCAGCCATCGTAGTTGCAACCGGGCTATATAGCTTGCTGCGTGAGCGGATGCTGTCGCGCCGCCGTGCTGGCTGACCGCGCCGCGATTGCACGGGAAGTTCCTTGGCCCTATAGAGTCCAAAAGCGGGGGCGCGCCCCGCGAAGGCGCGTCCATGGTACAGATTTCCGTTATCATCCCTTGCAAGAACGAAGCTGACAATATCGTCACCCTTGTCGAAGGCATCGACCGGGCGATGACACCGCTGGCTCCGTTCGAGATTATCGTGGTCGATGACGGCTCGACCGACACAACCGCGGCTGTTCTGACCGACCGCGCCCGTACCATGCCACATCTGCGGCTGATCCGGCATGACCGTTCGGGCGGGCAGTCGGCGGCGGTGCATACCGGGGTGCGCGCGGCCCTTGCGCCGCTGTGTTGCACGCTGGACGGTGACGGGCAGAATCCACCGGAAGAGCTGCCAAAACTGGTCGCACCCCTGCTGGCCGATAGCATAGGGCTGGTTGGCTTGGTTGCCGGGCAGCGGGTGGGACGGCAGGACACCTGGTCGAAAAAGATCGCCTCGCGCTTTGCCAACCGCATCCGGGCTTGGGCTTTGAATGACAACACGCGCGATACCGGCTGCGGGCTGAAGGCGTTCCGCCGTGAAGGGTTTCTGGCGCTGCCCTATTTCGATCACATGCACCGCTATCTGCCTGCGCTGTTCGCCCGTGACGGCTGGCAGATCGCGCATGTCGATGTCAGCCACCGCCAACGCGGGGCAGGGCGGTCGAATTACTCCAACATCCAGCGCGCACTGGT
This sequence comes from Fuscibacter oryzae, assembly GCF_016765795.1. GTDB lineage: Bacteria > Pseudomonadota > Alphaproteobacteria > Rhodobacterales > Rhodobacteraceae > Fuscibacter > Fuscibacter oryzae. The sequence continues at coordinate 339,006 of NZ_JAESVP010000004.1, forward strand.
GGGTGTGGTCGATCTGGCAGGGGTCGCATGGCTGCTGCGGCGGCGGAAAAAGTCGCGCGCCTTGCCGGAGAGCCGGACATGATGCACGATCTGTTGCAGCGCTTGGGTGCGGCAAATCCACTGGATGCCATGTGGCTTGCTGTGGGTCTTGTCGGTCAGTTGATGTTTACCGCCCGTTTCATCGTGCAATGGATCGCGTCAGAGCGGGCCGGGAAATCGGTGATGCCGGTGGCTTTCTGGTATCTGTCGATCTTTGGCGGCCTGATCGTGCTGGCTTACGGAATTCACAAGCTGGATCTGGTGATCATTCTGGGTCAATTGCCGGGGGTGATCGTTTACACCCGAAACCTGTGGCTGATCCGCAAGGGGCGCGCGCGTGAACTTGTCTGAAACCGGCTGGCTGCGCCCGGCGCTGGGGCTGGTGCTGGCGGTCGCGCTTCTGCGTTGGACCCTGCTGGCGCTGAACCGCACCGATCTGTTCGTGGATGAGGCGCAGTATTGGCTTTGGGGTCAGCATTTCGCCTTTGGCTACTATTCCAAACCGCCGCTGATTGCCTGGGTCATCGGGGCGGTTACGGGGTTGGTCGGGTCGGATGCGCCGTTCTGGGTGCGTATGCCGGGGGCGGCGTTTCACGGCGCAACCGCGCTGCTTCTTGGGGCCTTGGCCGCACGGGGGGGCAGGGCGCTGGCCTTGTGGACGGTGGCGGCCTATCTGACGCTGCCGATGGTGGCCTTCGGCAGCCTGATCCTGTCCACCGACACGATCATGGCACCGTTTTTTGCGGCGGCTTTGCTGTTTCACGCGCGCCTGATCGAGCGGGGCCGGACCACAGACGCGGTTCTGGCCGGGGTGATGGTTGGGGTGGCCTGTCTTGCGAAATATGCGGGGGTCTATTTTCTGATCGGTGTTGCACTGGCGGCGATCTTGCGGCGCGATCTGCGGATCGGCTGGCGCAATGCCGGGCTGATGGTGCTTGCTTGGGCCGTCACGCTGTCGCCGAACCTGATCTGGAACCTGACCCACGGACTTTCGACCTTTTCGCACACCGCCGACAACATCGGCTGGGTGAAAGAGGACAGCGCCGGACCGGGGCTGAACCCCGCCTCGATGGCGGAATTCGTGGTCAGCCAGTTCGGCGTGATGGGGCCTGTGCTGTTCGGGGCGCTGGTTACCGGGCTTTGGCGCTTTCGGCAGAATGCACAGCTTGCCGCTTTTGCTTTGCCCGCGCTGGCGGTGGTGTCGGTCCAGGCGCTGCTGGACAAGGCCTATGCCAATTGGGCGGTTTCGGCCTATTTCGCGGGAACCGTGCTGGCGATGACCCTGTTGGCCAATCGCCCCCGCCTGCGGCTCGGGGGGGTGGCTATCAATACCTCCCTTGCCCTCGCACTGCCTTTGCTGACGGTGTTCCCCGAAGTCCGTCTGGGTGGCGACCGTCCGTTCCTGTTCCGCTATCTTGGACGGGCCGATCTTAGCCAGCAGATCATCGCATTGGCGCAACAGCCGGGAAATCTGCCCGTGGTTTCGACCGACCGTGATGTGCTGGCCGACCTTTTCTATACCGGGCGGGCCAGCGGCTTGGCCTTTTACGCCCCCCGCCCGCAGGGCAAGCCGCAAAGCCATTATGAACAAAGCTATCCTCTGCCCGCCGATCTGCCGGGGCAGGTGCTGGTTATAACCGGCAGGCCAATGCCCTGTCTTGGCGCGCCTATGCCGCTGAAGGCGGATGGCGGTGCCTTTGCGCGCCGCAACCTTGCCGCCTATGTGGCCGATGCGGCCTGCGCAGGGCAGCTCTGATCCCGCGGCATTGACAAGCGGGGTAGCAGGACGTATCAGCCCCTCACTTCCATGACAGGGGATTCTCTGCCGTGGTGGTCAGAATGCTTGATGTGGTCATGATCCGGGCCTTGGCCCCGATCCTCTGAATCTGCACCGCGTCATCCCCATGGGGATGATTGCGGTTTTGTGTTTTGCGATACGCGCAAGATGCACGTCGAGAAGCAGCGTGCCGGGGTCCGGTACGAGTATTGACAGAGCAACACGAGGAACGTGAATGCCGACTATCCAACAGCTTATCCGCAAGCCGCGGGAAGCCAACGTGCGGAAGTCCAAGTCCCAGCACTTGGAATCCTGCCCGCAAAAGCGTGGGGTTTGCACCCGCGTTTACACCACCACCCCGAAAAAGCCGAACTCCGCTATGCGGAAGGTCGCCAAGGTCCGTCTGACTAATGGCTTCGAGGTCATCTCCTACATCCCCGGCGAGAAGCACAACCTTCAGGAACACTCTGTGGTTCTGATCCGTGGCGGCCGGGTAAAGGACTTGCCGGGCGTGCGTTATCACATCCTTCGTGGTGTTCTGGATACCCAGGGCGTCAAAGACCGTCGTCAGCGTCGTTCGAAGTACGGCGCCAAGCGTCCGAAGTGAGGAGATAACAGATGTCCCGCCGTCACGCCGCAGAGAAGCGCGAAATTCTCCCGGACGCCAAGTTTGGCGACCGCGTCATCACCAAATTCATGAACAACCTGATGCTCGACGGCAAAAAGTCCGTCGCCGAGTCCATCGTCTATGGTGCGCTGGAGCGGGTGCAGACCAAGCTCAAGCGTGAGCCGGTCCAAGCCTTCCACGAAGCGCTGGACAACGTGAAGCCTTCGGTCGAAGTGCGTTCGCGCCGCGTCGGTGGTGCGACCTATCAGGTTCCGGTCGAAGTGCGCACCGAGCGCCGCGAAGCTCTGGCCATCCGCTGGCTGATCATTGCTGCCCGCAAGCGCAACGAAAACACCATGGAAGAGCGTCTGGCCGCCGAATTGTCGGATGCCGTCAACAACCGTGGTACGGCTGTTAAGAAACGCGAAGATACCCACAAGATGGCGGATGCGAACAAAGCATTCAGCCACTACCGCTGGTAAGAGGGCATCATGGCACGCGACTATCCGCTCGAACGCTATCGTAACTTTGGCATCATTGCGCACATTGATGCCGGCAAAACCACGACCTCCGAGCGTATCCTGTATTACACAGGCAAGTCCCACAAGATCGGCGAAGTCCATGACGGCGCCGCGACGATGGACTGGATGGAGCAAGAGCAAGAGCGCGGCATCACCATCACTTCGGCTGCCACGACTACGTTCTGGAACCGTCAGGTTGATTCGACCGCTGGCCTTGGCGACAAGGCGACGAAGTTCCGCTTTAACATCATCGACACCCCCGGCCACGTTGACTTCACCATTGAAGTTGAGCGTTCGCTGGCGGTTCTCGATGGCGCAGTCGTTCTTCTGGACGGCAACGCAGGCGTGGAACCGCAGACCGAAACCGTGTGGCGTCAGGCTGACCGCTACAAGGTTCCGCGGATCGTGTTCGTCAACAAGATGGACAAGACCGGCGCAGACTTCATGAACTGCGTTCGCATGATCAAGGACCGTACCGGCGCGAATGCGATGCCGATCGTTCTTCCGATCGGGGCCGAAGACAAGCTGGAAGGCATCATCGACCTCGTGACCATGGAAGAATGGGTCTATGAGGGCGAAGATCTGGGCGCTTCGTGGAAGCGTCAGCCGATCCGCGCCGAGCTGAAGGATGATGCCGACACTTGGCGTCTGAACCTGATCGAAACCGCCGTGGGTCAGGATGACGCCGCGATGGAAGCCTATCTTGAAGGCAACGAGCCCGACGCCGAAACGCTGCGCGCTCTGATCCGCAAGGGTACGCTGGCGATCGACTTCATCCCGGTGATGGCTGGTTCATCGTTCAAGAACAAGGGCGTGCAGCCCCTGTTGAACGCCGTGATCGACTATCTGCCCTCGCCGCTGGACGTGCCGCCCTACATGGGCTTTGCGCCGGGCGACGAGACCGAAACCCGCAACATCGCGCGTTCGGCCGATGACGATCAGCCCTTCTCGGGTCTGGCGTTCAAGATCATGAACGACCCCTTCGTCGGTTCGCTGACCTTTACCCGGATTTATTCGGGCAAGCTGGCCAAGGGTGATGCGATGATGAACGCGACCAAGCAGCGCAAAGAGCGCGTTGGCCGCATGATGATGATGCACGCGATCGAGCGGGAAGAAATTTCCGAAGCTTTCGCTGGCGACATCATCGCATTGGGCGGTCTGAAGGAAACCACCACGGGCGATACCCTGTGCGATCCGGCGAACCCGGTCGTTCTGGAAACCATGACCTTCCCGGTCCCGGTTATCGAAATCGCGGTGGAACCGAAGACCAAGGCCGACCAGGAAAAGATGGGCATCGCTTTGGCCCGTCTGGCTGCCGAAGACCCGTCCTTCCGTGTGGAGACCGATATTGAATCGGGCCAGACGATCATGAAGGGCATGGGCGAACTTCACCTCGACATCCTCGTTGACCGTATGCGTCGCGAGTTCAAGGTCGAGGCGAACATCGGCGCGCCGCAGGTGGCTTACCGCGAAACCATCTCGCGCGAACATGAGATCGACTACACGCACAAGAAGCAAACCGGCGGTACGGGCCAGTTCGCACGCGTGAAGCTGGTCATCACCCCGACGGAACCGGGCGAAGGGTATTCGTTCGAGACCAAGATCGTGGGTGGTGCGGTGCCAAAGGAATATATCCCCGGCGTCGAAAAGGGCATCAAGTCCGTCATGGACTCGGGCCCCTTGGCTGGCTTCCCGGTGATCGACTTCAAGGTCTCGCTGATCGACGGCGCGTTCCATGACGTTGACTCCTCGGTTCTGGCTTTCGAAATCGCTTCGCGCGCTGCTATGCGCGAAGGTCTGAAGAAAGCCGGTGCGAAACTGCTGGAACCGATCATGAAGGTCGAAGTTGTCACCCCGGAAGAGTACACCGGCGGCGTCATCGGCGACCTGACCTCGCGTCGGGGCATGATCAACGGCCAGGACAGCCGCGGCAACGCGAACGTTATCGCCGCCATGGTCCCGCTGGCCAATATGTTCGGCTACATCAACCAGCTCCGCTCGATGACCTCGGGCCGCGCTGTGTTCTCGATGGAGTTCGACCATTACGACTCGGTACCTGAGAACATCTCTCAGGAAATCCAGAAGAAGTACGCCTGATATTGAGCGGTGGGCGGCAACGCCCACCCTACCCACCGTAGGGAGCGCCCTCGCGCGCCGCCCATGAACCTCAAGGAGATGCCATCATGGCAAAGGCAAAGTTTGAACGTAACAAGCCGCATGTGAACATCGGGACCATTGGTCACGTTGACCATGGCAAGACGACGCTGACGGCTGCGATCACGAAGTATTTCGGTGAATTCCGGGCCTATGACCAGATCGACGGCGCGCCGGAAGAGCGTGCTCGCGGGATCACGATCTCGACGGCTCACGTTGAGTATGAGACGGAAAACCGTCACTATGCGCACGTCGACTGCCCCGGCCACGCCGACTATGTGAAGAACATGATCACCGGTGCGGCGCAGATGGACGGCGCCATTCTGGTTTGCGCCGCTTCGGACGGCCCGATGCCGCAGACCCGCGAGCACATCCTCTTGGGCCGCCAGGTGGGTATCCCCTACATGGTGTGCTACATGAACAAGGTTGACCTTGTTGATGACGAAGAGCTGATCGAGCTGGTCGAGATGGAACTGCGCGAGCTGTTCTCGTCCTACGAATACCCCGGCGATGACATTCCGATCATCAAGGGCTCGGCCCACCAGGCGATGATCGGCGAGCGCAAGGACATCGGCGAGGATTCGATCCGCGCGCTGATGGCTGCGGTTGACTCGTATATCCCGACCCCGGCACGCGCTGTTGACCAGCCGTTCCTGATGCCGATCGAAGACGTGTTCTCGATCTCGGGCCGCGGCACGGTTGTTACGGGGCGTATCGAGCGTGGCGTGATCAACGTCGGCGACGAAGTTGAAATCGTCGGCATCCGCGACACCAAGAAATCGACCTGCACGGGCGTGGAAATGTTCCGCAAGCTGCTGGATCGTGGCGAGGCTGGCGACAACGTCGGCATCCTGCTGCGCGGCATCGACCGTGAAGGCGTGGAACGTGGCCAGGTGCTGTGCAAGCCGAAGTCGGTGAACCCGCACACCAAGTTCGAAGCCGAAGCCTACATCCTGACCAAGGAAGAAGGCGGCCGCCACACCCCGTTCTTCGCGAACTACCGCCCGCAGTTCTACTTCCGCACGACGGACGTGACCGGGACGGTGAAGCTGCCGGAAGGCACGGAAATGGTGATGCCGGGCGACAACCTGAAGTTCGAGGTTGAGCTGATCGCTCCAATCGCGATGGAAGAAAAACTGCGCTTCGCCATCCGCGAAGGCGGCCGCACCGTCGGTGCAGGCGTCGTCGCAAGAATCATCGCCTAAGACAGTCGCGAATCCCCTTTTCAAAGGGGTTCGCACCGTATAGAGCCACCGCGGCGCGCCTTGTTTCAGGGCGCGCCGCAGACCATCAACAATGTGAACCTATGGGCCGGGCCTGTTGCCCCGCCTACGTTCCGAAGGAAGAGCAATGCAAGGTCAGACCATTCGCATCCGCCTCAAGGCCTTCGATTACCGCGTGCTGGATGCTTCCACCGCGGAGATCGTCAATACGGCCAAGCGGACCGGCGCCCAAGTGCGCGGCCCCATCCCGCTGCCGAACAAGATTGAGAAATTCACGGTTCTCCGTGGTCCGCACATCGACAAGAAGTCGCGCGACCAGTGGGAAATCCGGACGCACAAGCGTCTTCTCGACATCGTTGATCCGACCCCCCAGACCGTGGACGCGCTGATGAAGCTCGACCTCGCCGCTGGCGTGGATGTCGAGATCAAAGTGTAAGGGGGGGCAAAAGATGCGCTCTGGAGTTATCGCCAAGAAGCTGGGCATGACCCGGCTGTTCCTGGAGAACGGCACGCAGGTTCCTGTGACCGTCCTTCAACTCGACAATCTGCAAGTGGTCGCACAGCGCACCGCCGACAAGGATGGCTATACCGCCGTTCAGTTGGGCGCAGGTTCGGCCAAGGCCAAGAACACCACCGCCGCGCAGCGCGGCCATTTCGCCAAGGCCAACGTGGCCCCGAAGCGTAAAGTGGCAGAGTTCCGCGTGTCGGCTGACTGCCTGATCGACGTGGGTGCGGAAATCACCGCCGAGCACTATCTGGCTGGCCAGTTCGTGGACATCGCAGGCGTCTCGATCGGTAAAGGCTTTGCCGGTGCGATGAAGCGTCACAACTTCGGTGGTCTGCGGGCCTCTCACGGTGTGTCGGTTTCGCACCGTTCGCACGGCTCTACCGGCCAGTGCCAGGACCCCGGCAAGGTGTTCAAGGGCAAGAAGATGGCTGGCCATCTGGGCGCCGTGCGTGTGACCACGCAGAACCTTCAGGTTGTCAAGACCGACGCCGACCGTGGCCTGATCCTGGTTAAGGGCGCTGTCCCCGGTTCCAAGGGTGGCTGGGTCACCGTCAAGGATGCGGTCAAGAAGCCCGAGGCCAAGGATGCTCCGCGTCCCGCCGCGATCCGCACCGCTGCTGCTCCGGCTGCCGAAGTTGCCGCCGAAGGGGGTGAAGCATGAAACTCGATGTGATCAAACTTGACGGCGGCAAAGCCGGTTCGATCGATCTGGACGAAGCCCTGTTCGGCTTGGAGCCGCGTGCAGACATTCTGCACCGCGTCGTCCGCTGGCAGCGCGCGCGTTCGCAGGCTGGCACCCACTCGGTGCTGACCCGTGCGGAAGTGTCGTACTCGACCAAGAAGATCTATCGCCAGAAGGGCACCGGCGGCGCACGCCACGGGTCCAAGAAGGCTCCGATCTTCCGTCACGGTGGTGTTGTGAAGGGCCCGACCCCGCGCAGCCACGCCCATGACCTGCCGAAAAAGTTCCGTGCCCTGGGCCTGCGCCATGCGCTGTCGGCCAAGGCAAAGGCGGGCGAGCTGGTGATCATTGACAGCCTGGCGCTGTCGGATGCCAAGACCGCCCAACTGGCCAAATCGGTCAAGGAGCTGGGCTGGAAGCGCGTTCTGGTGATCGATGGTGCGACGGTTGACGCGAATTTCGCGCTGGCTGCCCGCAACCTCGATGGCATCGACGTGCTGCCGACCATCGGCGCAAACGTCTACGATATCCTGAAGCGTGACACCCTGGTGATCACCAAGGCGGGTATCGAAGCCCTGGAGGCTCGTCTGAAATGAGCGCGAAACCCGAACACTACGACGTGATCAAGAAGCCGATCATCACCGAAAAGGCCACTATGGCCTCGGAAAATGGTGCGGTGGTTTTTCAGGTCGCCATGGATGCAACCAAGCCGATGATCAAGGAAGCGGTCGAAGCCGTTTTCGGCGTCAAGGTGAAGGCGGTCAACACCACCATCACCAAGGGCAAGGCCAAGAAGTTCCGTGGCCGCGCCGGCGAGCGCAGCGACAAGAAGAAAGCCTATGTGGTGCTTGAAGCAGGCAACACTATCGACGTTTCGACCGGGCTTTGATAGAAGCCCGACGAATCGCACGGCCCCGGGTTTCCGGGGCCGTGGATTTTTCTCGGAATCGGTAACGCTTTTGTAGCGAAACTGAACTTGGGGACCTTCGGGGCCCTATAACCTGGGTCGCTTGCGATCCATCTAGCTGACGGAAGACAGAGAACATGGCACTCAAGTCGTATAAGCCGACTACGCCAGGCCAGCGCGGGCTGGTTCTGATCGACCGTTCGGAGCTGTTTAAAGGTCGGCCTGTCAAAGCCCTTACCGAGGGTTTGCAGAGCCACGGCGGCCGTAACAACACCGGACGGATCACTGTGCGCCACCAGGGCGGCGGGGCAAAGCGCCTCTACCGCATCGTGGACTTCAAGCGCCGCAAGTGGGACGTTCCCGCCACGGTCGAGCGTATTGAATATGACCCCAACCGGACCGCGTTCATCGCTCTGGTGAAATACAACGACGGCGAGCTGGCCTATATCCTGGCTCCGCAGCGTCTGGCCGTGGGTGACTCGGTTGTCGCCGGCGCCAAGACCGACGTCAAACCCGGCAACGCGATGCCCTTCTCGGGCATGCCGATCGGGACGATCGTTCACAACGTCGAACTGAAGCCCGGCAAGGGCGGCCAGTTGGCCCGCGCTGCGGGCACCTATGCCCAGTTCGTCGGCCGTGACGGTTCCTACGCCCAGATCCGCCTGTCCTCGGGCGAGCTGCGCATGGTGCGTCAGGAATGCATGGCCACCATCGGTGCCGTGTCGAACCCCGACAACTCGAACCAGAACTTCGGTAAAGCTGGCCGTATGCGCTATAAGGGCATCCGCCCGACGGTGCGCGGTGTTGCGATGAACCCGATCGACCACCCGCATGGTGGTGGTGAAGGCCGGACCTCTGGTGGCCGTCACCCGGTTACGCCGTGGGGCAAGGGCACCAAGGGCAACAAGACCCGGACGAACAAGACGACTGACAAGTACATTGTCCGCTCGCGTCACGCCAAGAAGAAAGGGCGCTAATCCATGGCACGTTCCATTTGGAAGGGCCCATTCGTCGATGGCTATCTGCTGAAAAAAGCAGAAACCTCGCGCGCGTCGGGCAAAAGCGAAGTGATCAAGATCTGGTCGCGTCGTTCGACGATTCTTCCGCAATTCGTGGGTCTGACCTTCGGTGTCTACAATGGCAAGAAGCACATCCCCGTCGCGGTTTCCGAAGAAATGATCGGCCAGAAGTTCGGTGAATACTCGCCGACCCGGACCTATTACGGTCACGCTGCCGACAAGAAAGCCAAGAGGAAATAAGCCATGGGTAAGGAAAAGAATCCGCGCCGCGTGGCGGAAAACGAAGCGCAGGCCATTGCCCGCATGCTTCGCACCTCGCCGCAAAAGCTGAATCTGGTTGCCGGTCTGATCCGGGGCAAAAAGGTTGACAAGGCTCTGGCCGACCTGACCTTCTCGAAGCGCCGCATTGCGGGCGACGTGAAAAAGGCCCTGCAATCGGCCATCGCCAACGCAGAAAACAACCACGGCCTGGACGTTGACAGCCTTGTCGTCGCCGAAGCCTATGTCGGCAAGAACCTGGTGATGAAGCGTGGCCGTCCGCGCGCGCGTGGCCGGTTCGGCAAGATCATGAAACCGTTCAGCGAGATCACCATCAAGGTGCGTCAAGTCGGGGAGACTGCGTAATGGGTCAGAAAGTCAACCCGATCGGGATGCGGCTGCAAGTCAACCGCACCTGGGACAGCCGCTGGTTCGCCGAGTCGAAAGACTATGGCAACCTGCTTCTGGAAGATCTGCGCATGCGCGAGTTCATCCATGAAGAGTGCAAGCAGGCTGGCGTTTCCCGCGTGATCATCGAGCGTCCGCACAAGAAGTGCCGTGTGACCATTCACACCGCACGTCCGGGCGTGATCATCGGCAAGAAAGGTGCAGACATCGAAGGTCTGCGCAAGAAGCTGACGGTCTTCACCAAGTCTGAACTCCATCTGAACATCGTCGAAGTGCGCAAGCCGGAAATCGACGCCCAACTGGTGGCCGAGTCGATCGCCCAGCAGATGGAGCGCCGGGTGTCCTTCCGTCGCGCGATGAAGCGTGGCGTTCAGAACGCGATGCGCATGGGGGCCCTGGGCATCCGTGTGAACGTGGCTGGTCGTCTGGGTGGTGCGGAAATCGCGCGGACCGAATGGTACCGCGAAGGCCGCGTGCCGCTGCACACGCTGCGTGCCGACATCGACTATGCGCTGTCGGAAGCCTCGACCCCCTATGGGATCATCGGTGTGAAAGTGTGGATCTTCAAAGGCGAAATCCTTGAGCATGATCCGCAGGCCCACGATCGCCGTCTGGCAGAAGCCGCTGACGCTCCGGCGCCGCGCGGTCCGCGCCGTGACCGCGAGCGCGAACGCGCGTAAGGAGTAGAAAAGATGCTGCAACCAAAGCGCACTAAGTTCCGCAAGATGCACAAGGGCCGCATCCATGGCGAAGCCAAGGGTGGGTTCCTGCTGAACTTCGGGTCGTTCGCCCTGAAAGCGACCGAACCGGAGCGTGTGACGGCGCGTCAGATCGAAGCGGCCCGCCGCGCGATCACCCGCCACATGAAGCGTCAGGGTCGTGTCTGGATCCGGATTTTCCCGGATGTTCCGGTCTCGGCCAAGCCTGTCGAAGTTCGTATGGGTAAGGGCAAAGGTTCGACCGATTACTGGGCGGCCAAGGTCAAACCCGGCCGGATCATGTTCGAGATCGACGGCGTGAACGAAGAAATCGCGCGTGAGGCCCTGCGCCTTGGCGCGATGAAGCTGCCGGTCACCACCCGTATCGTGGCCAAGGAAGACTGGTAAATCCGGTCGGCCCTGCGCCGTGAAAGTATCGGCCCCCGGCGCGCAATCGCCGGGGGCTTTTCGTTGGCGGATGTTCATGCCAGCGCGGCAATGCTAGACAGCGCCCAACGCGCCCATCCGTGAGAGACCGCCATGCCCGAAATCACCTCGCTTTTCGTCACCCGCCTTTACCGCTCTGCCCTGAATGACCTTGCGAAAAAGAAGGTCAATTATGACGAGCTGCGCTCTTCCTGCGACGCCATCGCCGAAGATGACGACGCCGGGCAGGAATGGTGCGAGGCCAATGGCTATCCGGGCTATACCAGCTATGCCTCGCTGGATGACCTGCCCTGGCGGTTCCCGATCTTTGGCGATCTGGAAAAGGCGCTGGATAAACACGTCGCGGCCTTTTGCGACGATCTGGGCTTTGACCTTCAGGGCAAAAAGCTGAAGTGCAATTCGCTCTGGATCAACATCCTGCCCGAAGGCGGCACCCACGCCAGCCACATTCACCCCCATTCGGTGATTTCCGGCACGACCTATGTGGCGATGCCCGAAGGCACCAGCGCCCTGAAACTGGAAGACCCGCGCCTGCCGATGATGATGATGGCGCCCGTGGTGCGCAAGAACGCGGGGCAGGAGCTCCAGCGGTTCGTCTATGTGCAGCCCAAGGTCGGTGATGTGTTGCTGTGGGAAAGCTGGCTGCGCCATGAGGTGCCGATGAACATGGCCGAGGATGAGCGGATTTCGGTGAGTTTCAACTATGGGTGGGCATAGCATTGCTCGAAGGTCTAGCCCTTCTAGCGATCTCAATGCTGGCGATGTTGCTTGGCGGATTGTGCCGTAGCAACGCCGCAAGATTTCTGCTTTGCGGTTGGGCGATCCTTCCGCTTGTTGGGGCCATAGGGTTCTTGGTGTTTTGGGCGCTTCGGTGTGACGTGGATTGGCTAAAGGGGAATCTCTGTTCTCAGGTTGGTTTGGTCAGAAGCGGAGTTGCCGTGACGTTATTTAGTGTGGGGGCGGGCGCCATTCTGGTCGTTCCCATTGCGATAATCTCTGCGTTCCTTGAGCGCATGGTCCGCCGAGATCAATGTCGCACATGAAGGCTGCTGACACCTGTAGGTCTTCCGGTCGCCGGACAACTTCCCCCTTGCCACCCCAGCCCTTCCCCCCTATACGGGCGCATCCACGGCTCCGGGGCGACTCGGATTCGGTGGTTTGTCATTGATCCGCCAGGTCTCCGGTGACCCTTTCAACAGGGGGCCGTCTGGCGATTGTCAAAAGGAAAAGGCGCATGACCGCCAAGGAACTGATCGGGAAGACCCCCGACCAACTGCGTGACAGCCTTGTCGCGCTGAAGAAAGAAGCCTTCAACCTGCGTTTCCAGCAGGCCACGAACCAGTTGGAAAACACCGCCCGCATGAAGGCCGTCCGTCGTGACGTGGCCCGCATCAAGACGGTGCTGAACGCCAAAGCCGCTGAAGCCGCGAAGTAAGAGGACCGACAAATGCCCAAGCGTATCCTGCAAGGTGTCGTGACCTCGGACAAGAACGAGCAGACCATCACCGTTCTCGTCGAGCGCCGCTTCAAGCACCCGCTGCTGCAAAAGACCGTCCGTAAGTCCAAGAAGTACCGGGCTCACGACGAAGCAAACAAGTTCAAGGTCGGTGACACCGTTCGCATTGAAGAGTGCGCGCCGATTTCGAAGACCAAGCGTTGGACGGTCGTTGTCGAGGCGTAAGCCAGACGTAACCGGTCAGCGATGATCGAAACCCTGGGGCGCTGTCTGCACGGCGTCCCCAAAGGTCGGGAGAAACCAAATGATCCAGATGCAGACGAATCTGGATGTAGCTGACAACTCCGGCGCTCGCCGAGTTCAGTGCATCAAGGTTCTTGGCGGTTCGCACCGCCGTTATGCTTCGGTCGGCGACATCATCGTGGTGTCGGTGAAAGAAGCGATTCCTAAGGGCCGCGTGAAGAAGGGTGACGTGCATAAAGCCGTCGTCGTTCGCACCGCCAAGGAAGTTCGCCGTGAAGATGGCACCGCGATCCGGTTCGACCGGAACGCTGCCGTCATTCTGAACAAGCAGATGGAGCCGGTCGGCACCCGTATCTTCGGGCCGGTCGTGCGTGAACTGCGTGCGAAGAACTTCATGAAGATCATCTCGCTTGCGCCGGAGGTGCTGTAATGGCTGCGAAACTCCGCAAGGGTGATACGGTCGTCGTGCTGACCGGCAAGGACAAGGGCAAGAAGGGTGAAATCACCTCGGTCTCGCCCAAGGACAACAAGGCCGTGGTCGAGGGCGTGAACGTCGCCATCCGCCACACCAAACAGTCGCAGACCTCGCAAGGCGGCCGCCTGGCCAAGGCCCTGCCGATCGATCTGTCGAACCTGTCGGCCGTTGACAAGAACGGCAAGGCAACCCGCGTCGGCTTCCGCATGGAAGGCGACAAGAAGGTTCGCTACGCCAAGACCACCGGGGAGGCGATCTGATGCTGGATCAAGCCACTTACACCCCGCGCCTCAAGGCGCTGTACAAGTCGTCCTACCGGGCCGCTCTGAAAGAAGAGTTCGCCTACAAGAACGACATGATGATCCCGCGTCTGGACAAGATCGTCCTGAACATGGGCGTCGGCGAAGCCGTCAAAGATACCAAGAAGGTCAAGCAGGCCGCCGAGGAACTGACGCTGATCGCCGGCCAGAAGGCTGTCATCACCAAGGCCAAGAAGTCGATCGCCGGCTTCCGCGTCCGTGAAGAGATGCCGCTGGGCACCAAGGTCACCCTGCGCGGCGACCGGATGTATGAATTCCTCGACCGTCTGGTCAACGTGGCTCTGCCCCGCGTCCGCGACTTCCGCGGCGTGAAAGGCAACTCGTTTGATGGCCGCGGCAACTACGCGATGGGTTTGAAAGAACACATCGTGTTCCCCGAGATCAACTTCGACAAGGTCGATGAAGTTCTCGGCATGGACATCATCATCTGCACCACCGCGAAGACCGACGCGGAAGCCAAGGCGCTGCTGAAGCTTTTCAGCATGCCCTTCTCCAACTGACGCGCGAGGAAAAACTCATGGCAAAGAAATCCATGGTGAACCGCGAAGTGAAGCGCGCCAAGCTGGTCAAGCAACATGCTGCCAAGCGCGCCGCACTGAAGACGGTCATCCACGACCAGGCAAAGCCGATCGAAGAGCGCTTCAAGGCGACTCAGAAGCTGGCCCAGCTGCCCCGCAACTCCTCCGCCACCCGGCTGCACAACCGCTGCCAGCTGACGGGCCGTCCGCATGCGTTCTATCGCAAGCTCAAACTCAGCCGCATCATGCTGCGTGAACTGGCCTCGTTCGGTCAGATCCCCGGCATGGTCAAGTCGAGCTGGTAAGGAGATCGCACGATGTCGATGAACGATCCTATCGGCGATATGCTGACCCGCATTCGCAACGCCTCGATGCGTGGCAAGTCCACCGTCGTGTCGCCCGCTTCGACGCTGCGCGCCCGTGTTCTGGACGTGCTGCTGTCGGAAGGCTACATCCGTGGCTATGAAAAGAAAGCCACGGCCAATGGCCAGGGCGAGTTTGAAATCAGCCTCAAGTACTACGAAGGCACCCCGGTGATCCGCGAAGTCAAGCGCGTGTCGAAGCCCGGTCGTCGTGTGTACATGGGCGTCAAGGAAATCCCTACGGTCCGCAATGGCCTGGGTGTCTCCATCGTCTCGACGCCCAAGGGCGTCATGTCGGATGCAAATGCACGCGCGGCCAATGTTGGCGGCGAAGTGCTTTGCACCGTATTCTGAGGAGGGGTCCATGTCTCGTATCGGCAGAAAACCCGTAGAGCTGGTCAAGGGCGTTTCGGCGTCCCTGTCCGGCCAGACCATCGAAGTGAAGGGTCCGAAAGGCACCCGTTCGTTCACCGCTGGCGACGACGTGACCATCACGATCGAAGCCGAAGCTGTGAAGGTCACGCCGCGTGGTCTCTCCAAGCGCGCTCGTCAACAGTGGGGCATGACCCGCTCGATGATCCAGAACTTGGTGACTGGCGTCACCACCGGCTTCAAGTCGGATCTGGAAATTCAGGGCGTTGGTTACCGCGCCGCTGTTCAGGGCAACATCCTGAAGCTTTCGCTGGGCTACAGCCACGAAGTGAATTTCGAAGTGCCGAAAGGGGTCACCGTGACCTCGACGAAGCCGACCGAAATTTCGGTGGAAGGTATTGACCAGCAACAAGTCGGCCAAGTGGCAGCGAACATCCGCGAATGGCGTCGTCCCGAGCCCTATAAGGGCAAGGGTATCCGCTATAAGGGCGAGTTCGTCTTCCGCAAGGAAGGCAAGAAGAAGTAAGGGGCGCAAAAATGGCTTTGAACAAACGAGAGCTGTTCCTCAAGCGCCGCCTGCGCGTACGGAACAAAATCAAGGCGACGTCGGCTGGCCGTCTTCGTCTTTCGGTGCACCGCTCGTCCAAGAACATCTCGGTCCAGTTGATCGACGATGCCAAGGGCGTGACCGTTGCGGCAGCCTCCACCCTGGAGAAAGATCTGGGTGTGGTCGGTCAGAACAACGTCGAAGCGGCGGCCAAGGTTGGCGCGGCAATTGCCGAGCGGGCCAAGAAGGCTGGCGTGGAAGAGTGCTACTTCGACCGCGGTGGCTTCCTGTTTCACGGCAAGATCAAGGCTTTGGCCGATGCTGCCCGTGAAGGTGGCCTGAAGTTCTAAAATCAGCGGGCGGCGCGTCTTATGGATGCGCCGCCCCGATGATCCGGGCCCCGGACCTGATCCGGCGCACCAGGATTGGTGACACCGGCGCTGCGCGCGCCACCAGTGAAGGAATGCCTTATGGCAGAACGTGAAAACCGCCGGGACAATCGTGGGGGCAATGACCGCCGCGACAACCGTCCCGAGGAAACCCCGGAATTCGCCGACCGTCTGGTCGCGATCAACCGTGTTTCGAAAACCGTAAAGGGTGGCAAGCGCTTTGGCTTTGCAGCCTTGGTCGTGGTCGGTGACCAGCGTGGTCGCGTCGGCTTTGGCAAGGGCAAGGCCAAGGAAGTGCCGGAAGCGATCCGCAAGGCGACCGAGCAGGCCAAGCGCTCGCTCATCCGCGTGCCGCTGAAGGACGCCCGCACCCTGCACCACGACATGGAAGGCCGTCATGGCGCTGGTAAAGTCGTGATGCGGACGGCTGTTGCCGGTACGGGCATCATCGCCGGTGGCCCGATGCGCGCCGTGTTCGAAATGCTGGGCATTCAGGACGTCGTGGCCAAGTCGATCGGGTCGCAGAACCCCTACAACATGATCCGCGCGACCATTGATGGTCTGAAGTCGGAAACCTCGCCCCGTCAGGTTGCGGCTCGCCGCGGCAAGAAAGTGGCCGAGATTCTGAAGAAGCCCGAAGCTGAAGCAGTGGAGGCTTGATCATGGCTGCGAAGAAAACCGAGGCTCCGGCCAAGAAGACCATCGTGGTCAAGCAGGTGGCTTCCGCCGCCCGCCGCCCTGCCGTTCAGACCGCGACCCTCAAGGGGCTGGGCCTGAACAAGATGAACCGCACCCGCGAGCTGGAAGATACCCCGGCTGTGCGCGGCATGGTCAACAAGATCGCGCATCTGGTGCAGATCATCGAAGAGCGAGGCTAAAACCAAGCTGCGTGCATAGCACGCTTCTGCCGCAGAAATCAGGCACCCCGGTCGCAAGGCCGGGGTGTTTGCGTTTGTCGATGTCGCAATCTTGCTCCCGAATCCCTGACGTTGGGGTAAGCTGCCCCCGTTGCCATCCGGCACATTCCTTTGGGAGGAGGACAAAATGGCGGAACTCAACGGCGGCTGCGCCCATGTGCATACCCATGCCAAGGCAGGCCCGATCGACAACCACGTTTGCCACTGCAACGTCTGCAAGGGTGTGACGGGACAGCAGACGACGCATGTTGCCTTCTTCAACTATGCTGATCTGGAGGTGGATCATCCCGAAAAGCTGAAGCGGGTGCCTTTCAACAAGGACAACCCCGACGGCCCGCTGGAAATCTGCCTTTGCACCGATTGCGGGGTGGCGATCATGCTGGACGACAAGCAGCACCGAATCCGTGTCGCCGTGCCGAATGTGATGGGCTATGACGACGCCAATTTCCCCAAGGCGACTTATCACGCGTTCTATGACACGTCGAAGGGCTATGCGAAGCCCGATGACGGCCGCCCGGTGTATGAAGGACTGCGGCCGGACTTTGTGTGGCCCAAGGGGGCATGACACAATGCGGGATGGGCCATAACTGCCGCCCATCCCGCGCTTGCAAAGATGTGAGCCGCCCTCTATACGCCCCCGGTGGCCACAAAGGTCACGACTCACAATCAAGAAAAGCCGTGGTCGCCCCGTTTTCGCTTCGGGGGCGTTTCCGGCAAGGAGAAGCGACATGAAACTGAATGAACTCCGCGACAACGACGGCGCGGCCAAAAAGCAGAAACGCGTTGCCCGTGGTCCCGGTTCGGGCAAGGGCAAGACTGCTGGCCGTGGTATCAAGGGCCAGAAATCGCGTTCGGGCGTGGCTTTGGGTGGTTACGAAGGCGGCCAGATGCCGCTGTACCGCCGCCTGCCGAAGCGCGGCTTCAACAAGCCGAACAAGCTGCATTACTCGGTGGTCAACCTGGGCCTGATCCAGAAGTTCATCGAAGCCGGCAAGCTGGACATTAAGGCAGAGATCACCGAGGACGCGCTGGTTGCAGCCGGCCTGACCGCGATCAAGCGCGACGGTATCCGCATTCTGGCCAAGGGTGAAATCAAGTCGGCGGTCAAGCTGAGCGTCACCGGCGCTTCGGCTTCGGCGGTCGAGGCGATCAAGGCTGCGGGCGGTTCGATCACTGTCAAGGCCGATGCGGCGGAATAACGGGTTGTGAGCGGACGCAAGACCGCTTAAATCCATCCAAGTTTTCCCGCGCCGCCGACCGGAGAACGGTTCGGCGGCGCAGTCATGAAAGAGACCGGACATGGCATCTGCTGCAGAGCAAATGGCGGCGAACCTGTCGTGGGGGGCGCTTGGCAAGGCGACCGACCTGCGCCAGCGCATCTTCTTCACGCTTGGCCTTCTGATCGTCTATCGCCTCGGCACCTATGTGCCGGTTCCCGGCATTGACGCCGAAGCGCTGCGCAACTTCATGGACCGTGCGGGTCAGGGGATCGGCGGGATGCTCTCGCTGTTCACCGGCGGTGCGATCAAGCGCATGGGGATTTTTGCCCTTGGCATCATGCCCTACATCTCGGCCTCGATCATCATCCAGCTTTTGTCCTCGATGATTCCCGCCTGGGAAGCGATGAAGAAAGAGGGTGAGCAGGGCCGCAAGAAGATGAACCAGTACACCCGCTACGGCACGGTGGCACTGGCGACCTTTCAGGGCTGGGGCATTGCCGCCTCGATCCAGGCGGGGGGGCTGGCACATACGCCGGGCCTGTTCTTTACCCTGTCCTGCGTGATCACGCTGGTCGGCGGGACCATGTTCCTGATGTGGCTGGGCGAACAGATCACCGCGCGCGGCATCGGCAACGGCACCTCGCTGATCATCTTTGTCGGCATCGTTGCCGAAATTCCGCGTGCGCTGGCGCAGTTCTTTAGCGCAGGTCGTGCGGGCAGCATTGCAACGCCGGTCATCATCGGTGTGCTGATCATGGTTGTCGTGGTCATTGCGGCGGTCGTCTTCATGGAGCGCGCGCTACGCAAGATCCATATCCAGTATCCCCGCCGTCAGGTGGGCATGAAGGTGTATGACGGCGGCTCTTCGCACCTGCCGATCAAGGTCAATCCGGCGGGCGTTATTCCCGCGATCTTCGCCTCGTCGCTGCTGTTGCTGCCGACCACGATCTCGACCTTTTCGGGTGCGCAGACCGGGCCGATCATGTCCACGATTCTGGCCTATTTCGGCCCCGGACAGCCGCTGTATCTGGTGTTCTTCATCTCGATGATCGTGTTCTTCGCCTATTTCTACACCTACAACGTCTCGTTCAAGACGGATGATGTGGCCGAGAACCTCAAGAACCAAAGTGGCTTTATCCCTGGCATCCGCCCCGGAAAGAAGACCGAAGAGTATCTGCACTATGTCGTCACCCGCATTCTGGTGCTGGGGTCGGCCTATCTGGCGCTGATCTGTCTGCTGCCGGAAATTCTGCGCGATACCTTCTCGGTGCCGTTCTACTTCGGCGGCACCTCGGTGCTGATCGTGGTGTCGGTGACGATGGATACGATCAACCAGATCCAGTCGCACCTTCTGGCGCATCAGTACGAAGGTCTGATTGAAAAGTCGAACCTGCGCGGCAAAAAGCGCAGTGCCCCCAAGGCCCCCGCGCGTCGCTAAGGAGAGACAATGACGAATATCATTCTTCTCGGGCCGCCCGGGGCCGGTAAAGGCACGCAGGCCAAGCGGCTGGTGGACGAACGCGCCATGGTGCAACTGTCCACCGGCGACATGCTGCGCGAGGCCAAAACCTCGGGCACCGAGATGGGCAAGCGCGTATCGGCCATAATGGACCGGGGTGAGCTGGTCACGGATGAGATCGTCATTGGCCTGATCGAGGAAAAGATCGGGCAGGGCGCGGGCGGCGGCTTCATCTTTGACGGCTTTCCGCGCACGTTGAAGCAGGCCGATGCCTTGGGCGACCTTTTGGCGAAGACCGGCCAAAAGCTGGATGCCGTGATCGAGATGCAAGTCGATGATGCGGCGCTGGTCGCCCGCATCACCGGGCGCTTTACCTGCGGCAATTGTGGTGCGGTCTATCATGATGTGACCAAGCCGCCGGCCGTCGCCGAAACTTGTGACGCCTGCGGCAGCCACGACCTGCGACGCCGGGCCGATGACAATGAGGATGCGCTCAAGACGCGCCTCATGGAATACTACAAGAAAACCTCGCCCCTGATCGGCTATTACTATGCCAAGGGGCAGCTTTCGTCGGTGGACGGGCTGGCAGAAATGGACGCTGTTGCGGCGGCCGTCTCGAAAGTTCTTGACAAGGCATGAAATCCGGGTCGGGCCGCTTGACGGCCCGCCGGAAAGCCCTTACAGCACGGCGTCCCGCTGCGGAATCGCCCGCTGTCGGGTTTCTCGTTGTTTCGCAAGAGGCGCGGGAAGATCGTTGCCCCGGTCCGCCGGGGCAGTTGTGAAAAAAGGTTCTGGCAAAACGGAACCGCAACCGAAAGGAAGCTACGCGTGGCACGTATTGCTGGCGTCAACATCCCGACCCAAAAGCGCGTCCCGATCGCGCTGACCTACATCACCGGCATCGGTTCGCATTCTGCGGCCCAGATCTGCGAAGCGCTCAAGATTGAGCCTGCGCGCCGCGTGAACCAGCTCACGGACGCCGAAGTTCTCGCGATTCGCGAATACATCGACGCCAACTTCACCGTCGAGGGCGACCTGCGCCGTGAAGTTTCGATGAACATCAAGCGTTTGATGGACCTTGGCTGCTATCGCGGCCTGCGTCACCGCAAGGGCCTGCCGGTCCGCGGCCAACGCACCCACACCAACGCTCGCACCCGCAAAGGCCCCGCAAAGGCCATTGCCGGCAAGAAGAAATAAGAGGGCGCAACCATGGCACGTGATACCAAAACCGCCCGCACCAAGAAAAAAGAACGCAAGAACATCGCCGCTGGTGTGGCGCATGTAAACTCGTCGTTCAACAACACCAAGATCCTGATCTCTGACGTGCAGGGCAACGCCATTTCGTGGTCGTCGGCCGGCACCATGGGGTTCAAGGGGTCGCGTAAATCGACCCCCTATGCCGCCCAGATGGCCGCTGAAGACGCGGGCCGCAAGGCGCAGGAACATGGCGTGAAAACGCTTGAAGTCGAAGTGCAGGGCCCCGGTTCGGGCCGTGAATCGGCGCTGCGCGCGCTGGCTGCGGTTGGCTTCAACATCACTTCGATCCGCGATGTGACGCCCCTGGCGCACAATGGCTGCCGCCCGCCAAAGCGCCGCCGCGTCTGATCGCCTTTCATAGGGTCGGGCCATGCCTTCGCATGGCCCGACTTGCTTATTTCTGAACCTCGGGCGTCTCCTGCTTTTACCGGACATGGGCAGGCGACTGGAATGGAGGGAAGTCCATGATCCACAAGAACTGGCAAGAGCTGATCAAGCCGCCGCAATTGGTCGTCAAGGCCGGGCCGGATGCGAATCGCGTCGCCACGGTTATTGCCGAACCGCTGGAACGCGGCTTTGGTCTGACGCTGGGCAACGCCCTGCGCCGGGTGCTGCTGTCCTCGTTGCAGGGCGCGGCCATCACTTCGGTGCAGATCGACAACGTCCTGCACGAGTTTTCAAGCGTTGCTGGTGTGCGTGAAGACGTGACCGACATCGTTCTGAACCTGAAGGGCGTTTCCCTGAAGATGGAAGTCGAGGGGCCCAAGCGCCTGTCGATCTCTGCCAAGGGGCCGGGCGTCGTGACGGCTGGCGACATTTCGGAAACCAACGGGATCGAGGTTCTGAACAAGGACCATGTGATCTGCCACCTTGATGATGGCGCCGACGTGTACATGGAACTGACGGTTTCGACCGGCAAGGGCTATGTCTCGGCCGACAAGAACCGCCCGGAAGATGCGCCCATCGGCCTGATTCCGATCGATGCGATCTATTCGCCGGTCAAGAAGGTCAGCTACGAAGTGCAGCCCACCCGCGAGGGTCAGGTGCTGGATTATGACAAGCTGACCATGAAGATCGAAACCGACGGCTCACTGACCCCAGATGATGCCGTGGCCTATGCCGCGCGCATTCTTCAGGACCAACTGGCGATCTTCGTCAACTTCGACGAGCCGGAAGCTGCCAAGGCTGGTGAGATCGACTCGGGTCTGGAATTCAACCCGCTTCTGCTGAAGAAGGTTGATGAGCTGGAACTGTCGGTCCGTTCGGCCAACTGCCTGAAAAACGACAACATCGTTTACATCGGCGATCTGATCCAGAAAACCGAAGCCGAAATGCTGCGCACGCCGAACTTTGGCCGCAAGTCCTTGAACGAAATCAAGGAAGTGCTGTCGGGCATGGGGCTGCACCTGGGCATGGAGGTCGAAGATTGGCCGCCGGAGAACATCGAAGATCTGGCCAAGCGCTTCGAAGACCAGTTCTAAGAACAAGGGGGGCTGCAAAGCCCCCCGCAAATGCCCGGACAGCCGGGGAAAGCATGGGCAATTCCGCCCCAACGACGTCGGGTCAACGCAATCCGGCAACACAAAGCAAAACACGCTATAGGAGATTACCATGCGTCACGCCCGCGGCTATCGCCGTCTGAACCGCACCCACGAACACCGCAAGGCCATGTTCGCCAACATGTCCGGCGCCCTGATCGAGCATGAGCAGATCAAGACCACCTTGCCAAAGGCCAAGGAACTGCGCCCGATCGTCGAAAAGCTGATCACGCTGGCCAAGCGTGGCGACCTGCACGCACGTCGTCAGGCTGATGCGCAGCTCAAGGAAGACAAGCACGTCGCGCGCCTGTTCGAAATCCTTGGCCCGCGCTACAAGGACCGTCAGGGTGGTTATATCCGTATCCTGAAGGCCGGTTTCCGCTATGGCGACATGGCACCGATGGCAATCATCGAATTTGTTGACCGTGATCCTTCGGCCAAGGGCGCTGCGGACCACGCCCGCACAGCTGCTGAAGAAGCTGCGGAAGAGTAATTCAGGCAACAGCCTGTGGAAAAGTCCGCCATGGGCGGGCTTTTTTTATTGCTTGGCAAGGTTTTGCATGGCTTTTCGAATGTAGCGCTGATGAATGTGCATGGACAACCGCGCCATGCAATTTAAAGTTGCTCTAGATTCGTAAAGGTATCCAAATCGTCATGACAGTGAAGCTTGCGCTTGATCGGGAACTGCACCAACTGACGCTTTTTGCGCCGGGGGGGTATTCCATCGGCCTGCATATCCGCTTCACATCGCCGCTGTTCATGTTTCAGACCTATGATCAGTCGTGGCAGGATCATTACACCGAGAATGGTTATGTCCTGCGCGATCCCATGGTTGCCTGGGGGTTTTCGACCACGGGAACCATCCGGTGGAGTGATCGGTCCCTGCCCGATCCGTTCAGTCTGTTCAAAGAGGCGGCGAAATACGGCCTGCTGTTTGGCGCAACCATCGCTTGCGGGCCGATCAAGTCGCGGACCATTGCGTCGTTCAGCCGGGCTGACCGGGA
The DNA here is from genome assembly GCF_016765795.1 of Fuscibacter oryzae. Taxonomy (GTDB): domain Bacteria; phylum Pseudomonadota; class Alphaproteobacteria; order Rhodobacterales; family Rhodobacteraceae; genus Fuscibacter; species Fuscibacter oryzae. The sequence goes on from NZ_JAESVP010000004.1 coordinate 362,331, forward strand.
ATTCTCTGACGAGGAAATTTCGGCGATCGAGGGGATTGTCCTGCGGATGCACGACATGACCGAGCCGCCGGAAGAACTGACCAAGGCCCAGATCGAGGCGCTGCGCTGTATTGCCGGGGGGGACCGCATTGCGGCGGCGGCTGCCAAGCTGGGCATTTCGGAAAGCGCGCTGAAGGCCAGAATCACCTCTGCCCGAATCCGGTTGATGGCGCGCACCACCGCCGAGGCCATTCAACGGGCCAAAGACTATCGTTTGATGTAAAGATGACCCCCGCGTGGAGTGACTGCCATCAACCCCGAAGGAGCCTGCCATGCTGACAACCACGCTCTCGTTCGCTAATCTGCACCAGCATGGCGAACTGTTCGCCAACATGCTGCGCGCCCGGCGAGAGCTTTTCATCGTGCATAACAAGTGGAAGCTGCCCGAGGCCTTGGGGATGGAGTACGATCAGTACGACACGCCCGCCAGTCGGTGGGTTGTTGTGCATGACGAAGACGGCAAGGTCATGGCCGGCAACCGCCTGACGCCCACGACGGCGCAGTGCGGCATCTACAGCTATATGATACGCGATGCGCAGCGGGGGTTGCTGGATACGATTCCCGATACGCTGCTTTATGACGAAGCCCCGGTTGCCGAGCATATCTGGGAAAGCTCTCGTCTGTTCGTGGCGCATGACGTGCCCGCAGTCATCCGCCGCAGGGTTCATGCGCAACTGATTTCCCAATTGGGCGATACGGTGCGTGGCCTTGGGGCGACCCATTGCCTGACGCTGTTGTCCGCCACCTGGCCACGCTGGGCGGACCGGGTTGGCGTCAAGATGAAGGCGATGGGGCCGGTGCTGGAAATTGATGGCATCGATAACCAGGTCGTGATGATGGATTTCTCCAGCACGCTTCACTAGCGCGCGCCTGCATGGCACCAATTGCGCGGGGTCGCGTCAGCGTCCCGGCAAAATCGGAGGTCACATGCGCCGCCTTTCAGCCCTTTGCCTTGTCATCTGTCTGCCCCTGATGGCCTTGGCCGAAACGGCGGTGCCGCAAAGCCTGCCACAGGTGCAACTGTCCTTCGCGCCGGTTGTGAAAGCCGCCGCGCCGGCGGTGGTGAACATCTACGCCACGCGCATTGTGCAAGACCGCAGCAGCCCGTTCTCGGGTGATCCGTTCTTCGACCAGTTCTTTCGTGACCTTGGGCCGGTAACGCCCCGGGTGCAGAATTCACTGGGCTCCGGTGTGATTGTGGGGGCGGATGGCATCGTGGTGTCGAACTATCACGTTGTCGAACAGGCCACAGATATCCGCGTTGTTTTGACCGACCGGCGCGAATACCCGGCCAAGGTGCTGTTGGCCGACCAAAGCGTTGATCTGGCGGTGCTGCAATTGCAGGGGGCGACAGGGCTGCCCGCGCTGCCCTTGCAGGATTCCGATGCGTTGCAAGTGGGTGATCTTGTCCTGGCCATCGGCAATCCGTTCGGAGTGGGGCAGACGGTCTCCTCCGGCATCGTTTCGGGGCTGGCGCGCTCTACCCTGTCGGTGGGCGACGGGCGGGGATATTTCATCCAGACCGACGCGCCGATCAATCCCGGCAATTCCGGCGGGGCGCTGGTGGATATGAACGGCGCGCTGATCGGGATTAACACGGCGATTCTGACCAAGGGCGGCGGGTCGAATGGCATCGGCTTTGCCATTCCGTCCAATCTGGTCTCGGTGGTGCTGAAGCAGGCACGCGATGGTGCGACCCGGTTCCAGAAGCCCTGGGCAGGTGTGTCCGGGCAAGAGGTTGATGCTGCGATGGCCGAGGCTATGGACATGCCGTTGCCGCATGGGGTTGTGCTGACCACACTGCACTCCCTTAGCCCGTTCACGGCGGCGGGGATGAAGCCCGGCGATGTCGTGATCCGGCTGGGTGCTTTTGACACGAACACCCCGCAAGAGATGATGTTCCGCCTGAATACCCTTGGTGTAGGGGCCACGATCCCGGTCAGCTTTCTGCGGGGCGGGCAAGAGACAACGACGACGCTGACCCTTGCACCGCCGCCCGACGATCCACCCCGACAAGAGACGGCGATCACGCAGGATGTTGCGCTGCGTGGGGCCACGCTGTTGCGCATCAACCCCGCCGTTATCGCCGAATATGACCTACCTGCCGATGCAAAGGGTGTGCTGGTAGCCAAGGCCGAGGACATAGCCGCCAGTGTCGGCCTTGCGCCCGGCGATCTTGTGCAGGCGATCAACGGCGTTGCGGTTCAAACCCCCGGCGAGGCGCTGGCGGTTTTGAACCAGGGGGGCCGCCGCTGGGTTTTGGACATTCAGCGGCAAGGCCAGATGTTGCGCCTGCGTTTCCGCCTCTAGCGGTCGGCACGCGCTGCGCTTACCTTGGGCACATGGCCGACCTGTTTGACAGCCCGCACACCCCCAACACCCATCAGGCCCCGCGCCCGCTGGCAGATCGGTTGCGGCCCAAAACGCTGGCCGAGGTGATCGGGCAGGGCCATGTGCTGGGGGCAGAGGGGCCGTTGGGTGCGATGCTGGCTGCTCGCAGTCTTTCGTCGCTGATCCTTTGGGGGCCGCCGGGGGTGGGCAAGACCACAATCGCCCGTCTGCTGGCCGCCGAAACCGATCTGGCCTTTGTGCAGATCAGCGCGATTTTCACCGGCGTGCCCGATCTGAAAAAGGTGTTCGAACAGGCCAGGATCCGTCGGCAGAATGGGCAGGGCACGCTTTTGTTCGTGGATGAGATCCACCGCTTCAACAAGGCCCAGCAGGACGGTTTTCTGCCCCATATGGAGGATGGCACCATCCTTCTGGTCGGGGCCACCACCGAAAATCCCAGTTTTGAGTTGAACGCCGCTCTTCTGTCCCGCGCTCAGGTCATCGTGCTGGAACGCCTATCGCCCGCCGATCTGGAGCGGATGACCCAGCGCGCCGAAAAGGAACTGGGTCGCGCCCTGCCTTTGTCCGGCGAGGCGCGCGAGGCGATGGTCGATATGGCCGATGGCGACGGGCGCGCGCTTTTGAACCTGATTGAACAGGTCGCGGCGTGGAAGCTGGACAAGCCGCTGACCCGCGATCAGCTTGCCCAGCGTCTGATGCGCCGCGCCGCGCGCTACGACAAATCGGGCGAGGAACATTACAACCTGATCAGCGCCTTGCACAAATCAGTGCGCGGCAGCGACCCGGATGCCGCGCTTTACTGGTTTTCCCGCATGCTGGAAGGCGGCGAAGACCCCCGCTTTCTGGCCCGCCGCATCACCCGTATGGCGGTGGAAGATATCGGTCTGGCCGATCCGCAGGCCCAAGGCATCTGTCTGGATGCCTGGAACACCTATGAACGGCTGGGCAGCCCCGAAGGGGAACTGGCGCTGGCCAATGCGGTGGCTTATCTGGCGCTGGCCCCGAAATCCAACGCGATTTACACCGCCTACAAGGCGGCGCGGGCAGCGGCCCGCGAAACCGGCAGCCTGATGCCGCCCAAGCATATCCTGAACGCGCCGACCCGGCTGATGAAGGACATCGGTTATGGCTCGGGCTATGCCTATGACCACGACGCCGAAGACGGCTTTTCGGGGCAAGACTATTTCCCCGAGGGCATGAAGCGCCCGGTGTTCTACAGCCCGCTTGAACGCGGGTTTGAACGAGAGCTGAAAAAGCGGGTCGATTACTTTGCCAAACTGCGCATCAAGCGGCACAGCAGCTAGCTGCGCTTGACTTTCCGGCCCCCTTGCGGACAAGGAAACCCGATGTTTTCCACGCTTGCCCAAGTTGCCCTCGGCGGAGCCATCGGTTCGGTTCTGCGCTTCCTGTCCGTTCAGGCGGTCGGGGCGCCCGTTGCCACGCTGGTGGTGAATGTGGTGGGCAGCTTTGCCATGGGTGTGCTGTTTGTGGCCCTGTCGGCCCGGATGCAATTCGCGCCTCTGCTGATGGCGGGGGTTCTGGGCGGGTTCACCACCTTTTCCGCTTTCTCGCTGGATGCGCTGAAGCTGTGGAGCACGGGGCAGGCCGCTCAGGCCGCCCTCTATGTCGCGGCCTCGGTCGCCCTGTCTCTTGCCGCCGTCGCCCTTGGCGCGGCCCTCGCCAAAGGAGCCCTCGGATGAGCGGCGTGAAAACCCTGACCGTTTCGGAAGATGACGGCGAGCAGCGGCTGGACAAATGGTTCAAGCGCCGCTTTCCCCATGTGACCCAAGGGGCGGTGGAAAAGATGTGCCGCACCGGTCAGGTGCGGGTCGATGGTGGGCGGGCCAAGGCCTCTGACCGGGTGGCCCCCGGCATGACGATTCGCATTCCGCCGCTGCCCGATGCCGAGGCGCCCGCGCGCCCGCGCGATGGCGGTATCAGTGCGGCCGATACCAAGATGATCCAGAACGCGGTCATCTTCAAAGATGAGCATATCATCATCCTGAACAAACCTGCGGGTCTGCCCTCGCAGGGCGGATCGGGGCAGGGAGAGCGGCATGTCGATGGTTTGGCCGAGGCGCTGAAGTTCGGCTACAAGGACAAGCCCAAGCTGGTGCATCGGCTGGACAAGGACACCTCTGGCGTTCTGATGCTGGCGCGCACCGACCGCGTGGCGCGGGCATTGAGCGAGGCGTTGCGGCATCGCGAGGCGCGCAAGATCTATTGGGCCGTGGTCGCCGGTGTGCCGCATCCGCGCAAAGGGTCGATCAAATACTATCTGATGAAGGCACCGGGTCATGGCCGGGGCGGCGAAGGCGAAAAGATGGTCTGCATCCATCCCGCCAAAGCCGCCGAACACCCTGATGCCAAGCGCGCCCATACCGATTACTTCACCCTGTGGTTCCTTGGCACCCGCCTGTCGTGGATGGCGCTGGAGCCGGTAACAGGCCGCACCCACCAGTTGCGCGCCCATATGGCCGAGATGGGTCACCCCATTCTGGGCGATGGCAAATACGGCGGCTCTGGGTCCGAGAACATGGGCGATGGCTGGGGCGCAACGATTGGGGGCGAGATTTCAAGGAAACTGCACCTGCACGCGCGCAGCCTGACCATCCAGCACCCGATCACCAAGGCGGTGATGACCTTCACCGCCCCCTTGCCCGACCACATGGCCCGCACCTGGGCCGCGCTGGACTGGAAGGAAGATGACGTGCCCGCCGACCCGTTCGAGGTGTTCAAGTGAGCGCATGGAAGCCGAAACGCTTCTGGAAAGACGCGGTGGCCGAGGCTTGTGACGGCGGGTTCACCGTCCGGCTTGATGGCAAGCCGGTCAAGACCCCGGCCAAGGCGGCCTTTGTTCTGCCCAGCATGGCCATGGCGCGTGCTGCTGCCGCCGAATGGGCTGCGCAGGACGACGTGGTCCGACCCGAAACCATGCCTGTGACACGCGCCGCCAATTCCGCCATCGACAAACTGGGCCACCAGTTTGCCGAGGTGGTGGACCTGCTGGCCGAATATGGCGGCAGCGACCTGTTGTGCTATCGCGCCACAGGGCCACAAGCGCTGATTGACCGGCAGGCCGCTGCGTGGGACCCGCTGCTGGCTTGGGCGCGCTCAGACCTTGGGGTAGAGTTGCGCGTCACCTCTGGCGTCATGCACGTTGCCCAACCACCCGAAGCCCTGGCCCGCCTGCGCGCCGAACTGGCCGCAGCGACGCCTTTTGAACTGGCGGCGCTGCACGACATGATCGCAATCACCGGATCGCTGATTCTCGGACTGGCCGTCGCGCGTGGCCATCTGTCGGCTGCTGAAGCTTTCAGCAAAAGCCGAATCGATGAGCATTGGCAGATTGAACTTTGGGGTGAAGACGAAGACGCGGCCAAGATCGAGGCCGCAAAAGCCGCCGCTTTGGAAGAGGCCGCGCGCTTTCACGCCCTTTGCTGCTAACATTCTTTCGCCAGATTGATCTCCAACATTCTTTCCAAACCAAAGCCCTGCTTTGAAAGGGAAGAAAACTTGTGTGGGTCACAATCTCGCGGTTTTGCTTGACCTTTCCAAAGACGATGGCCGATGATGCCCGACACTGGCGGAGCTTTCCGCCTATCGAACTGTCACCTGCACAGGGAAGCAGGGATATAACCGCCACCCCTCGAAGGGTGGCCCACAGGAAGAGGTAAGTATGAGAAAATCCGTATTCCTCGGCACCGTCGCCGCTGCAACGCTGTTTGCTGGCTTGGCTTCGGCCGGAACGCTGGACGATGTGAAGGCCCGCGGTCAACTGCTCTGCGGCTCGAACACCGGCCTGACGGGTTTTGGTTCGCCCGACGCAAGCGGCAACTGGACCGGCCTTGATGTTGACGTCTGCCGTGCCGTTGCGGCTGCTGTTTTCGGCGATTCCACCAAGGTGAAATTTGTGCCGCTGACTGGCGAGACCCGCTTTACTGCATTGCAGTCGGGCGAAGTTGACGTGCTGGTCCGCAACTCGACCTGGACCTATTCGCGCGACACCGACCTGAAGCTCGATTTCGTCGCGGTGAACTACTACGACGGCCAGGGCTTCATGGTGAAGAAAGATCTGGGTGTGTCCTCTGCCAAAGAGCTTGATGGCGCAACGGTCTGCATCCAGTCCGGCACCACGACCGAGCTGAACCTGGCGGACTTCTTCAAGACCAACAAAATCAGCTACACCCCCGTCAACGTGGCCGATGACGCCGAAGCCCTGCGCCAGTTCGAAGCTGGTGCTTGCGACGCCTATACCACCGACGCCTCGGGCCTTGCCGCCAGCCGCGCCGGTCTCAGCAGCCCGCAAGATTACGTTATCCTGCCGGAAATCATCTCGAAAGAGCCGCTCGGGCCGGCAGTGCGCCATGGCGACAGCGCTTGGGGCGATGTTATCCGCTGGAGCTATTTCACCATGCTGATTGCCGAAGAAAAGGGGATCACCAAGGCGAACGTGGACGAGATCGTCAAGGCCGCGACCGACGACACCAACTATGACCCCGAAGTGCGCCGCCTGTTGGGCGTTGATGGCGACATGGGCAAGCTGATGGGGGTGGACGCCAAGTTCGCCTATAACATCATCAAGCAAGTCGGCAACTACGGCGAAAGCTTCGAGGCCAACGTCGGCACCAACACCCCGATTGGTCTGGCCCGTGGCCTGAACGCGCTGTGGACCCAAGGCGGTCTGCAATACGCGCCGCCGCTGCGCTGATCGCACAGACTTTCGGGCGCGGGGACAATCCTCGCGCCCGGTTTTTTCAAAAGCTGGCGCAGGGATATGTCCCGCCACAATACCGCATCAGACGGTTGGCTGCCAGCATAGGGGGATAAATGTCGTTCGCAGACCCTGCGCCGAAAGCTGGCTTTCGGCTGTCTCAACTTATCTATGACACCCGATATCGCAGCTACACGATTCAGGTCGTTGTCTTGCTGCTGCTTGTCGCGGTTTTGGTCTGGCTGGTGAATAACACCGTTGCCAACCTTGCCGTGCGTGGCAAAGACATCAACTTTGATTTCCTGTGGGGCCGGGCCGGATATGATATCGGCCAGACCCTGATCCCCTATACCAACGACAGCACGCATGGCCGTGCGCTGGTGATCGGGCTTTTGAACACCCTGCTGGTTGCGGTGCTGGCCTCGTTCTTTGCCACCATCCTCGGTGTTATCGTCGGGGTTCTGCGGCTGTCCAACAACTGGCTGGTCGCGCGGCTGATGACGGTCTACGTCGAGGTTTTCCGCAACATCCCGCTGCTGTTGTGGATCATTCTGGTCTTCGTGATCCTGGGCGAAACGCGTCCCGGCCCCAAGGACTTCAAGGTTACACAGGAAATGCTGGATGCGGGCCAACAGCCCGCGGCCTCGATGTGGTTCTGGGATTCGGTGGCGGTGACCAATCGGGGCACCAACATTCCCCGTCCGCTGCTTGAACACGGAATTGGCAGCTTTGACATTCTGGGCCTGCCGATCAACCTGTCGGTGATCGCAACAATCCTGGTGCTTTTCGGATCAATCTGGGTGAACCGGATTCTTCTGCGCAAGGCCAGCGCAATGCAAGAGGCGACCGGAATCCGTCCGACAACCTGGTGGAAGTCGCTGCTGATCATTGTGGTGCCCACGCTGGCCCTGCTGCTGGCAATGGGCTTGCATTTTGAATACCCCGAGTTGAAGGGCTTCAACTTTCAGGGCGGCCTGCTGGTGTTCCACAGCCTTACTGCCCTTCTGGTCGCGCTGACGCTTTATTCCGCCACCTATATCGCCGAGGCGGTCCGCTCTGGCATTCAGGCAATCTCGCGTGGGCAGTCAGAGGCCGCGCATGCCCTTGGCCTGCGCCCGGGACGCACCATGAGCCTTGTGATCATGCCGCAAGCCCTGCGGGTGATTATCCCGCCGCTGATCAGCCAGTATCTGAACATCACCAAGAACACGACGCTGGGTATGGCGATTTCCTACATGGACCTCAAAGGCACGCTGGGGGGGATCACCCTGAACCAGACCGGCCGAGAGCTGGAGTGTATGTTGCTGATGATGCTGATTTATCTGGCACTCAGCCTGCTGATCTCGGCGCTGATGAATATCTATAACAATGCCGTCCGGCTGAAGGAGCGTTAATATGGCATCGCCCCTTTTTGTGCGCAACGACATGCTGCCCCCGCTTCCACCCCCGGCAGGAGAGCGCGGGGTGGTGAAATGGCTGCGAGAGAACCTGTTCTCGTCAGTTCTGAATTCGGTCCTTACTCTGCTGGCCTGCCTGGCCGTGCTGTGGCTTGCCAGCTTCATCCTGCCTTGGCTGGCGCACAGTGTCTGGAACGCCAGTTCGCTGGCTGAATGCCGGGAGAAGATCGCCGCCAGCTTTGGCCCCGAGGCTGCTGGTCCCTGCTGGGCCGTGATCCGGCTGCGCTGGAATCAGTTCCTGTTCGGCCTTTATCCGCAGGCTGAATACTGGCGCCCGACCACGGCGGCGGCACTGATGATGGTTTCACTTTCACCGGTGCTTTATTATGGGCTGCGGCGCCCGGCCCTGAATATCACTGTCACGATGACGGTGCTTCTGGTGCTGGCGTTGATCGGTCTGGGCACCGATTGGGGGCATATCGTCCTCTCGGTCGCGATCATGCTGGCACTGATGGCGGTGGCGGCGACTGCGCCCAAGCGGTTGCTGTGGCTGACCCTGTTGTTCCCGTTCATCGCCTTCTTTCTGATCTGGGGCGGGCCGATCTGGACAGCGGTTGGCACTTTGGCGGGCTTTGTCATCTTTGCCCTCGTCTGGCAGTTTGTACAAAAGCCGCTTGGCGTTGTTGTCGGTGCTGGCGTCGGACTTGTTGTTGCTGCGATCTGGTGGACCAGCCTGCAAAGCAGCGTGACTGGTGTTTTGGCCGCAGCACTGCCTTGGGGGCTGCCCTATGTCGTCTCTGATAACATCGGTGGCTTCCTGCTGGCCTTTGTCATCGGCATCACCGCGATTTCAGCGTCCCTGCCAATCGGCGTTCTGCTGGCCCTTGGTCGCCGGTCGGACATGCCGCTGATCCATTCTCTCTCGGTCGGCTTTATCGAGTTCTTCCGGGGCGTGCCACTGATCACCGTTCTGTTCGCGGCCAACTTCCTGCTGCTGTATTTCTTGCCGCCGCGCACCAACTTTGACCTGATCTTGCGGGTTATCATCGTGGTGATCATCTTCGCCTCGGCCTATATCGCCGAGGTGATCCGGGGTGGCCTTGCCGCTCTGCCGCGGGGGCAATACGAGGCGGCGGATGCCCTTGGGCTGGATTATTGGCAGGCGCAGCGGCTGATCATCATGCCGCAGGCGCTGAAAATCTCGATCCCCGGCATCGTGTCCAGCTTTATCGGTCTGTTCAAGGACACCACGCTGGTGGCCCTCGTCGGCCTGATGGACCCGCTGCAAGGAGTCACCAAGATCGTGCGGTCCGACAATGCCTGGAAGGGTCTTTACTGGGAGCCTTACATCTTTGTTGGCGGCATCTTCTTCCTCGTGTGTTTCAGCATGTCGCGCTATTCGATGTATCTCGAGCGCAAGCTGAAAACCGACCATCGTTAAGGAGCCCTGAATATGGCTGAAGCATCCAAGAAAATGGTGGTCTCGGACGAAGTTGCGATCCAGATCACCGCAATGAACAAATGGTACGGTCAGTTCCACGTTCTGCGCGACATCAACATGACCGTGCAGCGTGGCGAACGCATCGTGATCTGCGGGCCGTCAGGGTCGGGCAAGTCCACCCTGATCCGCTGTATCAACCGGCTGGAAGAACACCAGTCCGGCCAGATCATCGTTGATGGCACCGAACTGACCAATGACATCAAGAACATCGACAAGGTGCGGTCAGAGGTTGGGATGGTGTTTCAGCACTTCAACCTGTTCCCGCATCTGACAATTCTGGAAAACTGCACTCTGGCGCCGATCTGGGTCCGCAAGGTTCCCAGGAAAGAGGCGGAAGAGACCGCGATGCACTATCTGACCAAGGTCAAGATCCCGGATCAGGCGCATAAATACCCCGGCCAGTTGTCGGGCGGGCAACAGCAGCGCGTGGCCATCGCCCGCAGCCTGTGCATGAAGCCGCGCATCATGCTGTTTGACGAACCCACCAGCGCCCTTGATCCCGAAATGATCAAAGAGGTGCTGGATACCATGATCCAGCTTGCCGAAGAGGGCATGACCATGCTGTGCGTTACCCACGAAATGGGCTTTGCCCAAGCCGTGGCGAACCGCGTGATCTTCATGGACAAGGGCCAGATCGTCGAACAGAACGAGCCGCGAGAGTTCTTCAACAACCCGCAGAGCGAGCGGACCAAGCTGTTCCTGTCCCAGATTCTGGGTCACTAAAGTAAAGGTGCGTGTAAAGCACGCACCCTACCCCCTTAACAGGCTGACACCTGACAGATGGGGTAGGGTGCGTGATTCCACGCACCGCTATTGTTACATTGCGATTTCACGCGGGATGACAAAGTCATCCACCACACCGGTGCCCCAGACCAGTTGATCCCAGCTTTCTATCGCGAAATCGGCCACCAGCGTGGCCCCCGTCGGATAGCGCCCGAAATCGGCATTCTGCGGCGCGCGCGCCACCAGTTTCGTGGCAAATTCCGCAATGCCCGGGTTATGGCCGATCATCATCACGACGTCGGCCTTTGCATGGCGCAGGACGGCCAGCATCACATCTGGCCCGGCATGGTAAAGCGCGGGTTTCAACTCCAGCACGGGGGTGCCAGGCAGGGCGGGAGCGATCCCGCTCCAAGTCTTGCGGGTGCGCAGCGCATCCGAGCAAAGAACTTCGCCGGGCACATAGCCTCGGCTACTCAGCCATTGGCCCAGATCGGCCGCGGCGGCCTTGCCGCGTTCGTTCAAGGGGCGGTCGTGGTCGGGTGTCAGCGGGTCATCCCAGCTGGATTTCGCGTGCCGCGTCAGGATCAGCCGTTTCAAGATTTCCTCCCGCTATCAGGCGGTTCGACCCGCCTTATGGAATCGGCTCATGTGATAGGCCGATTGTTGGGCAAGTCTTGCATAGCCTGCCGACACCGGGCAAGCGCGGCGCACAAGGCAACCCGTATTCAGGCAATCCCCCCCCGCGTCCCCATCCAGAAATGCGTGGCAGGCTGGAACATCATAGCCCGCCGCGCCAAGCGCCCCGGCAGGGCAAACGTTCAGGCAGGGTTTTGAACACCCCTCACATGGCCGGTCAGCGGCAGGCGGCACCTCAATCACCTGTTTGAATGCCAGCGCCCCGCGAAAGCTGACCATCATGCCTTGGCTGGCATGAACCAGCAGGCGCACCGGGCTGTCCCATACCCGCCCCGTGCGCAGCGCCCATTGATAGAACGGCTGATAGGGCGGCCCGCCAAAGGGAAACAGCGCCTTCGCGCCCAGATCACAGGCCATCCGCCCGATCACCCGCCGTGACCAGCGGTCCACCGGGTCCGCCCCTCCGTCCCATTCGGGTTGGGCCGTCAGATGGGCCCAGAACCCCGGCTCTGCCGGACCCAGCATCAACAGGCTGCGGGTGCCAGCGGGAAGGGTCGTATCTCCCTCGCAAACAAAGCCGCCCAGAATCTCCAGCCGCTCTGCTGCCAGTCGCGCCGCAAGGTCGTTCAGCACATCCGCCCCCATTTGCACCTTTCAAAATACTCCCGCCGGAGGCATCCGCCCGCAACACCAAACCGGACATCAAAAAGCCGGGAGCGACGCCCCCGGCCCTATCCGCGTTTCAAAGCACCTTAGCGCCGGACGCGCGGCTTGACCCGTGGCTCGGTTGACCGGATCTGCGACCCTGCGCCATGGTCGGTGAACAATTCCAGCAGGCAGGCATTCGGAATGCGGCCGTCCAGAATCGTCACCGCCCGCGTGCCCTGTTCCAGCGCCATCAGGGCTGTTTCGGTCTTGGGGATCATGCCGCCCGCGATGGTGCCATCCTTGATCATCGCCCGAATTTCTTCGGGGCTGATCTGGGTCATCACCTTGCCGTCGGCCCCCTTGACCCCCGGCACATCGGTCAGCAGCAGCAGGCGGTCCGCCTTCAGCGCCCCGGCAATCGCCCCTGCCGCCGTATCGCCGTTCACGTTGAACGTCTCATTGTCGGCCATGCCCGTTGCCACCGGGGCCACCACCGGAATGATGCCCGCGCTGTAAAGATCGCGCAGCACCTGCACGTTCATTTCAACCGGGCGACCGACAAAGCCCAGCTCGGGATCATCCGCTTCGCAGACCATCAGGTCGTCGTCCTTGCCCGAAATGCCAACGGCGCGCCCGCCCTGATCGTTGATCGCCTGCACGATGCGCTTGTTCACAAGGCCGGACAGGATCATTTCAACCACTTCGACCGTGGCCTTGTCAGTCACGCGCTTGCCACGCACGAATTCAGACTTGATGCCCAGCTTGGCCAGCATCTCGTTGATCATCGGTCCGCCGCCATGCACCACCACCGGATGGGCGCCGACCTGCTGGATCAGCACGACATCGCGGGCGAATTCGGCCATCGCGGCATCATCTCCCATGGCATTGCCACCGAATTTCACCACCACCACCGCATCAGAATAGCGTTGCAGATGGGGCAGGGCTTCGGACAGCATCTTGGCGGTGTTCAGGGCGTCTTGCATGGTCAGGGTCTGCTGCTTCATGGGGGCCTCCGGGTCAAAACCGCCCATAAGGCTTTTGCCCGCCCCTGCCAAGCGCCGCTTGCGCTTGGGCCGCAAAAGTCTAGCCTGCGCCAAAACGGAGGCCGCGATGACCGAACAGAAAACCCTTGTGCTGACAGGTGCTTCGCGTGGGATCGGCCATGCGACCGTCAAGCGGTTTTCGGCCGAAGGCTGGCGCGTGCTGACCTGTTCGCGTCAGCCCTTTGATCCGCGCTGCCCTTGGCCGGGGGGCGAGCAGGATCATATCCAGATCGACCTTGGCAGCCCCGACAAGACCATTGCCGCCATCGAAGGCATCAAGGCCAAGCTGAACGGCCGTCTTGATGCGCTGGTCAACAATGCCGGCATCAGCCCCAAGGGGCCGGGGGGCAGCCGCCTGAACACGCTGGAAACCGACCTGCGGACCTGGGGGCAGGTGTTCCATGTGAACTTCTTTGCCTCGATCGTGCTGGCGCGCGGGTTGAAGGATGAATTGTCGGCGGCCAAGGGCAGCGTGGTCAACGTGACCTCTATCGCCGGGTCGCGTGTTCATCCCTTTGCCGGGGCGGCCTATTCGACCTCCAAGGCCGCGCTGGCGGCCCTGACGCGCGAAATGGCGCATGATTTTGGGCCTTTGGGTGTGCGGGTGAACGCGATTGCGCCCGGAGAGATTGAAACCGCGATTCTGTCGCCCGGCACCGACAAGATTGTGGAAAAGCTGCCGATGCAGCGCCTTGGCCAACCGTCAGAGGTGGCCGATGCCATCTGGTTCCTGTGTTCGCCGCAGTCAAGCTATATCTCGGGCGCCGAGATCGAGGTGAACGGCGCCCAACACGTTTGAGGCAGCACGTCTAAAGCACCTTGGGCCGCTCGATGATCGGCAGATCATCATGGGCGGGAACCGTCTCGCGCTCTATCATGCGGTGGACCTTGGGTTCTGCGGGGCCGCGATGCAATTCCAGCAGACGGTCGCGGTTGGTGGCATCGGCGGCGGTGCGGCGCTGGTTATGGCGCAGATACTCGGTCCAGGTGGCGACGTGATAGCTTTCCACCCAGATGTCAGGGTCTTCCAGATCGCGCATCAGCGCCCATTGCCGCGCCCCGTCACGCAGCCGGATCACCCGGCGTTCGGCCATCAGCGCAAGAAAAGGCACGGTGTTTTGCGGCGCAATGTCATAATCGATCATGATCATCAGCGGCCCTGATCGTGCCCGCAGGTCCAGCCGCAGCGCGGGTTCGTGAAAGCGGTTGGCGGGATCAAGGTTCACCTCGGAAAAATCGGGCATCCGCCACAGCCGCCCCATCAGCGCGCCCAGCAGCAGAACCGCCGCCGCCAGCAGCAGCGCCACCTCGGTTCCCCACCATTCAGAGGTTTGGCCCCAAAGCCAGCTTCCCAGCGCCATGCCGCCAAAGGTCGCCGTCTGATATATCGCAAGCGCCCGCCCCACCACCCAACGCGGCGTTGCCAGTTGGGTGGATACGTTGAACAGCGACAGGGCCAGCACCCAGGACGCCCCCGCCAGCAGCAGCCCCGGTATCGCCAGCACCGCAGTCGGGGCCATCGCCAGAATGGCGCAGCCCACGGCAAAGGTGGCAAAGGCGCTGGCCACGATGGTCTCGATCCCGGCATAGCGCCGCAGGTGGGGCGACAGGAACGCCCCGCCAATCGCGCCAAAACCAAAGGTTCCCAGCAGCAGGCCAAATGCCGTTGCCTCGCCGCCCAGCCGGTCACGGGTGACCACCGGCAGCAGGGCCATCACGGCAATGGCGGCAATGCCAAAGACGAACCCGCGCGAGATGATTCGCACCAGATTGGGCGACAGCGCGACATAGCGCAGCCCTGCGCGAACCGCGCTGCCCAGATGCTCGGCAGGCAGGGTGCGTTCTTCCACCGGGCCAGACCAACGATAGAGCGCCCAGATCACTGCAAGATAGCTGACCGCGTTCAGCGCAAAGGCCACCGGCGCGCCCGCTGCCGCCACGATCAACCCGCCCAACGCAGGCCCGACGGACCGCATCAGGTTGAAGCTCATTGAATTCAACGTCACCGCCGCAGGCAGGTCATCGCGCGGCACCAGATCGCGCATCGAGGCTTGCCAACTGGGCAGGTGCATCGCAGACCCCAGCCCCAACAGGAAGGTAAAGGCCAGCAGGCTCCACGGCCCCAACCAGTTCAGCGCCGCCGCAGCCGCCAGCGCGGCCGAAACCGCGCACATGAAAAGCTGTGCCGACAGCATTACCTTACGCCGGTCGAAATTGTCGGCAATCGCGCCCGCCACTACGGCCAGCACCATGATTGGTAGCGTGGTGCTGGCCGTAACCAGCGCGACCATCCCTTCGGAGGGCGTCATCAGGGCCATTTGCCAGGCGGCCCCCACCCCCTGAATCAAACTGCCAAGGTTAGAGGCAAGCGTAGCCGTCCAGATCAGCCGAAAGGCCGGATGGCGCAGCGGGGCAAGCGGAGAAGGGTTTGCAGGGGGCATCACACGGTTCCTGCCCCGACATTGGCCCAAGCCATCGCCGGATGCCAGCCCCCTTTGCCTTACTCCAGTGTGGCGATGATCGCGCGCAGGGTCTCGATCCCCTCGCCCTTTTCCGAAGAGGTGACGATGATTTCCGGATAGGCGGCAGGATGGCGGGCCAAGGCCCCCATCACCTGCGCGATATTCGCCTCGCGGGTTTCGCGGTTCACCTTGTCGGCCTTGGTCATCACCACCTGAAAGGTCACAGCCGATTTATCCAGAAGCGTCAGAATTTCCTCATCCACCGCCTTTACGCCATGCCTTGTGTCAATCAGCACAAAGGCCCGGCGCAGCGTGGCGCGGCCTTGCAGGAATTGTTTCAGCAGCGCCTGCCATTTGGCCACAATCGCCACTGGCGCCTCGGCATAACCATAGCCCGGAAGGTCAACCAGATGGCGGCTTTCGCCTAAGGCGAAATAGTTGATCTCTTGCGTTCGCCCCGGCGTATTCGACGCGCGCGCAAGGTTCTTTCGCCCGGTCAAAGCGTTGATCAGGCTTGATTTCCCCACGTTCGACCGGCCCGCAAAGCACACCTCCAGCCGGTCGGCCGGGGGCAGGCCAGACATGGACACCACGCCCTTTACAAACTCGATCGGTCCGGCGAACAGCAACCGGCCCGCCTCGCGGGCTTCATCTTCCGGCTCGGGGGCCAGAGTAAACGCCATGCTCATCCCAGCACCTCTACCTTGTCGCCGGGCATGATCGCCCCGCCCTCGACCACGACGCCGAAAACGCCGAAATCCTGTTCGCCCACAACCTCGCGCAACGCGCGAAGCGTGTCTGCATCAATCACACCTGTCGCCGGATTGGCGCTGGTGGCCTTGCACCGCCCGACGCGCTCGCGAATCTCCAGCACGGTTTTACCCACGCGCAGATGCTTGCCCACCCAGTCGAATTCCGCCCAAGGGGCAAAGCCATCAACCCACAGGTTGCCGCGCCAGCGGTGGATCGACAGATCCATTCCCAGATGCGCCCCCAAAGCGGCATTCGAGGCAAGGCTTTTGATCGACACTGTGGGATAATCTGAATCCGTCATCGCCACGCCCGGCGCACGCACCAGCGCCACCGGAACAAAACGGTCGGTCGGGCTGATCGGGCGCAACCAGTCGATCAGCTTGGCCCCTTCCTCTGCCGGATCAAAGCTGAGGGGGGGCAGCAATGGGTGGGTCAGCGTCAGCCAGCTTGCCTCTTCGTCAAACTGCGCCTCAATTGCCATCAGGGCAGGCGTCCTCGCCCCGCGCTGGAAATTGGGGCAGGGGGTCCATTCGGGTGCCGCAGGATCGAATTTAGACAGATCATGCGCCACGGCCCAATGCCTGTCCCACGGCAGGGCAGCCCCCGCCGAAAGCACAACGGACGCGAGTTCCTCGCGTCCGTGGGCCTTGATGGGGTGGCGGAAGATATGCGCCAGACGCCCTGTCATTTTTTGCTCGCCTTGCCCTTTTCAATCACCGGCGCCTCAGCCTTTTTCTTGAAGCTGGACCTGATGTTGCCGAAAATGTCGGGTCGATGGCCGTGGCTGGTCATGATGGCATACTGCTGAAGGAAGGTGATGGTGTTGTTGGTAATCCAGTAGAGCACCAGCCCCGACGCGAAACTGCCCAGCATGAACATGAACACCCAAGGCATGAAGGCGAACACCTGCTGCTGCACCGGATCGGCGGGTGCCGGGTTCAGCTTTTGTTGCAGCCACATGCTGATGCCCAGCAGGATCGGCAGGGCACCGATAAAGATGGTGTGGGTCAGCGTGCCCGAAGGTGGCCCGCCCCAGGGCAATGCGCCAAACAAGTTATAGAGCGACGACGGGTCCGGCATCGACAGGTCTTTCAACCAGCCAAAGAACGGGGCCTGCCGCAGTTCCAGTGTAACGAAGATCACCTTGTACAGGCTGAAGAAAATCGGGATCTGGATCAGGATCGGCAAACAGCCCGCCGCCGGATTAACCTTCTTTTCCTTGTAAAGCTGCATCATTTCCTTTTGCAGCTTTTGCTTGTCCTCGCCCGCGCGCTCTTTCAGCGCCTCCATCTCTGGCTGCAACTCTTTCATGCGGGCCATCGAGACATAAGATTTATAGGCCAATGGCAGCACAAGAACCTTAAGCACAAAGGTCAGGGCGATGATCGCCAGACCCATGTTGCCGATCAGGCCATGCAACCAGTGCAGAACGCGGAAAATCGGCTTGGTCAGGAAGTAGAACCAGCCCCAGTCGATCGAATCGATGAAACCGGGAATACCCGCATTGTCCTGATAGTCGCGGATGGTTTCCCATTCCTTGGCACCGGCAAAAAGGCGGGTCGAAGTGGCCGTCTTTGCGCCCGGAGCCAGCGTCACCTGTGGCTGGCGCAGCTCGGTCTGGTAGATGTTCGAGGTCGCGACATGCTTGGTCACGGCGGTATAGGGTTTGCCCTGTTCGGGGACCAATGTGGTCATCCAATAGTGGTCGGTGAACCCGATCCAGCCATCAGAAGCGCCATCCACAACCTCGGCCGGGCCGCCTTCGCGGTCGATGGCGGGCAGATCGACGACATTCTTGTACTTGATCTCTTCCAGTTTGCCGTCGGTGCGGCGCACCACGCCTTCATGCACAACATAGATGTTTTGCAGTTTGGGCAGGCCAACGCGGGTCAGCGACGAATAGGGATACAGGCTGACCTCGGTTGCGCCGGTGTTTTCCACAGCATCCGACACAGTGAACATGAACTTGTCATCCACCGAAATCGTGCGGATGAAGGTCAGGCCCTTCCCATTGCTCCATTGCAGCGTGATCGACGTTGCGGGGGTCAGGGTGGTGCCCGAAGTCACCTGCCACAAAGTCTTGGCATTGGGCACGTCCGCTTCGGTCAGGCCAGCGCCGGGGGCCCAGCGGAACAGCGCATAATAGGGGAACTCTTTGCCGACCGGCGACAGCACATGCACCGGCGACGAGGCAGGGTCCACCGTTTCGCGGTAGGTCTTCAGCAGCAGATCGTCGATCCGCGCCCCTTCGGTCGAGATCGTGCCGCCCAGCATCGGGGTGTCGATGGTCAGGCGCGGGGCCTCGGTTGCGGTTGCAGTCTCTTGCGGGGTGGCGGTTGTGGCCGCCGCCGGGGCTGCCGTGTCGCCTGCGGGAACCGCCGTCAGCGCGTCGGTGCCTGTGGGGGCGGTTTGCTGCGCCTCTGGGAACCATTTGGGGAACAGCATGGGCCCCGCAACGAACCAGCCAAGGATCACAAGGAAACTCAGCACGGTTGCAAGGATTAGATTCTTGTTCTGATCGTCCATCTGGACCACACCGCTTTGTTCAGGGTCAGCGGTGCTTCAACAGAAGGGGGGGGCAAAGGTCAAGCGGTTTTCCCGAAACCATGCCCGTCAGCCTCTTGCCCGCAACAATCCAGGCGGTCCGTCATACCCAAACCGGCCCCGTCAGCAGGATGGGGCGAGGTGGCAGTCATCAGGCACATGCCCGCTACCCGGCACCCAAGCCTGCCGCCTAACTTTGCCGCCGCGCCTTTCCGCCAATCCGGGGTGCCTGCGACTGCGCCGCGCGGTGCCGCGCGATCCAGTCAATCGTCTCTTCAAACGGCATCGGGCGCGCAATGCCAAAACCCTGCACATCGCCACACCCCAGTTGCGCCAGCATCGCATGTTCGCCCGGCGTTTCGACCCCTTCGGCCAGCGTCGCAAGGCCCAGTTGCTCGGCCATGGCCAGCACCGCAATCACGATCTTTTGCTGTTCGCGGTCTTCGTCGATCCGGGTCACAAAGCTGCGGTCAATCTTCAGCCGTCGCACCGCGAACCGCCGGATCGAGGTGATCGACGCATGGCCGGTGCCGAAATCATCCAGATCGATCCCGCAGCCCAGCCGCGCCAGCGCCGCAATGTTCGACACGATCACATCCTGCGCGGTTTCGGCCACCACGCTTTCCAGCACCTCGACCGTCAGCCTTGCGGGTTGCAGGTCAAAGCGGTCCAGCTCCCATTTCAGCTTGTCGGCAAGCTTGGGGTCGCGCAACTCCTCGGCAGAGAAGTTGACCGCAACCTCTGGCACGCCCAGACCTGCGCGGTCCCAGCGCGTCAGCGCCTGCAACGCTTCACGCAGGATCACCTCTCCCAGCCGGGTGGCCAGCCCGGCCTGTTCGATCAGCGGCAAGAATTCGGCAGGCGGCACCAGCCCGCGCACCGGGTGCTGCCAGCGCGCCAGCGCCTCTAACCCCGAAATCGCGCCGGTATCGGTGGAAACCTGCGGCTGATACCATGGTCGGATCTGGCCATTGTCCAGCGCCGCTTCAATCTCTTCGCGCATCGCGACGCGCGCGGCCTGACGGCGGATCATATCCGGGGCAAAGGCGCGGATAGCGCCGGGGCCATTGGCGGTGGCATCATCGGTGGCCAGCAAGGCCGCATCCAGCAGCGCCTGCGCCCGTGGCACGGGCGCGCGATCAGACAGACAGAACCCGATCGATGCGCTGACTTGCAGCCGTGTTGCATCAAGGCTGACCGGCACCGCGACGCAAGATTGCAGCCGCGCCGCGATTTGCACCGCTGATTCCAGATCCAGCCGGCGCACCGGCTCCAGCACAATGGCAAAGGCCGCCCCTTCCAGCCGTGCCACCACATCGGCGGGCCGCAGCGTTGCCGTCAGCCGCTCTGCGCTGCGGGCCAACACCTCGGCCTGTGCCTGTCGGCCGTGGCGGCGGGCCAGCCCTTCCATATCGTCGATCTGGACGACAAAGCAGACAGAGCTTGCCCCGCCCGCTGCGCCATCGCGCAAGGCCCGCTCCAGCATGGACATCAGGCGGGTGCGGCGGCCCGGCTCTGTCGTGGTCGCATCCAAAGGTTCGGCAAAGCGGAAGGCCCCGGCGAGCGCAAAGATCAGCGGCGCACAGAGCGCGGTGACAATCAGCGCCCGTTCTCCGCCATACCAGAAGGCCGCCAGCGTCAGCGCGGGCAGGAACACCATCAACTCTGGCCGACGAAATTGGCCATAAGACCAGCGGAACGCGCCGGCAAGGTCGAGTTTGGGGCTGTTGGGCATCAGCAACCTCTGCAGATCGGGCACGGTTGCCCGTTCGGCGCAGGCTACGTCTTTAGGTTGAGCAACAGGTTAATCGCGGTCCCGCAGATCGGGCACATTTCCAGACAATTCGACAGTTTCGCGTATCAACGCCGCAAAGTCGAAAAGGCCTGGGTCGGCCAGGTGCGACGGCCGCACATTCATCAGGGCGCGGAACATCACCTGACGGCGGCCTGGAGACCGAACCTCCCACTCATCCAGCAGCTTTTTCACCTGCGCGCGTTGCAGGCCTTCCTGGCTGCCACACAGATCGCAGGGAATGATCGGGTAATTCATGCCACGGGCAAATTTCTCGCAATCGGCCTCGGCCACGAAGGCCAGAGGGCGGGCCACGAACAGATCGCCCTCTTCGTTCAGCAGGCGTGGCGGCATGCTGGCCAGCCGCCCACCGTGAAACAAGTTCATGAAAAAGGTTTCAAGAATGTCGTCGCGGTGATGGCCCAGCACCACGGTCGAACAGCCTTCTTCCCGCGCGATTCGGTACAGGTTCCCCCGCCGCAGCCGCGAACACAGGGAACACATCGTTCCGCCCGGTTTGATCTTGTCGATCACCACCGAATAGGTGTCCTGATACTCGATCCGGTGCGGCACGCCCATTCGGGTCAGGAATTCCGGCAGCACGGTCGCGGGAAAGCCGGGCTGGCCCTGATCAAGATTGCAGGCCAGCAATTCGACCGGCAAAAGGCCGCGCCATTTCAGTTCGGTCAGAACGGCAAGCAGAGTATAGCTGTCCTTGCCACCCGACAGGCAGATCAGCCAGCGGTCGCCGGGCGTTACCATGCCATAGGTCTCAATGGCCTCGCGCACGTTCTGCACCAGCCGTTTGCGCAGCTTGCGGAACTCGGTCGATTTCGGCGCGCCGTGGAACAGTGGATGAATGTCGTCGGCGGGATCTTCGTCGAACATGGGCTTCCCTTTCGGCATGGCTTGCTATGCCAGAACTGCCGGTCGAATGCAAAACTCAGCGGGTGCGGTCAAAGGCCGGGTCTGCGCCGGGAACCGGGTCATAGCCATGGCCGCCCCAGGGGTGGCACCGGCACACCCGCCGTACCATCAGCCAGCCGCCCTTTGCGCCGCCATGGCGCTCCAGCGCCTCCAGCGCATAGGCGGAACATGTGGGCTGATAGCGGCAACCGTGACCGACCCAGGGCGACAGCACCAGCCGATAGGCCCGCACCGGCAGCGCCAGCATATGGGCCAACGGGGTCATGGCTGTTCACGGTGAATCTGGCGCAGGGCCTGCGTCAGATCGGCCAGCAGGTCGGAAAAAGCCCGCTCGACGGTGGCACCGGGGCGGGCGACCAGCACATAGTCCCAGCCCGCCAGCGCGCGGCCGGGCAACGCCTCGCGCACAAGTGCCCGCAGCCGCCGTTTGGCCCGATTGCGCAGCACCGCATTGCCGATCTTTTTCGAGGCGGTATAGCCCACGCGGATCGCAGCACTTTCATCGTGCCGCTGGCGGGCCTGCAATAAAAAGCCAGCCGTGCCCTGCCGCCGCGCCTGTGCAGCACGCAGAAAGTCGGGGCGGTTCTTCAGCGTCTCGATCTTGTCAGCCGGGCAAAGCGAAACCGCCGGAGACGCTGCGGGCGCTTCGGCTGGTTGGCCTTGGCCCGGTGTCTCCGGCGGTGTCATCGCGTCATCCTTTGGGCCAGCAGGCCCCAAAGGCATCAGGCGGACAGAACCTTGCGGCCCTTGGCGCGGCGCGCGGCCAGCACCAGACGGCCGCCTTTGGTGGCCATGCGGGCGCGGAAGCCGTGGCGACGGGCACGGACCAGTTTGGACGGTTGGTAGGTGCGCTTCATCGCGTCTTCTCCATCAGCGGGTTGCCCGAACCCGGCAAAGGATTCGAGGGCGTGTAACTTGAAGCCCGTCCTTTACGGACCTTGTTCCCCCCTGTCAACGAGGGGAGCCGGTCATTTCCGCAACATTTCCCGCTTTATGCCGGGTCACGCCAGCCATCAACCCGGCGTGAGGGGACTGGTCAGCACGGGGCACCCCGGTCATCCTGCCGCAATGATCAACCGCCGTCACCCTTTGTTGCGCCGCCTGCCGCTGGCCCTTGTGGCGCTGGCGGCTGTGATTGGCCTGCTGTTTTTCCGCGATGCACTGGCCCCTGATGCAATCGCCACCCATGCCGCGCGGCTGGCGGCGATTCGCGATCAGCACTATGCACTTGCCGTGCTGGTGTTCATGGCGGGGTATGTGGCAATCGTGGCCCTGTCATTGCCGGGGGCGACGCTGGCCACCCTGACCGGGGGGCTGATGTTCGGCCTGTTTCCGGGGGTGCTATATAACATCGGGGCCGCGACCCTTGGCGCGACGCTGATCTTTCTTGCTGTGCGGATCGGGCTGGGGGCAGAGGTGGCGGCGCGGCTGGCACAAGGGAACGGCCGGGCTGCGCAGTTGATGGCAGGGCTGAGCCGCAACCCCTGGTGGGCGCTGCTGGCGCTGCGTCTGGCCCCTGTGGTGCCGTTTTTCGTGGCCAACCTGTTGCCGGCTTTCGCGGGCATCCGGCTGTGGCCCTTTGTGGTGACAACCGCGCTGGGCATCGTTCCGGGCGCTGTGATCCTCACCGCTCTGGGGCAGGGTCTGGGCGGTGTTCTGGCAGCAGGGGGCAAACCAGATCTGGCGGTGCTGGGTTCGGCCAGCGTGGTGGTACCCTTGACCTTGCTGGCGGCGCTGTCACTGGTGCCGATGCTGTTCCGGCGCGGCAAGGAGGGGTGATGGGGCGTTTGAAAACCGACATCTGCATCATCGGGGCCGGCGCGGGCGGATTGTCGGTTGCCGCCGGGGCGGCGCAAATGGGCGCACGCGTTGTTCTGATCGAGGGCGGCGAGATGGGGGGCGATTGCCTGAACCATGGCTGCATCCCGTCCAAGGCGCTGATCGCGGCGGCTCATCGTGCCCATCTTGCCCGCAGCGGTGGTCTTGGCATCGCGCCTTGCGACCCCGTGGTCGATTTTCCCGCCGTCATGGCGCATGTTGCCGCCACCATTGCCACCATCGCCCCGCATGACAGCCAGCAGCGGTTCGAAGGGCTGGGTGTGACCGTCTTGCGCGGCTGGGCCAGGTTCACCTCGCCGCAGGAGGTTGCGGTTGGCGAACATCGCATCCGCGCCCGCCGGTTCGTTATTGCAACCGGGTCGCGCCCGGTGGTCCCGGCGCTTCCCGGTATCGAAACGGTGCCGGTTCTGACGAATGAGACGCTGTTCACCCTGCGCGATCTGCCGCGGCATCTGATGATTCTTGGCGCCGGGCCGATTGGCTGCGAGATGGCGCAGGCCTTTCGCCGTCTTGGCAGCCTTGTCACGGTGGTCGAGGCGAAATCACCCCTGTCGCGCGAAGACCCGCAGGCCACTGCCGCCGTGCTGGCTGGCTTGCAGGCCGAAGGGGTGGATTTGCGGAGCGGTGCCAATGTGGTGCGTCTGCGCGACCTTGGGGGCCAGATCGAGGCGGTTCTGGACGATGGGTCGGTGATCGTGGCCAGCCACCTGCTGGCCGCCACGGGGCGCAAGCCCGCGCTGGACGGTTTGAACCTGCCCGCCGCGCGCATCGCATGTGATTACAGGGGGATCCGTGTGAGCGCAAACCTGCGCTCTGCCACCAACCGGCGGGTCTATGCGGTGGGCGATGCCGCAGGGCAGGGGCAGTTCACCCATCTTGCCGGGGCCCATGCCGGGGTGGTCATTCGTCAGGCACTGTTGTCGCTACCCGCCCGTGCGCCGCAACAGGTGCCGCGCGTGACCTATACCGACCCCGAACTGGCGCAAACCGGCATGACCGAGGCCGAGGCCCGCGCCATCTATGGCGGTCGCCTGACCGTGTTGACCGAGGCCTATGCCCGCAATGATCGCGCCCTGACCGAGGCCGCGCCGCAGGGCTTCGTCAAGGTCATGGCGGTCGCGGGCCGCCCGGTCGGGGCCACTCTGGTTGGCCCCGGCGCGGGGGATCAGCTTGCCCTGTGGCAACTGGCCATCGCGCGACGGATCAAACTGTCGGCCATCGCCGGGCTGGTTCTGCCCTATCCCACACGGGCAGAAACCGCCAAACGTGCGGCAGGGGCCTATTTCTCGGCCAAACTCTTTGATAATCCTGCACTCAAGCGCATGGTGCGGCTGGTTCAGCGGTTTGTACCCTGATCCCGTTGGGCGGGACCTCTGGCACAGACGGAACCCGCTGCTCTGCGCGTAAAACAAACGGCGTGATGTGCGCCGCAACGGTGGGGGCAGGTTTGACAGCGGGGCGAGGGCGCTTCCTCAACACCCTTTCGGGGCGGTTCCTGATCCTGACCGTCGCCTTTGTCATGCTGGCCGAGGTGCTGATCTTTGTGCCCTCGATCGCGCGCTATCGCGCCGATTTTCTGATGAACCGGCTGGAAAAGGCGCAGATTGCCTCGCTCGCGCAATTGGCTGCGGCGGATATGGTGTCGCCCGATCTGGAAAAGGAACTGCTGGCCAACGCCGAAGTGTATAACGTCGTGCTACGCCGGGACGAGGTACGCCAGCTCGTTCTTTCCTCGCCCATTCCGCGCCCCATCGCCGCAACCTATGACCTGCGCGAGGCCGGGCCATGGCAGTTGATCCGCGATTCCTTTGCCTGCCTGTTCGACCATCGCGACAACATTATCCGCGTCATCGGCAACCCGGTGCAAAAGGCCGGTCTGCTGATTGAAATCACCATGGACGAGGCGCCGCTGCGGGCGGCGATGTTCGACTATGGCGGGCGGATCCTGATTCTGTCGGCGTTGATTTCTGCGGTGACGGCCCTGCTTTTGTTTCTTGCCGTGCAGCGGTTGATCGTGGTGCCGATCCGCCGGGTGTCGCAGCACATGGCCGCCTATGCTGAAGCGCCCGAAGATGCCCGCCGCGTCATCGCCCCGATGGCCCAGGTCGAGGAACTGCGCGAGGCCGAAGAGGCAATGCGAAGGATGCAGCAGCAATTGACGGGCAGCCTGCGGCAAAAAGAGCGGCTGGCCCAATTGGGCGGGGCGGTTGCCAAGATAAGCCACGATTTGCGCAACATACTAACCACGGCGCAACTGTTCGCCGACCGGATGGAAAGCAGCGCCGACCCCGCCGTTGCCCGGTCTGCGCCCAAGCTGGTCGCCTCGATCAGCCGGGCGGTGGCCTTGTGCGAATCGACGCTGACTTTTGGCAAGGCCGAAGAATCCGCCCCTGTCCTGCGGCCCCTTGCGCTGGCCGAACTGGCCGAAGAGGTCGCCGAAGCCGAGGGGCTGGCCGAAGGCAACGCGGTTTCGTGTCTGATCGAGGTGCCGCCCGATCTGCGCATCACCGCCGATTCCGAACAGCTTTACCGCGTTCTGTCCAACCTGATCCGCAACGCCCGTCAGGCGATTGAGGCCACCGGCAACCCCGGCACAATCGAGGTTTCGGCGGGCGAAGATGCCGATGAATTCTGGATTCGTGTTGGTGACAGCGGCCCCGGCCTGCCAGAAAAGGCCCGCGACCATCTGTTCGAGGCGTTTCAGGGCGGCGCGCGCAAGGGCGGCACTGGCCTTGGCCTTGCCATCGCCGCCGAACTGATCCGCGGTCACGGCGGTCGCCTTGATCTTGCGCGCAGCGATGCCGAGGGAACCGAGTTCCTGATACGCTTGCCAAAGGATGGCAAAGTCGCTGGTTGAAAAAGAACTGCGGTTTGGCCCTTGCCATCGCCCGCACAGCCCGCTAAATGCCCCCTCAAGACGGACCCGTAGCTCAGCTGGATAGAGCATCAGACTACGAATCTGAGGGTCGGGCGTTCGAATCGCTCCGGGTCCGCCACTCACACTCATCTCTGCCATCTGATCCTGCTTTGCCGGATGTTTTTGTTGCGACGGACCAGCTTCTGCACAACGGCGGATTAATTTCTGCACGAGAAAATTCTCGGCAGACGTTTGCCTGACAGGCCGCAAGGGCGGGGGCGGGACAGATGATGTAATAACCGAGGGCTTTAGCTCTTCTGCCAGTTCATCGAGAAGAACGACCTCTGCCGCGACACCCGCCACACATCGTCGTCACGGATCGTCTTAGCTTTACGACGAGTTCCCCCGGTCTGGTCAGGATTTCCACATCCGGGCTGTCGAAGATGGCGCTGCGCAGATCATCCGAATGCGCTGGTGTCCGACTGTAAACCTGATTGTGGAATTCGCCCACAGTCACGGCGTCGCCAAACCCGCAATCGTACGCGGGACATCATCAAGCAATTGCTCCTTTGCCATCGCGCGGCCGTCGGTATCGAACAGGTATAGCGTGCCTTCCCTCGCCGGATCAAAGCTGAACATATCCAGCCCCGCTTGATCAAAGTGGGCTTGTGAATTGGCATTGTCCAGCGCCGCTTAACCCGACCCGGCCCGCAAACCTGACCTGCACTGACCGAGTGTGACACATGACCAGCCGGACGATCCTGCACCAGACGGACATCACCAACGCCCCCCTTATACCGGCAGGGCAACGCAAGGGGCGGGGTGCCGGTGATCCGCAATTACGAGTGATGCCGATTGATACCGGAAGCTCGGGGCGCATCGGACTATGGGAATGCGCACCCGGCGGCTGGCCCGTGATTGACCGCATCGATACCGAGGTTTGCTATACCTTGTCGGGCAGGGCGACACTGACCGATCAGGACAGCGGCTGGGCGGTCGAGGTTGCGCAAGGTGATCTGGTGATCTTGTCGGTCGGCTGGACGTGCCGCTGGGATGTGATCAGCCCCGTTACCAATATATATGTCATCTTTTAGGGGCTTACCCGCAAAACCCGTAACCCACCGACGATGATGAGGCAGGCACTCCATGAGAGAGGGAAACAGGCCAAGGACAAAGCGGGGCCAGACGCCCAGTCATATGTTTTCCCGCGTATGAATCTCGAATGGCGCGATGCTTGTCTGGTTGCTGCCGGGGGTGTTGCAGGCGCGGACCATTCCGTCGATGGCCTCCCGTGCTAGCCGCGCAAGGGGGTGCGAGATGACCAGCGTCATCGCGCCGTCCAGCAGTGCGGCACGCGTGACATCGGTCAGATCGTAGCCCACGACCACAATTGAACCCATCCTGCCGCTGGCGCGCAGGGCCGCAAGCGCACCACTGATCCCGCCGCCAGAGATATAAAGACCCGCCAGATCAGGGTGATCGGCCAGCAGTTTCTCGGTCATTTCCTGTGCCACGGCTGCGGATTCAAAGGTAGAGATCGGCTCCAGCAGGGTAAAATTCGGAGCATGTTCGCGAAAATAAGACCGGAAGCCAGCCTCGTTCATCTCTTGGTTTCGGTAACGCGGATTGCCCATCAGGATGCCGATCTTGCCGGGCACCTTGCAGATGTTGGCGAAGGTCCAGGCCGAAGTGCGGCCAACCTTCCAGTTATCAAGGCCGATGTAGGAAATCTGCCCGCTGATCGAAATCTGCGAGATCAGGGCGAAGACGGGAATACCCTGTCCCTGAATGGTTTCCAACGCCTGCGTCACCACCGGATGCACCGCGACCGTCACGCAGATCGCATCACATGTCCCGGCCATATCCAGCGCGCGGGTAGCAATGTTCTGGGGCGAGAGGTCTTCAAGAAAATCTATCCGCAAGTCAACATCCGCCCCGACTGCGCTGGAAGCCGCATCTTTCAAGGCACGGGCGACGTTTTGATAGAACGGGCGATGCGGCTGCAAAAGCAACACCCCAAAGCGCAGGCGCGGACGGGCGGCGGCAACGCGGGCCTGTATGCTGCCGACCCCGTAAAATCCCATCTGTTCAGCCGCTTGCTGCACCCTTTCGCGGGTGGCCAGACGCACATTGGCCGCACCAGAGAGGACGCGGTTCACCGTCGCAACGGAAACGCCTGCGGTTTCTGCAAGATCTGGGATTGTGGGGCGCCGCATGTCTTTCCTGATCTGTTTCGTGTCATTATTCTGAGTTTCAGATACGAATGATACGATCTTATATTTCACATATCATGGCGGCTTGATTTGATCTGCGTCAAGGCGCTTATCTCTCCTCGTTGCGGCGGACGTGACCACTGAGTCCCGCCCCCAACAGGAAGACGGTTTCGAAAGCATCAAGGAGGGGACCACAGCGGTCCCAGCACCGTGGAACACATCCCACGGGCCAAGGCCTTATGCCATCCGAAGCCTCACGATAACGGCAGGGGAAGGCGAAGATGGACGATCTGAAATTCGGCATCCGTAA
This sequence comes from Fuscibacter oryzae, assembly GCF_016765795.1. GTDB lineage: Bacteria > Pseudomonadota > Alphaproteobacteria > Rhodobacterales > Rhodobacteraceae > Fuscibacter > Fuscibacter oryzae. The sequence goes on from NZ_JAESVP010000004.1 coordinate 391,081, forward strand.
CAAGCGTGGCGATTGGGCGCCCAGTGCCAGCCTTGAACTGCCGCCCTTCTGGGCCCGTCCGGTAAGCCTGCCGAAAGTGCTGGCTTGGGTGCCGGAATACCTGTGGCCGTGGAACGCATTCCACCTGACGACGGCGCTTTTGTGGTGGTTTTTCGTCGTGCCTGATGTCGCGGTGCTGAAAACCCTGTCCTGGGGCTGGGCGTTGTGGCTGTACGCTGTAAATGCTGCGGCAATCTTTGTCTTTTACGGCTCGGTAGAGCTGTTTTGGTATGTGAAGCGCAAGCAGGGCACCCGTTTCAAGTACAACGGCAAATTCCCGGCCGATCAGCCCTCTGACGTGTTCTGGTTCAAAAGCCAGAACATCGACAACTTCCTGCGGTCTTTCTTCATCTCTATTCCGCTATGGACGCTGGTCGAGGTATTGTTCCTGTGGGCCTTTGCCAACACTTGGGCGACTTGGCTGCCCTGGGAGAGCTATTGGCCATGGCTGGTTGTTCTGGGCTTGATCAGCCCGGCGATCCATGAGGTGCATTTCTTCTGCATCCATCGCCTGATCCATGTGCCGATCCTTTATAAATGGGTCCATTCGGTTCACCACAACTCGGTCAACCCCAGCCCGTGGTCCAGCCTGTCGATGCATCCGGTAGAGGGGTTTCTGTATCATGCGGTGGCGTTCTGGCATCTGCTGATCCCGTCCAATCCGCTGCTGGCCATATACCAATTGCACCTTGCGGGGTTTGGCGCGGTGAACGGCCATATCGGCTTTGACAAGCTGGAACTGACCGAGGGACAGGCGCTCGATAGCCACGCCTATGCCCACTACCTGCACCACAAATACTTTGAGGTGAACTATGGCGGTGACGGGCTGATCCCCTTGGATAAGTGGTTTGGCTACTGGCACGACGGCACCAAAGAGGCCGAGGCCCGGATGGATGCCCGCTTCAAGAAAAAGAAGGAGCGGTTGAACGCCAAGGCGAACCGCGCCTGACCCCCGAAAATAGAGCGCAAGTCCCGGCGAGGAGGCCGGGGCCGGCCGCAGGTTGCCCAGATTTTAACGTCGTCATCAAGACGCGAACAGGGAGGAGACCCCGAATGAAGCTGATGAAAACTCTTGCATGGGCGATGGCCACGACGACGCTGGTGGCATCTGCCGCCGCCGCCGCCGACATTGCCGTGATCGGCGGGTCGAACGACGACGCCTTCTGGAACAAGATCAAGAAAGGCATCGACGATGCCCGCCCGGCGGTAGAGGCCAATGGCGGCACGGTGAACTATCTGCGGCTGGTCAACTATGACAACTTCGCCCCCGATGTGGTGCAACTGATCCGCACCGCAATCAGCCAGGATGTCGATGGGCTGGTCATTCCAAACTGGGTGCCAGAGGCCGAAGACCCCGCGATCAAGGATGCCATCGCCGCCGGTATCACCGTGATCCTGATGAACGCGGGCGGTGCTGACAAGGCGCATGAGCTGGGCGCCATCAACTACATTGGCAATGAGGAATATCCGGCGGGCGTTGCCGGGGGCGAGTATTTCGCCAAGCATGGGCAAAAGAACGTGCTGTGCGTCAACACGCTGCCCGGTGCCACCAACACCGAAGCGCGCTGCAAGGGGGTGGCCGATGCCATCACCGCAGGCGGTGGAAAATCAACGCAACTGCCGCTGCCCACCACCTCGTTCGGCGATGCGACGGCAGTGGCCGAGGCGATCAAGGCCGAACTGCTGAAGGATGAAACCATCGATGGTGTCATAACCATTTCGGCAGGTGACGCGGATTCGGCCGCCATCGGCATTTCGCAATCGGGCCGGGCTGACAAGGTTTCGCTGGCGTCGTTCGACATGAACGAGGCGGGGTTGGCCCGCATCAAGGCGGGCACCCAGACGTTTGCCATCGACCAGCAACCCTATCTGCAAGGGTTCCTGTCGGTGTCGGTTCTGGCTTCTGCGATCGACTTTGGCACCTCTCTGCCGACATTCCCGGTGCTGACCGGCCCGGGGATCGTGGATGCGTCGAACATCGAGGCCACGCTTGTCGGTGTTGAAAAAGGCGCGCGCTAAGGCTTGCCGCCCGGCCCGCGTCTTGCGCGGGCCGGGTTCACCTTTGTCCTTGCATTTTGGGGGAAGCCTATGATCCGCAATTCCTCGGTCGGTGGCCTGTTGCGCCGCCCCGAAGCCGGCGCCTTCCTTGGGCTTGTCGCCGTTCTGCTGTTCTTTGCCGTCTTTGGCGGCCTGACCTTTCTCAAGCCGGCGGGCATGTCGAGCTGGCTGAACGTGGCGGCAAACCTTGGCATCATCGCCATTCCGGTCGGCTTGCTGATGATCGCCGGAGAGCTTGATATTTCCGTCGGCGCGATGGTGCCCTTTGGCGCCATGACCACCGCCGTCATTTCGGGCCATTACGGCCTGCCGATCTGGCTGGGCATCGCGGTCGCCTTGGGCTTTGGCGTGCTGGTCGGGCTGATCAACGGCTATATGGTCATCCGCACGGCGGTGCCGTCGCTGATCGTGACACTGGGCAGCCTGTTTGCGGTGCAGGGCATTGTGCTGGGGCTGACGGTGCTGATCACCAAATCAACCAGCGTTGCCCTGACGGTGGAAGGCCCGGCCAAGGCCGTCTTCGGCGATTTCATTCTGGGCGGGCAGTTGCAGACTTCGGTTGGCTGGTGGCTGGCATTTACCGCCTGCTATATCTTTTTCGTCCACTTTTCGCGCTATGGAAACTGGATCTTCGCCATGGGCGGCGACAAGGTTTCGGCCCGCAACGCTGGCATTCCGACCGACCGGATGACCATTCTGCTGTTCGTGCTGTCCTCGACCAGCGCATCCTTTGTCGGGATGAGCCAGGCAATCCTGTACAACTCGGCCCAGGTTGCGGGCGGACAATCGTTCATCTTCAACGCGATCATCTCTGTCGTGGTGGGGGGTGTGCTGCTGACCGGGGGCTTCGGGTCGGTGGTGGGCATCTTCTTTGGCACCATCACCTTCGCCATCGTGAACCAAGGCATCTATTACACCGATTTCGACCGCAATTGGTCGTCCCTCATCATCGGCGTGCTGCTGCTGGGTGCCGTCTTGATGAACAACACCTTCCGCAAGATGGCGCTGTCCTATGCCCCGAAGAAAGGAGCCAAGTGATGACCGCCCCGATCCTTTCGCTGCGCAATGTCAACAAAAGCTTTGGCCCGATTGACGTGCTGCATGACATCAACATCGATCTGCGGGCGGGCGAGGTTTTGTGCCTGCTGGGCGACAACGGGGCGGGCAAGTCAACCGTGATCCGTCTGCTGTCCGGCGTGCACAAACCCAGTTCGGGCGAGATCCTGATGGATGGCAAGCCCGTCACCTTTGCCAGCCCGCGCGATGCGTCGGAACACGGCATCGCGACGGTGCATCAGTTTGGCGGCACCTTCCCGCTGATGTCGATTGGCCGCAGTTTCTTTGTCGGGGTAGAGCCGACCAAGGGCTGGGGTCCGTTCAAGGTGTATGATCGCAAAAAGGCCAATGCCATCGCGGTCAAAGCGGTGCGCGAATTCGGCATCACCCGGATTGAGGATGGCGACCGGCTGGTCGGTGGCCTGTCGGGCGGCGAGCGCCAATCGCTGGCCATTGCGCGGGCGGTTCACTTTGGTGCGCGGGTTCTGATCCTTGATGAACCCACCGCCGCGCTGGGCGTAAAACAGGCCACGCATGTGCTGCGCATCGTGAATGAGGCCAAGCGGCGCGGGCTGGCCGTGATCTTCATCACCCATCAGGTGATGCACGCGATGGCCGTGGGCGACCATTTCGCTGTGCTGATCCGGGGAGCCGTCGCCGCCGATTTCAAGAAGGGCGAAAAGACCCGCGAAGAGATCACGGACTTGATGGCAGGCGGGGCCAGCATGGCCAGCCTTGAGGCCGAGATCGAAGGTTATATGGCCAGCCATGATGGCCACCCGCCACCTGTTGCGGCGCATTGAAACGGGCTGCGGTCTCCACATCGCGCGCCCGGTTGCGGCCGGCCCTCTCCACCGTAGGCCGGCCGCATCCCCCGCCGGGCCGGGCATTCCCCGGCCCGGCCTTCCACCCCACCGAACCAAGAGAGCCGACATGCCGACCTGGACCCGCGCTTGCGCCACAAACGACATCGACCCTGATGACCTGATCCGCTTTGACCATGGCGCGCAGACCTTTGTGATCGTGCGCAGCGAAGATGATGAGTTCTACGCCATGGACGGGATTTGCAGCCACGAACACGTTCACCTGTGCGACGGGCTGGTGATGGAAGGCACCATCGAATGCCCCAAGCACAACGCCACGTTTGACTATCGCAGCGGCGAGGCGAAACGCGCGCCCGCCTGCATCAACCTGAAAACCTTCCCTGTCCGTGTTGAAAACGGCGACGTCTGGATTGAGGTCTGACATGACATTCCAACTGGCCGCCTGCGCGGAAATGATCTGGCGCGACCGCCCCATTGAATGGCGCGCCAGCCGCTTGAAAGAGATGGGCTTTGGCGTCGGACTGTGGAACTGGCCCGCCCATGACCTTGCCGCGCTTGAACGTACAGGCGCCACGTTCACCATCATGAACGGCTATCTGCAAGGGCGGCTGGCCGATGATGCCGGGGCCGACATGCTGCTGGCCTCGGCCCGCGAAACGGCAGCGGTGGGCAAACGGCTGGGGGTTCACCGACTGAACCTGCATGGCACGGGCCTTGGGGATATGGGCATTCCCATCCCGCAGATCGGCTCTCATGCGCCAGGGGCAGAGCTGCGCGCGCGCGATACGCTGCACCGCCTTTGTGATCTGGGGCAAGAGATGGGCGTTGTCTTCACGCTGGAGAACCTGAACCCCATCGACCACCCGGGCTGCCCCTTCGGCTCAACCGGGGCTGTGCTGTCGCTGGTCTCGGCGGTCAATCGCCCCGAACTTCGCATCAACCTGGACCTTTACCACACCCAGATTGGTGAGGGCGACCTGATCCGCTGGTGCGCGGCCTGCCTGCCGTGGATTGGCGAGGTGCAGGTGGCCGACAATCCGGGGCGGTTTGAGCCCGGCACCGGAGAGATCAACTATCGCGGCGTGGCGATGGCCCTGAAGGACATGGGCTATCGCGGCCCCGTCGGCCTTGAAGCCTTCGCCAAAAGCGATGCCGAGGCCGCGCTGACCGCGTTCCGCAACGCATTTTCGGTTTAAGAAGGCAGGGTGTAAATCATGGTCCACAAGGCAAACCGCCCCACCGTTCACGACATGCGCGCCATGAAGGCGCGGGGCGAAAAGATTTCAATGCTTTACGTCACCACGCTGGAGGAAGCGGCGGCAGCGGATGCGGCGGGCATTCACATGCTGTCGATCGAAAGCCGCTTTTTCAGCCCCGAGATGCGAGAGGCGGCGGGGCGCTGTTTCGTGCAGGTCGGCCTGCCCTTCGGTCCCTATGGCGGCCTTGCCACCGCCGAGGATTACCTGCGCGCCGCGTTCAAATTCACCGCGATGGGGGGCGATTGCTTTTACTGCGCTGCGTCCTTGGACATCCAGAAGGCCCTTTGTGACAACCACATGCCCGTGGTCGCCCATGTCGGCCTGATCCCCAGCTATATCACCTGGACCGGCTGGCGCGCCGTGGGCAAGACCGCCGCCGAGGCGCGGGCGGTGTGGGATCACGTCAAGCGGCTGGAAGCCATCGGCTGCTTTGGCGCCGAGCTGGAGGTGGTGCCCGACCGTCTGGGCGCGCTGATTTCGGCCAACACCCCGATGATCATGCTGGGAATGGGTGCAGGGCCGGGGGCCGATGCGCAGTATCTGTTTGCCGAGGATGTTCTGGGCTGCACCGATGGCCACAAGCCGCGCCACGCCAAGACCTATCGCAACTTTGCCGCCGAATATGCCCGCCTGCAAAACGAACGCATCGCCGCGTTCAAGGAGTTCATCGCGGATGTGAACACCGGCGGCTACCCGCAACCCGAACACAACGTCACCATGGCGGATGACGCGTTCTACGCCTTCAAGGCCGGCCTCGGCCTGTAACCCAAAGGAAAAACCATGCTGAAAGTAGGCCTTCTTGGCGCCGGGCGCATTGCCGGTGTTCATGCCACTGCCATCACCTCGAACCCCGGCTCGACCCTTGTGGCGGTGTCGGACATCAACGCCGAAGCCGCCGGGCGCCTTGCCAGCCAATATGGGGCCGAAGCGCGCAGCACCGATGCAATCCTGAACGACCCTGCGATTGATGCCGTCCTTATTGCCACCTCGACCGACACCCATTCCGACCTGATCGAACGGGCCACCGGGGCGGGCAAGGCGGTGCTATGCGAAAAGCCGGTGGACCTGAGCCTTGCCCGCGCGCAGGCCTGCCAGACCGTGGCCGCCCGGAACGGCAAGCCGGTGATGATCGGCTTCAACCGCCGCTTTGACCCGAACTTTGCTACCCTGAAAGCCTCTGCCGACAAGGGCGAAATTGGCAAGACAGAGCTGCTGTCGATCACCTCGTTCGATCCGGCCCCACCGCCGGTGGCCTATATCAAGGTGTCGGGCGGCCTGTTCCGCGATATGATGATCCATGACTTCGACATGGCCAATTTCATCATGGGCGCTGTCCCGGTCAGCGTGTTGGCCGTCGGCAGCTCTATTGTCGATCCGGCTATCGGGGCTGCGGGCGATGTGGACACCGCCGTCGTTACCCTTGCCTATGCCGACGGGCGCATTGCTGTGATCAAGAACAGCCGCCGCGCCGTTTATGGCTATGACCAAAGGGTAGAGCTTTTGGGCTCCAGCGGGTTGCTGCAAGCGCAGAACATGCTGGAAAACACCGTGGTCAAATCGACAACCGCTGGCGTGAGCAGCGCAAAGCCCACCTACTTTTTTCTTGAACGCTACATGCCCGCCTATGCCGCCGAATGGGCCGCATTCGTTACGGCCGTGACCACGGGCACGCCCCTGCCGGTGACCCTTGCTGACGGTGTGGCTGCCTTGGCCATGGCAGAGGCTGCCACGCAATCTGCAAAAACCGGCCTGCCGGTTACGCTGGCCAGCGTTCTGGGCTGAACACGGTAGCCTGCCCCGCGTCCTTTGGCGGGGCAGGCTAGCCTTTTCGAATGCAGGTATTGTGCGGGCCACGCATCTGCCTACGGCCCGGTGTTTCCCGCAATGCCGAAACGGCCATCAGGCAACACGCGGCAAGCCGAAGAAAACCCGGCCATTCATCTTTCCTGTTCATAAAGCCATGCCGGATTTAGCGGCTAATCCAGCCGCGCTGTGCCGCGTATATTGGCGTCAGTCACGAACAGGAGGTGTCAGATGCTGGCAACCATGCTTTACGGCCCCGGCGATATCCGTTTCGAGGAAGTGCCAGAGCCACGGATTGAAAAGCCGACAGACGCGATCATCCGGCTGGCGGCCTCCTGTGTCTGCGGATCGGACCTGTGGCCCTTTCGCGGCTTGCAGCCTGTCACCGCGCCGCAAGCCATGGGCCATGAATATTGTGGCGTGGTGGTGGAGGTTGGCAGCGCCGTCACCAGCGTAAAGCCCGGACAGTTCGTCGTGGGATCTTTCTGCATTTCCGACAACACCTGCCCGCATTGCCGCCACGGGTTCCAGTCGTCCTGCGAGAATATCGAATTCATGCGCGGCGCGCAGGCCCCGCTGGCCCGCGTTCCGCTGGCCGATGGTACGCTGGTGGCGACGCCGGGCATCCCATCGGAGGATCTGATCCCCGACCTGTTGGCGGCTTCGGATGTGCTGGGTACCGGCTGGTATGCGGCAGATGCGGCACGGGTGCAGCCCGGTTCGACTGTTGCGGTCGTGGGTGACGGCGCGGTGGGTCTGATGGCGGTACTGGCGGCCAAACAGATGGGGGCCGCGCGCATCATCGCAATGAGCGGCCACAAGGCCCGTCAGAACCTGGCACTGGACTTTGGCGCAACCGATATTGTCACCGAACGGGGCGAAGACGGCATTGCGAAGATCAAGGAACTGACCCGAAATGTCGGCGCAGATGCCGTTCTGGAATGCGTCGGCACCGACCAGTCGATGAAGCAGGCGATCTATGCGGCCCGCCCGGGCGCCATGATCGGCTATGTCGGGGTTCCGCATGGTGTGACGTTCGATGGTGCGCAATTGTTCTTTGCCCAGCGTGGCCTGATGGGCGGCCCCGCCCCGGTGCGGCGTTTTCTGCCCGATCTGATGGACAGGGTGATGAGCCGCCAGATATCTCCGGGCAAGGTCTTTGATCTTGAAATTCCGCTGGCCGATGTGGCCGAAGGCTATCGGGCAATGGACGAGCGGCGGGCGATCAAGACGCTGCTTCGGGTGTAAGGGAACGATCATGGATATCAAACGCAACGGCACATCCCCCTCGGCCCGTGGCCCGGCAGGCTGGTTCACCGGCACGGTGCGCATCGACACGCCGTTCAGCGCAACGGCGCCGGGCCGCGCCGGAGGGGCCATCGTCACCTTTGAACCGGGGGCACGCACCGCCTGGCACACCCATCCTTTGGGCCAGATGCTGATCGTCACCGCAGCCTTGGCCTTGCGCAGCGCGAAGGGGGCCCGATCGAAGAGATTCGCCCCGGCGATACCGTCTGGTTCGCGCCCGGCGAAAAGCACTGGCACGGGGCATCGCCAACTGCGGCCATGACCCATATCGCCATTGCCGAGGTGCAGGATGGCAGGGCGGTTGATTGGCTGGAGCATGTCAGCGACGCCGATTACACGGCACAGCGGGGCTAAAGGATCAACATGACAAGTGCCATTCTGAAACAGCCGACCGGCATCGCCGGATCGGATGGGCCGGTTGATGCCCTGCGGCAAAAGCAGGCGGTGCTGATCGTGGTGCTTGCCAGCTATCTGATGATCTTGCTGGACACCTCTATCGTCATCACAGGCCTGCCGGATATTCGTGACGGGCTGGGGTTTACGCCCACGGGGCTGAGCTGGGTGCAGAACACCTATACGCTGGCCTTTGGTGGCTTTTTGATGCTGGGCGCGCGGGCGGGCGATCTGTTCGGGCGCAGGCGGGTTTATCTGGCGGGTCTGGCGCTGTTCACGTTTGCGTCTCTGGCCATCGGGCTGGCCCCGAACCCGGCGACAATGTTAGCGGCGCGCGCAGTTCAGGGGATCGGGGCGGCAATCCTTGCACCCACCACACTGGCGCTGCTGTCCACCCATTTCGCCGAAGGGGAAGAGCGTAACCGCGCCCTGTCGCACTATGCCTCGACGGCGGGGGTGGGGGCCAGTCTGGGTCTGGTTCTGGGCGGCATCTTTGCCGGGTGGATTTCCTGGCGCGTCGGGTTTTTGATGAATGTGCCGGTGGGCATGGCCCTTTATCGGGCAGCCTCGCGTCTTTTGACCGAAAGCGCGCCATCGGGCGGGCGGGTGGATGTTGCCGGGGCCATCACCTCGACCTTGGGCATGGGCGGGCTGGTTTACGGCATCGTCAGGTCCGCGACCTCGGGCTGGCATGATCCGCTGACGCTTGTCACCGCTGGCATCGGGGCCGGATTGATCGCGGCTTTCCTGTGGATGCAGGCCCGCACCGCTGACCCCTTGCTTCCACTGCGCCTGTTCGCCAGCCGGGGGCGATCCGGAGCCTATGCTGCAAGGGCGCTGTTCCTTGGGGCGATGGTCAGCTTTTTCTTCTTCAGCACGCAACTTATGCAAGGCGTGCTGCATATGACGCCGGTTCAGGCGGGCTTTGGCTTTCTGCCGATGACCGTCGTGACCTTTCTGATCTCTCTGGCGCTGCCACGCCTGCTGCGCCGCTTTGGCAGCGGGATCGTTCTGGCTGGGGCGTTTTCCTGTGTGGCGGCGGGTCTTGTCTGGCTGGCGCAGGCCGGGGCAGGGCAAGGTTATGTGCTGGCGGTCGGCCTGCCGATGCTGTTGATCGGGCTGGGCAATGGCGCGGCTCTGGCACCGTTGACCGTTTCTGGCGTGCGTGGGGTTGCGCCGCAGGATGCGGGTGCCGCCTCGGGTCTCGTGAATGCGGCGCATCAACTGGGCGGCACATTGGGACTGGCGGTGCTGGTCACCGTCTTTGCGGCGGCGATGCGTGGTGCGCCTGCTTCTGACACGGCACTGGCACATGGCATTTCGGCGGGGCTTTGCGGCGCGGCTCTTCTTCAGGTGGTTGGCCTTGCCGTGACGCTGCTGTTTGTCCTGCCCGCCGACAAGCCATCGCGGGTGCCGGGATGAAAGAGCCTGCGGCCTAGCCAACTTCTATGGAATCTTGATATGAATGGTACAGCCAGCCATATCAAGGTTTCACGAATGAAGCGCGATGAACTTGGCGACCTGATCGCCTTTCTTGCCGTCTGTGAAGAGCGCAGCTTCACCCGCGCGGCGGCACGTCTGGGCACGTCGCAATCGGCACTAAGCCATACGGTCAAGCGGCTGGAAGAGCGGATGGCCCTGCGCCTGCTGAACCGCACAACCCGCAATGTCGCACCCACCGACGCCGGCGAAAAGCTGGCCGAGACATTGCGCCCCGCACTTGATGACATCGAGGCCCGGCTGGACAGCCTCAATGCGCTGCGCGATCGCCCGGCGGGCAACATCCGCATCACCGCCAGCCGGGATGCCGCCCATACCATCCTGTTTCCAAAAGTGGCTGCGCTGATGCGCGAATATCCCGACATCACCATTGAAATTTCGGTGGATCAAAGGTTTACCGACATCGTGGCAGAGCGTTTCGATGCCGGTGTCCGGCTTGGCGAAAGCGTTGAAAAAGACATGATTGCCGTGCGGATCGGCCCAGACCTGCGGATGCTGGTGGTCGGATCTCCTGACTATCTGGCCAGAAACGGGCGGCCAGAGGTGCCCGACGATCTGACGCATCACACCTGCATCAACCTGCGGCTGCCCACGCTTGGTGGGCTTTATGCCTGGGAGTTGGGCAAGGACGGGCGCAATATCAACGTGCGGGTCGAAGGCCAGTTCACTTGCAGCGACCCCGATCTGGTCATTGAGGCTGCCGTCGCCGGTCTGGGCCTTTGCTGTTTGCCCGACACGCATCTGCAATCTGGTATCGACAGCGGAAAACTGGTGCCCGTGATGCAAGAGTGGTGCCCCAGCTTTCCGGGCTATCACCTTTACTATCCGTCGCGCCTGCAAACCTCTCCGGCCTTCGCGCTTTTGGTCGAGAGGGTGCGCTGGCGGGGATAGGCCGCCCTGTGGAGAGTGAGGGTCGTGGCACTTTTGAATGCGCAGCCTTGGTCCGCGCGAAAGCCGAAGGTCACTGGCGGCCCATGTGCCGCAATCAGACCTGACCCGTCGGGCCGCGAGAGCACAGCGCGCTGGCAGCGCCACAGCATGATCGATCAGGGGTGGAAGGTGCCCAGCCCCCGTCTCAAGCGTCAGCAGGAACAACGCCTTGCCCTTCGGGGTGATCTGCGCGCTGCCAGACCTTGCACAGCCCCTGAGACCTGGCGAATGAACGCCCGCCCGCGCGAATTTCCATGCAGAAAGCTGGCATTGACACTCAGGCAGGCGCCTTTGTGGTTTGGCTTTCCTGCCGTGCAAGACCGGTTGCGCGCGAAACAGGAATCCCGGGCCCCATCCTGCACCGGTGCCCCGCCGCTGGTTGACGCCGCATCCCCTTTGGCAAACCCTGCGCCCCTTGACGGACAGGAAGGATATGACATGTCTTTTGTGAAACCTTGGGCCACGGTCGCGCCCGGTATCGTGCTTTGGCTGGCTGTTTCAGGCAGCGTCATGGCCGGCGGTGCGCTGCCTGTCCTGCCCGTCACCGAAACCTTACCCGATTTTGCCACCTGCCTTGCCCAACTAGAGGGTTATGCCCGCGAAGATCAGGCCCAGGTCATGGCCCGCCAGACCGATGCCACCGGCCTGATCCGAGAGGTCACGCTGGAAACCGTGGGCGTGGTGTCAACCGCCGCCGCCAAGGCGCGGTACGAGGCGACGCTGTGGTTTCATGCCGGGCGGCCTGATGCCGCGCTCAAGCAGGTGGAAACCAGCCACAGCTATCAATCCCGCAGCCACACCTGCGACGGTGGTACCCTGACAACCGAGGGCACCGATGGTTATACCCTTAGCACCTTTGATCCCTTGCCCTAGGCCGGGGCCTTATGGAATCTGCCGCGCCAGCCCGGCGCGAAAGGCTGTCAGATAGGTGCGCCCCACCCGGATTTCCGATCCGTCGGTCAGCACAACCGCCAACCCGCCCAACGGCAATTGCCTGACCCGCGCAATCGCGCTGCGCCGGATAATCGTGCTGCGATGCACGCGCGGAAACTCGGCCGGGTCCAGCCTGCGCTCCAGCGAGGACAGGCTTTCCTGATGCAGGTAATCTGCCCCCGCCACATGAATGCGGACATAGTCGCGCTCTGCCTGAAACCGCAGCACGGCCTCTGGTGACACGCGCAAATAATCGCCGCGCACCCGAACCCAGAACTCTGTCGCGCGCTGCCCGCGCTCTGACAAGGCGCGTTTCAGGGCCGCCACCGTCTCTTGCATCTCGGCCAGCCGATCAGTCTGCTCGCGCTGGGTCGCGGCCTTGCGCGCACGCTCCATCGCCTGAACAAAGCGGCCCGGCTCGACCGGCTTTGTCACATAGTCGATGGCATTGACCACAAAGGCCCGCAGCGCCTGATCGTCAAAGGCCGTCACGAACAACAGCGCGGGTGGCACCGGCGTCAGCCCGTCCAGCACATCAAAGCCGCTGCCGCCGGGCATCTGGATGTCGAGCACCAGAATGTCAGGGCGGAGTGCGGCAGCCATCTGGCGGGCCTGCGGCGCATCTGCTGCCTCATCGATCCGGGTGATCCAGTCCAGCTTGGCCATCAGCCGGATCAGCCGCCGCCGCGCCAGGGGTTCGTCATCCACCACCAGAACGCTCACGCCTGACATGCCGCCTCTCCTGTTTCGTCGGGCATCAGCATTCCGCGCCTGGCGGCGCGCTGCAAGCCCCCGCCATTCGTCGGCCCAAGGACGCCGTTCGTCGAATTGCCTTGCCCTTCATCGGCCACAGGCGGGCTGCTGGGCGAAATCGGGGTCAACAGCGGCAAATCGGGTTGCTAGCCTTGTCATATTCACAAAAAACGGGTTCCCGCCATGTCGGTCATGTCAGAAATTGCCCTTACCTCCGTGCCGGAATTTACGGCTAGTGCCGATCCGCAGCCGGTTCGTTTCACCATCTCGGTCGAGGGGGGATACCCCGCTTCCCGGATGTCTGCCGAATTGTCTGCGCTGTTGGCGCAAATGCGTCACAGCCTGCCCGCCGCGTACCGCATCACGCTGCATGAAAGCCGCTCCGGCCTTGCCGATATGACCGCGCGGCAGCAGCAGATCCTGCAACTTATGGTACATGATCTGTCGAACAAGGATATCGGCAGGCGGCTTGGCCTGTCGCATTTCACCGTGCGCAACCATGTCTCGCAGCTTTTGCGCCTGTTGGGCGTTTCCAGCCGCAAGGCCGCGACCGCGCTGATCCGCAAGATGGCAGAGGGAGGCGACCAGGGCGGGGCGGGGCATGGGGGGCATGATGCTGGCTGGGAAATGCGGCTTGGCCAAGATTGCCCCTCCGGGGGGCAATTGTCATACTGGCCCGGCGTACCGGTGCGGCATTCCGGCTGCGGTGACACGATTGGTCGGCTGTGATGCTGTTCACCTTGACCCATCCATGATCAGGCGGCCATTGCCGCCGCCGCCCCCCCATTCCGCATCAAGCCCTTCAACTGCCAGAGTATGTCCAGATGATTGTTCGTTCACCCTTTTGCCTTGCCGTGCTGTGCGCAACCCTTTCCTTTTCTGCCCCCGCCCATGCCGAAGGCCGTTGCCCGCCGGGCTACTTTCCAACCGGCGGCGGCGATGCCGGTTGGCTGGGTTGCGCGCCGATGGATGGCGGGGTTGGTTACGATGACGGCTATGATGACGGTGGGTATTACGAGGACGACTATTACGAAACACCGCCCCCGATGAACTATTCGGCGCAGGATTGGGCCGATTTCGCTGCCGCCTCTGCCCGCGCAGAGGCGGAGGCAGAGGCGCAGCGCCAGAACGATCCGATTTACCGCAAGCTGAAAGCAGGCATCTGGGATTTCGACAGCTCTCCCTCCCGCAGCAAGGCCGGGGTCTGCATGGCCAGTTGGCTGACCCTTGGTGGCGGTGTGCTGATGGCCGATTGGGCTGGCAAGGAGGGTGGCACGTTTCTGGGCTTTTTTGGCCCCAACATCCCGCATGTCAGCCGGATCAAGAAGGCCAAGGTTACCCTGACCCAATCGGGCGAACGCCAGACGGTGCAGGCCTTTATCGCGCCGTTTCCCTGGTCGAAGGATCTGGGGATAATCCTGTTCGCCGTGCCCTCAACCAAGGCCCTTGTCACCTCGATCGAGGACAAGCAGGACTATACCGTCACCTATAAGGGCAACACAGTTGTTCAGGGCGAATGGCACAGCGGGTCAAAGGCCCGCAATTGGCTCAAGAACTGCATCGGCGGGCGGTAGCCTGCCTAAGCATCCCCCCTAAGCCCGCCCTGCGTGCCCCTCTCTCGCACCCATCCAGCCTTGCCGATCCCCGGCCTTATTGGGCCGGGGCCAGCGGCAGGCCATTGGCCACCCAAGCCTCTATCCCACCGCGATACCAATAAACGTGCCAGCCCAACTGCCCGACCCTGAGCGCGCCGTTATAGCTGGACCTGTCCTGCATGCCCGCGCCAAAGAACACGATCGGCACCTGCCCGTTGCCGCCGGTCTGCTCTTGCAGCCAGCTTGACAGCACCTGTTGAAAGCTGTCGGTCACACTGCCGTCGCGCCCGGCATCGGGCACCGCAAGCGCCTGCGGCAGCGTATTGCTTGCGCCGCTGGTATCGATCAGCAGCACCCGCCCGCCTTGGTTCAGCAGTTGCGCCAGACCCTCGGTTGTCACCACCTCGGCCTTGGTGTGGCTGCTTGGCGTGGGGCCTCGGTAGGGGGCGGGGAACAAAAGGCTGGTCGGCGGAACGCCCAGATCCTGTAGCTCGTTGCTGAGCGGCTTGGCCGGGGCAGGGGCCGCCCCGCCGCCCGTGCCCCCCCCCGAAGAGGCCGGCACCGTACCACCCGCCGCTGGCCCATCCTCGATGTCAGAGATCATCACCGCCAGATCCTGCAACAGATCATAGCACATGGTGATGCTGGCCTCGTCATTGCTGTACCAGGCGTTCAACTGGTCACAGTCGCGGTAGATCACCTTCATCGGGCGCGGCAGGGCATAGGTCTTGGCCAGCTCTTCGGCAAAGCCGCGCAGCGCATCGGAAAAGCGTTCTGTGATGAACTGGCCGACAGGAAAGCGCGACGGTTCAAACACCACGTCTATCGGCTGGCCGGGGGCATCGGCGGGCAACATGCCTTCCGGGCTCCATTGGCCCACGCGGGTATGGGGGGCCAGTATGGTGCGCCAGGCGCGGTTCTGTTTGGTGAATTCATCGCCACAGCGGCCCAGCGTGCGGTCATCAAAGCCGACCTCTTGCGCCATGCCCTGAAACAGCGCCGGATTGCCGCCGTAAAGCACGCAGAACACGTTGCGGAACCGTTTCAGGTCGGCGGTATGCTCATCCATCCATGGCGTGACAGAGCCGCTTTGTTCACCCAGTTTGCCGCTGTAATACCATTGCAGCGCGGCATAGGTCGCCACGCCCGCGCCGATCTGGTCAATTTCCTTTTCACCCGATGGGTACATCGTGGGTTCCACCACGCGCAGGGCGGCAAAGATGTCTACCGCATCCTCCTCTGGCCCGGTCGAGGGCAATTGCAGCTCTCCGATCAGGGCATGGCCGAATTCGTGCATGAAGATGCCATTGGTCAGGCCAAGGTAAACCGACACCAGCCGCACCGTATCATTGCCAAACATCGGCAAGGGCAGGCTGGCCGAACCCTGACCGCCGCCGCCAACCTGCCCCGCAGGCCCCCCAGTGCTGCCACCGCCCTGCGACTGGGCCGGGCCGATGGCAAAGGCCCCCACATGAAACAGCCCGCGCTCCCACGCCAGAATGCCGACATCGGCCCCTTGTGAGGGGTCATTCGCGACCTGGGCGATGACCTGACCGTTCAGCGCGAATTCCGCCAGCCCCGGCACTTCGTACAGCGTCAGCGTGTCACTGCCGTCACCATGCGCGGCCCCCGGCAGACGCCCCATTTCATGCGAAGCACCATCGGGGCCAAAGCACAGCACCAGCCCGTCACGCGCACCGGTGATTTCGCCCACGCAAGACGCGTTGGCCTTCGGATTGTCGATCACCAACCCGACCGCCGATTTCGGCATATCCTCAATGCGCCAGCCCTCGGCCGGAAGAATACCAACCGCCAGCTTGGTCAGTCGCCCCTCGGCGCCGGGCGGGCCTGCGGGCATTGTGACCATCATGCTGCCCCCGGCTTTGGCGGCGTTTTCATAGACCAGCCAGTCATTCTTCAGATAGACCTGCCAGCCTTCTGGCGCGGTCGCCGCCTGAATCGCATCGGCCAAAGGCCCCATCACCTGCGCCAGCGTCGGCGCGCTGCCGCCGCCCTGACCTGCCTCTGGCTGGGGGGCGGGTGCGCTTTCAACATTGGCAATTGAAAATCCCGACAGGCCAAAGGTGCCGCGATCATAGGCCATGATGCCAATCTCATCGCCCAAGGCGGGTGAGCCCTCGACATCGCCGACCTGCTGGCCGTTCAGATAGAACCGCGCGGCACCGGGCACGTCCACCATCTCGATCGTATCGCTGCCGTCCATCCGGGCTGCATTGGGCAGGTTGGCGATGGTGCGGGTCTTGCCGCCCTCGACGCAGAACAGGTTGGCCGCCGCTTGTGCCGTGATCTCCATCAGGCATAGCGCGCCGGCCTGACCGCTGCGCACCATCAACCCGACCGAGGCCGACGCTTCCTTTGATGCGACAGACACCTGCACCAGCGTTCGCCGCCCGCCTTCTGGCGGCGGCCCTGCGGGAATTGTCAGCGTCTGTTCCGCCTCATCCTGCGCGGTGTTGCGCATCATGAACCAGGTGCCGTCCACCCCGCTTTCCCACCCTTGTAGCATCTGGCTGCGCGCAGCATCCTCCAGCGGCCCCAAGGGCGAGGTTTGTGCCCCGGCGGGCTGTGGGGGTGCCGCAGCAAGGGCTAACAGGATCAGGGGGAACAGGGCGGCAAAGGAAAATGGGCGCATGAAAACCGATCCGCTTGGGCTTAGATCGGGACCGTTGGTCCCTGACCCTCACCTAAGCCCCCCCGCCCGCACTCCGTCAGGGCGCATGGTGTACTGGTGCGTCTTTCATCCTGCCAAAAAGGGCAGATCCAGCGCCGCCCGATAGCGCAAAGGTGAAACCCCGCGCCCGTCAGACACCGGGCCGCCCGTCAGATCAGCTTCCAGTACACCGACATCCAGTACACCGGCCTCCAGCACACCAGCCCCCTGATACCGGGCGCGCAGCCGGTCGGCGACGTTGCGAAGCCCCAGCCCGGTGCCAACCGTAACCGCGCGGCCCGCAGCGGCACTGTCGCCCTGCGGCATGTCATTTTCAACCGTCAACCGCAGGCGATCCGCTTCGCGGCGGGCGGTCAGCGAAATCTCGACCCGCCCGGTCGCACGCCCGACGCCGTGCTTGACGGCATTCTCGATCAGGGGTTGCAGGATCAGGCTGGGCACCCTTGCGCCCCGCAATTCGTCCGGCAGGTCGATGCGCAGGGCCATGCGGTCGGAAAATCGCTCCCGCTCGATGGCAAGATAATCGCCTTGCAGAGCCACCTCATCGGACAGGGGCACATCGCTCATCGGGTCCAGCGCCAGCGTTGTGCGCAGGAAGGTGGAAAGTGACATCACCATGCGTCCGGCGCGATCATCTGCCCCCTCTTCGATCAGCCCGGCGATGGAGTTCAGCGTATTGAACAGGAAATGCGGGTTCACCTGATAGCGCAGCGCGCGCATCTGCGCCGACAGCGCCTCTTCGCGCAGGGCCGCCAGCCGACGCTCGCGCTCTCGCAGGTCAAAGCTGTAAAGCAGGGTGATGAACAGGCACGACCAGCCAAAAAACAGCCCGCCGCCGTAAACCATGTCATAGCCGAAATCCAACCAGTTCCAGATCGCGGGCAGCGGGGCGATCCAGAACGAATAGACCCCGAACCCCACCAGCGCCCAGACCGGCGCTGCTGCCAGCGACATGATGAAGCACAACATCACCAGCCAGCCCAGCGGCACCTCGCCCCGCCTGCCCAGCCAGCGGTGCTGATGGTAAAGCGCCGCCGCCATGCCCAACGTCAGGGGGGCGCAGATCGTGTAATGGATCAGCTTGCCTGCGGCGGATTCCAGCGGGTTGGTGCCGACAATCCCCCATAACACGCTGGAAAAGACGAAGACGCCCGCCCAATAGATCAGCCCCATCGTCAGCGCGGCCCTGCGCAGGCCGGTCTCGACCCTTTTGGCCTCTGGCTCCATCGTGCTTTCTCCGCGTTCCCCGCGCCCATGCTACGCGCGTTGACGACGCAGGAAAGGGGCCAAGGCGCGTACCAGTACGCCGGGGAACTTAACATTTGCTGATCTGCTGCCTAGTCTGGCCCAAAACCCGGATATTTCCCCATGCTGTTGCGATTTTCCCTTGCGCCCGTTTTCAACCTTGCCTGCGCCTTGGTGTGCCAACTGGGCCTGACCGGACCGGCACCGGCCGAAAGCCTGTCTGAATCGGATCAGATCCTGATGGGCATGATGGAGGGCGCCTGCCAGAACCGCGACTATCGCGCGTTTTTCGAGGTCATTGCCCGGTCCGAGGTGATCCGCCGCAAATACACCGCCGCCAAGGTCGAACTGTCCGAGGTTCACCCCGGCGACAAGGCCATGGTCCGGCAGGTTCCGGGTGACGAATACGCGGATTTTCCCGTCACGCTGCGCGACTATACCTATGTTCCCGCGCCGGCAGTGGCCGGAAATGATCCCGATATGGGTCTGATGCTGGAGTTCAATCAGGCCAGCGACGAGCGGGTCGCGGTTGAATGGACCCGCGTCCACTATGTCCAGCCTGCGGGTGAGGGGGATGAGTTGGGCACACCCATGCACCTTGACGGCACACCCTGGGTTTCGGGCGACATGTCTGACGGCACCCTGCTGATCTATCCCACCGACACCTGTTTTGAGCTGGTGTCCGACACCCGGTATGCAAGCAAATGAAACATCTTGTCCTTGGTTTCATGCTGATCCTTGCGACCCCGCTGGCCGCCCGCGCCTGTAATGGTTGTGGCCCCATTGATCCGCTCTTGCTGGCCCTTGTGGCGGGCATTTCGGGCGATGATTTCCCTAAGGCGGTGCCCGAGGTAACCTGGACCGGCCCTTCCTATCCCACTGATTCCGAGGCGGATGGCAGCGTCACATGGTATCAGATCGGCGCGCTGGTTCTGGCCGGGTTCGGCCAGGTGGTCTTGCCGCAAGGTGTGGGTGCCGATCAGGCAACGCGAGAGGGGAACGAGGGAGAGGCGGGCGTTACTGTGCAGATTCACAGTGCCCGTGGCGTGCAATATGTCGCGCTGCGCAAGTTCTATCCCGATGCCGATTATCTGGACGTGCTGACCCGGCAGACCGATGCCCACGTCACGCCTCTTGCCGCGAACTGCACACAAGACCCCTATGGCTCTGCTCCCGACCGCGAGGAAACCGCCTTTTACCGCTTGCAGATGCCGCAGTCCGACATCCCGGTTTTCGCCACAGCCGCACGGGCCGAGGATGCGGGCCAGATGGGCCCCGGCTATACCACCTATACCTTCTTTCTGACCGACCCGGCACCGACCATTGCCCGGATGGGCTGCACCGCGAACTGAGCGCTGATCAGCTTTCGTCGCGGGCCCAGCGGCAGGCGGAGGCGCAGATCGGGCGCCCGGCGGTGATGGCGCTGGCGATCAGGGCAGGCACCCTGCCATCCTGGCCCAAGGGAGGCAGGATGCGACCGCGAAACCAGGCCAGCTCCAGTTGGGCGGGAATATCTTCGGTGACATGCCCGCCGCCTGTAGCAAAAAATGGCAGGCACACCGCATTGGGGCCGAGGCCCGTCGCTTCGGACAGGCGTGGCGGCTGATCGATGAAAACCGCCTCGGAATGCAGACCCAGCCGCATCGAGATCAGCCCCGCCACATGGCGCGCGATCTCGGCGGGGGCGGTGCTGCGACCCGAACCATGGGCAGCCAGCAGCACCTCCTCTGCGCCCGATTCCTTGGCAATGGTCAGGGCAAGCTGGTGGATCGCAGGGTCACAACCCATCGGCTCCAGCACCTGCCAGTCTGCGCCGCCCGCCTCGGCCAGTTTTCTGGGCAGGTGGATGCGGGTGAACCAGCCGCCCGCCATGAACAGCGGATAGACCAGACCCGGTCGGCCTGCCATCTTGTTTGCCGCCGCAATGGCCGCGGGCAAAGCCTCCGGCTCGGCCAATGTGGCTGCCCCGAGATGACGGCCCGGTAGCAAGGCTGCGACGCGGGCCGCAAGACTTCCAACCTCTGCCGCCAAAGGCTGCGGATCAGAGGGCTGGCCATGGGCCACGATCAGGACAGGCTGTTCCACAAGTAACCCCGGCAGTTTCATCGGGTATAGGCGCTTTGTCCGCCCGACCCAAGCCGGTTCAGTCGGGAATCATCCCGGCGATATAGCGCGCAAAGTCGAAATTAGGCCGCTCCAGATGGCTGAGGGGGCCGGGCGACGACATACCGGAACACAGCCCGCGATAGACCTTTTCAACGCAACCCTTGTCTTCGATGTTCACCTCATCCAGCAGCACCTTCAACTGGGCGAAACTTTCCTGCGCCTGCGGGTCTGCCACGAATTCGGGCGCAAGCCCGCCGCCGAACAGCACGTTCACATGGCCGGGGCCATCGGGTGTCAGGCACAGATACCAGAAATATCCCGGTGTCAGCGTGATCATCAGCGACGGATAGATCGAGATCAGCCAGGTTGTGCGCCGCTCATCCCCCTCAAGCCGGGTGTTGGTGGGATGGGCCAAGGCCAGCGCCAGCGAGTCATTCTTGAGGATATAGTGATAGTTGAAGGCAGGCAGCCCTTCGGGGCAAGTCATCTTCATCAGGTCCACCGTGCCGCCGATGGTGCCCGCGTGACAGACCGGCAGATGATAGCTTTCCATAAAATTCTCGGCCAGCACCTTCCAGTTGGTGGTCCAGCGAAATTCTTCGCGGAAGGCTTCGGTATAGTTTTCCATATGCAGCTTGCCGACCAGCGCCTCGACCTCGGCCAGCTTTTCGCGCGGGTCAGGGGCATCGGGGTTCAGCGTGACCATGATCCAGCCCAGCCATTCCTGACACCGAACCTTTGGCAGCGCGATCTGGTCGCGGCAGAAGTTTTCGTTCAGCGCCATGGCGGGTGCGCCGCGCAGGGTGCCATCCAGATTATAGGTCCAGGCGTGATAGGGGCAGACGATCGACCGGGTGTTGCCGCGCCCTTCCAGCAGGGTGGACATGCGGTGGCGGCAAACGTTCGACATGGCGCGCAACTGCCCGTCGCGGTCGCGCAGCACGATGATCGGTTCGCCCGAGATCTGCATCGTCAGATAGTCGCCGGGGTTTGGCAGGGCATCGGCACGGCCAGCGCACAGCCAGTCTTTGGCAAAGATGTGCTGCATTTCCTGCGCCGCAAATTCGGGGCTGGTATAGACCGATTTCGGCATGGCCAGCGCCCGTTCAAACGGCACGCCAACATTCTGGCGCAGCTCTTCAAGGGGCGTCAGGGTTGTGTCGTGGCGGGTCATGACGAAGGCTCCTGCTGCGGGGGATTGGGGCATGAAAACATTCAAGGCCCGGCTTGTCATCCCACATTCACGTCGTGGGCGGGATAGTGGGGCGTGAAAATAGCAGAGCAACGCTTAGGGCAAGGCTAACCTTGGCGCGCACAGGGCGGAGACCGAAATGAAGATCGTCAAGCTGGAAACCTTTACCAACCAATATGTCGGCTTTGTACGCGCCACCGCCGAGGATGGGTCGCAAGGCTGGGGGCAGGTTTCAACCTATCACGCCGACATTACCTGCGAGGTGTTTCACCGCCAGGTCGCACCCTATGCCTTGGGCACGAATGCGTTGGACTTTGCCGATACGATCCAGCGGATTTACGAAAAGGAACACAAGTTTCCCGGCAGCTATCTGCGCCGCGCCCAGACCGGCCTTGATACCGCGCTGTGGGATCTGCGCGGCAAGGTCGAGGGCAAGCCCGTGGCCAGCCTGATCGGCGGCAGCCCGGGCAAGGTGCGGGCCTATGCCAGTTCAATGAAGCGCGACATCACGCCCGAGGATGAGGCGGCGCGGTTCCTGAAACTGCGCGACAAGCATGGCTTTACCGCCTTCAAATGGCGCGTGGGGGCCGAATGCGGTCGGGACCAAGATGAATGGCCGGGCCGGACGGAGGCCGTGGTGCCCGTGGTGTCCAAGGCGCTGGGCGACGGGGTGGACAAGCTGGTTGACGGTAATTCCTGCTATTCGCCCAAGAGGGCGATAGAGGTGGGCAAGCTGTTGGAAGACAACGGCATTGGTCATTTCGAAGAACCCTGCCCCTATTGGAACTATGACCAGACCGCCGAAGTGCGCGCCGCCCTGAACATCGATGTGGCGGGGGGCGAGCAGGACAATGAACTGTCAAGCTGGCAGTTGATGATTGAACACAAGTCCGTCGATATCCTGCAACCCGATGTGATGTATCTGGGCGGCATCCACCGCACACTGGAGGTGTGCCGGATGGGCGCTGCGGCGGGCCTGCCGATCACGCCCCATGCCGCGAACCTTGGGCTGGTCACGATGTGCACCATGCACCTGCTGCGGGCGATTCCCAACCCCGGCAAGTATCTGGAGTTTTCCATCGAGGGCTTGGATTATTACCCGTGGCAGGACGGGCTGTTTCTGGGCAACCCCTATGACATCGTTGATGGCCACGCGACCGTCACCGACGCACCGGGCTGGGGGGTGGAGATCAACCCGGAATGGCTGATGAAATCGGCCTATAAGGTATCGGAAATTGGCTAAGGCAGGTGCGTGACATCACGCATCCTACGTCTCGTAGGGCCAAGTCGCTTGGGAAAACACCCCGCCATCGACCCAGATCGTCTGGCCGGTGACAAAACCGGCCGCGTCCGAAATCAGGAACAGCAGCGGCCCGGTCAGGTCGGCGGGCGTGCCAACGCGGCGCAGGGGGGTAACCTTGGCCCATGTGGCCGAATAATCCCCCGCTTCGGCCGCCGTGCGCTCGGTGGCGATGGCGCCCGGCGCGATGCAGTTGACGCGGATGTGGTTTGGCCCCAGCTCCACCGCAGCCACCTTGGTAAACTGCTCGATCCCGCCTTTTGAGGCGGTGTAGTCAACCAGCCGGGGAAAGGCCAATTTGTTGCAGCCCGACCCCAGATTGATGATCGACCCCGGAACCCCCGCCTCGATCATCGCCTTTGCGGCGGCCTTGGTGTTCAGAAAAGTGCCACGCAGGTTGGTGGCCATCACCCTGTCCCAATTTTCTACCGACAGATCGACCAGCCGCGACCAGGTTTGTATGCCCGCGTTGTTCACCATCACCTGCGGCGCAATACCGGCCCAATCGGCGGCAAGGGCGTGGAACCGGGTAACCGAAGGCTCATCTCCTGCGTCGCTTTCCACCGCCAAAGCCTGCCGCCCCAAGGCCTGAACGCTGGCCACCAGTGCGGCGGCGGCCTCTGCCTGCCCCAGATGGGTGAAGGCCACATCATGCCCTGCCCCGGCAAGGGCGGTGACAAGGCTGCGGCCAATCGCCGACGGGCCTGCGGTGACAAGGGCAAGTGCCATGGTTCGCCCCTAGGCCAGCGCGCGTTCGGCGGCGATGCCAAGCCGCAACAGCCGCTCTTCGCCCATCGCCGCCCCCATCAGCGAGATGCCGCAAGAGGGTTGCGACGTTGGCAGCGTAAGCCCGCAAGTGCCCATCAGGTTCCCGATCCGCGTGTTGCGCAGCGCCAGCAGGTTTTCCGAGACATAATAGGCGTCATCAGTCATCAGCCGCTGCGCATCGGGGGGCAGAATGGGCGAGGTAGGCACCAGAACCGCATCATAGCCCGCGACCTTTTCGGCCCAGATCCGGCGCAGCACATGCAGACGCCGCCAGCCCGCAACGTAGTCTTTGGCCGCAATCTGCGCGCCCGAGCGGAAGCGGTCGAGAATGCGAGAAAACATCTTTTGCGGTGCAGCCTCTACCGTCGCTTCCCAGATGCCATAGGCCTCGGCGGTAAACAGGATGGCGGCAAGGCGCATCGCCTCTGCCACCTCGGGAATGGCAGCATGGGTGATATGTGCCCCGGCGCGGGATAGGCGGGCCAGTGCATCGTCAAACCCCTTGGCCGGGCGGTCGCGCAGATCGTCCAACGCCACAGTCTCCAGCACCAGAAGACGGGTACCCGACAGGCTGCACCCCCCCAGATCGGCAGGCGCGCGGCCCTCCAGCGCCGCCATTATCAGGGCGCAATCCTCGACCGAATGGGCAAGGGGGCCAACGGTGTCGAACAGTTCGCACAAGGGGACCACACCTTGCAGCGACAGTCGGCCATGTGTGGTTTTAAGCCCCACAAGGTCGTTCCACGCCGCCGGTATCCGCACCGATCCGCCGGTATCTGACCCGACAGCCGCAGGCGCCATGCCCCAGGCAACCGAGGCCGCCGCCCCCGAGGACGATCCGCCTGAAACCGCACGTTCATCATTGATACAGGGCGGCGTGGCGGTGATGGGGTTCAGGCCAAGGCCGGAAAACGCCAGCTCTGACATATGGGTCTTGCCAAGGCAGATGGTGCCCCCTCTGGTTGCAACCTCCAGCACCTCGGCGTCGCGGGCGGGGATGCGGCCTTTCAGCAAGGCGGACCCGGCCTCTGTTGCGGTGCCTGCGGTGTCAAACAGGTCTTTCCACGACAGCGGCACGCCATCCAGCACCCCCCGACGCTGGCCCGCCTTGGCGCGAGAGGCAGCCCCCATCGCCTCGCCTCTGGCGCGCGCGGGGGTAAGGCGGGCAAAGATGCGCGGTGCCAGCGCATGGCCAGCGATCTTGTCCAGAAAGAATTCGGTCAGTTCAACCGGGTTGATCCGGCCTTTGCCAATCTCGCGGCCCAGGTCTGCCGCCGTCATGTTGGACCAGGTAATCGCCATGCCGTCCCCGCGTTTTGCCTGCCGAAACATGACACTGGCCTTGGGGGATTTGGCAAGGCGGTTCGGGCTTGCGGGAAAATTTACCCTTCCTTAACCATGTCCGGGCAGGATGGATCTGATGATCCGCCTTGTTCCCCTGCTATTTTTAGCCGCCTGCGCAGCCTCTCCCGCGCCAGAGTTTTTTGGGGCGCAAAAGGTTGAGGTCACGCGAAAGGGCCGGGCCTATTCGGTCTGGTTCACCGATAAACGGGTCGAGGTGGTGCGCCACGGCTACGCCCGGAATGGCGAGCATGAGAGGCTTCGTTCCGCGATGATCGCGTTGATCCCGGAAGTTACGGGCTGCAAGCTGAACGAGCGGTCGCTGACCGGGGATTCCGGCGAAATGCGCGGCTCAATCCGATGTGCGAAAAAATAGCTCATAGGCGGCATAGGCACCGGCCGCGATGAACAGCACGCCCCAGAAGGGATCGCCTATCCACAAGAACTCGACGCAACCCCACGCCAAGGGCAGCCCTGTAGTGACCCACCGCAGCCAGGGGTTATGATGAAAAATCGGATCATTTCGGTCAAGAAGTTTGCGCATGGCCCATGCTAGCTGGCGCAGGCCGTCTGCGCCAGCCCTGCAATTTTGGTGAAATTCAAAAGCTTCTGTGGCAGACTCGGTTTACCGGAGGAGCCAACATGCCGAAAATCGTCGCTGATTTCAAAGGCCAGACCATCATCACTACGTTTGAGATGACACCGGCCACAGCCCATGAGCTGATGGAGAAACTGCAAGCCGCCTATGATCAGTTCATTCGCGTTCAGCCGGGATTTCTGGCGGCCGGGCTGCATATGAACGACGCGATGACGCGGATCTGCAACTATTCGCAGTGGCAGCGCCGAGAGGATTACCAGGCTATGCTGCGCACGCCCGAGATGCGGGCGCGTAACAAGGAAATCGCCGCGCTGTGCAAAGGATTCGAGCCGGTGATGTACGAAGTGGTCGCCAGTTTCTGACGGCCACCAAACCGGGGTGGGCATGACCCGCCCCATAACCTGAGGAGAAGGCGAGATGGGTATCGAGAGTATCATCATTCTTCTGGTCATCGGGGCCGTGGCCGGATGGCTGGCCGGGCAGATCGTATCGGGCTTCGGCTTTGGCCTGATCGGCAACATCGTCGTGGGGATCGTGGGGGCCTTCATTGCCACGCTGATCCTGCCACGCATCGGGCTGGGTTTTGGCGGGGGTATCCTTGCCTCGATCATCCACGCCACGATTGGCGCGGTCATCCTGCTGGTGCTGCTGAAAGTCATCAAGCGGGCCTAGGAAATTGGCGAGGGCCGGCCATCTTGCCGGCCCTTTGCCTTACGTGCCAGAGTTGCTGAATGAAGGTCCTGTGGTTCATTGCCGTCTGGTCTGCGGCGCTGCTGGTTGCCGCATTGTCGGTGCCCGCGCTTTCAGATTATGTAATGTTGGCAGGGCCTTGTCTGGTGGCCAGCGTGTATCTGATGCTGCGGGGCCTGTTTCTGGCGCCCGATGCGCCCAAACCTGACATAACCAAATCCGGCAGGCCCAAAGCCGAAACGGCACCAGAGCCGAGAACCGGCATGGCCCGCATTCTGCCACGGCGGGTGCCGAAAAAGCTGCCGCGCTGGGTGGTGGTCGATGGGTCGAACGTCATGCACTGGGACGAGGGCAAGCCGTCACTGGAAACGCTGCGTCTGGTATTGGAAGAACTGTCAGCGCGCGGCTTCAGCCCCGGTGTGATCTTTGATGCCAATGCAGGCTGGAAACTCCATGACCGCTATGTCGATGACCGCAGTTTTGCGCGCCAGCTGAAGCTGCCCGAGGACACGGTTCTGGTCGTGCCCAAAGGCGTGCCCGCCGATCAGTACATTCTGGAATCGGCGCGCGACCTGAAGGCGCGGGTGGTGACCAACGACAGGTTCCGTGATTGGGCCGAACACTTCCCCGAGGTGCATGACCCAGATTTCCTGATCCGGGGCGGGGTCAGGGTGGGGCATGTCTGGCTGGATGAAACGGCGCGGGTGTAAGAACCGGTGTAGCGGTGGTCATCATGGCAGGGAACGTGACCGTGCCACGCCCTAGCGCCCCCGCCGCTTGTTGCCGCCCCTTTGGCCCGCCCGTCCGGCAGTGGACCGGCCGCTTCGCTTGGTGGCCTCTTCCACAGCCTCTTCGATCACCGATTGCCGCGCCAGCGGGTCATCATGGACCGTCAGTTCCACGGTTTCCAGCCGCTTGACCTCATCGCGCAAGCGGGCGGCCTCTTCAAATTCCAGGTTCTCGGCGGCCTTGCGCATGGCAAGGCGCAGGGCATCCAGATGGGCGGCAAGGTTCTGGCCGATATTGGCCTTTTCAACCTTGGCAGTGACGCGGCTTTGGTCGGTGTCGCCCTGCCACAAGCCGGACAGCACATCTTCGACGTTCTTTTTCACCGTCTGCGGTGTGATGCCGTGTTCAAGGTTATAGGCCACCTGCTTTTCGCGGCGCCGGTCGGTCTCGGCCATCGCGCGTTCCATGCTGCCGGTGATGCGGTCGGCGTACATGATCACCCGGCCCTCGGCATTCCGCGCCGCGCGGCCAATGGTCTGCACCAGAGAGGTTTCGCTGCGCAGGAAACCTTCCTTGTCGGCATCCAGAATGGCGACCAGTCCACATTCGGGAATATCCAGTCCCTCGCGCAGCAGGTTGATGCCGACCAGCACGTCAAACGCGCCTAGCCGCAGGTCGCGCAGAATCTCGATCCGCTCAATCGTGTCGATGTCGCTGTGCATATAGCGCACACGGATGCCCTGTTCGTGCATGTATTCGGTCAGGTCTTCGGCCATGCGCTTGGTCAGCGTGGTCACCAGTGTACGCATTCCGGCCAGCGAGACCTTGCGCACCTCGTCCAGCAGGTCATCAACCTGCATGTCCACCGGGCGAATTTCGACCTGCGGGTCGATCAGGCCGGTGGGGCGGATGACCTGTTCGGTGAACACGCCGCCGGTTTGTTCCAGCTCCCACGCGGCTGGCGTGGCGCTGACAAAAACCGACTGGGGCCGCATCGCGTCCCACTCCTCGAACTTCAGGGGGCGGTTGTCCATGCAGCTTGGCAGGCGGAACCCGTGTTCGGCCAGCGTGAATTTCCGCCGGTAGTCGCCCTTGTACATGCCGCCGATCTGGGGCACCGAGACGTGGGATTCGTCTGCAAAAACAATGGCATTGTCGGGGATGAATTCAAACAGCGTGGGTGGCGGTTCGCCCGGCGCGCGGCCCGTCAGATAGCGCGAATAGTTTTCAATCCCGGCGCAGACGCCCGTAGCCTCCAGCATTTCCAGATCAAAGTTGCAGCGTTGCTCCAGCCGCTGCGCCTCCAGCAGTTTACCGTTGTCCTGCATCTGTTTCAGGGTCTGGAACAGCTCTGCCTTGATGCCCTTGATCGCCTGCTGCATCGTCGGGCGCGGGGTCACATAGTGGCTGTTGGCATAGATGCGGATCTGCTTGAAATTGTCTGTCTTGGCCCCGGTCAGCGGGTCAAACTCCAGGATCGCCTCCAACTCCTCGCCAAAGAACGAGAACCGCCAGGCGCGGTCTTCAAGGTGGGCAGGCCAAACCTCGATGCTGTCGCCACGCACACGGAAGGCGCCGCGTTGAAAGGCGGCATCCTGACGGCGGTATTGCTGGGCCACCAATTCGGCGATGAACTTGCGCTGATCGTAAAGTTGGCCAACGGTCATGTCTTGCGTCATGGCCGAATAGGTTTCGACCGACCCGATGCCATAGATGCAAGAAACCGAGGCGACGATGATCACATCATCGCGTTCCAGAAGGGCGCGGGTGGCAGAGTGGCGCATCCGGTCGATCTGTTCGTTGATCTGGGATTCCTTCTCGATATAGGTATCCGTGCGCGCGACATAGGCCTCTGGCTGATAATAATCGTAGTAGGAAACGAAGTATTCCACGGCGTTGTCCGGGAAGAAGCCTTTGAATTCCCCGTATAATTGTGCGGCCAGCGTTTTGTTCGGGGCAAGGATGATGGCGGGGCGCTGGGTCTCCTCGATCACCTTGGCCATGGTAAAGGTTTTGCCGGTGCCGGTGGCCCCCAGCAGCACCTGATCGCGGTCGCCAGCCAGCACACCCGCAGACAGTTCGGCAATGGCCGTGGGCTGGTCGCCCGCCGCCTGAAACGGGGTCTGCATCACAAACCGCTTGCCGCCCTCCAGCTTGGGGCGGGTCAGCACATCTGGGCGGAACATCGGCAGGTTGGTGTTGTTATGGGGCATGGTGATTCCCTTCGCCCGCCAATCTATTCCGTTTTTGTTCCCGTTAAAGGGTGCCCATTGATCAAAGGTGCCTGTCGCGCAAAGCCGATGTTAACAATGATTTCCGAATGGTTAATATCGACTTCTCAATTTTAGCGAAAATTCGCCTACATCTTTCATCTTTGGGTTGCATTAAGGGTTTTGTTGCGCCAATCTGATCTTGCAAGCAGCACACTAAAGCTGTCGGTTGGTCGCAGCACACACCCCACCCACACTCCCGCGACCAACCGGCAGCACCTTTCCAGAAAAGGAAAGCAAGGCTTGCCAAGCGCCCCGGATTTCGGAATATGCGGACAGAATGTGACGGAGACATCCATGCGCGCCCGTATCTATCAGCCTGCCCGCAATGCCATGCAATCGGGCACCGGAAAAACGAAGAACTGGGTTCTGGAATATGGCCAGTCTTCCGCGCGCAAGGTTGATCCGCTGATGGGCTGGACCGGATCGGACGATACGCAAGCGCAGGTGCGCCTGCGGTTCGACACCAAGGAAGAGGCGGTGGCCTATGCCGCCGCCAAGGGGATCGAGGCTGACGTGACCGAGCCGCAGGCCCGCAAGCCCAACATCCGCGCCCGCGGCTATGGCGAAAACTTCGCCACAGACCGCAAAGGCGCCTGGACCCACTAACGCAGCATCGCGTCGATGGTTTCCGCTGTAGCATAGCCCAGCTTGATGGCGGTTTCTGCAACCGCTGCATTATCTGCCAGCGCGGTCTTCGCCACCTTGGCCGCCTTTTCATAGCCGATGTGCGGCACCAGCATGGTGGCCAGCACAAGGCTGTTTTCCAATGCACCCTCGCATTGGGCCACGTTCGCCTCGATCCCTTTCACGCAACGCTCGGCCAGCGTGTCCATCGCCTGCATCAGGATACGCATGGATTGCAGTACGTTCAGCACGATCACCGGTTCAAAGGCGTTCAACTGCAACTGCCCGCCTTCGGCCGCCATGGTCACGGTCAGGTCATTGCCGATCACCTGAAAGGCGACCTGATTCACCACCTCTGGGATGACAGGGTTGATCTTGCCCGGCATGATCGACGATCCGGCCTGCACCGCAGGCAGGCGGATTTCATTGAAACCCGACCTTGGGCCAGAGGACAAAAGCCGCAGGTCGTTGCAGATCTTCGACAGTTTCACCGCGATCCGCTTCAAGACACCAGAGAAAGTGACATAGGCGCCCGTGTCGGACGAAGCCTCGATCAAATCACTCGCCAGTTTCGCATGCAGGCCAGAGACCTGCGCCAGCTCGGCCACGGCAATCTCGGCGTATCCGGCGGGGGTGTTGACGCGGGTGCCAATCGCCGTGCCGCCCAGGTTCACTTCCAACAGCAGGTTCGACAGGCGGCCGATGATCTCTACATCCTCGGCGATCGTGGTGGCATAGCCCGCAAACTCCTGCCCCAGCGTCATCGGCACGGCGTCCTGCAACTGGGTGCGGCCGATCTTGCGGATATGGGCAAAGGCATCGGCCCGCTCTTTCAGCCGCTCAATCAGGCGGCGCTGGGCGGCGCTGAAGGCATCACATTGTGACACCATCGCAAGGCGCAGCGCAGTGGGGTAGACGTCATTGGTGGATTGCGACCGGTTCACATCGTCATTCGGGTGCAGATGGGCATAATCGCCGGGCTTGTAACCCATTTTCAGCAAGCCAAGATTAGCAATCACCTCATTGGCGTTCATGTTGGTCGAGGTGCCCGCCCCGCCCTGAATCATGTCCACCCGAAAGGCATCGTGCCAGCGACCGGCGATGATTTCATCGCAGACTTCTTCAATAACGCGGGCCTTTTCAGCCGTAAGTACACCCAAGGACAGGTTCGCGCGGGCACAGGCCTTTTTCACCCAGGCCAGCGAGCGGATGAATTCCGGGAACATCGACAGCGACAGGCCAGAGATCGGAAAGTTCTCAATCGCGCGCTGGGTGTGGATGCCCCACAGGCAGGTGCGGGGCAGATCCATCGCGCCAAGGCTGTCGGTTTCGTGGCGCATGTCGTGCATCATGGTCTTGGTTCCTGTTCGGACTGTGTGTGACCGAGGAATGCGCCCGTTGGCGGAACGGGTCCAATGCAAAAACTGCATGGGTCATGCGGGTGTTAGCGCTGACCTTGCAAAAGCGCCGACCAGATCTTTTGCATCAGCGGGCTGGCGATGCGGCGGGGGCGAAAGGCGCAGATGTCCAGCGGCAGCTCCCATTCCGGGCCGCCGACCGGGGTGATCTGGTCGCGCGCGGCATCCACCGCACTTTCAGGCAGCCAGCCAACGCCGTAACCCGCCACGATCACCTCTTTCAGCACATCGGTCATGTCGCACTGCACCGCCACGCGATAGGCGGGGGGCGTTTCGGCGCGGGCAAGGATATGTTCGACCAGTTGCGCGAAATAAGCGCGCTGAGCATAGGCGATCAGCGGGAAGGGGGCTTTGCCGCTGCCCGGAAAGGCGAAGTCGCCCGCAGTGGTGCTGGCATAGGGTAAAAAGCGGTCCTGCCGCAGCACCAGCTTTTCCTGCGCGGCAAGGCTTTCATGCACCGGCAGCACCGGGCAATCATGCGCCAGCAGGATGTCGGCATCACCCGCCAGATAGCGCGCCGTCACTTCGGAGGTGGTGCCGACGATGACCGAGAACGAGGTGTTCCGCCCCATGCCGATCACCCCCAACAGGCGGCGAAAGTCGCTGCGGGCAAGGACGGTGGGCATGGCAAGGCGGACCTGGCTCATCACCTCGAACTGGTTGCCGCGAATTGTGGCGCGCGCCTCTAGCAGCCGTTCGACCGAAACCTGCGCCCCTTCGCGGAACTGCTCGCCCGCTTCGGTCAGCCGCACGGGTTGCGAGCCTTTGACCACAAGCGCCGTGCCGACCCAATGCTCCAAGGACTGAATGCGGCGGGAAAAGGCGGCTTGCGACAGGTTCTGAAACTCTGCCGCGCGGGTGAAGTTCCGCAACTCGGCCAAAGCCAGAAAATCCTGTAGCCAGCGAACGTCCATTTGGCCTCCGGTTTGCCGCCCCCGGTGGGGACGGCAGGGGGTTACGCTTCGGGGATCAGAATCTCGCGCTTGCCCACATGGTTTGCCGGGGTGACGACGCTGTTTTCTTCCATCTGTTCGACCAGACGCGCGGCCTTGTTATAGCCGATGCCCAGTTTGCGCTGGATGTAACTGGTCGAGCATTTGCGATCCTTGGCGACAATCGCCACCGCCTGATCGTAAAGCGCATCCTCGCCACCCTCGCCGCCGCCAAGGCCCAGAACCGCGTCGATGTCGGAAGCCGAGTCCTCATCCGGACCTTCCACCACACCCGACATATAGCTGGGCGGGCCGAAGCTCTTCAGGTGGTTGACGATTTCCTCAACCTCTTCGTCCGACACGAACGGCCCGTGGATACGGCTGATCCGACCACCACCGGCCATGTACAGCATGTCGCCCATGCCCAGCAGTTGCTCGGCCCCCTGTTCGCCAAGGATGGTGCGGCTGTCGATCTTTGACGTCACCTGAAAGGAAATCCGGGTGGGGAAGTTGGCCTTGATCGTGCCGGTGATCACGTCAACCGATGGGCGTTGGGTGGCCATGATCAGGTGAATACCCGATGCGCGGGCCATCTGGGCAAGACGCTGGATGCAGGCCTCGATCTCCTTGCCCGCAACCATCATCAGGTCGGCCATTTCGTCAACGATCACAACGATATAGGGCAGGGCGACCGGCGCGAATTCATCGGTTTCGAACACGGGTTCGCCGGTATCTTCGTCAAACCCGGTCTGGATGGTGCGCTTGAACATCTCGCCCTTGGACAGGGCTTCGCGCACGCGGCCGTTGTAACCTTCGATGTTCCGCACGCCCATCTTGGACATCTTGCGATAGCGCTCTTCCATCTCGCCCACGACCCATTTCAGGGCGACGACCGCCTTTTTCGGGTCGGTGACGACGGGCGAGAGCAGATGCGGGATGCCGTCATAGACAGAAAGTTCCAGCATCTTGGGGTCGATCATGATCAACCGGCATTCCTCTGGCGTCAGCTTGTAAAGCAGCGACAGGATCATGGTGTTGATCGCCACCGACTTGCCCGAGCCGGTGGTGCCCGCGATCAGCAGGTGGGGCATCTTGGCAAGGTTGGCCACGATCGGGTCGCCGCCGATGTCCTTGCCCAGGGCCAGCGGCAGGCGCAGGTTGCTGTCGCCAAAGTCGCGGGCCGACAGGATCTCGCGCAGCACGACCTTTTCGCGGTGGACGTTCGGCAGTTCGATCCCGATGACCGAACGCCCTGGAACGGTCGAGACACGGGCCGACAGGGCCGACATCGACCGCGCGATATCATCGGCAAGGCCGATCACGCGGGATGCTTTCAGGCCGGGCGCGGGTTCCAGCTCATACATCGTGACAACGGGGCCGGGGCGGACGGAAACGATCTCGCCCTTGACGCCGTAATCATCCAGCACGTTTTCCAGCATGCGGGCGTTTTCTTCCAACGCTTCATCCGACAGGGAATGGCGCTGGATGCTGGCGGGGCTGGCCAGCAGCGACAGGGGCGGCAGTTCATAGGTCTGGCTGACCTGATCTTCAAACCGCAGGCGGGGCTGCGCCTCGGCCATCGCCTGACGCGAGGGGGCCGCTACCTTTTTGGCCGGGTGCTGCACCATCGCGCGTTTCGGTTCGGTGGTGCCAGTGCGCGCGCTGATCGGCGTCGGGTCGTAATCGGGCTCCAGATCGGCACCCGCACTCCAGTCATCCATCGGCTGCCAGTCTTCGGCACCCTCGTCTTCCTCGACATGGGTGAACACATTGGCGGGGCCCGATGCGGGGCGGGGCGGGGTGACCGGCGGCACGGCGCGCGACAGGCTTTGCAGGGCGGCGTTGGCCGCAGCCATTGCGGCGGCGGTCGCAGCCTCGGTTGCCGGGGTCAGGGGCGCGCGCGCTAGAACCGGCGGCTCGGCCCGCAGGCCGGGGGCAGGCAGGTGTGCCGAGGCCGTGGCTGGCAGCGGGCGACGCGTGTCGGCGATCAGCGGCACGGGGCCGCGTGGGCGCGACAGGCTCGGCTCATGGCGCTGCACGGCGGCGGAAATCGGGTTCAGGTCAGCCGCTGGGGTGCGGGTGCGGGCACGCACCACATCGGTGATGCGGGCGCGGATACGGTCGTCATCGGGGGCGTAATCATCAAAATCGTCGCCGGTGTGCAGCATCGGCTCCACCAGTTCCGGCTCAGGCTCGACCACGCGGCGCATCAGGGCGGGCATACGCGCCAGGAGGCCCGCTTTTTCGCGCGGCGGAGCGTATTGCGGTGCCTCTGCCAAGGGTTCGGCATAGCGTTGGTCGGCCCGCAAGGTGGCGGGGCGGCCCCAGCCGGCAGAATCCGTAACCACATCCCCGCCCAGAACCGGCGGAGACCGGCGCACCACACTGCCACGCGCGGTGGCAGGTTCGGCACGGCTGGGTTCATAGCGCGCGGTTTGCGCGGCAAGCTGTGCCGCCCGGCGGTCCTGCAAGGCAACGGCGGCGCGGCCCGCCCCCTTGCCCGCAGCCCCCAGTGCCATGGAATAGGCATAGATCAGGCTGTGCATCAAAAAGGCGAACAGTGCCCGGATCTCAACCAGATCAAAGCCCATCACATAAAGCATCAGCACAACCAGCGTCAGCCCCGACCCGGCCGAGGCGATCTTCAGGCCGATGCCCGCGCCCCCCGGCACAACGCCCAGAATGGCCCCCAGAACCGTATCGCCGAACAGCCCGCCCAAGCCAAAGGAATGTGTCCATTCCACGCCCGGCACCAGCGTTGCGGCATAGACCGACCCCATGGCAACTGCGATCACCGCAAAGACCATGCGGCTGACAACCCGGTCAGCGCCCCGGTGCATCACGAACCGCAGGCCCCAAGCGAACAGCACGAACGGAATGCCCCAGGCCCCCTTGCCACCGATGATGACAAGGGTCGAAGACAGCGCCGCGCCGAACTTGCCCAACCCATTGGAAACCGGCTTGTCCGAGGCGACCATCCAGCCCGGATCGTCGGGCGAATAGCTCCAAAGCATGATGAAGAACGCAAGACCCGCCAGCAACAGGCCAAGGCCCAGCAGTTCCCGGCCCCGCTTTTCCAGCATGGCTTGGGTGTTCTGATCAAGAAGCGGATCGCGCTGCCGAACCTGATAAGATGCCATTCTGCCTGTCCCTCAATAGAGGCAGTCGCGGAGCGTGATCAGCCCGCGCTGCATTTCTTGCTTTGGGGCCACCAAGGCGACCCTGATATACCCCTTGCCGGGGTTTTCACCGTTCACGTCGCGCGAAAGATAGGCGCCGGGCAACACCCGAACGCCCGTTTCGCGCCACAGCCGCAGCGCGGCCGCCTCACCATCCTCGACCGGCAGCCACAGGAAAAACCCGCCTTCGGGCAGGTCAAACCCTTGCAGGCCGGAAAAGACCTGCGCCGCGATGGCGAATTTCTCGTGGTAGAGCGCAAGGCTGGCCTGCACATGCGCCTCATCTGCCCAGGCCGCCTCGCTGACCCGCTGGATCGGCAGGGGCAGGGGGGCACCGGCAAAACTGCGCAACTTGCGGATTTGCGCAATGCCCAGCGGGCCACCGGCGACAAAGCCAGAGCGCAGGCCGGGCAGGTTCGACCGTTTCGACAGCGAATGAAAGCTGAACACCCGTTCGGGGTTGGCGCCGGTTTCCGCAGCCACTTGCAGGATGCCGGGCGGCGGGGCTGTGCGCCAGATCTCGGAATAGCATTCATCGGCAAAGAGGATGAAATCGTGCTTTTCGGCCAAAGCCAGCAGGTTCGCCCAATACTCCCGGCTTGCCACAGCACCCTGCGGGTTCGCGGGCGAGCAGATATAGGCCGCCGTTACCCGGTTCAGCACATCGGGTGGCAGGCTGGCATAATCGGGCAGAAAGCCATTGGCGGCGATTGCGGGCACATAGACCGGATCGGCCCCCACGGTCAGCGCGGCGACGGCGTAAACCTGATAAAACGGGTTCGGCATCAGCACGACGGGGCGCTGGCCGTTCTTGGTTTCGGGCGACAGGGCGACAAGGGCGTTGAACAGCCCCTCTCGCGTGCCGTTCAGCGCCATCAGGCGGTTTTCGGTGACATTCACGCCATAGCGCCGCGCGATCCAACCGGAAATCGCGGTCAACAATTCCGGCGTGCCGTCATTCGGCGGGTAGACGC
Organism: Fuscibacter oryzae; assembly: GCF_016765795.1. GTDB lineage: Bacteria > Pseudomonadota > Alphaproteobacteria > Rhodobacterales > Rhodobacteraceae > Fuscibacter > Fuscibacter oryzae. Next base: position 427,593 of record NZ_JAESVP010000004.1, read on the forward strand.
CGAAGCCCGAAAGGTTGGCAGCCAGGATCGGCCCGACGAAATCCGGCATCGGATGCGTCGGCTCGCCAATGGTCATGGCAACAGGCTCGCCCCCCGGTTTGTGGGAATCGAGCAGCTTCCGCAGGCGCGGAAACGCATAATCGGGCAGGTTCAAAAACCGCTCTGGAAACGCCATGGTGCCTCAGGTTTCGGGGTCGTAGCGCCCCGTTTTATGGAACCATAGCAAATGTCGTGCGGGCCGGTCCAGCGAAACCCAAGGGGTTGGTGGGGTTGCAAAAACGCTTGTGGCTTTTGGGTCAGGGGAAGGGAGGGGGCGCTGCCCCCTCGGGCCGATGGCCCTCACCCCCGGAGTATTTGCAGAAGGGCAAATCGCATGGGGTTATGCCCCCCAGGTTGCCCCAAGCAGGCGGAACCAGTTTTCGTGGCAGATTTTATGCAAAAGGGCGTCGCCATAGCCGTGGTCGCGCATCGCCTGCACAAGGTTTTGCTGGCCCGCGACATCGGTGATGCCTTGTGGGATGGTCGCGCCGTCATAGTCGGAGCCGAGGCCAAGGTGGTCCTCTCCCAGCTTTTCCAGCAGATGGTCGAGGTGGACCAGAACGTCGGTCCAATCCATATCTGCCGATTGTTTGCCATCGCGGCGCAGGAACGAGGTGGCATAGTTCAGGCCGACCATGCCACCCGACTCGCGGATCGCGGCCAGTTGCTTGTCGGTCAGGTTGCGCGAGGATGGCGTGACAGCATGGGCGTTGGAATGGGTGGCAACCAAGGGGGCGTCGGAATGTTTGGCGACATCCCAGAAGCCCTTTTCGGTGATGTGGCTGAGGTCGATCATGATTTTCAGCTTGTTGCAGGCCTTGACCAGCGCCTTGCCCGTGTCGGTCAGTCCGTCGCCGGTGTCGGGCGAGGACGGGAAGGCAAAGGGCACGCCGTGGCCAAAGACGGTCGGGCGCGACCAGACCGGGCCGATGCTGCGCAGGCCCATGTCGTAATAAAGGTAAAGCGCGTCGAGGTCAGGGCCGATCGCCTCGGCGCCCTCCATGTGCATGATGCCGGAGATGACGCCCTTGGTGAGGCAATCGCGCAGCTCTGCCACCGTGGTGCAGACCTTGAAGGCGCCGTCCGAGGCGCGCTCCATCCAGCGCAGATGCCCGGCCATCGACAGGGCGACGGGTTGGGCCGCGTGATGGTCGATCAGGTCGGGCAGGGGCAGGCGGAAGGGCGGGTTTTCCATCGCGGCCATGTAATCGGTGCCGTAATCCTTGTGCGGCGAGGGGATGTAGATGGCGAAAAAGCCGCCCGCAAAGCCACCCGCCTTCATGCGTGGCAGGTCAAGGTGGCCCTTGTCTTCGCCGGTCAGCCAGATTTCCGCGCGCTTTTCGGGGGCGTTGTGCAGGCGAAGAAGGAGGTCATTGTGACCATCGAATACGGGGATCATGGTGGTCCTTTCAGGCGCCAAGCATGCGGTCTGCACTGGCGGCAAACAGGCTGCGGGCATAGTCGGTTTTCATTTCGGCGCGGGCCAGCGCCTCTCTCGGCAGTTCTTCGACCGCTTGGCCGTGCTGCATCACCAGAATCCGGTCGCACATATGGTCGATCACGGCAAGGTCGTGGCTGACCATCAGGAAGGTCAGGCCCCGTTCGGCGCGCAGGCGGTTGAGGAGGTTCAGGGTTTCGGCCTGAACGCTGGCATCAAGGGCACTGGTGGGTTCATCCAAGAGCAGGATCGAGGGTTCCAGCATCAGGGCGCGGGCGATGGCGACGCGCTGTCGCTGGCCGCCGGAAAGCTGATGCGGGAAGCGGAAACGGAAGTTCGGCGGCAGGCCCACGTCGTTCAAAGCCTGCGTCACCCGTTGGTCGGTGTTGCCGATGCCGTGGATGGCAAGAGGTTCCGACAGGGTGCGGTCAATGGTGTGGCGGGGGTGCAGGCTGGCGTAGGGGTCTTGGAACACCATCTGCACCTGGCGGCTGAAGGCAGGCCCGCGCGGGTGGGGCAGGGGCTGGCCGCCGATGCGGATCGTGCCGCCCGACACGGGTGCAAGGCCGCAGATCGCGCGCAGGATGGTGGATTTGCCCGACCCGCTTTCGCCGACCAAACCATAGCTTTCGCCTTGCGCCACGTTCAGCGACACGCCCTTGACGGCGCGGACCGGGCGGCCCTTGGCGGTGAAGGTGACGGAGAGGGTGTCGATTTCAATCAAGGCCATGTCAGTTCGCCCAGGCTGCGTTGCGGTCAAGGGCGGGCAGCGGTTCGCGGGGGCCACCGATGCGGGGCAGGCAGTTCAGCAAGCCTTGGGTATAGGGATGTTGCGCCTTCATCAGATCGCGGGCGGGCAGTTCTTCAACCACCTTGCCCTTGAACATCACCAGCACCCGGTCACAAAAGCGCGACACGAGGCGCAGGTCGTGGCTGATGAAGATCAGCCCCATGCCACGGGTGCGCACGAGGTTATCGAGGATCGACAGAACCTCGGCCTGAACGGTCACATCCAAGGCGCTGGTCGGCTCATCCGCAATCAGCAGGTCGGGGTTGGGGATCAGCATCATCGCGATCATCACCCGCTGGCCCATACCGCCCGACAGCTCATGCGGCCAGGCGTCCATCACGCGTTCAGGGTCGCGGATCTGCACGGCGGCCAGCGCCTCGATCGCCTTGGCGTGGGCTTCCTTTTTCCCCATGCCGTCGCGCTGGCGCAGGCCCTCCATCAATTGTTCGCCCACACGCATGACGGGGTTCAGCGAGTATTTCGGGTCTTGCATCACCATGGCGATGCGCGGACCACGCAGGGCGCGCATGTCGCGCTCGGAGGCTTTCATCAGGTCGATGCCGTCGAAAGTCATCGCATCTGCCTCAATCCGCCCCGGCGGGCGGATCAGCCGCAGAACGGAGCGGCCGGTTTGCGTCTTGCCTGAGCCGGATTCGCCCACGATGCCAAGGCGTTCGCGGCCAAGGCTGAACGACACGCCGCGCACCGCCTCGACCACGCCCGCCTCGGTATCAAAGGTTACGCGCAGGTTTTTCACCGAAAGCAGGGTCATTTTCCCGAATTCCTTGGGTCAAGCACATCGCGCAAACCGTCGCCCAGCAGGTTGAAGCCCAGCGAGACGATGAAAATGGCCATGCCCGGCATGGTGGCGACCCACCATTGTTCGAACAGGTATTTGCGGCCCGCCGAGATCATTGCGCCCCATTCCGGCATCGGCGGCTGCACGCCAAGGCCAAGAAAGCCCAGACCGGCGGCGATCAGGATCACGCCCGCCATATCCAGCGTGACGCGGATGATGACCGAGGGGATGCACATCGGCATGATATGGCCCCAGATGATCCGCGCCGCGCCAGCGCCCTGCAACCGTACGGCGGCGATATAGTCGGAATTGCGCACCGTCAGCGTCTCGGCCCGCGCGACGCGGGCATAGGGTGGCCAGGAGGTGATGGCGATGGCCAGCACGGCATTCTCCATCCCCGGCCCCAGCACGGCAACCAGCGCCAGCGCGAGGATCAGTTTGGGGAAGGCCAGAAAGATGTCGGTGATCCGCATCAGGATTTCATCTGTCCAGCCGCCGAAATAGCCTGCGACCGTGCCGATGATCAGGCCGAACACCGGGGCTGTGACGGCGACCAGCGCGATGATGAACAGGGTGATCCGGCTGCCGACGATCAGGCGCGACAGGATATCGCGGCCGAAATCATCGGTGCCCAGAATGTGCCCCGGCGTCAGCGGCGGTTGCAGGCGTTCGCGCAGGGCTTGGGTGATCGGGTCATGCGGGGCGATCCATGGCGCCAGTGCGGCAACGATGATCAGCAGCGCCACAATGGCAAGGCCGATCATCGCCAGCCGGTTCCGTTTCAGCCGCAGCCAGGCCAGATAGGCCTGACCCAGCCGGGCCTGACGGCGAGAGGTTGGCGACGGGTCGCGCAGCCATGCGGTCAGGGTGGTCATGTGCGCGCCCTCGGATCGACCAGCTTGTACAGGAGGTCAGAGACCATGTTCAGCCCGATATAGCAGGCTCCGACCACAATGGTGCCGCCCAGAACCGACGGCATGTCACCGACCAGCAGGGCATCGGTGATATAGGCGCCCAGTCCGGGCCAGCCAAAGATTGTCTCGGTCAGAACAGCGCCCTCCAGGAGATAGGCATAGGACAGGGCGACGACAGTAATCAGCGGCACCATGACGTTCTTCATGGCGTGAACCCAGATTACCCGGCGTTCGGGCATGCCCTTGACGCGGGCGGTGGTGATATATTCCTGACCCAGCTCGTTCATCATGAAACTGCGGGTCATACGGCTGATATAGGCCATCGACAGATAGCCCAGCAGGCTGGCCGGCAGGATGATGTGGCTGATCGCATTGGAAAACATATCCCAGCGACCGGCAAGGGCAGTGTCGATCAGGATCATGCCGGTGTGGGCCGTCACCTCGAACTGGAACATCATGTCATAGGCCGCATCCAGCCGCCCCGGCCCGCCAACCCAATCCAGCACGCCGTAAAACAGCAAGAGCCCCATCAGGCCCAGCCAGAAGACCGGCATCGAATAACCCATAAGCCCGATCAGCCGCACAATCTGGTCGGCCCAACTGCCCGGCTTGGTTGCCGCTAGCACACCTGCAGGCACGCCCAGCAACACCCCCACCAACGTGCCCAGCGTTGCCAGCTCCAGCGTCGCAGGGAAATATTGCGCGATTTCGCTGATGACGGGCTGCTTGGTGCGGATCGATACCCCCAGATCGCCATGAACGGCCTGCCAAAGATAGATGCCGAACTGTTCGATCATTGGCTTGTCGAGGCCCAGCCGCGTGCGCTCTGCCGCGATCTGCGCCTCGGTCGCGCGGTCGCCCAGAATCGACAGCACCGGGTCGATTGGCACGACACGGGCAATGATGAAGGTGACCAGCAGCAGGCCAAGAAAGGTGAAGGCCAGCGAGATCAGCACCCCGGCGGATTGCCGGGCGAGGATGCCAACCCGCGACGGGGCGGTGTAATCGGATGTGTCTGCCATCGGAGTACGGGGCGCCGGACCGAACCGGCGCCCCATGGTCTTACTTGGTCACGGTCCAGTAGGCGGCCGAGTCGGTCGCCCCGCCGGTATAGAAGCCGGACAGATTGGCGAGCGTGCCGGTCTGATAGCCGATCTGGAACATGACGATGAAGGGAGAGGTTTCGCGGTGCGTTTTCTGCATCTCTTCATACATCGCCTTGCGCTTGGCCGCGTCACCTTCCTGCACGGCGGCATCGACGGCAGCGTTCAGCGGGCCGGGGTCATAGGCATTGCGCCAGGCAAGGGTGCCCACCTTCGCCTCGTCCGTGTTGTCGTTGTTCCAGGCGAACGACCCGGCGTTGGTCTGCGGATCGGGATAGTCCGGACCCCAGCTTTGCAGGGTGCCGTCATGCTGGCGCGCACGGTAGCGCTTGAGCTGTTCGGCACCGTCCCCGATGTTCAGCTCTACCTTGATGCCAACCTGACCAAAGGTGTTCTGGATCGACTGCGCCATTTCCATGCGGTCGGATGCGTTGCGCACATCCAGCGTGATCGTCGGGTCCTTGATGCCGCTTTCCGCCAAGAGGCCCTTGGCCTTTTCCACGTCCAGCTTGTAGGGCAGATCTTCCAAGGCACCCAGATAGCCTTTGGGCAGGAAGGCCTGATGCGGCACCATCGCACCCTTCAGGATGGTATCGGCCATGCCCTGATAGTCGATGGACCAGCGCATCGCATCAAGGAACTTCTCGTTCTTGTAGTTCTCGTTCTTCTGGTTGAACGACAGATAGAAAATCTGGCCGCCAACGTCCTGCTGGATCTTGACCTCGGCATTTCCGGCCATGCCTTCGACGTCAACCGGGGTCAGCTCTCGCGAAATGTCGATATCGCCCTTTTCCAGCATCAGCCGCTCGGTGGCGGCCTCGGGCACATGGCGCATCAGCACCTTTGCCAGTACCGGCTTGAACACGGCGGCATTGGCATTGGCTTCCAGCAGATAACCTTCCTTGGGCTTGTAGCTTTTCAGCACATAGGCGCCGGTTCCGGCAGAGGCGGTGCCGGTGGCCAGATAGGCATAGCCCATGTCGCCATCGGTCGCGTTTTCTTCCAGCAGCTTCTTGTCCACGATCGAGGCAACGCCTGCCGTCAGGCAGTTATAAAGGAACGTCGGCGCGTATTTCTTGTCGGTTTTTAGGGTAAGCGTATCGCCAGAGGCGGTGACCATCTGATCCACGTTGTCTTTGGTCCAGCCGAACTGGTTCAGGATGAAGGCAGGCGTCTTGTCCAGCTTGACCACGCGTTGCAGCGAGTAGGCGGCATCATCGGCCGTCACCGGGTTGCCCGAGGCGAACATCAGGCCCGCCTTGATCTTGAACGAATAGGTCAGCCCGTCTTCCGACACCGTCCAGCTCTCGGCCAGGCCGGGCACCAGCTCTCCCGGTTTGGTCGGGTCCAGCTCGATCAGCCCGTTGTAAAGGTTGTTGACCACATCAAGGCCCGAGAATTCATAGGCCTCCGCCGGGTCCAGTGAAACAATGTCGTCAATTGCATCGGCAATGACCAAAGTATCGGCAGGCGTTTCGGCCAGAAGGGCTGTCGGGGCCGCGCCCAGCAGCAGGGCTGCCATCGCAGCGGCGCCAACCCGGCGCAGGGCAGGTTCAAAGCTCATGTCTAACTCCCTGTTTTTATGTTGTTTACGAAGGCGTGACAGCAGACTCACACGTTCTTGACCAATTGGGCAACTTTCGCGAAGTGTTGTCAACAGGTTGCGGGCCTTGGCGGGGGGGCGTCCGGGCACTGGCCCTTTGCAGTCGGGGATGCGATGCTGGGCCGAACAGGGAAAGGGCACCATCATGCCAGAAACTCCGCTGATCCGGCGCGCCACGCGGGCCGATGTGCCCGCCATCCAGTCTTTGCTGCAAGAACAGGCCAGCCACCATGACGAGACGTTACAAGCCGGGCCAGAGGCGTTGGAGCGCTATGGCTTTGGCCCCTTCACGCTGTTTCATTGCCTTTTGGCAGAACGCGGGGCCGAAGCGCTAGGCTTTGCCCTTTACTATCCCGATTTTTCGACCCTGCGCGGGCGACCGGGAATCATGCTGCAAGACATCTTCGTGCGCCCCGCGGCGCGCGGCCTTGGCCTTGGCCGCACCCTTCTGACCGAAGTGATCGCCGATGCCCGCGCATGGGAGGCCGGGTTCCTGACCCTGATGCTGGACCGACACAACGCCTCGGCACGCGCCTTTTACGCCCGCCACGGCTTTGCCCCGCGCGGCGACTACGACCTGCTGATCCTCGAAGGGCAGGGCCTGACTGACCTGATGGCGCAGGAGCCGGGCTGATTCCGCTAGACAAAGCCAACCCCAAACGGCTGCGAAGTCAGGTGGTTGAGTCGGGAATATTGCGGCGGAGGGGTGGGCTACGGGCCAACCTTTTCTGGCGACCATTGACTATGCCTGCAAGGCGGCTGTGAAATTCAGAGCAGGCAACACTATGGTCTTACTTGGATATCAGGCGAAATCCTCACGGAAACGGTCAATCCGGTGCATCCGTTCATGCAGGATCGTCACGATGCCGATGTCGCCGTTGGACAACTTGCGCCAATGGACCATGTGATGCTCGTAGCGGAAGAAGAACCCATCGACGCCGAACTCGGCCGGAACAGGCTTCGAGGCGACGCCATGCGAGGCGACTCGATCAAAAGCGGCGAACAGTCCGATGATGTAGCGGTCTGCCTGTTCGATCCCCCATCGATCCCGTGTGTAACGGTAGATCCCATCTAGGCGCAGCGACGCGCCCGCCTGTATGCGGACCCCAGCCATCCGGTCATGTCCGGTTGCGGGCGATGACTTCGGCAGCGGTTAGGGGTTGATAACTGTCCTCGGGTACCGCGAAGGCATGGGCTAGCTCGGCCTTCAGACGGCCGAAAGCCTCGGCTTCCGCCCGTTCCTTGTCGCGACGGATCAGATCGCGGATGTATTCGCTGACGTTCTCATACGAGCCTTCGTCGCCGACGTTGGCGGCGACGAAATCACTCAGGGCGCCGCCGACACGGACGGTCATGGTCGTGGTCCGGGACATTGGCCAACTCCGATTGCTGTCTGCGTATTCAATATAACCAATAACGAACGCGCAACAAGGTCGGGCAACCACGATCTACGCCGTGCCGCTGGTCACCCGCCGGGCGGGATAACGCGCATTACGAAGCCCTGCACCGTTTCACTTGGCCCAAACGGCCCGATAACTTTGTTGGACACTACAGGAAGCGATTTCAAGTATGCTGTGATCGCATGCACATCTTGCGTGGCAAGGTTGGCGTAACTCATCCAGGGCATCGCAGGGGCCAACTGGCGCCCATCGGGCCGAACTCCAGTTGTGAGGGCCGTCATGATCTCGGCTTCAGTCCAGTTGCCAAGGCCGGTCTTGGCGTCCGGTGTCAAGTTAGGTCCGTAGAACGTACCCAATCCTGGGATTTCGAATCCGACGTCGGAACCTCCCAAGAGCCGGCTTTGGTCGGGCTGGCCGAGAAAATGGCCGGGCGTGTGGCAGTCACCGCATCCGGCAATGGTGACCAGATAAGCGCCCCGCTCGATGGGCGTTTCTTCGGCGACGGCTGCTCCTGCCAAGGAAACCACCAGATAGACGAGCGGCGCTATGCTGCGAAGATTGAACATGGATGATGCCTCGTTGGTTCATCGATGCGTCGGTGTAGATCGACGGCGACCCGGCGGCATCCTAAATGTTCCTTAACCTAAGGCCCGAATTCCTATGAGTTTCCTAAAATGCCTGCCTGGACTCCTCATCAGGCCCGCTGCCAGCAGCAGTGCCATCTACTCGCCCGCTACCTTTAGTGTGATCGGGCCTTCTGCTTCCAGCCGCAGGCGCCCACGCTCGACCCGAACGATCCGAAGCGCAGCACCCTTTTCCTCCAGGCGGCGGCGAAGGAGAAGCAGTCTGGTTTCGAGATTGTCTTTTATCTCTGGAAGGCGCGGCCCCGCCGCAAGCCGCATTTCACGGTTCGTGAACACGTTCCGGCCCTCGTTTAGGTGCCATTCAAGAATAAGTCGGAGAAGCGCGCCCGCGATACCCTTTACGATGTAGGTGCCGTCGATGAATATGCTGTCGTCATACCTGTGGTGGATCACATGCACGCCCCGACCCGCAATCGTGGCGGGAAGCGGTGGCACAGGGACGGGCACGGTCTGCGCCGCCTCCCTCTCGCTCGCGCGAAGAGCGCTGGCTGCCTGAGTTGCAAGGATAAGCAGGGCCGCTTCGTCCTCTTCTCTGAACGCAAGTCTGGCCTCGCTCTCCACGAAAAGTACGCCTAGCACCGCGCCACGAAAGACCATCGGAACGGCGATCTGGCTATTGGCGGTCGGAAGGTCCGGAAAGGCGATGGCGCGGGTGCTGTTTTCCGCGGCGTCGCTATTGAGCGCGATGGCTTCGCCAAACCGACGCAGACGGCTCATGTCATTGACCTTGATCGCTTCTCCGCTCCTAGCTGCCGTGCCGATCAAGCCCTCGCTGTCTGAAATCTCCGATCCCAGCCCGGACCTTGCGTAACCGATGCTGCCCATGGTGGTCAGGGTGCCTGAAACGTCCTCGCGGATAAGAACAAGCGCATGCTCGTAACCGAATATGCGCCGCACACCTTCGAGCAGGCTGTCAATGATCCCACCTGGGTCTACCTGCCGGTCTATCGCGCTGACGGTGTCTGAAAGCACCACAAGATCAACCGCTTGACGATCCGGAGACGACGCAGGGTCGTTAATGGGGGCAGGAACTTTTTCGATTGCGGCGACACGGAAAATGTCGGCGCTCTTCAGACGCATCACGTCCGCCATGCCGAGTTGTGCGCTGGTCGCCTTAAGCTGGCGTGCAATCTTCTCGAACACGTATCCGGCGTCGACGGACCGCACGAAACTGACGTCGAGCAGGTATTGGTCGCCCGTCAGCCCGTCGACAAGGATAAGAGTTACCTTGGGATTTGCCCGCACGTTTGCCGCGGTCTTGGCAAAGAATTGGTTGGACAATGCCACATGTTCGTCACCAATCCGGATGACATGGGAGAGGTACGAGACGTTCGGCATTCCATCCGCGGCGGCAGTGGCGATGATCGATGGGATCACACCTTCGAAACAGGCTGAAAGATCGGCGAGGCGCGGTCTCATGGCGACACCACATCCGTCAACATCCCGGCAAGAGGTCCGGGGGTCTGGACGTAAACTTCACGGACAGAAAGCCGCACCACCCGCGCGTCGCGCACCGTCAACCATGATGCAATCATGTGTGGAGGAACGCCGAGGGAGCAAAGTGCCGCGGTCGCCGCGGCAATGAAGTGGTCTGCGTGGGGGATATCTGATGCTTCTGTCCCACGCATCGTTGCAGATCCCTTGAGCTGAAATGTGACATAGTCAGAAGGGCTGACGAAGGTAGCCGTAAACTTTCCAGTCTCGCGGATCGATTGTTCCATGCGGGGCCACTGCCAGCCGGAAAAGATGACATCAATGGTCTCACGGTCATCGAGCAGTTCGAAGCCGACGCCTCGCCCTGCCGCCGGCTGACCGGTCCGGTCTGCACTGGCGATGATGCACATGAGGGGCCGCTGGAAGAAATCCATGAGCCTGTCATCAAGCCGCATGTTCACCCTCTCGCTTTAATGACCGCATGAACGAACCATTTGTTAGCAAAGTTTTAAGATATCTACCGCCGCTTGCACATCCTTTTAGGAAATACGGTTTTGGAACCCCGCTATACGGGCGCCACGCCTCCCCGATGGCAGATCATCGGCAAGTGATCTCAAAAATGAAAGGGGGGGACCGCAGATGAAACATCATCGGAACCGTCTATACGGCCACATGAAAGGAAACTGAAGGATGTCCAAAATCACATCTAAGGACGACAGCGCGACACTTACCGACGTACAGCTCGACGCCTATCTTGCTCGGATCGGGTTGGATCGCCCGCGAGCCCTCGACCTCCAAAGCCTCAAGGAACTGCACCGTGCCCACCTCATGGCCTTCACATGGGAGGCCCTGGATGCCTTTATGAATTGGCCCTCAGGAGTATCGCCGCAGGCAGCCTTCACCAAAATGGTCGATGGACGGCGTGGTGGGTGGTGCTATGAGATGAATGGCCTGTTCGGTGCCGCGCTCTCTGCTTTGGGATTTTCAGTTACGCGCCTCTGCGGCGGCGTCAATCGAGCCATCCTCGGAGATGTGGCGATCGGCAACCACTTGGGCCTGCGTGTAGATATTGATCTTCCGTATCTCGCAGAGGTCGGTATCGGCGATGCGATTGTCGAGCCGGTACCAATGATGGAATCTCAGTTCAGCCAGCGCGGATTGGAATTCTCGATTACCCGGTCGGGGGACGGCTGGATGCGTTTCAACAACCACGCCCTAGGCGTTGCAAGAAGCATGGATTTCCGTCCCGATCACACCGACGAGAAAGCGATTGCGGCAGCACACGGGTGGTTGATGACGGACGCCGGCTCGCCCTTCACCCAAGCGCTTGCGGTGATGCGGCACACCAATGATGGTTATGTTGCGTTGCAGAATCATAGCCTCCGGCACGTGACGAATGTCAGCTTCAGCGAGAAAAGCATCACAAGCGCAGATCATTTGGCCGAGATACTGGAGACTGTCTTTGATCTCGAAATTGCTGATCCTGGGCGCGTCTGGGATCGCGTCTGTTCTATCGACCGCGAACGGGCAGCGTAAGAGCTGGTGGCGAGGAGTGACAGGTCTTCGACCCGATCAGCGATCAGATGGGTGACCTAGCCATCGCGCTCGATCCGGCCCGTGACGCGCAGGAGCCGACCTGCGATCACCGCTTTGCGGAAGGCGCCTTAGATATTGCGACAGATCACCACGCTTGCGGTGCCGGTCTCGTCCTCCAGCGTCAGGAAGATCACGCCTGACGCTGCGCCCGGCCGCCGGCGAGCGATGATCAGGCCGGTGATGGTGATGCCCCCCGGGCCTCTGGCATGCGACAATGGGGCAGGCTCTCGGTCATGCCTGGCCGAAGACGTTCATCGGATGCGCACGCAGTGACAGGCGCCGGGCGCGAGAGGCATCGATCACCTCCTGACCGAATGTCATCTGCGGCAGGAGCACGCTGGTTTTCGTCACTCCCTCGCCATTCGCTCCGAACATCGGCAGCAGCTTTGACGACCGAAGCGCGTGAGCGGCCCAGAGGGCGTCGCGGCGGGTCAGGCCAAGGGCTGCAAAGGCATCGCCTTCGGCCAACCGTTCCAGCGTATCGGCGCGGAAAGCCAAGACTATCTTGAATCGCTTGGATTGTTGTCCAGCGTGATCGCAATACCCCCTGCGAGGCTGATGAATTCACTTACCGCCCGGTCGGCAAAGCTTTCCAGTTCGGCACGCTGTCCTAGGCTGAATTCTCGCGGCTTATGATCGATCAGGCAGAACGCTCCTAGGTGGATCGCTTCCAGATAGATCAGCGGTGCCCCGGCATAAAAACGGATGTTTGGCGAACCAGTCACCATCGGATGGTCCCGGAACCGCGCATCGTCTGACGCGTTGCTGACGACGAAGGTTGAACTGGCAAGAATCGTATAGTTGCAAAAGGCCTGCCCGCGCGGCGTAGAGGTGGCCTCCAGACCCTGCCGGGCGAAGATGTGTTGCACATCCTCTTCCAGAAGGCTGATCAGCGCGATGGGCACGTCAAAGCGGGCTCGGGCCTCCTGACATAGTTGATCCAGTTCCGGCGAATTCGCCAATGCCAGTATCCGGCTGTCGCGCAGCACGCGCAGGCGCCGTGCCTCATTTTCTCCGACCGGATATTCCAATCCGTGTACCCCAACCCCGACAAAACCCCCCCCTCTCATAGCCGTTTTCACACAAACGGGAACGCGTATTGCAGGTTTCCTGCAAATATCGGAAAGCTTTCCGCGACCTCATGCTATGGTCCACAGCACAACCAAAGATTGCGCCCATCGCAGAAGGGGGGCCCTCTGACCCGAAATGCACGAGCCAGAGCGTCGGTCATGACGATCAAGCGGCTGCTGATCCCCCTGTTCTTCCTTATGGGGGTCGCCCTGTTTTCAATGATCGCCCTGCAATTGACGCAGGCGCTTCAAGTCAGGGATGAGGCGCAGCGACAGATTTCACAGGTGACTGTGAGGGCGCCGGTCGTTGCCCTGCTGGACGCGCTTTATGCCGAGCGTGGTGCGACATATCTGGCACTGATGACCGATGGCCCGATTGATGCGAGTCTGGCAGAAAAGACCAACGGTTTGATCGCACAGGCGCGCAGCAGTCTGGAATCCTCCGGTTTGCCATCGGCCCCTACCGGCATTTCAACGTTGAATTTTCTGTCACACGCGGTCGGAATTGGGCGTGCGGCCTCGCAGGAGCCTGCCGCCTCAACCGATAAAACACAGAAGGCCAGTATCTGGTTTGACGTCATGTCTCTTCAGATCGACCGTCTTGGCGCGCTGCGACTGCAACTGCTGGCCGGTTCTCATGTCGTCGATCAGGAACTGGCGCCGAACTTTCAATTGCGCACCTATCTGCTTGCCTTGCTTGACCATATCGAGAGCAATGAGCCCTTGCTGGCGGCAGAATTGTCAAACCGGCCGAACGTGCGTCAGAACATCCTGCTGGAAGTTGACCACAACCGAACAAGATCCGAGGTCGCACTTGAACTGCTTGACGAGCTTCTGGGCAGCTTGAACCCCGCCCTGCAGGGTGAGGTGGCGCAAGTCATGACTTCGGTGCGAACCGATTTCAGACGGCGCGAAGCCGAACTGACCGGGATCTTGCGTGCGACCGGCAATGCAAGTCCGGCGGTGATCAGCCGGTGGGAACAGGCCAGCGCAAAAGCGCGTGGCGAAATCGCGACCCTGCAAGAACACCTTGGCGCCTTTGTCCGGCAGCGTCTTGATGCCCATCTGAGGGATGCGACCGACAGCTTGTTCACTTGGGCACTCGCGCTGATGTTGACGGTGCTAGCCTTGGGCACGGTTTCATTTGTCCTACTGGAACGCGTCATCCGCCCCGTCGAACTGATGCGCGACCGGATGCTGCGGCTGGCCGAGGGGAATGTGGACATCGACATTCCAAGCAGCCGCGGGCTGGCCGAGATCAACGCAATGATGGATTCACTGCGCGTCTTCCGCATCAACGCCGTTCGCCGCGCGCGGCTGCAAAAGGAGCGTCTGACGCTTCATGCCCGCCTTTCTGAAACCTACCGACTGATGCGCGACGATCTGAAGGCGGCGGCGCTGGTGCAGGTGTCCCTGCTGCCTGACAGCCGCCAGCACAACGGTGTTAGGCTTGCCTCTTTCTTTAGGCCTTCGAACTATCTGGCGGGCGACACCTTTGATTTCATTCCGAGCCCTGGTGGCAGCGTGATCATGTTCCAGATCGACGTGGCCGGCCACGGCACCGCCGCAGCCCTTGTTTCGGTTGTGTCCCACAACGCGGTCAGGAAGGCCATCGAGCAGTGGGATGGCGTCTCGCTTGCAGGATTGTGCGCCAGTATCAATGCCGCCTGGCCCGAAAGCCTGACCTATTTTACCTTGCTTCTGGTCGAGATCGATCCCTTGGCCGCGCGCGGGCGCATGGTTCAGGCAGGGCACCCGCACCCCTTCCTGCTGACCGGCGACACTCTTGTGCGCCTTGGGGCTGGCGGGCTTCCGATCGGCGTTCTGCCTGATGCCGACTTTGATGAGGTTCCGTTCGATTTTACCTCTGGCACCCGGTTCCTTGCCCTGACGGACGGGGTGATGGACCTTGAAACTTCAGAAGGCGAACCATTTTCCGAGGAACGTCTGATAGATTTTCTGACTGCAAAGCGCGACATGCCGACGGCCGCCCTTTTGGCAGAGATTGAGAGGGCGCTGCGCGACTGGCATCATCAGGATACATTCAAGGACGATGTGACGATCGTCATACTGGAAGGAGACGACAAAGTTGCTGGCACGCAGGCATGAACAGGACGGCGTGACCGTCTTTGAGATCGATGAGGCTCGACTGGACGCCGCCAAGGCGCCCGAACTGAGGCAAACGCTGCTGGATGCCGTGGATGCCGGGGCGCAGTCTTTTGTGCTGGACCTGACGAGGGTCGAATTCATGGACAGCTCTGCTCTGGGGGCACTCATCTCCACCGTCAAGCGGCTGGGTCCGCTAGGCGCGCTGCATATCGCGGGTGCTGCCGGGTCAGTTGAAAAGCTGTTCGCCATTACGCGGATGGATCGCGTCTTCCGCATCTTCCCGACGCGCGACGCCGCCATCGCGGCGGCACAGGCCTAGGAGCACCGCGATGTCCCCTGAACGGCACGATCTGATCGTCAGGCGTGATCGTAACCAGATCACCCCGGCGACTGAATGGCTGGTTGCCCTTGCGCGCCCCGCGCTGCGGCCCGACGATGTGATGGAGTTGGAGCTGGCCTTCGTCGAGGCCCTGACGAATGCCATCGTTCATGGGGCGGCAGAAGAAGATGAGCAGATCCAGATCCACGCCACGACCCAGCCCGGAGAAGTATCGGTCGAGCTTGTCGATTGCGCACCGCCGATCCCACGCCAGTTGCTTGACGCTGCCGGGCGATACAGCTTCGAATTCGATGAGAACGACATAGCCGCCCTGCCGGAAAGCGGGCGTGGCTTGGCGCTGATGGTCGCGCTGTCCGATGAGGTCAGCTATCGCACCGAGAAGGGGCAGACCCGGCTGCGTCTGGTGCGCCGTAACCGCGCAGGCTAGGGCCGCCCGTCACGGCCCGAGCGGGGCGATTATCTCGGCCACGGCCGGGTTCTCCTTTGCGCGCGCCTTCAGGGCCTTGATGTCCACCTGGGTCAGCCCGGCGTTGCTCTGTGCCGCGATGAGCAATGCTGCAGCCGTCTCGGGCGACATATCACCGGCAGCCGCCAGCCGGTGCAGTCCGGTCAGCGCAGAGGTCACAGCGGCCCCCGCCGACCCACCCGCCGGCAGGCCCGGCCCGACTTCCAGCTGTTCCAGCCGGACGATGACAGCGGTGGATACCGCCAGCGCCAGTATCCAGGCAATATGGGACCGCGCCTTCAGCAGTCCGTCACGCAGGCTCATTGCGGAACCTCTCCATGATAGGCAATTCGTGAACAGGATCGGGTTGCCAGACGGCGGCCCGGATGATCGGCAGCATGGACAGCACGTTGTTCAACCCCCAGACCGTGTTGGCGATGATCGCACCCAGAGAATAGCCCGGCGTACCCGCCAGATAGGCAAGCCAGCCCACCACCAAGCCCACAAGGGTCGCCAGACTGAGGACGATCTGCCAACGCGCCAGCCGCAGGAAGCGCCCCGAGGTACGATCTTTCGGCGTCACTGGAAAGCTGATCCGACGCCCCCGCGCAACCGCCCACAGTGCCGACAGGTTCAAGGGGAACATCGCGATATGCCAGCGCCGCCCCTTCATCGTATCGGTGCCCCACAACCCGACCAGCTGCGCCAGTTCGTTCAGCAGCAGGAACGGCACGATATGCAGGAAAAATTCCAGTGAATAAGTGGCGACCGGTGCAATCCCGGTCAGCAGGAAGACGACCGGCGCGATGATGAAAACCACGTTCCACAGCGCCGACAGATAGGAATAGAAGGTCGAGCCGTACATCAGCTTTTGACCAAAGGTCAGCCCGCGCCGCAGGATGGGGTTGTCGTTGCGCAGAATGTCCAGCGTGCCTCCGGCATATTTGAACCGCTGCACCGTCCAGGACAACAGGTCGCTGGGCGACTTCATCCGCGATACGACCACCGGATGCAGCACCGATTTCCAGCCCCGCTCGCGGTCCTCATGCAGGATGATCGAGGTGTAGATGTCTTCCGAGACATGCAGCTTGAACGGGGTGAAATCGGTGTCCTGCACGCTGGTCATGGCCGCGGCACTTACCAGCTCATCTGACAGCGCCTTTTCCTTGGTGACCCGGCGAATGGCCCTGCCCTGATCCCGCCGCGCTTCATCCACTTCCAGCGCCCAGGCGCGGATTGATGCCTCCATGATCGCCTCGCGCCGATGGACCGAGGCCGCACCGCAGCAGAAGCTGGCGTTCACCCGGTTCCGGCGGCGCAGGATCACGTCATAAAACATCTGGGCATCGTTGGCGAAAGGGTCTTCACCAATCCGCATCGGGCCAAGAATGTGCTGAAGCCCGTTGCCCAGCCATCGGCCCGGCCGCCCTGCACGACGCTCCAGCCATGCGGCCAGCGGCACGCCCGGCGGAATGTCCCAGAACCATTGGGGCGTCTGCACCCAGGCGACCTTGGGGTCGCGGAAATAACCCAGCGTCTCGGTCAGCAAATTCGGAAATGGCCGGGTGTCGGCATCGCAGATCACCACGAAATCGCCGCTGGTGACCTCCATTGCGTTGCGCAGGTTGCCGGCCTTGTAACCCACATTGTCGGACCGTGTGATATAGTTTGCACCCTCTTCGGCAGCCACCTGCTGCATCTCTGGCCTGCGTCCGTCATCCAGCACATGAACGCGCAAATCGATGGGATGGGGGTATTCGAACCTGCGCGCATCCCGCAAGCCAAGGCGGACCAGTTCGACATCTTCGTTATACGTCGTGAAGAAAACGTCCACAGCAATGGGTCTGTCGATCTTGTCCTGGTCTGTGACCGTATCGCTGAATATCTCAGGCAACGCACCACGCTTGGGGTCGCGTATCGACCAGATGTTGATCGTGAAGAGGATCAAGCCAAGGAAAGCCGCTGTCTCGGCGATCAGCAACGGCACTGAAAACCAAGCCGCCGACCAGTTGAGAGATGCCGTCCAGCGCCACCACAGATACCAAGCGCCAAAAATCAGACTGGACGTGGCCAGGAATTGCCACAGGGCGAGATGAAACCCACCCATGCGTGAGGGAACCCAAGGGTCTTGCCGAGAAAATCGGGTGGCTGCGCCTTGTTGATCCGGGCTTGTGTCCGTCATATTTCTAGTCTGCTGCTCTTGCTTGGCGTCAGAATAGGCATATTCGCCTCCCAGCGCCAAGTCGTGCCAAGCTGGAGCACACCGTCGAAACGACATTTCCCATCATTGCGGCACCGCGGCCCGAGCGCTTGCAGGTCAGAAACCACGGTGGCGTCGGCAGTAGCCATTGCGCCATCGAAAGCCACTCGTCGCCATTCCTTCCCCGCAGTGGGCAGCTATGCACGACTTGCTGACATTGGCTCTAGACGCCCGCGGGGATCGGCCGGATGACTTCGATCTGACCCGCTTGCGCGAATGCACTTTCCAGCCGCCTCGCGGGTGATGAGGAAGGGACGCGGGGACACGAATCTCCTTTCATTGCGCCACTTCGTAAGTCCAGACGCGGAATGATTTCAGGACATGAGGGCCGAATGAATTGATCAATGGCACATCAGTTGCATCGCGTCCTCGTGCCACAACGATCCGGCCGATTCGCGGTTTGTTGTTGCGTGGATCGAAGGTGTGCCATGCACCGTCGAGCCAGACCTTCATCCAGGCGCTGAAATCCATCGGATCTACCACCAGTACGCCGATGTCACCCAGATGCCCGTTGATATAGCGGGCGGTGACCTGCCCCCCGGTCGTCCCTCGTTCATAACGAGAGTCCTTGGGGTTGATAGTGGTCGGTTTCGGGTTGGGCAAGCGCGCCGGGCGCGGAGCCCTCAGATTGCTCAAGCGCCCGGCGCGCG
>NZ_JAESVP010000005.1 GCF_016765795.1 Fuscibacter oryzae
CAGCTTCCGCCACAACCAGCCTTCCGTCCGTCTCACCGCGCTTCCGTTTCGCTTCTTTCAGCGTCTTCCGCTTCGGTGAGGCGGTATTTACGGAGACACGACAAAAGCCGCAAGAGGAAAAAACGGGCTTCGTGACGATTTTTTGTCGGAAGCCCCGCGAAACCCAAGTTTTGTTGGTGAAATTTTCTTCGCCATACGCATGATGCGCGGCGGAAAGTCGGGCGGCATGATGCCTCTTCCGCCCGACTCTGTGGATAACTCAAGCGAATCCAGTCCCTTGGTGGGTGATTTGCCCCCCCGCAACCGTCAAAGCGATTCCCGTAGCGCCGATTCCGGTGGCAGGAATCGACTCGATATCGCCATCGATCAGCACCAGATCCGCCGCGAGGCCCGGAATCAGCCGCCCCGTCACCCCCTCCATATGCGCAGCCCATGCCCCACCTGCCGTATAAGCGCGCAGCACCGCGTCCAGCGTCACCCGTTCATCCTGGCATCCTTCGAACGGCACCCGCGTCAGCGCCGCCTGAATACCGCGCATCACGCTGACATCGGTCACCGGCCAGTCGCTGGCGAAAGCCAGCGGCGCACCATGGTCGGCCAGGGTCTTCCACAGATAGGCATCGACCCAGCGGTGGCGGTGAAACACATGGTCCATGGTGGACAGCGGGAAGTCCATCACGCCGGGCGGATGGGGCGGCTGCACCGAGGCTGTGATGCCAAGGGCGCCAAGGCGCGGCACATCGGCCCGGTCGATCAGCTCGATATGTTCGATCCGGTGGCGGCTGTCGCGTTTGCCATTCCGAACCTGCGCCGCCTCATAGCCGTCGATCGTCACCTGCACCGCGCCGTCGCCAATGGCATGAACCGCGATCTGTAAACCGCGCCGATCCGCTTCGGCGCAGATGTCCTTGAACCGCTCCGGGTCGAACAGCGGCTCGCTGCGGGCGTTGGTGCCCGGATAGTCGTGCAGCATATAAGCCGTGCGGCTATCGACCACGCCATCCTGGAACATCTTCACAAAGCCCGCAAAGACCCAGTCACCCGTGGCGGCTTCGGTCATTGCGGTGGCACGCTCCAACTCCTCCAGCCCCATATGCGGCTTCATGTGGAACGGCACCTTGACCCGCGCGGTCAACCGGCCCTCGGCCTCCATCTCTTGCAGCAGACGCAGGGTATAAAGGTTGCCATCCATGTTCACCATCGATGTGATGCCATGGCGCGCGCAATGCGCCAGCCCCGCCGCCACCTTGTCCTTGTCAATCGCGCGCTGTGCGGCATCGGGCCAGGGTTCCGGCTCGCCGCCGGTGGCGATGCCCAGTTGCAGGTGCAACTCGCCCGACAGCGCAAGGATGGGGCTGAACGCCTCGAACTCGCGCAACTCGCCTGCGGCCATGCCATCAGCGGCCATCACCACCTCATGCCCATGCGGCATGGTGGCACCATGCAGCAGCCCAGCCGCCTGCAAGGCCGCCGTATTGGCCCAGACCGTGTGATGATCGGGCGAGGTCATGGCAATCGGGCGGTCGGCGATGATCCGGTCCAGATCCTGCCGGGTCACCGCCGCATCGCCCAGAATCTCATAGGCCGCTCCCTGCGCCATCAGCAGGGGCTTGTCGGGGTTCGCCGCCGCATAGCCAAGAAACGCTGCGCTCAGTGCCTCGAACCCCAATACCCCGCCCAACTGCAACTGCGTCAGTTCATTCCCGCCTAGAACCAGATGCAGATGGCTTTCCACAAAGCCGGGCAGCAACGTGCGACCGCCCGCATCGATCACCTGCGTCCCGGCCCCCGTCAGCCGCCCCACGTCATCGGCGCTGCCCACTGCCAGTATCTTGCCCCCCGCCACCGCAACCGCCTCGGCGCGCGGCGCGCCTTCATCCATCGTCAGAACCTTGGCATTGGTGATGATCATCTCAGCCAGCACGGCTCTTTCCTTTCACATTGGTAAAAATATCCTGGGGGTCCGGGGGCTAGCCCCCGGTCCACGCTTCTGGTCCGCCCTCAGCCCTTGGCGATCCGCTCGGCCATGACGCATAGCATTTCAAACATCAGGTGGATGCCCAACAGCGCCGTCCCGCCCTGCGCATCGAAGGGTGGAGACACCTCGACCAGATCGGCCCCCACCACATTCAGCCCGCGCAGTCCCCGCGCCACCTGCAACGCCTGCCACGAATTCGCCCCCCCCACCTCGGGCGTGCCGGTGCCGGGCGCGAAGGTCGGGTCCACGAAGTCGATGTCATAGGTGACATAGGTCGGCCCCTGCCCCACAATCTCGCGCGCCTCGGTCATCACATCCTCGGCCCCGCGCGCGTGGAACTCGGCGATAGGAATGATGCGGATGCCGTTGGCGGCGGCAAAATCCCAATCCTCGCGCCCATAGGCCGACCCGCGGATACCGATGATCACATAGCGTTTGGGGTCCAGCAGCCCCTCTTCCACTGCGCGGCGAAAGGGGGTGCCGTGGTTATAGCGACTGGTGCCGAAATAGATGTCGTTCAGGTCGGTGTGGCTGTCGAACTGTATCATGCCCACCGGGCGCGATTTGGCCACCGCGCGCAGAATGGGCAAGGTGCAAAGATGGTCGCCCCCGGCGGTCAGCGGCAGGATGCCCGCCGCGACCACCTGGTCATAAAACGCCTCCATCCGCGCCATGCTGTCCATCAGATCGCCGGGGTTGGGCGCCACATCACCCAGATCGGCGCAGCGCGCCAGTTGAAACGGCGCGACCCAGGTTGCCCCGTTCTGCGCCCGTATCATGGTTGAGGCATCGCGCAACTGGCGCGGCCCGTGGCGCGGGCCGGGGCGGTTGGTGGTGCCGCCATCCCAGGGTGCCCCGATCAGGCCTATCTGCACCTCGGCCAGACGCGGATGGTCCAGCCCGACATGCGGCAACCTCATGAAGGTGGGAATCCCTGCGAATCGCGGCATGTCGAACCCCGAAACCGGCGTGAAGAACCCGTCCTGCATATGACCTCCAAAGGCTGATTCCCGACCCATATGATCAAATTCCACCCGCCCTGTCGCCCCTTCTGCGCCAACGAATGTCTCCTTCCCGACCAACCGGGGGCCTGACCCTTGACCCCGCCGCCGCCTTCGGTCCTTATCGCGCCAAGCCAGCCGAGGATTTCCGCATGTTTTCGAAAACCGCCGACCCCACCTCTACCCCTGCCCGGCCTGCCGGTCTGGGCGGCAACACGCGCTCGGTTCTGGGTGCCGACCTCAAGATCGTGGGAGAGGTCACCTCGACCGGTCAGGTCGAAGTTCTGGGCGAGGTTGAGGGCACCATTCAGGCACAGGCCCTGATCGTCGGGTCCGAGGGCAAGGTCAGCGGCGACATCGCCGCCGATGTGGTCGAGATCAAGGGCAAGCTGGACGGCAAGGTCCATAGCGAGAATTTCACCCTGCGCGCGGCGGCTCAGGTCACGGCAGATGTGAACTATTCAACGCTGGTGATCGAAAGCGGCGCGCAGATTGAAGGGCGCTTTCGCCTGAACCATCCGTAAAGGTGCATGCAAAGCAGGCAACCTCCTCCTCTTTCCGTAGGGTGCGTGATCTCACGCACCTTTTTCATTTCGGCGGGATGGAATAGGTCAGCCCCGCCCGAGCAACCGGCTGACCCTCTCCTTCCGAGAAAATCAGCACATCCCCCACCGCCAGCACCCGCCCCAGCTTCAGCACCCGCGCCTCGGCCAACAGGTCGCGGCCCGCCACCGGCTTGCGCATGAAGTCGATCGAACAATTCGTCGTCACCGCCAAAGCCACCGGCCCGATCCGCGCCAGAATGGCCAGATACATCGCCACATCGGCCAATCCGAACATTGCGGGGCCAGACACCGTGCCACCGGGGCGCAGGTGCCGGTCTGCCACTCGCAGCCGCAGGCACAGGCCCGCGCCATCGGCCCGCTCGACCGTGAAATCCTCGGCAACCTGACCGAAATCGCGCGCCAGAAATTGCTGCAACTCATCTGCCGTCATCTGCAAGACCGTCATCCCCCCTCACGCGCCAACTGGCCAGCAGCAGCCCCAGCACCACGCCAACAAAGGCCATCGCCGTCGCGGCAACCAGCGCCGCCGTTTCCCCGCCCCAGGCAATCAGCCAAGCACCAAGACTGGGGCCCAAAGCCTGCGCCAGCGTCGGGGCAACCGCAATCGCGCCAGAGATTGCGCCAAAGCCCCTGCGGCCTAGATATTCCACCACCAGCACCGGGCGCAGGATCGACAGAATGCCCACCCCCGCCCCCTGCATGACAGCAAAGACAAAGATCAGACCGACCCAGCCCCCCGCACTGTTCAGCACCAGCGCCGCCAGCGCCACCATGACCAGCGCAATGATCGTAGCGCGGCCATTGGTCATCCGTGCCTCATTCATCATCAGAATGATGCGCCCCACCACCTGCGCCGGGCCGATACAGGCCGCCGCCAGCGCCGCCGTGGCCGGACTGGCCCCCTTGCCGCCCATCAGGATCAAAACAAAGGTCAGGATCAGCGAGTGGTTCAGCATCACCAGGCCAAAAAGGGCTGCGATCACCCAAAAGGCCGGCTTGCGCATCGCCCGGCCCAACCTGCCCCCGCCCTCTCCGACCCGAGAGGGTGCCGCCACCGACACGGCCTGCAAACTGCGTAGCCCCAGCAGGTTCACCGGGGCCGCACCAAAGATCATCAGCGCCCCGAATACCACCAGCGCATACTGCCCGCCCAGAGCAGATCCAAGCCAATGGCCAAGGGGAAAACTCAGCGTCCCGGCCAACCCGGCCACCAGCGTGACGCGGGTAATCGCGGCGCGGGCTTCGGCGCCGGTATGGCGTGTCAGATGGGCAAAGCAGGTTTCATACATCATCCCCGCTTGCGTCACGCCGATCACGCCCCACAGCGCCAGCCAGATCATCGGATTGCCCGCAACGGACAGACCGATCAGCGCCAATCCGGCGACAAGGGGCAGCCCGACCAGCAGGCGCGTCGCAAACCCCCGGTCAACCAGCCGCCCGGTCAGAGGCGTCACCAGCGCCGCCACCAGAAAGGCCAGCGTAGGCCCGGCCGCCAGTTGCCCCTTGCTCCACCCCGTCGCCGACAGCAGATCGGGCAGCAGCGAGGCAAAGGAGTAATAAACCCCGGCATAGGTCAAGAACTGGCCCAAGGCCAGCAGCCAGACCGCCCTGCCCGCGTGCTTGGTCACAACCCGTAAAGCTCGCCGAATTTGGTCTCAAGGTAGTCAAGCAGCGGGCCTTCGTTGGGTTCAAAGCCGCAGGCATAAGCGATGGTTTCGCGCGGGGATCGCAGCCCGCCATGCCGTTGCAGGTTTTCGCGCAGCCAGCCGGTCGCGGGCGTCGCATCGCCCTTGGCCAGCGCTGCATCGACATCCGGAACGGCATCACGCAACGCCTGCCACAGACAGCCTGCATAGACATTGCCCAAAGTATAGGTCGGGAAATAGCCGAACAGCCCCACCGACCAATGCACATCCTGCAACATGCCATGGCTGGGCCGGTCTACCGCAGCACCGAAATCGGCCTTGAAACGGTCGTTCCATGCCGCCTCCAGATCGCCAACCGCCAGATCGCCCTTGATCAGCGCGCGCTCCAGATCGAACCGCATCATGATGTGCAGGTTGTAATGCACCTCATCCGCCTCGGTGCGGATGAACCCGGAATGCACCCGGTTCACCGCGCCATAAAAACTCTCGGGGCTATTGATACCAAATTCGCCAAACCGCTCGCGCATTTCCTGATAGATCCAGCCGGTAAAGGCACGGCCCCGGCCCATCTGGTTTTCGTAAATCCGGCTTTGGCTTTCATGCACGCCCATCGACACGCCATGGCCCATCGGCGTCAGCGCGTAATCGGGGTCAATCGCAAGTTCATAGCTGGAATGGCCAACCTCATGGATGGTGGAATAAAAGCAGTTGAACGGCTCAGTCTCCACCACCCGCGTCGTGATCCGGCTGTCATTCCAGCCACCAGAGCTGAAGGGGTGAACCGCAAGGTCAATCCGCCCCCGGCTCCAGTCATACCCGAAAGCAGACGCCAGATCGCGCGACAGGCGCAACTGGGTTTCGGTGGCAAAGTTGCCCTCCAGCGCCTTGGGCTGGGGGGCCGAACCAAGGATACGCTCGCGCAAGGAAACCAGCCGGGGCCGCATCCGGTCGAACATCGCGCCAATGCTGGCCGCCGTCGCGCCGGGTTCGTAATCATCCATCAGCGCATCATAAAGGTCGCCGCCCGCCGCCAGACATTCCGCCTCGCGTCGGCGCAGGGCAATCACCTCGGCCAGCGTCGGCAGAAAGGCCGCCACATCATCGCGCGCCCGCGCCTCGGCCCAGATGCCTTGTGCGGTGGACGTCACCCGCGCCAGCTCCTGCGCCAGATCGGCGGGCACCTTGACGTTCCTCGCATAAGACCGCCCGATCAGCCGCAAAGCCGCCTCGCCCGCCGCATCGGGGGCGGTGGCCGCCACCAGCCACTCGCCAATCCGCGGATCGGTGCGGCGGGCGTGCAAAACGCCCTCCATCGCCGCCATCTCTTCGCCGCGCTGCTCGGCAGCGCCCCGCGGCATCATGGTTTCCTGATCCCAGCCCAGCCGTTCGGCGACAAAGCCCAGCGCCTCGGTCTGGCGCTGATGCGCCATCAGATCGGCGAATGCGGTGGTGTTGCTGGTCATGCCCTGCCCTCACGAATCGAACCCTGAACCGGATAAATTGCCAGATGCCGCGCCCGCAGGATCAGAACCCACAGGATCACAGCGCCAATCTGATGGGTGATCGCCACATGCAGATGCGCCCCGGTCAGCGCGGTAAAGATGCCAAGGGTCACCTGCGCCAGCAGCATCACCGCCACCGCGAGGAACGCCCGCCGCGTTGCCAGATAGGGCGATTTGCGCGCAGCGAAATACGCGCCAATGCCAAAGATGAACAGCAAGTATCCAACGATCCGGTGATTGAACTGCACCAGACCCGGGTTTTCAAAGAACGCCCGCCACAACCCGCCGCCCTCGGGCAGATAAAACGCATCCGCCGGAAAAAAGCTGCCGTTCATATCGGGCCAGGTCGGAAAGGCGCGCCCTGCGTCGATGCCCGCCACCAGCGCGCCCAGCAACACCTGCACAAAGGCCAGATGCATCAGCCCGGTGCCCATGCCCTTCAGCTTGCGCTCGCCTGCGCGGCGCGCCTGCATCAGCTCGGTCTCTGTCCGCCCCAACAGCAGCACATACCAGGCCGACAGACCAAGGATCACAAAGGCAATCCCCAGATGCACCGCCAGCCGGTACGACGCCACCGACACCATGCTGCCGGTCAGGCCCGAAGACACCATCCACCAGCCAATCGCCCCTTGCGCGCCGCCCAGCACACCCAGACCGAACAGCCGCCCGGTCCAGCCCGCTGGTATCTTCCGCGCCAGCAGGAAAACGGTAAACCCGACCAGCCAGACCATCCCGATCAGCCGCCCCAACTGCCGGTGCCCCCATTCCCACCAAAAGATCGACTTGAACTCCTCCAAGGTCATTTGGCTGTTCATCAGGGCAAATTGCGGCGTCGCCTTATACTTATCGAACTCCACGCCCCAAGCCGCGTCATTCATCGGCGGAATGGCCCCGGTCACAGGCTTCCATTCCGTGATCGACAGGCCCGCATCCGACAGCCGGGTCATCCCACCCACCACGATCATCGCCGCCACCAGCAGGAAAATCGCCACCAGCCACAGCCGGATAGCCCCGCGCGCGCCCTTGCGCCCGTCGATCAACCCGCCCGAAGGCACCGGTGCAGGTTTGGTGCCCGCGCCCACTTCCTCGAAAATACTGCGCTTTGTGGCCATGTCCGTCCCCTTCGCTTGGGCCGGACACTAGGCTTGGGCAATGGGGGCTTCAACCCCCCCCTCAGCCGCGACGCAAAGCCGCCAGAAGGTCTGGCGAGGGCACCCCCGTCACCGCCAGCCCGCGCGATTTCTGAAAGGCGCTGATGGCATCCTTGGTCTTGGTGCCAATCACCCCATCCGGCGTGCCAACGTCATAGCCCATGCCCGCCAGCCGCGTTTGAATCTCCTGCCGGTCAGCCTTGGTCAGCCCGGTGGCATCGGGCGGAAAGCTGCCGCGCAGCGGCCCCTGCCCGCGCAACCGGTCCGACAGATGGCCGACGCCCAACGCATAATTCTCGGCATTGTTATAGCGCAGGATCACGTTGAAATTCTGGAAAATCAAAAACGCAGGCCCGCCCGCCCCAGCCGGGGCAAGAACCGACCCGACACCGCCCGGCAACCCGCCGCCCTCCGCCGCTGTCACCCCCATCGCCGCCCATTCCGCCGTGGCCCGCCCCTTGCCGCGCCCGGCCAGCGCGGTGTCGAACCCGGCGGGCAGGCGCACTTCCATCCCCCAGGGCTGCCCGCGCTGCCAACCCGAGCGTGACAGATAGGCGGCAGTCGAAGCCAGCGCATCACCCGGATCATCCGACCAGATGTCGCGTCGCCAGTCGCCATCGAAATCAACCGCATAGGCCAGATAAGAGGTCGGGATGAACTGGGTATGCCCCATCGCCCCCGCCCAACTGCCGGTCATCCGGTCGGGCGTCGTATCGCCCGACTGCAGGATTTTCAGCGCCGCAATCAACTGCCCCTCGAAAAACTCGCCCCGCCGCCCCTCAAACGCCAGCGTGGACAGGGCAGAGATCACCGGCACATCGCCGCGCCGGGTGCCAAAGAAACTCTCCAGCCCCCAGACCGCCGCCACGATGTAACGGTCTACGCCATAGCGCCCCTCAATCGCCGCCAACTCGCCGCCAAAGCGCGAAACCATCTGCCGCCCCAGCGCCACCCGCTCATCCGAGGCGGCGATGGACAGGTAATCCTCGGTCGTGCGGGTAAACTCGGTCTGGTTGCGGTCGCGCTCGATCACGCCGGGCAGGAAGCCGACATGGCGAAAGGCCGCGTCGATCACGCCGCCGGAAATCCCCCGCCCCGCTGCCCGCGCCCGAAACCCGTCAACCCAAGCGTCAAACGCCGCATTCGGCTCGGGCCGGAACACCTGCGATGGCACGCGCGGCACAGACCCGCCGCCGCCTACGCAAGCCGAAAGCCCCGCCAGCGACACCATCCCCAAAACCGCCCCACGCCGCGTGATCATCCTCGCCCCCATAGCCGCCTGCCCATCATCTGTTCATAAATATCCCACGGGGGCGCGGGGGTGTGAAACCCCCGCTGTCGCAACATGCGGAATGTCGCCCAACGCCAAGAACCAAAACCCTATTCCCCGCCCTGCACCTTCAGCTTATAGGCAATCTGGCGCAACATGCCGTGAAAGGTCTGCACCTCGGCCCGCGTCAGGTTCAGCCGCCCCCACATGTTGCGCAGGTTCAGCCGCATCCCGTCGGCCTTGGTGGGTGGGAAAAAGAAGCCCGCCGCCTCCAGCCGCTCCTCAAAATGCTCGGCCAGCTTTTCCACCTCGTGCCGCTGGGCAAATTCGGTGCGGGCAAGGTTCATCACCTCGGGCACCACCTCCTGCGTCTGCCGACCCCATTCATAGCCCACCAGCAACGCGCATTGGCCCAGGTTCAGCGACGGGAACTCGGGGTTCACCGGCACCGTGATCAGCGCATTTGCATGCACCAGATCCTCATTTTCCAGCCCCGCGCGTTCCGGGCCGAACATCACGGCCACCCGCTTGCCCGCCGCCACCAGCGCGCGGGCCTGTTCCATCGCCCGCTCGGGCGTCAGCACGGGCTTGACCATCTCGCGGTTGCGCGCGGTGGTGGCAAAGACGTAATCACAATCACCGACCGCCGCCGCCAGATCGGGGAACACCCCGGCATGGTCCAGCACACGGCCCGCGCCCGAGGCCATGGCATTGGCCTTTGGGTTGGGCCAGCCGTCGCGCGGGTCCACAATCCGCATCCGGTCCAGCCCGAAATTCAACATCGCCCGCGCCGCCGCGCCGATGTTCTCGCCCATCTGCGGGCGCACAAGAATGAAGGCGGGGGGGATCATGGGTGGCCTTTGGCTTGGGGTGCGGGCCGTGATACCCTTCACGACCCCACCTGACAAGGCGGGCAGATCGGAGGACGGAATGGCATGGGACGAAGGACTGGCGCAGCTTTTGCGCGATGATCTGGCCGGGCACGGCATCGTGGAAAAGAAGATGTTCGGCGGCCTCGCCTTTTTGCTGAACGGCCACATGGTCTGCGGCGTCCACCGCGGCGGGGCCATGTTCCGCGTCGGGAAAGAGGGCTATGCGGCGGCGCTGGCCGTTCCCGGCATCACCCCCATGATGATGGGCGACCGCCCCATGGCCGCCATGGTCGATGCCAGCGATCAAGCCATAGCCGATGACGCCCGACGCGGCCAGATCATGGCGCTTGCGCTGGCTGTCGTGCAATCGTTGCCGCCAAAACTGGCCAAGCCGCGAAAAAGCCGCTAAGGGGGCCGAAAGCCGGAGATCTGCGCATGTCTGACACCGAACGCCCGCAACTGACCCTGATCACCCCGCCCGCCTTTGATCTGGAGGTGTTCCCCGATCAACTGGCCGCCGTTCTGGATCAGGTCGATGTCGCCTGTGTCCGTCTGGCGCTGGCCACGCGGGATGAAGACACGCTGTTGCGCGCGGGCGATGCCTGCCGTGTCGTGTCGCACGCCCGCGACGTGGCGATTGTGATCGAAAGCCATCTGCTGCTGGTCGAGCGGCTGGGGCTGGATGGTGTTCACCTGACCGACGGCGCCCGTTCGGTCCGCGCCGCGCGCAAGGATCTGGGGGCCGATGCCATCATCGGCGCCTTCTGTGGCACCAGCCGGCACGAGGGGATGAGCGCGGGCGAGGCCGGGGCCGATTATGCCGCCTTTGGCCCGATCGGCGCCTCGTCCCTAGGGAAAGGAGAGCAGGTCGAATTCGACCTGTTCGACTGGTGGAGCCAGGTGATCGAGGTGCCCAGCATCGCCGAAGGTGCCTTGACCACCGAACTGGTTGCGAAATTTGGCCCGGTCACCGATTTCTTCGGTATTGGCGAGGAAATCTGGGCCAGCGACAATCCAGTTGCCGCCCTCAAGACGCTGATCGCGCCCTTGGGCTGAACCCGAAATCTTCAAAGATTTCGGGCCGATTTCTTTGAAGGAGTGAAACGCTTACAGCAGTTCGATGCGGTAGCTTTCGATCACCGTATTGGCCAAAAGCTTGTCGCACATCGACTTGACCGCAGCTTCGGCGGCGGCCTTGTCGGTCTCGGCCAGATCCAGCTCGATCACCTTGCCCTGACGCACGCCATTCACACCGGCAAAGCCCAAGGTGCCCAGCGCGTGGCGCACCGCCTCGCCCTGCACGTCCAGAACGCCGGATTTCAGCATCACGGTCACACGGGCTTTCATCGGTTTTCTCCGCTGCAAAGGATATGCCGCCCCCTTAGCCGCAGGGGCAAGGGAAGGGCAAGAGGTCAGTTGATCAATGTGGGCTTGGGCGCGTGGGTCACGTTCGACGGCAACACACCCAAACGGCGGGCAAGCTCGGTATAGACATCGGCCAAAGGCCCCGGTTCCACCGGTGCACCGGCAGTGCCTTCGCGCTCGGCCAACCCGCGCATGTCCCACAGACGGCAGTTGTCGGGGCTGATCTCGTCGGCCACGATCAGGCGCATGAAATCGCCCTCCCAGATGCGGCCCACCTCGATGCGGAAATCGGCAAGGCGGATGCCCACGCCCATCATTACGCCCGACAGGAAATCATTCACCCGCAAGGCCAGCGCGATCATGTCATCCAGATCCTGCTGATTGGCCCAGCCAAAGGCGACGATATGCTCTTCCGACACCATCGGGTCGTTCAGCCGCTCGTCCTTGTAGTAATATTCCACGATCGGACGCGGCAGCGGCATGCCTTCGGGAATGCCAAGGCGGGTAGACAGCTCGCCAGCGGCAAAGTTGCGCACGACCACCTGCAACGGAATGATCTCGGCCATGCGGACCAGTTGTTCACGCATGTTCAGGCGGCGGATGAAATGCGTCGGCACCCCGATGGAATTCAGCCCGGCCATGAAGAATTCCGACAGGCGGTTGTTCAGCACCCCCCGCCCCTCGACGGCCGAGGGCTGCACTTCTGGCTGACCGGCGGCGGCCTCATCCTTGAAGTACTGGATCAGCGTGCCCGGCTCCGGCCCTTCGTACAGGATCTTTGCCTTGCCCTCATAGACCTTCTTGCGCCGCGCCATCTTGACCTCATGCCAATGGGTATCGGGGCAGCAAAGGCCACCCTGTCCCGGTGCCCTGCCTATATGCCGTGCAACCGCCCAGCGCAACCCGACTGCCACCCCTGCGACCGCCATAACCGGGGGCGAACCGTCGCGGGGTGGTTCCTTGGGCGTCAACGGGGCTTGATCGGCTGGGGTGCTGCGGGCATATGGGGGGAAAGGATCAGTGACCCAGGGGGCCAGAGATGACCACGTTCGACGACCGCGAGCACGCTTTCGAAGCCAAATTCGCCCATGATGCCGACATGCAGTTCCGCGCCGAGGCCCGCCGCAACAAGCTGGCCGGGCTGTGGGCCGCAGGTCTGCTGGGCAAAACCGGCGATGAAGCCAACGACTACGCAATGTCAGTGGTTTCCGCGGATTTCGAGGAAGCGGGCAGCGAGGATGTGGTGCGCAGGCTGGCCACCGACCTGGGTGCCAAGGCTGGCGCGGACGAGATTCGCGCCAAGCTGGGCGAGCTGCTGGCCGTCGCCAAAGCGCAGTTGATGACCGAGAACTAAGTCATCCCAAAATGATACGCAGGGCCGGGGCCAGACAGGCGCCCGGCCTTTTCATTTGCCGCCAATCGAAAATGATCATGCGCAATATGAATTTGCCTATCCTGCGCCCCCATGGCACCACAGAACAAACCCCAAGCCCCAAAGGCCTATCATGGACAGACTTTCCCAACTCCTCTCCACCCGCGACTGGCTGATGGCCGATGGCGCAACCGGCACCAACCTGTTCAACATGGGCCTGTCGTCCGGTGAGCCGCCCGAATTGTGGAACGTCGATCAGCCCGACAACATCCGCACCCTTTACCGGGCCGCGGTGGATGCCGGGTCCGACATCTTCCTGACCAACACCTTTGGTGGCAACGCGGCACGGCTAAAGCTGCACAACGCCCAAAGCCGGGTGCGCGAATTGAACCGCGTCGGGGCCGCGCTGGGGCGCGAGATTGCCGATGCCTCGGGGCGTTCGGTCGTGGTGGCAGGCTCGGTCGGGCCGACCGGGGAAATCTTTGAACCGATGGGCACCATGACCCATGCCGTTGCCGTGGAGATATTTCACGAACAGGCCGAGGGGCTGAAAGAAGGCGGCGCGGATGTGCTCTGGATCGAAACCATTAGCGCCCCCGAAGAATACCGCGCGGCGGCCGAGGCGGCCAAGCTGGCCAACATGCCCTGGTGCGGCACGATGAGCTTTGACACCGCAGGCCGCACCATGATGGGCGTCACCTCTTCGGCGCTGGCCGATCTGGTCGAAACCCTGCCCAATCCGCCGCTGGCCTTCGGGGCAAACTGCGGCGTCGGGGCGTCTGACCTGATGCGCACGGTGATGGGCTTCATCACCCATGGCGCCGCGCGGCCCGTCATCGCCAAGGGCAACGCCGGCATTCCCAAGTATCACGATGGCCATATCCACTATGACGGCACGCCCGAGTTGATGGCGGAATATGCCGTGCTTGCGCGCGATGCGGGCGTGCGGATCATCGGCGGCTGCTGCGGCACGATGCCCGAACATCTGCGGGCGATGCGGGCGGCGCTGGAAAGCCGCCCCAAGGGTGAGCGGCCGACGCTGGAGGATATTGCTGGTAAGCTCGGCGGTTTTTCGTCGGCCTCTGATGGCACGGGCGGGGATGAAGGGCCGAAGCGCGAGCGGCGCGGGCGGCGGGGGTAACCTGTTTTTCCGGCTTGCGCTACCTCTTTTGCCCCAGCACTGTGATCCTGTCAGGCAAGGGAGGTGGCGTTGGAAACAGATCGTCAGGCCCACTGGAACGATATCTACCGACGCAAGGCGGATGACACGCTAAGTTGGTATCAGGACAGCCCCGTCATATCGCTGGAGCTGGCGCTACTGGCGGGCCTGACGCCGGAAACATCCGTCATAGATATCGGCGGCGGTACGTCGCGGCTGGCGGCAGAACTGATCGCGCGCGGCCTGCGTGACATCACGGTTCTGGACCTTTCACCCGTGGCTTTGGAAGTCGCGCGCAACAGGCTTGAGGGCGCGGCGGATACGGTCCACTGGATTGCCGCCGATATCACACAATGGGCGGTTCCGCGCAGATTTGACCTCTGGCACGACCGCGCCGTGTTTCACTTTCTGACCGAGGCGACGAACCGGGCAGCCTATCTGGAAAGGCTGCACGATGCAGTGCCATCGGGTGGCCATGCGATCATCGCCACCTTTGCGCCCGATGGTCCGGACAGATGCAGCGGCTTGCCTGTCATAAGGTATGACCCCACCTCTCTTGCCCGGCAAGTTGGAGGGCGATTCACCCTGATCGCGCACCGCGCGCAAAAGCACCAGACGCCGGGCGGCAATACCCAATCGTTCCAGTTCAGCCTGTTTTGCAAGACCGGCTGACCCGATGGCTCAATAAAAACTCTGCGGATCAATATCCACGGCAAGCCGCAGGTTGGTGGGCAGCTTGATCTGCGCCACCCATTCCGCCACCGCCGCCTGCACCGGCGCGGTCTTGGCAGCCTTGACCAGCAGCCGCACCCGATGCCGCCCGCGCACCCGCGCAATCGGTGCGGGCGCGGGCCCCCAGACCTCGGCCCCGATGCGGCGCAAGGGGCCGTCGCGGCGGGCAAGCTCTGCCCCCACATCAAACACCTGCGCCACGTCGGGACCGGACAGGATGATGCCCACCATCCGCCCATAGGGCGGCACGCCCGCCGCCCGGCGCTCGGCGGCCTCGGCGCGCCAGAAGGCCTCTTCATCGCCACCAAGGATCGCGCGGATCACCGGATGGTCGGGCTGATGGGTCTGCAGGAAGGCGACGCCCTTTTTCTCGGCCCGCCCCGCGCGGCCCGCCACCTGCCGCATCAGCTGAAACGTCCGCTCCGCCGCGCGCAGGTCTGAACCCTGCAACCCAAGGTCGGCATCAATCACCCCCACCAGCGTCAGCAGCGGAAAGTTGTGCCCCTTGGCCACGATCTGCGTGCCGATGATGATGTCGGCCCCGCCCGCCGCAATATCGATCACCGCCTCTTTCAAGGCCCGCGCCGACCCGAAGAGGTCGGACGACAGCACCGACAGCCGCGCATCCGGGAACCGCGCCTTGACCTCTTCGGCCAACCGCTCGACCCCCGGCCCCACGGCAGCCATCCGTCCCTCAACATTGCAGCTTGGGCAGGCGGTGGGCACCGGCTTCGTCGCCCCGCATTGGTGGCACACCAACCGCTTGAGGAACCGATGCTCCACCATCCGCGCATCGCAATGCTCGCACCCCACCTGCGCGCCACAGGCCCGGCACAGGGTGACCGGCGCATAGCCCCGGCGGTTCAGGAACAGCATCGACTGTTCGCCCTTGCCCAGCCGCGCCTGCACCTCGGCGGCCAGCTTGCCGGAAATCCAGCGGTCGGCGGGCATCTGTTCGGCCCGCATGTCGATGGGCTTCATCTCGGGCAGTTCGGCGGTGCCAAAGCGCGACCCAAGGTCGATGCGGCCGTATTTCCCCGCCTCGACATTCGCCCAGGTTTCCAGACACGGCGTGGCCGAGGCCAGAACCACCGGGCAGCCCACGATACTGGCGCGCAAAACCGCCATGTCGCGGGCGTTGTAAAGCACCCCGTCTTCCTGCTTGTAGCTGGTGTCGTGTTCCTCATCGACAACGATCAACCCAAGGTCGCGGAACGGCAGGAACAGGGCCGACCGCGCGCCGACGACGAATTGCGCGCCGCCCTGCCCCACCATCTTCCACAGCCGCCGCCGCTCGGTCTGGGTTACGCCGGAATGCCATTCGGCCGGGCGCACCCCGAACCGCCCCTCGACCCGGTTCAGAAAATCGGCCGTCAGGGCGATTTCCGGCAGCAGAACCAGTGCCTGCCGCCCGGCGCGCAGGCATTCGGCCACCGCCTCCAGATACACCTCGGTCTTGCCCGACCCGGTGACGCCTTTCAGCAAGGTTGCCGAAAAGCTGCCCGCCGCGACAGATGCCACCAAGGCATCCCCCGCCGCCACCTGATCGCCCGCCAGCCGCGATGGCCGGGCCGGGTCCAGCACCGGATAGGGCAGATCGCGCGGCGCCTCTTCCTCAACGACCACGCCCAGCTTGACCAAGCCCTTGACGACCGACGCGCCGCAGCCCGCCTCCTCCGCCAACTCGCCCAGCGTCACCGGCGACGCGCCAAACCGCCGCAGCGCCTCGACCACGCGGAACCGGGCCTCGGTCAACTGGTTCGGCACCGCGCCGCCAAGTCGGTAAACCTTGCGGGCCGATACGCCCTCGGCCAAGCCCGGCGCGCGGGTGGCAAGGCGCAACATGGCGGGCAAGGGCGTCAGCGTGTAGTCAGCGGCGCGGGTCAGAAACGTGCGCAACTCGGCCCGCATCGGGGCTGCCTCCAGCACGCGATGCACGGGGCGGATGCGGGCGGGGTCGAAATTGCCCTCGCCCTTGCCCCAAACCACACCCATCACCCGGCGCGGACCAAGGGGAACCTCGACGAAATCACCGTCGCCACAGCCGCCTTCGGGGGCCTTGTAGTCCAGAACCCGGCCCAGCGGTTCGGTGGTCAACACGCCCACCAGTTGCCCCGCCTCATAGACCCGTTCGACCACGATCACCCCCGCTTTCCCTCGGGCCTAGCCCGACGCATCGACCCCTGCAAGCCGATCCGCCATGTTAGCGCAAACAGAACCCTTTCGCCGCTGGCCGGTTTGAGGTAAACCCCCTGCAACCCTATTCAACCCGGAGGATGCCATGAAGTTCTTTGTCGATACCGCCGATGTGGACGCGATCCGCGAGCTGAACGATCTTGGCATGGTGGATGGTGTGACCACCAACCCCTCGATCATCCTGAAATCCGGCCGCGACATTCTGGAAGTCACCAAGGAAATCTGCTCGATCGTCTCTGGCCCGGTTTCGGCCGAAGTGGTGGCGATGAAGGCCGATGCCATGATTGCCGAGGGCCGCAAGCTGGCCGAGATTGCCGAAAACATCACCGTCAAGGTGCCGCTGACCTGGGACGGACTGAAGGCCTGCAAGGTGCTGTCGGGCGAAGGCAAGATGGTCAACGTCACCCTTTGCTTCAGCGCCAATCAGGCGTTGATCGCGGCCAAGGCGGGCGCCACCTTCATCAGCCCCTTCATCGGACGCATGGATGACATCAACCTGGATGGCATGGACCTGATCGCCGACATTCGCCAGATCTATGACAACTATGGCTATGACACCCAGATCCTGGCCGCTTCGATCCGCACGGTGAACCATGTGACCCAAGCCGCACTGGTGGGGGCCGATGTGATGACCGCGCCGCCTTCGGTGATCAAGTCGCTGGCCTCGCACCCCTTGACCGACAAGGGGCTGGAACAGTTCGAGAAGGATTGGGCCAAGACCGGCCAGAAAATTCTGTAAATCGCGTTGCGGAAGGAGGCTGCTTGCCAGCCTCCTCACCATTCCGGGACCAACAGGCCTTAGCCAAGAACCGGGTCCGACCCCGCCCGCACCAACTGCGTCAGATCACTCAGCCGCTCCAGTTGCCGCCCCTTGGCGTCAAAATTCGACGGCGACAGCCAGGCGCGATAAGCCTCTGCCAGCGCGGGCCATTCCTTGTCGATGATGGCAAACCACGCCGTATCGCGGTTGCGGCCCTTCACCACTGCCGCCTGCCGGAACACCCCTTCATAGCTGAATCCCAGCCGTTGCGCCGCCCGGCGCGACGGAATATTCAGTGCATCGCATTTCCATTCATACCGGCGGTATCCGGCACGAAATGCCCAGTCCATCATCAGGAACATCGCCTCGGTCCATGCCCGGCCCCGCGCGATTTCGGGCGACAGACAGATATGCCCGACCTCGATGCTGCCCATTTCCGGCGTGATGCGCAGGTAACTGGCCACGCCGCCACAATGCCCTGTCTCGCGATTGCGAACGGTGTAAAACAGCGGATCGGTCGAGTCCTCGCGCTCTTTCACCCAGCGGTGATAGGCGGCGGCGGAATGAAACGGGCCATAGGGCATGTAATCCCACAGCGCATCATGCCCGGTATAGGCGCGGTGCAGGTCGGCGGCATGGGCATCGGCGTCCAGCTTTTCCAGCCGCACCCAATGCCCCTCCAGCCCCTCGCCCAGCGGGCGGGCAGGCGGCGTCCAGTCGGGCACTGCGGCCCCGAACCTTGGCGTCTCGGCCATGTATCTCTCCCTGTTTTCAAACAGCTAAGACAAGGCCGCACCCCAACGCAATCACTAAAGAATAAGCCCCGGCACTTGCCCCATCTGCATCCCCGGAAAGATCGCAGATTCCAGCGTGGCCCGGTCAATGCCATAAAGCCCCGCAATCACATGCGCCGCCCAGACACGCACATCGCTGGTGGGCAACAGATCGCGCCGGTCGTAAAGATCGGCCTCGTCCAGCCCCGGCCAGTCGCCCCAAATCTTGCCGCCGCGCACGGCCCCACCTGCCAGCAGCATCGCACCTGCCGTGCCATGGTCGGTGCCGCCCGATCCGTTCTCGGCCGCTGTCCGTCCGAATTCGGTCATCGCCAGCACCACGGTCTTGCCCCAGATTTCCGGCCCCAGCCGCTGTGACAGCCGCAGGATCGCCCGTTCCAGCCGGCTGAGGCTGCGGCCGATTCCGGTCTTTTGCGCCTTGTGGGTGTCCCAGCCATTCAGCGAAAAGGCCGCAATCCGGGTTTCGGCACGCAACCGGGCGGTGACAAAACCGACCAGCTCCTCGACATCGGCCAGACGCGCGCCCGCAAGCTCTGGCATGGGCGCTTGCATGCCCGCCGGCTCTGCGTCAAGGTCGATGCCCAGTTCCATTGCCTCATTCGCCACCGCAAGAAAAGCGGGGTCGTCATGATAAACCTGCTCCAGCAGCCGACGCGCCTGTGGCGACAGGTCCAGCCGCGTATCGGGGGCCCAGTCGCGCACCTGCGCCGGGCCGGACAGGATGCGCATCTCCTCGCGACCCACGGCATAGGCGGTTTCGGCCCGCACCCCCGGCACCGCCTGCAACAGCCGGTTCAGCCAGCCATCGCGCACCGAGGCCAGCGCCAGATCATTGCCGGTGCCCGCCTCTAGCTGGTCCTGCCCGTCGAAATGGCTGCGCTTGTCGCGGTAGGGGGTGGAGGTGGCATGCACAAAGCCCAGTTGACCGGCCTGCCACAGCGGCATCAGCCCGCCCAAGGCCGGGTTCAGCGCGAAGAACCCGTCCAGCGGTAGCGCATCGGGCCGGTTCAACGTGGGGCGCAGCGCGGCAAAGCCACGGTCGCCCTGTGGCTGCACCACGTCCAGCCCATCCATCGCGCCACGCAGCAGAATCACGACCAGCCGATGATCGCCCAAAGGCCGCCCGCCATCGGACGCGGCCAGCGTGACCGTGGTCAGAAACGGATGCGCCGCCGCCGAACAGGCCAGTGCCCCCGCGCCTCGCAAGAAATGCCGCCGCTGGATCATCGTCATCTCCTGTTGAACGCGGGCGAGGCCAGAACCAGCCCGATGCCATCGGCCCGCGTCTCGGCGCGGCTGGCGGCCCAGATCACCGTATCGGGCGGGTTGGTGCCAAAGGCGCCACGCGCCACAGCCGCAGGGTCAGGCAAGGGCCGCAGAATGGTTTCCGGCACGCTCATCGCCCAGGTGATCCGCGTCGCCAGCCCCGAAGGGCTGATCCAAGCGGCGAAATCCTCGGCCCAGCCATCGGGGCCGCGCGGCTGTTTCCAGGGCTGGCCCATGGCGATCAAGGGTTTGATGATGCGGCGTGTCAAATGCTTGCCGGGCCAGGCCATGATGTCATCGCCCGTCACCCCCAGCGCACGCAGGCTGGCCACCAGAAAATCCCATGGTTGCCTGGCCTTGGCCATCTCCGGCACCAGCGCCGCCGGGTGGCGCAGCAACACCTCATAAACCGGCATCAGCGCACCGCCGCCTTGCAGGAACGCCCCCTCCAGTGCCGCCACAAGGCCCGCATCTGGCGCATCGGCCACGAAATGCACCGCCAGCTTGCGCGCCAGATGGGTCGCTGTCTCGGGCCGCCGCGCCAGATCGCCCAGCACCTCGCGCACCGTGTCCAGCGTATCGCCCGCATAGGTCTTGCCCAGCACCACCTGCGGCCCCGGCTCGGTCTTTTGCGGGTTGAAAGAGAAGCCCGTGCGCAGCCGCCAGCTTAGCCCGGACAAAAGTTTGGCCAGTTCGCGCACATCATCCTGTGCATAGCCTGCCCCCACCCCCAGCGTGTGCAACTCCAGCAGTTCGCGCGCGAAATTCTCGTTCAGGCCCTTGCCCTTGCGCTTGCCCAAAGCCGAATTCGGCCCGGTCGAGAAGGACTGATCCAGATAGATCAGCATCGCCGGATGCAGCGCCACCGCCGTCAGCATATCGGCGAAATTACCGGTCAGATGCGGGCGGATCGCCTCTTCCGCCATGGCGGCGGGCATGATTGCGCGGTGCAGGCCGGGGGCGGCCACGGTGAAATGGTCAGCCCAGAACGCCCCCAGCCGCTCTCGCAGACCATCGGGGGCCGCCACCGCCCGCGCCAGCGTGGCCCGCAGTGCAGCACCGGAGGCGGCAATCACCGCCTGATCCAGTTCAATCGCCCGCGCATCAAGGGCCGGATCGCGCGGATTATGCCTCTTGGCCGCCAACCGTGCCTGATCTGCGGCGCTCAGCATCTGGGTCAGGTCGTCGCCTGCCACTATCGGATAGGCCAGCGCCGCGCTGTCGGGCTTTGCCAGACCAGCCAACAAAGCATCCGCCGTTATGGCCATGCCGGGTCCGGGGCCATAGCCAAAGCGGAAGGCGGCAATCTCGGCTGGGGTCATCGGGCCTACCCTTGTCTGTCCCTGAATGTAGGGACGGGCGGTACCGTGTCCAAGCACTGCCGATCAGATCCGCGCGATTTCCCGCCCGGCGCGCTGCCTAGAACCGGAAACCGGGCGGATAATCGTGCAGCCCGTCGAAATCTGCCTTGCCGATGGGCAGGCCCTGCTGGCGCAGCACTGCAAAGGCCATGCTGGCGTGGAACAGAAAGTTCGGCATCCCGAACAGGTGCAGAAAATCGGCCCCCGTCTGGTCCAGCTCGGCAAAGCCCGCACGGTGGCGGATGAGGCGGGTGTGGGCCTCGGCAAACTCGGTCGGGTCAAGACCCTGCAAGCCCTGCCGCGCCTCGACCATCAGGCGACCAAGGCCGATGCGGTCCATCCCGTGATCGGCCAGCTTTGGCACCTCGCGTCCAGCCAGCGGAAAGGCCACCCGCAAGGCAAAGCCGGTGGCCGTGGCCACCTGCTGGGCTGCGGTGAACATATCGGGCGCGATCCGCGCTTGCAGGAAATGCTCTCGCCCCGCCGTCTGGCGCACCATGCCGTC
The DNA here is from genome assembly GCF_016765795.1 of Fuscibacter oryzae. Taxonomy (GTDB): domain Bacteria; phylum Pseudomonadota; class Alphaproteobacteria; order Rhodobacterales; family Rhodobacteraceae; genus Fuscibacter; species Fuscibacter oryzae. The sequence continues at coordinate 21,497 of NZ_JAESVP010000005.1, forward strand.
CATCCGGTCCAGATAGTGCAGGAAGACCGGCACGGACGCGGAATAGAGCGGCGAGGTCATCGTCACGCTTCTTTCGGAATGACGCGCAGATGCAGGTCGCGCAACTGGGCGTTGGTCGGTTCGGATGGAGCGTTCATCAGCAGGTCTTCGGCGCGCTGGTTCATCGGGAACATGATGACCTCGCGGATGTTCGAGGTATCGGCCAACAGCATCACCAGCCGGTCGATCCCCGCCGCACAGCCGCCATGGGGTGGGGCGCCATATTTGAACGCCTTGACCATGCCGCCGAACCGCTTGTCCACTTCGCTGTTCGGGTAACCCGCCAGCTCGAACGCCTTGTACATGATTTCCGGCTTGTGATTGCGGATGCCGCCAGAGATGACCTCATAGCCGTTGCAGGCAAGGTCATACTGATAGGCATAGACGTTCAGCGGGTCGCCGTTCAGCGCCTCAAGGCCCCCCTGCGGCATCGAGAACGGGTTGTGGCTGAAGTCGATCTTGCCCTCATCCGTCTTCTCATACATCGGGAAATCGACGATCCAGGCAAAGCGGAAGCTGTTGGTATCGGTCAGCCCCAGTTCGCGGCCAATCTCGTTGCGCGCCCGGCCCGCGACGGATTCAAACTGCTCGGCCTTGCCGCCCAGAAAGAACACGGCATCGCCCTCGGCCAAGCCCAGTTCCAGCCGGATGGCTTCGGTCTTTTCCGCACCCAAAGCCTTGGCGATAGGGCCGGCGGCTTCGGTCGTGCCATCCTCGGCCTTCCGCCAGAAGATATAGCCCATGCCCGGCAGGCCCTCTTTCTGGGCAAAGGCGTTCATCCGGTCGGCGAACTTGCGGCTGCCGCCGCCCGGCGCGGGAATGGCGCGGACCTCGTTGCCTTCGGTCTCCAACAGCTTGGCGAAGATCGCAAAGCCCGAGCCGCGGAAATGGTCGGACACGTCCTGCATCTTGATCGGGTTGCGCAGGTCGGGCTTGTCGCTGCCATACCATTTCAGGCTGTCGCGATAGGCGATCTTGGGCCAGTCGGTGTGAACCTTGCGGCCCTTGCCGAAATGTTCGAACAGCCCTTGCAGCACCGGCTGCACGGCACCGAACACATCATCCTGCGTGACAAACGACATCTCGATGTCCAACTGGTAAAAGTCGGTCGGCGAACGGTCGGCGCGCGGGTCTTCGTCGCGGAAGCAAGGCGCGATCTGGAAGTAGCGGTCAAAGCCCGCCACCTGGATCAGTTGTTTGAACTGCTGCGGCGCTTGCGGCAGGGCATAAAACTTGCCGGGGTGCAGGCGCGACGGCACGAGGAAGTCGCGCGCGCCTTCGGGGCTGCTGGCTGTGATGATCGGGGTCTGGAATTCGTTGAACCCCTGGTCCCACATCGCATTGCGCAGCCAGCGCACCACGTTCGACCGCAGCATCATGTTCTGGTGCATCGTGTCGCGGCGCAGATCAAGGAAGCGATAGGTCAGGCGGGTTTCCTCGGGGTATTCCACCTCGCCAAAGACCGGCATCGGCAGTTCCTCGGCAGCACCCAGCACTTCGACGCCGGTGGCGTAAACCTCAATCTCTCCGGTCGGGATCTTGGCGTTGACCAGCGCGGCATCCCGCGCCTTCACCCGCCCGTCGATCCGCACCACCCATTCAGCGCGCACCTTTTCCAGCGCGGCAAAGGCGGGCGAGTCGCTGTCGGCCAGAACCTGCGTGATGCCGTAATGGTCGCGCAGGTCGATGAACAGCACCCCGCCATGGTCGCGCACACGGTGAACCCAGCCCGAAAGGCGGATGGTTTCGCCCACATGGGCCTTGTTCAGATCGGCGCAGGTATGGCTGCGATAGGCGTGCATAAGCGTCCCCTTGGGTCGAGGCTATTGGTCCGCGCCGATAGACCCCTGCCACGCGGCCAAGTCAACCCCCCGGTGGGGAGGGGGCGGACAGCAGCTATCCTGTCTGCGTTCTGGCGAAGGCCATCGCCTTCGCCATGCGGTGCGAGGGCAATTTGCACCGCCGGGCCTCTAAGGCCCGGCCAGCGCCCGCCCCGCCATCGGCGGGCGCGTCTCGCCCACCGGGGGCAGGCACCGGCCTTTCTTGGGCGCATCTGGCACCGTCTCTTGTGATATCCGCACGCGCGGGCGGGAAACGCGGTGCGTTTCCAATTCCGCCCGGACAAACTCTGGCGCCTGCCCCCTTACGCCCAGACCGTCGGGATCAGCCCGCGCAGGGCATTGCCGACCCAGATCTTGACCATCGGCAGATCGCCGAACAGCAACACCTCCTCCGGGCAGGCCATCGCCTCGCGCAGCACGCCGGGCAACAGGCCGGATGTGCGCGGTGGCGTGCGCAACCCTTTGCCCCGGTCAAAGAAGATGTTGGTGATGGTGCCTTCGCAGACCTCACCTTTCTCATTGGCAAACAGCAACTCGTCGATGCCGATGGGCATCGTGGCACGGGCACGGTCATAAACCGCCCGCCGTGTGGTTTTCAGCCCCAGCCACGGGTCATCCGACCGCAGCCGCACTGGGCAGACCGCAATCCGCCATCCCAACGCGCGGGGCGGCAAGGGGTGAAAGGCGGCCACCACCTCGCCCGCCCGGTTGGCGGTAACCCGCACCCGGGCGGGGGCATCTGGCCGGGTGGCAAGGGCGGCACGAAAGGCGGCTAGATCAAATGCCCAGCCCAGCGCCTCGGCCGATTGCGCCATGCGCCCGGCGTGCAAGGGCAAACGGGGAAAGCGCGCGCCATCCCACAGCAGCGTTTCAATCAGCTTCAGGTCGGGGTCGTCAGCCCCCGGATATAGCGCGCTTTCCAAAGCGCTTCCTCCCACTCGCCTGTCGCGGTGGAATCCTGCACCACGCCGCCGCCGACATTCAAGGTGACCCGGCCATCAGCCCACAGCGATAGTGTGCGAATGGCCACATTGAAACTGCTGGCCCCATCGGGGGCCATCCAGCCGATCGCGCCACAATACACCCCGCGCGGATGGGGCTCGACCTCGCGGATGATCTCCATCGCGCGGATTTTCGGCGCCCCGGTGATCGATCCACAGGGAAAGAGCGCCGCCATCAGCCCGGCCATTGAGGGCGCATCGACCAAATCGCCCACCACGGTGGACACCATCTGATGCACGGTGGCAAAACTTTCCACCGCAAACAATTTGGGCACCTTGACCGAGCCGATGCGGGCAACCCGGCTGATGTCATTGCGCAAAAGATCCACGATCATCAGGTTCTCGGCGCGGTCCTTGGGGCTTTCGCGCAGCTCTTGGGCCAGTTCGGCATCGCGCACCGGATCGGCATCGCGCAGGCGGGTACCCTTCATCGGCTTGGCCTCGATCCGGCCCACCGCCGTTGTGCGCAGGAACAGTTCCGGGCTGCGCGATACAACCACCGGCCCTGCCCCCAGATCGACGAAGGCCCCGTGGCCCACCGCCTGCCGGGCCCGCAGCGCGCCATAAAGGCCTAGCGGCGTGCCGCGCAAAAGCCGCGTCTGCAAAGGAAAGGTCAGGTTGATCTGATAGCAGTCGCCCGCGCCGATATAACCCAGCACCCGTGCCATCGCCGTGTCATATTCGGCGCGCGAGATCATCGGCTCTGCCGGAGCCAAAGCCACGCCACGCCCCTCCTCTGCCGCGCGGGCCAGCACCGCATCCGCCGCCTCTGGCCCGCGAAACAGCCCGAACACCGCCAGCGGCCCTTCTGGCATCGGCGCAAGACCTGCCAGCCTTCGCTCTGCGGCATAACCCGCCTCATAGCCCAGCCAGCCCGCCACCCACAGGCCGCGCGCGCGCGCTGCATCCAACTGTGCCAGCAGATCGGCCACCTCGTCACCCCGATGGGCCACCAGTACCGTCTCGGCTCCGTGAAACAGCGCAGGCCCGCCGTTCGGGCCATCTTCCAGAACGATCACAACCCGCCGCCTCCTGCCGCCACGCCCTCTACCTAGCGCGCCTCCCCCCCGCAGGCCAGCATTGCCACGCCCCGACGGGTGACATTTGCGACGCCCGCGCAAAGGGCAATCCGCCCCCACCCCGGCCTTGCCCCCTGACATCGTGCTGTAAAATTCTATTCAACGCTTGCCAGACTGAAAAATCCCGGTTCTCCTTTGCCGCAGGGCGCGACATGCAGCCGCACCTCTCAAAAACAATAAGAACATCCCAACGGATTGGAGGGTAACCAAACCATGTCTTCGGACCAATATTCCGACAAGGACCACCATGAGGACGTAAAAGTCCTGCATGGCATGGGCTATGCACAAGAGCTGTCACGCTCGATGTCGAAGTTCTCGAACTTCGCCATTTCGTTCTCGATCATCTGTATCCTGTCGGGCGGCATCAACTCGTTCGCCCAAGCCATCTCTTCGGTCGGCGGCGCTGGCGCGGGTATCGGCTGGATCGTCGGCTGTATCCTGTCGGGCATGTTCGCCCTGTCGATGGCACAGATCGCCTCGGCCTTTCCCACGGCGGGGGGCCTTTATCACTGGGGCTCCATTCTGGGGAACCGCTTCTGGGGCTGGCTGACCGCCTGGCTTAACCTTCTGGGCCTGATCACGGTTCTGGGGGCCATCAACATCGGCACCGCCTATTTCTTTGCCGGCACCTTCGGTCCGATGTTCGGCTTTACCGGCACCGACTGGCAGGTGGTGGGCTTTGTCGCCGCCATCACCGCCGGGCAAGCCTTGTTCAACCATCTGGGGATCAAGGTCACCACGATGCTGACCGACATCTCGGGCTATATCATCTTTGCTGTGACTGCCGTTCTGGTCATCGCCTGCTTGGTCTATGCGCCCGCAATCGACATCTCGCGGCTGTGGACGTTCACCAATTATTCGGGCGAGGCAGGCGGCAACGTCTTCCCGCAATCGGATAACGTAGGCTATCTGTTCCTGCTGTGCCTGTTGCTGCCGGTCTATACCATCACCGGCTATGACGCCTCGGCCCACACGTCCGAGGAAACCAAGAACGCCGCCACCTCGGTGCCAAAAGGCATCGTGACGGCCGTGTTCTGGTCGTCGTTCATCGGCTGGATCATGATCTGCGCCATCACTCTGGCAATCCCCGACATGGCCACCGCGGCCGGTCAGGGCTGGGGCATGTTCTTTGCCACGATGGATGCGATCCTGCCTGCCGCGCTGAAAGACGTGCTGTATCTGGGCATCTTCATCGCGCAACTGCTGTGCGGTCTGGCCACGGTCACCTCGGCCAGCCGGATGCTGTTCGCCTTCTCGCGCGACGATGGTGTCCCGATGTTCTCGAAGGCGCTGGCCACCGTGTCGCCCAAGTATCGCACCCCGGTGAATGCCATCTGGACGGCCACGGTGCTGTGCATCCTGTATGTGGTGCTGGCCATGACCATCAAGGTCGGTGAAACCTCGATCTATGTGATCGTCGTGAACTCGACCCTTGTGTTCCTGTTCCTGTCCTTCACCGTGCCGCTGGTCGCGGGCCTGTTTGCCTATGGCACCGCCAAATGGCCGAACCCCGGCCCTTGGGCGATGTCTGCGGGGCTTTACAAGCTGGTCACCGTTCTGTCGGTGGTTGGTATGGCGGTGATCCTGTTCATCGCCGTGGCCCCGCCGAATGAACGGGTGCTCTATGTGGTGCTGGGCTTCATCGCCCTTGCCGTCGTGCTGTGGGTTCTGGTGGAAAACCGCCGTTTCGAAGGCCCGCCAACGGGTGATCGCATCGCCGCACGCAAGGCCGCAATCGCCGCGGCAGAGGCTGCGGTCGGCGAAAAGACCTGAGCGGTCTGACATAAACGCAAAGGGCCGGAAGGAAACTTCCGGCCCTTTTTGCTGCGCCGGATCTGGCGCCGGATTTCTTCAAAGAAATTTGCACAATCCTTCCGGGGATTTTGTGCCCCAAGGCCCGACCGATTCCGCCTTGCGCCCGGAAAGCAGGCGACTATAACCCCGCCAGTTTGCCCGCCCGATGGAGAATGAGATGCCAAAAAGAACCGATATCAAGTCTATCATGATCATCGGCGCAGGCCCCATCGTCATCGGTCAGGCGTGCGAGTTCGACTATTCCGGCGCTCAGGCCTGCAAAGCCCTGCGGGAAGAGGGTTACCGCGTCATTCTGGTGAACTCGAACCCCGCCACGATCATGACCGACCCCGGTCTGGCCGATGCGACGTATATTGAGCCGATCACCCCCGAGGTTGTCGCCAAGATCATCGAGAAAGAGCGCCCCGATGCCCTGTTGCCCACCATGGGCGGGCAGACCGGCCTGAACACCGCGCTGGCCTTGGCCGACATGGGCGTGCTGGACCAGTTCAACGTCGAACTGATCGGCGCCAAGCGCGACGCCATCGAAATGGCCGAAGACCGCAAGCTGTTCCGCGAGGCGATGGACCGCATCGGGTTGGAAAACCCCAAAGCAACCATCGTGTCCGCCCCCAAGGTCAACGGTAAGTATGACATCGCCGCCGGCGTCGCACAGGCGATTTCCGAAATCGAATATGTCGGCCTGCCCGCCATCATCCGCCCCGCCTTCACCCTTGGCGGCACCGGCGGCGGCGTGGCCTATAACCGCGATGACTACGAGGCCATCGTGCGCTCGGGGCTGGAGGCCTCGCCCGTGGCTCAGGTTCTGGTGGACCAATCGCTGCTGGGCTGGAAAGAATATGAAATGGAGGTTGTCCGCGACAAGGCCGACAACGCCATCATCGTCTGCTCCATCGAAAACATCGACCCGATGGGCGTGCATACCGGCGACTCGATCACCGTGGCCCCTGCGCTTACGCTGACCGACAAAGAATATCAGATCATGCGCAACGGCAGCATCGCCGTGCTGCGCGAGATCGGGGTGGAAACCGGCGGCTCCAACGTGCAATGGGCGATCAACCCCGCCGACGGCCGCATGGTGGTGATTGAGATGAACCCGCGCGTGTCGCGGTCCTCCGCGCTGGCGTCGAAGGCGACGGGGTTCCCGATTGCCAAGATCGCCGCAAAACTCGCCATCGGCTATACGCTGGACGAGTTGGACAATGACATCACCAAGGTCACGCCCGCGTCGTTCGAACCCTCGATCGACTATGTGGTCACCAAAATCCCGCGCTTCGCGTTTGAAAAATTCCCCGGCAGCGAACCCCTGCTGACCACCGCGATGAAATCGGTGGGCGAGGCGATGGCGATTGGCCGCACCATCCACGAATCGCTGCAAAAGGCACTGGCCAGCCTTGAAACCGGTCTGACCGGCTTTGACGAAATCGCCATTCCCGGTGTTTCGAATACGGGCACGCCCGACCGCGCCGCCATTTCCAAAGCCCTGAGCCAAGCCACGCCAGACCGCCTGCGCGTTATCGCCCAAGCCATGCGCCATGGCCTCAGCAATGACGACATTCAGGCCATCACCTCTTTCGACCCCTGGTTCCTGGCCCGCATCCGCGAGATCATCGACACCGAGGCCGACATCCGCAAATCCGGCCTGCCCGTCACCGCCGATGGTCTGCGCAAGCTCAAGATGATGGGCTTCACCGATGCCCGTCTGGCCAAGCTGACCGGCCGGGATGAGGCGCAGGTGCGCCGCGCCCGCCGCAACCTTGGCGTCACCGCCGTCTTCAAGCGCATCGACACCTGCGCGGCGGAGTTCGAGGCGCAGACCCCTTACATGTATTCCACCTACGAAGCCCCCGCGATGGGCGATGTGGAGTGCGAGGCCCGGCCCAGTGCTGCCAAAAAGGTCGTCATCCTTGGCGGTGGCCCGAACCGCATCGGTCAGGGGATCGAGTTCGATTATTGCTGCTGCCATGCCTGCTATGCCCTGACGGCGGCGGGCTATGAAACCATCATGGTCAACTGCAACCCCGAGACGGTTTCGACCGACTATGACACTTCGGATCGCCTGTATTTCGAACCCCTGACACTGGAACACGTTCTGGAAATCCTGCGGGTAGAGCAGGAAAACGGCACGCTGCATGGCGTGATCGTGCAATTCGGCGGGCAGACCCCGCTGAAACTGGCCAACGCCCTGCATGAAGAGGGCATCCCGATCCTTGGCACCACGCCCGATGCGATTGATCTGGCAGAGGACCGCGAGCGCTTTCAACACTTCCTGCAAAAGCTGGGTCTGAAACAGCCGGTGAACGGCACCGCCCGCAGCCGGGACGAGGCATTCAAGGTTGCCCATGCGGTCGGCTATCCGCTGGTCATCCGCCCATCTTTCGTGCTGGGTGGTCGGGCGATGGAAATCGTGCGCTCGGATGAGCAGTTGGAACGCTATATCGCCACCGCCGTGCAGGTTTCAGGCGATACGCCTGTGCTGCTTGACAGCTATCTGTCCGGCGCGATCGAGGTGGATGTGGATGCGCTCTGTGACGGCACCAATGTGCATGTCGCTGGAATCATGGAACATATCGAAGAGGCGGGCGTTCATTCCGGCGACAGCGCTTGCTGCCTGCCGCCCCACTCCCTGTCGCCCGAAACCGTTGAAGAGTTGAAACGCCAGACGGTTGAAATGGCCCGCGCCCTGCATGTCGTCGGACTGATGAACGTGCAGTTCGCCATCAAGGACGGCGTGATCTATGTGCTGGAGGTCAACCCGCGCGCCAGCCGCACCGTGCCCTTCGTGGCAAAAGCCACCGACAGCGCAATCGCCTCCATTGCCGCGCGCCTCATGGCGGGCGAACCGCTGTCGAACTTCCCGGCCCGCGCCCCGTATCCCCAAGGCGTCGGCCCCGACAGCCCGCTGCCCTTGGCTGATCCGCTGACACTGGCAAACCCGAATACCCCGTGGTTCAGTGTGAAAGAGGCGGTTCTGCCCTTTGCCCGCTTCCCCGGCGTTGACCCCGTTCTGGGGCCGGAAATGCGATCGACCGGCGAGGTCATGGGCTGGGACCGCACCTTCGCGCTGGCCTTCCTCAAGGCGCTGATGGGGGCGGGCACGGTACTGCCCGACACCGGTCGCGCCTTCGTTTCGGTGAAAGACATGGACAAGACCGAGGCACTGGCCGAGGCCGCCCGCGATCTGGTTGCCATGGGGTTCGAGATTGTCGCCACCAAGGGCACCGCGCAATGGCTGTCTTCGGTCGGCATTGCCGCGACCCCGGTTGCCAAGGTGTACGAAGGCCGCCCCAACATCGTTGACCGCTTGAAAAACAACGAAATTGCTCTGGTGATGAACACGACCGAGGGCACGCAAGCCATCGCCGACAGCCGCGACATCCGCCGCGTCGCGCTGATGGACAAGATCCCCTATTTCACCACCGCTGCCGCCTCCATCGCCACCGTCGCCGCCATGAAGGCGCGCGGTGAAGGGTATGGCGTGCGGACGTTGCAGGGCTGAGATCCGGGCCACATCCGATCTCTGGCCGTCACTTCGGCCAGAGAGCATCTCCCCGTGGAAAAAATCGCGATTCGCTTGCCGCAGGCGACAAGTGTCTTTGGTCGTCAGCCCGACAGGATTGGTGCGCATTCGCCTAGCCAACTTGTTGCCGGGCAATCAACAATGCTCACGCCTTGGCATATCTGGTCATGCGGCGGGTGGAGTGCCAAAACTCAACGCTTTTCGCCCCATCGCGGGCCATCCTTATCCTCCAAAATTTAACGGATCGGCGCGCAATTGGCTGATGTCGTTCTGTAACTTTTGGAGAACCCATATCTTATTCGTTTCTCAAAAGTGCTGCATTTGCCTTGTCGGCGTCTGTCCTGTCGGCGGCGGTCGCACCGGCCGCGGTGATTTACACCGACGGCGCGACCAAGCCCAACGGTGCCTATCGCGGCCCCGAAACCCTGACCGTCAACTTTAGTGCCGCTGGCGGCTCGACCGCGCTGTCATTCGATCTGTTCGGCGCGCAAAGCGTTGATGACTTTGGCAACGGCTATGATGACCTGTTCTCGGTCGCTCTGAACGGCGTCACCGTGTTCGAGGGCTATTTCAACCTTGGCGGTGGCGGCAGTGATTCCGTGATCACCAACACCCTTGGCTGGGCTTGGACCGCAGTTTCCGGCGGTTCGTGGAACGGCGGCACGGTTGCGGTGTCTGGTCTGGCCAATCTGGTCGCCGGCGCGAACAGCTTCGCTGTCACCTATAATCCGGTCGGCCCCTACAATGGCGGCAATCAGGGCACAGGCGATGAATCCTGGGCTTTGAACAATCTGGACGTGTCTGCAGTTTCGCCGGTGCCGCTGCCTGCGGCTGCACCACTGTTGCTGGCCGCTATCGGCAGCTTGGGTTTTGCCAGTCGCCGCAGCAGAAAGCGTAAATCCGCCTGATTCTGGCGGCCTGACTCAGTTATCTAAAAGGGCGCATCCAGATGCGCCCCTTTTCAATTCAGCATGGTGCAACCCTGCCCCATGTTGGCATAATATTTCATTTTAATCAATGGATTATCATGTTTTGCATACAGGAAATCCCACATCGCAGGCAATGAACCGCCTAGACTGGCCCTGCATTCATCGGCTGGGTGGCAACTCAACCAAAGGGAGATTAACCTGCGCTTAACTCAATCTTGCCACAATCCGGCCAGAGACTCGCCTCAGGGCTGAGTGAAGTTAACTAGGTAGAATCGACTAACAAGAGGCGCGCATCCATGTTCTCCGGGCTTTTCGCACGACCGAACCCCCGCCTTGCTGCATTGGAAGCGGCCCGCAAATTGTATGTCGCCCAGGTCAACGGCTATGCCGGTGACACGGCAGAGGCGGTCATCGCCGCTGAACTCCATGTCTGGAACCGCATCCTGACTGCCTTTCAGATCGATCCTTCGCGCGGGGTAGAGGCGAATTTGGCGCGGATCGGCGTGTTGATGGAAAACTGCCGTGGAATGGCCGACCGATTCGACTTTGCCGGGCTGGTGGTGCCGACGCTGATCCACAACTCCGGGTTCGCGGCGGAAGATATCGGCATGCTGCAACAGCATCTGACCGGCACGGCACCGCAGAGCAAATCCGCCCGTCGCAGCCCCGCGCTGACCGAACAGGCAGGGCGCCCCGTCGCTGCTTTTGCCGCCTGATCCAGTTACACGGCAGCTTCGCTTGACATTGGAGCTGAAATCCACCATCCGCCGCGCATGACCACATTTGCGGACCTTGGCCTTTCGCCCAAACTCGTCCAGGCTTTGGCCGCGACGAATTTGCAAACCCCCACCCCGATTCAGGCGCAAGCCATTCCGCCGATCATGGCGGGGCGCGATCTGATGGGACTTGCCCAGACCGGCACCGGCAAAACGGCGGCCTTTGGCCTGCCCCTGCTGCACCGGCTTTTGGATATCGGCCACCCTCCCGGCCCGCGCAACATCCGCGCGCTGATCCTGGCCCCGACCCGAGAGTTGGCACAGCAGATCAAGGACAATTTCGAAACCTTCACCAAGGGCACCGCCGTCAAGGTGGTGATGGTCGTGGGCGGGGCCTCGGTAAACCGGCAGGCCATGTCGCTGGCCAAAGGTGCCGATGTTCTGGTGGCAACGCCGGGCCGTCTGATCGACCTGATCGAGCGCAACGACGTCAATCTGGAAAAATGCGGCTATCTGGTGTTGGACGAGGCCGACCACATGCTGGACATGGGCTTCATCCATGCCCTGCGCCGGATTGCCAAGCATATCCCGCTGCGCCGCCAGACCATGATGTTCTCGGCCACGATGCCCAAGGATATCGAGGAAATCGCCGACACCTATCTGCGCGATCCGATCCGCGTTCAGGTGAACCCGCCGGGCAAACCGGCTGAAAAGGTCAGCCAAGGGGTTCACTATATCCCCAACGGCGACAAGGCCAAGCTGTTGGAAAGCTATCTGCTCAAGCATCCCGGCGAACAGGCGCTGGTCTTTTCGCGTACAAAGCATGGCGCGGACAAGCTGGCCAAGGTGCTTGGCGGCTGGGGCTTCAAGGTCGGGGCCATTCACGGCAACCGCAGCCAGAACCAGCGAGACCGCATCCTGTCAGAGTTCAAGGCCGGTGAGGTGGATGTGCTGGTAGCGACCGATGTCGCCGCGCGAGGCATCGACATTCCGACTGTGCGGCACGTCTATAACTATGACATGCCGAACGTGCCCGAAAACTACGTTCACCGCATTGGCCGCACCGCGCGCGCCGGGGCCGAGGGCACTTCGGTCAGCTTCTGCGCGCCAGCCGAAATGGGCGAACTGCAAGCCATCGAAAAGATCCTGAAAAAGGTGCTGCCGGTTCTGGGCGGTGCCCCTTGGGCGGCAGATGCGATTGCGGCGGCCCCCAAGCCCAACCAGGGCCGCGGAAGGCCGCAGGGCCAGCGGCCACAGGGAGGCGGTCCACGCTCTGCCGGACCCAAGGCAGCAGCGCCAAAAGGGGATCGCCCCGCTCAGGCCCCGCGCGGGCCGAAACCCGCAGCACGGGGCGGTGCCCAAGCGCCGCGCCGGGGTGGCAGCGGCGGCAAACCGGGCGGCGGGCGGCGGTCTAGCTGACCGCCCCAGCTTACCCGGCTTAGCTGACCTCGTCTTCAAGGTTCAGCTTCATCTCCAGCAGCACTTCCTGCAAGGCCAGCGTTTCGCGCAGCATCCGTTTGGCCTCATTCACGGTAATCTGACCATCTGCGATGGCAAGATTATACTCTCCCATCAGCATGGCGAAACGCTGTGCCAGCGCCACGACATCCTGATTGACCCCTTTTGAGGTCGAGTTGCGCTTATCATGGTCATAAGACAGCGTTATGCCGCGCAACTCGGCCAAGGCCGAGGTGACATGCGGAAAGCGCGAGGCCGACTCCAGCTCTGCCACCACGTCGATCGGCATAAAGCGGTCACCGTGTTCGTCATTGTCTGAATAATAGCGCCCCAGCGTCGCCTTCGACTTGCCGGTGATCTCGCAGGCGGCTTCGATGCCCACATCCTTGACCAACGCTTCGGTATGTTTCTTAAGATAGCTCGCCGCACTCATATTGTATTCACCTTCTTCCCCAAAAGGATCAGGGCGGGGAAAACCCATAGAACTTTCCCATTAATCACGCGGCAAGAGTTTGTCATTCATAAAGGCATTCCGGGCTACCGGAAGCGTAACGAGTTTAAGGCCGATGTCCCCAGCATTGGCCAAGGGTGGGGGTCCGCCGCACAGTGCAATCTGGCGGTGCCGGCGGGCCTGTCCCGTGTATCAGTGATCAGGATGTTTCCTGAGTGTACGAGTAACCGGCCTGTGGCGCGGTGTGCGGCAAGATAAAGCCACCACGGATGGCCCCTACCCTCTCGCTACCCGGCCCCTTGCGGGCCGGGGGCTGCTTCGGCTAAGGGCCGGTCATGGCCAAGCTGTATTTTCACTATTCCACCATGAATGCCGGGAAATCGACCCTGCTGCTACAGGCGTCGCACAACTACCGCGAAGGCGGGATGGCGACCTTCCTGATGACCGCGCAGATGGATGACCGCGCCGGGCACGGCCAGATTGCCAGCCGCATCGGCATTGCCGAACCCGCCGCGACCTTTGCCCTGCAGGACGATATGTATCAGATGGTGCAGGCAAGGCTGGCGCAGGGGGCGGTTGCTTGTGTCTTTGTCGATGAGGCGCAGTTTCTGACCAAGGCACAGGTCTGGCAACTGGCCCGCGCGGTCGATGATCTGGGCGTGCCGGTGATGTGCTATGGCCTGCGGGTCGATTTTCAGGGCAACCTGTTCCCCGGATCGGCGGCGCTGCTGGCTTGGGCCGACGAAATGCGCGAGGTGCGTACGATCTGCCACTGCGGGCGCAAGGCCACCATGGTGGTGCGCAAAGGCCCAGATGGCCGCGTGCTGCGCGAAGGCGAGCAGGTGGTGATCGGCGGAAATGACACCTATCAAAGCCTGTGCCGCCGCCACTGGCGTGCAGCGACGGGCGACCTTTAGCCCGCCTCTTGCTGGCGGGCGCGCAGGGCGATGATGCTGCCCGCCGCCACGATCAGCGCCATGCCGATCCACGCCTGCGCATGCAGCGTCTGCCCCCAGATTACCCAGGTCCAAAAGGCCGAGGCCGGCAGGATGACATATTCCAGAACCGAGGCACGGCCCGCATCGGTTATCTGATAGGCCCGGATCATAAAGCCCACGCCCAGCAGCGACCCGGCGGCCTGAACAAAGGTCCAGAACCAAAAGCCCGCATTGGGCCAGACGGGGCCGCGCATCAGGAAATACTCGGCCCCGCTGGGCACTTGCGGCCCGGCGATGGCCAGCACGACGATGCCGATCGCACCAAAAATGCCAAGGGCAATGAAGAACCCGGCCAGCAGCGTCTCTGCCCGCTCTTCTGCGCACCATTCGCGCGTGGCAATATTGCCCATGGCATACATCGCCCCCGCCGCGATGGGCAAAAGGGCCGCAAGTGACGCGCCAGACGTGGCCTCGCGCCCCAGAACCAGCAGCACGCCCAGAAACCCCAGCGCCACGGCCAGAATGCGCACCGGCCCGATCGGGTGGCCATAGGCGAACCGTGAAATCAGCAGCACGAAGATCGGGGCGGTGAACAGGCCGGCCGCCACCATTGCCACCGGCAGAAAGGCCAGCGCGCCGAAATAGATCAGCATCGCCACGCCATGAATCAGTGACCGCGCCACCACGGCGCGCAGGTTCACCGGGCGCAAGCGCCGCCCTGTCACCGCGCAAAACAGCCCCAGAATCGCCATGGCCATACAGCCGCGCGTCAGGTGGAACTGCCACAGCCCGGCATCGCGGGCGATGACCTGCACATAATTGTCGGTAAAGCCGATGACCATGGCATAGACCAAAATCAGGCCGGCCGCCGCCAAGGTGCGGTCTTGTGATGCAGGCATGGGGGTTCCTTCGCTTCTTGTCTTTTCTTGTGGCGCGGGCGGCTGCATTGTGCATGGCGGAAAACGACACAAGCTCAAGAGTTTCCGGGGGAGGACACGCGATGGGATGGTTGGCCGATGAAAGCGGGCTGGAAAAGTGTGACGCCAATTATGTGCCGCTGTCGCCGCTGTCCTTCCTGAAACGCGCGGCGGATCTGTACGCCAGCCGCACCGCGATTGTCTGGAAATCGACCCGCCTGACCTATGCCGATTACGCGGAAGAGGTCAGCCGCCTTGCCTCAGCCCTTGCCTTGCGGGGCATCAAGCCGGGCGATGTGGTGGCCAGCCTGCTGCCCAACATCCCCCAGCAGGCCATCGCCCATTTCGGGGTGCCTGCGGCAGGTGCGGTGCTGAACACGATCAACACGCGGCTGGATGTCGATACCGTCGCCTATATCTTCGAACATGCCGGGGCCAAGCTGGTTCTGGTGGATTCCACGCTGATCCCGCTGGCCGAAGAAGCACTGCGCCGCATGACCGGGCCGCGCCCCGAACTGATCGAGGTTGTCGATCACGGCCAGGCCGCCAGCGGCCACCATTCGACATGGGAAGACCTGCTGGCCGGGGGCGACCCCGCCGCCGCATGGATCGCCCCGCAGGATGAATGGGAAAGCCTGGCGATCAACTACACCTCTGGCACAACCGGGCGGCCCAAGGGCGTGGTGTATCACCATCGTGGCGCCTATCTGGCCTGCATGGCAAATGCCATCGCCTGGCGGATGCAGCTTTTCCCCGCGGTGCTGACCATCGTTCCGCTGTTTCACTGCAATGCCTGGTGCCAGCCCTGGCTGGTGCCGATGATGGGGGGCACGCTGGTCTGCTGCCGCGACATCACCGCCAAGGCGATCTATGACGCAATCGCAGATGAGGGTGTCACCCATTTCGGCGGCGCGCCCATCGTGTTGAACATGGTGATCAACGCCAAAGCCGAAGACCGTCGCCCCTTTGACCATGTGGTCGAGGTGTTCACCGCCGGTGCCCCACCCCCTGCCGCGACGCTGGCCGCGTTTGAACCCCTGGGCTTCAACGTCACGCAGGTTTACGGGCTGACCGAGACCTATGGCCCCTCGACCGAATGCCTGTGGCAACCGGATTGGGCGGGCGCGACCGGCGAAGAGCGCGCGGCGCTCAAGGCCCGCACCGGCGTGCGCATGGCCATGCTGGAAGGGGCCGAGGTGCAGGACACCCAAGGCAATCCCGTGCCCCGCGACGCCCACCATCTGGGAGAGATCGCCCTGCGCGGCAATCTGGTGATGAAGGGCTATTACAAGAACCCCACCGCCACGGCCGAGGCGTTCAAGGGCGGCTGGTTCCGGTCTGGCGACATCGCGTTCCAGCACCCTGACGGCTATCTGAAGATCACCGACCGCGCGAAAGACATCATCATCTCGGGCGGCGAAAACGTCAGCTCAGTCGAGGTTGAGGGCGCACTGATGCACCACCCCGCCGTCAGCCTGTGCGCCGTGGTCGCCAAACCCGATGAGAAATGGGGCGAGGTGCCTTGCGCCTTTGTCGAGCTGAAACCCGGCATGGAGGTGACGGACAAAGAGCTGATCGCCCATTGCCGCGCCCGTTTGGCGGGCTTTGCCACGCCAAAGATGGTGGTCTTTGCCGAACTGCCCAAAACCTCGACCGGCAAGATACAAAAGTTTGAATTGCGCGCCGTCGCGAAACTTCTCTAAGCGGCGGCAATCATGTCTGCCCGGCGATTGTGAAGCCGCAGCGGCTCGGCTAACCTGCAAAAAAACCAGAAAGGCAGGCAATGCCGCCCCGGACGGCGCTTCGCAAATATGAACGGCTGGAAAGCCCCGGACTTTGGCGTGAAACACCTGCGGCCCAACGGCGCGAGGTGATTGTGGGCCTGCGCGAGGCGACGCTGATTCTGGCCGATCCGCGCAGCGAGACGCCCTTGGCGCAATGGTCGCTGCCCGCGATTGAGCGGATGAACCCCGGCCAAAGCCCTGCGATCTTTTCGCCCGGCAGCGACGGAATCGAGACGCTGGAGATTGACGACAAAGAGATGATCGCCGCGCTGGATACGGTGCATGTTGTGATCGCCAAGCGCAAACCCCATCCGGGCCGGTTGCGCAACCTGATCCTGCTGGCGACGGTTGCGGCGCTGGCCTCGGTCGTGGTGTTCTGGCTGCCGGGGCGGCTGGTGGGGCATACCGCGCAGGTCTTGCCCGACCCGACCCGCGCCGATCTAGGGCAAGAGGCGCTGGCCGATCTGATCCGGCTGTCCGGCTCTCCGTGCCGGACAGTGCCGGGGCGGCGCGCGGCGGCCACGCTGGCCGCGCGGCTTTTCCCCGATGCGCCACCCCAGATCGAGGTGTTGCGCGAAGGGCTGACCCATCCGGCAAACCTGCCCGGCAACATTCTGCTGTTGCCCGCCAAGCTGGTACAAGACGCCAAATCGCCAGAGGTGGTGGCCGGTTATCTGATTGCCGAACATCTGCGCGCCCAAGGCACTGATCCCGTGCTGCCGCTTTTGGCACATCTGGGGCTGTGGTCTACCATCCGGCTTTTGACCACCGGCATGCCCGGTGCGGGAGCAATGGAGGGGTATGGCGAGGTGATCTCTACCGCAGCGCCGCCACCGCCCCTGCCGGATGAAGCACTGCTGCCAGAGTTTGCCAAGGCGCGCGTGCCCGCATCTCCCTACGCCTACAGCCTTGACCCGACCGGCGAAACCACGCTGGGCCTGATAGAGGCCGACCCTTTCGCCCATGAGGCTGGAGAGAGGATTCTGGGCGACGAGACCTGGCTGGAATTGCAGGCGATCTGCACCGAATAGGTGTCAGCCGTCCGAGTTCTTGGTGGAATAGGTCACCTGACGGCGCAGTTGGGCCACGGGAACCTGCTTTCTGGTGACCAGACGGGCGGGGACGGTGCGGGTCCAGATCTGGTCCTGATCGGCCCAGCCCTGTTCGGTTCCGATACCCCGCCACGGGTTCAGCCGGTCATCCTTCCACGCCAGTTCATAGCCTTTGGGTGGGGTGGGAACCGGCTCGATCACCATATAGTCACCGCTTGCGGGGTTGGTCTTGCCACGCGGCGACACCGGGGCCGCCACCGTCGCGGGCGGACGCCAGCCGGTCGCAGTGCCATCACCGCGAGTGCAGACGATGGCCGCACCGCCACTGGCCAGGCTGACCTCTTCGGCCACGGGGGCCTCTGCATAGCAGCCGAATACACCAGTTGCCGTTGCCCTGCCCACCACCGGACGCGCGGCCACGGGCAGCGGCGGGGCCTTGGCATAGGGCACGGGCTTGACGGCAACCGGCGTGACCTTGGGGGCAGATGCTGCCTTTGGGGCCGCATCCGGCACGGTTTCGATCACTGGCTGCGGGCCAAAGCTGGGCGGATAGCCGCACATCGCCTTGTGATCGCGCGTGACGCGGGGCACCCAACTGGTTTGCCCGCCATAGCCCGCGCGCAGGAAAACGCAGCCGCGATTGTCCACGAATTGCTGCCCTTTGAACCCGGCAGGCGGCGTGTTGGTCGGCCCTGCGATGTCAGCAACAGCTTGCGCAGGAGCCAGAGTGACCCCACAAAAGCTGGCCCAAAGCGCAAGCGAAACGACACGAAACAGCATATTCGACCCCAAAAGACTTGGGCGAATCATGCGGCAGGATTGTTTCCGAGTAAAGGGGAAAGCCCCCTTATTTTGTACCAAACATGCGGTCACCCGCATCCCCTAGGCCTGGCACAATATATCCATGATCATTCAAATGGCTGTCTACCGCTGCTGTGACAATCGGCACATCGGGATGTGCAGTCTGCATGCGCTTGATGCCTTCGGGCGCGGCCAAAAGGCACAAAAACCGGATGTCTTTCGCGCCTGCATCCTTCAGCAACTGCACCGCTGCGGCACTGGAGTTTCCCGTCGCCAGCATCGGGTCCACCACGATCGACACCCGTTCATCCAGATGGTCGGGCAGCTTGTTGTAGTACTGCACGGGTTGCAGCGTTTCAGGGTCTCGGTATAGGCCGACAAACCCCACCCGCGCCGCCGGGATCAGCTCCAGAATGCCATCAAGCAGCCCATTGCCCGCCCGCAGGATCGACACCAAAGCCAGCTTTTTGCCGTCAATCGTGGGGGCATCCATCGGTTCCAGCGGGGTTTCAATGCGCTTTGTGGTCATCGGCAATTCGCGCGTGACCTCATAGGCCAGAAGCAGGCTGATTTCGCGCAGCAGCTTGCGAAAACTTGCAGTCGAGGTGTCTTTCTCGCGCATCAGCGTCAGCTTGTGCTGGACCAGCGGGTGGGAAACGACGGTCAGGTGGTCAAGCATCGGCGGCCTCCAGCTTTTTGGCGATCTTTGCCTTGGTATCGGCGTCACAGAATGCGGCGTCAAGCGCGGTGCGGGCGATCTGACGGAACACCCCCTCGTCCCAATCAAAGGCGCGGTTCAGCATGTCATATTCCCGCGCCATGGTGGTGTGGAAGAACGGCGGATCGTCGGTGTTGATCGTCACTTTCACGCCCCGGTCGTAAAGCTGCTCGATCGGGTGCGCCCGCCAGCCGGGATAGATGCCCAGCGCGATGTTGGAACCGGGGCAGACCTCCAGCACCGTGCCGCGCTCGGCCAGCTCATCAACCAGCGCAAGATCCTCGATGGCACGCACCCCGTGGCCGATGCGCTCAACACCCAGATCGGTGATGGCATCGCGCACTTCCTGCGGGCCGTTCCATTCGCCGGCATGGGCGGTCAGGCGCAGCCCGGCTTCACGCGCGCAATCGAAGGCCCAGCGGAAATCCTTCAGCTTGCCGGACCGCTCATCGCCGCCGATGCCAAAGCCGGTGATGAACCGGCCCGCCGTTTCCGCCGCGCAGATTGCGGTTTCACGGGCCTTGTCGGGGCCAAAATGGCGGATGGGGGTGACGATGCCGCGCAGGGTGATGCCCATGGTGCGTTCGGCCTGATCGGCGGCGTCCTCAATCGCGGCCAGATAGTCGCGCCAGGCGGCAAGATCACGGTTGCCGCAGAAATCTGGCGACAGGAAGGTTTCGCTGTAGATCACGCCATTTGCGGCACTTTCTTCAAGCACGGCCAGGGTCAGGCGACGAAAATCTTCGGGGGTTTGCAGCGGGGTGCAGGCCGCCTCGTACACTTTCAGAAAGTGCCAAAAATCGGTGTAACTGTAGCTGCCGTCCTCGGCAAAGATACCGGAAATGTCGATGTGCTTTTCGCGGGCAAGGCCGCGGATAAAGGCCGGGGGTGCCGCCCCTTCAAGGTGGAGGTGCAGCTCCACATTCGGCAAGTCTTTGAGGGTCAAAGAAAACTCCTTCCCGGGCCTTGTGAGGGCACGCCCAGATGTGCAGCGATGGAGGCGGCCACATCGGTAAAGGCACGCAGGCCGATGCTGCCCGAACCCGCCCCCGCGCAGAGCAGCGGCACCCTCTCGCGGGTATGATCAGTGCCGCGCCAGGTCGGGTCATTGCCATGATCGGCGGTGAAAATCGCCAGATCGCCAGGTTTGAGGCGAGCAAGGAAGGCCCAGGCGCGGGCATCGAACCATTCCAGCGCACGGGCGTAACCCGCCACATCGCGGGGGTGGCCGTAAAGGCTGTCAAACTCGACAAAGTTGGCAAAGGTCAAGGAACCATCTTCCGCATCCGCCCCAAGACGGTCCAGATGATCGAAAAGGTCAATGTCGTTTTTGCCCTTCCACAGCTTGCCAATGCCCCGCATTGAAAAGATGTCGCCAATCTTGCCCACGGCATGGGTGGCCCGCCCTGCCCCTGCCACCCAATCCAGCAGCGTAGGTGCAGGGGGCGCGATGGCATAGTCGTGGCGGTTGGCAGTACGGTGAAAATTATCGCAACTTCCGGTGAAGGGCCGGGCGATCACGCGGCCCACCTTCATCGCATGCAGATGGGGCGCAAGATCGGCGCAAAGCTTCAGCAGGCGGTCCAGCCCAAACGTTTCTTCATGCGCGGCAATCTGGAAAACGCTATCGGCAGAAGTATAGCAGATCGGCCAGCCGGTGCGCAGATGTTCCTCACAATGCGCGGCGATGATGGGCATGCCAGAGGCATGGCAATTTCCTAAAATCCCTTCTGTTCCAGCAAGCTGACAGACAATCTTGACAAGATTTTCTGGAAAGGCTGGGACAGTATCGGGAAAGTAATGCCAGTCCCATGGCACCGGCACGCCTGCCAATTCCCAGTGGCCAGAGGGGGTATCTTTGCCCTTGCTCACCTCGGTCGCAGCCCCCCACAGGCCATTTGTACCATCGTGCAATCCGGGCGCGCGCAGCCCAGAGGCCAGTGCAATCGCCTGCCCCAGCCCCAACGCGGCAAGGTTCGGCAGGTTCAGCGGGCCGCTGCGACCCACCTCTGCCAGACCGGCGGCGCAGGCACGCGCGATATGGCCAAGGGTATTCGCGCCCTCATCACCAAAGGCAGTTGCATCGGGCGCACCGCCGCAACCCACGGAATCCATTACGATCAGAAAGGCGCGCGGCATGTCAGGCAATCCTTTTGAGAACAAGGGCAGGTTCAGTCCCGGCCTGTTCTGCCAGCCGATAGGCCCCCTGCACCATTGCAATCGCAGCAGCGGCGGCATCGGCGTTGGCGGCGTGAACCATCGCCAACGGATCGCCACGCCCGATCTCGTCCCCCAGACCCGCCAGATCGGATAGCCCGACCGAAGGGTTGATCCGCTCGCCCTCACGTTGACGCCCGCCACCCAAAGCCACAACCGCCAGCCCCAGCACCTGCCCGTCGATGGCCACGACATGACCCGCTTCGGGGCTTGGCACCTCCACCACCACGGGGGCTGCGGGTAGCCGGTCGGCCCAGCGATCGACAAAATCGGCGGGGCCACCCTGGGCCGCCACCATCCGCCCGAACCATTCGGCCGCAGCGCCCGATTGCAGGGCCTGCCCGATCCGGCCCGCCCCATCGGCGGCATCGGCGGCAAGCCCTCCCAAGGCCAGCGCCTCGCCCCCCAAAGCCACCGTCAGATCCCACAAGGCGGTGTTCACCGAGGTGCCGGTCAAGGTCTCCATCGTCTCGATCACCTCCAGCGCGTTTCCGGCGGCGGTGGCCAGGGGCTGGCTCATATCGGTGATCAGCGCCGAGGTCATGCAACCGGCCCCTTGCGCCGTAGTCACCAGCGCGCGGGCAAGTGCCTCGGCCTGATCCAGCGTTTTCATAAAGGCGCCAGAGCCGCATTTCACATCCAGAACCAGCGCCTCCAGCCCCGCCGCCAGCTTTTTCGACAGGATTGATGCGGTGATCAGATCAATGCTTTCCACCGTGCCCGACACATCGCGGATGGCATATAGCCGCCGGTCGGCGGGCGCGATTTCGGCGCTGGCCGATACGATGGCGCAGCGGATGTCGGACAATTGGCGGCGCAACTGGTCTTCCGAAAGGCCGGTGCGGAACCCGGGAATCGACTCCAGCTTGTCCAACGTGCCGCCGGTATGGCCAAGGCCACGGCCCGAGATCATCGGCACATAGGCACCACACGCCGCAAGCGCCGGGGCGAGCAACAGCGAGATGCAATCGCCAATCCCCCCGGTGGAATGCTTGTCCAGCACCGGGCCCGGCATGTCCCAGCGCAGCACCTGACCGGAATCGCGCATGCCCATGGTCAGGGCAACGCGCCCGTCCTCTCCCAAGCCCTTCAGCAGCACGGACATGGCAAAAGCCCCGGCCTGCGCATCGGTGACGGTGCCATCCGCCAGCCCGCGCGCGAACCAGCGCAGCGCATCACGCGACGGCACGCCCCCGTCGCGAATCTGGGCAATGATGGCACGCGCATCCATCAACTGCGGTCCATGTGTTGGCTGGTGAAAAGGCCGGGCAACAATTCTGCCACCGTCATCACCTTTTCCAGCCCGTCGGTCGTGGCAAGCGTCACCCTGACATCGGGGGCGGCGAATTCGGCAATCTTTTGACGGCACCCGCCGCAGGGCGGCACCGGCGACGGGCTGTCGGCGATCACGAAAACTTCGGCGATGCGGGTTTCACCAGCCGCGACCATGGCGGCAATCGCCCCCGCCTCGGCGCAGGTGCCTTCGGGGTAGGCGACGTTTTCGACGTTGCAGCCCTGATAGATGGCCCCATCCGCCCCCCGGATCGCTGCCCCCACCTTGAACCGCGAATAGGGCGCATAGGCCTTTTCGCGCACATCCTTGGCTGCCTGCAAAAGGGACATCGGGGGCTCCACCATTTCTTGACCATCTGGTTGGAGTCTGGGCCGCGCCGGGGCAAAGCGCAAGCATTCCCACCCGTGCATGGCGGAATCACGTTTCTGCGGGCTATGATCGCGGCAAGCCCGGCGGTATGACCCAGCAGCATCCCAAAGATAGCCCGGTCACAAGAAATGGTTTAGGGCTGAACCAGATCATAGGAGGACCAGATGGTTGACGAGACGCGCAGTGACAGTGCCCGCCATCCGGCATTGCATTACCACGAATTTCCCAAGCCGGGTAAGCTGGAAATCCGCCCGACCAAACCTCTGGCCAATGGCCGCGACCTGAGCCTGGCCTATTCGCCCGGCGTCGCCGAGGCCTGTCTGGAGATCAAGGCCGACCCTTCCGCCGCCAGCCGCTATACCGCGCGGGGCAATCTGGTGGCGGTTGTCACCAATGGCACCGCCGTTCTGGGCCTTGGAAACATTGGCGCTTTGGCGTCAAAGCCGGTGATGGAAGGCAAGGCGGTTCTGTTCAAGAAATTCGCTAACATCGACTGTTTCGACATTGAGCTGAATCAGCCCGACCCGGTGAAGCTGGCTGAAATCGTTTGCGCGCTGGAACCTTCGTTCGGCGCGATCAATCTGGAAGACATCAAGGCGCCGGATTGTTTCATCGTTGAACAATTGTGCCGCGAGCGGATGAACATTCCGGTTTTCCATGATGACCAGCACGGCACGGCGATTGTGGTGGGCGCGGCAGCCACCAATGCGCTGCATGTTGCGGGCAAGGCGTTTGACCAGATCAAGGTGGTGTCCACCGGTGGCGGGGCGGCGGGGATTGCCTGCCTGAACATGCTGCTGAAGCTGGGCGTGCGGCGCGAAAACGTCTGGCTGTGCGACCTTGCAGGGCTGGTCTATCAGGGCCGGACCGACCAGATGACCGACCAAAAGGCGGCCTATGCCCAAGGCACCACCCCGGCCACCCTGTCCGAAGTGATCGCGGGGGCCGATCTGTTTCTTGGCCTCTCTGGCCCCGGTGTCCTGACGCCCGAGATGGTGGCGAAAATGGCCCCGCGGCCCATCGTTTTTGCCCTTGCCAACCCGACGCCCGAAATTCTGCCGGATGCCGTGCGCGCCGTGGCCCCCGATGCCATCATCGCGACGGGGCGCAGCGATTTTCCCAACCAGGTCAATAATGTGCTGTGCTTCCCCTTCATCTTTCGCGGTGCGCTGGATGTAGGCGCGACGCAGATCAACGATGCCATGCAACTGGCTTGTATCGACGGCATCGCCGCGCTTGCCCGCGCCACCACCAGTGCCGAGGCGGCAGCAGCCTATCAGGGTGAAAAGCTGACCTTCGGCGCGGATTACCTGATTCCCAAACCCTTCGACCCCCGCCTCATCGGCGTCGTCGCCAGTGCGGTCGCCAAGGCGGCGATGGAATCTGGCGTGGCCACCCGCCCCCTGCCCGATCTGGAGATTTACCGCCAAAAGCTGAACGGATCGGTCTTTAAATCCGCCCTGATCATGCGCCCGGTGTTCGAGGCCAGCCGTCAGGCCGACCTGCGCATCATCTTTGCCGAAGGCGAGGATGAGCGTGTTCTGCGCGCCGCCAACGCGATGCTGGAAGAAACCACCGACAAGCCGATTCTGATCGGGCGGCCAGAGGTCATCGCCATTCGCGCCGAACGCGCGGGCCTGCCGATCCGCCCCGACCGCGATTTTGAAATCGTGAACCCCGAAAGTGACCACCGCTATCGCGACTACTGGACCACCTATCACGAGCTGATGCAGCGCCGGGGTGTCACGCCCGACATCGCCCGCGCCGTGCTGCGCACCAACACGACCGCCATCGCCGGGGTGGCCGTGCATCGTGGCGATGCCGACAGCATGATCTGCGGCACCTTTGGCGAGTTTTCCTGGCACCTACGCTATATCCGCGAGATTCTGGCGCGCGGCAAACTACGCCCCGTTGGCGCCCTTAGCCTGATGATCATGGAGGACGGTCCCCTGTTCATCGCTGACACCCATGTGAACGCAGCCCCCACCCCCGAACAGATCGCCGAAACCGTGATTGGCGCGGTGCGCCATGCCAAAAGGTTCGGCATAGCCCCCAAGGTAGCGCTGTGTTCGCATTCCAACTTTGGCAACCTTGACAGCGATTCCGGTCGCCGGATGCGCGCGGCTATGGAACTGCTGGATACGCGTGAGGCAGACTTTGAATACGAGGGCGAGATGAGCATCGACTCCGCACTTGATCCCGATCTGCGCCACCGTATCTTCCCCAATTCCCGCATGTCGGGCCCGGCCAACATTTTGGTGTTTGCCTTCACCGATGCCGCCAACACCGCGCGCAATATGCTGAAGTTGAAGGCCGGCGGGCTGGAGGTCGGGCCGATCCTGATGGGCATGGGTAACAAGGCTCATGTGGTCACCCCCTCCATCACGGCGCGGGGGCTGCTCAATATGTCGGCGATTGCGGGAACGCCGGTGGCGCATTACGGCTAGGATTTGCAAACCCCCGCCTGCTTAGCTGCGCCAGTTTGAAAAGTCGCCAGTTTGCAAATACGCGCTCGCATGTTAGCGCAATATCTGCAAACTTTTTGTCGCAGGGGTTTCGCGCTTGTTGCGCGACTCAATCTGGCGGGCGTAACAGCCGCACAGAGGCGGAGGAGTGCATACCATGGGATACCGTGACGTCTATGACGGCTGGAAAGCCAATCCTGAAGCATTCTGGCTGAAGGCAGCCGAGGGGATCGACTGGATTACCCCGCCAAGCCGCGCGCTGAACGACAGCCGCGCACCGCTGTACGAATGGTTCACCGATGCCACCGTCAACACCTGCTGGAACGCAGTGGATCGGCATGTGGAGGCTGGTCGCGGCAACACTCTGGCGATCATCCATGAAAGCCCGGTTACCCACCTGCGCCGCGGCATCACCTATAAGGATTTGCAAAAGCGGGTGGCCAGCCTTGCCGGGGCGCTGCGGGCCAAGGGCGTCGAAAAGGGTGATCGCGTGATCATCTACATGCCGATGGTGCCAGAGGCGCTGGAGGCGATGCTGGCCTGCGCCCGTCTGGGCGCCATTCATTCCGTGGTGTTCGGCGGGTTTGCGGCCAATGAGCTGGCGGTGCGGATCGACGATTGCACCCCCAAGGCCATCATCGCGGCAAGCTGCGGGATCGAGCCGAACCGCATCGTTCACTACAAGCCCCTGCTGGATGCCGCCATCGACATGGCGGCCCACAAGCCCGATTTCTGCGTAATCTTCCAGCGTGAGCAAGAGGTTGCCAAGCTGATCGAGGGGCGTGATGTCGCTTGGCACACCTTTCAATATGGCGTTGAACCGGCCGATTGCGTGCCGGTTGAGGGCAATCACCCGGCCTATATTCTGTACACCTCTGGCACCACCGGCGCACCCAAGGGTGTGGTGCGGCCCACGGCAGGCCATCTGGTCGCGCTGAACTGGACGATGAAGGCTATCTACGACATGAATCCCGGCGAGGTGTTCTGGGCGGCGTCGGACGTGGGCTGGGTCGTCGGCCACAGCTATATCTGCTATGCGCCGCTGATCGCCGGTTGCACGACGATTGTGTTCGAAGGCAAGCCGGTGGGCACGCCCGATGCGGGCACCTTCTGGCGCGTGATTGCCGAGAACAAGGTGAAGAGCTTCTTCACCGCCCCCACCGCGCTCCGCGCCATCAAGCGTGACGATCCCGAAGGGGAGTTCGTCAAGGATTACAACATGAAGACCCTGCGCACGCTGTATCTGGCGGGTGAGAGGGCCGACCCCGATACGATCCTTTGGGCGCAAAAGCATCTGAATGTGCCGGTGATCGACCATTGGTGGCAAACCGAAACCGGCTGGGCCATCGCCGCGAACCCGATGGGAATTGAGAAGCTGCCGGTCAAGATCGGATCGCCTTCCGTCGCCATGCCCGGCTTTGACGTGCAGGTGCTGGATGAAGGCGGCCACCCGGTTTCGCCCGGCACGCTGGGTGCTATTGCGGTCAAACTGCCGCTGCCCCCCGGCACGCTGCCCGGCCTGTGGAATGCCGAAGATCGGTTCCGCAAATCCTACCTGAACCACTTCCCCGGCTATTATGAAACCGGCGACGCGGGCTATGTGGATGAGGACGGATACCTTTACATCATGGCCCGCACAGATGACGTAATCAACGTCGCGGGTCACCGGCTTTCCACGGGGGGCATGGAAGAGGTTCTGGCCAGCCACAAGGATGTGGCCGAATGCGCCGTGATCGGTGTGGCGGATGACCTGAAAGGGCAATCGCCGGTCGGGTTCCTGTGCCTCAACCGTGGATCAAACCGCGATCCGGCAGAGGTCGTGGCCGAATGCGTCAAGCTGATGCGCGAAAAGATTGGCCCCGTCGCCGATTTCAAGCGCGCGGTGGTGGTGGACCGTTTGCCCAAGACGCGTTCGGGCAAGATCCTGCGTGGCACCATGGTGAAAATTGCCGATGGCACCGACTGGAAGATGCCCGCCACCATCGACGACCCGACCATTCTGGACGAGATCACGCTGGCGCTGCAATCGTTAGGCTATGCAAAAGGCTAAGGCTCGTTGCGTTTTGCGCTTTGCATTTCGCGAAAGGTGACTGGACTTGACCCGGTTTTTCGCTAGCCTTCGGGGATGATGCGCAAACCGATTTCCCGTTCAGATTGCCAATATCCCCGCAGAATCAGCAGTGGGGGTCGCCCTTGCCGGACGGCCTGACCAAATGGGACCCGAGCGGGTTGCTGCACATCCTGTCGCTGGCCGGGCCTGCCGATGCCGCGCTGATCCTGCATCACCTGAAGGATGATCTGTCCGCCGCCGCCCATGCGCTGGACCATGCCCTGACGCTGGGCGACACAGAGGCGATGCGCCACCCAATCCACGCGCTGGTGGCCCTGTGCGGCACGGCGGGGGCAGCCTGCCTGCACCAGAAAGCCTGTGATTTGCGGGATCAGATCGGCGCTGGCCTTGATACAGAGGCCCGCGCCTTGGCCCTTTCGTTGCAAACAGGGGCCGCGCGGCTGGCAGAGCGTCTCGCGACCGAATTGGGGCGCTGAGACATGGGCAATCGTCCGGTCCGGCACCCCCCCGTTCTGATCATCGAGGATACCATCAGCCTGCGGCTGGTTTACCGCGCTATTGCCATGGCAGCGGGTCATCCTGTTGCGGTGGCGGGCAGTGCGGCTGAAGGGCTGGCACAATTTCACGCCACAGCGCCCAATATCGTGCTGCTGGATGTGGTGCTGCCTGACGGCGACGGTCTGGCGCTGATGCGCGCGATGCTGGCCGAACGGCCCGAGAC
This sequence comes from Fuscibacter oryzae, assembly GCF_016765795.1. Lineage (GTDB taxonomy): Bacteria > Pseudomonadota > Alphaproteobacteria > Rhodobacterales > Rhodobacteraceae > Fuscibacter > Fuscibacter oryzae. The sequence continues at coordinate 49,693 of NZ_JAESVP010000005.1, forward strand.
GCTGGTGATCGTGCTGACCGCCCATGGCTCGGTCAACCGCGCGATAGAGGCGATGCGCGCCGGGGCGCAGGATTTTCTGGTCAAGCCGGTGGACGAGGCGCGTCTGACCGCAGCGCTGGCCAATGCCGCAAATGCCCCGCAACGCACGCTGCCCGCGCCTGCAGGCCCGCAGGCCAACCTGTTCATCGGGTCATCCGAGCCGATGCAGCGCATCCATGGCAAGATCGAATCGGTGGCAAAATCGATGGCCACAGTCTTCATCACCGGCGAAAGCGGTACGGGAAAAGAGCTGGCGGCATTGGGGATACATGCCGCCTCGCCCCGCGCCAACGGCCCGTTCATTGCGCTGAATTGTGGTGCCATTCCGCAGGATCTGCTGGAATCAGAGGTGTTCGGGCACATGAAGGGCTCTTTCACCGGGGCTTTGTCGGACAAGCCGGGGGCGGCGCAAGCGGCAGATGGCGGCACGCTGTTTCTGGATGAAATCTGCGAAATGGCGCTGCCTTTGCAGACCAAGCTGCTGCGGTTCCTGCAAACATCGACCATCGTTCCCGTCGGTGCGACCAAGCCGCGCAAGGTGAATGTGCGGATCGTCTGCGCCACCAACCGTGACCCGATGGATGCGGTGCGGCGCGGCCAGTTCCGCGAAGACCTGTTTTACCGGCTGTTCGTTGTGCCCATCCACATGCCGCCCCTGCGCGACCGGGGCGATGATGTGATCGAGATTGCCGAAACCGCGCTGGCCCGCTTCGCGCAAGAAGAGGGGCGTCACTTTGATGGCCTGTCGCCCGAGGTGCGCGCCCTGTTCCGCCGCCTGCCGTGGCCGGGCAATGTGCGACAGCTTTTGAACGTGATCCGCAACATAGCCGTTTTGCATATGGGCGGGCTGGTAACGCCGGGAATGCTGCCTGAAAGCCTGTTTCTACAAGGGATCGACGGGCCTACCCCGACCGCCACGGATATGCCGCTGCATGATATTCCGACGGGCCTGCCACCAAACCTGCTGGCCCGCCCTTTGGCCGAGATCGAGCGACTGGTGATCGAGGCGGTGCTGACCCGCCACGGCGGATCGGTGCCCAAGGCCGCGCGCACGCTGGAAGTGTCGCCCTCGACCCTTTACCGCAAGCTGGAAGGTTGGGGCGTAAAGACCTGATCCCTCAGGCGAATTGCTCGACGATCAGGCGTTCTTCCAGACCATGGCCGGGGTCGAACAGGATGCGGTGGGTGATCGCCGGTTCTGAACGCACCTCGACCTGCACGACATCGGGAACGGGGCGGCTGTCGGCATCGGCGCGCACCGGGCGCTTGTCATGTTCCAGCACATCAAACCGCACCACGGCAGCCTTGGGCAACAGCGCGCCGCGCCAGCGCCGGGGACGGAAGGCCGCCATCGCGGTCAGCGCCAGCACATCGGCACCGATGGGCAGAATCGGGCCATGCGCCGAATAGTTATAGGCGGTGGACCCGGCGGGCGTTGCCAACAGCGCGCCATCGCAGACCAGTTCCGGCATCCGTTCGCGGCCATCGACACTGATCCGCAGCTTGGCTGCCTGCGGGCCCGCGCGCAACAGCGACACCTCGTTGATCGCCAGAGCCTCGGTCACGCGGCCATCGGCCCCCACGGCGCGCATCCACAAGGGGTTGATCACCGCCTCTTCCGCCGCGGTCAGCCGCTGAGGCAGATCCTCGGCGGAATAGGTGTTCATCAGGAAACCGATGGTGCCGCAGTTCATGCCGTAGACGGGCAGTCCCGCGCTTTGGGTTTCATGCAGGGTCTGCAACATGAAGCCGTCGCCCCCCAGCGCCACCACGACATTGGCCTTGCCCAAGGCGGTCTGTCCATGGCGCGCCGTCAGCGCAGCCAGCGCCTCTTGTGCGGCGGGTGCCGTGCTGGCGCGAAAGGCGATATGGGTGAATGACAAGCGGCACCTCCGGCTATGGCGGCAGAATGGCGGGGCGGGCGGCAAACTCAAGCCCTTTCCGGGATGACGTTGCGAAGGCACCAAGTTTCCGATCGGAAACTTTTTTCGTGCTGCTGCCGGAAAGCGTCGTTTTCACACCTTTCCCACCCCCCTGCCCTGTCGTAAACAGCGCCAACCCCAGTCAGGAGACCGTCATGTCCGCGACCACCGGCTTTTTTACCGAAAACCTGTCTTCCAGCGATCCCGACCTGTTCGCCACGATCACCAATGAACTTGGCCGCCAGCGCGATGAGATCGAGCTGATCGCATCCGAAAACATCGTATCACTGGCCGTGTTGCAGGCCCAAGGCTCGGTTCTGACCAACAAATATGCCGAAGGCTATCCGGGCAAGCGCTATTACGGCGGCTGCCAGTATGTGGACGTGGCCGAGACGCTGGCGATTGAGCGTGCAAAGGCGCTGTTCAACTGCAACTATGCCAATGTGCAGCCGAATTCGGGTTCGCAGATGAACCAGGCGGTGTTTCTGGCCCTGCTGAAGCCAGGCGACACGTTCATGGGCCTCGACCTGAACTCTGGCGGTCACCTGACTCATGGCTCGCCTGTCAACATGTCGGGCAAATGGTTCAACGTCGTGTCCTATGGCGTGCGCCAGCAGGACCAGCGGCTGGATATGGAAGAGGTACGCCAGAAGGCGCTGGAGCATCGGCCCAAGCTGATTCTGGCCGGTGGCACCGCCTATTCCCGCGAATGGGACTGGGCCGCCTTCCGCGCCATTGCCGATGAGGTTGGCGCCTATCTGCATGTCGATATGGCGCATATCGCGGGTCTGGTGGCCGGTGGCGTTCATGCCTCGCCGCTGCCCCATGCCCATGTGGTCACCACCACCACGCACAAATCTTTGCGCGGCCCGCGTGGCGGCATGATCCTGTGCAATGACGAGGAAATTGCGAAAAAGATGAACTCGGCCGTGTTCCCCGGCCTGCAAGGCGGCCCGCTGATGCATGTCATCGCCGCCAAGGCCGTCGCCTTTGGCGAGGCGCTGCGGCCCGAGTTCAAAGACTATGCGGCCCGTGTGAAGGCCAATGCCGCTGCCATGGCGGATGAGTTGATGAAGGGCGGCATCGACATCGTGTCGGGTGGCACCGACAACCACCTGTGCCTGGCCGACCTGCGTCCGAAAAAGGTGACCGGCAAGGCGGCAGAGGCTGCCCTTGGCCGCGCCCACATCACCTGCAACAAGAACGGCGTGCCGTTTGACCCGGAAAAGCCGTTTGTCACCAGCGGCATCCGTCTGGGCGCCCCCGCCGGCACCACCCGCGGCTTTGGCGAGGCCGAGTTCCGCCAGATCGCCCGCTGGATCGTCGAAGTTGTCGATGGGCTGGCCAAGAACGGCGATGACAACGGCGCGGTCGAGGCGAAGGTGAAAAAGGAAGTGCAGGCCCTCTGCGCCCGCTTCCCGATGTATCCGACGCTGTAATCTGGCGACAGAAAACGAAAGGCCCGCATGGCACCCAGCCCTGCGGGCCTTTTTCGTCACATCAGATGCCGCCAGCGCAGGATCAGCGCGATCAGCGCCGCCAGCAGCATCAGCGACAGCACGACAGAGGCCAGCCGGTTCACGGCCCAGGTTCCCCAGCCCTCCTTGCGCCCGCCTGCCCCCAGTTGCGACAGGCATTGATCATAGGCCTCGGCCACGCGGGCCGGGTCAATTTGCAGGGCAAGGCGGGGGTTGCGGGACAGATCCTCGGCTTCGGCCAGAAAGGTGGCGTTGGTACGCAGGCGCTTGGGCACCGACCGACCGCCCCGGCGCAGCTTGTCAGCCAGCCCCTTGCCTTTCAGGCGCAGGCGCGCCTCCATCAGTTGCGCCACCCGGTCGGCCATTTGCTGGATCGTTGTCGCGCTCATCTTGTCCCCATCTGGTTGAGGGCAGTCTAGGGCTGCATGGGCCTCCCATCAACCGCTCTGGCGGGAAACAACAGGCTGCGCTATTTGAAACCATGCTGACGATGATCCGCCATCCCGCCGCCGCCCCTGATGGATCGCTGCCTCTGGTGATCGCCCATGGCCTTTATGGCTCTGGCCGGAACTGGGGCGTCATCGCGCGCCGTCTGGCCGAGGGGCGCGACGTGATCGCGGTCGATATGCGCAACCATGCGGGCAGCCCGTGGTATCCGACCCACAGCTATCCCGACATGGCCGCCGATCTGGCCGAGGTGATCTTGTCGCTTGGCGGCAAGGCCGACCTTTTGGGCCATTCGATGGGCGGCAAAGCGGCGATGCAGCTTGCCCTGACCCAAGGAGGGCTGATCCGGCGGCTGGTGGTGGCCGATGTGGCACCCGTGCCCTACAGACACGACCAGACGCAATACATCACCGCGATGCGTAGCCTTGACCTGACCGGCCTGACCAGCCGGGGTGAGGCCGACCGGCGCCTGACGGCTGTGCTGGATGACCCCGCGCTGCGCGCCTTCTTCCTGCAATCGCTGGACCTGAAGGCCGAAGGCGGGCCGCGCTGGCGGCTGAACTTTGATGTGCTGGAGGCCGAGATGCCCAAGATCGTCGGCTGGCCCGGCGAACCCGGCCCCTTTGAGGGCCCCGCCCTGTTCCTGACCGGGGCTGACAGCCATTACGTCAAGCCCGAATACCGCGAGACGATCCGCGCCCTGTTTCCCAAGGCGCGGTTTGCCAAGCTGCCGGGCGCGGGCCACTGGCTGCACGCCGACAAGCCGAGAGAGTTCGAGGAAACGGTGCGCGTTTTCCTGAACGCCCCCGGCACAGCGGATTAGTCTTCGGCGCGCATCATCCGGCGGATCAACCCGTCTTTCACCACATACTGGTGATACAGCGCCGCCACGACATGCAGCACCACCAGCGCAATTGCCGCCATCTTGAACAGCTGATGCACGTCGCCCGCATCCTCAATCCCGCCGAACCATGCGGCCATGCCCGACAGGGGCAGCGCGATCATCACGGCGTAAAGCGCCCAATGCACCACCTCTCCGGCGAGCCGCTGCCAGGCCGGGCCTTCTGGAGCGGCTGGCACGCCATGCGACAGCCGCAGCGCCAACCGCCACAGCGCCGCAATCAGGATCAGAACGCCCGGAATGATGTGAACCCAGATGCCTGACCCGGCCACGGTCGTGCCACCCTCTTCATAGGCGTCCCAAGCCTCTGACATGCTGTCAGAAAACAGGAACTGCGCGGCGAACAGGATGACCACAACCCAATGCAGGGCGATCTGGGTGGAAGAGTAACCTTTAGACGTCATGCGAACCTCCATGTGCTGCGCATTTCACGGGCAGCCAAACATGTTCCGTCGCGCCGCGCTACTCTGTCAGACGGCGCGCCACCAGATAACTGACCGGAATCGCCAGAAGAAAGCCAACAACCGCCGCAATCATGATCGGGCGCAACGTGCCGTATCCGGTCGTCAGCGCGACAATAATCATCACGCCCATCAGCGTGGTCGAGATCATCGAAAACAGGATCATCATCAGGCGGGTCATCTTCGGCTCCCATATCGGCGCGTTCGGGGCATTCTGCCGATGCGCGCAACGCGGCGCCTTGATCCGCATCAAACAGATAAAACATTCCGCATATGACGCCGCCAAAATGCAAAAGGCCGCCCGAAGGCGGCCCTTGTCGCACTTTGCTGACCTTAGCGCACTTTGAGCGTCGCCAGACCCAGCATCGCAAGGATCAGAGAGATGATCCAGAACCGGATCACAATCTGCGGTTCGGCCCAGCCCTTCTTCTCAAAATGGTGGTGAATCGGCGCCATCAGGAACACCCGCCGTCCGGTGCGCTTGAAATAGGCAACCTGAATGATGACGGACATCGCCTCGACCACGAACAGGCCGCCGACGATGGCCAGCACGATTTCATGCTTGGTGCAGACCGCAATCGCCCCCAAGGCCCCGCCAAGCGCCAGCGATCCGGTATCGCCCATGAACACCGCCGCAGGCGGTGCATTGTACCACAGGAACCCAAGCCCCCCGCCGATCAGGGCAGAGGTGAAGACCAGCAATTCGCCCGTTCCCGGCACGAAATGCACGCCCAGATAGGTGGAAAACGTCGCGTGGCCAACGACATAGGCGATGATACCCAAGGTGGCCGCCGCAATGATCACCGGCATGATCGCCAGCCCGTCCAGCCCGTCGGTCAGGTTGACCGCATTGGCCGCGCCGACGATCACGATCATGCCAAAGGGCACGAAAAAGATACCCAGATTGATCAGCGCATTCTTCAGCAAGGGCAGCGCCAGTTGCCCGGTCAGCTCTGTCGGGTGGAACTGCGCGGCGGCATAGCTGGCCAGTGCCGCGATCATAAGGCCCAGCAGCATCCGCACCCGGCCCGACACGCCCTTGGTGTTCTGTTTGGTCACCTTGGCATAGTCATCGGCGAACCCGATCAGGCCGAAGGCCACGGTCACCAGCATGACGATCCAGACATAGGGATTGTCCAGCCGTGCCCAGACCAGCGTGGACACCATCAACGCCGACAGGATCAACAGGCCGCCCATGGTGGGGGTGCCCGCCTTGACGAAATGGCTTTGCGGCCCGTCATCACGGATCGGCTGGCCCTTGCCTTGCTTGCGGCGCAAGAGGTCAATCAGCGGGCGTCCGAAGATAAAGCCAAAGATCAGCGCCGTGATAAAGGCCATGCCCGCCCGGAACGTGATATAGCGGAAGAGGTTGAAGAAATCCCCCCCCTTCGAGAACTCGGCAAGCCAGTAGAGCATTACGCCTCTCCTTTTACGAGGGTCGCCTGTTGCCCCAATTTGCGCAGCGCGTCAACGACAAGGCTGACCTTGATCCCCTTTGACCCTTTTACAAGGATCACATCGCCGGGATCGATCAGGCTGCGGGAATGGCTGGCAAGGTCGGTGGCCTTTTCAACCCACTGGCCGCGCTGGCTGCGTGGCAGGGCGGCGTGAAGCGCCTTCATCCGAGGGCCAACACAGTGGATCACGTCGATCTGGTCAAGGCCGGGGTGGCGGGCGATGGCAAGGTGCAACGCCGCCTCGGTCAGGCCAAGTTCCAGCATGTCGCCCAGAACGGCGATGCGGCGGCCCTTGGCCTTGGCGCCCACGCCGTCCTGCGGGGTGGCCGCGATCAGCACATCAAGGCTGGCCGCGACCGAAGCGGGGTTGGCGTTGAACGCATCGTCGATCAGGTCAAAGGCGGTTTCTTCAACCACATCCAGAATGATGTGTTCGCGCGCGCCGCGCCCGGCGGGGGGCGACCAGCGGCCAAGGTCGGTCGCGGCCAGCACCGGGTCCAGCCCCAGCGCCTCTGCCGCCGCCAGAACGGCAAGGCCGTTGACCGCAAAATGGCGGCCGGGCGACATCACCTTGAACAGCATCGGCTGACCCGCATGGCTGACCTGCACCACGGTGGCCGTGTCGCACAGCTTGGTGGCGGTCAGGTGCCAGTCGGCCCCGTCCGCCGCGCCAAAGGTGACCATATGCGCGGCCTGCGCGGCCCCTGCGCGAAGGGTGGGCGTCACCGACAGATCGGCGGGCAGAATTGCGGTGCCGCCCGGCTCCAGTCCCAGAAAGATTGCGGCCTTTTCGCGGGCGATGGCCTCAAGGCTGTCGAACGCCTCCAGATGCGCGGGGGCGACGGTGGTGATCAGTGCCACATGGGGCCGCGCCATGCGGGCCAGAGGCGCGATTTCGCCGGGGTGGTTCATGCCGATCTCGATCACGGCAAAATCTACATCCTCCGGCATCCGCGCCAGCGTCAGCGGCACACCCCAATGGTTGTTATAGCTGGCTTCGGCGGCGTGAACGCTGCCCTGCCCGGCCAGCGTGACGCGCAGCATTTCCTTGGTCGAGGTTTTGCCGACAGAGCCGGTCACCCCCACCACCTTGGCCCGCGTCCGCGCCCGCCCCGCAGCCCCCAGATCGGCCAGACCTTGCAGGACATCGGGCACGATCAGCAGCGGCGCATCGGGCGAAACCCCGTCGGGAATATGGGAAACCAACGCGGCGGCAGCCCCCTTGGCCAGCGCCTGCGCCACAAACTCATGCCCGTCGCGCACATCTTTCAGCGCCACGAACAGGTCGCCCGGTTGCAGGGTGCGGGTGTCGATCGACACGCCCGTGGCGGCCCAAGGCGCGGTTGCCCGCCCGCCCGTTGCCTCTGCCGCCTTTGCACTGGTCCACAATGCCATCAGATCACCCCATCCAGCGCCGCCACGGCGATACTGGCCTGTTCCACATCATCAAAGGGGAAAACATCGCCCTTGATCACCTGCCCCGTCTCGTGCCCCTTGCCCGCAATCAGCAGGGCATCGCCCGGCCCAAGCGCATCAACGCCGCGCAAGATCGCCTCGGCCCGGTCGCCCACCTCGTTCGCGTCTGGGCAAGCGGCCATGATCGCGGCGCGGATGGTGGCGGGGTCTTCGCTGCGGGGGTTGTCGTCGGTGACGTACAGCACATCGGCATTGGCCTTGGCCGCAGCGCCCATCAGGGGCCGCTTGGTCGTGTCACGGTCGCCGCCCGCGCCGAAGACAATGACGATCCGCCCCAGAACATGCGGGCGCAGCGCGCGCAGCGCCGTTTCAATCGCATCGGGCGTATGGGCGTAATCGACATAAACCGCAGCGCCGTTCTGCCGGGTTGCAGCAAGCTGCATCCGCCCCCGCACGCCCGAAAGCTGTGGCAAGGCGCGGAACACATCGCCCGCCGCCTGCCCCGCGCCAATCGCCATACAGGCCGCAACGGCCACGTTTTCTGCCTGAAAGCCGCCGATCAGGTTCAGGCGGACCTGATGGTCCTGCCCGTTCCACGAAAAGCGTAAATCCTGCCCGGTGGCGTCAAAGCGTTGGCCCAAAATGCGAAAATCGGCATCGGCCCCCTTGCCGACCGAGATCGTCGCCAGCCCGCGCCCCTGCGCCAGTGCCAGCATCTCGGGCCCCTTGGCCCCTTCGACATTCACCACCGCCACGCCTTCGGGCGGCAAAAGGCGGCTGAACAGTTCGGCCTTGGCGTCAAAATAGGCCTGCATCGTGCCGTGATAGTCGAGGTGGTCTTGCGTCAGATTGGTGAACCCCGCCGCCTTCAACCGCACCCCGTCCAGCCGCCGCTGGGTCAGGCCGTGAGAGGATGCTTCCATCGCCGCATGGGTCACACCCGCCGCTGCCGCCTCGGCCAGAACGCGTTGCAAGGTGATCGGGTCGGGGGTGGTATGAGAGCTTGGGGCCTCCCACGCGCCCTCGATGCCCGTGGTGCCGATGTTGATCGCGGCATGGCCAAGGGCCATCCAGATCTGGCGGGTAAAGGTGGCGACACTGGTTTTGCCGTTGGTGCCGGTGACGGCAACCATGGTTTCGGGCTGCGCGCCGAACCACAGGGCCGCCGCCTGCGCCAAGGCGGCCCGCGCATCCTGCACCACGACCAACGCCACGGGCGACAGAACCAGCGCCTCGGCCGCGATCACCGCGCCTGCTGGATCGGTCAGCACCGCAACCGCCCCTTGGGCCAGCGCCTTGGCGATGAACTCGGCGCCATGCACCTTGACCCCGGGCAGGGCGGCAAACAGCATTCCCTCGCGCACGCCGCGGCTGTCCACCGTCAGGCCGGTCACGAAGGCATCCGCCCCGCCCCGCGCCGTCAGCCCCAGTTCACCCAGTGTCTTGCCCGCCATATCCTGCCTGCTTCGGCCCGAACGGCCGACCTAGTTCGTGTTGGAGACGGCTGTTACCCCATCCAGTGTGACAGCTTCAACCTGCGGCTTGAGGCCCAGCAGCGGAGCCGTGCGGCGGATCACCTCTGCCGCGACGGGAACCGCCGTCCACCCCGCAGTGCGGCGCGGCTTTGGCCCGGTGTTCTCGGACGGCTCATCCAGCGTGACGGTCAGCACATAACGCGGGTTGCTGGCCGGAAAGACCGAGGCAAAGGTGTTCACCACCTTGTCGTCATAATAGCCGCCCATGGGTTTGGGCTTTTCCGCCGTGCCGGTCTTGCCTGCCACCTCATAGCCCGGCACGTTGCCAAGGCTGGCGGTGCCCTCGGTCACCACGCGGCGCAGCATCTTGACTGCCTCATGCGCGGTCGCCTCGGACAGGATGCGCACCCCCTCCATCGGTGTATCGCGTTTCAGCAGCGTCGGCGTCACCTTGATCCCGCCATTTGCAATACTGGCATAGGCCGTGGCCAGCGCCAGCGGGCTGGCGGCAATGCCGTGGCCATAGCTGACGGTGATCGTGGTGATGTCGGGCCAGCGCTTGGGCACGATGGGCTTGGCCGACGGCCCCTCGACCAGTTCGACCGGAACCGGCTGGAACAGACCCAGCGATTTCAGGAACGCCTGCTGCCGTTCGCCGCCGATCATCAACGCGATATGCGCCGTGCCGACGTTCGACGATTTGGCGATGACATCGGAAACCGACAGCAACGGCCCATAGTTGTGGTTTTCAAACTCTTTGATCTTGAACTTGCCCCAGACCATCGGCGCGTCGGCATCAACCAGCGTATCGGGGCGCACCAACCCCAATTCCATTGCCTGAGAGGCCGCAAAGATCTTGAAGGCCGAACCCAGTTCATACACCCCCTGCACCGCGCGGTTGAACAGCGGGTTGTCGCCCGGCTCTGCCCCTTTGGGCAGCACGGGGTTGGGGCGGTTGTTGGGGTCAAAATCTGGCAGCGAGGCCATGGCGATGATCTCGCCGGTGCGCACATCCATCAGAACGGCAGCGGCACCTTTGGCGTTCATCATCGTCATGCCGGTGGCCAGAACCTCTTCAATCGTGGCCTGAACGGTCAGATCCAGCGACAGCGTCAGGGGTGTGCCCGCCATGTTGGGGTCACGCAGCCGCGCATCCATTGCTTTTTCAAGGCCTGCGGTGCCCACCACCTCGGCCGAAGCAACACCTTCGGCCCCGAAACTCGCTCCGCCCAGCACATGCGAGGCAAGGTTGCCGTTGGGATAAAGCCGCATCTCGCGTGGGCCGAACAACAGGCCTGGATCGCCGATTTCATGCACGGCCTGCATCTGTTCAGGCGACATCACCTTGCGGACCCACATGAATTTGCGCCCGTCGGTCATGCGTTTCAGCAACTGGTCAGCATTCAGATCGGGGAAAATCTTGGCCAGTTCCACCGCGACATGTTCGGGGTCGATCAGATCCTTGGTCTGCACATACAGCGCATGGGTCAGCATGTTGGTCGCCAGAATGCGGCCATTGCGGTCCACGATGTCGGCGCGGCTGGCGGTGATTTCTTCGGCGCTTGAGGCTGTGCGCGGCTCGATCGGCTCTGACGCGGCCAGCGTGCCCATCCGCGCGCCGATCACGGTATAGGCGGAAAAGAAGCACAGCGCGAGGATCAGCAGGCGCATCTGCGCCCGCGCGCGGGTTTTGTCGCGCATTTCCTCATGCCGAAGGCGCAGGTTTTCACGCTCGATCACATCGGGGTTCTGGCCTTGGTCGCGGGCCTTCAGAATGCGGGCAAGCGGGCGCAGGGGGGTGCGGATCATGGCGTTTGCCCCTTGGCATTGCTAGCAAGCTCGCCGCTGATGGCCACCGGCGCGTCGATGCCCAGCTCATCCGGCGACACCGCTTCGGGCGCTGCCTGCAACACGGCGGGCGGCGGCGGATAGGCGATTTCGGTCGGCGTGCCGAATTGGGCCGGTTCCATCGGCAACAGCTCAAGCTTGTCAAAATTCGCCACCACCAGCGCGCGCAGCCGGTCTGGCCGGTTCTGATAGGCCCATTCAGCGCGCTGGATCGTCAGGCTTTCGCGCAGGTTGGCGATCTGGTCTTGCACCGCCGCCATTTCCTTCAGCGTGGACTGGGTTTCGTAGTTTTCGCGGTAAGCCCAGAAGCCCAACGCCATGACGGCAAGAAACGACAGGATGTAAACCAACGGGCGCATGTCAGCGGCGTCCTTTCTTGCGGAATTGCGGCACGCCCAAAGCGTCGGGCGCGATGGCCTTGGCCGGGGCGTCGGTGCGGCGCCCCACCCGCAGCTTGGCCGAGCGTGACCGCGGATTGGCGGCCAGCTCTTCGTCATCGGGCCCAACGGCGCGGCGGGTGATCATTTCAAACCGGGCGGTGGTGGTTTCACGGGCGGGGGCATAGCGATTGGCATTTGCCTCAGCACCCGAGGCAAGCTGGAAGAACCGTTTCACGATGCGGTCCTCCAGGCTGTGGAACGTCACCACGGCCAGTTTACCGCCGGGTTTCAGCGCCCGTTCGGCAGCGGCCAACCCTTCGGCCAGTTCGGTGAATTCGGTGTTCACGGCGATGCGGATCGCCTGAAACGTGCGGGTGGCGGGATGGCTTTGGCCGGGCTTGGGGCGCGGCAGACAGCGCGCCACCACCTCGGCCAATTGCAGCGTGGTTTCAAACGGTCGCGCCTCGCGCGCCTGCACAATCGCGCGCGCGATGCGGCGCGAGGCGTGGTCTTCGCCGTAAAGATAGATGATGTCTGCCAACTCGGCCTCTTCGACCGTGTTCACCAGATCGGCGGCGCTGTCGCCTTGCTGGCTCATCCGCATGTCCAACGGGCCGTCCTTCATGAAGGAAAAGCCGCGCTCTGCCAGATCAAGCTGCATCGAGGAGACGCCCAGATCCAGCACAACCCCGTCCAAGGGTTCGCCCGCATGGGCATCAAGCTGCGAAAACGTGCCCGGAACCAGCCGCAGCCGGTCGCCATATTCGCCCACCCAAGGGGCCGCCATCTGAAACGCCAGCGGGTCGCGATCAACCCCGATCACGGTATCGGCACCAGCCGCCAGCAGCCCACGCGCATAGCCGCCCGCGCCAAAGGTGCCGTCCAGCCAGACGCCCGTAACCGGGGCAACGGCAGCAAGAAGAGGGTTCAGCAGAACGGGAATATGCGGGGTCTCGGCCATACCTCAGCCCCCCCGGTGCGCCCTGCCGACCAGCGCGAGGGGATCGACATCCTCGTCGTCGTCCTCTTCGGCCATCTCTGCGTCATAGACTTCGCGACGATAAAGCTTGAAGCGGTTGGTGAACCCGGCGAATGCCGCCTCGGCCCCCGTGGACAGGTCATCGCCCAGAAAACCCATCTTCTCGCGCACCTTAGGCGGCAGGACGATGCGGCCCTCGGGGTCAATCTCGACCATGACGGACCGGCTGATCAGATCGCGCTCGGCCCGATCCCGCGCAGGCGAACCCAGTTCCATCGCCTCGATCTGTTCGGCAAGACGATCGGCACCGGCTTTGGAGTAACACTCGACAAAGCTGCGCTTTTTTCCGCCGTAAACCATATAGATGCGCGGGCGGGGGAATTCGGGGGAAGACGGGTCTTCGCTTTCCAGAATGCGCCGGAAGGCCGCCGGGATCGAGACCCGCGCCTTGCCGTCTACCCGCTGGTAGAACTCGCCTCTGAACGCCTCTGACGCCATGGTCTTCGGCCTGCCCTTCTGTCCCGTTTGCCCGGTATTCCGGGTCTTTAAATAGAAAGGCGGGCCGAGCTGCTGCCACTGCTCGACCCGCCGTCTGTCCCATCGCTGGGCGTCCAGCTGCGCATGCCACCTGGGGGAGATGTCTGCTCGCTTGCGCGCCGGATCTCTTTTCGTCGGATGAAATCGGTTGCCTGTATGAAGCCTTGGTATTCGCCGTTCGGGGTCTTGTAGCCGCCCCTGCTTTCCGTACCCGTCTCATCTTCCGTAAGTTAGGGATGCCATGGGATTTCATGGGAAGCAATGGAAATTTTTGGGGACAGGTCTCAAGATTTTGCCTGCGCTGCGGGGTTGAAACAGCATCTTGTGGGTCAGCGCTGTGATTGGCTTCAATCACTAGGCGCTCACGCTGCGGTTACCGCTAGATATAGACACAACTCTCGCCACCCGGGGCATCCCAGAAATTCCCGTGAACTTTCTGCAATTGCGATGCTGGCACCACAAAACCCAACTGCACCTGACAAAAAATACACCGGGAATCGAAAAAGCCAGGGCAGATGCCCCGGCTTTCCCATGATTTCCCACCAGATTGATTCGGCGTGTGGCGGTCAGTCCCAGTCCAGCACCACTTTGCCCGACAGGCCCGAGCGCATGGTTTCAAACCCGGTCACGAAATCCTTGGCCTTGAAGCGGTGGGTGATCACCTTCCTCACATCCAGCCCGTTTTCCAGCATGGCGATCATCTTGTACCAGGTTTCAAAGATTTCCCGGCCATAGACGCCCTTGATGGTAATGGCCTTGAAGACGATCCGGCTCCAATCCACCGGGCTTTTCCCCGGCGGAATGCCCAGCATGGCGATGCGCCCGCCCATCACCAGATGTTCCACCATCTGGTCCAAGGCGCGCTGGTTGCCGCTCATCTCCATGCCCACGTCAAAGCCCTGCACCATCTTCAGCTTGCCATAAACGTCGCGCAGCTCGGTCGTCGCCACGTTCACCGGCGTCACATCGGCCACCTGCCCGGCAAGGTCCAGCCGCGCCTGGTTGACATCGGTGATCACCACATGCCGCGCGCCGACATGCCGCGCCACCGCCGCCGCCATGATGCCGATGGGGCCGGCGCCGGTGATCAGCACATCCTCACCCACCAGATCAAAGCTCAGCGCGGTATGCACCGCATTGCCAAGCGGGTCCAAGATCGCGCCAATCTCATCATCAATCGCATCGGGCAAGGGCACCACGTTGAAGGCGGGCAGGCGCAGGTATTCGGCAAAGGCGCCGGGTTCGTTCACCCCAATCCCTCGCGTTGCCGGGTCAAGGTGGAACCGCCCCGCCCGGCTTTGGCGCGACAGCTTGCCGATCAGATGCCCCTCGCCCGAACAACGCTGACCAATCTCCAGCCCCTCGACCAGCGCGCCCTTGGCCACGATTTCCCCGGCGAACTCATGGCCCGTCACCAGGCCCACCGGCACCGTGCGCGCTGCCCATTCATCCCAGTTCCAGATGTGAATGTCGGTGCCGCAGATGCCGGTCTTTTTCACCTTGATCAGCACATCCTCGGGGCCGATGTCAGGCACCGGGCGTTCCTCTTGCCACAGGCCCACTTCGGGTTTCGATTTCGCCAGCGCCTTCATCGTATCGCCCCCACCTCACGGCCCGCCGCCTCGAATGCGGTCAGGGCAAAATCCAGGTCCTCCTGCGTCAGCGCGGCATTCATCTGCGTGCGGATCCGCGCCGCCCCTTTGGGCACCACGGGGAAGAAAAAGGCCGACACCATCACCCCCCGCGCATCCAACGCCTGAGCGAACCTTTGCGCCAAGGGCGCATCGCCCAGCATCACCGGAATGATCGGATGTTCCCCCGGCAACAGCCGGAACCCCGCCGCCTGCAACCCGTCGCGCCAATAGGCAGCGTTGTGAAACAGCCGCGCCCGCAGGTCATCGGCAGCCTCGACAATATCTAACGCCGCCAGCGCCGCCCCCACCACCGCAGGCGGCAATGCGTTGGAAAACAGATAGGGCCGCGCCCGCTGCCGCAAGAGGTCAATCACCGGCTGCGGCCCGGCGATGTAACCGCCCAGCGCCCCACCCAAGGCCTTGCCCAGGGTGCCGGTGATCACATCCGCCTTCACTCCGGCATGGGCGGGCGTGCCCCTGCCCTGTGGCCCCATGAATCCGGTCGCGTGACAATCATCCACCATCACAAGGCAGTTATACTGGTCCGCAATCCGTCGGATTTCCCGCAGGTCGGCCAGATAGCCATCCATCGAGAACACGCCATCGGTGGCAATCATAACAAACCGCGCCCCGTCGCGGATCGCGGTCAGCACCTGCACCTCAAGGTCGGCCATGTCGCCATTGGCAAAGCGATAGCGCTTGGCCTTGCACAACCGCACCCCGTCGATGATCGAGGCGTGGTTCAGGCTGTCCGACACAATCGCGTCATTCTCGCCCAGCAAGGGCTCAAACAACCCGCCATTGGCGTCGAAACAGGCAGCGAACAGGATGGCATCCTCCATCCCAAGGAAATCCGCCAGCCGAGCCTCCAACTGCCGGTGCAAATCCTGCGTGCCGCAGATGAAGCGGACCGAGGCCATGCCATAGCCATGGCTGTCCATCGCCGCCTTCGCGGCCGCAGTCAGGCGCGGATCACCCGCCAGCCCCAGATAGTTGTTGGCGCAAAGGTTCAGCATCCGCCGCCCGCCAATCGTGACATGGGCACCCTGCGCGCCCTCGATCAGCCGCTCGCGCTTCATCAGGCCCTCGGCCTCAATGCCCGCAAGGGTTTCTTTCATATGGGTCAGAAAGCGAGAATCTGTCATGACGGAAATTCCTCCAACTTGACGGACATTGCAGTATCGGCGCGCACCGGTCAAGATAGCAGAATATCCTCCGCCATAGCGGATACGACTTCCTCTTGGCCCAAATACTCCGGGGTCCGGGGCGGCGCCCCGGTCCGCACCGTCAACTGTCCTGCACGATCAGAATGGCGCGCGCCGCGCCGCCTTCGGCCAGAATGGCATGGGAACGGTCGGCAGCATAGCGGGCGGTATCGCCCGGCCCCAGCCGCACCTCTTCCTCACCCGACCGCACCAGAACCGCGCCTTCGATCACCGTCAGATGTTCGCGGCAGCCCGCGCTGTGGGGTTCGCTGTCCAGCGCGCCGCCTGCGGCAAAGCCCAGATCATACACCTCATGCTCGCCCACCGCCTCGGCGGGCGACAGGATGCGGATGGTCACGCCCTTGGCGCGACCCTGAATGACGGGCGCGGCCCCGGCGCGGGTGACCTGAATCCCCGGCTCGGGCCGCCCTTCCAGCAGGCCCGCAAAATCAACCTGCAGGGCTTGGGTCAGGTTCCACAGCGTTGCCACCGTGGGCGAGGATTCGCCCCGTTCGATCTGGCTGACCATGCTGCGCGACACGCCCGACAGCTTGGCCACCGCATCCAGTGACAGGCCGCGCGCCTTACGCGCCTCTCGCAGACTGGCCGCAAGCCTGTCGTGAATATCGGATTTGACGTTCATGGCCAAAGCGAACCCCCTAGCCTTGCGCGATGCAAGGGTTTTCGAAAATCCTTGCCAAATTTCTTCAAAGAAATTTGTCAGATATCAGGTGCCGCAAAAGGTGACATAGGGGCCAAAGCCAGTCGGGGCGGGCAGGGTGAACCGCTCTCGCCCCGCCTCGGGCGCAAACGGGCGCTGCACCTCGGCCAAGAGTGCCGCGAACGGTTCCATATCGCCTGCGGTTGCTGCCGTCAGCGCCTCTTCCACCAGATGATTGCGGGGGATAACCGCCGGATTGGCCGCCCGCAGCCGCACAGCCGCATCGGGGGACAGTCGTGTCCGCCAGCGTGGCAGCCACGCCCGCAAAGCCGCCGCATCGGTGAAAAGGCCGGTCAACGGGGCCTCTTCCCTCTCTGCTGCATGCGCCAGACGGCGGAAGGTCAGCGTCCAATCCGCGCCCTGCCCGGCCATCGCCGCCAAAAGGTCATCGGCCAGCGCGCCGTCGCCGTCCTCCTCACCCTCCAGCGCCAGCTTGCGGCGCATCACCGCCACCCATTCGGCACGGTACAGCCCCGCAATCGCGCCCAGCCGCTGGTTGGCGATGGCCACCGCCGTTTCCTCATCCGCATCGAACCACGACACCAGACATTCCGCGAGCCGCGCCAGATTCCAGCCCAGAATCAGCGGCTGATTGGCATAGGCATAGCGCCCCTGCCGGTCGATCGAGGAAAACACCGTCCCCGGCGCATAGCCCTCCATGAAGGCGCAGGGGCCATAGTCGATCGTCTCGCCCGACAGCGCCATATTGTCGGTGTTCATCACGCCATGGATAAAGCCCACACCCATCCATTCGGCAATCAACCGCGCCTGCCGCACCGCCACCGCATCGAACAGGCCCAAGGCATCGCCGGGGGCCAGATCGGGGAAATGCCGTGCGATGGTATAATCGAGCAGCGCCCGCAGCTTGGCATCCTCGCCCCGCGCGGCCAGAAACTGGAAACTGCCCACCCGAATGTGGCTGGCCGCGACCCGCGCCACCACGGCACCGGGCAGCGCCATGCCATCGCGCCACACCGTCTCGCCCGTGGCAACCACCGCCAGCGACCGCGTGGTCGGAATGCCAAGGGCCGCCATCGCCTCGGAAATCAGATACTCGCGCAGCATCGGCCCAACGGCGGCCTTGCCATCGCCACCGCGCGAAAATGGTGTCCGGCCCGAACCCTTTAGCTGAATGTCCCAGCGCCGCCCGTCCGGGCCGATATGCTCGCCCAGCAAATGCGCCCGGCCATCACCCAGTTGCGGGGAAAATCCGCCGAACTGATGCCCGGCATAGGCCAGTGCCAAGGGCTCCGCCCCCGGCGGCACCTCGGCACCCGAAAACCACGCAGCAGCCTGCGCCTCGACCTCGGGGCCAAGACCCAGATCGATGGCAAGGGGCCGGTTGAAGACCAAAAGCTCAGGCAACGGCGCACGGTCGGGCACCTGCCGCAAAAAGCTGCCCGGCAGATCACGCGCCCAGGAATTGTCAAAACGAAAGGTCATCGGCGCCCCATTGCAGTCATGGCTGACAATATGGCCCTCTGCACGCGGCGCGGCAATGCCGGGACAGAGCCGCAGTAGACAAGGGGAGCTGGAATGGTCGGGGCGGAGGGATTCGAACTCTCGACCTACGGTACCCAAAACCGTCGCGCTACCAGGCTGCGCTACGCCCCGACTGGCGCCTTCCTAGCGAGGTTCGCCCAGGATGAAAACCCCTTTAGGGCCTTCCGACAAAAGTGGATTCCGGTTTTTTCTAAAGACAGGCGACAAATAAAGCCAAAGGCTGCCTGATGCGACGGCCTGACCGCGCTGCCTTTAGGGTGCCGCACAGGGCCAAAGCGCCGTCTTCTGGTCAACAAAGGGGCTTCGCATCGTGCTGCCCACGGCGATCCCCATACGCTCGGCCAACCCGCCGTTGATCTCCAGCACCATGGCGACATCTTCGCCACCATCGATGGCGGTTTCATCCTGCGGCACGGCATTGGCGTGAATTTGGGTCACCGTGCCAGACTGGTCCAGAAAGATCATGTCCAACGGAATCAGAGTGTTCCTCATCCAGAAGCTCGCATGTTTCGGCTGGGGAAAGACAAACAGCATCCCCGCCGAAAGCGACATTTTCTCGCGAAACATCAGCCCCTTGGACTGCAAGTCAGGCCTGTCGGCGATTTCAACGGTGAACCGCGCCGCACCGCCCGCACCTTTCAGGTCAACCCGGTCGGGCGAACATTCCGCCCCGGCCTGACCCGCCAGCACCATAAGCCCGGTCATCAGACCGAGCGCACCGCCGCGTCCCATGATACCACCTGCACCGCCATGCGCCCGCGCTTGCCCTCGATGATGCGCAAGCACACCGCCTCGCCCGCCTGAAGGTCGGCAAAGCCCGAATGGCGCAACACCTCGATATGAACGAACACATCCTCGGGCCTGCCAAAGATATTGGCAAAGCCAAAGCCCTTGCCTTTGTCGAACCACTTTACGCGTGCGGGTTCCAGCGGCAGATCGGCAAAATCGGCCAGCGATTGCACCGCCTCATCCAGAACCGGCAATGTTCCCACAGCCGGCGGCTCGATGTGCACCACCTCAACAGCCTGCACACCGCGCTGGGTCCGCTGGACCCGCACAGTAATGCCCGCGCCATCGGCGACCGAGCTTTGGCCAAAATTCCTAAGAACATTAGCATGAAGCAAAATATCCGTCGCAGCATCTTCTGCCACGATGAAGCCAAATCCCTTGGCCGGATCAAACCACTTCACCCGGCCATGCACTTCCTGCGTGGCCTCGTCTTCCTGCGTCATTATCGAGCCGTTCCCCAGATATAGCCCGCGCAAGATGTGCAGCGTTTCTTGAGCAAGATGCAAGCCAAAAGTGCAGCATTTCAGCACACTTCCATTCGCGCAACGTGAATGCCTAGGGGTTGAGTCGGGTTATTTCCCAACCATCACCTATGGTTGCACGACGCCAGCGGAAGCGGTCATGCAGGCGAAAAGCCCCGTCAGCCCAGAATTCGATTTCCAAAGGAGCGATGCGAAAGCCCCCCCAAAACGGCGGGCGCGCCGGATTGAGCCCCTTTTCCGCCGTCACCTTCGCCACCTCTGCCATCAGCGTCCCGCGCGAAGCCAAGGGCTGCGACTGCTGGCTGGCCCAGGCGCCCAACCGCGATTTCAGGCTGCGGCTGGCGTAATAGGCATCAGCCTGCGATCCCTCTTCACGGCTGACAAGGCCGCGCACCCGAACCTGACGGCGCAATGACTTCCAATGCATCACAAAGGCCGCCTTACCGGCCCCGTCAATCTCCTGCGCCTTAGCGCTGCCGTAGTTGGTGTAAAAAACGAAGGCCGCGTCTTCGATGTCCTTCAGCAAGACCATCCGGGCATTCGGCAACCCGTCGGCATCAACCGTGGCAAGCGCAATCGCGTTCGGATCGTTGACCTCGGTCTTTTCTGCCTCCGCCAACCAACGGCGTGCAATGGCAAACGGGTCGTCGCCCGCAAAGATCCCGGTTCTGTCCATCTTTCTTCCCTTCCCGCAGCCAGTCGCGCCGCCCTTGATGCCCGGCCAAAGCTGGCCTACACACCGAAGACAATCAGAACGGGCGAGGGGCACCTAATGTCAACCGGACTTATGGCAGGAAAGCGCGGCCTTATCATGGGCCTTGCCAATGACAAATCCATCGCCTGGGGCATCGCGCAGCAACTTGCCGCCCATGGGGCTGAGATCGCCTTTTCCTATCAGGGCGACGCGCTGAAAAAGCGGGTCGAACCCTTGATCGCTTCTATCGGCATGTCCGAAATGGTGGAATGCGACGTATCGTCCGAAGAGTCGATGGATGCGCTGTTCGCCCGGCTGGCAGAAAAATGGGGCAAGATCGACTTTCTGGTCCATGCCATCGGTTTCTCTGACAAGAACGAGCTGCGTGGCCGCTATGTCGATACCAGCCGCCAGAATTTCCTGATGACAATGGACATCTCGGTCTATTCCTTCACCGCCGTCTGCCAGCGCGCTGCGGCGATGATGAACGAAGGCGGCAGTCTGCTGACGCTGACCTATTACGGCGCCGAAAAGGTCATGCCGCATTACAACGTGATGGGTGTCGCCAAGGCTGCACTGGAAGCGTCGCTGATGTATCTGGCCGAGGATCTGGGCAAGGACGGCATCCGCGTGAACGCCATCTCTGCCGGCCCGATCAAGACGCTGGCTGCCAGCGGCATCGGAGATTTCCGCTACATCCTTAAGTGGAACGAGTTGAACTCTCCGCTGCGCCGCAATGTGACGCAGGAAGAGGTGGGCAAGGCTTCGCTGTTCCTTCTGTCCGATCTGGGCAGCGGCACCACGGGCGAAAACTTGCATGTCGATTGCGGCTATCATGTCGTGGGCATGAAATCGGTCGATGCCCCGGATATTGACGTGGTGACCGGTCGCAAGGACTGATCCTGGTCGCGCCGTCGGCAGCGGGGGGCTTACCCCCCCGCTTCGCGGCTCTTTCGCGCTGCGCGCCCGCGTCTCGCAATCCGTGATTATCTGCAAAGGTGCAATCCAAAGGGTTGCCCTTTTTCATTTGCACCTTTCGAAATACTCTCTGGGGGTCGGGTGGGCGAAGTGCCCCCGGCTGCGGGGCTGGACGCCGCCGCATGGGCTTGTATGAATCGCCGCAGACGTTTTGGGGGATCTGATGTCATTTGCCGCGTTCCTTGCCTTTGCCCTCTTGACCCTGCTGGGGGCGGTATCGCCCGGACCGGCCGTTCTGGTGGCCGCGCGCACCGGGTTGAACGAAGGGTTCCGCGTCGGCTTCTTTCTGGCCATGGGCATCGGTGCGGGGGCAGTATTTTGGGCTGCCTCGGCCATGTTCGGGCTGGCGATCCTGTTCAAGATGGCCCCGTCGCTTTTGATAGCCTTCAAGCTGATCGGCGGGGGGTATCTGCTGTATCTTGGGTTCAAGCTGTGGCGCGATGCCGCCCAACCCTTTGTCAGCGAAGATGCCAGTCCGACGCCTCGGTCTGCGATATCGGCCTTTCGCCGGGGGGTGACAACGCAATTGTCGAACCCCAAGGCGGTGGCGTTCTTTTCGGTGGTCCTGCTGGGCGCGATGCCGCCGCATACGCCATTGTGGCAACGGCTGGCGCTGCTGGCGGTGATTTTTGTCAATGAAACGGTGTGGAACACGCTGGTGGCGCGTATCTTCTCGCTTGACCGCACCCGCGCGGCCTATATCAGCCTTAAATCCATTATCGACCGTTGCTTTGGCGGCGCCTTGGCCTTGCTGGGCCTGAAACTCGCCGCGACCTGAGGGGACGCCATGACCGACCGCCTGCCGCATGAAAAAGGCTTTCACGTCAGCTGGGACCAGATTCACCGCGACGCCCGCGCACTGGCCTGGCGGCTGGATGGCAAGGGGCCGGGCGAAGGTGGGGCATGGAAGGCCGTGGTTGGCATCACGCGCGGCGGCCTTGTGCCCGCGATGATCGTCAGCCGCGAGCTGGACATCCGGGTCGTAGATTCGATTTCGGTGAAATCCTATCACTCCGGCGGCGGCAAGGCCGATCAGCGCCGCGAGGCGCAGGTGATCAAATCTCCGAACACCGAGTTGATGGGCGACGGCTCGGGCATCCTGATTGTTGATGATCTTGTGGACAGCGGCAAGACGCTGGAACTGATCCGTGGCCTTTACCCGAAGGCCCATTTCGCCTGCGTCTATGCCAAGCCCGAGGGCGAAAAGCAGGCCGATACCTATATCACCTCGGTCAGTCAGGACACCTGGATATTCTTTCCCTGGGACATGGCGCTGCAATATGTCCAACCCTTTCGGGGCAAGGACTGATCCCCATGAAACCCCATCCCCGGCTGTGGCACTGGCTGTTCGAGGCCGGGGTGGCGGTAAAGGCAAGCCTTGGCGGGCTGGAGGCGCTGGCCGGTCTGGGCCTGCTCTTGACGCCCAATGCGCTGGTTTTGCGCTTGGTCGGCTGGTTAACGCATTTTGAGATCGCCGAAGACCCCAGCGACCGTCTGGCAAGCTATGTCCAGCATATTGCGACGATTTTCCCGGTCGGGGTTCAGCATTTCTATGGCGTCTATCTGGCGCTGCATGGTGGGCTGAAGCTGGGAATCATGATCCTGCTCTGGATGCGCAAGCTCTGGGCCTATCCGCTGGCCATGGTGATTCTGGCGCTGTTCGTGGTTTATGAGGGCACCGAATGGCTGCGCGATGGCTCTCCTTTTCTCGCGGTGCTGGCGGTTTTTGACCTTTTCATGATCGGTCTGGTCTGGAAGGAATGGCGGGCGCTGAAGCCTGAACCCGCCCATCCCTAGGAGACCGCGATGCCCCATCCGCTGAACCCCGCCATGGCCGGAACCGAACCGCCACCGGTGATGGAGGCGCGGCGCTGGTTGCAAGGTGTGACCTTTCCGCCCGAACGCCCGCTGATCAACGTCAGCCAGGCCGCCCCGGTGGAAAGCCCGCCGTTGGGGCTGCGGCAGGCGCTGGCGGATGCGGCGCTGAACGACCCCCAAGCCCATCTTTATGGCCCGGTTCTGGGCTTGCCAGAGTTGCGGGCCGAGATTTCGGCGCAATGGTCCACCGCTTATGGCGGCACGATCCGCGACACGCAGGTGGCGATCACCCAAGGCTGCAATCAGGCCTTTTGCGCCGTGATGGCAACGCTGGCAGGTGCCGGGGATGAGGTGATCCTGCCGACACCGTGGTATTTCAACCATAAAATGTGGCTGGACATGCAGGGCGTTAAGACGGTGCCCCTGCCCGCAGGCCCCGGCCTGATCCCCGAAGCGGAGGCCGCTGCGGCGCTGATTACCGACCGCACCCGCTCCATCGTGCTGGTGTCGCCCAACAACCCCGGCGGGGCGGAATATCCGGCCGAAACGCTGGCCGCGTTCCGCGATCTGGCACGGTCGCGTGGCCTCGCGCTGATCGTGGATGAAACCTACCGCGATTTCGACAGCCGATCAGGCCGCCCGCATGACCTGTTCACCGACCCCGATTGGTCCGACACCTTCATCCACCTTTACAGCTTTTCAAAGGCTTACCGCCTGACGGGCCACCGCGTCGGCGCAATTGTGGCAAGTGAGGCGCGGCTGGCCGAGGTGGAAAAATTCCTTGATACCGTCGCCATTTGCCCCAGCCAGTTGGGCCAGATGGGTGCCTTGTGGGGAATGCGGAACCTGTCGCAATGGGTTGCGGGTGAGCGGGACGAGATTCTGGCCCGCCGCGCCGCGATGGTGGGCGGGTTTGGCGCGCTTGAAGGGTGGAAACTCCTCGGGTGCGGGGCCTATTTCGGCTATGTCGAACACCCCTTCGCCATGGCCTCGGATGCCCTTTGCAAGCGGCTGGTGCAGGATGCAGGCCTTTTGATGCTGCCCGGCACTATGTTCCAGCCCGCCACCCATCCCGAGGGCGCACGCCAGATCCGCATCGCCTTTGCCAATGTGGATGCGACCGGCATCGCGGAAATGTTCCAAAGATTGCAAGCCTTCCGCGCCTGAACCAAATATCTCCTGCCTTGCCCCCCTGCCGCCCGTCGCTTAGACAGTCGGGCAAAGCGCGTGACCCCGAGGGACCAGATGGCCAAAGCCGCAAAGCACGATGACGACGAAGCGCCGAAGAAAAGCAAGAAGGGCAACCATGTCCTGTCGCTAGTCCTTTTGGCAATGATCGTCGGCGGCCTTGGCGGCTATGGCGTCACCAATTTCGGCGGCGGCGTCACCAAGATCGGGTCGGTCGGTGACCGCGAGATTACGGTCAACGAATATGCCCGCACCATGCGGGCAGAGGCCAATCAATTGTCCAAGCAATTCGGCACCCAACTGACGATGGAGCAGGTGCGCGCCTTTGGTCTTGACCAGAAGGTGCTGCAAACTCTGGTCAGCGGCGCCGCGCTGGACAATGAGGCGGACCGCATCGGCCTGTCGGTCGGGGATGATGTTCTGAAAAGCCAGCTTTCCACCAATCAGGCGTTTCAGGGCGTTAGCGGCGCCTTTGACCCCCAGACCTATCGCGATGTGTTGCAGCGCAACAACCTGACCGAAAGCGAATACGAAAAAGGCCTGCGGTCTGACATGGCGCGCAGCCTGCTGCAAGGGGCTGTGACGGGCGGCGTGGTGACGCCAAAGCCCCTGACCGATGCCATTTTTGCTTGGGCCGGGGAAAAGCGCGGCTATACCCTGCTGCGGCTGACCGAGGCTGGCCTGCCCACCCCCCTGCCCGCCCCGACCGAGGCGGAAATCAAGGCGTGGTATGATGCCCATCTGACCGACTACACCCGGCCAGAGGCCAAGCGCATCACCTATGCCGCGCTGCTGCCCAAGGATATCGCGGGCAAGATCACCATCTCGGATGACGATCTGAAAAAGGCCTATGAGGCGAAGAAGGACGAGTATGTCGTTCCCGAAAAGCGCCTTGTCGAGCGGCTGGCTTTTGCTACCGAGGAGGAGGCAAAGGCTGCAAAAGACCGGCTGGACAAGGGCGAGGCCACCTTTGAAGGCCTGGTCGCCGACCGCAAGCTGCAACTGACCGATGTGGATATCGGCGATGTATCCAAGACCGAACTGGGCGCTGCGGGCGATGCGGTGTTCGGGCTGGCAGAACCCGGCGTGGTCGGGCCACTGCCCTCGGCGCTTGGCCCGGCGCTGTTCCGCATGAACGGCATTCTGGCTGCGCAGGAAAAGACCTTTGATCAGGCCAAGGCCGAACTGCTGACCGCCGCGCAGGAAACCGCGGCGCGCAAGGAAATCTCGGCCAAGTCCGAAGCGATTGATGATGCGCTGGCAGGCGGGGCAACCTTGCAGGATCTGGCCAAGGAACAGGGCATGGTGCTGGTCACCACCGATTATGCCCCCGCCGCCGATGACAATGACCCGCTGACG
The DNA here is from genome assembly GCF_016765795.1 of Fuscibacter oryzae. GTDB lineage: Bacteria > Pseudomonadota > Alphaproteobacteria > Rhodobacterales > Rhodobacteraceae > Fuscibacter > Fuscibacter oryzae. The sequence goes on from NZ_JAESVP010000005.1 coordinate 75,404, forward strand.
CAAGACGCTGCCGTTCAAGCCGCTGCTGACAAGCTGGCCGAGGGCGATTTTGCCGAAACTGTCGCGACCGCCGATGGTGGCATCGTTGCGTTGCAAATGGATGAAATGGTGCCGGCCGCCCCCCGCCCGCTGGACAAGGTGAAAGACAAGGTTGCCGCCGCCGTCCGCAGCGATGCGCTGGCCAAGGCGCTGGCCACCCGTGGCGATGCGGTTCTGGCCGCCGTCAAGGGCGGGGCCTCGCTGGCCTCGCAAGGGATTGCCGAACGCAGCGCCCCGATTGACCGTCAGGGCACGGTCGAAGGTGCGCCCCCCGCCTTGGTGGAAACCCTGTTCAAACTGGCACCGGGCGAGGTGCAACTGGTGCAGGACAAGGATTTTGTCGCCCTGATCCAGTTGAATGACGTGGTGGCCGCCGACCCCGCCGGGCAGGACGGCAAAGCGCTGCAAGAGGCGATCCAGATCAATGCCGCCAAGGCGATCTCTGCCGACATTCTGGCGCTTTATACCCAGTCGCTGACCACCGAGGCCGGGATTACGCTGGACCAGTCGGCGATCAATGCCGTCAACAGCCAGCTTGGCAACTAAGACCCAAGGACCACGCGCATGAGCCTGTTTCCCGATTTCACAGCCTTTGAACGTGGCTGGGCCGCCGGGCAGAACCAACTGGTTTATGCGCGTCTGGCAGCCGACCTTGATACGCCGGTTTCGCTGATGCTGAAACTGGCCGAGGCGCGGACAGACACGTTCATGCTTGAATCGGTCACGGGTGGTGAGGTGCGGGGGCGCTATTCCATCGTCGGAATGAAACCCGACCTGATCTGGCAGTGCAACGGGCCGCAAAGCCGGATCAACCGGCAAGCCCGGTTTGACCCGACCACTTTTGACGACCTTCCCGGCCATCCGCTCGACACACTGCGCGCCCTGATCGCCGAAAGCCGGATCGAGATGCCAGAGGGCGTGCCTGCCGTGGCGGCGGGCCTATTCGGCTATCTGGGCTATGACATGATCCGGCTGGTTGAACACCTGCCGAACGTGAACCCCGACCCGCTTGGCCTGCCCGATGCGCAACTGATCCGCCCCTCGGTCATCGCAGTGCTGGACGGGGTAAAGGGCGAGGTGACGGTCTGCGCCCCTGCCTGGGTGACACCCGGCCAATCGGCCCGCGCCGCCTATGCCCAGGCCGCCGAACGGGTGATGGATGCGCTGCGCGATCTGGACCGCGCCCCCCCGGCCCAGCGCGACCTTGGCGAAGGGGCTGCCGATGCCGTGGGAGAGCCGGTTTCTAACTTTACCCACGAAGGCTATAAGCAAGCGGTTGAAAAGGCCAAGGATTACATCCGCGCGGGCGACATCTTCCAGGTGGTGCCCAGCCAGCGCTGGACCCAGCGGTTCGAACTGCCGCCCTTTGCGCTTTACCGCTCCTTGCGGCGCACGAACCCCAGCCCCTTCATGTTCTTCTTCAACTTCGGCGGCTTTCAGGTCATCGGCGCCAGCCCCGAAATTCTGGTGCGCCTGCGGGATGGAGAGGTGACGATTCGCCCCATCGCCGGCACCCGCAAACGCGGTGCGACCGAGGCGGAAGACAAGGCGCTGGAGGCGGACCTGCTGTCTGACCACAAGGAACTGGCCGAGCATCTGATGCTGCTGGATCTTGGCCGCAACGATGTGGGCCGGGTCGCCAAGGTGGGCACGGTCAAACCCACCGAAAAATTCATCATCGAACGCTACTCCCACGTCATGCACATTGTCAGTAACGTCGTGGGAGAGATTCGCGACGATCAGGATGCCCTGTCCGCCCTGCTGGCGGGCCTGCCCGCAGGTACGGTTTCCGGCGCGCCCAAGGTGCGGGCGATGGAGATCATCGACGAGTTGGAACCCGAAAAGCGCGGCGTCTATGGCGGCGGTGTCGGTTACTTTGCCGCGAATGGCGAGATGGATTTCTGCATCGCCCTGCGCACCGCCGTGCTGAAGGATGAAAAGCTGTATATCCAATCCGGCGGCGGCGTGGTCTATGACAGCGACCCCGAGGCAGAGTTTCAGGAAACCGTAAACAAATCCAACGCCCTTCGGCGCGCTGCGGCGGATTCGGGCCTGTTTACCCGGCGTGGCAACGGTTGAACCTTCGGCAGCGGGGGTTTCACACCCCCGCACCCCCGTGGGATATTTATGAACAGATGAAAGCCATGCCCGTCTCTGCCGCTTCCTCTTGGCGAAAGTACTCTCGGGGGTGAATTGGCCCGACAGGGCCAAGAGGGGGCAGACAGCCCCCTTTTTACTGCGTAACCATCACCGCCGTTGCCGGAGCCAGCGTGACCGAGGACGCCCGCCCCTCGACCGTCCACTCCATGATGGCCGCCACGGTTTCCGGCCGGGTCGTGCCGACCACGGTCACCCGCCCCTCTTGCGCCGCCTTGAAGGCTGCGCGGTCCAGATAGCGGCGGATCATCGGCACCTCCTCTCCCTGACCATCAAGATCGCGGAACACCATCGTGGCAGGCAAGGCATCGCGGCGCGCAACCTGATCGGCGGCATTCAGGCCGCGGTCATAGGTGATCAGGCCGCGACCGTCGGCTTTGAGGATGGTGACAATCTGGGTTGCCAAAGCGCGGTCATCCTGAAACCCGCTGGCGGCAAGGTCGATCACCGCGACGCTTTCCGGCAGGGCGGCAGACATCGCCTGAAAACTCTGTTCCACGTCAGAGGCTTGCGCACCTGAGGGCAGACCAGAGACCAGCATGACCACCTCTTTCCCGCCCGCGCGATAGGTTGCCGCCGCCTCGGGCGCGTTGGGCGCCAGCGGGTTGACGGCAAAGGTCACCGGGAAGGGAAGTGCTGCCAGCCGCGCGCGGTCAAGCTCTGGGCTGCCATCATCGGTCAGCACCAGGGCGAACAGCGGCTTGCCCGAGGGGTTTTCGAACGCAGCCGCATAGCGTTTGATCGGGGGCAGATCTTCGGGCACCGGGCTGGCAGGTTGCGCCGCGTCTTTGGTGTCGGCGGTATCCGGCGCTGCGCCGATGGTGGGCAAGCGGCCAACCGTCACCCCGTCTGCCGCTTTGGGCAGGCCCGGCGCGGGATCAAGCTTTGTCGCGCTGTCGGGTTGCAGCATCTTGGGTTTTTCCGCCGCAGCCGCCGCTTCGGTTGCGGGTTCGGGCGCGACCTCTGGCATCGGCGCGACATCAGCCGGGGCCGGGGCCGGTGCAGGTTCGGCACCCGGCTCCAGAAGCCGGTCGGTCGGCTGACCGGGAATGGCGGTCGAGGCGGGGGCGGGCAGCTCGGCCGACGGGGTCGGTGCGGCGGCCGGTTCGGCAGGGGCCACAGGCGATGCAGGCGCGGTGGTGGCAGGCTGGCTGGCCGGGGCCTGCGCCACGGCGGCGGGTGCCGCGTCACCCGGTTGCACCTTGGGCGTTACCGTTGCCGCTGGCAGGCTGGGGGCCAAAGAATCGGGGGCTGGGCTGGTCACCTTGCCCGGCGCTGCCGGCGTGGCACCGGCTTGCGGCACCTCTTCCAGTGTCACCTCGGGCGGAACGGGCGATGGATCGGCGCTGATGGATGGTGCGGGTTTTGCCGGTTCTGCTGTGACCGCTTCTGGAGAAGTATTTTCCAAAGGCGCAGAATCAGGGGCAGCAGCATCGGGCACAGCGAGGTTCACCTCCGCTGGCTTCGACGCCGCAGTTTCAACCCCGCCCTCCGGCTCGGCAGGCTTTGGGGCGGCAGGTGCCATTTCGGACGCAATCACCGGCTGTTCGCCCGCCTGCGGCCCGGATGTAACCTGAGATACAATCCCCAGCCCCACGGCGCTGACGATCCCGCCGCACAGCACACCCGCCACCATATCCCGGATCATACTGCCCTCCGCCTGTTGCCTGCCCTGTCCTAGCCGGTCGATCCGGCCGAACACTTGCCCTTGACGCTGCCTTGCGCCTAAGCCCATCTATAGCCCGGCGCGGCGCGCCCTTCATCCCCTATCGGACCGGACCAAGCAAGATGCTGCTTCTGATCGACAACTACGACAGCTTTACCTACAACCTTGTCCACTATCTGGGCGAGCTGGGCGCTGACGTGCGGGTCTGGCGGAACGACGCGCTGGAGGTGCAGGACGCGCTGGCCATGCGGCCAGAGGCGATCGTGCTGTCGCCCGGCCCTTGCGATCCGGCTTCGGCGGGCATCTGTCTGCCGCTGGCCCGCGCGGCGGCAGAAAACGATGTGCCCCTGTTGGGCGTTTGCCTTGGTCATCAGACCATTGGCGAGGCGTTTGGCGGCAAGGTCGTGCGCTGCCATGAGATTGTTCATGGCAAGATGGGCGCCATGCACCATGCGGGCAAAGGCGTGTTTCGCGGCCTGCCCTCGCCCTTCCTGGCCACCCGTTATCATTCGCTGATCGTCGAGCGCGAAACGCTGCCCGATTGCCTTGAGGTCACCGCCTGGCTGGAGGATGGCACCATCATGGGGCTGCGCCACAAGACCAAGCTGATCGAGGGCGTGCAGTTCCACCCCGAATCCATCGCCTCGGAACATGGCCACCAGTTGATGCGGAATTTTCTGGATGAGGCGAAAGCCAAGGCCAAGGTGTCGGCATGAGCGACCATCTCAAGCCGCTGATCGGGGTTGCAGCAACCCGCCCCCTGACCCGGACCGAGGCCGAGGCCGCCTTTGACGCGCTGTTCGAAGGTCAGGGCACCCCCGCGCAGATGGGTGGCTTCCTGATGGCGCTGCGCACGCGGGGCGAAACGGTCGATGAATTTGCCGCCGCCGCAACCGTGATGCGGTCAAAATGCCTGCCAGTCCGTGCGCCCGAAGGGGCAATGGACATTGTGGGCACCGGGGGCGATGGCAAGGGCACGCTGAACATCTCGACCGCCACGGCCTTTGTGGTGGCGGGCGCGGGCGTTGCGGTGGCCAAGCATGGCAATCGAAACCTGTCTTCGAAATCCGGGGCCGCGGATGCGCTGACCGAGATGGGGCTGAACGTCATGGTCGGGCCAGAGGTGGTGGAGCGCTGCCTTGATCAAGCCGGAATCGGGTTCATGATGGCCCCGATGCACCACCCCGCGATGCGCCATGTCGGCCCGGTGCGGGCCGAGTTGGGCACACGAACCATCTTCAACATCCTTGGTCCGCTGACAAACCCGGCGGGGGTCCGGCGCCAGTTGACCGGCACATTCAGCGATGCTCTGCTGCGCCCGATGGCCGAAACCCTGCAACAGCTTGGCGCCATCAAGGCCTGGCTGGTTCATGGCGACGACGGCACGGATGAGATTTCGATCGCCGCCCCTACCAAGGTCGCGGCGCTGGAGCATGGCCATATCCGCGAATTCACCCTGCACCCCGAAGATGCGGGCCTGCCCTACCATCCGTTCGAGCATGTTCTGGGCGGCACCCCGGCCGAAAACGCCGTGGCGTTCCGTTCGCTGCTGGATGGGGCGCCCGGTGCCTACCGCGATGCGGTGCTGCTGAATGCCGCTGCGGCGCTGGTGGTTGCCGACAAGGCGACAAACTTGACCGAAGGGGTTGAAATGGCCCGGGCCAGCATCGATTCCGGCGCGGCCAAGGCCAAGGTGGCTGCTCTGGTCAAACTGACCAATGCCTGACCGGCCCGAACCGCCCGCAAGCTGGGCGGACCTGCCGTTCTTCACATCCCGCTGGCCCGCCCTGTGGGACAGGTTGGCGGCGAACCCAGACTGGCAGCCGCCCCCCAAGACGATCTTCCGCGCCCTCTCCCTGACACCGCGAAACAAAGTGCGCGTGGTCATTCTGGGCCAAGATCCCTATCCCACGCCGGGCCGCGCCACCGGCCTCGCGTTTTCCTTTCCGCCCGGTCAGCCACCCCGCGATTCCCTGAAAAACATCCTTGCCGAACTTGCGACGGATACCGGCCAAACCAAACCAGATGGTGACCTCACCCCTTGGGCCGAACAGGGGGTCCTTCTCCTAAACACCGCGCTGACGGTTCCCATGGGTCAGGCCAATGGCCACAAGGGCTGGGGCTGGCAAATTCTTGCGCAAGAAATCCTTGCCGCCACAGCCGCCGACGGGCCGCGCGCCTTTCTGCTGTGGGGCAATCCGGCGCAGAAACTCTGCGCTGCACTCCCGCGCGCGAACCACCTGTTCGTGGCAAGCGCCCACCCCTCTCCCCTGTCCTGCTATCGCGGCTTCTTCGGCTCTCGACCGTTCAGCGCCGTGAACCGCTGGCTGCTGGATCAGGGGCAAACCCCGATCAACTGGGCGGCGTGAAGGGTTGCGCCCGCCCCCGACTTGCGGGCACAACTGTGACAAGCCCAAGCCTCTTCATCTTGGCAGAAATATCCCACGGGGGTCCGGGGGTGTGAAACCCCCGGCCTTGGCCACGAGGAGCCGCGCATGACAACCATTCTTGACCGCATCAAAGCCTACAAGCTTGAAGAGGTTGCCGCCCGCAAGGCCGCCCGCCCCCTTGCGCAGGTTGAAGACGCCGCCAGGGCCGCCCCTGCGCCCCGTGGGTTTGCCCGCGCGCTGGCCGAAGCTGCCGTTACCGGCTATGGCCTGATTGCCGAGATCAAGAAGGCCAGCCCCTCAAAAGGGCTGATCCGCGCTGATTTTGACCCGCCCGCCTTGGCACAAGCCTATGAGGCGGGGGGGGCGACCTGCCTTTCAGTCCTGACCGATGGCCCCAGCTTTCAGGGCGATGATACTTTTCTGACCGCCGCGCATGATGCCGTATCCCTGCCCTGCCTGCGCAAGGATTTCATGTATGACACCTGGCAGGTGGCCGAGGCCCGCGCGCTCAAGGCCGATGCGATCCTGATCATCATGGCCTCGGTCAGCGATGCACAGGCGGCAGAGCTGGAGGCCGCCGCCTTTGATCATGGCATGGATGTGCTGATCGAAGTCCATGACAAGGCAGAGCTGGAGCGGGCGACCCTGCTGAAATCGCCGCTGATCGGCATCAACAACCGCAACCTTCATACCTTTGAGGTGACGCTGGAGACCACCCGCCAATTGGCGCGGCTGGTACCGGAAGACCGGCTGATCGTGTCGGAATCGGGCCTGTTCACCCCCGCCGATCTGGCCGAGGTCGCCGCCTATGGCGCACGCTGCTTTCTGATCGGCGAGGCGCTGATGCGTCAAGCCGATGTGACTGCCGCCACCCGCACCATCCTGTCGCGCCCCCTGACCGCCGGGGGCGGGCTATGAGCGGGCTTACGCATTTCGACGATCAGGGGGCTGCCCATATGGTCGATGTGTCGGACAAAGCCGCGACCGACCGGATGGCTGTGGCCGAAGGGCGGGTGATCATGTCGCCCGAAACGCTGGCTTTGGTGATGCAGGGCACCGCGAAAAAGGGCGATGTGCTGGGGGTTGCGCGGCTCGCGGGCATCATGGGGGCCAAGAAGACCGCCGATCTGATCCCGCTCTGCCACCCCTTGCCCGTCACCAAGGTGGCGCTTGACCTGACGCTCGACGCCACCTTGCCAGGCGTTGTGGTGCGCGCCACGGTGAAAACCTCTGGCCAGACCGGCGTGGAGATGGAAGCGCTGACCGCCGTTTCGGTCGCCTGCCTCACCGTCTATGACATGCTCAAGGCCGCCGAAAAGGGCATGCAGATCACCGGCATCCGCCTGTTGCTGAAAGAGGGCGGCAAGTCCGGCAGCTGGAGCGCCAAATGATCACCGTTGACCAAGCGCTAGCCCGCTGTTTTGCCCTTTGCCACCCGGTTGGCACCGAAGAGGTGCCCCTGCGCCGGGCTGCGGGCCGCGTGCAGCGTGAGCCCGCGACGGCCCGGCTGACGCAGCCGCCTTTTGATGCCTCAGCCATGGACGGCTATGCGCTGGGGGCCATCGGTGCCCCCGGTGCCAGCTATGAGGTGGTCGGAGAGGCCGGCGCTGGCCATGCCTTTGCCGGTCACCTGACACCCAGTCAGGCCATTCGCATCTTTACCGGCGCACCACTGCCCGAAGGGGCCGTTTCAATCGCCATTCAGGAAGAGGTGCAGGCCGATGGCCCCCGCATCACCCTGAAAAAAGGCGCGAAACCCGGGGACAACATTCGTCCGCGCGGTCAGGACTTTGCCGAAGGGGCCAGCCTGCCCGTGCCCCGCCGCCTGACTGCGAATGACATCGCTCTGCTGGCCGCGATGAACATCCCGCAAGTTACCGTCGCCCGCAAACCCGTGGTCGCGCTGATCGCCACCGGCGACGAACTGGTGATGCCCGGCGAAAACCCCGGCCCCGATCAGATCATCTGTTCCAACACCTTCGCCCTTGCCGCAATGGTCGAGGCGGCTGGAGGTGAGGCGCGGATGCTGCCCATTGCCCGCGATACCGAAGACAGCCTGCGCACTGTGCTGGGGCTGGCCGAGGGGGCGGATGTCATCGTGACCATCGGTGGCGCTTCGGTCGGCGACCATGACCTTGTGGGCAAAGTCGCGGCCGATATGGGGATGGAGCGGGCGTTCTGGAAAATCGCCATGCGTCCCGGCAAGCCGCTGATGGCGGGCCGATTGGGAGGTGCCGTGTTGCTGGGCCTGCCGGGCAATCCAGTGTCGGCGATTGTCTGCGGCCATCTGTTCTTGCTGCCGATGCTGGCCGCGTTGCAGGGCCTGCCTGCCCTGCCACCCGCCACCCGCAAGGCACGGCTTGGGACCGAGGTCGGCCCGACCGGCCCACGCGCCCATTACATGCGCGCCCGTCTGTCGAACGAGGGGGCCGTGATCACCCCCTTCGACCGGCAGGATTCAGCGCTGCTGTCAATTCTGTCGGGTGCCGACGCGCTGTTGATCCGCCCGATGGATGATGGCCCACGGCAGGCCGGAGAGTTGGCAGAATATATCCCGATCTAAAGCCGCATTGCGTTGAAATAGGGTTAACCGCGCGGCCGCTGTGTCAAAATACTTGACACAAACCGGGAACGTGGGCAGAACATTCGTCAAACACCCATCAAAAGGGCCGGGCGATGCTGACACGCAAGCAGTTGGAACTTCTGGAGTTCATCAAGTCGCGGATTGATGCCGATGGCGTTCCGCCCAGCTTTGATGAAATGAAAGATGCGCTGGAATTGCAGTCCAAATCCGGCATCCACCGGCTGATCACGGCGTTGGAGGAGCGTGGTTTCATCCGCCGTCTGGCCCACCGCGCCCGCGCGTTGGAGATTGTGAAGCTGCCAGAGGCGATGGAAAAGGGGTTTACCCCCAAGGTCATCGCAGGCGACCGGGCCGACCAGCCGCGTGGCGCCATGCCGGTCGAGGCGGTTCATGCGCTGGAGCTGCCGGTGATGGGCCGCATCGCCGCCGGGGTTCCGATTGAGGCGATCAGCCATATCTCGCACCATGTAGCGGTGCCCGGTGCCATGCTATCGGGGCGCGGTCAGCATTATGCGCTGGAGGTCAAAGGCGATTCGATGATTGAGGCGGGGATCAACGATGGTGACATCGTGGTGATCCGCGAACAGATCACCGCCGACAACGGCGACATCGTTGTAGCTCTGGTCGAAGACCATGAGGCGACGCTGAAGCGGTTCCGCCGCAAGGGCAGCATGATCGCGCTGGAAGCGGCGAACCCCGCCTATGAAACCCGCGTTTTCCCCGACCATATGGTCAAGGTGCAGGGCAAGCTGGTTGGTCTGATCCGCACCTATTGACTCACCGTGATCGACGGCTGCACCGGGTCGGGTGACCAGGCCCGGCTGGCGCTGCGGCTGGGGTAAAGAACCAGTCTGCCGCCCTGCACCCACCCCGCCAGCGCCCCCGACCGGGCCAGGATGTCTGGGCCGATAACCTGACATGGCCCATCGAACCCCGCTGGCATGGGCGCAGAGGTAACCACCAACCGCGCCTTGGCACAGGCCTCGGGCAAGGTCGCTTCGGCCCCCTTGCCCGACAAAGCAATGCCACCCACGCCTCCGACCGCAAACCTCCGCGCGCCAACCGAACCCTCAAATCCCGCCCGCAGCGCGGCTTGTTTCTGGTCCGCCAGATCGCCGTCATTCTCCAGCCAGGTCTGGGCGGCAAAACCGCCACCGCGTGGCTTGCTAAGGGCCAACCCCTCTGGCCCGGCAACACCGACCAACCCGCCATCGGCGGAAATCAGCAGCACAGGCCGCTGCACCTCCAACCACAGCAGGGCCGCAACCAGCATCGGCGCGGCGCCAGCCAAACGCAGCCGCCCCCGTGCCAGTATCGCCCAGATCCCACCCAGCGTGATCAGCGGCAGAACCCACGGGCCGGGGCTTGGCACCGCCGTCACCGCCCCGTTCAGCCCCGAAATCCAATGCGCCACGAACAATATCCAGCGTGATGCCATGTCCATCACCCAGACCGCCGGAGCCGCCAGCCCCAGCGGGGCAAGCAGCGCGGCCACCGCCCCCGCACCCATCACCACCGACATCATCGGCACTGTCAGCAGGTTCGCCAGCAGCCCCAGATCGGCAAAGCGGTTGAAATGCGCCGCCGCATAGGGCGCCGTGGCCACCCCCGCCACGACCGAGGACAAGACCAGCGTATAGGTCGGGATCAACCAGCGCGGCACCTTTTCGCGCATCACTTGTCCGTCCAGCACGCCAAACCCGGCAATCAGCGCCGCCGTCGCCGCATAAGACAGTTGAAACCCCGGCTCCAGCAGGCTTTCGGGTTGCCACAGCAGCAGCACCGCCGCAGACAGCGCCAGTGTCCGCAGGGTCAGCGCCCGCCGGTCGGCCAGCACAGCGCCCAGCATCACCGTCACCATCAGAAACGCCCGCTCGGTCGCCACACTGGCCCCCGACAGCAGCAGATAAAACAGCGCCACGCCAAAGGCCGCCACCGCCGCCAGCTTTTTAGCGTTCACCCGCAGCGCCAATGGTGGCACCAGCGCCAGTCCATAGCGCAGCACCATGAACACAAAGCCCGTCAGCAGGGCCATGTTCATCCCCGAGATCGCCAGCAGATGCGACAGGCTGGAATCGCGCAGGTCTTCAACCACTTGCCGCGAGATGCCGGAACGGTCACCAGTGATCGCCCCCGCAGCAAAGGCTCCGCCATCGCCCGGCGCACGGGCCATGATCGCGCGGCCCAGATAGCTGCGCAGGCGGTTGATCCATTGCTCATCCGCCGCCGCTTCCTGCCACAACACCACGGGGCTGGAGGTGTAGCCCGCCGCCCCCAAGCCATCAAAAAACGCCATGCGGCGGAAATCAAAGCCCCCCGGTTCCGCCGGGCCAGAGGGGGCAGAAAGATCGGCGGTCAGCAAAACCACCTCGCCCGGCGTGACCTGCGGTTCGGACCCGCGCACCGAAATCCGCACCACCAACGGCGTCCGGTCGGGCGGTAGATCGGACAGCACCACCCTGTCCAGCGTCAGCCGCAGCGCGTCGGATTGTGACCGGTCAATCTCGACCACCCGGCCTTGCACCGGGCCGCGATAGGGCACCTGCAACATCGGGGCCTGCACCAGTGCCAGCCGCAGCCCGCAGGCCAGCGCCCCCGCCGCAACGCAGCCCAAGGCCACAAAGGCGGGCCGAGCCAGATCGCCGCCCCACAGACCGCCCGCAAGTGCCACCACAAACGCCGCACCGACTGCCGCGTAAAACAACGCCCCCGGCTCCCACGCCAAGGAAAACCACGCCCCGATGCCGCAACCGATCAGCACCGGCACCCACGGGAACAGCAGCCCCCGCGCCTCTGCCAGTTTCAGGAATGGCCACAGGAGCCAGCCTTGCACCCCCGCCACCTTGTTTCCCGCCCCCGGATTGCCTATTCCAACCCGGCAATCCTGCGCCGCTTATGGTTTCTGGAAGGTTAACGCCGATGGCCGAGTCTCAAGTTGTCACCCGTTTCGCCCCCTCGCCCACCGGCTATCTGCATATCGGTGGCGGACGGACGGCGCTGTTCAACTGGCTTTTCGCACGCGGCCGGGGCGGCAAGTTCCTGTTGCGGATCGAGGATACCGACCGCGAGCGGTCTACCCCCGAGGCGACGGCGGCCATCCTTCAGGGCCTGACCTGGCTGGGCCTTGACTGGGACGGCGATGTCGTCAGCCAGTTCGAGCGCGTGCCCCGCCATGCCGAGGTTGCGCATGAAATGCTGACGCGCGGCACCGCCTATAAATGCTTTTCCACCACCGCAGAGATCGAAGCCTTCCGCGAGGCCGAAAAGGCCCGTGGCGTCAGCTATCCGGTGTTCCTGTCGCCGTGGCGCGACGCCGATCCGGCCACCTTTCCCGACCTGCCCTATGTCATCCGCATGAAGGCCCCCCGCACGGGTGAGACGCTGATCGAGGACAAGGTGCAAGGCACCGTCACCATCAAGAACGAAACATTGGATGACATGATCGTCCTGCGGTCGGACGGCACGCCCACCTATATGCTGGCCGTGGTGGTCGATGACCATGACATGGGGGTGACCCATGTGATCCGGGGTGATGACCACCTGAACAACGCCGCGCGCCAGCAGATGGTCTATGACGCCATGGGCTGGGCCGTTCCGGTCCGGGCGCATATTCCGCTGATCCACGGGCCGGACGGCAAAAAACTGTCGAAGCGCCATGGGGCGACCGGCGTGCATGATTATCAGGCGATGGGCTACCCCGCCGCCGGGATGCGCAATTATCTGACGCGCCTTGGCTGGGCGCATGGCGATGCCGAAATCTTCACCAGCGAAGAGGCCATGCGGATCTTTGATCTGGAGGGAATCGGGCGCTCTCCGGCGCGGCTTGACTTCAAGAAGCTGGAAAACGTCTGCGGCCATCACATCGCCATGACGCCCGATGCTGCACTGCTGCATGAATTGCAGGGCTATCTGGCCGCAGCCGGGCAGCCCGCGCTGACGGACCCGCAGCAAGACCTGCTGTCCCGTGCGCTGTACTGCGTGAAGGACCGGGCAAAAACCTTCCCGGAACTGCTTGAAAAGGCTCATTTTGCGCTAACATCGCGCCCCATCGCGCCGGATGAGGCCGCAGCCAAGGCGCTCGATTCAGTATCCCGTGGTATACTGAAATCATTGACGCCGCGCCTGCAAAATGCTAGCTGGACAAAGGAAGCGCTAGAGCCGATCCTGAACGATGTCGCGGCTGAAAACGGGATCGGCTTTGGCAAGTTGGCGCAACCCCTGCGGGCCGCGCTGGCAGGCCGCAGCGCAACGCCCAGCGTCTTTGACATGATGCTTGTCATCGGTCAGGACGAAACGATCGCGAGGCTCAAGGAGGCGTCTGCCTGATCGGCCCGCCCCCTTCTGTCAAGAAAGTGTTCAGGCACCCAGGTTATACCTGCGGCTGCACACCAGGGGGACTAAATGGCTGACACAAACCGTAGCGCCAAACTGACACTGGACGACAAGACCTTTGATTTGCCGGTCCTTTCGCCCACCGTCGGGCCAGAGGTGCTGGATATCCGCAAGCTTTACGGCGAGGCGGATGTTTTTACCTTTGATCCGGGCTTCACCTCGACCGCCGCTTGCGAAAGCGCGATCACCTATATTGATGGTGACAAGGGAGAGCTGCTGCACCGGGGCTACCCGATCGAGCAACTGGCGGGAAAATCCTCCTACCTCGAGGTTTGCTTCCTGCTTTTGTACGGCGAGCTGCCAACCGCCGCGCAACTGGCCGATTTCGAAAGCCGCGTGACGCGCCACACGATGGTGCATGAACAGATGCACCAGTTCTTCCGTGGCTTCCGCCGTGACGCACACCCCATGGCCACGATGGTGGGCGTGGTCGGTGCTATGTCGGCCTTCTATCACGACAGCCTTGACATTAACGATGAGTGGCACCGCGAGGTTTCGGCGATCCGGCTTATAGCCAAGCTGCCGACGATTGCGGCCATGGCCTACAAATACTCGGTCGGTCAACCCTTCGTCTATCCCAAGAACTCGCTGTCCTACGCTGGCAACTTCCTGAACATGTGCTTTGCCGTTCCGGCCGAGGATTATGTGGTCAATCCCGTTCTCGCCAAGGCGATGGACCGGATCATGATGCTGCACGCCGACCATGAACAGAACGCCTCGACCTCTACGGTGCGTCTGGCGGGATCGTCGGGTGCCAACCCGTTTGCCTGCATCGCAGCGGGCATCGCATGCCTTTGGGGTCCGGCCCATGGCGGCGCCAATCAGGCTTGCCTTGAAATGCTGCGCGAGATTGGCACAGTTGATCGCATTCCCGAATATATCGCCAAGGCGAAAGACAAGAATTCGGGTTTCCGCCTGATGGGCTTTGGCCACCGGGTTTACAAGAACTTCGATCCGCGCGCGACGGTGATGAAGGAATCGGCGGATGAAGTGCTGGAGCTTTTGGGCATCCACAACAACCCGACCCTGCAAGTCGCCAAGGAACTGGAACGCATCGCGCTGTCGGATGACTATTTCGTCTCGAAAAAGCTCTATCCGAACGTCGATTTCTATTCGGGCATCATCCTTGACGCGATGGGCTTCCCGACTTCGATGTTCACCCCGATCTTCGCGATTTCCCGTACTGTCGGCTGGATCGCGCAGTGGAAAGAGATGATCGGGGAAAAGAACCAGAAGATCGGTCGCCCTCGTCAGCTTTATGTCGGCCCGACCCAGCGCGATTACGTCGATCTGCGTCACCGTTGATCGGCCTTGAATTTCCCCGGCAAAGCCGCTTCCCTGACCGGAGGCGGCTTTCGCCTTTCATACTGGCCCAAATATCCCACGGGGGTCCAGGGGTGTGAAACCCCCGGCTTCGACATATGACATCGGCACCCACTTTGCGCATTGCGGCGCTCGACATGGCCCGCACCGCCGCCCTTTTGGGCATGGCGACCTATCATTTCCTTTATGATCTTCAGATGTTCGGACTGGTCTCGCCCGAATTCGCTGTTTCGGGCTGGCTTTACTGGCATGCGCGTGTGGTGGCCTCGTCTTTTCTCGGGCTGGTCGGGGTCTCGCTGTGGCTGGCGCATGGGCAGGGCATCCGCTGGCCTGCCTTTTGGCACCGCTGGCTCAAGGTGGCAGCGGCAGCGGCTCTTGTCACCCTGGGCACCCGCATCGCCTTGCCCGAGGCGTGGGTGTTCTTCGGCATCCTGCACGCCATCGCATTGTTCAGCCTGCTGGCCCTGCCCTTTCTGCGCCTGCCATGGCCCGTGACGGCAGCGGCGGGCGCGGCGGTGATCTGGGCCTCTTACACCCTGCCAAGCGACGCGATGAATGCGCCCCTTTTGCGGTTCATCGGGCTGCACACCGAAGCCACCTGGACGGTTGATTTCGAGCCTGTCTTCCCCTGGCTTGCCCCAGTGCTGATCGGGGTTGCCCTTGGGCGGCTGGGCACACGCATCGGCCTGTGGGCCATGCTGGCGAAATGGCCCGCGCAGGCCACCCGGTCTGTCCGGCTGGCGGCTTGGCCAGGCCGGCACAGCCTGATCATCTACCTGCTGCACCAGCCGATCCTGTTCGGCCTGATCGGACTGTACGCGCGCTATCTGCGCTGACCCCGCGCAGCCGGGTTTTCCTTGCAGGCGTTTGCGGCTATCACCCGCACATCCCCGGCAGGAAAAGCGGTCCAGATGCAACCCGGCTTCAAAACATCCCACATCGCCGCCCTGTGCCTGATGGCTTGCCTTGCAGCGCCCGTGGTCGTCGCACAAACCGCTGTGCCGCCCGGCCAACCCACGGCGCCCCTAGCAGACAGCACGCCTCAACCTCCGACGGCGGAGGAGGCGCTGCCCGGCTCAGCCGTGGCCAGTCCCACCGCCGCCAATACCGTCCCGGTCGGCAACCCGATTGCAGCCGCCTTGCCGCAAGACCTGACATTATGGGGTATGTTCGCCTCTGCCGCGAAGGTCGTGCAGGGCGTGATGCTGGGCCTTGCCTTTGCGGTTCTGGTCAGCCTGACGGTGCTGATCCATAAAACAGTCGAACTGACGCTGTCGCGCCGCCGCCTGACGACAGCCCTGGCCGAGCTGCACGCCGCCCCCGACCTGCCCGCCGCCGCCAAGGCCCTTGCCGGTCGCCGTGACCCCGCCGCCTTCATGGCCCTTGCCGCGCAGGCAGAGTTGCACCGCTCGACCCCGGCGCTGGATGCTGCGGGCGATGGCGGCACCAAAGAACGCATCCGGTCGCTGCTTGACCGGACAGAGGTTCAGGCCGCGCGCCGCCTGATGCGAGGCACCGGCCTCTTGGCAACAATCGGCGCCACCGCCCCTTTCGTCGGATTGTTCGGCACGGTCTGGGGTATCATGAACAGCTTCATCGGCATCTCGAAGGCGCAGACGACCAACCTTGCCATCGTTGCGCCCGGCATTGCCGAGGCGCTTTTGGCCACAGCAATCGGCCTTGTCGCCGCCATTCCCGCCGTGGTGATCTACAACCTGTTCGCCCGCGCCATCGCCACATATCGGCAGGGTCTGGGCGATGCTGCGGCAGCGGTAGAGCGGCTGGTCAGCCGCGACCTTGATTTTCGTCGCGCAAACGGGGGCTAGGCCATGGCAGGCGGCATTCGCGGCGGCGGGGATGACATCGAGGAACTGCACGAGATCAACGTCACCCCGTTCATCGATGTGATGCTGGTTCTGCTGATCATCTTCATGGTCGCGGCCCCCCTTGCCACCGTGGGCGTGCCGGTTGATCTGCCTACCTCGTCCGCGCAGGCAGCCCCCAACCCCGACAAACCGCTTTACCTGACCATCCAGCGCGACCTTGCTCTGTCGCTTGGCGATGCGCCGGTGGCGCGCGATGCGCTTGGCGTGGCGCTTGACGCTATGACGGGCGGCAACCGAGACACGCGGATATTCCTGCGTGCCGATCAGGCGGTTGCTTATGGCCAGATCATGCAGACGATGAACCTTTTGCGCGCGGCGGGCTATTTGAAGGTGGCACTTGTCGGCCTTGATGCCGCCCAATCCAGCCCCGCACCATGACAGACTGGTCCGCTCGGCACCGCCCACGGCTTGAACCTTTGGGCTGGTTAGCCGCTGCCACGCTGGCCGCCCTGCTGGCCATCTCTACGGCGGCATTTGCCAACTGGTTTGGGGGCCGCGTCGGCACCGGCACCAGCGAAAGCACCATTCTGCTGGACCTGCCCCCCCTGCCGCCTGCGCTCGCAGTGGCAGAGCCGCCCGCACCACAGCCGGTCACCCCACCCCCGCCGCCAGAATTACAGGCTGTGCCGAGGGCGGACGAAAGCGCACCACCAGCCCCGCAGACTGAGGATGCGCCGGATCTGACGCCCCCCGACCGGCAAACCCTGACCGACCTGCCAGACGCCCTTCCAACAGACGAAGCGCTTCCGGCAAAATCCGAACACTCCGCCAAGCCCGCCGCCAAAAAAAAGACGGCCCAAAAGCCTGCGAAAAAGGCCGAACCCGCCGCCAGTGCCGCAACCGCCAAGGGTGAAGGGGTGACAGCATCGGCGATGCGGAAATGGACGGCCAAGGCGAGCCAGCGGCTTGACCGCCACATGCGCCGGGGTAGCTATAACAACGCCAGTGGCACGGTCGCCATCCGGTTTCAGGTCGCGGCTTCGGGGCAGATCACCGGAGCGAAACTCATCGGCTCGACCGGCAGCGCCAGCCTTGATGCCGCCCTTCTTGCTCAGGCCCGCCGCGCCCCAGCCCTGCCCGAACGGCCCGATGGCAAATCCGGCCAGATCGAAAAAACCGTCACCGTCGCGCCCTGACTAACAACCCCCATCCAGCGTAGCCACCGCGCCATAGACGTGGGGACGCCGATCCCGAAACAACCCCCATGACGCACGCAAGGCCGCAATCGCCTCCAGATCAAAGCGGTGCAGCAGCACCTCTTGCTCTCCACGCCCCGCCTTGGCCATCAGCGCCCCGGTCTGGTCGGCGATAAAGCTGGAGCCGTAAAAGGTCACCTCCGTCCCGCCCGGCGCCACCTCAGTCCCAATCCGGTTACTGGCCACCACAGGCATGATATTGGCCGCCGCATGGCCGCGCATCACCATTTCCCAATGCGGCTGGCTGTCATAGCCGGGGCTGGGCGGTTCCGATCCGATGGCCGTGGGATAAAGCAGCACCTCCGCCCCCATCAGGGCCATCGCACGGGCGCATTCGGGGAACCACTGGTCCCAGCAAATCCCCACGCCAATCCGGCCAAAGGCGGTATCCCACACCCGGAACCCGGTATCGCCGGGTGAGAAATAATACTTCTCCTCATATCCCGGCCCCTGCGGAATATGGCTTTTGCGATAATTGCCCATCACCCGCCCGTCGGCGTCGATCATCGCAACCGAATTGAAATGCGCCTGGCCCGCCCGCTCAAAATAAGAACAGGGCAGCACCACGCCCAGTTCTTTGGCCAGCGCCGAAAACCGCGCGATCAGCGGATGCCCTGCCATCGGCTGGGCCAGTGCGAAATACTCTGCCCGCTCCTCGATGCAGAAATAGGGCGCGCCGAACAACTCCTGCACAAGCACCACATTCGCACCCTGCCCGGCTGCGCGGCGGATCATCTCTTCCGCCTTGTCGGCATTCTTTGGCAAATCCCAGGAGCAGGCGAATTGGGTGGCGGCAACGGTCACTTCACGCATGTCTTTCCCCTTAACATTAACCCAAGTATCCCACAGGGGTGAGACCATTGTTTTGCCTTTGCTTCAAGAAGCAATGGTCTCGGGGGGGGGGGGAAACCCGCGCTGCGACATGCCTACCGCGACACCGCCGCAATCAGAACAGCCGCGTCAACGGCCAGGGCATCCAGCTGAAAGGCCGCACCCCCGTCGCAGTGGGATGCACGCTTTCCGACGCATGGCGCCCCACCACGCGCGGGCGACGCAGCAGGAACACCTTGGCCCAGCCCCGCGTGGTGCCCATCATGGGTGAGCGCGGATCACAAGGATAGCGCATGGCCCAACCCTGGGGCAGTTCCAGCCCCGCGGCCTCGGCCCGTTCCAGCATCCAGACCAGCGGGATATTGGCCAAGGGCCGTGCGGCGGGAAAGCTGCCGACCTGCCCGCCCACATCGCCATGGCTGCCGCGAAACCAGACCTGCTCCACATTGCCCTGCCAGTCGTGAGGGCTGCTCCACATGATCGGGTCAAACACCGCCCGAGTCTCATTCAGGGCCAGCGCCTGAAACCCGTGGCGGACGGACCGGCCCAGTTGGTGATTGTGAAAGACCGTGTGCTTTTCGGTCAGCATCCACAGCAGCGGCAACCGCAGGCCCAGCGCCTTGACGGTATCCCACACCCCCACCATCTGTACCGTCGCATCGGCGTGGCAATAACTGCGGGCAAAGGCCAGGGCGGCCTCGGTCTCTGGCCCCTGACGATAGTGCCGCCACACCTGACGGATCGCGCGTTCGGTCGCCTCTTCGCGCCGCACAAGGCCCACCCGGTCGATCACCCCGGCCAAGGACCGCACGGCATAGGCGCCCCGCGAATAGCCAAACAGGTAAATCTGGTCGCCTTCGCGGTACTGGCTGGCCAGCCAGCCATAGGCGCGTCGGATCTGGCGGCTGATGCCCCGCCCCTCCAGAAAGGCGACCGTATGGCGCCAGCCTTCCCATTGCAGGCCCGGTTCGTAATAGATCCGGCGGCGCATTACGGGCCGCGCCTCGGCCAATAGACGAAACACCAGCCCGGCATTGCTTTCCTGCCCCGGCGTCAGAGTGCAGAGCGTCCCATCCAGAATGATGACATGATCCACACGCCCGCGACGCGCGCCCGGCGCAGGCGGGGCGGCGGGTTCGGTGGCGACGATCGGCTCGCCCTGCCACCAGCGTTTCATGCGCTGGACGAAACTCATGTCACACCTTGCAAATGCAAAGGCCCGCCGGGACCGGCGGGCCCTGCCCCCAAACTTAACGCATTGGCGGCAAAAGCAAGGTTAAAACCCGGTGTGTCCCCCCACTCTTACAGGCGAAGCGACAACACCGTCACCAGTCCCAATTCGCCAAAGCCATTGAAGCGGCTGTTGGTGACAGTGGAATAGGCCCCCATGCCGTGGAACACGACGAAATCGCCTTCGGCGATGTCTTCGGGGAACGGAACCTCGCCCGGCAGACGGTCAATCGAATCGCAGGTCGGGCCAAAGGTGATGCGTGGGTGAACCGCACCGCTGCGCCGCTTGCCCGCAGCATCCATCACTTCGATCCGGTCGATGATGCCGATCTGGCCCAGTTCGAACAGCGACCCGTAAAGCCCGTCGTTCAGGAACACATGGGTGCCGTCGCGCACAGATTTGACACGCGCCGCCAGCGTGAAGGCATCGCCGCACAGGGCGCGGCCAGGCTCACAGACCAGCGCGGGCAGGTCATCGCCAAACGCCTCGCGCGCGATGCGGCCAATGGTTTCGAACGTCGCCTCAAGCTGCGGCACCACGCCGGTTGCCCGGTGGTTCGGAAAGCCGCCGCCCACGTTCAGGCGCGCAATCTTGACGCCCGCGCGGCGCGCGATGACCGCCGCCTCGCGGATATAGGACGCCCAGGCAGCAGGATCGGTGCATTGCGTGCCGGGATGGAAAGTGATCGACGGGATGAACCCCGCCGCGGCCACGGTTTTCAGCAGTTCAACCGCCACATCCTCGGTCGCGCCGAACTTGGCGCCAAAGTTGTAGGCAGCCCCCGACACCGGCAGCTTGAAACGCACCGAAATCTCGCACCCATCCGCGGGAACCATCTCGACCAGCTTGGCCAGTTCGGAATGCGAATCGACCGACCAGCTTTTGACGTTGCGCGCCACGGCATGGGCAATTTCGGTGCGCGACCGCACGGGGTTGTTATAGTGAATCGCCGCATCGGGGGCCAACCGGCGGATCAGGTCAATCTCGAACGGCGAGGCGCAGTCAAAGCCCTGAACGCCCGCGGCGACCAGGTTTTCCACCATTTCCTCACCGGGGTTCGATTTGACCGCATAGGTCACAAGCCCCGGAAACCCTTCGATAAAGCGCCGTGCCATGGCCTGCACGACCGAGGGCGCAAAAAACAGCACCGGATTCTCCGGCTGCTGATTTTTCAGGAATTCGGTCGGATTGGTCCAGATCGTCTTGGACAGTCCCATCGGCGTGATCCTTTCTGCCAACAAGATGCGTGTCCTCCTCCGTTGCCACACCATGAATGGTATGAACGGCCTTGGCACCCGCATGGTTTTTCCAACCAGGCCAGGTGCGTATGAGCCGCCCTTTTCCTGCAACTGAGGATGCCGCATATGGGTGACAATCTCACCGGACAAAACTATATATCTGCCGGGAATCATCGTCAGAATGACGAAATGGGGCAACAAATTGCATGGATGATCTGGATCGCAATATCCTTGGGCTTCTTGGGGCCGATGCACGCATGTCGGTGGCCACCCTTGCCCGCCGGTTGAAGGTGGCAAGGTCGACGATTCAGGCCCGGCTGGAACGGTTGGAGACCACCGGAATCATCGCGGGCTATACGCTGAAACTGGGCGAGGCGGCGCGGCAGGGCCGGTTGCGGGCAAGTGTGCTGCTGACCATCGAACCCAGGGCACTGGCCGCCGTGCTGACGCGGCTGAAGGCGATGTCAGAGGTGGAGCGGGTGTTCACCACCTCGGGCCGGTTCGACCTGCTGTTGCAGATCGCGGCACCCAATACTCAGGTGCTGGACAGTCTGCTGGACCAGATCGGTGGCATGACGGGGGTAAAAAGCTCGGAAAGCCTGATCCACCTGTCCACCCGGATCGACCGGGCGGTTTAGGCGGGGCGGCCCAGATTCGGCCAACCCCGGTCCGGGCGGATCAGGAAACGCACCGCGTTTCCCCGCCCGTGTGTGCGGGTTCAGCAAGAGACAGTTCCACGAGAAAGCCGAGAGGTCAGTGCCTGCCCCGGCGGGCGAGAAGCGCCCGCCGATGGCGGGGCGGGCGCTGGCCGGGCCTTAGGGGCCCGGCGGTGCAACTTGCTCCTGCATCGCATGGCGAAGGCGATGGCCTTCGCCAAACCAAAGGGGGATCACCAGACTAGAACGGCAGGTCCGGCTGTAACGCCCGGTGCAGACTGAACCCGTCCAGAAACCGCTGCCCCGCCACCACATCCCCCACAAACGCAAACCCGCCCGCCGCCAGATTGTCGGCCAGCGTCTGCGGGCCATAGACCACCTGCGCCAGACGGTTGGTCGAACCGGCAAAGGTCATCTCGCCCCCCTCAGCTCGGGCAACGTGATAGCGGCCCTGATCCACCGTGATCAGAAACCGCTCGCCCAGATCAAAGCCCACCGTCACGCTGATCAGCCCCGGCGCGCGCCACATCGCCGCCATCGACAGCATCAGCGACGCGGGGCTAATGAACCGCGTCGGGTCATGGCCCGGCTGCGCGGCGCCCCAGTGGCACATCTCGCGCACCAGAGGCCACAGCGCGCGGCCCGCATCGGTCAGCGCGTAACCCGGAACCAGCAGCCCCGCCGCCTCCAGTTCCACAAGCCGCATGGTCAGGATATTGGCGCTGACCCCCGGCAAACCCCGCCGCAACTCGGCAAAGCGGCGCGGCCCCAGCAGCAGTTCGCGCACCACCAGCAGCGCCCAGCGGTCACCGATCAGGTCCAGCGCATGGGCCTGCAAACAGCCTTCCTCATAGCTTCGGCGGGTTTTGGTCACGTCATGGAACTTTTGGTTGCTTTTTATAACTACCCAGCCCAGCCTTTTCCTACAAGCAGAATGGAGGGCTGCCATGACCTATCTCGACGGCTTCGTGATTCCCGTCCGCACCACCGACAAGGAAATCTATCGGGCCCATGAGGCCAAGTGGTGGCCCCATTTCCAAAAGGCGGGTGCCCTGTCGCTGGTGGTCGGCTGGGGCGATGATGTGCCGCCCGGCAAGCAGACCGATTTCCTGCGCGCGGTCGATCTGCAGCCCGATGAAACCGTGGTCTTCGCCTTCATGACCTGGCCCGACAAGGCCACGCGCGACGCCTGTTACAAGGCGATGATGGCAATGGACCCGGCAGAGTTCACCGACATGCCCTTTGACGGCAAGCGTATGATTTATGGCGGCTTTGCCCCGATCCTGATGGAAGGAACTGCAAAATGAGCACCCACGGCACTCCCTGCTGGTATGAGCTGACCACCGGCGATCTGGCGGCCAGTCAGGCATTTTACGGCGGCCTTCTCAACTGGACCTTCGCCGATGCCGGAATGCCCGGTTTCACCTATATCCTTGCCAGTGCGGGCGGCGACATGGTGGCTGGCCTGATGACGCCCGATCAGCCGATGCCGGAATTCTGGATGGTGTATTTCGCCGTGGACGATGCGGATGCGGCGGCGGCAAAGGCGAAGTCGCTGGGGGGCGGCGTGCATGTCGAGCCTGCCGACATTCCCGGCACCGGGCGTTTCGCGGTGCTGACCGATCCCGCCGGTTGCCCCTTTGGCATCCTGCAACCCCTGCCCGGCGGCACCGGCGGGGCTTATGACCAGATGAAGCAAGGGCATGGCAACTGGCACGATTATGCCAGCGCCGATGCCAACGCATCACAGGCGTTTTATGGCGCGCTGCTGGGCTGGACGGTTTCGCGCAGCTATGAAGAAGGGGGTGCACGCGAATATCGGGTGCTGAACACCGGCGGCACCGATTTCGGCGGCATCGGCCCCATCCCGCCCGGCGGGCGCGGCGGCTGGACACCCTATTTCGGTACGCCCTCGATTACCGCTGCCGTCCAGACCGTCGCCGATCAGGGTGGCAAGGTTCTGCTGGACCCGATGGAGGTGCCGAACGGCGCCTATATCATTTATGCCGCCGACCCGCGCGGCGCGGTTTTCGCCATGGTCGGGGGTAAGTAGCGCCCCCTCCGCTCTTGGCGCGGGGCTGATCCTTCGCTATTGCGGTGCCTGATAAAAAGGGATGCTGCCGATGCCGATGGAAAAGAACTTCAGCCCCGCCGAAGCCGAGGCCCGGATTTCGAAACTGTGGCTTGATGCCAAGGCCTTCCTCGCCGGGGCGAATGCGAAACCCGGCGCCAAGCCCTTCTCCATCATGATCCCGCCGCCCAATGTGACGGGCAGCCTACATATGGGTCATGCCTTCAACAACACGCTGCAAGACATCCTGATCCGCTGGCACCGGATGATGGGCGACGACACCCTGTGGCAGCCCGGCACCGACCATGCGGGCATCGCGACCCAGATGGTGACCGAGCGCGAAATGGCACTGTCGCAGGAGCCCACGCGGCGCGAGATGGGGCGCGAAAAGTTCCTGTCCCGCGTCTGGCAGCAAAAGGTCAAATCGCGCGGCACGATCATCGGCCAGCTTCAGCGCCTCGGCGCAAGCTGCGACTGGGACCGAGAGGCCTTTACCATGTCGGGCGCCCCCGGGGCACCTGCGGGCGAGGAAGGCAACTTCCACGACGCGGTGATCAAGGTCTTTGTTGATATGTACAACAAGGGCCTGATCTATCGCGGCAAGCGGCTGGTCAACTGGGACCCCCATTTCGAGACCGCGATTTCTGACCTGGAGGTCGAGAATATCGAAGTCGCCGGCCATATGTGGCACTTCAAATACCGCCTCGCCGGGGGCGAAACCTATGAATATGTTGAGAAAGACGCCGAAGGCAACGTGACCTTCCGCGAGATGCGCGATTACATCAGTATCGCCACCACCCGCCCCGAAACCATGCTGGGCGATGGTGCGGTGGCGGTTCACCCGTCGGATGAACGCTATAAGCCGATCCTCGGCAAGATGGTCCACCTACCGCTGTGTGACCGCCTGATCCCGATCATCGCCGATGAATACCCAGACCCGACCTTCGGTTCTGGCGCGGTGAAGATCACCGGCGCGCATGATTTCAACGACTATCAGGTGGCCAAGCGCGGCAACCTGCCGATGTACCGCCTGATGGACACGCGCGGCAACATGCGGGCCGATGGCGCGCCCTATGAGGTTGCCGTCGCCCGCGCCCGCGAAATCGCCGCCGGGTCGCCCACCGACGAAAACGAAGTGGACAGCCTGAACCTCGTCCCCGAAAAATACCGCGGGCTGGATCGATTTGAGGCGAGGAAGCTGGTCGTCGCCGACATCAACGCCGCCGGTCTCGCGGTGACGGTTCTGGTGCGTGAGATCGACGAGGACACCGGGTCCGAACACCTGCGCCTTGAACCCGTGGTCGAGGCCAAGCCGATCATGCAGCCCTTCGGCGACCGGTCGAAAGTGGTGATCGAGCCGATGCTGACCGACCAGTGGTTCGTCGATACCGCCAAGATCGTCGGCCCCGCGCTGGACGCCGTGCGCAATGGCGATACGGTGATCATGCCGCCGAGCGGCGAAAAGACCTATTACCACTGGCTGGAGAATATCGAGCCTTGGTGCATCAGCCGCCAGCTTTGGTGGGGGCATCAGATTCCGGTTTGGTATGGGCCGAGGATTGAAGAAGTCGAATGGTATGAAAAAGCAATCGTTGAACAACGTCGTCTGACGACTGAAAATGATCGCTTTGTGAATCTAAACGAAATCGGAGCACTATGGGACGAGCGTCCTACATTTAGTCGCAAACACGATGTCTACTTCTGCGCTGAAAACCACAGTGCGCTAGCTGAACTGGCCAAAGAGTACTATGGAGGCCGCACGGTCTTCAATTTTCAAGACACCCATGGTCAGGCTATTCGCACTGGGGCGATGGGCGACCTACTAAGCCCCATGGACGCAGAGGGAAATCGTCAGGTAACGTTGCTGCGCGACCCCGACGTTCTCGACACCTGGTTCTCCTCCGGCCTCTGGCCCATCGGCACCCTTGGCTGGCCGGAACAAACCCCGGAACTGGCGAAATATTTCCCCACCTCGGTCCTCGTGACGGGGCAGGACATCCTGTTCTTCTGGGTCGCGCGGATGATGATGATGCAGCTTGCCGTGGTGAACGAAATCCCGTTCCACACCGTCTATCTGCATGGCCTTGTCCGCGACGCCAAGGGCAAGAAGATGTCGAAATCCCTCGGCAACGTCATCGACCCCCTCGACATCATCGACGAATACGGCGCCGACGCGCTGCGCTTTGCCAATGCGGCGATGGCCAGCCTTGGCGGCGTGCTGAAACTCGACACCCAGCGCATCGCGGGCTATCGCAACTTTGGCACCAAACTGTGGAACGCCTGCCGCTTTGCCGAGATGAACGGCGTTTGGGAGGGTCATGCCACCCAATCCGAGGCCCCCAAAGCCACAGCCACAGCCAACCGCTGGATCATCGGCGAGACCGCCAAGGCACTGGCCGAGGTGAACACGGCGCTGGAGGCCTTCCGCTTCGACAACGCCGCCGACGCGCTTTACAAATTCGTCTGGGGCAAGGTCTGCGACTGGTATGTCGAGTTTGCCAAGCCCCTGTTCGACGGCGACGCCGCAGCCGAAACCCGCGCCACCATGGCTTGGGTGCTCGATCAGTGCATGATCCTGCTGCACCCGATGATGCCCTTCATCACCGAGGATCTGTGGTCCACCACCGGCACCCGCGCCAAGCTGCTGGTTCATACCGATTGGCCGACCTATGGCGTTGATCTAGTGAACAAAGACTCCGATTCCGAAATGGCCTTCGTTACCACGCTGATCGACGAAATCCGCTCGGCCCGCGCGCAGGTTCATGTGCCGGTCGGCCTGAAGATCGACCTCGTGGCAACCGAACTCTTTGCCGCTGCCCGCGCCGCATGGACCCGCAACGAAGCCCTCATCCGCCGCCTTGCCCGGGTGGAAAGCTTCACCGAAGGCCCCGCCCCCAAAGGCTCCATCGCGCTTGCGCTGGACGGGGCAGCCTTTGCCATTCCGCTGCAAGGGCTGATCGACATTGCCGAAGAAAAGGCCCGCCTGCAAAAGTCGCTGGATAAACTGGCCAAGGAAATCGGTGGACTGAAAGGGCGGCTGAACAACCCCAACTTCGTCGCCTCCGCCCCGGAAGAGGTGGTGGACGAAGCCCGCGCCAACCTTGAGGCGCGGGAAGATGAGGCGGCAAAGATCACTGCCGCCGTCAAACGGCTGGCCGAAATCGGCTGACATCATCTGTTCATAAATATCCTCGGGGATGGGGGGCAGACAGCCCCCCCCTTTCTTCCCCTCTTGCCCCGCCCTGCATTTCCGGCTCAATTTCCGGCATGAGCCGATTTCTTACCCCCCTCGCCGCCAGCCTGCCCTCTACCGTGCCTTTCGTCGGCCCCGAAACGCAGGAGCGCAGCCTGAACCGCCCTTTCCGCGCCCGGCTTGGCGCGAATGAATCGCTGTTCGGCCCCTCGCCCAAGGTGCTTGCCGCGATGCAGGCCGCCGCCGACCAGGTCTGGATGTATGGCGATCCTGAAAACCATGACCTCAAGGCCGCCCTCGCCGCCCTGAACGGCACCACCCCCGCCCATGTGGTGGTGGGAGAGGGGATTGACGGGCTGCTGGGCTATCTGGTGCGGCTGACCATTGGCCCAGGCGACAAGGTTGTCACCTCGCTGGGGGCCTATCCGACGTTCAACTTTCACGTTGCGGGCTATGGCGGCACCTTGATCCGCGTGCCCTACAAGGACGATCACGAATATCCGCAGGCCCTGCTCGATGCCGCCCGCCAGCACAAGGCCAAGCTGATCTATCTGGCCAACCCCGACAATCCGATGGGCAGTTGGCATTCCGGCAGCGTGGTTGAAGACATGATCGCCAACCTGCCCGATGGCACGCTGCTGGTTCTGGACGAGGCTTATGCCGACCTTGCGCCCCCCGGCACCATGCCGCGCATCGCCCCCGATGACCCGCGCGTCATCCGGTTCCGCACCTTTTCCAAGGCTTACGGCATGGCGGGTGCGCGTGTGGGCTATGCTTTGGCCGAACCGGGGCTGGCGCAGGCCTTTGACAAGGTGCGCAACCATTTCGGCATGGCGCGGGTATCGCAAATGGGGGCGCTGGCGGCCTTGCACGACGGGGAACATCTGGCGCGGGTGCAGTCTCTGACCCTTCTGGCCCGTGCCCGCCTGTCTGCCATTGCCCGCACGAATGGCCTGACGCCCCTGCCCTCTGCCACCAACTTCGTGACGATCGACTGTGGCCGCGACGGTGATTTCGCCCGCGCCGTCCTGCGCGAAACCGTGGCGCGGGGCGTCTTCATCCGAATGCCGGGCGTCGCCCCGCTGGATCGCTGCATCCGCGTCAGTCTAGGCGACGAGTCCGCGCTTTCAGTGTTTGAAGAGGTTTTGCCACAGGCCATCAGGGCCGCTGGCTGATCGCTTTCGCGCTCACTCGGCCGCAAGGTCCGATTTTGCGGGGCCAACGGCCGGGGCCGTGCCCGCAGCAGCGCTCTCGGCCGGGCCAAGGCGCGGAACCGGGGCAACAGGTGGTTCTGCAACCAGCACCGACGCAGCAGCGGGTGCAGCCTCCAAGGTAAGCTCACGCCGGAACACCAGCAGGTTCTGGAAACTGGTCTTGGTGCCGGTCAGGCCGGAACGCTCGTCCACCGGCAGCGTATCGGCGCGCACATAGTCCCAGCCCTCGGCCCCCAGCGTGTTCATCACCCCGGTCAGGGCCAGCGCAAAGCGTTCCTCGGTCGTTTTCACACCGCGCGCCTTCTCACCACGGCGGGGGGCGGGAATGACCTTGTATTCGTAACGCGGCATCGGCTTCTCCTTGGGATCGCGCCGGGAAGATAAGGGATTCGTCGCCCAAGGCCAAGCAATGGCAGGCCCTTTCCGATCACGAGGCTGATATGTGCCTATCCTGCCAGACCCTTGTCCCACCAGATTGCCCCGCCAGATAGCCCTGCCAGACCCGTACCCCGCAGACGGCCCCATTGACGGCACCCCCGCCGCCCCGCCATTCTGCCGCCATGATGACCGCCCTTTACCATGACGAACGCTGCTTTTGGCATTCCGCCGGCGAGCATGTGCTGATCCTGCCGCTCGGCCCCTGGCTGCAACCCGTTGCCAGCGGCGGCCATGCCGAAAGCCCCGAATCAAAACGGCGGCTTAAGAATCTGATCGAAGCCTCGGGCCTGATCGATCAGCTTGATCAGCGCCGCGCTGCCCCCGCCAGCCGCGATGACCTGCTGCGTATCCACCCCGCCGCCTATATCGACCGTTTCAAGGCGCTGTCCGACGCGGGCGGTGGCGAGATCGGGCATGAGGCGCGCTTTTCTGCGGGTGGCTATGAGATTGCGGCCCTGTCAGCCGGGCTGGCAATGCAGGCGGTGCAGGATGTGTGGGCGCGCAAGGTGCCCAATGCCTATGTGCTGTCGCGCCCGCCCGGCCACCACTGCCTGCCCGATGCCGGAATGGGGTTTTGCCTGCTGGCGAACATTCCCATCGCGTTGGAGGCCTTGCGCGCCAGCCATGGCCCCTTGCGGGCGGCGGTGGTCGATTGGGATGTGCATCATGGCAACGGGACCGAGGCGATCTATCTGGACCGCGCCGACACCCTGACGATTTCGCTGCATCAAGAGGCGTGCTTTCCCACCGACACCGGCACGGCGGACGAGCGGGGGCGCGGTGCGGGCCTTGGCACGAACCTGAACATTCCCCTGCTGCCCGGCAGCGGGCATCAGGCCTATCTGGATGCGATGGACCTGCTGGTCCTGCCCGCCCTGCGCGCCTTTGCGCCCGAAATCATCATCATCGCCTGCGGGCTGGATGCCAATGCGATGGACCCTTTGGCCCGGATGCAGGCCCATTCCGACACCTTTCGCGCCATGACACTGCGGCTGAAGGTGCTGGCGGATGAGATGTGTCAGGGCCGTCTGCTGGCTGTTCACGAAGGCGGTTATTCCGAGGCCGTGGTGCCGTTCTGCGGCCTTGCCGTGATCGAGGCGCTTGCAGGCCAACGCAGCCCGGTGATCGACCCGTTCCTGCCGCTGATCGAGGCGCAACAGCCCGCCGCCGACTTTGTGGCGTTTCAGCGTGATCGGCTGGAAAGACAGGCGAAGGCTATCTTCACCTGACATCCCTGTACATTTGTCAATTACGCGAATTCAAAGGATTGCAAGGAGACCCTCACGCACTGCGCGAAGGTCCATCCTTGCTCAAAGCCCCAGCTTTTTCGCCACCATCTCGGTAATGACAGCCGGGTTCGCCTTGCCACCCGTGGCTTTCAGAACCTGCCCGGTGAACCAGCCCGCAAGCCGGGTGTTGACCTTGGCCTTTTCCACCTGCTCGGGGTTCGCCGCGATCAGATCATCCAGCGCCTTTTCAATCGCACCCAGATCGGTGACCTGCTTCATGCCCCGCGCGGCGGCAATCTCTGCCGGGTCACCCGGGTCGGTCCACAGGATATCAAACAGGTCTTTCGCCATCTTGCCGGTGATCTCGCCCGACCCCAAAAGATCCAGCATCGCGCCCAGCCGCGCCGCCGAAACCGGAGTTTCGGCGATGGTCAACCCTTCCTTGTTCAGACGACCGAACAGATCGTTGATCACCCAGTTCGCGGCGATCTTGCCGTCGCGGCCCTTGGCCACCTCGTCAAAAAACGCCGCGGCCTCAACCTCGGCGGTCAGGACGTTGGCGTCATAGTCGGTCAGCCCGAAATCGCCCATGAAGCGGACCTTCTTGGCGTCGGGCAGTTCGGGCATGCGGGCGGCAATCTCATCGACCCATTCCTGCTCGATCTCCAGCGGCAGCAGATCGGGGCACGGGAAATAGCGGTAATCATGCGCCTCTTCCTTGCTGCGCATCGACCGGGTTTCGCCCTTGTCGGGGTCATACAGCCGGGTTTCCTGCATCACCTTGCCGCCATCCTCCAGAATGGCGATCTGGCGGCGCGCCTCATAGTCGATGGCCGCCTGAATGAACCGCATCGAGTTCATGTTCTTGATTTCGCAGCGCGTGCCCAGATGGCCAAAATCCTGGCTGGCCTGATATTTCTCATACTGGCCGGGCTTGCAGACCGACACGTTCACATCGGCCCGCAGGTTGCCGTGCTGCATGTCACCGTCACAGGTGCCCAGATAGCGCAGGATCTGGCGCAGCTTGGCGACATAGGCCGCCGCCTCTTCCGGGCCGCGAATATCGGGGCGGCTGACAATCTCCATCAGCGCCACGCCCGTGCGGTTCAGGTCCACGAAGGACATGGTGGGGTCCAGATCGTGGATCGATTTGCCCGCGTCCTGTTCCAGATGGATGCGCTCGATCCGCACCAGACGGGCGACCCCCGGCCCCATTTCCACCAGCACCTCGCCCTCACCCACGATGGGGTGGTAAAGCTGGCTGATCTGATAGCCTTGCGGCAGGTCAGGGTAGAAATAATTCTTGCGGTCAAAGGCCGAGCGCAGGTTGATCGCGGCTTTCAGCCCCAGCCCCGATTTCACCGCCTGCTCGATGCAATATTCGTTGATCACCGGCAGCATCCCCGGCATCGCGGCATCGACAAAGGCGACGTTCGAATTCGGCTCCATGCCAACTTGCGTCGAGGCGCCCGAGAACAGCTTGGCATTGCTGGCGACCTGGGCATGGATTTCCATGCCGATCACCAGTTCCCAATCACCCTGCGCGCCCGCAATGACTTTGGGCTTGGGCAGGTCATAGGTCAGGTCAAGCATCGCGGCCTCCGTCGGTGGTTCCGGCCTTATTAGGCAGGGCGGCAGCCCCTCGCAAGGGGCGGGATGGGCGGAAATCGGCCAATCCCGGTCATGCTGCGGCTGCAAAGGTTGTCCGAATCGCCGAATCAGCGCCTAAGCCCCCGGTCGCGCCACGTTTGCGTGATGCCGCCTGTAGGAACCCGATGCGTCGTTGCTTTGCCCTGATCGCCCTTGCCCTGTCGCTTGCCGGCTGTGTTTCGCCCTCGAGCGGAACCGATGTCGGTCGTTTCTCGATGGCATGGGATCACCGGCCCGAAGCCGCGCATTGGACGATCAGCACAATGTCCGCCGTTGCCGCCGAAGATCCGGTGCTTGCCGCGCGCATCCCGTCCGACATCGACACTTGGTGCCCAGGGTACGAGGACGGCACGGTCAGTGAACGCCGCGCCTTCTGGACGGGCCTCATCTCGGCCGTGGCGCGCTATGAAAGCAGTTGGAATCCCCGCGCCGCAGGTGGCGGCGGCGCCTATATCGGCCTGATGCAAATCTCGCCCCGGTCTGCCCGCAACTATGGCTGCGATGCCAACAGCGCGGCAGAGTTGAAGGACGGCTCAGCCAACCTGCAATGCGCGGTTGAAATGGTGGCTTATCATGTCGCCAGCGACGACATGGTAGCGGGTGGCGGGAACAAGGGCATCGGCCGCGACTGGATGCCCCTGCGCGACAGCAAAAAGCGCAAGGCTCTGGCCGCCTGGACGCGCGAACAGCCCTATTGCCAATAAAAGCGGGGGGGGCTGGCCCCCGGCGCTAGCCGTGCAGCATCCGCCCCGCCATTTCCGACAGATCACGGCTAAGGCCCGGTGCCGCCAGAATGCGCGCCAGTTCAGCGCGGATCATCCCTTGCCGGTCAGCATCATAGCGCGGCCAGGTTTCAAACGCGGTTGACATGCGCGCCGCGGTCTGCGGGTTCAGCGGATCAAGCCGGATCAGCCAGTCCGCCAGCAGCCGATAGCCCGATCCGCTTGCATGGTGAAAGCCTGCATGGTTGCCCGTCAAGGCCCCCAGAACCGCGCGAAAGCGGTTGGGGTTTTTCATGTCGAAATCCGGTCGCGCCGTCAGGCGGCCCACCGTTTGCGCCGTTTCCTCTGGGGCGGACAGACTGACCTGCACGGCGAACCATTTGTCCATCACCAGCCGGTCGGTGCGCCATTTCGCCTCGAACGCAGCCAGTTCCCGCTCGCCCAGCCCCGCCTCCAGCAGGATCGCCAGCGTGCCGAAGCTTTCGGTCATGTTGGTCGCATCGGCAAAGGCCGCCTGGGCCGCAGCGCCGCCGTTCAGCCGCGTCAGGCCCGCCAGCGCGGCCAGCCGCAAGGCGCGTTTGCCGGCATCGGCGGCCTGCGGCGAAAACGCCCCCGGCACGCGCATCGCCGCCTCCAGCCCCGGCAGGCCGGGGGCAAGCCGTTCCGCCACCGCCCGCGCCAGGGCCTTGCGCGCGATATGGATGCGGGCGGGGTCGGGCGTGTGGCCCGACTGATGCAGGGTGGCAGCCATGTCATCTTCACCCGGCAGGCGCAGGGCAAGCGCGCGGAAGGCCGGGTCAAGGCCCTCATCAAAGGCAATCGCCGCCATACCGTCCAAAAAGGCCGCCTGAGGTTTCGTGCCCTGGGTGATCATCCGCGCCAGCACCTCTTTGGCCAGCGACCGGCCCGCTTCCCAGCGGTTGAACGGGTCGGTATCATGGGCCAGAAGGAAGGCGCGCTCGGCAGCGGGAACCTCACGGTCCAAGACCACGGGAGCCGAAAAATCCCGCAGGATCGAGGCGATGGGCCGGGCCGCCAGCCCCTCGAAGGCAAAGCTTTGCACGGGTTTGATGAGTTCCAGCACCGTGGTCGGCACCACCTCATCGCCATTGGGGTTCAGAAGCCCCACGGCCACGGGGATGACCTTGGCGCCCTTTTCGGGCTGGCCGGGCGTGGCGGGGTTTTCCTGCGCCAGCGTCAGGGTATAGGTGCCGCCCTGCGCGGCGGGACTCCAGGCTTCATAGACCTTCAGACGCGGGGTTCCCGCCTCGGTATACCAGCGCTTGAACTGCGTCAGGTCGCGGTCGGTCGTATCTTCGAACACCTTCAGCCAGTCTTCGATGGTTGCTGCATGGCCATCGTGACGGGTGAAATACAGGTCCAACGCCTGTGCATAGGCCTCATCCCCCACAAGCCGACGCAGCATGCCGATCACCTCGGCACCTTTTTCATAAACCGTGGCGGTGTAGAAATTGTTGATCTCGACAAAGCTGTCGGGGCGCACGGCATGGGCCAGCGGGCCCTGATCCTCGCGGAACTGGCGGGCGCGCAGGGCAAGAACATCTTCGATGCGCTTGACCGCATGGCTGCGCATGTCGCCGCTGAATTGCTGATCACGGTAAACCGTCAGCCCCTCTTTCAGGCAGAGTTGAAACCAGTCGCGGCAGGTGATGCGGTTGCCGGTCCAGTTGTGAAAATACTCATGAGCGATGATCGCCTCGACCCTTGCAAAGTCATCATCGGTGGCGGTGTCGGGGCTGGCCAGAACCGCCTTGGAGTTGAAAATGTTCAACCCCTTGTTCTCCATCGCGCCCATGTTGAAGTCATCAACCGCCACGATGTTGAAAATATCCAGGTCGTATTCGCGGCCATAAACCCGCTCATCCCAGGACATCGAGGCTTTCAGCGCCTCCATCCCCCAGGCGCAGCGGTTTTCATCGCCGGGGCGAACCCAGATGTTCAGATCGACCTTGCGGCCCGACAGCGTGGTGAAACTATCGGCATGCGCCACCAGATCGCCCGCCACCAGCGCGAACAGATAGGCCGGTTTTGGCCATGGGTCATCCCACTCGGCCCAGCCGGGACCAGAGCCGACCGGGTTGCCGTTTGACAGCAGCACCGGCAGGTCCGCCGCAACCCGCACATGAAAGCGCGCCATCACATCGGGGCGGTCGGGGTAATAGGTGATCTTGCGGAACCCTTCGGCCTCACATTGGGTGCAATACATGCCGTTCGACATATAAAGCCCTTCCAGCGCGGTATTGGCGGCGGGAGAGATTTCAACTTCGGTTTCCAGCGTAAAAGGATCGCCCGACAAGTCATTGGCCGAAATTGTTATTCCGATATCTGAAAGTTCTGAATGTACAGACGTACCATTCACCTTTGCGCTGATCAGGCGCAGGTTTTCCCCGTGCAGGAACAGATCATGGCGACCGGGTCGGGCTGGGTTTGGCATGAATTCCAGCCGCGCCCTGACCCGCGTTGCCTTTGGTCCGAGGGTGAACTCCAGCCGGACCTGCGGCAGCAGAAAAGGAAAAGGCTGGTAATCGGCAAGATAGACAGTGCGCGGGTCGGACATTCGGGCCTCCATTTGCCTGAACCTATGCCCCTGCCCGGCAGGCGCAACCCCTTGCCGAATCCCGGTCTTCGGCTATTTCTATGTTCCATGAATGTTCTGGTCTGGATGAAGCGCGATCTGCGGGTGGCGGACCACCCGGCCCTGACCCATGCTGCAAGGCTGGGCCGGGTGCTGCCGCTTTATATTCTGGAACCCGACTACTGGCGGCTGCCCGATACATCGGCCCGGCAGTGGGATTTTACCGCAGAATCGCTGGAAGGGCTGCGGGCAGAGCTGGCGGCGCTTGGCGTCACGCTGGCCCTGCGTAGCGGCGATGCGGTGGACGTGCTGGAGCGGATGTGCCGCCGCCATGCCATAACCCGGATCGTCAGCCATGAGGAAACCGGCAACCTGTGGACCTTTGCGCGTGACCGGCGCGTGGCCGCCTGGGCACGCGCGACGGGGGTGGAATGGACTGAGGTGCCGCAATCAGGCGTCCTGCGCCCTTTGGCCAGCCGTGACGGCTGGCAGGCGCGGCGCGATGGCTTCATGGCAGCCCCTGTGCTGCCCGTGCCCCAGATGCAGCCGGTCGAAGGGGTAGAGCCGGGGCCGATTCCCTCCGCCCGCGCGATACGGCTGGCAGAAGACCGCTGCCCTCACCGCCAGCGCGGTGGCCGGGCCGAGGGGTTGCGCCTGTTGGACAGCTTTCTGACCACACGCGGCGAACCCTACCGTGCCGCCATGTCCAGCCCCCTGACGGGAGAGCGCGCCTGTTCGCGCCTGTCGCCCCATATCGCGCTGGGAACCCTGTCGCTGCGCGAGGTGGTGCAGGCCACCACCGCGCGGCAGGCCGAACGGCCGCCCGGCTGGGGCGGATCGCTCTCCAGCTTTCAAAGCCGGCTGGCATGGCGCGACCATTTCATGCAAAAGCTGGAGGATCAGCCCGATATCGAAACCCGCTGCCTGTCGCGTCTGGCCGAGGGGCTGCGGCCAAGGGAAACCGATTCCGCGCGGTTACAGGCCTGGGCCAGTGGGCAAACCGGCCTGCCCTTTGTCGATGCCTGTATGCGCTATCTGGCAGCGACGGGATGGCTGAACTTTCGGATGCGGGCGATGGTGATGGCCGTCGCCTCGTATCAGCTTTGGCTGGATTGGCGGGCGACGGGGCCTATTCTGGCGCGGCTGTTCACCGATTACGAACCCGGCATCCACTGGCCACAGGTGCAGATGCAATCCGGCGTCACCGGCATCAACACCCCGCGCATCTATAACCCGGTCAAACAGGGGCTTGACCAAGACCCGACCGGCGCCTTCACCCGGCGCTGGTTGCCAGAACTGGCATCGGTGCCCGACAGTTTCCTGCAACAGCCCTGGCTGTGGCCCGGCTTTCGCAACCTGTCGGGCCGCCGCTATCCCGAACCCGTAGTGGACCCGGCCAGCGCGGCACGGGCGGCCCGCGATGCCGTGTGGTCGCTGCGCCGAGAGGTTGGTGCGGGCCAAGAGGCGGGGCGCATCGCCGCCCGCCACGCCAGCCGCAGCCCCCGGCGCGCGGCCCTGCCCCGGCGGGCGCAGGCCCAACTGTCGCTGGACCTGTAATGCCAAAGATGCGCAAAAAGGCCGATCTGCCGGTCAAGCCCTGCGCCACCTGCGGCCGCCCGATGGTCTGGCGCAAGGCATGGGCCAAGACCTGGGATCAGGTGCGCCACTGCTCGGACGCCTGCCGCAAGCGCAGGGCAAAGCCCTAACTGCCCAGCACCACCTTTTCCAGCTTGCCCAGCGTCTGCTGGCCCAGCTCGACCGCGCCAAAGCCTTTGGCGGTTTCAAACTCTTCCCGCGTGATGAACACCATGCCCAGCGTGATTTTGGTCGCGCCGCCGATGTCTTCGAAACTGGCCCAGGCGTCGGCGTGCTTGGGACCGTTTTCGCCCCAGAGCAGCGTGTATTCGATCCGGCTTTGCGGGCGGATCAGCGTGTAGCGGTGATGATTGGGGTAAACCGTACCATCCGGCCCGATCATGTCGAACACCCAGTCACCGCCCTGCCGCAGGTCAATCCGGCTGGTGCGGCAGGAAAACCCGTCCGGCCCCCACCATGTCGGCAGGCTGGCCTCGTTCAGCCAGGCCCCCCAGACCAAGGGAACGGGGGCCTTGATGACCCGTTCAATCAACATGGTGCGGTCTGCGACACCGGTCATTTCATCAACCCCTTGGCATAGGTCTCCAGCTGGGTGGCAACCGTGCCCCAGCCGTCATGGAACCCCATGTCCTTGTGGGTTTGAGCCGCCTCGGCGTTGCGGTGGCGGGCCACGGCAGTATAGCGGGTGCGCCCGCCGCCAAGGTCTTCAAAGGTCACAATCGCGGTCATGAAAGGTTCGGGCGCGGGTTTCCACCCTGCGGTGTAGGTATCTGTAAAGACAAGCTTTTCGTTCGGGACAACCTCAAGATAGACACCCTTGTTCTCCATCAGGTTGCCATCCACCTCAAAGGTGGTGTTGCAGGCACCGCCGGGGCGCACATCCAGATGGCAGGAGGTTACCTTGTGCGGCTTGGGCACGAACCAATGGACCAGATGCTCTGGCGTGGTCCAGCAGGTGTAAAGCAGATTGCGCGGGGCATTCAACTCTCGGGTCAAAACGAGGTCCAGCTCGGGGTTAAGGTCAAGGTCCATCGGCGCTCCTTTTGTTCAAGCCATCGTGCGCGCAAGCGCGGCAAGCTGGTCGGCCACCATGCCCCAGCCATCGTGAAAGCCCATATCGCGGTGGCGGACGGCATCTTCGGGGCGGGCATGGCGGGCGGTCGCCACATAGCGCGTACCCTGCCCCTCTGCGATCAGAGCGAGTTCGCCGACAAAGCCGAACAACGGCTGCACCACCGGCACAAAGCCCATTGTCATCAGGTCGGTGAACACCAAACGCCGCTCTGCCTCGGCCAGCAGGATCACCATGTCCACCCGGTGTTCGCCGCCATCGGGCAGAATCATGTGGGTGAAAAAGCGTCCACCCGGATGCGGTTCGATTATCAGATCGGCCACCTGCACCGGCGCGGGCACCCACCAGCGGCGCAGATGCTCGGCCGTGGTCAGGCACCGCCACAGCGTTGCAACCGGCGCAGGCATAAGCCGTGTGACCTGCAAATCGCGGTCAGGATCAATCGTCGGCGTCGGGTCCATCTGCATCGCCCCTTTGCATCAGTGTCATCACATAAGCCTCCAGCCGGTCGGCCCGGCCCTCCCAGATCGCCCGCTGTTCGGCAAGCCAGTCGGCAGTGGCGGCAAGGGTTTCGGGCCGCGCCCGGCACATCCGGGTGCGGCCTGTCTTTTCGGTCGCGATCAGTTGCGCCTGTTCCAGCACGCCCAGATGGCGCATGACCGTCGGCAGCGCGAGGCCGGTCGGGCGCGCCAGCTCTCCCACCGGCACCGCCCCCTTGCCCAGCCGTGCCAGCATGGCGCGCCGCGTCGGGTCGGACAGGGCCTGAAAGATCAGGTTCAGATCGGGATCATGGTTAGCCATAAGACTAAGTATCACGCACCACCCCCGCCTGACAAGGATTTTAAGGCAAAAGCCGAAGAACATTCGCCCGCTGCAAGGTTGCAAGCCCTGCCCCGGTGGCCGTATCCCTTGGCATACAGCCTGGCAGGAGATGCACATGACAACGCGGTTGGATCGAAGCGGATTACAGGTCGATGCCCGGCTGGCGGCCTTTGTCGAAGGGCAGGCTTTGCCCGGCACAGGCGTAACGGCGGCGGGGTTCTGGGCCGGTTTGGCCGCGGCGCTGGCTGATCTTGCGCCCCGAAACCGTGCCCTTTTGGCCCGGCGCGAGGAATTGCAGGCCAACATCGACGACTGGTTCCGCAGCCGCAAAGGCCAGCCGTTTGACGCCGCCGCGCATGAGGCCTTCTTGCGCGAAATCGGCTATCTTCTGCCAGAAGGTATTGATTTCGCAGTGGAAACCGTGGGCGTGGACCCAGAAATCGCGTTGATCCCCGGCCCGCAACTGGTGGTGCCGGTCATGAACGCCCGCTATGCGCTGAACGCCGCCAATGCCCGCTGGGGCAGCCTGTATGACGCGCTGTATGGCACCGATGCCTTGGGTGATGCACGCAAGGGCAAGGGCTATGACACCGCGCGCGGCGCGCGCGTGATCGCCTGGGCCAAGGCGTTTCTGGATGAGGCAGCACCGCTTTCTACCGGCACCTGGAGCAATGTAGTTAGCTTCGAGATTGTCGATAGTGACCTTATCATCGTTTCCCAGTCCGGGGATTTTTGGCGCACTGAAGGTGAGAGCGGCGCAAAGGTCTCCTCAACAATGCTGGCCGACCCCGCCCAGTTCATCGGCCATACCGGCCCCGCCGATGCCCCCACCAGCATTTTCCTGCGCAACAACGGCCTGCATGTCGAAGTGGTGTTCGATGCCAGCACCCCGACCGGCGCAACCGATCCGGCCCATATCGCCGATGTCCGGCTGGAATCAGCCATGTCCGCCATCATGGATTGCGAGGATTCGGTAGCGGCTGTGGATGCCGAGGACAAGGTTCTGGCCTATGGCAACTGGCTGGGCCTGATGCGGGGAGATCTGACGGAACAGGTTGAAAAGGGGGGCAAAACTCTGACGCGCCGCCTGAGCCCCGATGTCTCCCTGACCGGGCCGGATGGCGCGACCGTCACACTCAAGGCGCGGGCGCTGATGCTGGTCAGGAACGTGGGCCACCTGATGACCAACCCCGCGATCCTGCTGCAAGATGGAGCAGAGGTGCCCGAAGGCATCATGGACGCCTTTGTCACCACGCTGTGTGCGATGCACGATTTGAGCAAGGCGGACGGCCCGCGCAATTCGGTTGCAGGCGCGGTCTATGTGGTGAAGCCCAAGATGCACGGCCCGGAAGAGGTGGCCTTTGCCTGCGAAATCTTTGACCGGGTTGAGGCCACGCTGGGCCTGCCCGCCAACACCGTGAAACTGGGCATCATGGATGAGGAGCGCCGCACCAGCGCCAATCTGAAGGAATGTATCCGCGCTGCGAAATCGCGGGTGGCCTTTATCAACACCGGCTTCCTTGACCGTACCGGGGACGAGATTCACACCGCGATGGAAGCCGGCCCGATGATCCGCAAGGGCGACATGAAAAATGCCGCCTGGATCAAAAGTTACGAAGACAGGAACGTCGATATCGGTCTGGCCTGCGGGTTGCAGGGCCGCGCACAGATTGGCAAGGGCATGTGGGCCGCGCCCGACCTGATGGCCGCGATGCTGGAGCAAAAGATCGCCCATCCCCGCGCCGGGGCCAATTGCGCCTGGGTGCCCTCGCCCACCGCAGCCACCTTGCACGCCACGCATTACCACCGCGTCGATGTGCTGGCGCGGCAGGCGGAAATTGCCGCCGATGGCCCGCGCGGCACGCTGGCCGACTTGCTGACCGTGCCGGTGGCTGTCGGCGTCAACTGGTCCGATGCCGAAATTCAGGCCGAGGTTGAAAACAATGCCCAAGGCATCCTTGGCTATGTGGTGCGTTGGGTCGATCAGGGGGTTGGCTGTTCCAAGGTGCCCGATATTCACGACGTTGGCCTGATGGAAGACCGCGCAACTTGCCGGATTTCGTCGCAGGCGCTGGCCAACTGGCTGCACCATGGCGTCATTTCCGAAGCGCAGGTCATGGCCGCGATGCGCAAAATGGCCGCCGTGGTGGACCGCCAGAATGCTAGCGATGCTGCCTATCGCCCGATGGCCCCCGGCTTTGACGACCCGGCGTTTCAGGCTGCCTGTGATCTGGTGTTCAAGGGGCGCGGCCAGCCCTCGGGCTATACCGAACCCCTGCTGCACCATTGGCGGCAGGTGGTGAAGGCCGCTCCAGGTGCGTGAAATCACGCACCTAACCTACCCGGCGTCTACCGATAGAGCGTGAATGCGCCCGACCACATCGCCCAGCGCCTGATGCACGGCCCGGTGCCGCGCCACGCGCCCCATCGCGGCCAGCGCGGTCGCGCGAATCTTGACCGCGAAATGGCTTTCGCCCGATCCGTCATCGCCCGCGTGCCCCGCGTGCTTGTGGCTTTCGTTCACCACCTCCAACACCGTCGGCGCGAAGGCGATTTCCAGCCTTTGACGCATCTGTGCTGCAATCTCCATCCCGGACCCCTTTTCCTTCCGCGCCAAATCCCTAAACTTGCAGCCCCGAGTCGGAAAGGCCCCACCATGACCAAAGGCAACCCCTTCGAGTTCGATCTGCGCGTGTCGGCAGACAAAGCCAAGCGCAAGACCGGGCGTCGGGGCGGCATGTCCGGCGCGTTCGAAACCTCTCGTCAGGCTTGCGAATTTCCGGGCTGCAAGGAAAAGGGCGTCTTCCGCGCGCCCAAGTCGCCCGATCATCTGGATGAGTTTTTCTGGTTCTGCAAAGATCATGTGCGCGAATATAACCTGAAGTGGAACTTCTTCGGCGGCGCGACCGACGACGAGATCAAAAAGCTGCAAGACCGCGACCGGACGTGGGAGCGCGAGACCAAGCCCTTCAGCCAGAAAGATGATGGTCGTGCCTGGCAGCGGCTGGGCATCAATGATCCGATGGCGATTCTGGGCGAGAAAGCCACCCAGAACCCCGGCAAGGTGACCGCCGCCGCAACCCGCAAGCTGCCGCCGACAGAGCGGAAGGCACTGGAAATCCTTGATGCCCGCGACACCTGGTCGCGGACCGAGATTCGCAAGCAATACAAGCTGTTGGTCAAAGACCTGCACCCCGACATGAACGCCGGAGACCGCAGTGACGAGGACCGTCTGCAAGAGGTGGTCTGGGCCTGGGATCAGATCAAGGAAAGCCGGTATTTCAAGGACTGAACCGGGCTGCGCGTGGCGCAATGCTGGCCACCGCGACCGCGCCCGCCAGCCAGGTCAGAAAGACCACCGGGCTTTGCAATATCCCGGCCCCGACAAGGGCAATTCCCAAGGCCATGCCCTGAACCGGACTGGATGGCAGGCCGACCGTGGCCAGCAACGCCCCACCCAGCGCC
Source organism: Fuscibacter oryzae (assembly GCF_016765795.1). Taxonomy (GTDB): domain Bacteria; phylum Pseudomonadota; class Alphaproteobacteria; order Rhodobacterales; family Rhodobacteraceae; genus Fuscibacter; species Fuscibacter oryzae. Next base: position 117,061 of record NZ_JAESVP010000005.1, read on the forward strand.
GCACCGCCACAGGTGGCGCAAACGGCCCCCAGCGCCGACCACCCCCAGTGCTGCCGCAGGAACAAGGGCGCCGAAGCCAGCCCGGAAAGAAACGCGCCGCCCAGCGCCGCCACGATCATCCCGGTATCGGGATGAACCGGGTCCATCGCCCACATGACGACCCCGCCCCATAGCGCGATGGCGGTGGCCGTGATCAATCTTTTCATGATGCTCTCCTGCTGTGGCCGGACTGTGCCGGGACCAGCATCACCCCACGGCGTGCAAGGCTTGCGCGCAGGTTGTGCAGGGTTTGTGCAGGCCTAACCCCGCCGGATGAACCCGTATTTCAGCAACCAGATCAGCACCCGGTCAGTGCCCGCCACGTTCAGCCCGACCGCCCGCGCAACCTCGGCCCGCGTCGCCCCCGTTGCGGGAATGGTGGCCAGCACCGCCGCGATGCGGTCGGGCGCAGCGAATATGCGGCCAAGCCCCTGATAGTTGCGCACGGCCAGAACCGCCGCCAGATCGGGCTGGCCGGTGCGGTCCACCGGCAGCAGCAGGGTCTGACCAAACTCTGCCCGCTCGGTCGGCCAGGCGGCGAACAGGGCGGTGGGTGAGGGCGCAATGGGCAGCGCATCGGGGGCATAGCGCAAGGCGCGGGTGGCGGCCTTGCGCCGCGCGGTCTGTTCAGCCCATAGATCCTGCATCTGCGGCACCACTTGCGACCAGTCATAAAGCGCCCGCGCCCGGCACCCGCCCGCCTGCCCCATCCGGGCGCGCAAGGCGGGGTTCTGCGCCAGATCCATGATCCGCGTTACCAATTCGCCCATATCCACCTCGGTCAGGGCCGAAGTGGCCGCACAATACTGCGGGTAGTTGTCGATGCCGCCCTGATAGCGCAGCGCCTCGGGCGCCAGATGGCCGGACGACAGGCTGCGGGTGGTGACGCGAAAGCCCACATCGGGGGTGACGGTATCCTTCATCCCGTCCCAGTCGCTGACCAGAACCGGCAGGCCCGCCGCCATCGCCTCGATGGGCGCAAGGCCAAAGGTTTCCTGAATATTGTCGATCAGGAACAGGAAGGCATCGGCCCCCGACAGCGCCGCCTTGCGGTCTGCCGCCTGTGCGCCATCAAGGATCAGAAAGCCGACATCGGGCATCATCACCCGCGCGCCATCTTCAAACACCTTGCGGGAGTAATCGTCGCGGAAGACGCCGCACAGCACCAGATGCAACCGCTGCCCGCCCAGCCGCCGCTGCGCCTCGGCCAGTGCCGTGAACACCGGCAGGGGATCAAACTTTTCATGCGGGGTCAGACGGGCGATGGTGGTGAAAACCACATCCCCCGGCCCCGCCCCCAGCCTGTCGCGCAAGCCCGCGCCCGCCGCCTTGTCGGGCACGAAATCGCCGGTGTTGATGCCAAGGGGGATCACCGGCAGCATGGGCCGGGGCGGCAGGCGCGCGCGCAGATGCACCGCCAGATGATTGTCGATCAAATCAAGCTGATAGCTGACCGAGGCATGGACCGCCCGGCTGGTGCAGATCACCGCATCCCAATCGCCCACGGGCGCGGTGCGCAGCGACAGCCACCCCTCCATCACGGCGGCGGTCGAGGTGGTGTGGGTGATCCCGCACAGCGACCACGCCGTATTGCCATGGGTCACGCGCCGCCACGCCTCGGTCGCGAAATTGGGGCTGGGGTAATAGACGGTGCCCACAGGCGCGATGCTGCCGGGGCGCAGCAGGGGCGCATGGCGCAGCGCCAGACCGGGCCGCAGCCGCGCCGCCAGATCGCACACCGCTGCCAATTCGCCCTCGGTCTTCGACAGCACCACCGCCTCGGCCACATCGGCATGGGCCAGAAACCCGCGCAGGAAACTTTCACCCGCCACGCGGCGCCCGTTGATGCCCTTCGCCGCCGGGTCATAGCCGTCCTGCGCATACCACAGGGCGGCGTTGCGGATGGGGTCGGTCATGCCCGCCGCTCCATCCACAGCCAGGGTGTCGGTTTGGCCCGCCATTCCCAATAGGCCAGCAGGCGGTCAAGATCGGACAGTTCCTCCATCCAACCGGGCAAGGGCGCGGGCGACAGGGCGCGGTCGATCCGGGTGACGGTATGGGTGGGGGCAAACCGCTGGGTCAGCCGGGCCAGCAGACCGCGAGAGGCACCTTCATGCACCTCGACCAGCAGGTCGGCATGGGCCAGACCGGGGGCAAGGGCGGGGTCCAGCAAGCCATCCTCGGCCCCTTCAATATCGCACAGAACAAAGGTTTTCTGGTCTGCACAGAGGGCAAAATCATCGTGGGTCAGAACGCCGCCCACCTCCACCCGGTCGGCCACACCGTTCAACGCCGCCAGATCGCGGCACAGCCCTTGGGCCCGCGCATCGCTGTCGCGCGCCATCACCCGCACCCCGGGCATCCGCCGGGCCAACCCCACGGCGTAATAGCCTTCGGCGCAGCCCACATCGATCACCAGCCCATAACCCCCGCCAATCACCTTTTCGATGACAGGCGTCAGCGAGGCCTCATAAAGACCCAGCAACCGAGGGGCTGCCCCCCCTTCCACCGCACCGACGCCATAAACCATCCCGGCAAAGGGGCCATGAGCCACCACCGTGCCCGACCGCTTGGCCAGCGTGGTCGCAACCATGCCAGACCGCCATTTGGCCAAGAGCCGCAGCGCCGACAAAAGCTGCGCCTCGCTGGGGGCCGCTTCGGCGATCCGCGCCAGCCGCGCAGCGACCTCGATCATTCGGGGCGAGGTCTTGGCCATGGGTCCTCCTGTCCTGACCCGATGCCTAGCGCGCGCGCCAATGCCTGTCCATTGTCGCGCGCAGAACAGGTTGCGCCGCTCGTCCCCTTGCAGGCCCCTTGGATATGTTCCACAACAGCTTGAAGACGTTTGCGGGCACCCTGCCCGCCCGATGGATTGGGCCTTTGCGATGCTGGATACTGTGATGAAACCCACCGAAGAAATCTCGGTCCGCGATGTGTTCGGGATTGATACCGAAATGCGCGTCAAAGGGTTCGCAGATCGCACCGACCGCGTGCCCGAAATCGATCCGACCTATAAGTTCGACCCCGACACCACCTTGGCCATCCTTGCAGGCTTTGCCTATAACCGCCGCGTGATGATCCAGGGGTATCACGGCACGGGGAAATCGACCCATATCGAACAGGTCGCGGCGCGGCTGAACTGGCCCTGCGTGCGCGTGAACCTTGACAGCCACATCAGCCGGATCGACCTGATCGGCAAGGATGCGATCAAGCTGAAAGACGGCAAGCAGGTGACCGAGTTCCATGAGGGCATCCTGCCTTGGGCGCTGCGCAACCCCGTTGCCATCGTGTTCGATGAATATGACGCGGGCCGGGCGGACGTGATGTTCGTCATCCAGCGCGTGCTGGAGCATGACGGCAAGTTGACCCTGCTGGATCAGAACGAAATCATCACGCCCCACCCGTCCTTCCGCCTGTTCGCCACCGCGAACACCGTGGGCCTTGGCGACACGACCGGCCTGTACCACGGCACCCAGCAGATCAACCAGGCGCAGATGGACCGCTGGTCCCTTGTGGCCACGCTGAACTATCTGTCGCATGACGCCGAGGCGGCCATCGTTCTGGCCAAGTCGCCCCATTACAACACCGAAAAGGGCCGCAAGACGATCAGCCAAATGGTGACCGTCGCCGACCTGACGCGCACCGCCTTTATGAACGGCGATCTGTCCACCGTCATGTCGCCGCGCACCGTGCTGAACTGGGCCGCCAATGCCGAGATTTTCCGCAACGTCGGCTATGCCTTCCGCCTGTCGTTCCTGAACAAATGCGATGAGCTGGAACGCCAGACCGTGGCCGAATTCTACCAGCGCTGCTTTGGCGAGGAACTGCCGGAGAGTGCAGCGAGTCAGGCGATGAAGTAAGCCCGCCCACCCGGCGCACTGAAAGGGCGGCCTTGGCCGCCCTTTTCATTTTGGTAAGGAGGGTGGGCTGCCTGGAGCCAATCAGCGACATTCAGGCAAGCCGCAAAATAGAAGGTTTTTCGCAGCGGCAGCAACGCAACTAGCCCCTTTTCTGCCGGACCAATGAGTTGCCGTTAGATGCGGTCGTAGCCCAAACAGACCAATGCTATGCTGCGGCTGACTCGTGACTTTGCCTGAGGAAACGGATTTGGATGAAGACGCAAAATGGGCATTTATTACCGCGCTTGACGACGAACTGCTGAAAGGCGGCGCTACCATGTCGGAATGGTGCGCCTTCATCGTTCGCGATTGCGACTATGCCTTCGTCGGAGGCGCAAACCTAGCGACCGTTATTGCCGCTACTGCTGCAATCGAAACGTATCTTCGCGCCGAGTATGCAGGCGGGAGGCGTATTCGCCTTGCAGATTTGATTGATAACGCGCCCATCGAACAGGGGCTTCGAGAAGACATTCATAGGCTGCGAAGATATCGCAACACATGGGTTCATGTTGCAACCCCGGAAGATGATAACGAAATTTTGGAGAACCCAGAGGAATATGAAAAGCAACTTGAAGAATGGGCCAAGCTGGCCCAGCGCATCCTACGCCGGACCATTTATGAAAATCAGTGGGTGTAAATGCGTCTGCCGACGTGAACGTCCACTCTACCGCCGAGCAGATCGTTAATGCTGCGACAGCGAACCGATTTGCGCGGATGCAGCAAATAGCAGTGAGGTCCGCAAAGCTGCCCCCCTTTACGATGTTCCATCCGAAATGTCCAAAAGAAAAGGGCGGCCCGCACCGGACCGCCCTTCGTCTTCAAGTCGTTCAGATCAGCCGCGCGCGGCTTTGGTCGCCTTGGCCCACCAGGTCACATCGTCCAGCAGGGCCTTGGCCGGGCCGTCGATCGAACCGGCGATATCGGCCAGATTGCCCGAGCCGCCAAAGCCGGGGTGAACCTTGAAGAAGTCGCCACCACCGATATGCACGCCCGCGCGCACCGGCACCATTTGCAGCTCCACCGCGATGTTGCGCAGGTGTTCGGCCGCACGGGTGCCGCCGACCGAACCATAGGCCACGATGCCTGCCGGTTTGCGCGCCCATTCCACATAGGCCTGATCCAGCGCGTTCTTCAGAACGCCGGTGATCGAGCGGTTGTATTCCGCAACCACGAAAATATAGCCGTCGAATTCCGCCAGTTTCGCCTGCCAGGCCTTGGCCACTTCGTTCACCGAAGGCACCCAGGCGTTCGAGGCAACCTCGTCAAAGAACGGCATCGGATAGTCGCGCAGGTCCACGACCTCGACATCCAGTTCGCCATGATCGGCGGCTTTTTCGACGATCCATTTGGTCGGAATGTCGGCAAAGCGGGTCGGGCGGGTCGAGGAAACGATAACGGCGATTTTCGGTTTGGACATGATGGCCTCCTGCTGGGCATTTCAATTCGCTGGCGACAACATGGCGCTGCCGCTGCAATGCGGCAATTCGCAGAAAATGCGCGGGGTCTGTGCGTGATTGCACCAATGCGCCGGGTCGTTTGGCACCCTTGCCCCTGCGCCCGCCCGGTGCCAATGTGGCCCCATGACCAAGCCCAGCGACAACCCCGCCGATCCGTTCAAAAAGGCCCTCGCCGAGGCCACCAAGACCATGGCCGATGACCCGGACATGACCGTGACATTCTCGGTCGATCCGGCGGGCATGAACAAAGAAGGCGTGCGCCTGCCGCAGGTTTCGCGCCGCATGACGCGGGATGAGGTGCTGCTGGCACGTGGCACGGCGGATGCCTTTGCGCTGAAGCGCAAGTACCATGATGAGGCGGTTTCAAACCGCTATGCCCCCACCGGCAACCTTGCGCGCGAGATTTATGACGCGATGGAGACCGCCCGGTGTGAGGCGGTGGGGGCCCGCGCCATGCCCGGCACGGCCACCAACATCGACGCCAAAATCCAGTGGGAGGCCGACCGCAAGGGCTATTCCCAGATCACCACGGCGGCAGAGGCCCCCTTGCCGGTGGCCGCGGGCTATCTGGTGCGGCAACTGGCGACGGGGCGACCCTTGCCCAAAGGCGCGCAGCATGTCGCCGACCTGTGGCGCGGTTTTGTCGAGGAACAGGCGGGCGGCACGCTGGAAGGGCTGGACGATGTGCTGGCCGATCAGGCCGCCTTTGCCCGGCTGGCCCGCAAGGTGATTGCCGATCTGGGCTATGGCGACCAGTTGGGCGACGACCCCGACATGGACGACCCGCAGGATGACGGCGGCGAGGATCAGGCGCAGGATCAGCCCGACTCTGCGGGCGAGGACCAAAGCGAATCCGACGAAACCGAGGCCAGCCCCGAACAGACGCAGGAAGACCAGCAAGACCAGTCGCAAGCTCAGGTCACAACCGAAGATTCCGCCGATATGGAGCAGGGCGATGAGACCGAAATGCCCGATGGCGAGGCCCCGCTGGAGCCGCCCCCACCCGCGCCCTATTCCGACGCCGACCCGAACTACGCGGTTTACACCACTGATTTCGATGAGGAAATCAAGGCCGAAGACCTTGCCGAACCGGCCGAACTGGAGCGTCTGCGCGCCTATCTGGACCAGCAGCTTGACCCGCTGAAAGGCGCTGTCGGGCGGCTGGCCAACAAGTTGCAGCGCCGCTTGCAGGCCCAGCAAAACAGAAGCTGGCTGTTTGATCTAGAGGAAGGCACGCTGGATGCGGGCCGCCTTGCCCGCGTCGTGGCAAACCCGACAACGCCGCTGTCGTTCAAATGGGAAAAGGATACCGAATTCCGCGACACCGTGGTGACGCTGCTGATCGACAATTCCGGTTCCATGCGGGGCCGCCCGATCTCGATTGCCGCGATCTGCGCCGATGTGCTGGCGCGCACATTGGAGCGGTGCAGCGTGAAGGTGGAAATTCTGGGCTTTACCACCCGCGCATGGAAGGGCGGGCAGGCCCGTGAACGCTGGCTGGCGCAGGGGCGCCCGCAACAGCCGGGCCGCCTGAACGACCTGCGCCACATCATCTATAAAGGGGCCGATGCGCCCTGGCGGCGGGCGCGGGCCAATCTGGGTCTGATGATGAAAGAGGGGCTGCTGAAGGAAAACATCGACGGTGAGGCGCTGGAATGGGCGCATCGCCGGATGCAAGCCCGGCCAGAGGCGCGCAAGATCCTGATGGTGATTTCCGATGGCGCGCCGGTCGATGACAGCACTCTGTCGGTCAACCCCGCATCGTTCCTGGAAAAGCATTTGCGCGATGTGATCGCGATGGTCGAAAAGCGCAAGGCGGTGGAGCTGATTGCCATTGGCATCGGCCATGACGTGACCCGCTATTACCAGCGCGCCGTCACGATCACCGATGTCGAGCAGCTTGCGGGTGCCATGACTGAACAGCTTGCCAGCCTGTTCGAGGTGGACCCGAGGAAGCGGGCCAAAGCGCAGGGCTTCCGGCGGGCGGTGTAAGGGGGCGTTGCCCCCTCGGGCCGCTGGCCCTTACCCTCAGGATATTTATGAACAGATGATGAGGCGATGATGTTTCAGACCTTTGACAGTCCTGCCAATCCGGCGCAGGGCCCGGCCCGTCTGGCAGCGCTGCGGGCGAAACTGGCGGCCGAGGGGCTGGCAGGCTTCATCATTCCGCGGTCTGATGTGCATCAAGGCGAATATGTTGCCGCGCGCGATGAACGATTGCAGTGGCTGACCGGGTTCACCGGGTCGGCAGGCTTCTGCATCGTGCTGCCCGATGTTGCGGGGGTGTTCATCGACGGGCGCTACCGCACGCAAGTGAAGGGTCAGGTCGATCTGGCGCATTACACTCCGGTGCCCTGGCCCGAGGTGAAGCCCGGCGACTGGATCAGGGATCATCTGGCTGCGGGGGCGGTGGGGTTCGACCCCTGGCTGCACAGCGCGGACGAGGTGGCCCGGATTGAGGCGGCGCTGGAGGGCGCGGGCCTTGACCTGCGCCCGGTGGCGAACATGGTCGATGCAATCTGGCCCGATCAGCCCCCTGCCCCGATGGGACGGGCCTTTGCCCACCCCGAAGCGATTGCCGGGGAAAGCAGCGCGGCCAAGCGGGCGCGGCTGGCCGAAGGGTTGCGCAAGGCAGGACAGACGGCCGCCGTGATCACCCTGCCGGATTCGCTGTGCTGGCTGTTGAACCTGCGGGGCGCGGATGTGCCGCGAAACCCGATCCTGCACGGCTTTGCCATTCTTCACGACGACGCGCGCGTGACGCTGTTTGCCGAAGGTGCGAAGTTTGACGAGGCGACGCTGGCCACCCTTGGCCCGCATGTCACACTGCGCCCGCCTGCCGCCTTTGTGCCCGCGCTGCACACGCTGCAAGGCCCCGTGCGGGTGGACAAGGGCACCGCCCCCATCGCCGTGCGGCTGGAGCTGGAGGATGCCGGGGTGGCCGCGGTCTGGGGCGATGACCCCTGCCGCCTGCCCAAAGCCAAGAAGAACGCCGCCGAGATTGCCGGGATGAGAGAGGCGCATCTGCGCGACGGGGCGGCGATGGTCGAGTTCCTGTGCTGGCTGGATGCCCAACCGCAAGGCAGCCTGACCGAAATTTCGGTTGTGCGGTCATTGGAAGGATTTCGCCGCGCGACCAACGCTTTGCATGACATTTCGTTCGACACGATCAGCGGATCGGGCCCGAACGGCGCCATCATGCACTATCGCGTGACCGAAGAGTCGAACCGCGCCGTCGGGCGGGATGAGTTGCTGCTGGTGGACAGCGGCGCGCAATATCTGGATGGCACGACCGACATCACCCGCACCATTGCCATGGGCGACCCCGGTGATTTTGCCCGGGCCTGCTATACCCGCGTGCTGCGCGGTTTGGTCGCGATCTCCCGCGCCCGCTGGCCGCGCGGGTTGTCGGGCCGCGATCTGGACCCGCTGGCGCGGTTTCCGCTGTGGGTCGAGGGGATGGATTTTGACCACGGCACCGGCCACGGCGTGGGGGCCTTCCTGTCGGTGCATGAAGGACCGCAGCGGCTAAGCCGGATCAACGAGGTACCGTTCGAACCCGGCATGATCCTGTCGAATGAGCCCGGATACTATCGTGAGGGCGAATTCGGCATACGGTTGGAAAACCTGATCGTGGTGGAAGAGGCCGCGAAAAAGGGCGACGGGCGCGACCAGTTGGCGTTTGAAACGCTGACCTTCGTGCCATTTGACCGGCGGCTGGTGGTGTCGGCGATGCTGTCGGGCGAAGAGCGCGACTGGCTGAACGCTTATCACGCCGAGGTGCTGGAGAAGCTGGGGGCGAGGTTGTCGGCCAAGGCGCTGGAGTGGTGCCGGGCGGCTTGTGCCGAGGTCTAAAGCAGGCTGGTCAGCAGGCGGTCAATCCGGGTGTTCTCTCGGTAAAGCAGCCGCACGGCGATGGCAGCCACCAGCCCCGTCGCCGCTCCGCCCAGAACATCGGTGATATAATGAGTGCCCACGAAAACCCGCGACAGGCAGACCAGAAACGCCATGCCGAACAGCGCCAGTGACCGCACGCGCAGCCCTTGCAGCACAAACGCCGCGACAACCGCCATTGAGGCGGTCGCATGATCGGACGGGAAAGACCAATCAGCACTGGGGGCGATGAGCAGATGGGTCAGGCCCATGTCATAAGGGCGGACCCGATGCACCCCCAGAAGGATCACCTGATTGATCGCCAGCCCCAGCAGGAACGCAAGCCCCGCGCAGATCGCAGCATGGCGGACATGCCGCCGGTCGTCGCGACTCCACCATTGCAGAACCACCACCGCGACGATCAGGGGAACCCCAAAGGTGGTGACGAAAGTGACCACCCGGTCCAGGATCGGGCTGATCCCGGCAAAAGAGTTGATCCAGCGCGTGATTTCGGCGTCCATGCTCTGACCTTTAATGAAAAGGATGGCGTGTAACATGCAGATTGATGAACGCCGCATCCGTCAGGTGTTTCGGGTTAGCGTCATCCTTAAAGGTTTGCACGCCCTGATCGAGATTGCTGGCGGGATTGTGTTCTATCTGGTCAGCACGCAGACCATGCTGCATTGGGTCAACCTGCTGACCCGCAATGAACTGACCGAAGATCCGCGCGACTTTGTGGCGACGCATCTGCTTTCGGCGGTGCAGCAGCTTACCGGGTCAACCCAGTCATTCTATGCCTTTTATCTGGTCAGCCATGGGCTGATCAAAGTCGTGCTGGTGGCGGGGCTGCTGCGGGAAAAGCTGGTGGCCTATCCGGCATCGCTGGTGGCGCTTGCGGGGTTCATCGCCTATCAGCTTTACCGCTATAGCTATACGCAGTCGGTCGGGCTGATCGTTCTAACGGCGTTCGACGTGGTGGTGATGGGGCTGGTCTGGCACGAATGGCGGTTTTTACGCCGCGCCCGCACCTAGGCCTCTGCCGCCGTCTTCCTGATCCGCTCGACCATCGCCCGCACGCCGTTTGACCGCTGCGACGACAGATGCTCGTTCAACCCCAGCCGCCCCAGTTCGGCAGGGGCGTCCACCTTGGCCACATCCGCCACCGGCACGCCGGAGTAGAGCGCGTGCAGCACTGCGATCAGGCCGCGGACGATCATCGCATCGCTGTCGCCCTGAAAGTCGAACTTGCCACCCGCCAGAACCGGCCGCAGCCAGACCTGGCTGGCGCAGCCATCCACCTTGTAGGCGGGCACCTTGAAGCTGTCGTCCAGCGCCGGCATCGCCTTGCCCAGTTCGATGACGTGGCGATAGCGCTCTTCCCAGTCATCGAGGAAGTCGAAGGTCTCGGCGATCTCTTCAAAGGCGGGGGTGGCCATGGCAATCTCCTTACCCTTTCGGGTAATTCATGTTCCCCATTCAGGTAATCTGCGGGCGATGAAAGGTCCAGCCACGCCGGGCATTCCAAAGCCCCTTCCATCGGTTCCCCCCATCGGCTACCCATGGTGAAACAGCCAAGGTTCCCCTGATGCGCCTTTCCCTGACGCTTGCCCTGATCGCCGCCACCAGCCTGTCCGCCTGCGGCTTTGGCCAATCGCGGCTGAACCCGCTGAACTGGTTTGGCCGGTCAAAAGAGGTGCCGGTGGCCGCCGCCCCCGAAGTGGTGGGCAAGGCGGCGGTGGATGATGGGCGCCAACTGGTGCAGTCGGTGCTGTCGATGACGGTCGAGCCGAACCCCGGCGGGGCCATCATCACCGCCACCGGCCTGCCGCCCAGCCAGGGCTGGTGGAAGGCCGAACTGGTCGCGCTGCCGGTCGATGACAAGGGCGTGCTGGTGCTGGAATTCCGCGTTGCCCAACCGCCAGAGCCGTGGCCTGCCGGAACCCAATGGTCGCGTGAGATCACGGCAGGTTATTCGCTGTCGAACATCAAACTGCAAAACATCTCGGAGATTGTCGTGCAGGGCGAAACCAATGCCCGGGCCAGCCGCCGCTAGGTTCAGATTTCCCGCCCAGCGCTGGCAAGGCTGCCGTAACCCCTGTGGTGGACACGGTTAGGGAGGCCGAAGCCTAGCCCAGCCGCTCCGCAATATCGGCAACCAGATCGGGCAGCGGCAGCGCGATATTCACTGTGATGGCGCCCTCCTCCGGGCCGGGCGGTTCCAGCGTTGCGAACTGGCTGTCCAGCAGGCTTTCCGGCATGAAATGGCCCGTCCGTGCCGCCATTCGCGCGCCAATCAGTGCCCGGCTGCCGGCCAGATGCACAAAGATCACCGGCGAATGGGCATGATTGCGGATGATATCGCGGTAGCTGCGCTTTAGCGCCGAACAGCCAACAATCCAGCGCCCCGGCGGGGCCAGCAGGTCGCCCACCGCCGCCAGCCACGGCGCGCGGTCAGCATCGGTCAGTGCAATACCTGCCGCCATTTTCGCAATATTCGCCGGGGGATGCAGGTCATCGCCATCCAGATAGCGCGCGCCCAGCAAGGCCGCCAAGGCGAGCCCGACCGAGGTTTTCCCCGACCCGGCCACCCCCATCAGCACCAGCCGCAGCGGGTCAGACGCGCCCATTTCAGACCCGCCCGTTTCAGACGCGGACGACACGAACCTCATTGCCCTTGGCCGACAGCGCAATCTCGCCCCGGCAAAGGCGCATCGCATCCTCGCCAAAGGCTTCGGCCCGCCAGCCTTTCAGCGCCGCCCCGTTGCGGTCACCCGCCGCAATCGCATCCAGATCGGCGGCCGAGGCGATAAGACGCGGAGCCACCCCCAAGGATTCCGACTTGGCCTTCAGCAACACGCGCAGCAGGTCGGCCAGTGCGGGGTTGACCTGCACCTGTTCCTTGCTGGCATCGACCTTGGGCATGTCTTCGGGCTTCATCTCCATGCCCTCTTTGATGGCGGCAAGGATGCCTTCCGCAATCTCGGGCTTCCTGCCTTCGCGCAACAGCAGCCGCGACCGGCCCAGTTCTTCCATGCTGGTCGGGCGGGTCGAGGCCAGCTCCAGCAGGGCATCGTCCTTCATCACCCGGCTGCGCGGCACGTTCTGGCCCTGCGCATAGGCCTCGCGGAACCGAGCCAAGGCCTTGACGATGGCCAGAAACCGGCCCGAGGAGGTGCGGGTCTTGATCCGCGACCAGGCCTCATCGGGGTGAACGGTATAGGTTGCGGGGTCAGTCAGAACCGACAGCTCTTCCTCAACCCAGGCCTGACGGCCGTTCTTGGCAAGCTGAGCGGCCATCCATTCATAGATCACCCGCAGATGGGTGACATCGGCCAGCGCGTAATCGCTTTGCGCCTGAGACAGCGGGCGGCGCGACCAGTCGGTAAAACGGCTGGTCTTGTCCAGGTTTTCCTTGGCGATCTTTTTCACAAGGGTTTCATAGCCCACCTGCTCGCCAAACCCGCAGACCATGGCGGCGACCTGCGTGTCAAACAGCGGGTCGGGGAAGACGTTGCCTTCGACGAAGAAAATCTCCAGATCCTGCCGGGCGGCGTGGAACACCTTGACCGTCGCCTTGTGGCGGAACAGGTCATACAGCGGTTCCATCGACATGCCTTCGCCCTCGATCGGGTCGATCAGCACGGCCTCACCGTCCTTGCCGGGCAGCGCCATCTGGATCAGGCACAGCTTGGACCAGTAGGTGCGTTCCCGCAGGAACTCGGTATCGATGGTGACATAGGGGGCAGCTTTGGCGGCTTCGCAATAGGCGGCCAGCTCTTCGGTCGTGGTGATCGTGCGCATCGGCGTCTTTCAACAGGGGCCGCGGGGGTATCCCGCCCTTCCGCTATAGGGGCGGCAGGGCGGGATGGGAACCCTTTTGCGCGGTTTTCCGGGCGGTTTTAGCGCCCGGAAGGCCGGATTCAGGCCAATTCCTTCAGATCTTCGGCGGCAAAGCCCTTCAAGGCCGCCCCTTGGCGCACATGGTTGACCCAGGACGGATCACTGATCAGCGCTCGGCCAACGGCGATCAGGTCGAACTCATCCCGCTCCATCCGCGCGACCAGCTTGTCCAAGGGCGAGGCGGTGGACCCTTCGCCGCGGAAGGCGTTGAAGAACTCTCCATTCAGGCCCACGGACCCTACGCTGATCGTGGGCTTGCCGGTGACCTTCTTGGCCCAGCCGGCAAAGTTCAGGCCATCCTCACCGTCCAGCTCAGGATATTCCGCCTCCCAAAAGCGGCGTTGAGAGGCGTGGAAGATGTCCACACCGGCATCGGACAACGGGCCAAGCCAGTCTTCCATTTCCGCCGGGGTCTTGGCCAGTTTCACCGAGTAATCCTGTTGCTTCCACTGCGACAACCGCAGGATCAGCGGGAAATCCGGGCCAATTGCCGCGCGGGTGGCCTTGACCACCTCGACCGCGAAACGCGACCGGTCCTTGATCGTCGGGCCACCCCAACGGTCGCCACGCACATTGGTGCCATCCCAGAAAAACTGGTCGATCAGATAGCCATGGGCGCCGTGCAGTTCGGCCACGTCAAACCCCAACCGCTTGGCATCGGCGGCGGCACTGGCGTAACCGGCGATGGCATCGGCAATGTCTTCCTCGCTCATCGCGCGCCCGCGCGCATCGCCGGGGCCGACAAGGCCCGAGGGGGATTCGACCGGCAATTCAGGCTCCCACCCTGCGCGGGTGGACCCGGTGTGCCAGATTTGCGGCCCCATCTTGCCGCCCGCGCCATGCACCGCGTCGATCACCTGTTTCCAGCCATCCAGCGCGGCCCCGTGAAAGAACGGAATACCCGGCAGGTTGCGCGACACCGGGCGGTCGATCACCGTGCCTTCGGACAGGATCAGGCCCACCCCGCCCGCCGCGCGGCGGCGATAGTATTCGGCCTGTTTCGCACCGGGCAGGCCACCTTCGGCCATGGCACGGGTCATGGGCGCCATGACGATGCGGTTCTTCAGGTGCAGGCCCTTCAGGTTGAACGGGCGGAAAAGGACATCAGTAGCGGCAGTCATCGGAAAACTCCTGTTCAGGGACGGCATACAGGTATATATTGGAAACTTGGTGTCAATCAGGCACCTGAAAGACACCAGGTCACCTTGGGGAAACCTATGAACCAGATCAGCGAGATAGCCGCCCCTGTCGCCGAAGCGCGCTGCGCGTCGTTCGACGCCAATTGCCCGGCGCGGGTGCTGTTTGATCAGATTGCCGACAAATGGTCGATGATGATCCTGACCGTGCTGGACCGCGGGCCGCAGCGGTTCAACACCATCCGCCGCAGCATCGAAGGCGTGTCGCAGAAATCGCTGACCCAGACGCTGAGAAAGCTGGAACGCAACGGCCTGATCACCCGCCGCGTGCTGCCCGGCAGCCCGGTGGCCGTGGAGTATGAGATGAGCGATCTGGGCTGGACCGTGCTGCCCCCGTTCCGCGCGCTTTACCGTTGGACCAAGGAACACATGCCCGAGGTCGAAGCCGCCCGCGCTGCCTTTGACCGGGCCGGCTAAGCGATGCAGTTGAAGATATTGCGCCGTTCGGCATGGTTTGCCGGGGGGGTTCTGGCACTGGCGCTGGGTGTGGTGGGGGTCTTCCTGCCGCTGTTGCCGACCACACCTTTTGTGATTCTGGCGGCGGCCTGTTTCGCACAATCCTCGCCCCGGCTGCATGACTGGCTGCTGCGCCATCCTCTGTTCGGCCCGGCGATCCGTGATTGGCGCAACCACCGCGCCATTCCGCCACGCGCCAAGACGGCGGCGGTGATCGCCATGGTGGCGGCCTTTGGGCTAAGCCTGTGGATGCAGCTGCCGGGTTGGGTGCTGTTGGCGCAGGGCGCGGTTTTGCTGACCGCAGGCGGCTGGATCGTCACCCGCCCCTCTGGCCCGCGGGCCTAAAGCAGAACCGGCGTCCGGTCCCCGGCGACGAACCGGCGCAGCACGGCGGGATACAGCCGATGTTCCTGCACCAGAACGCGGGCCGACAGCGTGTCTGCCGTATCGCCGGGCATCACCGGCACCCGCGCCTGCCCCAGAATCGGCCCGGCATCCAGTTCGGCCGTAACCTCATGCACCGAACAGCCCGCTTCGCTATCGCCCGCGTCCAGCGCGCGCTGATGGGTGTGCAGGCCGGGGTATTTCGGCAAAAGCGACGGGTGTATGTTCAGCATCCGCCCCTGAAACCGGCGAATGAAATCGGGCGTCAGAATGCGCATGAAACCGGCAAGGCAGATCACATCCGGCTGTGCCGCAAGCAGGGGTTCCAGCAGTGCGGCCTCAAACCCGGCGCGGTCCTTGCCAAAGGGGCGGTGATCCACCGCCGCCACCGGCACACCCATGTCGGCGGCGCGTTGCAGCCCCTTGGCGGCCGGATCATTGGCCAGAACCAGCACCGCGCGGCCCGGATGATCCCCTGCCATCGAGGCCACCAGCGACACCATGTTAGAGCCACCCCCCGAAATCAGGATGGCAACACGGCTCACAACAGCGCGCCCTTGTAGATTACGCGGGTGCCTTCGGCGGTTTCGGGCACGATGCGACCGATGCGGGCCACGGTCTCGCCCGCTTCTGCCAGCACCTTTTCCAGCGCATCGGCGCGGTTGGGTTCGACCACAAGGATCATGCCGATGCCGCAGTTGAAGGTCTTGAGCAACTCTGATTCCACCATGTTCGCGGTCTTGGCTAGCCAGCGGAACACAGGCGGCAGCGCCCAGGCCGAAAGATCAATCTCGCAAGCCAACCCGTCGGGCACGACACGCGGCGGGTTTTCGGTGATGCCGCCGCCGGTGATATGGGCCAAGCCATGCACCCCGCCCGCACGGATCGCCGCCAGTGCTTGTTTCACATAAAGCCGCGTCGGTGCCAGCAGCGCCTCACCCAAGGTGCCATCGCTGAAGGGCGACGGCGCATCCCAGCCAAGGCCCGACAGCTCCACCACCTTGCGCACAAAGGAATAGCCGTTGGAATGCACCCCGTTTGACGCAAGGCCCAGCAGCACGTCGCCCTCGATCACGCCCTTTGGCAGTTCGGTTCCGCGCTCCATCGCGCCCACGGCAAAGCCGGCAAGGTCGAAATCGCCCTTGTGATACATGCCCGGCATTTCCGCCGTCTCACCGCCGATCAGCGCGCAGCCGCTGGCCTCACAGCCCGCCGCGATGCCGGTGATGATGCGGGTCGCCTGATCCAGTTCCAGCTTGCCGGTGGCGAAATAATCCAGGAACAGCAGGGGTTCAGCGCCTTGGCACACCAGATCGTTGACGCACATCGCCACCAGATCGACGCCGATCGTATCGACATTGCCGGTGTCGATCGCGATGCGCAGCTTGGTGCCCACGCCATCGGTTGCCGCCACAAGGATCGGATCGTTATAGCCCGCCGCCTTAAGATCGAACAAGGCACCAAACCCGCCAAGGCCGCCCATCGTGCCCGTCCGGTTGGTGCGTTTGGCGGCGGGTTTGATCCGCTCAACCAGCGCGTTGCCCGCGTCGATATCCACGCCTGCATCGGCATAGGTCAGCCCGTTATGGCCCGTCGTCATGGCATCCCCCGTAGTTTGGCAGTGAAATGGCAGCGCTTTGCGCGCCCATAGCCCATCCCGCCCGCGCGCGCAACGCCCGCCCCCGCTTGACCCCGCCGCTTGGTGTGGCATAGGCAGAACTGGGGGCCTGTAGCTCAATGGTTAGAGCTGAGCGCTCATAACGCTTTGGTTGGGGGTTCGAGTCCCTCCGGGCCTACCATCCCCCGTTCTTTTCCGTAGCGCCTATGCACTGAAACGGACGTCGCCTGCCTTTCGCGGAACAGTCGGAACACGCGCCACCAGGTCGACCCGATACAATTAGGCGGCTGGGGCGGGCATACGGGAATCTTGGCGGAAGCGGTGGGATTCGAACCCACGGTGGGGTTCCCCCCACGCTAGTTTTCAAGACTAGAGCCTTAAACCACTCGGCCACACTTCCTGTCCTTGCCGCGCGCCGCATAAGGTCGCCCGCAGGGTTGGTGCCGCATAATGCAACGGAAACGATTCTGAAAGGTCCGAGCGTTCGCGCCTTCACGCGGTGTTTTCCGCGCACGGGCCGAGTTGCCCTTCCCTGCACCGCCGTAGCCCTGTATCATTGCGCGTGGAACGGGTTTTTGGCCTTGGTTCGGGAAACAAAGCGCGTCGGCAGAATGCGCATGGGGTAGCAAATGGCAGGCATGGCAATCGGGCGAATTCTTGTTGTTTCCGCGCTGGCAACGGCGCTGGCCGGATGTCAAAGCGGCATGGGCCCTTTCGCCTCGCGCTCCAAGGGGGCTGCCACGGCGGGCAGCGCAACGGCTGCGGGCACCGGCAAATCGGTCAAACTGGTGGACCGCGATGTTGAGGCACCGCAGGTGTTTCAGGTCACCGACACCGCACTTTGGGACGGGCGGCCTTCGCTTGGTGGCGTCTGGGTCGCCTCGCCCGATGTCAAAGACCCGGAGCGGGTGATCCTGCGCAATCCAGCCAATGGCAAGTTCGTGATCGGCGGTCTGTTCCGGCGCGAGCGTGACAATCCGGGGCCAAAGCTGCAAATCTCGTCCGATGCCGCCGATGCGCTTGGAATGCTGGCCGGGCAGCCCGGCAAGATCTCGGTCACGGCGCTGCGGCGCGAAGAGGCGGCGACCGCCGCACCCGACGCAACGAAGCCGATCCTCGATTCCTCGGAAACCGTCGCAACCGAAGCGATTGCTCCACCGCCCGGTGCCAAGCCCGGCACGCCCCCGGTTGCGGCACCCGTTGCAGCACCCGCGCCCAAGGGCAAACCTGTCGCGGCCCCGCCCCCGGCGGCGAAACCCGCGGCCCCGGCACCTGCGGCCAAGGGCGGCCTGATCCAGATCGGGTTCTTTTCGGTCGAGGCGAATGCCAAGCGCGCGGTTGACCAATTGGCCAAAGCCGGGGTCAGCGCCAGCATCCGCGAAGAAAAGACCCAAGGCAAAAGCTCTTGGTCGGTCACAGCGCGCGGCGATGCCGCATCCTTGGCCAAGGCCAAATCGGCGGGCTTCAAGGACGCCTACCTGCTGAAACGCTGACAGAAACCCTGACGGACGCCCTATGACACGCCATCTTTGCACCCTGTTCGTTGCCTTTCTGGCGTTGGCCCTGCCGGCCCGCGCCTTTGAAACCAAGGCCACCCACGCCTGGGTTTACGACATGACGACGAACACCGTGCTTTTGGACAAGGCGGGGGAGGACTCGGTTCCGCCTGCCTCCATGTCAAAGCTCATGACAATCGAAATGCTGTTCGAGGCGGTCCAGGATGGCCGCGTGCAGATGGACACCACCTTTGGCGTCTCGGCTCATGCGGTCAGTTTTACGGCCGCTGGCGGGTCCACCATGTATCTGCAACAGGGCGACCGGCCCACGGTGCAGGAACTGATCCACGGCATGATCATCAACTCTGGCAATGATGCCTGCGTTGTTGTGGCCGAGGGGCTGGAGGGGTCTGAACCCGAATTCGCCCGCAAGATGACCGAACGTGGTCTGGCCCTTGGGCTGGAGCAATCCACCTTTGCCAATGCCAGCGGCTGGCCCGATCCCGGCCAGCGGATGAGCATGAAGGATCTGGGCCTGCTGGCGGTTCATATCATCAACACCTACCCCGATCTTTACACCGTCTTTGGCCAAACCGAATTCAACTACAAAAACCGCGCGCCGGCCAATGCCAACAATCGTAACCCCTTGCTAAAGCTGGGGATTGGGGCCGATGGCCTGAAAACCGGCCATACTGAAGAGGCCGGGTTTGGCCTTGTAGGCTCGGTCAAGCAAGGCGAGCGGCGGATCGTGTTCGCGGTCTCTGGCATGGCCAGCGACAAAGAGCGGGCAGAAGAGGCAGAGCGCATTGCCTCTTGGGCGTTTCGCCAGTTCGCGCTGAAAACCGTGGCCAAGCAAGGCGAGCGGCTGGCCGAGGCCCGCGTGTTCATGGGCGAGGCTGCAACCGTCGGTCTGGTGCCTGCGCAGGACGTGCGCCTGCTGATCCCGGCGGCCAGCAAGGCGGGCCTTGCCGCCGAGGTGGTCTATACCGGCCCGATCAAGGCGCCGGTCGCCAAGGGGGCCACGCTGGCAGAGCTGGTCATCACCATGCCCGACATGCCCGAACACCGCATTCCTCTGGTGGCAGAGGCGGATGTGCCGATGGGCGGCTTTGTCACCCGGCTGCAAACCGCCATCGGGCATTTGCAGGCGACCTATCTGGGCACGGCACCGGCAAGCTGATGCGGGGCAAGCGAATGGTGCGGCCCGGCCTGTTCCTGACATTCGAAGGCATTGACGGATCGGGCAAATCCACTCAGGCCCGCCTCTTGGCCGACGCCTTGCGTGCGGCGGGCCACGAGGTTGTGCTGACGCGCGAACCCGGCGGCAGCGCCGGAGCAGAGGAAATCCGCCGTCTGGTGCTGGAAGGGCATACGGATCGCTGGTCGGCCGAAACCGAACTGCTGCTGTTCAACGCCGCCCGGCGCGACCATCTGGAAAAGACCATCCTGCCTGCCATAGCGCGTGGCTCGGTGGTGATCTGCGACCGTTTCGCCGATTCCAGCCGGATTTATCAGGGCCTGACCCGCGGCGATCTGCGCGCCAAGGTGGATGCGCTGCATGATCTGATGATCGGGATCGAACCCGACCTGACCTTTCTGATCGACATTGCCGCCGCCGAAGGGCTGGCCCGCGCCACCGCCCGCCCCGGCAAGGAACTGCGGTTCGAAGGCATGGGCCTTGGCTTGCAGGAAAAGGCGCGAGCGGGGTTTCTGGCACTGGCCGACCGCTTTCCGGCCCGGTTCCGCGTGGTTGATGGTGCGCGCAGCCCCGATGCGGTGGCTGTGGATGTGCTGGCGCTGGCCACCGCCGCGCTGGCCGGTCAGGCGCCTGGATGAGCGACGACATCCCCGAACCCGACCGTATCGAGGGCGCACCCCATCCGCGCCACACGCCGCATCTGTTTGGCCAACCGCATGTCGAGGCGCTTTTCCTGAAGGCGTTCAACACCGCCCGCCTGCATCACGGCTGGCTGATCACCGGCCCGCGCGGCGTGGGCAAGGCCACGCTGGCCTGGAAGATCGCGCGCTTTCTGCTGGCCACGCCAGAGGACGAGGGCATGTTCGCCCCCCCGCCCCCTGAAACGCTGGACGTACCCGATGGCCCGGTGCCGCGCCGCCTTGCCGCCCTGTCCGAACCGCGCCTGTTCCTGCTGCGCCGCCCCTATGACGAAAAGGGCGGGCGGCTGAAACAGGACATCACGGTGGATGAGGTGCGCAAGATGAAGAATTTCTTCGCGCTGTCTGCCGCCGATGGCGGTCGCCGGGTGGCCATTGTGGATTCGGTCGATGAGATGAATTCCTCGGCCGCCAACGCCTTGCTGAAACTGCTGGAAGAACCGCCGCCGAAGGTGACGCTGCTGTTGATCTCGCATCAACCCGCGCGGCTGTTGCCCACCATCCGCAGCCGCTGCCGCGACTTGCGGCTTGGCCCATTGTCGCCTGCCGATCTGTCGGATGCCCTGACGCAAGCGGGAGGCGCGGTTGAACCGGAACAGCGCGCGGCGCTGGCCGAACTGGCGGGCGGTTCGGTGGGCGAGGCGTTCCGCATGACCAACACCGAAGGGCTGGCGCTTTATGCCCGCGTGGTCGAATTGTTTGCCACCCTGCCCCGGATGGACCGGCCCCGCGCATTGGCGCTGGCCGAGGCCGGGGCCGCGCGCGGGGCCGAGGCGACGTTTGAGCTGATCGTCACCCTGATCGACCTGTTTCTGGCCCGCCTTGCTCGCGCGGGCACCCTTGGCCAGACCCCACCAGAGGCCGCCCCCGGCGAGGCCGCGCTGATCGCGCGCCTGTCGCCCGATCCTTGGGCAGCGCGGCATTGGGCCGATCTTGCGCAGACACTTGGCCTGCGGGCGCGGCGCGGCAAGGCAGTCAACCTTGACCCTGCCGCCCTTCTCATGGATATGGTTCTGCGGCTGGACGAGACGGCGAAAGCCCTGTCGGCCCCGGCCTGAAACAGTGGCCTTATGGCTGGCCCCGACCGGGGGTTTCACCCCCCCGAGATCATTGGTTCTTGAACCAATGGCGAAACAATGATCTCACCCGTGGGATATTTGGGCCAATGTGAATGGGGCAAAGACGAGCGGACCGATGACCGAGATGCCCTTTGAACTTGTTGACAGCCATTGCCATCTGGATTTCGCCGATTTCAATGATGAATTGCCCGAGGTGATCGCTCGTGCGCGCGCCGCCGGTGTGGCGCGGATGGTGACGATCTGCACCCGGCTGAAGAACCTGCCCCGTGTGCAAGAGATTGTGGCGGCGCATGACGGCATCTTTTATGCCGCCGGAATCCATCCGATGAGCGTGACGGAAGAGCCGCCCGTGACGGTAGAGGATCTGGTATCGCTGGCCCGGCATCCGAAGATGGTGGGTATCGGCGAGACCGGGCTGGATTACCACTATACCCCCGACAGCAAGCCGGTGCAGCAGGCCAGCCTGCGGGTGCATATTCAGGCGGCGCAGGAAACCGGGCTACCGCTGATCATCCATGCCCGCGACGCCGATAACGACATGGCGGCGATATTGGCCGAGGGCATGGCGCAGCGCCCCTATTCCTGCGTCATGCACTGTTTTTCCTCGGGCGAGGGGCTGGCGCGGGCCGCGTTGGAGATGGGATTTTACCTGTCGATGTCGGGGATTGCCGCCTTTCCGAAAAGCGGGGCCTTGCGTGATATCTTTGCCACGGCACCGCTGGACCGCATTCTGCTGGAGACAGACAGCCCCTATCTGGCCCCTCCGCCCCATCGCGGGCGCCGGAACGAACCGGCCTATACCGCCTTTACCGCCAAAGTGGGCGCACAGGTCTTTGGCGTGACCGAGGCCGAGTTTGCTGCCGCCACCACCGCCAATTTCGACCGCCTGTTCACCAAGGCCGCAGCCTTTGGCGGGGGCACCTGACCATGGCGACCCTGCGCTTTACCATTCTGGGCTGCGGGTCGTCCGGCGGGGTGCCACGGCTGGGGGGCGACTGGGGCGATTGCGATCCGGCGAACCCCAAGAACCGCCGCCGCCGCTGTTCGATGCTGATAGAGCGCGAGACCACCGAGGGCGTGACCCGGGTGCTGATCGACACCTCGCCCGACATGCGTGACCAGCTTTTGGATGCGGGCGTGGGAGAACTGGACGGCGTGGTTTTCACCCATTCCCATGCCGATCATACCCATGGCATTGATGATCTGCGGCAGGTCGTGTTCAACATCCGCCAGCGGTTGGCGGTCTGGGCCGACGGGCCCACGCAGGATGCGCTGATCTCTCGCTTTGGCTATGCCTTCATTCAGCCGGAAAACAGCCCCTATCCGCCGATCCTTGACCTGCATGGCATCAATGGCCCGGTCGAGGTTGCGGGCGCGGGCGGCGTGGTGCGCCTGATCCCGTTCAAGGCGGATCATGGCAGCATGGAGGCCCTTGGCTTTCGGATCGGCGGGCTGGCCTATCTGCCCGATGCAGTGGCAATCCCGGAAGAAAGCTGGGCCACCTTGCAGGGCCTTGATGTCTGGGTGGTCGATGCCTTGCGTCGCAAGCCCCACCCCACGCATGCCCATCTGGCGATGACGCTGGGCTGGATTGACCGGGCGCAGCCTGCACAGGCGGTGCTGACCAACATGCACCTTGATATGGATTACGAAACCCTGCGCGCCGAACTGCCCCCCCATATCCGCCCGGCGCATGACGGGATGGTGCTGACCTTCGACAACGCGCCATGAGTGCGCTGATCGACGTCATTCTGCCGGTCTTTCTGGTGATCGGGTTCGGCTATGCCGCCGCGCGCTGGCTGGGGTTTACCGAAGCGGCGGTCGATGGGCTGATGCGGTTCGCCCAAAGTTTCGCGGTGCCTTGCCTGCTGTTCAAATCCATTGCCGGGCTGGAAATGTCGATCGGGGCCGAAAGCGGGCTGTTCCTGTCATTCTATATCGGGGCATTTTCCTGCTATTTCCTTGGCTATCTGGGTGCGCGCCACATCTTTGGCCGCCCGCCAGAGGATGCCGTGGCCATCGGCTTTGCCTGCCTGTTTTCCAACTCTCTGCTCTTGGGTGTGCCGATCACCGAGCGCGCCTATGGCGAGGCGGCACTGTCGGGCAACTTCTCGATCATCGCGCTACATTCGCCGATGTTCTACACCTTTGGCATCATCATGATGGAACTGGCGCGGTCTCGCGGGCGGCTGAAACAGCCGGCTGCGCTGGCCGGGCAGATCGGCAAGGGGATTTTGCGTCAGCCCATGGTGCTGGGCGTGCTGTCCGGGGTGGCGTTCAATGTGTTGAACCTGCCGGTGCCGGGAATTCTGGGCGGGGCGGTTGACCTGCTGGCGCGGGCGGCGGTTCCGGCATCCCTGTTCGGGTTGGGCGGCGTGCTGCTGCGCTATCGGCCAGAGGGCGACATGAAAACCATCGCCATGGTCTGCGGCCTGTCGATTCTGGTGCATCCGGCGATTACCTATGGCCTTGGTCGCTGGGTGTTTGATCTGAACATCAACCAGATGCGGTCGGCGGTGCTGACATCTTCAATGGCACCGGGGGTGAATGCCTATCTGTTCGCTCATCTTTACGGCGTGGCGAAACGGGTCAATGCCTCTGCCGTACTGATTGCCACGGCGCTCTCGATGCTGACGATCTGGGGCTGGCTGCACGTCCTGCCCTGACGAAACAGGGCGGGGGTTTCACACCCCCGCACCCCCGTGGGATATTTGCAGAAGGGGAAGTTGCAGAGGTTAACGGAACCCTTTGGCGTGAAAGATGAAGCCGAGGAAATTCAGCAAGACCTGCGCCGCCAGAACCGATGTCACCTGCCCCGCGTCATAATCTGGTGCCACCTCGACCAAATCCATGCCCACCACCTGATGCGCCTGCGCGACGTGCTGAAGCAGCTCCAGCACCTCGTAATACAGGAACCCGCCATGGCTGGGCGTGCCGGTGCCGGGTGCGATGGACGGGCAAAAGCCGTCAATATCCAGCGTCACATAAACCCGCGCACCGGCCGGAATGCGGGCCGCCACGCCTGCGGGGCCAAGCGCCCGGAACTGGCGAACCGACAGAATATCAGACCCCATCGCACGGGCCGCCTCATACCCGTCCCGCGCGGTGGAGGAGACGTTGCGAATGCCGACCTGCGTCAGCCCGCTCACATAGTCTTTTTCCGCCGCCCGGCGCATCGGGCTGCCATGGCCGACGCGAACCCCGTGACGTTCATCGACAAAATCCAGATGAGCGTCGATTTGCAGGATGTGAATCGGCCCCTGCCCGGCAAAGGCCTCGATACAGGGAATGTTCACCGAATGATCGCCGCCGATCACCACCGGCAGCGCGCCCGCCTTCAGCATCGCCTCTACCCCGGCGCGGATGTTCGCGTGGCTTTTGGCCGTATCGGTATGCACGATGTCGGCATCGCCGATATCCACGATCCGCACCGATTGCGGCAGATAGGTCGCGTCATCCTCGTGATCGTAAGCCCCGGCATGGCCAAAGCTGAACAGGGTCGATGCCTCTCTCACGCCGCGCGGGCCAAACCGCGCGCCAGCGCGGAACTGGGTGCCGAAATCGAAGGGCGCACCCATCACGGCCACCTCCGCCTCGATCCGGCCCCAGTCGGCGACATAGGGCCGCTTGCCAAAGGTCGCGATGCCGACGAAGGGCAGGTTCAGCCGCCCCGTCTCGTAGCTGTTGGCCATGGTTACCTCGGCGTCACGCCACGCAGCCGTTCCGACCGGCGGCGCAGCAGTTCGACCGTGGCCAGCAGCATCACCGAGATGATCACAAGGATCGTCGCCACCGCCAGAATGGCCGGGCTGATCGCCTCTCGGATGCCATTGAACATCTGGCGCGGAATGGTTTGCTGTTCGGGCCCGGCGATGAACAGCACCGCCACCACCTCGTCAAACGAGGTGACAAAGGCGAACAGCGCACCAGAGATGATCCCCGGCAGGATCAGCGGCATCACCACCTTGAAGAAGGTCACGCGCGGATTGGCCCCCATCGAATGCGCCGCCCGGATCAACGACTGGTCGAACCCAGACAACGTGGCGGTCACGGTGATGATGACGAACGGAATGCCCAGAACCGCATGGGCGATGATCACGCCCAGATAGGAATTCGCCAGACAGCCCTTGTTCGACAGCATCCAGCCAAAGATCGCGCCCATCGCACTGTCAGGTGCAACACAGGCCTTGGCGTAGAAAAAGCTCATCCCGACCGCGATGATGATGATCGGCACGATCATCGGCGAAATCAGGACCGCCATAATCATGCGCCGTCCCGGCATTTCCGGCCGCGACAGGCCAAGGGCCGCAATGGTGCCCAGCGTGGTGGCCATGATCGTGGCCCACAGACCCACCCAGAACGAGTTCTTGGCGGCCTGAATCCAGGTCGAATGCTCCCACGCGAGTTTCCACCAGGTGCCGTCACGCGGCCCCTCGGGTACGGGATGGCCCAGCGTCAGCAGCGTGTCATACCAGCGCAGCGAATAGCCCGCCGGGTCGAAATGCAGCATTTTGTCGGTAAAGCTGAAGTAGGCATCCGAGGTGAAAGACAGCGGAATGACCACCAGGATCGGCCCGATCAAGAACAGGAAGATCAGGACGCAGATCGCGATATAGGCATAGTGCCAAACACGTTCCAGCGGCGAGGCATAGATGGGAAGGGCCATGGGTGTCGTCTCCTCAGCCCAGCTTCAGTCGGTCGATGCCGATCAGCCGGTCATAAAGCCAGTACAGGACAAGGATGGCAGCCAGCAGCATCGCGGCCAGCGCGGCAGCCAGAGACCAGTTCGATTTGGTCATGTGAAAGCTGATCAGGTTAGAGATCAGCTGCCCGTCGGCGCCGCCCACCAGCGCGGGGGTAATGTAGTAGCCGACCGCCAGAATGAAGACCAGCAGCGACCCGGCGGCTATGCCCGGCAGGGTCTGGGGCACATAGATGCGGCGGAAGGTGGTCCAGCTGGTGGCGCCAAGGCTGCGCGACGCGCGGGCATAGCTGGGCGGAATGACCCGCATCACCGAATACAGCGGCAGGATCATGAAGGGCAGCAGCACATGGGTCATCGCCACGATGGTGCCGGTCATGTTGTACATTGCCTGCAATCGGTTGTCGTCTGAAAGGATGCCTGCCCAGACCAGCAGGTCATTGACGATCCCCTGCTCCTGCAACAGCGCAATCCAGGCCGTCGTACGCACCAGAAGCGATGTCCAGAACGGCAGAAGCACCAGAATCATCAGCAAGGACGATTTCGACATCGGCAGCACGGCCAGCAGATGCGCCACAGGGAAGGCCAGCAGCAGACAGATCACCGTGATCGCGCCCGAGACGAGGAAGGTCTTGAAGAACAGATACAGATAGATCCGGTCCTGATCGGCGCCCCGTGCCCAGCCAGTGTCACCCAGCTTGCGGTCGGTCGCGACCTGATAAAACTCGGTCGTATAGGGGCTGGAGGCGGCTTCCATCGCGCGCCACAGCCGCGGCATTCCCCATTCAGGATCAAGGGCCAGCAGCGCCTCTTTATAGGGCGGCTGCAAATCTTTGGCGGCGCGAGCACCGGCCTTGAACAGGCTGATCGTGCCCGGCACGGTATAGTTGATGCGCGTACCCGCCATGCCGGTGGTCTTGTCTTTCTGCATCAGCGCAAGATCGCTGACCAGTGCGGCATAGGCCTCTTCCGGCGGGTTGGCGGGGTCGAATCCGGGTTGTTGCTTGAACCAAGCCGACAGGCTGGGCGCAGAGCCCGAAAAGCCGTCATGCTCTAACGAGCGTTTCAGCATATAGCCGATGGGGATCAGGAAGGTCAGCAGCACGAACAGCAAAAGCGGCAGCACCAGCAGGAAGGCGCGGCGTTTGGCTCGGGCTTGGGCAGTGGCCAGCGCGGCCTTGAGCGGGCGACCATCAGATGTGGTCAGCAGGGTCGTGGCAGCTTCGGCCATCCCGGAATCCTTTCGTAAGGTCCGGGCGCGGAAAACCCGCGCCCGGAAGTCACATACCCTAAAGTCGCTGGGCCAGTGGCCGGATTACTTGGTCAGCCAGGCCTGGAAACGCTCGTTCAGTTCGGAGTCATGATCGACCCAGAAGTCCGACGAGGTCAGCAGCGAGTTGGTCATGTTGGCCGGGTTGGTCGGCAGGTTCGGACCCATTTCGGTCTTGCCGTCGGTGTACATGATCGGATCGACGTTCGCCGACTTGCGCGGCGGACCGTAGGAGATGTGCGAGGCTTGCGCGCGCAGACCTTCTGTCGAGGTGGCGTATTTGATGAAGTCCATCGCCAGATCCTTGTTCGGCGCGCCCTTCGGAACGACGTACATTTCGTTTTCATAGATCTGGCCATCCCAGACGATCTGGAACGGTTTGCCTTCGCCGACAGCGGCACCGAAGATACGGCCGTTATAGGCGGTGGTCATCGACACTTCGCCGTCAGCCAGCAGTTGCGGCGCCTGGGCACCGGCTTCCCACCAGACGACATCCTTCTTGATGGTGTCCAGCTTGGCGAAGGCGCGGTCGATGCCTTCGGGGGTCGCGAGGGTGGTATAGACATCGGCCGGCGCAACGCCGTCAGCCATCAGCGCGAATTCCAGAACGGCCTTTGCGCCCTTCTTCAGGCCACGCTTGCCGGGGAACTTGGCCAGATCGAAGAAATCGGCCGCAGTTTTCGGTGCGGCATCGGCCGCAAACTTGGTGGTGTCATAGGCGTAGACGTTCGCCCAGATGTCGGTCGAAACGCCACACTCGGTGACAGCACCGGGGAAGAAGTCATCGGTCGCAGCCGTACCATCGGGGGCCGGAGCCAGCTTGGAGGCGTCGATGGTTTCCAGCACGCCTTCGTCGCACAGGCGGATCGCGTCGGCATATTCAACCGAAGCCACGTCAACCGTGACGTTGCCAGCCTCGACCATCGCCTTGATCGGCTGGGCTGGGTTATCGGCATCGACCATCACAGCCGCGTTGCCGGTGGCCGCAGCCCAAGGCTTTACATGGGCTTCGGTCTGCGCGGCACCATAGGCACCGCCCCACGACATCACCGTCACGTCAGCGCGGGCGATGCCCGACACGGCGCACAGCGCGGTGGAAAGGATGAGAATTTTTTTCATTGTATACTCCCGGTTGGTTTTTTGGTTGGTTTTCGGTCTTTACTGCGTGATGTGACCCGCAGCCCCCGCCGAGGGGATTTCACATCGGATCAAGCGCGCGGGCGTCCAGCGGATGCCAGCCCACCTTGATCTTTTCTCCGGCCGACAGCTTGGTCTGGCCTAGCGTGTTGCGCATTTTCATAACGAAATCGTCAGACCCCGCGACTCGCAGCACTGCACGCAGGATGTCGCCCATATAGATGACCTCAATCACCTCGGCGTCCAGCGTATGAGCACCTTCGGGCATCATCGAGGGCTTGAACTCCACCCGCTCGGGCCGAATCGAGACCAGCGTCTTCTGGCCCTTTTCCTTGACGTTCACCGCCGTGGCGTCGATCAGCTCTCCGGTTGCCAGACGCACCAGCGCCTTGTCACCGTTCAGCTCTTCAATCGTGCCGGGCAGCTTGTTGTTCTCGCCGATGAACTGGGCGACAAAGCTGTTTTCGGGGCGCTCATACAGATCGGCGGGCGGTGCCAGTTGCTGGATGCGGCCATCGTTGAACACCGCGACACGGTCGCTCATCGTCAGGGCCTCGCCCTGGTCGTGGGTGACGTAAACCACCGTGATGCCAAGCGATTCGTGCAGGTGCTTGATTTCGAACTGCATGTGTTCGCGCAACTGCTTGTCCAGCGCGCCCAAAGGTTCGTCCATCAAGACCAGCGCCGGATCGAACACCAGCGCACGGGCCAGGGCGATGCGCTGCTGCTGACCGCCTGAAAGCTGGGCCGGACGGCGGTTGATGAAATTACCCATCTGAACCATGTCCAACGCGCGCTTAACCTTGGCCTCGCGCTCGTCCTTGCCCATACCGCGCACTTCCAGCGGGAAAGACAGATTCTCGCCCACTGTCATGTGGGGGAACAGCGCGTAATTCTGGAACACCATGCCGATGCCGCGCTTGTGGGGCGGCACCTGGTTGATCGGGCGCTTGTCCAGCAGGATCTCGCCGTTGGTGGCGGTCTCGAACCCGGCCAGCATCATCAGGCAGGTGGTCTTCCCCGACCCCGAGGGCCCCAGCATCGTCAGAAACTCGCCCTTGCCGATCGAAAGGTTCAGATCCTTTACGACCAGCGAGACGCCATCATAGCTTTTTTGCACATGCTGAAATTCGACGTATGCGTCGCCAGGCCCGTTTTGTGCCAAACCCAAGTTCTCCCTGTCTGTCTGGTGGCGTTGCTCGCCACTCTTCCCTGTGACTAAAGCGGCTGCTGCCGGGGTTGGCAACGCCCATGTACGTTTCCGACTGTTCGCATATGAAACGCGTCACAATCGGGCATTTTGCGCCGCGTTTGCCGCTCATAGCGGCATCGCGTCAATCGAATCGGCAGGCCGGCACAGGTGTTAGCGCCGGACAACCTGACGTTACGGAACCCATCCGCATAGAGCGCGCGCAAAGGGCCGAAACTGCCTTGCTAAATTGCGCCACGACGGTGCTTTCCGCCCCAGCTTCGCAGCCGGTCTTGGCATGTTGGTATACCGGAATACCATCTGTCAATCAGGAAGATGTCCCCGGCAAGAATCCCGCGCTTGCCCTGCGCAAGACAGCCCAAAAAACGATCATCCGCAATATCGACCGCACTGATAGCATGTCATGTGTATTCGGGGGCTGGCATGGCCAGAAACAGGGACCTGAGTGGTGCGGATGAAAGGACTCGAACCTTCACTCCGGTTAAGGAACAGCGACCTCAACGCTGCGCGTCTACCAATTCCGCCACATCCGCACACTCTGGCCCCCATGGGCAGTGCCCTTGAGGTGGCGGCTATGTAGCGACTGATCCGTGCGAAGAAAAGGGGGATTCTGTCGCCCGTTGCAAACCGCCTCGCGTCGCGCCACATGTCAGACAGAAGACGGAGGCGCAGATGCACCAGGAACCGGAATGGCAGACCCTGCCGGGGCTCTCGCCCTATGCCGAAACCCTTGCCGCGATGGAAGACCGCGCCACCGCGATTGCCGAGGGCCGCGCGCCAGAGGCGATCTGGCTGTTGGAACATCCCCCCCTTTACACCGCAGGCACCAGCGCCAAACCCGCTGACCTGACCGACCCCGGCCGCTTTCCGGTCTTCAACGTGGGGCGCGGCGGGCAATATACCTATCACGGGCCGGGGCAACGGGTGGTCTATGTCATGCTTGATGTCGGCAAGCGCGGGCGCGATGTGCGCTGTTTTGTGCGCGATCTGGAGAACTGGGTGATTGCCGCGCTGGCCGAATTCAACGTGACCGGGCAGATTCGCCCTGGTCGGGTCGGCGTCTGGGTTGAACGCCCCGACAAGCCCCGTTTGCCAGATGGCAGCCTGCGCGAAGACAAGATCGCTGCCCTTGGCATCAAGCTGCGCCGCTGGGTCAGCTTTCATGGCATCTCGATCAACGTCGAACCCGATCTGTCGCATTTCGATGGCATCGTGCCCTGCGGCATCCGCGACCATGGCGTGACCAGCCTGGTTGATCTGGGCCTGCCCGTCACCATGGCCGATCTTGACGCCGCACTGGCTGCGACATTTGAGCAGAGTGTCGCCGGT
The DNA here is from genome assembly GCF_016765795.1 of Fuscibacter oryzae. Taxonomy (GTDB): domain Bacteria; phylum Pseudomonadota; class Alphaproteobacteria; order Rhodobacterales; family Rhodobacteraceae; genus Fuscibacter; species Fuscibacter oryzae. The sequence goes on from NZ_JAESVP010000005.1 coordinate 148,002, forward strand.
CAATCCGCCCTTTGTATGCCTTGAATTTGCATATCATAAATATCAATCATCCCTTGTGAAACGCGCGAGGGCGACTCGTCGGGCCATGCCCCCACGAGCGCATAGCAAGAGGTGAACATGAACAAGATTTCTCTGACGGTCCTGCTCTGCGGTCTGACCGTCGCCGCCCCTGCCCTTGCCGGCGATCCGGCCGCAGGTGAAAAAGGCTTCAACAAGTGCAAGGCCTGCCATTCGATCACGGCGGCCGACGGCACCGCCATTGTCAAGGGCGGCAAGACCGGCCCGAACCTGTTCGGCGTCATCGGCCGCGCGGCTGGCTCTGAGGCCGGGTTCAACTATGGCGAGGGCCTGAAAGAGCTGGGCGGCACCGGCCTTGTCTGGGACGAGGCCACGCTGGCGACCTATGTCACCGACCCGACCGCCTTTGTGAAGGAAAAGACTGGCGATGCTGCGGCCAAATCAAACATGACCTTCAAACTGGCCAAGGGCGGCGAGGACATCGCGGCCTTCCTTGCCACGAAAAAATGACCTGCCCCACGTCAGGGTAATTGAAAGGGCGGCTCCCTCCGGGCTGCCCTTTTTCCTTTGCAAGCAAGGCACCCCGGCCTGCGACACCTTTTCTTGATCTGGATCAAACTCTGACATTGCCGTGATCCGCGCCCCGCACTAAACACGATGCCAATGAACACGCGCGGTTTTGCCGCGTGTAAAGCACTTGAACGAAACGGGAGACGCCAATGGCAGACGCAGCCATTCACGGCCACGAACATGATCACAAGGGGTTCTTCACCCGCTGGTTCATGTCCACCAACCACAAGGACATCGGTGTCCTTTACCTTTTCACCGCAGGCGTCGTGGGCCTGATCTCGGTCATGTTCACCGTCTATATGCGGATGGAACTGATGGAGCCGGGCGTGCAATACATGTGCACCGAGGGGATGCGCCTGTTCGCAGACGCCTCGCAGCCCTGCACGCCCAACGGCCATGTCTGGAACGTGACCGTCACCGCCCACGGCATCCTGATGATGTTCTTCGTGGTGATTCCCGCCCTGTTCGGCGGCTTTGGCAACTATTTCATGCCGCTGCAAATCGGTGCGCCGGACATGGCTTTCCCGCGCATGAACAACCTCAGCTACTGGATGTATGTCGCGGGCACCTCGCTGGCCGTGGCCTCGCTGTTCGCGCCGGGTGGCGACGGGCAGACCGGCGCGGGCGTGGGTTGGGTGCTTTACCCGCCGCTTTCGACCAGTGACCAAGGCTATTCGATGGACCTCGCGATCTTCGCGGTTCACCTGTCGGGCGCCTCGTCGATCCTCGGCGCGATCAACATGATCACCACCTTCCTGAACATGCGCGCGCCGGGCATGACGCTGCATAAGGTTCCGCTGTTCGGCTGGTCGATCTTTGTCACATCGTGGCTGATTCTGCTGGCGCTGCCGGTTCTGGCGGGTGCGATCACCATGCTGCTGACCGACCGCAACTTTGGCACCACCTTCTTCCAGCCCTCGGGCGGCGGTGACCCGATCCTGTATCAGCACATCCTGTGGTTCTTCGGCCACCCGGAAGTGTACATCATCGTCATCCCGGCCTTCGGTATCATTTCGCAGGTCATCTCGACCTTCTCGCGCAAGCCGATCTTCGGCTATCTGCCGATGGTCTATGCGATGGTCGCCATCGGTGTTCTGGGCTTCGTCGTCTGGGCGCACCATATGTACACCGTGGGGATGAGCCTGCATCAGCAGTCTTACTTCATGCTGGCCACCATGGTCATCGCGGTGCCGACCGGCATCAAGGTGTTCTCGTGGATCGCCACGATGTGGGGCGGCTCGATCAGCTTTGAAACCCCCATGTTGTGGGCCTTTGGCTTCCTATTCCTGTTCACCGTGGGCGGCGTGACCGGCATCGTGCTGAGCCAAGCTCCGGTCGACCGTGCCTATCACGACACCTATTACGTCGTGGCGCACTTCCACTATGTGATGAGCTTGGGCGCCGTGTTCGGCATCTTTGCCGGCATCTATTTCTGGATCGGCAAGATGTCGGGCCGCCAATACCCGGAATGGGCGGGCAAGGTTCACTTCTTTGCAATGTTCATCGGTGCAAACCTGACCTTCTTCCCGCAGCACTTCCTGGGCCGTCAGGGCATGCCGCGCCGCTATATCGACTACCCCGAGGCGTTTGCCTATTGGAACCACATTTCGTCGCTGGGGGCGTTCCTGTCCTTCGCCTCGTTCGTGTTCTTCATTGGCGTGGTGTTCTACACCCTGTTCTTCGGCAAGAAGATCACCGTGAACAACTATTGGAACGAACACGCCGACACCCTGGAATGGACCCTGCCTTGCCCGCCGCCCGAACACACGTTCGAGCAGCTTCCCAAGCCGTCCGACTGGGATCACGCCCACGGGCACTGAGACGGGAAAATGATAAAAGGCCCCGAGGGAAACCTCGGGGCCTTTTGCATTTCGGCTGAAAGATTCTCCTTCGCCACCCGTGCTATTTATCACCAACCGCAATCTTGTCGTATTGCACCCCGGAAACCACGTCACCATCCGGCCCCAGCAGGAACGAGGCCACCACAATGCCAAGCTGCGGCACATAGAACTGGCGATAGGTGCTGTCGTCGTTCGGCAGCACAAGCCGGTCATCAACCGCCCAGGCTTCATACCGGCACTTGCCCAACTTGACCGTCTCTGTCCCAAGAAAGGTCTTCGTGACATGCCCGCTGGCGAAAGGTTGCCCACCTGAAATGATTTGCACGTCAGACTGCCAGACTTTCAGCTTTGGCAGATCGTCCAGCCCATTCGTCGCCGTATCGTATTCAAAGGAATACCCGCCACTGGCCGATTTTTTCTCGCTCGGGGCAAGCGCGTGCCGGTAGGTCCAATGCACCTCCTCGGTCTCTGATCCTTTCTGCGTCGTTCGGTCTTCGGACAGACCGCCTGCCATCTTTCTGAAATGCGACGACAAAAGCGGGGCAGAGCGGGTCAGGACAATTCCCCCCTCGTCATCCATGGCCTGCGGACACTTCGCCCATCCGGCGGTTACCGCAAGGCCGGAAAGAGCGGCGACCGATGCGAAGGTTCCAAATCGCGTGAACATCTAAAGCTCCTTGAAAAGTCCCGCAGGACATATGGCCACCAAGATGAAAATGCCCCCCCCGCAATGGATGCAACCAGAGATCATCGAAGGCCGTTGACGGCGGAAGGCGGCTGCTTCACGAGTGGGTCCGATCCCATTCCAAGAACGCGGAGTGCCTGTTTGCCCTACCGCTGGCTTCCCTCCGAAAACACCCCTGAACGCCTGACCATCTGGCCCTATCGCTCGCTTCCCCGGCGGGGGTTCGTCTGGTTCATCGGCGGCACCGCCGCTCTGCTCGCTGTGCCTTTGTTGGCCGTTCTCGGCTCACCGATCCTATGGGCGCTGCTGCCGTTCTTGCTGGGCACCGTGGCGGCGATTTGGCTGGCGCTGGAGAAAAGCTACCGTGATGCCGAAATTACCGAGGTTCTGACCCTGACGAGGGACCAAGTCACCCTGATCCGCCTTGGCCCCAAGGGCAAACGGCAGGATTGGCAGGCCAATCCGCATTGGGTGCAGGTCGGCCTTTACCCCACGGGCGGCCCAGTGCCCGACTATCTGACCCTGCGTGGCAATGGCCGCGAGGTAGAGTTGGGTGCGTTCCTCACGCCCGAGGAACGCAAGGTGCTGGCGTCAGAGCTGCGCCAGCACCTTCGCGCCACGCGCAGCCCCGGCGGCTGAAACCTCAGCCCAGCCGCGCCTTGATCGCGGCACCCGCGGCGGCAAAATCCATCTGGCCGGTGTATTTCGCTTTCAACACCGCCATCACCTTGCCCATGTCGCGGATGCTGGTGGCCCCGGCTTCGGCCACGGCGGCCTCGATCACGCTGGCCACTTCTGCACCCGACAACTGGCGCGGCAGGAACTCCTCGATCACCTTGACCTCAGCCACCTCTTTGGCCGCCAGTTCCAGTCGCCCGCCCTCTTCATAGATGCGCGCCGATTCCTGGCGTTGCTTGACCATCTTGCCCAGCACCGCCAGCAGATCGGAGTCCGACACCTCTGCCATCCCCTCGCCGCGCGCGGCGATTTCGCGGTCCTTGATGGCGGCATTGATCAGCCGCAGGGCCGACAGGCGATCAGCCTGTTTGGCCTTCATAGCCTCTTTCAGCGCCGTTTGCAGACGTTCGCGCAGCGACATAGTGTTCCCCCAGATTGTCAGCCCCGACACCTTACCCCGACACGCCCGTCAGAGCAACCAACCGCCCATATCATAACCCGTTGATATAAAACAAATTTCCTTTTCCCTCAAAGCCTTGACCCTGCCGCCCCCAACCCGTAGTTTCCCGCCAATTTGCCCGCAGCTTCGGAGTCGCCCATGCCCACCCCTGACCAGAAGATGCCAACCGCCTGTCTTGCCCTTGCAGATGGCACCCTGTTTTACGGCCACGGCTTTGGCGCAGTGGGCGAAACGGTGGCCGAGCTGGTGTTCAACACCGCGATGACGGGCTATCAGGAAATCATGACCGACCCGTCCTATGCCGGTCAGGTCGTAACATTCACCTTCCCCCATGTCGGCAATACCGGCGTCACGGCCGAGGATGACGAGACGGCCACCCCCGCCGCCGCCGGCATGGTGGTGAAGTGGGACCCGACAGAGCCGTCAAACTGGCGCGCCACTGGCGAATTGACCGATTGGCTGACCAAGATTGGCCGCATCGGAATCGGTGGCATCGACACCCGCCGCCTGACCCGTGCGATCCGCCAGCAAGGCGCACCGCATGTGGCGCTGGCCCATGATCCGAATGGCAAGTTCGACATCGGCGCATTAGTGGCCAAGGCCCGCGCGTGGAAGGGGCTGGTCGGCCTTGATCTGGCCAAGGATGTGACCTGCGCCCAAAGCTATTCCTGGGATGAACAGCGTTGGGCCTGGCCCGAGGGGTATACCCGTCGCGAAGGGCCGGGGTTCAAGGTTGTCGCCATCGATTACGGTGCCAAGCGCAACATCCTGCGCTGCCTTGCGTCGGTCGGCTGCGAGGTTGTGGTGCTGCCCGCCTCTGCCACGGCGGAAGAGGTGCTGGCACACAATCCCGAAGGGGTCTTCCTGTCGAATGGCCCCGGCGATCCGGCGGCCACCGGCAGCTATGCCGTGCCGATGATTCAGGGGGTTCTGGGGGCGGACCTGCCGCTGTTCGGCATCTGCCTTGGTCATCAGATGCTGGCGCTGGCGCTGGGTGCCACGACGGTCAAGATGAACCACGGCCATCATGGCGCGAACCATCCGGTCAAGGATCTGACCACTGGCAAGGTCGAGATTACCTCGATGAACCACGGCTTTACGGTGGACAGCCAGACCCTGCCCAATGGCGTTTCCGAAACCCACGTTTCGCTGTTTGACGGGTCGAACTGCGGCATCGCGGTGGATGGCAAGCCGATCTTCTCGGTGCAATACCACCCAGAGGCCAGCCCCGGCCCGCAAGACAGTTTTTACCTCTTCGAACGCTTTGCCGAAGCGATGAAAGCCCGCCGCGCCGCCTGAGGCTAGACTCAGATTAGGGTTAACCCCTTCTTAACCAGTTCGCCCCGAAGGTGAGCGAACTGGACGGAGGGGAAATGACCGTCATACCGCTGCACCTGCCTGGCAAATCGCCCAAGTCTGACCAGCCCGACCATTCGGCGGAGCTGCCTGCTGGCTTGACTGTGGCAACGGTGGACTTGCTGCGCAACCGGCAGGTGCCGGCCCACGCGGTGCTGTCCGCCCTGCGGCGGGGCGCGCGGGGCGATCTGGCCATCTCGCAGTCGCTGACCGAGCGGACAAGGGCCGACACGCCAAGCGATGCGCGGATGCTGCGCGATCTTGCCGGGCGTCAGGGGCTGGGGGCGCTGACGCCCGCGCATGGCCCGCCCGACCCGGCGCTGATCGATACCTTTGGCGCGACCGCATGCCTGACCGAAGGCCTGATGCCCTGGCGCAGGGTGGCTGGCCTTACCATCATCGCCACCCCCTCTGCCGAGGCTTTTGCCCGCCTGCGCCCTCGGCTGACCGCCCTGTTCGGCCCTGTCTTGCCCGCGTTTTGCCCCGATGATGAGCTGCGCGCGGCCGTTTTGCGCCAGCGCGGTGCGGCGCTGATCCGGGCGGCAGAAACAGCGGTTCCGGCCGCACTCAGTTGCCGCAGCTATGATCCCGCCCGCATGGCGCGCCGACTTGGCCTTGGGGGGCTGGCGCTGATGCCGGTGCTGCTGTGGCACCCGGTCTGGCTGCTGGCGGTGTTCACGCTGTTGGCGATCACCGCCATGGCGGGCTTTATGGGCCTGCGTCTGGCAGCCTGGCTGGCCTTGCGCAAACCAGAACCCGACCTGCCGCAGATTACCATTGCCCGCCTGCCCGTCGTCTCTGTCATCTTGGCGCTTTATGGCGAGAACGACATTGCGTCACGGCTGATCAAGCGTTTGAAGGCGCTGGATTATCCGCCAGACCTGCTTGATGTGATCCTTGCCGTCGAAGACGACGATCACGCGACCCGCGCCGCCCTTGCCCGCACCGAACTGCCATTGTGGATTCGCGTCATCCGGGTGCCTGCGGGAACCGTGCGCACCAAGCCCCGCGCGCTGAACTACGCGCTGGATCATTGTCGTGGCAGCTTTGTCGGCATCTATGACGCCGAGGATGCCCCCGCCCCCGACCAGATCCGCCGTATGGTCGCGCACTTTCATGCGCGCGGGTCTGATGTGGTCTGCCTTCAGGGCATTCTGGATTACTACAACCCCAACCAGAACTGGCTGTCGCGGTGTTTCACCATCGAATATGCCGCCTGGTTCCGGCTGCTGCTGCCCGGCATCGCTCGACTGGGCCTTGTGGTTCCATTGGGCGGCACCACGCTGTTCTTCCGCCGCGCGGCGCTAGAGGAACTGGGCCGCTGGGATGCCCATAACGTTACCGAGGATTGCGATCTTGGCATCCGCATCGCCCGCCGGGGCTGGCGCACCGAGGTCGTGCAGACCACGACCTATGAAGAGGCAAACTGCCACGCGCGCGCATGGGTCAAACAGCGATCACGCTGGATCAAGGGCTTTATGATGACCTGGCTGACCCATATGCGAAACCCACTCCGCCTATGGCAAGAGCTTGGGCCAAAACGATTTCTTGGCGTGCAACTTCTGGTCTTCGGTTCGGTGTGCCACGCGCTTCTGGCGCCGTTGCTCTGGTCATTCTGGGTCAGCTTTTTCGGCATTCCCCACCCCTTGGCGCTGGCCATGGGGCCGCAGGTGTTCCGGTTGCTGGGCGCGGCTTTTGTAATTTCGGAACTACTTGGCATGGCATTCGGGATGGCAGGGTTGCTGCTGGCGCGACAAAAGATCAACCCGCTGTGGCTGTTGACCATGGCCCCCTACAACGCACTGGCCACGCTGGCCGCATGGAAGGCCGCCTATGAGATGATCTTGCGCCCCTTCTGGTGGGACAAGACGCGCCATGGCCTGTCGGATGACAGCCCTTGACCGTAGAGCCCGCCTAGCGCGTGCGCAATTCCCCGGCATCGACCCGCAGCCGCGTTTCAAATGCCTTGGAAATATGAGATTTCAGCGCATGATAGGCCGCATCGCCATCATGCGCCGCAATCGCCCGCACGATCTGCTCATGTTCATCCAGCGCCACCTCATCCCGCCCCTCGGCAGCAAAGGTGGTCGAGGCCATCAGCGCCATCGACCGATGCACAAGGTCAAGCTGCTGGACAAGGAACCGATTGTGGCTGGCCAGGTGGATCAGCCGGTGAAACCGCTTGTTCGCCCGGCTCAGCGCCCGTGGGTCGCCGCCGATCAGCTTGCGGTCCTCGGCCACCATGCCTTGCAGGACGCGCACTTCCTCATCCGTCGCGTGCCGCGCCGCCAGACGGGCCGCCAGCCCCTCCAGCTCGGTCCGCACGGTATAAAGCTCGGCCAGTTGGTTATGGTCCAGCGATGCGACGATCAGGCTGCGCCCGTCACGCGTCAGCATCCCTTGGGTTTCCAGCCGCTGCAACGCCTCGCGCACAGGGGTGCGCGACACGCCCAGCCGTTCGGCCATTTCCGATTCCACCAACCGGTCGCCGGGCTTGTAATCGCCGCGTTCGATCGCTTCCAGAATCAGGCTATAGGCGTCTTTCTGCACGGGTGGTCCTCCTTGGGGCGGCGAGACTAGCCGCTTTTCGCCCCCATGCAATGGCGCGATTGCGCGCGGGCTTGCGAAAAGCTAGGGAAAGCCATGGTCAAAGTCGCCTTCAACCACGTCACCACTTGGGTCTTTGATCTGGATAACACGCTTTATCCGCCGCGCTATCGCCTGTTCGACCAGATCGAGGTGAAGATGACGGGCTGGGTGATGCAAGCCCTTGGCGTTGACCGAGCAGAGGCAGACCGCCTGCGCCAGCATTACTGGACCCACTATGGCACCACCCTTGCGGGCCTGATGCGCGAACATGCCATCGACCCCGGCCCTTACCTGAACGAAGTCCACGACATAGATTTTTCCGCCCTGCCGCGCGACCCCGATCTTGCCGCAGGTATTGCTGCCCTGCCCGGTCGTCGCATCGTCTATACCAACGCCTGCGAACCCTATGCCCGTCGTGTGCTGGAGGCTCGGGGGCTTTCGGGTCTGTTCGATGCGGTCTACGGCGTTGAACATGCGGGCTTTCTCCCCAAGCCCGAGCGTGAGGCGTTCGAGACGATCTTTGCCATCGACGGCGTGAACCCCACCCGCGCCGCGATGTTCGAGGATGACCCGCGCAATCTTGCCGCCCCCCATGCCATGGGCATGCGCACCGTTTACGTTGCGCCACAGCCGCTGGTGGCGGACCACATCCATCACCATACCGATGACCTCGCGGCCTTTTTGTCGCAGCTTATCTAGCCGCCTGCGACAGCCCGTCCCATAGCAGACGGTCGGCGCCGGGCGCATCTGTGGCCTGTGAACAGGAGTCCCAGATGTCAGTTTCCGAATCCCTCCCCGCCCCCGGCCTTCTTTCCCGCCTTCCCCTCGTCGGCCCGGTTGCACGCGCCGTCAATCAGGACATCAACCTGATCTTCTACCTCCTCGTCATCGCACTGACTGTGCTGGTTCTGGCGGTGAAAATCTGGGGCATCGTCGCGCTGACCATGACCGCGCTGGCGCTGGTGCCTTGTATGTTCGCCTTTTTCATCGCGGTTACCTGGCCCTAAGCCCTGGCCTTAACGGCCACCCTGCGCTGCTTTGTCCCTTCGCTTTCTGCCACCAAAGCCCTAGTTTAGCGGCAATATGGAGGCTGTCATGCAACGGACCCAAACCGATATTCTGGTCTCTGGTGGCGGCGTCGCCGGCCTGACGGCGGCGGCAGCCTTTGGGGCTGCGGGGTTCAGCGTGATCTGCACCGACCCTGCTCCCCCTGTGACCGACCGCGATGCCGATGGGGCCGACCTGCGCACCACCGCCTTCCTGCACCCCTCGATCCCCGTGCTGGAGGAGGCGGGCCTCTGGGCGCGACTGGAACCCAATGCGGCCCCCTTGCAGATCATGCGCATCATCGATGCCGGTGGCCCGGTGTCAGAGCCGCGCCTGACGAAAGATTTCGACGCCGCCGATATTTCGGACCGCCCTTTTGGCTGGAACCTGCCCAACTGGCTTTTGCGCCGCGAAATGGTGGCGCGGTTGGCCGAATTGCCGAATGTCACCTTCCTGCCCGGGGTGGCGACTGCCCGCGTCATCACCCGCCAAACCGAGGCGTTGGCCACCCTGTCCGACGGCAGCCAGGTGTCGGCCCGCCTGATCGTGGCCGCCGATGGCCGCAACTCCACCGTGCGGCAAGCGGCAGGCATTCCGGTCAAAACCATCCGCTACGGGCAAAAAGCGCTGGCCTTTGCCACCACCCATCCCGTTCCCCATGGCAATATCTCGACCGAGATTCACCGCTCCGGCGGCCCCTTCACCCTTGTCCCCCTGCCCGACCGCGACGGCCTGCCCTCCTCTGCCGTGGTCTGGATGGAACGCGGGCCAGAGGTTGAACGCCTGTCTGCCCTGCCCGTCGCCGAATTCGAGGCCGAGATGAACAACCGCTCCTGCGGTATCCTTGGGCCGCTGACACTGGTTTCGCGCCGCTCTGTCTGGCCGATCATCAGCCAATATGCCACCCGCATGTCGGCCCAGCGCATCGCCCTGATCGCCGAGGCCGCGCATGTCGTGCCACCCATAGGCGCGCAGGGGCTGAACATGAGCCTTGCCGACCTCAAGGCCCTTCTGGCCCTTGCCACTGCGCACCCCGAAAACTTGGGCGACACCAAGATGCTCGATGCCTACCACCGCGCCCGGCATCTGGAGGTGATGGCCCGCGTAACCGGAATCGACCTGCTGAACCGCACCTCAATGCTGTCAGCCCAGCCGCTGCGCGACCTGCGGGCGGGCGCGCTCAACGCGTTCTACTCGCTGTCCCCAGTCAGAAAAACCCTGATGCGTGCAGGGCTTGGCACCCGCTGACCAACCGCGCCTCCCTCCCCCTGACAGGGGGAGGACTGTGTAGGGGTTACAAAACCGCCTCTACTCCGCGCCGCAACCGCGCCACCGTGGCTTCCACATCCGCCAGCTTGTCCAGCCCGAACAGCCCCAGACGGAAGGTGCGGAACCCCTCGCCCTCACCCACCTGCAACGGCACGCCCGCCGCAATCTGCATTCCCAGCGCGCGGAACTTCGCGCCGCTCTGCACCTCGGCGTCGTCGGTATAACTGACCACCACCCCCGGTGCCTGAAAACCGGGGGCCGCGACCGAGGTCACACCGCGCCCCTCCAGCAAGGCCCGCACCGCGCGGCCCAGCGCCCACTGCGCATCCTTGGCGGCGGCAAAGCCCATGGCCTTGGTTTCCAGCATCGCATCGCGCAGGCCCAGAATCGCATCGGTCGGCATCGTGGCGTGATAGGCATGCCCGCCGCCCTCATAGGCCGCCATGATCGCCCGCCACTTCGACAGATCCAGCGCAAAACTGGATGATTTCGTCGCCGCCAGCCGCTCCTCGCCCCGCGGCCCCAGCACGACGATCCCGGCAGAGGGGGACGCCGACCACCCCTTTTGCGGGGCCGAAATCAGCACATCCACGCCCAGTGCGGCCATATCCACCCAGATGCAGCCCGAAGCGATGCAGTCCAGCACAAAGACCGCGCCCACCTCCTGCGCCGCCGCCGCGACCTGCGCGATATAGTCATCCGGCAGGATGATCCCGGAGGAGGTTTCCACATGCGGCGCAAACACCGCCTCGGGCTTCACCTCGCGGATCTTGGCCACCACTTCTTCAACCGGCGGCGGCGCAAAGGGCGCGCCCGCCGCATTGCCGGGCCGCCGCGCCATCACGACATGGGTTTCCTGCGCCACGCCCGTCGCCTCGAAAATCTGCGTCCAGCGATAGCTGAACCAGCCGTTCCGGATGATCAGCACCCGCCCCTGCCCGAACTGGCGCGCGCAGGCCTCCATCGCATAGGTGCCGCCACCGGGCACCAGCGCCGTGGCCGTGCCGCCATAAACCTCTTTCAGCAGCGCCGAGACATCGCGCATCACGCCCTGAAACCGCGCCGACATATGGTTCAGGCTGCGGTCGGTGAAGACCACCGAAAACTCTTCCAGCCCCTCGGGGTCGATATGATCATGCGGCAGTTTCATCGCGGGCCTCCGTTGCTCAGCACCAGCCTAGCGCCCTGCGCGCCAGCCCACCAGCCATTCCCCTTCTGCAAATATCCTCGGGGGGTCCGGGGGGCGAAGCGCCCCCGGCCTTAGCCAAGGGGCCCCGGCCTGCGTTCTTCGGTCAGCAGCACATTGGCTTCCACGTTCCCCACGCCGGGCAGCGTCATTACCCGCCGCCGCAGCACCCGCTCAAAATCCGCAATGTCGCGGGCGACCACGCGCAGGCGGTAGTCGAACAAGCCGATCACCTGCTGCACCACCTGCACCTCGGGAATGGCCGTCACCGCGCGTTCAAAATCCTCCAGTGAAACCCTGCCCTTGGTCGCCAGCTTCACCCCCAGAAACACCGTCACGCCAAAGCCCAAGGCGGCGCGGTCCACATCGGGGCGGCGGCCCGCAAACACCCCCGCCTCCTCAAGCCGCCGCACCCTGCGCCATGCTGCGGGTTGCGACAGGCCAAAGCGGCGGCCCAGTTCCCCCGCCGACAGCGTGCCATCCAGCGCGAGCGCCCGCAGCATCGCGCGGTCGGTGTCATCAAGGTCGATCACAGCGGAAGCGCCTCGGTTTCCTTGATGGTGGACACCAGCATCAGCGCCTCGATGTCCGAGATATGCGGCAGCGTCAGAATGCGGGCGCGGTAGATTTCCTGCCAATGCGCCATGTCGCGGGCGATCACGTTCAGCCGCACATCGACCCGGCCAAGGAAGGTCTCGATCCCCACCACCTCGGGCACCTCGCGCGCCTGATCCAGAAATTCATCAAAGGCGCGCGGGTTGGTCTTGTCCAGCGTAAAGCGCAAGGACACCTCGACCTCATACCCCAGCCTACGCCAGTCGATCACCGCGCGTTCCGCCCGGATCACCCCACCTTCGCGCAACCGCTCCAACCGCCGCCACAGGGTTGCGGTGGTCACGCCCGCACGGCTTGCCAGATCGGCGCGCGGCAGGTCCGGCTCTGCCAGCCAGTGGCGCAGGATGCGGCGGTCGGTGTCGTCGGGTTGCATTAAAAATTCACATACTGCGGATTATACGCATGATAGCTCTCACATCAGCGACATTTCGTCAAACAATGCACGGGTCACCGCGCCAAAATCCCTATTCTGCCGCCATCATATGCAAAAAGGAGACCGCCATGCGCGTCTATTATGATCGCGATTGCGATGTGAACCTGATCAAGGACAAAAAGGTCGCCATCCTCGGCTATGGCAGCCAAGGCCACGCCCATGCGCTGAACCTGCGCGATTCGGGCGCGAAGAACCTTGTCGTCGCGCTGCGCGAAGGCTCGCCTTCCGCGAAAAAGGCCGAAGGCGAGGGCCTGAAGGTCATGGGCATCGCCGAGGCTGCCGCCTGGGCCGACCTGATCATGTTCACCATGCCCGACGAACTTCAGGCCGACACCTACAAGAAATACGTCCATGACAACCTGCGTGAAGGTGCCGCAATTGCCTTCGCCCACGGCCTGAACGTGCATTTCGGCCTGATCGAGCCGAAAAAGGGCGTCGATGTCATCATGATGGCGCCGAAGGGCCCCGGCCACACCGTGCGCGGCGAATACACCAAAGGCGGCGGCGTGCCCTGCCTGGTGGCCGTTCATCAGGATGCGACCGGCAAGGCGATGGAAATCGGCCTGTCCTATTGCTCGGGCATCGGTGGCGGTCGTTCGGGCATCATCGAAACCAACTTCCGTCAGGAATGCGAAACCGACCTGTTCGGCGAGCAGGCCGTTCTGTGCGGTGGTCTGGTCGAGCTGATCCGCATGGGCTTTGAAACCCTGGTCGAGGCCGGGTATGAGCCGGAAATGGCCTATTTCGAATGCCTGCACGAAGTGAAACTGATCGTCGACCTGATCTATGAAGGCGGCATCGCCAACATGGATTACTCGATCTCGAACACCGCAGAATACGGCCAGTATGTTTCCGGCCCGCGCATCCTGCCCTATGACGAGACCAAGGCCCGGATGAAGGCGGTTCTGTCCGACATCCAGTCCGGCAAGTTCGTGCGGGATTTCATGCTGGAAAACGCCGTTGGCCAGCCGACGATCAAGGCCTCGCGCCGGTCGAACGACGAACATCAGATCGAACTGGTCGGCAAAAAACTGCGCGACATGATGCCATGGATTTCCAAGGGCAAGATGGTCGATAAGGCCCGCAACTGAGCAACGGGCGGCGCGCGCAAGGCACGCGCCCCTGCGCAAGATCAAAGGCCGGGGGGAAACCCTCGGCCTTTTTCATGCCCTCCTGACAAGCAGGCGGATGCCCTGCTATCATCAGGCTGTGTTCTTCGTCGCGGAGGCCCGCATGACCAAACACACAGCCGGCTGCCTGTGTGGCGATATTCGCCTTGTCGTCACGGGTCCGCCTTATCGTGTTGGCCTGTGCCACTGTCTGGATTGCCGCAAGAACCATGGAGCGCTGTTTCATGGCTCTGCCATCTTCCCGGCTGCTGCGGTAGCGGTCAGCGGCACAACCCAGGCCTATGACGGGCGGCATTTCTGCCCGCGCTGCGGCTCGCCTGTCTTTGGTGTTTTCGACGATGAGATTGGCGTCAACCTTGGTGCGTTCGACGCCCCCGACCAGTTCAAGCCGACCTACGAGCTGTGGACCATCCGGCGCGAAGGCTGGTTGCCCCCCTTTGCGGGCCTGCGTCCGTACACGCGCAACCGGACAAGCCCCGGTCGCCAGGAAGACTAACCGCAAGGCGACGCTGCAGTCGCCACCTTGCGCCAAAGAGCGGGGGGTTTGCACCCCCCGCAGAGTATTTGGAAAGGTGCAAATGGCAGGTCAGACAGCCGCCTGAACCGCCGCCACGATCTCGTCCACCACCTGAACCAGCAGGCCCTCATCCTCGCACTCCGCCATCACGCGGATCAAAGGCTCGGTGCCCGATTTACGGATCAGGATGCGACCCTTGCCCTGAATACGCGCCTCGTTCGCGGCAATCGTGGCCTGAACGCTGGCGGCGTCCAGCGGCTTGGCACCTGCGGCAAAGCGCACGTTCTTCAGCATCTGCGGCACGGTTTCAAACTGGCGCACCAGCGTGCTGGCCGCCTGCCCGGTGCGCGCCATTTCGGCCAGGAAATGCAGACCCGCCAGCAGCCCGTCGCCGGTGGTGGCATAATCGGTCATCACGATGTGGCCCGACTGCTCGCCCCCCAGGTTCCAGCCGTTTTTACGCATCGCCTCAACCACATAGCGGTCGCCTACCCCGGTCCGCTGCAAGCGGAGACCGCGCGATTGCAAGAACCGCTCCAACCCCAGGTTCGACATCACGGTGGCCACAAGGGTGCCACCGTTCAGCCGCCCCTCTTCGGCCCAGCGGCCCGCCAGCAGCGCCATGATCTGGTCGCCATCGGCCACCCGGCCGGTTTCATCCAGAATGGCCACCCGGTCGGCGTCACCATCCAGACTGATGCCGACATGCGCGCCATGGGTCACCACCGCCTCGGCGGCGGTTTCGGGATGGGTCGAGCCGCAGCGGTCGTTGATATTGGTTCCATTGGGCGAAACCCCGACCGGGATCACCTCGGCCCCCAGTTCCCACAACACCTGCGGCGCGGCCTTGTAGGCGGCACCATTGGCGCAATCGATCACCACCTTCAGCCCGTCCAGCCGCAGCCCGCCGGGAAAGGTGGTCTTGACGAATTCCTGATAGCGGCCAACGGCATCGTCGATCCGCTTGGCGCGACCAATCTGTTCGGCGGGGGCAAGGGGAATTTCGCCCTCCAGCATCGCCTCAATCTCCATCTCGGCCTCATCCGACAGCTTGAAGCCGTCGGGGCCGAAGAACTTGATCCCGTTGTCCTGATGCGGGTTGTGGCTGGCCGAAATCATCACCCCCAGATCGGCCCGCATGCTGCGCGTCAGAAACCCCACCGCCGGCGTCGGCACAGGGCCCAGCAGCAGCACATTCATCCCCGTGCTGGTCAACCCCGCCGTCAGCGCGTTTTCCAGCATGTAACCGGACAGCCGCGTATCCTTGCCGATCACCACCCGATGCGTTCCACCCCCGTCGCGGCGGAAATAGCGGCCAACGGCGGCTCCCAGCTTCATCGCCAGTTCGGCGGTCATCGGATGGGTGTTGGCCCGGCCCCGCACGCCATCGGTGCCAAACAGCTTGCGGCTCATCGCGCGCCTCCTTCGGTTACGGCCCGCCACAGTGACAAAGCCTGCCGCGTCTCGGCCACATCATGCACCCGGATCATCTGCACCCCCTGTGCCACGCCCGCCAGCGCCACCGCCAGAGAACCCGGCATCCGCCGCGCCGCCTCAGCCTCGGCCCCGATGGTGCCGATAAACCGCTTGCGGCTTGCCCCCAGAAGAACCGGCACGCCCAGCCCGTGAAACAGGCTCAGGCGGTTCAGCAGCGCAAGGTTATGGGCCAAGGTCTTGCCAAAGCCGATGCCGGGGTCCACCGCGATCCTGTCGCGCGCAATGCCCGCCGCCTCGGCCTCGGCCACGCGAGCGGCCAACGCGTCATACACATCCAGCAGCACGTCATCGTAATAGGGGTCATCCTGCATCGTCTCGGGCGTGGCGATCGAGTGCATCAGGATCACCGGCGCACCCAGTTCCGCCGCCATCCGGCCCATGGCAGGATCAAACTGCAAGGCCGTCACATCGTTCAGAATGCTCGCCCCGGCGCCAAAGGCCGCCTGCGCCACCGCCGCCTTGCGCGTATCGATCGAGATCGGCAGCCCCAGCCCGCCCTCGCGCAGCGCGGCAATCACCGGGGCGGTGCGGGCAACCTCTTCAGCCACCGCAACCTCAACCGCGCCGGGCCGGGTGCTTTCTCCGCCAATGTCGACAATATCCGCCCCCGCCGCCATCTGGCGCGCCTGCATCACCGCCGCCTCGGGGCGCAAAAACTGCCCGCCATCCGAAAAGCTGTCGGGTGTCACGTTCAGAATGCCCATGATCCGCGGAACGTCCATGGACAATCCCCCGAAATCGGACCGCGCCGCGGTCAGCGGGGCCAGTTGCTCTGCCGACAGATCCGACGCCACCACGATCCGCGGCGGCTGCCCGCGCTCCAGCACCTCAATCCGATCGAACCAGCACCAGCCACCCGCCAGTTGCGCGGCCCCCACGGGCCGGGCCGGATCGGTCATCGCTATCGGTCGCAGATACTGGCCCAAGCTCAACCCCATCATCTGTTCATAAATATCCTGCGGGGGGTCCGGGGGGCGCAAAGCCCCCCGGCCTGTCCGCAAATTCCACGAATGGGAGTATGCGCGCACTCCCCCACGGGCAAGGGCAAAGGCTCAGGCCCGCTCCACCGGCACGCGGCTTCCTGCCGGCAATGCAACAGGGCCGTGAACAATCAGCCGCTCAGCCGCCATCACCTCGGCCAGCCACAGCGCCAGCGCCACGGCATCACGGGCATGGGGGCCATCGACCGCATCCAGCACCATCTTCGACGGCGCCCAGACCATCATCTGCCCCCGCTTGACCGCCCAGTCGATCTCGGTCCGTGTCGCCATCACCACGCAGCGCGGGTCGCGCGCGGCCAGGGTCCAGGCGTTCTGTTCAATCGCAAGCATGTCCACGCGGCGCTGGGTCGGGCGGTGGCCGGTTTCCGGGCGCGGCAGATCGGGCAGGCCCACAGTCAAAATGACCGGCAGGCCGCGCGCCTGCAACGCATCCAGCCGCTTGCCCAGATCGGGCGAGACGATTGCGGCATTGTCCAGAAACACCACCAACGGATGCACGGCAGCTTCGGCTCCGTCATGGCCCACCACCTTCACCGCCGCCTCGGCCCGGCTGCGCACGATCTCGACGCCCAGCTTGTAGGGGCCGACATCCAGCTTTTCGATCCGCACGAAGACGCGCATCGCCTGCGGCTCGGCCAGAATGCGCTCTGCCACCCGCTCGGCCAAGGTTTCCAGCAGGTTCAGCCGTTCCGCCGCCAGCTCGTCGGCAATCGCCTCGGTGATCCGGTCATAAGACAGGATACGGTCGACATCGTCATTCAGGGGTTGCGGCGCCGGCCGCACCTCGACCACCACGTTGAACAGCAGGCGTTGGGTGTGGCCACGCTCTTTCTGAAAGGCCCCGATATCAGCCTCGACCAGATGGTCGCGCAGGGAAATCCGGTCGCGCGGGTCGGCCCCGGCAGAGGCCTGGCTGCGTTCCTCGGGATGGGCAAAGGCAAGGCGGATGTCGCTGGTCATAGGGCCCTCCGGGGCCGATAGGTCGCGCCACAGATTGGCCCCGTACTGATAGGCCCCGTGCGCGCACCTGCCTTGCCCGAAGGCGGCATCCTGATCAAGCCCCGCGACCAGAGGTCTTCGCTGATCTCAGCGCATCTTGTAAAAGATGTGCGATCCGATCAGCGTCGTCTGCGGGAACTGGCGCGACCAGCCGGGCATTACGCCACGGGTGTGAAAATGCGTGGCCCCCATGGTCAACCCACGCGGCGCACCATCCAGCATCACCCGCGCGATGCGGCCCGCCAGCTCGATCGGCATGGGCTCTCGCATTGCATCGCTGATCCCGTCGCAGACATAGCTGAAGGCGCAGCCACCACCGCCACGCTGGGCCACAACGCCACAAACGCTTTTCGGAAAGGCCGGGGCATCGACCCGGTTCAGGATCACTTCGGCCACGGCGAACTGGCCGCGAATGCTTTCGCCCCGCGCCTCGAAATAGATCGCCTTGCGCAAGCAATCCCACTGCGCGTCGCCCTGCGGCTCTGGCAGGCCCATCAACCAGTCGGCGGAATAGCCGATCAGCACCGGATCGCCCGGCTTGGCCTTGGTGTCAGCCTTGGGTTTTGCTACAAGCGGGCCGGTTGCCAAAGCGTTCAGTTTGGCGGCAGGCAAAGCCGCGACAGTCTGATGCTCTGCCCCCATCAGGGCGGCGAATTGCTGGCCGATCTCGATCGTCGGATCGTTGGATTGGCTCACCGTCACGTCGGCGAAGGCCGCTCCCGTCAGGCCCGTCAGCGCCATCAGCGCGAAGGCCCAAATCGTTTGCAAGCGCATGTCTCGTTGTCCCGGTTCCGTTTCCATTGGCCTCGCGGACAGAACGCCGCGCGACGGGGGCCGGGGTTAAAGGGTCAGATGTGGCGCTGTCTACCGCTGCGGCCAAAATGCCACGAAATTGCCGCAATCCTCGGCGGATATCCGCCGAAAATCTTGATGTATCACTTTAGGAAATAGAACCAAGATCAAGATTTTGTTGCAATTTTCCACTCAGGCACCTGATCGGCCAAAGCCAAGTGCGCTGCCGCCAGCCGGGCCAAAGGCACCCGGAACGGGCTGCAAGAGACGTAATCGAATCGCTGACTGCGGCAGAAGGCGATGGATTCCGGGTTACCGCCGTGTTCACCACAGATGGACAATGTCAGGTCGCCGCGCGTCGCCCGCCCGCGTTCTGCACCGATGTGCAAAAGCTCTCCGACCCCGTCGACATCCAGAATATGGAACGGGTCTTCTGGGAAAACGCCCTGGCTCACATAGGTGCCCATGAACCGTCCGGCATCGTCACGCGACAGGCCATAGGTCATCTGCGTTAGGTCATTGGTGCCGAACGACAGAAAAGCCGCGTGCTGGGCAATCTCGCCCGCACGCAAGGCGGCGCGCGGCGTTTCCACCATGACACCCAGCTTGTAATCGAAGTTCACGCCCGACTTCACCCGCACCCCGGCGGCCACGGCATCGACATGGGTCTTGACCAGTTCCACCTCGCGCCGGGCGCTTACCAGCGGGATCATGATTTCCGGCACCACCGGCGCGCCCATCCGGGCGACCTCGACCGTCGCTTCAAAGATCGCCTGCGCCTGCATGGCATAGATTTCCGGCAAGACCACGCCCAGCCGCACCCCGCGCATCCCCAGCATCGGGTTGAACTCGGTCAGCGCCTCGGCCCGGCGGATCACGTCGGACAGGGGTTTGTCCAGCGCCTCGGCCAATTCGCGCATCCCCTCGCGGTCATGCGGCAGGAATTCATGAAGCGGCGGATCGAACAGGCGGATGCAGACCGGCAGGCCGGCCATGATCTGAAACAACTGTACAAAATCGGCGCGCTGCATCGGCAACAACCGCGCCAGCGCCGCCGCGCGGTCTTTCGAGGTGTCGGCAAAGATCATCTCGCGCATCACCACAAGGCGGTCTTCGTCAAAGAACATATGCTCGGTCCGGCACAGCCCGATCCCTTCGGCCAGAAACTGGCGGGCGGTGGCGGCGTCGGCGGGGGTGTCGGCGTTGGCGCGGATGCCGATGTCGCGCACCTGATCGGCCCACCCCAGAAGCTTGCGGAAACTGTCGTCCAGTGCGGGCGGCAGCAGCATCGCCTCGCCCGCGAGCACCTCTCCCTTCGTGCCATCCAGGGTGATGGTGTCGCCCTCGCGGAACACCCGGCCATCTGCCGCCGTCAGCTTGCGGTCTTTCAGGTCCAATCGCAGACCAGAGGCCCCGACGACGCACGGCACCCCAAGGCCCCGCGCAATTACCGCCGCATGGCTGGTCACACCGCCCCGTTCGGTCAGAACAGCGGCGGCAGAGTGCATGCCGCGAATATCCTCGGGCGCAGTTTCGCGCCGCACCAGAATGCAAGGCTCACCCCGCGCGGCACTGGCCTGTGCTGCATCAGAGGTGAAGACGATCTTGCCCACGGCCGCGCCGGGGCTGGCCGCGATGCCCTGACCAAACACGTCGCGCGTGCCGCGCGGATCAACCTGCTTGTGCAACAGTTCCGACAGGGCGCGCGGCTCGACCCGCAGCACCGCCTCATTCTGGCTGATCACCCCATCCTCGGCCAATGCCACCGCAATGCGCAACCCCGCGCGGGACGAGCGTTGCACCCTAATCGCATCGATCACAGCCAAATGGCCGTCTTCGATGGTGAATTCGATCTGCATTTCTTCGCGCAGGCGCACGCGGCAATCGGCCCCGTGCCGGACCAATGCGGCAAAGACCTCTGGCGCAAGATCCTCCAGCGAGGGGCCGCGCGGATCGCGGGTGAGGTACAGCGACTGCGCTTCGGTCAGTGCGGCACGGCCCTGACTTTGGCCCAGATAGCGCCCGGTGACTTGCGGCAAGCCGGTGACGCCATCAACAAACTGGATGACGCCCGCGCCCGAAATGCCCTGCCCGATGCCCTGCGCCATGGCCTGAACCACAAGGCCCAGCGCCGCCTCGGCGGGAGCACCCTTGGCTTGGCGCAACAGGCGGGCCGAGGTGCCCTCCCACGCGCGGGCCATTGATCGCAGCACCTCTGACAATTGGCGCGCGGGGTCTTCGGGGAACGGCTCCTCCATCTCGCGTTCGTATTGCCGCAGCGCTTCCTTCAGCGCGGCAGCCGAGGGCTTGCCGATTTCGAACATATCGGGGTCAAGTCGCGCCACATGGGTCGAGTAAGATTGCACAAAGCGCATATAGATGGTGTCGGCCGCCTCTTGCCCGTGACGGGCGGCAAGGGCGGCGTGGCGGGCGGCGTTCATGCCGACATTCAGGATGGTGCCCGGCCCGCCCCAATCGGGGTTTTCCGGGCTGGGCCGGATCGAGATCAGCGGCGCCTCGCCGAAATGGGCCAGAATGGCGCGGCTGTCGAACGGGTGGCCTGCGGCGATGGTGCGCACGGTTTGCGCGGGCAGGGCCACGGTGGTCGGCACCGGCATCTCCAGCCGGACCAGCCGTTGCAGGCATTTCGCCCGCCAGCCATGCAGCGCCGGACGGATCTCTGCCGTGGGCGAAACAACCGTGAACTCGGGAATGGGAGAGATTTTCTGCACCGCAGCACCTTTTTGTTGGCGGCAGGATATACCTGCCCCCGCGTGGTGCAAGGGGAAAGGCCGGGGGCGCCGCCCCCCGCGACCACGGGGAGCAATTGGAGAACGCCGGGGGCGCTGCCCCCGGACCCCCGGAGTATTTTTGCCAAGAGGAAGGGGGGGTTAGCCTTCCACCTTGGTCAGGTCGGCCACGCCAGAGCAGATCGCGCGGATGCGGTGCAGCAGGTTCAGGCGGTTGCGGCGGGTGATCGGGTTGTCGGCGTTGACTTGTACGGATGTAAAGAAGCCGTCGATCGGCGCGCGCAGGGCGGCCATCGCGGCCATGGCCGCGGGGAAATCCTCGCGCGACATGGCGGGGGTGATGGTGGCCTCGGCCGTGTCGAGGGCGGTGAAGAGGGCGCGTTCTTCGTCGGTTTCGGCGAATTTCGGGTCCGCGCCAAAGGAGTATTCGACGCCATCCTTTGCCTCGGCCTGAGACAAGATGGTATTGGCCCGCTTGAAGCCTTGCAGCAGGTTGGGGCCGTCTTCGGTTTTCAGGAAGGCCGCCAGCGCCTCGGCCCGTTTGACGAGGAGGGTGAGGTCGTCATTGCCCGGCATGGCCAGGCAGGCGTCGATGATGTCGTGGCGGATGCCTTGGTCTTTGAGGAAGACTTTCAGGCGGTCGTGGAAGAAGGTGAGGAGGTCCTTCGACAGTCCTACTGTCCTTGGAAGCGGCTGCTCATCGTATGAAGTATAGATCGAAGTTTGCGCTGTGCTATCCGTTCCTGAAACACTGACAGAGCTAGAAACGGCACGGAATATATCCACGCTGTCTGCTATCGCCCGCAATTCGCCAGCGTTAAACGATGTACTTACAATGCCTTCGTCCGAATACTTTTCGTGAGCAGTCCTTCTAACAATCACATCGCCATTCTCAAATTCATCTCCCACATAGCCGAGGAGCATTTTTTGGCTAAAGCTGAACAAGAGCCCGATGTAGGAGCTTGCCGCAAGATCAAGCAGCCCCGTCCGCACCCCATTCCCCAGCACCAGCCGGAAAACCCCCAGCGCGGCCCGGCGTAGCGCAAACGGATCCTTGCTCCCCGTGGGCTTCTCATCAATCGCCCAGAACCCGGTCAGCGTGTCGATCTTGTCGGCCAGCGCGACGGCGACCGAGACCGGCTCGGTTGGCACGGCGTCGCTGGGGCCCAGGGGGGAATAGTGGTCGCGGGCGGCGTTGGCGATGGCGTCAGGCTCGCCGGATTCCAGCGCGTAATAGCGGCCCATGGTGCCTTGCAGTTCGGGGAATTCCCCCACCATGGCAGAGCGCAGGTCGGCCTTGGCGATGCGGGCGGCCTTTTCGGCCTGATCCGCGTCAGCCCCGACCAGCGGCGCGATTTCGCGGGCCAGCGCCGCGATCCGGGCGATGCGGTCGGCCTGACTGCCGAGCTTGTTGTGGAAGGTCACCAATTTCAGGCCATCCAGCCATTCGCCCATGCCGGCCTTGGCCACCCGCAGGTCGTTTTCCCAAAAGAAGCGGGCGTCCGACAGGCGGGCGGTCAGCACCTTCTGGTTGCCTTTCAGGATCGTCGCGCCATGGTCGGTGGTTTCGGTATTGGCCACGGTCACAAAGCCCTCAATCCGGCCCGTCTTGGGGTTTTTGACCGAGAAGAACTTTTGATGCTCCTTCATCGAGGTTTGCAGAACCTCGGGCGGCAGGTGCAGGAAGGCGTCGGCGATCCGGCCCAGCAGCGGCACCGGCCATTCGACAAGGCCCGCCACTTCGGTCAGCAGGCCCTTGTCCTCAACCAGTTCCAACCCGGCGGCGAAGGCGAGGTTTTGCGCGCCCTGCCAAATTGCGGCCTCCCGCTCGGCACTGTCCAGCACGACATGGGCGCGTTTCAGTTTCAGGGCGTAGTCGTCAAAGGAACTGACCGGGAAGCGGCCCTTGGACAGAAAGCGGTGGCCTTCGGTGGTGTTGCTGGCGGTGATGCCTTCGACCGTCAGCGGAACGACATGGGCACCCGTTTCATCGGACAAGAGGCAGATGATGGAATGCAGCGGGCGCACCCAGCGCAGGGTGCCGTTGCCCCAGCGCATCGATTTGGGCCAGGGGAAGGTGCGGATCGTGGTGTCCAGCACCTCGGCGATGATCGCGGGGGCGGCGCGACCGGGCTTTTCGAGGACGGCGAAGAACACCTCGCCCTTCTTGTCGGCGCGGCGTTCCAACTGGTCTAGCGTGAGGCCGGTCGAGCGCAAAAAGCCCTCGATTGCGGCGGCGGGGGCGGTGGTGTTGGGGCCTTTACGCTCTTCGCGAACGGGTTTTGATTCCGCCGTCAGCCCCTCAATCGCCAGCGTCAGACGGCGCGGCGTGGAAAACGCGCCCGCGCTGGCATAGGTCAGCCCGGCCTCTACCAGACCGTTCGTCACCAGCGACCGCAGATCGTCGCGGGCCTTTCCTTGCATCCGGGCGGGGATTTCTTCCGAGAAGAGTTCGATCAGAAGGTCGGCCATGTCACTCACCTGCGTCGGGCGAAATCTGATGCCAGGCAAAGGCCCGGCCATCAGGGAAAACCGCGACGACGCGGTCAATTTCGGGGGCGATGTTCGATTGCGACAGGAAGGCCAGCGCCTGACCTTTTTCCAGCGCCTCGCCAATCTCGGTCGCGTTGAAGCAACTGAACCATGTGGGGCCGTTCAGCGGCACCGCCTTGGGGTAGGCCACATAGGTTTCGGTCAGCATCGCCTGATCCATCGAGGTGTGGAAACAGGCGCGGAACCGCAGGGGCGAGCTGTCGGCGTCGATCCCGGTCACATGGTCGGCGATGATCGGCTCGGGTTGCTGGCCCTCGATCGTGGTCAGCATGATTTCCGCGCCGGGCTTGAAGCTGGCTTCGGTGTAATAAGCGTATTCCTGCAACCAATACATGGCGGCACCAGCCAGCAAAGCGATCACAACTATACCCCCCGCAAGGAATTTGCCCCAAGTCATGCGCCCGTTCATGCGTCCATTCCGGCTTCGGTCTGCCGGAAGGCATCGGCGCATTTCTTGGCCAGGGCGCGTACCCTGCCGATATAGGCCTGCCGTTCGGTGACCGAGATCACCCCCCGCGCGTCAAGCAGGTTGAACAGATGGCTGGCCTTGATCGTCTGGTCATAGGCCGGGTGGGCCATGATGATGCGCTTGCCGGTTTTCGGATCATCCGCCGGGAAGTCGAGCAGTCGCTGGCATTCCGCCTCGGCATCCTTGAAATGCTGAAACAGCATCTCGGTGGTAGCCCCGTCAAAGTTGTGGCGGCTGTATTCTTCCTCGGTCTGGCGGAAGATGTCGCCATAGGTCAGGGCGATGGGGCTGTCAGGGTCGTTGAACGGCATGTCCATGACGTGATCGACGCCCAGCACATACATCGCCAGACGCTCCAGCCCATAGGTCAGCTCTCCCGAAACTGGACGGCAATCATGCCCGCCGACCTGCTGGAAATAGGTGAACTGCGACACTTCCATCCCGTCGCACCAGACCTCCCACCCCAGACCCCAGGCGCCGAGGGTGGGCGATTCCCAGTCATCCTCGACAAAGCGGATGTCATGCAGCGCGGGGTCGAGGCCGATTTCAGCCAGCGATCCCAGATAGAGGGCCTGCAAATCCGGCGGCGAGGGTTTGATGATCACCTGATATTGATAATAGTGCTGCAGGCGGTTGGGGTTCTCGCCATAGCGCCCGTCGGTCGGGCGGCGCGAGGGTTGCACATAGGCCGCCGCCCAGGGTTTTGTGCCCAAGGAACGCAGGGTTGTGGCCGGGTGAAAGGTGCCTGCGCCCACTTCCATGTCATAGGGCTGCAAGACCGCGCAGCCCTTTGTGGCCCAGTAATTCTGAAGCCGCAGGATGATTTCCTGAAACGAGCGGGGCGCTTTGCGGGTTTCGGCCATGACTGCCTCTTGAAATGCTGCCCCTCCATAGGCAAGAGGCGGTAAAGGGTCAATGCGGGGCTTGTTTCGCAGGGGCCACCGAATTTGGGGCAGGTATATGGCACTTCGGACTTTGCTTGCGGCAATTGTCGCCGCCTTCGGCATCTTCACGGCAGCGGCGGCACAAGACAGCGCCTGGGTTCAGGTCGAGGCGCAGCCCACCATGGCCAAGGCGGAGGATCGGGCCGAGGCCTGGGCCTCGATCTTCCCGGATGTGACGGGCTATAAAACCCGCACCGGCTGGATCGCCATTGTCCTTGGCCCCTATGCTCCGGCCGAGGCGGCAGGTCGGTTGAACGACCTGAAGTCGCAGGGGCTGATCCCTGGGGATGCTTTCGTGTCCGACGGTGGCGACCTGCGTGACAAGGTGATCGACATGGCAACCGCAGCCCCTGTTGTGACGACGCCCGATGAACCTGTGGTCGGGGCCCCCATCGTCGCCCCCACCGTGATCCAGCCCGCCGATGAAACCCCCGAAGAGGCCCGCGCCTCTGAAGCGCTGCTGACACCCGAACAGCGGGTCGATCTGCAAAAGGCCCTCGGCTGGTATGGCTTTTACGCGGGTGCCCATGACGGCGCCTTTGGCAAGGGCACCCGCGCCTCAATGGCCGCCTTGCAAGAGGCCAAGGGGTACGAGGTGACGGGCATCCTGACCACCACGCAGCGCAATGCCCTGCTGGACGGCTATGACGCCGATCAGGCCGAATTCGGCTTTCGTTCGGAAAGCGTGGCCGAGGCGGGGATCGAGATCACCCTGCCCTTCGGCGCGGTGGAGTTTGACGGATACGAACCGCCCTTTGTGAAATACCGCGAGAAAAACGGCTCTGGTATCAAGATCCTGCTGATTTCCGAACCCGGCGGGGCAGAGGCGCTGGCGGGCCTGTATGATCTGCTGCAAACCCTGAAAGATGTGCCGCCCGAAGGCGAGCGGTCAAAGGGCGAGGACAACTTTACCATCAATGCCACCGGCCCCGATGTGCAAAGCTATGCCTATGCCGCGACCAGCCGGGGCATGGTCAAGGGCTACCTTGTGGTCTGGAAACCGGCTGTGGCCGACAAGATGGCCCGCATCTTGCCCGCCCTGAAATCGACTTTCCGCCCGGTTGGCGACAAGGCGCTGGACCCCGGTCTGGTGCCGATGGAGGATGCCGTGCGTCTGGGACTTCTGGCCGGGCTGGAGGTCAAGCGCCCGACCCTCTCGCGCTCTGGCTTTTTCGTTGACGCCAAGGGCACGGTGGCCACCGTGGCCGATGCCGTGGCCCAATGCACCCGCATCACGATTGACCATGATACAGAGGCAACGGTGACCCTGACCGATCAGGGCATTGCACTCTTGACGCCGAAAAGCCCATTGTCGCCCCCCGCCTTTGCCCAAATTGCCCCCGCACCCGCACCCGGGACCGAGCTGGCCGTGGCGGGTTATTCCTACGAAGACAAGCTGCCCGCCCCCGTCCTGACCCTTGGCACGTTTGAGGAGGCGAAGGGCCTGAATGGCGAAGCCGGTCTTGCCCGCCTGTCCGCGCCCGTGCTGGATGGCGACCGAGGCGGCCCGGTGATCGAGCCGCGCGGCGGCGTGGTGGGCATCCTCATCCCCGGCGGTGCGCCGCAGGGCAAGGCGCTGCCCGAAGGCGTGGCCTTTGCCGCTTCGGCCCAGGTTCTTTCGGATGCGATGACCAAGGCAGGCCTGACAGCCACGGCGCAAGACGCCGCCGCCCCGGTCGCCACACCCGATGCGATGAACCGCTCTGCGCTGGGGATGACGGTCCTCGTCTCCTGCTGGAACTGATCAGTCGCGCCAAAAGCGCGGCAACAGCATCACCAGCACCGCAAGCAGCCCCAGCCGCCCCAGCAGCATCGCCGCCGTCATGATCCAGACGGCGGCGTCCGGGTAATCAATGAACGTGCCGGTCCGCGCCACAAGCGGGCCAAAGCCAAAGCCGACATTGCCGATGGATGTCCACACACCCCACAGGGCCGAGATCACATCCACCCCCAGCAGCGTCATGGCGACGGTCATCACCCCCAGCAAGAACACA
The DNA here is from genome assembly GCF_016765795.1 of Fuscibacter oryzae. Taxonomy (GTDB): domain Bacteria; phylum Pseudomonadota; class Alphaproteobacteria; order Rhodobacterales; family Rhodobacteraceae; genus Fuscibacter; species Fuscibacter oryzae. The sequence goes on from NZ_JAESVP010000005.1 coordinate 175,395, forward strand.
TAGCCGGTGATGAACAGGATCAGCCCGCTGATCACATCCTCCCCCACCACACGGCCATCATACTTGACCTTTACCACGCGGCTGGGGCTGGCAATCTGACGCAACTGCGCCGCCAGCGCCGCCGCCGCCACCTGCACCCGGAACACCGACAGGCCAGCAGCGCTTGACCCCGAACAGGCCCCGATCACGCCGACCACAAAGGCCACCACCAGCGCATAGCCGCCCCAACTGGCGAAACTGCCCGAAAAGAAGCCGGTCGAAGACTGGATTGATACCAGATTGAACAGGGATTCGCGAAAGGCAGGCTCCAGCCCCTGATCAGAGGTCGCCACCCGCCACAGCGTCACCGACACCACCGCATAGGCCGTCCACCGCAGATAGGCCCGCGCCTGCGGGTCGTTCCACATCGCGCGCGGCTGGTTGTTCAGCAGTTGCACATAGCGGATGTATGGCAGGCTGGCCAAAAGCATGAAGGCCGCCGCCGCATATTCGATGGCCCCGGGGTATTTCTGGAACGAGATGTCCATCGGCGCAAAGCCCCCGGTGGCGATGGTGGACATGGCACACACCACCGCATCCAGCGGCGACATGCCCAAGGCGCGATAGGTGATGCCGCAGATCACCGCCAGCCCGAAATACACGATCACCAACTGCCGCGCGATATCGGTCGCGCGCGGCAGGGCCTTGCCAAAGGTGTCAAACCCCTCGGTGCGGAAAAACTGCATCCCACCCACCCGCATCACCGGCAGAAAGATCATGGCGACAAAAGCGATTCCCAGCCCGCCGATGAAATTCAGCAGGCCCCGCCACAGATTGGTGCCGTCAGGCAGATGGTCGAGCCCCACGATCACCGTCGATCCGGTGGTGGTGATGCCAGACACCGCCTCAAAATAGGCTTGGGTAAAGGCTAGATGCGGTGCGCCCATCACAAAGGGAAGCGCCCCGAACAGCGGCGCCAGCCCCCAGATCGCCACTGTCATCGCCCAAGCCTGCCGCAGGGTCAGCCCGCGCGCCAGCGCATTTGCTGTGGCGAATGACAGCACGAGGCCGGCAACCCCGGTGATGATCGCCGCCTCCAGAAAATCCATGGCATTGGAATTGCCATTCCGCCAGTCAACCGCAGCCGGTGCCAGCATCAGGATGGCCAGCACGATCAGGACACGCCCGACGACAAAGGCAATGGGCCGAAGATCAATCATGCCCAGAGGGATAGGCGCTGAAATCGCATCCGTCAAACCGGCTGACAACAGCGAGGGCCAGCCCCCGCACCCCCGGAGTATTTCTAAAGGTGCAAATGCAAGAGCGGCCCCGCATTTGCACCTTTTCAAATACTCCCGCCGGAGGCAGCACCACCAACCACAGGCGGTTCAGCCAACGTGGTAGAGGCTGGCAAACAACCGCGGGTCCAGGCTTTCGGCGGCAAAGGTCGGACCTTCGGTCAGGACCGACACGGCATCATGGCTGTGCAGGCTTTCCTGATGGCTGGCAACGATGCGGAAATCGCCGATCCGGCCATCGCGTAGCAAAGCCGCGCAGAAACTGCGGGCGGCATCCTCGACAAAGATCGGATTGGCGGCATTCAGTTCGGCAAAGGCCTGTTCATCTTCCCGCTTCACCATCACCTGGGTTTCCGTGGGAACGGCGGCGCGCGCCAGATCGATCAGATCCTCAAACCACAGACAGGGGCCATCTTTCACCTCAACTGAAATCCGCGCGACCGAGCGCTGCGAATGTGGCGTCGCCAGTTGCCCCCGCGTGCGGCGGGCATGTTCCGACAGCTCCAGCGAGCAAGGGCAGGTCGAGGAATAGACGAAATCAAGGTGCATGATCCGCTTTCTGACCCCGGCACTATCCACCAGTTCAAGCGCAATATCGTAATACTGCCAGCCTTGCAGACCAGAGCGCAGCGAATCGACCTTGACCGGGAAAGAGAACCGCATCTGGATGCGGGCATCGAACGACCCGAGGTCGCGCATGTAATCTTCCAGCGCGTGTTCGATCACCTGAAAGCTGAAATCGCGCTCGGCATGGGCATAGAACGACCGCATGATGCGGCTCATGTTGATGCCCTTTTTCTCCGCCTCCAGGCTGACGGTGCCGGTCACACTGGTTTCCAGCGTCAAAGGCCCGTTGTCGCGGGTGCGATACCGGATCGGCAGGCGGAAATTTGAAATGCCGACATGCTGGATAACGGCCTTTTCGCCGACAATCAGGCTGGAGGGGCCGTTTTGCAGGTCGGGCAGGCTGTCCTTATAGGCGGCATCGGCGCGAAAATTTGCCGGATAGTCGCGCGACATCACCGGATAACCCTGTCCCACCAAGGCCCCTGCCTGCGGATCAAGGTCCACGATTTCGGCCTCGCTGGCACGCGCAGCCCATAGCTTCAGCGTGGCGAGGGCGGCTTCCGCCTCGTCGCGGCTGGGCTTGCGGTCAAGGTCCGGCATATGAAGGTTCATGGCAGCGCTCCCCGTTCAAAAGGCGCAAGACCGACATATAGGGCAAATAGCCCCGCGACCCAAGCCTTGCCGAAGGATTACGGCGCAAAGGCGACACCGGATCACCTTTGCGACATCAATCGCGCTAGGCGTGTTCAAGCGCCTGATGCAGATCGGCGATCAGATCCTCCGCATCCTCCAGCCCCACCGAGAACCGGATCAGCCCCGGCGTAATGCCAAGGGCGTCCTTCTGCTCTTGCGGCAGGCGTTGGTGGGTGGTGGTGGTGGGGTGGGTCGCGATCGATTTGGCATCGCCCAGATTGTTGGAAATCTTGGCAATCTCCAGCGCGTTCATGAAGCGGAAGGCCGCCTCTTTGCCGCCTGCCACCTCGAACGTCACCAGTGTGCCGCCCGATCCCATCTGCGCCATCGCCAGCGCGTGCTGCGGGTGGCTGGGCAGGCCCGGAAAGATCACCTTGGTGACCTTGGGGTGACCTTCCAGAGCCTGTGCAATCTTCAGGGCGCTGTCAGCCATCGCCCGGCAGCGCAGATCCAGCGTTGCCATTCCGTTCAGCATGATCCATGCCGTGAACGGGCTGATCGAGCCGCCGGTGTGCTTCATATAGGGTTCCAGCACCTTGCGGATATAATCCCGCGTGCCGCAGACCACGCCGCCCAGTGCCCGGCCCTGTCCGTCGATATGCTTGGTGGCGGAATAGACGACCACATCGGCCCCCTGTTCCACCGCGCGGCTGAAAATGGGCGTGGCGAAGACGTTATCCACGATCACCAGCGCGCCCACGGCATGGGCGATTTCAGTGACACCGCGAATATCCACCAGCTCCAGCGTCGGGTTCGACATCGACTCGAAGAACACCGCCTTGGTGCCCGGCGTGACAGCCGCGCGCCACTGGTCCAGATCGGCACCATCCACAAAGGTGACCTTGACGCCATAGCGCGTCAGCACATCCTCAAGGATATAAAGGCACGATCCGAACAGCGCGCGCGCCGACACCACATGGTCGCCTGCGCGCAGCAGCGAGGTCAGCGCTCCGGATACCGCCGCCATGCCGCTGGCGGTGGCAAATGCGTCCTCGGTGCCTTCCAGCGCCGCGATGCGTTCCTCGAAAGTGCGGGTCGTGGGATTGCCGTAGCGGGCATAGATGAACTCATCATCGCCCGCCTTGATGAACCGCGCCTCGGCAGATTCCGCATCGGGATAGGCGAACCCCTGGGTCAGGAAAATCGCCTCTGCCATCTCGCCATATTGGCTGCGGCGGCTGCCCTCATGCACCAGTTGCGTGCGCGTGTTCCACTTTTTCGTCATTTTCCCGGCCCTTGGAATAACAAAACCCCCGAGACCAAAGGCTCGGGGGTGCGAGAACAGCATCCCGTTACCTCTTTAGCGGTTTGTTTAACGTGGCCCGCAATCCGGTCACAAATTGCCACAAGGCCGGAAATACGCCCGGCCTAAAGAAACGTCAACGCCCTTCGCAGCGAATCGGCTTTGGTGCTAGGCTGCCGGCATTTGATGCCCCCTTTGCCACAGGTTTTCCCATGTCCGAATTCGGCTATCGCCCGCCCCACATCCGCCTGCTGGACAAACAGCTTACCCTTGATCCGCAGATCGAAGCCACCTTGGCCGAGATCAACGCCCGCATGGCGGCGCGTGAATGGCTGGACAAGGTGCTGAACCCGCGCTGGGTCTTGTCACAGGATTTCTTTCAGGGGTTGGCCATGGCCCCGCCCAATCCCCTGACCATGAAACTGCCCGCCCCCGGTGGCCCGGCGTGGAAACCCGGCGAAGGCCCCGCCACCCCGCGTGCGGGTGATATGTCGGACGTGACCGGCGCGCTCTACAAACTGCCCATCGTGCAGGAACTGGCCAAGCGCGCGCAGGAACAGGCGCTGCGCGATGTGAACCGGCTTGGCAAGGAATGGAGCGCCGCCTCCGGCTGGGGGAAATTCGGCATGATCACCATGGGAACGGTGGTTGCGGGTGGCATGATTGCCCCCATTCTGGCCAACCGCCCCACTCGCCTGCTGGCCTTTGACATGATCAAGGACAAGGACATTCCGGTGCCCCTTCTGCCCGGTTACAGCTTTCGTATCATGCAGGATGGCGGCGGGGTAAAGCTGCCCTTGGGAAACAAGGCAGTGGTGCTGGACAGCCACCTTCAGGTGCCCGGTGGGGCACCAGTGAATTTCGGCGTGACCATCAACGTCGATCTGGCCGAACTGGTCAAAGCGTTGAAATAACAGAATGGTGCGCGATTTCACGCACCGCACCCGGCCAGCACTGCTTAACTCTGCGGCAACCCCGCCAGCCAGTCGGTCAGCCGGTCCCGCGCCGATGCCTCACCCGCCCGCCGCGCCTCGTCGATCACCGCCCTTGCCTGCCCCAGATCGACCCGCCGCAGCAACGCCTTGACCGGCCCAATAGAAGCGGGCCGCATTGACAGCACCCGCAGCCCCATCGCCGCCAACGCCAGCGCCTCGATCGGTCGACCCGCATCCTCGCCGCAGAAAGACAGGCGCGTGCCGGTCTGTGCGCACCGCTGCACAATCGCCTCCAGGAAGGACAGGAAAGAGATGTTCAGCGTGTCATAGCGTTTGCGCACCCGCTCATTCTCTCGGTCGGCGGCAAAGAAAAACTGCTTCAGGTCATTGCCGCCGATCGAGATGAAATCGGTCATCGCAAAGAAATCCTGCGGCGCATAGGCAAGGCTGGGGGTTTCCAGCATCGCCCCGATTTCCAGCGTGGCCGGAATCGCATGGCCCAGCGATTTCTCGCGATGCAACTCGCGCAGCATGGCGGACCGCGCCTCGATGAACTCGGAAAACTCGGCGACAAAGGGGAACATCACGGTCAGGGGCCGCCCCTTGGCCGCCCGGATCAGCGCCTGCAACTGCATCCGCAGCACGCCGGGCTTGTCCAGCCCCACCCGGATCGCGCGCCAACCCATGGCGGGGTTCGGCTCGTCATTGGGCTTCATATAGGGCAGCACCTTGTCCGACCCGATGTCCAGCGTGCGGAAGGCGACGGGACGCCCCTTGGCGGCATCCATCACACGGGCATAAAGCGTGGCCAGCTCATCCCGCTTGGGCATCTGGTTGCGGATCAGGAACTGCAATTCGGTACGAAACAGGCCCACCCCTTGCGCGCCAGAGCCTTCAAGGCTGGGCAGATCGGCCATCAGGCCCGCGTTCATGTAGAGCGCGACCTCTTGTCCATCCAGCGAGATAGCGGGCAGGTCGCGCAGGCTGGCATAGCGTTTCTGCGCCTCGGCCTGCATGGCGATCTTGTCGCGGAAACTGCGCGCCACTGTATCGTCGGGGCGCAGATGCACCACGCCCTGATCGCCATCGACCAGAACATGATCGCCGTTCAGCGCCTCGGAAATCACCCGCTTGGCGTGGATAACCATCGGAATCGCCAGCGCCCGGGCCACAATCGCGGCATGGCTGCCAACCGATCCTTCCTCAAGCACAACGCCTTTCAGCTTGCGGCCATAGTCCAGCAATTCCGCCGGGCCGATGTTGCGCGCCACCAGAATCGGGTTGTCCGGCATAGTTGCGCCGGTGTCCTTGCCCTGCCCCGTTAGAATGCGCAGCAGCCTGTTCGACAGGTCATCCAGATCATGCAGCCGGTCGCGCAGATAGGAATCCTGTGCCTGTTCCAGCCGGGCACGCGCGGTGGATTGCTCTTTCTCTACTGCCGCCTCGGCCGAAAGGCCGCGTTGAATATCTTCCTCCATCCGGCGCAGCCAACCGCGCGAATGGGCAAACATGCGGTAAGCCTCCAGCACCGCCTTCTGGTCCTTGTCCAGACTTTCGGCCTCGAGCAGGTCATCGACCGACACCCGCAGCACGCCCACCGCCTCGCGGATGCGGTCAATCTCGGTCAGGGGGTCATCGGCCACGGGATTGGTGATCACCACCCGCGGCTCGTGCAGCCAGACCCGGCCTTCCGCCGCGCCCTCTTGTCCCGTGCCGCCGCGGAACATGACCGGCTGCTTGTGCAGCGCCTGCATCCCCTCGCCCGCCAGCGCGCCAAGCTCTGTCATCTCGGCCAGCACCATGGCCACGACTTCCAGCGCCTCGATCTCTTCGTCGGAAAACTCGCGCGCGGTCTTGGATTGCACCACCAGCACGCCCAGCTTTTCGCCCACCCGCTGAATCGGCACCCCCAGGAAAGAGGAATAAATCTCTTCCCCGGTTTCCGGCATGAAGCGAAAACCCTTTTCCGCCGGGGCATTCGCCGTGTTTACCGGCAGCCCAGTGCGCGCCACGCGGCCCACCAGCCCCTCGCCCAGCTTCATCCGGGTCTGGTGGACAGCGGACTTGTTCAACCCCTCGGTCGCGCACAACTCCAGCGTTTCGGCATCGCGGAACAGATAGATCGAACACACCTCGGTCCGCATCGAATCGGCGATCAGATGGGTGATCTGGTCCAGCCGCTCCTGCCCTTGGGCCGGGGTTGCCAGCACGTCGCGCAGGCGGCGCAGTAATTTGCGGCTGTCGCTTTCGCTGCGTTCGGACATCGGAAAAACTTTCGTGCTTTTGGTTATCTATATGCGCCACGGGCGCTGAAGAAAGGTTTATTTGGCGACAATGTGATCACACAGGCACAAGCGACTGGATGATGCGAAACAAAAAGGCGGCCCCGTTCTGCCGGAGCCGCCCTTCGCCATTTCCGCCGATCAGACCCGGTGTCAGGGCCGGTCAAGCTCGAATGCGTCGTGCAGCGCCTGCACCGCCAGTTCCATGTATTTCCGGTCGATCAGGACCGAGATCTTGATCTCGCTGGTCGCGATCACCTTGATGTTGATGTTTTCCGCCGCCAGTGCGGCAAAGGTCTTGGCCGCAACTCCGACCTGGCTGCGCATCCCGATGCCCACGACCGAAACCTTGGCCACATCGGTATCGGTGATCAGATCGTCATAGGCCAGAAGGCCAGCGGCTTTGGCATCTTCCATCGCCTTTTGCGCCCGCGCCACCTGATTGGTCGGCACCGAAAAGGTCATGTCGGTCACAGCGCCCGTGTGGGTGCCATAGTTCTTTTCGCTGATGTTCTGGACGATCATGTCCACGTTCACACCCGCATCGGCCAGCGTGCCGAAAATCGCCGATGCCACGCCGGGGCGGTCCTCGACGGTCACAAGGGTCATTTTGGCTTCATCGCGGCTGAAGGCCACGCCAGAGACGACTTTCGATTCCATGATTTCCTCCTCGTCGCAAACCAGCGTGCCGCTGGTCTCGTCGGTATCTTCAAAGGATGACAGCACGCGCAGGCGCACCTTGTAACGCATCGCCAGTTCGACCGAGCGGGTCTGCAACACCTTGGCGCCAAGGCTGGCCAGTTCCAGCATTTCTTCAAATGCGATCTTGTCCAGCTTGCGCGCCTTGGAACTTACGCGCGGGTCGGTGGTGTAGACGCCATCGACATCCGTATAAATATCACAGCGTTCGGCACCAAAGGCGGCGGCAAAGGCCACGGCCGTCGTGTCACTGCCACCGCGGCCCAGTGTGGTGATGCGGCCTTCGGCCGAAACCCCCTGAAAGCCCGCGACGACCGCAACCTTGAAGCCTTCGGCGAACTTCGCGTCGATATTATCACGCGGAATGCTGATGAACCGGGCCGATCCATGCGCCGAGGTGGTGTTGATCGGCACCTGCCAACCCTGCCACGACCGCGCGGGCACGCCCATTTCCTGCAACCGCAGCGCCATCAGGCCCGCTGTCACATTCTCGCCGCTGGCGACCACGGCATCATATTCGCGCGCGTCATACAGCTTTGAGGTCTGCTCGACCCAGCCGACCATCTCATTGGTCTTGCCCGACATCGCGCTGACAATGACGATCACGTCATAGCCGCGCTCGAACTCGCGCTGCACCTTTTGCGCGGCATTTTCAATGCGCGCCAGATCGGCCACCGAAGTGCCGCCGAATTTCATCACAAGAAGCGGCATGGTCTTCCCCCCAAGCCCGGAAAATCGGCGTTTCTTTATGCGGGGGGGCGGTGCTGCGCAAGGGGCGATGCGCGTTTGCGACATTTGATGCCCGCAATGCCTCCTTTGTGGTCATGCCGTCCGGCCGGCCATCATTCGCATCACCAGCCCCAGGATCGCGGCCAGAAACAGCGCCGAGGTGACGACAGTCCCCAATCCAAGGCCGCCATAATCGGCGGGCTGCGACAGCAGGTCGCCGAAAGAAGCCCCCAGCGGTCGGGTAAAGATATAAGCCAGCCAAAAGCCCAGAATCCCGTCCAGCCCCAGCCAGAAATAGCCGCAGGCCAGCGACAGGATGATCATGCCGAACAGGATACCCGTCGCGCCATAGCCCAGACCGAACTGTTCGGCCACCAGATCGCCCGCTGCCGTTCCCAGTGCAAAGGTGAACAGAATGGCCAGCCAGTAGAATGCCTCGCGCCGGAAGGTAAAGATTTCGTGGATCGACAGGCTGCGCTCTGACGCGAACCACAGGGCAAAGGTCGCGGCCAGCGCTAGGCTGAATCCGACGGTGGTGGTGATTAACGAAACACCAAAGCTATCCACCAGATTGTCGGTCACCAGTGTGCCCACGATCGAGATCAGAACAACCGCCAGCCAATAGGCCCAGGGCCGATAGCCGCGCTGCGCGAATTGCACAACCAGCGCACCGGCCAGCACCACCGCCATGATCAGCGAGGTCGCCGTCAGCCCAAAGCCAAGATTAACGGCCAGATAATCGGCCGCCGTTTCGCCCATCGTCACGGCCAGCAGCTTGATCAGCCAAAAGTCCAGCGTGACTTCGGGTACGCGGTTGCGGGGCAAATCGTCCATGACAGCTCCAACGGTCATTTCGTCACCAAAGCCAGCGCCTGTGCCGAAAAGGCATCGGCATGGGCATCATCATCGGCGTTGCAGCGCTCGGTGGCGCGGGCTTGAAGGTCGGAAATCGTGGCCGCATTGGCCGGTTGCGGTGTGGCTGCGGCCAGCGCCTCGCGCAGCGTGGTCAGCATCGCCTCGCATGGCAGGGGGTGGCCCCCCGCATCGGTCACCGCAATGCCCGCAACCTGCGCAACCGCACCCGTCGCGGCAACAGCCGCCGGATGGGCCAGCGCGTCTGACAGGTCGGCCAACGCGATGCTGACAGTGGCACTTTGGGGCTGGGTGGCGCGCAAGGCGGAAAGCACCGCATCAATCCGGCCATCCAGCGCACCCCAAGCCACCGGATCACGCGGTTGCAACACCGGCTGCGCGTCATCCCAGGCGGTTTCCAGATCGGTGACCCGCAGCGCAGCCCCAGCCAGATCGCCCTTGTCGGCCAGCGCCTGCACACCTGCAACGATGGCCGTCATCGCCGACACATCCCCCAGCCCGGCCCCTTGCGGCGCAGAGCGTGTCCAGATTTCCACCCCGGCGAAAAGCCCGACAGGTAGGGCGATCAGCGCGATCGCCAGCATGATTTGTCGCAAGGTGATTGTCCCTTTATGGCAGGCAGTCCCATGGCCGCCCAGCCCCGGAACCCTGCCCATCAGGCGTGCGTCAGGCCATACAACTCAGGTTGTAGATCGGGGGGTGCAGGGTGCCAAACAGGCATCCTGCCCATCACATTCCCGTCAGGGCCGCGCGGCCTTACAAGGCCCGCCAGCCGATGTCGGACCGGCAGAACCCCTCGGGCCAGCTCAGGTGGTCGATCATCGCATAGGCGCGGTTGCGCGCCTCGGCCAGATCATTGCCCCGCGCAGTGATGTTCAGAACGCGCCCGCCATTGGCCACGATCTGCCCGTCTTTTTCCGCCGTTCCGGCATGAAAGCACATATGGCGGCTGTCCTCGGGCAGCCGGCCCAGACCCTTGATCACGCTGCCCTTTTCATAGCTGCCCGGATAACCCTTGGCCGCCATTACCACCGTCAGCGCATGATCTTCGGCCCATGTCACCTGCGCCCGATCCAGCCGCCCCTCGGCACAAGCCAGCAAAAGGTCCAGCGCCTGTGCGCCAAGGCGCATCATCAGCACCTGACATTCCGGGTCGCCAAAGCGGCAGTTGTATTCGACCAGCCGGCTGCGGCCATTTTCAATCATCAACCCGGCATACAGGACACCCTGATAGGGCGTGCCGCGCCGCGCCATCTCGGCAATCGTCGGCAGAACAATCTCGTCCATCGCCTGTTTCTGGATCGCGTCGGTCAGCACCGGCGCGGGCGAATAGGCCCCCATGCCGCCAGTGTTGGGGCCGGTGTCACCATCGCCCACCCGCTTGTGATCCTGCGCGGTGCCGATGGGCAGGGCATTCACCCCGTCGCACAGGATGAAGAAACTGGCCTCTTCGCCTGCCATGAACTCTTCAATCACCACTTCCGCGCCAGCCGCGCCAAAGGCCCCGCCAAAGATCTCGTCAATGCCCGCCAGCGCCTCGGCCTCGGTCATCCCCATGATCACGCCCTTGCCAGCGGCCAGCCCATCGGCCTTGACGACCAAAGGCGCGCCCGTGGCCCGGATATACTCTTTCGCCGCCGCCGCATCCGTGAACCGGGCATAGCCTGCCGTGGGCGCATTGCAGGCATCGCAGATTTCCTTGGTGAACGCTTTCGAGGCCTCCAGCCGCGCCGCTGCCGCACTTGGGCCAAAGGTCAGCAGGCCCGCCGCGCGGGCTGCATCGGCCACGCCCGCCGCCAAGGGGGCCTCTGGCCCGACGATCACGAAATCAATCGCGTTCTCCTCGCAAAAGGCCACCACGGCGGCCCCGTCCAGAATGTCCAAGCTCGCACATTCGGCCACGCGGGCAATCCCGGTATTGCCCGGTGCCACGATCAGCCGGTCGGTCTTGGGGTTCTGCTTGACCGCCCAAGCCAGCGCATGTTCGCGCCCGCCGGACCCGAGAATGAGGATGTTCATGGCGCGCCCCCCGCTTGGCCTTTTCTGATTGGGGTCTTACTGTCCGGCAGACAAGGAGACAAGGATGCAAGACGAGGCTTTATGGAGACGCATAGAGACCGCTTCTCTCTTGTCCGTTTCTGACCTGAAATCACGGCAGAGGGCGCCCTTTCTTGGCAAACCCCCTTCAGATCAGGCCCTGGCCGAGATTATCCTTGAAATGAAGCGTTTTCTATACCTGCTTGCAATTGCACAAGAGCCGCTGACGCCAAGTCTGTTCGTGGCTGATGCGCTCCGCACATGGCTGACCAAACCCGACACGCCTATGACAAACCTGAACGGGCTAAAGCTGACCGAAAGCCGCAGACCACTCGGCCTGCTTCAGACATATCAAAGAACCCGTGCGCTTCGCGCGCAGGAGTTTACCGACGATGACCCTGAACATATCTGGCCATCGCCTCTATCGCTGAATCTGCAACTTCTTGGCTGGGGGCTGCTTGCAGTCGGGATAGTTCTGGCCGTTCTCGCAAAACTCGGCGCCGTAACATCCCTTGCGGCATTCGCACTTCTGATACCGGGCGGGTTTCTGTGGTTTACAGAAGGGCCTTGGCCGCCTCATCTTCCAATACGCCACAGTTTCGTGGCAAGACTGGCCCCATGAACCTGTTCGAAGACGCCCCCGCCCCCGCCCCTTCCGGCAACCAGCCCGAATACACCGTGTCGGAACTGTCCGGCGCAGTGAAGCGGGTGATTGAGGGCGAGTTCGGCCTTGTTCGCGTGCGCGGCGAGGTGGGGCGCGTCAGCCGCCCGGCCTCAGGCCACCTTTATTTCGACCTGAAAGATGACCGCTCGGTCATCGCCGCGATCTCGTGGAAGGGGCAGGTCGCCAAGATGCAGGTCCGCCCGGAAGAGGGAATGGAGGTTATCGCCACCGGCCGGATGACCACCTTCCCCGGCCAGTCGAAATACCAGTTGATCGTCGAAGATGTGGCACCAGCGGGCGCGGGCGCCCTGATGGCGATGCTGGAAAAACGCCGCGCGGCCTTGCAGGCCGAGGGGCTGTTTGATCCGGGCCGGAAAAAGCCGATCCCCTATCTGCCACAAGTGATTGGCGTCGTCACCTCGCCCAGCGGGGCCGTGATCCGCGATATTCTGCACCGCCTGCGCGACCGCTTTCCCCGCCATGTGCTGATCTGGCCGGTGGCGGTGCAGGGGCAGGATTGCGCGGCACAGGTGGCCGCCGCCATCCGCGGTTTCAACGCGCTGGAACCGGGTGGCCCGATCCCGCGGCCCGATGTGCTGATCGTGGCGCGGGGGGGCGGATCGCTGGAGGATCTGTGGGGGTTCAACGAAGAAATCGTGGTCCGCGCGGCGGCGGCCAGCCGCATCCCGCTGATCTCTGCCGTGGGGCACGAAACCGATACCACCCTGATCGACCACGCCGCTGATCTGCGCGCGCCAACGCCCACGGCGGCGGCGGAACTGGCGGTTCCGGTGCGACTGGACTTGCTGGCCACGGTGGAAAGCCTGTCGGCCCGCCTCCTGCGCGGTCTGAGCCAGGGGCATCAGCGTCGCGATCAGCGCCTGCGCGATCTGGCGCGCGCGCTTCCCCGACTGGATGCGCTGTTGTCCGGCCCGGCCCAGCGGCTCGACCTGTGGTCAGGCCGCTTGTCTGGCGCGCTTGGCATTGCAACCGCGCGCAAACGCACGGTCTTTGAACGCGCTGCCCGGCTGCGGCCAGAGATGCTGGCCAGCCTGATCGCCCGCCGCCAGGACGCCCTGCACAAACGTGCAAGCGACCTTGACGCAAGGTTTGACCGTCGCGCTGATGCCCGCCACGCCGCATTCGACAAATGGGCCAGCCGCCTCGCCCCCGCCCTGCACCGCCTGATCGCCCAAACCCAGCGCCAACAGACCGAGGGGCGCGCCAAACTTGCCACCCTCTCTGCCCGGCTTGATGCCGCCCCCGCCGCCCGCTTTGCCGATCTTGCCCGCCGGCTTGACGCGCTGGACCGCACCCGCACGACCCTTGGCTATACCGAAACGCTGCGGCGCGGTTATGCCGTGATACGCGCCGATGGCCATGTGGTGACGACAAAGGCCGAAGCCGCCAAGGCCCATGTGCTGGAGATTGAATTCCACGATGGCCGCCTGACAGCGGGTGGCGCCCCCGCCCGCAAGGCCAAGCCGGGCGACAGACCAGAACAGGGCAACCTTTTCTGAGAATGTCGGGAAATCACAAGCGCTGGCCGGCTTGTTGCTTTAATCTATTTAATTAAAATACTGAAAAGATGCAGAATTTATAAAACCCGCCCTTCAACTCACCCGCGCCGAATAGCCGAAAACCTAAACCCCGACCATCGGCCCGGTGCAGGCCAGCGGCTGGTCGCTGTTGCCAATCTCGGACCACAGAAACCCGGTGCTGTCCTCGGCAGATTGCGCCTTCAGCCCGGCCGCGCCTTCAAAGAAGCGCCAGCAGGCCGGGGCACCGCCATCGTCATAGGCAAAGCAGATCAGGCCCGGCGCTTCTTCCCACCAATGGCCCAGCTTGCAACTGCCATCCGCCACCAGCCATTTGACCCGGCCATCGGGCAGATACTGCTCTTGGCCGTAAAGATTACTGCCATCACCCCAGGACAGTGTGCGCCCGGTGACCAGCGCGCCAAAACGCGCGCCGCCGATCGGCTGATCGGCATACGCCACACCGGCGCACAGCAGCCCCGCGCAGAACGCCACCTTCAGAACCAGCCGCTTCATTCCTGCCTCCACAGTGCCAGATGCGGCCCGATCCGGCGGTGCCATAAAGGCGGCACCAGCGCAATCGTGCAGGCCAGCGGCAGGGGCCAGGGCAGCAACGGTGCCTCTTCGGGCAACCGCAGCGCCGGATAGGGACGAGAGGGGTGGGTGTGGTGGTCGGAATGGCGCGGCGCGTTCAGCATGAAGGCCGATGAAAACCAGTGCGGCGCATTCCAGCTATGGGCCAGCGTCACCGGCACGCCCCGCCCCTCGGCCCGAACCAGCCCATAGTGCTGCACATAATCCGACAGCAATATCTGCACCTGCACATGCAGCCCCAACGCCGCCCAGACAGCAGCCCCCTTCCAGCCGGCAATTCCACAGCCCAGGGCCAAAGCCGCCATCGCAAACCCGAAATACCCGGCATAGGGCATCAGCCCCCCGCCGCGCAGCGCGCATTCCGCCCGCCAGCCCGCCAGAAACGACCCGCCCCAGGCCCGCAGAAAGAACCGATAGAACCCCTCGCCCTTGCGCGCCGAATTGGGGTCACGCGCCGTCGCCACATGGCGATGATGCACCAGGCGGTGGGCCGAGGCGTGGTGACCAAACCCGAGCAGCCCGTAAACCGCCACCCCCAGCCCGAACAGCCCCCGGTTGCCGCGATGGATCAGCTCGTGTGCAGCCGGGTGCGCCACCTGCCCCAGCCACAGGCCAGCGCCCAGAAACACTGCGCCCCGCGCCAAGGGGGAAAGCCCACTTGTCCCCGCCACGGCCCAGACAGCCGCGGGCAGCAGCAGCACGGCCCCGGCTCCCACCGCCACAAGCAGGGCATCTGCGGCTGGAAACTCTGCCCCCTCTGGTGCGGCGCCCGAAAACAGGCCCTTGATCTGGTCAAGAACTGCCGCGAGCACGGTCATATAGGCCAGCGCGCCCGCCACCCACAGGCCGCCTTGTGCGATGCCAATGGCCAGAAGCCCAAGGGGCATCAGCGCCGCAACGGCGAATACCGCCATGGGAAGGGATCGTTGCATCAACTGGCACCCGGAAAAATCACACGCCCCATCTTAGCACGCGCAGCGCCAAAGACCAGTATGCCCCGGCCCCTTCCCCTTTTGTGCCGAAAGCCTTAGGTGAAGAAGGGTCCAGACAGGGTGCCGCGCATGTCCTTTTTCAAGAAACTCCGCGACCGGATGTTCCGCTCGTCCGACAAGCTGGCCGAGGGGCTGGATGCGCTGGTCACCGAAACACCCGACAGCCCAGAGCCGACCGAAGAGAAACACGGCCTTCTGGGTCGCATCCTTGGCCAAGAGGGCGAGGCCCGCCGTGTGCTGGATGACGAGATGCTGGAACGGCTGGAGGATGTGCTGATCCAGTCCGACATGGGTGTTGATACCGCCGCCCGTGTGACGGCGAACATCGCCGAGGGGCGGTTTGGCAAGCGCATCTCCACCGCCGAACTGCGTCAGGCCTTGGCTGATGAGATTGCCCGCATCATGGGGCCAGTGGCCCGGCCTCTGCCGCTTTATCCGCAAAAGCCGCAAGTCGTGCTGGTGGTGGGCGTCAACGGCTCTGGCAAGACCACCACCATTGGCAAGCTGGCCAGCCAGTTCAAGGCGGCGGGCAAAAAGGTGGTGATCGCAGCGGGCGATACCTTCCGCGCGGCGGCGGTGGAACAGTTGCAGGTCTGGGGCAACCGCGCCGGGGTGCCGGTGCTGACCGCGCCCGAAGGGTCGGACCCCGCCAGCCTTGCCTTTGATGCGCTGACGCAGGCGCAACAGGACGGGGCCGACCTGCTGATGATCGACACCGCAGGCCGCTTGCAGAACCGACAGGATCTGATGGAGGAACTGGCCAAGATCGTCCGCGTCATCCGCAAGAAAGACCCGACCGCGCCGCACAACACGATTCTGGTGCTGGATGCCACCACCGGCCAGAATGCTGTCGCGCAGGTCGAGATTTTCCGCAAGATCGCTGATGTCTCGGGCTTGGTGATGACCAAGCTCGACGGCACAGCCAAGGGCGGAGTGCTGGTGTCGCTGGCCGATAAATTCGGCCTGCCGATCCATGCGATTGGCGTGGGCGAACAGATTGACGACCTTTCCCCCTTTGACCCCGATGAATTTGCCCGCGCCCTTGTCGGGCTGGAATAACTGCATGAGGGCGATTTGCCTTGTGACTCTGCTGCTGGTTGCTGCTCGTGCAGTCGCAGACATTGGCACGGCAAAGATGACGGGTGATGAGTGCCGCAGCACATGGGGCACGATTGCCACGCTGATCGGCCCTCAGGACACTGGAAAGAAGATCGGCGATGGCCCCTTTGTCGCAGACGACGGCGCCTGCGAGATGCGCGACCTTGGCGTTGACAAGGCCGGCGCGCGACGGTTGCGCTGGCGGGCAGAGGGGGCGCAGGCTGTGACGCAAGGCCAGATGCCCGTCGCGGCCGAGTTTGACCTGCTTGATATTTATCTGGGCGATGGTCCGGCCAAGGCCGGTGGCGGCGGCTGGTTCAAGGTCGCGAAAACCCGTGTCGATGGCGGGGCCAGTTTTCGCTGGGACGCTGCCAGCCAGACGATGGAGATCGGTCAGTTTTACCTGACCACCGGCGCAGGCAACCGCATTGCCCTGCGCGCCGATGTGGCGGGGCTGAGAGAGGGCGATCTGGAGACGCTGGGGCCCCGGCTGTTGACGGCAAAGGTGACGGCGCTGGATATCTCGCTGGACAGCACCGACCTTGCGGCTTTTGTCGCGGCCCTGCCCAAGCGCAATCCGCCCGACGCCAAGGCCACCACCGCCCATCCGCCGCCTGATCCGGTCACATCCGCGCAAACCTTGCTGGCCGCCGCCCTGCCCGATCTGCCGCCGGGCGTGGTTGATGCCGAAAGCGCCGCAGCACTGTAGGCCTTTGTCGCCGCCATGCCGGACGCTGCGGGGCGGCTGGACCTGCATGTCGATGCACCGAACGGGCTGGTCCCGGCCAGTTTCATCCTGCTGGGCGCGCTTGGCGATGCCACCCCGCAGGATGTGTTCCGCCTTCTGTCGGGGTCCAAAGCCACGATCCGCTGGACGCCCGGCGGCTGATCGGGCAAGCAGGGCGCAACATGGGCAAAGGGGCGAACATGACCAGCCGCAAAATCAACCCTATCCTGAAACTGGTGCTAGAGCTTGGCCCGGTCCTCTTGTTCTTCTTGCTGTTCGGGCGGCTGAAGGGGCAGACGTTCCATATCGGTAGCGCCGATTATTCTGGCTTTATCGTCACCACCGCCGCCTTTGTCGCGCTGATCATTGTGACCACCGGCATCCTCTGGGCGCTGACGGGCGAATTATCGAAGATGCAGCTTCTTACGCTGGTGCTGGTTGTGGTGATGGGGGGCCTGTCAATCTGGCTGAACGACGAACGCTTCATCAAGATGAAACCGACGCTCCTCTACCTCGCCTTTGGCGGCATTTTGGGCTGGGGGCTTTTGCGTGGCAAAAGCTATCTCAGCCTTGTGATGTCAGAGGCGCTGCCGATGCAGCCCGAAGGCTGGATGATCCTGACCCGCCGCCTTGCCGCCTTTTTCTTCGTGCTGGCGGTGGCGAATGAGGCGGTCTGGCGTCTGTTGTCCACCGAGGCCTGGGTGAACTTCAAAACCTTTGGCCTGACGGCTGCGATCTTTGCCTTCATGATGACCCAAGGCAAGGTGTTCGAAAAATACGGGATCGAAGAGGCCAAGGACAATAAAGGTGCGTGAGATCGCGCATCCTAAGCCTTGCTAATCCGGGGCTTTTCCGTCGCGCTGGCAAAGCGCATCATCACCGCCTCGGCGCCGTGCTGCACCGTCAGCCGCATCAGCGCAAAGCGGATGCGCGCCATCTCGCGGTAATACCGCAGATAAGCCGCGTTCAGCGCAGCACCACTGACAGCCCCCAGCACCGGCACCGCCTGCGCCGCCAGCTTTTGGCCCATCGCCACCGCCAGCCGGGGCGCCACCGTTGCGATCAGTTTTTGCAGTGCCGGCCCGGTCAGAGTGAGGCGTGCCGACAAAAAGCTGGTGTCCACACCGTCGTCGTCGGCCAGGGGCGAGCCTGCCGCAAACACCTCGATACAGGCCGCGCGCACCGCCTCTTCGCTGGGATCGAACCCTGCCGCCTCGGCCTCCTCGCGGATCGCCTTCAGCATCACCGCGATCGTCACCGGCAGTTCCGCGACCGAGGTGACAAGCCCCCCCGCCCCTCCTGCCGCGCCAGAGGCGATGGCCGCCGCCAGCGTGCCACGCCGCCCCAGCCTGGGTACAACCCCGCTCGCGCCGAACGCCGCCGACAGGCTGGCCGCACTGATCCGCTCTATCTCGTCGCGCAGGCGCGGCGGCAGGGCGGAAAGCTGCTTTTCAATCCCGCCCCCCAGCCGGTTGACCAAGGACATGACGGGGCCATTTGCCCGGCGCAGTGCGCGGGCCAGATCGGCGATCTCTCGGTCAAGGTCGGGGGCGGGCAAGGCGGGCAAAAGGGTCATGCCAAGAATATCAGGGCCACGACCCTGTTTCGCAAGACGTCTAAGCCAGACTGCCGGTGGCTTTCGTTACCTTGCCGGTCACACCCTTCCAGGCGCCTGCCTTCAGCTCCAGCCCCAAAACGCGATCAGGGTTGGTGGGGGGTGGCATCTCTACCCCCTCCAGCTTTGTAAAGCCAAACCGGCGATAATAGGGCGCATCGCCCACCAGCATCACCCGCTCCCACCCCAGACGGCGCGCTTCGGCAATGCTTTCGTTCATCAGCAGCGCGCCCAGGCCCTCGCCCTGGCGCGTCGGATGCACCGCCACAGGCCCCAGCAGCAGAATGTCCTGTCCGCCCACCTCGGCGGGCCAATAGCGGATCGCGGCGGCCAGCGTGCCATCGTCATCACGCAAGATCAGGCACAGCGCCGCCACCGTCGGCACCCCGTCGCGCAGGCGGTAAGAAGACAGCGCCGTCCGCCCCGGTGCAAAGCACAGGTCATAAAGCGCCTCAACCTCCCACCAGTCGGCCTCGGTTTCTTCTTCAAGCTGATACACAGCCCAAGCCCCCCAATTCCGCGATGCCGGAATCATCTGGTTTCGCCCCTAACATGCAGATAGTTCAGGATCAAACAGGAGTGTCCCGATGTTCTATCGCCCCGCCGACGGTCATGGCCTGCCCCATTCGCCGCTGGCCGCCATTGTCGCCCCCCGCCCGATCGCGTGGATTTCCAGCCGGGCGGCGGCGGGCGACAATCTTGCCCCCTATTCCTTCTTCAATCTCGTCTCCTATGACCCGCCGCAGGTGATGTTTTCAGGCGATCCCGGTGACACGGTGATGAACGCGCGCGAAAGCGGAGTGTTCGCGGTCAACATCGTGGAACAGGCGGCAATGGCGGCGATGAACGCCAGCTCGGCCAGCGTCGCGCGGGGGGTGGATGAATTTGCCCTTGCCGGGGTGGCCAAGGCTGAATGCGAAACCATTCCCTGCCCGCGTGTGGCCGGAGCGCCTGCCACACTGGAATGCCGCGTGCTGCACAGCCTGACGCTTAAGGGTGATGAGAATACGCTGATCGTGGGCGAGGTGACGGGCATCCACCTGCGCGATGATTGCGTGGTGGGGGGCCGGTTCGACGTGACCCGCTTTCACCCCGTCGGACGCTTGGGCTACCGCGATTATGTCGTGGTGAACAAGCTGGTGCAGATGACCCGGCCCGACTGACGACGGCCCGGGCATAGGGTGGCTGCTTTGCGCACACCAACCCGGCACGAAACAACCGTGCGACGGCATAAGAGTTTTGTTGATAGATATTCATATAAATTTCATGTGCTTATATAAAATCCTACAGGTGAAATCCGCCCTTCCCCTTGGCCTGCCCAGCCCCTAATCTTCCGTGCAATCGCAGCAGGAAAGGCCACCCCATGCAGACCATGATCGGCGTCATCGGCGGCTCTGGCGTCTATCAGATTGAGGGGTTGGAGGGCGCAAGCTGGGTCAAGGTGCCCACCCCCTGGGGCAAGCCCTCGGATGAGGTGCTGGTGGGCCGGCTGCACGGCATTCCCATCGCCTTCCTGCCCCGCCATGGCCGCGGGCATGTGCATTCGCCCAGCTCGGTGCCCTATCGCGCCAATATCCATGCGCTCAAAAGTCTGGGCGTGACCGATGTGGTCGCCGTTTCGGCCGTGGGCAGCTTGCGCGAAGATTTCGCCCCCGGCGATTTCGTGATCGTTGACCAATACATCGACCGCACCATCGCGCGCGAAAAGTCGTTCTTCGGGCCGGGCTGCGCGGCCCATGTCAGCGTGGCCCACCCCACCTGCCCCCGCTTGGGCGCGGCGGCGGCCGATGCGGCACGTCAGGCCGGGGTCAAGGTGCATCAGGGGGCGACCTATCTGGCGATGGAGGGGCCGCAGTTTTCCACCCTGGCCGAAAGCCGCCTTTACCGGCAATGGGGGGCGGATGTGATCGGCATGACCGGCATGCCAGAGGCGAAACTGGCCCGCGAGGCAGAGCTTTGCTATGCCTCGGTCGCCATGGTCACCGATTACGATTGCTGGCACGAAGACCATGGCGCGGTGGATGTGGCGCAGGTCATCGCCACGCTGACGGCCAATGCAGGCCATGCCCGGGCGCTGGTGGCCGCCCTGCCCGCGCTGCTTGGGCCAGATCGCGCGCCCTGCCCCCATGGCTGCGACCGCGCGCTGACCCATGCCGTGATGACCGCCCCCGACAAGCGCGACCCTGATCTGGTGGCGGCGCTGTCGGTCGTCGCGGGCCGCGTGCTATAGGGGATGCGGCGGGTCTGGCCCTTGGCGTTGGCCCTGCTGGCTTTGCCCTTGTCGGGGCGGGCCGATGATGGCGTGCCCTCTTCCGGCAGGCTGTCGGATGACGATTTTTACCGTATGGCGACCTGTGGCGCCCCGGTTGGCGGCGACTGTCAGCGTGACCCGATGTTCTGGGTCAAACCCCGGCTGACCATCGCGCTGCGCCGCCCACAGCCGGGATTCCCCAAGGCGCTGCTGCCCCAGCTTGATGATGCCCTGAACGCCGCCATCGCCCAGATCAACACAGCGGGCGCGGGAGTGACGCTGACCCGTAACGACCACCGTTGGAGCGCAGACATCCTGATCATCCCCGCCGCACTGCACGAGGGGGACGAAACTCGCCGCATCCCCCGCATGACTGACGGGCAACAGATTGGCGTCGGCTTCATGCAGGTGTGGCAGACCGACCGCAACCGCGCCACCGAAGGCTCTATCCTGATTGCCGCCGATATCAGCCGTGAAGATTTGCCCTCTGTCATGCTGGAAGAGCTGTTTCAAAGCCTGGGCTTCCTGTTCGATCTGGACAATTCCTGGTACGACGGGCGTTCCATTCTGGCGCAGGACAGCAATGTCACCACCACAATCGACGGCCAGGACCGCATGGCCCTGCGCCGCCATTATCCGCCGGAGTGATCGCCGATGAAAAAGACCGTCAAAGACTATATCCGCACCATCGTCGATTTCCCGCATGAGGGGATCTTGTTCCGCGATGTGACCACGCTGTTCGCCGATCCGCGCGGGTTTCGGATGTGCGTTGACCAGTTGCTGGCCCCTTATGTCGGCGTGCGGATCGACAAGGTGGTCGGGCTGGAGGCGCGAGGCTTCATTCTGGGGGGTGCTGTCGCGCATCAGCTTTCCACCGGGTTTGTCCCGATCCGCAAGAAGGGCAAGCTGCCCGGCCAGACGATTTCGCAGGCCTATACGCTGGAATATGGCGAGGCGGTGGTCGAGGTGCATGACGATGCGATGCAGCCCGGCGAAAAGGTGCTGCTGGTCGATGATCTGCTGGCCACCGGCGGCACCGCCGAGGCCGGGATCAAGCTGATCGAGCGGCTGGGGGCCGAGGTGGTTGCTTGCGCCTTTGTGGTCGATCTGCCCGATCTGGGCGGGCGCAAAAAGCTGGAGGCGTTGGGGATGCAGGTTCATGCCCTGTGCGAATTTGAAGGGCTGTGATCGTCGTTAACCGCGCATTCAGAGAATCGGCGTAACTGTGGCGATGCCCGGTGCGAACCGGGCAGTTGCTTGCACAACACACCACCCAACACACCCCAAAAACCGCACGCCCCGCAGCCCTGCTGTGGGGCGTGTTTTTGGGGCTTTCAGGGGCCGACCAACCTACGCGGGGATGAAAGCGCCCGTTTCGGGCGGCGGCGCAAATAGGGTCGGGGGCTATTCGCCCGCCTCTCGCGCAGCCTCGCCCCGCATCAGCCGTTCGGCCTTGCGCCGCACAAGGGTGCTGCGCAGATCATGCATTGCCAGCAGCAGAGCATCGGTGACCGCCTGCAACTGATCATCCGTTGCGCGCGATTGCGCCCATTGCGCCGTCAGGTTCAGATGATCCACCGCGCGCAAAATGTCATCGACGTCGCGGTCCGCCAGCACGCGCTGGCGGTCGGTCAGCCAATCGCGGATCACGACCTGCTCCGCCGCCGTCAGCTTGCGGTCGCCATGCGGCTTGATGTTGCCGTTCTTGACGTTGACGGTGGCAATCTCTTCCAGCTCGATCCGGCGCTGGCGGTTTTCGGTATCGACCCGAAACACCGCCGCGCCGTTCTCGCGGATGCGGAAATAGTAATCCGGCAGATCGCCCGGCATCGGTGCCCCTTACTTCAGACCGGCGCAGAAGCTCTGGATGCGCTTGCACGCCTCTTCCAGCACGGTTTCCGACGTAGCGTAGCTGACGCGGAAGTTTGGCGAAAGGCCGAAGGCCGCGCCGAACACCACCGCCACCCCGGTTTCTTCCAGGAGGGCCGAGGCAAAGGCCTCGTCATCGGTGATCTTCGCCCCGCCCGCGCTGGTCTTGCCGATGCAGCCCGAAATGTCGGGGTAAACGTAGAACGCGCCCTCCGGCTTGGGGCAGGTCACGCCGGGGGCTGCGTTCAGCATCGACACCACCAGATCGCGGCGGCGCTGGAACAGCTTGCGGTTGGGGGCAAGGAAATCCTGCGTCCCCGTCAGCGCCTCAAGCGCTGCATACTGGCTGACCGAACAGGGGTTCGATGTCGATTGCGACTGAATCGTGCCCATCGCCTTGATCAGATGGGCGGGACCACCGGCATAGCCGATGCGCCAGCCGGTCATCGCATAGCTTTTCGACACCCCGTTGCAGGTCAGCGTGCGGTTATAAAGCGCGGGTTCGATCTGGGCCGGGGTAGTGAATTCGAAATCGTCGAACACCAGATGCTCATACATGTCATCCGACATGATCCAGACCTGCGGATGGCGCAGCAGCACATCGCACAGCGCCCGCAGCTCGGCGCGGGTATAGCCCGCACCGGTCGGGTTTGACGGGCTGTTGAAGATGAACCATTTGGTTTTCGGCGTGATGGCGGTCTCAAGCTGCGCCGGGGTCAGCTTGAAATCGGTCTCGATGGTGGCCACCACCGGAACCGGGGTGCCGCCCGCCAGCAGAACCATATCGGGATAGCTGACCCAATAGGGCGCGGGAATGATCACCTCATCACCGGGGTTACAGGTCGCCATCAGCGCGTTGTAGAGGATCTGCTTGCCGCCGGTGCCAACGGTGATCTGGTTCGGCGCATAGGTCAGGCCGTTTTCGCGGGCGAACTTTTCGCAGATCGCCTTTTTCAGTTCGGGGATGCCATCGACGGCGGTATAGCGGGTCTTGCCCTGATCGATCGCGCGCTTTGCCGCCTCACGAATGTTTTCCGGCGTGTCGAAATCCGGCTCGCCCGCGCCAAGGCCGATCACATCGCGGCCCGCCGCCTTCAGCTCTGCCGCCTTGGTTGTCACCGCGATGGTGGGCGAGGGTTTGACACGGGCAAGGGTATCGGACAAGAAGGCCATGGCACGCTCCGGCTGGTTTTGCCGGGTTTCTAGGCCGCAGGCGAGCGTGGGGCAAGGGAGAAGGCGATGGAGACGGCAGAGGCACGGCTGAAGCGGATAACGATGCGGTCCTGGCGGCGTGGCACCAAGGAAATGGACATGGTGCTTGGCCCCTTTGCCGATGCCCGGCTGGCCGGAATGGATGAGGCGACGCTGGTCACCTATGACGCGCTGCTGGACGAGAATGATCAGGATTTGCTGCCTTGGGTCTTGGGTCAGGCAGAGCCGCCCGCAAGTCTGGCGTCGCTGCTGGCCGAAATTTCCACCTTTGCCAAGGCCCGCCTGACGCGGAACTAAACTGCGGAAATTTACGCAATCTTTCCGAATCCCCCGCAAACTGGCCGAAATCTGCCTTTTGCGGAGTGCCCCATGACGATCCACGCCCCCCTGCTTGATGGAACCGAAAAGGCCCTGATGGCGGCCTATCTTGACAACCTTGCGCTGGTCGAACGCCTGCATCGCCTGCTTCTGGACGTGATCAAGGACGAATTCGAGCGGCTGGGGGTGCTGGAAATCAACTCGGTTCAGGCGCTGCTGCTGTTCAATATCGGCGAGAACGAGGTGACCGCGGGTGAGTTGAAATCGCGCGGCTATTACCAAGGATCGAACGTCAGCTACAACCTGAAGAAACTGGTCGAGCTGGGCTATATGCACCACCAGCGGTCCGAGGTGGATCGCCGGTCGGTGCGGGTGCGATTGACCGAAAAGGGGCGACGGGTGCGGGGGATGCTGGCCGATCTGTTCGGTCGTCACGCCGAGGGGCTGATGAAGCGCGGCCTTGTTGACAATGAGGCGATGGACGGCATGAACCAGGCACTGCGCCGGATCGAGCGGTATTGGACCGACCAGATCCGATATATCTACTAGGCCGCGCGGGTTGAAGCGGTGCAGCGGGGGTTTCACACCCCCGCACCCCATGGATATTTGTGCCAATGTGAACTGGAGGCGAGGCGGGCCGGCTGGCACGGGCTACGCTACGAGCCATGGCGCGGCCGCAGTTAGGGCGTTTAGTTATGGAGCGACGTCTGATTGGTGGCTGGGCGGGCGCAAATTCTGCTGATACCCCCTTCCCTTGGCCAATTTCCTTCGTATAGTCCGGCCCCATGACCATGGACCAACATATCGCCAATGCTCCGGGAGCCGCTTGCGGTGCCCCTGCTGCGATTTCTGTTGGCCTGTCGCTGCTTCTTCTTAGCTGCCTCTGAGCGTGCCCTTGGGCGCGACCGCTCGGAGGTGACCAGCGCCCTGGACTGAAAGCTAAGAAACCCCAAGGAATTCTGACATGACCGACAAGACCTCGCAGCCCCGCGTTCTGATTTTCGACACCACCTTGCGCGATGGAGAGCAATCTCCCGGCGCAACCATGACCCATCAGGAAAAGCTGGAAATTGCCGGCCTGCTGGATGAAATGGGCGTCGATATCATCGAGGCGGGTTTTCCGATTGCCAGCGAAGGCGATTTCGCCGCCGTATCCGAGATTTCCAGGCACGCGAAAAATTCAACCATCTGCGGGCTGGCGCGGGCGAATTTCAAGGATATCGACCGCTGCTGGGAGGCGGTGAAGCACGCCAAGTCGCCGCGCATCCACACCTTCATCGGCACCTCGCCGCTGCATCGGGCCATTCCCAATCTGGATATGGACCAGATGGCGGAACGCATCCATGAAACCGTGACCCATGCACGGAACCTGTGCGACAATGTGCAATGGTCGCCGATGGATGCGACGCGGACCGAGCATGATTATCTGTGCCGGGTGGTCGAAATTGCGATCAAGGCGGGCGCCACCACGATCAACATTCCCGATACGGTAGGCTATACCTATCCGTTCGAAAGCGCCAAGCTGATCTCCATGCTGCTGGAACGGGTTCCGGGGGCCGACAACATCATCTTTGCCACCCATTGCCACAACGATCTGGGCATGGCGACGGCGAACAGCCTTGCGGCGGTGGAGGCGGGCGCGCGTCAGATTGAATGCACCATCAACGGCCTGGGCGAGCGGGCGGGCAATACCGCGCTGGAAGAGGTGGTTATGGCGCTGCGGGTCAGGAATGACATCCTGCCCTATAGTACCGGCATCGACACCACCAAGATCATGCACCTGTCGCGCCGGGTTTCCACGGTTTCGGGGTTCGTGGTGCAGCCGAACAAAGCGATTGTCGGCAAGAACGCGTTCCTGCACGAAAGCGGCATCCACCAGGATGGCGTGCTGAAGAATGTGGAGACGTTCGAGATCATGCGGCCCGCCGATATCGGGCTGAATGAAAAGAACATCGCGATGGGCAAGCATTCGGGCCGCGCCGCGCTGCGGGCGAAGCTGAAGGAACTGGGGGTCGATCTGGCCGACAACCAGTTGAACGACGTCTTCGTGCGGTTCAAGGCTTTGGCCGACCGCAAGAAAGAGGTCTATGACGAAGACCTGATCGCGCTGGTTGCGGATGAACAGACCAACGACGCCCATGACACGCTGGTTCTGAAAAAGCTGCGGGTCATCTGTGGCACCGAGGGCCCGCAAGAGGCGGACATGGTGCTGACCATTGATGGCGTTGACCATCACATCGACGCTACCGGTGACGGCCCGGTCGATGCGGCGTTCAACTGCGTCAAGATGCTGTTCCCGCACAAGGCGCGGTTGCAGGTCTATCAGGTGGCCGCCGTGACCGAAGGCACCGACGCGCAGGCCACGGTTTCGGTGCGTCTGGAAGAGGACGGGCGGCTTGTCACCGGGTCCTCCGCCGACACCGATACCATCGTGGCGAGTGTTAAAGCTTACGTGAACGCGTTGAACAGGCTGATCGTCCGGCGGACCAAAACTGCGCCTGGGGATGATGTAAAGTCGGTAAACTACAAGGATGCGGGCTGATCAGGCTCGCTTCTGCGGCGGAAAGTTCGATTTGGACAAGCACCTTGTGCAAAGACGAAAACCCGCCGCAGATTGCCCCCGGCCCTTTCGCTTCACCGTGCCGGGTTCTATATGAAAGCGCCCGCCTCAGGCCCCCTGAGTCGCGGGCGTATTTCTTTCGGGAAAAGGAAACCGCCAGCATGTCGATTCTTTCGGGCCTCTTCTCGTCGGATATGGCCATCGACCTTGGGACCGCCAACACGCTGGTCTATATCCGGGGCAAGGGCATTGTCCTGAACGAGCCTTCGGTGGTGGCCTACCACGTCAAGGATGGCAAGAAACAGGTTCTGGCGGTGGGCGAGGATGCCAAGCTGATGCTGGGCCGAACCCCCGGCACGATCGAGGCGATCCGCCCGATGCGCGACGGGGTTATTGCCGATTTCGACTCCGCGGAAGAGATGATCAAGCACTTCATCCGCAAGGTGCACAAACGTACCACCTTTTCGAAACCCAAGATCATTGTCTGCGTACCTCATGGCGCGACCCCGGTGGAAAAGCGCGCTATCCGCCAGTCGGTTCTGTCGGCCGGTGCGCGGCGTGCGGGCCTGATTGCCGAACCGATTGCAGCGGCGATTGGTGCGGGCATGCCGATCACCGACCCCACGGGGAACATGGTGGTCGATATTGGCGGCGGCACGACCGAGGTGGCAGTGCTGAGCTTGGGGGACATCGTTTATGCCCGCTCGGTCCGCGTGGGCGGCGACCGGATGGATGAGGCGATCATCAGCTATCTGCGCCGCCATCAGAACCTGCTGATCGGCGAAAGCACCGCCGAACGCATCAAGACCAGCATCGGCACCGCCCGGATGCCCGATGATGGGCGCGGCTTGTCCATGACCATTCGCGGACGTGACCTGTTGAATGGCGTGCCCAAGGAAACCGAGATCAATCAGGCCCAGGTGGCCGAGGCCCTGTCGGAACCCGTGCAGCAGATCTGCGATGCGGTGATGCAGGCGTTGGAAACCACGCCGCCCGATCTTGCCGCCGACATTGTGGACCGGGGTGTGATGTTGACCGGCGGCGGCGCGCTTTTGGGCGATCTGGATCTGAGCTTGCGCGAACAGACCGGGCTTTCGATTTCGGTGGCGAACGAATCCCTGAATTGTGTCGCCCTTGGCACCGGCAAGGCGCTGGAATACGAGAAACAACTGCGACATGTGATCGACTACGATAGCTGATCCCCTTCCCCCGGCCCTGACAGGCAAGCAGGCCGCAGATGGCACGTCCGAACAAAGACCCTGATCAATTCACGCGCCCGCTGCGCCGGGTGTTGACGGGACTGCTTGTCCTGCTGCTGCTGGCGCTGTTCGTGCTGTGGCGGATCGACAGCCCACGGGTAGAGCGGTTTCGGGCCGCGCTGGTGGACCGTTTCGTGCCGTCGTTCCAGTGGGCAATGGCGCCGGTCACCTGGAGCTATGATGTGGTCAGCGACTTCCAGTCCTATTCCCGCCTGCTGGAGCAGAATCGAGAACTGCGCGAGGAGCTGCGCCAGATGAAGGCGTGGAAAGAGGCCGCGCTGCAACTGGAGCAAAAGAATGCCCGGCTGCTGGACCTTAATCAGGTGCGACTGGATGCCAAGCTGACGCATGTGACGGGGCAGGTGCTGGCGGATTCCGGCAGCCCGTTCCGCCAGTCGGTGTTGATCAATGTGGGCAACCGCGACGGCATCCGTGACGGTTGGGCCACGATGGACGGGATCGGCCTTGTGGGGCGTATCGCAGGCGTGGGCGGGCGCACCAGCCGGGTGATCTTGTTGACCGACAGCAACAGCCGCGTGCCGGTGACGGTGCAGCCTTCGGGGCAAAAGGCGATTCTGTCGGGCGACAACTCTATGCTGCCGCCGCTGGATTTCCTTGAAGACCGAGATGAGGTGCGCCCCGGCGACCGGGTGGTCAGTTCTGGCGACGGCGGGGTGTTTCCGGCAGGCCTGCTGGTCGGGCAGGTCGTTCTGGGCAATGACAAGCGATTGCGCGTGGCGCTGGCGGCGGATTACCAGCGGCTGGAATTCCTGCGCGTGTTGCGCAGCCATGACGTCGAACCGATCACCGGCGAAGGCGCGCTGCTGGCGCCCTCTCCCAGCCAGATGCAGGGGCCACCCGCGCCACCTGCTGATGCGGGTATCGGCCCCGGATCGCAGGGGGGAGGCAATGGTTGATGCGGGCACCCGGCAGGTCTGGCTTCACCGGCTGCTGTTTGTCGCCATGGGGCTGGCGCTGCTGTTCCTGCGCCTGCTGCCCCTGCGCAGCGAGGCGGGCGATATGCCGGGGCCTGACCTTTTGTTGTGCGTGATCTTTGCCTGGACGATGCGGCGGCCCGATTATCTGCCCGCGCTCTTGATTGCTGCCGTGGTTCTGCTGGAGGATCTGGTGCTGATGCGCCCGCCCGGATTGTGGGCCGCGCTGGTGGTGGTGGCGTCGGAATTCATCCGGGGTCGCGTCGCGCTGACCCGAGAGCTGAACTTTGGCGTCGAATGGCTGCTGGTGGCCGGGTTGATGGTGGGGCTGATGGTGGTCAACCGGATGATCTTTGCCCTTTTCCTGCTGCCGCAGACGAATTTCGGCTATGCTTTGTTGCAGGTGGTCATGTCGATGATCGCCTATCCTTTGGTGGTGTTCCTCTCGCGCGTCCTGCTGGACCTGCACAAACCCGCGACGGGCGAAGTGGATGCCTACGGGAGACGGATGTGAGGCCATGAGACGGGCACCCCGCGATACCGAGGCCAGTGGCCGCCGCTTTACCCGGCGCGCGCTGTTCATGGGGGGCTGCATGACGGCCATGGTGGCCGTTCTGGGCGCACGGATGCGCTATCTTGGCGTCGAACAGGCCGACCAGTTCCGCCTGCTAGCCGAGGAAAACCGCATAAACATCCGCCTGATCCCGCCCGAACGCGGGCTGATTCAGGACCGCAATGGCAAGCTGATTGCCGGCAACGAACAGAATTACCGCGTTGTGATCACGCGAGAGGATGCGGGCGATGTCGGGCTGATCCTGAACCGGCTGTCGCATATCATCCCGCTGACGGCCGAGGATATGGCCGACATCCTGAAAGAGACCAAGCGCAACAGCCCCTTTGTGCCGATTCCCGTGGCCGAACGGCTGAACTGGGAAGACTTTTCGGAAATCGCGGTCAACGCGCCCGCCCTGCCCGGCGTCTCGCCAGAGGTGGGGCTTAGCCGGGTTTATCCCCGCGATCAGGATTTTGCCCATGTGGTGGGCTATGTCGGCCCGGTGTCGGAGCGCGATCTGGCTGGGATTGAAAACCCAGACCCGGTGCTGACCATTCCAAAATTCCAGATCGGCAAGATTGGCGTCGAGAAGTTTCTGGAAGACATTCTGCGCGGCCATGCCGGCACCAAGCGGATCGAGGTGAACGCCGTTGGCCGCGTGATGCGGGAACTGGACCGCGAAGAAGGCCAGCCGGGTGCCGATGTGCGTCTGACGCTGGATGCCGACATCCAGAATTTCCTTCAGGCCCGGCTGGGCGCGGAAAGTGCGGCCTGCGTGCTGATGGATGTGCAGAACGGGGACATCCTGTCCATCGTCTCTGCCCCGTCGTTTGACCCCAACCTTTTCGTGCGCGGCATCAGCCAGGCCGATTATTCCGGCCTGATGAACCACGACCACCGCCCCCTCGCCGACAAGACGGTGCAGGGGGCCTATCCGCCGGGGTCAACCTTCAAGATGGTGACGGCGCTTGCAGCGCTGGAGGCAGGGGTGATCACGCCCGAAAGCACCGTATATTGCCCCGGCTATCTGGAATTCGGCTCTCGGCGGTTTCACTGCTGGAAGCACGGTGGCCATGGCAAGGTGGATCTGGAACGCAGCCTGATGGAAAGCTGCGACGTGTTCTATTACGAGGTGGCCCAGAAGGTCGGCATCGACAAGATCGCCGAAATGGGCCGCCGTCTGGGCATGGGCATCCGGCATGATCTGCCGATGTCGGCGATTGCCGAGGGCAACATGCCGACCAAGGAATGGAAGCTGGAGCGTCACAAGGCCGAATGGAGGATTGGCGATACGATCAACTCTTCGATCGGACAGGGCTATGTTCTGGCCTCACCGCTGCAACTGACGGTGATGGCGGCGCGGGTCGCGACGGGCCTGGCGATCAAGCCGCGGCTGGTCAAATCCGTGAACGGGGTCGAGGTCGAGATCAGCCCGCCAGAATCCATCGGGCTGGACCCCGGTCGCCTGCGCGCGGTGCAACGAGGTATGTTCGCGGTGGTCAACGGCAAGGCGGGCACCGGGCGCGGCAGCCGGATCGCCGATGATACCATGCTGATGTGTGGCAAGTCTGGTACGGCGCAGGTGCGCAACATTTCCACGGCGGAACGTGCGTCGGGCGTGGTGTCGAACGATCAGTTGCCCTGGCGGCGGCGCGACCATGCGCTGTTCGTGGGCTATGCCCCCTATGACAACCCGCGCTATGCGGCGGCGGTCGTGGTAGAACATGGCGGCGGCGGATCGGCAGTGGCGGGCCCCATCGTGCGCGATGCGCTGCTGCGGGCGCTTTATGGCGACATACCACCCCTGACCGCCTATCCCGCCGATCAGCGCGGGCGGATGGAATCGCTGCTGAAAGATCTGCACCTGCGCCGCCCCGACGGGACGATGCCCGAAAGTTCAAAGGTCTAGGCGATGAGTTTTCTGGAATACCGCGTCAAAACCGCGCCGACCGGGCTGTCCAAGGTGTTTTACATCCATTGGGCGCTTATACTGGTGGTGACGGCGGTGGCGGCCATCGGCTGGCTTATGCTGTATTCCATCGCCGGGGGCGATCTGAACACCTGGGCAGAGCCGCAGATGAAGCGCTATGTCCTGGGCCTGATCCTGATGCTGGGGGTCGCCTTCACGCCGATCTGGTTCTGGCGCAGCATGGCGGGGATGGCTTACGGCGTTTCGGTGCTGTTGCTGCTGGTGGTCGAGTTTTTCGGCACCGTCGGCATGGGCGCGCAACGCTGGATCGATCTTGGCTTCATGCGGCTGCAACCTTCGGAATTCATGAAGGTGGCGCAGGTGATGATGCTGGCGATGTATTACGACTGGCTGGATGACAAGAAGGTGTCGCGTCTGCTGTGGGTGCTGATCCCGGTCATCCTGATCGTCGGGCCGACCGTGCTGGTGTTGATGCAGCCGAACCTCGGCACCTCGATCATGCTGATCGTGGCCGGGGGGGCGGTGATGTTCGCGGCCGGGGTCAGCATCTGGTATTTCGTTGCCGTGATCGCGATGGTCGTGGGGGCCGTGGCGGCGGTGCTGGAATCCGAAGGCACAAGCTGGCAGTTGCTGCATGATTATCAGTATCGCCGCATTCACACCTTTCTGGACCCTGCCGCCGACCCGCTGGGCGCAGGCTACAACATCATTCAGGCCAAGATCGCGCTGGGGTCGGGCGGCTGGGCAGGCAAGGGCTTTATGCAGGGCACGCAAAGCCGGCTGAATTTCCTGCCCGAAAAGCACACCGAC
This sequence comes from Fuscibacter oryzae, assembly GCF_016765795.1. Classification (GTDB taxonomy): domain Bacteria; phylum Pseudomonadota; class Alphaproteobacteria; order Rhodobacterales; family Rhodobacteraceae; genus Fuscibacter; species Fuscibacter oryzae. The sequence continues at coordinate 207,655 of NZ_JAESVP010000005.1, forward strand.
TTTATCTTTACCACGCTGGGAGAAGAGTTCGGCTTTGTCGGCGCGTTTTCCCTGCTGATGCTGTACGCGCTGATCCTTGTGTTCCTGTTGTGGGCCGCAATCCAGAACCGCGACCGGTTCAGCCAATTGGTCATCATCGGGGTGGCGGCGAACTTTTTCCTTTATATCGCAGTGAACCTGTCAATGGTGATGGGCATGGCCCCGGTCGTGGGGGTGCCCTTGCCGCTGCTGAGTTACGGCGGGTCGGCCACGCTGATGATCATGCTGTCCTTCGGGTTGGTGCAAAGCGCCATCGTCCACAGGCTGCGCTGAGATGAACATCTATGCCCGCCATGGCCGCTTTCTGATCGCGCTTGCGCTGGGAGTGGCGATTTTTCTGGGCAGTTGGGTCACGCCCCTGCCCCGCCCTGAACGCGGGCTGGTGGCGTTTGACGCCTTTGCGCTGTCTTATCTGGGCATGACCTTTGGCCTTTTGGGGCGGGTGTCCACCACCATGCTGCGCCGCAAGGCCGAAACCGAGGATGAGGGCATGCCCCTGATCATCCTGCTGACGATGGGCGCGGTGGGGGCCAGCCTTGTGGCGATCTGGCTGGTTCTGGCGGGGCGCGAAAGCGATGGGCTGGGCCTGACACTGGCCCTGTCGGCGGTGCCGCTGGGCTGGGCCGTGGTGCATACGGTGGCCGCCTTTCACTATGCCCATCTGCACTATTCCCCCGATGCGGCCTGCCGGCTGGAGTTTCCCGATGAAACCGCGCCACAGGTTTGGGATTTCATCTATTTCGCCTTTGTTCTGGGGATGACGGCGCAAACCTCGGATGTGCAGATTGCTTCGGTGCGCATGCGCAAGGCGGTGCTGGCCCATTCAGTGGCGTCATTCTTCTATAACACGGTCATTCTGGCGCTGGCGGTCAATGCGGGCGCGCAACTTGGGGGATAGCATGGCTTTGACGGTTCTTTTCGCGGCGGGGCCCGGATATTGGGACAGGTACGCAGCACCGCTGCGCGCTGCCTTTGACAAGGCCGGGATCGCCGCGCATCTGAGCGAAGAGGCCGCGCCCGAAACGGTAGATTACATCGTCTACGCGCCGTCATCGTCCTTGCAGGACTTTACCCCCTATACCCGCACCAAGGCTGTGCTGAACCTGTGGGCGGGGGTGGAACGGATCGTCGGCAACCCGACGCTGACCCAGCCCCTGTGCCGCATGGTGGACCCCGCGCTGACCGAAGGCATGGTGGAATGGGTGACCGGCCACACCCTGCGCCATCACCTGTGGCTGGACCGTTACATCGTGAACTCCACCCGCGAATGGGACCCGACCTGCCCGCCCTTGGCCCGCGAACGGCAGGTGGCGATGCTGGGCATGGGCGCGCTGGGAGAGGCCTGCGCCCGCGCGCTGCAAGCGTTGAATTTCAACGTGGAAGGGTGGAGCCGCAGCCCGAAATCGGTACCCGGCATCCCCTGCCACCATGGGGCGGATGGGTTGCGCGATGTGCTGGCCAAGGCCGACATTGTGGTAACCCTGCTGCCCAAAACGCCCGAGACGGAAAACATCCTGAACGCCGGAACCATCGCCGGAATGAAGCGGGGCGCGGTGATCCTGAACCCCGGCCGTGGCCCCTTGATCGACGATACCGCCCTGCTTGCCGCACTCGACAATGGGCAGATCGGCCATGCCACGCTGGACGTGTTCCGGGTGGAGCCGCTGCCGCAGGATCACCCCTTCTGGGCGCATCCCCGCGTGACTGTCACCCCCCATATCGCCGCCGACACAAGACCGCTGACCGCCAGCATGGTCATTGCCGAGAACATCCGGCGCGGTGAGGCGGGAGAGCCGTTCGTCAACCTTGTTGACCGCGCGCGAGGGTATTGAGGCCAAATTCCTTCGAAGAAACTTGGCCCGACACCCAAGGTCGCCTTTGGAACAGCACAGGCCGGTGCCTTGCTGGCATCTGGCGGAAACGAAAGGCCTTTCCCATGAAATACGGCACCGGGGTTCTTCTTGTGTTTTGCGCAGGTGTGCTGTGGTCAACCATGGGCCTGTTCGTGCGCAACATCGAAGGGGCAGGCACGGCGGCTATCCTGTTCTGGCGTTCGGCGGGGCTGTTGCCGGTGCTGGCCGGGTTCATCCTGTGGCGCACGGGCGGGCGGCTGATCGGGCCGATGCGGGCGGTTGGTCTGGCGGGGGTGATCGGCGGGCTGGGGCTGGTTCTGGCTTATACCGGCGCGATTTATGCCTTGCGGGCGACAACAGTGGCCAATGCGGTGTTTCTATATTCCGCCGCCCCGTTCTTTTCCGCGCTGCTGGGCTGGGTCTTCCTGCGTGAGAGCATCCGCCCCTCAACATGGGCCGCAATGGCGCTGGCCGGGGCCGGGATTTTCGTGATGATCGGCACCGGCTTTGGCGGCGGGTCGATGGATGGCAACATGGCTGCCCTGTCTTCGGCCCTAGGCTTTGCCATTTTCACCGTGGCCCTGCGCTGGGGCCATGTGGGTGACATGATGCCCGCCGTTCTTGTTGGCGGGCTGATGTCAATGGTTGCGGCATGGGCGCTGGCCGGGGCATGGGGGCAGTCGCTGGCGGCCCCACCACAGGATATCGCCATCGCCATGGTGATGGGGGCTGTGGCGTTGGCAGGCGGGATGATCCTTTATACGCTGGGCAGCCGGGGGCTGGCGGCGGCAGAGGCGACGCTGATCTCCTCGGTCGAAAATATTCTTGCACCGATCTGGGTCTGGGTTTTCCTAGGCGAAACAGCAGGCCCAACTACGCTTATCGGCGGGGCGATGGTGCTGGCTGCGGTCATGCTGAACGCCGTGGCAGGCGCGCGGCGCAATGCGATGCAAGCCGCCTAACGATAGCGGCGGAAAAACCGTGTCCGGGCATAAAGGTCTTCCAGCCGTTTCAGGCGCACCTCGGTCGTCTCCCAAGTCAGGCTTTGCACTGCGGAAAGCAGCGTTTCGACCAGCACCATCAACGCTACGTTTGAATCCCACGCCGAAGGGGCCTCAACATGGCAGGCCAGCGTGTGGCGGGCATGAACGGCGGCGGGGGAAACCCAGCGATCGGTGATCAGGATGATCTCTGCCCCCTGCTCTTTCGCCATTTCCGCCATTTGCAGCACCGCGTTTTCATAGCGGCGGATGTCGAAGACCAGCATTACATCGCCCGCCTTCATATCCAGCATCGCGGGCGGCCAAGTGTTCGACATATCCGACATCAGCGTAACCTCGGGGCGGATCACCTTCATCAGCGTGACGAAATAATCGGCAATCGCATGGGTGATGCGCCCGCCAATCGCAAAGATACGGCGATCGGGGTCGGCCAGCAGCGCCGCCGCTGCGTCAAACTCTGCGGGGTCGATCTGGCCCATAGTCTGTTGCAGGTTGGCAATCACCGCATCGGCAAAGCGGTTCAGAATATGCGTATCGGGCACCCCGCCGCGCCAACGGTCGGGCTTGGCAAGCGGGGAAACCAGCATCGCCTCGACTTCCGCCCGCAGGGTGCGTTGGTAATGCGGATAGCCCTTGTAACCCAGCTTTTGCACCAGACGCACCACCGTAGGAGTGGATACCATCGCCGCTTGTGCCAGCACGGTAATGCTGCCAAGGGCCGCCACCGGATAATGCGACAGGATATGGGTGGCCAACTGCCGCTCGGCCCGAGTCAGGTCGGGCAAAACGGCGCGCAACTGATCGTCCAGTGTGGCGGGATCTGGCATGCGGGTCTCCGGCGATTCTGGAAACTTTGTAACAGAGCAAACACAAAAAGAAACAATCTTGACAGAAATCGCTTGCCGGAACAGCCTGTGATCAAACGGGGGTGACTCGCCTTGGCGGGAAAGAAAGCAGACATCTGGCAGCCTGTGATCGAACGGCCCGAGGCGGCGGGGCGGGTTATTCTGGTGTGCGAACATGCCTCGAACCACATTCCCGATCAGTGGGACGATCTGGGGCTGACGGCGGATCAGCGGCAGGCCCATATCGCCTGGGATCCGGGTGCTTTGGGCGTGGCAAGGGGCTTGGCCGAACGGCTTGACGCCACGCTGATCCACGCCCCGGTTAGCCGCCTTGTTTATGACCTGAACCGCGCGCCCGATATGGCGGGGGCCATGCCTGCCCGGTCCGAGGTGCATGACATTCCCGGCAATGCGGCGATAACCGCAACTGAGCGTCTGGCGCGGACCGAGGCGATTTATCTGCCCTGGACCAATGGCTTGCACAATCTGATCGCCAACCGCATCGCCCTTGGCCGCCGCCCGGTGGTGATCACCATTCATTCCTTCACGCCGATTTATCATGGCCGCCAGCGGCTGGTGGAATTCGGCGTCATCCATGACGCCGATGCCCATCTGTCAGTCGCCATCCTTGATGCCGCGCATCGCAAGACCCGGCTGCAAGCGGAACTGAACTCGCCCTATTCCGCCGCCGATGATGTGACCCATACTTTGCGGGTTCACGCCACGCCCTATGGCCTGCCGAATGCGATGCTGGAGATCCGAAACGACCTGATCGCCACACCCGAAGCACAGGCGAAAATGGCCGAAACCCTTGCCCCTGTTCTGAACATGGGGATCGAGGAAATTCAAAAGCAGGCCAAGGCCAGCTGACCCCCGCCCTTTCCGGCGGCAATAATCGGGGCAAGACCCCAACACATAACCCCGGCCCGATCCGGGGACACCCAACGGAGAGCGACATGCCAGGTAGCATGACTTTGGACGATCTGAAAAAGGCCGTGAAGGCGGGAACCATCGATACGGTTCTGGTTTGCGGCATCGACATGTGGGGGCGGCTGTTCGGCAAGCGGTTCCACGCCGCGTTTTTCGTGAACGGCGGGCATGAGGAAACACATTGCTGCGACTACCTGCTGACCGTCGATCAGGATATGAACACGGTGCCGGGCTACAAATCCTCTAGCTGGGAAACCGGTTATGGCGATTATGTGCTGAAACCCGACATGGCCACCCTGCGCCCCGTGCCGTGGCTGGAAGGCACCGCGCTGGTGCTGGGCGATTTGCAGGACCATCACCACCATGACATTCCGCATTCCCCCCGCGCGATCCTGAAACGTCAGGTCGCCCGCGCCAAGGCGCTGGGGTTTGACCCGATGATGGCGACCGAGCTGGAGTTCTTCCTGTTCGAAAACAGCTATGAACAGTTGCGCGATGACGGTTTGGGCAACCTGCGCCCGGTGTCGGCCTATAACGAAGATTACCACATCTTCCAGACCACCAAGGAAGAAGGCGTGATGCGCGCCATCCGCAATGGTCTGTTCGGTGCGGGCATCCCGATTGAAAACACCAAGGGTGAGGCCGAGGCGGGTCAGGAAGAGATCAACTATCGCTATTCCGACGCGCTCGATACCGCCGACAACCATGTGATCATCAAGAACGGCATCAAGGAAATCGCCTGGGCCAAGGGCAAGTCGGTGACCTTCATGGCGAAATACGATCATCGCCGCGCCGGGTCGTCCAGCCATATCCACCAAAGCCTGTGGTCCAAGGACGGCAAGGCCCTGTTCGCCGACAAGGCCGACAAGCACGGCATGTCCGACCTGATGAAGCATTATCTGGCCGGGCAACTGACCTATGCCGAGGAAATCACCGCGTTTCTTGCGCCTTACGTCAACAGCTACAAACGGTTCTGCGTCGGCATGTTCGCGCCCACCAAGGCCGTCTGGTCCGCCGACAACCGCACCGCAGGCTTCCGTGTCTGTGGTGAGGGCACCAAGGCCGTGCGGGTGGAATGCCGCATTCCGGGCAGCGACGTGAACCCCTATCTTGCCTGTGCCGCATTGCTGGCGGCGGGGTTGAAAGGGATCGAGGACAAGCTGGCGCTGGAACCGGAACTGTCGGGCGATATGTATGCCGCCAAGGGCATCCGCGAGATTCCGAAGAACCTGCGCGATGCTGCCGCGCGGTTGAACGGGTCAAAAATGCTGCGCGATGCCTTTGGCGATGACGTGATCGACCACTATCACCACGCCTGCCAGTGGGAGATTTCGGAAACCGACCGCGTCGTTACCGATTTCGAACGCCAGCGCGGGTTCGAACGGGCCTGAGCCATAGGGTGCGCCATTGCGCGCACCCGACCAAGATTACCTGGGGTGCGTGCTTGCGCGCACCCTTTGCCACAAGGACAAGACGATGAAACCCATCCAACTCATTTCCCCGGTGGACGGCTCGGTCTATGCCGAACGCACGCCGCTGACGCCCGAGGCCGCCAAGGCCGCCGTCGCCCGCGCCAAGGCGGCGCAAAAGGCCTGGGCCGCGCGCCCGCTGGCCGAACGGATTGCGCTGGTCAAGGCCGGTGTGGCCAAGCTGAACGAAATGGCCCCGGTCATCGTTGACGAAATCGCCTGGCAGATGGGCCGCCCCACCCGTTTTGGCGGCGAATTCGGCGGCGTGAACGCCCGCACCGACTATATGTCTGAAATCGCTGCCGAAACGCTGGCTCCGAAAACCGTGGAAGACAGCGACAAGTTCCGCCGCTATCTCGCGCGCGAACCGGTGGGCGTGGTCTTCATCATCGCGCCGTGGAATTACCCCTACCTGACCACCATCAACACCCTTGTTCCGGCCCTGATCGCAGGCAACTCGGTGGTGCTGAAACACGCCAGCCAAACCCTGCTGGTGGGCGAGCGTCTGGCCGAGGCGTTCCATGCGGCCGGTATTCCGGCGGATGTGTTCCAGAACGTCGTGCTGGACCATGCGACGACCGAGGCGCTGATTGCCGCCAAGTCGTTTGGCTTCGTCAACTTCACCGGCTCGGTCGGTGGCGGGGCGGCGATTGAAAAGGCGGCTGCGGGCACCTTTACCGGCCTTGGGCTGGAACTGGGCGGCAAAGACCCCGGCTATGTGCGGGCCGATGCCGATCTGGACGCCGCCGTCGATACGCTGATGGATGGCGCGATGTACAACGCCGGTCAGTGCTGCTGCGGGATCGAGCGGATTTATGTGCATGAATCGCTCTATGACGCCTTTGTCGAAAAGGCCGTGGCTTGGGTGAAAACGCTGAAACTGGGTAATCCGTTTGATGCCGACAGCACCCTTGGCCCGATGGCCAACAAGCGCTTTGCCAAGGTGGTTCGTGACCAGATCGCCGAAGCCATCGCGGCGGGTGCCAAGCCCCTGATCGACCCGGCCCTGTTCCCCGCCGATGACGGTGGTGCCTATCTCGCCCCGCAGATCCTTGTGAATGTCGATCATTCGATGCGGGTGATGATGGAGGAATCTTTCGGACCGGTCGTCGGCATCATGAAGGTCAAGGACGATGCCGAGGCGATCCGCCTGATGAACGATTCGCCCTATGGCTTGACCGCCAGCATCTGGACCACCGACTACGATACCGCCGCCGAGATCGGTGCGCAGATCGAAACCGGGACCATCTTCATGAACCGCGCCGATTACCTTGACCCGGCGCTCTGCTGGACCGGCTGCAAGGACACCGGGCGCGGCACCTCGCTGTCGTATCTCGGGTTCCATTCCGTTACCCGTCCCAAATCCTACCATCTGAAAAAGGTACAGAAATGACCCACAGCGTTCCCAATCGGAACTGGTCTTACCCGACCGCGATCAAGTTCGGCGTGGGCCGCATTGCCGAACTGGCCGAACATGCCGCCAGCGTGGGGCTGAAAAAGCCCCTGCTGGTGACCGACAAGGCGCTGGCATCGCTGCCGATCACCGCCGCCGCCTTGGATGTGCTGGACAAGGCCGGTATGGGCCGCGCCGTGTTCTCCGAGGTGGACCCGAACCCCAACGAAAACAACATGACCGCAGGCATCGCGGTTTACAAAGCGGGTGGCCATGATGGCGTGATCTGCTTTGGCGGCGGCTCGGCGCTGGACCTTGGCAAGATGATCGCGCTGATGGCGCATCAACGTGCGGACCTGTCGGTCTGGGACCTGGAAGATATCGACGATTGGTACACTCGTGCAGATGCCTCGAAGATCGCGCCGATCATCGCGGTGCCGACCACCGCCGGGACGGGCAGCGAAGTGGGCCGCGCGGGCGTTCTGACCAATTCGGCGACGCATAAGAAGAAGATCATCTTCCACCCGAAACTGATGCCCGCCGTCACCCTGTGTGACCCCGCCCTGACCGTGGGGATGCCGAAATTCATCACCGCTGGCACCGGCATGGATGCGCTGGCGCACTGTCTGGAGGCTTATTCCAGCCCCTTTTACCACCCGATGTCGCAAGGCATCGCGCTGGAAGGCATGCGGCTGGTATTCGAAAATCTGCCACGGGTTTACGACAACCCAAATGACCTTGACGCGCGGGCGCATATGATGAGTGCCGCCGCCATGGGCGCGGTTGCATTCCAAAAGGGTCTGGGCGCGATCCACTCGCTTTCCCACCCGATCGGCGCGGTTTACAACACCCACCACGGCACCACCAATGCCGTCGTGATGCCCATGGTGCTGGACATGAACCGCCCCGCGATTGAGGATCGGATCAACGCCGCCGCTGCCTATCTGGGCATTGCAGGCGGGTTTGACGGCTTTCGCGCTGCGATCATGGACCTGCGCGCCAAGCTGAACATTCCTGCGAACCTGACCGCGCTGGGGGTGAAGGCGGCTGACCTCGATATGCTGACCGAAATGGCGCTGGAAGATCCGTCCTGCGGCGGAAACCCCATTCCGATGACGCAAGCGAACACGCGGGCTTTGTTCGAATCCTGCATGTAAGGCGTTGAATAAGGGGGCGGTGGCGGCTTGCCGGTTGGAAAAGTCCTGCCGCCCCTGTCACGCGGGGGCCTGATGACACAGCATATCCTGACCGAAATCGCCGTGCTGGGCGCAGGCGTTGTTGGCCTTGCCATTGCCGAGCGGCTGGTGGCCGAGGGGCGCGATGTGGTGCTGGTCGATCCCGGTCAGCCCGGCATGGGGGCAAGCTATGGCAATGCCGGAACCGTGGCGGATTATGCCGTGATGCCCGTGGGCACACCCGATGTGCTGAAAAACCTGCCCTCGCTGCTGTTTGATCGCAACTCTCCCTTGGCGATCCGCCGTGCGGCGCTGCCCGCGCTGATGCCTTGGCTCTTGCGCTTTGCGCGCCAGTCGCTGCCCGGTCCGACGGCGCGCAACGCCGCCGCCATAGCTCGGCTGGTGGCCGATGCCTGCCCCTCGTGGCAGGGATTGGCCGAGCGGATCGGCGGCAGCGGCATCTTGCAGGAAAAGGGCTGCCTTTACCTGTATGATACACCCGCCGCCTTCACCGCGGCGCAGCGCGACATGGCCGGTCGCCGCGCCTTGGGCATCTCGGTTGATCTGATAGACAGCGCGACACTGGCAGCGATGGAGCCGGGCCTGCCCGAAAAGGCCGGAGCCGCCTTTTTCCCCAAGGCCGTCTTCATGTCAGACCCCGGATTGATGGTGCAGCAACTGGCCACCCATGTGTTAACCAAGGCCCAGCATGTGCAGGCCCGCGCCGACACCATCACCCGCCAGTTCGACGGAATGATCGTCGAAGGCCCCGGCCTGCGGCTCCACGCCCGCAAGGTGGTGATCGCGGCAGGCGCCCATTCCCGCGCCCTCGCCCGGTCGGCAGGCGACCGTGTGCCCCTGGATACCGAGCGCGGCTATCATGCCGAATGGAACATGCCAGTGCCGCGTCTTACCCGTCCTTGCTGCCCCGTCTCGCGCGGCTTTTATCTGTGCCCGATGCAGGGCCGATTGCGCGTGGTGGGCACAGTAGAACTGGGCGGGCTGACCGCCCCACCCTCACCCCACCGCATCGCCAAGCTGATAGAAGACGCGCGCTGGGTCTTCCCCGATCTGGGGGAACCCGACCGGACATGGATGGGCTTTCGCCCCTCAATGCCCGACAGCCTGCCGGTCATCGGCCCCTCGGCGGCTGGGCCGGATGTCTATCACGCCTATGGCCATGGCCATATCGGCCTGACACTGGCGCCCATCACTGCCCGGCTGATCGCCGATACCATTGCAGGGCGTGCGCCGGAACTGGACCTTAGGCCCTATCTGCCGTCGCGGTTCTAGCGCGAGAACAGCACCGCTGTCCCCAATCCGCCCGCCGCCGCAATCGCCGCCAGACCGTGGCCGTTTGTCAGGTCGTGGAACAACCGCACCGCCAAAATGGCACCAGACGCGCCAATCGGATGCCCCCGCGCCAAGGCCCCGCCGCGCAGATTCACGCGCGCCGGGTCCAGCCCCGCCCCCTCAACACAAGCAATCGCTTGCGCCGCATAGGCCTCCATCATCTCCACCTGCGCCAACTTGTCGGGCAGCAGGCCCGCCCGCGCCAACACCGCCGCAATCGCCGGAACCGGGGCCAGCCCCGGTTCTTCGGGGGCCGAGCCCAGTGTCAGTCCCGGCCCGATCCGCAGCGCGCCCGGCCTCGCCAGATCGTCCCTTGTCACCACAACAAAGGCCGCCGCATCTGCCGCCACCGCGGCCGTCGCCGCAGTCACATTACCCGCCAGCACCTTGGCCCGAGCTGCCAAAGCCGGGGTCAGCCGCCGCGCAAAGGCATCGCGGGATACACCGCCAAGCGCAACGATCTCGGGCCAGTCATGATCGACCAGCGCCTTGCGGTGGCTCTCCACCGCCCAATCATCCTGCGCAGGGCGCGAAATCCCCAACGACACCGCCAGCGCAGCCGCCGCCTGAGTCATATCGGGGTCGCGGTCAGCCCAGGGGGTAAAGGGCGGTTGGTCATAGGCCACCGGCGCGCCACCATCCGGGTCAGTCGCCAGCCGCAGGGGACGGCGCGAGTAACTTTCGACACCCCCCGCCACCACAACGCGCGCAGCCCCGCTGTCCACCAGCGCCGCCGCCAGCAGTATCGCATCAAGCCCCCCCACGCATTGCCGGTCGATGGTCAACCCCGCCACCCGCTCGGGCAAGCCCGCCGCCAAGGCCACCCGCCGCGCCGGATTGCCCCCTGCGCCCAGCGCATTCGCGGCAATCAGCTCATCAACCTGCACGGCGCCCAATCCGGCATCGGCCAGCACCGCCCGCACCACCGGCGCTGCCAGATCCTCGATCCGCAGCCGGGCAAAGGCCCCGCCCCGTGGCAAAACCGCCGTGCGCCGCGCCGACAGGATCACCGCCATGACAGCCCCCGCGCAATCGCCGCAAGATCAGTCTTGCCCGACGAAAGCTCTGGCCAATCTTGCCGCCATATCAAAATTTTGGGTGCCTTCAGCGGCCCCAGCTCCGCCCGCGCCGCCCGCAAGATCGCCGCCTCTTGCGCCGCATCCCCCTGACACACCGCCACCAGAACATGCCCGCGCAGACCATCCGCCACCGGCACCACGGCAACCCGTGCCACGCCGGTCAGGCCCGCCAGAGACGCCTCGATCTCTTCTGGGAACACATTCTGGTCAGCGACCGTCACCATCCGCCCCGCGCGCCCGGCCAGATAAAGCTCGCCCCCGGCCAGATACCCCATCTCTCCCACGCTCAACCAGCCGTCGCAGCAGCGGGCGCTGCCCGGATCATCCCCGGCATAGCCATGAAACAGATAAGCGCTGCGCACCCAGACCTCGCCCAAGGTGCATTCGGGCACATCATCCCCCCCGGCACTGCGCACCGCAATCTCCACCCCCGGATAGGCCGCGCCCACCGAAGCGATGGGTGTCGCTTCGCCCGCCAAGGTGATGAAACTGGCCTCCGCCGCGCCGTAAAACTCGCGCACCGCCGCTGCCGGGGCCATTGCCGCCAGCGCGCGCCGCAACACCGCATCCAGCTTTGACCCGCCGACCAGAACCAGCCGCAAACTGGGCAGCCCCGCCCCGCCCGCCTCAATCAGCAGGCGCAATTGCGCGGGCGTGGCATAGACCACCTCCACCCCGCGCGCCGCCATCTCTTGCCGCTGGCGGTCGGGCCGTATCCCGTCCAGCAGATGCACCTCTGCCCCCAAAGACAGCCCCTCCAGCGCGCCATAAAGCGCCAGCGAATGCGACAGCCGCCCCAGCACCGCCACCCGGCACCCCGGACCGATGCCGAACAGCCCCGCGTTCACCGCAAAGCTCGCCGCCCAGCTTTCCACACTCCGCCAGATGCGCCTTGGTTTACCTGAGGAGCCAGAGGTCAGGGTCTCGAACCCCTCTGTCGCAGGCTCCCCATCCCCGCCGATCCGAAACCCGCAGCCGCGCCCAAACGCCCCGATCAGAGCCGCCGCCCCCGGCCGATCAGCCAGAACCGCCGCCCCGGCCACCGGGAAAACCACCACCTCGCCCACACCGTCAAACAACCGCGCCGCAGGATGCAGCCGAAACCGCGCTTTCATACTGGCAAAAATATCCCCACCGGAGGCATCCGCCCTCGCGACCCGCTCAGCGTTTGACAAGAAGCGACGCCATCCGCCGCAGCGCAAGCAGATAGCCTTCGGTGCCGAACCCCGCGATCACGCCCTCGGCCCGACCTGAAACAAAGGAATGGTGCCGAAACGCCTCGCGCTTGTGGATGTTCGAGATGTGAACCTCCAGCACGGGGCCGTCAAAGGCGTTCAGCGCGTCCAGAATGGCAACCGAAGTGTGGCTGTAGGCACCGGGGTTGATGATGATCCCCGCCGCCTGCGCCCGCGCCTCTTGAATCCAGTCCACCAACTGGCCCTCGTGGTTCGATTGCAGGTGCCGCACGGCCAGCCCCAGCTCTTCGCCCAGATCGGCCATAGCCGCCGCCACATCCTCCAGCGTCTCGCGCCCATAGATTTCCGGCTGGCGCTGGCCCAGCAGGTTCAGGTTCGGCCCGTTCAGGGCAAAGATCGGCTTGGTCAAGGCACTGCTCCGCTTCGCTTGGCCCAAACCCTAGCCCATCCCCCCGCCCCTGCAAAGCGCCAGAAAAAACGCGCGCCACCCTGCCGGGTGGGCGCGCGCAGTGGTCGCCGACGTGGGGTACGAACCGACAGGGAATCCGGCTCAGGCGACTTTTTCCAGAGTGATCTCTGACGAAAGCCCCAAGGCGCGCACCACTTCGCGCGTCAGGTTGGGGCGATTCAGCGTATAGAAATGCAGATCCTCCACCCCGCCTTCGATCAGCCGGTCGCAAAGGGCCACGCACTGGGTCAGCGCCAGCAGGTCTTCGCGTCCGTCGCGGGCGGCGGTGGCGAAGGCCTCGTCCAGCTTTTGTGGCACTTGTGCACCACAGCGGCTGGCAAATTTCTTGACACCCGACCAGCTTTGGATCGGCAGGATGCCCGGAATGATCGGCGCGCTGATCCCGGCCTTGGCACAGGCATCGCGGAACCGAAAGAACGTATCGGCGCTAAAGAAAAACTGGGTGATCGCGCTGCTTGCACCGGCGTCGATCTTGCGTTTCAGCCAGGTCACATCCTGCGCGGTATTGGCTGCATCGGGGTGCGGTTCAGGATAGGCGCCGACGCGGATCTTGAACTTGCCGGTGCGGGCCAGCGCCTCGACCAGATCGGCCGAATTGGCAAAGCCGTCGGGATGCGGGGTGAAACGGTCGGCCCCCTGCGGGGCATCGCCGCGCAGAGCCACGATCTCGCGGATGCCTGCCGCATGATAGGTGTCGGCCACGGCCAGCGTTTCGGCCTTGCTGGCCCCCACACAGGTCAGGTGCCCGGCAACATTCAGGCCATAGTTGCGGTGGATGGTCGCCACGGCATCCTGCGTCAACGCCCGGGTGGTGCCGCCCGCGCCATAGGTCACCGAGACGAAATCCGGTCCCATCGGAGCCAGCGCCTGCACGGTTTCCCACAGGCGGAACGAAGCGTCCAGCGACTGGGGTGGGAAGAACTCGAACGAAATGCGCGGCGAAAGGGTCATGGGTCGTCTCCTTGGTCTTGCTCCTGTCTGCCAGATTCGGCATTGTGAGGCCAATTCATAATTCTCAGGATGTTTATGAGGTTGACCACATGTATGTCGAGCTTCGCCACCTGCGCACCATCCGCGCCATTCATCAGGCAGGCGGGTTGGCCCGCGCCGCCGACATCCTGAACATGACGCAATCGGCCCTGTCGCATCAGGTCGCGGGGCTGGAGGCGCAGGTGGGGATGGAACTTTTCGTGCGCCGGTCTAAACCCATGCGTCTTTCGGCTGCGGGGATGCGGATGCTGCGTGCCTCGGAACGCATCCTTCCCGAGATTTCCGCGCTGGAGGAGGAATTCCGCGCCCTGCGGTCGGGCAAGACCGGACGTCTGCACATCGCCATTCAATGCCACGCCTGTTTCGACTGGTTGTTCCCGGTGCTGGAGCTGTTCCGTCACGCCTGGCCAGAGGTGGATGTGGATATTCGCGCGGGACTTGCGTTCGAAAGTTTCCCTGCCCTGCAAAGGGAAGAGGTGGATCTGGTGATCTCCTCGAACCCCGAACCGCTGCCCGGCCTGACTGCCAACCCGCTGTTCGACTATCACCCCACCTTCGTCGCCTCATCCCAGAACCCTTTGGCCGCCAAAGATATGATCGAGGCGGAGGATTTCCGAGATCAGGTGCTGATCAGCTATCCGGTGGGCCGCGACAAGCTGGATGTGTTCACCGACCTTCTGACACCCGCGCAGGTCGAACCGCGCGGGCATCGTCATGTCGAACTGACGGCGGTGATCCTGATGCTGGTGGGGTCGAACCGTGGGGTGGCCGTGCTGCCCGACTGGGTGATCCGCGATGTAAAGGCCAACGCCGACTACATCACCCGCCCGCTGGCCCCCGGCAATGTCACCCGCCGCCTTTTTGCCTGCACCCGAGAGGAGGATGCCGCCAAGCCCTATATGGCGCATTTCCTGCGGCTGGGGCGTACCGAGCCGGTCAAGCTGCAACGAAGCTGACCCGTCAGATCAGATGAGCCGCCTTTGTGGGGAGAATGGAGGCACAACTAGCCATAAAGCGCGGTAGTCACCTCCATCAGGCCGCGCTTTACCCGCTCCCAATCCGCATCCGCCTGCAATTCCACCCCCGAAAACCGCCCCGCCGTCGCAGCCGCCAGTACCATCTGCTGCACCGCACCAATCAGCAGCGCATTCACCACCGGGGCATCCACGCCCTCGGGCGCACGTGTGCCCGCCAGCGCCTGCATCACCCACAGGCCCATCGCCCGCCCCCGCGCCTCTGACAGCCGCCGCACCTCGGGCGCGGGGTCGCTGATCTCCCAGACCAGCAGGGAGCGCAGCAGAGGGTCATCGCGCAGCACCTCGACCCAGCCGCACAGAAGATGCCGCACCCTTTCGCCATACCCGACGGCCGCGGGCAGGGGCACCCGCGCCAGACGCTCGGTCATCCGCCGCGCCAGCGCCGCGCCCATGGCATCGACCAGCCCCTCTCGCCCGCCGAAATAGCGATAGACCAGTTGCTTGTCGCACCCCGCCGCCCGCGCGATGGCATTCACCCCAAGGGCGGCAAAGCCCTGTTCGGCCAAAAGCGTGAGTGCCGCCTGCAAGATGGCGGCTTCGGTCGCGTCACGGTCGCGGCTGCGGATCGGGTCGGTCATGGGGCCTCAAACGAATCGGATTGACGCATGTCACCCACTGGTGATATGCGCTTGTCACCAATCAGTGACACATCATCCGGGAAACGTAAACATGCCGCGCAAAACTCTTGGCCTTGCAGCCATCACCCTTGCCCTGACCTTCAACACCGCCTTTTCCCTGCTGGCCGCGCGGTTTGATTACCCCGACATCCTGCGCCAGCCACCTGCCGAGGTGCTGCGCGCCTTTGCGGCAGGCGGGTCGGGACTGATCGCGCTGTGGTACGCCTTCGCACTGTCGGCACTGGCACTTATCCCCTTTGCGCTGACCGTGCCCTTTGCCAGCGCGCATTGGCAAACCCGCCCGGCACTGGCCCTTGCCAGTGCGATGACCGGCGCGCTGGCCGGGTTTGCCCAAGGCATGGGCCTTTTGCGCTGGGTCTTCGCCATTCCCGGCCTTGCCGCCACCCTTGCCGACCCTGCGGCGACCGAGGCGCAGCGCGCCGCCGCCGAGACCGCCTTTGCCGTGCTGAACCAATGGGGTGGCATGGCGATTGGCGAACACATGGGCCAGATGCTGACGGTGGGCTGGCTGACCACCACCCTTGCCCTGCGCCGGGGCGACCGCACCCGCATGGCTCGCGCCGAAACCGCTGCCGCCTGCCTTGCGCTGGCGGGCATGGGCATCGGCCTCGCCGAAGGTCCCGCGATGATGCTGGGCCACACCCTGCCCCTGCTGGGTCTGGCCAGTGTGGCGGGCTATCTGGGCCTGACCCTGTGGCTGGTGATCCTTGGCGCGCGGCTCGTTGTCTCGCCCGCAGATCAACGCAGCGACACCCTTCCCTTCCGGCCCTTGCCCGTGTAGAGGAACGCGCTTGAACCGCAGGAGTCCCCGATGCAAGGCAGCGCCAACCTGAACCTGATGATCAAGGCCGCCCGCAAGGCCGCCAAGGTGCTGGTCAAGGACTTTCGCGAGGTGGAAAACCTGCAAGTCTCGACCAAGGGTCCGGGTGACTTTGTGTCCAAGGCCGACCGCGAATCCGAACGCGTGATCCGCGAAGAGCTGATGGGCGGCCGCCCGACCTATGGCTGGCTGGGCGAGGAAACCGGCGAAACTGAGGGCCAAGACCCGACCCGCCGCTGGATCGTCGATCCCCTGGACGGCACCACCAACTATCTGCACGGCATGCCGCATTGGGCGATCTCCATCGCGCTGGAACACAAGGGCGAGATTGTCTCGGCCGTGGTCTATGATCCGGCGAAAGACGAGATGTTCTGGGCCGAAAAGGGGTCGGGTGCCTGGCTGAACGACAGCCGCCGCATCCGCGTCTCGGGCCGCCGCGTGATGTCCGAGGCGGTGTTTTCCACCGGTGTGCCCTTTGGCGCGCGCAAGACGCTGCCCGCCACGCTGCAAGATCTGGCCCGCCTGATGCCCGCCTGCGCCGGCGTGCGCCGCTGGGGCGCCGCCTCGCTTGACCTCGCCTATGTGGCGGCGGGCCGGTATGATGGCTATTGGGAACGGGAACTGAACGCTTGGGATTGTGCGGCAGGCCTTCTCTTGGTCAAGGAAGCGGGCGGCATGATCGGCCCGGTGCGTGAAGGCGATGATATGCTGGGCAAAGGTGCGGTGATCGCCGCCAACGAGCCCCTGTTCGAGCCGCTGGCCAAGATCCTCCGCGGCTAAGAAGAAGGGGGCTGTCTGCCCCCTCTGCGCCCAAGGGCGCATTCACCCCCGAGGATATTTATGAACAGATGATAGGCAGTGTCGGCCCCATCATCTGTTCATAAATATCCTCTGGGGGTGCGGGGGGCGAAGCGCCCCCGCTGCCGACGGTTCAGTGTTTATCCGTCTTGGCCGACAGCCAATCCATCAGCGCCAGCAGCACACCCGACACGACAAAGGTCAGGTGGATGATCACCATCCACTGCAAGGTAGTTGCCGACACGGCATAGTTGCCTTCGGTTTTGCCCAGCGACATGAAGACCTTCAGCAGATGGATCCCAGAGATCGCCACGATCGAGGCAATCAGCTTCATTTTCAGCCCCGAGAAATCCACCGTGCCCATCCAGTCGGGCCGGTCCTCATGGTCGGCGATGTCGAATTTCGAGACGAAATTCTCATAGCCCGAAAACAGCACGATCAAGAGCAGGTTGGCCGCAAGGCTCAGGTCGATCAGCGTCAGGATCGCCAGAATGGTCTGGTCGGGTGTCAACTCCAGCACCTTGGGCGCGTAATAGGCAATTTCCTTTACAAACGTCACCAGCAGCATCGCCAGACTGACCACAAGGCCCAGATACATCGGCGCCATCAGCCAGCGCGCGCCGAACAGGGTTCGTTCAAACCGGGTTTCAATGCTGGGTTTGGTCATGCGCAACCTCATGGCGGAAAAAGAAAAAGACCCGCCTGATATGGCGGGCCTTTCGGTATCTGCAAGGCGAAAAGATCAGTTTTTCGCGTAGTATTCGACGACCAGGTTCGGTTCCATCTGAACCGGGTACGGCACGTCCGACAGGCCCGGGGTGCGGACGAACTTGGCGACCATCTTGTTGTGGTCCACTTCCAGATAGTCGGGAACGTCACGCTCGGTCAGGGCGACAGCTTCCAGCACCAGAGCCAGTTGCTTCGACTTTTGACGCACTTCGATCACGTCGCCTTCTTTCACGCGGTAAGAGGCGATGTTCACGCGCTGGCCGTTCACGGTGACGTGGCCGTGGTTCACGAACTGGCGGGCGGCGAACACGGTCGGAACGAACTTGGCGCGGTAGACGACGGCGTCCAGGCGGCGCTCCAGCAGGCCAACCAGCATTTCGCCGGTGTCGCCCTTGACGCGTTCAGCTTCGCCATAGATCTTGCGGAACTGCTTTTCGGTCAGGTCACCGTAGTAACCCTTCAGCTTTTGCTTGGCGCGCAGCTGCGTACCGAAGTCGGACAGCTTACCCTTGCGGCGCTGGCCGTGCTGGCCGGGGCCGTATTCGCGCTTGTTCAGCGGCGACTTCGGGCGACCCCAGATGTTTTCGCCCATACGGCGGTCAATCTTGTGTTTGGCAGCGGTGCGTTTGGTCACGGCTGATCTCCTTCATCACGTTACGAAGGGCGTTGTCCTTTTCCCCGAAGGGCGACAGGCATTCCCTTGCGGGAGCCACCAACACCAATGAACAGGCCCCGAAGTTGCCCTCGGGGACCGTGGCGCGCTTATAGCCGGGGTTTCGGGGGAGTCAACAGCTAGCGCAGGCCAATTTCGGCGAGCGCCTGCGCCAGCGCCGGGGGCAGTGCATCATCATGCACCCGCCCTTTGGGCAGGTCGCGCGGGGTTTCCGCCGGATCAAGATAGCGCCAGCCCTGAAACGGGCGGCGGGCGGCGGCTTCGGTGCGCACCACCTCGCGGTCAAGCACGATGGCGCAGCGTTCGATACCATCCGATCCACGGCGCGGCTCCAGCCCCACGATCCGCTGACGGCACAGCACCGCGCCTTTGACCACCCAATACAGGCTGCCCCCCGCCAGCACCTCATTGGCGCGCTTGGGCCACATGCGGGTAACATGCTCTGCCGTGCCGGGGCCCCACAGGGGCGCGTTCTGTTCCTGCCAGTGCAGCAGGTCGTCCACGCTTTCGGCTCCGACGCAAAGTTTGATGATGTTCAGATGATTCATACGGGCACCCCAAGCGTTAACAATAGGGCGGCCTTTGGCGGTTTCAATGGCCCGTTGCCGTTGACCCCGCAGGGTCTTGGGGGTAGTGTGGATGCTTCCCCTAAATCTGCCCCACCCTATATGCCAAGGAATGCCGATGTCCGCCTTTTCCGCCCCGATTGCCGAACAAATCTGGGATATGAAGTATCGCCTGAAAGAGGCGGATGGCACCCCGATTGACGGCTCGGTCGAAGATAGCTGGCACCGCATCGCCCGCGCGCTGGCCGTGGTGGAAAAGAACCCGGCCGAATGGGAGGCCAAGTTCTACAAGGCGCTGGAGGGGTTCAAGTTCCTGCCCGCAGGCCGCATCACCGCAGGCGCGGGTACGGGCCGCAATGTCACTCTGTTCAACTGCTTTGTCATGGGCACCGTGCCCGATTCGATGGGCGGCATCTTCGACGCGCTGAAAGAGGCCGCGCTGACCATGCAGCAGGGCGGCGGCATCGGGTATGACTTTTCCACCATCCGCCCCCGTGGGGCCGAGGTGAAGGGCGTCGCGGCGGATGCCTCTGGCCCGCTGTCCTTTATGGACGTGTGGGATGCGATGTGCCGCACCATCATGTCGGCCGGGTCGCGCCGGGGAGCGATGATGGCCACGATGCGCTGTGACCACCCCGATGTGGAACAGTTCATCGAGGCCAAGAAAGACCCGGCCCGCCTGCGCATGTTCAACCTGTCGGTGCTGATCACCGATCCGTTCATGGATGCCGTCAAGGCCGATGGCCCGTGGGAGCTGGTGTTCGGCGGCAAGGTTTACAAGACCATCCCGGCGCGCGATCTGTGGAACAAGATCATGCGCAACACCTATGATTTCGCCGAGCCGGGCGTGATCTTCATCGACCGCATCAACAAGGCGAACAACCTTGGCTATGTCGAAACGATTGCGGCCACCAATCCCTGCGGCGAACAGCCCCTGCCCCCCTATGGCGCCTGCCTTCTGGGGTCGATCAACCTGCCCACGCTGGTGACAGGGGCCTTTACCGACAAAGCGGAACTGAACCTTGCCGCGTTGGATGACCTCGTGCGCACCGCCGTGCGGATGATGGACAATACGGTGGATGCCAGCCGCTTCCCGCTGGACCAACAGGCGCAAGAGGCCGCCGCCAAGCGCCGCATTGGCCTTGGCGTGACCGGGCTTGCCGATGCCCTGCTGATGCTGGGCCTGCGCTATGGGTCGGATGAGGGCGCGGCGCAAACCGAGGCATGGATGCACGCGATTGCGCGGGCGTCCTACCTCGCCTCGGTCGATCTGGCCCGCGAAAAGGGCGCCTTCCCGCTATTTGATGCCAAGGGTTACCTCTCCTCTGGCAACATGCGGAACATGGATGCCGATGTGCGCGACGCCATCGCGAAGCACGGCATCCGCAATGCGCTACTGACTTCGGTCGCGCCGACTGGGACCATCAGCCTTTATGCGGGCAACGTGTCTTCGGGCATCGAGCCGGTCTTTGCCTATGCCTATACCCGCAAGGTTCTGCAAAAGGACGGCAGCCGCACGGAAGAGGAAGTGGTCGATTACGCCGTCCGCCTGTGGCGGGAACTGAAGGGCGATGCCCCCCTGCCCGACTATTTCGTCAATGCCCAAACCCTGCCGCCCTTGGACCATGTGAAAATGCAGGCCGCGGCGCAGAAATGGATCGACTCGTCGATTTCCAAGACGATCAACTGCCCCGAAGACATCAGCTTTGATGATTTCAAAGAGGTCTATATGGCCGCCTGGGATCAGGGCTGCAAAGGCTGCACCACCTATCGGCCCAATGCGGTAACAGGCTCGGTGCTGACGGTTTCGGAAAAAGCCGAAACGCCGGTCGCCGCCCAGCCGCAGACCGGGGGAGAGGTGGTTTATCTGTCGGAACCGCTCGACCGTCCGGCGGCGCTGGAAGGCCAGACCTACAAGGTCAAATGGCCGGGCAGCGAACATGCGCTTTACATCACCATCAACGACATCCTTATCGCCGGTCACCGCCGCCCGTTCGAGGTGTTCATCAACTCCAAGAATATGGAGCATTTCGCCTGGACCGTGGCGCTGACGCGGATGATTTCGGCGGTGTTCCGGCGTGGCGGCGATATCTCCTTTGTGGTGGAAGAGCTGAAAGCCGTCTTCGACCCGCGCGGCGGGGCCTGGATGGAAGGGCGCTATATCCCCTCGATCCTTGCTGCCATCGGCGGGGTGATCGAGCGGCACCTGATCTCGATCGGCTTCATCGAGGGCGAGGGTATGGGCCTGAAATCGGACCCCAAGGCCGAGGTCATGGTGGTGGGCGAAACGCCGCGCGGCAAGGCCTGCCCGTCCTGCGGCAGCTATGCCATGCAGATGAAAGAGGGCTGCATGACCTGCACCGACTGCGGCCATTCGAAATGCGGCTAAGGGCCGGCTGACCGCTGCAACTGCCGGCGCACGCGGATCGCGTGCGCCTACCGACCCTCTGCTTCTGCAAGCAGCCGATGTACCCATGCCCCCGCAGCCCAGGCCGCCGGGATACCCAGCGGAACCGATAGCCCCAGCGCGACAACCGGCGACAAGGCGGCAAAGCCCACGGCCTGCATCAACAGGCCCAGCATGAACAGATTGATCGCCACCGCCCCCGCCGCGAAAACGTAAAGTAACAGGGCTAGTTTCCAGACCGGCCAGCGGGTTTCCATACTGTCGCCTCCCTCGTCAGGCTCAGGCTGCGGCAAAGTTAATTCCGTATCCTTGACTTTTGTTAAGGCAAGCACCGTCCCCTGCGGCCATTCCCAAGAGCATCGACAACAGCTCCGGGAGATCCTCGCCATGCGCGACGTCCTGACGAAGAGCATGGCCCGGAACATCTTTTACGGCGGGTCGCTGTTCTTCATCCTTATCTTCATCGGCCTCTTCATCCATGGCCATTGGTACATCGTGAACGTGTCCACCAATCAGGCGACGCTGACCGAAAGCGTTGCCCGCGGCAAGCATGTGTGGGAACGCAAGGCCTGCATCAACTGCCACACCATCCTTGGCGAAGGCGCCTATTTCGCGCCCGAGGTCGGCAATGTGATGAAACGCTGGGGCGTTCAGGATGACCCCGAAGCCGCCTTTGACACGCTGAAAGGCTGGATGGAGGCGCAACCTTCGGGCGTCGAAGGGCGCCGCCAGATGCCGCAGTTCAACCTGACCGACGAAGAGATTCGCGATCTGGCCGATTTCCTGCGCTGGACCGGCACGATCAACACCCAGAACTGGCCACCGAACGACGCGGGCTAAGGGGAAAACCATGAAATACCAATCTCAAAAGATCGCACTCGCCTATATTCTGGTGGCCCTGACCCTGTTCGCCGTTCAGGTCAGCATGGGCGTTGTCATCGGCTATATCTATGTCGAGCCGAACTTCCTGTCGGAAATCCTGCCGTTCAACGTCGGCCGGATGCTGCATACCAATTCGCTGATCGTCTGGCTGCTGACCGGGTTCTTCGGTGCCGCCTATTTCCTGATCCCCGAAGAGGCGGAACGCGAGATCCATTCGGTCAAGGCGGCCTATCTGCAGCTTGGCATCCTTGTGCTGGGCACAGCCGGGGTGGTTGTCACCTACCTATTCAACCTGTTCGAGGGCAACTTCCTGTTGGGCCGTGAGGGGCGGGAGTTTCTGGAGCAGCCGAAATGGGTCAAGGCGGGCATCGTGATTGCTGCGCTGATCTTTCTGTGGAACGTCACGATGACGGTGATGAAGGGCCGCAAGACGGTGATCTCTTCGATCATGCTGATCGGCCTTTGGGGACTGGCGCTGCTGTTCCTGTTCTCGTTCTACAACCCGTCGAACCTGGCGCTGGACAAGCAATATTGGTGGAACGTCGTCCATCTGTGGGTGGAAGGCGTGTGGGAACTGATCATGGCCTCGATCCTGGGCTTCCTGATGCTGAAGCTGACGGGGGTGGACCGCGAGGTGGTGGAGAAATGGCTTTACGTCATCGTCGCCACCGCGCTTTTCTCGGGCATCCTTGGCACCGGCCACCATTACTATTGGATCGGGCTGCCCGCCTATTGGCAGTGGGTCGGGTCGATCTTCTCCAGCTTTGAAATCGTGCCCTTCTTTGCGATGATGGCCTTTGCCTTTGTCATGGTGTGGAAGGGACGGCGCGATCACCCGAACAAGGCGGCCCTGCTGTGGAGCCTGGGGTGTTCGGTACTGGCCTTCTTTGGTGCGGGCATCTGGGGGTTCCTGCACACGCTGCACGGGGTGAACTATTACACCCATGGCACGCAGGTGACGGCGGCCCATGGCCATCTGGCCTTCTATGGCGCCTATGTCTGCGTCAACCTTGCGCTGTTCACCTATGCGCTGCCCATCCTGCGCCAGCGCGACCCCTATAATCAGGTCCTGAACATGGCCGGGTTCTGGCTGATGTCGTCGGGCATGGTATTCATGACCTTTGTGCTGACCTTTGCCGGTACGATCCAGACCCATCTGCAACGGGTGATGGGCATGTATTATATGGAGGTGCAGGACCAGCTTGCGCTGTTCTACTGGATGCGGCTGGGCGCGGGCGTGATCGTGGTGCTGGGGGCCTACCTGCTGATCTATGCCCTGCTGGTGCCCCGGCGCGAGGTGATCGAGCCCGGCCCCGTCATCAAACATGCAGCGGAGTGATCCCATGGACGGAACCCATGTGACGGGGGCGGATGCCCCCTTCTACCTCGCCCAAGGGGACGAATGCGATGTCTTCGCCGCCGCCCATGCCAACCGCCTGCCCCTGCTGCTGAAAGGCCCGACCGGCTGCGGCAAGACCCGTTTCGTCGCCCATATGGCGGCGCGGCTGGGGAGAGCGCTTTACACGGTGGCCTGCCATGATGACTTGTCCGCCGCCGATCTGATCGGGCGCTATCTGCTGAAAGGCGGCGAGACGGTCTGGGTTGATGGCCCCTTGACCCGCGCCGTGCGCGAAGGGGCGATCTGCTATCTGGATGAGGTGGTCGAGGCGCGCAAGGATGTGGCCGTGGTGCTGCACCCGCTGACCGATGACCGCCGCATCCTGCCCATTGACCGCACCGGAGAGGAGCTGCACGCAGCACCCGGCTTCATGTTGGTGGCCAGCTATAACCCCGGCTATCAAAGCATCCTGAAAACCCTGAAACCTTCGACCCGACAGCGGTTTTTGTCGGTGGAATTCACCTTTCCAAAGCCGGAGCACGAAATTCCGGTGGTGGCGCGCGAAAGTGGGCTTGGGGCCGATCAGGTCGCACTGCTGGTTCGGCTGGCGGGCAAGCTGCGCGGGCTGAAGGGCCAGGATCTTGAGGAGGGCGTCTCGACCCGCCTTGTCGTCTATGCCGCCACGCTGGTTGCGGGGGGAATGGACCTGAACCGTGCCATTCGCGCCGCGATGATCGAACCCTTGACCGACGATCCTGATACCCGCAGGGGGTTGATGGATCTGGTGGTGGCAGTGGCGGGCTGACCGATGGCGCATCTCGACATCGCCCCGTGGGAGCCGGAAGAGACGGTCGGCAAACTTTGGCACCGTCTCGCCTCTCGTATGGACCCGCCGCCGCGTTTCCCTGATGCGGCAGTACGGTTTGACGAGATGCGGGGCCGTATCGCCGTGCTGTTTCGCGGCCTTGGCGGCGGGCAGGATGTAGAGATGAAGCCGGTGGCCGATCAGGCCAGCCGCCACCGCATTTCGTGGCGGCGGCGTCTGGCCCACAATGCCGAACAGCTTGCCCGCGCCAGCTTTGACGGTGAGGCACTGCGCCTGCCGGTGGAACTGGCGGTCTTTCCGGGACGGGATGAGAATGAGGCGCTGTATCTGTGGCTTGCCGCCGCATCCGCCCATGCCCCCGGTTTCGATGCTGAACCCGACCCGCTGCGCGCCGATCTTGCCGCCATTGCCGCCGGGGTGGCAATGACGCAAGCCACCCTTACCGCCGCCCCCGGCATGCGCCCGCTGTGGCAGCGGCTGTGCGCTGCGCATCTGGCCCAACGCCAACGCCCTGCCCTGCGCGGCACCGAAGCCGCGGTTGAAGCGCTGGTGCGTCATCTGCTGGGCGACCCCACCGCGCCCGAGGCCGCACTGCTGGCGCAATATGGCGCCCCGCCCGCCCATTGGCGCGCGCCAAAGGGCTATCGCCCGGTGTTGCCGGTGCCGCTCTGGCCCGATCTGCGCGGCCTTGCCACCGGCAACCCGGCCGAGGTGGCCACCCTGCCCACCAGCGGCACGCCAGAGGAAGCCAGCGACAGCGCCGCCCGCAAGACGCGCCGGATGAAGGCCGATCAGGCCGAACGCAAAGACAGCCTGATCCTTTACAAGTTCGAGGCGATGCTGACCTGGGCCGAGATGATGAACATCAACCGCCGGGTCGAGGATGACGATCTGGACAATGCCAAGAAGGCCGCCGAAGACCACGAAGAAATCGTGCTGGGCCAGATTTCCAAGGCCCCTGCCACCAAGCTGAAACTGCACCTGGACCTTGCGCCCGAGGATGTGGACCGCGAACGCATCGCCGGCAAGTTCACATACCCCGAATGGGATGCGCGCGGCGGTGTCTGGCTGCCCGACCATTGCCGCGTGCTGGCAGCGCCGGTCGAACCTGCCGCCGATTACGCGGGCATCACCGATCAGGCCGCCCGCCGCCGCATCCGCGCGGTAAAGCGCCAGTTCGAGGCGCTGCGCCCGGCCAAGCTGATCCGCCACGCCCAGCCCGATGGCGAAGAGCTGGATCTGGATGCCACCCTGCGCTCCGTCACCGATCTGCGCGCCACCGGGCGCGGGTCGGACCGGATATGGCAACAGGCCCGGCCCGAAAAGCGCGATCTGGCGGTGTCGATCCTGCTGGATGTGTCGCGCTCGACCGAAAGCGCCGTCACGGGCCGCGCCGTCATCGACATCGCGCGCGAGGCGCTGACCGCCCTTGCCTGGGGGCTGGATGCCTGCGGCGACCGCTTTGCCATTCAGGGGTTTTCGTCGCTGAAGCGTGACCGGGTGTGGATTCATGACTGCAAAGGGTTCGATGAACCGATGGGCCACGCCATCGAGGCCCGTATCCACGCCCTGCGCCCCGGCTTTTACACCCGGCTGGGCGCGGCCATCCGCCATGCTGCGCATGGTCTGGAAAAAGAGGGCCGCTCTCGCCGCCTGCTGATCGTCATCACCGATGGCAAGCCAAACGATCTTGACCATTACGAAGGCCGCCACGGCATCGAAGACAGCGCCATGGCGGTGCGGCAGGCCCGGCGCGCGGGCCATGCGGTCTTTGGCATCACCATCGACCGCGATGCGCAAAGCTGGTTCCCGCGCATCTTTGGCCAAGGCGGGTTTCAGGTGATCCGCGATCTTGACCGACTGATCACGGCGCTGCCAGAGATTTACCGGCAACTGGTGCTGTAATGCGCGTTGATGATTTGCCGGGTGAATTGATCCTGTGGATTCTGATCCTGTCAGAGGTGCTGGTTTTCATGGCCGGGGTCTCGGCCATGGTGATCAATGGCGCGCTGGACCCGCAGAGCTTTGCTGCTGCTCAGGCACAACTGGATGGCAGGATGGCGGCGCTGAACACGGTGGTTCTGGTCACCTCTGGCCTGTTTGCCGCCCGAGCCGAACGCGCCGCAGCAACCGGGAACCGCAGGGCTGCGCGCATCGCGCTGGTGCTGGCGGCGGCGGGCGGACTGGGCTTTCTGACGTTGAAAGGCGTGGAATATGCCCGTGACCTGCATGCGGGGCTGGGCATCGACAGCCATCCTTTCTTTACCTTTTACTACCTGCTGACCGGTTTTCACGCCGCCCATGTCATCGCAGGGGTGGCGGTGCTGGCGCTGGTGGCGATCCGCGCGCGGCCGGAATCGGTGCAGGCGGGGGCGATGTTCTGGCATATGGTGGATCTGGTCTGGGTGCTGATCCTGCCGCCGGTCTATCTGATCTGGGGGACAGGATGGACCGGCTGACCCGCACCTGGGCGCTGCTGATCGGCCTGACGCTGGCCACCACCGCCCTTGCCGCTTGGGACGGGCGGCTGGCGGTGCCCGGGCTGATGCTGCTGGCTTGGGCAAAGGCGCGCGGCATTCTGGCCGGATTCCTGCATCTGCGGAACGCGCCCGGTTGGCTTGCGGCCTTTACCCTGCCGCTGGCGCTGTGGCTGGCCGCAATCGCGGCACTCATGGCAATCAGATAGCGCGACTTAGCGGGCCGTTCATGTCGGAATGCACCAGATCGCGCAGCCCGCTGACCGAGGCGATGGCCGCGCTGCTCTGGTTCACGCGCACCCCATGGTCGCGCAGACGCACAAAGGCGCGGCTCAGGCTTTCGGGTTTCATTCCCAGCCGCCCGGCAATCAGCATCTTGTCATAGGGAAGGATCACGGTGGCGCTTTCGGCTTCGGCCGGGCAAAGCTCCAGCAGAAACTCGGCCACCCGCTGCGCGCCCGACCGCGCCTTGAGCTGTTCGATCTGTTCGACCAGCCCCTGCAAATGCAGGAAGGTGGCCGACAGCACCGAAATCGCTGTTTCGGGGTGCGATTGCAAAAGGTCGAGAAAGGCCTGCGCCGGCACCGCCAGCAGTTCGCAATCGGTCGTCGCCTCTGCCGAAACCGGATAGGCGGCCCTGCGCAGGGCAATCGGCTCGCCAAAGCTCTGGCCTTTGGTCATCACGCCGACCACCGCCTCGGTGCCATTCGGGGCGATGCGGTACAGCTTTACCCAGCCCGCTGTGACGATGTGGATGGATTGCGCAATGTCACCGTGGTGAAAGATTGCCTGCCCGCGCCGCAAGTGCCGCAGATGGGCCGCGTTCAGCAGGATGGCCGAAAGGTCGGGCGGCAGGCCCGAGAACAGCCGCGACTGGCAGGCAATCTGCCTTTGGGCCTCGGTCAGTTTCACGCGCATCTGTCTGGCCTTTCTGAATAGATGGCCCGGACGGACGAGGGACATACGCCCGCCCGGACCCTTGGTGCCAACATTCCCCTTGCGGGCACCGTCGGCTTACCCCCGGCTGGGGGTATTCGGCAGGTCACTTGACCTGTGCGATATCCGCATCCAGCCGCTCGCGTGCCTTTTTCGGCAGCTTGGCAGTCTTGGCAGCATCAAGATTGGCAGGCGCATCGCCCACCTGGATCAGCGCGACCATGCCCATGGCGAAATGCGGGGTACATTTCACGCCGTATAGGCCCGCTTCGGTCACCGTCAGGTCATAGCCCTCGCTGATCTGGCTTTTGAACACTTCGACCCCGGCAGGAAGAATGTCCTTGATCGCCTCAACGTTGTGGCTTTTGTCGGTGGGGATAAAGTGGATCACGTCGCCGGGCGCGGCTTTTACAAATCCCGGCTCGAACACCATGGCCCCGGCTTCGCCCTTGTTCTTCATATGCACCTCGAATTCGGCGGCAAGGGCGGGGGCGGCCAGCGCAAGGCCCAAGGCCAGACCCAAGGCGGGGACGGCAAGGAAGGTGATCAGTTTCATTTTCAGTCTCCTGCGAAGCGGGTCGATCCTGACCCGTTGAGCAAGGGTCTAGGCTCTGGCGCAGTGCCCGACTTTGATGAAACGCAAAGAGAGAGGCAGAATTCCGCTTTTCTGGCCAGCGCCGGATGATCAGCGATCAGATCTCTGGATCGGCAATTTTCGCCAGCCCCTCGGCATCGGTCACGGTCAGCTTTTGCCGCCCGCCCTCGACCAGCCCCTGCCCTTCCCAGGCCGACAGCAGGCGCGACACGGTGTGCAGCGTGGTTCCCGTCATCTCGGCAATGTCCTGTCGGGTGATGGGAAAATCGATCCGGGTGCCGCCGCCTTCGATCCGGCCCGCTTTTTCCGCCAGCCGCAGCACGGCATGGGCCACGCGCCGCTCCACCTCTTGGGTGGACATTTCGCGCAGGCGAGTATGGGCCTCATCCAGCCGCTGGCCGATGGTCTGCATGGCGTTTATCGCAAGGCGGGGGTTGTTTTCGACCACCGCATCCCAGTCGGCCATCGGCCAGCTGACAACGATGGATTCAACCGCCGCCCGCGCGGTGCCGGGGTAATCGGGTCGGGCCAATGCACGGGCAAAGCCGAACAGATCGCCCGGATGCACCACCCGCACCATGACCTGCTGACCGTCGGGCGTGACCTGGCTTACCTTGAGGCGGCCATGCAGCAACAGGTAAAAAGCCACCGCCTCGGCGCCCTGTTCGAACACCAGATCCCCCGGCGCCACGCGCCGCGAGGTGGCGCGCACCATCAACCGCGACAAGGCGGCAGAGTCCATCTGCCGGAACAAGGGCAGATTGCGGACAAGGGAAATGTCGATTGCCAAGTTTTGCGCCTTCACACCGGGTCTTTCCATTGGTGGCGCAAAACGAGCGGAATGCAAAGCCCGACGGGCCTTATGGCCGGGCGGCGCGTCACCCGGCCTCCCGCACCAGCCGGAAGCCCAGGTTGGCGGGCGGCACCCCGACCGAACAGCCACCCGACTTTGGGTCGCGGACAAAATCGCTGATCGCGGCGCGATGCAGACCTTCGGCAATATAGATGCCGCAGCTGTCACTTTGCCGCAGGATCGCGCCACTGCCATCCACCTCGACCCGGCGCAGGCAGGTCGAGGTCCATTCCCAGACCGCGCCGCCAATGTCATGCACGCCCAACGCATTGACGTTCAGGTTGCCCACTGGGCGAACCTCCCTATCCAGATTGCGGCTGCGGGCGGATTCGGCGCTGTATTCGGCCAGCCACAGAACGGCGGGGTTCGACGGATCGCTTTCTATGCCAAGAGCATCATCGCGGAACAATTCGCCTGCGGCTTGCGCCCATTCGACATCACTGGGCAGGCGCCAGGTATCGCCGGTGCGGTCCGACATCCAGGCGGCATAGGCATTGGCGTCGATCCAGCTTACGCCGGTCACCGGCAGGTCGGACTGATCCGCAGGGCCATCCGCAGCGGTGCAGGCCCCCTCGGCCACGCAGGTTTGCCAGTCTGCCATGCTGACCGGCAAGGCCATGATCTCGACCGGGGCGGGGATTGTCACGCGTTCCACCGGCGCATCGACCGGCCAGCCACCCTGCTGCCAGTCACCGTCCAGCCGGTGGGCGAAAGGGGCAGGCACCAGCCGCACCAGTTCGGGCAGCGCGGTCGGCGTGGTCTGCGGCCAGAACGAAATGCCCAGTGCGCCAAAGGCAGCCCCGGCCATAAGAAGGGCAGATACCTGCATGTCATGTCCCCGATGAAAAGGGGCCGCCCCGACAAGGGACGGCCCGGCTGATGCGATGTCAGACCGCAGAGGGGGCCAGAATCTGCTTCATCAGATCATCGTTCCACTCGCCCTCAACCTTCACATGGCCGGCGGCCCCCAGCTCAAAGGCTTCGATCAGGTTGTGGTTCACATAGGCGTAGATGCCCGGCTGCTGGAAGGTATAGACCATCAGCCCCGCCGTGCCGCCCGGAATGAACCAGGTTTCCAGCCCGCGTTCCGGTGGGTTGTTGAACTTGCCCGTGGCCCAGACATAATCACCATGCCCGCCGATCAGGTGGGGCCGGGTGTCGCGGTTGGCCTGACTGTGGATGAAGGCCACCGTTTCGCCAACTTTGGCCGTCATCGCATTGTCGCCCGTCAGGGCACCGACCGCGCCGTTGAACACCACATGGCTGGGCGTCAGCGTTTTCATGACTGCGACAGTGTCTTCATAGCTTTCGCCGGGGCTGTCATAGGTCTTCCAGTTGCCCGCAGCGTCACGCGGCACATAGAAATCCTGCTCGCCGACATAGTAGACCTTGTCATAGGTCACCGCCTCGCCGTCGCGGCCTTTCAGCCCGTCGCGCGGCAGCACCATGATCGCGCCGTTCATCCCCGACACCACATGCCAGGCCACCATGCCCGGAGGGGCGCAGTGATAGACGAACACGCCCGGCTTGGTTGCTTTCCAGCGCAGGATGGTCTTTTCGCCGGGGTTGATCTGGGTCAGCGCGCCACCGCCCAAAGCCCCCGTAGAGCTGTGAAAGTCGATGTTGTGCAGCAACTCATTCGTCGGCGCGTTGATCAGCGTCAGTTCGACATAATCGCCCTCATGCACCACCATCAGCGGGCCGGGCACCGTGCCGTTGAAGGTAGAGGCCCAAACCTCGGCACCGCTGTCGTCCAGCTTGATCTTCTTTTCGTGGATGGTGATCTCGAACTCGACCACCTTCGGCCCGCCGGTGGCAACCTGTTCATGTTCATGCACAAAGGGCGGATCGACCAGCTTGACCTTGACGCGCGGCAGACTGTCCACGTCCGACGGCGTGGCAGAGGTCAGCACCGCCTTGGTTTCGGCGGCGACCTGACGCACCTGGGTCAGGGCACCCGCAAAGGCAGCCCCGGCCAGCAGGGTGCGGCGGCTTACGGGCAACGTGGTCATGGCATATCTCCTATCGGTCTTCTGTGACCCGGATCTTTCCGGCTGATCCCATAGTGACAGGTTCCGTTGCCGCCTTCGTTGTGCCGGAACAACCAACGCCACCCCATTTGCCGCCTTGCTTGCGGCAGCGCAAAGAGCGCGCGGTTTTCCGGCCTATCGGTCTGGGGAATGACATTGCAAGGAGCCTGCCATGACACAGGAAAAACGCCCCCGCATCCCGCGTGGGCTAAAGCAAGAGGGGCTGGCGCTGTGGTCCTATGGGTTCAGGCCGTTCTTTCTGGGCGGGGCGATGTGGGCCGTGTTGACCATGGCGCTGTGGATTGCCGCACTTATCCACGGCCTGCCGCTGGGCGGCGACTTCGGCGCCCCCCTGTGGCACGCGCATGAGATGGTGTTTGGCTTTGCACCCGCCGTACTGGCCGGGTTCCTGCTGACCGCAATTCCGAACTGGACAGGCGGCCTGCCGGTTTCGGGTGCGCGACTGATGGCGCTGTTCGGCATCTGGGCCGTCGGGCGGATTGCGATGGCGGGGGCGGCGCTGACCGGAATCTGGCCAGCCATGCTGATCGACGCGGCCTTTCTGCCGATCCTGCTGGCCATCGCCGCAAGAGAGATCATTGCGGGTGCCAAGTGGAACGACCTCAAGGTGCTGGCCGGGGTGGCGGCGGTCATGGCGGGCAATCTGGGGTTTCATGCCGCCGTGCTGACCGGCGGCGACCCGTCGCTTTGGCTGCGCGCGGCGGTTGCGGGCTTTGTCGTGCTGGTGCTGATCATGGGCGGGCGGATCATTCCGAGCTTTACCCGAAACTGGCTGAACCAGCGCGGGATCACGCGGTTTCCGGTGCCCTACAACCGCTTTGACCTTGGGGTGATCTGGGTTTCTGCCGGGGCGCTGGCGCTGTGGGCGATCGCGCCAGAGGGAAGGCTGACGATGGTGACAGCCCTGATTGCCGCCGGGCTGAACCTTGCCCGGCTGGCGCGCTGGCAAGGGCTGGCCACGCGGAGCGAAGGGCTGCTGTTCGTGCTGCATCTGGCCTATGCCTTCATGCCGCTGGGCTTTGTGACCATCGCCGCAGCAGGGATGGGCGTGGTGCAACCTGTCTCGGCGCTGCATGTGCTGACAGTTGGGGTGATTGGCGGGACAATGCTGGCGATGATGACGCGGGTCACGCGCGGCCATACCGGGCGGGCGCTGACCGCATCGCGGATGACGCGGCTTTCCTATCTGTGCCTGTTTGCGGCGGCTTTGGCGCGTCCACTGGCGGATGTGTTGGGGAGGATGGCACTGATGGAGGCGGCGGGGATATTGTGGATGCTCGCCTTCGGAATGTTCGTTCTGGAACATGGCGCGATGCTTGTCTTGCGCCGCCGTCAGCCGCGCGGCGCCTAGCCACGGGCCCGCGCGATCAGCCCGGCGCCATGCGCGCCGGGGTCCAGGGCGGTTCCCAGACCAACCGCACCTCGGCTGATCGGATGCCTTCAACCCCCAGCACCGCCGCCTCTACCCCCAGCCGCAGCATATCCGCCATCGGGCACCCGCGTGTGGTGGTTGTCATGTCAATCTCTGCCCGGTCCCCCAGCACGCGGATGTCATAGATCATTCCCATGGCGATCAGGTCGCGCCCTGTTTCGGGGTCTTGCACCCCGCGCAGCCTGTCTTCGATCTGATCCTGAAGCGTGATGGCCATCTTAATCCCCGCAGCGGATCATTAGGCGATAGGTCGTGCCATCGGGCGCATAATTGCCCGCCCATTCATGGCCGCGATGGGCAAGTTCGGGAAACAGGAACATCGGTTCACGGTCCAGCAGGGCGAACAGCACGGCACCGGGCGGCATGTCTAGCAGGGCTTCCAGAATCCGCACCATCGGCTCTGGCGGCATCAGCCCCAAAAGGTCCAGCGACTGCGACGGATCGGGCCATAGCATCGCACCGGGGGCCGATCCGGGTGCCAGACCAACCGCAGGCGGGGCGGCATCCAGCGGGGTGAAGGTTACTTCCCACGCGCCATCGGGCAATTGCCGGTCACTACAGGCAAAGCCACGATTGGCCATGACATTGAACAGCGGCGCGGGCCGGAAGGGGGCCACCAGCCGCAACGCCTGCCCGGCGGCAAGCGCATCGACGGCGGACATGATGGCCGCGAAAGGCTCTTCGCCACGCGCAAGCTGCGGGCGGACATCAAGGTCAAGCGGTGCGGGCGTGATCATGGGCGGACCTCTTATCAGGGGCGGGAAAGATGACGGGCGGCAGCGTGGCCGGACGCTTTTGCGGGTCAAGGTGGGAAAGCCGCCGGATCGCCACCAGCTCTGCCCCCAACCCCAGCGCCGCCAGCAACAGCGCGGCAACCGACAGACGAAAGACCAAGGGCTGCACCAGCAACAGCGCCAGCCCCCCCACCGCCCCGCCGCCGCCCCACAGCGACAGCCAGCGTGTGGTGGCGCGCGGGTCGGTCAGGTGATGCACCAAGGGCACGGGTGCCCGCCCGATCAGAGGCGCGAAGACCTGTATCCAGGTCAGAAAGCTGACGATCTTGACCATCTGCGCCAGCGTCAGCAACGAAAGCCACCCCACCAGTGCTACAAAAATTGCAGCCTCGGCCCAACGGCCCCCCAGCCACAGCGCAGGCCCCGCCAACAGCGCCGCAAGCCCAAGAAAGGCCAGCGCCACCCGGCTCCAGCGCATGTTGCCTTCGGGGTCGGCGCGGCGGCGCAGGCGCCATATCCGGGCCACCTCTGCCAGATAAAGCGCCACGACAGCAGGCAACAGCGCGGTCAGACACCACAGCAGGACCGCAGGCACCACGCCCTGCACAAGCAGCAGCATCCCCGCCAGGAGGATCAGCCCAAGCGTCAGCCCAGCCGCCAGACGCACCGCAAGCCGCAAGGCAGCGCCGCCTTCCGGGGCCAGCAGGAACATGGCAAACAGCGTATAGCTGACACCGAACGCCGCCAGCGACAGCCAGCCCGCGACGCCCAGCAAAACATGCAGCCCCAGCCCGTCGGGCAGGAACGCCGGCATCAGGTCGATCCCGGAAAGATTATAGGTCATCGCAGCGCCACTGGCCCACAGCGCGGCCAACGCAACCAGCGCCAACTGCACCTCGGCCAGTTTGTGGCTGGCACGAACCAGCAGCAAAGGCACGATCATCGCCGCAGCCAGACCGAATGCCACCGCCAGCAAGACCGGAGCCACAAGGAAAGCACCGCGCACCGCCTCATGCCCGTCCAGCCACAGGAACCCGGTCGCCAAGGCCACCGTTCCGCCGATTCCCGCCAGCAGCGCGGGCAGCGCCAGAACCGGCAGAACTGGCGGGCGGGCGGCCAGAACCGGCACGAACTGTATCAGCGCGCCCAGCATCGCCAGACACAGCCAGCCCAAGGTGAAAAGATGCACCCCCGCCAACCCCACCCCGCGCGACCAGTCGCTCGGTCCCACGGCTCCGCCCAGCGCAAGGGTCAATGACAGCAGCAGGAACAGCAGTGCCGCCCCGAACCAGGCCATCGTCCAGCGTGAAAGTTGTTTTGCAGGCATCGGGGTCTTCCGCGCAAAGATGGACCCACTATGCTGCTTTGCCTGCCGCCCGTCCTTGATGCCGGTCAAACAAGCCGGGGGTTTCTGGCCCGGCGGAACGGATCGCCCGCCACACGAGATCGGCCCCGTCGTCAGCCCGCGCCACGCAGCAACCTGCCGCCCGACATCGTTACCATCAACGCCAGCACCACCAACCACAGCCCGGCCGGCAAAGAGGCAAACTCTGCAACAAAGCCAATCAGCGCCGGGCCAATCAGAATTCCGGCGTATCCCATCGTCATCACGCGTGACATGGCTTTGCCGCCATCGCCTGCGCCAAAGCGGCCCGCCTCGGAAAAGATCAGCGGAATAAGGTTTGCAACCCCCAGCCCGCAAAAGATGATCGCGATCAGGATCACCGGAAGAACAGGCAGCAGCAGGATCAGCGTGAACCCGAAAGCAACCATCAGCGTGCCGATCCGAAACAGCCGCAGGGCGCCAAGCCGCATCTTGGCGCGGTCGCCGATCAGGCGGCCAAAGGTCATCGCGCAGGCGAAAACCGCGTAAACCATCGCCCCCGCGCTTTCGCCCGCGCCAACAACACGCACGACATAAATGGCGATCCAGTCCAGAATCGCGCCCTCTGCAAAGAATGCGAGAAAGGCGATGCCCCCCAGCAGCAGCACGCGGGCCAGGGCCACGCTGGTGCCCGTGATCTTGGCATCCGCGCCGCTTTTTCCGGGGCTGCCCTCGGGCGGCAAGCCTCGCCAAGACAACAGCGCAATCGCCACAATCGCGGTGCCCGCCAGCACCAGACACAGGACATCGCGTCCCCCGGCGGCAACAATTGCGGCATAAGACATTGAGGACGCGAGGGTTCCCAGACTGAAAATGGCATGAAGCGATGCCATCACCGGGCGAGCCGCATGCCGTTCCAGACTGGCCGCCTCGCTGTTCATGGTCACATCAAGCGCGCCAAAGCTGATCCCGAGCAGCACGGCGATCAGCGCCGCAGAAACCATGTCTGCGGCTTGGGTGACGGCAATGATGCCAAGGCCGAACAAGGCGGCGGCCGTTGCCGCAGACCGCCCTGCCCCAAAGCGCATCATCACGCGCGCGGCGTTGGTCATGGCCAGCACCGCCCCGGCAGCAAAGCACAAAAGGACAATGCCGATATCGCCTTCGGACATGCTGGCGCGGCGGCCCAAGGCAGGCAAGTTGGCACCCCATGTCCCGATGCCAAGGCCCGCCGCCAGAAAGCACCCCGAAAGGGCGGCGCGACGGCCAAGTAATAATCCGGGAAATACCCAAGCCTGCACGGTCTTGTCGTCCTTCAAAGCAACGGCCCCTTAGCGGGCGTTTGGCCCGTCAGCCGCGCGCCAAAGCGCGCAGCTTGTCTGCCGAAAGGGCAAGGGCTTCGGCGGAAACCTTTCCCGTCTCGGCAGCAAGGCAGATCGCCTCTGCCACGTCATCAAGCTGGCTTCCGATATCGGCAAGCAGCAGGAAATCGCAACCGGCATTCAGCGCCTCCACCGCAACCTGCGCAACGGAATCGCCGCGCAACGTCGCCTTGCCATCCAGATCATCGGCCATGACGATGCCCTTGAACCCCAGCCGCTGTTTCAGCATCGAGATGATCTTGCCCGACCGCAAGGCAGGCTTTTCGGGGTCCAGCGCCGTCACAATGGCAGGACCGACCATGACAAAGGCCGCACCGGCATCAATCGGCGCCTGAAAGGCCGGAAAGGCCGCCTCTACCTCGGCCAGCGTCAACGGATTGACCGCCTCGGCCGCAATTGCCGGGTCTGCCGTGATCGCGCCAAAGCCCGGGAAATGTTTGACCGTTGCATGCACGCCTGCGCGCTGCACGCCGCGTACATAGGCAGCCGACAGTTGGCCGACCAGCGCCGCATCGGTGGACCATGTGCGCCCCCGCAGCCAATCATTCCGACCGATCAACACATCGACCACCGGCGCGAGAAAGCCGTTCACCCCCATTGCGGCAGCCATCTGCGCAATGCGGAATGCGGTATCTTCAATCTCACCTGCCGTCGCGCCGGGCAGGTCTGTGGCATCGGGAAAGCCGAGCACCAGATCGTGCAGACGGCAAATGCCACCCATCTCCTGATCGACGAAGGTCAGCAAGCCGTCAGACCGCGCCCGCGCCTGTGTGGTAACGGCCATAAAGGTTTCCGGCGTCTCGCTGCTGCGACGAGCCTCGCTCATCTGCCGCGCCACATATTCCTGCCGGCTTTCGCCCAGCAGGATAGACACGCCTCCCTGATCCAAAAAGCGCAAGGTCGCGTCGCTTAACGTCGTGCCATCGAAAGCGGGCAGCAGAACGGCACGGGCATTTTCGGCAATGGAATGGGGCATGGTGATTCCAGTAACTACGGGTTGCACGCCGCTTCTTGCACGTTAATGCGTACTATTCAACAAAATTGACAGAATAACGCAAAATATGGCATAAACATGCACACCCAATCTAAATGGCGGAGTCTCACATGCTGGCCGAAGAACGCACCGTTGCCATTCAGCACCGGCTAAAGCGGGATGGCCGCGTGGTGGCCGCCGATCTCGCACAGGAATTTGCGGTGTCCGAAGATACCATTCGGCGCGACCTGCGCGATCTGGCCAAGGCGGGGCTTTGCCGTAAGGTCTATGGCGGCGCGCTGCTGGTGGCGGGTCCAGCGCCAAAGGCCGGGCCGATCATGCAGCGCAGCACTCTTGCCGCCGATGACAAGGCGCGGCTTGCAGTGGCGGCGGCGGGGCTGATCGCGCCGGGGCAGATCGTCTTTCTGGACGCGGCATCGACCAATCTGGCCATTGCGGGGGCGATCCCGCGGGCGTTGCCGGTCACGGTCGTCACCAACACGCCTGCCATTGCCGTCGCCCTGTCGGATCATGCGCATGCCAGAGTCATCCTGCTGGGCGGCGTGTTCGATGCCGAACGGGGCGGATGTTTTGGCGGGGCAGCGATTGCCGCGCTGCAACAGATCAATGCCGATCTGTTCTTTGTCGGCGCTTGCGGTCTGCATGGCCAGATCGGTGTGACAGCCTTTGACCCGGCAGAGGCAGAGCTGAAACGTGCGATGGCCCAGCAAAGCACCCGACTTGCCGTGGCCGCAACCAGCGACAAGATCGCAACCATCGCTCCGTTTCGGGTGGCCCCGGCGGATGCGGTCGATCACCTTGTCATCCTGCCCGATGCAGACCCGCAGACGGTTGAGATGTTTCAGCGGCTGGGAACCAATGTGCATCTTGCCGGGCGGCCCAGCTAACCGCCCTGCCGCAAGAACCGCTCAACCCCCGGCGCGCTGCGCAAGACCAGCGCCGCCACGGTCAGCGCCGGGTTGACGGCGGCAGAGGTCGGCAAGACCGAGGCATCGGTGACCCACAGGTTTTCCACCTGATGCGCCCGCAGATCGGGGGTCACCACTGCGCGCGCCGGATCATCGCCCAGCCGCGCCGTGCCGCATTGATGCGAAGTGGTCTTGCGGCCAAAGGTATGCACCAGCACGATGGGAAAGCCCGCCCGCTTCATCACCGCTTTGCTGCGCGCGATCAGCGCCTGATGCGCCGCCATATTGCTGCGCTGCCAGTGCATGGTGATCTGGCCGTCTTTCACCATCACCCGGCTGTCGGGGTTGGGCAGATCCTCGCTTTGCAGGAACCAGCCGAAAGCATAGCGCGCCACCAGCCGCGCCAGGGGCATCGGCAGGCGCGGCATGTTGGCCTTCAGGATCGGTGCGGTGATCCGCCCCAGCCCCTGCACATTGCCCAAGGGCGCGCCAGTCTGCGGGTCTTTGTCGTAGAAATCGTTGAAGCTGAGCGTCTTTTGATAAACCGAGGTGTTCGGCAACCGCGGATCAATCGTCAGCATCGCTGAAGAGTTGTGGTTCATGAAATTGCGCCCGACCTGATCCGAGCCATTGGCCAGCCCGCTGGGATGCGCGTCATTGGCCGACCGCAGCAGCAGCGCCGCCGACTGGATCGCCCCCGCTGCCACCGCAAAGCCGCGCGCGGTCAGGCGTTGTTCCTGGCCCCCGACGCGAGCGATTGCCGCCGTCACCTGCCCGCCGCTGGCGTCGGTTTCCAGCCGCAGCACCTCGGCCCCGGTCAGCAGCCGGACGTTGGGATAGGCGAGCGCATCGGTCAGCGGGCCGGATTCCGCGTCGATCTTGCCCTTGCCGGTGTTGGGAAAAGCGTCCCAGCCGGTTTTACCCTCGGCCAGCCAGGTGTCGATGTCGATGGCCAAGGGCAGCGATGACGGATGCGCCCCGGCCTTTTGCAACCGCGCGCGGACCTTTGCCATCACCGGCTCGTCCGGCACCGGGGGATAGGCGTAGGGCTGGGCATGCGGCGGCTCGGTCGGGTCTTGGTCGGCGGTGCCGCGCACTTTGAACAAAGCCTCGGCCCGGTCATACCAGGGCGCCAGATCGGCATAGCGCAGCGGCCAGCCGGGCGAGGATCCTTGCAGATGCGGGCGCGGGGAAAAGTCGCTTTCGCGATAGCGATACATCACCGCGCCGAAGAATTTCGAATTGCCGCCGACGACGTAATAATTGCCGGCGACAAAGGGCGTGCCATCCGACCCCATCCACTTTTCGGTCGGCGCATAATGGCCGCGCTGAAAAATCGCCACATCGTCGCGCGCTTCGGGTGCGGGGCGCAGATGCTGGCCCTTTTCGACGATCAGGATATTCAGGCCCGAAGGCGCCAGCGCCGAAGCCAGCGTCGCCCCACCGATGCCCGAGCCGATGATGATCAGATCCGCATCCATCGCGTCAATCCAGCCGGGTTTCGCTGCTGGCATCAAACACTACGACCTTTTCCTGCTTCACCGCCAGCGTCAGCCGGTCGCCCGCCGCCGCCGCAAAGGGTTCCAGCCGCGCGATGACTTCTGTGCCGCCCATAGCGAAAACCGCCAGTGTGTCTGGCCCGGTCGGTTCCACCACGTCGATATGCACCGAAAGGCCCGGCCCAGAGGTCAGCGAGAAATGCTCGGGCCGGATGCCCAGCAACACCTTTTGCCCGGCATGCGATTTCAGCGCCGCCGCCGACAGCGGGATGCCCGCGATCCGCGCCTCGCCCGATGGCAGCGACACCACCGCTTCGGCCAGACCATCCGCGCCCACCTGCAAACTGGCTGGAATGATGTTCATCGCCGGAGAGCCGACAAACCGCGCGACATAGGTGTTCGCCGGGCGGTCATAGACCTCTTGCGGCGGGCCGAAATGCTGAACGACGCCGTCTTTCATCACCGCAATCCGGGTCGCCAGCGTCATCGCCTCGATCTGGTCATGGGTGACATAGACGATGGTGGTGCCAAGCCGCTGATGCAGGCGCTTGATCTCGGTCCGCATATCGACGCGCAGCTTGGCGTCAAGGTTGGACAGGGGTTCATCGAACAGGAACAGTTTGGGTTCGCGCACGATCGCCCGCCCCATCGCAACCCGCTGACGCTGGCCGCCCGAAAGCTGGCTGGGCTTACGGTCGAGCAGATGGCCCATTTGCAGCATGTCGGCGGCAGCCTTGGTCGCCTTTGCCCGCGCCTCTGGCGGAACGCCTCGGATTTTCATGCCGAACTCGATGTTCTGGCGCACGGTCATCGTGGGGTAAAGCGCGTAAGACTGGA
Organism: Fuscibacter oryzae; assembly: GCF_016765795.1. Taxonomy (GTDB): domain Bacteria; phylum Pseudomonadota; class Alphaproteobacteria; order Rhodobacterales; family Rhodobacteraceae; genus Fuscibacter; species Fuscibacter oryzae. Next base: position 248,184 of record NZ_JAESVP010000005.1, read on the forward strand.
ACACCATCGCAATGTCGCGGTCCTTGGGCGACAGGTCGTTGACCACATCGCCCGAGATGCGGATTTGCCCTGACGTGATATCCTCCAGCCCCGCGATCATGTTCAGCAAGGTGGATTTGCCGCAGCCCGACGGCCCCAGCAGAACCAGAAAATCCCCGTCGCCGACCGAAATGCTGACCTCTTTCAGCACATCCATCTGGCCATAGGATTTCTTCACGCGGTCGATTTCAAGCGTTGCCATTGGATCAGCCTTTCACAGCGCCAGCCGTCAGACCGCGCACGAAATAGCGGCCTGCCACGACATAGACGACAAGGGTGGGGATTGCGGCGATCATGGCCGAGGCCATATCGACGTTATATTGCTTGCGGCCCATCGTGACGTTGACGATGTTGTTCAGGGCCACGGTGACGGGCGTGCTGTCGCCTGCGGTGAACGACACGCCGAACAGGAAATCGTTCCAGATCTGGGTGAATTGCCAGATGCAGGACACCACGATGATCGGCAAGGCGGCGGGCAGCATGATGGAAAAGAAGATGCGGAAGAACCCGGCCCCGTCGATCTGTGCAGCCTTGGTCAGCTCGTCCGGGATGGTGATGAAGTAGTTGCGGAAGAACAAGGTGGTAAAGGCGATACCGTAGACCGTATGGACCAGCACCAGACCTGGGATGGTGCCCGACAGGCCCAGCCGCCCCAACACCTGCGCCATCGGCAGGATCACCGCCTGAAACGGCAGGAAGCAACCGAACAGCAGCATCCCGAAGACGATGTTCGACCCTTTGAACCGCCATTTCGTCAGCACATAGCCGTTGATCGCCCCGATGCCAGACGACAGGATCACCGCCGGAATGACCATGACCAGAGAGTTCACGAAATAGGGTTTCAGCCCCTCGCATTTCGTGCCGATGCACGCGGTTCCCCAGGCTTTGGCCCAGGCGTCGAAGGTCACGGCCTTGGGCAGGCCGATGAAAGAGCCGGAATAGATTTCATCCAGCGATTTCAATGATGTGACGATCATCACCCACAAGGGCATCAGATAGAATGCCGCCATGGCGGCAAGGCTGCCATAGATGAACAGGCGGCCCCAGTTTTGCGCACGGCGCGCAGAGCGCAGGTCAGTGGCCATTCCGGTCCTCCTTCAGCTCGGAATAAAGATAGGGGATGATGATGGCGGCGACAGTCATCAGCATCATCATCGCGCTGGCCGCGCCCACGCCCATCTGGTTGCGCCGGAACGTGGCCGAGAACATGAAGGTCGAGGGCATCTCGGTGGCAGAACCCGGCCCGGCATTGGTCAGCGCCAGCACCAGATCGAAGCTTTTGATCGAGATATAGGACAGCAGCACGATCACCGACAAAAACGCCGGGCGCAGCATGGGTACGATGATCGACAGATAAATCCGCGTCAGGCTGGCGCCCTCGATCTGCGCGGCCTTGATGATCGAATTGTCGATGCCGCGCAGCCCGGCCAGAAAGATCGCCATGGCAAAGCCGGTCGATTGCCAGACGGCGGCGATGACGACGCAGTAGATGGCAAACTCGGGCCGGGTGATCCAGTCAAACACAAAGCTATGCCAGCCCAGATCGTTGACGACCTTTTGGATACCCAGCGAAGGGTTGAGAATCCACTTCCACGCTGTGCCGGTCACGATGAACGACAGCGCCATCGGATAGAGGTAAACCGCCCGCAGCACGCCTTCGGCCCGCACCTTCTGGTCCAGCAGGATCGCCATGAACAGGCCGACGGCGATGGTGATGGCCAGAAACAGCACGGTGAACAGGAACAGGTTTTCCACCGCCGTGATCCAGCGCGGGGTGGACCACAGGCGGATGTATTGCTCCAGCCCGACGAAATCATAACGCGGCAGCATCTTGGACGAGCTGAACGAGATGACCGCCGTCCAGGCGATGAACAGATACACGCCGACGAAAACCGCCAGGATGCTGGGTGTCAGAACCAGTTGCGGCAGCCATGCCGCAAGCCGATCCTTCAGGGAAATGGGTTTTTGCATGGCGTCCCTTTCAGATGGCCGGGGTGGCCTGCCGATAAGGCAGGCCACCGCTTTGGATCAGCGGGCGTTGTCGATGCCGGAAACCAGCATATCCACCGCCTCTTGCGACGACATGTCGGTGACGAAGAACTGGCCGACCACATCAAAGAACACGCCGGCGAACTGCGGTTGCGCGGCGAAACCTTCGGTCAGGCCGCCCACCATGGTGCCCGCCTTCACCGCAGCATCGCGGTCGGCAAAGCTGCGCTTGGCGCAATCGTCGAACCCGTCAACCGGAACGTCGATCCGCGCCGGGATCGAGCCCTTGATCATGTTGAAGTTCTTCTGGTTTTCCGGGTCCATCACGGTTTCAACCCAAGCATCCTGACCGGCGGTGATGTTGGCATCGTCGATGTTGAAGGTGCCGAAGGTGTCGATGACGAACTTGAAGTTCGGCACAGCCGCCGGAGTGGGGAAGCACAGGAAATCAACGCCCGGCTTCAGCCCCTTAGCCAGAAACTCGCCCTTGGCCCAGTCGCCCATGATCTGCATCGCCGCCTGGCCAGATGCAACCATGCCCGTCGCCACCGCCCAGTCACGACCGGTGAAGCCGTCATCGACCAGCCCGCGTACTTCGCGCAGCGTGTCAAAGGCTTTCAGCATTTCCGGGCCGGACAGCGCCGCCGGGTCCAGATCCATCACCGCCTTCTTGTAGAAATCGGTGCCGTTCTGGTCGGTCAGGATCGCCTCGAACACCTCCAGGATCTGCCAGCTTTCATCCGACAGGGCAAAGGCTGTGACGCCGTTTTCCTTCAGCTTCTTGCCCGCCGCGATCAGGTCATCCCAGCTTTTCGGCTCGGCGATGCCGTATTTGTCGAACAGCCCCTTGTTGACCCACAGCCAGTTCTGCCGGTGCATGTTGATCGGCACCGCGAAATAGGTGTCATCCGCCTTGACGAAGGGCAGGATCGCCGGGGCAATCGCGGCCTCCCAGCCGTTCTTGGCGTAAAGGTCGTTCAGCGACCGCAGCGCGCCTTCCTTCTCCCACTCAACACCCTCATAGCCCAGAAACTGCATGGTTGCGGGTGGGTTGCCCGCCGCCAGACGGGTGCGCAGGGCCTGCGTCGCATTGGCGCCTGACAGGCCGCCGACGGCGCTGTCCTGCCAGGTGAAGCCCTTGGTCGCCAGATTGTCGGTCAGCACCTTCAGTGCGCCAACCTCGCTTTCCGACACCCAATGGTGGATGCCTTCTACAACGCCTTCGGCACGCGCCGTCATCGGCAGGGCCAAGGCGGTGGCCAGCAGCAGTTTGGTGAAATGGGTCATTCGATGTCCTCTCTGTGGGTTGGGATGCCCGGTGTTTTTTGCGTGGATTTTGTCTCTGCCGGGCTGGTTTGGGGGTCAGATAACTTCGGCGGGTTGGCCGTAGGGCACGTTCTGGCCGCCATAGCGGCGAACGCGCAGGTTGGCCTGTTCGGCATGGCCGACAAACCCTTCCATGTGGCACAGGCGCGAGCCGATGGCCCCGATCCGGGCCGAGGCCGCATCGGTCAGAACGCGCTGATAAGTGCAGGTTTTCAGGAACTTGCCGACCCAAAGCCCGCCGGTGTACCGGGCCGAGGTCAGCGTGGGCAAAGTGTGGTTGGTGCCGATCACCTTGTCGCCGAAGGCGACATTGGTGCGCTGGCCCAAGAACAGCGCGCCATAGTTTTTCATATGGGTCAGGAAGTAATCGGGATCGGCAGTCATCACCTGCACATGTTCCGACGCAATGCGGTCAGCCTCGGCTACCATCTCGTCCAACGTGTCGCACAGGATGATCTCGCCAAAGTCGCGCCACGCCTTGCCCGCGATCTCGGCGGTGGGCAGGATCGCCAGAATCCGGTCGATCTGATGCAAGGTATCGCGGGCCAGCGCTTCGGAATTGGTGATCAGGATGGCGGGCGAGTTCACGCCATGCTCGGCCTGGCCCAGCAGGTCGGTTGCAATCACCTCGCCGTCGCTGGTGTCATCGGCGATCACCAGCGTTTCGGTCGGCCCGGCGAACAGGTCGATGCCGACACGGCCGAACATCAGCCGTTTCGCTTCGGCGACATAGGCATTGCCGGGGCCGGCCAGCATATCGACGGGCTGGATGGTTTCGGTGCCATGGCCCATCGCTGCAATCGCCTGAACACCGCCCAGAACGTAAATCTCATCCGCCCCGGCCAAGGCCTGCGCCGCGACGATCTTCGGCGCGATCTGGCCCTTGAACGGCGGCGCGCAGGTGATCACCCGGTCGCAGCCCGCCACCTTGGCGGTCAGCACGGTCATATGGGCCGAGGCCAGCAGCGGATATTTCCCGCCCGGCACATAGCAGCCGACATTGGCGATGGGGATATTCTTGTGGCCCAACACCACGCCGGGCAGGGTTTCCACCTCGAGATCCAGCATGGTGGCGCGCTGCGCTTCGGCAAAGTTGCGCACTTGCGTCTGGGCAAAGTCGAGGTCGATGCGTTCCTGCTTGGTCAGCCCGTCGATACAGGCGCGGATTTCGGCATCGCTCAGCCGATAGCTGTCGCGGTCCAGCCCGTCGAATTTCACCGACAAGCGGCGCACCGCCGCATCGCCGTTGTCTTCCACATCGCGCAAAAGCGCGGTCACGGTTTCGGTCACGGCGGGGTCAGAGGTCGCCCCCTGCGTCAGTCTGGCGGATTTGATATAGCGGATCATGAGGCAAGCCTTTTCGGTTCGGCCACGCCCGTCCTGCGGGGGCCGTCATGTGCGGATGTCAGGCTGGAAGGGCGCCCGCCGGTCAGCGCGGCGGGCGCGGCAGGTTAAAGATGCTGCTCTTTCGCGCGCATTTCTTCGTAACCGGCCTGTTCCTTTTCGTAATAGGCGGGCGAGGGGAAATCCCACCAGCCGGTGGCAAACGGGCCAGCGGCATCGCGCGACACGATCACCTCGACCAGTGCCGGGCCGCCGCAATCCAGCGCGGCTTGCAGGCTGCTTTCCAGATCCTCGTTCTTTTCCACCTTCCAGGCTTGCAGGCCAAAGGCGCGGGCGGTGGCGGTGATATCGGCGGAATAGGGCTCGCCATTGCCCGCGTGGTGGTTGAATTCAGACGCCACATGACGCCCCATGAATTTGCGCTGCCCGCCGCGGATCGACATATAGCCCTGATTGTTCAGCACCAGAAACACCACGTTGATGCCGTTCATCGCGGCACAGCCCATTTCCGGCAGGCTCATCATGAAGTCGCCATCGCCGACGATGGCCACCACCTTTTTATCCGGGCAGGCCAGTTTCGCCCCCATCGCTGCCGGAACCGCCCAGCCCATCGGCGAGAAGGAGCCAGAGGTCAGATGCGTGCGCGGTTCATAGACCGGAAAGCTTTGCTTCACCGCGCCTTGGGTATTGCCCGAGCCGACGACGACAATCCCGTCACGCGGTAACACCTTGCGCAGGGCGACCAGCGGGCGCTGCGAGGTGAACGGCGTTTCGGTGCTGTTCTCGCGCGGTTCGACCTTTGCGCGCCACTCGGCTTTCGAGCGGGCGACATCGGCGGTGAAGGCCGCATTGCCTGCGCGCAGCTTGGCGGCTTCGGCGTCGCTGATCGCGTCCAGCAGTTGCGCCAGTGCGACTTTGGCATCTGCCACGATGCCCACTTCGGTCGGATAGGTCTTGCCGATCTCGCGCGGGTCAAGGTCGATATGGATCAGGCGGCCCGGCGGGAAGCTGAACGACACGCCCTTGGCATAGGACGAGGCCGACCAGTCGGTAAATCGGCAGCCAACCGAGATCACGACATCGGCCGAAGCGGTGATCTCATTGCCGCAGGTGGTGCCGGTCTGACCGACCGCGCCGATGAACAGATCATTGTCTTCGGCAATCGCGCCCTTGCCGTTCCAGGTGATCGACACAGCAGCGCCCAGCTTTTCGGCCAGCGCGGTCAGTTCGGCGGACGCATTGGCGGTGATCGCACCGCCGCCCGCCACGATGACCGGGCGCTTAGCCGACAGCAGCACCTTGACCGCCGCCGAAATCGCCGCCGGATCGGGATGGGCGACCCCCACCGGCATGCGCTTGTCCAACGGGTGGATCGTCACATCCGCCGCTTCGACCTGCACATCCATCGGCACTTCGACATGCACCGGGCCGGGGCGACCGGTCAGCATCTCGTTGAAGGCGCGGTGCATCACCGTGGGCAGGGTTTTCACCGAATTGGCGGCCCAAGCGCGTTTCGTCACCTGCTCGGTGATGCGCAGAAAGGCGTTGTCCTGCTGACGCTCCAGCTCCTGCATGGTGCCGTGGCCGTGCATATAGGTCTGCGGCGAGCCGGAAACGTAGAACAGCGCGGTCGAATCGGTATAGGCGGTGGCCAGACCGATGATCGTATTCGTGGCCCCCGGCCCCACCGAGGTGGAACAGGCCATCGGCTTGCCGCTGGCGCGCCAATACCCGTCCGCCATATGGACGGCGCTTTGTTCGTGCATCACCTGAATGAACGGGATGCTCGACCCTTCCTGCATGAAAGCATCAAACAGCGACCAGATGCCATGCCCCGGCACCCCGGCGACATATTCGACCCCGTAATCCTTCAGGGCCTTGGCGACGACCTCTCCACCAGTCAGTTTCATGCGGCTCTCCCATCAGCTGCGGGGTCAGCGCCCCATGTCTTGTTGGGGGCCAAATTCACGGCAGGGGGCTTGCAATGCAACTTCGCATGGCGCAGTTTACTGACGCAAACTGACGCACAATTCTGCGCCCGGAGGATGGGATGGAGACCGACGACAAGGCCGCCGCCTTTGCCGCCAACCTGCGCTATCTGTGCGATCAGCGCGGCTCAATCTCGCAGATCTGCCGCAAGATGCAGATCAACCGGCAGCAGTTCAACAAATACCTGTCGGGCCGCCACATGCCCTCATCCGCCAATGTGCGCAGCATTGCCGACCATTTCTCGCTTAGCCCCGAGGTGCTGTGCAGCCCGCATGCCGAGTTTCGCTCGCTGATCGACGGCAATTTCTTTGATGCCTTCAACCGCCTGCGCGCAGCGCCGCAGGTGCAGGCGTTCCTGTCCACGGTGATGTCGGCCCCCGGCACGCTGGAACAATCGCTGGTCGGCATCTATGACCGCTACCAGTTCTCATCGATCTATCCGCGCCGCATCTTGCGGGCATCGTTGTGCATCTATGCCGGGCAAGACCTGTTGCAGCACACCTATGTGGAGCATTTCCCCAGCCATGATGACCCGAAGAAAACGGCTTACACCTTCAAATATCACGGCTTTGTCCTGCCCATCGAAAACCGCATCTTCACGGTGGATTTTGAAACCGTGCAGCGCAATGAGATGACATTCGGCATCTATTCCATGGTCCAGCGCAGCGCCAAGAGGTTCATGTTCGGCATTACCTCCGGCATCGCCGCCACCATGTTCCGCCAACCGTTTTCGACCCGCATTGCCCTGCATTACCGCCGCCCCGGCCTGTTGGGGCGCGAGGATCTGGCAGGCACCACGGCGCTGGACATGAACGACGGCTCGATCCCGCGAGAGGTGCGCGAATACCTGGGCGACACGCCGGATATGATCAAGCCAAGCTGACCCGGCAAATCTGCGTCAGGTTGCGTCAGTAAAAACCGCGCCGCGCAATAGGCAGGCCGCCATGGGCGTGGTCTTTTACCCCCAACCGATTTTGGGAGTGACCGATGCCGAACGTAACCCGCCCCCTCGCCTTTGCCGATGATTTTATCCATGCCGAACTGGTCACCGATGTCCGCGACCTTGCCGTTGCCGATGCCGTGGTGGTGAACCTGTCACCCCGCCCGATGATTACCGGCGATGCGCACCCCGCCATTGTGCCTGCGTGGAAATCGACATGGCTCAAGGGCGGGGTGATCAAATCGGCAGAGCGCGTGGCGCTGATCAAGGTGGTACAGAAAACCAACCTTGGCGGCTGCGTCTTTCGCGGCTGGGATTGGCTGGGCAACCGGATCAAAAGTTTTCCGCGCGACACGCCGCTGTATATCTCGCACTTTGACCATGTGGGCGAGGTGACGACCGATCCCCTGGTGTTCACCAATGAACGCGCCACGCCGCAGCAGGAACAGACCTTTGACATGCGGCTGAACCTGTGGTGGTCGCCCGGCGACACCGATTGCTTCATCCACAACGAACACCCGTTCCTTGAGGTGCATACCCAGATCCACGGTCAGGGCCGGATGCAGAAATTCCATGAGCGGGATGAGGCCACGATGTATGAGGATATTCCGATGCTGATCGGATATTCGCATGATCCGTTCTGCCGCGTGACCGGGCCGAACCAGTGGACCTACCCTTGGCACCGCTATTATGCCGACACCGATTCCGTCTGGCTTGCCATCGAACTGCATCCGCGGGCCTGACATGGCACTGCGAGGTCCGGGGCCGGCGCCCGTCCGGCAAGAGGCGGATGCCCTTGGGGCCATGGCCGTGCCGTTTGACGCGCTTTATGGCGTGCAAACGGCGCGGGCGGTGGAGAATTTTCCGATCTCAGGCACCTCGGTCGGGCAATTCCCGGCCTTGGTGCGGGCCTTGGCCCTGATCAAGATCGCGGCGGCGCGGGCCAATCTGCGGCTGGGCTGCCTTACCCAGGACAAGGCCGAGGTAATCGAGAAGGTCTGCGAAGAAATCCTGTCGGGCCAGCATCTGCACCATTTTCCGGTGGATGTGTTTCAGGGCGGAGCCGGCACCTCGACCAATATGAACATCAACGAAGTGATCGCCAATCGCGGGCTGGAGCTAATGGGCCACCCCTGCGGTGACTATGACCATCTGCACCCGAATGACGACGTGAACCGGTCGCAATCGACCAATGATGTTTACCCAACCGCCGTGCGCATCGCCCTGATGGGCGAGCTGCCAAAGCTGATGGCGAGGCTGATGGAGCTGGCGGCGGCGTTTGAGGCCAAGGGCGTCGAGTTTGCCGCCATCCCCAAGCTGGGCCGCACCGAATTGCAGGATGCCGTGCCGATGACGCTGGGTGCCGAAATGCGCGCCTATGGCGTGTCGCTGCGCGAAGATGCTGAACGCCTGCGCTCGACCGTGGCGCTGCTGGCCGAGGTCAATCTGGGCGGCACGGCGATGGGCACAGGCATTGCCGCACCCCCCGGCTATCGGCAGGCGGTCTTTGCCGAGCTGACCACCTTGACCGCCCTGCCCCTGCGCCCCGCCGCCGACCTGACCGAAGCCAACTGGGATGCCGGGGTGTTCGTGCATGTCTCGGGCGTGCTGAAGCGGGTGGCGACCAAGCTGTCGAAGATTGCCAATGACCTGCGCCTCCTGTCCTCTGGCCCGCGCGGGGGGTTGGGCGAGATACACCTGCCCGCCGTGCAGCCGGGATCGTCGATCATGCCCGGCAAGGTCAACCCGGTGATCTGCGAGATGGTCAATCAGGTAGCGTTCCATGTCATCGGGTCGGATGTCACCATCTCTTTCGCGGCCGAGGCGGGGCAGTTGCAACTGAACGCGTTTGAACCGGTGATGGCGTTCGAGCTGATGCAATCGGTCCGGTTGCTGCACAACGCGACCGAAACCTTTCGCCTGCGCTGCGTGGAAGGCATCATCGCCGATGCCGACCGGTGCCGCCGGAATCTGGAGGCATCGACCGCCAACTTCACCGCGCTGGTGCCGCTGATCGGGTATGAAGCGGCCTCACGCCTGGCGCAGGACATGCTGGCCAGCGGCAAGACCTGGGCAGAGATGCAGGCCGAGGTGGAACGCTAGGGCGTATGGGCAACCCCTGTCCGGGCGGATCAGGAAACGCACCGCGTTTCCCCGCCCGCGCCTGCGCTTTCAGCAAAAGTCGTTTCCACACGCAATGCAAAAGGCCAGTGCCTGCCCCGGCGGGCGAGAAGCGCCCGCCGATGGCGGGGCGGGCGCTGGCCGGGCCTTTGAGGCCCGTCCGGTCCGATTGATCCTTCATCACATGGCGAAGGCGATGGCCTTCGCCAGATCACAAGGCCCGAATACGATCTGCTTAGACCGTCACCTCAATCAGGTTGCCGTCAGGGTCGCGCAGGACCGCCTCGTAAAACCCGTCGCCGGTGTGGCGGGGCGCGGCGTGCAGGGCGCCGGTCTGCGCCATGCGCTCGGCCAGATCATCCACCGCCGCCTCTGACCCCAGCGACAGCGCGACATGGGCATAGCCCTGCCCTTCATGCGGGCCGGGGCCACCAACCCAAGGGCCGGTCATCACCTCAATCTCGGCGCCAGAAGCAAAGCGCAGGAACCGCGACTGATAGCCGGGGCGATTGCGGCTTTGATACAGCGGGCCGATGCTGGCGCCAAAGGCCTGCGCCCAAAAAGCGCAAAGCCGGTCAATATCACGGGTCCAAAGGGCAACATGGGCCAAAGTGACGGTCATTTTCCCCTCACGGATTGATCAGGCGCGACATAAGCGCGTGCAGATCGGCGGCGACGGCAAAGCTGTTTTCCTGCTGCTGGAGGCGGCAGAACAACTCGCAACTCCACCAGCCTTGATAGCCGGTGGCCTTGACGGCATCGACCCAAGCCGCAAGGTTCAGCACCCCCGCGCCGGTGGGCACATCACGCAAGACCGACTCATCCGGAATGCCGCCGGGAAAGGTCAGACTGTCGCAGACATGCACGCCATAGATCAGGTCGCACGGCAGGGCGGCCACATCGGCGGGCGTATCGCCAGAGGCGTAGCAATGCCAGAAATCCACCACCAGTCGCAGGTTGGGCCGGTTGGCGCGCGTGATCAGTTCAAGCTGATCGGCAAGGTGGTTCAGCGAAGACCATGCCAAGGATTCCAGATAGACCAACAGGCCGGATTCGGCGGCAAGGTCGGCCAACATGGCAAGGTTCTGCGCGGTAATGCGCATCTGCTCTTCTCTCGGCAACCGCAGCACGCCTTCGTAAAGGCCCGAGGCCGTGCCCGCCGCAAAGGCCCGAACCGCCTGCACCTGCACCGGGCCGGTCAGCACCTGCAACCCCTTGGCCCCGGCAATCTTTGCCAGCCGAATGTGGTCCTGCGCCTCGGCGATCAGGGCATCCTTGTCAGCGCCATGGCGTTCGATATCCAGCAGGAACCCGATGCCCGGAACATCCACGCCCGCCAACCAGCCCGAAAGCTCGGCTTCAGAGATGCCCGCCTCCAGCGCCGCGCGCATCTTGGCGGCGGAAATCTCCAGCCCCTGAAACCCGGTGCGGCGCATGATTTCCAGATCCAGCGCCAAGGGGGCATAACGCGAGACGAGGCCGTGATAGATCAGGGTTTGTGCCATGGGGTCACCTTTCCGATAGGGGGGGTGCGTCGTCGATCCTGACGCGCAGCTCGGCCAGCCCGGCATCCCGTGCGACCTGATAGACCCGCTGGACCGAGCTTAGGCTGCGGCACAGCGGGGATTTCGGGGTTGTCACCCGCCAAACCTGCCCCGCCGCATCCTGCACCAGCAACCGCCAGCACGGTTGCCGCAAAGTGCTGGTTTCATCGGGCAGAAAGATCGGCTGGCCGCCCACTTTGATCTTGCGGCGAAACTGCGCCATGTCACAGGCGGGCAGATCGGCCAGCCAGCCCGCGGTCGCCCGCTTTGGCAACAGCCCCTGGATGGGCGACAGGTCCGTCACGATCAGGCCACCGCCGTGATCAGGTCAGCCGCCCTTTCGCCGATCATGATGCAGACGGCATTGGGGTTGCCCGAAATCAGTTGCGGCATGACCGAGGCATCGGCCACGCGCAAGCCCGCCACCCCCCGCACCCGCAACTGCGGGTCAACCACGGCCATATTATCCTGCCCCATGCGGCAGGTGCCTGCGGGGTGCAGGGCGGCATGCGCCTCGGTCTGGCAAAAGCGGCGCACCGTTTCACGGGTCATCGGGCGGTTGTCGGGCAGATGACGACGGGCGATATAGCGGCGCATGGCGGGGCGCTCCATCACCTCCATCGCGAACAGGGTGGCGTCGGTCACTGCCTCCAGATCGCGGGCATCGCCGAAATAGTTCGGGCGCACGCGCGGCGGGGCGGCGGGGTCGGCGCTGGACAGCAGGATTTCACCGCGCGAATGTGGGCGGATCTGGCCAAGGTTGACGGTGCAGCCATTGCCACCCGGCACGCCATCAACGCCCTCTTCAATCCCCGCGCCGCAGACGAGGAAAAACTGGCAATCCGGCAGCGCCTCGGCCTTGTCACCCCACCAGAACGCCCCGGTCTCGATCAGATTCGACGTGGCGGGCCCCTTGCCGAACATCAGGTAATCCAGCCCCGCCATCGCCCGCCAGCGCAGCTTTTTATAGCGGTCATAGCTGTGCGGGCCATTGAGCTGATAGACCAGCGAAATCTCGATATGGTCTTGCAGGTTCTGCCCCACGCCCGGCAGATCGGCGATGGCCGTGATGCCATGCTGTGCCAGATGCGCCGCTGGCCCAAGGCCCGACAGCATCATCAGCTTGGGCGTGGCGATGGCACCGGCCGACAGGATCACCTCTTTGCGGGCCAGCAGGGTTTTGCGCTGGCCGCGGTGCAGGTATTCCACGCCGGTCGCGCGGCCTTGCTCGATCAGCACCCGCAGCACCTGCGCGCCGCTGTGCAGGGTCAGGTTGGGCCGCCCCAGCGCCGGGTGGATATAGGCCACCGCCGCCGAAGACCGCCTGCGCCCGCGCGCCGTGATCTGGTAGGCCCCCGCCCCCGCCTGATCGCCCGAGTTGAAATCAGGGTTCAGCGGCAACCCCTGTTCCTGACAGGCCAGCAGCCAGGCCCGGCTAAGGGGGTGCAAATTATCGATATCCGACACCTTCAGCGGACCGGTCGTGCCATGCGCGGGGGCGGCAAAGCGGTTGTTATCCTCGGCCTTGATGAAATAGGGCAGCACCTCGTCATAGCCCCAACCTGTGGCGCCCTGCGCCTGCCAAGCGGCATAGTCAGCCGGGTTGCCGCGAATATAGATCATCGCATTGACCGAGCTGCCGCCCCCCAGAACCGAGGCTTGCACCATCGTCGGCTGGTCATTGCGCGTTTGGCCCGGACCGGGCTCCCACGGCAGGCGCTTCAACAGGCGGCCTTGCGCGGTTTTGTAATAGGCACCGGGAATGTGAATCCACGGGCTGCGGTCACGCGGGCCTTCTTCCAGCAAGGCAACGCTGCAATCGGGGTTTTCGGACAGGCGGCCCGCAACGACGCATCCGGTCGAGCCGCCTCCCACCACGATGTAATCGACGCTCGCCATACCGCCCTCCGCTCTGTTGCCTTGCTTAGAAGGTGCAGTTCGGGCGGCATAGTTCGCGGCGCCAAAGAAATTGACGCAATCTGACGCACAAGCGTAGGGCTGACAGTCAGCCCACCGGCCCCCCTTTCAGCGGGCCTGCCATGCGCCAAGGGGCAAAGCGCGAGCAAGCGCAGATAAAACATCAACGATATCAATCAATCTGGTGCCCGCGGCCGGACTTGAACCGGCACGCCTTGCGGCTAGGGATTTTAAGTTCTCACGAAATCCATAGCCGCAAGGCACTTAGCCGGGATACCGGCCCACAGACAGACCAAGAACACAACGTGAAAGTGGGCTTGGGCGAAATCGACCCAAACACCACCAGAAACGAAAACCCCGGCGCGCTGGCGGGCGCAACCGGGGCAAATTCGGCAGTTCATTGTGCAGGCCAGAACGATAGCACGGGGTGGGCCTCGTGACTATGGCAATTCGGATTGATGACTGGTTTGAGGCGGTCGGGCTGCCGGGAACCATCAAGACCGCCAGCGGCTGGGAAGCTGTCGCAACCTGGCCATCTGACCGGCAAATCCCCATCAACCTCGAAGCGGAGATGTCCCTGCCCAGGATGGCACGCATCAGGGATCGCGCATTCTTGGCGGGACACGACCAGTGGGCCGACAGCATAGCCGAAAAGATGGCCGACATCATGGTGCCTTGGCCAGCGGACGAACCCCACTTTGTAAAGGTGGAGGAAGCCACCGGCGAGATCAGCTGCGAAGGTATGGATCAGCGCGAGTGGCAGCCTGCCGAGTTCGTCGCGCTGGCTAAGGGGTTTCGCCGGCCGGATGGTGGGCTTGATGTGGACGAAGGTCATAGGTGGATCGACAGCCAGTATGCCGGTGATGACGATTTGCCTGATCCGCCAGATGAACCGAAGGAAAAACCTGAATCATCGGCGGACGATCCACCGGGCATAACCCCGACACCCTACGAGTGGCGCGATGCCGAGAGCATACCCCCACGGCAATGGCTCTATGGCCATCACCTGATCCGGGGCTTCCTGTCCCTGACCGTCGCCCCCGGTGCCGTCGGCAAGTCATCCCTGATGACCGTTGAGACGCTGGCCATGGTCACGGGGCGCAACCTGATCGGAGACGCGCCACCAAAGCCCCTGAGGGTGTGGACCTGGAACGGCGAAGATCCGGTCGATGAACTGGCAAGGCGGCTTCAAGCTGCGTGCATCAATTATGGCATCGGCAAGGAGGATATTGGCGACCGGCTGATGATGGATAGCGGGCGCCATGTGCCAATCAAGATTGCAACCACCGAACGAAATGGCAGTAAGATTTCGACCCCCACCGTCAAGGCTTTGGTGAAGGCGCTGGCGTCGGCCAAGATCGACGTGCTGATCGTCGATCCATTTGTCACTTCGCACTCGGTTCCAGAAAACGACACCACTGCGATCAACGAAGTGGTTTCGATGTGGCGCATCATTGCTGATGCGACGAACTGCGCCATCGAACTGGTTCACCACGTCAGCAAGGCTGCCGCCCTGGATTCGGCCATCGGCATCTATGGCAGCCGGGGCGCTGGCGCCCTGATTGATGGTGTCAGGTCAGCCCGATACCTTGCCAAGATGAGCGAGATCGAGGCGGCAAACTTCGGGATCGAACAGCCAGATCGCTATTTCAGGGTGCAGGATGGCAAGGTCAATCTGGTGCCAGCCAGCAAGGCGTCCTGGCGCAAGATGATAGGCGTGCCCCTCCATAACGGTGCTGGCCTTTGGCCCAACGGCGATACGATGGGTGTGTGCACGGCATGGGAGCCACCTGATGCCTTCGACGGGGTGACGCCATCACATGTGCAGGATGTGCAGCGTGCCATCAGTTCCTGCGACCAGCCGCCCAAGGCAAGCGAACGTGCCGCCGATTGGGCGGGCTACATCATCGGCGATGTGCTGGCCATGGACCTCGGGCGTGGCCTCAAGAAGGAACAGCGCACAGCCGCCCAGAACATGGCCAGGGCGAAGGTCCGCAGGATCATGGCGCAATGGCTGCGCAGTGGGGCACTGGTCACCGAGGCCACGCGTGACAGCCGTACAGGCCGTGATGTGGAGGTGATCGGGGCCGGTGACCCCATGACCGATGCCGACATCAAGGGTGTGTCATGAATGCAACCACACTCAATCTGACTGTGGTGGTTAACTGTGGTGACTGTGGAAATGGACCGCTGTGGTGGGTGGTGGAAACATCCACCACCACAGTCATTTATATTAGGGAAATGTTGGTGGTGGTGGAACGTGTTTGCCTGTTTTTGTTGGAAAATCTGAGTGTGGAAAATCACGGGGGGTGGTCTTCGACTTTTGCCCCTTTGAGGGGGACCGGCGCGGGGAACTTCGCGCGAGATCGAGCAGAATTGGAGTTTTCAGGATGGGTGCAATGAGGAAGCTGGAACCTGGTGAGCCGCCGCCGCTGGATCGCTGGAGGTTCGATGAAGAGGTCATACCGGCCGCGATCAAGCCGCGAGAGAAGATCTGGGGGGCCAATGGCATCGCAGCGGTGCTGGGCGTATCGGTTGCGACTATTTATCGATGGTCCGCAGATCCGGCATGCGATGTGCCGATCCGGCGCCTCAACGAGCGGTATTTCGCGCTTCGGTCTGACCTGATTTCGTGGATGCAAGGTTCTGCAAGGAATAGCTAGAGCCTGCAAAATGGGCGGATGGCCCCCGCTCTGCCACCATCCGGGATATGAAATTCCTGTCCCGTATCAGGCCCGCAAGGGCACCGGAAACCAAGGGCCTCGCTGATCCGACGCCGGATGTGCTTTCCATCTTTGGCATCGTTCCCGCCGCTGGCGGTGTCGCCATCACCGGACAGCAAGCCCTTCGCATCCCCGCTGTGAGCGCCGCCATCCGGCTGATCAGCGAAGCGGTTGCCTCTCTCGATGTGATGGTGAAGGCCGTCGGTTCGGATGGGGTGGAAGCCGACGCGACCAATCACCCCGTGCTGCCCTTCCTGCGTGACCAGGCCAATGGCTGGACCTCGGGCTTCGAATTCATCCGTGATCTGGTGATCGACGCACTGACCGATGATCGTGGCGGTGTGGCTTGGGTGAACCGTGGCAGCGCGGGTGTGCTGGAGATCGTGCGCTACCGCTCTGGCATCATCACCGTGGACTATGATCAGGCGACCGGCGAACCGCGATACCAGATCAATAGCCGCCCCGTGGATGGGAAAGACATCATCCATCTGCGGCCGCCTTTCGGCAGATCGCCCCTGACCCTGGCGGCCGAGGCCATCGGCCTTGCCAACACCCTTGGCCAGCACGGCGCCAATCTCTTTGCCAAAGGGGCCAAGCCGGGCGGCGCGCTCAAGTTTGAAAAGGGCCTCGGGGAGGATGCGATCAAGCGCATCCGGGCAATCTGGGACAGCACGATGGTCGGCGCGGAAAACTCCGGCAAGACGATCATCTTGCCCGATGGCACGTCGTACGAGGCCATCGGTTTTTCATCCACCGATGCCCAGTTCATCGAGAACCGCAAGTTCCAGATCCTCGAAATCGCCCGCGCGTTCCGTGTGCCGCCCACCATGCTCTATGACCTCGAACGGGCCACATGGTCGAACGGCGAGCAGATGGGGATGGAGTTCCTCACCTACACGCTGGAGCCATGGCTGCGGGCGCTTGAGGGCGCGCTGCGTCGGGCGCTGTTCACCCCGGAAGAGGCCGCCGGCTTCGTCATCCGTTTTGATCGTGACGACCTGACCCGTGCCGATCTGGCCACCCGCGCGACGGTGATCAACAGCCTGATCTCGTCCCGCACCATCAACCCGAACGAGGGCCGGGCATGGCTTGGCCTGACCCCGCGCGAAGGCGGCGACGAGTTCAGCAACCCGAACATCACCGAAAAACCGGCGGAACCCGCGAAGCCCGATCCGAAAGAAGGGAAGCCCGATGAACTTCAGTGACCTGCCCAACATCGCCGAAGATCAGGACAAAGGCCGCTGGCTGGATCTGATCGACCCCTATGAGGGCAATAAGACGGGCATTCGCCTGCTGATCGCTGGCCCAGATGGGGACATCCAACGCCGCGCGCGGATCAAGATGGCAGATGATCTTGTCGATCTGGCCGACGATGAGGGCCGTATTTCCGGCGAAAACCGCGAACTGGCCCGCCAGCGGATGCTGGCCCGCTGCGTGATCGGATGGGAAGTGGCGGAAGATGGCAAGCCCGTGCCGTTCACCTTCGACAACGTGCTGCGCCTCCTGAAGGCGGGCCGGTGGGTGATCGAGAAGGTTGACGATTTCGCAGGCAGCCGTCGCGCCTTTGCGAAAGGCGGTGCCTGATGGATCGCCTCGAATTCAAAGCCACCCTGACGGTTGACGATGCCGGCGCCATCGAAGGCATTGCCTGGCCCTTCGGAAGCCCCGACCGCGTGGGCGACGTGATCAACCGCGGGGCCTTCGTCAAGGCCGTTGCACCCCTGCCAATGCTGGCCAGCCATGACCAGGCCGATACCGTTGGCGTCTGGGATCAGATCGAGGAGACGGCCGAAGGCCTCAAGGTCAAGGGCCGCCTCCTTGTCACCGAAGTCGCGCGGGCCGCAGAGGTTCGGGCGCTGATCAAGGCAGGCGCGATGCGCGGCCTCTCCATCGGCTTTCAGAGCCGCAAGTCGGCGCCCCGTGTGGGCGGCGGCAGGACCATCTCCGACCTCGAACTCTTGGAAATCAGCGTCGTCGCGGTGCCAGCGCACCCCGGCGCCCGCATCACATCCGCAAAGGAACTCGACATGACTGAACAGACCACGCCGGATCTTACGGCGATTGAAAAGAAACTCGCCGATCTGGGCGAGGATCTGAAGCCCGTCTCCGCACTGTCCAAGCGCATCGACCAGATCGAGGCAAAGCTGAACCGGCCCGAAACCGGCGGCGACAAGGCGAAGGAGCCGACCGAAGAGCGCAAGGCCTTTGGTTCCTATCTGCGCCTGGGCAACCAGATCAGTGAAGATGACCGCAAGGCCCTCAACGTCTCGGTGGACCCGCAAGGCGGCTATCTGGTGCCCCCGGAACTGTCGACGGAAATCATCCGCGACCTGATCGAGTTCAGCCCGGTTCGCTCGGTAGCCTCGGTGCGCGGCATTTCGGTGCCGAACGTGATCTATCCGACGCGCAGCGACACCACCAATGCCGTTTGGCATGGCGAGATGGCGACCCGCTCGGAAAGCACCATCACCTTCGGCCAGAAGGAAATGACCACGAAAGAACTTTCGACCT
The DNA here is from genome assembly GCF_016765795.1 of Fuscibacter oryzae. Lineage (GTDB taxonomy): Bacteria > Pseudomonadota > Alphaproteobacteria > Rhodobacterales > Rhodobacteraceae > Fuscibacter > Fuscibacter oryzae. The sequence goes on from NZ_JAESVP010000005.1 coordinate 266,627, forward strand.
ATGTGGAGATTTCCAACGTCCTGATGCAGGACGCCCCCGCCGCCGAAACCGAAGTGCGCCAGGCTCTCGCCGACGATTTCGGCAAGAAGGAAGCGACCGGCTTTGTCTGGGGCGATGGCGTGCTGCAGCCCGAAGGCTTCATGGTCAACCCGGACATCGGCTATTACGCCAACGGTCATGCGACTGCTGTGCAGCCCGACGCGCTGGTGAAGATGCTCTATTCGATGCCCGCGATGTATCGCAACAAGGGCGTCTGGGCGTTGAACGGCACCACCTTGGGCGTGCTGCGCACCCTGAAGGATGGCCAGAACAACTATATCTGGCAGCCCTCCTATCAGGCTGGCCAGCCTGAAACGATCCTGGGCCGCCCGGTCATCGAGCTGGTCGATATGCCCAACGTCGCAGCGGATGCCTTCCCGATCCTCTACGGCGATTTCGAGGCTTATCGCATCCTCGACCGGCTCAGCATGTCCACGCTGGTCGATCCCTACACCCGCGCAACCAACGGCATCACCCGCATTCACGCCACCCGGCGCGTGGGTGGCGGCGTGCTGCAGGCGGCGCGCTTCAAGAAGCTCAAGATGGCAACCTCGTAAGGAGAAACCGGCCATGCGTGACAACTATTCCAACCTCGCCGCCCGCCTGGCACTGGCTCCGGCCGTGCAGGCCGCCGCCATCCAGGGCCCGGCCATCGACCTCCTGAACGTCAACCGCGCCGCCTTCGTGATCAACACGGGCGCAATCGTGGGTGCTGGTGATTTCGGCGCAACCTTGCAGGAAAGCACGGACGGCTCGACCGGCTGGGCGGACGTTGCGGCGGCATCGCTGAAGACCAACGCCCCTGCAACGCTGGCGGCCAACGCCTCGTACAAGATCGGCTATTTTGGCTACAAGCGCTACGTCCGCCTCTCCCTGACCAAGGCGGGCGGCACCTCGTTGGCCGCGGGCGCAAGCGTCGTGCTGGAAGGCACGGCCTCGAAGCCGGTGGCCTGACAATGCCGATCCGCGCGCCTCGGATTTGTGGATGTGGCAAGGCGGTGCCCCCCGGTGGGCGCTGCCCTTGCCGCGCCACGGCCGATGCCGAGCGCAAGGCACGGTTCGACAAGACCCGTCCTTCTGCCCGCGCCCGTGGCTATGATTCCGACTGGAAAAGCGCGCGGATCGACTTCCTGAAAGCCCATCCACTGTGCCGCTGCGGCGCGCCCGCGACGGTGGTGGACCACATCAAGCCCCACAAGGGCGACAATGCGATCTTCTGGGATCGGACGAACTGGCAGGCGCTCTGTCGCCACCACCACAACAGCACCAAACAGCGCCTTGAGCGGCGCGCAACTCAAGGAGCTTAAAAAATGCTATTCGCTTCGAATGGCTGCACCATCGAAATCGGCAGCACCATCACGCTGGCTGGCGTGGATCTTACCGAAGCCTCGTTCTCTGGCCAGACCTGGACCAACATCGCCCAGGTCGAAAACCTGGGCAGCTTCGGGGATACCGCGTCGGAAATCACCTTCGACAGCCTGTCGGGCAACCGGACCTTGCGCCTCAAGGGCACCCGCAATGCCGGTTCCCTCGATCTGGTCTGCGGGATCGATGCGGTTGACGCCGGTCAGATTGCGGCCGTTGCCGCTGAGCGCACGGTCTATGACTATGCCTTCCGCGTGACCTTTACCGATCCGCCGCCGGTCAAGACCTCGGCCGTGACCATCACCATCGCCGCGCCCGGCGTCGTATCGTGGAACGCCCATGGTCTGGTTGCTGGCACACCCGTCGTGTTCTCCACCACCGGAGCGCTGCCCACCGGCCTGACCGCTGGCACGACCTATTATGTCTCTGCCACGGGCCTGACCACGAACAGCTTCTCTGTGTCTGCGACCTCGGGCGGTGCGGCCATCACCACCTCGGGCACCCAGAGCGGCACGCATACCGCGACCACGGCACCCGTCGCGTCTCGTCGCCTCTTCGCTGCCAAGGTTGCATCGGTCGAAGAAACCATCGACGCGGCGAACAACGTGGCGAAGAACAAGATCTCGCTCTGGATCAACAGCAATGTGGTCCGCGTGGCACCGCTCGGGTGATCGCGGATGCTTTGGGCCGCGTCTGGCAGTCGTTTCTTCATCGGCGGGACAGCCTCCTTGCAGCTGTCCTGGCCATCTGGTGCAGGGCCAACCTATGCCGGGTCTTGGACCGAGATTTCTGACCTAGAGGCTCTTGGCCAGATTGGCATCCAGTGGGGCACGACGGAAGTAAGCCCGCCCGAAGATGGATCGGAAGAGGATCAAACGGTCACCATCAAGACCAGCCGCGCCGCCCAAAGCATGCAGATCGTCTTCGGCCTCAATGGATCTGACGACGGCCAGGTGGCCCTGTGGGCGGCCGCCAAGGCCAACGCCGATTACTATTTCTGCCTCGTTCTTTCGGACGGCCGGACGAGGATTTGGACCGGGCCCGTCACCTCCTGCATCGAGGCGATGGATTCGGCAAACAGCGTGGTCAAGGGCATGGCCACCATCGGCATCAACAGCCCCATCACGCGGTCGGCGTGACGGGCAGGAAGGATAGGACATGACGATTGTGACGCCCGACGACCTTAGCACGCAGCTGAACTTGCCAGAGGAAATCAAGGCAATCGACTTTGACCTTCTCGCCCGAAAGGTTGCGGCAGCTCAGGCATATCTTGAAAGCATTTTGGGCTACAAGGTCGAGGATCGCTTCGGCGGCGTTGATCAAGATCCGGTTCCGCCGCCCCTGAAAGAGGCGACCTGCCAGCTTGCCGCCCATTGGTACGAGAACCGCGAAGCCGCCGGGGAGGGCGCGAAAGTCATCCCTTTCGGGGTAAGCGAGATCGTTGACGCCTATCGGGACTGGAGTTTCTGATGGCGGATGACGGCGGTCTCGCAAAGTTCCAGCGTCGGATGCAGGCCATCCCGGAAGCAGCGCGCGAGGCCGTGAAGCCCGCGCTGCTGAAGGCTGCGGACATCACGGCCGGTGTGCAGCGCAGCCTTGCGCCCGTGGATAGCGGCGACATGGCGGCCAGCATCGCGGTCACCGGGCCGGGGCAATCCACGCCCGCCTATTCTCAGCCGGGTGGATCGATGATCGTGCCCGAAAACGCGGCGGCCATCACCGTGGGCAATACAGATGTGCGCTATGCCCATCTGGTCGAACACGGCACCGAAGACACCCCGGCGCAAGCATTCTTCTGGCCGGGTTTCCGCCTGACCCGCAAACGCGCCGCCGGGGTGATCAAGCGCGCCATCGGCAAAGCGATCAGGGAGGCACGATGAGCGCCGACCTCGAACTCCAAAAGGCCATCCGCGCGCGCCTTGTGGGCAGCCCCGCGGTCATCGCGCTGGTGCCCGCGGCGAACATCCTTGATCGCCACGAGCGACCGGCCCCGGTGCCCTCCATCGTCATGGGGGAAACTCAGGCTCTGGACGAAGGCGTTATCGACCGGCGCGCCCGTGTGCGCATCTATCACGACCTGCATATCTGGGTGCGCGAACCATCGACCGAAGGCGCCAAGGCCATTGCCGGGGCGGTTCAGGCCGCAATCAGGTCGGCCCCCTTCTCCTTGGGCGGGGGCTATCACTGCCCTCTGGCCCGCATTTCGCAGGTTCGGACCTTGCGCGATTCGAATGGCGCGACATCGCATTGCGTCGTGACGGTCGATGCCCTGGTCGTGGAGGTCGCGCCGTGAAATCTGGAAAGCTGCGCCATGTCATCAACGTCCAGCGGGCCGTCGTGACCACGAACGAAACTGGCACGCCGATCACGAACTGGATCACCGGCTTCCCCTTGCGGGCCGAACTGCTGGACCGTTCAGCGACGGAGACCAATACGGATGGCGGTGCGGAGGATCGGGAAACCATGACCTTCCGCACCCGCTTCGTTGCCGGTGTGAGCAATGCCAATCGGCTGCAGTTTCGCGGGGCGGATTTCAACATCAAGCGCGTGCGCGTCATCGGCAATGATCAAGGCCTCGAAATCGAGTGCCTGCAGATCGGCGGTGTCGAATGAAGGGCACCAAGCCCCAGATGAAGCAAGATGCGGCGGCAGTGGATATTCTGCCCGCGCCCGCATGGCTGGCGGCGGATGCGCAGAACGAATGGGATCGCGTCATGCCGGTCCTGTCGGAACGCCGCATCCTGACCGTCGCCGATCTGGGCATCCTGGAGAATTACTGCATCTGCATCGGCCGAGTGCGGGCCACCGAGGCAACGATCCAGACCGAGACCGATAGCGGGTCTCTCCTGAAGCTGATCCGGGTGCAGGACAAGGCCATGGCCTCGGCCCGGCAGCACGCGGCGGAACTCGGCCTGACCCCGGTTTCCCGGTCCCGTCCTGCCATGCGTGAAGAGGACACGGAGGACGGCGATGACCCGCTCGACGTATCCTGACTGGATCTATGATGGCTCGGAAATCCCTGACCCTCTGGGCTTCGGCGAGAGGGCGGTGCGCTTTCTGAAGATGCTGCGCCACCCCAAAAGCGGGAAGGCTTTCCAGCTTGACCCGTGGCAAGAGCGGATCGTGCGGCGCATCTATGGCCCGCGCCACGAAGATGGGCGGCGGATCGTCAAGACGGTGGTGATCCTCGTGCCCCGCGGCAATCGCAAGACCAGCCTTTCGGCGGCGCTGGAAGCCTTGCATGTGGTCGGGCCGGAACGGGAAGCGCGCGGCGAGGTGATCACCGCCGCATCGGACCGCAAGCAGTCTCGCATCGCCTATGAAGAGCTGCGCGGACTGTTGCAGGCGCATCCGAAGATCGCGCCGAACATCCGCGCCCTCGATTACCGCAATCGCATCGTCTATCCCAAGATCGGCAGCTTCTGCGAAGCGATCAGCTCGGACGCGGGCACCCAGCACGGGCGCACCCCGGTTTTCGTGCTGGCCGACGAACTGCACGCCTGGAAGAAGCGGGAACTCTGGGACGTTCTGCGCTCTGGCCTTGTGAAGACGCCGGGCAGCCTGCTTGTCATCGCCACCACCGCTGGCCGCGGGCAGGAGAACATCGCCTGGGACATCGTGAATGATGCCCGGCGCGTGGCGCGTGGTGAGGTGGATGACCCTTCCATCCTGCCCGTCCTTTTCGAGGCCGAGCGGGATTGCGACTGGCAGGATGAGGCGGTCTGGTTCCGCGTGAATCCTGGCCTGCGCCATGGCTATCCAGACATCGAAGGCCTGCGCCAGCTGGCCAAAGAGGGGTCACGCCGCGTTGGCGACCGCGAAGCCTTCCGGCAGCTGAACCTCAATATCTGGCTGGATCACGCGACCGATCCTTTCGTGGACATGGACGTTTACGATGAGGGCGGCGGCGAGGTTGATCTCGAAGACCTTGAGGCCCGGCAAGAGCCTTGCTGGCTGGCCGTGGACCTGTCCAGCAACTCCGACCTCACCGCCGTTGTCGCCTGCTGGCGCGATGGCCCGGACGGGTTTCAGGTGCATCCTTGGTACTTCTGCCCGGAGGACAACCTGCGCCGCCGGGAAGACGAGGCGCAGGTGCCCTATACGGTATGGGCCGAAGAGGGACAGGTCACAGCCACGCCCGGCGGCGTGGTGGATTTCCGGGTGGTGGAGGCCACGATCCGCGAACTCTGTGCCCGGTTCAATGTGCGTGAGGTCGCCTTCGACCCCCATCTTGCCCGGAACATGCTGAACAACCTCCTCGAGGATGGTTTCCCGGCGGTGGAGATGCGGCAGGGCTGGGTGACGATGGCACCGGCCGTCAAGGAGCTTGAGCGGGCGATCATCGGCAAGCGGTTCCGCCATGGCGGGCACCCGGTCCTGCGCTGGAACTTCGCCAACATCGAAGTGCGCACTGATCCCTCGGGCAACCGCACGTTCCACAAGGGCAAGAGCCGCGACAAGATCGACGGCGCCCAAGCGGCGGCGATGGCCGTGGCCCGCTGTGCAGCAGATGAGGGCGGATACGTCCTGATGAATTCCGACTGGTTCACCGATGATATGATGGTGCTTTGATGGCAGATGATGGCGAACGCCTGGTGGTTCTTCTCGAGGCCCGGATCTCGGAATTCGAGAAGAGGATGAAGAAGGCCGAGCAGACCGGCACGGGCAGCTATAATCGGCTGCGGCGTGGGTCACGGACTGCAACCGACCAGATGGAAGACGATATGATCCGGTCAACCAGCCGGATCAATCAGGCCCTCGGGTCGGTTTCCTCCAGCGTCGGCACCTTCGCCAAGGTCTTTGCCGGTGGCCTGCTGGCCGGTGGCGCTGTGGCCGCCATCGAGGGACTTGGGCGCTCTACCCGCGAAACCATCCGGCAGATTGCCGAGATGGGTGACGAGGCCAAGCGCGCTGGCATGGCTGTGGAAGCGTTTCAGGAGTGGAAGTTCGTCGCAGAACAGAACCGCATCGGCCTCGATTCGGTGATCGACGGCTTCAAGGAGCTGAACCTGCGGGCCGATGAATGGATCACGACCGGCAGCGGCCCAGCGGCGGATGCCTTCAAGCGTCTGGGCTTCACCTCCACCGAACTGGCGCAGGCGCTGAAAGACCCTTCGGCCTTGATGCTGGAGATCGTCGGTCGCCTCGAAGGTCTGGACAAGGCCGCCCAGATCAGGATCGCCGACGAGATCTTCGGCGGCACGGGCGGCGAGCGCTTTGTCGAACTGCTTTCGCAGGGCAAGCAGGGATTGTCTGACACCATCGCCGAAGCCCGCAACCTTGGCGTGGTGTTGGATCAGGAGGCCATCGCCAAGGCGGATGCGCTGGATCGGAAGTTCAGCGCCATCACGGCCAGCCTGTCTGGCCTGGGCAAGACCTTTGCCGTCGCACTGGCGGAAAACTTCGGCCTGATCGACGACATCGACAACATGATGGGCGGCGAGAATATCGCCAAGGGACAGCTTGGCGAGGAACTGCGCCAGACGCTGGCAGAGAATGGCGTCCTCCTCGAAAAGGCCAAGGATGATGCCAACGAGGTCCGGTATATCTATCAAGACCTGCAGCGTGATGTGCTGGCGACCACGCGGGCCATCGGGGATGAAATCCCGAACATCCTGGGGTCTGGTGCCGACAATGCCGAAGCGCTGGCCATCGAACTTGCCGATGTGACATCCCAGATGGACCTCCTGATCTCTGAGGTTGTCCAGGGCAAGCGGCCGGCCAGCGACCTCAACACGGAAATGGCGGGCCTGATCGAGAGGGCAAGGGCCGCTCTGGCCGAGGCCAGCAAGATCGACGGCATCAACCTGCAGAACGCCATCGGTCAGGTGGATGGGCTTTCCGGTGCCCTGTCGCGCGCCCTGTCGTGGGCGGCGGGCGTCGTGGATAAGATGCGCGAAGCCGCAAACATGCCAGCGGTGGGGCTTGGCATGGACACCGGAACCCCACTGTCTGGCACTGGCACCAGCCTCTTGCCGCCCGGCAGCGAGGGCATGACGACCGGCACGCCTCTGACCGGCACCGGGTCTGATCTTCTCCCTCCCGGAAAAAAGACAGGTGGAGGCCGCGGCGGGGCGACGAGTGGAGGTGGCGGCGGGGGTGCAGGTGGCGCCAGCCGCATCGAGCAACTGCTGGCCGATCTGCAGACCCAAAGCGAGATCGTTGAAGAGTGGTATCAGGAGAGCCTGGACCTGATCAACAATGCCACCGATGCCCAGCTTGAGGCAATCGGTGGGCGGCACGCGGCCATTGAACGGCTGGAGGCTGAGCACCGCGCGCGCATGCGCGGCGTGCAGGAAGAGGGCGAGAAGGGCACCCTTGAAACCATGCTGGGCTATGGCGCCCAGATGCTGACCGGCCTTGGAGCGATCAACAAGAAGGCCTTGAAGATCGGGCAGGCTTTCGCCGCGGCCGAGGCTTGGGTTTCGACCCTCAAGGGGGCAGCGAAAGAGCTGGAGAAGGGCACCTTCGGCTTTGCGTCGGCCGCGTTGGTTATCTCCAAGGGTGCCGCCTTTGTGGCCGCCATCAAGGGCGTAAGCGAAAGCAGCGGCTCTGGCAGCGTCGGCAAAGGGGCCAGCACATCGACGGCGCCCGCCTCTGCTTCCACCCCGCCAGCGACCGTCAACATCCAATGGGTGGGCAGCATGGCCGTGGACAGCATGGGGTCGCTGACCAAGAAGCTGAACGAAGAATACAAGCAGGGTTACCGGCTGAACATCGTGGCAGGTCTCGGATGAACCAGCGCCGCCTTTCCCAGCTGATGTGTGATGCCCTGCGTGGCCATCTGGCTGGCCGCAGCCCGCGCCCGCCAGATGCGGGTCTGTTGATCTGGCGCGTGTTTGGCGATCTTGCCGGCCGCCGCACATGGCACGCCCACGGCCCGAATCCGATCAGCCATGGCGAGATCGAGGCCTATGGCTGGGTCATGCGGCTGCCTTTGGCGCCGCACCATGTGGATCTGATCCTGGCACTGGATCGGGTGTGGCTGGAGCATTCCATCAATACGCTGCGGGCTGGGGCTGCCGGGAACAGGCCGGAAGTGCCGCAGGTGTCGCAGCGACCACTTAGCCCGGATTTGTTCGATGCGATGACGGGATGACGAATAGGGTTGGATGCACCCGGCGATCTCGCGCGCCGAAGCATCTGGGATCAGACGGTGAGTGCCCGGCAGCTTGAGCCGAAAACCCCGTCATGGCGCGGCTGAGCCTTTCGACAGCGCGGCGCAGGTTGTCACGGGGCGACGCGGGGGCAATCAGAAGGCCGGGGTAGCGGGATGCGCCCCGGCCTTTGTCTATGATCTGAAACGAAAAAGCCCGGCGCGGGGCGGGGCCGGAACGTTCAGGCCGCGTCCACTAGAAGAGTTCCACGATAGTGAAAATGGGCAATATCATGAGTGGGTTGGCATCAGCGCTCTCACCGGGAGCCATGCGAAAGCCCAGCTTCTCATAGTAGTTGGTGGTCTCCTTGTTGAGAGAACTAAGTGCCAGCCCATAAACGGGGACTATGTCATTCACGATCATCGTTCTATTGATCGCATCGGCGAGGAGAATTCGTCCAACGCCCTTGTTTTGATGATCTTTATGTACGCCTAGCCAGTCCAAGAAGACGAAGGGTGCGCCCATATGCCAGCCGTCTCGGTCTTCTTGCCTGAGTAACTTGGCGGCTTTCCGATGGGCCATGCTGAGGGAGTAAAACCCGATAGGGCTCTCATACCCCTCCGCACTAGCCAAATAGACCTTATGCCGCCCCTTTTTGTGCAGCTTGAGGGCGCTCTTTCTTGCCCAGTGGTCTACCGGCCTCTGTCCGCAGTTGAACAGTGAAAGCGCGTTCTCCGCCCCGATTTTCTCCACGGAGAGAGTTAGTGCCTTCGGTTGGTTCGCAGGGGTCATTCATGGAATTCTTATAGAAATCGAACACGCGCTTAAGTTCCGGCGTTACCCCGCCAGTCTCGTTGTATGCCCGCCGCACAAACTCGTAAGCTTCGCGCTCGTTCGCGAACGCGCTGCGCTTTTTGGCGTTTCCGCCAATCATAGAACGCAAGATTTCACGAAAGCTGAACACGATAAATCCGTTAGTCATCGGGGGTTGACAAACAGTTTATCAACCGGAAAGACGAAAAAATCAAATCACGTTCTGATCCCGGTTTGCGGAGGGGGTTGACGCAAGATATTCTCGGCGAATCAACCTAACTACACGATATAGATCAAACGATCGTCGTCGTGTGATCAAATGTTGCAACATGAAAATCAAGAAGATCATGGGCATGCGTCGTGCATCTGTCCCGCCCAACAACTCCGCCTCACACCACCCTCATCACCGCGCCGATCCGCTCGATCGGCAGGCAGTCATCTCCCACCCAAACCGTCTGCACTGCTCCGTGCCTTCGCAATCGCTTCTCGCACCCAGTCTGGATGCTTGGCAATGTAGCCAACCGATCCGCACAGGGTGCTTCTCACGTTGTCATCTGAACAGGCGCGACCGGCGTTTGTCATGTCCTTCTTACGCTCGATCAGCGTCTGGTACGGGGCTGAGAAGGCGACGCGCTCGAACTCATCGATCTCACGACGCAGCTGTGCAATGCGCTCTGGCGTCCAGTAGAGGTGTGGCATCGCTATTCGCTCAGGAAGTCACCGGAAGTGTTGAACCTTGCCAGTCCATCCATGCTGGCCTCCGTGAACAGAACTCGGATGCGCTGCCCACCGCATGCGAGGATGGGCTGGCCACCTTTCGCGGCGAGAGTGAACGCCTTGGCATGCGCGAAAGTGCCCGCCCCGTGGCGCAGGTTTCCGACCACTTGGAAATCCAAGGTGGCATCGCCTTCGAACGCCTGGCCATCATCGTATGTGATGGTGCCCTTGCCTTTGATCATCTTCGAAAGGTCTCCTACTTGCGCCTGCGGACGCCAACATAATCACGGTCTCTGGCGCCAGGGAACAATCGATCCAACACCTCCACAGCGCCCTCGTCCAGATACTTGCGACGAACCCCCTCGTCTCCGTCATGGTCTGGAGGGATAAACTGAATGCCCGCCCGCTCAAGGAACGCGACGACTGCACGATAGTTGTTTGATGGAGGTGCCCCTGATGGGGCGTGTTCACCACGCGCTTCCATTCTTTTTAGCGTCGAAACAGAGATGTTTGCTTCTGCCGCAACTTGGGCCTGCGTCAGGTCAAGCAAAGTGCGCGCCGCCGCAAGAATGCTTCCGCTGAAGTGTTGGTCTATTTGGGTCATTATGGCCTAAAGGGGCTTGACAGGTCCGATGTGATCCTTTTAGACCAAAAGGGCCCGAATGGGCAACAGATTATTTAGGAGAAACCGATGAAAGACCTCAACCCGATTTCCGGGAACGGCCGTGGCTTGCCTGGCGTTCTGTCGCCCACAGTTTGGGGCGAATTGCGCGACTTCCTGACTTTGGCGCTGGATGCCATGGGCGAGCGCCCGTCCGACTTCGACGCCGCTCAACTGAAGGAGGCCGTCGCCTATCAGCGTCGTGCCATCCGCATCACCCATGGCGCCATCGAGCGTGAGGGGGCGATGCAATGATCAATCGGAAAGAGGCGATCCGCCAAATCCGCATCAACTCCTCCAAGCTGAATGTGATGATGGACCTGATCAACGTGCTGGCCGAGGACGGCGATCACCGTCGTCTTGTTCTCGACGCCATCGACAATGCGGCGCGAGTGGCTGGCGCGCTGCTCAAGCAAGTACATGAACTCGAGGACTGACCATGAGACACGCGATCTTCTCCCATTTGGAGCGCAACCATGCCAAGGCACTTGAACTGAAGTGCATCATTGGTGCGCTTGGTCACCTGGCGCTTTCGCCCGGAGATCACAGGGTTCTGTTGCAGCTTCTTTCCGACACCGCGCTGCGCCTGACAGATGAAATCACCGATGCGCTGGTAGATGTAGCGGCCCTTGATGCCATCGCGTCGGAAAATTCCAGCCATCTTGGGGCGATGCATTTTGGCAAGAAGTCAGATGGCTAGCGGGCATGTGATGGGTAAGGTTTGCGCGACCCCGTTCAGATCAAATTTGATGGCTTGCATTTGTCATATGACACATGCAATTGTCTATAGACACAAGGAGCCATCCAATGACAGCCTTCGGCAACACCCCATTCTCCCCTACCGAACCAGCGTTCACCGTTGCCGAAGCTGCTCGCGTTTCCGGAAACACGGAACTCGATATTCGCAACTGGATGCGCCGGGATGTCATTTCAGTCGGGGCCAAAAATCGCCTCGGCCGGATCATGTTCACCGCGCTGGACATCGTACAGCTCAAGGTAATCGGCGACATGAACAAGCTTTTGGGAACTGATCCTTCGGCATCGCTGCCCATTGCGAAGCATGTAATGGAGCACTGCGCCGCCTGGCTGCGGCGCGATAACAAGCACCTTCACAGGACAGAAGACGGATTCAAGCGCGAGACGAATCTTGTGCTGCATCTGGGAGATGACGGCCGGACCCCGGTCATGACGCTGTTTGAACGTGACATACTAACACTGTCGGCCACGGATCGTGGTCAGGGCAGCGACTGGACCAGGCGCCCCATCGTCGTTCTGCCGGTGGAGCAATTCTTTGGCGATGTTCTAGAGGAACTTTTCCAGATTCTTGAGGGGGAGGATGTCGATGGCACATGACCACCCTCCCCTAATGGTTGGAGATCGCCGAGCGGCTGGTCTTTTCGACATGAAACCCACTGAGTTCAGAAAGGGCGTTGCCCTTGGGTTCTTCCCCGAGCCGAAGCAAGTGATGGGCATGGATCGCTGGTCATTTGAAGAGCTTAAAGCTGTCGCGGATGGCAAAGCCGCAAGGCCGCAGGAGGGCCTCGAAATTTGACCCGAAGGATCGAGAAGCCCCACTTGGAGTGGAAAGAGACGGCTCGGGGTGACCTCGTTCCAAGACACCGGGTTACGTTCACGGACGGCGGCAAGCGTCGAGAGCGGGTGATCACATTGGACTGGAAAGGCGACCCGCAAGAGCTGGATCGCCTATACTGGATGTGCGAGCGCGGACAGCATCCGAACCAGAAACCCAAAGCCCCAGCCACGAGTTGGAAGGCGCTGGTAACCGCTTGGCGTTCAGACCCCAGGATTCAGCGAAAACTAAGCGAAGGGACCAAGACCAGCTATCGCCGCACCATGGACGCTCTTCTCGTCAAGAATGCCGACAAGGACGTGCGCAGGACATCACGGCAAGATGTGCGGGCCATCCATGACAAGCTGTCGGAGACGCCCCGTAAGGCCGACCACATGCTCCAGGTGATCCGTCTCCTGTGGAACTATGGAAAAACCAAGATCGACTGGGCCATCGGTGAAAATCCAGCCGCGGGCATCGACCTGTTCGGCAAACAGCGAGAGTTTGAGCCTTGGCCGGAATGGATGGTGAATGCCCTGCCGTCCGCGCCATCTGATGTCCAGGCGGCGGCCGAGCTCATTCTGGGAACCGGACAGCGACCGAGTGCCGCGATCAAGATGCGCCACGCTGATTTCAAAGGGGAGTGGATGTGGGTTCTCGACGAGAAGAACAATGTTCGTTGCGAAGTCTACTGCCCAGATCGGCTGCGCACGTTCATCGCCAGCACAAGGAAACGTGGCGCATACATCCTGCCCAAGAATTTGACAGAAGAAAAAGGCTACAGCGCCGTAGAGCATCAGTTCCGCCGGTGGCGCGAAAAGCTCGGAGAGAATGCCAAGCCGTACAGCCTGCACGGCTTGCGGAAGCTGGCGATCATCCAGCTTGCTGAGGCTGGGTGCAGCGACGCTGAAATCCAAGCCGTGACAAACCAATCCGCAGAAATGGTGGCGTACTACCGCGCCAAAGCCAGCAAGAAGCGCCTCTCGATGGCCGCCCAACGCCATCGGGACCAGAACAGAAACGAAACGTGAATGTGGGCTTGCCCTGTGGGCTACAGTTCAGATTCGCAATCAAGAAGGGGTCAAAATATTGGCAGAAAGTCTAGTAAATTCAATCTGGTGCCCGCGGCCGGACTTGAACCGGCACGCCTTGCGGCTAGGGATTTTAAGTCCCCTGCGTCTACCATTCCACCACGCGGGCCCAGAGCGCTGACCATATCCGCGCCAAGCGGCGGGGAAAAGGGTTGGCAGCGATATTGCGGCTGGCAGGGCGTTACCCCTCGGCGCTGCCCACCGCTGCCAGCAACCGGCTGACCAGTTCCGCGCTGTTCCTGACCTTCATCTTGCGGGTCATGTTGGCGCGATGCACCTCGACCGTGCGGGGGGAACAGTCCAGCGTCAGGGCGATCTCTTTGCTGGTGAAGCCGTTCACCAGATAGCGGGCGATGCGCTTTTCGGTGGCGGTCAGGGCGCTGTCTGGCCCCGGCTGCCCTTCCAGTGGCCGATAGGTCCAGATTGCCAACCGCTGCGGGTCGTCCCGGTCCAGTGCTGTGCCGCGCCCCTCCATCCACACCACCTGCCCGTCTTTGCGGCGCATGAAGCGTTCGTCATGATAGACGGCGGTTTCCTGCATCGCTTGCCGAGCCCGTGCGCCGATCACCTCGTAATCCGTCTGGCCCGGGTAAAGCAGGCGGATCGACTGCCCCTCCACCTCGCGCGGGGCCCAGCCGAACACCGCCTCAACCCGCAGGCTGGCGCGCAGGATCACCCGGTCCGCCAGGATCAGTGTTGCGTCGGGGGCGTGTTGAAATGCCAGCCGCTCAGGATCGCGCATCATGCCTCTCTACTTAGCCATCTAAGTATTCTTACGGATGGTGCCCGAGATGGCAATCTCTCAGGATCACCCTCGACCGCCCCCCATATTCAACGGCTGGGTCGGGAGGAGCTTGCCCATGAAGAAAATCTACCCCGATGCCCGAACGGCGCTGGATGGCCTGCTGTTTGATGGCATGACGATTGCCGCCGGGGGCTTTGGCCTGTGCGGTATTCCCGAACTGCTGATTGCCGCGATCCGCGATGCGGGCACCAAGGATCTGACCATCGCGTCAAACAACGCGGGCGTGGATGGCTTTGGCCTTGGCGTGCTGCTGGCGACCAAGCAGGTCAAGAAAATGATCTCGTCCTATGTGGGCGAGAATGCCGAATTCATGCGCCAATATCTGTCGGGCGAGCTGGAGCTGGAGTTCAACCCCCAAGGCACGCTGGCCGAACGGTTGCGGGCGGGCGGCGCGGGCATTCCGGGCTTTTACACCAAGACCGGCGTCGGCACCGTGATTGCCGAGGGCAAGGATGTGAAGGTCTTCAACGGTCAGGAGTATATTCTGGAAACCGGCATCGTCACCGACATCTCTATCGTCAAGGCGTGGAAGGCCGACCCTTCGGGCAACCTCGTCTTCCGCAAGACGGCGCGCAACTTCAACCCTCCCGCCGCGACGGCAGGCAAGGTCTGCATCGCCGAGGTCGAAGAGATTGTGCCGCTGGGCAGCCTTGACCCCGATACGATCCACCTGCCCGGCATCTATGTGCATCGCCTGATCAAGGGCGATCACGAAAAACGCATCGAACAGCGGACTGTCCGCAAGCGGGAGGTTTAAGCCATGGATTTTAATGCGGTTCTTTTGGAACTTTTCTCTGGCTTAGATGGGAAACTTCATATCCCCATGGAAGTATTCGACGACATGGTACATCAGTACGGATCCCCAATAGATATCAACGCACTCGCCACTGAGGCCGGGTGCGAGGTGATGGTCGGCCGATCCGTGGGTCAAGAGCAGGAAGAATATCTAATAATCTCAAAGCGGGAGGCCGTCTGATGTCATGGGACCGCAACCAGATGGCGGCGCGCGCCGCTCAGGAACTGCAAGACGGCTGGTATGTGAACCTTGGCATCGGGATTCCGACGCTGGTTTCCAACTACATCCCGGCGGGCATCGAGGTGACGCTGCAATCGGAAAATGGCATGCTGGGCATGGGGCCGTTCCCGTTTGAGGGCGAGGAAGATGCCGACCTGATCAATGCAGGCAAGCAGACCATCACCGAACTGCCGCAGACCGCCTATTTCGATAGCGCACAGTCTTTCGCCATGATCCGCGGCGGCAAGATCGCCATGGCGATCCTTGGCGCGATGGAGGTGGCCGAGAACGGCGATCTGGCGAACTGGATGATCCCCGGCAAGCTGGTTAAAGGCATGGGCGGCGCGATGGACCTTGTGGCCGGTGTGGGCCGCGTCGTGGTGGTGATGGACCACACCTCGAAACACGGCGAATCAAAGGTGCTGAAGGCCTGCACCCTGCCCCTGACCGGCAAGGCGGTGGTGGACCGCATCATCACCAATCTGGGCGTGCTGGATGTGGTGCCGGGTGGGCTGCGCATCGTCGAATGCGCCGAGGGCGTGACCGAGGCCGAACTGCGCGCCGCAACCGAGGCAACGCTCGTTGACTGATTTCATCGTTGAAAAGGAAAGCGGCCCCACCAAGGGCCGCTTCGTCATCCGGGCCGACGGGGCCGAGGCGGAACTGACCTTTTCCGTCACCACCCCCACGCTGATCATCGCCGATCATACCGGCGTGCCGGATGCGTTTCGCGGTCAGGGTGTTGGCCTGAAACTGGTCGAGGCGCTGGTCGCAGATGCGCGGGCCAACGGGTACAAGGTGATGCCGCTTTGCCCCTTTGTGAATGCGACGCGCAAGAAGCACCCCGAATGGGCGGATGTTTTCGCGGTTTAACGCGGAGCGTAGATCACTCACGGCCCCCTCCCCCTTGTTGGGTGGGGGGCTTGGCCGCAGCGCTAGCCCTTCGGTGCCCCTGCCGCTGCATCGGCGCTGATCACCTTGAACACACAAGGGTCGGTCACCAGTTCGGGCGGCGTCAGGCACAGGCCCTGCGCCACCTGCCAGGCGGCCAGCACCTTGGGCACATAGTCGCGGGTTTCGGCAAAGGGCGGCACGCCGTTGTTGGCATCCACCGCGCCCTCACCGGCGTTATAGGCGGCAATCACCATCAGCGGATCGCGGTTGAACCGCTTCATCAACCAGTCCAGATAGGCGACGCCGCCCTTGATGTTCTGGCCCGGATCGGTGGAGTCGGTCACGCCAAAGCGGCTGGCTGTATCGGGGATCAACTGCATCAGCCCCACGGCCCCCGCAGTAGACAACGCCTTGGGCTTGCCCGCACTTTCCACGCCAATCACCGCTAGAACCAGTGCAGGCGACACCTCGGTGCCGATGGTGGCCTTCAGAATCTCAGTGCCATAGCTGTCGGCAATCTCTTGCATATGCTGCATCCGGGGGGCTGCCACCTGCGCGCCCGCCGGGCCTTGTGACAGGGTGGCCATCGCCAGCACAAAACGCCCGTCCACTTGATCGCGCGCGACGGGCACAGTGTTCCAGAACCAGTCATAAGAGGCACCGGCGGGTGCGGCGGGTTGCATCGGCCCCTCGGGTGCCTTGGGGTCGGCGGCGGGTACATCAACGCCATCGGGGTCAACCTTGGGCAGCGTGGCCAACAGGCGCGCCTGTTCGGCAGGATCGATCTGCACGGTGATCCGCTTGCCCGGCAGGCCCTGCCCCACCTTGACCCGCTTGAACGTGAAATCGGTGGGCACAGTCGATTCAGCCCCTGCCCCATGGGCCAAGCCAACCAGAAGAATCGCCGAAACGGTGCCTGCCAATATTCGCATCGCGTTGGATGCCTGCTTCGTTCTTGTTGGCCCCATTCTTCCCGAATCCGGCACCTTGCACCAGCATTTCGCAACCTGAAGATATCAAATGTGGCCAGATCTGGCGACAAGGACACGCCTGCCCACCCTGAAAATCCACCGAACACAGAAATGTTTTGTTTATTTTCATAATGATACACAGATTCTTACCGTTTTCTTAAATTACGGCAAAACTGCCCATCTCTTTCCAAACTTGGGCCACGAAAGAGGGGTGTATTCGTCTCAAGCCGATGCGATGGCGACGGACCAGAGACCCGAAGCAAAGAAAACGTCGCACCGGTGAGACCAGATCATCATCACCCAAGAAAGGGTACACCATGAAACTGCTGAACATCTTCAAGTCTTTCAAGAACGACGAATCCGGTGCCGTGACCGTTGACTGGGTTGTGCTGACCGCTGCAATCGTTGGCTTGGGCATCGTTGTCATGAACACCGTTGGCGGCGGCATCACCGGCCTGTCGACCAAGATCAACGCCCAGCTGACCTCGACCAACGCTGGCTACGGCACCAACCCGTAATTCCGGCAACGGTCTTACAAAATGGGCCGCCTTCGTTTGAGGGCGGCCTTTTGCTAAGCCGGGTGTGCATCGCGGACCCAGATGCCGAAAACGCGCCACCGGCCCCGGTCAGAAAACCGTCCCGGCGGCTTTGCAAAGGTCTAGAGACTTTCGCAGAACCGCCATTTCAGCGCCGTATTCCTTGACCACCCTATGTACCGATGTGTTGTACCAGTCGCCCCACCGTTGAACCCATCGTCGCAGGAGATGCCACGGCATGATGAACGCAGCAAAACACTTTCTGCTGTCCGATGAGTCGGGGGCCGTAACAGTCGACTGGGTTGTGTTGACCGCTGCCATCGTCGGCATGGCCATACTGGTTCTGACGCCGATCGCCTACGGAACGGGCAGCGTTTCACAGGGAACCGCAGACTATATTACGTCGGTCAACGTCGGTTACGGCAGCAACCCATAGCAACCGTGCGACAAGCAGACCTGAGCAGGCAAAGGCACGAATAAGATGCGTATGATTTTTGGACTGGTGCTGATTGTCGGTGTCGCTCTTGCGGGTGCCGCCGTCTTTCTGGCAAAAAACTATATCAATCAGCAACAAAGCGCCGCGCAACGCGAACAGGCGCTGATTGCTGAAACCGGCGGTCTGTCCAAGATTTATGTCGTGACCAAAGCCAAGGCCTATGGCGAAACCCTCGCCAAAGAAGATGTGCAACTGGTCTACTGGCAAAACAACGCCTTGCCAGAAGGCGCGTTTACCGAGGAAGCCGCGCTGTTTCCCGAAAACGCCAAGGGTGACCGCTTCATCACCCGCGACATTGAAAAATTCGAACCCCTTCTGGCCGTGACCGTCACCGATCCGGGCGTGTCACCCGGCCTGACAGGCAACCTTGAAAAAGGGATGCGGGCTTTTGCAATCCGCGTCGATGCCGCCGACTTCCTGCAACCCAGCGACCATGTGGACATCTACTGGACCGGCACGGCCGAGGGCACGCAAGGCGACATTACCCGCCTGATCGAAAGCGGCATGAAGGTGATTGCGGTGGACCGCAAGGACAAGCAGGCCGCCAGCGAAGGCCAGATCACCAACCGCACAATGACCGTGGCCGCGACCCCCGAACAGGTGGCCCGTCTGGCGCAGGCGCAAGCGACCGGCCGTCTGGTCATGTCGCTGGTCGGCATCGGCGATACCTCCGCAAACGGCATGGTAGAGGTGGATGGCAAGAAACTGCTTGGCATGACCGACGCCGCCCCCGCCCCTGCTCCGGTTCAGGAAAAGGTCTGCACCATCCGCACCCGCAAGGGCGCAGATGTGGTGGATATTCCGATCCCCTGCACCAACTGAAGGTCTTGAATGGCTGGGGGCCGCATCGCAAGATGTGGCCCCATATGCTGTAGAGGGCCGCACGGCCTTGCGCGACCGATTGCGCTGTTGCCAGTTATCCACATCAGGAAACGCCGACAACCGTTTGATTCTTGCAAAAAAAGCGCAACTCCGGCAGTATTGTTGAACGAACGGGCGAAAAGACCCGCAATGAGGCGTGATCGAAAGGGCAGATCACATGCAGATTCGAAGCCTAGTGACGGCAGCCATGTTTGGGCTTGCGCTGGCGGCTGCGCCGATGACGGTTGCGGCAGGTCCGACCCTTCGGGTTCTGACGGGGGGCGAAAGCGCGCCACTGAACGTGCCGATGAACCGCGCGGTCGTCGTTGAAAGCGACACGCCGTTTGCCGAGCTTTCGATTGCCAACCCCGGCATCGCCGACATCTCTACCCTGTCCGAGAAATCGATTTACGTTCTGGGCAAGACGCCGGGCCGCACGACGCTGACGCTGTTGGGCGCCGACGGCAAGCTGCTGACCAACATCGATGTTCACGTCACCCCCGACATCGCCGAATTCAAGGAACGCCTGCAACAGATTTTGCCGGGCGAACGGATCGAGGTGCGGACCGCAAATGACGGCATCGTGCTGTCGGGCACCGTCTCTTCTACCGCGAAGCTGGACCGCGCGCTGGATCTGGCCAACCGCTATGCGCCAGAGCGGGTGTCAAACCTGATGACGGTGGGTGGCACGCAGCAGGTGATGCTGAAGGTGCGCTTTGCCGAAATGCAGCGCTCTGTCTCCAAGAACCTGCGCGCCTCGCTGGGCGTGGCGGGTGGCACCGATGCCGGTATCACGGCCGGGTCGGGCGTGCTGTCCGATGGCAGCAAGCTGGCCGGTCTGCTCAACGGCGATACGATCACCTCGCCGAACGAGGCCTTTGGCCGGATGAGCCTGGGCTTCACCGCAGGCTCGCTTGAATTTGCCGTGCTGCTAGAGGCGCTGGAATCCAAGGGTGCCGTGCGCACGCTGGCTGAACCGAACCTGACCGCCCTGTCTGGGCAAGAGGCCAAGTTCCTTGCCGGTGGCGAATATCCGATCCCGGTGGTGGACGGAAATGGCGGCCTTGCGGTGGAATACAAGCCCTTTGGTGTTGAGCTGAACTTCACCCCCGTCGTGGTCGATGGTGATCAGATCAACCTGACGATCAACGCTGCCGTTTCGTCGATCGACACCTCTGTCTCGCTGCAATCGAACGGGTTCAGCCTGAACGCCTTCAAACGCCGCGAAACCTCGACCACTGTCGAAATGCGCGATGGCGAAAGTTTTGCCATCGCCGGTCTGTTGCAGGACGACTTCCGCAACCTGAAGGGTCAAGTGCCGTGGCTGGGCGATATTCCGGTGCTGGGCGCGTTGTTCCGCAGCTCTGAATACGAACGCAATCAGTCGGAACTGGTGATCATCGTCACACCGCATCTGGTCAGCCCGACCCGTGGCGAGGCGTTGGCCCTGCCGACCGACCGCGTGAAACTGCCGTCGGAAAAGGATTTCTTCCTGTTCGGCAATGTCGTGGGCAAGCAGAAGGGTGCTGCGGGCGAAGTCGCCAAACAGGACTTTTCCGGCTCCTATGGCTATGTGATGGAGTAAGGCAGATGATGCGCACGCGGCTTTTCCTCTCTGCCTCTGCTGCCCTTATGGTCATGGGCCTTGCTGCCTGCGATCCATCCGAATTCTACAGCGAGCTTGGCTCTGACGTAGACAACGGCACCTTCGGCAACCCCACGATGAACAACGAACTGGTGATGACCGGCAAGATCGATGCTCAGGTCGCCCTGGGCCAGCGTTTTGCCAACGAAGTGCCGACCACCATCACCTTCGCCTTCAACTCATCCGAGCTGACCCAGGAAACCCGCGCGGTGCTGCATCAGCAGGCGAACTGGATACGCCAGTTCCCCGAAGTGCGGTTCCGCGTTTACGGTCACACCGATCTGGTCGGGTCGAACGCCTATAACAAGGCGCTTGGCCTGCGTCGGGCCAAGGCAGTTGTCGCCTATCTGGCCAGCGAAGGCATCAGCACCTCGCGACTGGAGGCGGTGGTGTCCTATGGCAAGACCCGTCCCGTCATCCAGACCCCCGGACCCGAGCAGCGCAATCGCCGCACGGTCACCGAAGTGTCGGGCTTTGTTGAAAACAATGCCATGGTCATCAACGGCAAATACGCCGCGATCATCATGCGCAACTACCTGGAACTGGGCGTGCGGGTGCATCCCGAAAATGCGCAGGTTCAGACTCAGGTCGACCCCAGCAAGTAGCAGAATCGCTGCGCAAATCTGGTCAGGGCCGCTTCGGCGGCCCTTTTCGTTTCTGACATTTGATCTCAAACCGTTAAAATTCAAAGATTGACGATTTTTTAGCCCCAATCTCGCCAACTTCCCCCGACAGGTTCGCATCAATGGGATCAGTCTGCCGCATGGATCTGCGGCCGGCCTTCGGGGCACTGCCATCGGGCAGCCTTGGGCCGTACATGGAAGGACACGAGGCGAGATGACGAGCGTGGCTAGTTTGCAACCTGAACCGGCGCCGCTTCTGGCCTGCACGGTATCGCGTGACGTCCAGAACTTCGATCTTCTGATCGACGAGATGGAGAAGGAACTTGGCGAAGCCTGGGGCGACCTGAGCTTTGAAGATGCGACCCTTTTCCTCGGCCAACCCGACGCATCGGGGATGGAATTCATTGCCCTTGCCGTGAACGATCAGGATGAGGCCGATCTGGACAAGATCACCGGCATCATCAAGGCCGCCAAGGAAATTTCGATCAAAGTAATCCTGATTGCCGATCAGGTCAGCCCGATTGCGCTGCATCAGATGTTGCGACTGGGGGCCGATGACTTTGTGCCCTATCCGCTGCCGCCCGGCGCCCTGCACGAAGCGATCGAGCGCATTCGCAAACCTGCGCCACAGCCTGCCGCCGCCGAGGCTGCTGCTGCCGGGGCATCCGCCTCCGCTTCAGCACAAGCCGAAGCGACCGAAGGTCAGCACCCGACCTTCAAGGCCAAGGGTGACCGTAACGCCGTGGTTCTGCCGGTCCATGGCCTGGCGGGTGGTTGCGGCGCCTCGACCTTTGCCACCAACCTGGCGTGGGAACTGGCCAGCATCGAGAAAAGCGGTGGCCCGCGGGTCTGCCTGATCGACTTTGACTTTCAGTATGGCTCTGCCGCGACCTATCTGGACCTGCCGCGCAAGGAAACCGTGTTCGAGGTTCTGTCGGAAGCAGGCCAGTTGGACAGCGATGCCCTGCTGCATGCCATGCTGACCTTCAACGACCGCCTGCATGTGCTGACCGCGCCGCCGGACATGCTGCCACTGGATATCGTCACACCCGATGACATTGGCCGCATCATCGACATGGCGCAGGCAAATTTCGATTTCGTCATCATCGACATGCCGAAAACTATCGTCGCTTGGACCGAGGCGGTTCTCGCCCGCGCGCATGTGTACTTTGCGCTGCTGGAGCTTGACCTGCGCTCTGCCCAGAACGTGCTGCGGCTGGTGCGCGCACTCAAGGCCGAAGGGCTGCCGCATGAAAAGCTGCGCTATGTGCTGAACCGCGCACCGAAATTCACCGACCTGTCGGCGAAAAGCCGGGTCAAGCGCATGGCTGAAAGCCTGGATATCAGCTTTGAGGTGCAACTGTCCGATGGCGGTGCCCAGGTCACGCAAGCCAATGACCATGGCCTGCCGCTGGCTGAAAGCGCGGGCAAGAACGTCTTGCGCCGCGACATCCAGAAGCTGGCGAAATCTTTGTACGAACTGAACAAGGCCGTGGAATCCGGCAAGGCCTGATCGAGTATTTCGATCACGGCACATTTTTGGGGGCATAAATGTTTTCACGGTTCAAGAAACCCGACGGGGCACCGGCGCGTCCGGCAACAACGGCAGCGGTTACGCAAGCCAGCCCGGCTGCGGCGCGGCCCGGTGCAACTGCGGCCACCGCAGCCCCCAAGGCGGGTTTTGCCCGCCCCGCCGGAGTTGCCACCCCGCGCCTGCCCGCCGAAGTGGCCGCACAAGACAAAGAGAAAAAGCGCAAGGACCGCCTTCAGGAACTGAAGACCGAACTACACAAGCGCCTCCTGGACAACCTGAACCTTGCTGCCCTTGAACATGCCACCGAAGGCAGTCTGAAACAGGAAATCGCCTCGATCGCCGCCGAGGCGCTGGACGAGATGTCGGTTGCCCTTAACAAGGACGACCGCGCCACCCTGAATCAGGAACTGTATGACGAGGTGATGGGCCTTGGCCCACTGGAGCCGTTGCTGAAAGATGAATCAGTCAACGATATTCTGGTCAACGGCCCGAACCGCGTGTTCGTCGAACGCGCGGGCAAGCTGGAACTGACCGACATCACCTTTAAGAACGAACGCCACCTTCTGCGGATCATCGACAAGATCGTGTCTGCCGTGGGTCGCCGGGTTGACGAATCGAACCCCTATTGCGACGCCCGTCTGGCCGATGGCAGCCGTTTCAACTGCATGGTGCCCCCCGTCGCGGTGGACGGCAGCCTTGTTTCGATTCGGAAATTCAAAAAAGAAAAGCTGGGCATCCCCGATCTGGTCCGCTTTGGTGCCTTTACCGAAGAGATGGGCCTGTATTTGCAGGCCGCCGTTTCCACCCGCCTGAATGTGATCGTGTCGGGCGGTACGGGCTCGGGGAAAACCACCACGCTGAATGCGCTGTCGTCGTTCATCGACAACCGCGAACGGGTGCTGACCATCGAAGATACCGCCGAATTGCAACTGCAACAGGTTCATGTCGGTCGGATGGAAAGCCGCCCTCCGAACGTGGAAGGCAAGGGCGCCGTCACCCAGCGCGACTGTTTGCGCAACGCCCTTCGGATGCGCCCTGACCGTATCATCGTTGGCGAAACGCGCGGCGAAGAAGTGATCGACATGTTGCAGGCCATGAACACCGGCCACGACGGGTCGATGACCACGATCCACGCAAACTCTGCCCGTGATGGCATTTCGCGTCTGGAAAACATGGTCGCCATGGCCGGTATCGAAATGCCGCTGAAAGCCGTACGCAGCCAGATCGCCGCCGCCGTCAACCTGATCGTGCAGGCAAACCGCCTGCAAGACGGCTCTCGTCGCATGGTGTCGGTGACAGAAATCACCGGCATGGAAGGCGAGGTGATCTCGATGCAGGAAATCTTCCGCTACGAGCGCCTGGGGGTCGAGCCGAGTGGCAAGATCATTGGCCGCTTCAACGCGACCGGCGTGCGCAGCCACTATTCTGACCGCTTTCGCCAGTGGGGCTATGACCTGCCGGCTTCGATCTATGAACCGATCATCTAGGTGCGACCATGCAGCTTTCCGCAGCCCCTCTCATCTATATCCTGATCTTCGTCGCCGTCGTCGTTCTGGTCGAGGGCCTGTATCTGACGGTTTTCGGCAAATCGATCAGCCTGAACAGCCGGATGTCGCGCCGCCTTGCGCTGCTGGAAAAAAACCATAACCGCGAAGAGGTTCTGGAACAGCTCCGCAAGGAGATGAGCCAGCACCTCAACTCCAAGGGCATCCCGCTTTACTCAATTCTGGCCGACCGGGCGCAAAAGGCCAACATCGCCTTTACGCCCCGCCAGTTGATCATGGTGATGGGTCTGGTCGGCATTATTGCCTATCTGGGTCTGACCATAGGCACCGCCGCCGGCACGCCGGTGCGGATTCTGGTGGCGGTCGGTATGGGGATTGGCGGGGTTTACACTTGGGTCAACCGCAAAGCCAAAAAGCGCATTTCCTTGCTGGAAGAACAGCTCCCCGATGCGGTGGAACTGATGGTGCGGTCGTTGCGCGTCGGCCACCCGTTTTCCAACGCCATCGGTATCGTGGCCAAGGAAGTGCCCGACCCCCTTGGCACCGAATTCGGCCTGATAGCCGACGAGGCCGCCTATGGCCGGGACGTGGCCGAATCGCTCAAGGCCTTTGCCGAGCGGATGGATAATCAGGATTTGCGCTTTCTTGCGGTGGCAGTGACCATTCAGCAGCAGTCGGGCGGCAACCTGGCCGAGATCCTTGATGGTCTCGCTAAGGTAATCCGCGCCCGCTTCAAATTGTTCCGCCGCGTCAAGGCCATCACGGCCGAGGCGAAATGGTCGGGCATGTTCCTGTCGGGCTTTCCCATCGGCGCGCTTCTGATGATCCAGATGCTGAAACCCGACTATTACGACGGGGTGAAGGACTCGCCCTATTTCATTCCGATGGCGCTGGTCGTCGGGGCATTTCTGGTCATCAACGTGATCTTCATGAAGATCATGGTCAACATCAAGGTCTAGTGGATCATGGAATTCCTGTCCGGCCTCTTCCAACCTCTGACCGACCAGTTCGGCCCGCTTGGCCCGCTGTTGGCGGTTGGCCTTCTGGGCCTGATCCTGATCATCGCCACCCTGCCGATGATGCTGAAAAAGCAGGCGGACCCGCTGGCCAAGCTGAAGGAACAGCGCGAATCCGGCGGCAAATCCAGCAAGGCTGCCGGGCCGGATCTGCGCCGTGGCGGCGACAAGGTGGACAAGCTGGAGAAATTCGCAGGCTTCCTGGAACCACAGGATGTCGAGCAGATGACCGCATCAAAGCTGCGCATGATGCGCGCGGGCTATCGGTCGAAAAATGCGGTGCGGATGTTCCACTTTGCCCAGTTTGCCTTGGGGATCGGCATGCTGCTGCTGGGCGTGGTTTACTCGATGCTGGTTTCGGCCCATCAGGAAGTCAGCACCCAGTTCATGATCATGGCCACGCTTGGCCCCGGTGCTGCTGGCTATTACCTGCCGCAATATTGGGTTCAGCGCCGGGTGCAAACCCGTCAGGTCGAAATCATCCAGGGCTTTCCCGATGCGCTTGACATGATGCTGGTCTGCGTCGAGGCGGGCCAGTCGCTGGACCAGTCGATCAACCGCGTCGCCCGCGAAAGCCGCGCCGGTTACCCGGCCCTTGCCGATGAGTTTGAAATCGTCTCGCAGGAAACCAAGGCAGGCAAGGAACGGGTTCAGGTTCTTAAAGACATGGCCGAACGGGTGGGCGTGCCTGACGTGGCCAGCTTTGTGACGACCCTTGTGCAATCGGCCACCTTCGGCACCTCGATCGCCGAGGCGCTTCGGATTTATTCCGCCGAAATGCGGGACAAGCGCGTTATGCGCGCCGAAGAGAAAGCAAACACCTTGCCGACCAAGCTGACGCTGGGCACAATGATGTTTACGGTGCCGCCCTTGATGATCATTCTCATTGGCCCCTCAGTTGCAGGCATCGCAAAGGTTCTGGGGGGTGGGGGCTTGAATTAAGTGTTTTCAAAGGCCGGTCGGCTGATTGTGGTTTTGCCTCTTCTGGCGGCCTGCTCCTTGGGAAATGGTCTGGGCAATACCGACCGCACCGGCAGCACTGCGCCCGGATTTGACCCGCGAAAAGAGGGGGTTGATGGCCTGCTGGTGGGCCACCGCCTGATGGAAGCTGGCGAGTATGATCTGGCGCTGACCTCTTATTATCGCGCCGCCGCACAGCACGGCATGAACGCCGATGTGCTGTCGGCCATCGGGTCCGCCAACCTGAAACTGGGGCGTCTGGGGCAGGCCGAAAAGGTGCTGCGCCGCGCGACCGACGCCGACCCCGCCTTTGTGCCCGCCCTGAACAATCTGGGCGTGGTCTTGATGGAAGAGAACAAATTTGGCGAGGCACGGGTCGTCTTTCAGCAGGCATTCCAACTGGATAGTGGCCAAACGGACGCCATCCGCCAAAATCTGCGCGTCGCTATCGCCGAGACCGAGAAAACCAGCTATTCTGACGGCGAAAACGAAGAACCGCGGTACAACCTGGTTCGGCGCGGGTATGGCGAATACGTCCTCCTGTCGCAGCTCTAGGCGGCAAGCCGCAGCAGACGAGCAGTGAAAAGGACGCAAAATGCGCCAACCCGTTTCCGTGGGCCGCCTGTCGGTGGCCATGGGGCTTTCGTGCCTTCTGGCCCTTGCGGCCTGTGGCAAGGGCCCCAGCGACGCTGAGGTTCAGCGCGCCATCAAGGACGTCAACGTCATCGACGAATCGAACCTGTCGGACATCATGCTGACCGTGGGTGACCCGAACGAAGCCGTGGCTTATTTCGCCCGCTCGTCGCAGCAAAACCCCGACCGGATCGACCTGAAACGCGGGCTAGCGAAATCGCTGGTGCGCGCCAACAAACCGACCGAGGGCGCCGCCACCTGGACCCAGGTTCTGACGATGCCCGGTGCCACACCCGAAGACCGCCTTGGTCTGGTTGATGCGCTGATCCGCACCAACAACTGGCCCCGCGCCGAGGCAGAGCTGAACCTCATCCCTCCGACCTACGAGACCTTTGAACGCTACCGGCTGGAGGCGATGGTCGCCGATTCCAAAAAGAACTGGAAAAAGGCCGACAGCTTTTACGAGGTCGCCACCGGGCTGACCACAAAACCTGCCGGCGTGCTGAACAACTGGGGCTTTTCCAAACTGTCGCGCGGCGATTACCCCGGTGCCGAAAAGCTGTTCGGAGAGGCCCTGACCTATGAACCCACCCTGTTCACCGCCAAGAACAATCTGGTTCTGGCCCGCGGTGCGCAGCGCAAATACGACATGCCTGTGGTGGACATGACGCAAAGCGAACGGGCGCAATTGCTGTACACGCTGGCGCTTACCGCGATCAAAAAGGGCGACATCGCCGTTGGCAAGGGTCTGTTGCAGGACGCCATCGACACCAGCCCCCAACATTTCGAGGCCGCGACCCGCAGCCTTGCCGCACTGGATGGACAAGGCTGATGATCACCGGGCTTTCCCCCACCGCCGCTCTTGTCTTCCTGCCCTTTGCCATTGCCATCGGCGTGTGGGTGGCATGGTCCGACATGAAGTTCATGAAAATCCCCAACAAGGCCGTTCTGGCACTGGGGCTGGTGTTCCTGATCCTTGGCCTGCTGCTGTTGCCGTTCAAGGCCTACCTTTGGGCCTTGGGCGTCGGCGCAATGGTTCTGGTTGCGGGCTTCATCGCCAACCAGATCAACCTGATGGGCGCGGGCGATGCGAAATTCGCCGCCGTCATGGCGCCGTTCTTCGCCTTTGGCGACATACGGTTTATCCTTGGGCTTTACGCTGCCTGCCTGCTTGGCGCCTTTGCCAGCCACCGACTTGCCCGCCTGATCCCGCCGATCCGCCGCGCCACCGAGGACTGGGCAAGCTGGACCCACAAGGATTTTCCGATGGGCCTCGCATTGGCGGGAACACTGATCTTCTTTCTTCTGGCCGCACTTAAGCCACTTTTCTAAGGGATTCCCTTCATTGTTGACGCCCTGCCGCCAATAGGTGGCAAACGCTGGGATGCCCACAATGAACGTGCAAGTCACGCCGCCGACCTCGGGGGTTACCCCGCCGCCACAACCCAAAAGCCTGGCAGAAACCGGGCTTTCGATGGTGATGATGCGGGAAATCCTGCTGAAGACGATGTTCCGCACCAACCTGTCTTTGGCCAGCGAAATCTCGCGTACCATCGCCCTGCCCGTGGTGCTGACGCAAGAGCTGATCGACATTGCACGCGGCCAGCGGATGTTGGAGGCAACCGGCACGCTGCACGCCACATCCGGCAACGAGATGGGCTATCAGCTGACCGAGGGTGGCAAGGCCCGCGCGCTGGATGCGCTGTCACAATCGGAATATTACGGCGCGCTGCCGGTGCCGCTGGCGCTTTATGCCGAACAGATGAAGCGCCAGTCGGTGCGCGACATCAAGCTGACGCGGCCCGAACTGCTGAAAGGCATGGGCCATCTGATCCTGCCACCCGATCTGATCGGAAACCTTGGCCCTGCGGTGACCTCTGGCCGATCAATCCTGATGTATGGCCCGCCCGGCAATGGAAAATCTTCCATCTCCAACGGTATCCGCGCCGCTTTGGGCGACAAGATCTATGTGCCCCGTGCGATCGAATATTCCGGTCAGGTGATCACCGTTTACGATCCTATCGTGCATTCCAAGGCCGAAGAGCCGATGGATGACCCCACCGTCCTGCGCCGCACCGGCGCGCGCTATGACGCCCGCTATGTCTATTGCGAAAGGCCAAGTGTGATCACGGGCGGGGAACTGACGCTCGACATGCTGGACCTGAAGTATAATCCGACCGCCCGCACCTATCAGGCGCCGCTGCAACTCAAGGCGACCGGCGGCATCTTCATCATCGACGACCTTGGCCGACAGTCGGAACCGCCACAGAAAATCGTCAACCGCTGGATCGTTCCCTTGGAAGAGGCGCGCGACATTCTGGCCCTGCAATCGGGCGAGAAGTTCACCGTGCCCTTCGACACGCTGGTGATTTTCTCGACCAACTTCCACCCCAACGAAATCTTTGACGGCGCGGCCCTGCGGCGGATTTTCTTCAAGATCAAGATCGATGGCCCCAATCAGGAGATGTTCCTGAAAATCTTTGCCATGATCGCCAAGAAAAAGAAGATGCCGCTGAACGAAGCGGCCCTGTTGCACCTTTTGAAAACCAAATACCCGACCATCAACAACAATTTCGCGAATTATCAGCCGGTCTTCCTGATCGACCAGATGATCGCAATGTGCGAGTTCGAGGGCATCCCCAACCAGATGACACCCGATCTGATCGACCGGGCCTGGGGCAACATGTTCGTGCGCGACGAAAAAATCGCCAAGTAAGCGCCCGTCAGTTCACTCCAGGCTTTCGGCCTGGGTGGACTGGTGGCGCAGTACGCTGCCATCCTTGTTCAGCAGGTCAAGCTCGGTCCGCAATGCGATAAGGCGAACCGGGTCCAGCCATAGGTCGCCTTTCACAAAGGCCACGTCTTTGCGGTAAAAGGTCCGCGTCAGGTGGATCGTCCGATAGGCGCATTCGCCTACCATGACGGTTTCCTCGCCATGCGACAGATAGGCCGCGCGCAGCACGTCGCTTTCTTTGCCATCTATAATCGCCTCGACGGACACCTCTTCGCCAACCGGCAGCACCTCGACCGGCAGCAGCGGCTGGGCGCCCCAGTCCATCGACATTGCATTGGCGCCGGTGCTTTGTTGCAGCGGATAAAGGCCCCGCGCGGCCCGCACCCGGCTTTCCTTGCCCTCGGCTACGGCGGTGTAATCCAGCACGCTATCCTTGACCGAAATCTGGTTCAGCACGGCCCCACCAGAAAAATGAACCACCTTGGCCAGTTGCCCCTCGGGCAAACAGGCCGCCGTTGCATGGCCTGCCGTCAAACCCACAATCACCACCAGCACGAACCGCATCGTTATTCCCCGAACCACCGCACGCCTTGTTCTGTCACCACCGCATCCAACCGCTGGTCGGTCGCTTCAATCGGCACCGCATCCATTTCCTGCGCGGCAAAGGCGAACCCCACGGCCAACGTGGGCCGCTTGGCCCGCAACCCCTCCAACGTACGGTCATAAAACCCGCCGCCATAGCCCAGCCGGTAACCCAGTGCATCAAAGGCCACCATCGGCACGATCACCACTTCGGGTTCGACCCACAGCCCTTCGGCGGGAATAAACGCACCGAATTCGCCCGCCACCATTGCGCAGCCGGGCGACCATTCACGGAACTTTACCGGCTGCCCCGCCCCCAGAATGACCGGCACGCCAACAGCCCCCTGATGCGCCGCCATCGCGGGCAAAGGATCAATCTCGGTCCGCATCGCCATGTAACCGGCCAAGGGCTTTCCGGCATGACTTGCCAGAAAATCCGCCAGTATTTCAGCGGCTTGCCCCTGCCCCTTGGCAAATGCCTCTTTTCTTGCGGCAAAGCCCGCCTTGCGGGCCGCCGCCTTCAGCACTGTCAGATCGGTCATAGCATCAACCATGTCGCAAGGCCCAGAAAGGCCAGATATCCCATCACATCCGTCAGTGTCGTGACGAACGTCCCCGAAGCCAAAGCAGGGTCAAGGCCCCACCGCTCTAACGAAAGCGGCACAAGAACGCCGCCCATCGCCGCCACGATCTGGTTGGTGATCATCGCCAGCCCCAGCACGATGCCCAACCGCACATCGCCGTAAACCAGCGCCCCGCCGAACCCAAGGATCAGCGCCAAGCCCAGACCGTTCATCACCCCGGCCCCCAATTCGCGCAACACCACGCGCTTGGCGTTCGACGCCGTCAGATCGCGCGTCGCCAAGGCCCGCACCGCCACGGCCAACGATTGGGTGCCACCAATCCCCCCGGTGGATGAAACAATCGGCATCACGGCAGCCAGCGATACCAGCGCCGCAATCGTCGATTCGAACTGCGAAATCACGAAGGCGGAAATCGAGGCGGTGAACAGGTTCACCACCAGCCACGGCAGCCGCTGTTTCACCGTCTCCAGCGCACCATCGCTGATAGAGCTTTCTTCGCCCACGCCCGCCAGCAGCAGCATGTCTTCCTCATGCTCTTCATCCAGCACGTTCATCGCATCGTCGATGGTGATCACGCCCACCAGACGGCCATCGGCATCGACCACCGGGCAGGAAATCAGGTGATACTGGTTGAAGATATAGGCCACGTCGGCCTCTGGGTCCGCTGCCTCGACGGTGCGGAAACTGTCTTCGACAATCGTGGTCAGACGCGCCTCTCGGGCCGAGGACAGGATGCGCCCCAGCGTGACGTAACCCACGGGCTTCATGCGCGGATCGGTCAGGATGACGTGGTAAAACTGGTCTGGCAGATGGTCGGCCCCGCGCAGAAAGTCGATCGCCTCGCCCACCGTCCAATGGGCAGGTGCCACCACCACCTCGCGCTGCATCAGTCGCCCGGCAGAATGTTCGGGATAAGACAGCGCCTGTTCCACCGCCACCCGGTCGGCGCGGTCCAGCGCAGACAGGATGCGGCCGACCTGTGGGGCGTCCAGATCCTCCAGAATGTCCACGACGTCATCGGATTCCAGCTCTCGGACGGCGTCGGCCACGACATTGTCGGGCAGCGCCTCGATCACCTCTTCGCGGATCGACTCGTCAATTTCCGACAGGACGTCGCCGTCGATCTCGCCCGAAGACAGCGCCAGCAGCGCGCTGCGCTCCGACGGGCTGATCTGTTCCAGAAGGTCGGCAATATCGGCGGCGTGCAGCGGTTCCAACAGCCGGGTCACGCCCGCGCCATCGCCCGCCTCCACCGCCTCAAGAATCGCCTCGACGCGCTCTGGCTCCAGCCCGTCTTCTTCCCGGATTGCCTGTTCTT
Source organism: Fuscibacter oryzae (assembly GCF_016765795.1). Taxonomy (GTDB): domain Bacteria; phylum Pseudomonadota; class Alphaproteobacteria; order Rhodobacterales; family Rhodobacteraceae; genus Fuscibacter; species Fuscibacter oryzae. The sequence goes on from NZ_JAESVP010000005.1 coordinate 298,692, forward strand.
CTGTCATGCGCCGCCCTCCGATTGCCACATGCTTAGCGAAAGCTGTTTCCGGGAAACAGGGGGCGATGGGAAATTTACCCGAAACCGATCCGTGGTTAGGGTGGCCCTGACCAAACGGAGGCATTGATGGCCGATCTACTTCTTGGGCAGGTGCTGTCCTTTACCGGCGACCCCTTCGCTCTGGGGCCAGAGGCCGCGCATCACGAATCCCATGGTGCGGTTCTGGTGCAAGACGGCAAAATCCGCGCCACCGGCACTGCCGATGCGCTGCGCGCCGCCTATCCGCAAGCGCAGGTCAGCGATTACGGCCGCGCGCTGATCTCGGCCGGGTTTGTCGATGCCCATGTGCATTATCCACAAACCGCGATCATCGCCTCTTGGGGCAAACGACTGATCGACTGGCTGAACATGTATACCTTCCCCGAGGAGATGCGGTTTTCCGACCCCGCCTATGCCGCCGACATCGCCGCCCGCTATACCGGCATCGCGCTGGCCCATGGCACGACCTCATTCTGCACCTATGCCACGATCCATCCGGCCAGCGTGGATGCCATCTTCACCGCCGCCCAAACCCGCAACATGCGGATCTGGGCGGGCAAGACCTGCATGGACCGCAACGCCCCCGAAGGGCTGCGCGATACCCCGCAATCGGCCTATGACGACAGCCGCGCCCTGCTGGAAAAGTGGCACGGCGTTGACCGGCTGTCCTATGTCATCACCCCGCGCTTTTCGCCAACCTCAACGCCCGAGCAACTGGCAGCCCTTGGCGGGCTGTGGCGCGAATACCCCGATTGCCTGATGCAGACCCACCTGTCGGAACAGACGGACGAGATTGACTGGGTGCAGGGCCTGTTTCCGCAATCGCGCGACTATCTGGACACCTACGAAGCGCAAGGTTTGCTGGCCGAAGGGGCGATTTTCGGCCATGCGATTCACCTGACCCCCCGCGAACGCGCCCGGCTGAAGGAAACGGGGGCCAGCCTGATCCACTGTCCGACCTCGAACACCTTCATCGGATCGGGCCTGTTCGACATGGCGGGGCTGAAGGCCGAGGGTCAGCGCATCGGTTTGGCCACCGACACGGGCGGCGGATCGTCGTTTTCCATGCTGCACACCATGGCGGCGGCCTATGAGGTGGCGCAGTTGAAGGGCAGCGCGCTGCACCCCGCGCAGCTTTGGTGGCTGGCCACCCAAGGTTCGGCCCAGGCGCTGCGGGCTGACCACCTGATCGGCAATATCGCCCCGGGGCTGGAGGCCGATCTGGTGGTGATCGACCTCGCCTCGACCCCCGCCATCGAACAGGCCACACGGCGCGCGGGTGACATCTGGCAGGCGATTTTTCCCACCATCATGATGGGCGATGATCGGGCGATCCGCGCCACTTGGATCGGTGGAATTCCGGTCAAATCGTGAAACCCCGGCGTTGCTGAAATTCGGTCAAGATTTGGCCCCTTTCGGAAACAATGGTTCCCCCAAAGAGAAGGGGCATTCTGCTTGCCCCTTTCGGTTTTCAGGGGTGAGACATGGCGGCCGAACGCACCTTGGTTGTTGATCTGGACGGAACGCTGATCCGGTCGGATATGCTGTTCGAAACCTTCTGGTCGGGCGTTTCGCGCAATTGGCGCACCCCGTTCGAGGCGGCTCATAGCCTGATTGCTGGCCGCGCCGCCCTGAAACAGCGCATGTCGCAGGTCGGGCCGGTGGATGTGGGGTCGCTGCCCTATAACCCTTCGGTGCTGGATTACATCGCGCGCTGGCGTGCGGGCGGTGGGCGCACCGCGCTTGTCACGGCGGCGAATCAGCAGGTGGCCGACCAGATCGCCGAACATCTGGGCCTGTTTGACGAGGTGCATGGATCGGACGCCGTGCTGAACCTGAAGGGCGAGAACAAGGCCAGTTTCCTCGAGGCGCGCTATGGCCGCCGTGGCTTTGACTATATCGGCGATGCGCAGGCCGACCTGCCGGTGTGGGAGCGTGCCGCCTGCGCCATCATGGTAGGTGTTCCCGCCGCCCTGCGCGCCCGCGTCGCGGCCTTTGGCCGCGAGATTGTCGATCTGCCGGCCAACATGCCGGTGGCCAGCGCATCCTTGCGCGTCATGCGCCCGCATCAATGGCTGAAAAACCTGCTGGTCTTCCTGCCCCTGCTGGCAGCCCACCAGATCAACGGCCAAAGCCTTGCGCTGGCCGCCCTTGCCTTTGTCGCCTTCAGCTTTGTCGCCAGCAGCGTCTATGTGCTGAATGACCTGTTGGACCTTGCCGCCGACCGCGCCCATCCACGCAAGAAAAACCGCCCCTTCGCCTCGGGCGCGCTGCCCCTGTCGCATGGCACGCTGCTTGCGCCCGCGCTGCTGTTCATCGGGCTGGGGCTGTCTTTGGCCTTGGGCAAGATGTTCGTGCTGGCGGTCTTGGGCTATTACATGGCCACGATGGCCTATTCGCTGGCACTGAAACGCCAGCCGATCATCGATATCGTCATGCTGGCAGGGCTTTACACCGCGCGGATCGTCGCGGGCGGCGTGTCGGCGGGCATCCCGATTTCGGTCTGGCTGCTGGCATTTTCGGGGTTCTTCTTCTTCTCGCTGGCGGCGGTCAAGCGGCAGGCGGAACTGGTCGATGTGGTTGCCTCGGGCCGCGAGAAAGCCCATGGGCGCGGCTATACCGGGGCTGACCTGCCCGTGGTCACCGCCATGGCGACCGCTTCGGGCTATGTCTCGATCCTGGTTCTGGGCCTTTACATCAACTCGCCTGCGGTGCTGGAGCTTTATGCCAATCCGCCGATGCTGTGGGGCGTGTGTCTGGTGATGTTCTATTGGGTCAACCGTCTGGTGATGCTGACCCATCGCGGCCAGATGCACGATGACCCGGTGGTTTTCGCCGTGACCGACCGCACCAGCCAGCTTTGCTTTGCCACCGTCACCGCCATCATCGCGCTGGGTGCGGTGGGGGGGATTGGCTGATGACTGCCACCCTAGCACTGCGCTATGCGGCTTTTGCCGTGCTGGCCACGCTTGCCAATCTGGCCGCGCAGCGCGTGGTTCTGGGGCTTGGCGGCGCGCTGTTGCTGGCGATGGTGGCGGGCACCGGCCTTGGGCTGGTGGTGAAGTACGCCCTAGACAAGCGCTGGATCTTTGACGACCGCAGCTCTGGCATTGCCGCCCATTCGCGCCGCTTTTCGCTTTACACCCTTATGGGCGTTGCAACGACGCTGATCTTTTGGGGTTTTGAGGCTGCGTTCTGGCACATCGGCCAGAGCCAGATGGCCCGCGAGGTTGGGGCGGTTCTGGGCCTTGGCATCGGCTACGCGGTCAAATATGCGCTCGACCGCCGGTTTGTCTTCACCGCGCAGGCGCTGGCATGAAACTGTCGGGCTGGGGCCGCCACAATCCGCAAGACTGCCGCGTCACGAAACCGCGGGATGAGGAAACCCTGCGCGCCCGCGTAGCCGAGGGCGGCCTGATCGCGCGCGGCAATGGCCGGTCTTATGGCGACAGCGCCATGTCGGGCGGCAATACCGTGGACATGCGCGGCTTTGACCGAATGCTGGGTTTCGAGCCTGAATCCGGGCAACTGGTGGCCGAGGCGGGCGTGATGCTGGATGACATCATCACCACCTTCCTGCCGCGCGGCTGGTTTCCCTGGGTCACGCCGGGCACCCGCTTTGTCACCCTTGGCGGCATGATCGCCGCCGATGTTCATGGCAAGAACCACCACCTGCACGGCAGTTTCGGCGCCTTTGTCGATTGGATCGACCTGATGGGCGCGGACGGGCAGGTGCGCCGCTGTGGCCCCTTGGACAATTCCGACCTGTTCGCCGCCACCCTGGGCGGCATGGGCCTGACCGGCGTTGTCCTGCGCGCCGCCTTTCGGCTGCGCCGGGTGGAAACCGGGTTCATCCGTCAGGAAACCATTCCCACCGCCAACCTGACCGAGACGCTCGCCGCGTTTGAGGCGCATCAGCAGTCCACCTATTCCGTCGCCTGGATCGACTGCCTTGCCACGGGCGACAGCCTTGGCCGGTCGCTGATCACCCTTGGCGAACATGCGACGGTGGGCGACCTGCCCCAGCACCACCGCGCCGCCCCTTTCGCGCCCCCTGCCCGCAAGAAACGCACCATGCCGTTCAACGCGCCGGGCTTTGCGCTGAACCGCCATACGGTGCGGGCCTTCAACCACCTCTACTACAAACGCGGGGCCGCCAAGGCGGGCCATTCTGTCACCGGCTGGGACGAATATTTCTATCCGCTTGATTCCATCCTGTCGTGGAACCGCATGTATGGCCGCCGGGGCTTCGTGCAATATCAAACGGTTCTGCCGCTTGCCAATGCAAGCGCGGGTCTGCGGGAGCTGCTGGAAGCCATCTCCGCCTCCGGCCTCGCCTCGTTTCTGGCCGTGCTGAAACGCCTTGGCCCGCAGGGGCGGGGCATGATGTCCTTCCCGATGGAGGGGCATACCCTTGCCCTCGATTTCCCCGCCAGCCGCGCCACTTTTGCCCTGCTGCGACGGCTGGACCAGATCACCCTTGCCCATGGCGGCCGCTATTACCTTGCCAAGGATGCGCGGCTGACCGCCGACACCCTGCGCCAGTCCGATCCGCGCGCCGACCGTTTCCACCAGCTTCGCAGCGCCGAGGGGCTGACCCGCCGCTTCGCCTCGCTGCAATCCGAAAGGCTATATCTGTGACCCGACCCGCCGTTCTGATCCTTGGTGCGCGTTCCGACATCGGCCTTGCCGTCGCCCGCCGCTTTGCTGCCGAGGGGCACCCGATTGTGCTTGCAGCCCGCGACAGCGCAAGCCTTGCCGATGCCAAGGCCGACCTGACGCTGCGCCATTCGGTCGCCGTCACGCTGGCCGAGTTCGACGTGCTGGACACCGCCAGCCACGCCGCCTTTCTCGACAGCCTTGGCCCCCTGCCCGTCGTGGCGGTTTCCGCCATCGGCCTGATGGGTGAGCAAGCCGCCAGCGAACGGGATGCGCAAGCCGCCGCCGTTGTCCTGCGCACGAATTTCGAAGGCCCCGCCGCGATCTTGGGCGAAATCGCCAACCGGATGGAGGCGCGGGGCAATGGCACCCTCGTCGGCATCAGCTCGGTCGCGGGCGACCGGGGGCGGGCGACGAATTACATCTATGGTTCGGCCAAGGCAGGCTTTACCGCCTGGCTGTCGGGCCTGCGCAACCGGCTGGCGAAAAAGGGCGTTCATGTCGTGACCGTCCTGCCCGGATTTGTGGATACCAAGATGACCGCAGGCATGGACCTGCCCGCCAAGCTCACCGCCCAGCCCGATCAGGTTGCCGAGGCGATCCACCGCGCCGTTGCCCGCAAACGCAACGTCATCTATGTCAAACCCGTGTGGCAACTGGTCATGGCGATCATCCGCAACATCCCCGAACCGATCTTTAAAAGGCTGAAACTGTGACCGACCGGCCCACGTCCCCCGCCCTTTTTGCCTCGCCTCTGATCGGGGCGGGCGTGGTCGCGCTGTGCCTTGTGCTGATCGTGGTTCTGGCCATTCAGGTGCCCACCCTTGGTGCGGGGCAGACCGTGCTGGATTTTGACGCCTTTTACATCGCGGGCCAGATGGGGCGTGAAGGCCAGATCGTGGCAGCCTATGACAAGGTTGCCATGCTGGGGCGGCAAAGCGCGCTGGCGGGGCAGGAAATCTGGATGCCCTGGACCTATCCGCCCCAGTTTGACCTTGTGTCGATGGCGCTGACCTTTCTGCCACGAGGGCTGTCTTATCTGCTGTTCACCGCAGGAACCTTTGCCACCTATCTGCTGGTCCTGCGCCGCATAGCCGGCCCCTCGCTGAACGATGCGCTGTTTCTGGGCCTGCCTGCGTTCCTGATCACCGCAGCCGTCGGCCAGAACGGCTTTCTGACCGGCACGTTGATGGGGCTGTTCGCGCTGGGCTGGCTGGGGCACCGCAGCCGCGCCGGGGTGGCGCTGGGTCTGATGGTGATCAAGCCGCATTTGGCGCTTGGGTCCGGCATTCTGGCCGTTGTCTCCGGGCGCTGGCGGCTGGTGGCGGTGACTTTCGCGGTGATTGGTCTGACATCGGCGCTGGCCACGGCGATTCTGGGGCCAGCGGTCTGGCGCGCCTTTCTTGATGGCACGGCGACTGCGGCCGACGGGCTGAAGCTGGGCTATTATCCCCTGTACCGCATGACCTCGCTTTACGCGATGCTGGCCACCTTTGGCGTGAACGCCAGCCTTGCGCTGGCCATGCAGGCGGGGGCCGCGCTGATCTCGGTCGGCAGCATCATCGCCGCTTCGCGGATGGGCTGGCCTGCGGGCCGTGTGCTGGGCGTCACGCTGATCGCCAGCATGGGCATCAGCCCTTACAACTACGATTACGACATGCCGATCCTGATCCTTGGCCTTGGCCTTTTGTTGCCCGAGCTGTCAGACCGGCTGGGCCTGTGGGGGCGGCGCGGGCTGTTCGCCTTTACCTGGCTGTGCTGTGGCTGGGGGCAATATGCTGCGCTGACCAGCGGGCAGCATCTGGCCTCGCAAAAGGGCATCGATACCGCCATTTCGCTGGGGTCACTGGGACATATCGCGCTTTTGGTGCTGGTGTGGCGCGCTTTGCTGACCCGCCCCGCCGTGGCATCTGCGCCTGTCGCGGCCTGATCAGTCGGCCAGTTCCCAGCCATCTGGCCAGAAGTTGAACGGCAGCACGATCTCGGTCGCGCGGCGCTCCCAATCCCAGATCGTCTCGGGGTTCACCGCAATCGGGCCAACCCGCGCCTCCAGCACCGTGCCGTCGTTATAGGTCTTGTAGCCCTTGGCCCGCAGCGCCTTTTCCACACCCTTCCAGTCGGTGTCGGTATCTTCGGCCACGAACTGAAACACCACCACCGCAGTGGGGGGCACGCGGACGCCTTTGCTGACCAGGCGAAAGGTCTCGAACGTATCGGCGCGCTGGGTTCGGTAATCGTGCATCTTGGTTCCCTTCTCTTCCCCTGTGCGATATCGCAGGCCGCGCTGCAAGCCCTGCGCTTGATTCTCTGCCCGCCGCCATGTATCCGGTGACGCTACCACTAGAACGGCCCCCAAAAGGCCAGAACCCCCGGAGTTTGTCATGTCCTGGACCGACGAGCGCGTCGAGCTTTTGAAGCGGATGTGGGCCGAAGGCCAATCCGCCAGCCAGATCGCCAAGGAACTGGGCGGTGTCACCCGCAATGCGGTGATCGGCAAGGTCCACCGCCTGGGCCTGTCGAACCGCGCCGGTGATGGCGCGACAGAGCGGGACGAGGCGCCCGAAGCACCGGCCACCGCCGCCGCGCGGGCAGAGCCGCCTGCGCGCGCCGCCCCCGAACCCGCCGCTGCCCGCCCCGCGCCTGAACCGGCCGCCGCGCGGCCCGCGCCAGAACGCCCCGCAGTGCCGCAACCCGCCGCTGCTGCCGCGCCGTCGGGCAACGTCACCCCCCTGCCGATCCGCAAGGCCATCGTGCCCGCCGGTCAGCCCCTGCCGCCGCAACCCTCGATCAACGAAATCAGCCCCGAGGCTCTGGCTTCGGTGCGCGAGGTGGAAAAGCGTGCCCGCAAGCTGACGCTGATGGAACTGACCGAACGCACCTGCAAATGGCCGATCGGCGACCCCGCCACCGATGATTTCTGGTTCTGTGGCCTGCCCAGCCTACCCGGAAAACCCTATTGCGAGGCGCATGTCGGCGTGGCCTTCCAACCGATGAGCGCGCGGCGCGACCGCCGCCGCTGATCGCAGGACACGGGCCGAAGTACTTGGAGCGAAAACGCCGCCCAGCCGGGCGGCGTTTTCCATTTTGGGCCTAATTGCCGCCCAACAGATCCTCAAGCGCCTTTTGCGCCTCGTCCGACACGGCCTCGTTCAGCTTGCGCTTTGCCGCATCTTCCAGGCTTTCGTCAGGCAATTGCTCGATCCCCAGCTCGTCCTTCAGCTTTTCCTTGGCCTTGGCCCGCAATTCCGCCGCCCTCGCCTCGGCTTCGGCCTCCAGCTTGGCTTTCTGTTCATCCAGCCGCTCTTGCGCCAAAGCCTCCAGATCCAGCGAGAACTTCGGCTTGGCCCAGGTGCCGCTGATCAGCAGGGGCGCGGTCAGCCCGCCCTGCCCCTGATCATCGGCCAGCGCGGTCGCCTTGATCCGGTATTCCAGATCGCGTGCGCCAAGGCCCACCCGACCCTGCCCGCTGGCCGTGACATAGGGCGACAGCAACGCCAGATCGTCGTTGAACAGATCGCCGCCGCGCATCACGAAACTGCCCGCGACCGAATCAAAAATCGTCTTCTGCCCCTCGCCGACGTAGCCGGTGTCCAGCGTGCGCAGCATCCCCGCGACATCCAGCCCCCGCAACTCGCCCTTGGTCAGTGAAAGGCTGCCCTCCCCCTCAAGGCTGTGCATGATCGCATCGACTGACCCGCCCGAGCCAAGAAATTTCACCCGCAAATCGCCCGTCCCGATCAGTCGGTCATAGCCGCCAAAGTCCTGTAACAGCGGCTGCAACTGCAATCCGGCAAAGGTCAGATCACCGCCGACCGACAGACCCTTGCGCGCATTGACCACGAATTGCCCGGCAACCGTGCCATCGTATCCCGTCGCACGCCGCAGGTCGAACACCGCCCGCGCCCGGTCAATCGTCACCATCGCCTGCACCGCGCCAAACTTGGCCAGCCCCAGATCCAGACTGTCAGCCGTCAGCGCCACCTCGGCGTCCAGCGCGCCCAGACCGCTGGCATCAATCCGGTCCTTGGGCCAGCCGGTGGCCTTGGCCCCGCCCTGTGCCCCGCCACCAGAGCCGCCGGTCATTCCGCTCAGATCCAGCGCCCCGGCGGTGACCTGCGCCGATAGTTTCGGTCGCGGGCCCGCTGTCGTCATGTCGGCATCAACCGACAGGGGTGCCCCGTCCAGCGTGACCTTGCCCTTTCGCAGATGCACCGACCCCGCCTCGGTCAGCGTAACCTGCCCGGCCAGCGCAACCTCTTCCGCGCCCAGACCCTTAGGCAGACGGGGCGCAGGCACGCCCGCCACCGCCGAAACCTCGGTCAGCGCGCCCAGATCGGCCTTTAGCGCTCCTTCTGCCGCCATCGGGTTCCACCCCGCCCGGCCCTCGAACGATGCCTTCGCCCTGCCCGCCGACCAATCGGCGCGCAACGTGCCCAGCTTGCCATCCAGAAAACTACGGAACGCACCAATTTCTGCATTCAACGCAAAGGCTTGCCCACCCCGCGTCGCAGTCATTTCAACCGTGGCCTTGCCCTCGTACTCGGGCACCGCCAGCGTCATACCCATGTTGGTCAGATCAAACCGCTGGCCGGTGCCATGATCAACAAAGATCAAGGCGCCATCCGAAATCACGCCTTTGTCCAGTGTGAAGGGCTGACCCACACCGGGGGTCTCGGTGGTTACGCTGCCACCATTGCGGCCACCGAACACCCAGTTTTCGCGCCCGTCCTTGGCCCGCTCCAGCACCAGCTTGGGCCCGGTCGCCGCGATTTTGGTGATCTTGACCTCGCCTCCGATCAGCGCCGCCAGATCGACGCCAATCTCCAGCGCCTCGGCGCGGAACATCGGCCCTTCCTCCGACCAATCGGCATTGGCCATGCTGACCGGCCCGGTTTCCACCCCCAGAACCGGCCAGACCGAGGGGCGAACCGAGCCCTCCAGCGTCACCTTGCGCCCGGTCAGCGTTTCCAGCTTGCCCAGCGCCACCCCGGCGATCTTTTCGGCGGGCAGCAGAAACACCGCCGCCACCCCCAGCACAGCCAGCACCAAAACCGCGCCCAGCAGCCGAAAAATCCAGCGCATCACACACCCTCCTGACATACCTGACCCAAAACCCGCCGGGCCTTGGGTTCAGTTATAGCCCGGCGCGTGCCGCCGACAAACTTATCCGCGCGCCCGGCTCCGCCGATAGGCGGCCATCAGCATCAGCGCGCCACCCAGCAACGGCGCGCTTGCGGGCAGGGGCACCGGGGCGATGCCCTCGGCGGCATACCGCGCCATAACAGCCAGATCACCATCCTCATGCTGCCACAGCGTCGCAGTTGCCGTGCCGCCCCAGGCATCCAGATACCAGGTTCCGAAATCCTGATAGACCTCTGACGAAATCTGCCAGTTGCTTGCCACGCCCGTATCGCTCAGATCAAAACCCAGAAGCAGCAACGCAAAGCCATAGCCTGGTGTCGCCGCCTCAGCGGCCCAATCCGTGCCGGTCCAGCGATAGATGCCCGGCTCTGCAATCTTGGGTGCTACACCATCCCATTCGACATGCGCACTGCCGTTCAGAAAGGTCAGCTCTGCCGTTTCAACCGCAACATGCAGCGCCCATTGCATGGCAAAGGGCCCGGCCATCGCGGGGCCTTGGCAGGTATCCTCCAGATAGTAGGTAAGGCAGCTTTTCTGAACCGCCAGCGGCCCAGAAGCGTAGACCACATCGACCACCGCAGCCTTTGCCTGCGCCAGCCCTACCAGCGCCATTGCCGCCGCCACAGCTAAAATCTTCATTGTTTCCCTCACCGCATCAATTGCATGAAAAATGGTTAATTCGCTGGCACCATAACGCCATGAGCACACAATTGAAGCGAGTCTTTTTTGCCTTCTACCCGTCATAGGGGTATTTTTTGCCTATCGCGCAGCCAGAGCAGCTGCACTCGGCTCGTCATGCTGCCGGTCTGCCCCGCCTTGCCTTTCCGTGCGTTGCGGGAGGGCAGAATCGCATCAACCAGCAAAACCCGCTTCGGGAGAGAACCGCTCGCGGCCTAGCAGGCCCGAAAACGGGGTAAAATATTATAATTTATATATGATATCAATAGGATGCCTATCGCTTCACGCGCGAAATCCCTCCCCTTAACGCCAGACCGATTCGCGGCTATATGCTGCCAATGTCCCAGAACCCGCCCAACCTCCGCCCCGATCTTGCCCGCAGCTTTGTGCCCGACACCCTGCGGCGCGAGGGCCAGCCGACCATCGGCATGGTCAGCCTTGGCTGCCCCAAGGCACTGGTCGACAGCGAACGCATTCTGACCCGCCTGCGGGCAGAGGGCTATGCGATCAGCCCCGATTACAAGGGGGCCGATGCGGTGATCGTGAACACCTGCGGCTTTCTGGATTCAGCCAAGGCCGAAAGCCTTGATGCGATTGGCGAGGCGCTGCGCGAAAACGGCAAGGTTCTGGTCACCGGCTGTCTGGGGGCAGACCCCGAATACATCACCGGCGCCCACCCCAAGGTGATGGCCGTCACCGGGCCGCACCAGTACGAAGCGGTTCTGGACGCGGTTCACAAGGCGGTCCCCCCCGCGCCCGATCCGTTCATTGACCTGCTTCCGGCAACCGGCGTCAGCCTGACACCGCGCCATTACAGCTATCTGAAAATCTCCGAAGGCTGCAATCACGCCTGCAAGTTCTGCATCATCCCCGACATGCGCGGCAAACTGGTGTCCCGTCCCGCCCATGCGGTGATGAGAGAGGCGGAAAAGCTGGTGGAGGCTGGGGTCAAGGAACTGCTGGTCATCAGCCAAGACACCTCGGCCTATGGGCTGGACCTGAAGCACGCCACCACATCGGGCCGCGACGGGCGCGAACACCGCGCCCATATCACCGACCTTGCCCGTGATCTGGGGTCGCTGGGGGCTTGGGTGCGGCTGCACTACGTCTATCCCTACCCCCATGTGCGCAACCTGATTCCGCTGATGGCCGAGGGGCTGGTGCTGCCCTACCTCGACATCCCGTTCCAGCACGCCCACCCAGACGTTCTGAAACGCATGGCCCGCCCGGCGGCCTCGGCCAAAACGCTGGACGAAATCTCCGCCTGGCGCCGCGATTGCCCCGAGATCACCCTGCGATCCACCTTCATCGTCGGCTATCCGGGCGAGACGGAGGCCGAGTTTCAGACCCTGCTCGACTGGCTGGACGAGGCGCAACTGGACCGCGTGGGCTGTTTTCAATACGAAAACGTCGCCGGGGCGCGCAGCAATGCTCTGCCCGACCATGTGCCCGATGAGGTCAAGCAAGATCGCTGGGACCGTTTCATGGCCAAGGCGCAAGCGATTTCCGAGGCGAAGCTGGCCGCCAAGGTGGGCCAGACAATTCAGGTCATCGTTGATGAGGTCGATGAAGACGGCGCCACCTGCCGCACCAAATCCGATGCGCCCGAGATAGACGGCAACCTGTTCATTGATGAGGGTTTCGAGGGGTTGTCGGCTGGCGATCTGGTGACGGTCGAAGTGGAAGAGGCTGGGGAATATGATCTTTGGGGGCGCCTGAAACATTGAACCCCGCCCAATCGGCGCGGGGCCAACAGGTCGGGGGCGACCTTACCAGTAATACCCCTGCCCATAGTAATCATAGCTTTGCTTGCGCCATTCGTGGCTTTCCGACCAATTGGCAGGCGGCTTTGGTGCGTTTGACAATTGGTCGCGGGTGATGTCGGTCACATAGCCGCCAAGATTGGTGTCAAACCGCAGCTTGCGCCAAGGCACGGGCGTTTCGTCCTGCCCCAGCCCCAGAAATCCGCCGAAGGCCATCACGGCATAGCCAATCTGCCCGCTGGCCTTGTCGATCATCAGATGGGCGATATGGCCAAGGTGGTCGCCAGACGGGCTGAACACGCTGGTTCCGTTCACATCGACACTGGATACCATCGCACGAATGCTGCGGGCGGTTTCGGTCATCAAGGCTTGCTGTTGCATGTCATCCTCCTGTTCGCGCTTTGGGCGCTTTATGAAAGATGGGGGCCGCTTCGCCGATTATAATCTGCGCCCCAACTGTCCGGCATGGGGCCGCCGAAACCTAGCTGCCAGATGCGCGAGAACTGGCCGTTACTTGGCCAGTTTCGCCTCCAGCGCGGCAATCCGGGCCTCCAGCGCTGCATTTTCCTCGCGTGCTTTCTGGGCCATTGCGCGCACGGCATCAAACTCTTCCCGTGTCACGAAATCGCGGTCGGCCAGCCAGCGGTCCATCCAGCTTTTCATCGCGGTTTCGGCTTCGGTCTTGGCCCCTTGGGCCACGCCCATGGCCGAGGTCATCACCTTGGAGATGTCATCAAAGAACTTGTTGCCGGGGTTCATGGCAGCCTCCTGAGCTTTCTCGCCTATCTGGGGCCAGCGGCGCAAAATGGCAAGGCGGCGGATGGCCGCCCCCCCTCAAATCACCCGCCGATGGGCTTGGTCCGTGCCTGAAGGGCGGAAAGCCAGCCCAACCCATGCACCGTGGCCCGCGCCGGGCGGTATTCGGCGGAAACCCAGCCGTCATAGCCCGCCTCGTCCAGTTCGGTGCAAAGCGCGGTCAGGTCGAACCCGCCGCCGCCCGGCTCATTGCGGGCCGGGAACCCGGCGATCTGGACATGGGCGATATGGTCGCGGTGGCGGTGCCACACCGCCTCGGCGTTGCCGTGGATGCGCGCGGCGTGCCACAGATCGAATTGCAGACCCACCTGCGGCAACCCAAGATCATCCAGAATCCGCGCCGCCTGATCGAAATCGTTCAGGAAATAGCCGGGCATGTCATCAGGGTTGATCGGTTCCAGCAGCAACAGCAGATCGGGCGCTTCGGTCGCCGCCCATGTCAGGTTTTCGCTATAGGTCTGTTCGGCCTGCGGCCCTTTGGCCACCCCTGCCATCACATGCACGCGCCCCGCCCCCAGCCGCGTGGCCACATCGGCGGCACGCAAAAAGCTGTCGCGAAAGCGGCCTTCGTCGCCCGGCACAGCGGCGAAACCACGGTCGCCTGCGGCCCAATCGCCGGGGTGGGTGTTGATCACGGCAAGCGGCAGGCCGGCCAGTGCCGCCTCCCATTCCTTGACCGGAAAGTCATAGGGAAACAGGATTTCGGCTCCGTCAAAGCCCGCTTGCGCCGCAAGGCCCGGCCGGTCAAGCGGCGGAACTTCGGTGAACAGCATGGTCAGGTTGGCGGCATATCGGGGCATGTATCAGGTCAACTCGGCAGTTGGGATCACCGGAAAGAATTGGCCGCCAGACCAGAGGCCGAACCAATCGGTGCCGTCAAGCCTTTCCTGCGTTCCAAGCTCTACCAGACGGTAAAAGCTTTTGCGGTCGATCAGCGCCTCCAGCCCCCGGCGGACGTGAACGTAAGGCGACGGCTCGCCTGTTTCCGGGTCTCGCACGACGCGAAGGGGGTTTTCGGCGCTGGCCACCACCTCATCCTCGGTCTTGGTGAAAAACCGTATCTCCTGTGTGGGGCCGTCGCCCGTCACCTCGAAATCCACGGCCAGCAGGGGCGCGTCATCCACCTTGATGCCGACCTTTTCGACCGGGGTGACAAGGTAGTATTTCCCGTCCTCCAGCTTCAGGATTGAGGAGAACAGCTTGACCAAAGGCGCGCGGCCAATCGGCGTACCAAGGTAGAACCACGTTCCGTCGCGCGCGATCCGCATGTCCAGATCGCCGCAAAAATCCGGATTCCACAGGTGAACCGGCGGCGGCCCCTTTTTCGAGGCCGCTTTCACCGACGCCACCAGCCCGTCCGCCGACGGCTTCACAATCATTTGCGCATCTTTGGCGTTTGCCATTTGTGCCCGACCCCGGATTTCGCTTTTATGGCAACATATAAGACCCAGTGGAGAAATGTCATGTCCGATCCCCAGTTGCTCGTGTCCGAGATCGAAAGCCTTGCCGAACGGCTGGGCCGGGCAAGGGCTTCGGTCGCGGGGCGGTTCATCGGGCAGGAAAAGGTGGTGGATCAGGTGCTTGCCGCGCTGATCTGTGGCGGCCATGCGCTGTTGGTGGGTCTGCCGGGGTTGGGCAAGACGCTGCTGGTGGATACCCTGTCCACCGTGATGGGGCTGAAAGCCAACCGCATCCAGTTCACGCCAGATCTGATGCCCGCCGATATTCTGGGGTCGGAAGTCCTTGAAACCGCTGCCGATGGCGCCCGTGCCTTCCGTTTTCTGGAAGGGCCGGTGTTCTGTCAGTTGCTGATGGCGGATGAAATCAACCGCGCATCCCCCCGCACCCAGTCGGCGCTGCTGCAAGCGATGCAGGAACGTGAGGTGACCATCGCCGGTCAGCACCGCCCCCTTGGCCGCCCGTTCCATGTGCTGGCGACGCAAAACCCCATCGAGCAGGAGGGCACCTACCCCCTGCCAGAGGCGCAGTTGGACCGTTTCCTGCTGCAAGTCGATGTCGATTACCCGACCCGCGACGCCGAAAAGGCGATTCTGCTGGCCACCACGGGCGCGACCGAGGCCGAGGCCCATGCGGTGTTTGACGCCGAGGGGCTGATTGCCGCCCAACGCATCATCCGCCAGATGCCGGTGGGCGAGGCGGTGGTCGAGGCGATTCTGGATCTGGTGCGCGCCTGCCGTCCGGGCGAACCCGAAGGGGCGGCGCTGGCAGGCTCGCTGGCCTGGGGACCGGGGCCGCGCGCGGCGCAGGCCCTTATGCTGACCGTGCGGGCGCGGGCGCTGCTGGAGGGCCGTCTTGCCCCGTCGATTGCCGACGTTGCCGCCATGGCGCAGCCGGTTCTGGAACACCGCATGGCCCTGTCTTTCGCTGCCCGCGCGCGGGGTGAAACCCTGACCGGGCTGATCCAGCGCACCGTTTCGCAGGTCTTGCGGCTGGAGGCGGCGGCTTGAACCAGCCCGCCCCGATCACAGGCGATTTGCGCGCCAAGGCCGAGGCGCTGGGGCAATCGCTGCCCGCCCTTCTGGCTGCGGCGGACCATCTGGCCCGCACGGTCATGATGGGCGAACATGGCCGCCGCCGCGCCGGGCAAGGCGATGAGTTCTGGCAATATCGCCCCGCCCATGCGGGCGATGCCGCGCGCAGCATCGACTGGCGCCGATCAGCCCGGTCAGATGCGCATTTCGTACGCGAACGTGAATGGCAGGCGGCGCAATCGGTCTCACTTTGGGTGGACCGGGCGAAATCCATGGCGTTTTCGGGGGCCAAGGGACGAGAGACCAAGGCCAACCGGGCCCGTCTGCTGGCGCTGGCGACCGGCGTTCTGCTGCTGCGCGCGGGCGAGCGTGTGGGTGTGGCCGGGGGCGATCCGCCCAAACCGGGGCGGGCACAGGTGGTGCCGCTGGCGGCGAACCTGTCGGATGACGCCGCGGAAGATTACGGCGTGCCCGATGCCGCTGGGCTGGTGGCCCATGGCCGCGCGGTGTTCCTGTCGGATTTCCTTGGCCCACTGGCCCCCTTGCAGGAGGCTTTGGCCCAAGCCTCGGAACGGGGTGTGCGGGGTGTGTTGTGTCAGGTGCTGGACCCGGCAGAAGAGGATTTCCCGTTTTCCGGCCGCACGATCTTTGATTCGATGGGCGGCACGCTGACCCATGAAACCCAAAGTGCGGGTGAATTGCGCGCCCGCTATCTGGCGCGGCTGGCCGAACGCAAGGACCAGTTGCAAGGCCTTGCCCGTGCCACCGGCTGGCACTATGCCTGCCACCACACCGGCGCCCCGGCGCAATCTGCCCTTTTGTGGCTGTATAGCGCGCTGGAGGGCGGGCGCTGATGTTTGCCAATCTGGCCTTTTCCGCCCCTTGGCTGCTGGTCGCGCTGATTGCGCTGCCGGTGCTGTGGCTGCTGTTGCGCGCCATCCCCCCCGCCCCGATCCGCCGCCGCTTTCCCGGTGTGGCGCTGTTGTTGGGCTTGCAGGATGATGAGCGGCAGGCCGACAAGACGCCGTGGTGGCTGCTGGCGTTGCGCGCGCTGGCAGTGGGGGCGGCGATTGTCGGCTTTGCCGGGCCGGTGGTGAACCCGCCCGCGCGGCAGGCGGGCACCGGGCCGCTCTTGGTGCTGCTGGATGGCGGCTGGGCCGATGCCCGCGACTGGCCGCGCCGGATCGACCGTGCGCAGGCGGCGATGGACGAGGCGGCACGGATGGGCCGCCCCCTTGCCATTGCGACGCTGACCGATACGCCTGACCTGATCGCCTTTCGCAATCCCGCCGACTGGCAGGGCAAGCTGGCTGGCCTTGCGCCGCGCCCCTTCCTGCCCGGCAAGGCCGAGGCTTGGGCGAAAATTTTGCCCGAGGGCGGGTTTGATACCTTGTGGCTGTCCGATGGGCTGGACCATCCGGGGCAAGCCGCGCTGATGGCTGCGCTGGGCGGGCATGGCAGCGTGACCATCGTCGCCTCGCCGCGCCCGGTCTATGCGTTGCACCCGGCGCGCTTTGCCGATGGCAAGGTGCGGCTGTCGGCCAGCCGCCTGCCCGTGTCGCAGGAAACCAGCCTTGAGGTTTCGGCCCGTGGCCCCGACCCTTCGGGCGTGGACCGCGAACTGGCGCGCGGCATTCTGGCCTTTGCACCGGGGGCGGACCGCGCCGAGCTGGCGCTGGACCTGCCGCCCGAATTGCGCAACCGGCTGACGCGGTTCGAAATTATCGGCCAGCGCACGGCAGGTGCCGTGGCCCTGTCGGATGACAGCCTGAAACGGCGCAAGGTGGCCATTGTCACCGCCAGCGCCGAGCGTGAGGGCTTGCAGATCCTGTCGGCCGACCATTTCCTGAAACAGGCCCTTGCGCCCACGGCCGAGGTGATTGAGGGCGGGCTGTCCGACCTGTTGCCCGCCAAGCCCGATGTCATCATCCTGCCCGATATCGCCCGCCTGACCCAGACCGAACAGGACGGCGTGCTGGATTGGCTGGATCAGGGCGGGCTGCTTTTGCGCTTTGCCGGGCCAAGGCTGGCCTCGGTCGATCCGGTGACCACGGGCGATGACCCTCTGCTGCCGGTGCAACTGCGCGAAGGGGGCCGGTCGGTCGGCGGCGCGATGAGCTGGGATCAGCCGCGCACTCTGGCACCCTTTGCCGAAAGCTCTCCGTTTCACGGGCTGGCTGTGCCCGCCGATCTGGCGGTGACACAGCAGGTGCTGGCGCAACCCGGCCCCGATCTGGCCGATCATACGATTGCCGAACTGACCGACGGCACGCCCCTGGTAACCCGCAAGGCGCTGGGACAGGGCCAGGTGGTGCTGTTTCACGTCACCGCCAATGCCGATTGGTCGAACCTGCCCCTGTCGGGCCTGTTCGTGCAGATGCTGGAGCGGTTGGCGGTTTCGACCCGCGCCGAGGCGGTTTCCGGTGGGCCAGACCTTGCCGGGCTGACCTGGGCGCCCGAGAAAATGCTGGACGGATACGGACAGCCCGCCGATGCAGGCCAGATGGCCGGGATCAAGGGCGAGGCGCTGGCCGCCGCCCTGACATCCGGCCCCGATGCCGATGTGCCCCCCGGCCTTTACCGGAACGAGGATCGCCTGATCGCCGTGAACGCCCTGCCCGCCGATGCCAAGCTGACTGCCGCCACATGGCCCGCCGGAACCGTGGTCGAAGGGCTGGATGCCCCCGGCGCGCGCGCCTTGGGCGGCTGGCTGATGGCGTTGGCCTTGGCACTTTTGTCGGTTGATGTGGTGGCGGCGCTTGCCCTTTCGGGCCGTTTGCCACGCCTTGGCCGGGCGGCGGCGGTGCTGGTTCTGCTGGCGCTGATGCCGCTGCCGCAAGCGCGCGCTCAAACGCCCACCACCCCCGACCCCGCCGCCGATGCCCGCGCGGTCGAGGCGACGCGCGGCATCGTGCTGGCCCATGTACTGACCGGGAACCCTCAGGTCGATGACATCGCCGATGCGGGCCTGCGTGGCCTGGGTGACCAATTGTGGCTGCGCACTTCGGTGGAACCGGAACCGCCGATGGGCGTTGATCTGGAAAAGGATGATCTGTCCTTTTACCCTTTCCTCTACTGGCCCGTCACCGCCGACCAGCCCCTGCCCTCACCCGCCGCCTATGCAAGGCTGAACCGCTTTCTGCGCACCGGCGGGATGATCTTGTTCGATACCCGCGACGGCGACATCGCGGGCTTTGGCGGCAGTGCGACACCCGAGGCGCTGGCGCTGCAAACCATTGCCGCCAGCCTTGATATTCCGCCCTTGGAACCCCTGCCGAAAGATCACGTCCTGACCCGCACTTTCTATTTGCTGCAAGATTTTCCGGGCCGTTTCAACACCCCCGACCTCTGGGTCGAGGCGGCCCCCCCCGATGCCGAACAGGCCGAGGGGATGCCCTTTCGCAACCTGAACGACGGGGTGACGCCGGTGATCATCGGCGGCAATGACTGGGCGGCAGCCTGGGCCGTGAACGGCGACGGCAGCCCGATGTTCCCGGTGGGGCGCGGGCAAGCAGGCGAGGACCAGCGCGAGATCGCCTACCGCTTTGGCGTCAATGTCATCATGCATGTCCTGACCGGCAATTATAAATCCGATCAGGTCCATGTGCCGGCCCTGCTGGAAAGGCTGGGCCAATGACCCGCACCTTGGTGTTTGATCCGCTGGTGCCGCTGGCGCTGATCTGGGTGCTGGTTGGTCTGGCGGCGCTGCTGCTGGCCTTTGGCGCGGTCCGGGGGCTGAAGGGCTGGCCCCTGCGCGGGTTGGCGGCGGCGGTTCTGGGGCTGGCGCTGTTGAACCCGACCTTGCAGGAAGAATTGCGCAAACCCCTGAATGACATCGTTCTGCTGGTGGTCGATGAAAGCGCCTCGCAACATCTGGGCGACCGCGCGGCGCAGACGGCAAAGGCGGTGGCCGATGTGCAGGCGGCAGTGGCGGCCCTTGGCAACACCGAGCTGCGAATTGTCCGCTTTGGCGACGGGCCAGAGGATGCGGGCACCCTTGCCATGACCGCGCTGGCCGATGCCATTGCCAACGAACCCCGCGCCCGGATTGCCGGCGCCATTCTGCTGACCGACGGGCGGGTGCATGACCTTGGGCTGGCCCCGGCCCTGCCCGCGCCGCTGCATGTGCTGCTGACGGGGCGCAACACCGACTGGGATCGCAGGCTGGTGATCGAAAACGCCCCCGCCTTTGCCATTCTGGGCGAAGAGTTCAAGCTAAAGCTGCGGATCGACGATCAGGGCGCTGCCCCCGCCAGCCTTGGCCCCGATGTGGACCTGACCATCGCGGTTGATGCCGATGAGCCGGTCACCTTCACCGTTCCGGTGAATGAGGATCTGGAACTGCCCGTGACCCTGCCCCATGCGGGCCAGAACGTGCTGCAATTCTCGGTCGCGCCGGTGGCGGGAGAGTTGACCGACCGCAACAATGCCGCCGCCGTGCAGATCAACGGCGTGCGCGACCGCTTGCGCGTGCTGCTGGTGTCGGGCGAACCTCATGCGGGCGAACGGGTCTGGCGTAACCTGCTGAAATCCGACCCTTCGGTTGACCTTGTGCATTTCACCATTCTGCGCCCGCCCGAAAAGCAAGATGGCGTGCCGGTGGAAGAGCTGTCGCTGATCGCCTTTCCCACGCGTGAATTGTTCGTGGAAAAGATCAAGGATTTCGACCTGATCATTTTTGACCGTTACCGGATGCGCGGCATCCTGCCACCGGAATACATTGAAAACGTGGTCAATTATGTGCGTGAGGGCGGCACGGTTCTGGTGGCCGCAGGCCCGGAATTCGGGCAGGTGGACAGCCTGTGGCGGTCGCCCTTGGCGCAAATTTTGCCGGTGGAACCCACGTCGCAGGTGATCGAGGGCGGCTATCGCCCGGCCCTGACCGATGTAGGCCGCCGCCATCCGGTGACCGAGGGGCTGGAGGCGCTGGCCCCCGCAGGCGGCTGGGGCCGCTGGTTCCGCCTGATCGAGGTGATCCAGAGGTCGGGTCAGGTGCTGATGTCGGGGCCAGAGGGCAAACCCCTGCTGGTGCTGGACCGGGTGGATCAGGGCCGCATCGCGGTTCTGGCATCCGATCAGGCCTGGCTTTGGGGGCGTGGGTACGAAGGCGGCGGGCCGCAACTGGAACTGTTGCGCCGTCTTGCGCACTGGATGCTGAAAGAGCCCGAGTTGGAAGAGGAATCGCTGTCGGCCAGTGCCAAGGGCGATGTGCTGACCATCACGCGCCGCACGCTCAAGGCCGAACCACCGGGCGATGTGACGATCATCGCGCCCGATGGCAGCAAGACCGCCCTGCCCCTGCCGCAAAAATCGCCCGGCCATTTTGAGGCGACCTGGCAGGCCCCCGGTCTTGGCCTGTTCCGGTTGGAACAGGGCGATCTGGTGCGGGTGATCGCGGTTGGCCCGCCTGCGCCGCGCGAATTCGTGGAAACACTGGCCGATGCCGGGGCATTGGCCCCGGTGCTGGCCCCGATGCAGGGCGGCGTTCTGCGGGTTGAAGACGGCGCGCCCACACTGCGCACCGTGCGCGAGGGGCGCCCGGCAGCCGGGCGCGGCTGGATCGGCATCACCCCGCGCGGGGCCTATCAGACCGAGGATCTGCGGGTATCCCCGCTGGCGCCGGGGTGGCTTTATCTGCTGCTGGCCGCCGGTTTGGCGCTGGCGGCCTGGTTGGTTGAAGGGCGCAGACGGCGCGCCTGAAGCGCCGCTTCAAAGCGGCAGGAACCACAGCGCAAGGAAAGGAGCGGCACCAGACCGCATCCGGTGGCCGATGCCGGGCGGGTTATAGACGGACCCGTTCAGGCCGGGGTCGGTCCAGTCCATCGCCTCATTCCACCATTCGCCGGGTGACAGGGCCAGATACACCTCTTCCGGCGGGTGGGAATGCAGCGGGTACGCGGTATCGGGCGCCATGACCGTCGCGCCGATCCACAGATCATCGCGCTGCTCATAGCCCTGTTGACCGACAAGGCCGGCATTTGCATTGCGCAGGGCAAAATCAGCCGCGCCGCCCGACCGGGTGCTGGGCACCCAGACCAGCCGGTCGGCCACCCCGGCAAAGGCAAACGCCAGCCGGGCACGCGGCCCGTTGGCCGCCGCCGCAAACGCCGGAGCCAGCCAGTCACACACGGGTGGACGTTGCGGCAGGGTGGTTGAAATCTTGCCCTCACGCCCTTGCCACAGCGCGATGCACCGCTCTGCCGCACGGGCGGCGGGGCCGGTGGTCGCGGCGCGCAGGGCAAGCGCAGCCTCGGCAAGAAAGGTGGCCATCTCGTCTGGACGGGTCATTCCGCTGGGCCTTTCCGCAACATGATCTCGCGCGATTGCGAGGCGAATTCGCGCCTCACGATCACGCCAGACACCGCCAATGTCGTCGCAATCAACACCCAAGGGCCGATCAGCGCGCCCAAAGCCCCAAGGGCAAAATAGATCGACCGCATTCCGCGGTTGAAATTGCGCGCGGCATGAATGTTGACCTCGGCCGCCTGCGCGGCGCGAAATCCGGCCATCGGGTCGGTATGGTCATTCGGCACCGCCGCCATCAGAATCGCGCAATAGCCGAACAGCCTGTGCGACCAGATGAATTTCAGCAACGCATTGGCCAGAAACCCCAGCATCGGCAGGATGCGCAACTGAAACTCCAGCGTTGTCGCGGTCTGCGTCAGATCATGGGTCAGCCCCAGTAGCGGCCCCGGATTGCCGATCAGCGCCACCCCGCCGCCAATCGCGATCATCGAGGCCGAGGCAAAGAACGCCGTGCCCTGCCGCAGGTTGTCGATGATGCTGGCATCAAAGATGCGCGGCTGGCGGGTGATGAATTGCTGCATCCATTCGCGTCGATAGCGTTCAACGATCACGCTGACCGAAGGGTGACCGGCAGGCGGATGTTCGATCCACCAGCCCACGCCCAGCCACACCGCCAGCAGCAGGGCAAAGGCCAAAAGGTCAGGCAGGCCAAAGGGGCCGATTTGCATCAATGCTGTCATGCTTGCAGTCTAAAGCGCGGTGGCACCGAATGGAAAGCGCAGTTGGGCTTGTATTTCGTCATAATTGGTTATAATTTCTTACCACGGAGGAACATCATGGACATGCCGCACCCTTCCCCGGCCATCCTGTCGCGCCGCGACCAGATCGTAGCGGGGCTGCGTGCGCTGCTGCCCGGCGATGCCGTCATCGATGATCCGGCTGAGACACGGGCCTATGAATGCGATGCTTTGGCCGCCTATCGCTGCGCGCCGCTGGCCGTGGTTTTGCCCCGGACCACCGCCGAAGTGGCAGCGACCTTGCGGTTCTGCCATGACAACCGGGTGCAGGTGGTCCCGCGCGGGGCCGGAACCTCTCTGTCGGGCGGGTCGATGCCGACGGCCGACAGCGTGGTTCTGGGCGTGGCGCGGATGAACGCGGTGCTGGAGACCGATTACGACAACCGCTTTATCCGCGTGCAATCAGGCCGCACCAACCTGTCGGTGACCGGCGCTGTTGAAGCCGAGGGGTTCTTTTACGCCCCCGATCCGTCCAGCCAGTTGGCCTGTGCGATTGCGGGCAATGTGGCGATGAATTCGGGCGGGGCGCATTGCCTGAAATACGGCGTCACCACCAACAATCTGTTGGGCGTGACGCTGGTCACGATGGACGGCACGGTGGTGGAACTGGGCGGCCCTTGGGCCGAAACGGCGGGCCTTGACCTGCTGGGCGTGGTTTGCGGGTCCGAGGGGCAGTTGGGCGTGGTGACCGAGGCCACCCTGCGCATCCTGCCCAAGCCAGAAGGTGCGCGGCCGGTGCTGGTGGGCTTTGCCTCGAACGAGGTGGCGGGGGCCTGCGTGTCTGACATCATCAAGGCGGGCATCCTGCCCGTCGCCATCGAATTCATGGACCGCCCCTGTATTCGGGCCTGCGAGGCCTTTGCCAAGGCGGGCTATCCCGATTGCGAGGCGCTTTTGATCATCGAGGTCGAAGGCTCTGACGCCGAAATTGCCGAACAGCTTGCCCGCATCAAATCCATCGCCCTGTCGCATGACCCGGTGGAATTTCGAGAGGCTGCTGATGAAGATCAGGCCAGACGCATCTGGCTGGGGCGCAAATCGGCCTTTGGCGCGATGGGGCAGATCAATGATTACATGTGCCTGGACGGGACAATTCCGGTTTCCAGCCTGCCCTATGTGCTGAAACGGATCGGCGAATTGTCGCGCGATTTCGGGCTGGAGGTCGGGAATGTCTTTCACGCGGGCGACGGCAACATGCACCCCCTGATCCTCTACAACGCCAACACGCCGGGCCAGTTGGAAACCTGCGAGGCGCTGGGCGCAGAAATCTTGAAGCTGTGTGTCGAGGTTGGCGGCTGCCTGACCGGCGAGCATGGCGTGGGCATCGAAAAGCGCGATCTGATGGGGGTGCAATATACGCCCGCCGATCTTGAGGTGCAGATGCGCGTAAAGGATGTGTTCGACCCGCGCTGGCTGTTGAACCCGGCCAAGGTGTTTCCGTTGGATGCAAGCGCCGGGCGGCGCGCAGGTTGAAAGCGCCGGGGGCTGTCTGCCCCCGGACCCCGAGGATATTTATGCCAAGATGAAAGGGGCTGCGATGCGCCCGAGGTCCGAAGCCGAGGTGAGTGAGGCGATCCGCGCGGCGGCGGGACCGCTGGCGATTGTCGGCGGCGGTACGCGGCGGCTGGGCGAGGTCTCCGGGGCTGTGGTGGAAACCGGCGGGCTGGCCGGAGTGCGGCTTTATGAACCGGGGGCGCTGACCTTGGTAGCCGGGGCCGGAACGCCCTTGGCCGAGGTAGAGGCCCTGCTGGCGGGCGAGAGGCAGCGACTGGCGTTTGAGCCGCCGGATTTGCGCGGGCTGTTGGGACGCAGCGGCAGTTCAACCCTTGGCGGGGTGGCGGCGGCCAATGCCAGCGGGCCGCGCCGGGTGCAGGTGGGGGCGTGCCGCGATGCGATGCTGGGCTTGCGCTTTGTCGATGGGCGCGGCGATGTGGTGAAGAACGGCGGGCGGGTGATGAAGAATGTCACCGGCTATGATCTGGTCAAGCTGCTGGCTGGCAGCCGGGGGGCCTTGGGCGTGATCACCGAGGTCAGCCTGAAGGTTCAGGCGGTGCCGGAGGCCGAGGCGACGCTGATCTGCGAGGCGGGCGAGGTGGCAGGGCTGGCGCTGCTGCATGCCGCGCTGAAAACACCGTTTGATCTGAGCGGCGCCGCTTGGGCCGGGGGGCGGGTATTTCTGCGGGTTGAAGGGCTGGCAGGGTCGGTTGCCTATCGCGCCGGGGCCTTGCGCACGGCGCTGGCGGGGGATTGGCGATTGGCCGACGGAACCGAAAGCACCAAGATCTGGCGCGATGTACGCAATGTGGCGGCGTTTGCGGGCAAGCCGGGGGCGGTGTGGCGGCTGGTGGTGAAGCCGACGGCGGCGGCGGGCATCGTGGCGCAGTTGGGGGCCGCACAGGCGATTTACGATTGGGGCGGCGGGCTGGTCTGGCTGCTGACCGAGGCGGACGCGGATGTGCGTGGCGCTGTGGGTGGCCATGGCCACGCCACGCTGGTGCGCTCCTTGCCCGGCATGGCGCAGCCCTTGCTGCCCCCAGAAGCCCCCGCTGTTGCCACCCTGACCGCGCGGCTGCGCGCCAGCTTTGACCCCAGAGGCCTGTTCGCCGGAGGCACCGCCTGATGCAGACCCACTTCACCCCCGAACAACTGACCGACCCTGGCCTGAAACGCGCCAACGAGATTCTGCGCGCCTGCGTGCATTGCGGGTTCTGCACCGCCACGTGCCCCAGCTATCAGGTGCTGGGCGATGAATTGGACAGCCCTCGCGGTCGTATCTACCTGATCAAGGAGATGCTGGAGACCGGGCGGCCCGCCGATGAAAAGACGGTCAAGCATATTGATCGTTGCCTGTCGTGCCTTGCCTGCATGACCACCTGCCCCAGCGGCGTGCATTACATGCATCTGATCGACCATGCCCGCGCCCATGTGGAACAGACCTATCGCCGCCCGCTGACCGACCGCATGTTGCGCTGGGTGTTGGCCAAGGTGCTGCCTTATCCGGGGCGTTTCCGGTTGGCGCTGCTGGGGGCCAAGATGGCGCGGCCTTTCGCGCGGTTTCTGCCCGATGCCCGGTTGCGGGCGATGGTGGCCATGGCGCCGAAAACCGTGCCCGCCGTCAGCCGCAACGATAATCCGCAAACCTTTCCGGCCAATGGAGAGCGGCGCTTCCGCGTGGCGCTGATGACCGGCTGCGCGCAAAAGGCGCTGAACACCGATATCAATGATGCCACGATCCGCCTATTGCGGCGGCTGGGCTGCGAGGTGGTCATACCGCCCGGCATGGGCTGTTGCGGCGCGCTTACCCATCACATGGGCCGCGAGGACGAAGCGCATGAATTTGCCGGGGCGAATATCCGCGCCTTTTTAGCAGAAAAGGCCAAGGGACTGGATTTCATCGTCATCAACACCTCTGGCTGCGGCACGACGGTGAAGGATTACGGCCACATGCTGCGCAGCACTCCCCTTGCCGCGCAGGCGGCAGAGGTGGCAGGGCTGGCGAAAGACATCAGCGAGGTTCTGGTGAAAATCGGCCTGCCGCCGGGCACGCCAAAGGGCCTGCGGGTGGCCTATCATGCGGCCTGTTCGCTGCAACATGGCCAGCAGGTCAAGACGGCCCCGAAAGACTTGCTGAAGCGCGTGGGGTTCGAGGTGGTCGAGCCAGCCGACAGCCATCTGTGCTGCGGCAGCGCGGGCACCTACAACCTGTTGCAGCCAGAGATTTCCGCAGAGTTGAAGCGGCGCAAAGTGGCCACGCTGGAGGCGAAGGCCCCCGATCTTATCGCAGCAGGCAATATCGGCTGCATGATGCAGATCGGGTCGGGCACCGGGGTGCCTGTGGTGCATACGGTGGAACTGCTCGATTGGGCGACCGGCGGTCCAAGGCCGCGGGCTTTGTCCTCTCTGCCTCAGACCGGCGTTGCGGGCTGAAAGTGGCACAAAGGCGGGGACATACGCTGGCTGGCTGCACGCCGCACCCCCGACGTGGCGCGTTGCGGGGCTGAGTGGGCTGGCATAGACTGGAGTGACAGAGACCAATCGCGGGCGCCACAAATGCGCCGGAAAGCCGCTTTAGACCTTGCGCTGATCTGCCACCCCGAACCAGAGCGTTCCAATAAATGTTGAAAGCGGTTTTCCCTGTGATACGCACCTTGCCCTTGTTGGGCCTGATTTTGGCGTTGCAGGCCGCGCCTTCGACTGCCCAGCAAAGCCCGCTGGTGGCGATGCAGACGGGCGATGACTCGCGCGGCTGGCAGGCGGTCGGGCGGTTGCAGCTTGGCGACCGGGGGTTCTGCACCGCCACGTTGATCGCCGAAGATTTGGTGCTGACCGCCGCGCATTGCCTGTTCGACAAGGAAACCGGCGCGCGTCTGCCGATTGAAACCATTGAATTCCGCGCCGGGTGGCGCAATGGCCGAGCCGAAGCCTATCGCAATCTGCGCGCCGCCGTGGTGCATCCAGATTACGTCTATTCCGGTGCCGAGGATCTTGAGCGGGTGGGCTATGACGTGGCCCTGTTGCAACTGGACCGGCCGGTCAAGCTGCCGCAGGTTCAGCCCTTTCCCACCGGGCCGGAACCGGATGCCAACACCGATGTGGGCGTGGTTTCCTATGCGCAAGACCGCTCCGAGGCACCCTCGCTAGAGCGCAGTTGCCAGGTGCTGGACCGGGGCGGCGACATTCTGGTGCTGTCTTGCGATGTCGATTTCGGGGCCTCCGGTTCTCCGGTCTTCGAGATGGGCCCCGAGGGGCCGCGTGTGGTGTCGGTGATCTCGGCCAAGGCGGAATCGCAGGGCCGCAAGATCGCGCTGGGGGTTGGCATCGAAACCGCGCTGCCGCTTCTCAAGGCAGAGCTGGGCCTTGGCAAGCCGGGCAAGGTGCGGCTTTTGTCGGGCACCGGCGGCGCCAAGTTCGTCAAACCATAACGCAGGCCAGCGGCGCAGGCGGGGGCTTGAAACCCGCAAAATCACCCCCAGATCATGGAGACCCCCGGATGCCGCTATGGGCCGGGGCAACCCTTGTGGCCTGTGCCCGTGCCGGGGCAGGCCGATCTGACATCGCTTTCGGAGGATGACATGCGAACCTTTGATCTTGCCCCCCTGTACCGTGCCACTGTCGGCTTTGACCGCATCGCCGACCTGATGGACCGCGCGCTGACCGCTGACGTTCAACCCAGCTACCCGCCCTACAACATCGAAAAAACCGCCGAAGATGCCTATCGTATCTCGATCGCCGTTGCGGGCTTTGCGCCCGAGGAGCTGTCGGTCGAGGTGAAAGAGGGGGCCTTGTTCGTGGTGGCCCGCAAAGCACCCGAAGCGTCGGAAAAGGCCTATCTGCATCGCGGCATTGCCACCCGCGCATTCGAGCGCCGCTTTGCGCTGGCCGATCATGTCCGCGTCACCGGCGCCACGCATGAGCTGGGCATGCTGCACATCGATCTTGTGCGCGAAACGCCAGAGGCGCTGAAGCCCCGCCGGATCGAGATTGCCGGACCCACCCGGACCGAGGTGAAGCAGGTAGAGGCGAAGGCGGAAACCGTTAACTGATCTGGTCTGATCTGGTCTGCATTCCCGATAGGCCCGTCGCACCCTGCGGCGGGCCTTTTCATACCTCGGTCAGGTCGTGATAGGCCTGCAAGGCCAGCCGCCGCAGCGTATCGCGCGGCAGGTCACCCACCAGCGCACAGCCCAACCCGCGATCCACCCACCAAAAGGCCTGCGCGCCCGGCGCCTCGGCAAAGGCCAGATCGGTCTCGGCCCCTTCGGCGCGGGTGACATAGATGGTCAGCCTGCGGCCCATGGCATCTTCGTACATCAGCAGCCCGGCGGGCGAGGCCTGCCCCGGCACCAACCGCCCGCCAATCAGGCGAAAGCCGTCGCGCGCCAGATCGGGCACACGGATCGGCTGGCCCAGACGTTTGGACAACCATTTGACCAGATGCGCCTCGTCGCTGGCGGGCACCTCGACCGGATGGGCCACCTCGACTGCATAGGTCGCATAGCTGCCCAGCGCCGCCATCGCCAATGTCTGGCCCTGCGGGGCCTGCAACCGCGCCATCCCCCAACCGCCCGCAAACCCCAGACCCAGTAGCACCACCGCTGCCGCCGCGAATTGCCACGCCGCAGTGCGGTTGGCAGGCTGCGGCGGGCGCAGTGCTGCAATCAGGCGCGGGGGCACCGGCTCTTCGGCCACAGGGGCGTAAAGCGTGCGCAGAGCGGCGTCCTGCCGGTCCCATTCGGCCAGTTTTGCCGCCACCTGCCCGTCCTTTGCCGCATGCCCGGCCAGCGTGGCGCGGTCTGCCGCATTGCCGTGGCGCAGCAACAGCAGGTCTTCGTCTGACAGGATCGCTTGCCCGCTCACGGCCCATTTCCCTTTCTGGGGCGACTGTCATCGTCGCGCCCCGTCATCTGCCGCAATGCCGCCCGCGCCCGCCCAAGACGAGAGGCAAGGGTGCCTTGGGCAATGCCCAGAACCTCTGCCGCCTCGGCAATGCTCATCCCTTCCAACCCCACCAGCAGCAGGGCGGCGCGTTGGTCTTCGGGCAGGCGGCCCATGGCGGCGTGAACCTCGGCCAGTTGCAACCGGCCATCGGCGGCGGGTGGAACGGCGGGTTCGGCCAGCAGCGCCACAACCGGCGCCCCCCTGCCCCGCCGCAGCCCATCGCGAAAGCGGTTCAGCAGAATGCGGAACAGCCAGCCCCTTAACGCGCCATCACCCCGCCATTGGCCCAGATGCGCCACGGCAGATTCCAGCGTGTCCTGCACCAGATCATCGGCCCCGTCGCGATCCCGCAGCAGCCCGCGGGCATAGGCCCGCAGGCTGGGGATGGCCGCCTCTATCTCGTCCAGAACCGGCATTTCCTACCTTACTTGGCGACGTGCCAGACGCCTTTGACGCCATCACCCGTCATGTCGCCGGGCTTGGTGTCCTTGACCCACAGATACAGCGGCATCCCGTCATAGGTCCACTGCATCGTGCCGTCGGTGCGTTCGGTCAGGCCATAGTCGCCCGTCGCCGCAGCGCCTTTTTCGGCCAGCAACGGCGGCCAGTTGGTGGCGCAGGCGTCATAGCAGGCCGATTTGCCGCCTTCGTCCTTGTCAAAGGTGTAAAGGGTCATGCCCTTGGCATCGGTCAGCACGCCATTCGTTTTCATGATGCCCGTCTCGGCCAATGCGGGCAGTCCGGCCAGCGCCAGACAGGTTGCAGCAATCGCAATGCGGATCATGGTTTTTCTCCAATTTGGTTTCGCAGGTCCGAAACCGGGACGGGTGGCCCTTGTGGTCACCTGATCAGAATGACGCCGCCGATGCGGGGTTCATCCCCCGCATCGGCAAAAATCACGCAAGGGTGATCGGGTTAGCGTGCCGACAGACTTTCCGCCAGACGCATCAGGTTCACCGCCTCGGCGCGGTAGCCAAAGGCATCCTCGCCACGCGCCTTGGTGGCCAGCGCGATCATCTGATCCCAGCCCCAGTCGCCCAGATACTTGGCCCCGCGCAGTTTCTGGCCAAAGCCTGCAATCGCCACGGCAAACTGCGCATCCTGCGACGGAGCGGCGGTTTCCTGCGGGATCGGGGTTTCCAGCAGGGTGCTTTGCGTCTGCCCCGGCGCGACCGAGCGCAGGCGCAGGAACCCCAATTCTGCGGTGCTGCCCGTCGCCGGGGCGGCACCATAGCGCAGCGGATCGTTCAGCAGCGCGGGGCTGCCGGGCGGGGTGACTTCGTAGATTGCCGTTACTTGTGTGCCTGCGCCGATGTCGCCCGCATCCACCTTGTCGTTATTGAAATCCTCGCGGGCAAGCGCGCGGGTTTCATAGCCGATCAGCCGATATTCAGCGACGGCGGCAGGGTTCCATTCGACCTGAATTTTCACATTGTCGGCAATGGGGTAAAGGGCACCTGTCAACTGATCGACCAGCACCTTCCTCGCTTCGTTCAGCGTGTCGATATAGCTGGCGGTGCCGTTGCCGTTCTGGGCCAGCGCCTGCATCGTGGCATCATCCAGATTGCCCCGGCCAAAGCCAAGAACCGACAGGTAGGTGCCCGTCTCGCGCTGTTTTTCAATCATCTTGGTCAGGTCGGCTGGGTCGTCGATGCCAACATTGAAATCACCATCGGTGGCCAGCAGCACGCGGGAAACTTCTCCCTTGGCCTTCATGCCTTCGGCCACCTGATAGGCCAGCGCGATGCCTTCGGCCCCGGCGGTTGAACCACCGGCATCCAGATTGTCCAGCGCCGCCAAAATGGCCGCCTTGTCGCTGGCCGCCGTGGGGGGCAGCACCAGCCCCGCCGACCCGGCATAGGCGACGATGGCCACCTGATCCTGAGGGTGCAGTTGCGGCAGCATCAGCGCAAGGGATTGCTTCAAGAGGGGCAGCTTGTTTGCATCTTCCATACTGCCAGAGGTGTCGATCAGGAACACAAGGTTCAGGGGCGGCCGTTCCACGGCAGGCACCGCGCCCTGAATGCCGATATGCACCAGCCGCGTGCCCGCGTTCCACGGGGTCGGCATCACCGTAACCGTCGGGCGAAAGGCTTGCCCCGCCTCGGGTGCGGGATAGCTGTAGAGAAAATAGTTCACCATTTCCTCGACCCGAACCGAATCCGCATCTGGCAACATCCCCGCCATCAGGGACGAACGGACGACAGCATAAGAGGCGGTGTCCACGTCGATGGAAAAGGTGGAAACGGGTTCCTCTGCCGTCACATGCACGGGGTTCACCGGCGCGTTCGAGAAGGCCTCGCTATTTTCCACCGGCACGGGCGCAGGGTCCACCAGATAGGGCATGGCACCGCCGACTGCACGCTCTGCCATCGGCGCGGCGGCGATGGCAGAGTCGCTTTCCATGCGCAGACGGCCTTCGGCTTCCAGCGGGGGTGGGGCCTCGGGCAGCGCCGCGGAAATGGCGTTTCTCGGCGCGGCCAGATCTTCGGTCAGCGCGGGTTCGGTCTTGGTTTCAGGCGGCAAAGAAGGTCGCGCCTTGGGCTTGGCGGGTTGGACCTGCGGCGCGGGGTCAGACGTCTGCGCAACCTCCGGCTTGCCACCGGAGACAGGCAATTGCCCGGCAATGGGCAGGAACACCACAAACCCGGCGATCAGCGCGGCGGCAGAGGTGGTGGCGGTCAGCAGGGGGCGGGATTTCAGGGCATTCAGCATGGAAAACGCTCCGGCAAAGATCCCCGCCTTCACGGGCGGGTTGCCATTGGAACGCAAGCCATTGGCCGATCCTTGGAGCCGGTCAAAATTTTCCATCGCTTGCGCCAGCGCACGGGCGCGGGCCTTGTCATCGGCCACCGGGGTGGCGCGCTGCATCGCGGCTTTCAGATCGTCGAGTTCGTCGGTCATCTCGCCTCCTCGGCGGCCATTGCGCGCAATTGCCGCTTTACCTGCGCCATGCGCCAGGCAACCGTGCCTTCCGAAATCCCCAGAACGCGCCCCGCCTCGGCCTGGGTCAGTTCTTCGCCCAGAACCAGCGCCACGGTGTCGCGCAGTTCAGGCGTCAGCCGGGCCATTGCCGCTCCCAGCCAGTCCAGCGCCTCGGCCTCTTCGGATATCTGGTCCTGCCGGGCAATCTCCCAATCGCCCCAGCCATCGGCGGCGCGGGTGCGGGTGGCCTGACGGCGGCGCAGGTCGTGGGCTGCATTGACGACAACGCGATAAAGCCAGGTGGTAAAGCGCGCCTCGGCCCGCCAATGGCGCAGCTTTACCGGCAGGGCGGCACAAATATCCTGCGCCAAATCCTCGGCATCAACGCGACTGCCGGTCAGCCGAAAGGCCAGACCGAATATCCGGTCGTAATGGCGACCGATCAGGACTGAAAATGACGCACGGTCACCGCCAAGGGCGGCTTCGGCCAGCGTCTCATCTGAAGTATCCATCAGCATCACAGTGCTTTGACGCAGGGCAGTTGGCAATCCTTGGCCCGGCCATGAAAAAAACCGGCGGCAGGAAGCCGCCGGTTGGCACTCGTTACAGGGGGAACGGGAAAAGGGTCAGTACAGCAGGCTGTCATAAACCCCGTAAGCCGCCGCCATCGACCGGGTGGCCCCCGGCTGGCCGCTGCGGCGGGCATAGGAATTCACCGCCTCATAGGTTCCCGGCCCGAAAGAGCCATCGACCCGGCCATTGTAGTAGCCCTGATTGCGCAGCTCGCGCTGGATGTCGCGACGCTCGGACGAGGAATAGCTGTTGAAGGCTTGCCCCAGCGTGGTCTGATAGACCGAAATGCGCTGCGGCTGGTAATACTCGCGCGGCGCTTGGCGATAGCCATAGGCGGGCCGTTCGTAATAGCCGTCGCCCTGATAGCGGCGCGGTTGCTGATGTTCGCGGATATCACGCTGCACATGCTGGAACAGCAGCGTCCCGGCGATGCCGGTGACGATGCCTTGCTCGCGGTCACCCCAGGCCAGAGCGGGGGCGGCCGTCAGGCCAATGGAAAGCGCGGTTGCAGCGGCCAGCGCGGTCTTGAAGATAGGGTGTGACATATCTTGTCCTTTCGCAGCGGCCCTTGGCAGCGGGCCATGACCAAACAGATGGGGCGAAAGGCGGTGCTAGACAAAATCGGCGGCTGGTTATCACCTATCAAGGCGTAAACCATGGCCGTCAGATATGAAAAACGGGGGCTGAAGCCCCCGTTTTCCTTGGAATTTCCAGATCAGACCGACAGGCAGATGTATTTCATCTCCAGATAGTCCTCCATGCCGTGATGGCTGCCTTCGCGTCCCAGACCCGATTGCTTGACGCCACCGAACGGCGCCACCTCGGTGGAAATCAGGCCGGTGTTCACGCCGACCATGCCGTATTCAAGCTGTTCCTGCACGCGGGTGATGCGGCCGATGTCGCGGGCGTAGAAATAGCTGGCCAGACCAAAGATCGTGTCATTGGCCTTGGCAATCACTTCCTCTTCGGTGTCGAACTTGAAGAGGGGGGCGACGGGGCCAAAGGTTTCCTCGCTGGTCACCGCCATCGCATCGGTCACGCCGGTCAGCACGGTGGGCTGAAAGAACGACCCGCCCAGCTCATGCCGCGCGCCGCCCAGAACCACCTTGGCACCCTTGGCCTTGGCGTCGGCGATGTGTTCTTCGACCTTTTCCAAGGCATCCATGTTGATCAGCGGCCCGAACTGCACCGAATCCTTCAGCCCATCGCCAACGCTGGTCTTGGCCACGGCGGCCTTCAGCTTTTCGGCAAAGGCATCATAGACGCCGGCCTGCACATAGATGCGGTTGGCGCAGACGCAGGTTTGGCCGTTGTTGCGGAACTTGGAAATCATCGCGCCTTCGACGGCCTTGTCCAGATCGGCGTCGTCAAACACGATGAAGGGCGCGTTGCCGCCCAGTTCCATGCTGCATTTCATCACCTGCTCTGCCGCCTGACGCAGCAGGATGCGGCCCACCTCGGTGCTGCCGGTAAAGGTCAGCTTGCGGACGATGGGGTTCTCGCAGAATTCCTTGCCGATGTCGGACGCACGGGCCGAGGTGATGACCGAGAAGATGCCCTTGGGCAGACCGGCGCGTTCGGCCAGCACCGCCAGCGCCAGCGCCGACAGCGGGGTTTCCGCCGCCGGGCGGGCGACAAAGCCGCAGCCCACCGCCAGCGCCGGGGCGCATTTGCGGGTGATCATCGCATTGGGGAAGTTCCACGGCGTGATCGAGGCGACAACGCCGATCGGCTGCTTGATCACCGTGATGCGCTTGTCGCGCTGATGGCCGGGGATGGTTTCACCGTAAACGCGCTTGGCCTCTTCGCCAAACCATTCGATGAACGACGCGCCATAGGCGATCTCACCCTTGGCCTCGGCCAGCGGCTTGCCCATTTCGGCGCACAGGATGATGCCCAGATCGTCCTGATTGGCCATCATCAGGTCGAACCACTTGCGCATGATCGCGGCGCGTTCCTTGCCGGTGCGGGCGGCCCATTCCTTTTGCGCCACGGCGGCGGCGGCAATGGCGCGGGCAGCATCGGCGCGGGTCAGATTGGGAACGCGGGCAATCACATCGCCACGGGCGGGGTTCGTCACCTCGAACGTCGCGCCGTCGGCGGCATCGACCCATTCGCCCGCCACATAGGCCTGGGTTGCCAGAAGCGAGGGGTCTTTCAGCAGATCGCGCAGATTGGTTACGGAATCGAGCATCACGCCCTCCTTCGTTTTTCGGGATGGACATGACATGGCCGACAGGGGCTAAAAAGTCTAGCTGGCGCTACCCGGCTGGACTGAAATTCTGCACTGAACTGGAGTCATCGGATGGATATGGACCGCGAATACGCCAATGGCGCCTTCATTCCGGGGTCAGAGGGGCTGCCGGACCTGTGGGCGCAAAAGGCAGCGGGGTTCCGGGCGGGCCTTGGCGCGCGGTTCAGCACGCATGACTATGGCCCCGGCCCCCGCCAAAAGCTGGACCTGTTTCGCCCAGAGGGCGCGGCGCGCGGGCTGATGATGTTCGTCCATGGCGGCTATTGGCTGGAGTTTGGCCGCGAAAGCTGGTCGCATCTGGCGGCGGGCGCGGTGGCGCGGGGGTGGGCGGTGGCGATGCCGTCTTACACGCTGGCCCCCGCCGTGCGGATTTCCGACATGACGCATGAGGTGGCGGCGGCGGTGCAGACAGCGGCGGCGCTTGTTGCCGGGCCGGTGGTGGTGACGGGCCATTCAGCAGGCGGGCATCTGGCGGCCCGGATGGCCTGCCCCGATCAGCAGGTGCCCGTGGCGCGGGTGGTGCCGATTTCACCCCTTGCCGATCTGCGGCCACTGAGGGCCACCGCGATGAACGCGGACCTGCGGATCAATGAGGCAGAGGCGCTGACGGAAAGCCCCTGTCAGCACCCGTTGCGCGCAAGCGTTCAGGCCCATGTCTGGGTGGGTGGGCAAGAGCGCCCGGCCTTTTTGTGGCAAGCGCGCACCCTGTCGGAAAGCTGGGCCTGTGACTGGACGGTCGCGCCCGGCCTGCACCATTTCAATGTGATCGACGGGCTGGAAAGCCCCGGTTCGGCGCTGATGGCGGCCTGTCTCGACGGGCTGTGACCACGGGGACTGGTGCTTGGCCCCCACGCACCAGTCTTACGAATTGGCGTGCATCCGTTCGATATAACCGCGCATCTCTTCCGCCTCCAGCCGGGCGTCGCGCAGGCCTTCCATCGCGGCGCGCAGCTCTGCCTCGGTCTGGGCGATCTGGTTCAGCAACTCGGCCTCGCGGTTTTCCATATAAAGCAGCGCCTGATCGCGGACCTCTTCGGCTTCGTGCAGCGATTGGGCCAGCCTGTCCATTTCGCCCATGTCGCCGCCCGCAACGCGGGTAAAGCGGTGCAGCAGCCAATAGGTGAACCAGCCCAGCGCGAAAGCCAGCAACAGCACGATGGCGGTTGAAAAGATGAATTCGATGCGGTTCATCGGGTCTTTCCTGTCAGCCCTGCTTTTCGGGGCGCGGTTTGGGGCGGACGGTGATCTTTTTTGGCGCAAGCGACGGGGAATCGTCTTCGGCGGCTTCTGGCGAAACCTCGGGCGATGCGGCGGGTGCGGCGTCCCTGTCTTTACCGACTTGTGGCGCGGCGGCGGCCTTCTGCACACCGGCCAGCACGAAATCGATGCGGCGGTTGACCTCGCGGCCTTCTTCGCTGGCATTGTCGGCGATGGGCTGGGTTTCGCCGTAGCCCTTTGCACTCATGCCCGACACATCGACCTGACGGCCTTGCAACGCCAGAAGAACTGCCTCGGCACGCGCCTGCGACAGCGACAGGTTGCCGCCGTCCGACCCTTGGGAATCGGTGTGGCCCTGAATTTCCATCCGCGCGCCGGGGCAGCGTTTCAGCACATCGGTCAACGCTTCGATCGCGGCATTCGACGCGCCCTCGATCTCGGCCGATTGCGGCGCGAACTTGATCTTGTGGCGTTTCAGCACATCGGCCACGTCCTCGGCGCATTCCTGCGGCGTGGGAACCGAGGCGATGGGGTCCAGCGCCTCATCATAACGCACATCGACCTTGAAGGTCTGGCCCTGCCCCAGCTTGTCCGACAGCACCTGAGAGATGCGCGCCTTGGCCACCTGCGACCCGGTAACGCCCGAAACGGTGACCGCATCGGCCCGCACCACCAGCTTGCCCTCTTTCAACTGGGCCAGCGCCTCAAGGCCCGCCAGAACCCGCACTGGCCAGCCATCGGGGGTTTCGGCATCCAGACGCGGGGCCAGATACACCTTGCCCGTGCCGAAGAGCGACGTGGCAAAGGCACCGACAGCATCGCGTTGCGCCTCATCCGTCAGGCGGCCGCGCAGTTCGACCCGGCCCGTTTCGCCATTCAGCACGGCGGTGAATTCGGCAGGCCCCTGCTGCACCGTTTCAGATTTCGCCAGCTTGGCATCCAGCGAGAATACCTCTGGCAAGGTGGCGGTCAGATCGCCGACCACCCGGTCAAAATCGGCCTGTGAAACGCCTGCGCCCGCCTCCAGCGTGACATCGGCATCGCGGAAAGTGATGGTCGCCTCGCTCAACGCACTAACTGCGGCAATGCCCGCAGCCGCCGCATCCGCCCAAGAGGGCGTGGGCACGCCAAGACCCACGGCGCACAAGATGCGCCCCGTCACCCCGGCATCGCGGGCGGCGGCGACAATCCGGCTGCGGGCCTTGTCGGTATCGGCGGAACAGGCATCAAACCGCGTGCCACCAGCATCCTTTACGAAACGCAAGGTAAAGGGGGTGATCACCGGCCTTGGCGCCGAAATCTCAACCGTGACAGGCAGGCCCTCGGGCCGCACACCCGCCAGTGCCGCCTCAAAGCTGCGCCGCTCGGCATCGCTTGCGGCGATTGCGGTGACCGCAACGCCATCGGGCGACACCGACACTTTGGAACGCGGCAACATCGTCAGCGCCGCTACGCCAAAATCCAGCGCAGGCTGCCAGCCGTCGGGCGCGGGATAGGCGGCGGTTTCGATCATGTTCTGCACCTCGCTGCCCACCTGCAACGCCTGCGCCTTGGCCAGCAGATCATCGCGCTGCGCCCCGTCGGGCAAAAGGCCGATTAACTGAATGCCGTCATCGTTGCGCAGCATTTCCAGCGAGAATTTCGGCGGTTCGAACGCCTTCGGTGGCGCGACATCCATCCGGTCGCGGATGCGAGAGTTTTCCACCATGTCGCCGGTCAGTTTGACGACGTGAAAGCGCTGCGCCTCGTTCGGGGCGGTGCCGTAAAGCTGGATCTGCAAGCCCTCGGCCCGCACCTCGACCCAAGTGATCCCTTCATTCAGCAAGCGGCTGCGCACGGCAGACCCGGAAATGCGTTCGACCACCAACGAGGCAATCGCCGCGACCAGCAGGAACAGAAGACCAGCCGCCACAAAGGCCGCCCAGGCAAGGAGCGTCTGCGAGAGGCGAAGAGAAGGCAGTTTGATCAAGGGCGCATTCGCTTGGGAATCGGCAGGACAGGCAGCTTGGCCTGCTTAAGGCGCGGGCGCGCAACGATCAATCAAACCATGGCCCCTGCGGCAAGAAACAGCGCAGCAATCAGCCCGGCATCGCGGTTGGACCGAAAGGCCCGCATGCAGGCGGCAGGGTCATCCAGGTTCAGCCCACGCATCTGCCAGACCATGTGCCACCCCATGGCCCAGGCCCCCGCCAGCCCCAAAAGCAGCGGCAAAACACGCCCCGTCGGCAGGACGGCGGCCATGACCGCGCCCGCCATCAGCAAAACACTCAGCACAAGAAAGGCGAACAGCCATTGGCGAGAGTTTTCCGCAAACAGCCGCGCGGTCGATTTCACCCCGATCAGCGCGTCATCCTCTTTGTCCTGATGGGCATAGATCGTGTCGTAATACAGCGTCCAGACAATCCCGGCGGCATAAAGCAGCAGGGCAGGTAACCGCACCTCGCCCGCATGGGCGGCATAGGCCAGCAAGGCACCCCAGTTGAAGGCAATGCCCAAAAAGACCTGCGGCCACCAGGTAAACCGCTTGGCAAAAGGATAGACCGCGACCGGCAGCAGCGACAGCACCCCCAGCAAAATGGCCGCGCGGTTGTAACTCAGCAAGATCGCTGCCCCGATGACCGCCTGCACCCCCATCCAGACCAGCGCGCCCCGCACGCTGACCTGACCCGAGGGGATGGGCCGCGACCTTGTGCGCGCGACCTGCGCGTCAATCTTGCGGTCGGTGATGTCGTTCCAGGTGCAGCCCGCACCCCGCATCACAAACGCCCCCACGGCGCAGGACACCGCCAGCCAGATATCCCATGGCCGGAACCCATCTGCCATGGCGGCCAGCGCGATGCCCCACAGGCAGGGGACCAGCAGCAGCCAGGTGCCGATCGGCCTGTCAGCCCGCGACAACCGCAGATAGGGGCGCATGGGGGCCGGGGCGTAGCGGTCTACCCAATTGCCCGCTGCGGCATCGGCCACCCGCATGTCGGCCAAAGGCTGGGCAGGCTCTGGCAATTCTGACGGTGCGGACATAGCTTGGCTTTCATGGAACAGGCAAAGATCAGGCTTTATGTAGATCAGCCCGTGGCGGCGGGGCAACCCGTGGCGGTCGGCGAAGGGCAGGCCAATTACTTGTTCAACGTCATGCGGCTGGCACCCGGCGCGCCGGTGGCGCTGTTCAACGGGCACGATGGCGAATGGCTGGCGCGGGTGGAACAGGCGGGCAAGCGTGCGGGCATTCTGCGGGCCGAGGCGCAGGTGGCCCCGCTGCGGCCCCCGCCCGACCTGTGGCTGCTGTTTGCGCCCATCAAAAAGGCCCGCACCGATTTTGTCGTGGAAAAGGCGGTCGAACTGGGCGTCGCGCGCATCTTGCCGGTGCTGACCCGGCGGACGCAAGGCGACCGCATCCGCCAAGACAAGATGCGCGCCCATGCGATTGAGGCCGCCGAGCAATGCGGTGCGACCGTCGTGCCCGAGGTGGCTGAGGCGCAGCCGTTGGACCGCCTTCTGGCAAGCTGGCCAACGGGCCGCCGCATCCTGTGGGCGGATGAGGGGCTTGCGGGCACTGCCGCCACTTTTGCTGGCCTGCCCCCCGGCCCTTGGGCGATTCTGATCGGCCCCGAAGGCGGCTTTACCCCCGAAGAGCGCGCCAGCCTGCAAGCCCTGCCGCAGATTGTTGCCGCCTCGCTGGGGCCACGCATCCTGCGGGCCGAAACGGCGGCAGTGGCCGCCATCACCCTGTGGCAGGCCCATCTGGGAGACTGGAAATGATCCGCCCGGCGGTGCGTGCCGCCCTTTACCGCTGGCGCGAGGTGATTGCGGCGGCGGCCATTGGCGCGGTGGGGCTGTGGTTCATCCGGCTGGGCGGGCTGATCCTTATTCCGGCAGGGGCGGGTATTCTGGCGCTTGGCGCTGGCCTTGGCCTCAACGCCTGGCGACGACTGCGGTTCGGGCAAGAGGTCGGCGCGCCGGGTGTGGTCGAGGTGGACGAGGGCCAGATTTCCTATCTTGGCCCCGAGATCGGCGGCTTTGTCAGCCTGCCGGAACTGGTGGAGATCAAGCTGATCACCCTGCGCGGCAGGCGGCTGTGGCGGCTGAAACAGGCCGACGGGCAGGCCATTCTGGTTCCCGTCGATGCGGCGGGGGCCGACCGACTGTTTGATGCCTTTGCCAGCCTGCCCGGAATGGGCACCGCCGATCTGGTCGCAGCCCTTGGGCCAGAGCCGGGCAGCGGCGGGCATCTGCCCGTGCCAGACGGGCTGGCCGGGATGCGCATGGTCTGGCGGCGGCCGGGCGCAGGTGTCGTGGCACGCCCCTGAACCGACGCCGCGCGCCCTTGACTTGTCCGCGCCGACAAGACACCCATGTGCGCCCAGAGCAGTCTTATTGCAGTCCTAATAACGAGGTTCCCCATCATGTCGATTCCCCAGTCTGGCGGCGGCCTGATCGAGGACTTTTCGCAGCTTGCCGCCTATATGGAATCTGGCTGCAAGCCCAAGGACCAGTGGCGCCTTGGCACCGAACATGAAAAGTTTGGCTGGCTTGAGGGCAGCCGCGCGCCCCTGCCCTATGGCGGCGACCGCTCGGTTTCCGCGCTGTTCCAAGGGCTTGAGCAGAAATTCGGCTGGTCCCCCGTGCGTGAGCGCGACAATATCATCGGCCTGACGCGTGGATTGGCGAACATCAGCCTGGAACCCGGCGGCCAGTTCGAATTGTCGGGCGCGCCCGTCGCCACCGTGCATGAAACCGAAGCAGAGCTGCGCCAGCATCTGGATGAGGTGGCCAGCATCGCCACGCCCCTTGGCATCCGCTTCATGGGCATCGGGGCTGCACCGGAATGGCACCATGACCAGATGCCCGTGATGCCCAAGGGCCGTTACC
Source organism: Fuscibacter oryzae (assembly GCF_016765795.1). Classification (GTDB taxonomy): domain Bacteria; phylum Pseudomonadota; class Alphaproteobacteria; order Rhodobacterales; family Rhodobacteraceae; genus Fuscibacter; species Fuscibacter oryzae. The sequence goes on from NZ_JAESVP010000005.1 coordinate 339,601, forward strand.
GCCTGATGACCGATTATATGGGCCGCGTCGGCACCCACGGCACGCAGATGATGTACCGCACCTCGACAGTGCAGGTGAACCTCGACTATGCGTCCGAAGCCGACATGGTGAAAAAGTTGCGCGTGGCGCTGGCCTTGCAGCCGGTGGCGACCGCACTGTTTGCCAGCAGCCCGTTCTTTGACGGCAAGCCCAATGGCCACCGCAGTTGGCGTGGCCGCATCTGGCGTGATCTGGATGCCAGCCGCACCGGCATGCTGCCGTTTGCCTTTGATGAGGGCATGGGCTTTCAGGCCTATGTCGATTGGGTTTTGGATGTGCCGATGTATTTCGTCTACCGCGACGGCAAATACATCAACGCGCTTGGCCAATCGTTCCGCGATTTCCTGAAAGGCCAACTGCCCGCCCTGCCGGGTGAAAAGCCCACCCTGTCCGACTGGGCCGACCATATGACCACGGTTTTCCCCGAGGCGCGGGTGAAGAAATACATCGAGATGCGCGGGGCCGACTGCGGCGATTTCGCCCATATCGTCGCGCTGCCCGCGTTCTGGGTGGGGCTGATGTATGATCAGACGGCACTGGATGCCGCTTGGGATCTGGTCAAGGGCTTTGAAGCCGAAACCCGCGAAGGGCTGCGGATCGCCGCCTCTGTCTCGGCGCTGGCCGGAGAGGCGAATGGCATCAAGCTGATCGACCTTGCCCGCGCCGCCGTGGGCCTGTCGCACGCGGGCCTTGCCGCGCGGGGCTTGGGCGAAGAACGCCACCTTGCGCCGCTGATGCAGTCGCTGGCCACCGGCAAAACCCAGGCCGACCGTTTGCTCGACCTGTATAACGGCACTTGGGGCAAATCGCTGGAACCGATCTACGCGGCCACCAGCCTGTAAGGCACGACAGCAGTCCTGTTTTTCTCCTCCCCCTTGGCGGGGAGGGACAGGGGAGTGACTGTCGCCAATATCAGGGCGCGGCGGCGTCCTTGGCAGTGTCTTCGCCCTCGCCTTCCACCGGCTGGCTGTCTTCATCGCCACCCACCGTGCGGACCGACATCATCACCTGCCCGTTCCACACCTCGGCATCCACACAAGGGTCCGATCCGGTGCCACCGCATTCCGCGCCATGCACTTGCAACAGCAGAACCGGCCCGCCGAAATCAACCACTTTCCAGCCCAGCGCCATGTAGTCCGACCGGGTTTCCCCGATCAGAACCGAGACCATGCTGCCCCCCGTGCCACCCCAGGCGCTGGCCATGGTGGAACAGGCGAACTTCGACCAATCCACAATGCTTTCGGGTTGCCCGTCGCCGGTAAGGTCAACCGCAGTCACGGCATCCGCTGCCATGGTCACGGTGCCATTGTCGAAACTGGCGCAATCGGCCTTGGCCTCGGTCAGAATATCTTCGGCGGTAATGCCCGCCTGTGCGGTGGCAGGCAAGACAAGGGCGGCCAGCAGGATCAGCGTTTTCATGCCTTTTTCTGCCCGATCTTCGGTTCGGTTCCGGCCTTGATCCGCTCCAGATTGGGCCAGTGGCGCAGATAGATCAGCGCCGTCAGCACAACCACCAGAAACAGCATCGTCCCCTGATCAAACACAAAGCACCACAGCGACGACAGCGCCGCCGCAATCAGCGCCGCAAGCGAGGAGATGCGGAACAGAACCGCCGCCACCAGCCAGGTCGCACAGGCCGCAAGCCCAACCGGCCATGCCAGCGCGATCAGTGTGCCGAGAAAGGTCGCAACCCCCTTGCCGCCACGAAACCCCAGCCAGACCGGGAACAGATGGCCCAGAAAGCTGGCCAAGGCGGCCAGTTGCGCCGCATCCTCGCCCACCGTGGCCCGCGCGATCAGCACCGCAATCGCCCCCTTTGCCGCATCCAGCAGCAGGGTCGCCAGCGCGGCGCCCTTGTTGCCGGTGCGCAGCACATTGGTGGCGCCAATGTTACCCGAGCCGATCTGACGCAGATCGCCCAGCCCCATCAATCGGGTGATCACCACTCCGAACGGAATGGACCCCAAAAGATACGCCAGAGCGCCGACGATGATCAGCGACAGGGGGGCAGAGGTAATGGGGGGCATGTCAGTTCGCCTCGAATACGCAGTTGCCGGAAACCCAGGTTCCCAGCACCTTACCTTCCAGCCGCGCGCCGTCAAACGGCGTGTTCTTCGATTTCGACCGCAACCTGAAGCGGTCCAGCACGAAAGGCGCATCGGGGTCGAACAACACCAGATCGGCGGGCGCGCCCACCGACAGCCGACCTTGCGGCAGGCCAAGGCGATTGGCCGGGTTCAGCGCCAGGGCCTTGAACAGGCCGGCCAAGTCCAGCGCCCCGGCATGATAAAGGCGCAAGGCGGCGGGCAACAGGGTTTCAAGGCCCACGGCACCCGAAGCCGCCTCTTCAAACGGCAGGCGTTTGGATTCCTCATCCGCCGGGGTGTGAAAGCTGCCGATCACGTCGATCAGCCCATCGGCCACCGCCTGTACCATGGCCAGCCGGTCATCTTCTGACCGCAGGGGGGGCGTGAGTTTGAAGAAGGTGCGATAGTCGCCCACGTCGAATTCGTTCAGCGTCAGGTGGTGGATCGACACACCTGCCGTCACATCCAGCCCCTGTTCCTTGGCGCGGGCCAGCGCGGGCAGGCTGCGGGCGGTGGTGATCTGGTCGGCATGGTATCGCACGCCGGTCATTTCGGCCAAGGCGAGGTCACGCTCCAGCCCCATCCGCTCGGCCATCGGCGACACGCCGGGCAGGCCGCGAAGGCTGGCGAACTTGCCGCTGGTGGTGGCCGCACCCGCCGAGAGGCCCGGTTCCTGCGAATGGCCGATCACCAGCGCGCCAAGGCTGCGGGCATAGGTCAGCGCCCGCGACAGGGCCTTGGTTTCGGTTGCGACGTGGAACACATCGGTAAAGGCAATGGCGCCCGCATCCAGCAAAAAGCCGATCTCGGTCATCTCTCGCCCCTGCCGACCCTTGGTCAGCGCGGCCATGTGGCGGATGCGCACGGGGCTGGCTTCAGCCGCGCGGCGGGTGACGAATTCCAGCGTTTCGGGGGTATCGATGGCGGGGGTGGTATCAGGGCGGGCGATGATGGTGGTCACGCCGCCCGCCGCCGCCGCAAGGCCCGCAGAGCGAAAGCTTTCGCGGTGGCGCTCGCCCGGCTCGCCGATCTTCACACCCCAATCGACGATGCCGGGGGCAAGGCACAGGCCGCCACCGTCAACCACCACCGCGCCTTTCGGTGCCGCGGCCCCATGGGCGGTGATGACACCCCCTTCGATGGTCAGGCTGCCCACCTCGTCATTGCCGGTCTCCGGGTCGATCACGCGGACGTTCTGGAAAACGGTAACGGTCATCGGGGGCCCCTTCGCTGTCCGCGCCTGCCTAGCGCGCCGGGGGCTGGTCGGCAAGCGCGGCGGTGGCCTGCTGCATCAGGCCAAACACCCGGCCTGCATCTGATATGCGCAAAAACCCCACCGGGCGGCGCACCGTCTTGGCGGGCACATACATGCCATCGCTGTGCGAGCCTTGCCAGCGCCCGCGGATCTGGCGCTCGTCCACCGCGAACAGAACCGAACCGGGCGCGCCTTCCTGCAAGGTCAGCGGCAGGCCGGGCGACAAGGCAACGCGCCGCAGGTCGCGCTTGCCCATTGCATTGGTTGCGATAAAGGCGGTGCGATCTGTCAGGGTGTAGTGTGTCTTGCCACGCAGATACGCCTCCCAGAACAGTCGACCAATGGCCAGATGCGCCCCGACCAGCAGAAAGGGGATCAGGAACAGCGCAGCGCCCGGGTGCGTCGCCCCCGTGTTGGTCATCAGGAACAGCGCGAAAGCCATGAACACCAGCCCAAAGACGGTGGTCGGCCGCGCCAGCCCGCCCCAATCCACCCGCGCATCGGGCTGACCCTGCCACAGAATGGTTTCACCGGGGGCAAGGATGTTCTCCCATCCGGGCGGCGGGGATTGGGTCATTGGGGCCTCTTACACTGGTTAAATGGGGCGGCGCGCGTCGCGGGCAGCCAGAATTGCCGAAACCGTCGCCGCCGGATCTGCCTGAAACTTGATAAGATGCTTGTCGCCTGCCTTGGTCACGATCTGCGCCGCATCAAGAAATGTCCGCGCCTCTTTCACCTGCGACAGTGGCACGATCCGCCCGCCGGGGCCAAGCAGGCGCCGCGTGGTCATGCGCCAGTCTTCCTGCATCACCTCGGATTTCAGAAAAGCGGCGCGCAACCCGATGGCCAATATCGCGGCCAGCGGCCCCGTCCAGGGATAGGGGCTGCCCAAGGCAACCAAGGCCACCCCGCCCCCCGCAGCGGCGATCACGGCCAGAATGGCGTTGCTTTTCAGATAGCTGTGCAAATCAGGTGCAAAGGTCGCCACCAGCTTTTCATCACCCTGCAAAGAGGCCGGGGCGGCATGGATGCTGTCACGTTCAATCCGGGCCATGGCTGCTCCTCCGCCCCTTGGCCCGATGTTAGCCCGCCAGAACCACGAAAGCGACGGTGAAAAGAACAAGAAACACCAGGACGGCGGTGGCAACCATACCGCCGGTCCGCATCTCGGATTTGGTGGGTTTGCGGTGGGGGTCGGGTGTCATGGCTGTGGATTGTCCTGTAGCGCGCGAATGAGATGATACACGTTTTCAGCATCGGCGATGTTTTCAAATCCGGCGCGTACTGTGCCAAGATCACCATCCGAGTCGCGCTCCAGCCGCGCATGAAACCACAGGCTGTCAGCGCGTTTGCCCTTTTCCAACTCCAGCGCCGTGGCGGGCAGGATCGGATAGACGCTCAATTTGCGGCCAAATGCGGACCGCGAGACATAGGCCGCCCGTGTGCTGAGGGCATAGCGGACATGGCGCGCCGCCGTCCGCGCCTCGATCCACGGGCCAAAAACCAGAAACCCGCCAACCCCGCCGAAGGGCAGGCCAAAGGCGGCAAAAAACACCGCCAATCCTGCGTCAGAGGTGGTTTGGGCCACGGACAGGCGATGGACACCAAAGATGAAAACGGCAATGCCGATGACAAGGAAAGGCAGGCCGAATATCATCAGAAACAATGATTTGCTGCGCTGATGAAAGCCTGCAACGGGCGCACCCTGCCACAGCAGGCGTTCGTCAGGACGAAAGTAGTGCTGCCAGCTTTCGGCCTTCACACATAGCTCTCCACCGCCCGCCGCCCGCGCTCGGCCCGCAGGTTCCGTGCCAACAGGTCCATACAGGCCATGCGGACGGCGACGCCCATTTCCACCTGCTCTTGAATCACACTCCGGTTGATGTCATCGGCGATCTCACCGTCGATCTCGACCCCGCGGTTCATCGGGCCGGGGTGCATCACGATGGCATCGGGCTTGGCATGGGCCAGTTTCTCGGCATCCAAGCCATAGCGGTGGTAATATTCCCGCTCCGACGGGATGAAGCCACCATCCATCCGCTCGCGCTGAAGGCGCAGCATCATCACCACGTCGGCGTCTTTCAGCCCCTCGGCCATGTTGTCGTAAAGCTCACACCCGAACTCGCCCACGCCCGCAGGCATCAGGGTGGGGGGGGCGATCAGGCGGATGCGGTTTTCCATCTTGCCCAGCAGGATCAGGTTGCTACGGGCCACACGGCTATGTGCGATGTCGCCACAAATCGCCACGGTCAGGCGCTGGATACGGCCCTTGGCGCGGCGGATGGTCAGCGCGTCCAGCAGGGCCTGCGTCGGGTGTTCGTGCCGCCCGTCGCCTGCATTCAGCACGGCGCAATCCACCTTTTGTGCCAGAAGGTTGACCGCCCCGCTGGCCCCATGCCGCACCACCAAAAGGTCGGGGTGCATGGCGTTCAGCGTCATCGCGGTGTCGATCAGCGTCTCGCCCTTCTTCACGCTGGAGGACGCGACCGACATGTTCATCACATCCGCCCCCAGCCGCTTGCCCGCCAGTTCAAAACTGGCCTGCGTGCGGGTGGAGTTTTCAAAGAACATGTTGATCTGCGTCATTCCCGCCAGCACGTCGGACGATTTCACCGTGCGGCGGTTCAGATCGACATAGCGGTCGGCCAGATCAAGGACGGTCACGATTTCCTGCGGCGAAAGCTGCTCGATCCCCAAAAGGTGGCGGGCGCGAAAGGTCATGGGCTTTCTCCGGCTGGTTTGGGTGCTTATCGCAAAGGGGCAGGCGCGGGGCAAGCCGCCTTGCCGCGCCCCGGCCATGGCCCTACCCTGACGCCCATGGGAATCGCGGATCAGATCGGTGCGGATTGGGAGGCGGCTTTGGCCGCCCTTGCCTGGCAGGCCGATCTGGGCGTGACCGATGTGCTGATGGAAGGGCCGGTCAACCGCTATGATCTGGCCGAGGCAGCACCCAAGGTGCAGATACCCCGGCCCGCAGCGCCCGCCCGCAATGACCCTGCACGGGGCGAAGCTGCAAGGCCCCAGCCCGCGCCGCCGACGATAGAGGACAAGCCAGACCCGGTGGCCGCCGCCCGCGCCGCCGCCGCGCGTGCGCCCGATCTGGCCGCGCTGCGCGAGGCGATTGCCGCCTTTGACCATTGCGAGCTGAAAAAGGGCGCCCGCAACACCGTGTTCGCCGACGGCAACCCACGGGCGCGTGTGCTGATCCTAGGTGAGGCACCCGGCCGGGACGAAGACCTTGAAGGCCTGCCCTTCGTGGGCCGCGCCGGGCAGTTGCTGGACCGGATGTTCGCCGCCATCGGCCTGTCGCGCCAATCCCCCGACAGTGAGGCGGCACTTTACATCACCAATGTCATGCCGTGGCGCCCCCCGGCAAACCGTGACCCGGAGCCGGCAGAGATTGCCATGATGCAGCCCTTTGTCGAGCGGCACATCGCGCTGGTTGATCCGCAGGTCATTGTTGTCATGGGCAACACGCCTCTGCTGGCCCTGACCGGGGCGAAGGGCATTCTGAAGGCGCGGGGAAACTGGTCGCAGGCGCTGGGAAAACCGCTGCTGCCGATGACGCACCCCGCCTATCTGCTGCGCACGCCCCTGGCCAAGCGTGACGCCTGGGCCGACCTGCTGGCGCTGAAGGCGCGGCTGGATGGGGCGTGACGCCGGGTCGGTGATGGTGCGTGGGGTGAGTGGTGCGTGCAAAGCGCCCACCCTATGGGCCAACAGCGCCGCGGTTTCATCCTTTGGGTAGGGTGCGTGCTTTGCACGCACTATTGCAGGTCACGGCGCGGGGCAGCCCGCAATCTCGACCGCCCGGCCTTCGCCCAGAACCGTCACCGTTACCCCCTTACGATCCAGCGCAAAGGCCCCGCCGCCCGGGGGCACCATATCGGCAGATGAGACCAGCAACGCCCCCTGCCGCTCGGTATCGGCCTCGGACACCCAGACGCTGCGGTCACCATTCTCGATCACCACCACCTCTTCCGGCCCACGCTTGGGCAGGTCGATCCGCGCGGTAAGGCGCAGCCCATCGGCGATGGGTGCCACGGTGCAAGAGATTGCCTTCAGCCCTGCATCGGCGCCCCGGCGCGGCTGATCGGCAAGGGCGGCGCGAATGGCCGCATCGGGTTTGCCCGCAGCCGGCAACTGCCCGGAAAAGCTCAGCTCTGCAGGCATGCAGATGTCATTGCACACCCCCAGATCAACCCGCAGCCGCACGGTCACCGGGCGCGAGGGGTCTTTCGGCGTGATCTCGACCGGCAGGACAAGCGCGTCGTGATAGCCCACAGTCTGCAACCCGTTCGAATGAAACACCGACGGGCTGGGCCAGTGAAACCGCACCGCCTTGATGTTGTCCGACCCCGACCAGTCGAATTCGGGCGGAATCCCCGCCTCACCCGGCGCGCGCCAATAGGTTTTCCAGCCCGGCGACAGGCGCAGATCCATCGCAGCCATCTGATTGCCGTTCTCCATCCGCCAGCCGGGCAACAACCGACCAGACAGCACATCATCCTGGCTGAAGGCGTGGACAGGCGTTGCAAGCAACGCGGTCAGGGCAAGAACCGTTTTCATCATGCCCTGCACCATAGGCAAAGCCTGCCGCCATGGAAATCAACTTTGGGCGATGGGCGCTTGAGCATCGCCGCCCAAGCGCCCATCCTTATCCTATGGGGGGCGATTCGATGGACCTGACCGGAAAGCTGCTGATTGCCATGCCAGCCTTGGGCGATCCGCGTTTTGAAAAAAGCGTGATCCTGATCTGCGCCCATACGGATGAGGGCGCGATGGGTCTGATCGTCAACAAGTCGATCCCCGACCTGTCGCTGTCAAACCTGCTGGAGCATCTGGAGATTCCCCGCGCCGAAGAGGGCCGCGAGATTCGCATCCGCTATGGCGGTCCGGTCGAACGCGGGCGCGGTTTTGTGCTGCATTCGCGCGATTATCGCGGGGGCGAGACGACGATGAAAATCCCCGGCGGCTACGGCATGACCGCCACGCTGGACGTGCTGGAAGCGCTGGCGCGGGGCGAAGGGCCCCATCGCGCGCTGCTGGCCTTGGGTTATTCCGGCTGGGGCCCGGGCCAGTTGGAAGATGAGATTGCCCGCAACGACTGGCTGACCGCCGAGGCCGAACCTGCGCTGATCTTTGCCGAGGATGATCCGGCGAAATGGGGGGCTGCGCTGAAAACCATGGGCATCGACCCCATCACCCTTTCGGCCACGGCCGGTCGCGCCTAGACTAAAGTTCCTTCGAAGGAACTTGGTTATGGCCTTGGGTGGTCGTCCCAATCCTTGGTCAGAATCCGGTTCGCGTCACCCTGCGGGTCGTCAAACTGCCGCGTCTTCATTGCCCAGAAGAACGCCACCAGCCCGATGCCGCCCAGAAACAGCGAAACCGGAATCAGGATCGACAGGATTTCCATTACGTCAGCCTCATCACTTGAGCCGTAGCGCGTTGATCGAAACGGTGATTGACGACAGCGACATCGCCAGCGCCGCCGCAAGCGGCGTGGCCGATCCGATCAGCGCCAAGGGCACCGCGATCACATTATACCCCGCCGACAGCGCGAAATTCTCGATAATCCGCCGCCGTGCCTGTTTGCTGATCCGGGTGGCATCGGCGATGGGGGCCATGTCTTGCCCCAACAGCACGATATCCGAAGCCGTCCGCGCCGCATCCAGCGCCGTGGCGGGCGAGATCGAGACATGCGCCGCCGCCAGTGCCGCCGTATCATTCAGCCCGTCGCCCACCATCAGAACCCGAGCGCCCCTGTCGGTCAGGTCACGCACCAGCGCCGCCTTTTCCGCAGGCAGCGCACCGCTGGCCCAGTCGGCAATACCCAACCGCTGCGCAAGGGCTGCCACCGCGCCCTCGGTATCGCCCGAAATCAGTCGGATGTGTTTACCTTGCACGGTCAAGGCCGCAACCGCCGCTTCGGCACCGGGGCGCAGGCGGTCGGTAAAGGTGAAGGCGCGGGCCTTGCCCTCGCCGGTGCAAAGATAAGTGGCGGTCATCACCGCCTCTTCCGCCTCGCACCACGAGGCGCGGCCAAGGCGGACGGTCTGGCCCTTCCAGCGCCCTTCGATGCCGTAGCCCGGCACCTCACGCAGATCCTCCACCCTTGCGGGCGCAATACCTGCCGCACGCGCGGCTTGCGCCAGCGCCACGGCCAGCGGGTGCGATGATGCCCCCGCCAGCGCCGCCGCCACCTCGACCGCCTGACGCGGATGATCGGCCAGATTGGTCGCCTCTGGCGTGCCCATGGTGAGGGTGCCAGTCTTGTCGAAGACCACCGTATCCACGTCGGCCAGCCGCTCCAGCGCGGTGCCGTGCTTGATCAGCAGGCCCTTGCGGAACAGCTTGCCGCTGGCAGAGGTCACCACGGCAGGCACGGCCAGCCCCAGCGCACAAGGGCAGGTGATGATCAGCGTGGCGGCAGAGATGTTGATGGCAAAGCGCACATCGCCACCGGTTTTCCACATCCAAAAGGCAAAGGCGGAAAAGGACAGGGTATGGACCAGCGGCGAATAAAGCCGCGCCGCCCGCTCGGCCAGCGTGGTGTATTTCGTGCGTGCGCTTTCTGCCACCGCAACCAGATCGGCCATGCGGTGCAGGCTGGAATCGCGCCCCGCCGCCGTTACCCGCAGCGTCAGGGGGCCGGTCAGGTTGACCTCTCCGGCAGAAACCACCATGCCCGGCCCGGCAAAGACCGGCAGGCTTTCGCCCGTCAGCAGCGAACGGTCCAGTTCTGACGCGCCCTCGGTTACCACGCCATCCACTGGCATCCGCCCGCCGGGACGCACCAGCACTAGATCGCCCACCGCCACCTCGGCAATCGGGCGCACCACCTCTGCCCCATCCACCAACACCGTCGCGCGCGGCACCTCCAAAGCGGCCAGTTCCTCGGCCGCCGACCGGGCCACAGCGCGGGTTTTCTGGTCCAGATAGCGGCCCAGCAGCAGGAAAAAGCACAACATAACGGCGGCATCGAAATAGGCATGGCTGCCGGATTCGAAGGTTTCAAAGATCGAGATCGAGGTGGCCAGAACCAGCGCCAGCGAGATCGGGAAATCCATGTTCACCCGGCGGGCGCGCAGCCCCATCCAGGCCGATTTGAAAAAGGGCTGGCCGGAAAACAGCACCGTCGGCAAGGCAATCGCCCCGGAAATCCAATGGAACAGATCGCGTGTCGGCCCCTCGGCCCCCGACCAGACGGCGACCGACAGCAGCATGATGTTCATCATGGAAAAGAACGCCACGCCCAGCCGCATCAGAATGTCGCGTGCCTGTTTGTCAGCCTCGGTCGCGGTCAGAAGGCCGGGGTCCAGCTCATGCGCCTCATACCCCACGCCTTTCAGCACCTCGATCAGATCAGCAGCGGTGACATGCGCCTCCGCATCCACCGCGACGCGCTTCAGGGTCAGATTGACCCGCGCGCCCTGCACCCCCGGCACCGCCTGCACCGCGTTTTCCACCGTGGAAATGCAGGCCGCGCAATGCGCTGTCGGCAAAGAGAGCATCAGCCGCGCATGGTGATGCTGCGCCAGTTGCGCCAGCCGTTCAGCCGAAGGGGCCGCCACACAGGCAGGGCAGGCCGAGGCGGCGGGCACAAAGTCGGCGGGTTCCGGCTGGGCGGTCATGGCTTTACCCCTCGACCATCAGGTCGATGCGGCGACGATAGAGCGTGCCATCCTGCGCCACGGCCTCGACATGCAGCATCCATTTGCCGGGGGCCAACGGCACCTTGGCCACATAAACCCCGGCCTCATGCGCGAAATCGGGGTATAGGTCATCCTTGGCTTCGGTCGGGCGCCCCACCAGAACCTTGAGCGATTGCACCTGAACCGGCTGGCCTGCGCTGTCGGTAAAGGTCAGCAGCAGCTCCTTTCCCGCCTCGTCGTAATCTTCAGTCAGTCGCCAGCCCAGCGCCTTTTGCGCCGCCATTTCCTTGTCCCAGGTCTGCGAGGCGACGTAAGAGTTTTCCACCTCCAGCCCCGGAAAGGTGCTGACCGCCTTGACGGCCAGAACCGTATTCACCGCGATGATCACGCCGAAAAAGGCCACGGTGATCGCCAGAACATGCTTGCCGGTCAGTTCGGTCATCTCAGTTCGCCTTTCCGTTGAACACGGTGTCTTTGTGAACCCTGTCGCGCCCCGGCACGGCAGCCGTGCCATCGACAGCGCCCAGATCCTGCACCCACAGCCGAATTTCGCTGCGGTCGGCTGTGGCCCCGATTGTGCCAGCGGGCGCGGTGATGAACAAGCGCTGGGTGCTGGTCTCGTTGGCTGGAACCCGGACCTTCAGGCTGTCCTCGCCCTCCAGCGACAGAACGAACGTCTCGCCCCGGTCAGTGGTGGCCGAGAAGGCGAACCAGTGGTCCTGCCCGTATTTGTTACGCAGCCGCAGATCATAGCTGTTGCGAATGGACCCATCCGACAACACGACAAATTCAGGGTTCCTGACGGGCGTGATGTTCACGTCGATGGGAGAGCGCAGGAACAGCGCAACCACCAGCCCGACGCCCACCGACGCCCACAACGCGGTGTAAAGCACGGTGCGGGCGCGGAACACATGCTTCCACACCGATTTCGGCGGTTGGCCCGCACGCTCGCGCGTCTCATCCGTCAGGGCAAGATAGCTGATCAGCCCGCGCGGCTTGCCCACCTTGTCCATCATCTCGTCACAGGCGTCGATGCACAGACCGCAGGTGATGCAGGCCAGTTGCTGGCCGTTTCGGATGTCGATTCCCATCGGGCAGACATTCACGCAAGCCATGCAGTCGATGCAGTCGCCGTTGCCCGCGACGCCCGGTTTGCCACGCGGCTCTCCGCGCCATTCGCGGTAGCCGATGGTCAGGGTGTCTTCGTCCATCATCGCGGCCTGAATCCGCGGCCAGGGGCAGGCATAGATGCAGATCTGTTCGCGCGCGAACCCGCCAAAGGCAAAGGTCGTCGCGGTCAGAATGAACATGGTGGTATAGGCGATGGGGTGGGCGTTCCCCGTCACCAGATCGCGCGCCAGTGTCGGCGCATCGGTGAAATAGAAAATCCAGGCCCCGCCGGTGGCCAGCCCGATCAGCAACCACAGCGTCCATTTGATCGCACTTTTGCGGATCTTTTCGGCGTCCCATTTCTGGCGGAACAGGCGGATGCGGGCGTTGCGGTCGCCTTCGACCCAGCGCTCGACCAGAATGTAAAGATCGGTCCACACCGTCTGCGGGCAGGCATAGCCGCACCAGACCCGACCGGCCGCGCTGGTGAACAGGAACAGCCCAAGCCCCGCCATGATCAGCAGGCCCGCGACGAAATAGAATTCCTGCGGCCAGATCTCGATCATGAAGAAAAAGAACCGCCGGTTCGCCAGATCCAGCAGCACCGCCTGATCGGGCAGCGCAGGCCCCCGGTCCCAGCGCAGCCAGGGCGTGATGTAATAAACCCCCAGCATGGCCGCCATCAGCCACCATTTCAGCGTGCGAAAGTTGCCCTTCACTCGCTTGGGGAAAATCGGCTCACGCGCGACATAAAGGCTGGGTGGGTTGGTATCTGGCGTGCTCACAGGGCTTGCTCCGGCCGTTTGGCTGTTCCGGTCCTGCACCCTATCGGCGCCTGACCGTCTGGTCGCATTGACCTGCATCAATCTCTTATCCGCAAGATAACATTTCGATGCGGCATGGCGGCGCGGGCAGGATAGCAAACAAAAAGGCCCGACCAAAGCCGGGCCGTGAAAAGTGGCGCCGACGCCCCCAGGAAACGCGCGAACAGGATGGGGCGTCGGTGCCGGGCCGCGATCTGCATCGCAGCGTGGGGATAGAAATGCACAATCCGCCCGCCCGCACTTTGACCTGAATCAAACGGGGCGAAATTCGCGGGTTTCCTGAAGAATCCAGCGGGAAAAGGCGCGCGCTTCGGGGCGCTGTGGGCCGGGGCGGCGCACGAGCCAATAGCCCTTGCCATTGTCAATCTGGTGCAGCAGGCGCAACCGCCCAGCCTCCAGATCGCCCTGCACCAGCAGGCGCGAGATGATGGCGATGCCCTGCCCCATGCGTGCCGCCTCGATCATCAGATTGCCGGGCAGCGACACCATGCCGCCCCCCTCAACGGTCAGGCCATGGCTGCCGAACAGGGCACAGCGGTCATCGGTGCCCGGCTCATGGATCCAGGGCAGATGGGTCAGCGCCGCAAGATCGCCCTGGCCCACGCCCTCAACCAGATGCGGAGCGGCCACGATGGCCAAGGGCGTCGGCATCAAAAGTTGCACTTCGACGCCCGTCCACTGACCAAGGCCATAGCGGATCGCAAGGTCGATCCCGCCAGAGGTCAGGGCGCGCAGCTCTGTCGCCGGGTCCAGCATCAGGCTGATTTCGGGGTGCAGCGCGCGAAACCCGGTCAGGCGGGGCAACAACCAGGCGCCTGCGAAACTGGGCGAGGTGGTGATCTGCAAGGGCCGCCCGGCGTCGGCCCCGGTCAATTCGGCAATGGTGCGCGCCATGCCGCCAAAGCCCGCGCGCAAGGAATCGGCCAGCCGCGCACCATCCGCCGTCAGACGTGGCGGCGCGGTACTGCGATCCACCAGCGTCAGGCCCAGATACCCCTCCAGCGCGCGGACTTGCTGGCTGATCGCGGCATGAGAGACGTTCAGCCGCTGGCCAGCAATCGTCATCGACCCGGTATCAGACCAAGCGGCAAAGGCGCGCAGCGCGGCAAGGGGTGGCAGGATCTTCCAGATGTCCATGTAAGCCTGACTTACGGTATGCGAAATAGGTTTCCTGTCAGGATGCGCCAAACTGGCGTAAATTCAAGTGATGAACTTACACGATGCGAGGATGCCATGCTGACCCTTCTTGCCAATGCTTTCCGAATTGCGGCCCGGACAGATGACCGCGACGAACCGCCAACGCCGCGCAATTGGCCCGCGCCGCCCCATTGGCACCTGCCGGGCCGCGACAGGTTCTGAACCGGAAAGACCGGACATGAAAAAGGGGGCCCGAAGGCCCCCTTTCGTCACCCGTCAGGGCAGGATCATTCACCGCCGCCAAGGCTGTGGACATAGGTCGCCACGGCGCGGATTTCGTCTTCCGACAGACGCTCGTTCCAATTGGGCATCACGCCGAACCGCGCATAGGTTACGGTATGGGTGATGGTGTCGCGGTCGCCGCCGTAAAGCCAGATTGCATCCGTCAGGTTCGGCGCGCCTTGCGCACGGTCGCCCTTGCCCTCTGGTCCGTGACAAGCCGCGCAATTGTCGGCAAACAGTTGCGCGCCCGCCGTAGCCTTGGCCGCGTCATGGTCCTGACCCGAGATTTGCAGGACATATTCCACCACATCACCGATCTGTGCCGGTTCCAGCAGTGCATCCACGCCGAATTTCGGCATTTCGGAATAGCGGGCGTCGGCATCGGTGGTGTTGCGGATGCCGTGGGTTACGGTGGTGTGGATGTCATCCACGGTGCCGCCCCACAGCCAGTCATTGTCCAGAAGATTGGGATAGCCCTTGCCCTGAACGCCCGCTGCCCCTGCTCCGTGGCACTGGGCGCAGTTGTTCTTGAAAACCGAGGCCCCGGCCCGCAGCGCATATTGCTTCAACTCGTCATCCTGGGCGATCTGGTCCAGCGGGGCTGCAACCAGTTTGGCCTTGATGGCGGCATTGGCATCGTCAAAGCGCTTGATCTCGGCATCGACATCGGCGCGGGTGTTCTGACCCAGGAAGCCGCGGGTGGCCCCATGGATCAGCGGCCAGGCCGGATAGGCGATGCTGTAGCCGATGGCGAACAGGATCGAGAGGTAGAACACCCAAACCCACCAGCGTGGCATCGGATTGTCGTATTCCTCGATGCCGTCCCAGCTGTGTCCCGTGGTCGGAACCTCTGCCTGAACCTTTTTTACTTGCTTGGCGCACATGACATCACGCCTCCTTCGCGGGCCGCATGGCGGGGGCCTGATCGGCCCCCTCTGCGGCGGGTTGCTTTTCATTGCGGAAGATCGAATTCGCGATGTCGTCGTGAATGGCCCGGCTGCCCGGACGGAAGACCCAGAGGAAAACCCCCACAAAGATCAACGTCAGAAGCAGCAACGCCCAACTGTCGGCGAATTCGCGCAGCAGGCTGTAAAGTTCCATGCTGCCCCCCTTACCGCGACGGATCGGGCGTGTAGGTGGAAAAGTCCACCATCGTGCCCAGCACCTGAAGATAGGCGATCAGCGCATCCATTTCGGTCAGCTCAGGCTGACCGTCAAAGTTTGCAACCGTCACATCCAGATGCTTGAACGCCGCCGCACCGTAACGCTCTTGCAAACCGGCGGTATCGGCATTGGGATCAGCCTGCGCTGCAAAGTCCGCCTTGGCGTTGGCCATCATGTCATCGGTGTAAGGCACACCGACAACACGGTTCGCCCACATCGAATCCGCGATATACTGCCCGTCGATCACATGGCCCGACAGGAAGGCATATTTCGGCATCACCGATTCCGGCACCACCGCCTGCGGGTTGGTCAGGTGATCAACATGCCAGGCGTTCGAATAGCGGTTGCCGACGCGGGCAAGGTCTGGCCCGGTCCGCTTGGACCCCCACTGGAACGGATGGTCATACATCGATTCCGCCGCAAGGCTGTAGTGGCCATAGCGCTCAACCTCGTCGCGCATCGGGCGGATCATCTGGCTGTGGCAGACATAGCAGCCTTCGCGCACATAGATCTCGCGTCCCGCCAGTTCGAGCGGGGTGTAGGGGCGAACCCCTGTCACCTTCTCGATGGTGTTCTGGATGTAGAACAGGGGCACGATCTCTACCAGACCGCCGATGGTCACGACCAGAAAGGACAGGACCAGAAGCAGCGTGGCGTGGGTTTCGATCTTTTTATGTTTGTCGAGAATGGACATCTTTTCCCCCTCACTCCGCCGGAACGAAGTTGTTGGCATTCACCACGGCTTTCACCGGCTGGGCCTTGACGGTCATGTAAAGGTTGTAGGCCATGATCACACCACCGGCGAGGAACATCAGCCCGCCCACAGCCCGCACCACATACATCGGATACTTCGCAGCCACGGTGTCGGCGAAGGCGTTCACGAGGAAGCCGTTGGCATCCACTTCGCGCCACATCAGGCCTTCCATGATGCCCGACACCCACATCGAGGCAGCGTAAAGCACGATCCCGATGGTGGCGAGCCAGAAGTGCCAGGACACCAGTTTCAGCGAATAAAGACCTTCGCGGTTCCACAGGCGCGGCGTCAGGAAATACAGAGCGCCAAAGGTGATCATGCCGTTCCAGCCAAGCGCGCCGGAATGAACGTGACCGATGGTCCAGTCGGTATAGTGCGACAGCGAGTTCACCGCCTTGATCGACATCATCGGGCCTTCAAAGGTGGACATGCCGTAAAAGCCGATCGAGACAACCATCATGCGGATGATCGGGTCAGTGCGCAGCTTGTCCCAGGCACCCGACAGCGTCATCAGGCCGTTGATCATGCCACCCCAGGACGGCATCCACAGCATGACCGAGAACACCATGCCAAGGGTCGAGGCCCAGTCAGGCAGCGCAGTGTAATGCAGGTGGTGGGGACCGGCCCAGATATACAGAAAGATCAGCGCCCAGAAGTGGATGATCGACAGCTTGTAGCTGAACACAGGCCGCTCTGCCTGTTTCGGCACGAAGTAGTACATCATCCCCAGGAAACCGGCCGTCAGGAAAAAGCCCACCGCATTGTGGCCATACCACCATTGCGTCATGGCATCCTGCACCCCGCCCGTGACCTGAACCGAGGTCGAAGAAAAGATCGAGACCGGGATCGCCAGATTGTTCACCACATGCAGCATGGCAATGGTGATGATGAACGACAGGTAGAACCAGTTCGCAACGTAGATGTGGGGTTCCTTGCGCTTCCACAGGGTACCGATGAACACCAGCAGGAATGCAAGCCAGACGACGACGATCCACCAGTCGATGTACCAGACCGTCTCGGCGTATTCCTTGCCCTGGGTGCCGCCCAGCACATAGCTGGTGGCGGCCAGAACGATCATCAACTGCCAGCCCCAGAACACGAACCACGCCAGGTTCCCGCCCCAAAGCCGCGCCGCCGAGGTGCGCTGAACCACATAAAATGCCGACATGATCAGCGCGTTGCCCCCAAAGGCAAAGATCACCGCCGAGGTGTGCAGCGGCCGCAGGCGACCAAAGTTCAGAATTCCCTCGACCCCCGAAATGTTCAGCGAGGGAAAGGCCAGTTGCGAGGCGATGACCACACCGACCAGAAACCCGACGATCCCCCAAAAGGTCGTCGCGATCACCCCGGCGCGGATCACGCTGTCAAGATATTCGTTCTGAGGGTGAACAGCCGACTCGCCCACATGCCGCAACTGCCACACAAAGGTGATGGCAGCAGCAAGCATGACGACGATGGCATTCACCATATAAGGCAGATCGTGCGCATAGTTGGCCGCGATAGCGGCAAGAACCGCCACCGCGCCCAGCACGATCAGTTTTATGTAATCCCACATTTTGCGTCCCTTCGTCTGTGCGCCCCGGTCTTGCGCGCGGGAATCAACCACGCACCCGCCGGGAACTTTGACAGGCCGCTTGTCGCAAATGTGCGCGAACCGGGCCTTGATCCATGTCAACGCAATAGTGATCTCGGCTTGATCAAGGTCAATGCGCCAATTCGTAACACGGGCAAGACTTCAATCAGGAAATCAGCCGCAAGGGAGACCCTCCTCATGGCCTACAAATCACTTCTCACCGTCCTGAACTTCGTGGCAGACGTGCCCGGCACCATTGCTGCCGCCTCTCGTCTTGCCCGCTCTCAGGATGCCCACCTGGACATTCTGGTTCTGGGCATCGACCGCACCCAGCTTGGCTATACCTATATAGGATCGGGTGCCGAACTGATGCAGATCGCCATCGAGCGCGCCGAAGAGGATGCCCGCACCATCGAAGCTGCCGTGACCGAGGCGTTGAAAGCCGAGCCCGAAGACCTGCGCTATAGCGTCGAGGCGGCGGTCACCCAGATCGGCGCGCTGACCGATCTGGTAGCCCAGCGCGCGCGCTTTGCCGATTTGGTTGTGCTGGCACGCCCCTACGGTGCAGGCAAGGGGGCCGATTCCGAAGCTGTGGTCGAGGCTGCATTGTTCGAAGGCCGGGTTCCGGTGATCGTGCTGCCGACCCAAGGCTTGCCCGAAAACCCGGTGCCGCGCCGTATTGTGCTGGCCTGGAACCAGGGGGCCGAGGCGATGGCTGCGGCCCGCGCCGCCCTGCCTTTCCTGAAATCGGCCGACAAGGTTGACATCACCGTGGTCGATCCGCCCCAGCACGGCCCGGAACGGTCAGACCCCGGCGGTCATCTGTGCCAGATGCTGGTGCGCCATGGGGCCAAGGCCGAGGTCAGCGTGCTGGCCAAATCGCTGCCCAAAGTATCCGAAGTGATCGCCCGCCACGTCGCTGACATCGACGCCGATCTTCTGGTCATGGGTGCCTATGGCCATTCGCGCTTCCGCGAGGCGATTCTGGGTGGGGCCACCCGCGCCATGCTGGAACAGGCGCAAGTGCCTGTGCTGCTGGCCCGCTAGACCGGCATTTCCACCACCCGCCTGCCAAGGCCCCCCTCCACATTGTGGGGAGGGGCACAGTAACGGGAAGCCAAAATCCGTACATAAAAAAAGGCGCGGAGGTTTCCGCGCCTTTTTGATACCTTGGGCAACCCGCCTTAGCGGTGGTCATCCTCGTCGTCGTCATGCCCGCCTTGCGGCAAGTTGAAGAAGCTTTCGGCATTTGAAAAGTCCGAAGGGCCGCGCTTGTCTTCTTCCTCGTCGTCGCCAAAGACTTCCAGTCCGTTCGGCACCCGCGCATCGGGTGCCATGCCCAGCGACTGCTCGGTCGAGACCAGTTTGCGCCGCTCGTCATCGGTCATTACCACGCCATCGGCGGCCCGCTTGCGCACGGCAGCCTGAACGGCGGTGTCAAGTTCCGACTGCTTGCACAGACCCAGCGCAACCGGATCGACCGGGGCAATATTGTTGATGTTCCAGTGGGTTCGCTCGCGGATCGCAAGAATCGTCGGCTTGGTGGTGCCCACCAGCTTGCCAATCGCGCCATCGCTCAGTTCCGGGTGGAACTTGACCAGCCACAGAATGGCGGCCGGGCGATCCTGACGCTTGGACAGCGGCGTATAACGCGGGCCACGGCGCTTTTCCTCACCCACAGCCGCCGCGTTGTATTTCAACTTCAGCTTGTAAAGCGGGTCTTTTTCACCCCGGTCAATCTCGATCTGGTCAAGCTGGTTGTTGGCGATGGGGTCAAACCCCTTTACCCCGCCTGCCACATCGCCATCGGCGATGCCTTGCACTTCCAGTTCGTGCATGCCGCAGAATTCGGCGACCTGACGAAAGGTCAGCGTCGTATTGTCCACCAGCCAGACGGCGGTCGCGCGGGCCATGAGAGGCTTGTTCATCTCTCGCTCCTTACAGCTTTGTCCCACCACGCGGGTGGACCTTTACAAATCTCTCCCAAGCCGGGAAAACGGCGGCAGGTTTTCAGGCCCGCGAATTCCACGTTTTCAGGGAGTTCAGCCGTGGCCATAGCGCGAAATGCAGCAAAGGGAAAGTGGAAATGCGCAGACTGGCCCTTGCCCTCGCAGCCTTTTGCTTCGCCGCCCCTGCCTGGGCCGAGGGTGAACGGGCGGGCGATTTCGACTATTATGTGATGTCGCTGTCCTGGTCATCAAACTGGTGCGCGCTGACCGGCGATGCGCGGGGTGATCCGCAATGCCAGACTGGGCGCGGGCTGACCTGGGTGCTGCACGGGCTTTGGCCGCAAAAGGAGCAGGGCTGGCCCAGCTATTGCCGCACCGCCCAGCGCGACCCGACCCGCGCCGAGACGGCAGCAATGGCCGATATCATGGGCGGTTCGGGCCTTGCCTTCTATCAGTGGAAAAAACACGGCCGCTGCGCAGGCCAGTCGGCGCCCGATTTCTACAAGACTGCCCGCGCCGCGCATGACAGCATCACCCTGCCGCCGGTTTTTGCCCGAATCCGCAAAGACATGACCTTGCCCGCCTCGGTCATCGAGGATGCGTTCCTTGAGGCGAACCCCGGCCTTACACGCGACGAAATCACCGTGACCTGCGACCAGGGCATGATCCAAGAGGTCCGCATCTGCCTGACCAAAGACCTGTCCCCCCGCGCTTGCGCCCCCGACAGCGCGCGCGATTGTCGGATGAAGGACGCCGAACTGGACGCCGTGCGCTGACCGCAACCGCCGGGGGTTTCACACCCCCGCACCCCCCGAGGATATTTCCAGAAGGGGAAGGGAAAGAGCGACGCTTTCACCTTCCCCTTCTGGAAATATCCTCGGGGGGTGCGGGGGGCGAAGCGCCCCCGCTGCCGACAGGTCCGCCCTTACACCGTATGCAGGTAAAGGTCGAAGTCTACTTCGCTGACCGTGCGCATGACGCGGGCATATTCGGCGGCCTTCACTGCGGTGAACGTACGGTGCATCTCTTCGCCCAGCGCCTCTTTCAGAAAAGTCGATCCGGTGGCGGCCTTGATGGCCGAGCGCCAATCGTCGGGCATCACGATATCCGTCACCGCATCATAGCCGTTTCCCGTCACCTCGGGGCCGGGGTCGATGCGATGTTTCAGCCCGTGGCGGATGCCTGCCAGCACGGTGGCCGCGACCAGATAGGGGTTGGCGTCCACGCCTGCCGGGCGGTGTTCCACCCGCCGGGCGCGGATGTCGCCCGCCGGGATGCGCAGCGCGACCGAGCGGTTGTTGACGCCCCAGGTGGGCGAGACCGGTGCATAGCTTTGGCTGGCAAAGCGACGCCAGCTGTTGGCGTGGGGGGCGAAGACCAGCATTGATTCGCCCATGGTCTGCCGCAACCCACCGATGGCATGGCGGATGGTGTCGCTCCACTGGCCCTCAACCGCCTCCATGAACACATTGGTGCCCTTGGCGTCTTGCAGCGAGACATGGAAGTGCATGCCCGACCCGGCGTAATCCTCATTCGGTTTGGCCATGAAGCAGGCGGTGCGGCCATGCAGCCGCGCGTGCATTCTGACCAGCCGCTTCAGCCGCATCAGGTCATCCGCTGCCTGCATGACGTTTTCGCGGTAATGCAGGGTCAGTTCGTACTGGCCCGGCGCGAATTCGGAAATCAGCGTTTCCGCCTTGATGCCCGCCGCCTTGGCCCCTTCATAGATGTCATTGAACAGCGGCAACATGCCGTGAAGCTGATCGACCGAATAGACATCGGTTTTTGAGTTGCGCCGCCCGTCCAGCACATCGCGCGCCGGGATCATCTTGCCGTTCGCGTCGCGCTCATTCTCAAGCAAAAAAAACTCCAGCTCAAACGCCCCTGCCGGAAACAGCCCTTCGCTTGCCAGCGCATCGACCTGCCGCTGTAAGGCGTGGCGCGGGTCAGAGGTCATCTGGCTGCCATCGAGGTTGTAAAGCGACATGAACACCTCGCCGCGCGGCGGGGTGGTTCCGGCCAGCGGCACCAGCGTACCGGGAATGGGCCAGGCGCGGCGGTCGCCGTCGCCCTCATCCCATATCAGCCCGGTCTCATGCACATCCTCACCGCAGATATCGAGGCCGAGGATCGAGATCGGCATGTGCCGCCCGCCCTTGTAAATCGACAGCAGTTCATGGCGGCGGATGATCTTGCCGCGCCCGATGCCGTTCGAATCGTGCAGGATGATGTCGAAGGCTTCGATCTCGGGATGGGCGGCGAGGAAGGCTTCGGCTTCGGCGACGGTGGAGCCGGAGGGGCTGTTAGCTTGTGTCATGGTTTTCTCAGGCGAAAAGTTCGGTGATGGCGGTATCGAAGGCGGCGATCAGGCGGTCCACTTGCGCCTTTTTGGTCTTGGGGCTGATCAGCATCATGTTGTGGAAGGGTGCGATCAGACAGCCTTGGTTCAACAGCGCAGTATGCAGCGCGGCCTCAACCTGCGGCTGGTGGGCAAGGCCCGCCTCGGCGCCATTCCTCAGCGGGCCGGGCGCACAGATGAACTCCACCCGCGCGCCAACGCGCACCACATGCCACGGTGCCTTGACCCGGCCGATCACCTTGCGCAGGCCATGCGACAGGCGCTCGGCCAGTTTCTCCATATGGGCATAGGCCGGGGCGGTCATCACCTGCGACAGGTTGGCCTTCAGACAGGCGAATTGCATCGGGTTCGCCGACAAGGTGGTGCCCATGCCGGAATGGCCGGGCGCGCGATTAGCATTCGCCTCGGAGTAGCGGGCAGCCAGTTCCTCGGTCATGCCCCAGACGGCGGTGGGCATGCCGCCCGCCACGCATTTGCCGACCACGAACATATCAGGGGTCAGCGAATGCACGCGGGTATAGCCGCCCAGACCGCTGGAAATCGTATGCGTCTCATCCATGATCAGCAGCGCGCCATGGCGGCGTGACAGGGTGCGCAACCCGTCGTGGAACCCGGCATCGGGCAGCACCATGCAGGAATTGGTCATCACCGGCTCGGTCAGGATGGCGGCGACATCGCCCTTGGACAGTGCGGCCTCGACCGCAGCCAGATCATTGAACTCCACACAGACCGCGCCAAGGGTCAGATCCGCCACCTGCCCCATCAGGCCCTGTCGATTGCGGGTTTTACCCCCGTCAAGTTCCACCATCGCGTCATCAACCGTGCCATGATAGCAACCGTTGAACACAAGGATCTTGGGCCGCCCCGTCACCGCCCGCGCCACGCGAATGGCAAAGCGGTTGGCATCGGTGGCGGTGGTGGCGATCTGCCAGCGCATCGGACCGAAGGTCTCGGACAAGAGCCGCCCGGCCTCCAACGCATCTTCGGTGGGCAGCATATAGGTCAGGCCGCGGCGGGCCTGATGGCGGATCGCCTTGGCCACGGGGGCAGGCGAATGGCCAAACATGCTGCCGGTATCGCCAAGGCAGAAATCATCGATTCTGTGGCCGTCAATATCCTCGATCACTGCACCATGAGCCTTGGCAACCAACGGCAAATGCGGCATCGGCCAGTCTTTCATCCAGTGCAGCGGCACACCATCCAGAAACACGTTTGCCCCGGCCTCCAACGCGTGTTTCGCCTTTGGCCGCGCCTTGGCATAGCGTTTCGCTTCACGCTTGGCGAAAGACTCAAGCCGTGCAACGGGAATTCCGGCTATCACTTCAGCAGTCATCGGGGCAGTCTTGGGGGCAGTCATGGGGGCCTCCGCTGTGGTTCGATTCCTTATGGCGAATAATTTGATCAAAATAAAGTCCCGCATGGCGTGACAGAATTGCTGCTGGCATTGACGCCCCCCCCCGGCTAAAACCCGCGCCACGAACCCCAGAGGATTCCGATGAGCGACCTGATCCGCCCGCAGCCGGGTATCATGGACATTGCCTTGTATGAGGGCGGCAAGGCCGCCGTCGCAGGCGTGGCCAATGCCGTGAAGCTGTCGTCAAACGAAAACCCCTTCGGCCCGTCCGACAAGGCCAAGGACGCTTTCGCGCGCTCGGTTCATGCGCTGCACCGTTACCCCTCGACCGACCACACCCCGCTGCGCGAGGCGATCGGAGAGGTGCATGGGCTGGAGCCTGCCCGCATCATCTGCGGTGTCGGTTCGGATGAGATCATCACCTTTCTGTGCCAGGCCTATGCCGGGCCGAAGGAAGAGGTGGTCTTCACCGAACACGGGTTCCTGATGTACCGCATCAGCGCCATGGCGGTGGGTGCCACCCCGGTCGAGGTGCCAGAGCGCGATCGCACGACGGATGTGGATGCCATTCTCAAGGCCTGCAACCGCCGCACGCGTCTGGTGTTTCTGGCCAACCCAAATAACCCGACCGGCACGATGATTTCGACGGCCGAGGTGGAACGGCTGGCCGACAG
Source organism: Fuscibacter oryzae (assembly GCF_016765795.1). Lineage (GTDB taxonomy): Bacteria > Pseudomonadota > Alphaproteobacteria > Rhodobacterales > Rhodobacteraceae > Fuscibacter > Fuscibacter oryzae. The sequence continues at coordinate 363,820 of NZ_JAESVP010000005.1, forward strand.
CCTGCCGCCGCAGGCGATTCTGGTTCTGGACGGGGCTTATGCCGAATATGTCGAAGGGTTCGACGGCGGGGCCTCGGTGGTATCGGCGCGCGAGAACGTGGTGATGACGCGCACCTTTTCCAAAATCTATGGTCTGGGGGGTTTGCGCATCGGCTGGGCCTATGGGCCAAAGGCGATCATCGATGTGCTGAACCGCATTCGCGGGCCGTTTAACCTGTCGAACACCCAGCTTGATACCGCCGAGGCCGCCGTGCGCGACCAAGATTACGTCAACAAATGCCGGGCCGACAATGCCCGCATGCGCGTATGGCTGGCCGAGGCGCTGGCGGCTTTGGGCGTTCCGTCTGATACCTCCATGGCCAACTTCATCCTCGCCCGCTTTGCCAGCGTGGAAGAGGCTGAGGCTTGCGATGCCTATCTGCAACAACAGGGCCTGATCGTGCGCCGAGTGGCCAGCTACAAGCTGCCCAACTGCCTGCGCATCACCGTGGGGGATGAGGCGTCGTGCCGGCGCGTGGCCCATGCCATCGGACAGTTCAAGGGCATGAAATGACGGTGATCTACCAGCGCGTCGCCCTGATCGGGCTGGGGCTTATCGCCTCGTCCATGGCCCATGCCATGCGCGAAAACGGGCTGGCGGGCGAGATTGTCGGCCATGCGAAATCGCCCGAAACCCGCGCGACGGCGCTGGAAATCGGCCTGTGCGACCGGGTTTTCGATACTGCGGCAGCGGCGGTGCAGGGCGCTGATCTGGTGGTACTGGCCGTGCCGGTGGGAGCGATGGATGCCATTGCCGCCGAGATTGGCCCGCATTTGGCCGCCGGCTGCACGGTGACAGATGTCGGCTCCGTCAAGCAGGCCGTGATCGAGGCGGTGGCTCCGCATTTGCCCGAAGGCGTGGCCTTCGTGCCCGGCCATCCCCTTGCCGGAACCGAACATTCCGGCCCCCGGTCGGGCTTTGCCAGCCTGTTTGTCAACCGCTGGTGCTTGCTGACACCGATTGAGCAGTCCTCGCCAGAGGCTACGGCGCACCTGCGTGCCCTTTGGGAGGGCATGGGCGCCAAAGTGGATGAGATGGACCCCGCCCACCACGACCTTGTGCTGGCCGTCGTTTCGCACACCCCGCATCTGATCGCCTATACCATGGTGGGCGTGGCCGATCACCTGCGCCGGGTATCAAACTCCGAAGTCATCCAGTATTCCGCCTCTGGCTTTCGTGATTTCACCCGCATTGCTGCCAGTGATCCGACGATGTGGCGCGACGTGTTCCTGACCAACAAGGATGCCGTGCTGGATATTCTCGGCCGCTTTACCGAGGAGCTTTTTGTCCTCCAGCGCGCTATCCGCATGGGCGACGGGCAGCAGTTGTTCGATTATTTCACCCGCACCCGCGCCATTCGCCGTGGCATCATCGAAGCCGGGCAAGACACCGCTGCCCCCGATTTCGGCCGCGTGGCGCCCCCGGCCAAACCGGGCGAATGATGCGGGCCGGGGCCGCCCGCACTCTTTGTCTATTGGCCGCGCTGGCGGCCCTGCCGGTCCGGGCCGACGCCCCCGCGACCTCGCTTATGCCCAAGCCACGCCCTGCGACGGCAACGGTGGCTGAGGTGGCTGAGGTGATGGCAACACCACCGCAACCCGAACCCTTGGTGCCGCTGGCCACTTTGCGCGCCGGATTGCGCCCCAGACCCCGGCCTGCCGCACTGGCCCAACCTGCCGCACTGGCCCAGTCCGCACCGCAACCCGAAGCCTTGCTGCCATTAGCCACGATGCAAAGCTCGATGCGGCCCCGGCCACGCCCCGAAAACCTTGGCCAACTGCCTGCGCCCGAGGTGGAGCTGGCCGCCGCACCGATGCCGGACCCCATGCCCGAGTCCCGCAGCAGCAAGCGCAAGCGCAAAAAGGCGCAAGGCGGCGCGATCTGTGGTGACCCAGACATCATCGGTGAAAAGCTGGCGCCCATCTCGTCCAAGGTGCAGGGCTGCGGGGTCGAGGAACCGATCCGTGTAACAGCTGTCGCAGGCATCCGCCTGTCGCAACCTGCCACCATCAACTGCCAGACCGCCGTCGCGCTCCACCGCTGGATCGAGGGTGGTCTGCGCCCCGCCATGCGCGGGCGCAAGGTGGTCGAATTGCAGATCGCGGCCAGCTACATCTGTCGCCCCCGCAACAATGTGAAGGGCAACAAGATCAGCGAACATGGCCGGGGCAACGCCATAGACATCGCCGGCTTCACCTTCAGCGACGGGTCAAGCTGGACCGTGCTGAACGATTACAACGCCCAGATCCGCCGCGCCCACAAAGCCGCCTGCGGCATCTTTGGCACCACGCTTGGCCCCGGATCGGACGGGTTCCACGAAAATCATCTGCATTTCGACACGGCGCATTACAGCTATGGTGCCTACTGTCGCTAATCCAACTGCGGCGCAGGCCCCAACGGGAACGGCCCCAGCGACAGCCGCCCGTTCGCTGCCCGCAATGGCAGGTTCAAGACATCGGGGTCCGGCCCGGCCTTGGCCAGCGTTTCCAGCCCGTTAGACAGCACATCCGCCTGATCCTGTGTCAGCGCGCCCATCGCCACGATCACCTTCATCGCGCGGCGCCAGTCGGTGATGGTCAAAGCAATTTCGCCCTCGGCCAGACCTGTCGCATCGGGCACCAGCTTGCCCACCGCCTTCACCGTCAGCGGGCCCCAGTCAAGGCTCAGGTCCTTCAGGTCCAGCCCCGACAGGCGTGGATGGGTCTGCCCCGCGAAACGGTCAATCGGGGCGGTCAGCGTGGCATAGGCATCCAGATGCAGGCGCGGAATGACGGCGGGCAAGCCCGGATCGGCCAGCGCCCGCACAAAGGCCGGATCGGGCGATACCTCTTCGACCGTCAGGCCAAGACGATGCGTGTTGGCCATGCTGGGGTCTTCCTCGGTCGCGGCAACCACCTTGGCCGCCGCCAGCGTCCAGCCTGCGGTCGATGTCAGCTTGACCCCCTGTCCATCCGCCCGGATGCGGTTCAGCCCCAGCGCCGTGCCAGGATGCAGTTCCAGCGACCCCATCATGTCCGTGCCGTCCAGCGTGACTGACTGGCCCGGCAGATCCAGCACCTGCCCGCCCGGCAGCGCCGCAATCAGGTGCCAGGGCTTCCACGACATCGAGAAAACCTGCACCTCGGGCGCGCGCCATCCTGCCCCCGTCACAGGGTTGGCCAGGTGCAGGCCCGTCACCGTCAGGTCAATCCGGTTGGGAAAGCCCGCCACCCGAAGCCCGGCCTTTTCAGCCACCATGCCACTGGCGGTCTGGTCGGTGAACCACCCTTCGACCCCGCGCTGCACAGCGGTGCTGGCCACGAACCAGAATCCCCCCCACAGCGCCGCAACAACAACCACAATCCAGGTCAGGGCACGCATGTCCGGGGCTTCCTTTCGCTTCCCCGCCTGATTACACCGCTGGCAACAGGAGGGCCAGTTATGGCGCATGACATGTGGGTGTTCGGCTATGGCTCGCTGATCTGGCATCCGGGCTTTCCGGTGGCCGAGTTTCGCGTGGCGCGACTGCACGACTGGCACCGCAGCTTTTGCATGCGCTCGATCCATCATCGCGGCACCGAGGAAAAGCCCGGCCTTGTGCTGGCGCTGGATGCCCTGCCCGGCGCGCATTGCGACGGCGTGGCCTTTCGCGTCGCCCCGGGGGCTGAGGCGCAAACGCTGGCCGATCTGCGGGAACGAGAGCTGATTTCCTCCGCCTATCTGGAGCGCGAATTGCCGGTTGATCTGGTGGATGGCGCGCAAGTCAGCGCGCTGGTCTATGTGATCGACCCCCACCATGTGCAATATTGCCACTTGCGGCTGGAAGAGCAGGCCCAGATCATCGCCCATGCCGTGGGCGGGCGCGGCCCGAACCGCGACTATCTGACCGCGACCACACAGCATCTAGCGCAGCTGGGCATCGGCGACCCCGATCTGGAGTGGCTGGTGGCGCGCGTTCACGCACTTTAGACCAGGTGTCGCACGGGTTTTGCTTGGCAGCCGCCCGCCGCCTGCTATGCTTGCGCCCGAGCAGCACCTTCGGACCAACCGATGGAAAAACCAGACCGCGCGACCCCCTCTTATTTCAGCCAGCCGATCCGTCAGATCGTGTTCATGCTGGTGGCCTGCGCCCTGATCGGGGCGGGGGTCTGGGCCATTCATGGCACGCTGATCGGGATTGTGGATTCCAACCCCTATCTGATCGGCTTTATCGCCGCTGTGTTCTTTCTTGGGGTGCTGACCTGTTTCTGGCAGGTGTTCACCCTTGCCCAATCGGTCAGTTGGATCGAACGCTTTGTCCGCCACGATACCGGCGCGGAAGAGGCGGCAGCGCCCCGTCTTCTGGCCCCCCTTGCCGCGCTGCTGCGGTCGCGCGGGGCGAAGATGCAGATTTCGTCCTCCTCGTCCCGCTCTATTCTGGAATCGGTGGCAACGCGGATAGACGAGGCGCGGGATATTACCCGCTATCTGATCAACCTGCTGATTTTCCTTGGCCTTCTTGGCACCTTCTACGGCCTTGCCACCACGGTTCCTGCGGTGGTGGAAACCATTCGCGGCCTTGCCCCGAAAGAGGGGGAAAGCGGCCTTCAGGTGTTCCAGAAACTGATGGGTGGCCTTGAAAACCAGTTGGGCGGCATGGGCACGGCGTTTTCCTCATCCCTGATGGGTCTGGCCGGATCGCTGGTGCTGGGGCTGCTGGAGCTGTTCGCGGGCCACGGCCAGAACCGGTTTTACCGAGAGCTGGAGGAATGGCTGTCCTCGATCACCCGCCTCGGCTTTGCCGGGCCGGAAAGCGATGGCGAGACTGCCGCCGTTTCGGCGATGCTGGACCATGTGACAGGTCAGGTCGAGGTGTTGCAGACCCTGATCGCGCAGGGCGAGGCGAACCGGCAAGCGACGGATGAAAAGCTGGATCAGTTGACGGCGGCCATCGCCAAACTGGCCCGCGTAGCCGTGGCCGAACAGGGAAAGGCCGCCACCTTGATACGCATGGCCGAGGGGCAAGACCGTCTGATCGCCGCCCTGACTGGCGAGGACAGCAAATCGCAAGTCGATGCCGAAAGCCGGATGCGCCTGCGGTCAATCGACGTGCAATTGCTGCGGATACTGGAGGAACTGGCGGCGGGGCGGCAGGAATCCGTCACCGACCTGCGTTCCGACCTGTCGGCGCTAACCGCCGCCGTGCGGCAACTGGCGCGTGGGCGGGCTTGAAGCATGGGCCTGTCGCGCCGGCGCGATTCCTCTCATATCTGGCCGGGGTTCGTCGATGCGGTGACGACGCTCCTCATGGTGATGATGTTCATCCTGACCATCTTTACCGTGATGCAGGCCGTGTTGCGCGACACGATCACCACCCAGACCACGGAATTGGACGACCTGAACCAGACCGTCGCGCAACTGGCCGATGCCTTGGGCCTGGAAAAACAAAAGGCCACCGATTTGCAGGCGCAGGTGGGGAACCTGTCGGCCTCGCTGAGCGCCGCGCAGGCCGAGGGCGACAAGCAATCCGCCCTGATCGCCACGCTGACCGGGCAGTTGCAGGCAGCGCAGGGTGACCTTGCCACGGCGCAAGGCCGGATCACGAGTTTTGAGGCGCAGGTGGCCAGCCTGCTGTCCGAACGCGACAGCGCACGTGGGCAGGTGACCGATCTGCAAACCGCGCAGACCAAGCTGCTTTCGGAAAAAGAGGCGCTGGACCTCGCCGTCGCCAAGGCCCGCGCCGAGATCGACAAATCGGCGGAAGAGGCCCGCCTTGCCGCCGCAAGGCGCGAGGCGCTGGAGGCTTTGGTCGCCGATCTGCGCGCCAAGGGGCAGGCCGATGCGACGGCGCTGACGGCAGCGCAGACCAAGATTTCCGATGCCGAAGCTGCCCGTCTGGTCGATGCCGCCGCCATGCAGGCGCTGCGGGAAAAGCTGAAGGGCAGCGAGACCGAACTGACCTCGATGACCCTCGCGCTGGAGGAACAGCGCAAGCGGGCCGAGGAAACGCTGACCCTGCTCGCCGCCGCCCGCACCGATGCCGCCAAGGCCGCAACCACGGGTGATGACCGCGCCGCCCGGCTGGCTGTGGCGCAGGCCGCGCTAACGGCAGAACAGAAAAAGACCGTCGAGGCCGCGCAGAAGATGGAACTGCTGAACCAGCAGATCGCCGCCCTGCGCAGCCAGTTGGGCAGTTTGCAGGCAGTGCTGGATGCCTCTGCCGTCAAGGATGCCGAAGCCAAGGTGCAATTGGATGCGTTGGGCAGCCAGCTTAATTCCGCGCTGGCGCAGGTGGCTTCGGAACAAAAGAAGCGGGCGGAGCTGGAAGAGGCGGAACGCAAGCGGCTGGAAAACGAGAACGAAAACCTCGCCAAATACCGCAGCGAATTCTTCGGCCAGATCAGCCAGATCATGGCCGGCCGCTCCGGTGTGCGGGTTGTGGGCGACCGGTTCGTGTTTTCCTCCGAAGTGCTGTTCCAGCCGGGCTCGGCCGACCTTGCCCCTGAAGGGCAGGCCCAGATCGCGCAGGTGGTGGCGACGCTGAATGAGGTGCTGCCGGAAATTCCGCCCGGCATCGACTGGATCATCCGGGTTGATGGCCATACCGACAATGTGCCCCTGTCCGGCACGGGCGAATTCAAGGACAACTGGCAGCTTTCGCAGGCCCGGTCGCTGGCCGTGGTGCGTTATATGTCCGAAGTGCTGGGCTTTCCGCCCGAGCGGCTGGCGGCAACCGGGTTTGGTGAATACCGGCCCGTTGCGGAAGGCGACAGCCCCGACGCGCGGGCACAGAACCGGCGGATCGAGTTGAAGCTGACGGAGAGGTGACCCCCTCACCCTACCCTCTCCCCCGAGGGGAGAGGGGGCGCTGCATGGGCAAAGCGCGCGCCATGGCCATGGGGCACTCTCCCTCTCCCCTCGGGGGAGAGGGCCGGGGTGAGGGGCGTCAGTGCGCCACCCGTGGCCGACCCGAGGCCACCACCGTCACCATACCCTCGATGAACATCTTCGCGCCCTCCACCTCGGCCTCGCGCAACTCACGGCTGGCGATGACGTGCAGATCCTCGGCCCCCGCCTGCCGTGCCCGCGCCTCGGCCTCGGTCCGCAGGCCCGCCTCCATCGCGGCCAGTGCGGCCTCTGCCGTGGTGAAACTTTGCAACCCATCCGCCAGATGCGCCACGAACCGCCCCGCGGCGGGAGAGGAGACCAGCCCCGACACCCGCTGGCTGACCTGCCCCACCACGGCACCGATGGCATTGGCCACACCGGCGTGTTCAGGCAGGATCGTCTCGCAGCCCAACTTTTCGCCCACCGCGCCATAGTAGGAAGGTGCCGAGGCCCCCAGCCCGATCACCGGCACGTTCAGCCGCGCCGACAGGGCGATGACGCCGCGATGGTTCACCAGCCCCTTCGCCAGCAGCACATGACGCGCCAGCGCGCCCGCATCCTGCCCGGCAAAGGCCGGGTCTTCGGCAAAGGCGGCTTCCAGCAGGCAATCGGCGGTCTGGTCGGTCAACTGGTCGATAATGCTTTGCGCAAGGGTTGCACCATCCGCTGCAAACCGCTCACCCGCCCCCGTCCGCCGCCGAGCGATCAGGGTCAGCGCCTTTGTGGCTGCCTCGCCATCCCATGCGTCCAGCCGCCCCAGCACATGGCTCGCGTCCGAAGGCGTCACGCCCGAAATCATCACCAACCCCCGCGCCACCAGACGCTCCAGCGCCGCCACCTCGATCCGGCTGGTCAGGGCGCTGGCCATCGGCATCGGCTCGGTGATGCGGGCCAGAACCGCCGCTTCTCGCGTGGTCAGCCCCCCGGCCTGCCCGCCCATCGGCACCACGAAACGCCCGTCAAACTCGCCCGCCGTTTCGGTCGAAAGCCAGCGGTCCAACGCGGCATGAACCATCGGCCCCGCATCCACCGCCAGCAGCGATACCGGCATCAACCGGCGCGGGCCAAGCCGCAGGCCCCCGGTCAGGCCAGCCGTCAACAGATGCACCTCGCTGTCACCGCCAAGGCCCCAGGTGCGCATCGCCACCGCCTCGACCATGGTGCGGAACCCGCCCACTTGCGCGCCTGCGGGGTCAATCTCTGGCAGGCCATCTTTCAGCAGGGCGATGTCGGTTGTGGTGCCGCCGATGTCCGACACCAGCGCATCCTTGGCCCCGGTCAGCCAGCGCGCGCCGACGATGCTGGCAGCGGGGCCAGAGAGGATGGTTTCGATGGGACGCTCGCGCACCATAGCCGCCGAAATCAGCGCGCCATCGCCGCGCACCACCATCAGGGGTGCCTTGATGCCCGCCGTTTCCAGATGCCGCTCGCAGGCCGCGACCAGACGGTCGATCATGCCGATCAGCCGCGCGTTCAGCACTGCCGTCAGCGCCCGCTTCGGCCCGTTCAATTGCGCCGACAGCTCATGCGAACAAGTCACAGGCCGCCCTGTGACCCGCCGGATCAGATCGCGCGCGGCAATCTCATGCGCCGGGTTCCGCGTGGCAAACCGCGCGGCGACGGCGAAGCCCATCACCTGATCGGCCAGTTCGACCAGTTGCGCCTCCAGCCCTGACAGATCCAGCGGCGCAGCCTCGCCCCCCGCGTGGTTGTGACCGCCGTCCAGCAAGATAACCGGGTCGCCCTTCAGCGCTTCGGTCAGACCGCCGCGCTCCATATCGCCCGCATCGAACCCGATGAAGACCAGCGCGACGCGGCCCCCCTGCCCTTCCACCAGCGCATTGGTGGCAAGCGTGGTAGACAGCGAGACCAGCGCGATCTGGTCGGCCCGCACCCCGGCAGCGGCCAGTGCCGCATCCGCCGCCCGCCCGATGCCAAGGGCCAGATCGGCCCGCGTGGTCAGCGACTTGGCCTTGCCCAGAACCGCCTGCGCGCCCTCGTCCACGATCACCGCATCGGTATAGGTTCCGCCGGTATCCACCCCAAGGAAATAGGCCATCTGACGCTCCGTCCTGTTCGCTGGGATGACATAGCCCGCCCAGCCCCGAAGGTCAGCCCCCCGGCGACCGCAACCTGCCCGTTCGCGACCGTCTTGGGGTGGATTGACGCAGGGGCAAGGGTTCGGTGCGGGCAGATCAGGAAACGCATGGCGTTTCCCCGCCCGTGCGCGACCTTTCCGCCAGAGACGGTTCCGCCGGAACTACCAGAGGCCAGCGCCTGATCCGGGCGCGCGGGAAGCGCCCTCCGGGGGATGGGGGGCGGGCGGTGCAGATTGCCACTGCACCGTGTGGCGAAGGCGATGGCCTTCGCCAGCTTGGGCGGGGCAGGCCCCCCAAACCCTAGCGGCGACGGCGGCGATGGGCGGGGGGAATGCCCGCATCGGCGCGATATTGCGCGGCGGTTCGGCGTGGCAGGTCCACCCCCGTGTCGGCAAGCAAAGCCCGCGCAAGGGCGGCATCCGAAAGCGGGCGCTGCGGGTCTTCGCCCGCCACCAGACCCAGCAGCCGGTGGCGCAGCGCCGCGGCAGAGGTCGCCCCCCCACTTCCCTGCCGGGCCGAAGAAAACATTCGGCGCAGCCACCACGCCCCGCGCGGCGTATCAAGGCAGGTGCCCGCCACCACCCGGCTGATCGTGCTTTTATGCAGGCCCAGCGCCTCGGCCAGATCGGCCATGGTCATCGGCTCCAGCGCGGCAGCCCCGTCGTTCAGCGCCGCCTCCTGCCGGGCGGCAATCTCGCGGCCGACGCGCAACAGAGTGGCATTGCGCGCCTTCACAGCCTGTTGCAGCGCCCTTGCGGCGGCCAGTTGTGCAGCATCCCCCGCCTCGGCCCGCCGCACCTCCAGCGTGGGCAGGGCCGAGCGGTTCAGCGATATCTCCCACCCCCCCTCGGGCCGCGCCCGCGCCAAAAGGTCCGGCTCTCGGGGTGGCGGGGCGGCTGCACCCGGCCCGGCAAAGCTGGCCCCCGGCTTGGGGTTCATCCCCCGGATCAGGCGGAACCGCGCCAGAACCCCGGCCTCGTCACAGCCCGCCAACCGCGCCAGCCGCGCCGTCTGGCCCGATGCCAGAAGCGGCAGATTGGCCAGCACCACCTGCATCGCACCATCCAGCGCATCCATTTCCTGCGCCTGCAAGGCCAGACATTCGGCCAGATCGCGGGCAAACAACCCGCGCGGCTCAATCTGTTGCAACTGTTTCAACACCGCCTCCACCTCGGCCAGCGTCACCGCCGCCTCATCGGCCATCACCGTCAACGGCCGGCCCAGCCAGCCCGACGGCTCCAGCGCATCGGCCAGCGCCTCCGCCACGCGGCGGGCGCGGGGCGGCAGGCGCATCGCCTCGATGGCGGCCACGACATGGGCGGCAAGGCTTGGCCCGGCCGAGGGCAGGAACTCGGTATCCGCCCCACCACCTGCCGAGGCGAAAACGCCGCTCCACCGGGGCAACCAGTCGCCTGGCGCAGGGGCGGGCGGGGTCAACCGCAGATGCGGGTTGGTGGCCGCTTGCTCCTCCAGATACCGACTTAGCCCTGCTGCATCGGTGCGCAACAGGCCAATCGATACTTGCAGGCTGGTGTTCAACTCCAGCCGCAGAGTCTGCGAGATCTGTATGCGGGGGCGCGGCGCCATGGGCCGACTTTCGGGCCGCAAGCTTCCGCCGTCAAGCAGGCGGGGCACCTGTTCCTTGCCTCGCCCGCCCGCTAGGGTAACCCTGAAAAGGGGGCAGGCCATGCAGGCTGACTATCCGGTGATGCGCGATGTGGTGCTGGTGGGGGGCGGTCATGCCCACGCGCTTGTGGCGCGGATGTGGGCGATGGCCCCGCTGCCCGGCGCGCGGCTGACGCTGATCAACCCAGGCCCGGTCGCCCCCTATACCGGCATGTTGCCCGGCCTGATCGGGGGGCATTACCGGCGGGACGAGATCATGATTGATCTGGTGCGTCTTGCACGGTTCGCAGGCGCGCGCCTGATATTGGATCGTGCTGCGGGGATCGACACCGCCGCCCGACAGATCGTGCTGCACGACCGACCGCCGCTGCCCTATGATGTTGCCTCACTTGATATCGGCATCGGGTCAGATCTGCCCGACCTGCCCGGTTTTGCCCGCCATGCCACCGCCGCCAAACCCTTGGGCGATTATGCCCTTGCGTGGGAGGCGTTTGTGGCCCGCCGCCTTGCCTATCCCCGTGTGGTCGTGGTCGGCGGCGGGGTGGGTGGGGTGGAACTGGCACTCGCCTCGGCCTACCGGCTGCGGGCGGGCGGGGCGCAACCCAAGATCACGCTGGTGGAAAGGGCGGCGGAAATCCTGCCACATATCGGCGCAGGCGCACGACGCAGCCTGCTGGACCATCTGGCCAAGGCGGGCGTTGCCATTGTCACCGGCGAAACGCCGGTTGGCGCCACGGCAACCGAGGTTGCGCTGACCAATGGCCAGACGCTGGGGGCCGATTTCGTGCTGACGGTTGCGGGCAGCCGCCCGCAGGGCTGGCTGGGCGAAACCGGGCTGGCGCTGGAACGCGGCTTTGTGACCGTTGGCCCCACGCTGCAAACCTCTGACCCGCAGGTCTTTGCGTCGGGCGATTGCGCCCACATGACGCACGCCCCGCGCCCCAAGGCCGGGGTCTTTGCCGTCCGGCAGGCGCCGGTGCTGTTTCACAACCTGCGCGCCGCGCTGACCGGGGCGCCGCTGCGCACCTACCATCCACAGCGCGACTACCTCAAGCTGGTGTCAACCGGCGACAAGGCGGCGGTGGCCGACAAGTTCGGCCTGCGCGCGGGCGGGCCGTGGCTGTGGCGGCTGAAAGACCGGATCGACCGCAAGTTCATGGCCATGTTCGGTGATTTTCCCGCCATGCCGGCCCCCGCTTTGCCCGCCAATGCAGTGCCCGGACTGGCCGAGGTGATCGGGCCGAAACCTTTGTGTGGTGGCTGCGGGGCAAAGCTGGGCGGGCCTGCGCTGGCCGGGGCACTGGCGGCGCTGCCGCAGCCCGCCCGCGCCGATGTGCTGTCAGGTCGGGGCGATGATGCCGCGATCCTGCGCGCCCAAGGGGGGGTGCAGGTCATCACCACCGACCACCTGCGCAGATTTACCCATGACCCGCGCCTGATGGCGCGGATCGCCGCCCTGCATGCGCTTGGGGATATCTGGGCGATGGGGGCCGCCCCGCAGGCGGCGCTGACGCAAGTTATCCTGCCCCGCATGTCCGATACCAAATCCGCCGAAACGCTGGCCGAGGTGATGGCCGAAGCCGCCGCCACCTTTGCCGAGGCCGGGGCCGATGTTGTCGGCGGCCACAGTTCGGTCGGGGGTGAGCTGACGATTGGTTTTACCGTCACCGGCCTTGCCCGCCGCGCGCTGACAAAAGGGGGCGCACAACCGGGCGATGCTCTGATCCTGACCAAAGCTATTGGCACCGGCACCATCATGGCCGCCGAAATGGCGGTGGTCCACCTGCCCGGCCTGATATTGGGAGAGGCGGTCGCTGCTGCCCTGACCTCGATGACGCAATCCTCTGGCCCCGCCGCCGCCGTGCTGGCCCCGGTTGCCCGTGCGATGACCGATGTCACCGGCTTTGGCCTTGCCGGGCATCTACTGGAAATGCTGGATGCCTCTGGTTGCGGCGCGCAGGTGCAGGCTGCGACCATCCCCCTGTTGCCCGGCGCAATGAAGCTTGCTGCCGCTGGCGAAAGCTCCAGCCTCGCGCCCGCCAACCGCGCGCTGACGGTGGGGCGGCTGATGCTGCCCGAAGGCCCCCTGCGCGCGTTGCTGCATGATCCCCAAACCGGGGGCGGCCTGCTGGCCGCCGTTCCTGCCGAGCAGGCAGAGGAAATTTTGGAACGGCTTCGCGCGGCGGGGTATGACGCAGTGCGGATCGGGCAGGTCGTGGCCGGACCGCCCCGGATTGAGGTTATTCAATCAAACGATTGAATAACCCTGACCAACCGCGCCGCCAGCGCCCGCAGATCGGCGGGGTCAAGGCTGGTGGCCTCAACCTCTGTCACCGGCACCGCCATGCGGCTGCGGTGTTTGGCATAGCGCGGGTCATAATGCTGAATCATCAGCTCTTGCGCCAGATCGCCAAACTCTCCGGCCCCGGCAAGCGCCTGCCACCGGGCGATGACACCGGCGGCATGCAGCGGGCGCAGCCGTTCGATAATGGCCGTCAGCCGCGCCACATCGGCGGACAGATCGTCATAGGCCCGCACCAGATAGGCGGCGCGCGCCGCCACCGGCACCGTCAGCACGATGCGCGGCGCGGCGCACATGGCGCGCCACAAGCCCGCAGGCAGGCTGCGCTCGCCAACCTTGGCGCTTTCCGCCTCGATCACCACGGGGCGGGCCGGGTCCAGGCTGGCCAGCGCCATGGCCAGCCGCCCCTCGAACCCGCGCTGGCCGGGTTGCGGACCCATCGCGCCGAACAGCGATCCGCGATGGTTGGCCAGCCCCTCCAGATCAATGACCTGCACACCTTGCGCCGCCATCAAAGCCAGCAGTTCGGTCTTGGCGCTGCCGGTGTTGCCATCCAGCACGATCACCCGGCCCTGCACCCGATCCGGCACCTGCCCCAGCGCCTCGACCACCAGCCCACGCCATGCCTTGTAGCCGCCTGCGATGGTTTCCACCCGCCAACCGATCTGTGACAGGATCGACGCGAATGACCCCGACCGCTGCCCGCCCCGCCAGCAATAGACCAGCGGACGCCAGCCGCCGGGCTTGTCGGCCAAGACCCCCTCCAGATGCCGGGCGGCGTTGCGCGCCACCAGCGCAGCCCCCAGCTTGCGCGCCGTAAAAGGCGAGACCTGTTTGTAGATCGTGCCCACCCGTGCGCGTTCCTCATCATCCAGCACCGGCAGGCTGATGGCGTCGGGCAGATGATCGTCGGCAAATTCGGCGGGGGCGCGCACGTCGATGATGTCATCGAAGCCATGGGCGGCAAGGTCGGTCAGGCGGGTCAAGGTAATGGCCATGCCTGCTGATACCGCATGGACACGCTGGCGGGAAGATGCCTGCCCCTGTGCAGTCCTCTGGCAAGGATGGCAACCTTGCGGCAATCTGGGCCGATGCGTCTGCTTCTTGTTGCCCTTTTCGCGCTGCTGCTGGCCACGCCGCCGGCATCGGCACAGGATATGCCCGCCCTGATCACCGCCGCCCGCGCACAGGTTGGCGTGACCATCAGGTATGACCCGACCTATGTTGGCCTGTCATACCCCGGCGGCGATGTTCCACCCGACCGGGGGGTTTGCACCGATGTGCTGATCCGCGCCTTTCGCACCGGCTGGGGGCTGGATCTTCAGCGCGTCGTCCATGCCGACATGATCCGCGCCTTTGACGCCTATCCGCAGAACTGGGCTTTGTCTGGCCCCGATGCCAATATCGACCATCGCCGCGTGCCAAACCTGCAAGCGATGCTGGAACGCGCGGGCGCCGAATTGCCGGTCAGCGACGATCCCGCCGAATACCAGCCGGGCGATCTGGTCACCTGGCGGCTGCCGGGCAACCTGCCGCATATCGGTATCGTCTCGGATCAGATGAACAGCGACGGTGACCAGCACCTGATCCTTCATAACATTGGTGGCGGCGCACAAGAGGAAGACCTGTTGATGTCATTCCCCATCACCGGCCATTACCGGATCACGTCGCAGGCGCTGGACTGGATGAGGGCGCTGGACCGTTAGCGAAACGCCGGGCCATGCGCCCACAGCGTCAGCGACCATCTGGTGCCGCGGGTGACAGGTGTCACCCGGTGCAGCTCGAAACTGGGGAACACCGTGGCCAGCCCGCGCTGGCGCGGTGCAGTGGCAACATTGCTGTCGGGCCACAGCTCCAGCGCGCCGCCGTCGTAATCGGCGGGATCCGACAATTGCACCACCACCGTCAGCTTGCGCTTTGCCGCCCAGGTGCCCGCCCCGATATCGGAATGCCAGCCAAAGTGCCCCTCGCGCTCTGCCCCATAACGGGCCACCTGCGCGCTTTCGCCGAAATCGGTCAGGTCAAAGTTGAAGGCGGTGCGGTTGGCCTGCGCGATCAGGCCAACCATGCGGTCCATCACCCAGGCCCCTTCGGGAATGTCATCCAGCCAGGCAATCTCTGCCCGGCGCAAATGATGCGCTGTCTGGCCGCGCACCAGACCTGCATCCTTCATCGCACTGGCCTGCACGGCGGCGATGATCCGGTCGCAATCTTCGGGCGTCAGGGCGTCGGGCAGGGTCTGAAACGGGATCATCGGGCACCTTAAGGAGGGGTGCGCCCGGCATGGCCGGGCGCTGTCGTCGCTTCAAGGAGAGCTGTGGCCCATGGCGCTGTGGTCCATGCCATCCATCATCATGCCATCCATGTCCATCGAAGCACCCGCCTTGCGCTGGTTATCGACCACTGCTTCGAAACTGCCGGTCTCACCATCGTCAAAGGTCAGGGTGACGGCAAACTTGTCGCCATCTTTCAGATCCTTGGTCAGCCCCATCAGCATGATATGATCGCCACCACGGGCAAATTCGTGCATCTCGCCTTGCGGCAGCGGCACGCCGCCTTCGATCTTGTTCATCTGCATCACGCCATCGGCGCTTTCGACATGGGTGTGCAGTTCCACCACCTTGGCCGCATCGGAGGCGACGCCGGTGATGACAAGATCTTTCCCGGTATTGTTGTGAATCATGAAGAACACCGCCCCGGTCTTGCCCATACCGCCATTCACGCGGGCATAGGCATCATGGATATGGATGCCTTCGGGGTGGGTGTCATGGGCAAGGGCGGGTTGGGCCAGCGCAAGGGCAGCCGCAGCGGCGGCCAGAAAAGTGCGGATCGAAGTCATGTTACTTGTCCTGTGATTGATCTGAAACGAAAGCTGTTCAGAACCTTGGCGGCGGCCCCCGCGCCTCGACCGTCAGCAGCGGCATCGCCCATTGCGAGGGCAGCAGGTGCCCTACCGCAAGATGCGCCCAGCCTTGCGGCGGCACCGCATCCGGCTGCGCGCCGTGCAGATCGGCCACGGCAAAGGCCGCGATACAATCGGGGCACAGATGCACCGGGCCGACAGGGCGGCCATCGGCATCGACAGCCATCGCCCCTGTGGTCCCGCACACCTCGACCCAGCCCGCCATGGGCGCCTGCACCCGCGCCACTGCCAGGCTGACCGAGGTCAGCGCCAGACACAGCGCCAGAAACAGGCCGATCATGGGATGATGCCGCATCATGCCCGCCTTTTAACCCAGCGCCGCGCCGGGGCCAAGCGACAGCTTGTCACCCCGCCAAAGCCAAAAGGCCCCGCGTGACGCGCACGCAGGGCCCCTATTGGCGATCGGCAAAGATCAGGCGGCGGCCTGAGCCTTGGCGATGTCTTTCTTGATCTGCTGGGCGGCAACCGACAGCTCGTCATCCTTGGCCTTGGCCAGGAACGCATCCAACCCGCCACGGTGGTCCACCGTGCGCAGACCGGCGGCCGAGACGCGCAGCTTGAACGCCTTGCCCAGCACGTCGGAAATCAGCGTGACCTCGTTCAGGTTCGGAAGGAACCGGCGGCGGGTCTTGTTGTTGGCGTGGCTGATCGTGTTGCCACTCATCGGGCCCTTGCCCGTCAGTTCGCAGACGCGCGACATGGTCGTGATCCTTCGTGTCAAAACAGAGAGGGGGCGCACCAGCGGTACGCTCCCGATATTCGCTGATCGGCCTTTAGGGGGATTCCGAACGGTCGTCAAGCGATTCACACCCGGTCATTGCCGATCAGCCGTGCCAGCAGTGGCACAAAGACCAGCATCGCCGCCGCGACAACAAAGGCCGTCCGCAGCCCCAGATGCCCGGCAATATAGCCGAACACCGGCGGCCCGACGAAATAGCCGAAATACCCATACAGCGTGGCCCGCGCCACCGCACGGGCGCGCGATTGCGGTGCCGCACGATTGGCAACCAGCGAAAAGGTCGTCGGCGCAATCACCGATGACCCGATGCCCATGACCACAAATCCCGCATAGGCCATTGCCGGGTTCACCGCCCCCGCAGCGATCAGCGCGCCGGTGGCCGATACCGCCGCGCCCGCCGTCAGCAACCGCACCGGGTTGACCCGCGCCACCATGCCCTGCCCCACCAGCCGCGCGAGCCCCATGGTCATTGCCATGACCGCCGGTCCCATCGCACCATGGGCGGGCGATCCGCCCAGCGTCTGCTCGATATGCAGCGCCGACCAGTTTTCGGCCGCATTCTCGGTCAGAAATGCAATCAGCACCATCGCGCCGCCCAACAAGGGCAACAGCCCCAGCCGCCCCGCCGCGCGATCCTTGGGGCGGGCAAGGCCGCCAATCCGGCCATCGGCCTCGAGCGTGGTCAGCGCCATGGCACCCGCAACCAAACTCAGCGCCGCCAGAACCGCTGCGGGTGGCCAACCGGCATCGCGCATGGCCCCAACGGCCACCGCGCCCCCGGCATAGCCAAAGGAATAGGCGGCATGGCACAGGTTCATCATGTGCAGCCGGGTCTGCGCCTCCAGATCCGCGACACGCGCGTTCATCAGCACATCGGTCAAACCGGTGGTCGCGCCGCAGGCCAGCATCGCCAGCGGAAACAGCCAGACCACCGCACCCACCTGCCCCGGCAGCACAAAGGCCGCCGCCATCGCCAGCGTTGCAACTGGCAGCGCCACCCGCCCCAACCGCGCACCCAGCCAGGGCGCCACCAGCATCGCCGCCACCGCCGCCAGCGGCGTCATGAACAGCAACAGACCAAGCGCGGATTCGTCCACACCCAGCATGGCCTTGGTGTCTGGCAGTTCGGCCGCAAAGCCGCCCCACAGCACGCCCATGGCGGCAAAGGTGGCCAAAGGTGCGCGGGCCAGTGTAATCAGACGGGCGGAAATCATGCCTCAGCGCCTAGCCTGACACCCCAACCGCGGCAAGCCCGCCGCCGACATCGCGCCCGGCAGCGCCGTCGCACACAGCACTTTTCCGCTTTCCACGCGGGTGATTCGCCGCTATAGGCCCCCGGTCGCGCCATGCACCCTTGGAGGATGGCGGACTTATTTATCAGGAGAATACCATGGCTCGCGAAGCTCAAGACTTCACCGCTGCGGTACGGACGGGGACAGGCAAGGGGGCCGCTCGTCAAGCTCGTCGTGAGGGCAACGTACCCGGAATCGTTTATGGCGACGGCAAAGAGCCGCTCGCTCTGAACATCAACTACTACTACCTGCTCAAGCGGCTCAAGGCTGGCCGGTTCCTGCAAACGCTCTTCAATCTGAAGATCGAAGGTCAGGACGACGTGCATGTGATCTGCCGCGGCGTGCAGCGCGATGTGGTCAAGGATCTGCCGACCCACGTCGATTTCATGCGCATCCATGACGAATCGCGCATCAACCTGTTCATCCACGTCGATTTCGTGAATCACGAAGCGTCGCCCGGCCTCAAGCGCGGCGGCACGCTGACCGTGGTTCGCCACGAAGTCGAACTGGAAGTGCTGGCCGGTGATATTCCCGACCACATCACGGTTGACCTGACCGGCAAGCAGATCGGCGATGTGATCCACATTGAAGACATCGCTCTGCCTGCGGGCACCAAGCCCACCGTCGCCCGCAACTTCGCCGTGGCGAACATCGCGGCACCGTCGGGTCTGGTTTCTGCGGAAGCCGCCGAAGCCTGATTTCGGCCGCAAGGCTGATCGGGGCGCGAGGGGAAACCTTCGCGCCCTTTGCTTTTTGCAGCCGAACCCGGCAGGAAGGGCAGACACAGGGGGTAGCCATGAAACTTTGGGTGGGCCTGGGCAATCCGGGCATGAAATACGCGGGCAACCGCCACAATATCGGTTTCATGGCGCTGGACCGCATCGCGGCAGACCACGGCTTTGGCCCCTGGCGCAAGGCGTTTCAGGGTCTGGTGGCCGAAGGGCGGCTGGGCGAGGAAAAGGTGGTTCTGCTGAAGCCCGAAACCTTCATGAACCTGTCGGGTCAGTCGGTGCAATCTGCCGTGGCCTTTCACAAGCTGCCGCTGGCCGATGTAACGGTCTTTCACGACGAACTTGACCTTGCCCCCGGCAAGGCCCGCGTCAAGACCGGCGGGGGGCATGCCGGCCACAATGGACTGCGCTCGATCCACCAGCATCTGGGCGAGGCCTATCACCGCATCCGCCTTGGCATCGGCCATCCGGGCCACAAGGATGCGGTCGCGGCCTATGTGCTGCATGATTTCGCCAAGGCCGATCAGGACTGGCTGGATGACCTGTTGCGCGGCATCTCTGACGGTGCCACCGACCTTGCCGCAGGGGATACCGCCCGCTTCATGAATGCCGTGGCCTTGCGTACCGCGCCGCCCCGCTCTGGCACGGGCCGCGAGGATGCACCGCAGGCCGACACCCGGCCGCGCCCCAAGTCCGCCCCGAAGCCCGAGCCTGTCGCCGATACCCGCAGCCCGCTGGATAAGCTTATCGACCGCTTTCGCTGACCACCGGCCCGTAACCCAGCCCCCTGCCCCGCGCCAATACCCGGCAAACGGCGATTTCCCCTTGACGCCCCCGCCCCCCCGCCATAATCAGCCCGCCAAGTGGCTAGGTAGCTCAGTTGGTTAGAGCATGCGACTCATAATCGCAGGGTCGGGGGTTCGAGTCCCCCCCTCGCCACCAAATAATCCAAGTAACATCATGTAAAACTGAAGAATTTCGGCAAAGGCTGAACGCCATCCCGCCGATTTTCCCACCGAGAGACGTTCGGTAGCGTTCATTTGTCCTCCTGCTGCATCTTTGGCAGCAGACCACAAACACGAACCAAGAAGGACGAAACCAATGAATCTTAGCCACGTAGAATCCATCTCTCAGGCCTTTGCGCACTGGCGCTCGGCTATGGCCTCAGCAAATGCGGCAACAGAAGATGCCGAAATCCATGCGCATCTTGCCGAGGCGGCGGAAGTTGAACGCTTGACGCAGATAATGCCGGCGCGCACCGCCTCCGATGTCTGGGCCTTGGTTGCCATGTCTTTCGATCAAGCCAACAAGTGTGACTTCATCGGGCAGGATACTCTTGTGCGTCGCGCTCATGCCGAGGTTGCCGCGCTGGCCTGACCAAGCGCTCTTCGAACTGGCAAGCCACTGACAAGCCTTGCGACAGCGAGGGGCTTGCCATCGCCTCCGGCTAGCGCCCCTGATCGGGAGGGGTGGAGGGGGTTCGACCGGGAGGGGGGCGGGGGAAAAATCGCGCGCGCCGTTGGGTATACTCCACCCCCGCCCGCACTTCGGATTTTCCATTTTTTTATCTAGCTAGACTGCCTTTTCGCGGCGCCGCGCACGCAGTGGTAACGCAATAGATCTCTTGGACCGTGCATCGTATAGTCACCTTCGGGCGCGCATCTTTGCCTTATGTCCAAGATCATCACCCTCACGCCGAAACGTTCCGCCCGTATTTCATCCAAACTGCGCGAAGCCATCAGGCTACGTGTCGAAGAGGGCGCGACCATAGCCGACGCCTGCAAGTCAGCCGGCATGTCAACGCAGGGCTGGCATAAGGCAATGAAGCGGCCGGACGTTCAGAGCACCTTATCAGAGGCCCAGCACCGTTTTGTTGAAGGCACAGACGCCAAGCGCGCGCTCTACAAGGCCAGGGCTCTCGAAGTGGCGCTTGATCTGATGATGAACAGCAAGAGCGAAGCGATCCGCGCCCGCATGGTCGAGTTTCTCGCCAGCGATGCAAAGGTGAGTCCCGTTTCTGTCCATGTTGATGCCCGACAAGTTCAACAGCCAATGGGATACGTCTATCGACGGCCAGGGGAAGGCTCGCAGCCGATTGAAGGAGATGGCGTGGGTTGAGCCACAGCGCGGCCTTTCCTGCCAATCACGCACGATCTGAGGGTTTCAAAAGTTCCGCGCTGCCTCTGGACCGGTCGAAAGGATATTGGCTATCATTCGGGGAACGGAACACCCTGAGGCCGATCCCCTGACCACTCCCTTGGTTTGGGGGTGGCGATCAGCCTAAACGGTCATTGGTCCATGAGATTCCTTGCGGCAAGCCTATATGCCTTCGGGGCAATGACCTGCCCCGCCCAAGCCTTCACTGCCAGCGAGCTTCAGCAGGAATTTGACGCGCGGCTCCTGACCCCAAGCGAAAAGCGCTTCCTGCAAGCGGCACTGGCGTTCAGTGGGGAATATAACGGGATTATAGATGGCGCTTGGGGATCTGGTAGCCAGAGAGCGCTTGAGCGGCACCTGGCCAACACGGTCAATAACTTCAATGGGATCGTGCCGAACTGGGCCATTGTCGTTATCGCGGGCATCTATGCCGACGTCTTTCGGGCAGGAGGCTGGGAAGAGAAGTATTTTCCCGCTCTTGATGTATCCCTGCTGGTTCCCACGAGCCAAATTCGCCCCGGTCAAGTTTCGCAGATTTTCAGCAACTGGAACCACACAGAGAGTTCCTTGGGTTACTCCCTGACTCGAGGCGATGCCTCCCAAGTCGCGAGACTGCACCAATTCACTGTTGATAGGGCTCGGCCGGGTTCCGAACCTTACCTGTTGAGACGGGCCGATGTATGGGTAACAAGCGCGCAAACTGCCGACGGCCTGACCCTTTACACGCGGTCAGACTATCGCCGCGGTGGCTGGTCAACGATCATGCTCTCCGCTGCTCAGGTCGATAAGGGGGTTTTTGCGGCTGTAAGTGGCAGCATCCGTCCGGGCAGCGCGCCACCGATCTATTTGCCAGAGGGCAAACTGTCGCGCGGCTGGGCGTTAGCACAGGCGATGCTCAACGAGGGTTCAGCGCCGAAACCTAAACCGGCAGCTTCTCCGGTCCCTGCCCAACCTGCCGCCGATGATACGGCGCCAACAGATCAAGATAGCGGTAGCAGCTCAGGCACGGGTTTCGTCGTCTCTTCCGCTGGGGACGTCCTAACCAACGCGCACGTCATTGCGGATTGCCGGTCAGTCACGATTGATGCAGTGCCTATGACCGTGGTTGCATCGGATGGCACTTTCGATCTCGCCTTGTTGCGCAGTGCGTCCCTTGCCGGGCAACCTATCGCCAGCTTCTCACCGAACCCCGCCATGCTAAATTCTGATGTGACGGTTGCGGGCTTCCCCCTGAATGGCTTGCTCGATGGGCTGAACGTGACCCGAGGGGCTGTAACGAGCCTGAAGGGGCTGAAGGGAGACCCGAACCGAATGCAGATCTCTGCTCCCGTACAACCGGGAAATTCGGGCGGTCCAGTGCTAGACAGTGCCGGAAAAATTGTCGGTGTCGTCGTTTCCAAGCTGGATGCGAAGGTCGTGCAAGATGCCATTGGCGACATTCCCCAGAACGTAAATTTCGCAATCCGGGGTGAGATTGCGAAGCTATTCCTTGCGCAAAACAGCGTATCGCCAACAGTCGAGGCCGGGACAGGAGCGCTACCACCAGAGCAACTTGCTCAAACGGCCGCCAGCTTTACAAAGCTGATAATCTGCGACTGATGGCCGAATTGTCGATCCGCAACTTAGCGGATGAACTTGGTTCCCCTGTGCCCAATTTGCCAGCCAGACTTTGCCAGCGATCGCCAAAGGATCAACGCGGTTTCGGCCTCCAGTTTCGGTCGTTTGCTGGCCAGCCGCGCCGCCTCCATCTTCGCATGCCCCGAAGTGTAGGAAGGGCCATGGGTCGTTCCTTTAGGAGTACGAAAATACCAAGCGCGCGGCTGCATCACTTGCCCCGTCGGCCGTGCCTGTCTCCCAGCGCTTCGGCACCCAGAAGGATCGCCAGAAATAGCACAAGGCCGGCGGAATAGTTTGTCCCTGGAAAGACCAGATCTGCACCTGCTATCAGTAGGAACCAAAATGCCCCAGCCAACTTCAGGGGCCAGTGTTCGGGCTTCAACATCCTCTCGCCTCCCCGCCATGGTAGCGCTTCGGCCAGCCTGCCACACCGAACCAATAATCACACACACAAAATGTCCGCATGATACGGACGGCCCGTAGAGCCGCAAAGAGGCCCGATAGACAGCACTGCCCAATAGTAAGCCAAGAAGGGTGCTGAACATGACGCAGGCGTCCTGTGCCTGCTGAGAACGAGCCAAACGCCCTATCAAGCCGATCAAGGAGCACGCAAAGGCGACCGGGGGGAAACTGACAGAATTCCGATGTTCCCTCCGAACAATCAACAGAAGAAGGCCCGCCTTAAGAACTGGCGTGCCAAGCAAGTAAAAACGGTGGAGTTTCGCAGGCGATGGGGGGGTCAAAGCCCGTACTTGCCTTGCTCTTGCTTCTCCAGATTTTGGACACGCTTGATCTCGGACAAGTCAAACAAGGATTGGTTAATGCTCTTGAGGCCGCCGAGCAGCGCGCCGAAACTAGAAACCCCAGCCTTCTTCGCTGCCATTTTCCAATCTGCGGCCTGCGCCATCTGGTTGCCAAACTCGACACGACGTTCCCGCGACCGAACCCGGCGCAGTTCATCGAAGACTTCCATGGTCCCCACACCCGGCTTCTGGGCATTGGTGGCAAAGGTGGCGCGCATCGTCGCCAGTTCTTCGTTCAGCCCTTCGCGCGCGTTGACGTTGGTCTGCACGGCCCGCGTACGGCCGATGTAGGCATTCGCTTCGGCGCGTCGTTTTTCTGCCAATGCCGCTGAATACCCGTCAACGGCGCTGGCGGCGCCGGCAACGCCAGGGAGAATGCTGGCGGCCGTCATCGCACCGCCGGATGCGACAATTGGAGCTAGAAGCGCTTGCATGGCAATTTGTCCTGACTTTTTTGCGGAGCGATGTGGCTGATTTTCGAATACGAACGCTCAGGCAGCAACGAACGCATCGTCGCGAGTAAACATTGAACACCGAAGAGTGTTGAGGCACTCTTGCGAGGTCCGGTCGTGTCGGGAATCCGCGACGACACGCTTGCATCTGGCTCGTCCGAAGTCCGCAGATGCCGGGCATCAGCTTTCAGAACACGTCATCTTCCCACCCCTGAGCTTTTAGCCAAGTTCTCGGTGAGCGCATAAATCGCTTCTCAATCTCAGATACATTACGCGCGCACCTCTCGGCCCCCGCAACAATCGTCCAAGGATCAACCCCAGACTGAACAGCCTCGATGAACGCGCGACATGCCTCGGCGTAGTTTCCTCGTGTCGGAAAGTAGCGCCAAAACGCATCAAGCGGGCTTACCATATCCGCAGGGACCGCAAGCCCTTCACGCCGAAGTTGCAGCCGCGCGGACTGTTCAACTCGCCCCTTATTATCTTCTAAGAAAAAAGGAGTCAGCGCAGCGTAAGCGGAGCGGCCCGCCGAAGGCGGAACACTTGCGACAGAAGAGTAAGTGACCCCACTTCCAATTATATCCCTTATACTGGCGGAAGTTTCTTCCGGGTTTTCTTCCGGGTTTTTCTGGCTACGTCTTCCGCCTTTAAGGCGTGTGGAACCACTTACACCGGCACAATCCTGCCCTCGCAAGAAATGTGTATCGTAATTCCGCATATCATTCTGATAATCATTGAAAAATCGGCTGCCAACTTCCGCCTTTCCCTTGCAAAACTGGTGCATGGAGTCCGAGGGCTTTGCGCCGATGGTGACGAGTGCCTGGAACAGCTTCGCCATATCAATCTGATAGTGGACGGCTTGCCCGCGACCTCCCGCGCGATAGCCTGTCGGCACAGCAACGCCCCACGCCTCAAGACGACGGATGTTGTCACGGGCCGTCCTTTCAGACGAACCAGCCCATTTAGCCATCTTGTCCACGCCGGGGTAAATTTCGCCGCAATGGTGTCTGAACCAGTGTTGCAAAAGGCCGACCAACTGCTCGCGAAGCGATGCAGGAACCTTTCCGGCGCCTCGCGTCCTTTTTAGGCATGCGCGCAAGTCCACGATGAACGCTCTGCGTCGCGCTGCTTCCTCATCGCTTCGCTTCAGATCTCTCGGCAAATCAGATCACCGAAACCGCTCGACTGTGCCCATCAACCGAAAGCCGGTCCGCACATTCGCTCCTGCCGCTTGTGATGTGCTGTCGATCTGCACGCCAAGAGCACGCAGCTTCTCGACCAACAAGGCAAACCGGCCTTCTGCGCCATCAGTCGGCCGCAGTCCTTCGTTGCCAGCAGCAATCAACGCCCGCAGCGCCCAAGTCTCGCCGGCAGTTGTCGTGAACTTCCCGATAGTGCCATCAGTCGAAATCTGCGTCCAGATAACACGATCCCACGTTTGAGGCTTGCCCATGTAGGGCCTCCATACGTCATTGCGCGATGACCAGGTGTGGGGCAAATTGCATCTGTCCTGACTGCAACCCCGACCGCCGCCCGGCTCGCGCTGGGTGGCGGATACTTAGGCGGCGCGGGTAAAGGCAGCTTCGATGTCTGCCCTGCGCCAGCGCGTCGAGCCACCGATTTTCACGGGCGGCGGCAAATCGCCGTTCTTCACCCATCGCCAAATTGTCGAGACGCCGGCATTAAAATGCCCGGCAACTTCCTTCACAGTCATGAAGCTGGAAGCTGTTTGCAGCGTGGTCATTCCTATAAGTCTCCAAGTTGCTAAACCTGTGCCAATAGGTGTCAATGTCTCGATCAAACTAAGATGGACAGCAGAGAAACCCCATCACCCTACTTCCCGACTCGCAGGATCGCCCTGATCGCATCTGAGCTCATTATTGCGCCCGGCAGACCTTCAAGGGCGGGATGAACGATCAATCTGTCCGCGATGGCGCCAGCTATCGCGCTTTGTGACGGACGCATGCCCAACGGACAACCATCAGCAGACCATTCATTCACGAACCAGACGTTCCAATCGTCAAGATCAATGGCGATACCGCGCACAAGCATATTGATGGCCCGCTTTCCTAGCTGTTTCGCCCCTGGGGGACTGGTCGGCGGCTGAACACTTAGAAGGTCCGCTATGGCTTCGAGGCGGTTGTATAGACCCTGAAAGCCTAACTCTCTCGCCCCTTCACCGCGTAAATCGCCCGCCATCTGGTATCGAGCCAGATCGAAGACCAAAGGGTCTTTGAAGGCCACTTCGGCAGTATCGGGCCAATCCATTACCCAAAGAGACTTGGGCCAGCTCTCGGGGTCGGTTAACACGCGCGGCCGCGCAGCCTGTGCAAGAACCCACGCAAGGAGGTCGATGCGTCGTTGCAGTCTTGCTTCGTGCGCTTCTAACTCCTTGTCGTTCTCCAGCATGTCTCGTCGAAGCTCTGCCTTCTCATCGGGCGTTGCATGGAATTCGTTCATGCGCGCACCATTTGGACAACCTGTCCGACCATCCCCGTCACGTACTGCGACCAAGCGTCCATAAGCGCTCGGCGCCGGTCAAACAGATCAGAGCGTGCGTATGCGCGGGCTGTTGCACTTCCAACAGCATGGGCAAGCGCGGCCTCCGCTATATCAAAATCCGCACGCGCACTTTCGCTACACCAATCGCGAAATGTCGAACGAAAGCCGTGAGTTGTTATCCCTTCAACCTTCATCCGCTTGAACAGCGCAGAGAAGGCCATGTCGCTCATAATCTTCGCCCCCCCGAATTGGTCGCGCTGCGCGCTCGGAAAAACTAGAACTGGATCTAGTCCGCGAACACTATCGAGGATCGCAAGCGCGGCATCTGACAGCGGAACCCGATGCGCGCGACGCGCCTTCATCCTCTCGGCCGGAACCTCCCAGACCTTGGCACCTTCGTCGATCTCACCCCATCGTGCCCCGCGGATTTCACCGCTTCGCCCACAGGTCAGAATGGCAAATTCAAGGGCGCGCGCAGAAACACCATCGCGCGCTTGAAGCTGGGCTATGAACGCCGGAAGTTGACGCCAAGGAAGGGCGGGCATGTGCTTCGGGATATGCTCGAAAGTCTCAAGGGAACGGATAACGCCCCGAGCCGGATTCGCCTCGTGATAGAGGCCCCTATCGGTCGCATAGTCGATAACTTGCGCCACTCGAATTTTCACCTTCCGCGCCGTTTCGTGATGGCTGCGCCAGATAGGCTCAAGAACTGAAACCACGTCAGGCCGCCGAATGTCTTCGACGGGGCGCGTCCCGATCTTGGGAAAGGCGAAGGTCTCCAAGCTGGCGAGCCATCGGGTGGAGTGGCTCTTTGCCCAAGCGGTGGCTTCCTTTTTGTGTAGCTGCCTGGCAACCTGCTCAAATGAGAGCCTCTCACGCCGCCTCGCGTCTAGCGGGTTAACCCCTGCCCGACAGTGTTTACGCAATTCAGAAGCCACATCGCGCGCCGCGGCCAAGCCCACGTCAGATAACGACCCGAGACCGACCTCAACACGATAGGGCTTTCCGGTTGCGGTTGTGCGCCCCTTGATCGTGCCGCGAAAAATCCAGGACCGCGTTCCGCTTGTCGTGACGTGAAGATATAGGCCCTCGCCATCGGAATGCATGCCTGCGGGCAACTTCCCTTTGGCGCCTCTATCCGTGAGCTTCCCCATATGTCTTATCCCGCCGATTTTCCCACCAGTAGCGGCGGGATGATGCAAGTCTAAGCGAGACGTATTGATATAGGGAAAGAAGAAATATATCAATAATACAAGGACAATTTGGAACGACCCGAGAGATCATGAGTTACTAGTTTTGTGGCCCCCCTCGCCACCACAGCTTCCCACACCCGACCGATAGGCGGCGCGTCGATCAAGGCGCGCAGGTGGCCGGTCAGCTCAATTTCAACCTGACCTGGGGCCTGTCCCGGATAAACAGTCACGGTGTTGATGAGGTTGCGCAGCTGGTCTGTCATCTTGCGGTCGATGCCGCTTAAATCCCCACCCATCAGCGGAACAAGGCTGGAAATGGCGCGGCGATAGCCTGCAAGGGCAGCAGGGTGCAGCGCGACGGAATCCATGGGCGGCGGGGCAAGGGCCGGATCGGCGCGGGCCTCGTCCAGTTCGCGGCAGCGGGTTTCATAATCTGGGGCCAGCCGGTCGGTATTGCCGATGCCACGGGCCACAAAGTCGATCAGGCGGCCTACCTCTGCATCCAGCTTGGCAACCTTGTGTTCAAGTTCGGCGCGCCGGCTCGATTCGCCCCGCGCATATTCGCGGCGGGCGGCGTTGTAGGTTTCGACATAGAGTTCCAGCATGTCGGGCTGGGTCAATTCATCCATCAACAGGCTGATGGTCGCGGCCTCTATGCCTGGGCAGAGGGTGTCGGGCGCGAGGGGGTTGATCTTTGTTCCGATGACGCCTGGGGGCTTCATGCCATAGCCCATGTCCATGACATGACGGGCCGCGCCCAAGAAGGGCTTGCCTGGCTGGACGGGCGGTAGGCAAGCTGGGCGCATTGCAACAATTTTCGCTTTCACGTCTGGTGGCATCAGGCGCTGATGCACCTTGACCTTGGCAATGCCAAGGCGGCGCTGGCCCTGTATGACCGCGACATCCGCACCGAAAAGACCGACGATTACCGCGACATTGCCAACGCCGCCTCGCTTTTGTCACGGCTGGAGTTGGAGGGCGCACCGGTCGGGAACCGTTGGGATGAACTGGCTCATCTGGCCGAAACCCGTGCGACCGATGGCTGTCTGGCCTTTGCCGATCTGCATTACATGCTGGCGCTGTGCGGCGGCGGGTGCGAACAGGCCTCCGCCGGGCTGATCGCGCGCAGGTCCGCAACCCCGGCCTTGCGTTAAACCGCCAGCCCCTGCCCCTCTGCCCAGATGACCGATGGCAGGATGTCGCGCGCATCGGCCATTTCCACAATCAGCCGGGGCATCACCGGCAATTCACCCAAGGCTGCAAAAACGCCTGGCCACAGGATATTACCGCGCCCCAGCGCCCAATGCCTGTCGGCCACCCCGTCGGCATCCTGCAAATGCACATGCGCCAGCGCCGCCCCCGCCGCGCGGACAAAGGCATCAACCGGCGGCGCGCCGGTTGACCCGTGGGCATAATGGGCGTGCCCGGTATCCAGCGACACCCGCACCGCGGACGAGGCGAAACTGGCCGCCAGCGCCACCCGTTCTGCCGGGTCGCGATCTTCGCAGTTTTCCAGCACAATCTCGATGCCATTCTCCTCGGCCATCCGCACGGCGGGGGCGAGCGTGGCATGGGTCCGCTCGGCAATCCCCGCCGCGTCGCACTGGTTGGTCCAGCGGTTGAACCCGTGCCAAGTGGTATAGGGGCTGTGCAGCACCATATGCCCGCCGCCCTTGCCGTCCAGAATGCGGATCAGCGCCGACAGCGCCGCCGCAATCCGGTCTTGCGCGATTTTGCGAATGTCGGGGTCGGGCATATCGACGGTGAACCCCCAGAACGGCCCATGGATGCCGATGCGCCCGGCATGGCCCGCAAAAAGCTGCCGCGCACGATCTGCGATATCGGGCCAGACATTGCCGCCCAGCGCGCCGATCTCGGTGAAATCCCTGATTTCCACGTCGCGGTCATGGTCGCGGACAAAGCCCTGCATTCCGGTGATGCCAATGAACTCCCGTAGATACAGCGCGGCCCCAAGCCGTGGCAGATCGGTCATCGCAAAGCTCCTTGCGTGGCATGGCACCAGATGGGGTATCCTTTTGCCAAGGCGGCGCAGGGTCTGCACCGGGGCCGACATGTTGGCGGCTATTTCGTCTCGGTCGGGTGGGCCGGATCGTCCTCGGGGTCATGGCCCATCCCCATAACCATGCCGCCACCGCCCATCCCGCCAGCCGCACCGCCGCCTCCGCCACGTCCGGCTTCGGCCCTCCCCTCGCCCTTGCCACGCGCCGCAGTGGTCGAGGGGCGGCTTGGCCCCTGCACCGGCACCACAGCGCCATCGGGAATCGGGTCAAGATCGAGCGCAGAGCGGATAAAGGCGCGCAGCGACACGACCAGCTCTGCGGTCTGCACCGGCTGACCGGCCACCAGGTTTTGCGCGGCACGGGCCGCCAGCCGCACCTGCTCTTCGGTGCCCAGCAGCAGGATGTCCGACAGCGCGCCCTCTACCGCATCGCGGATCTGGCGCCGCCGCTCCCATCCCATGCCCGGCCCCTCGGCCCCCTCTTCCCGAAAGTCACGCATATGGCGCGGATCGACCAGCAGGTTGCCAGTGAATGATCCACCCAGCGTTTTATAGGCGGCGATCAGCAGCTTCAGCCGCTCATTGATCTGGCGGTTCATCCGCTCGCGGCGATGCTGTACCGTGAACATCAACAGCAGACGAATGCCGATACCCACCAACGCGAACAGCGCCACCCCCAGCAGGGTGGATAGCGCCGCCTGCCATGATCCAAGGTCGATACTGCGCATCCTTCCCCCCTTTGGCCCTATTGGTGGCGCAATGCGTCAATCGGGTCCAGCCGCGCCGCGCGCTGGGCGGACCAATAACCGGACGCAACCCCCACCAGCGGCCCAGAACACAAAGGGCCAGCCCCGGCCCTGCGTGGTCAACTGCCGCGATAGGTCGAATAGGCAAAGGGGCTGATCAGCAGCGGCACATGATAATGCTGGCCCGCATCGGGAATGCCGAAGCGGATAGGGATTTCATCCAGAAACAGCACCTCACCCTGCGCCTGTCCGGTGGCGCGCAAATAGTCGCCCGCACAGAAAACCAGCTCATAGCTGCCCACCGTCAGGTCATCGCCCGCCAGCATCGGCCCATCGGTGCGGCCATCGGCATTGGTGACGACCTCTTTCACCTTGCGGTGGCTTTGCCCCGAAATCCGGTACAGCGTGATCTTCACCCCCGCCGCAGGCATGCCCCGCGCGGTATCCAGAACATGGGTCGTCAACCGGCCAGTCGTCATCGTCGCCTCCCTCTGCCGCAAACACCCTAGCAAGCCACAGCACATGGTGCGACCATTCCCGCACCGCAAAGCAGCTTCTGGCAGAATTTGATAAACCCTTGCGCGAAAACCCCCTAACCTGCCCCGGACAGGAGCAAACATGACCCGCTACCCCCGTGATTTCCGTGGCCATGGCCCGAACCCGCCCGATGCCCGGTGGCCCGGCGGCGCGAAAATCGCTGTTTCTCTGGTGCTGAACTATGAAGAGGGGGGCGAGAACAACCTGCTGCACGGCGATGCCCAGTCCGAGGCGTTCCTGTCCGACATCGCAGGGGCCACCCCATGGCCGGGTCAGCGCCACTGGAACATGGAATCGATCTATGATTACGGCGCGCGGGCCGGGTTCTGGCGGCTGCATCGGCTGTTCACCGAACTTGACATTCCCGTCACCATCTACGGCGTCACCACGGCCCTTGCCCGCAACCCTGAACAGGTGGCGGCAATGAAAGCGGCAGGGTGGGAGATTGCCAGCCACGGTCTGAAATGGGTCGAACACCGCGACATGACCGAAGCAGAGGAACGCGCCCAGATCGCCGAGTCGTTCCGCCTGCACACCGAGGTTGTCGGCACCCCGCCGCGCGGCTGGTACACCGGGCGGTGCAGCATGAACACCGTGCGCCTGAGCGCCGAGACCCATCGTCTCGACTGGATCTCCGACACCTATGACGACGACCTGCCCTATTGGCGCGAATACGGCGATCATGACCAACTGGTCATCCCCTATACGCTAGAGGCGAATGACATGCGCTTTGCCACCGCGCCGGGCTATATCACCGGGGAACAGTTTTTCAGCTATCTGAAAGACAGCTTCGACACCCTTTATGCCGAAGGGCAGGCTGGCCGCGCCAAGATGTTCTCGATCGGCCTGCACAACCGCCTGATCGGCCGCCCCGGCAAGGTCGCGGGCCTGCGCCGGTTCCTCGACTATGCAAAATCGCATCAAGGCGTCTGGTTTCCCCGCCGCATCGACATTGCCGATCATTGGCGAAAGACCCATCCGCACAAACGGTTCGAGCGCCCTTCTCAGATGACCGAGGCCCGGTTCGTTACCCGCTTCGGATCGATTTTCGAACATTCGCCCTTTATCGCCGAACGGGCGTACCAGCTCGAACTCGGCCCCGCGCATGACTGTGCGGCGGGCCTGCACAACGCCCTTGCCCGCATGTTCCGCAGCGCCACGCCCGACGAACGCCTTGGCGTTCTGCGCGCCCACCCCGATCTTGCGGGCAAACTGGCGGCGGCCAAACGGCTGACGGCGGAGAGCACCGCCGAACAGGCCAGCGCCGCGCTGGATGCGCTGACCGATGACGACCGCGCCACCTTCCAGACCCTCAACACCGCTTATGTGGCCAAGCACGGCTTTCCCTTCATCATCGCCGTGCGTGACCATAGCAAGGCAAGCATCCTCGCCGCCTTCCACACCCGTCTTGCCAATGACACCCCCACCGAATTCACCACCGCCTGCACCCAAGTGGAGCGCATCGCTGAATTGCGCCTGAAAGACATCCTGCCATGACCAGCTATTACACCCCCCCCGGCGGCCTGCCGCCGCAAACCGCGCTGATGACCGGGCGCGCGGCTTTCACCAACTCCTACGCCTTCATCCCCAAAGGCTGCTTTTCAGACATCGTGACCAGCCACCTGCCGGGCTGGACGGGCACCCGCCTGTGGCTGATCGCGCGGCCCATGTCGGGCTTTGCCGAAACCTTCAGCCAATATGTGATGGAGGTTGCGCCCGGCGGCGGGTCTAACACGCCAGACCCGGAAACTGGTGCCGAACACTGGCTGTTCTTCACCGGCGGCCTCGCCACCCTGACCATTGCAGGAACCGGATATGAGATGGAGGCAGGCTCCTACGCCTATATCCCCGCCGCCACCCCTTGGGCGCTTCATGCCGAAGGCAGCAGCCCCGCCCGGTTCCACTGGCTGCGCAAGATCTACGAACCCGCCCCCGGCACCCCCGCCCCCGATGCCTTCGTAATCAATGAACGCGACATCGCCGTCCGCTGGATGCCCGACACACAGGACCGCTGGGGCACCACCCGCTTCGTCGAACCCGACGATCTGCGCCACGACGCCCATGTCAACATTGTCACATTCCAGCCCGGCGGCGTCATCCCGTTCGAGGAAACCCATGTCATGGAACACGGGCTTTATGTGCTGGAAGGCAAGGCGGTCTACAAACTCAATCAGGACTGGGTAGAGGTCGAGGCCGGCGATTTCATGTGGCTGCGCGCCTATTGCCCGCAAGCCTGCTATGCCGCCGGCCCCGGCCGCTTCCGCTATCTTCTCTACAAGGATGTCAACCGCCACGCCAAACTTCGCGGCCCCGGCGCCTTCGGCCCGTTTCGCTGACCCCATCATCTGTTCATAAATATCCTCGGGGGGTCCGGGGGGCAGACAGCCCCCGGCGTCTGCCAGAAAGACCGCCATGCCCGATCTGATCGCCCAGCCCCTCACCCACACCGCCTTCGCCCCCTTCGGCGAAGTGCTGGGCGCGACTGGCGATTTCCGCCTGATCAACGATGGCCTCTGCCATCGCCACCATGACCGTGCGCAGCTTGATTTCGGCCCCCATGGCCAAGCGGGCATTTCCATCTTCAGCGCCACGCCCCGCGCCCTGCCCTATACTTTTGACCTCGTGGAACGCCACCCCGACGGCTCTCAGGCCTTCCTGCCGATGACCGAACATCCCTTCCTTGTGATCGTCGCCCCGGACGAAAACGGCACACCCGGCACGCCACAGGCCTTCCTGACCAATGGCGCGCAGGGCATCAACCTGCGCCGCGGCACCTGGCATGGCGTCCTCACGCCGCTTGCGGCCCCCGGCCTGTTCGCCGTGGTGGACCGCATCGGCGCAACGCCCAACCTTCAGGAATACCGCTATCCCGCGCCCTTCCGCGTAATGCCAGTTGCGCCGAATGGGCCGGACCACGCCTCCCCTTCACCTTGACAGGCGGCAAGGCCCCGGCTTCCTTTGCGCCATGACCGAAGTCTCTCCCCTTGGCGCCTCTCTCAGCGCGTCGCCACCCGACCTGCCCGCGCCAGAGGCGCTGGCCCTGCTGATCCGGCATTGGGGCGTTACCGGCACGCTGAAGCGCCTGACTTCGGAGCGTGACCTCAACTTTCACGTCGCCACCCCGGATCAAGGCTATGTGCTGAAACTCGCCAATCCCGCCGAACCGGCAGAGGTGACCGATTTTCAAACCCGCGCCCTGCTGCATCTGGAACGCGCGGGCCTGCCCGTGCCGCGCGTTATCCGCAGCCTGACCGGCCAGACCGAGGTCGCCACCCCGCAGGGCCGCCTGCGCCTGTTGACCTATCTGGAAGGCACGCCGCTACACCTTGCCCCGCGCAGCGCGGCCCAGCGCCGCGCGATGGGCGCCATCGCCGCGCAACTCGCCCGCGCCATGGCCGATTTCACCGACCCGGCCGCCGACCACTTTCTGCAATGGGATATCAAGCAGGCCGCCAGCCTTGCGCCCCTGCTGCCAGATGTTGACCCCGCCTTCCGCCCGCTCTGCCAGCACATCCTTGACCGCTTCAATACCGAGGCCGCGCCCGCCCTGCCAACCCTGCGCTGGCAGGTGGTGCATAACGACCTGAACCCGCATAATATTCTGGTCGCACCCGACAACACCGCCACCATCGCAGGCATCCTCGATTTCGGCGACATGGTGCGCACGCCCTTGGTCTGCGACCTTGCCATCGCCGCCAGCTATCAGGTTGACCCCACCGCTCCCCTGACCTCGCTGGCCGAGTTCACCGCCGCTTGGCATGCCGAAAACCCGCTGACTGATCAGGAAGCATACCTCGTTCCCCTGCTGACACAAACCCGCTGGCTGACCACCCTGGCCATTGCCAGCCACCGCGCCGCCCGCTGGCCTGACAATGCCGCCTATATCCTGCGCAATGCCCCTGCCGCCCGTGAAGGGTTGACCGCCTTTGCCGCCACCCCCGCTGCGGAAGCCTCCGCCGCCATCGCCCGCGCCTGCGGGCAGGAGTAAGCCATGACCGATAAGCCAACCCTGCCCGGCGCCATGCCCAACGCATATGTGCCCGGCCAAGGCCACCTGCCGCCCGAAGATCAGGCCCTTGTCAGCCGCCGCCAGCAGGCGCTGGGGCCAGCCTATCGGCTGTTCTACGAAACCCCGGTCCATCTGGTCCGGGGCGAAGGCGTCTGGCTTTATGACAAGGACGGCCAGGCCTATCTGGATACCTATAACAACGTCGCTTCGGTCGGCCATTGCCACCCCCGCGTGGTTGAGGCGATGACCCGTCAGGCGGGCCTGTTCGCCAGCCACACGCGATATTTGCACGAAGGCATCCTGTCTTATGCCGAGCGCCTTCTGTCCTATTTCCCGCAGGAACTGGCGCATGTGATGTTCACCTGCACCGGGTCCGAGGCGAATGATTTGGCCTTCCGCATCGCCCGCGCCCATACCGGCGGCACCGGCTTTATCGTCACCGAAAACGCCTATCACGGCGTTACCCATGCCATCGCGGGCATGTCGCCCAGCCTCGGGGTCGGCGTGCCCTTGGGTGAACACATCCGCACCATCCCCGCCCCCGACCCGCTGCGGATGACGGGCGATTTGGCACAGTCCTTCGCCGCTGAGGTGCAGAAGGCCATCGACGATCTGACGCGCCATGGCATCAAACCCGCAGCACTTATCGTCGATACCGTGTTCTCTTCGGATGGCGTCTATGCCGACCCGCCGGGTTTTCTGGCCGCTGCCGTGCAGGCCATCCACCGCGCCGGGGGCCTTTTTATCGCCGATGAGGTGCAGCCGGGCTTTGGCCGCACGGGCGAGACGATGTGGGGCTTTCAGCGCCATGGCATCACACCGGATATGGTGAGTTTGGGCAAGCCCATGGGCAACGGCTATCCCATCGCGGGCCTTGTCATGCGGCCAGAGGTGATCGCCGCCTTCGGCGCAAAGGCGCGCTATTTCAACACGTTCGGCGGCAATGCCGTGGCAGCGGCCACCGCCAACGCCGTGCTGGACGTGATCGAGGATGAGGGCCTGATGCAGAACGCCGCCACGGTCGGCGCGCTGTTCCGCGACGGGTTGGCCGACCTTGCCACCCGCCATTCCGCCCTTGGGCCCATCCGCGCCGCGGGCCTGTTCCTTGGGGCCGAGATCGTGCGGAACGGCGACCCGCTGGCCGCCGATGCCACCCGCACCGCCCGCATCGTGAACCATCTGCGAGAGGGCGGCGTGTTGATCTCGGCCACCGGCCCCCGCGCCAATGTGCTGAAAATCCGTCCGCCCTTGGTGTTCTCGGCCGACAACGTAGCCTTCTTTCTTGACCGGCTGGAGGCGGCATTGCAGGCGGGGTGATCCGCAGAGTGCCCGCACGCAGAGTAATTGTGCAGGAATACGCCTTGGCGGAATCGCGGGCGGCGCATAGCTAGGCGGCGAAGGTGGGCCGCTTGGGCCCTTGCCTGTGGAATTTTGCCATGAAGAAGATCGGTTTTTTGTCCTTTGGCCATTGGTCGCCCTCGCCCCAGTCGGGCACGCGGTCGGCGGCGGATGTTCTGCTGCAATCCATCGACCTTGCGGTCGCGGCCGAGGAGGTGGGCGCGGATGGCGCCTATTTCCGGGTTCACCATTTCGCGCAGCAACTCTCCTCACCTTTTCCGCTTCTGGCCGCCGTCGGTGCCCGCACCAAACGGATCGAGATCGGCACCGGCGTTATCGACATGCGCTATGAAAACCCGTTCTACATGATCGAGGATGCCGGCAGCGCGGACCTGATTTCTGGCGGGCGGCTGCAACTGGGCATCTCACGCGGGTCTCCCGAACAGGTGATCGACGGCTGGCGGCATTTTGGCTATGCGCCCGCCGAGGGTGAGACGGACCAAGACATGGCGCGCGACCACGCGCTGACCTTTCTGAACCTGCTGGACGGCAAGGGCTTTGCCAAGCCGAACCCGCGCCCGATGTTCCCCAACCCACCGGGCCTGTTGCGGCTGGAGCCGCATTCGGCGGGTCTGAAGGATCGCATCTGGTGGGGCGCAGCCTCGGACGCCACGGCGGAATGGGCGGCCACGTTGGGGATGAACCTGCAAAGTTCCACCCTGAAAGTGGACGAATCCGGCGAACCCCTGCACATCCAGCAGGCCAAGCAGATCCGTAAATACCGCGCCGCGTGGAAAGAGGCCGGCCACAGCCGTGCGCCCCGCGTTTCGGTCAGCCGGTCGATCTTTGCGCTGATGAACGACACCGACCGGATGTATTTCGGCACGGGCCGCCCCGAACAGGATCAGATCGGCCAGATCGACAACTTCCGCGCCGTCTTTGGCCGCAGCTATGCCGCAGAGCCGGACAAGCTGATCGACCAGTTGCGGCAGGATGAGGCGATTGCCGAGGCCGATACGCTGCTGCTGACGGTGCCAAACCAGTTAGGCGTCGATTACAACGCCCATGTGATCGAGGCGATCCTGAAGCATGTCGCGCCAGGCCTGGGCTGGCGGTAACCCACTCGGGTCAGCTTGGCTGGCGACACGCGCCAGCTTTGCCTCTATCCTGTGCGCCTACTACGCAAAAGGTCTGCCATGACGATCACGAACCAGGACGAACTGGACGGCATCAAACATATTGGCCGCATCGTTGCCAACACCCTGCAAGCCATGGCCAAGGCCCTGGAACCGGGCCTGACCACGGCAGAGCTTGACCAGATTGGCCAAGATTTGCTGGATCATTATGGTGCCGTGTCGGCCCCACGATTAACCTATGGCTTTCCCGGAGCCACCTGTATCAGCGTCAATGAAGAGATCGCGCATGGCATTCCCGGCAGCAGGGTGATCCGGGCGGGGGATCTGGTCAATATTGATGTTTCGGCCTGTTGCAACGGCTATTTTGCTGATACCGGCGCCAGCTTTCGGGTGCCGCCGGCTACCCCCGCGCTTGACCGGCTGTGCCGCGACGGCAAACGTGCGATGCAGATAGGTATTGCGCAGGTGGCCGCCGGTCGCCCGCTGTCTGGCATCGGCAGAGCCATCGGCCGCTTTGCCAGCGACCGCGGCTATACGTTGATCCGAAACCTTGCCAGCCACGGGGTCGGCCGGGCGCTGCACGAAGCCCCCGGCGAAATCGCCACCTGGCCCACGCGGGGCGACAGCCGCCGCATCGCCAGAGGGCTTGTCATGACGGTAGAGCCGTTCCTGTCGACCGGCAGTCAATGGGCAACCGAAGGCCACGACGGCTGGACCCTGTTCAGCGATTCAGGCGCACCGGTGGTGCAGTATGAACATACTGTCATCGCCATGGAGCGCGGGGCGATGGTTGTCACCCTGCCCGGCTGACTTACCCTGTCTGTCCCGCCGAGGGGGCGAACCGCCCCTCCAGCCCCTTCATCGCGCGGCGCATCTCTTCGCGGACATGCGCTGCCATGAAATCGGTGAACAGCCGCACCTTGGGGTCTTTCAGACGTCGGTGCTGCGACAGACAGGCAAGCTGGGTCGGCACCGGAGGCATCGCCTCGGCCACCGGCACAAGGCGACCATCGCGCAGATATTCTGCCACCTCGAAAATCGGCTTCATCACGATGCCGCGCCCGTCCAGCGCCCAGCCAGTCAACACATCGCCATCATCGCTTTCAAACGGACCGCCGATTTCAAAGCGGCGAGGGCCTTCGGAGGTTTGCAACGTCCACTGAAATTCCTTGGCGCCCGGAAAGCGCAGGTTCAGGCACTCATGCCTGTCGGCCACCAGCGCCGCCCCGTCCACCGGGTCGCCGCGCCGTGCGATATAGGCAGGCGCGGCGCACAGCACACGCGGACATTCGGCGATCTGGCGGACCTTCAGGGTGGAATCGTCAAGGATTCCAAGGTGAAAGGCCACATCCAGCCCCTCGGCCGTGACATCGACGATGCGGTCCGACAGGCGTAGGCGCACATCGATCTGCGGATAGATGTCCTTGAAGGCGGGCACATGCGGCGCGATGAACCGCCGCCCGATCCCCAAAGGGGCCGAGACATGAATGGTGCCGCGCGGGTTCTGCGTCACATCCATCACCGCCGCTTCGGCATCATCAATCGCCTCCAGCACCTTTTTCGCGCCATCGTAAAAAATGCGGCCGTTCTCGGTAGGTTGCAGGCTGCGCGTGGTGCGGCTGAACAGGCGCACGCCCAGATGCTTTTCCAGTTCCGAAATCCGCGCCGAAGACACCGCCGGCGAAGTGCGCTGATCCCGCGCCGCAGCGGACATAGAGCCCAATTCATAGACACGCACGAACATGCGGATGTTATTCACATAAGACATGCGGCCCCTATTTGCTGGAATGGCTTGAAAGTGATCCGGCGATTTGCACGATTAACAGAAAGGTGGACGCGGGTATAGCGTTGCGCCAAAACGGAGGCCGCGATGTATGACTGGGTTGTGCTGTGGGAAGCGGTCGAGCTTGCGGTGCGCTGGCTGCATGTGATCACGGCCATCGCCTGGATCGGGTCGTCCTTTTATTTCGTGGCACTGGACCTTGGGTTGCACCGGGACCGCGCCTTGGCCACCGGTGCGGATGGCGAGGAATGGCAGGTCCACGGCGGCGGATTCTATCACATCCAGAAGTATCTGGTCGCCCCGGCGTCGATGCCCGATGGCCTTGTCTGGTTCAAATGGGAAAGCTATGCCACTTGGCTGTCCGGCTTTGCCATGCTGGTGCTGGTCTATTATCTGGGGGCCGATCTTTATCTGGTCGACCCCACCGTGGCCGATCTGGCGGTGTGGCAGGCGGTGGCGATTTCGCTCGCCTCGCTGGCGTTCGGGTGGCTGGCCTATAACACTCTGTGCCGGGTCTTCGTGAACGCCAACCAGACCGCATTGATGGTGGCTCTGTTTGGCGTGCTGGTGGGGATGGCGTGGTTTTATACCCATGTCTTTTCCGGCCGCGCCGCACTGCTGCATCTGGGGGCGTTCACCGCCACGATCATGTCGGCCAATGTGTTCATGGTCATCATCCCCAACCAGAAAATCGTGGTCGCCGACCTGATCGCAGGCCGCGCACCCGACCCGAAGTATGGAAAAATTGCCAAGCAGCGCAGCACGCATAACAACTATCTGACGCTGCCGGTGGTGTTCCTGATGCTGTCGAACCACTACCCGCTGATCTTCGCGACCCAGTATAACTGGCTGATCGCCTGCCTTGTCTTCCTGATGGGCGTCACCATCCGCCACTGGTTCAACTCCCGCCACGCCCGCAAAGGCAGCCCCACCTGGACCTGGGCCGCCACTGCCATCCTGTTCCTGCTGGTGGCATGGCTTTCGACCACCGCAATGCGCCACCGCCCCGAGACCGACGGCGCGATGAACACCACCGCGCTGCGCTATGCCTCGGCCACCGGGTTCGACGATGTGGTCGGCATCGTGCAGGGCCGCTGTTCAATGTGCCATGCCGCCGAACCGGGATGGGACGGCATCCACTGGCCACCAAAGAAT
The DNA here is from genome assembly GCF_016765795.1 of Fuscibacter oryzae. GTDB lineage: Bacteria > Pseudomonadota > Alphaproteobacteria > Rhodobacterales > Rhodobacteraceae > Fuscibacter > Fuscibacter oryzae. The sequence goes on from NZ_JAESVP010000005.1 coordinate 403,866, forward strand.
GTCGTTCTGGAAACCCCCGCCCAGATCGCCGCCGAAGCCCCGCGCATCTATCTGCAAGCCGGACTGTCCCACGCCATGCCGCCCGCCAATGTCAGCTTCATGGAACCGGCAGAGCGCGCCGCCATTGCCCGGTGGTTTGAAACAGCCTCCGCCAGCGCGCCGGGTATCTGACGGCAGCGGGGGCGTTTTGCCCCCGCACCCTCGAGGATATTTGGGCCAGTATGAAAGCGCGGGTCTTCGCAGTTCACATTGGCATAAATATCCTACGGGGTGAGACCATTGTGTTCGCCATTGGTTCAAGGACTAATGGTCTCGGGGGTGTGAAACCCCCGCTGCCGTCAGGTGCCACGGGGCTTTGCCCGCAATGTCGGCTCGGCCACGGTGGGGTCTTCGGGCCAGGGGTGGCGGGGGTACTGGCCGCGCATATCCTTGCGCACATCAGCGTAAGACGTGCGCCAGAAGTTCGGAATATCCATCGTCACTTGAATGGGCTTTTGCCCCGGTGACAGCAGGGTGACACGCAGCGGCAGGCGGTTGCGGCCCACGGTGGGATGCGTGGTCACGCCGAACATTTCTTGCAGGCGCAATTCAATACCGGGGTTTTCGCCGTCATAATCAATGGGCACGCGGCGGCCCAGTGGGGTTTCGAAATGGGCGGGCACCAGCCGGTCAAGTTCGACCTGTTGCTCCCATGACAGCCGCGCCTTCAGTGGCTCTGTCAGGTCCAGCGCACGCAGGTCGGCTTCGGTCTTTACCGGGCGCAGATGGGGCAGCAGCCAATCCTCCAGCCCCGCCAGCAGGGCGGTATCGGTGCAATCGGGCCAGGCATCCCCGCCGCCGCGCGCCAATTCGATCCGCGCGCATAGGCGGCGGGCAGAATGCGTCCACGGCAGACCGATCTGGCGCAGCCCGTCCAGCGCCGCACGCGCCAGCGCCTGCGGTTCGGCATCGGTCAGCGGCCGGTCATCCAGCGCAATCGCGCCGAACATTTCCTGCCGCCGCGCCACCACCCTGCCCTCGCGCCGCGACCATTCCACCACATCGCGCCAGTGGATATGGGCGCCATGCACCGCGCGCAGTTCGGCCTCGGAAATCGCCACCGCCTGCCGCACGGTCGCCTCGCGCGCGTCGCCGTCGAGATCGGTTGCCACGATCAGGCGCGCACCGACAAGCGGCGTTCCGGCCTCCATTGCAGCGCCTTTGCCACCGGACAGCAGCCACCGCGGCGCATCGCCCTTGCGGCGCAGGCCCACCCGGTCGGGATAGGCGAGGGCCGCCATCTGCCCAAGGCTATATCCTGCGCCCGTGCCAGCCCCACGCGCCAGCCGCCGGGCCTCATCCCTAATCCGCTCAACCACCGGGCGCGACAGGGGCCAGGGGTGGTCCCGCTCATATCCCTTGGGGTCAGTGACCGCCTTGAGCCGCAGCGCAAGGTCGGGCGGTGCCCCCCGGATCGGATCGCGTTCAGCCATCAGCGCAGCCAAGGGGGCCGCGTCGGCCCCGGCCACCGCCAGCATATGTCCAAGGCGCGGATGCAGCGGCAGGGCGGCCAGTTTCCGGCCGTGATCGGTGATGCGGCCCGCGTCGAGCGCGCCCAGACCTTCCAGCAGACTATGCGCCTCGGCCAGAACGCCGGGGTTGGGGGGCGTCAGAAACGGCAGCCGGTCATCGCCCCACAGCGCCAGTTCCAGCGCCAGCCCGGTCAGATCGGCGCTTTCGATCTCGGCCGGGGGGAAGGGGTGCAGGCCACCCTCCTCGCCCTTGGTCCACATCCGGTAGCAGACTCCTTCGGCCACCCGGCCGGCGCGGCCCCGGCGCTGTTCAGCCTCGGCCTTGGTCACCCGTTCTGTCACCAGTCGCGACATGCCCGACCCGGCATCGAACCGCGCGCGGCGCGACCGGCCACCGTCCACAACCACCCGGATATCGGGCAAGGTCAGCGAGGTTTCCGCGATCGAGGTCGCCAGCACCACCTTGCGCCCCGCCACCGGGGCCAGCGCCGCGCGTTGTGCGGCAAAATCCATCGCGCCGAACAGGGGGCGCACCGCAAAGCCATCGCCCAGCCGCAGCGCCGCCTCTACCCGGCGGATCTCACCCTCACCCGGCAGGAACACCAGAACGCCGCCCTCAGGGCAGTCTTCCACCGCCTGCCGCACCAGAGCCGCCACGGCCGCCTCATACCGCATCGAGGCGTCAACCGGACGGGGCAGCCAGCGGGTTTCAACCGGAAAGGCCCGGCCTTCTGAGGTGATCAGCGGCGCATCGCCCATAAGCGCCGCGACGGGCGCCGCATCCAGCGTGGCCGACATCACAACCAGCATCAGATCGTCGCGCAGCGCACCACGGATCTCCAGCGTCAGCGCAAGGCCCAGATCGGCATTCAGGCTGCGTTCGTGGAATTCGTCGAAGATCACGCAGCCGACGCCGCGGAGTTCGGGGTCGGACTGGATCATCCGGGTCAGGATGCCTTCGGTCACCACCTCGACCCGGGTGGTTTTCGATACCTTCGCCTCGCCTCGAATGCGGTAGCCCACGGTTTCGCCGACCGCTTCGCCCAAGGTCTCTGCCATCCGTTCCGCCGCCGCCCGCGCCGCCAGCCGGCGCGGCTCCAGCATCACGATGCGGCCCGTAACCAGTGGCAGGATGTCCAGCGGAACCCGCGTGGTCTTGCCAGCGCCGGGCGGGGCCTGCAACACCGCCTGCCCCTGCGCCATCAGCGCGGCACGCAGGGCAGGCAGGGCATCGTCAATCGGCAGGCGCGGCAGGGTGGTCATGCCGCCTTATCGCCGTTTCAGCCGCACCTTTCCATAGAGCGTCTGCACCTCTGCCCCAGCCAGCGCCATGCCCACGCCATCAGACCCATAGGTCAGGCGCAGCGCGAACTGCCGCCTCTCGTCCATGTCTTGCGGGCGATAGCCATCGACACGGATAAAGCGACCAGTGCAGGCCACCCCTTCAGGCCCGGTCTGCGTCGCCTCCAGCACCAGCGAACTCAGCCGCTGACCGTCAAAGACCTGCAAGCGCTGCCCGCACTGCACCGCCGACAGGACCAGCAGAATGGCGCTGGCCGGGTCCAGTACGCCTGCGGACGCGACCGCTGGCGCAACCTCTTCGGCCGGATCGGCGCGATAGGCCACAACCTGCACCCCATCCGCTTGCCAGCGCAGCCGGGCAGTGGAAACGCGCCGCCCAGTATCGGCGCTTTCGGCATAGCTTTGCGGCTGCAAGCCCTGATCCGCCATCCCCACCGCCGCTGCCTCGAACCGCACCGCCCGCACCACGCCTGCCAGCCCGGCGCTGCGGATCATCAGCCGCGCCTCATATCCAGCCTTTCCCTGCGTTGCCTGCAAGGTAAGCCGCCCGACCCGCAAGGGACCATAGGTCAGGTCAAAATCAAAGGTCTCGGCCCTCGCCGTGCCGCCTGCCACCAAGCACAGGGCAAGGACAATTTCGCGCAACCCCACCTGTCCGCCTCCACTGGTCAACACCCGGTCCTTCCGGCTAGATGGAGCCGATTTGCAAAACGGTGATGACGAGGCACAGATGGCAACGGTGGCGGAACTGGCAAACGGCATCAAGGCGGGTGACCGCCGCAGCCTTGCCCGCGCCATCACCCTGGTGGAAAGCGGTCGGCCCGACCACCGCGCACAGGCGGTAGAGTTGCTGTCGGTGCTTGGCACTGCGCGGCAGGCGCTGCGCATCGGCCTGTCGGGCACGCCGGGGGTGGGAAAATCCACCTTTATCGAGGCATTCGGCCTGATGCTGACCGGCATGGGCAAGCGCGTTGCCGTGCTGGCGGTCGATCCGTCTTCGGCCCGCTCGGGTGGGTCAATCCTCGGTGACAAGACGCGGATGGAACACCTTAGCCGCGATCCGATGGCCTTCATCCGCCCCTCGCCCAGCCAGGCGCAAATGGGCGGTGTCGCCCGGCGCAGCCGCGAGGCGGTGGCGCTGTGCGAAGCCGCCGGGTTCGACGTGGTGCTGGTCGAAACCGTCGGTGTCGGCCAGTCTGAAACCATGGTGGCCGAGATGTGCGACCTGTTCCTGCTGTTGCTGGCCCCTGCGGGTGGCGATGAATTGCAGGGCGTCAAGCGCGGCATCATGGAGATGGCCGACCTGATCCTTGTGAACAAGGCGGATGGCGACCTGAAACCCGCCGCACTGCGGACCATGGCCGATTACGCGGGCGCGCTGCACCTGTTGCGCAAACGCCCGCAAGACCCGGCAGGATTTCCCAAGGCGATGGCTGTTTCCGCCGTCGAGCAGGCCGGTCTGGCCGAGGCATGGGCCCAGATGCAAACCCTTGCCGACTGGCGCCGCAGTCATGGCCACTGGGACACCCGCCGTGCCGACCAGTCCCGCCACTGGTTTGAAGCCGAAGTGCGCCATGGCCTTCTGGCAGCCCTTTTGCGCGAACCGACCAAGGGCATCATGGCAGACCTTGGCAACAGGGTTGCCAAGGGGACCACCACGCCAGAGGCGGCGGCGGCAGAGATGCTGGCCCTGCTGGGCAAACCGGGCTGACCGGCCCGCCTTGGCCCCAACAGCGCGCTACAGCAGCAGGCGTTTCGTTGTCCGCGCAAACGCACGCCGCATCGCAGGCACGATCCCGGCCCCGAAGGGGTGCAGCGCAAGGTGAACCGTCTCGCCGGTTTTGGCGGCCTCGTCTATCGCCAGCAGGGCGCGCATATCGGCCAGCCCCTCTTCTCCATCGGCTTCGGGAGGGGTTTTTGCGGCGATACACTCCGAGAAATAGGCGATCTGGCCTGCGAAATGATCTACCTGATCAAAGGCGGTGGTCTTTTCCTTGCCATCGGCGCGGATCGTCAACCGCAAGGCGGATTCAAACTTGAACGCCGGATCAAGGATCAGCTCGCCAGTGGCCCCGACAACCCGGATCGATTCTGACATGCCAGAGCCGAAAGAGCAGAAGAATTGCGCAAGCCGTTCACCGGGAAACCGCAGTGTCACGGCAAGGCTGGCGTCAATCTCGGCAAAGCGGGGGTCATTTGCGGGACGGCTGGCCATGGCCTGCACCGCAATCGGCTCTGCCGCAAAGACGTGCCGCGCGGCATTCAGACAGTAAACGCCCACATCGGGCAGCGCCCCGCCCCAGTGCCCCGCCTTAAGCCGGTGGTTGCCAAGCTGCGACTGAAAGCCGAAGGTCGCGGCGAAATAGACCGGATCGCCGATCTTGCCGCTCCGCACCGCCTCTATCATGGCATGGGTGCCGGGTTCGTTGTGCAGCCGATAGGCCGTCATCAGGAAGGCACCGCTTTCCTGTGCGGCGGCCACCATCGCCTCGCTTTCCTGCAACGTGGTGGCAAGCGGCTTTTCCACCATCACATGCTTGCCCGCCCTTAGCGCGCGAATGGCATAATCGGCGTGCATCGAGTTGGGCAGCGCGATGTAGACCGCATCGATCCGGTCGTTGGCCAAAAGGGCGTCATAGCCTTCATAACCAATGGTTTCCGGCACGCCGTGAAATGCGGCCAGCTTGCGGGCCGCTTCGGGGCTGCCCGACACGATGGCCTGCATCCGCGAATTTCCGGTCAGGGCAACCGCAGGCATGAAGGCTTCTTGCGAAATCCAGCCCGCGCCGACGACAGCATAACGTATCATGGCAAACCCTTGTCAGATGTGCGGGATGCGCCCGAAGGCGCATCTGTCAGGCCGCCAGATGGGCCGGTTTCTTGCCAAGGATGATCATTCCCAGAATGTCATCATCGGTCACCTCGTTCACATTGACGGTGCCAACAAGCTGGCCATTCTTCATGACCGAGGCGCGATCACACAGCTTCATGACGTTGTGGATGTCATGCTCGATCAGGAAGATGCCAAGGCCCTGCGCCTTCAGCTCTTGAATAAGCTCTGCCACCATCTGGGTTTCATGCGGGCCAAGGGCGGCGGTCGGTTCGTCCATGATCAGGATCTTGGCGTTGAAATAGACCGCGCGGGCAATGGCGACCGACTGGCGCTGACCACCCGACAGCGCCTTTACCGGCACGTTGAACTTGCGAAAGTTCGGGTTCAGCCGCCCCATGATCTTGCGGGTCTCGGCCTCCATCTTGGCGTCATTGACCAGACCGCGCGACATCAGCTCTCGGCCCAGAAACAGGTTCGCGCCCGCATCAAGATTGTCGGCCAGCGCAAGCGTCTGGTAGATCGTCTCGATGTTATAGGCGCGGGCATCGCGCGGGTTGCGGATCTCGGCCTTTTCGCCGTTGATCAGGACTTCACCGTGATCGGCCTGATAGGCCCCGGCAAGCACCTTGATCAGCGTCGATTTTCCTGCCCCGTTGTGGCCCAAGAGGCCGACAACCTCGCCGGGATAAAGGTCGATCGAGACATGATCCACCGCCTTGATGCCGCCAAAAGAGATCGAGATGTCGCGCATCTCGACCAGCGGAGTGCGTCCTGCATTGCTCATTTTGCCAGCCCCATGCGCTTGCGATAGATGATGTCAACCCAGACGGCGATCACCAGGACCAGCCCGACGACGACGTTCTGGAAGGGCGTATCCACGCCGACCATGGCCATGCCCGATTGCAGCGACTGCATGATCAGGGCGCCAAGGACCGCGCCATAGATGGTTCCCACCCCGCCAGCCAGCGCCGTTCCCCCGATCACCGCCGCCGCGATGACGCGCAGTTCCTCCAGCATGCCGATGTCATTGCCATGGCTTTGCAGGCGGGCCTGTGCGATCAGCCCGGCAAGGGCGCACAAGAACCCCATCAGCGCAAAGATCTTGACCGTCAGGGCGCGGGTGTTGATGCCTGACAACTCAGCCGCATCCGGGTTGCCTCCGGTGGCAAAGATATAGCGGCCAAAGCGGGATCGGCGGGCGATCAGGGTCATGCTCACCGCGACCACGATCAGGATGATGACCGAAATCGGCAGGCCGTGCATCGCGGTATAGCCCTCTGGCATCACCTCGCCGCGGGCCTGAAACAGCCGCTTCAGCTTGGCCTCCGGCACCGGATAGCGCGACAGCCATGTCACAAACAGCAGGATGGCCCCGGCAACGATCCCCATCATCGCGCCCTCAGCCCACGCCGGTTTGACCACAAAGCCATGGCTCAACTTGTTCTTGCGGGCTGAATAGAGCGCAAAGACCGCAGCCGCCGCAGCCAGCGCGCCAAGCGTCATGCTGATCGGCGCGCCCAGCACGCCTTCGGTGCCGCCGAACATCAGCAGGTTGGGGTCGGTCAGGGAAACCGACTGACCGTTCGTCGTGTACCAGTTGATGTTGCGCCAGACGAACAGGCCGCCCAGCGTCACGATAAAGGAGGGGATGGTCTGATAGCCAACCAGCCAGCCGGTCAGCGCGCCCATTCCGGTGCCGACAGCAAAGCCGATCAGGATCGTGACCACCAGAATGACGGGGCTGCCGTATTCAAGGCCCAGCGCCGATGGCAGCCAATAGGCCTGGCTCATCGCCATCACGGCGGAACACATCGCCAGCATGGAGCCGACCGAAAGGTCGATATGGCGGGCCACGATCACAAAGACCATGCCGCAGGCCATGACGGCCACAGGAACTGCCTGAACCGAAATGTTAAAGACGTTGCGCGGACTGACGAAGGTGCCGCCCGTCCAGATGGTGAATACGATGGCAATCGCGGCAAAGGCGACCAGCATCCCCAAAAGCCGGACATCCAGTTCCAGCGTGTCGATGATGCTGCGCTTTGGCGCGGGTGCGGCGACGGCCTGCCCGGTATCTGTCATGTTGTTCTCCCTCCCCTCGGGCCAGCGCATGGGACTGCCCGTCCAGTTTGCGTGGCGCCCCGGTGATCCGGGACGCCACGGCCTTCAGCCCGGTCTTGTTACTTGCAGACCTCGACGCCAGAGACGCCAGCGCACAGCGTTTCCTTGGTGATCCAGCCCGCCTCAAGAACCACATTGAGGTTGTCCTTGGTGATCGGAACCGGTTTCAACAGAACCGAGTTCAGCTCTTTGCCGCCGGGCGACTTGAACATGGCCGACCCTTCAACCTTGTCCATCGCCGTGCCCGAGGCCAGCGCCACAGCAATCTCGCCAGCGGCCTTGCCAAGCGCGCGGCTATCTTTCCACACCGATACCGTCTGCGTGCCCAAGGCGACGCGGTTCAGTGCGGCCATGTCGCCGTCCTGCCCCGAAACCGGAATACCGGCCATGCCTTGTGCGGTCAGTGCTGCAACCACGCCCCCGGCCGTGCCGTCGTTCGAGGCGACCACGGCGTCAACACCGTTGTTCGTCTCAGTCAGGATCTGCTCCATGTTCTTCTGGGCGTTCGCGGGCTGCCAGTCTTCGGTATAGGCCTCGCCGACGATGGTGACGTCACCGGCATCGATTGCGGCCTGAAGAACCTCTTGCTGACCGCCGCGCAGGAAGTCAGCGTTCGGATCGACGGGCGAGCCCTTGATCATGACATAGCGGCCCTTCGGCATCGCCTTCAGCACTTCGCGCGCCTGCATCCGGCCCACTTCGACATTGTCGAAGGTCAGGTAAAAGGCGCGGGGGTCTTCGATCATGCGGTCATAGCCGACCACAGGGATACCGGCGTCCTGCGCTGCATCCAGCGCCGGCCCGATAGAGGCCGAGTCCTGTGCCAGAATGATCAGCGCCGAGCAGCCTTGGGTGATCATGCCTTCGATATCGGCAAGCTGTTTGGTGGCAGAGGTCTGCGCATCCGCCGAAATATATTCCGCACCCGCCGCATCCAAAGCGCCCTTGATCGCGGCCTCGTCGGTTTTCCAGCGCTCTTCGCGAAAGTTCGACCAGCTAACGCAAACTTTCATATCCGCAGCCGAAGCAGCAGAGGTCAGGCTCGCCACCGCGACGGAAGCAAGCAACAGGGTCTTTTTCATTCGTATTCCTCCCATGGAATCACCGGCCCTCTGGCCGGCTGGCGACTGCCGCCTGCTGGCATAAAATGCGGTTTAAAAAACTTTGTCAAATTTTGTTTTTGACAATTTTCTTTGCAATAATCACTGCAACGCGTTGCAGCAATCCCCCCGGCATTGCGGGGGGCGCTGCCGCGTGACAGGGCGCCTGTCAGGCCGATATCGGCAGCAGAGCCGCCAGATATTCAAAGCTCGCCCGCAGATGCGACCGAAGGTCCGGGTCTTGCTGCACGGCGGGGCTGAACGGCTCCATCGAGACAAAGCCCGAATATCCGGCAGCGATCAGGCGGCGCAGTTGTCCAATGTTATCAACGCGGTCGTCGATAAAGATCAGGCCACGGTCCGGCTCGGACAGGTCGGCAGGCAACAGGTCGGGGCGAGAGATGCCCGAGATATGGGCCAGCCCGATCCGGTCGGGAAACAGCGCCACATCGCCGCACCGGAAAAACTGAAACGTGTCAAAGCATAGCTGATAGGCATCCCAGCCATCGACATCCGACACCGCCGCAACGGCCATCTCCTGCCGCTTCATGGTGGACCCCTTCATTCCAAGGGGTTCCACATAGCCCGTAACCCCATGATCTTTCAGGATCGGGCGCAGGTTTTTCAAGCCGTCGCGCAAATTGCGCTCGGCTTCGGCGTCGGACCAGCCGTGACCTTCGGTATGCACGGGGCACAGAACCACCCCCGGCGCGCCCAGCGCAGCGGCATAGGAAATGATCACCTCTGCCTGACGCGCGCGCTCTGGCGTCCAGTCGTTGAACCGTTGCAGCGCATTCACCGATGCAACGGCCAGACCCGCCGCCTCCAGCCGCGACTTCACCTCGGGCGCGGGGGTGCCATCGGCACATTCGTGCCCTTCGATGTCGTTGCGGATTTCCACCGCCTTTGCGCCGGATGCCACGGCAAGCGCGATGAAATCGGCCAGGGAAAGCTGCGGCGCGCAGGTTCGGTTCAGGGCAAAGCGGAAGGGCATGATGGTTTCCTTGAAAGAGTGCCCGGGTCAGGCATAAAGATCGGGGCGCGCGCCAAGGGATAGGTTGACCCTGGCGGCGCCCTGCAATGCGGAGACAACCTGCTCTGCAACAACCGTTGCAACATAACCGTCCCAGGCCGAGGCCCCTGCCGCCTTGCCGCTTGCGACCGACCGTACCCAGTCATTCATCTGGATGCGGTAAGCGTCGCGAAAGCGCGGCACCCAGTTTTCGGGATAGGTATGGCCATGATGCAAGCTGCCGTTCGTCAGCGTCACCGCAGGCTGCGCCATCTGCACCGTGCCCGCCCGCCCGACAAGCTGGGCATGAACGTGATAGCCATAGCGCGCATTCATGAAAACTTCGGTCGAGACCAACTGTCCCTTGTCCGTCTCCATCGTGATCAACAGCGGGTCGCCCCCCGGCGCGGTATGCACGGTGGCCGTCACCGGGTCTGCGCCTAGCAACCAGCGGCTGATGTCAATCTCGTGTACGAAAGAGTTCGTCACCGCCATCGGGCCGGTGAACCAATCTGGCGCTGCGGCGTTGCGATGCACGTTGTGCAACAGGACGGGGTCGCCAATCATACCCGCATCCGCCGCGTGCTTCATCTCGACATAGGCCGGATCAAAGCGGCGCATATAACCGATCTGCAAAAGCCTGCGGCCCAGCGCGACCTCGGCCTCTACAATCCGCAAGGACTCGGCGGTGGTTGCCGCAAGGGGTTTTTCGCACAGCGCGGGCTTGCCCTGCGCAAGGCAGGCCAGCGCCAGCCCGGCATGTGTGGCATCGGGCGAGGCGATGACCACCGCCTGAACCCGGTCCGACGCAATCAGCGCCAGCGGGTCGGCAAAAACCGCCGCGCCCTGTGCCAGCCGCCCGGCCCGTTCACCATCGGCATCGCATATCGCGGTGACCGTTGCGCCTGCCGTTTCCTCGCGCAGCAGGCGCAGATGTTCGGCCCCCATCACACCCAGACCGATGACCCCGACCGCAAGCGTCATTTCACATCAATCCACCGCTGTTCGCGCGAGGAGGTCTGAATCGTCTCAACCAGTGTCTGGATGCGCAGCCCTTTGCGAAAGTTGAACGGTTCCGGCCCCTTGCCAGCGATGGCAGCCACATAGCCCGCCACTTCGATGGCCTTCAGGTCGTTAAAGCCAAGCTGGTGGCCCGGAGCGACGCAGAACAGGCCATAGGGGGCGTGGTCTGGGCTGGCCTCAATCCGGCGAAAGCCCTGCCGCCCCTTGGCGTCGGCGGTGCTGAAGAAATGCAGCACGTTGAAATGCTCTTGGCTAAAGGCCAACGCGCCCTTGGTGCCGTAAATTTCAAAGTCGTGCTGCATCTTGCGGCCCGTGGCGATCCAGTTGCCTTCTATGCTGCCCGTCGCGCCATTTTCAAACCGCAGGAAGGCGCGGCCTACGTCATCGACCTCGACCTTGCGGGTGCCGCCCTTGCCGTCGGGGCGTTCGCCGATCATGGTCACACAATCGCCCATCACCCGGGTGATCGGACCGCACAGATGTTCGGCCGTTGCCAGCGCGTGGCTGCCGATGTCGGCCAGCGCGCCGCCCCCTGCCGGATCATGGCGGAAGGTAAAGACCCCGGCCGGATCTGCCATGTAATCTTCGCAATGAATGCCGCGATAGCCGCGGATTTCGCCCAGTTCGCCCGCCGCAATCATCTCGCGCGCAAGGGTCATCATCGGGTTGCACAGATAGTTGAACCCAACTTGGGTTTTCACGCCCGCCGCCTCTGCGGCCAGCGCCATCTCATAGGCATCCTGCGCCAGCGGCGCGAGCGGCTTTTCGCAATAGACATGCTTGCCCGCCCGGATCGCGGCCAAGGCCATTTCCTTGTGCAGCGCATTCGGCGCGGTAATGTCCACCACGTCGATTTCCGGGTTGTCGATGATGCGCCGCCAATCCGCCGTGGCATGAGCAAAACCAAAGGCCGCCGCCGCCCGGTTGGCCGCATCCACCGTGATATCGGCCACGGTGTGCAGTTCCAGATCATAGGGAAGGTCGAACACGCGGGGTGCCGAGGCAAAGCCGAACACATGGGCCTTGCCCATAAAGCCGGTGCCGATCAGGCCGATGCGAAGCTTCGGTTTTGTCATTTCACAAATTCCTTCATGCCACCCAAGGCAGCCCCGTTGACGATAAGCGCCGGGTCAAGACGACCGGCAAAGAAATCCAGCACGTTCTGCACCGAGGCAATGGCCATGCGTTCAGCACATTCCACCGTAAGGGCGGCGTTGTGGGGCGTGAGAACCGCCCGGTCGAGGCCGAAGAGCGGGTGGTCCGTGCCCGGTGGCTCGTCAGAAAACACCTCGATCCCGGCCCCGCCGACTCGGCCATCGCGCAGGGCGTCGGCCAGCGCCTTTTCGTCAACCAGCCCGCCCCGGGCGGTGTTGACGATCACGGCGGTGGGCTTCATGCCTGCCAGTTCCGCAGCCCCCAGAATGGCATGATCGGCGCGCGGCAGATGCAGCGAAACGGCGTCCGCAAGGGCAAGCGCCTGCCCAAGATCGCCCACGCGGATGGCAATATCTGGCCAGGCGTCTTCGGAAATAAAGGGATCATGGGCGTGAACCTCCATTCCGAACGCACGGGCCATGCTGGCCAGATGTCGTCCGATCCGGCCAAAGCCCACGATCAGCAGCCGCTTGCCCGCAACCTCTTGGGTCTGCAAACCGTTGCGCCAGCCCCAGTCCCCTGCCCGTGTGGCCCGGTCTGCCGCAATCAGCCTGTGCGTTGCCGCAAGGATCAGCATCATGGCATGTTCAGCCACCCCGGCAGAGTTCACATCGCCGACGATGCACAGCGGAATGCCCCGCGCCGTCAACGCACCCATATCCACCGCATCATACCCCACCCCATGCCGCGACACGATTTTCAGGCCGGGCGCTTTGGCGACAGAGGCGACACCCAGCGGCTGGGTGCGGATGACCATGGCATCAGCCTTGGGCAGATGGGCTTGATAAGAGGCCTCTGAAATGTCCTCGACATAATCGAAGGTCAGGTTCGGGGCCTGCCGCAGCAGGGCAAGACCCGATGGATGCAGCTTTCCGGCAATCAGAAGATGCGGCATCAATAGGCCCCCTTCTCGGTTTTGACGAACTGGCCCTCGGTCAGCTTGCGGAACCCCGCCACAGCCGCCCCCGCCGCCGCCGCAAGGAACCGCGAATCCCCGCCGACCGTCGTCATGTCAAAACCCCAGCCGATGGCCCGCGCGGCATAGTCGGGCGCTCCGCAATGCAGGGCGGCGCGGAGACCGTTCTTCTTGCAGGCGGCCAGAATGGTTTGCAGGGCGGCAATCATCTCTGGCTCCTCCCGGTCAAAACCGGGGGCCAGCCGCCCTTGGGTCAGCGAAAGGGTCAGGTCGGCGGGGCCGACATAAATCCCGTCCAGCCCCGGCGTTGCGGCAATGGCATCAAGGTTGGCCATGCCTTCGGCGGTTTCGATCATCGCAAAGGCCAGGATGTTGTCATTCGCCTCGCCCGCGTAATTCGCCCCTGCCGCGAATGACACGCGCGTGGGGCCAAAGCTGCGCTGGCCATGGGGCGGATAGCGCAGATAGCTGACAAAGCGGGCGGCATCCTCGGCGGTGTTCACCATCGGGCAGATGATGCCATAGGCCCCGGCATCCAGCGCCTTCATGATGATACCCGGCTCGTTCCACGGCACGCGGGCCATCAGCGTGACCCCGCTGGCCCGCATCGCCTGAAACATCGGCAAGAGGGCAGAATAATCCAGCGCGCCGTGCTGCATGTCGATGGTGATGCTGTCAAACCCCTGCGCCGCCATGATTTCGGCGGTGAACGGGTTGCCGATGCTGCACCAGCCGTTGATCGTGGGCTTGCCCGCGGCCCACAGCGATTTGAGCTTGTTCGCAATCATGCCCACACCATCTGGCTGGATTTCACATCAAGGTAATCGCGGATGCCCTCGGTTCCGCCCTCACGGCCCATGCCGGAATGGTTGGTGCCGCCAAAGGGGGCCTCGGACGCCGCCATGGCGAAAGAGTTGATGCCGACCATCCCCGCTTTCAGCACCGCAACGGTTCGCCGCGCGCGGGCGGGCGATTGCGTGAACGCATAGGCCGACAGCCCCATGTCGCTGGCATTGGCGCGGGCCAGCACCTCGTCCTCGGACCCAAAGCGGGTGATCGCGGCGATGGGGCCAAAGTTTTCCTCGGCCATCACGGCCATGTCGTCGGTGCATCCGGTCAGCACCGTCGGCGCAAAGAAATGACCCGCGTTAAAGCCTGCCGCGCGTGCGCCACCCGTGGCAACCTTTGCCCCGGCCGCAACGGCACCGGCCACGATCTTTTCCATCTCGGCCAGACGGCCGCCGTTGATCAGCGGCCCCATCCCCGTGGCCGGGTCCAGCCCGTCGCCCAGTTTGATGGAGCGGGCCCGCGTCACGAACCCATCCACAAAGGCATCATGCAGGCTGTCATGCACATAAAACCTGTCGCCCGTCACGCAAACCTGCCCGGCATTGGCGAACTTGGTCGGAACGGCCACGTTCAGCGCCGCCTCCAGATCGGCATCGTCATAGATGATCACCGGGGCATTGCCGCCCAGTTCCATCGACACTTTTTTCAGCGTCGTCGCCGCGTCGCGGATCATCTGCTGACCAACCCGCGTTGATCCGGTCAGCGACACCTTGCGCACACGCTTGTCGGCCATCAGCGGCGCATAGGTTGCCGCCGTCGGCCCGATAACCAGGTTGACTGTGCCGGGGGGCAATCCGCCCGCCCGAACACAGTCAACCATCACCATCGCCACACCGGGAGTCTGAGAGGAGGGGCGGACGATGATGGAACAGCCCGCAGCCAGCGCTGGCGCGACCTTGCGCGCAATCAGGGCTGCGGGAAAATTCCACGCCGTGAAGGCGGCGACAATTCCCACGGGTTCGTGGTGAACCTCAAACCGCCCGCCCGGCACGCGGGATTCGACGATACGGCCATAGATGCGCCGGGCCTCTTCGGCGTACCAGCGGAACTGGTCGATGCTGAGCGCCCATTCCCGCGCCGCCTGCGCAATGGGCTTGCCGGTCTCGGTTGAAATCATCCGGGCCGCCTCATCCGTACGGCGGATCATCTCATCCGCGACACGGTGCAGCGCGTCGGCCCGGTCAAAGGCCGGGGTGGCCCGCCAAGCCGCAAAGCCCGCTTCGGCAGCAGCCAGCGCCGCCTGGGTATCTGCCACAGACGCAACCGGGCAATCCCCCAGCGATTGTTCGGTCACCGGGCTGAAAACCGGCGCCGTCTCACCATCAGCACTTGGACGCCAAGCGCCATCGATGAACAGGCCAAAGCGGGAATACATCAGACGATCTCCTTGACGGCGATAACACGCGCCTCGGCGATGGATTTCAGCGCCGCCTCTGCCAGAACCAGCGCAAGCCGGCCGTCCTCGAACCCGACCGAGGGCGCGCGACCGGCCTCGACCGCCTCGACAAAGGCGGAAATCTCGGCATCAAACGCCTCGCGATAGCGTTCGATGAAAAAGTTCAGCAGCGGCTCTGCCCGGTCTGTAAACTCGGCCGTGTGCAGGCTCATCTGATGCGGGCGGCGGTTTTCCGACAGCGCCATTCCCTTGGTGCCCAACGCCTCGACCCGCTGGTCATAGCCATAGACCGCCTGACGAGAGTTGTTGATGATCGCCTGCTTGCCGCTTGCCGTTTTCAGCACAACGGTCACGGTGTCGTAATCGCCCAGCTTGTCCATCAGCGCCGGATCAACCAACCGCGAGCCGGTGGCGAACACCTCGGTCACCTCTTCGCCCAGAATAAAGCGCGCCATGTCCAGATCATGGATCGTCATGTCGCGCAGAATTCCGCCCGAAACGGCGGTATAGGCCGGGGGCGGCATTCCGGGATCGCGCGAGGTGATGACAACCTGATGCAAGTCGCCAATGTCGCCCGCCTCGATAGCCCTGCGCACGGCGGCATGGCCGGGATCAAACCGGCGCACGAACCCAAGCTGGATCGGCACCGAAGAGCCTGCAATGACCGCTGCACAGCGGTTCACGCGATCAAGGCTCAGATCAATCGGCTTTTCGCACAGCACGGGTTTGCCCGCGGCAACCGCCATTTCCAACAGATCGGCATGGGTGTCGGTCGCGGTTGCGATCAGCACGGCATCAACGTCTGGCGACGTGAAAGCCGCCTCGGCAGAAGCGAAGACCGGCGCGCCCGTTTTCGCAGAGACCGTTGCCGCGGCAGGGGCATGGATGTCGAACACCCCGGCAAGGGCGGCGCGTGGATGCGCAGCAATGTTGTTGGCGTGCATCACGCCAATGCGCCCGCAGCCGAGCACAGCGATCCGGATCATCAGAGTCCTCCCGATTCAGTCAATGCAATAATCATTGCGTTAAATATATATTGTCAACACACAATGCGCGATATTATGTTCTCGCCAGAAATCGAGGGAGGAGGGCTTCATGGAACATTCAACGATTCGCCTAACGATGGCGCAGGCGCTGGTGCGTTGGCTGACGGTGCAGTTCACCGAAATCGACGGCCAGAGGGTGCCGCTGTTTGCGGGCGTGTTCGGCATTTTCGGCCATGGCAATGTCACCTGCCTGTCCGAAGCGCTGGAGGCTGTGCAGGAGACGCTGCCCACCTGGCGCGGCCAGAACGAACAGTCGATGGCCCTTGCCGCGATTGGCTTTGCCAAGGCCAAGCGGCGCCGCCAGATCATGGTTGCCACCTCGTCCATCGGGCCCGGCGCGCTGAACATGGTGACGGCGGCGGGCACGGCCCATGCCAACCGCCTGCCCGTTCTGCTGATCGCGGGCGATACCTTTGCCAGCCGCACGCCCGACCCGGTGCTTCAGCAGGTTGAACATTTCGGCAATCCCACCACCACCGTGAACGATGCCTTCAAATCCGTGACCCGCTATTGGGACCGCATCACCCTGCCGGAACAGATCATTTCCTCGCTGCCGCAAGCCGTGGGCGCGATGCTTGATCCGGCCGATTGCGGCCCTGCCTTCATCGGTCTGTGTCAAGACACGCAGGAAATTGCCTTCGATTACCCGGCAGAGTTCTTTGAACCCCGCCTTTGGGCGATCCCCCGCCCCCGCGCCGACCGCCGCGCCATCGCGGATGCGGTGGCCCTGCTCAAGACCGCAAAGGCCCCCCTGATCATCGCGGGCGGTGGCATGCGCTATTCCGGTGCGGAAGAGGCCGTTGCCAAATTCGCCGCCGCACGGGGCATTCCGGTTGTCGAAACCATCGCCGGCAAGGGCGGGCTGACCCATTACCACCCTGTTCACGCGGGGCCTATCGGCATCGTCGGCTCCACCTCGGCCAATACGCTGGCCGCCGAGGCCGATGTGATCCTTGCCATCGGCACCCGCCTGCAAGATTTCACCACCGGCTCTTGGACCGCGTTTTCGCGCGATGCCCGCTTCATTTCCATCAATGCCGCCCGATTTGACGCGCTGAAACACCGCGCGCTTGCGGTGGTGGGCGATGCGCTGGAATGCGTAGACGAACTTGATGCCGCGCTTGGCGCATGGCAGGCCCCCGCAGGCCATCTGCCCCGCGCCAAGGCACTGTTTGCCGAATGGGACGCGTTGCTTGACAGCCACCAGACCCCGACGAACAGCCCGATCCCGACCTATGCGCAGGTTGTCAATCTGGTGAACACCGCGGCGGATGACACAGACACCCTGATCGCCGCCGCCGGTGGCATTCCGGGTGAGGTGGCCAAGGGCTGGCGCGTCAAGGCCCCGAACACCTTTGATCTGGAGTTCGGTTTTTCCTGCATGGGATACGAGATTGCGGCAGGCTGGGGCTGTGCCATGGCGCAGGAAGGCCCCGGGGCTGCGGGCGGCACGCCCATCGTGATGCTGGGCGACGGCACCTATATGATGATGAACTCTGACATCTATTCCTCGGTTCTGTCCGGCCACAAGATGATCATCGTCGTCTGCGACAATGGCGGCTATGCCGTCATCAGCCGCCTGCAACAGTTCAAAGGCGTGCCGGGGTTCAACAACCTGCTCAAGGATTGCCGCATCCAGAACCGCGAAAACCCGCTGCATGTTGATTTTGCCAAGCACGCGGAAGCCATGGGAGCCGCCGCGCGCCATTGCGAAAGCCTTGCCGACCTGCAAGGCGCCCTTGACTGGGCCAAGGCGAACGACCGCACCACAGTGATCTCTATCGTGACCGATGCCTATGCCTGGGTGCCCGGCGATGCCGATTGGGATGTGGGTGTGCCCGAGGTCTCGGACCGTGAAAGCGTGCGGCAGGCCCGCGCCCACCAGCAAGAAATCCGCGCAAAACAGCGCGTAGGAGTGTGAGAAGAACATGAAAGCCAAACTTGGTATCGCCCCGATTGCCTGGTGGAACGACGACCTCGCCGAGTTGTCCGACGATGTAAGCCTGGAGGAGTGCCTGCGGCAGGCCTCGGTCGCGGGCTTTACCGGCATGGAGACGGGCCGCCGCTTTCCGATGGACATGGCCGAACTTGGGCCGATCCTTGCAAGATATGGCATCTCGGTCTGTGGTGGCTGGTTTTCGGGCCTGTTGCTTGACGGCGATATCGAGGCCGAAAAGGACCGCATCGCCCAGCAGATGGCCTTCTTCAAGGCGGCCAAGGCGCCCTGCATCGTCTATGGCGAAACCGCGCGCTCGGTTCAGGGCATCAAATCCGCCCCCCTTGCCAGCAAACCAAAGCTGACCGAGGCCGAAACCGCCGCCTATGGCCGCAAGATCAGCGATTTCGCCGATTGGTGCGCGGCAAATGGCATGCCGATCAGCTATCACCACCACATGGCCGCCGCGATCGAGACCGAGGCAGAGCTTGACCTGTTCATGCAGCATTCCTCGGTGCCCTTGCTGTTTGATGCGGGCCATATGGCCTTTGCGGGCGGCGACACTCTGCGCGTGATCGAAAACCACTGGCGGCGGATCACCCATGTCCACACCAAAGACATTCGCCGTGCCGTGGTCGATGGGCTGGACCGCAGCCGCGAATCCTTCCTTGATGCGGTGGTGAAGGGGGCCTTCACGGTTCCGGGCGACGGCTCGCTTGACTTTGAGGCCATCGTCACGGCGCTGGCTGCCAAGGGGTATGAGGGCTGGTTCGTGGTTGAGGCAGAGCAAGATCCCAAGGTGTCCCCACCGCTTGAAATGGCCATCAAGGGCCATGCAGAGCTGATGCGCGTCATGGCCGCCGCTGGCTATGAGGTGGTGCAATGAACCGGATGGACGGCAAGATCTGCGTCGTCACCGGGGCGACGCAGGGTCTGGGGGCCGCCATCGTCCGTCGCCTTGCGGCGGCGGGGGCTGCGGGCATCGTCCTGACCGGGCGCAACACCCAGCGCGGGGCAGAGGTGGCCCGCCAGATCACCGAAGCCCATGGCATTGCGGCGTATTTCCTTCAGGCCGATTTTGGCCGCGTCGAAGATTGCCGCCATGTCATTGCCGAAACCGACCACCTGTTTGGCCGGATGGATGTTCTGGTGAATGCCGGAGCATCGACTGCGCGGGGCACCATCGTCGATACCACGCCCGAAACCTTTGACGCGCTGTTTGCCACCAACGTGCGCGGCCCGTATTTCCTGATGCAAGAGGCGATACGGCTGATGATCGCCAAGGGCATTCAGGGGGCGATCTGCAATATCGGATCAATCTCGGCGCTTGCCGGGCAGCCCTTCATCAACGCCTATTGCGCGTCCAAGGGGGCGCTGACGACGCTGACTGCCAACACCGCCTTTTCCGTGATGGCCAACCGCATCCGCGTGAACCAGCTGAACGTCGGCTGGATGGCATCGGACCACGAGCGCGAGATACAAGCCGAAGGCGGCGATCCCGAATGGGAGGCAAAGGCCGCCGCTGCCCTGCCCTTTGGCCGTCTGGTTGACCCGAATGAGGCGGCGCGGGCGGTGAACTTTCTCGTCTCGGACGATGCGGGCCTTATGACGGGGGCTATCGTCAACTTTGATCAGTCGGTCTGGGGCGCGGTTTCTGGCGGAATGCCGGTTCCCGATGGGCCGATGAGCGTGTCCCCCTGAGTGCAAGAGGCCGGGGGTGCCCGTCGCCCCCGGCCCTAAGGCCCCGTTACAACCGGAATGCGGGGATCGTTGTTGTTCTTTTGCAGCCGCGAGGCCAGGATCACGCAAAGCGCCTGCGCCAGACACATCGGCGCGGCAAGCGAGCGTGAAAAGGTGTATTCATGCTCTGGCACCGCGAACAGCACCTTGGCCAGCTTGGCATAGGGCGACAGCGTGCTGTCGGTGATCGCCACGATCGGCACCCCGCGCCGTGCCGTTTCCTCGGCCACATTCACAACCTCGGTCGCATAAAAGCGGAATGACACCACCATCAGCAGGTCATTCGGGCGCGACGCTTTCGCCATATGGGTCGCCAACCCGCCGCCGGGGTCCAGCAACACGGTGCGCTTGCCCAGCATGGTCAGCACATAGCGCAGCAATTCGACCACTGGTGCAGAGCGCAACTGACCGATCAGATAGATGGTATCGGCCTGCTCCATCAGCTCTGCCGCGGCTGTCAGGTTGCCACTTTCCATGTTGGACAGCAGATCCTTAAGCGAGGCGACATCCCGCGCGACAAGATCGGCCAGAAAGCCCAGCTCTCCCTCTTTCGCACCGCCAAGCTCTGCTTCCAGCGCACGGACGCGGGCATCGAACCCCGGGGCAGCCGTGGAAAGCCGGCGCTGGAATACCGCCTGCAATTCCTTGAACCCCTTGTAACCCAAGGACTGGGCATAGCGCACAAAGCTGGAAGCATGGATGCCGCATTTGGCCCCGATGGCATTGACCGACAGCACCGCCACATCGTTCGGGTTCTGCGTCAGGTAGAGCGCAATCTTTTGATATGACTTGCTCATATCGTCATAACGGTCGTGGATCAGCGTGATCAGCTCTTCATAGCTTTCGGGCGGGCGGTAGGACATGGGGCAGGTTCCTTGATCGCGGGCACCGGCCCGCTGCCCGAATATCGAGCATGCCGCATTGAGGTTTGTCAATTTACTTGCAATGCACGGATCGCTGCGCTTTCAGGGCGCCGTAGCGGGCTACCTTGCCTGACGCAACCTTTGTTCCAAATGTATTTATTTATGCAATCAATACATTATGCTGCATTTCACACGGGAAATCACACCCATTTCCCTTCAAAATCCTCGGGCACCAGCACATGCTCCGGGCCAAAGTCGCGGGCCTTCTGGCAACCGCACAGCGCCATCGTGATGTCCATTTCCTTGTGGATGACCTCCAGCGCCTTGGTCACCCCCGCCTGCCCCATCGCGCCCAGCCCATGGATATAGGCCCGTCCGATAAACGCGCCCTGCGCGCCCAAAGCCAATGCTTTCAGAACATCCTGACCCGACCGGATTCCGCTGTCTAAAAACACATCGGTCTGCCCACCAACGGCCCGCACCACCTGCGGCAGCGCCCGGATGGTGGACAGCGCCCCATCCAGTTGCCGCCCCCCGTGGTTCGAGACGATCATCCCGTCCGCCCCGACATCCAGCGCCATCCGGGCATCCTCACCGTCCAGAATACCCTTCAAGATCAGCTTGCCGCCCCATTGATCCCGGATCCGCCGCACCTTGGCCCAATCCAGCAGCGGATCGAACTGTTCGTTGGTCCAGGCGTTCAGGTTGGCCAGATCGGTCACGCCCTTGGCATGGCCCACGATGTTGCGGAACGTCCGGCGCGGGGTGCGCAGCATTCCCAGCGACCAGGCGGGCTTTGTCATCATGTTCAGGATATTCGGCAAAGTCAGCCGGGGCGGAGAGGTCAGCCCGTTCTTCAGATCCTTGTGGCGCTGGCCCAGAACTTGCAGGTCCAGCGTCAGAACCAGCGCCGAACACCCCGCCTTGCGGGCGCGTTCGATGATGGCATCGACGAAATCTTCATCCTTCATCACATAAAGCTGAAACCAGAACGGATCGGGCGAATGTTCGGCAATATCCTCGATCGAACAGATCGACATGGTGGACAGGGTAAAAGGCACGCCAAAGGCCGCTGCCGCCCGTGCCGCCTTTATCTCGCCATCCGGGCTTTGCATTCCGGCGGACCCGACGGGCGACAGCGCCACCGGCATCACCACCTTTTGCCCGATCATCGTGCTTTCGGTGGTGCGGCCCGTCAGATCGCGCGCCACCCGCTGGCGCAGGCGTATCTTGCTGAAATCACCGGTGTTGTCGTGAAACGTCTGCTCGGTATAGCTGCCGCTTTCGCAATAGTCCCAGAACATGCGGGGCGTCCGCTTCTGGTGCAGGCGTTTGAGGTCTTCGATACAGGTAATGACGGGCATGGCGCAGCCTTTTGGACGGGATGCGCCAACCCTAACCTTTTGCCTTTGACCCGCAAGACGGCCCGTATCAGGCCGAATGCGCCCCGGCGGCCAGCGTCGCGACAAAGGCCAGAATTTCGCTGACCGGCTTGCCGGAAGCGATTTCCTTGACAATGGCCGAGCCGACCACGCTGCCATCGGCCACGCGGGCCACATCGCGGGCGGCCTCTGGCGTTGAAATGCCAAAGCCGACGATGACCGGCAGGTCGGTAGACCGCTTGATCCGCGCCACTTCCGGCCCGACATCGGTGGCTTGCGCCGCCGCAGCCCCGGTGATGCCGGTGATCGAGACGTAATAGACAAACCCGCTGGTATTTTGCAGCACCTTGGGCAGACGCTTGTCATCCGTCGTCGGTGTGGCAAGGCGGATAAAGTTCAGCCCGGCCTTTTGCGCCGGAATACACAGCTCTTCATCTTCTTCTGGCGGCAGATCGACGATGATCAGCCCGTCAATGCCGGCCTCGCAGGCCTCGGCCAGAAAACGGTCAACGCCGCGCGAATAGATCGGGTTGTAATAGCCCATCAACACGATGGGCGTGGTCGCGTCACCTGCCCGGAAATCGCGGACCATCTGCAAGGTCTTGCCCAGCGTCATATGCCCATCCAGCGCGCGCTGGCCGGCAAGCTGGATCGTCGGGCCATCGGCCATCGGGTCGGTGAAGGGCAAGCCCAGCTCGATCACATCAACCCCGGCGGCAGGCAGGCCCTTCATCACGGCCAGCGACCGCGCCACATCGGGATCGCCCGCCATCAGATAGGCGACAAAGGCCTTTTTGCCCTCGGCCTTCAGCCGCACGAAGGTATCGTCGATTCTGGTCATGGCGGGCCCGCTGTCACTTGTTCTTTCAGGCGGTTTGCACGGGCGGGGCGGGAAAATCAATGGCCCCGCCAAAGAACGGCACTCTGCAATCAGACGGCAGGCATCGCCGCAATGATCCAGTGGGTGCCAAAGCGGTCTTTGACCATGCCGAACCCATGCGAGAAAAAGGTGGGGGTAAAGGGCGCAATCACCGCCCCGCCCTGCCCCAACAGGTCGAACACGCGGCGCGCCTCGTCCACCGATGGGGCCGATTGCATCACCGACACTGCCGCCTGTGCGTCGCCCGTCACGCCGGGTGGAAAATCAGACGCCATCAGCTTGCCATCCCAGATCGCAATCTCGCCGTGCATCACGCGGTCCGAGCCGCGATGATCCAGTGGCGCATCCGGCCCATCGGCATAGAGCAGAATCTGTGGCGCGGCAGAGCCGAAGACCGTCGCGTAAAAGGCCAGCGCTTCGGCGCATTGGCCCTGAAAATGCAGATAGGGCAGCGTGGGCATGAAATCCTCGGTCTGAAACTGGCGTGACCTTAGCACCAAGGCCTTTCCTGCGCGCCTGCGGCGGGGGCAACGCGCGGCAATCCGCTTGACCGCCGCGCAGGCGCGGCCTATGCCCCCTTCGGTTTGGTCACAAGGAACGGCATCATGGGTTTCAAGATGGGTATCGTCGGGCTTCCCAATGTGGGGAAATCCACCCTGTTCAACGCCCTGACCCGCACGGCGGCGGCGCAGGCTGCAAACTTTCCTTTTTGCACCATTGAACCCAATGTAGGCGATGTGGCCGTGCCCGATCCGCGCCTCGACAAGCTGGCCGAGATTGCCGGATCAAAGCAGATCATCCCCACCCGCCTGACGTTTGTTGACATTGCAGGTCTGGTGCGCGGTGCCTCCAAGGGGGAAGGCCTGGGCAACCAGTTTCTGGCCAATATCCGCGAATGCGACGCCGTGGCCCATGTGCTGCGCTGCTTTGAAGATGGCGACATCACCCATGTCGAAGGCCGGATCGACCCCGTGGCCGATGCCGAAACCATTGAAACCGAACTGATGCTGGCCGATCTGGATTCGGTCGAACGGCGCCTGACCAGCCTGGCCAAAAAGCTGCGCGGCGGCGATCAGGACACGCTGGACCAAGACCGCCTGCTGCGCGCCGCTCTTGCCGCGCTGGAGGCGGGCCAGCCCGCCCGCACCGTGAAAGTTGCCGCCGAAGATCAAAAGCAGTGGCGGATGCTGCAACTGCTGACCGCCAAGCCCGTGCTTTACGTCTGCAACGTCGAAGAGGCCTGCGCCGCCGAAGGCAACAGCCAATCGGCCCGCGTGACCGCCATGGCCAAGGCGCAAGGTGCCGGTTCGGTGGTGATCTCGGCTCGGATCGAGGAAGAGATCAGCCAGCTTCCCGCCGACGAAGCCCTGATGTTCCTTGAGGAAATGGGGCTGCACGAGGCCGGGTTGGACCGGCTGATCCGCGCAGGTTATGACCTTTTGGGCCTGCAAACCTATTTCACCGTCGGCCCGAAAGAGGCGCGCGCCTGGACAATCACCAAAGGCACCCTTGCCCCGCAGGCCGCCGGCGTGATTCACGGCGATTTCGAACGCGGCTTCATCCGCGCCGAAACCGTGGGCTATGAGGATTATGTGTCCGGCAACGGCGAAGCGGGTGCCAAAGAGGCGGGGAAATTCCGCGTCGAAGGCAAGACCTATGAGGTCAAGGACGGCGACGTCCTGCACTTCCTGTTCAACGGCTGATCGGGCGGCTGACAGGGGCGTGGTCGGCGGCGGATCGGGCAGTTGATCTGACAGACAAAATCCGCAAGCCCCCCTTGTCACCCCCACCCACTGCGGATAGACGGGTCAGCGGAGTGGTGGCCGAGTGGTCGAAGGCACACCCCTGCTAAGGGTGCAGACGGCAACGTCTCGAGGGTTCGAATCCCTTCCACTCCGCCATATATCATTGAAAATAAACGATTAAATTCGAAATTTGCGGACTTACCCGCCATCAAACCGCCATCTATTTTGCGCTTGGACGCAATGCGGCGCGACATAACTGCAACCTTTTTGACCTGCCCCCCGGAAGTTCCCTCGCTGTGATGTAGAGTCTGCCCAACCTGAGAAGGAGCAGACGACATGAGGAAAAGCCGTTTCACCGAGGCGCAGATTATCGGGATGATCAGGGAACAG
>NZ_JAESVP010000006.1:0-257500 GCF_016765795.1 Fuscibacter oryzae
TCAAACGGGTTCATCGACATCTTCACGTTCGCAAGATCAACCCCGCTCCCGTCCGCCTTCACGCGAACCTTAACGTTGTAGTCAATCACTCGCTTCACAGGCACCAAGACCTTCATGCGCGCAGCCCCCAAGAGATAACGATGTAGGGAAGTTGATATCCCCAGCCCGGCGCGCTGATTAGGAAGAAATGGGTTGCATTGAAAAGTATTGGTTTGGCATTGCGGGGGCATTCTGCCACCCAGCGCAGGCTTTTGCATGGTGCAATCCATGTTCAACACTCTTGCGTTTTGTTAAACATGGACCGCCACTCGGCCACCGCCCATGCCGCCCATCACGACCTGTTGCGCGCGCTGATCGATGATCGCGCCGCCGATCTGCGCGGCACGCCCACGCGGGTGGACCGTGCCGGGCGGGTCTATTGGTATGACAGCTACCGCGTCGGGTCAGAGGTGCGCAAAACCTGTATCGGCGAAGACAGCCCCCGACCTGCGCGCCCGCATTGCCCGCCATGCCGAGTTGCGCACGCAATCCGAGGCGCGGGCCAGCGACCGCGCCCGCCTTGTGCGCATCCTGCGGGCCGAACGGTTCATGGGCCTTGATGCCACCACCGGCAGCCTTCTGGCGGCCATGGCAGCAGCGGGGGTGTTCCGCCTTGGCGGCACCATCGTGGGCACCCATGCCTTTCGGCTCTATGAGGCCGAGCTGGGCC
This sequence comes from Fuscibacter oryzae, assembly GCF_016765795.1. Classification (GTDB taxonomy): domain Bacteria; phylum Pseudomonadota; class Alphaproteobacteria; order Rhodobacterales; family Rhodobacteraceae; genus Fuscibacter; species Fuscibacter oryzae. The sequence goes on from NZ_JAESVP010000006.1 coordinate 710, forward strand.
GGCGGCATGATCGGCGTGGCGCGACCGGCATAGAAGGCCTGCGCCCCTTGGCCGCCCTTGGGGTGACGGCGCAGGCGCTGCGCCACCTGAACTATCTGATCGCAGACCCGATCCCGGCGGCGGTGCTGTATCGGTCGGGCGTTCTAGTGCAGATCCCGCGCCCCGAACGCTTTGCCATCCACAAGCTGATCGTGGCAGAGCGCCGCAGCGGCCGCGACCGGATCAAGGCCCTCAAAGACCTTGCGCAAGCCGCCCTGCTGATCGAGGCGCTGGCCCAGGACCGCCCCGACGACCTGCGCGACGCGCATCAGGATGCCCTGTCCCGCGGCCCGAAATGGCGCGACCCGATCGCGGCAAGTGTGGAAAAGCTGCCCGAGCTTGCGGCATTTCTGCCCTAGCCCGCGCCCCTATCTGAACCGCAGATTTGCCCGCCCCAGATCGGCCACCGACCGCGTGCCCATCAGGCGCATGTCGCGCAGGATTTCGGCCTGCAACTGGGTCAGCGCGCGTTCGATCCCGGCCTGACCCGCGGCGGCCAGAGCATAGAGGTAGAACCGCCCCAGCCCGACCGCCTTGGCCCCCAGCGACAGCGCCTTGAGCACATGGGTGCCGCGCTGGATACCGCCGTCGATCATCACATCCAGCCGGTCGCCCACCGCTTGCACCACCTCGTCCAGCGCATCGAAACCGCTGCGCGAGCCGTCCAGTTGCCGCCCGCCATGGTTGGACAGAACGATGCCGGTGCAGCCAATCTCCGCCGCGCGGCGGGCATCTTCGGGGCTTATCACCCCTTTCAGGCAAAACTCGTCACCCCAATCCGCCACCATCTGCGCCACGTCGTCCCAAGTCATCGACGGGTCGAGCATTTCGGTGAAATAGCGCCCGATGGTCAGGCTGTCGCCCTTCATGTCGATATGGGCGTCCAGTTGCGGCAGGCTGAACTTTTCATGGGTGACATAGTTGATGCCCCACATCGGTTTCAGCGCGAATTGCGCCATGCCGCCCAGCGTAAGACGAAAGGGAATGGAAAAGCCGGTGCGCAAGTCACGCTCGCGGTTGCCGCCGGTGATGCTGTCAACGGTCAGCATCATCACCTTGATGCCCGCCTCTTTGGCCGATTGCATCATGGCGCGGTTCAGCCCGCGATCCTTGTGGAAATAGAATTGATAGCATTGCGGCGTGCTGTGGCGGGCGGCCAGTTCAGCCATCGACACCGTGCCAAGCGACGACACGCCGAACATCGTGCCGAATTTCGCTGCCGCTGCCGCCGTGGCGCGTTCGCCCTGATGGTGAAACAGGCGTTGCAGCGCGGTGGGCGACAGATAGACCGGCAGCGCCAGCTTTTGCCCCATCACCGTGACCGACATATCGACATCGGTCACCCCGCGCAGGACGTTGGGCACCAGATCCACGGTTTCAAACGAGGTGGTGTTGCGCCGCAAAGTCACCTCATCATCCGCGCCACCGTCGATATAGTTGAAGATGGGCGAAGGCAGGCGGCGCTGTGCAAGACGGCGGAAATCGTGGAAATTGTGGCAATCTTTCAGGCGCATGGCAGGCTCCCTACAGCAAATCATGCCAGCGCACAGCCAGCGCCGACAGGCCGGGCCCAGTATCCGGCAGGCTTACCGCCGTCGTAACCGGCGCAGCACCGGCCCCGATGGCCAGCAGCGCCGCCCCGGCAGAGGTGCCGGTGGCAGAGCCCGCCACCTCTACCCCATCTGGCCGCAGATGGGCCAGCATCGCCAGATAATCCGGGTTGCGGGCAAAGGGGCCTTCGACAATCACTGGCCCAAGCGCGCCGATCAGGTCAAGGCAGGCGTTGGTCATCAGGGCCAGATAGTGCGACAGGGCAACCAGCCGCGCCCCTTCGGTCGGGGGAGTGGCGGTCCAGCGGGCGGCGCGGCCCTGAAACGGGCCAGAGCCGGGTTCGACGGCGGGCAAAAGCAGGATCTGGCCGTTGATCACCGCCGCGCGGTCCGCCTCGGTAGGGGTGGCGGTGCTGCCTGCGCGGATCAGGTCGAACTCTCGCCCGCCCATGAACCGGGCCGAGGGTACGGGCGCGCCAAGGGCATTCACGTTCACCAGCACATCGCGCGCAGGGTCAAGCGCCGGGGGCTGTGCGCCCATGGCCATTGCGACCACCCATGTTCCGGTGGACACCACCGAAAAGGGCGCCGCGCGGCCCAGAACGTAAGGATAAAGCGAGGCGTTGCTGTCATGGATGCCCACCGTCACCGGCGTTTCGGGGGGCAGGCCGGTTGCCGCCGCCACCTCTGGCCGCAAGCGGCCCAACACCTCTGCCGGGCGGCGGGGCGGGGCCACCTTGCCCGTCAGGCCCAGCCTGTCCACCAGCGACGAAAACCGCGCCTCTTGCGGTTCCCACAGATCGGTATGGCAGCCCAGCGAACACACGTCACACGCCATCTGCCCGGTCAGCCGCCAGCCCCAATACCCCGGATAGGTCAGCACATGGGCCACGCGGTCGGCAAGGCCGGGTTGGGTTTGCAGCAGCCAGTAAAGCTGCGCCCCCAAGTTCAGCCCCATGGGCAGCCGGGCAGAGCCGGTTGCGGTAAACTCGGGCCGGATCGCGTCATATTCTGCGGTCAGCGTATCGGGGCCAGCGTGTTCATAATCCAGCATCGGCACCGCCAGATCGCCCGCCCCGTCCAGCAGCACCGCCGAGGCGCCATGGGTGGTGACCGAAATCGCATCCACCCCATGCAGGGCATGAAACCGGGCCAGATGCTGCAAAAAGAACTGCCAGTGCCCCTCCAGATCGAAATGGGGATAGGGGGGGCCTTGCAGGACTGCGTTGGGGCGGGTGACCACCGCCACTTCGCGCAAGCCATCGGCCGCGACCAGCGCCAGCTTGGCGTTGGTCTTGCCAATGTCGATGACAGCGATGTGCCTCATGGCAGATGGAACATCGGCACCAGCGGCACCGCAAGCGGAGAGCCGTCGGCGTTGGTGGCCATCACATCGGCCATATGCGCCCACCAGCGCCGCATCACCGGATGGGCGGGCAGATCATCCATGCCGTGATCGTCGCGCCGCCACAGCACGCCGAACAGGGCGTTGGTTTCGGGATCAAGATGGATCGAGTAATCGCTGATCCCCGCCTCTTGCAGCAGATCAACCAGCTCTGGCCATATCGCGTCATGGCGACGGCGGTATTCATCCGCCATGCCGGGGTTCAGCTGCATACGAAAGGCGTATTTCTGCATCATTTCCTCATCATGGCCCAAAGGCGCGGCAAGGCGATGACACCAATCAGCAGCCCGCCGACGATGATCGACATGACGATGCCGGGCACGTTCAACAGGCCAAGGCCAAAGGTCACCAGCCCCATCACCAATGCCGCAATCACAACGCCCGGAATAGACCCCGATCCGCCCAGAATGCTGACCCCGCCCAGAACCACCATTGTCACTGCCTCCAGCTCAAAGCCCGTGGCGATAGAGGGGCGGGTGGAGCCAAGGCGTGAGGTCAGGCAGACAGAGGCCACCCCGCTCATCACGCCGGTCAGCAGGAACAGGATGAACCGCACCCGGTCCACCCGCACACCCGAAAAGCGGGCGGCAGTGGCGTTGTTGCCGATGACATAGACCAGACGGCCAAAGTTGGTGCGGTGCAGCAGCACCCCGAACACCACTGCCATCACCGCAAACAGCGCCAGTTCAAAGCTGAACACCCACCAGACATAGCCCTGACCGAACCAGCCGAATTCGGGCGGATAGCCGGTAAAGGCCCCGTCGCCCAGGACGATATAGCTGATGCCGCGAAACAGGCTCATCGTGCCGATGGTGACCACGATCGACGGCAGCCCGAACCCCGCCACCAACAGGCCGTTGAACGCCCCGCAAGCCAGCCCGGTTCCGATACCCAAACCCACCAGCGCCCAGACCGGCGCCCCCGCCACCATCGCCGACCCCATCACGGTCGAGGCCAGCGCGATGATCGCGGCCACCGACAGGTCAATCTCTCCGGCGATGATCAGCATGGCCATGGCAAAGGCGATCAACGCCTTTTCGGTAAAGTTGAAACTGGCGTCCGACAGGTTCCAAGGATCCAGGAAATAGGGCGAGGCCAGTGCATTCGCGACAAAAATCGCCGCCGCGACAACCAGCAACAGCGCCTCCCAGCTTTTCAGCGTGCGGCTGAGGCGGGACTTCAGCCGGTCAGGGATATGGCGGGGGGTGGGTTGGGATGCGGCGGTCATGCCCGATGCTCCGCTTGTTTAAGGATGATGCGGCCCTTTTTGCCCTGACTGCGCGCATTGACCGCAATCGCGATCAGGATGGTCGAGCCGGAGATGGCCAGTTGCCAGAAAGGCGAGATGCCGACGACGGGCAGCGCGTTCTTGATGATACCCAGAAACAGCGCCCCCATGACAGCCCCCGCGACCGATCCGGCGCCCCCCGCAATCGCGATGCCGCCGATGACGCAAGCCGCCACCACATCCAGCTCGAACCCGCCCGCGATATCGACATAGGCCACGGCATAGCGCGCCACCCACAGATACCCCGTCAACCCGGCCAGCGCGCCAGAGATGACGAAGGCCGCGAATTGCGTCTTGCCAATGTGAATGCCGGTGTAAACCGCCGCATGGGGGTTGCCGCCCACCGCGAACAATGCCCGGCCAAGGGGCGTGCGTGCGATAAACAGCGCAAAGCAGCCCACCACCGCCAGTGCGATCCACGCCATGACAGGCAGGCCCAGAAAGGCCGCACGCGGGAAGGCCTTGAACCCCGCGCTCATCTGATGGGCGTTGATCCATTTGCCATCGGTCAGCAGAAAGATGATGCCGCGAAAGATCGTCATCGTGCCCAAGGTGACCACGATAGACGGGATATTCAGCGTCCAGACCAGCAGCCCGTTCACCGCGCCCAAGGCCGCCCCGAGCACGATCACCGCCAGCAGGATGGCGGGCAGCGGCACGCCCATGCCGTTCAGCATCGCCGCAACCATGCCGCACAGTGCCAGATTGGCCGCAACGCTCAGATCGATACACTTGGTCAGGATGACGGCCATTTGCCCCAGCGCCAGAATGATCAGCGGAGAGGTGTCGGTGAACACCGCCGCCAGATTGGACGGCGCCACAAAGGCCGGAAAGCGCAGCGCGATCAGCGCCACAAGCACCAGAATGGCAAAGGCCAGTACCGCCTCGCGGGATTTCAGCAGGGATGACAGCATGTCAGGCGGCCTCCTCGATGCCGACAGCGGCACGCACAAGGTTTTCAGGCGTCATGGTTTCGCCCACAAATTCGGCGGCGATGCGGCCTTCGCGCATGACGATCACACGGTCGGCCATGCCCAGCACTTCGGGGATTTCGCTGCTGACCATGATGACAGCCAGCCCCTGCGCCGCCAGTTCCGACATAAAATCATGCACGGCGGCCTTGGACCCGATGTCGATGCCCTTGGTCGGCTCATCCAGAATGATCACGCGCGGCCGGGTCGCCAGCCATTTGGCGATGACAACCTTTTGCTGGTTGCCGCCCGACAAGAGGCCAACATCCTGATCAAGACTGGCCGCGCGCAGGTCCAGTCGCCGGGTATATTCCCGCGTCAGCGCGAATTCCTCGGCCAGCCGCAGGAACCCGTGCCGAGAGGTGCGGCCCAGCGACGGCAGGGTGACATTCTGAAAGATCGGCAGCCCCTTGACCGCGCCTTGCCTGCCCCGGTCTTCGGGCACATAGACGATACCGGCCTCGACCGCTTCGGCGGTGGACCGGATCACCCGCACCTCGCCCTCGACCTTGCAGGCCCCTTTGGAGGGGCGGGTGATGCCGAACAGCGCCTGCATCACCTCGGACCGGCCCGCGCCGATCAGGCCGTAAAAGCCCAGAATCTCGCCCCGGTGCAGGGTAAAGCCGATGTCGTCAAACTCGGTCGGGTGGCAATAACCCGCGACCGTCAGCACGGGCGCCCCGATTTCGGCGGGCCGCTTGGGGTAGATCTGATCGACCGCGCGGCCAACCATCATCTGCACCAGATCGGCCTCTTGCACGCCGCCCATCGGTCCTTCGGCGACGAACTGGCCGTCACGAAAGACGGTAAAGCGGTCGGCGATACGGAAAATCTCATCGAACTTGTGGCTGATGAACAGGATCGCCTTGCCCTGCGCCTTCAGCTTTTCAACCAGATCGTAAAGCTCGTGGATTTCCTTGTGCGACAGAGCGGCGGTGGGTTCATCCATGATGACCACGCGCGCATCGATGGAAAGGGCGCGGGCGATGGCCACCAGATGCTTGGCCGCGATCCCCAGATCGCGCAGGCGGATATTGGCGTCAAGGTCCGCGCCGATACTGGCCAGCAGGTGGCGCGCCTCCTCGACCATGCGGGCGGTGTCGATCAGGCCGAAACGCCCGCGCGGGGCATGGCCGATAAAGATGTTCTCGGCCACCGTCAGCTCATCGAACAGCACGGTTTCCTGATGGATCGCCGTCACCCCGGCAGCCCCGGCGGCTTGCGCGGTGGGAAAGCGGATTTCCTGCCCATCTACGGCAATGGTGCCTTCGTCGGGCTGATAGATGCCGGTCAGAATCTTGACGATGGTCGATTTGCCAGCGCCGTTTTCGCCGATCAGCGCGGTGACCTGACCGGGGTAAAGATCAAGCTGCACAGCGTTCAGCGCCCGCACACCCGGAAAGGTTTTCGTGATGCCGCGAAGCGACAGCACCGGAGCGGTGCCAGAAGCGGATTGCGCCTGCATGGGATCGGACCTGAGTTGAGAGGAGAAAGGTGGCCCGGCCATGCACTGGCCGGGCCGCAATCATGCCCGTTCGATCAGAAGATCGACGAGAACTGATCGATGTTCGACGCGTCATAGGTGAAGGGGTCAGCCATCGCGCCTTCGTTGTTGTCGTCCAGCTTGACGTTGCCCATGCGGCCCATCGAGATTTCGGCACCCGGCTCTGCCTTGGCGTCGCCCTTGGCCAGATGATAGGCGATCATGGTGGCCGAATATCCCAGATCGATCGGGTTCCAGATCGCGAAGGATTGCGACGCGCCCGATTTCACATGGCCCGCCATTTCCGACGGCAGCCCAAGGCCGGTCACATTGACCGAACCGACCTTACCTGCATCTTCCACCGCTTGGGCGGCGGCCACGATACCCACCGAGGTCGGCGCGATGATCGCCTTCAGGTTCGGATAGGTTTGCAGCAAGCCTTGGGTTTCGCGATAGGATTTGTCGGCAAGGTCGTCGCCGTAAACGGTCGCCACGATATTGATGCCCGGATAGTTCGGCAGCACCTTCTTGGCCTCTTCGATCCAGGTGTTCTGGTTGGTCGAGGTGGTGGTGGCCGACAGGATCGCCACATCGCCGCCTTCGGGCAGGTGATCGGCGGCCAGCTTGACGATTGTGTTGCCGATCAGGGCGCTGGACGAGGGGTTCAGGTGCATCAGGCGGCCATCCTTGGCCACGCCCGAATCCCATGAGATCACCGTGATGCCGCGCTCCATCGCCTTTTTCAGCGTGGGCACCAGCGCGTCGGTGTCATTGGCCGAAACCGCGATGGCGTCGACCTTTTGCGCGATCAGGCTGTTGATCACCTCGATCTGGCCTTCGGCGGTGGTGTCGGTCGGGCCGGTGTAGATGATTTCCACATCGCCCAGCTCTTTGGCGGCTTCTTCGGCGCCCTTGTTGGCGGCCTCGAAGAACCCGATCCCCAGCGCCTTTACCACCAGCGCGATGCGCATCGGTTCGGCCTGGGCCGTTCCGGCCATCATGGCGACAGACAGCGCCGCCGTGGTCAGTGCCTTCTTCAGAATGCTCATGTTTTCCTCCCTGAGCGTGTCCCCGTCCTCGCCGGGGTTTTCGGTCCGCGTCAGTCCTCCTGCGCGCGGGTCTTGCGGTCGGCGGCCGGAACCTCGGCCACGATCAGTTGCACGTCGGCGGCCTCCAGCATGGCGGCGGCGCGGTCGTCGATGCGGTCATCGGTGATGACGGTGTGAATGCGCGCCAGCGGGCACAGCAGCAGGCTGGACCGCTGGCCGAATTTGGAACTGTCGGCCAGAACCACCAGCTCATCGGCCTGCCCGATCAGCTTCTGCTCGGCCTGCACCAGCAGCGGATCGCCCTCCATCAGGCCCAGCGGGCCGATGCCCCGGCACCCCATGAACATGCGGCGCGCATAGAAATGGCTGCTGCCATCGGCGTCAAAGGGCGACAGGATGATGTTCTGCTCTCGATAGATCGCGCCTGCGGGCAACAGCACCGTATTGCGCGAATGCTTCAGCAGATGTTCGGCGATGGGAAAGCTGTTGGTGAACACCTGCAGCCGTTTGGCGGTCAGCGGATGGACCATCTGGAACGTGGTGGTGCCGCCGTTGACGATGATGGCATCGCCGTCATCGCACAGATCCACCGCCGCCTTGGCGATGGCCCGCTTTTCCGCGGCGTGAATGCCTTCCTGCAGCGCAAAGGGCCGCGCGTTGATGCCGACAAAGCTGGGCGGCGCGATGGCCTCTGCCCCGCCGCGCACCCGGCGCAGTTTCTTTTGCATGTGAAGCTGGGCGATGTCGCGGCGGATCGTCGCCTCGGACGCGCCGGTCAGCTGGCAAAGATCGGGCACCGTCACGACGGGCCGTTCCTGCACGGCGGACAGAATGATCCTGTGGCGTTCACTTTCGTGCATCGGTTCCTCCCTGATGCGAAGACTGGGCAGAGATTCGATCATTGTCAATCATTTTCAATCGCAGAAAGTCATTCTGCACCTGTATTATGATTGCATATGATCGAAATTGATTGACATTCGGTCGCAGGCTGGCATGTTCTGCGCAAGGAGGCGCAGCACTCGCCCTGCGCAGATGGAGGACAGGATGACCCAAACCGCCGCGGCCAACCGGCTTGAAAACCTGTGGGATGACGCCAAAGCCGCGTCGATGAGTGAGCCGGAAAAGCTGCTTTACCGTTCGAACCTGCTGGGGTCGGACATGCGGGTGACCAATTATGGCGGCGGCAATACCAGCGCCAAGGTCATGGAAAAAGATCCGCTGACCGGCCAGATGGCCGAAGTTCTGTGGGTAAAGGGGTCGGGCGGTGACATCGGCTCGATGAAGATGGACGGGTTTTCCACGCTCTACATGGACAAGCTGCGCGCCCTGAAGGGCATGTATCGCGGCCTTGCCCATGAAGATGAGATGGTCGGTTACCTGCCGCATTGCACCTTCAACCTGAACCCCCGCGCCGCCAGCATCGACACGCCGCTGCACGCCTATGTGCCGCGCACCCATGTCGATCACGTCCATTCAGATTCGATCATCGCCATCGCCGCTTCGGTCAACTCCAAAGAGCTGACCGCCGAGATTTTCGGCGATGAGATCGGCTGGCTGCCGTGGAAGAAACCGGGGTATGAGCTGGGCCTGTGGCTGGAGAAATTCGCCACCGAAAACCCGCAGGCGCGCGGCTGCGTGCTGGAAAGCCACGGGCTGTTCACCTGGGCCGATGATGCCAAGGGCTGCTATCTGACCACGCTGGAGATCATCAACAAGGCCGCCGGCTGGTTGGAGGCCAAAACGGCGGGCAAGCCCGCGTTTGGCGGCGAAAAGCGCCCCACCCTGCCGGCCAACGATCGCCGTGCCATCGCGGCCCGGCTGATGCCGGTGATTCGCGGCCTGATCTCGAAAGACCGCCACAAGGTTGGCCATTTCGACGATCAACCGGCGGTGCTGGAATTCGTCGGTTCGGCCATGCTGGACACGCTGGCGCCGATGGGCACCTCTTGCCCAGACCATTTCCTGCGCACCAAGATCCGCCCGCTGGTCGTTGATTTCAACCCGGCGAACCCGGATCTGGACGCAACCATCGCCGGGCTAGCCAAGGCGGCAGAAGATTATCGCGCCGACTACGCCGCCTATTACGACCGCTGCAAACACCCCGACTCGCCCGCCCTGCGCGACCCGAATGCGGTTGTCTGGCTGGTGCCCGGCGTCGGCATGATCACCTTTGCGCTGGACAAGGCCACCGCCCGCATTTCGGGCGAGTTCTATGTGAATGCGATCAACGTGATGCGCGGTGCCTCGGCGGTTTCCACCTATCAGGGCCTGCCGGAACAAGAGGCCTTCGACATCGAATACTGGTTGCTGGAGGAGGCCAAGCTGCAGCGCATGCCCAAGCCCAAGGCGCTGGCGGGCCGGATCGCACTGGTTACCGGCGGCGCGGGCGGCATCGGGTCGGCCACGGCGGAACGGCTGTTGAAAGAGGGCGCCTGCGTCGTGCTGGCCGATATCGACGCCAAGGCTGTGACCGATGTCGCGGCCGGAATGGCCAAGGTGTTCGGCAAGGACGCGGTTCGCGCCGTGCAGATGAACGTCACGGACGAAGGCCAGGTGATCGGCGCCTATGGCGAAACCGCGGTGGAATTCGGCGGCATCGACATTCTGGTGTCGAACGCCGGCATCGCCAGCTCTGCGCCGGTCGAGGAAACCAGCCTGGCCTTGTGGAACAAGAACATGGACATCCTGTCCACCGGCTATTTCCTGGTCAGCCGCGAGGCGTTCAAGTGTTTCCGCGCCCAAGGTATCGGTGCCTCGGTGATCTTCATCGCCTCGAAAAACGGGCTGGCCGCCAGCCCCAACGCCAGCGCCTATTGCACCGCCAAGGCCGCCGAAATTCACCTTGCGCGCTGCCTTGCGCTGGAAGGGGCAGAGGCGGGCATCCGCGTGAACGTGGTCAACCCCGATGCCGTGCTGCGCGGGTCGAAAATCTGGTCGGGCGAATGGCTGGACCAACGGGCCGCCACCTATGGCAAGGATAAAGAGGGGCTGGAGGAAATGTATCGCCAGCGGTCCATGCTGAAACGCGCGGTCCTGCCCGAAGACATTGCCGAGGGGGCGTATTTCTTCGCCTCTGATCTTTCGGCGAAATCGACGGGGAATATCCTCAACGTCGATGCCGGCAATGTTCAGGCCTTTACGCGCTAAGGGGGCGGGCATGTCACAGTCTTACGATCTGGCCCGCGCCGCCTTTGCCGATTGGGGGGTGGAGACCGAAACCGCTTTGGCGGCTTTGGCAAGCATTCCGATCTCGGTTCATTGCTGGCAAGGCGATGATGTCGGCGGGTTCGAAAAGAAATCCGGCACTTCTGGCGGCGGCATTCAGGCTACTGGCAACCACCCCGGCCGTGCCCGCACCCCGGACGAATTGCGCGCCGATCTGGACTTTGCCTTTTCGCAGATACCGGGCAAGCACCGGCTAAACCTGCATGCCTTCTATCTGGACACCGACGAAGCCCCCGACCGCGACGCGATTGAATACCGCCATTTCGCACCTTGGGTCGATTGGGCCAAGGAAAGCGGACTGGGGCTGGATTTCAACCCGACCTTCTTTGCCCATGCCAAGGCCGACGACAACCTGACCCTGTCGCACCCCGATCAGGGCATCCGCGACTTCTGGATCGAACACGGTCGCCGCTGCCGTGAAATTGCCGCCCGGATGGGGGCCGAACTGGGCAGCCCCGCCGTCAACAACATCTGGGTGCCCGACGGGTCCAAGGATATTCCGGTAGACCGTATGGCGGCCCGGCGGCGGTTGGAGGGGTCGCTGGATGCGATGTTCGCCACACCCCTGCCCAAGACCCAGTTGATCGATGCTGTGGAATCCAAGCTGTTCGGCATCGGGGTCGAGGCGATGACCGTTGGCAGCCACGAATTCTATCTGGGCTATGCCATCCGCAAGGGCACGGCGCTGTGTCTGGACATGGGGCATTTCCACCCCACCGAAAGCGTGGCCGATAAACTGAGCGCGGTGGCGCTGTCGGTGGATCACCTTTTGCTGCACGTCAGCCGCCCGATGCGGTGGGACAGCGATCATGTTGTGTTGTTGAACGACGATCTTCTGGCGATGGCGCAAGAGCTGGTCTTTGCCGACCTCTTGGCCAAAACCTCCATCGGGCTGGATTTCTTTGATGCCACGATCAGCCGCACTGCCGCCTGGGTGATGGGTGTGCGCAACATGCAAAAGGCGCTGTTGCGCGCCCTGCTGCTGCCGCAAGCGCGGTTGAAGGACGCCGAGGCGCGGCTGGATTTCACGGCGCGACTGGTGGCGACAGAAGAGCTGAAAGACCTGCCCTTTGCCGCCGTCTGGAACGAGTTCTGCGCCCGCGCCGATGTGCCGGTGGGCCAGCCGTTGCTGACCACGCTGGAAGGGTATCAGACCAAGGTTTCTGCCCGCCGCTGATGGGCGGCGGGTCTGGCTGGGATCGGGCTGGCGTCAGCTTAGCACAATCCCGCCATCGACGTTCAGCGTCTGGCCGGTGACAAAGGCGCTGTCGTCGGAACAGAAAAACGCCACCGGCCCCGCCACATCCGCGGGGTCGCCGATGCGTGCCATGGCGGTTTTCGCCTTCCACGCATTGCTGATTGTGGGATCATCCAGATTGACCCGGCCCATATCGGTCAGGATGATACCGGGACAGATGCAATTGGCGGTAATGCCAAAGGGGCCAACCTCTTGCGCCAGCACGCGGGTAAAGCCCATGACGGCAGCTTTCGACGCCGAATAATGCGCCTGTTCCGGCGCGCCATGCTTGCCGCCAATGGATGAGATGTTGCAGATGCGGCCATACCCTTGCGCCTTCATCACCGGCAGCACCGCCTGCACGACAAGGAAGGTGCCCTTGGCGTTGATGTCCATCACGCTGTCCCAATAGTCTTCGGGGCAATGTTCCACATCCGACGCGCGCAGGATGCCCGCGTTGTTCACCACCGCATGAAGGGTGCCCATCTGCGCCACGGCCTCGGCCACCATGGCCTGCACCTGCGCCTTGTTCGACACATCGGCATAGAGCGCGATGACCCGTCCGCCATAGGCCCGCGCCTCGACCGCCGTGTCCTCCAGCGTGGCGCCTTGCACTGCAATGTCATTCAGCACCAGATCAAAGCCGCGCTCTGCCAACCCCAGCGCAATCGCCTTGCCGATGCCCCGGCTTGCACCCGTCACCAGCGCGACACGTTCGTTTCCGCTCATCCTGTCCTCCGTCAGATTGCCGTATATCCGCCATCGACCGTCAGCACCGTGCCGGTGATGTAGCTGGCCGCGTCCGACGCCAGAAACGCCACCGCCAGCGCGATTTCGCGCGGGTTGGCCAGCCGCCCCATCGGAATGCCCGCCAGCCATGTGTTGAACCATTCCGGCTTTGACCGGCCCAGCAGCGTCAGTTCGGTCGCGGTATAACCCGGCGCAATGGCGTTCACCCGCACGCGGCCCGCCCATTCCACCGCCAGCGATTTGGTCAGCAGGTTCACCCCCGCCTTGGCCGCGTTATAGGCGGCCTGCGGTTGCGGATGCACCGTCACCTCGCCACAGATCGAACTTATGTTCACCACGCTGCCCGTGCCCGCCGCGACCATGTGGCGGCCAAAGGCCCGCGCGGTATGAAACACGCCATGCAGGTTCACATCGATCACCCGCCGCCAATCGGCCAGCGCCACATCCAGCGACGGCGCATTCTGTACGATGCCCGCGTTGTTCACCAGAATCGCCGCCGGGCCGTGGCCGGCGGCCAGTTTGGTCGCCGCCGTCTCGCAGCCTTCGGCATCGGTCACATCCAGCGCCAGCGCATGACCTTTCAGCGCGCTGGCCGTTGCTTTTGCCGCCGCAAAGTCACGGTCGGCCACCACAACCCGCGCGCCCGCTTCGGCCAGCACCTCGGCAATCGCGCGGCCAATGCCTGCGGCCCCGCCGGTGACAACCGCCAGCCGCCCGGTCAGATCAAATTCCGCAATCATGCCAGCGCCCCTTTCAGCGCCGGGTAAAGCGCCTTGTAGCGTTGATAAATATCCTCATACAGCGCCACCTCGCGCGGGCGCGGGTCAATGCTGGTGCCGGGGCGGACCATGGCTGCTATGCCATCGTCAATCGTGGCAAACCGCCCCGCGCCATGCGCCGCCAGCACGGCAGAGCCGGTGGAAGGCGCATCCGCACTGGCGGGGATGCGCACCGGCAGGCCCGCCGTGTCGGCATGGATCTGCATCCACAGGCGTGACGCCGTGGCCCCGCCGCCCACCGTGATCTCGGTCGAATTATACCCGCCAGCCCGGAACGCATCCAGAATGGCGCGGGTGCCGAACCCGATGCCTTCCATGATGGCGCGGAAAATGTGCTGCGGCTCATGCGCCAAGGTCAGGCCCACAATCGCGCCCCGGCTGAGCGGGTCGGTATAGGGCGTGCGGTTCCCTTGAAAATGATCCTGCACGATCAACCCGTCGCAGCCCGGCTCCAGCGCCTCGGCCAGCCGGTTCATCTCGGCCAGATCCAGCGTGCCGCCCGTCAACCGCCGCAGCCAGTTGATGATTGAGCCGGTAGAGGTCTGGCCGCCTTCGACGATCCAACGGCCGGGATAGACGATATCGGGGTAAGCGCCCCAGACGCCGGGGGCGTGCAAAGGCGCCTCGGTCACGCCGAATTGCAGATGCGATGACCCGGTGATCAGCGCCAGTTGCCCCGGCTGCGCCACGCCAAGGCCGATCATGCCGATCAGCGCATCGGCCCCGCCCTGCACCACCTTGACGCTTTGCCTTAGCCCCAGCGCATGGGCGGCATGCGGCGTCAGCGTGCCCACCACCTCACCCGGCGGCACGACACGGGCGGGCCATTTCGCCTCCAGCGCCTCCAGCGCCAGCTTTTGCAGAATGCCGCGCGCCCAACCGCCGTTGCGGCTGCTGTAATGCCACCGCAAACCGGCGTTATCCAAGCTCGCGCAGCGTTCCCCGGTCAGCCGCAGCGTCAGGAAATCCTGATACTCACAGATCGTATGGGCGGCGTCGAAGGTGGCGGGCTCATTCCGTTTCAGCCACAGCGCCTTGGGGATCATCCATTCCGCCGAAACCGGCCCCTGCCCCGCGCCATTGATGGCAAGGGCGGCATCGCCGGTTGCCAGAACGGCGTCGGCCTCGGCATTGGCGCGCACGTCCATCCAAAGAAGGGCGGGCCGCAGCGCGCGGCCATGTTCATCCAGCGCGACCACGGTGCAACAGGTGGTGGCAAAGCACATCGCCTCGATCTGGCCCGCATCCACCCCCGCCTCGGCCACGGCCCCCGCGGTTGCGGCGACAAGGGCGTTCCACCAATCCTCGGGGTTCTGTTCGGCCCGCGCGCCGGGGGCGAATTTCGTCTCATAGGCCACGGCCTTTTGCCCAAGGCAGGTGCCCGACAGGTCGTAGATGCGCGCCCGCAGACTTTCGGTGCCGCCATCGGCGGTCAGATAATAGGCCATACTTCCCCTCCCTCGCCCCGGCTGTCAGCCAAGGTTGCGCCAGGCGTCCAGCGCCTTGGCCCCATACATCACCGCCGGGCCACCGCCCATTTCCACGGCCACCTCCAGCGCCTCGATCAGCGCGACCTCATCGGCCCCGTGTTTGCGCGCGCCGTCAAGGTGGTAAAGGATGCAATCCTCGCAGCCCTTGGCAACCGCGATGGCAACCGCCATCAGTTCTTTTTGCGCCGCCGAAAACTGCCCCGCCGTGGTGGCGGTTTTGCAGATCCCGGCAAAGGATTGCATCAGACCGGGCGCGGATTTGGCAAAGGCCCCCAACCGGGTTTTCGCAGCCGAAAGGCCGGATTTCGCGTCACTCATCACGGGGTCCTTTCAGGATCAGCTCGACCACCTCACGCGGGGCATCCCATTGCGGCATATGGCCGGTGGGCAGGAAATGCACCGCCACGCGCGGCGGCAGGTTCAGCGCGTCGGTCGGGCTGACAACCCGGTCGCCGGTGCCGAACAGCGCCCGGATCGGCAGGGCTTCGGGCAGGGTTTCCAGACTGCGGATCAGATCCACCCGTTGCCGCCCCTCGGGCGAGGCCAGCGCACCGGCCAGCGGTTTCAGCCGCCCCCGCGCCATCTGCGCCGCCATCTGGGCAAGCACGGTGTCGGACAAAGCCCCGCCCTTTGGCCCCAAAAGGCGCAGCAGATGCCCGACTTCGCCCGCCGTGGTAGCACCCGCCATGCCATACACGAATTCCGCGCCGATCTGCGGGCCACAACCGGCAGGGGTCAGCAGCACAAGGCCGGACACCTTGGCCCCCAGCCGCGCCGCCAGCGCCACGGCCACCGCAGCGCCCATCGAATGGCCGACCAGCACCAGCGGGCCGGGCAGGCCGGTTGCCACGGCCATCGCCGCCTCGGTCAGCGCGGCCAGATCGGGCGCAGGGGCATCATTGCCGCCATGCCCCGGCAGGTCAAACACCGCCGTGCGGTGCCCGGCCCGGCGCAGCGCCGCCGCCGTAACCGCCCAAGCCGTGCGGTCGCCCGCAAAGCCGTGGATCAGCAGATGCAGCCGCCCGCCGGTGCCCTCAACCTCCACTCCGGGGGCCGGGCTGCCCGCGCGCTCCACATCGGCGCGCTCAATCCGCCCGCGCCGCCCGGTGCCTTGCAGCGTTTCCAGCGCCACACCCTTTTGCCGCGCGATCCGGCGGGCCAGGGGGGTGGCACGCAGGCGGCCATCAGTCTTGGGCACATGCGCGGCAGGCACCACCGCAGCAACCGCAGGCGCGGTGGCGACAGCGGCGGGCGGAGCCTCAACCGCCTCCACCTGCCCCTCCACCTCGGCAATCGGGTGGCCAACGGTGATCCGTTCGCCCGGCTGGGCCAGAATGCGGATCAAACGGCCCTCATACAGCGCCGGAACCTCGGCCACGGTCTTATCGGTTTCAATCTCCAGAATGGCATCGCCCCGACCATAGGCGGCACCTTCCGCCACCAGCCATTGCACGATGACACCTTCTTCCATCGTTTCCCCCAAACGGGGCATCGACAAGATGTTGGTGCCAGAAACCGGCGGGGCCGCAGGCTCTTCGCCATCCGACCAGTCGGCGGCGTTGGTCACGGTGGCACTGGCAATCGGCGCGCCCACGGGAACCACATCGCCGGGGCCGACCAGAACAGCATCCAGAACGCCGTCGCCAAGGGCGGGAAATTCCACCACCGTCTTGTCGGTTTCCAGCTCCAGTATTGGATCGCCGCGTTTGAAGGGCTTGCCCGGCTCCACCAGCCAGCCGACGACAGTGCCTTCCTCCATCGTCTCGCCAAGCCGGGGCATGGTGAGGGTTTGCGCTGTCATGCCGCCACCCGCCCGGTCAGAAGTTTCAGCGCGGTATCGACAATCAGTTGCGGGCCGGGAACCGAGCCGGTTTCCAGAACCGTGGAAACCGAGATCGGAATATCCTCGCCCGCCACACGGATCACCGGGTCTTCGAGGAAGTCGAAACATTCCTCGGAAATCCGCGCCGACAGCTCCGCTGCGACGCCCGCCGTCATGACACCTTCCGAGACCACCATCGCGCGGCCGGTCTTTTCGACTTCGGCGCGGATCGTATCGAAGTCCAAGGGATTCAGCGTGCGCAGGTCGATCACCGTCGCCTCGATGCCTTGGGCGGCCAGCTTTTTCGCGGCCTCCATCGCGTAATGCACCTGACGGGAATAGGTGACGATCACCAGATCGCGGCCTTGACGGCGGATCGCCACCTTGCCCCAATCCGGCACGGGCGCGTCCAGATCGACGGTTTCTTTCAGCGTATACAAAGCCTTATGCTCGATGAACACGACCGGATCGGGCTTGGTCAGAGCTTGGCGCAGCAGGTGATAGGCGTCGGCCACCGTCGCGGGCATCGCCAGCCGCAGGCCGGGGGTGTGCATCACATAGGCCTCAAGGCTTTGGCTGTGCTGCGCGCCAGCGGAACGCCCGGTGCCGCCCTGGGTGCGCAGGACCATCGGCACGCCGATCTGGCCGCCGAACATATAGCGGATCTTGGCGGCCTGATTGGCCAGCTGATCCATCGTCATGCCGATGAAATCGACATACATCAGCTCGGCCACCGGGCGCAGCCCTGCGAGGGCCGCCCCCACTGCCGCCCCGACGATGGCGGGTTCGGAAATCGGCGTGTCGATCACCCGTTCGCCACCAAATTCCTTGATCAAATCCTTGGTCACGGCATAGGCGCCGCCGTAACGACCGACCTCTTCGCCGATGATCACCACATCGGGGTTTTCGGTCATCGCATCGGCCAGCGCCTTGCGCAAAGCGTCGCGGTAAGTCAGTTCCTGAAGTGCCATCCCTATCCCCTTATGCGCGCGCCAGAATCCGATCGATGCGGCTGCGCACCGGCTCGGGTTCAGGTTCCGTGGGCGCGTAGACATCGCGGAACATCGACGACAGCGGCGGCTCGTGCTGGGCCACGGTGAAGTCGATGGTTGCATCCATTTCGGCGGCCACTTCGGCGTCCAAAGCATCCAGCGCGCTTTCCTCGGCCAGTTTGCGGCTGATCAGCGCGTTGCGGGCGAAGGCCACCGGGTCCTTGTTGCGGCCCTGTTCTTCCTCGACCGGATCGCGGTAGGGCGATTTGTCTTTGCGGGCATGGCCGTAAAAGCGGTAGCAATCCACCACCAGAAACGCAGGCTTGCCCGCGCGCACGCCATCGACCAGACGGCGGCCTGCCTCGGCCACAGCCTCGACATCCAGACCATCTACGGTTTCAGCGGCCAGACCGAAGGCCTGCGCGCGTTCGTGCAGGCGGGGGTTGGCGGTGGCCTGATCGATCCGCGTCCCCATGCCGTATTGGTTGTTGATGCAGACGAAGAGGCAAGGCAGTTGCCAAAGCGCCGCCATGTTCATGCTTTCATAGAGGATACCCTGCCCGGTCGCGCCATCGCCGAAGAACGCTGCCGAAATCGCGCCGGATTTCTTGTGCCGTGCCGCAAGGCCCGCCCCGACAACCGCCGGAATACCGCCGCCCACGATGGCATTGGCGCCCAGATGGCCCAGCCCCATATCGGCGATGTGCATCGAGCCGCCCTTGCCGTGGCAATAGCCCGCCTCTTTGCCGCCGATTTCGGCCATCATCCGGTTTGGGTCAGCCCCGCGCGCCAGAAAGATGCCATGGCCACGGTGATGGGTGGTGAAGGTATCGCCCTCACGCATCGCGGCGCAAACGCCCGCCGCCGCACTTTCCTCGCCAATCGACAGGTGCAACATTGAGCCTGCGGATTGCCCGCGCACGAACAACTCGCCCACGCGTTCCTCAAAGGTGCGGATGCGGCGCATCATGCGGTAAAGCTGCGGCAGGTCGGTGTTGGACGCTGCGTCGGCCCGGTGAACAGCCTGTGGCTGGTTCATCATCGTCTCCGATCTTTCAAAGAAGGTTCAATTTGGTGCTGCGCGACACGACCGCGACGGCGACAAGGATGATCACACCCTTCACGATGGACTGGATGTACGTGTCCATACCCATCAGGTTCAGGCCATTGTTGATGACCCCGATGAACAAAGCGCCGAAAAAGGTGCCCAGAACCGTGGCCGTGCCGGGCCGCAGCATGGTCATGCCGATGAACACCGTGGCCAGACCATCCAGCAGATAGCGCTCGCCTGCATTGGGCTGGCCCGATCCCAGCCGCGCGGCCAGCAGCGTGCCCGCCACTACGGCAAACAGCGAACAGACGATCAGCGAGGCGGCGCGATACCGGCGCACCTTGACGCCCGACAGCTCTGCCGCCTTCTGGTTGCCACCGACGGCATAGATATAGCGGCCAAAGATCGTCCGCTCCATCACGAACCAGGCAAGGGCCACTGCCGCCAGCATGAAGAAGGCCAACACCGGAATACCGGCCACCTTGCCCTGCCCCAGCCACAAGTAGCCATCTGGCAGGCCGCCATAGATCGCGCGGCCCCCGGTCATCAGGAAGTTGACGCCGAACAGGATCGACCCGGTGGCCAGCGTGGCGATCAGCGAGGGGATGCCGACCAGCGTGACCAGCCCGGCATTCACCGCGCCCACCACCAGCCCCGCGCCCAACCCCGCCAGCAACGCGAGCGGCAGCGCCACCCCCTTGACCAGCAGCAAGGGCACCAGCACCCCTGCCAGCCCGACGGCAAAGCCGACCGACAGGTCCATCTCCCGCGCAGCAAAGCCAAAGGTCAGGCCCGCGCCAACTATGGTCAGCATGGAAATCTGCTGCGCGATATTCAGAATGTTCTGCGGTGTCAGGAACTTGTCCACCACCAGCGCAAAGACCAGAAACATCACGACCAGCACCACCAGCGTGCTGTAGCGTTGCACATGATCCTTGCGGATCGGGCCAAACAGGATGTCGGGGTTGCTGGCCGGGCCAGTCTTGGTCAGATCGCTCATGCTGCGGTTCCTGAAATGGCGGCGATGAAGGTGCTTTCCGAAAACCCGCTTTGGGCAATTTCGGGACCGGGTCGCTGATTGGCAAAGGGGATGACGCGATGCGCCACGGATTCGATTTCCAGCAGGTCGGAAGAGGCGATGATGATGCCCACGCCTTCAGCGGCCAGTCGGCGCATCTCGGCGTAAATCTCGGCCTTGGCACCGATATCGACGCCTTCGGTGGGCTCGATGAAGATCATCACCCGGTATCGGCCCTCGGCCCCATACAGCCATTTGCCGATCGAGATCTTTTGCTTGTTGCCGCCCGACAGGGTCTTCAGCAGCTGCCCCGACCCATGCGCCTTGACGTTCAACAGCTTCATCACGCGCTGCGCCTCGGCCTCTTCGCGGCGGATCGACAAAACGCCCGCGCCAAGCGCGCCATGGGTGGGGTGAACCATCGCCAGGTTCTCGCGCACCGTCCATTCGCCGATCAGCGCATATTCCATGCGGTGATCGGGAACCAGCGCGATGCCCGCCGCCTGCATCTGGCCAACCGGGCCGGGTTGCACCGTCTTGCCCGCAACATTCATCCGCGCACAGCGCGCGCCTGCCGGGTTGTGCAGCGACCGGGCAAAGCCGAAATGCCCCGCCCCGGTCAGCCCGATCAGGCCGACGATCTCGCCCGCGTGCAGGCTGAATTGCGGCACATGCACGCCGCCAACCTGCCAATCGGCCAGATCCAGAACCACCTCATCCTTGCGGAGACCGGCATCGGCCCCGCGCAGGTTCGCCCCGCCAGACCGGCGCAGCATCATATCCACCAGATCATGCTCGGTCATGGTGTCGGCGCTGTCGGTGCGGATGTGGCGGCCGTCCCGCAGCACGGTGATCCGGTCGGACAGTGCCTTGATTTCAGACAGGAAGTGGCTGATCAGAACCACACCGACGCCCTGTTGCGGCAGGCGGCGTATGATGCCCCAAAGCTGTTCCTTTTCGCGCGCGGGCAAAGTGGCGGTCGGTTCATCCAGAATGACGATCCGCGCCGCGCCACGCAGGGCGCGTACAATTTCAATCACCTTGCGGTCGGCCATCGGCAATTCGCCAACCGGTCGGCCAAGGTCAATTCTTACCTGCGGGAACCATTTAGCGACCAGCGCCGCCGCCTCGGCCCGCAAGGCACCGGTGCGGATCACCGCCCCCGCCCGTTTCGGTTCGGCCCCCAGCAGGATATTCTCGGCCCCGGTCAGGCCGGGCACCAGACTGCCCTCTTGGCTGACATGGGCGATGCCCTGCACCAGGGCGTCATGCGGCGAGGTCAGGCGCACCGCCCGCCCGTCAATCTGCACCATTCCCGCGCTGGGTTGCAGGCTGCCGCCCAGAATGTTGACCAGCGTGGATTTGCCCGCGCCGTTCTCGCCGATCAGGCCATGCACCTCATCGGTGCGAAAGCCCGCCGTCACCCCGTCCAGCGCGCGGGTGCCGGGGAATTGCATCGTGATGTCGGAAAGCACGATTTCCATGCGCCACCCCTTCTTGTCGAAAGCAGGGCCGGGGCAGCCAAGCCGCCCCGGCAGGTTGATCACATGAAGTCTTTGCAGTTCTTCTTGGTGACCAGCGGCGCATCCATATAAACGGTCTTGGCGGGCAGAACGTCATCGGGGTTCTTCTTGTCCACGACGATTTCCTGAATCCACTCACCCACCTGCGCACCCATCTTTTCGAACGGCTGGCTGACGGTGGCGATCATCTGGCTATCGGGCTTGCAGACCTCGGCAATCGCCTGCGGATGGCCGTCGATGCCGATGACCTTCACATCTTTCAGACCGGCGGCATTCAGCACGTTGACGGCGGCCTGCGCCGGTTCATCCCAGGGTGCCCAGACGGCGTTGATTTCGGTGCCGAAGCGGGCAACGTAATCTTCCATCGTCTTGTTGGTGTCTTCGAAGAAGGCGGTATAGTCGATATTGTGTTCTGCCAGAACCTTCACATCGGGGTATTCCTTCAGCACGGTTTCCATCACGTCACCGCGCTTGCGGGTGCCGTGGTGTTCGGCCATACGCAGGAAGATGATGTTCCCTTTGCCGCCCAGCTGGTCCAGCAGATAAACCGACACGTCGGACGACATCGCCCAGTTGTTGGTGGTGATATCGACCAGAACGCCTTCGGTGTAACCCGAATCCACGGCGAAAACCGGAATGTTCGCGGCCTTGGCGGCATCAAGGGCGGCACGGCTGGCGCGCAGGTCGGCCATGGTGATCACGATGGCATCGACGCCCCGGCTGGCGGCGTCCTGAATATTCGAGGCGGTCGCCTCGCCCGAACCACCGCTGTCCAGCAGGCTGACGTTCCAGTCGGTCTTGCCGGTTTCGGCAAGCCAAGCGTCAAAGCCCGCCTTCACCCGCGATTCAGATTGTGCCGCTGCATTGGCATGAACCCAGGCCAGTTCCAGCGCATTGGCTGCCCCCGCCGACAAAGCCAGCAACGAGCAAGCCGCAACCATTCCGGCAAACCGGTTTTTCATCTGCTATTTCCTCCCTGAGCCAGTTAACTGGCAATAACCCCGTGCCGGTCCTCTGCCGACGCGGTAAGGGTGCAGTGAGCCGTTACAGTTGTCAAGTGTGATGACATTTGTAATATTATGGGTGGGACGAGGGCGAGGAGCGTTGGTAAAGATGGCCGGAGAAAATCAGGAAGATCAGGTTCTTATGGCCCGTGCGGCCTGGCTGTATTACGTTGGCGGGCTGAACCAGGAGGCGGCGGCAAAGCGTCTGGGCCTGACGCGCGCCCGGGTGAACAAGCTGCTGTCAGATGCGCGTGACAGCGGGTTGGTCAGCATTTCAATCAATCCCGCCAATGTCGGATTGCTGCCCGTGGAGGAGGCGATTCGCCTGCGCTATGGCTTGGATTTCTGCATCTGCACCCCCGCGCTTGGCCATGACGCTGACCGCAGCGAAAGCGAATCCCTTCTGTCGCGCTTTGCCTTTCGTGCGGTCGGCACCGCTGCGGCCACCCATTTGCGGCGGCATCTGGCCGAAACCCCCTTGGCCATCATCGGCACCGGATGGGGCCGCACACTGGAACAGATGACGCTGCAACTGGCCGGGGTTTCGGCACCCAAGGCGCGGTTCATCAGCCTGATGGGGTCTCTGACCTCGAACCTTGCCTATAACCCGTTCGAAGTGGTGCACGCCTTTGCCCGCGCCACCGGGGCCGAAGGGTTCTTTCTGCCGGTACCCTTCATCGCCGACACGCCAGAGGTGCGCCAGATCCTGCTTTCGCAGCAATCGGTGCAACAGGCCCTTGTGCTGGCCCGTTCGACAACCGTGGCCTATATCTCGATCGGTGAATTGCGCGAGGGGTCGTTGCTGCGGTCGCAAGGCATGATCTCGGCCCGAGAGATGGAAGAACTGCGCGAACTTGGGGCGGTGGGCGATACCAACGGGCTGTTCTTTGATGCCGCAGGTCTGGCCGTGGACCACCCGCTGAACCAGCGCACCATCGCGCTGGGGTTCGAGGATCTGCGCAAGACCTGCACCGTGGCGTTGGTGGCCGGTCGGTCCAAGTTACAGGCGTCAAAGGGCTTTCTGGCCAGCGGCGTGGCGCGCGGGCTGATCATCGACGGCGATACGGCCATCGAACTGGCTGCCGGGATGTAGCAGCGCGGAAGGCCCCTATACCTGCGTCACAGCCCAGCTTGGGGCCCGGCCAACCGGACACCCTTCAACCGGGGGCCGCGCAGGGGCTGACTGGCAGCGACAGGTTTGGTGAAATACTCCGGTCGAACCAGCACATCCGCCAGGGTATATTTGCGCAGCACCGCAACAAAGGCCTCCAATGCCTCATTGGCGAAATTTGGCAACTGGCAGGGCCGCGAGATGCGGCAGGCATTGCCGGTCAGAAAGCATTCGAACAGGCCAAAGTCAGGTTCTGTCGTCAGCACGACATCGGCCATGTTGATCTGATCGGCGGGCACAGCCAACGCAAGACCACCGTTCCGCCCCTTCATCGAGGCGATGAAGCCGCCATGCGCCAGGGTCATCACCACCTTTTTCAGATGGCCGTGCGAAATGGCGAAATAATCGGCGGCCTCTGAAATGGTCACGCGGCCTTGGGGATGGGCGGCGGCATAGATCAACAGCCGAATGGCATAATCGGTAAAACTGGTCAGGCGCACGAAAACCTCCGGGGTGGGTGGCCAGCATTCGGAGATTCTGACCAGCCGTCAAGCAAATGGGGCGGCGGCATTGCTGCCCGGCGCATGGCATATAAAAAGGATATTTTGTTTGACCCAAATCAAGGCAGGCCATCGTTCGACCGATTAGTTCGGTCCCATGAACCATATCCTGCCCAGAATGATCCTGTGTCTGTGCCTCAGCCTTCTGATGGCTGTGGCCGGCGTGCAGGGCGCGCTTGCCTGTGGCGGGCGGGTTCCGGTAACCGCGCTGGTGATCTGCGGTCATGCTGGTGCCGAGACGATCTGGCTGGATGCACAGGGTCAGCCGGTGCCCAAGGCCAAGGGGCACTGCCCAGATTGCCTTGGAACGCCCGCCGCAACCCTTGCCGACCCGCAGGTTGTGCCCGCTTTCATCGCCCGCGACGCAACAGCGCTGTCTGCCACGCCCGCACCAGCGTTCCACCTTTCCGCCAAATCCCCCTCGTTTCTGGCCCGCGGCCCGCCGCGCACGTCCTGAGCATGGAATTTCCGATGATCCTGACAATCCGCCTCGTTTTTGCGCTGTTTCTGGCCTGCCTTGCCCCGGCGGCCATGGCCGAAAGCGTTCTGTCGAAATACCTGCCGCAGACGCAGGCCGCCGATCTTGTCGCGGGTGCCGACAGTTTTGGCCCGATCAGCGCGGATGTGGCGGTTGCCCCTGTGATGAAAGGGGCCGAGCAACTGGGCTGGGCCTACATCACCTCTGATTTCGTCGGCACCACAGGTTATTCGGGCAAGCCCATCCACGTCATGGTCGCGCTGGCGACCGATGGCAAGGTGATCGGCGTCAAGCTGATCAAGCATTCCGAACCCATCGTCCTGATCGGCATTCCCGAAGCCAAGGTCAAGGCGCTGGCGGCCAGTTATATCGGCATGGATCTGGTGGCCGAAGCCTCTGACAATGGGTCGGGCCACAAGCTCGACATCATTTCCGGCGCGACCGTCACGGTGATGGTGATCGACGATTCCATCGTGCGGTCGGGCATCAAGGTGGCCCGCGC
Organism: Fuscibacter oryzae; assembly: GCF_016765795.1. GTDB lineage: Bacteria > Pseudomonadota > Alphaproteobacteria > Rhodobacterales > Rhodobacteraceae > Fuscibacter > Fuscibacter oryzae. The sequence continues at coordinate 26,037 of NZ_JAESVP010000006.1, forward strand.
CCTTGGCCTGGGCGGCTTGATGCCTGCCGAGGCGAAAGGCCCCAAGGCCGAGATTGACCCCGCCGTCGTGGCCCCCGCCGACTGGCTGGCGCTGGAGGGGGATGGCACGGTGCGGCGGCTGTCGCTGGACGTGGGGCAGGTCAACGCGGCCTTTGCGGCCCTGCCCGATCCGCGCGCGGCACAGCGTGCCATGACCGACCCGCCCACCACCACCTTTATCGATATGGAAATGGCGCTGGTCTCGCCTCCAGCCATCGCCAAGGCCGTTCTGGGCGAGGCAGAGGCCGCCAATCTGGCGGGCTGGCTGAAACCGGGCGATCAGGCAGTGGCGATTGCCGCAAACGGCATCTATTCCTTCAAAGGGTCGGGCTATGTGCGCGGCGGCATCTTTGACCGCATTGTTCTGGTGCAAGACGATGTGACCGTGCGCTTCCATGACCGCGACCACAAGCGCCTGGTCTCGATCCCCGCCCCCGGCGCCCCGGGTTTTACCGAAAGCGACCTGTTCCGCATTCCCGCCGATCTGGGGTTTGACCCGGCCAAGCCGTTCCGCCTGCAACTCTTGGTCCAGCGCCCGGTGGCGGCGACCGAAAAGGTCTTTACCACCTTCGATCTGGCCTATCAGCTACCCGCCCGCTATCTGAAGCCGGTCGTGGCCACCAAAGCAGCAGAGCCTGCCGTCGCCCCTGTCGAGGACGAAACCGCCGCGCAAAGCGATCTTTGGAAAAAGATCTGGGAAAGCAAAAAGGTCGAGATCGCGGGCCTTGCCGTCATGCTGGCGGTGCTGACGCTGGTGTTCTTCTTCCAGACCTTCGCCACGCGCAATGCCAAGGGGTTCCTGTGGTTCCGCATGGGGTTTCTGACCGTGACGCTGGTGTTTCTGGGCTTTTACGCCAATGCCCAGCTATCGGTGGTGAACCTGCTGGCTCTGTTCGGGGCTTTGACCACGCATTTTTCCTGGCAGGCATTCCTGCTTGATCCCCTGACCTTCATCCTGTGGTTTGCGGTTGCCACGGCGCTCTTGTTCTGGGGCCGGGGGGCCTATTGCGGCTGGCTTTGCCCCTTTGGCGCGCTGCAAGAGATCACGAACCGCATCGCCCGCGCCCTGCACATCCCGCAATGGACGCTGCCCTGGGGCCTGCACGAACGGCTGTGGCCGATCAAATACATGATCTTCCTTGGCCTGTTCGGCGTCTCGCTGATGTCGATCGAACAGGCCGAGCATCTGGCCGAGGTTGAACCCTTCAAGACCGCCATCATTCTGAAATTCCTGCGCGCCTGGCCCTTTGTGGCCTATGCGTCGGCGCTGCTGATCGCAGGCTTGTTCGTTGAACGCTTCTACTGCCGCTATCTGTGCCCGCTGGGTGCGGCGCTGGCCATTCCGGCGCGGCTGCGGATGTTCGACTGGCTGAAGCGCTATCACGAATGCGGAAACCCCTGCCAGACCTGCGCCAATGAATGCCCGGTGCAGGCGATCCATCCGACGGGAGAGATCAACCCGAACGAATGCGTCAACTGCCTGCATTGCCAGGTTCTGTACCAAAGCCACGCCAAATGCCCCGTCGTCATCCGCAAGGACAAGCGGCGCGCCAGTCTGGCCCCCAGCGCAAGCGCGGTTCCGCGCGATCTGCGCAACCACCCCAACGTCAAACCCCAATCCTCCCAACAGTGAAAGGAGTTCCACAATGACACAGGAACCTAAACCCGGAATCAGCCGCCGCATGTTGCTTGGCGCGTCGGCAGGCACGGCGGCCATCGCCGGAACGCTGGGCGGGCGCATTGCCCTGACCGGCGGCGGTGCTGCGGGCCTTGCCGCGCTAGGCGCAAGCCCGGCATCGGCGGCAGCAGAAGCCGGCAGCTTTGAGGTGGCACCCGGCCAGCTTGACGAATACTACGGCTTCTGGTCCTCGGGCCAGACTGGCGAGATGCGTATCCTTGGCGTTCCGTCGATGCGCGAGCTGATGCGCGTGCCGGTGTTCAACCGTTGCTCTGCCACCGGCTGGGGTCGCACCAACGAGTCGATCCGCATCCATCAGCGCACGATGAGCGAACACACCAAGAAGTTCCTCGCGGCGAATGGCCAGAAGGTGCATGACAACGGCGACCTGCACCACGTCCACATGTCTTTTACCGAAGGCAAGTATGACGGCCAGTTCCTGTTCATGAACGACAAGGCCAACACCCGCGTGGCCCGCGTACGTTGTGACGTGATGAAATGCGATGCCATCCTAGAGGTGCCGAACGCCCATGCCATCCACGGCCTGCGTCCGCAGAAATGGCCGCGCTCGAACTATGTGTTCTGCAACGGCGAAGATGAAACGCCGCTGGTGAACGATGGTTCCACCATGACCGACGTTTCAACCTATGTGAATATTTTCACCGCCGTCGATGCCGACAAGTGGGATGTGGCATGGCAGGTGATCGTGTCGGGCAACCTTGATAACACCGATGCCGATTACGAAGGCAAATGGGCGTTCTCGACCAGCTATAACAGCGAAATGGGCATGAACACCGCCGAGATGACCTCGGCCGACATGGACCATGTGGTCGTCTTCAACATCGCCGAGATCGAAAAGGCCATCGCTGCGGGCCAGTATCAGGAGCTGAATGGCGCAAAGGTCGTGGATGGGCGGAAAGAGGCGAAAAGCCAGTTCACCCGATATATCCCGGTCGCCAACAACCCGCATGGCTGCAACATGGCGCCCGACAAGGTTCACCTGTGCATCGGCGGCAAGCTGTCACCCACGGTGACGGTGATCGACGTGACCAAGCTGGACACCCTGTTCAACTCCGACGCCGATCCGCGTTCGGTCATCGTGGCAGAGCCGGAACTGGGCCTTGGCCCGTTGCACAACGCCTTTGACGGGCAAGGCAACGTCTATACCTCGCTGTTCCTCGACAGCCAGGTGGTCAAGTGGAACATCGAAAAGGCCAAAGCGCTGTACAAGGGCGAGAAAGTCGATCCTATCCTTGACAAGTGCGACGTGCAGTATCAGCCCGGCCATCTGAAAACCTCGATGGGCGAGACGCTGGAGGCTGATGGCAAATGGCTGGTTTGCCTGTGCAAATTCTCGAAAGACCGCTTCCTGAACGTCGGCCCCTTGAAACCCGAGAACGACCAGCTGATCGACATTTCGGGCGACAAGATGAAGGTCATCCATGATGGCCCGAACTTTGCCGAACCGCATGACGCCATCGCGGTTCATGCCAGCAAGATGGGCAACATCAAGTCGGTCTGGGACCGCAAGGACCGCATGTGGGCCGAAACCCGCAAGCAGGCCGAAGCGGACGGCGTGAACCTGGACGACTGGCAGGACATGGTGATCCGCGACAAGGACGATGCAACCAAGGTGCGCGTCTATATCTCGTCGCAGGCTCCGTCTTTCGCGCTGGAGCAGTTCGAGGTGAACGAGGGCGACGAGGTTACGGTGATCATCACCAACCTTGATGACATCGACGATCTGACCCACGGCTTCACCATGGGCGGGCATGGCGTGGCGATGGAGATCGGGCCGCAAGCCACCAGTTCCGTGACCTTCGTTGCGGCCAATCCGGGGGTTTACTGGTATTATTGCCAGTGGTTCTGCCACGCGCTGCACATGGAAATGCGCGGCCGCATGTTCGTGAAACCAAAGGCCTGATCCATGCTGTTCCGGGCCATCCTTTTCAGCCTTCTTGCCCTGCCTTTGCGGGCCGAGGTCGTTCAGGTGCCGCCCGGTGCGGATGCCTTGCGCGTTGCCATTGCGGCGGCGCGTCCTGGCGATGTGCTGATGCTGACGGCGGGGTCTTATGGCCCCGCCGTCATCGACAAACCGCTGACCATCGACGGGCAGGGCAAGGCGGTGGTGGACGGTGGCCATAAGGGCACCGTTCTGCTGGTCACTGCAGATGACGTGACGCTGCGGCGCCTGACCGTTAAGGGGTCTGGCGCGCGGGATGAAGACATTGATTCCGGCATCAAGGTGATCAAGGGCGTGGCCCGCACCGTGGTGGAAGACAACATCCTGACTGACAACATGCACGGCGTGGATTTCCATGGTGCCGTGGATGCGATTGCGCGGCGCAATGTGATCACCGGGCGGCAAGACCATCATATGGTGGCGCGCGGCAATGGCTTTTACGTCTGGAACGCGCCCGGCGTGGTGATCGAGGATAACTCGGTGCGCTATGGCCGCGACGGCATCTTTTCGAACGCGTCAAGGAAGGACACCTTCCGCCGCAATACCTTTCGCGACCTGCGTTTTGCCATCCACTACATGTATACGAATGACAGTTCGGTTATCGACAACATATCGGTCGGCAATCACCTTGGATTTGCGATGATGTATTCGCGGCGGGTCGAGGTGCGGGGCAATATCTCGCTTTCGGACCGCGACCATGGGGTGATGCTGAATTCAACCAACGAATCTGACGTGACCGGCAATCTGGTGGTGGGGGCGGCGAAATGCACCTTCCTTTACGACGCCAACAAGAACCTGATCGCGGGCAACCGCTTTGAGGGCTGCGACATCGGCATTCATTACACTGCGGGTTCGGCGCGCAATGCGGTGACGGGAAATGCCTTCATCGCCAACCGCAATCAGGTGAAATACGTCGGCACCCGTGATCTGGAATGGAGCCTTGAGGGGCGGGGCAACCATTGGTCCGACCTTGCCGCCTTTGACCTAAACGGCGACGGGTTTGCCGATCAGGCCTTTCGCCCCAATGACATGATGGACCACATCCTGTGGTCGCAACCCGCAGCCGGGCTGCTGATCGGCTCTCCTGCGGTGCAACTGATCCGGTGGAGCCAGCAAAGTTTTCCTGCGACGCTGCCCGGCGGGATCATTGACAGCCATCCGCTGATGGCCCCGATCCAGATCGACATTCCCGCCGAATGGCTGGCCGCGCAAGCCGAGGTCGGCGACCGCTGGCAGAAAGAGACTGAACGTGACGCTGAAGCTGACCTCTCTGACTAAGCGCTATGGCGCGGCCACGGCGCTGAGCGGCGTGTCGTTCTCGGTTTCTGCCGGGGAACGGGTAGCGCTGCTTGGCCATAATGGCGCGGGCAAATCGACGCTTATGAAGATCGTGCTGGGCCTGATCCCGTTCGACGGGGGCGAGGTGTCAGTTCTGGGGGTGACCCCCGGCTCAGCGGTGGCGCGGACGGGCGTGGCCTATCTGCCCGAGAACGTGGCCTTTCACCCCGCTCTGACGGGCGAGGAACAGATCCGCCTGTTCCTGTCCTTGCGCGGGGAAAACCCCGGTCAGGCCCGCGCCCTGCTGGAGCGGGTTGGCCTGCACGAAGCCGCAGGTCGGCGGATCGGCAGCTATTCCAAGGGGATGCGGCAGCGCGTCGGGCTGGCGCAGGCCCTGATCGGCCATCCGCGCCTGCTGGTGCTGGACGAACCGACCTCTGGCCTTGATCCCGTATCGCGGCGCGATTTCTATGCTTTGCTGGATGGGCTTGCGGCGGAAGGCGCGGCGATCCTGCTATCGTCGCACGCGCTGACCGAGGTCGAGGCGCGGACCGACCGCATCGTGATCCTGTCGGGCGGGCATCTGGTGGCCACCGGCGCGCTGGAGACGCTGCGGCGGCAGGCCGGGCTACCGGTCGTGCTGCTGGTCACTCCGGTTTCGGGGCAAGCTATGGCCGTGGCGGCGGGCCTGCCGGGCAGTCGCATTGCGGGGGACAAAGTGGTGCTGACTGTGCCGCCCGATGACAAGCTGTCCGAGCTTGCCCGCATCACCGCCCTTGGCACAATCATCGCCGATGTCGATCTGGTCCCGCCGTCGCTGGAAGACATCTATAGCCACTTCAGCCGGAGGGACGGACAATGACCCGCATCCTTGCCCTGTCTCTTGCCGAATTCCGCATTGGCCTGCGCAACCGCTGGCTGGCCATCGCCGTGGGGCTGATGGTGTTGTTCTCGCTGGTCTTGTCCGCCGCTGGGTCCGGCGCAACCGGCACCTTGGGCGCCGACCGACTGTCGGTCACCGTGGCCAGCCTGACCAGCCTGTCGGTTTACCTTGTGCCGCTGATGGCGCTGCTGATGTCCTTTGATGCCATTGCGGGTGAGGTTGAACGCGGTACCCTGCCCCTGATCTTGACCTATCCAGTGGCGCGGGCGCAGATTCTGGCAGGCAAGGCGCTGGCCCATCTGGTCATTCTGACGCTGGCCCTGACGGCGGGCTATGGCGCGGCGGGACTGGTGGCGATCTTGGTCGATCCGCAGGCGGCGCAGGGCCTGCCCGCGCTGGTGCGGCTGATCTTGTCCTCGGTCGCGCTGGGGGCGACATTCCTTGGCCTTGGTTATGCCCTGTCGGCCCTGTCACGCAGGCCGTCGGGGGCGGCGGGGCTGGCGGTCGGCCTGTGGCTGGTGGCGGTGGTGCTGTATGATCTGGCGTTGCTGGCGGTGGTGGTGGCCGACAATGGCGGCACCTTTACCACGCAGGTCTTTCCGCTGACGCTGCTAGGTAACCCGGCCGATGCCTTTCGCCTATATAACCTTGCCGCCTCGCAAGCCACGGCGGCGGCGGCGGGCGTTGCCGCAGCGGCGCAGTCGGTGCCGGTCTGGCAATCGCTGACCTCCATCCTGATCTGGCCCGCGCTGGCCTTTGGTGCGGCTCTTCTGACCTTCCGCAAGGTGGTGCCATGAAACGGCTTTTCCTCGCCCTTCTGCTGCTGGCCGCCTGTCGGCAAGAGGCGGCCATCCCCGACCCCGTTGCGCTGACGCCAGAGTCGGTAGGCTATTTCTGCCAAATGAACATCCTTGATCACGGCGGCCCCAAGGCGCAGGTGCATCTGGATACCTTCCCCGGTCGTCCGTTGTTCTTCAGCCAGATCAGCGATGCGGCGGCCTATCTGCGGATGCCCGAACGCGATGGGCAGATTGTGGCGACCTATGTCACCGACATGGGCGCGGCGGACTGGAACGCACCGGACCGCGCGCCTTGGGTCGAGGCGTCGAAGGCCACCTATGTCGTCGGTTCCGACCGTCTTGGCGGTATGGACCAGCCCGAACTCATCCCCTTTGCCGACCCTGCCAAGGCCAGCACCTTTGCTGCGCAGCATGGCGGCATGGTGCAGACGCTGGATCAGATCCTCGCCACCGCCCCCACCAAAACCCAAGACGCCGCCGCGCCGGATGACGACGCCGATTTCGCCGCACGCTTGTCGCGCGCCAAGGAAAGCAACTGACATGACCCTGACCAGACGCCGCTTTCTGACCATCGCCGCCGCCCTTGCCGCCACGCCGGTACACGCCCTGACCGAATGGCGCGGCATGGCCCTTGGGGCCCGTGCCCGCATTCTGATCGACCATCCGCAGGCCGCCCGGATCACCGCAGAGGCCGCGGCAGAGATCGACCGGCTGGAAGGTATCTTTTCGCTTTACCGCGCCGACAGCGCGCTGTCCCGCCTGAACGCCACGGGCACATTGGACGCCCCGCCGTTCGAACTGCTGGAATGCCTTGCCCTGTGCGATGCCGTCCACGGCGCGACCGGGGGTCTCTTCGACCCCACGGTTCAACCGCTCTGGGCGCTTTACGCCGAAAGCTATAGCGCCGGACGCGCGCCCGTGGCAGCGCAGATCACGGCGGCGCTGTCGCGCACCGGCTGGTCCGATGTCAGGTTTGATGCCGATGCCGTGCGGCTGCGCCCCGGTATGGCGCTGACCTTGAATGGCGTGGCGCAGGGCTTCATCGCCGACAAGATCGCGGCCCTGCTGCGCGCGCAGGGCCTGAGCCATGTGATGATCGACACCGGAGAGTTGCAGGCCTTGGGCCCGATGCCCGATGGGGCCGGTTGGCCGGTGCATCTGACCAGCGGCGGCACGCTTGCCCTGCGCGAGGGAGGTCTGGCCAGTTCGTCTGCCCTTGGCACCACATTCGATACGGCGGGCAAGGTGGGCCACATCCTGCATCCGCAAACCGGCCTGCCCGCAACCGCGCATTGGCGGCTGGTGACGATGACGGCACCAAGCGCAGGCCTTGCTGACGCCCTTTCCACATCGGCCTGCCTGATGACCACCGAAGACGCCATCCGCAAGGCGGTGGCCCGGCTGGAAGGGGCCAACCTTGCCCATCTGGCCTGATGCTGCGGGCCGGGCGTGTCAGATCACCCGGTCATTGCCGCCATCTACCGGAATCTGCGCCCCCGTGGTGCGCGCGAATGTGCCGTCGCACAGGGCAACGACAGCCCGCGCCACATCGACCGACCGCACTTCGGCCCGCATCAGGTTGCGGGTCTTGTATTCCGCCACCGTCAACCCATACCGCATGGCCGAGGTGTTCAGCGCCTCTTCCGTCCAAAGCCGGGTGTCAAAAACTGCATCCGGATGCACCGCATTGACGGGGATGCCCATCGGCGCCAGTTCCAGCGCCGCAACGCGCATCAATTGCGTCAGCCCCGCCTTTGATACCGAATAGGCCCCCGCCCCCGGTGCGGCCACATTGCGCGACCCGATAAAGACAACCGCCGGGTCGACGCCATGGCGCAGGAACGGAACCGCCTGCTTCAACAGCTTGCGATGAGAGGTCAGGCTGACGGCCAGTGTGGCATCCCAGACGTCATCCATCAGATGCTCGATCGCGGCCCCGGTGCGAAAGATACCGACGTTCGAGACCAGAATATCCAGCCCACCATAGCCGCCAACCACCCGCGCCAGCGCCGCAGCAACAGCGGCCTCGTCGGTCATGTCAACGGCAATCTTGCCCGCAAGCGGCGGCAGGGGGGGCCTTGCGCCTTCGGCTTGGCTTGCTCCAGATCCCAATATTCCAGCGCGCAGATCTGGTTCGGTCAGATTCGCAAAGTGAATCCTTCAAAGCATTTGCGCAAAAGCGCCGCATGGACATATGGGGACACCTGTCCCAACCGATTTATGACTCCCCGTTTCTAGAACAGTTTGTAGTCTTTAGCGCGCCGCAGCGCCTCATCAGGGCTCTTTGCGAGAAGTATTTCATAAATCTCGTCAAATCGACCGCGAGTCACGTCTCGGGACACTCCCAACCTTGCTGCCAGCGCGTCGGCTGTGAGTCCCTGCGACATCGCGGACAGAACTTCTTTTTGATTTTCGTCGAGGCTCTTTGGCAATGCGGTCCTCTCGTGCAAATTGACCACGATCCGCCGAACCTGTGCGATCTCTGCGTTCGTCAATTCCCTATCAGACCGTCCGAATGAGCAGATCGACAATGCGTTGATTGGGCCATGCGCGACTGAGGCACCATAGGTCAGGCCAAATTCAGCCGCCTGGCGAAGCACTCTGAAAGGATCAATCAACAAGGGTGAGCTCCACCTGATGGCGCCACCGATCGTCATTGCCCAGGTCGTGATCGGATCGCGGAGCAGATAGCCGTTTTCCATATAACGATCGAGCCAAGCCTGCGGATAGGTCTTGAGCGCGAGGAGCGGTGACGTTCCGCGTATCCTCAGCGCAAGAAAGTAGCCGGAAGGGGCGATCTCGCCTATTTTGGCAGCCTCTGCCTCAATAGCGCCGAAAATATCCATGCGTGCCGCTCCGCCGCCAACTATTGTTTTATGAAGGCCACCATAGACTCGATTTGGGTTAGGTTTCCACCCATTGCCGTGTCGGCCCGCCGCCGCAGCGGGTGTTGGAGCAGATCGGGGCGGCGAAGCTCGGATCGTCCGGCTTCAGACCTAGGCAGCCTGTCGATGCTACTGCGCAGCCACATGCCAGCGCATCTGCACCGGTCCCCCTACCCTCCCCGCTCGCTCAGCCTTTCACCTGCCACCAGTTCGGCCATTTGGCCTTGTTCAGCGTCTGAGAACTGGCCTCGCTCTGATCAGCGAAACTGCATCGCCGGACACATTAAAGATGTGCCCGGGAGAGAGGGTCCCGGACACCAGTCGCCGCGCGGACACAGGGAGTGTATGAGGCGCGGAGTTCAGGTTTTGTTTGCCCTACATGACGCGGGCGTAGCGATGGCCGAACCAAACCTGAGACACAGGCTTCTAGCGCCTCGCGCAGTGAGCCGTTTGCTTACCCAGCCGTGCGAGTTGCACCAAAGTGTTCGTGCCTCATCGGGTCAAACCAGTGGCTGAGTCATGTACGCTTCCAACCTATTGCGCAGGGCATCAGGGATCGCGCAGCTTTGCCGGCTTGTCGCATCCATGAAAACCTCGATCACATCACAGCTTGCCAAAAGCGTACCTTCGGCATCGTGCATGTCGAACCGCAAGCCGACAGATTTCTGGCCAACCTTTGTCACCACGGCCGTGATCCGCCCGACTGTTCCTGCCAACGCCTCGTGCTTGAAGGCCGTTTTCACCTCCAGCGTGACGGGCATGGGCCTGCCATCGCCGGGGCGAAACCCGATGCCGTCCCAGAAGATAAAGGTCGCGTCGTCAAAGGCCCCGGCGTAGTGGCGGACGTTCAGATGGCCGAAATGATCGCAAAGCCAGGTATGGGCGACGAAGGAACTGACGACGCGCGTTTCCGTCATACCGCACCACGAAGGCCAAGGATCTGGCGCGCCTCATCGGGTGTTGCCACGTCGCATCCAAGATCGCGGATGATCCGTGCGGCCCGTTCGACCAGCTGGGCATTGGTGGCGAAGACGCCGCGTTCCAGATAGATGTTGTCCTCCAACCCGACGCGGCAATGCCCGCCAAGAATGGTCGAGAGTGCCACAATTTCCATCTGCCAGCGCGAGATGCCAAAGGCACTCCAGATCGCGCCCTCTGGCAGCAGGCTTTTCATGTAAAGCAGGCTTTGCGCATCGGCAGGGGCTGACCATTTCACGCCAAGGCAGATCTGGAACAGCGGCGGTGCATCAATGTGGCCGTTTTCCATCAGGCGACGGGCCAGCAGGATGTCACCGGGGTTGAACGCCTCGATCTCGGGCTTGGTGCCAGCCTTGCGGATCAACTCTGCCATGTCGCGCAGCTTGCCGGGTGTGTTCATGAAAATGCAGTCCGGGGCACCGGCGATGCCGCCCTCCAGGTTCATCGTTGTTGTGTCCAGCGTGCAGATTTCGGGCCGCATCTGGGCCACATGGCGCACCCGGTCCTCGGCGCTGGCAACGTCGGTGGTTGGATGGGCCACCGCTTCGTCTGCCGGATCGGGAACAAAGGTGGCCCCCATGCCGGTGGTCAGGTTGATGACGACATTCGTGTTCTCGGCACGGATACGCTCAACAATCTCGCGAAAGACGGCGGGCGAGCGGTCGCTCTCGCCCGTGGCGGGGTTGCGCCCGTGGATATGAACAACCGAGGCGCCCGCCGCAGCGGCCTCAAGGCTCGACTTCGCGATCTGCTCGGGCGTCACGGGATAGTCGGGATAGCGCGGGTGGATTGGCCCGTCGCCAGTTACGGCGCATGTCAGAACGACCTTGCGTTTCATGGGTAGTCTCCTGTTTTGCAGATGATCTTCAGGCCAGTTCCGGCACGGTGCCAAAGCTGCGCCGTGTTTCTGACAGGGCCTTCAGCACGGCAATCAACTGGCTGTCGCGCTGTTGGCGCAGGGTCGCATAGTCTCGGCCGTCGATTTCTTCGGACAGGCCACTGACCAGCCGGTCGATGGTTTCGGGCGTCAACTGCGGCTTGCCCAGATCGTCCCACCATTCGGTATAGCTTTGGGTAAACTGTTCGCAGTAGGCGCGCAGACCACCCGCACCGCCCCCCAGATGCAACAGCATATGCGGCCCCATGATCGCCCAGCGCAGGCCCGGCCCGGCCCAGACGGCAGCATTTACATCCTCGACCGAGGCAACGTCGCTTTCGACCAGATGGATCGCCTCGCGCCAGATGGCGGCTTGCAGACGGTTCGCCACATGGCCCATCACCTCGCGCTTGAGGATGATCACCACCTTGCCGCAGCTTTCATAGAGTCGGCGGGCCGTTGGCAACACATCCGCATCTGTCTGGTCATTCGCATATAGCTCTACCAACGGCACCAGATGCGGCGGGTTGAACGGATGTCCGATGATCACCCGGCCCGGATTGCTCCAGCCAGCCTGAAGGTCGGACAGTTTCAGCCCTGACGAGCTTGTCGCCACGATGGCCGTAGGCTTCAGAAGCGGCTCCATCTCTCCGTAAAGGGCTCGCTTCATGTCCAGACGTTCGGGGATGCATTCAAAGACGAAATCGGCATCCCGCAAAGCGTCGGATAGCGATGTGCAGATGCGATAGTCCGGCTGGCAGTCCGGGTCGGCAAGGCCAAGCTCGACCAGCGCGGGCTTCACGCTGGTCCAGAAGTCCTGAAACGCTTCGCCGGCTTCCGGGCGAGTATCAAAGATCGCAACCTTGCGTCCGGTTGCGGCCATCATGGCGGCCCAGCTGCATCCGATAAGGCCCGTTCCGATGATTGCAATATTGGGGAGTTGGCCCCCGTGTCTGATGTCATCTCGTGCCAATGCAGTCTCCATTGATATCTGATCAGATTTTGCACTTGGTGCAGTGATCAGGATTGAGGTCTTCATGCGCCATGGGCGCCCGTTACAGTCCTAGGTAGGCGCGCCGGATGCTTTCGTCGGCTTTCAAAGTCTTGGCTTCGCCAGACATGGTGATATGGCCAAGTTCCATCACATAGGCATCCAGGGCGGCATCCAGGGCCAGGTTGGCGTTCTGCTCGACCAACAGGACACCGCATTTGTTTTCTTGGGAAATCTTCGTGATGGTATCTATGACCTCACGCACGATCAGCGGTGCCAGACCGATCGACGGCTCATCGAACAGGTAGAACTTTGGCCGCGACATGATCCCGCGCCCGATTGCGATCATCTGTTGCTGACCACCACTGAAGTTCCGCGCGATGCGGTGGCGGTTGCCCTTCAGAACCGGGAAGTAATGGAACACCTTGTCCAGATCGTCCCGGATACCGGCGGCGTCGCGGCGCAGGTTTGCGCCGGTCAGCAGGTTATCCAGCACGGACATGTAGGGGAAAAGGCCCCGGCCTTCGGGCACATGGCAAAGCCCCATGCCGACGATCTCTTCGGGCGGCTTGCCAATGATGCTGACGCCATCAAAGCGGATATCGCCACACGCAGGACGCACAAGCCCAGAAACAGCTTTCAGAAGGCTGGACTTACCGGCCCCATTTGCCCCGACGATGGTGGTGATGATATCGCCACGCGCGGTCAGAGACACATCTTCCAGCGCGATGACGCCAGAGTAGTCGAGGGTCAGGTTCGAGACTGTCAGCATCAGGCCGCCTCCGTTCCAAGATAGGCCTTGATCGTGGCCGGGTCGCGGCTGATCTCGGCGGGGCTGCCTTCGGCCAGAAGAGTGCCGTAACTCAGCACCGTGATCCGGTCGCAGGCCTGCATGATGGCCTTCATGTCGTGTTCGATCAGCAGCAGCGTCAGCCCTTCAGCCCGGATGCTGCGCAGAATATCCATCAGCTGCACCTTCTCGGCGGGGTTCAACCCGGCCAAGGGTTCATCCAGCATCAAAAGCCTTGGCCCGGTTGCCAAGGCGATGGCGACCCCAAGGATCTTTTGCGTGCCACCCGGCAGATCGGCGGCAATGGTATGGGCCAGATGGCCGATACCGAACCGTTCAAGTATTGCATCGGCGGTGCGGCCATGGTCGGCCTCTTCGCTGCGCGCGGACCCAAGATGCAGCATCCGGTGCAGCACGCTGGTTTGAACGCGGTTGCGGCTGGCCACCACCAGATTGTCGCGCAGCGTCAGATTGGCGAAATTGCTGGTGTTCTGAAAGGTCCGCGCAATCCCCAACCGCGAGATATGGTGTGGAGCCAGGCCGGTCACTTCGCGGTCACCCCAGAAAACCTTGCCCGCATTCGGCTGTAAAAAGCCGGTGGCCAGATTGAAGAACGTGGTCTTGCCCGACCCGTTCGGACCGATCAGCCCGTGGATCGTGGCCTCGGCCACCTCGAAGGATACGCGGTCCAGTGCAGTCAGGCGCCCGAAACGCCGTGTCAGATCATGCACGCGAAGCATCGTCACCCCTCCGATAGGTTGCACCCAATGATTTGCCGTTGACGAGCCGCGTCAGAACGCGGCGCGCCAGCCCCTCCAGCCCCGAAGGGATGAACAGCACGGTGAAGATGATGATCAGTCCCCAGAACAACGGAACCAGCTGGTTCGCACCCGTCAGCGCCTCTTCGATCACGGTCAGAACCAACAGGCCGATGACTGGCCCCCAGAAGGTGCGGTTACCGCCGATGATCACCGCCGCGATGATCTTGAACATGAACTGCGCGGTGAAATCGGTGGGGGCAACGAACCCGTTGTAGGCGGCAAACAGCGACCCGGCACATCCGGCAAAGAACGACCCGACACAGAAGGCCAGCATCTTCAGCGCAAAGCCGTTGATCCCAACCGCCGCAGACAGGTTTTCATTCGACGCCATCGCCTTGATCGTGCGGCCGGTCCTGCTGATGTCAAAGACATAGAGCAGCCCCCCACTGATCACGCAGATCGCCAGAACCAGAAGGTAGAAGTTCACCGGATCGTAAAAACTGAGCCCGAACAGATCCTCGGGCGGGGCCAGAAAGGGGATGCCCTCGATCCCGCCGAAGGTACCGCGAAACTGGATGAAGCATTGCCGTATCGCCTCACCGGCAGCGAAGGTGCTGAGGAAGAAGTAAAACTGCCGTGTCCGCATCACCGGGACAGCGATGATCAGGGCCAGACCCGCCGCCACGATGCCCGACAGGGGCAGGATCGCCCAGAACGACAGGCCCAGATGCGATTGCAGCAGCGCCATGGTATAGCCGCCAATCGCCAGCATGGTGATGTGGGCAAAGGACCATCCCCCCATGCTGGTCACGGTACGATAGCTCATCACCAGGATCAGGTTGATCAGGAACAGAACGCCGATGCCGGTGTAATAGGCCGATGCTGCGAACGGGAAAGCCGCCAAAGCCGCAAGAAAGGCAAGCGTCAGCAGCAGGCTGACACGCCCCGATATCCGGCTCCCCACCGACGGATCTCTCTGCACTTGTCCCTGATCCAGCGGCGGTGCCTCGCGCCCCAGCAGGCCGCGCGGAAAGAACGTCAGCACGCCCAGCATGATCACGGTATCGATGATGATCACATACTGGCCAAAGCCAAGGGTCGTGACGATGCTGTCGATCAGCCCGAACAGCGTGGCCGCCAGAATGGCACCGGGAATGCTGCCCAGGCCACCCACGATAACCACGATGAAGGCCTTCCAGATCGCCTCCAGTCCCATATAGGGGCTGACGTTGATCACGCTGGCCATCAGAACACCGGACAGTGCGGCCATGGCCGCGCCAATGGCCATTGTCACCATGCGCACTCGGCGCAGGTTGATACCCTGAAGCAGCGCCGCATTGCGGTCTTGCGAGGCGGCGCGCACGGCGCGGCCCCCGGAAGTTCGGGCAAGGAAATACCAAAGCGCCACCATCATCACGAGGCCACACAGGATCACCACCAGCCGCTGCCATGTCAGGGTGCCGCCGAAAATCTCTATCTGGCCAGGGATCATAACCGGCAGGCTTTTTGAAACCACGCCAAAGCACAGGACAACCAGCGCCTGAAGCACATAGGACAGGCCAAGCGAAGCGATGAAGCCGCCGAAGGCGTCCTTTGACGTTGGCTCAAAGATCGCCCGTTCCACCAGAATACCCATAACGGCGCCCACCAGCGGCCCCAGAACCAGCGCGCCCGCGAAAACCAGCCATAGCGGCACACCCGGCAACAGGGCGACCAGCATCCACAGCACGTAGCCGCCGACCATGAAGAACTCGCCATGAGCAAAATTGACGACCTTCATCACGCCGAACACCAGCGCAAGCCCCACCGCGAACAGCCCGTAGAACGCGCTGAGCGACAGGAAATTTATCAAAATCTGCATGAGATTGATGTCGAACATATCCACCTCGGGGTGCTGGCGGCTTCGGGGGTTGCCCCGCCCGGCAATGGACGGGCGGGGCTGAAGCGAAGGATCAGTGTGCCGGAGCCAGCGCGCGTTTGCGCGATTTGGCGGCGGTTTGCTGCGTATCCACGTCGACATCCATCACGAAGTAGCCATGCTTGCGCATGCTCAGCGTCGCAAAGGGCGGCACGACAATCGTGGTGTCGGGCAGAACAACCAGCGCAGGGCCGGGAACCGTCATGCCATATTGCAGCTTGTCGCCATCATAGATCGGCATATCGACCACCTCGCCGCCGCCGAAATAGGCCTTGCTGGTGGTCAGCATGGCCGAAATCGGGGTGGCCTCGGTCGATTTCGGACGCTCGGCCAGCACGATCTTTGGCCGCTGGAACGTCGCCATGTTGCGCCACATCAGGAATTCGACATCCGACGCGGGGTCGTTTGTCTTGTAGCGTGCAAGATAGGCTGCGTGGAACGCCTGGGTGATCTGGTCAAGGATCGCCTGCGTAATCTTGCCGTTGTCCAGCGTGATCGGGATTTCAAGTTCGGTGGTCTGCATCGGGTAGCGTGCCGATACGAACAGTTCGAACTTCTGGTCTTCGGGCTTGATACCCATGCGGGTCAGGAAATCAGACCCCTTGCCCGTGATGCTGGAAACGGCGGTATTAACGCCGTCAAAGTCAAAGGCCCCGGTGTCTGAGTATTTCGAGACCACCTCGCTCATGGCGATGGCCGCGTTGTTCGCACCAAAGGCGCAAAGGACCGAGGTTTCGCGCGGCAGGACGATTTTCTTGATACCCATCTCGCGGGCAAGGAAGGCTACCGGAACCGCCGTGGCACCGCCGCCGGTGACCAGCGCGAATTCGCGCGGATCGACACCCCGGCGGATGGTCATGTCCAGAATGCCGCCCAGCATGTTTTCATTCACCACCTGGGTGATGCCCAGCGCGGCATCCTCAACGCTGATGCCCAAGGGATCGGCGATGTAGTCCTTGACCGCTTTCACAGCCAGTTCACGGTCGATCTTCATCCGCCCGTTCAGGAAATGCTCGGGGCTGATATAGCCCAGAACCACATAGGCGTCGGTCACGGTCGGCTCGACCCCGCCGCGCATGTAGCAGGCCGGGCCGGGAACCGCCTCGGCGCTGCGGGGGCCGACCTTGATCAGGCCCTTGTCGATTGTGGCGATCGAGCCGCCGCCCGCGCCAAGCGTGGCAATCTCGATGGAGGCAACACCCGTTGGGTGGTTCAAGATGCGGCCGTCCTTGGTGGTGGTGATCTGACCTTCCAGCACGGTCGAAACGTCGAAACTGGTGCCGCCCATATCGACGGTAATACAGTTCGGGATGCCCTCGATCTCGCTGAAGTAATACCCCGCCTCGGGCGCCATCGACGGGCCAGAGAACAGCATGAACACCGGCTTTTTCGCCACTTCAGAGATGGGAACAACGCCGCCATTCGACACGACGATCAGGGTTTCACCCCGAAAGCCGCGATCTTCCAGCTTGCCTTGCAGGTTGCGCAGATAGCGTGACACCTTGGGCTGCAACATCGCGTTCAGCACTACGCAGCTGGTGCGATAATATTCGCGGATGATCGGCTGGATGTCCGAGCTGATGCAGTAATCGACGCCCGGCCATTCCTCTTCGATGATCTCGGCGATGCGGCGTTCATGGGTATCATTGACGATGGACCACATGGTGCAGACGGCGATGGCCTCGACGCCCCATTCCTTAAGCTGACGCACCTCGGCGCGCACTTCGTCTTCGTTCAAGGGAACCAGAATGTTGCCTTGAGAGTCGATCCGTTCCGTCACCTCGCGGCACAGATAGGGGCGGATCAGGGGTTTGTTCGGCTCCATCTTGTAGTCGAACATCGTCTGGCGGCGCCCTTCGCCGCGCCACAGGATGTATTTGGTGCCACGGGTGCAGATCAGCCCGGTCTTGGCGCCGCTCATCTCGATGATGGTGTTGGTTGCCGTGGTTGACCCATGGCAGAACACCGCCGTTTGCGACAGCAATTCCTGCAAGGTCAGGTTCAGCCCTTCGGCCGCCAGCGTCATCGCGTTGAGGATGCCAACCGAACGGTCCTCTGGTGTGGTGGGCGACTTGTGGCTGCCAAGCTGGGTAAAGGTTTCGGATTCTGCGATGGTCAGGTCGGTGAACGTGCCGCCGACATCGACGCTGATGCGGTATTTCATGGTCGTATCCTTCCGTTTGCTCAGACTGCGGCGGCGAGTTGGGCGCGCAGGGCCTTCGTCGCGGCTTCGTCCACCGCATAAAGTTCGGACTTGGTATCCAGAACGACGCCGTAAAGGTCGCTTGCTGCTTTCAGGGAAATGAAGCCGTCGCGGGCATCGTCGCGCACTTGCGCCGGATCACGCTCCAGCGGGTTGCCGAAGCCGCCACCGCCGCCGGTCTTGGCGTACCAGTGCTGATCGCGGTGGCAGATCGTCTCGCCCATGTTTTCCAGACGGGCTTCCACATTCTGCGTCTCGGCATCCAACAACCAGTGGTCGGCAACCGTGCCACCTTCGCCACCATAAAGGCCAAAGGCGGGCCAGGTGTGACCCACACCGCAGTAGATCAGCTGCATATCATGGTCGATGGGTTGCAGGCGGTGTGACATGGCGATGCCGCCGCGCCATTTGCCCGCGCCACCCGAATCCTGTTCAGCCTTCACCTCCCAGATGATGCGGGGAAGGGATTGTTCATGAATTTCAAGGGATTCGTAACCCATGTTGCCCATGATGCAATGGCCGAACATATGGGGCAGACCGTCAAACCCTTCGGTTGCACCGGCGGCACTGGCGGCCAGATAATGCAGGTGGCCATAGGGTTGGTTACCCTTGCGCGGGTCCACCCCTGCCCCGGTGTGGTTGGCGGCCGGGTGTTCGCCCATGCCAGCAAGCGCGCGATGCGGCAGCACCTTGGCCCAGGTCTTGAACACAAGGTTGGTAACCTCATCATTCAGACCGACGGTCGCCACCTCGGTGCCGACAGGCCAGCGCGGAATGCCGGCCAGCGCCCCTTCGCGCTGTTTCACGCGAATCCGGTCCAGCGCGCCGCTGTTATAGGGCAGGTCCGGCGACAGGACGGGCAAGGTGCCCTGAATGGCCGAACAGCGGCAGGTCGCGTAGGACAGGTTATAGCTGAAATCGATCTGGTCGGGCATTTCCGAATAGTCAAAGTCGATATAGCCTTCGTCCGGGTCGATGGTCAGGGTCATCTTGAAGTCCAGCGGTTCGTCGATGTATCCCTTGAAACATTCGGTCTTCAGCGTCTCGGTGACGGTGATCTTGGGTAGCTTGGCGATTTCCTCGCGCATCGCGCGCTCGCCATAGCGCAGCGATTCCGTCAGGCAACCCTTGAACGTGTCATAGCCGAACCGCTTGCACAGATCCTGCACCCGCGACTCCGCGACCCAGAGCGAGGAAAGCTGTGCGAGAAAGTCGCCGTGCCACTGCTGGGGATAGCGGAAGTTATAGGCGATGAAGCGCACCAGATCGGTGATCGGCTTGTGGTCACGGCACAGGCGCACGCCGGGGAAGTGGAAGCCTTCCTCGTAGATGTCCTTGGCAAAGGGGTCCATGCTGGTGGGCAGATGCGCGCCAATGTCCAGAAGGTGGCACTTGGAACAGGCCCAGGCGACGATCTTGCCCTCATAGAAAATGGGCGCGAACATGGTGAAATCGCCGACATGGCTGTTGCCGGCATAGGAGGCGTTGTTCAGGAAAACATCGCCTTCCTTGATGTCATCGCCAAAGGCGCGGATGACAAAACGCAAGGGCGGGCTCATCGTGCCGACATGGACGGGGATACAGTCCACCATCGACAGGATCGAGGCGCCATAGGTGTCCAGCAGGCAGCAGGTGAAATCCTTGGCGCCATGCAGGATAGGGTTGCGCGCCGTCGCCAGAATGGTTTCGGTCATCTCGGTCATGATGCCCTCAATCCGGGCATGGACGACCGAGAAGGTCACCGGATCAACCTGATCCAGCCCGGTATCCAGCGCACCGGGCAGACCGGCAATCTCGTCCGGACGGATCGGATCTGCAAAAAGTTCGGTCTTGTAGGGCGGAATGAGAATGTCGTCTCTGGCCAAGGTTGCCTCCGTCAGTTGGATAAAGTTCGTTGGTGACGCGCCCGGTCTGGGCGCGCCTTGGACGTTTCATCACTGGTCACTTGACCTGTGGTGTCAGATTTCCGTCATTTCGTGCTGCTTCAGCACGGGAAGGGCGGCATCCTTGTGCTCGGCCCACCAGTCATAGTCGTTGACCACACCCGACAGGGACAAGCCTTTGTCCTTGATCACATATTTCGGCGTGGGCGTAAGCAGGTGATGGTTCACGCCAAAGATATCGGCACCGGACCAGGCCGATTTTCCATAGATCGGGTGGTCGATCTCGGTCATGCCATACAGCGTGTTCATCACGTCCTCAGGCGCGACCGTGGGGCTTTGCGCAAAGGCGGCGTCCAGCGTTGCCATGGCCGAATAGGTCAGGCCGGCAAAGCCGATCCAGTCCGCCGCGCCAAACTTGTCCACATAGGTCTTGTACATCTGATGCGCCTTGTCCGAGAAGGTCGGCTCCATCGCATCGACGCCAAAACCACCGTAAACCCGGCCTTCCAGAGCTGTAAGGTCAACCCGCTGCGCAATCTGCGGCAGATCCCAGGAGTGCGACATCCACACCCCGTTGAACCCCAGCGACTGCGCGGTTTCCAGCAGGATCGCCTGTTTGCCGGGCGGCAGGTCGGAATAGAAAATCGCATCCGGCTTGGTCTTCATCACAGCGCCCAGCAGCGGGAAGTAATCGGTCATGTTCGGGTCGAACAGCTCGTTATAGACGATCTCGATATTCCCGCTGGCGACAGCGGGCGCACAGCCCGCAGCCGTATAGCCCCGCCCGGCCAAGCCGAAAGAGTTATCGGTGAACATCAGGGCAACGCGCTTGATCTCGGGGTGCTGCTCCAGCACATGCGAAACAAGGCCCAGAAACGCGGTCGGAGAGCCGGTGATCCCCCCCATCAGATAGGGGAAATCGGCGCTCATGAAACCGCCGCCGTAGGAGTTGGTCAGCACCCCGTTTTGCGTGGCAAAGCGGGCAATCGCCTTGCGAGAGGCGGGCGTATACGTCTGGAACATGTATTTGCAGCCATCTTGCAGCACAGCGCTGCGAAAGGCGGTCAGCTCTTCGTTCGGGTAAAAGCAGACGTTGGTATAGGCGGAATAGTCGATCATGTGACGCTCGCCATCGCCACACAGGATGCCCCCCAGGGCATTGTGCTCATCGGCCCAGATCTGGCCGGCGCGGGTGATCGGAATGCCCCACTGGGCGCATTCACCCTCTTGCGGCGTCACCATACCCATCTTGATACGTTCCGGCTCGGCGGCAAAGCCGCGTGATCCGATAAGCGTCGGCGCGGCAAGCCCTGCCGCCCCAGCCATCCGCAAGAAATGCCGCCTCGTTTGGGCAAGCCCATTCTGTTTGGTCATCGCTGTAAATCCCTATTGATTTTGGCTGCGCCGTGTTCGGTCACGGTTCGTGTTCAGTCAGCCTAGGGGCAGTTTCGGCCAGCCGTCAACAATAAATGATATCTGATCAGATATTTTATTTTGACCGTTTGCTCAGCCCAAAAGCATGCTAAGAATCTCAGAGAGGGGTGATCGAAATGATTTGTGGTCGAGCGTCGGCAACCAGTACCGCTTGGCTAAACTGCTGTACTGAAGCAGCATCTGGCGGCGTGCGGCGAGCCGAAACAGGCAACGAAGGCCGCCGTGAAAGCACCCCAATCGATTGAAAGCAAGGAGAAATAGAAGTGAAAGCGCGTTCCGGTACCCTTCCTACCTTTCAGCCTCGAAACGTCATTTCCGACCCCGATCATGTGTATAGCGAGATGAAGCAAGGCTTCATGATCGGCGAGTTCGAACCGGGTCAGCGCCTGACGTTGCCAGAGATTGCTGCGGCGTTCGGAACCAGCCAGATGCCCGTTCGTGAGGCGACGAGTCGTCTGGTGGTCGCGCGGGCCATCGAGGCCCTTCCCCGCCGTTCGCTTAGGGTTCCAGAAGCCACCGTCGAACGGCTCGAATCCCTCTTGCCCCTGCGCCTGCATCTGGAGGGCGAGGCCGCGCGGCTGGCAGCAACGCGCGCCGATGTTGGAATGGCAGACGAACTGACCCTCATTGATGAAGAGATGCGGAGTTTCGTGCCGCTGGCGGATACGAAAACCTACCTGCGCCTCAATCAGAAGTTCCATTTCACGCTGTATCGCGCCTGCGACAATGAGGATCTTGTCGATCTCATCGAGCTCTTGTGGATGCGCTACGGCCCGCTGATGAACATCGTCCGCACCGGCGGCCTGTCGAAAAGCGGTCAGCTTCGCCACTCGGAGATCATTGATGCTTTGAGAAAACGTGACGCCGATGCGCTGGAAAAATCTGTGCGGGCTGACATTGCAGAAGCAGCAGAGGCGATCCGGGAAGCAATCAGATAATCATAAACCATTGCAAGTGATCAGATGAACCTTGGATCGGACAAGGTTCACGTCATCTAGCGCCAGAAAACCTGATCTTCCAACCTGCATCATACCCAAAATAAGCCGCCGATCCGGCCAAGTGGCTGATGGTATAGTCACGACACCCATGGGCCAAAGGATCTGCCCGTGTCGTGGCAGATGGCGCAGCGCGCCCTCCCATCTCTTCTTTTACCGCCTCCAGCCCGGAGAAAATTATTCCAAAACTGCCCTTAAAAATGCCAAAGATTCTCCTTTGCAATACTCGACCTTATCTGTCGATATTAATGACAAGACAACGGCCAAGCCCGGACAGGAGAAAAGCCATGCCCTTCGCCCCGCGTTCCAACGCCCGTGCTGCAACGGATGCCGCCGATGCCGCCGCCTCGCATCAGGCGCTTTGTGCGGTCCAACTGATCGACCGGCGCACTGGCAGCCTTCATCGCGTGAACGGTCGCCCGCTGCTGATGCTGACGCGAAAGCCTCTGGATGCGGCGGCAGAGCTGATGTCCGGGCGTGACCCCGCCATCTGGGAAACCCGCACCGAGGCCATCGAGCAACTAGCCCGCCAACGCATCGCCCCTTTTCCCGCCCGCTAGGGCCCCGATATCGGAGACTTCCATGTTGAATATCCTTTCGCCAAAACGCCTGACTTTTACCCGCACCGCGCTGGTGGCATTTGCCCTTGTGGCCAGTTCGCTGGCCACGCCCCCTGCTGCAAAAGCCGAAACACTGCTGAACGTCAGCTATGACCCGACACGGGAACTGTACCGCGATCTGAATGCCGCCTTTTCCGACTGGTGGGTGGCACAGGGCAATCCTGCCGCCACGATCGAGGCCAGCCACGGCGGATCGGGCGCACAGGCCCGTGCCGTGATTGAGGGGCTGGATGCACAGGTTGTCACGCTGGCGCTGGCGGCCGACATCGACAAGATTGCCAAAGAGGGCAAGCTGCCCAAGGATTGGCAGTCAAAGCTGCCGCACAACTCCTCTCCCTATACCTCGACCATCGTGTTTTTGGTGCGCGAGGGAAATCCCAAGGGAATCAAGGACTGGGGCGATCTGATCGGTGACGGAGTCGAGGTGATCACCCCCAACCCGAAAACTTCGGGCGGTGCGCGCTGGAACTATCTGGCGGCCTGGGCCTGGGCGGAAAAGAACGGCAAAGACCCGCAAGAGTTTGTGAAATCGCTGTTCACCCATGTTCCGGTTCTGGACAAGGGCGCGCGTGATGCAACCACCACCTTCGCCCAGCGCGGTATTGGCGATGTGCTGCTGGCGTGGGAAAACGAGGCCTATCTTGCTCAGAAAGAACTTGGCGAAGACCAGTTCGACATCGTTGTGCCCTCGGTTTCCATTCTGGCCGAACCGCCGGTTGCCTTGGTGGAGGGCAACATTCATTCGGATGAACAGCGCAAGCTGGCCGAGGCCTATCTGAACTTCCTTTACACCCCCGAAGCGCAGGCGATCATCTTCAAGGATTACTATCGCGGCTGGGATACGTCGAAGGCCGATCCAGCGGATGTCGCGCGGTTCCCCAAGCTTGATCTGGTGACGATTGCCGACTTTGGAGGCTGGGGTGACGCGCAGAAAAAGCACTTTGCCGATGGCGGCGTGTTCGACCAGATCTATACCGCACCGTGAGCAGACTGATGGGCAGACCGCTGATCCACCGCTCCCCCATCCCTGGCCTTGGTGTCAGTGCGGGGATCACCCTGACGATGCTAACCCTCGTCGTGCTTCTGCCCATCGGCGCCCTTCTGTTGAAGGGCGCCACGGCCGGTTTTCCGGCCCTTTGGCACGAGGTGAACACCCGCCGCGTCTGGGGTGCGCTGTTCCTGTCGTTCCGGCTGTCGTTCTATGCGGCGCTGTTCAATCTGGTGTTCGGGGTCGCTCTGGCCTGGATTCTGGTGCGCTATCGGTTTTGGGGGCGGCGGCTGATCGACGCCGCGGTTGACCTGCCCTTTGCCCTGCCCACGGCCGTTGCGGGCATTGCGCTGACCGCCCTTTATGCCCCGAACGGGGCCTTTGGTGCCTTGGTCAAGGATCTGGGTTTCAAGATCGCCTATACCCCCCTTGGCATCTTTATCGCGCTGGTCTTTGTCGGTCTGCCCTTCGTCACCCGCACCGTCCAGCCAGTGATCGAAGAGATCGACCGAGAGGTCGAGGAGGCTTCGGCCACGCTTGGCGCAAGCCGCGCCCACACGATCCGCCATGTGATATTGCCCATGCTGGCCCCGGCCGCGCTGACCGGCTTCGCCCTGTCGCTGGCCCGCGCGGTGGGTGAATACGGCAGCGTCATCTTCATCGCGGGCAACCTGCCGATGAAGACCGAAATCGCGCCCCTGCTGATCGTGATCAAGCTGGAAGAGTTCAACTATGTCGGCGCCACGGCCATTGGTCTGGCCATGCTGGTGATCTCTTTCGCCATGCTGTTCGTCATCAATGTGGTTCAAGTCTGGAGCCGCCGGAGAATTGGCTATGTCTGATATGCCGCTGCGCACTTGGCGCCCCGTCACTACCGAGGCCCCGCTGTTTCGCACCGCGCTGATCGCGGTGGTTCTGGGCATTCTGGCCGTGCTTTTGTTCGCGCCGCTGATCACCGTGTTTTATGAGGCGCTGCGCAAGGGCTGGTTTGCGGCCATAACCTCGCTTGCCAACCCCGAGGCGCTGTCAGCGATCAAGCTGACGCTGCTGGTGGCCGCTCTGGCTGTGCCGCTGAACGCCGTCTTTGGTATCGCCGCCGCCTGGTTCATCACCAAGTATGATTTCCGCGGCAAGGCGTTTCTGATCACGCTGATCGACCTGCCGTTTTCGGTCAGCCCGGTGGTGGCGGGCCTGTGCATCGTGCTGACCTTTGGCGCCAACACGGCCTTTGGCGGCTGGCTGGTGGGCATGGGCTACCCCATCGTTTTCGCCTTGCCGGGAATCGTCCTCGCCTCGTTGTTCGTCACCTTTCCCTTTGTTGCGCGGGAACTGATTCCTGTGATGATCGAACAGGGCCGCGCCGAGGAAGAGGCGGCGCTGACCCTGGGGGCCAGCGGTTGGCGGGTGTTCCTGACCGTGACGCTGCCCAATGTCCGCTGGGCGCTGCTGTACGGTGTGCTTTTGGCCAATGCCCGCGCGATGGGCGAATTCGGAGCTGTAGCCGTTGTCTCGGGCAAGATCCGGGGTGTGACCGCCACCATGCCGATCACCATCGAGATGATGTACAATGAATACCTCTCGGTCGCGGCCTTTTCGCTGGCCGGGGTGCTGGCGCTGCTGGCGCTTGTTACTCTGGCGCTGAAAACCGCGCTTGAAATTGCCCACGCCGATGCGTTGGCCGCCAATCACCGTCATTGAAAGGACCGACCATGCGGATCGAGATCGACGAGATTTCCAAGCAGTTCGGCACCACCGCCGCCCTTATGCCGGTATCGCTGGCCATCCCCTCGGGTGCACTCGTGGCGCTGCTGGGGCCATCTGGTTCCGGCAAGACCACGCTGCTGCGCATTCTGGGGGGGCTGGAGTTTCCATCCTCGGGCCGGGTGCTGTTTGACGGGCAGGACGCCACGGGCCTGACGGTGCAAGACCGGCGCGCCGGGTTTGTGTTTCAATCCTATGCCCTGTTCCGCCATATGACGGTGTTTGAAAACATCGCCTATGGCCTGAACGCCCGGCCCCGCGCCAGCCGCCCGCCCAAGGCGGAAATTGCGCGCCGCGTGCAAAAGCTGCTGGATTTGATCCAGTTGCCAGACATCGGTGCGCGCTATCCCAGCCAGCTTTCCGGCGGGCAGCGGCAACGTGTGGCCTTGGCACGCGCGCTGGCCATCGAACCCCGGATGCTGCTGCTTGACGAACCCTTTGGCGCGCTGGATGCCAAAGTTCGTAAAGAGCTGCGGCAGGGCCTGCGCGACATCCATGACGAAACCGGCCTGACCACGGTTTTCGTGACCCATGATCAGGAAGAGGCGATGGAGCTGGCCGATCTGGTGGTTGTGATGTCCATGGGCCGGATCGAGCAGATCGGCAAACCCGCCGACATCCGCGCCCGGCCAGCCAGCCAGTTCGTGCGCGATTTCATCACGACGTAACGGGCGCCAGATCCAGCGCCATGACGTGGCGATACCTCTGCCCAGGATCAAGCCGGGCAGAGGGGAATTGCGGCTTGTTCGGGCTGTCGGGGAAGAACTGCGTCTCCAGCGCAAAGCCGCCAAACTGCCCGATTGGCTGGCCCCCCTTGCCGGGCAGGCTCTCGTCCAGGTAGCCACCAGAATAGAACTGAACGCCTGGGTTTGACGTCCAGATTGCGATGCGTCGGCCCGAGACCGGATCGACCGCTTCGGCGGCAGGGCGCAGCATTTCTCCGGCAAACGACTGCAAGGGTTCCGACAGACAAAAGTTGTGGTCAAACCCCATCGGCCCCGGCAGGCTTTGCCCGATCGGGCGCAGGGTGCGAAAATCAAACGGGCCACCTGCGACCGAAATCACCTCTCCGGTCGGGATCAGCGCATCATCGACAGCGGTGTAATGCGCGCCCGCGATCCGCAGGTGTTGCGCCATCACCGACCCGTGTCCAGCCATGTTGAAATAGGCGTGGTTGACCATGTTCACCACGGTCGGAGCGGTGGTTTCCGCCTCCATCACGATGCAGAACACCCCTTCCGAGTCAAAGCGATAGGTCACGCGTACCTCTAGCTGACCGGGGTAACCCATATCGCCGTCGGGCGACGTGTGAGCCAGCGTAACCGCGTGATCAGACGCGGCGCTGATGCGCCAGACCTTGCGATCAAAGCCTTGTGGGCCGCCATGTAGCTGGTTGGCCCCTTCGTTGCGGGTCAGGTCTATCACCCGGCCATCCAGCACAAACCGGCCCTGCCCGATCCGGTTGGAATACCGCCCGCAGGTGGCCCCGGCAAATGTGGTGCATGCCGCCCAATCCTCCAGCCGGTCATGGCCGACGATGATATCGGCCAACTGGCCCGTGCTGTCCGGCACATGCAGCGTGGCGAGGCGGGCGCCAAAGGTCAGGATACGGGCCGACAGGCCGCCGGGACCGGTCAGCGTAATTTCTTCAACACTTGCGCCCGCAATCTCACCCAGTGTTCTGATGTTCATGTCGCAGCCCCCCGGTTTCTTCCTGATAGAGCCTTCAGCCCGGCTGCAAGGCAAGCCCTACCGCGCGCATCTGGTCCAAGGCCATCGCCACGCGCGGCCATTCATGGGGCGCGGGCAGGCCAAGGCGCACAAGGCGGGGCGACCATGGGAAAATGCGGCTCCAGATTCGGTGGCTGGCAAGGTGGTCTTGCACGCGGGCGGCATCTGGGCTGTCATAAAGCCGGAACAACATGGTTCCGCCGGCAACCAGTAAAGGGCAAAGCATATCCAGCCGGGCGGCATCCTCGGCCAGTCGCGTTGCCGTTTGCACCTGCCAGACGCGGTCGCCCAGCGCCCGACACCCGACCTCGATTGCCGCACCGCTGACCGGCCAGGGTCCGGCCAGCGTCGACAGCCGCTCTACATCGGCCTCAGGACCCAGGGCAAAGCCCAGACGCAAGCCGGCCAGCCCGTAGAACTTGCCAAAGGACCGCAACACCCACAGGCCGGGCAAGCCGGTCTTCGCCGCCAAAGATTGCTGGGGATAGGGGTCGACAAAACTTTCATCGACGACAAGCTGGCCCACCTGAGGCAACAGCTCCAACAGGCGGGCGGAGGCGTGATGCTGACCGTCGGGGTTGTTAGGGTTAACCACCACTGCCAGATCGGCCCCGGCCAGATCGGCCAGTGTGGCCACCGCCTCCACCTGCCATCCCGCCGCCCGCAACGAGGCGGCATGTTCGTTATAGGTCGGCGAAAGCACGCGGGCACGACCGGGCACCCCAAGCCGGGGGATCAGCTGAATCGCCTGCTGCGCGCCCGACAGGGGCAGAATTGCCCCGCTGACACCCCACGCATCGCGCGCGGCGGCGACAAGGCGGGCCATGTCAGCGCGGGTCGGCAGGTCTGTCCAGGCGCGGGCGGGCAGGTTTGGCAAGGGATAGGGCACGCGGTTGATGCCTGTAGACAGATCAATCCAGTCTTGCGCCCCGCCCCCAAAGCGCGCCATCGCCGCATCCATATTGCCGCCGTGATCAAGCATCGCGTCCCCCTGTTCTGAACCGCATCACCTGCCGCCATCCTGCCTCCCGCAAAAGACTTTCGGCACCCGGCGGCACGGTACCCGGCGCAAACAGCAAGGCGCGCGCCGACCCGGTATGCGCAATTGAAAAGCCCAGCGCGCCAAGCCTGTTGGCCATCGCCTCGGTGCCATCATTCACCGGGCCACGCAGCGCCAGCGTCATGCGCGCCGACTGGCTGGCCAGCGCCGCCAATCGCGGCAGATCGCCCGAGGCCGCCCGCCAATCCTGCACAAGCGCGCCAATATCAGGAAAGTTGCTGTCAGAGGGATCGGTTCGCTGCGGGGTGCCACAAAACCCGCCCAAAACCTCCAGTCGCGGCAAGGCGAAAAATCGCTGCACCACTTGCCCCCGACGAGAGGCCCACAGAACCCCGCCGGGGTCGGGCAACATCAACGGATCGCTTGCCCCTTCGGCGGCCAGACAAGCCGCTGCAATCTGCCCTTCGGCTGCACCAAAGGCCCTTGCCAATGCCACCAGACCGGCGGTCGAGGCCCCTGCCCCGCCTCCCGGCGGCATGTTCACACGCAAAACGGCCCGCGCCGCGCCATCAACGCCCAACATGCGAAGGAAGCGCCGGGCCTGTGGCCAGGCCAGAACGCGCCCATCCGGCTGATGCAGTCCGGGCACGCCCGGCACCAGTTGTGCGGTCGCAGACAGCACCGGACACGGCAGCGTCACCAAAGCGACTGGCCCGTTTGGCCCCAGACGGCCTTGCAACAGCTCTCCAAAATGGCCAGTGACGCGAGCAAAGCCAGGGGCCTCTCCTGACGTTACGGCTGATTTCTGGCGCATTCGGACCCGGCCTTCAGGATTTTGACAGCCGCACTAGTGCTTGGCCCGCACGCCGGTAGCAAGCCCCGAAACGTCAGCCTGCATCTTTGCGAAACCGGGCGCGGCGCATCCGCTTTGGGCGATACCCCAATCGCGCCAGCCACAGTTTCAACATGGCCCTTGCGCGGCGATGATCAGGTGTCTTGCAATCATCAAGGGTGATGGTGTCGCGAAGATTCTCTGACAACAGGGCGCGGTCCAGCATCGCCTCGACCGGTTCATCGAGATCATCGCGCCAGCCGGTGCGGGTCAGCATCGCATGCGGCTCTTTGCGACCTGCTGTTCCGACACAATAGCGACAGGAAGCCAAGGGCTGCGGGCCGTTCAGAAATGCCAAGAGGCGCATCGTCAGATCTGCACGGTCTTCCAGCACAAAACCATCAAAGCCGGGCGCATCTGCCAGGCGCAGCGCATAGACAGACTGCGGGCAGCGATAAAGGGCCCCCTTGTAAATCGTGTGGCACCCCCAGACATTTGCCGTTTTGCAGGCCCGGAAGATCTGATTGACCAGTTCGTCATCCTCGTTCCGCTGGCGGGTAAATGTGCGCCGGAACTGGGGGAAATGGTTGATCGTAAAGGTCACCCCATGCCGCTCCGCCGTTTCACGGTGGCGGGCCAGGTTGTCGTCCGTGACACCGCTGTCGGGATAAACCGATACCTCGATCTCATCGAGAAGCGACCAGATGTCCTCGCTCATCCGGTCCAGAAGGGTGCCGTTGGTAACCAGCAGATGGTGGTCCGTAATCCCGGCGGCATGACCTGCGCGCAGGATGGAGGGCAGATCAGGATGAAGCAAAGGCTCGCCACCGATATATTTCACGAAGGCCGGCCGGTAGTGGCGCGCCAAAAGACCCAGATCTCTTGCAACATCGGTCGCACTGACGTTCCATTTGGCCATGACGGGTGAGCCGTGGTTGCACTGACGACAGGTGATGTTGCAATGGTCGGCCACCACAAGCTCCACCCCTGTCGGCGGCACAATTCTGTCTTCGCACAGAATGCTGCCTGTCTGGATGGTTGGCTTGCGAAACGCCATCAGCCTGCTTTCAAACGCAATGGCCGGATCGTGGCGGATAGAAGTTGTATCTGCAAGGCGGCATAGCGTTTGCTTTCGGCCTGATCCGCGCCGCGCAAGGCCTTTGAAGGGCGCGATTCCAGCCATAGGGCACCGCTTTCCGCAACCGTGATCTGCCCGGAAAAGCGCAGGCCGCACCAACCCTTGCGCCGCAAAAGAGTGCGCGCCCGCAAGCGCGTGACATGGCTGTCGGTCTGGTTCAGTTCCAGTTCCAGCCGCCGCCGCACGCCCGGCAGATCAACCGCCAAAGCAAGGTCGATACGGTACTGGCCGGGTTGAAGCTGACCAAGGTCGATCGGTGACATCACGGGCGACAACGCCCGGCCCTGCCAGCCTGTGGCCAGCATTCCCAGCCGCCCGCGCAACCATGGCGCCCGCACGACCGGGGTTGCCGTATCCGCCATCTTGCGCGCCTGTTTTGCCACCCCGCGCGCAAGGCGCGACAGGGTGGTCCAATCGCCGCGCGGCTTCATCTGCAACACGGTTGCCACCGACCGTTGCCAGCCCGGTCTTTGGGCTTGCAGATCTGACAGTCCGGGCACCGCAATGCCGATGCAATCCCCAAGGTAAGACAGCGCAACACGGGCCTGTGGACCAAGATCGGCCTGTTTCAAGATCGAAACCAACCGGGCAGAATCAACCCTTTCCTGTGTCAGAACCCGCGCACAATCGACCAGCCAGTCGCTGTGCGTATGGGCATCCAGCGCCGAGGACGACAAAGCCAATGCGATCCTGTCCTCTGGCGCAGGAACCAGCACCGGAATGTCAAGGAACCGTCGCGCCTGCGCGTTTTGCCACAGCGCCGCCTCAACCGCAGACAAGGCGGTGTTAGGGCCATAGCCCCATTGATGCAGATCGATATCGCCGAAATGGCCGTAAAACAGGTTCACTGCGCGGGTCGTCGCCAATCGCGCCGTCAGGCACAGCGCGCTTTCGCCCGTTGAGGGCTGCCAGCGATGTGTTGTCAGAATGTCCAGCGCCCTGGCGAAATGGCTTGGGGCAACCAGAATATCTGTATCGTGGCTGATGCGGGATCTCTGATCTTCGGGATTTACCGCCAGACGGGCGGCCCCTTTCAGCAGCATTACCGGAATGCCCGCCCCGGCAATCTGCGCCAGGGGCGGCTGCACCTCTCGCAGGGCCATGCGCGCCTTGGTCCACAGCATCCGTTGCAGCCCTGCCAGCCGGGGATAGGCGGGCAGATCGCCCAGCGCCTGACCAAACCGCGCGGCAACGGCCATCAAAAGCCGATGCTCGGCAAAACCAGCAGAATCAATATCTTGCGTGGCGAACCATTGCCGTGCAGCGGCGAGCGCCACGGCCGGATCTGGCCCGATAACGGCCTGCAATAACAGGTCCAGACCCCCCTGAGGCCAGGCCCATGACGGGTGCGGAAACCGGCGCGGCCCGGTCATTCCGGGGCCTGTTTCTGGCGGCGTCGCAGCATCGCGGCATGGACCACGCGCAAATAGCCGCTGTCCGCCTGCGCATCGCGCCCCCAGGACAGACTGCCTGGCAGAATGCGCCGCAGCGCCAGCACCTGCGGCAAGACATCCAGCGCCAACCCAGCCTCGCGCGCCCTGCCGAACCAGTCAATCATCTCGCCCCGGCGGCCCACCGGGTCAACGATAGGCCCGATACGGTCAAGCGCGCTGCGGTGCATCAGCAAGGTGGACCGGGAAAGGCCGTCTGCAACCTTGCCCTGCCCGTCATCCGGCAGGCCATGGCGGAACTGGCGCATTTGGGTAAAGACAAGATGATCCGACCCGACCTGCCGCAAATGTTCCAGTTGCCGCGCGACCTTGCCCGGCAGCCACAGGTCATCGGCATCAAGAAACGCCAGAACCGACATCCGCGCAGCGGCAATGCCCGTCATCGTAGCAGCGCCCGGCCCGGCATTGGTTTGCGAAATCAGCCGGACTGGGCCGCCAAACCCTGCCGCAATGCTGGCCGTGTCATCGGAAGAGCCGTCATTGACCACGATCACCTCGACCGGTGCGGGCGTTTGGGCGCAGGCGGATTGCACCGCTTCGGCCAGGGTACGGGCCGCGTTGAAGGCGGGAATGATCACGCTGTAGCCGGGCATCACCAAAACTCTGTCGAACCAAGGCTTTGAATATCGAAACAGGGCTTGTCCAGCCGGATTGTCGGATCACGCCTGCGTCGCACAAGGGATTTGTGAATCGCCAATGCGAAGTATCGGCGGCTTTCCTCTTGGCGTTTCGTCATGTTGCCGGCATGGCGCCGATAGTAAAGACAGACTGTCGCGGTCTGCCGAAAGCGCGTGCCCGCCTCAAAGGTACGCAGAAGGTAATCAGTGTCCTCGGCCTGTCTGAATGCAGGGTCAAACGGGCCGATGCGGTCGATCAGGGCCCGGCGGAACAAGGCGCAAGACAGGTGGATTCCCACCAGATCAAGGCGCCGGGCATCTGCAGCAGGCTCCAGCGTCTGGGGCGAAATATCATCGACCATGGTCATCCGGCCATAAACCAGATCAAGGGCCGGGTCCGCCCGCAGATCAGCCAATTGCCGGGCCAGTGCCTGCGGTGGAGAAATATCGTCTGAATCGAGGAAGGTGACAAAGGTGGTCTCGGCCAGCAGTGCCTGCAACCCGGCATTCC
This sequence comes from Fuscibacter oryzae, assembly GCF_016765795.1. Lineage (GTDB taxonomy): Bacteria > Pseudomonadota > Alphaproteobacteria > Rhodobacterales > Rhodobacteraceae > Fuscibacter > Fuscibacter oryzae. The sequence continues at coordinate 59,042 of NZ_JAESVP010000006.1, forward strand.
GTGCCGCTGTCACCCCCCGATTTGGCTGCGTGACAAACCGCAGGCCGGGCTGCCTTTGGGCCGCCAGCCAATCCGCGGTGCCATCGGTCGATCCATCATCCACAACCAGAATATCCAGCGGCAAGGGCAGGTCAGCGGCCTGACGCTTCACTGACCGTATGGCCAAGGGCAGCAAAGGCAGCCGATTATAAGTGACGATGATGACGGTCAGCGTCATGGGGCGGTGCCGTCCAGAAAGGCCGCGAAAGCTGCGGCAATTTCTGCCGGATCGGTGCCGAGCGCAACGCGGTAGGCAGGCAGATCGCGGGACAGGGCCGCGCAAAGGCGAAAGGTTTCCGCGCGGGCAGAGGGAATTTGCGCCACGCCAGAGGGTGCCAGCGCCAAAAACGCCTCGCGCGCCGAAACGGGGGCAAAAGTCGTTCGCGCTGCCGTGGCGACATGGGGCAGGCACAATGCGGTAACCGGCAGGCTGTCAGGCTGGGACGGCACGCCAAGGTGGTCAAACGTGAACTGATGCTTACCTTGCCAGTTCAGTGCAGCTTTACCCCTTACGCGCCCGGTAAGCCCAAGGCGGGCAAATCCGCCCGGATCTTGTTTCAGGCTGTTAAAGGCCCGATGTGCCCTGATGCCACTTTTGGTCGTGATCGCCACATAATCATCGCCAAGGCTGGTCAGACCATGCAGCAGTCCGGCCAGTACGGTGCCACTCTTGCCCGAACCGCCAGTGCCCGCCAGCAGGACGGCCCTTTCCCCCAGCCCCAGACTGCCCGCATGAACAAGGCCTCCGCCCTGCTCTGCCAGCGCCCAGTGGATCAGATTGCGCAATGGCGAACCAGTATCCCAGTCAGGGTAGCCCGCCGCCTTTCGCATCAGTTGCAGCCCGCAGTTCAACCCCCGGTCAAAAACCTGCCAAAAGTCGGTCTGATCATGGAAATGCAGGCGAAACGGCGTGGCAAACAGCGCGGCTTCGACCTCTCTTTCCCTGAAATACGGTTCCGACCAGCGGGGCCAACCAAGGGAAAGGGGGGTGTCGCACAAATCGACCAGAACACGAACTTGTGGGGCCGCAGACGGCACGGCCACCGGCAAGACCCGGACAAGAATTTCGCTGTAGCTGGCATCCGCGCTGCGGCACAGGAAATCTGTGCCCGCCACATGGAAGGCCGTTTCGGCGGGTGCTGCGGTAAAGCGCGCCTCGAACCCGGCAAACAGGGGCTGCACCTGATCGGCAAGCGCAGTGCTGGAAAGGGGGATCGGGACAGCGCGGCGCATCAGGATCAGCGGCTCAGCCCTGTGCGGGCCTGACGGGCCAGCCCTGCGCCGCATCGCTATCGTGAATCGGATCGGCAACGATCAGGTCGGACAGGTCATCGTAAATTTCAAGCTGCGGCTGCTCTGTCAGCTTGGCAAGTTGCGCGCGCAGATCATCGGTCACCGGGGTCGGCGCCTCATCTCCTTCGACCACCAGAGCATTCTCGTGCAGTGCCCCGATGAAGGTGGCAAGGTCGATAGCGGGCGCAAGATGCGCTTGCAGGTCGGCCGGGCAGACACCTGCAGCCAAGGCAGACCACAGAACCGCAGCCGAGGGGTTAAAGCCGAAATAACGGCCGGTTGACAGGTTCAGCACCACCAGATCACCGTCGAATTCTTCAAAGACAATATCCGGCCCCGCCAGATCCAGTCGTTTGTCCATGTCCACACCTTCTGGCCGACTTTATGCGCAACAGGTCGCGGCAGAGCCGGGATTGTCAATGCCCGTCAGTCTTGCGGCCTCACGGGAATGCAATGTTCCGTCTCCGACATGCGCCACGCCCATAGCAGGAGCAACTGGAACATTCCCTCAAACCGCGTTAGCAAGGGCTGCCGCAGAGATTCAGGAATGTGGCGCACAGGATTCAAGCAGGGGATGTGAACCATGCCAGCCTATCGCTCTCGTACCACCACCCATGGCCGCAACATGGCAGGGGCCCGTGGCCTTTGGCGTGCCACCGGCATGAAGGACGGCGATTTTGGCAAGCCGATCATTGCGGTCGTCAACTCGTTCACCCAATTCGTGCCCGGTCACGTTCACCTGAAAGATCTGGGGCAGCTTGTCGCGCGCGAAATCGAGGCGGCTGGCGGCGTTGCCAAAGAGTTCAACACCATCGCCGTCGATGACGGCATCGCGATGGGCCACGACGGGATGCTTTATTCCCTGCCAAGCCGCGAGATCATCGCGGATTCAGTCGAATACATGGTCAACGCCCATTGCGCCGATGCGATGGTGTGCATCTCCAACTGCGACAAGATCACCCCCGGCATGCTGAACGCCGCGATGCGCCTGAACATCCCGGCCGTCTTCGTCTCAGGCGGCCCGATGGAGGCTGGCAAGGTCGTGATGCACGGCAAGAAGGTGGCGCTGGATCTGGTGGATGCCATGGTTGCCGCCGCCGATGACAAGGTGTCGGATGAGGATGTGAAGATCATCGAACGCTCGGCCTGCCCGACCTGCGGGTCTTGCAGCGGCATGTTCACGGCGAATTCGATGAACTGCCTGACCGAGGCGCTGGGCCTGTCGCTGCCGGGCAACGGATCGACCCTTGCGACGCACGCCGACCGCAAGCGGCTGTTCGTCGAGGCGGGGCACCTGATCGTTGATCTGGCAAAACGCTATTACGAACAGGACGACGCCAGCATCCTGCCGCGCAACGTGGCCAACAAGAAGGCGTTTGAAAACGCCATGTCGCTGGATATTGCCATGGGCGGGTCCACCAACACCGTGCTGCATATTCTGGCCGCCGCTTATGAGGGCGGGATCGACTTTGACCTGAACGACATTGACCAGTTGTCGCGCCGCGTGCCCTGTCTGTCCAAAGTTGCGCCGGCGAAGCAGGACGTTCACATGGAAGACGTCCACCGCGCCGGTGGCATCATGTCGATCCTTGGTCAGCTGGAGGCGGGTGGCCTGATCCATCGCGACACGCCCACCGTTCATGCCCCAACGCTGGGCGATGCCATTGACCGCTGGGACATTTCACGCACCGAAAGCGAGACGGTTCGCAATTTCTTCAAGGCCGCACCGGGTGGCGTGCCGACGCAGGTGGCCTTCAGCCAGTCGTCGCGCTGGGATGATCTGGATCTGGACCGTGAAAACGGCGTGATCCGTTCGGTCGATCATCCGTTTTCCAAAGATGGCGGTCTGGCCGTGCTGAAAGGTAACATCGCGCTGGATGGCTGCATCGTGAAAACGGCGGGCGTCGATGAAAGCATCCTGAAGTTTTCCGGCCCCGCCGTGGTTTACGAAAGCCAGGATGATGCCGTGAAAGGCGTTCTGGGCGGTGAGGTCAAGGCAGGCGATGTGGTGGTGATCCGCTACGAAGGGCCAAAGGGCGGGCCGGGGATGCAGGAAATGCTGTATCCGACCAGCTACCTCAAGTCGCGCGGTCTGGGCAAAGCCTGCGCATTGGTGACCGATGGCCGTTTTTCCGGCGGCACTTCGGGCTTGTCCATCGGCCATGCCAGCCCCGAGGCGGCGCAGGGCGGTGCCATCGGCCTTGTCCGTCAGGGTGACCTGATCGAGATCGACATTCCAAACCGCACGATCAATCTGGCGGTATCCGAAGCCGAACTTGCCACCCGCCGGGTCGAACAGGACCGTCTGGGATGGAAGCCCGCCCAGCCGCGCAAGCGCAATGTGACCACCGCGCTGAAAGCCTATGCCGCCTTTGCCGCCTCGGCCGACAAGGGCGCGGTGCGGATTCTGCCAGAGGCCTGACCTTTCTGCGGATCAGCCAGCACCGCATGGCTTGGCCGTCAGGGCCGTGTCAGGCGGTGCTGGCATATGATCGAACCAAAAGCACAGATCGCCGGGGGAAACTGCACGGCGATCCGATTGAGCAAAAGCAGGGCAGAGCGTCTGCCCGCCACAACATGTGCCTATTCAGGATTGGTCTGCCTGATATCGGTCAGCCCCGAAAGAAAAGCCACCAACCCGTCGGGATCAGTGGTGCCGCTGAAGGGACTCGAACCCCCGACCCCATCATTACGAATTGTTTTCCTAAGCAATATCAATGGATTGCAGCGCGACTGACAGCGTTGCAGCAACCATCACAACGCCTTGGCAGGCCTCGTCTTTCCCGAACTTCAGGCTTGCACGCCGTTGGACACCGCTGGGCCGCACCGCATGGCGCTTCCATACTATGGCCCTACAGATTTTCGTTTGCCCTACTAAAACTCGAGGGGTCAAACCGGCAGCTTCTATTTGCTTTAGCTGGCTGGTCCCGCGCTCTCTACGCTGCCTTGCCCCCACCCCACCCCATCAACGGGCCGCTCAGAACCCAGCTGGCAGGCCGCCCTCCAGTGGACCCCTCTGTGGCGCATCTGTGATCCTTCTTGAACTGGCACCCCCGCCAATGCACTGTTCCGTCACGACACCAGGAGGCCAACGCTTTGCAGACAGACGATTTTTCTATTGAAACCATTTTGGCCGAAAGCCGTCGCTTCATGGTTCCGCTGTATCAGCGGAAGTACCAGTGGGCTGATGATCGCCTTACACCTTTTTGGGATGATGTCGAAGCAAAGGCGACGGAAGTGCTCGAAGGCAACAGTCGCTTCCAGCACTACATGGGCGCGCTCATCCTCTCGCCCCTTGGGGAAGGATCGCAGATCGGCATCACACCGCGAATGCAGATCGTAGATGGTCAACAGCGGCTGACCACGTTTCAGCTGTTCCTTGCGGCACTCAGAGAAATAGCGAGAGAAAACGAACTGCCAGAAGTCATTGAGCAGGTGAATGGATACCTTTTCAACGTTCCACGATCAAAAGACACTGACCCTCTCGTCAGGTTCAAGCTGACACCGACGCCATCCGACCGCGAGGTCTTCCACGACATCATCGACAGCCCTTACCGGGAGGTGCGGATCAAGTACAACCGGTACTACTGGGGCGGTGGGGTGCCAAAGAACACGCCCGTTCGTGCACTGCGCGCCTATGTCTTGTTCCTTAATTTCATCAGACAATTTGCACTGACCGGTCCCACGGATGTGCAGCGGGAGGAAGAAGACGGCGACGAACCGAAGTCTACCGAACGCGCGCCCAAGGAACTGATCGAACAGCGCCTCGACGCTCTGCTACGTGCCGTCCTCGCACAGATGAAGCTGGTCGTTATTACGCTTGGTGAAGGCGATGATGCACAGGTCATCTTTCAGTCGCTGAATTCGCAGGGGCTACCGTTGCTGGCCATGGATCTTGTCCGCAACAACATTTTTCATCGTGCGGAAAGGCAAAGCGCTTCAACTGAGGAACTGTACAAGGAGCTGTGGGACCCGTTCGACGATTACTGGTGGAAGGAGAACGCACCGAACGCGAGACCGATGCGACCTCGGATCGACCATTTCTTGGCTCATGTTCTTGCCGCTGAAACCGGGGCTTCAATCGCCATGCGTGAGTTGTATTCGGAGTACCGAGCGTTTGCGACGCCACGCGGTAAACCGCGCTTCCCAGATGTCGAAGATGAACTCAAATTGTTGCAAAGACACGCGCCCATCTACGAAACGCTAGAAGGCAGAAAGAGTGCTAACCCGACGATGGCATGGTTGGGTCGAAAGCTGGCGACGTGGCAACTAACGACGGCCTACCCGGTGATGATGCAAGTAGCGCAGGCTGGCCTGCCAGAAGCCGAACAGGATCGGATCGCACGGCTCATCTATTCATATGTGGTTCGCCGCGCGGTCTGTGAAATGACCAACAAGAACCTGAACAAGCTGTTTCAGGCAATTTCTCAGCGTTTCTATGAAGATACGCCTTCCTATGACCTGCTTCGTACCTTCTTCCTCAGCAGATCAGGAGAAAGCTCCCGCTTCCCAAACGACGACGAGTTCAAACGCGCCATTCTGACAAAGCCTGTCTACCGAAACGCACCCGGCGAAAGGAACAAGGACATCCTGTGGGAGCTTGAACTTGCAAGCCGGTCAAAGTTTTCTGAGACGGTGGCCAGACCTAGCGGCCTGTGGACAGAGCATGTTCTTCCGGTGTCATGGAATGAGGATTGGCCCTACGCAGAAGGCGATTTTGTGGCTAGGGGTTCCGCTGACCCAAGGGCTGATGCACGGGATGCATTGCTGCAAACCTTGGGAAACTTGACCCTCATCACTGGTGCGCTGAATATCTCTTCGGGCAACAAAGGGTTCATGCAGAAGCGCGAGAAGTTCGAGGAGCACACATCCTTGTTCTTGAACAAGTGGTTCACCAAACGAACAGCCTGGACCGAAGTAGATATCAAAGAACGCGGCGAGCATCTTGCGGAGAAGGCTGTATTGATCTGGCCCAGCCCGGAAGTCTGATCACTTCTAGAATGTAATCGAACGGTTAGAAGCGGGCCATAACAGCCCGCCTCTAGGTTACTTGCGCTTGCGGTCCGGTGCTTGGGTAAGCGCCGAAGCCGCCACGCTCTTCACGGCCTTCGGTGTCTTGGGGTTGGCCAACAGCTTGGCGGCCTTGGAAGCAACCCGGCGCGATGTGCTTTCGTTCTTTGCCATCACACATCCCCCTTACGCGTACTGGATCAGCGTCCAAGTCACCGCTTTCCCGCCATAGGGCGGCATGCGGTTCCCCTTGGCGATGGGAGCGGTAGTGCTGGGGGTTCCGACGACCTTCCATACACCGCTTTCCGGGCAGGCCTCACCAGTCTTTGCTGTCGTGCCGAGAGGGGCACGGGTCTTCGCTGCGTAGTTCACGATAGGTCTCCTTATGCTCCGGCGTCCGTGTTTGGCTAGCCGGTTTCGTATAGATAGATCGAACGCTTCACTTCGTCAACCCATGTGGTATGATTGCGTATCACACGACCTTACGGCGCATCTCTCGGCGGTGCGCCGTTATGATTCTGGGAGGAAGACTCATGTCGTTTGCCACGAGGCTGAACCAGCTTAGGCTTCGCAAAGGTCAATCATTACAAGATGTTGCTGATGCCATAGGCGTATCGAAGACCCATATTTGGGAGTTGGAGAAAGGGCGCAGCGACAACCCTTCGCTGGAAATGCTCACCAAGCTCGCGAACCACTTTGGAGTGACCATCCGAAGCTTGGTCGGTGAAGACCCCGAATCGTCAGAAGACGAAAAACTAGCGATGATGTTCCGGCAGGCTGGTGAACTAGGGCCAAACGACCGCGCTGTACTGGAAGACATGATCCGTTCAATGGTTGCGAGGAATCAGAAGCGTGGCGCTGAAAATTGAAAGAATGGAAATTGACGATGCAGGCGCGAATCCAAAGAAACTGGCAGAGTCCATCGTAAAGCAGCTTCCACCCGGAACACAGGCGGTACCAGTGAGGGAGATCGCTAAGGCGATTGATATCTATGAAATCCGTGAAGCTGTACTCGATGGGCTAGAAGGCGGCCTAATCGTTCCTGAGAACAAGGCCAACGGCGCGATCTTGGTACACGCTGATCGGCCTGAGACCCGCAAGCGCTACACTATCGCCCATGAGATTGGCCACTATGTGAACCCAAACCACCGCGCCGGTAGCCCGGAGGGCTTTAGGTGCTCGCGCAAAGATATGGCTATCCACTCGGCAAAAGCGGGCGATAGGCACGCAAAGATGGAAGCCGAGGCCAATCTGTTTGCGGCTGAACTGCTGATGCCGGACTCCTACGTGAAGTCTTTCATGCGACGCAGAGTAGGTGCCAACCTCGACCATGTTATCGCAATGGCTGAGTGGTTTGAGGTAAGCAAGGAGGCGGCAGCACGTCGTTACATTTCAAAGTTGGAGACACCAGCTGCAATTGTCTTCTCGTGCAATGGTCACATTCGGTACATCCAACCCAACAGCACTTTCCCTAGGATGTCACTTTGGAACGGTGCGCCTGTTCCCGATGGCTCCCTGTCTGCTACTAGCCGTGCGGCAATTGGCACGGTAACTGACACCGTTGAGATACAAGGACACATTTGGCTTGAACGCTCTGCAGGACTGTCATTGGGCGAGCAGACCGTTGCCCAGCAGAATGGCTATCGCATGACGCTGTTGACGGTTGAGCAATTGGAGGCTGATGGAGAGGAAGAAGAGGAAAACTGGCAAGCACCACGCTTCAGGTGACACCAGATTACTTGATAACTCTTTACCCACCGATCTTGCTGTACGGTCCTTGTCCGCGCGCGTGAGGAACGAGTTTGCTTCCGCGGCTTCGATCTTTGCCCGATATTTGCCCCCCCAGCGTTGATCCCCTCCCCTATATATCATCCACTCTGGCACCAGCGCTATTCTTTCGATTTACTCGATTGAAGATTTCTCTTGCTAAGTGCTCATGGGCCGCCGAACGAAAATCCTTATCTGTCATGACCCGTGAAAAGATTTCGTCATTCCCTTCCATTCGGTCAATGAATAACTCATCAAGCATCCGTTCCAAGTAGGATGAAAAATTTGCCAGATTGTTCGCTTTGGCTGCTTCGACGATCTTCTCATCTTCTTGTGCGCTTGCGCTGATCTGGTCAAAGAAAAGCTGATCGGCTTCGGTAAAATCTGTTCCGAAACGCTCATTCAGTTTACTGATTAGGCTTGAGAGGATCACCTCATCATCCGGCGTCCGAGCTGTCCCAACGTCGGTAGGTCCCTTCAGGGGATCGGCTTCGCCATCCCTGAGGTCGATGGAGCCCTCAGTCATCTGCTGGAGCCGGAAGTATCGAAGCGCAACTTCATCATCCAGCACAAACGCCTTTCCGTCACCCGGAGGCGGAAGCTTGGAAAGCAGATTGCGCACGAAGGCGTACAGCTTCTCAAGCTCACTGTCTTGATAAGGGATGATCTGCGAAAGGAACGCATAGAGATTTCGGTAGGCGGTAAGCTGACCCCGAAACTCGTCTTGCTCTACTTCCTCACGTTCGACGAACCTCTGCACTACAGCATCAAGAACGGCATTCATCAAGCGATGGTCGGTGGCCGAGTGGTCGCGTCGTTTTCGATACCAAACCTCTGCAAAGCCATTCACGTCCGCAGGCGCAAAGATGGCCCAGCTAAGGAGCTTATGCTGTAATTCTGACAACCTGTGCGGGTCTGCGTTTTCGCCTATGGGTGTCGTTTCGTAATAGGGTTTGAATGCCTTGAAGATATCCTCTTCCTCGTTGGCAAAATCCAGCACGAAGGTTCGTGCCTTGCCCGGTGCCATCCGGTTGAGCCGGGATAGCGTCTGAACCGCCTGCACCCCAGCCAATCGCTTAACCACATACATCGTCTGCAAAAGGGGCTGATCGAAGCCGGTTTGATATTTTTCAGCGACGAGAAGAACGCGATAGTCGTCGCGCTCGAACGTTTCGGGCAATTCGCTTTCAGCAAGCCCATCATTCATCGACACTTCGGTGTATGTCGCTCCTGGATCTTCTGGGTCTTCCACCGTCCCAGAGAATGCGACCAGCGAACGAATACCGGTATACCCGTGATCCTTCACGTACTTGTCGAACGCTAACTTGTACTTCACGGCAGCAAGGCGCGATCCGGTGACCACCATCGCTTTGGCGCGACCTCCTAGCTCGTGCATGACGTAAAGCCTGAAATGCTCAACGATCACAGACACGACTTGTTCGATGTTTACTGGGTGAAGCTCCAAATACCGGCCCAGTGCCTTCGCGGCCTTCTTGCGGGGCACTTCTGGATCGTTTTCCACCTGCTTTATCAGGCCAAAGAAACGCTTGTAGGTGGTGTAGTTCTTAAGAACATCCATGATGAAGCCCTCTTCGATGGCCTGCCTCATGGTGTATTCGTGGAACGGAGACGTGCCGGATGGTCCCGGTTCGTCAAACAAAACCTTCGTTTTGAACTTTGGTGTCGCGGTGAAGGCAAAGAAACTCAGGTTCGGCTGGCGCGCACGCTTCAGAGACTCGCGCAGGAGAGCTGCTTTTGCGTCTTCTGAAAGGTCATCATCCTCTTCCTCAGTCAGCTGCGCCGCAATCGCGGCCTCAATGCCATCCTTGTTCAGCATGCCCTTGAGCGCAGTCGCAGTCTCGCCGCTTTGGGACGAATGGGCCTCGTCCACGATCACCGCAAACCGTTTGCCCGCTGTGTCGATCTTTACCCCGGTGCCCTTCTTTTCCAGCGTAGAAAGTGCCTGCGATATGAACGGAAACTTCTGGATGGTGGTGATGATGATCGGCGTGCCGTTGGAGAGTGCGCGGGCGAGTTGTTGCGTGTCCTCGTCGATCTTTTCGACCACGCCGGTCTTGTGCTCGAACTGGTAGATGGTGTTCTGCAACTGCTGGTCCAGCACCCGACGATCCGTGATCACGATGACAGAGTTGAAAACCTTCTCATCGGCGTTGCTGTGCAGACTCGCTAGCCTGTGTGCCAGCCATGCAATGGAATTGGATTTCCCCGAACCCGCCGAATGCTGGACGAGGTAGTTGTGGCCTGACCCGTGCCCCTTCGCATGGGTCACCAGCGCCCGAACAGCGTCAAGCTGGTGGTAGCGCGGAAAGACCATCGTTTCCTTCTGGATGGTCCGCACACCCTTATCGGTCTTGACCTGTTTCTCCTTCACTTCGAGGTGCATGAAGCGCTGCAGAATATCGAGGAGGCTGTCAGCCTGTAGCACCTCGTCCCACAGGTAATGTGTTTTCCAGTTGCCGGGCACAGGCGGGTTGCCTGCACCGTGGTTGTGGCCCCGGTTGAACGGCAGGAAAACGGTCTCCTTGCCCTTGAGGCGGGTGGTCATCCACGCTTCGTCCGGGTCCACGGCGAAATGCACGAGTGCGCGCTTCTTGAAGGCGAAGAGAAGATCTCGGTCGTCCCGGTCATGCATATACTGGGTGATCGCATCCGCTGCCCGCTGGCCGGTAAGGGAGTTCTTCAACTCAGCCGTAACAACCGGCAGACCATTAATCGCAAGCGTCACATCTATGATGCACCGCCGATTGCTGCCATCGGCCTTCCTCAAGACCGAGGTAAACGCAACCTGCCGTGTGATGGTCAGCCTGTTCTTTGCGTAGAGGGCAGCAGCGTCAGGGTTCATGGCCGAGTTCGGCCGGAAATGCGCCAGCCGGAGCGTCTTGCCGTAGCATTTGAACCCATGCCGCAGCACATGCAGCGTGCCCTTAAGTTCAAGCTCCTTAGTCAGGTTGTCCAACACCACTGCGGCGGTCTTTTCGCCCAGCAGAGCTTCCAACTGGCTCCACTTTGCACCCTGACTGTCCTTGAGAAAGCCCGTCACATCTTCGGGGAAAAGAGCCAAGGTTTCGTCGTAGGCGGTAGGCTGGCGCTTCTCGTAACCACCTGCACCAACAAGCCCAGCTTCTATAGCGGTTTCAAAATCGCGTTCTGTATGTCCGGACACTGGTCAAATCTCCTGCACGGACGGGTTCTGTAGGCTTGCTAAGGACTGCCCATTTACCTCGTCAAAGTGATAGTAGCGGATTGAAGGATCAGCCCTGAGGTGCCGGTTTGGGTCGAGGTAATCGTTGGGATTGTCGTTTTCGGCGAAGACGAACTTTCGGAGACGAATGCGGCGGCTGTCACCTGTGTAGTGTTCAATCGTGCGCTTGAGCGTGGCGACCCAACACATGCCCGCCCTCAGTTGAGGGACTATTTTCTCAGCGGTAAGGCTCTTGGACTTGAACTCGATGCAGTCCGCGTGGAAGTTGCGACCGTTGACATAAAACACCACGAAGTCGCAACGCTTTGACCATGGCTTGGAAGTGTCGTCCAGGAAGTGAAACAGCGGTGGCTTGCTCTTTTTCTTCTGGGTGTCGAAGTCATCATGGTCAAGCTTGAATGCCATCCCCGCGCCTGGAAGGAGAAGCTCAATCTTTCGCGTTTGTGGTTTCACATCCTCGGGGCGAAAATACTTCTCAGTTAGCACCACGCTGCCGCCCGCACCGTCATGCATGATGTACTCGCTGTTCACATACGCCTTTAAGTGCTCGAAATAGGTACCAGCCGCCAGCGTCATTGAAACTCCGTAATCTTCCCAGTGACGGCTGCCGCGATGATTGCAGCGCGGTATTCGTTTAGTCCTCGAATTGATCGCTCAACTTCACCAGAAACGATATCAACGTCACCCTTCTGGCGAAATGCTTCTTCAATTATTCTAGTTTGCTCCACGATAGGCGGCACCGCGACACGTATTCCTTTGACATCTGCAAGGCCAATGGTTCCGATAGTTGAGCCATTCGTCAATCGCATTAGCTCGCCTCTCATCCCGTAGATTGCCAGCAATAGGAACTCGGGAATGATCCTGCTCTCATCACATAGCCAAGCAATAATGTGCTGTGAAACAGCCATCGGTCGTGTCGTAATTGCACTTTCACCAATAGTTGCGTCTCTTGTGAAGACGACCGCTCGTGCGGGAAGCATTCGCGCGGACGAATTTGCCAGCCCAAGTTCGTTGATTTTGAAAGTCGTTTCGGAAATGTAGTCACTGGCTCGAAGCACGGACGTGTCGTTGAGAGAGACCCAAGGAATCTCACAATTCTCCCAGTAAGCATCGATCTTGCGATCTGGCGTATGCCCGCTTTCTAGCTTGGCGATGCGCTTAACCGGAAGAACCTCCCAATTCTCCGGAATCTCGCCCAGCCAGCCGATACCGCTGTCCTTCATGGGCGCGTCTGGGTTCAGACCTTTTGTGACGGCGCGGGTGATAAGGGCTTGGCGTTTCTCAGCCAGTCGGTCCAGAAGGGCGCGCTTCTTTTCGATCAGCCCGTCGATGCGTGCGGTCTTTTCGTCCAGAAAGCGAGTGATGCGGCGTTGGGTTTCTAGGGGCGGCAGCGCGACGAAGGCATTTTTCATCGGGTATTGCCCCAAGCCGTAGCGCGTCACCCCGTTCGCGCCCAGCTTGAACTGGTCATTCAGCGGCTCGGACCTACACAACCATGCGAGGAACCCGCCATCCAACTCTTGACCGGGCTCTAGTACGGACAAGTGATACCCGCACAGCACCTCCGGCATGTCCTCGGTGACAAGCGCGGGAATACCGATGTCATCCCAGCCTTCGCTGTCCTTGGTTATGATGACCTGACCCTTCTTGAGCTGAAACTTCTCGATTTCGGCTTCGGTCGCGGAGCCTTGCATGAAGTCGAGGTCGGGCGTGATCCGGTCGTTGTAGTAAACGTCCGTGTAGTTGCAGAGCCGAACGGGTGTTTCGTCGTCGGCAAGGGTCTTGTCGACATTGCTGTTCCGCACAGACGCATAGAACTTGAGCTTCTCCAGCTTCCAGCCTTGCGGCAACTGGCCATAAGCCTGCTTAACCTTGTCGGGGACAGTGGTCATGCAACCAGCCCCTTCAGAAGCCCGGCAATCTCACCTTCCAGTGCGGTGATATCGGTCTCGATCGCATCGAGCGGACGCGGCGGCCTGTAGACGTAGAAGTGCCGGTTGATCGGGACTTCGTATCCCACCTTCGTCTTGTCGTAGTCGACCCAAGCATCAGGAACGTGGGGCAGAACTTCGCGTGCCATGTACGCGTCAATCTCATTGCGGAATGTCGCCACCAGCTTATCGTTGGGTTTGTCTGGCCCAAACTGTATGGGTAACGGCAGCACAGTGCCCTCAGGCAGCGGTATGTTCTCGGTATCGCGCAATTCGCTGTCCGGTTCCGGCCTGCCCTTGCTGTCTCGGCAAATTGCGGCTTCGGGGTCTCGTTCACCCAGTGCGGCGAAGATGGCTTTCTTGATTGGCGCGGCCAGCTTCACCTCAACCCGCCGCGCTGCGCGGTCGAGATCGACCTCAAATACAGCCCTGTCCATGTAACGGCCTTTGTCCGCTAGCATGACCAGCGCCTTCCGGACTGCCCCTTGAAGCGCGCGGCCCTCAACGATCTCACGCTGCCCGGCTGCATCGTCCTTGCGCTTCTTGGTCGTGGCGAGGTTGGCGAATGCCGTCTCCCCATCAAGTTTGGCAATGCGCTCTGGTGTGGCCTCGAAATTCAGGCGTAGGGGGCGTTCGACCGTGACTTTCAGGAAGCCAAACTCACGGTTCTCAAAGATGCGCGATACCACCCGATCCTCGGTTTCACCGTTGATCTTTACCGAGACCTTTTCCCCATCGCGATAGTTGCCATAGATGCGCGTAAGGTCGTTGATTTGATCGTCGGTAATCTCATTGCGCTTATTGTTCAGGCTCTTTTTCATGCGCTGGAAGAACCGCGTCCCGTCGATGAGTTGCACCTTGCCGCGCCGTTCGGGTGCCTTGCGGTTGGTTACAAGCCACACGTAGGTGAAGATGCCGGTATTGTAGAACAGCTGATCGGGCAGTGCGACTATGGCATCAAGCCAGTCGTTTTCGATGATCCAACGGCGGATGTTCGACGGCCCAGAGCCAGCATCGCCTGAGAACAATGGCGAGCCGTTGAACACGATGGCGATCTTTGAACCAACGGCGTTTTCGTCACCCTCTTTGTAGGGGTGCATCTTCGAAATCATGTGCTGCAAGAACAGCAGCGAACCATCATTGATGGCGGGAAGCCCAGCACCGAAACGGCCTGAAAAGCCAAGAAGCCCGTGCTCCTTCTCGACAACCGTTTTCTGGTCCTTCCACTCCACCCCAAAGGGCGGGTTGGCCAGAAGGTAGTGAAACTGCTTGCCTTCAAAACCGTCCCGGGTCTTGCCGTCGCCAAGGGTGTCGCCCAGTACGATGCTGCTTGTGTCCTCGTCCTTGATCAGCATGTCCGCGCAGCAAATGGCCCAAGACTCGTCGTTGTACTCTTGACCAAACAGAGCGAGGTTCGCGTCCTTGTTCTGCGCCAAGATGAACTTCTCGGACTCGGACAGCATCCCCCCCGTGCCGCAGGTTGGGTCATAGATTGTGCGGAAGATACCGGGCCGGTAGACTTCGTGTTCGCCGGTATAGATGAGGTTGGCCATGAGCCGGATGACTTCGCGCGGCGTGAAGTGGTCACCGGCCTCTTCGTTTGCCTGCTCGTTGAAGCGCATCACCAGATGTTCGAACACATACCCCATCTGCATGTTGTCGATGCGATTGGGATGCAAATCGACGTCGGCCATTGCTTTGACAATAGTGAATAGGCGGTTGCTGGCGTCCAGTTTCTCGATCTGGTCGTTGAACTTGAACCGCTCGAAGATCGCGCGCGCTTTGGGCGAGAACCCGTTGATGTATGACACTAAGTTCGGTGCGATGTTTTCTGGGTCACCCAGCAACCGCTGAAACGTGAACGGACTGGTATTGTACAGCGGATGCTTTCTGTTCGGATCGGCTGCCTTACCTAACAGACGTTCCATCGCAGCTTCGGGCATGTTCTGCGCAGTGAGCTTTGCATGCTCCCGAAGCACCGCATCCTTCGTTGGCTCAAGGACACAGTCCAGGCGTCGAAGGACGACCATGGGCAACATGACCAACCGGTACTGCGGTGGACGGTACGGGCCACGCAAGCGGTTGGCGATCTCCCAGATGTTTACCTTTAGCTGCTCATGGGCCTGAATATTCATTGTTTTTCTTACTCTTCAAGTTCGGGAGGTGGATCGCGGGGAGCCTCACTAGGTAGAATCCGTCATGACCGGTCAGTCAAGGAGATTGGCAAAGGCAGATACTAGTTAGACCAGGACACTGGGATGAACCGCACAGCGCTAGATCATCCTGCCCTTCGCTGCAAAATTCCGCATAAGTATCTGATTTTCATTGCAATTTTTTGCGCATCGCGCTAACCTGAGTTGAGGCCAAAAGGAGGTCTCAATGCCAAACCTGCGACTTACACGCCGTCAAATTGATGAACTACCGCACCCTGAGGCGGGTCAGGTCTATTACCGCGACACAACGCTGCCGGGCTTTGGCCTTCGCGTGGGATCGCGAACAAAGATGTACTTCGCTGAAGGCCAAGTGCATGGCCGAACGCGCCGGGTCACAATCGGTCGTGCTGACGTGTTCGCGCCAGAGGTGGCTCGAAAACGGGCTTTGGCCCTGCTGGCTGAAATGTCCGAGGGACAAGACCCCAATGAGCAGAAGCGGAAGGCCCGGACCGAACAGATCACGCTTGCCACTAGTTTCACGAATTTCTTCGAAGCACGTACGACCCTTTCGCCCTACACGGTCGGGAGCTACCAGCGGAGCGTGAGGCTGTATCTGAAGTCTTGGCAGAAGACGCCGCTGACCATGATCACCCGGCAAATGGTGCTGAAGCGGCACCAAGAAATCGCCAAGGCGCATGGGGAAACGACTGCGAACAATGTGATGCGCCACCTCCGGTCGGTGTACAACTTCATCGCTGCGACCGAAGAAGATTTCCCACCGAACCCCGTCCAAATCTTGTCACAAGCACGCGCTTGGTATCGTGAACGTCGGCGGCAAACGGTGGTGACAGCCCTTGACCTGCCCATGTGGTGGAAGGCCGTAATGGCCGAGCCGGAGTACTCGCGGGATTTTCTTTTGCTGGCCCTTTTCACCGGCATGCGTCGCGGCGAGTTGTCCAGATTGCGTTGGGAGAACGTTGACCTTAGGGCACGCACCCTGCACTTGCCGACCACAAAGAACGGCGATCCGCTGTCTTTGCCGTTGGCGGGTTTTCTCGTCGAACTGCTTGAAGCCCGTTCAAAAGCAAGTGGGGGTTCGGAATGGGTCTTCCCCGGCACCGGAAAGGTTGGCCACCTTGTCGAAACGAAGAAGTTCCTCGCTCGGGTCGGCGCTGGATCGGGGGTCGCCTTCACCATGCACGACCTTCGGCGGACGTTCATTACCATCGCTGAAAGTCTAGATGTGCCTCATTACGCGCTGAAGCGCTTGCTCAACCACCGCACCAACGGTGACGTCACTGGGGGCTACATCGTGATTAATGTCGAAAGACTGCGCGATCCGGTCGAAAAGGTCGCTACTCGCATTCTGGAGCTTGCAAATGTCTGAACAGAACGGACCGGACGCCGCATTTGACGACGCGGTCGTTGCCAATTCCGGGCAAGCATTCGGGGCCAATCCCTTCGAACGGCTGCTGCTTGCGATCATTTCTGCCCATCCCGATCAAAGCGGGAAGACATCAAAGCAGCGGTTGGATGCAGCGATGAAAATGCTGGTGGGTGAGCGCGCAACTCCGCATCCTGAGCCGGGCAACCGCGATGATCGCGCCTTGATCTGGATGGGTAGTGAGCGCCACATCGACAAAGCTAATCGGGACATGTACGCCCTGAACCTTCGTTTAAAACCTGACCGGACGGTAACTCCCCCCCGGAAACCTCGCTCTGATCTGGCCCTTGCAGAAGAGGCCGCGGACCTCTTCTTCGGGCAAGAGAATGCCGAAGCTCGTCACGCGATAGTCAATCGACTTCGCGAGAAGTTTTCAGGCAGCTACGCCCGAAAGCAAGGCAAGGGGCACGGTGTGGACTTCGAGGCGACGTATATCTATCGCGCCGTTGAGCACGACTATGTGCAGGAAAGCCTTGAGGCAGAAGCGTTGAAACGAGTTTGCGACGAACTGGCGGAATGGGGTGTCGCAACCAAACTGTAGGGTCGCCTCTGGTTGCGCAAAAAGGCGCAAGTTGTTCGCAACATTACTGTCCGGTCCACTGGCAGCGTCCTTCCATCTGCAAAGGAGGGCAAAATGCCAAACAGATCAACATCGCTGCTTACGACCAAGCAGCTCCCCGAAATCACGGGTCTCAGCGTTAGCTTCTTCGAAAAGGGTCGCATCTACGGCTACGGCCCCCGGTACATCCGTATTCAGTCTGGTGCCAAGGCTGGCAAGGTCCTCTACCGCCGCGAGGACGTGGAGAACTGGCTTATTGCTCAGGCGTGCACGCCGGAGGCAGGTCGCCATGGCTGCTGAGTTTCAGCCCAACCCTGCCCAATCCGTACAGTGGCTTCGCTGGCTACACCCAGATGGCAACCTATACATCGAAACGATGGCAAGTGTCGGGCCAGCAAAACCGATTGTCCGCCAGTTCGCACCGGGCGAGGAAGCTCAAGCCGCTGATTACATTGCGGCGGTGAACGGCGAGGTCGCTCGACGCAATGTCTACTTTCTGTCGAACGCCAGATTTCTTAACGGCTCGCGAAAGAAAGAAAACCTTTCTCTCGCCCAGACGCTTCATGTGGATCTAGACAACAAGGACTACCCTGGCACAGAGGCGGAACAGCTTGATAGAATTCTTGCGGTGCTGCTTGATCCAAATGTCCGACCAAAGGGAGTACCTGAACCCACGACCGTATGGTTCACCGGTGGTGGCTGTCAGGCAATCTGGAAGCTTGCGGAGCCCATCACTGTTGAGGCGGCGGAGGCACTGAACCTTGCCATTCTGGCAGCAATGCAGGGCGGTCCCGGCACTCACAATGCGGACCGCCTTCTGCGTCTAGCTTGGTCGATGAACTGGCTGAACGACAAGAAACGTGCAGCGGGTCGGAAACCCGCAACGGCATGGCAAGTGCATCCGGTTCGCCTTGACGCACCGCCGAAAGCCTATTTCCCGAAAGATTTTTCGTTGAAGGTGCCCGGATCAAAAGACTCGACGGAAAAGACAAAAACTCTTGTGCCGTCTGGGACAGAGGAAATTGCGCCACTACCGCTTCCTGCAGACCTAATGGAAACGGTGCCATATGACCCAAAGTGGATCGACGCCATCGTCCTTGGCAAGAACCCTCCGCACCACGACTACGCTTCTCGCTCAGAGCTCGTGCTTGGAGCGTCAATTTGGATGCTTAGTCAAGGCGTTCTGCCGGGTCATGTGCTTTCGATCATCACCGCGCCTGATCTTGGGATCAGTGCCCATGTGCGCGAAAGCCCCGACGTTATGCGCTACGCCCAACGACAGGTAAAGCGGGCTATGGCGCTCCTAGAGGCAGGGCGTGGAGAGTGGCCCGTGCTAACTGAGAAGTTCACACCAGTAGCGCACCACCCCAAAAACGTTCGATATGCGCTGGCACGTCTTGCCGTGGATGCGCAACGAAACGTCTTCAATAACACCGACGAGATTAGGGGTGCTGGGCTTGAGGGGCGGGACCTAAACGACATCGCGGAAATTCTCTGCAGCCAGTTTGGTCGCGAACTCGACTTCACCGCTAGCCCGGCGGCTATTAAGAGGGAACTTCTCGCACTTGCCCATGAAAACCCATACCACCCCATTCATGACTATCTTGATGGGCTCGCATGGGACGGGACGCCAAGGATCGACCGGTGGCTAACAACCTATTGCGGCGCTGACGATACCGAAATGAACCGGGAATTTGCCTCCAAGTTCTTGATCGCAGGTGTCCGGCGCATCAAACAGCCGGGGTGCAAGTTTGACACAATGATGGTCTTCGAAGGTCCGCAGGGTGTTGGGAAATCGCAGGTAGCGCAATTGCTGGCTGTACGGGAAGAATGGTTCTGTGGCAGCCTTGACCTCAGAAGTGACGACAAGACCAAGGCCGAGTTGATGGGCCGCGCTTGGATCATAGAATGCCAGGAATTGGACGGTCTGAACAAGGCAACTAGTCAAAGTCTCAAGCGTTTCCTTAGCACAGCCACCGACAGCTACAGGCGAGCCTACGCCCGGGATGCCGGGGAGTATCCCAGACACTGCATCATTCTTGGGACAACGAACGAAAGTACCTATCTGCGCGATCTGACGGGCAATCGGCGCATATGGCCAGTCGTGGTGGGTCAGATCGATCTTGAACGCTTCAGCGCCGATTTGGACCAACTTTGGGCAGAAGCGGTAGTGCGGGAGGCGACAGGTGAGTCAATTATTCTGTCTCCGCACTTGTGGGATGTAGCGAAAGCAGCGCAGGTCCAGCGTATGGTGGAGGATGCCTATGCCGATGTTTTGGAAGGTGCGTTTGAAGGGATTACGGGTCGCGTCTCCATGGAAAGCGTAAAGCTATTGCTTGGCCTAGATACGGCACACATGTCGCCCACGGACGCGCGAAGGATCAGGGCAGCCATGGACGGGCTGGGGTGGGAATATGCCACCCATCGCCTGCACGACCTAGGACGACGCACGAAAGCCCTGCGGCGCGGGTTCGCGCACGGTAACACCGAAGAGCGCAAAGTCGAATACATCGCCCGGCGCATAGAGGGAGGCATCGTGGTGATCGAGCGCCTAGACGGACAGCACGACGAGGAAACGCCATTTTGACCGACGGCGGGCGTACCATGTAACGTAACATAAGGCCCAAACTAGCTTGCACTACCCGGTGGGGCGCTACGGTGCCCCACCATTTTTGCTTATGGAACCTTCCGAGCTAAGTTACTGTTACAAGTTACAAAACTGCTTTATTTCATGGGATGAAGCCAAGCTTATGCTGGAACGGGCCAGCCGCACCTTTGAAGGTATGTGCAGGCCAGCCTAGGCCAAGGTACCCAGCAGCCCTTAAGGCCGCTGTACGGGCCGCTGCGCGCGCCGTAGGTGGATGCAACAGGGAGGGTTAGCCTTCAACCCTCAGTTCCAGCGTCCGCCATCCACCGCTTTCTGGGAAATACTGGATTCTTCCCTCGAAGGTTGTCCGCAGCATGGCCCCGAACCCGTTTTGTGCATCCACCTTGCCGAAAACTTGGTAGATGCAGTCACCGAGGTGCCTCGTGCCCGGCTCATATCTGCCGGGAAAATCCGCCGTCGATGGTGCGCGCAACTGCTCGCGGACTTCGTTCTGGAGCATCACGTATGCCATCCCCGCCTTGTCGTCGGTGCATTCGGCTAGGTACGCAGCCTTCGCGGTGTTCTGGCGTCGCTTCGCTTCGACCTCGTATTGCTCGGGGCGGAGTTCCTTCAGCGCGTTCAGCCAACGGACTTCGTCTTGGGTACGCAAAGTGGTGAGATAAGCTTCGACGTCGGTGGCGCGCAGATGGGCCAACTCAGCCTCCTGATGGGCTTGGATCTTCGGCCCCATGAAGATAGCCGCGCCAAAGCATACGAACATGACCATGAATGCCTTGAAGCGCCCAGTAATGCGGGGCGGCTTCCAACCGAAAAGCAAGCACAGCGTCGCCACCACGAAGATGCCGAAGGTTGTCCACATGGCGACTTCGACATGGGCATAAGTGAGGATGACCAGAAGCACCGTAAGCGCGGTCAACTCCAAGTAGGCAATCAAAAACTGCATCGGAAAGTCTCCACAAAACCGAGACTTATAGTCTGCACGCGCCAAAGCAGAGCGACAACAGAAAATGAGACTCATAGTCTGTAGATCAATAGTCTACAGCGTTGCGCTATGGCCGCATGAACATAAAGGCGGTCGTGGGCAGGAACGTAAGGCGGTATCGGGAGCTGAAAGGCATCTCGCAGGAAGAGCTTGCCTTCGACGCCGACTTGCACCGCACCTATGTCAGCGGAGTTGAACGCGGGGTGCGCAACCCCACCGTCCTTATCGTCGGCAAACTAGCCAATGCACTTGGCGTTGCGCCTTGCAAGTTATTGGAATATAAGGAGACTTCCTGAGAAGGATGGTGCCGGTGAAGGGACTCGAACCCCCGACCCCATCATTACGAATGACGTGCTCTACCAGCTGAGCTACACCGGCATCCTTCTCTGCGTTGGCCCTACTATGGCCCTACTGACAATACAACCCCCGATCTAACTACTTGGCTTTACACGTCTTTCACGAGCGGACCCGCTACTTACGAATGACGTGCTCTACCAGCTGAGCTACAGCGGCACTCTTTTCTTCATGCGTCAGGTTGCGTGGGGTGGTGACCTTTCGGGCGCCACCAAGCTTTGCCTGAACCGCCGCGCCGAATTAGCAGCGCGGGGCTTCGCTTGCAAGCCGGAAGCTTGACTAATTTGCACTGCGTGCGATGGCTGCAAGGTCAATGATGTCGTCCTTTACGGTCTCGGGCGGGGCGGAGGGTGGGGCTTTGACCATCAATGGCAGCAGTTCGGCACCTGTTGCACTTGGCCCGATGGTCTCGACCGGCTCGCGCCAGCTCAGGGTGTCAAACCCACCACAATTCTCGCAGATGGGGTGCCATTCGGAATGGATCGACTGGCACTTGTCGCAACACCATTGCGGCCCGCGCGGTGCCGTCAGCGCCTTGGCCAACCAGCCCCGCACGATGGCATCATCGGCACCCTCGCCCCGCTCTATCGCGGCCATGATTGCAAAGGCGCGCTGTGTCGGGTGGCGGGTTACCGTGTCGGCCAAGGCGCGGCGGGCCACCGGGAAGTCTTCGGCCGCCACATTCAGTTCGGCCAAAAGCATGCGGGATTCATCGTGATTGGGATTGGCCGCAATCAACGAGGCAAAGCGCTTTACACGGGCGGCTGGCGTTTCTTCTGGCTCTATCTCGGCAAAGGCGGCGGCCAGATCGGGGTGAGGCTGCGATTCCCAGGATTTGCGCAGCAAACGGGTGGCCCCCTTCTTGTCGCCCTTCAGCGTCAAGCTGCGGGCGGCCATGGCAGCAGCCGGAATAAGATCGGGCGACTTGCGATTGGCCTCGATAGCGGCCTCGCGTAACTCGATGCTGGACTGATCATCCAAAAGACTCCGTGCCTCTTGCAGGGCAAGAACAGCGTCACGCCGACGAAACAGCTCTTTCGGCAAGGCGCCCGCCTTCATCTTGGCGCCAAGTGTGGCGCGAGCCCCCTTCCAGTCGGCGCTGTCTGATTGCAGCTTTAGCAGAATGTCCTGCGTGGCGGCGTGACGCGGCTTTAGCGCAAAGGCCTTTTCGGCCAATGCCAGGGCTGTTTCGGTATCCCCCCCGGCAATCTTTTGTTTCAAAAGGCCGTGAATCGCAATGAACCGCGTTTCCTCATGCCCAAGCAACGCCTTGTAGGCAGCCTCGGCCCGGCTGCCATCACCGGCAAGTTCAGCCGCTTGCGCCACCAGCAAGTTGGTCAGTTCGGGCTTTTGCAGATAGCGCTCGGCCCGCTGCGCCCGCATAAGGGCCAGCCGCCCCTCTCCGGCTGCAACAGCCAGCATCGCCTCTGACATCGCCTTGTAGCCGCGGCGTTCGCGGTTGCGGTCAAAATAGCGCGAAATCGCGGTTTCATCGCCGTTCAGAAAACGCAAGGTCGCCACCAGCAGGCCAACAACCTTCATCAACAGCCAGATCAGCGCCATCAAAACCAGTGCCGTTATCACTGCGGCCAGCGGTGTCAGGGTGAACTCCCACCCCGCAATCTGAATGCGCAGCCCCTCTTGCAGATCCAGCAGCGCACCGGCCGCCAGCGTCAGCACGGCAACCAAAGCCACGAAGAACAGGATTTTCAACAAAGACCAGACCATCTGTGCCCCCTATCCGTCGATCGTTGCCGTCAACGACGACAGGGCCGCAATCGCCGCCAGCCGTTGCTCTGCCTTGGTGTGCCAGTCGGCCATTGCCGCCTTGCCCGGCTCTGGCAGGCTGTCCAGCTGGGCCAGCGCAGCGGCCAGATCGCCTTGGGCAAGGCTGGCTTCTGCGCGCGATAGAACCGCATCGGGATCATTCCCCTCGCGCGGCTGTAAAGACCGCGCGCCGGTTTGTGTCCGCAGAAAGCTGCCGATCCGGTCGGCCCAAGTGGCCCCCATGTCAGCCTGCAAAGATGCCTCAAGCGCAAGGCGCGCGGCATTTGGGAATCCGTCGCGCAATTGCGCAATGGTTGGAATGCCGCTTGCGGCGGGGGCGGACAAAGCCTCTGGTACGGCACCAAGATCGGCAAGCAGGCTGGCATAGGGCACCCCGCTGTCCATCGCGGCCATGACTTGCCCCAGCGCGGTGCGGGCACGGGCTTTGGCAACCATGGCCTCGGTCTCGGATTGCAGCGTGGCGGCGCGCTCTTCAACGGCCTTCAGGCGGTCTTCGGTCTTCTGGGTCACCCCCTCCAGACCCACAGCGCCTTCGGTTTTCAGGGCCTCGACATCGGCGCGCAATGCTGCAAGCGCGGCAGGCGAGGCACTTGTGCCATCGGTGGGCAAGGTTTCAATCGCGGACAAGCGCGACTCCAGTGCCGCAATCCTGCTGTCGACGGGTGAAAGGTCCACCGCAGGTGGGGCCTTGGATTCAAGCGCAGTAATCCGATCAGCCAGTTGGGTATCGGCAGGAACCGGCTGTGAAAGTTTCGCCAATTCCACCTTCAACGCCTCAATCTCGGTCGCCTGCTGCGTCAGCATCGCCTGCAAGTCGCCCGTTACGGCAAGTGGCCAGCCCTTGGGGTAAAGCTGCGCAGCGCCAAAGCCCAAACCAGCCGCGACCACGCCGCCAACCAGGCCCCCAAGAAAGCCACCCCGGCGCGGTTGCGAGCGGGGTGTCGTGTCAATCGGCGGAGGCGTTTTGATCATATCGGCGTCTGGCACAACCGAATCCGTCAGAGCGGGGGTGGGGTCTTCGGTCTGTGACATCGCCGACTCTTTCTGCTGCCTGTGTGTAACGTAATGCGTGCCAGTGCCCGGCATCAAGAACTGCACGCTGCGGCGATAAGCCTTTGTACCGCCAGCAACATGCCATCACTGTCGGGCGTGTCGGCGATTTCCAGCCCAAGAGGATCAAGCGCGGTCAATTCACGGCCAACGGCCAGACTAAGAGCGGCAAGCCAAAGCCCCGGCCTTGGCCCTGCGATTTTTGCAAAGATCCGGGCAGAGCGTGGTGAAAACAGCGGAACGATTAGCGGCTGGTGGCCGCGAATCAACGCCTGCCCCTCTGGCAACGGTGGCGTTTCACGTTGATCGTAAACAACCAGACTTTGCGTCTCTATTCCGCCTTTGGTCAATGTTTCGGCAATATCGCCACGTGCTTCGACACCCCGAAGATGCAGCAGCGGGCCGGTCTCTTGTTCGCGCCGGATCAGCGCAATTAGCGCAGCCGCATCGCCTCCGGCAGATGTTGCGGCAAAGCCCAGTTTTGCGGCCACTTGTGCAGTGCGGTCGCCGACGCACCACGCCCTGCACGGCAGATCATTCCGCATTCGCCCCGCCGCGAGCGCCCCGGATTCGGACGTCAGCACAAGCGCTGAAAACTTGCCGTCCGGCAATGTCACGGGCAAAAATCGTGTCTCCATCAACGGAGAAATGACAACCGGCAGCCTGGTTACCTGTGCCAGCGTCCCGGCAAAGCGCTGGCTTTGCGCCAAAGGCCGGGTCAGCAGGATGATCGGAGCGCGGGATTGTCTGGGCATGTCTTGGGTGTTACCTCGCTAGGAACCCTGGCCGCAACGGAAAGCCATGTCCGGCACCCTGACCTTTCTGGGAATCGAATCAAGCTGTGATGACACGGCTGCCGCAGTGGTGCGCCTGCACGGCACCACGCCAGAGGTGCTGTCCTCGGTGGTCGAGGGGCAAACCGCCCTGCATGCCGCATTTGGTGGGGTCGTGCCGGAAATCGCCGCCCGCGCCCATGCCGAACGGCTGGACGGCTGTGTCGAACAGGCGCTTTCGCTGGCCGGGCTGGATCTGTCGCATCTGGACGGGATTGCCGTGACCGCCGGACCGGGCCTGATTGGCGGAGTTCTGTCTGGCGTCATGCTGGCCAAGGGATTGGCTGCGGCGACGGGCTTGCCGATGGTGGGCGTCAACCATCTGGCCGGTCATGGGCTGACGCCGCGCCTGACCGATGGATTGGCTTTTCCCTATCTGCTGTTGCTGGTTTCGGGCGGCCATTGCCAGTTTCTAATCGTGAAAAGCGCAACCGAGTTTCAGCGGCTGGGTGGCACGATTGACGACGCACCCGGTGAAGCCTTTGACAAGACGGCAAAACTGTTGGGCCTGCCCCAGCCCGGCGGCCCCGTGGTTGAGGCGGAGGCGGCGCTGGGCGACGCCCGCCGGTTTCAGTTTCCCCGGCCGCTGCTGGACAGACCCGGCTGCGATATGTCGTTTTCCGGTTTGAAGACCGCTCTTTTACGGACACGGGATGCTGTGATTGCCGAAAAAGGCGGGATCACCCTACAGGACCGCCGCGATATGTGCGCGGGCTTTCAACTGGCCGTGGCAGAGGTTCTGGCTGAAAAAACCCGCCGTGCCGTGCAGATATATCTGGACCTTGCCCCCTCAAGTGCCGTGTTGGCCGTGGCAGGCGGCGTTGCCGCAAATCAGGCTCTGCGCGGCCGGTTAGAGGCTGTTTCGGCGCAGCTTGGTCTGGGTTTCGTCGCACCCCCGCTGCGGCTTTGCACCGACAATGCGGCAATGATCGCCTGGGCCGGGATCGAGCTGTTTCAAGCCGGGCAGCGCGACGGATTCGACCTGCAAGCCCGTCCACGCTGGCCCCTGGATCAAAACGCACCGGCGATGATCGGGTCCGGCAAGAGGGGGGCCAAGGCATGATCGGCGTCATCGGGGCAGGGGCGTTTGGCACTGCGCTTGCGGTCACATTGGCGAAAAAGGGCCATGAAGTGCGGCTGTGGGCCCGCAACTCGGACCATATCGCCGAGATGGCGCGGACAAGGCGGAATGAATCGCGCCTGCCGGGTATTTCCCTGCCGGAAACAGTGACTGTTACGCCGAATAGTGACGATCTGAATGGCGCAAGCGTCATTCTTCTGTCGCTGCCGATGCAGGCTTTGGGGGCATTTCTGGCGGCACAGGGACGCAATCTTGACAGCCCGTGGCTGGTGGCTTGCTGCAAGGGAATTGATCTGAAAACCCTGACGGGCCCGGTTGAATTGATCCGGCTGACGCGTCCTGCCTGCGGTGCGGCAATCCTGACGGGGCCAAGTTTCGCTGCCGATATCGCGCGCGGCCTGCCAACTGCGCTGACCCTTGCTGGTGGGGACGAGGCGCTGCAAATCCTGCTTTCAACCCCGACCCTGCGGCTATATCGCAGCGATGACACAACCGGCGCCGAGCTGGGCGGGGCAATGAAGAATGTGGTCGCCATCGCAGCGGGTATCGTGATCGGGGCTGGCTTAGGCGATTCGGCCCGTGCCGCGTTGATGACCCGCGGCTATGCCGAAATGCTGCGGCTGGCCCTTGCACTGGGGGCACGCGCCGAAACGCTGGCGGGCCTGTCTGGTCTGGGTGATCTGGTTCTGACCTGCACCTCTGCCCAGTCGCGCAATTTCCGCTTTGGTCAGGCGCTGGGGTCTGGCCAGGGCTTTGACCCCTTGGTCACGGTCGAGGGGCTGGCCACCGCGCGCGCCGTGGCCGCCGTTGCCAGACAGCGGCAGATTGACATGCCGATCACAGCCATGATTGCCGCCCTTGTTGAGAACCAGATTACTCTGCCAGAGGCCATTCAGGCCCTGATGTCCCGCCCCTTGAAACAGGAATAGCCCATGCGCGTCGCACTGATCTGCCGGGACAAGCCCGGCCACCTGGAAACCCGCCTTGCCAACCGCGCGGCGCATCTGGACCATATCAACACCTCTGGCGTTGTGGAGATGGCGGGGCCATTTCTGAATACTGAAGGCCAGATGACCGGCAGCCTGTTGGTGTTGAACGTCGAAACGCTGGAACAGGCGCAGGCCTGGGCCGATGCCGACCCCTATGCCAAGGCAGGTCTGTTCGACAGCGTAACCGTCACCGAATGGAAAAAGGTGGTGGGATGACCTTCTGGCTGTTCAAATCCGAACCCGACACCTGGAGCTGGGACCAGCAGGTCGCAAAGGGGCCCGAGGGCGAAGAATGGCACGGCGTGCGCAACTATCAGGCGCGCAACAACATGCGGGCGATGAAGATCGGCGATCTTGGATTTTTCTACCATTCCAACATCGGCAAGGAAGTTGTGGGTGTTGTCGAGGTGTGCCGCGAAAGCAGCCCGGATTCCACAACGGACGATCCGCGCTGGGATTGTGTGTGGATCAAGGCCGTGCGCCCTCTGATCACCCCGGTTTCGCTGGACACCTGCAAAGTTCAGCCGGGGCTGGAGAAGATGGTACTGGTCAACAACTCCCGCCTGTCGGTTCAACCGGTATCGGCAGAAGAGTGGCGAATTGTCTGTGGCTTGGGCGGCTTGCCTGCCTGACCGGATTTTCGGCTGGCAAAAAGTGAAGGGCCCCGCACCCCTACGGAACCCTTCACCCACCCCACGCACTCCCACCGCACGCGTGTTATGAAAAGGTTCCAGACGTCCTGCCCAGAGTTCAACCATAGGGCTTTTCAGGGGGCGCGGCAAATGCCGAGTTCCTAAAACATGAATCAATTCATTGCTTTGGGAAGATGCCCGCCCGGATAGGGCAGGCACAATGATTTGGCGCCCTCAGGCGTAAACGGCTTCTTTGCCGAAATGCTTGACCAGCAAATAATAGAAAACGGCTCGAAACTTGTTGCGCTCTGACCGTCCATAGGTTTCGACCACGGCATCGATACCGGCCTTGAGCGCCGGAGTATCCGACAGACCCAGCTTCTTGATCAGGAAGTTGGCCTTGATGCGATCAAGCTCTGCCGCATCGCTGGCCGCAACGGTCTGCGCATCATTATCATAGATGGCCGGCCCGCACCCGATGGTCACTTTGGTCAAAAGCGCCATATCGGGTTGAACTTTGCATTTCGTCTTCAGATCGTCCGCATACTTGGCAATCAGCTCGTCTCTTTTGCCCATCGCTGTCCCCACTGGTAAACTCGCGCGCGGCACCACGCCACGCACGTTCCGGTGCAGATTAGGCCAAGGTTTTTTCTTGGCAAAGGGAATAGTCGCCGGTTCTTCCCCCTTGGGCGGAGTTGCGTTCCTCAGTAGCGGTAATGCTCGCTTTTGAACGGGCCATCGACTTGAACACCGATGTAATCGGCTTGTTCGGGGCGCAACTCGGTCAGTTTGACGCCAATCTTTTTCAGATGCAGGCGGGCAACCTTTTCATCCAGAGCCTTGGGCAAGATGTAGACGCCGGGCGCATAGTCTTCTCCCTTGGTCCAAAGCTCGATCTGCGCCAGCACCTGATTGGTGAAGCTGGCCGACATGACAAAGGACGGGTGGCCCGTGGCGTTGCCGAGGTTCAACAGGCGGCCTTCCGACAGCAGGATGATCCGCGCGCCCGAGGGCATCTGGATCATATCCACCTGTTCCTTGATGTTGGTCCATTTGTGGTTGCGCAGGGATGCGACCTGAATTTCGTTGTCGAAATGGCCGATGTTGCCGACGATGGCCATATCCTTCATCTCGCGCAGATGCTCGATGCGGATCACGTCCTTGTTGCCGGTGGTGGTGATGAAGATGTCGGCGCTTGCGACTTCATCTTCCAGAAGAGTGACCTCAAACCCGTCCATTGCCGCCTGCAAGGCGCAGATCGGATCAACCTCGGTCACTTTCACGCGGGCACCCGCGCCGCGCAAGCTGGCGGCCGAGCCTTTGCCGACATCGCCATAGCCGCAGACCACGGCAACCTTGCCGGCCATCATGGTGTCGGTGGCGCGGCGGATACCGTCAACCAGCGATTCCTTGCAGCCGTATTTGTTGTCGAATTTCGACTTGGTGACCGAGTCATTGACGTTGATCGCCGGGAACGGCAGTTGGCCGCGCTTGTGCAGATCATAGAGACGATGCACGCCGGTGGTTGTTTCCTCAGAAACGCCCTTGATCGCGGCTTTGGTCTTGGCGAACCAGCCCGGTGACTGCTTCATCCGCTTCTGGATTTGCAGCTTGATAACTTCTTCTTCTTCCGACTGCGGCACGGCCAGCACGTCTTCGCCCGCCTCCATCCGCGCGCCCAGAAGAACATACAAAGTCGCATCGCCGCCATCGTCGAGGATCATGTTCGCGCCTTCGGGGAACATGAAGGACTGGTCGAGGTAATCCCAATGCTCGGTCAGGGTCTGGCCCTTGACTGCGAACACCGGGATGCCTGCGGCGGCGATCGCGGCGGCGGCGTGATCTTGGGTCGAGAAGATGTTGCAGGATGCCCAGCGGACATCCGCACCGAGTGCCACCAGCGTTTCGATCAGCGCCGCGGTCTGAATGGTCATGTGCAGGGAGCCAACGATCCGCGCACCTTTCAGCGGCTTGGATGCGCCAAATTCCTCGCGGCAGGCCATCAGGCCCGGCATTTCGGTTTCAGCGATGGTCAGTTCCTTGCGGCCAAACTCGGCCAGCGCAATATCCTTGACGATGTAATCGGCAGCCATCGCGGCGCTCCTTGATCCTGAGTTTGAAGGGCAGATAGCATTAGCCTGCCATTTCGACAACCAAGCAGGGCCACCCGATGAAACAACCACGCGCCTGGCAACGGATGCTTTCGGGACGCAGGCTGGACCTGCTGGACCCGACGCCGATGGATATCGAGGTGGAAGACATCGCGCATGGTCTGGCCTTTGTCGCGCGGTGGAACGGGCAGACGCGCGGGGATTGGCCCTATTCGGTGGCCGAACATTCGCTGCTGGTCGAGGAAATCTTTACCCGCTGCAATCCGGGTTGTGCGGCGCGCTGGCAGTTGGCGGCCCTGCTGCATGATGCGCCGGAATATGTGATCGGCGACATGATCAGCCCGGTCAAGGCGGCGGTCGGCCCAAGCTATGGAGAGCTGGATGCGCGGCTGGCGGCGGCGGTGCATCTGCGGTTCGGCCTGCCTGCCATACTGCCTGCGGCGATCAAAAAGGCGATCAAGGCGGCCGACAAGGTTTCTGCCTGGCTGGAGGCGGTGCAGATTGCAGGGTTTTCGCAAAGCGAGGCCGACAAACTGTTCGGGCGACCGGAAAATCTAGTTCTGAAAGGGCTACAGATCAAATTGCGTCCGCCCGCGGCGGCGCGGGCGGACTATATTTCACGACATGCGGAGCTTTTGGCCACGCTCACGATTTAAGGGCCGTTTCGATGCGGCGACCGCGCTGGTCGTTATGGGTTTGCGGACGATAGCCGCCAGCGGCGATCAGCAGGGCATTTGCAATCAGGCTTAACATTTCTTCAGTCCTTCTGGTTCAGTTCCTGCATTGTATATAGGCCTGTTTGGCCCCACACTCGAGTCAGCGATTTTTCCAATCTGTTAGGAAAACTAACATATGGCGATTGATTGGCGCAGCTTTCCCTCGCTGACCCAACTGCGCGCATTCGAGGCCGCAGCGCGGCTGCAAGGCTTTTCGCAAGCCGCGAGAGAACTGAACGTCACGCATGCGGCGATTGCCCAGCAAGTTCGCGCACTGGAGGCGCGGCTGAATTGCGAGCTGATCTATCGCGAAGGGCGCGGGCTCAAACTGACGGCCAGCGGTGACAAGCTGGCGCAGGCCCTTGCCGATGGCTTTGGTGTGATAGAGCGGGCAGTGGCAGACCTTGCCGCCGGTACAGGAAAAGCACCTCTGCACCTGACCATGACGCCCGCTTTCGCCACGCAATGGTTGATGCCCCGACTGGGTGATTTCTGGACCAAGCATCCCGAAATTCCGCTGCTGCTGCACCCCGAACAGCGCGTGGTTGACCTTCGTCGCGACGGAATCGACCTGGGCATTCGGTTTGGCAGTGGAAAATGGCCGGGAGTCGAGGCAGAGTTTCTATCTTCGGCCCGGTACGCGATTGTTGCCGCGCCAGAGTTGCTGGACGGGCGCACCGAATTGTCAAACCGCGAAATATCTGCGATGCCTTGGGTGATCGAACAGGATTGGCCCGAGGCGCTGGCCTGGCTGAAAGAGCGCGGGCTGAAGCCCGATGCCATGCAGATCACCTTGATGCCGAACGAAGAGCTGGCTCTGGCAGCCGCGCGACAGGGCCTGGGCCTGCACGTCGAGGCGATTGCCCTGGTGGAGCAAGATGTCGAAGAGGGTAATCTTGTGATCCTTAGCCAGATTACCGATGACGCCCTGGCCTATTACATCGTGACAAGGCCCGGACCCAAAAGGCCCGAGCTGAAAACTTTTGTTCGTTGGCTGAAATCAGCGGTCTAGTGCGGCTTAGATCAACAGGTCGTCGGGCTTCTTGCCATTCGCAATCGCCGCATCAAACCAGCGCGGCTTACGGCCCCGGCCCGACCAGGTATCTGCGGAGTTGGCCGGGTTGGCATATTTCGCCGTTGCGGGCGTCCGTTTGCGCACCGGCGCGGCGCCAGTAAGCTCCGACAGCGAAAACCCATGTTCCCGTGCTTTTTCTTCCAGCTCGGCCAGTGCCTGTTTTTTCTTGCGGTCAACAAAGGTTGAAATGGCCTTTGTCACCTGAGCGTGCAAGTCTTTCAGGTCCTTCAGGGACAGGGTGTCAAGGTCGAAAGCCATTTTAGGCTCCTTATAATGATATTCGCCGAATTTAGGCCGACGAACCCATTCTATCAACCTGTCCTTTTATTTAGGACTCCGCTTTGCAAGAATGCGCTGCAATGTCCTGCGGTGCATCGAAAGCCGCCGCGCCGTCTCCGAAACATTGCGGTCGCACATTTCATAGACCCGCTGAATATGCTCCCAGCGTACACGGTCGGCGGACATCGGGTTTTCGGGGGGCTCTGGCAAAGCCTCGCCACGCGAAAGCAGGGCGTTCGTCACCTCATTGGCATCGGCGGGCTTTGAAAGATAGTCGCTCGCCCCGATCTTGACGGCTGCAACCGCGGTCGCAATGGCACCATATCCGGTCAGAACCACAATCCGGCAATCGGGTCGGCGCTCGCGCAGGGCCTCGACAACATCAAGGCCGTTGCCATCCTCCAGCCGCAAATCGACAACTGCATAGGCGGGCGGGCGGGTCAGGGCGATCGCACGCCCGGCTGCAACGCTGCTTGCGGTTTCGGGCACAAAACCGCGTTTTTCCATGGCCCTTGCCAGCCGCTTCACAAAAGGCTCGTCGTCATCCACCAGCAACAAACTGCGGTCCGGGCCAAGCTCGGCAATCAGATCTTCGGCCATGGCAATTCCTCTGCGGAAAGATGTCTGTCAGATAGATAGACCGCCCGGTCAGGGGGGTCAAACCCCCCTAACGTGCAGCCTTGTCTGCGAAACAGGCAACGCGGTCTGCCATTGCGGCAGCGGTATCATCGCGCTTGAAGAAATCGACAAACCCATATCCGGGCATGACCAGATAGGTAAAGGTAGAGTGGTCCATCAGATAATAATCGGAATCCCCCTCTTGCTTGCGATAATAGGTCTTGTAGGCCAGAGAGGCGGCTTTGACCTGATCGGGCGATCCTGTAAGCCCGACCATCTTGGGATGAAGATTGGCCGCGAATTCTTTCACAACCTCGGGCGTATCGCGTTCAGGATCGATCGAGATGAAGACCGGCTGCACGTCAAAACCGCGCTCCTCCAATATATCCGTCGCTTCGGCATTGCGGGCATTGTCTGCGGGGCAGACATCCGGGCAGAAGGTATAGCCGAAATAGATCAGGGACGGCTTGGTCAGCACATCCTTGTCGGTCACGGTCTGGCCGTCCCCATTCAACAGCGTGAAGGGGCCACCGATATCTCCACCGCCAACCGCACCGGCCCGACAATCGGCAAAGGGGTCATCCCGTCCGGAGACCAGCCTACGAATCTCGGGGTAGAAGTAGCTTCCCAACAAAAGCGCCGCCATCGCCAGTGCCGCCACGATGGCATAGATCCTTGTCATTCCGCGCCCCTTCTCGGCTATTGCCAATCTGGTTGGCATGTTGCCACCCTTGTCATGCAATGACCAGCCGACGGAAGACGATATGACGACGCAGGGGTTCGGGCCGGAACGCGCAGAGTGGTTGAGGCTGCGGACGCTGATCCTGCTGCGATGGCTTGCGGTTCTGGGGCAAATCGCCGCCCTGGTCGTGGCCCAGCAGCTTTTCCTGATCAGCCTGCCTTCGGGCCTGTGCTATCTGGCGGTTGGGTTGGCCGTGATCGTCAACCTGCTGTTGATGTATCTGTTTCCTGTCAACAAGCGCCTGAGTGAAGCCGAGGCGCTGATCACCCTCACCTTCGATCTGACGCAGTTATCGTTGCTGCTGTTTCTGACCGGCGGTCTTACCAACCCTTTTGCGCTGCTGATCCTGGCGCCGGTTACCGTTTCGGCGCTGGCACTTGAACTGCGATCAACCGTGTTTCTTGGCGCGCTGGCGATTGGGTTCGTAACCCTTTTCGGGCTTTTCAATGTCGCGCTGCATGACGCATCTGGCGGCGTCTTGCAGGTGCCAGACCTGTTCAAGTTCGGCTATTGGCTGTCGCTGATCATCGGCATCGGCTTTCTTGGGATCTATTCGCGCCGCGTGGCAACCGAAATGCGGTCGATGGCGGATGCCTTGCTGGCCACCCAAATGGCACTGGCACGAGAGCAAAAGCTGACCGATCTGGGCGGCGTGGTTGCCGCCGCCGCGCATGAGTTGGGCACACCGCTTGCGACCATCAAGCTGGTTTCCAGCGAGATGATTGACGAATTGGCCGACAACACCGATTTGCAGGATGATGCCCGTCTGATCCGCGATCAGGCCGACCGTTGCCGCGACATCCTGCGATCCATGGGCAAGGCGGGTAAGGAGGACCGGCATCTTCTCAGCGCGCCGCTGACAGCCGTGATCCGCGAAGCGGCAGAGCCGCATCTGGCGCGGGGCAAAACCGTCAGCATCGAAACCGCGCCCAGCGCCGGACCGGAGCCGGAGATACAGCGCCGGCCAGAGCTTATTCACGGGTTGCGCAATCTGGCACAGAATGCGGTGGACTTTGCCAAGGCCCGAGTCTGGATTACCGTCAGTTGGACGGCAGAGTCTGTCAGGGTTCAGATTATCGACGATGGAACCGGCTTTCCATCGCAGATTATCGGGCGGATCGGCGATCCCTTTGTGCGGTCGCGGCGCGAGCCGAATATCGAAATTACCGACAGCAGACCCGGCTATGAAGGGATGGGATTGGGGCTGTTCATCGCCAAGACCCTGCTGGAGAGGACCGGCGCAGAACTGACCTTTGCCAACGCTGGTGACCCGTTTCTGGCGCCAGACGAACGGCCAGACCGCAGCGGCGCCATTGTTGAGGTGATCTGGCCGATGACGGAAATTTCTGTGCCGCGCGGGCGGGCCTTGGGCGAAAATATCCCCATTCGGTAAGAACGCCGCCTTCTCGCCTATAGATTAACGAACGCTTAACAAAATCTCCCCATGGTTGTCGCAGGGGTGAAGGACAAATGTCTGGGGGATTCGGTGAGCATGCTTGTTGCCGCCGGGCTGGTAGCCACGGCCTTTTTGACCGCCCTTGCGGCCCTGACGCTGTTTCGCGCGTTCGAGCTGAGAGATACGAAATCTCGGGGGCAAAGCCTGTTTTCCGACCGTACGGCGGGAACGGTATTTCTGTTCGACGGCGAAACGCTGGTAGATCTGAGCCCTTCGGCCAGGTCGCTGTTGTCGTCAATTCCCGGTCCGGGGGGGCCGCTGGCGCGGTTACAGCGGTTCCTCGCGCCACCCTTTCCCGAACTGGCGGGCCAGATCGCAACCCTGCCAGAGCGCGGGCGGCTGGATCTGGTTTCCGACCCGGCGATGACTCGCACCACCCTGTTGTCGGTGGAAGAGCGCGGCGGGCTGATCCGCCTTGCCCTGGCAGAGCCGGGCGGCGCACCCGGCAATGGACCAGATCCGTTTTCCTTTGCGGCGCTTCAGCAAGAGGTGGAGGACCTGCGCAATGTCGTGACCGAAATGCCCTGCCTTTGCTGGCGAGAGGATGCTGCTGGTGACATCATCTGGTCAAACACCGCCTATCTTTTGATGGCAACCGAGGCGTTGCGGCCGGGAGAAGAGCTTGGCTGGCCATTGCCCCGCCTGTTTGATCGCACCGCGACAACCCAAAACGCACCGGGCCAACGCGCGCGGCTTGCCCTATCGAATCGCCGCGAGTTGTGGTTCCAGCTTGAGTCCGGCGTGGGCGAGACCAGCGCAGGTGTGTTTTTTGCAACGCCTGTCGATGCGCTGGTTCAGGCCGAAACCAGCCGCAAGGAAACCTTGCTGACGGTTTCTAAAACCTTTGCCCACCTGCCAATTGGTGTCGCAGTCTTTGACCAGCACCGGCAATTGCGCATCCTTAATCCCGCCCTCCTGGACCTGACCCGCCTTCCGGCAGAGCTGCTGATGAGCAAGACCTCTCTCATTTCCTTTCTGGATGCGCTGAGAGAGGCGCGCATTCTGCCGGAACCAAAGGATTACAAAAGCTGGCGCGAAGATTTGGTCAATATGGAGCGCGCTGCCTCGGAAGGGCTTTATCAGGAAACCTGGAACCTGCCCCACGGTCAGGTGTTCCGCGTAAGCGGCAGGCCATATGCCGATGGCGGGCTGATGCTGATGTTCGAAGATGTCTCAACCGAAACCATGCGGGCGCGGCGTTATCGGGCCGATCTGGAACTGGGCCAATCGGTGATCGATTCAATGGAAGAGGCGATTGCGGTTTTTTCCCGAGAGGGGCAACTGGTGATGACAAACGCTCATTATGGTCAGTTATGGGGCCGCGACGGGGCAGAGGAGCTGGGCGCGGTTCCCGTAAGCCAGCTTGCCAGCTATTGGCAAAGCCTGACGGCACCGGGTGCCCGCTGGTCAGAGGTGGAGGCCTATGTCTCAACCGTCGGAAACCGTGTGCCCTGGGACGGCGAGGTGCGGCTGACCGATGGCCGCGCCTTGCGTTTCCGCTGTGCCCCGCTGGCGGCCGGGGCAACACTGGTCGCATTTTCGATCCTGAAAGGCGTTACAGGAGAGGGCGTCACCCGGCCGATCGAGCGGAAACAACGCCGCGGGTAACCGGCAGTCCTTGCGGCTGGGGCGGGCGCGGTTAGACTCGGGTTCATGACCCCTGCTGACCGCACCGATATTTCGCTGTTTTTGCCCGATGACGCGGCAACCGAAGCCCTTGCGCGTTGGTTCGCGCCAAGGTTGGTCGCGGGGGACTGCGTCTTGCTTGATGGGCCTATTGGTGCCGGGAAAAGCCATTTTGCCCGCGCCCTGATTCGCGCGAGGCTGGCGCGGCCGGAAGAAGATGTGCCCTCGCCAACCTTTACGCTGGTGCAGGTCTATCCGGCCGATAGTGTCGAAATCTGGCACGCAGACCTTTATCGACTTGGTCACCCGGACGAGGCGTGGGAGCTGGGTCTGGAGCAGGCATTCCAAAGCGCCATCACCTTGATCGAATGGCC
Source organism: Fuscibacter oryzae (assembly GCF_016765795.1). Lineage (GTDB taxonomy): Bacteria > Pseudomonadota > Alphaproteobacteria > Rhodobacterales > Rhodobacteraceae > Fuscibacter > Fuscibacter oryzae. The sequence goes on from NZ_JAESVP010000006.1 coordinate 95,775, forward strand.
AGAGCGGCTGGGAGCCATGGCGCCAAAAGATGCCATTCGCTTGTCGCTAAGCATCGAAGGCGATGGGCGGCGTGCAATCATTTCAACACCGGAAAGGCCAGATATGACGGCCGACCTTCGGCAAATGACACAGGCCGCGAACCGACGCACCCTGTCGGACCAGTTTCTTGACCGGGCGGGCTGGGGCGCGGCGGGCCGCGTCTTTCTGGCGGGCGACGCTTCTGACCGCAGTTATCAAAGGGTTACGCTATCGGGCAAAACCGCCGTTCTGATGGATGCCCCGCCCGGCAAGGGCGACGATCCTGCGCAATTCCTAGTGATCGCGCGACATCTGACCGGGCTTGGCCTGTCGGCACCCGGCTGTCTTGCCGAAGATCTGCAACACGGCTTTCTGCTGCTGGAAGATCTGGGAGACGGTCTTTTCTCCCGCCTGATTGCCGATGATCCGGCGCAGGAAGTGCCGCTCTATCAGGCGGCCACCGATGTGCTGTTGCATCTTCAATCCCAACCTGCACCGCCGGACCTGCCCAATCTGTCCGCTGCCGATTGGGCCGAGGCTGCCGCCTTTGCACTGGACTGGTATCGCTTTGCCATCACCGGCGACCGGGTTCCGACCGACGATTTCCAAGCAATTTTGGCCGATTTGCTGCATTGCTATGCCGACGGGCCAAGGGTCTTGATCCTGCGGGATTATCACGCACAAAATCTGCTGTGGCTGCCCGCCCGGCAGGGGTTGGCCCGCGTCGGGCTGCTGGACTTTCAGTTGGCGCAGATGGGGCAGCCTGGCTACGATCTGGTGTCGTTGTTGCAAGATGCGCGGCGCGATGTGCTGCCTGATACGGAAGAGCAGATGATCCGCCGGTTTGCAGCCGGGGCAGGACATGAGGGGGCCGCGTTTCGCCGCGCTTACTCCGTTCTGGGTGCCCAGCGCGCCCTGCGGATTCTGGGCATCTTTGCCCGGCTGTGTCTGGTAGGGGGCAAGCCCGGCTATCTGCCTTTGCTGCCTCGGGTGTGGCAGCAGTTGCAGGCCAATCTGCGGCAGCCGGGGATGGAAGGGTTGCAATCTTTGTGCAGCGCCCTGTTGCCACCGCCCGATCCTGCCGCCCTTGCGACCATGGAGGCGAAATGCGGCCTTTTCCGCTGATGCTGTTCGCCGCAGGCAAGGGCACCCGCATGGGTGCGCTGACCGCAAACTGCCCCAAACCGCTGATCAAGGTGGCGAGCAAACCGCTGATCGATCACGCGCTGAACCTTGCAGCGGCCGCGCGGGCGCGGCCCATTGTCGTGAACACCCATTATCTGGGCGATCAGATCGTGGCCCATCTGTCCCATCTGCCCATTGCCGTCAGCGCCGAGGATGATCTGCTGCTGGAAACCGGGGGTGGACTGCGCAAGGCCTTGCCGCTGCTGCAATCCTCGCCGGTGATGACGCTGAACAGTGATGCCGTCTGGACCGGACAAAACCCCCTACTGCAACTGTCGCAACATTGGGACGATAGCCGGATGGACGCGCTGCTTTTGCTGGCCGCGCCCGGCAATGCGCGCGGCCATACCGGGCAGGGCGATTTTCTGATGGACGATCAGGGTCGCCTTGTCCGCGCAAAGGGCGCGCCGGGGCTGGTGTATCTGGGCGCGCAAATCCTGCGAACGGATCGGCTGGCCGAAATTTCGGAGCAGATCTTTTCGCTGAACCTGCTGTGGGACCGTCTAATCGCCTCGGGCCGGGTCTTCGGGCTGGTGCATCAGGGCGGCTGGTGTGATGTTGGCCGACCCGAGGGGATTGCCGAGGCCGAGGCACTGTTGGCCGGGGCCAGGGCATGACCAAAGGCATCTTCTATCTGCCCCCCGGCGCAAATTTCGCCACCGATCTGGTCACTGGTCTGAAAGGCCGCCTTGCCGGGCAACCACCCGAAGCCATCGCGCGGGTGACCCTGTTTTTGAACACGGCCCGGATGCGGCGCGAGGTCGAACTGGCCTTTCGCCAAGGCGGGCCCACGCTTTTGCCCAAGCTGCGCCTGATCACCGATCTGCCCGACGATCCGCGCCTTGGCGTGCCGCCCGCTGTGCCGCCCCTGCGCCGACGGCTGGAACTGGGCCAACTGGTCGCCCGCCTTCTGGACAGCCAGCCCGATCTGGCACCCCGCGCCGGAATCTTCGACTTGGCCGACAGTCTGGCCCAGTTGGGAGAGGAAATGCAAGGCGAGGGTGTTTCAGTTGAAACCGTGGCGGGGCTGGATGTGTCGGGCCATTCCGAACACTGGGCGCGCACGCGGCAATTTCTGTCGATCATCGCGCCACATTTGCAGGACGGCAACGCCCCCGATGCGGGGCTAAGACAGCGTCTTGCGGTCGAGGCGCAGATGGCCCTTTGGGCCGCCGATCCACCGCAGGATCCGGTGATCGTTGCAGGCTCTACCGGCTCGCGTGGTACGACGGCGCTGTTGATGCAGGCTGTGACCCGGTTGCCGATGGGCGCGCTGGTACTACCGGGGTTTGACGCCGATCTGCCGCCCGAGGGCTGGGCGGCGTTGCAGGATTCGCTGACAGCCGAGGACCATCCGCAATACCGTTACCGCCGGTTGGCCGATGATCTGGGCCTTTCGCCGACCGATTTCCAACCGTGGAGCGGGGCGGCGGCGCCCAGCCCCGACCGGAATCGCCTGATATCGCTTTCATTGCGGCCTGCACCTGTGACGGACCGTTGGCTGGCAGAGGGGCCACATCTGCCCGATTTACGCGGGGCGACCGCCGAAATGACGCTGATCGAGGCCCCGACCCCAAGGTCAGAGGCACTGGCCATTGCCCTTGTCTTGCGACAGGCCGCCGAGCAGGGCCGCACTGCCGCCGTTATCACGCCCGACCGCACATTGGCCCGGCAGGTGACAGCGGCATTGGACCGCTGGCGCCTTGTGCCGGATGATTCCGCCGGTCGCCCGCTGGCACTGTCTGCGCCGGGCCGGTTCCTGCTGCATGTCGCCGATCTGTTCGGGGCCCGGCTGACGGCAGAACGGCTGCTGATCCTGCTGAAACACCCACTGACCGCCAGCACGGGTGACCGTGGCGCCCACCTGCGCCTGACCCGAGAGCTGGAACTGCGATTGCGCCGCCATGGCCCGGTTTTTCCCACGGCGGCAGACATTCTGCATTGGGCCAGTGCGCAGGATGCACCCGAGGCCCCGGCCTGGGGGACGTTTCTTGCCAGAACACTGGCCGTTTTTGTTCCCGAGACGGAACAAGCGCTGCCCCTGTCGGACCATGTTCACCGCCACCGCGATCTGGCCGAGGCGTTGGCGCGCGGCACCCATGAGACCGGCAGCGGAGCGCTGTGGCTGAAAGAAGCGGGCGAACAGGCGCTTGCCGTCATGCAGGATTTGCAGGCCGAGGCCCCTCATGGTGGCGCGATGTCTGCAACCGAATACCGCGATCTGTTCAGCGCGGTGCTGACACAGGCAGAGGTGCGCGAGGCGGCGCAAAGCCACCCCCGAATCATGCTGTGGGGCACGGTCGAGGCGCGGATACAGGGGGCCGATCTGGTGGTTCTGGCCGGGCTGAACGATGGCACATGGCCCCAACTGCCGCCACCCGACCCCTGGCTGAACCGCGCCATGCGCAAAGAGGCGGGGTTGCTGTTGCCAGAGCGGCGCGTCGGCCTTTCCGCACATGACTATCAACAGGCGGTTGCCGCGCCCGAAGTGGTGCTGACACGGTCTGTCCGCGACGCCGAGGCGGAATGCGTGCCGTCGCGCTGGCTGAACCGGTTGATGAACCTGATGTCCGGCCTGCCCGAACAGCACGGGCCAGAGGCCCTGTCCCTGATGCGCAACCGGGGGGGGCATTGGCTGGCCTTGGGTGCGGCGCTGGAAGCCCCGTCTTTGGCGCAGATGGCCGACCCGCGTCTTGCGCCCGCTGGCCGGCCCGCGCCGCAGCCGCCCGTTGCCCAACGCCCGCGCCGGTTGGCGCTGACCGCAATTGCCCGGCTGATCCGCGATCCTTATGCGATTTACGCGCGCCATGTGCTGCGGCTTTATCCGCTGGACCCGCTGCACCCCGTTGCCGATGCCCGCGACCGGGGGAATGCCTTTCACCTGATTCTGGAACGCTTTGTCCGGGAGCGGCCCGAAGACGAGGCGCTGGCGGCGGCCCGCGCGCGCCTCTTGGCCACCGCTGCCGAGGTGCTGGAGGCCGAGGTGCCCTTTCCTGCCGCCCGCGCCCTGTGGCTGGCGCGGTTTTCACGCGCGGCGAACCATGTTCTGACGCAAGATCGCAAGCGGGGCGGGGCCGCCCTTCTGGTCGAATCCAAGGGCCAAATCACTGTGCCCGGCCATGACTTCACCCTGTTCGGTACGCCCGACCGGATTGACCGGCTGCCCGATGGCCGTCTGCATCTGATTGACTATAAGTCCGGCACGCCCCCGACGAAAAAGCAGCAGGACCATTATGACAAGCAGTTGCTGCTGGCGGCTGCCATGGCTGAAAGGGGCGGCTTTGCCGAGATCGGGCCCGCCGACGTGGCCGAGATCAGCTATGTCGGGCTGGGCGCGGGCGAAAAGGCGGTAGAAACCGAAATTACGCCCGAGCTGACGGGCAGCGAATGGGACAAGTTTGTCCTTCTGATCGAGCGGTATCATCGCCGTGCAACTGGCTATACCGCCCGCCGTGCCGTGTTCGAAGACCGGATAGAAGGCGATTATGATCACCTGTCGCGCCTTGGCGAATGGCAGATGTCGGACCGCGCGGCGCCCGCGCCCGTCGGGCCAGAGGAGGGGGGCGCATGATCCGCGATGCAGCCAGCGAGCGTCAGGTTCAGGCCGCCCATCCGCAAGCCTCGTCCTGGATTGCGGCCAATGCCGGGTCGGGCAAGACGCGGGTTCTGACCGAACGGGTGGCGCGGCTGTTGCTGTCGGGCGTGCAGCCGCAGCATATCCTGTGCCTGACCTATACCAAAGCCGCCGCAGCCGAGATGCAGAACCGCCTGTTTCGCCTGCTGGGCGAATGGGCGATGAAGCCTGACGCCGATTTGCGCGCCGCCCTGATCCAGTTGGGCGAAGCGGGCGCGCTGCCTGCCGAAGATCTGGCCCGCGCCCGCCGCCTGTTTGCCCGCGCGCTGGAAACGCCGGGCGGGTTGCGCATACAGACCATTCACAGCTTTTGCGCCACGCTATTGCGCCGCTTTCCGCTGGAGGCCGGTGTTGCCCCCGCCTTTCAGGAGCTGGATGACCGGGCCGCGCATCTGATCCGGTCGGAAATTCTGGAAGATATGGCAGACCGCACGGACAAAGGGCTGGTGGCCGAACTGGCGCAGGTCTTTTCGGGCGATGATTTTGCGACGCTGGCGCAAGAAATCAGCGCCCAGCGCGCCGCCTTTGCCAAACCCTTGTCTGAAAGCGCGCTGCGCGACCTGTTCGGGCTGGCCGAGGAAGAGACCGAAGCCAGCCTGCTGGCGCGCGTATTTCTGGGCGATGAAGCGTCACTGTTTAGCCGAATAGTGCCACTTTTGCGTGCCGGAAAGACAACGGACCAAGCCACCGCCGACACTCTGGCGGCGATTGATTTGTCATCGCCTGATCTTGGAACGCTCGCCGCGCTTGAGGCGCTTTTCATCTATGGCGCCGACACCAAGCAGCCGAATTGTGCCAAGACGGGCCGGCTTCCGACCAAGGATTGCCGGCCGATGCTGGGCGCGGACCTTGACCGCCTTCACGATCTGATGCGCCGGGTGGAATCTGCCCGACCGCAGCGGCTTGCGCTGAGGGCGGCTGAAAAGACGGCGCTGATGCAACGCTTTGCCGCGCGGTTTCTGCCGCTGTACGAGCGGGCAAAGGCCGCACGGGGGCGATTGGATTTCGATGATCTGATCCAGCGCGCCAAGGCCCTGTTGACCGACCGGGCGCTGGCTGCATGGGTTCTGTTCCGGCTGGATGGTGGCATCGACCATATTCTGGTTGATGAGGCGCAGGATACCGCGCCCGATCAGTGGCGCATCATCGAATTGCTGACAAGCGAGTTCACGGCGGGCGAAGGCGCCCGGCCGGGGGCCCGCACCCTGTTTGTCGTGGGCGACAAAAAGCAGTCGATCTATTCGTTTCAAGGGGCAGATGTCGCCGCCTTTGACCGCAAGCAAAGCGACTTTCAGGCCGATTTTCGGGCCGCAGACCTGCCGTTTCAGACACTGGAAATGGAGTATTCCTTCCGGTCGTCGCAAGCCGTGCTGCGGCTGGTTGACGAAACCTTTGGCTCTCGGTTCCCCGAGGCGCTGGGCGCGCATATGCACCACATTGCCCACAAGGACACCATGCCGGGGCGGGTAGACCTGTGGCCGCTGATTGAGCCGACCAAGGTCGAGGCGGATACGGAGTGGGAAAACCCGGTCGATCTGGTCGCCGAAACCCACCACACCGCGCGATTGGCGCAACAGATCGCCCAGCAGATCGGCGATATGATCGCGGCCGGAACTTCGATCCCGGTGGATGTGCGGGAAGACCCGCGCGGCCATCGGGCGGTGCGGGCCGGGGATTTTCTGATTCTGGTTCAGCGCCGATCGACCCTGTTTTCCGAGATCATCCGCGCCTGCAAGAAAGCCCAACTGCCGATTGCGGGGGCCGACCGGCTAAAGCTGGGGGCAGAGCTTGCGGTCAAGGATCTGACGGCGCTGCTGCGCTTTTTGGCAACGCCAGAGGACGATCTGTCGCTGGCTGCTGTGCTGCGGTCACCCCTGTTCGGCTGGACCGAGGATGAATTGCACCGGCTGGCGCAACCCCGTCGCGGGTTCCTGTGGGAGGCCTTGCGCAATGATTTGGCGCAGCCAGAAACGGTTGCCGTGCTAAAGGATTTGCGCGATCAGGCCGACTTTCTGCGGCCCTATGAACTGCTTGGCCGGATGCTGACCCGGCACGATGGCCGGCGCCGTCTGATCACCCGGCTGGGTCAAGAGGCCGAAGACGGGATTGATGAGCTGTTGAACCGGGCGATAGCCTATGAAACGGCGGAAGTGCCCAGCCTGACCGGCTTTCTGATCTGGCTAGATACGGGCGAAATCGAGGTCAAGCGCCAGATGGACAGCGCGGGTGACCGTATCCGCGTGATGACGGTTCACGGCGCCAAGGGGCTTGAGGCGCCGATTGTCATCTTGCCCGACACCACCGACCGCGAACCGCGAGAGCGCGATGAGGTTCTGCGGTTGGCCGATGGCACCGCCGCGTGGAAAACCCCCGCCGATGACAGCCCCGCCCTGATTGCCGAGGCGCGCGAGGCCCGGCGCAAGCGGCTGGCGCAAGAAGGGCTGCGGCTTTTGTATGTCGCACTGACGCGAGCGCGGTGCTGGTTGATCATTGCCGGGGCGGGCGACGTCAAGACCGAGCGCAAGACCGGACCGAAAGACCCGCTGGACTGGGCGTGGTATGCCCATGTGCAGGGCGGGATGCGCGCGGTTGGTGCTGTTGCGGGTATTGGTGGCAGCCTGCGCTATCAAACCGGCGATTGGCCGCAACCTGCGCCTCTCTCTGACATACACTCTGCCGAACCGGTCCCGCAGCACGCATTGCCGGACTGGGCAAGCGCCCTGTTGCCCCCCGTCGAGGAACCGGCCCGGACGCTTTCCCCGTCTGATCTTGGCGGAGCCAAGGCCTTGCCCGGCGAGGGGATGGATGTCGAGGCGGCAAAGACGCGAGGCACCGCCCTGCATCAGTTGCTGGAGCATCTGCCGCAGGTGCCACCCGACCAGCGGCCCGCCCTTGCCGAACGGCTGGGTCCACTGACGCAGCAGGCTTTGCCAGAAGTGCTTGATCTGCTGGCCGCGCCCGCGCTGGCGCATGTCTTTGCGCCCGGCGGCCTAGCAGAGGTGCCGGTTTCCGCCGTTGTGGCTGGGGTTCAGATGATGGGCACCATTGACCGGCTGATCGTGACAGATGACAGCATTCTGGTGGTTGATTTCAAATCGAACCGCGTTGTCCCTGCGACCGTGGCCGAGGTGCCCGAAGGCATCCTGCGGCAATTGGGTGCGTATGAGGCGGCGCTGGCGCAAATCTGGCCGGATCGCCGGATCGACCTTGCGATTTTGTGGACCCGCACCGCCAACTTGATGCCCGTGCCATGCAATATCGTGCGGGCCGCCTTGCAAAGAGCCGCAATCCCTTGACGCCAGAGGGCGGTATGCCTAGCTTCGTTAGCCGACCCCTTTCGTTTGGAGATGCGCCATGGGTGCGAACACCGTCGCCGTGACCGATGCCACTTTTGATGCCGAAGTCCGCAAATCGGACATTCCAGTTATCGTGGATTTCTGGGCTGAATGGTGCGGCCCTTGCCGCCAGATCGGCCCGGCCCTGGAAGAGCTGGCTGCCGAATATGCCGGCAAGGTCAAGATCGTGAAGGTCAATGTTGACGAAAACCCCGACAGCCCGGCGGTTCTGGGCGTGCGCGGGATTCCGTCGCTGTTCCTGTTCAAGAATGGTGAGGTTGTGTCGAACAAGGTTGGCGCGGCGCCCAAGGCGGCACTGGCCAACTGGATTCAATCGGCGATCTGACGCCGGTTTTCTGGCACGATTGGGGCGCCCGCTGTGGCGCCCTTTTCTTTTGCGCTTGCCCAACCCCATATGACGGCAAGGTTCGGAGGCGGATATGGCGGAAGACAAATTTCCTGGCTGGCACGGCACCACCATTCTGGCAGTGCGGCGCGGCGGTGAGGTTGTGGTGGCGGGCGACGGGCAGGTGAGCCTGGGCCAAACCGTGATCAAAGGGACGGCGCGCAAGGTGCGGCGGCTGTCGCCGGGTGGGCAGGATGTGGTGGCAGGCTTTGCCGGATCGACCGCCGATGCCTTTACCCTGCTGGAGCGGCTGGAGAAAAAGCTGGACGCCGCCCCCGGTCAGCTGGCCCGCGCCTGCGTTGATCTGGCCAAGGACTGGCGGATGGACAAATATCTGCGCAACCTTGAGGCCATGCTGATCGTGACCGATGGCGCGGCGATCTATGTTCTTACCGGCGCGGGCGATGTGTTGGAACCAGAGCATGACGTTGCCGCGATCGGGTCGGGTGGGAACTATGCCCTTGCGGCGGCGCGCGGCCTGATGGCGACCGATCTGGGTGCTGAAGAGGTGGCCCGCCGCGCGATGGCGATTGCCGCCGACATCTGTGTTTATACCAATGGCAACCTGACTGTAGAGCGGATTGCGAAATGAGCAGCCTGACCCCGCGAGAGATCGTCTCGGAACTTGACCGCTTTATCATTGGCCAACGGGATGCCAAGCGCGCCGTCGCCGTCGCCCTGCGCAACCGTTGGCGCAGGAAGCAACTGGGCGCCGAGATGCAGGAAGAGGTCTATCCCAAGAACATCCTGATGATCGGGCCAACGGGTGTGGGCAAGACCGAGATTTCGCGCAGGCTGGCCAAACTGGCCAAAAGCCCGTTCCTGAAGGTTGAGGCGACCAAGTTCACCGAGGTGGGTTATGTTGGCCGCGATGTGGACTCGATCATACGCGATCTCGTTGATGCAGCCCTGATCGAAACCCGCACCCGGATGCGCGACGATGTGCGCGCCAGGGCAGAGCGGGCCGCCGAAGACCGCGTGATCGAGGCGCTGGCCGGCAAGGAAGCCCGTGAGCAGACGCGCGAGATGTTTCGCGGCAAGTTGCGGCGCGGAGAATTGAACGACACGCTGATCGAGATAGAACTGCCGGACAATGCCGCGCCGGTCGGCATGTTTCCGATGGCGCCCGGCATGGAAAGCCAGATGCAGGGCTTGCAGGATCTGTTCAAGGCTTTTGGCGGGCGCACCACCCGGCGCAAGGTTACTGTCTCTGACAGCCACGACCTGCTGATGAGCCAGGAAGCCGACAAGCTGTTGGATGACGAGGCGGTGCGTGCCGCAGCACTGGAGGCAGTGCAGGAAAACGGCATCGTCTTTTTGGACGAGATCGACAAAATCTGCGCCCGCGCCGATGCGCGGGGGGCCGATGTCAGCCGCGAAGGCGTGCAGCGCGACCTGTTGCCGCTGATCGAGGGAACGACGGTTTCCACCAAATATGGCCCGGTGCGAACCGACCATATCCTGTTCATCGCCTCTGGCGCGTTCCATGTTGCCAAACCCTCTGATCTGTTGCCGGAACTGCAAGGCCGCCTGCCGATCCGGGTTGAGTTGTCACCGCTGACCGAGGAGGATTTCGTGCGCATTCTGACCGAAACCGACAATGCGCTGACCCGGCAGTATGCCGCGCTGATGGCGACGGAAGAGGTGCAGGTTTCTTTTACAGAAGATGGCATTGCCGCACTGGCGCGCGTGGCCGCCGATGTGAACCGCAGTGTGGAAAACATCGGTGCGCGGCGGCTGCATACCGTGTTGGAACGGGTGTTCGAAGAGCTTTCCTTTACCGCCCCAGACAGGTCAGGCGAGGTGGTTACGGTGGATGCGGCCTTTGTCGAACGAAATGTCGGCGCTTTGGCACGTTCGGCCGATATTTCGCGCTATGTGCTGTAGGTGAGCAGATCGCCGCGGCGGCAATCTGGATTTGTCATTAGCTCGGGATGAACCGATGAACCGATTTGCCTTGCTGATGTTGGTTTCGCTGGCGGTGGCCTGTGCCCCGAGGGGACGGATCACCTATGTGCCGCAGGCGGCCAGCGTGGGTATGGTCGAGCAGGTTTATGTCAGCACCACGCGCGATCCGCTGCCAGAGGGCGGGTTTGGAAATGAACGCAGCGAGACCGCCTCGTATGCGCGCTATGACATTTCTGTTCCACCTGTGCGCAAGCTGGGCAGCATTGATTGGCCACCAAAGCATGGCAAACCGGACCCACGGCAGCACTATCTGACAACGGCGGCGAAAACCTATCCGCAGACGGCGGCCTTTCGTAAAGATCTGGCCGCCGACCTCCGCCGGAATGGCGGCGAGGCTGTCATCTTTGTGCATGGCTACAACAACAACTTTTCCGAAGGGCTGTACCGGGTTGCACAGCTTTCCCATGATCTGGAGATTCCGGGCGTGGAGGTGCATTATTCCTGGCCTTCGGCGGCCAATCCTCTGGGCTATGTCTATGACCGCGACTCGGCGATCTTTGCCCGCGACGGGCTGAGCGATCTGCTGCACGAAATTGATGCGGCGGGTGCAAAACGCATCCTGCTCGTCGCCCATTCGATGGGGTCGGCGCTGACGATGGAGGCCCTGCGCAGCCTTGCCTTGCGCGGCGACCATAAAACCATGGCGAAGCTGTCGGGCGTTGTTCTGATCTCTCCTGACATTGACGTGGATGTGTTCCGCGAACAGGCGAAGTCGATCGGGGCATTGCCGCAGCCATTCCTGATTTTCGGGTCCAACCGCGACAAGGTGTTGCGCTTCTCTGCCGGTCTTACGGGGCAAAAAGAGCGCCTGGGGTCGCTGTCTGATCTGACGCGGCTGTCCGACCTGAAGGTGACATTCCTTGATGTGGGCGCCTTTGCCAAAGGATCGTCGCATTTCCTTGTGGCAGATTCTCCGGCGCTGATCCTGCTGCTGGGGCGGATCGGTGAAGTGGACACTGTGCTGGAGGCCGAGCGGGCACGGCGGGTTGGCCTGTTGCCGGGCGTGGTTCTGAGCGTTCAGAACGCCACGCAGATTGTACTGCGGCCAATTGGGACGGTAGCAAATGAGCTGACCCGCTAGGGGCGGGCCCTATCGGCGGCGCAGATAGACATAGCAGGCCCCGGAGCCGCCGTGGCGCAAATGCGCCTCGGCCACCTGTTGCACGGCCAGACCCAGGGGCGGAAGGCGCAGCCAGTGGGGCACCTGCTGGCGCAACACGCCGCCCTGGCGGTGCAGATGGTCGTCTTCGCGACCCGGCTTGCCCTTGCCCGTGATGACAAGAACCAATCGATGGCCCTGCTCTTGTGCGCCAAGGATAAAATGGATCAGTTCGCCATGGGCCTCGGCGAGGGTCATGCCATGCAGATCAATCCGCGCCTCGGGGGCCAGCTTGCCGCGCGTCATGCGAGCATGGGTCTTGGCGTCCATGCGCAAGGGCGACTCTGCCGGTCGCACGGATTTGGGTGGCAGTTTTTCACCCAGACGAAAGGCCGGCAGTTTGGGCGGAACAGGGGGCGGATCTACCGGGGATATGGCTGGCTGCGCGGCAGGCAGCACGGTTTTGGCCCGATGGCGGATGTTGGGCGTGACGGTGCTGGCCACGGCCTGCCAGAGCGCCTGCTCTTCCGGGTGCAGATCGCGGCGACGCGCCATGATCAGCCTTCGGGCAAAAGCGCATAGGCGCGGTCGATGGGCAAAAGCAGGATCAGGCGCCCGCCATCCTTGACGGTTCCGGCGGCATTGCCTGCGGCCAGACCCGTGCCGTAAAAAATATCGGCCCGCTGCGGCCCCTTGATCGCGCCGCCGGTATCCTGGGCGACCATCAGGGCGCGGATCGGGTTGTCGCCGTTTTTCTCGACCCAGACAGGCGCACCCAAGGGGGTATAGGCGGGGTCGATTGCAACCGAACGCAAGGTCGTGATCGACCTGCCCATGGCACCGATCGGTCCCTTCTCTGCCGGAAGGTCGGCCAACTTGCGAAAGAAGATATACGAGGGGTTGATGTTCAGTAGATCAAGCCCGGCATCCCCCATCTGGCGGACATAACTGCGGATTTCCTGAGCTGAAACCTGATCGGGACGGTGGGTTCCGCGTCGGATCATCTCTTGCCCGACCGACTTGTAGGCGAAGCCGTTGCGACCAGCGTACCCAACCCGCACAACGCGGCCGTCTGGCATCCTGATCCGGCCAGAGCCTTGAATTTGCAGGAAATAGGTATCAACCGGATCTTCCAGCCAGGCCAGTTCCAGCCCCCGCCCACGAAGCGCACCGTTTTCGATGCTGGCCCGGTCGTAAAAGGTCTGCCCATCCTGCAATTCGGGCGGGCGGCGATAGATCGGCCAGGAAAAGCGCGGGGTGCGGACCGGGGAGCCGTCAAGCTCTGGCTCATAATATCCGGTGAACAGGGCGGGCGGCGGGCCGATGATCACCGGGCGGAAAAACAGCTCGAAAAAGGCACGGGCCGAAGCATCGGTCTTGTTGGCATCAGCCGCCAGCCGACAGAGCGGAACCCAATCGGGCGCTGTCAGCAGATCGCAGGTTTCGAGGAATGACACCAGCGCTGCGCGGTGATCATCCCCATCCCAGCCGTCAAGGTTTTCAAAATCAAGGATTTGCGCCGGGGCCGGAAGGGCCGTCATGGCGCAAAGAAACCCGAAAAGACGCAGAAGGCCACGCATCAGTCCCCGGTTGCAACAAGTTGCCAGTTGGGGTCGGACGCGCCCATTTTGCGCGCAAAGGTCCAGTTGTCGCGCTGGCGCTTGACCTCACCTGCCGCCCCCTCGACCACATCACCCGCCTTGTTGCGGACGACAGAGGTGATTTCGGAGACAAAACGGACGGTGATTTCACCTGTTCTGGTCGTGCTGTCGAATTCGGCGTCATCAAGGGTCAGTTCCCGGATGCCGAGAAAGGTTGTTTCCGAGGTCAGGCCCTGCGCTTCGCGCGCGTTGATTGCCTGAGCAAAGGTTGCAGCAACCTCTTCTGAAAGGAAGCTGCGGATGCGGTCCAGCTCTCCTTTTTCGAAGGCCATCAGGATCATTTCATAGGCACCGCGCGCGCCGCGCAGGAACTCTCCAACGGAAAATGAGGGCTCGGCCAGCTTCATCGCCTTGAGTGCGGCAGCAGCAGGCCCGTTTTCGGCAACGTGATCGGTGATGTCCTGGTCCGGGCCGTCAAGAGCTGGTGGAGTGGCCCTCCGCAACGAAGGGGCGGCTTCCTCACGGGAAAGGGGCGGCTTTTCAAAGCCTTCACGGGTGCCAAGAACCGAGCGCAGTTTCAAGATCAGGAATACGGCAATACCCGCCAGAACAAGAAGCTGGATCAGGGAAGAGTTCATCGGCGGCCTCATGCGTCCGGGGGGTTGGTTCCGGTTGACTGGATTTATGTAGGATGACGCGCGGTGCAAGTCCACCGCCCGGACCAATATGTCGGGCAGGAAGGGACCTCATGTCACAGATCGCGGCCTTATTTCGCGGCAGTTCACCCGCCATCGGCATTGAGACGGCCATGGCGACCTGTTAGGAACGGCGCAACCCGGCATGAGAGGAGAATTCGTATGGCCGAAGAGAATGGTGCCGCGCCGCAGGTTCGCATGTCGGTTCTGGCCCAGTTTGTCCGCGACCTTTCGTTTGAGAATATGGTGGCGCAAAAGGGTGTCAGCGCGAGCGAAGTGAAGCCAGACATTCAGGTAGCCGTCAGCCTTGATGCCCGCAAGCGCGCCGCACCGAACCAGTTCGATGTGATTTCGAAATACCGCGTAACTTCGGTCAACAAGGCCAACGGGGAAACACTGTTTCTGTGCGAAGTGGATTACGGCGGGATTTTTCAGGTTGAAGGGGTGCCGGAAGATCAACTGCACCCATTCCTGTTGATCGAATGCCCGAGGATGCTGTTTCCTTTTGCGCGCCGGATCATCTCGGACCTGACCCGCGATGGCGGATTTCCTGCGCTGAACATCGACAACGTGGATTTCGTGGCACTCTATCGTCAGGAAATTGCCCGGCGGGCCCAAGCGCCGCAGCCAACCGCCCAGCCGAACTGATCTGAGCGGCAAAAGTTACGCGAGGCGGCGCTTCCAAAGGGAGGCGTCGCCCAGTTTTTGAACCAGACCCTCGTGAGCCGCGACTTCATCTTCCGTAAGACGTGTTGGCAAAGGTGCCGGTCGGGCATAGGCACGCCAGGTCTGCGCAGCAACGGTCACCTTTTGGGTTTCGGCCTCTGACTTGGCGGGGGCAAGGACGAGGTCCGGTTGACGCCCGCCGATCAGCTCCAGATAGACATCTGCCAGAATTTCGCTGTCGAGCAGGGCACCGTGCTTTTCGCGGCGTGAGTTATCAACCCCGAAGCGGCGACACAGAGCATCGAGAGAGGCGGGCGAGCCGGGAAATTTGGCGCGCGCTATCGCCAGCGTGTCAATGGCGCGATCCCAACCAAGTGTTGGCAGATTGACCGCCTTCAGCTCTGCATTAAGGAACTTCACATCGAAGGCTGCGTTGTGGATGACCAGTTTTGCGTCGCCGATGAAATCCAGAAAGGCCTGCGCAATGGTACGGAAGACCGGCTTGTCGCGCAGGAATTCGTCGCCAAGGCCGTGGACCTCGAAGGCTTCGCGCGGCATGGTCCGTTCTGGGTTGATGTATTGGTGATAGGTCTGCCCGGTCGGCATGTGGTTAAACAGCTCTACCGCGCCAATTTCGACGATGCGGTGGCCCTCGGAGGGCTCAAAGCCAGTGGTTTCGGTGTCGAGAACGATTTCACGCATGGTGCATTCGAATATATGCGATCAGGGCACGAATGTAAGCGTGCGTCTGGTCGAGCGCGAGCGTTTCCACGATATGTGTAGCACGGCGGCGCTTTTCCGCGTCGGGCATCTGGCGGGACATAATTATCTGGAAGGTCTGTTCTGTCATCCCGGGCCGGGAAAGCACGCGCGTTCTTTGCAGGGCAGCGGGCGCGGTGACCAGAAGCGTGGCATCCATTTCCGTTTCAGTGCCCTTTTCGAACAGCAGCGGAATGTCGAAAACCACAATGTCCGCCAGGCTATCGTTCAGGAACATCTGCCGATCACTGGCCACCAATGGATGAATGATCTGTTCGATCTGTGGCAGCAAATCGGGACGAGCAGCAATTTCATGCTTCAGCGTTTCACGTGAAACAGCACCCCTCTCAATTGCCTGCGGGCACAGGGCAAAGATTGCGTCAACCGCCTGCCCACCGGGGCCATACATCCGATGAACGGCTGCATCGGCATCCCACACATCTATGCCCTCGGCGCGAAAAAGCCCGGCAGCGGTGGATTTCCCCATCCCGATGGAGCCGGTCAATCCAAGCCGGAAGGTCATGCTGTCAGCACTGCGGCGCGGGTATCGGCGTCAACTTCGGGGCGGTGACCGAACCAGCGCTCAAAGCCCGGAGCAGCCTGATGCAGCAACATGCCAAGCCCATCGACGGTATGACAGCCGCGCTGGGCCGCCTGTTCCAAAAATGGCGTGCGAAGGGGGGTGTAAACCAGATCTGTGACCGTGGCTTCGGGTTCGAGGGCATCCAGTGGAATGCGGAATTCTGGCTTGCCGCTCATCCCAAGCGAGGTTGTATTCACGACCGTTGTGGCACCTTCGAGCATGTTTCCAGCCTGAACCCAGTCTTCGACGACAAGTTTTGCGCCAAAATCGGCCTTTAGCGCCTCGGCGCGGGGTCGGGTGCGGTTGGTCAGTCGAATTTCCGTGACACCCGTCTCCAGAAGGGCCGCAATCACAGCGCGCGCGGCACCACCCGCACCGAATACCACGGCCGGGCCTGCTGTTGGCACCCAATCCGGCGCGCCCTGCCGCAGATTTGCAATGAAGCCCGCTCCGTCTGTGTTGTCGGCCTGAATGCGGCCATCACGACGGAAAATCAGGGTATTGGCCGCACCGATCAAAGCCGCGCGATCGGAAACAACATCGGCGAGTTTCAGAACCTCTTCCTTATGGGGAAGGGTGACGTTGAGGCCGACGAATCCGAGGCGGGGCAGGATGTTCAGGGCGTCAGCCAGATCGGCTGGCGCAACATCCATCGGGATATAGTGCCCTTTGATCCCATAGCGTTTGAGCCAATAGCCATGCAAAGCAGGAGAGCGGCTGTGGGCTATGGGGTGGCCGATGACACCGGCAAGCGGTATTCCAGCGCCTGTGGTCATGGCTCGATGAATCCTCTCAGGGTCAGATAGGACAATAGCGGCAAAAGTGGCAGGCCGAGGATGGTAAAATGATCGCCTTCGATGGCGGAAAACAGGCGGATACCCTCTTCCTCCAGCTTGTAGGCGCCGACGCTCTGGCCAACGCTTGGCCAATTCCGCGCAAGATAGGCCGCAAGATAGCTTTCGCTGAAGTCTCGCATCGTCAACCGGGCCGTTCCGACATGGCGCCAGACGGGCTGTCCTTGGTGGCAGACAACGATAGCAGACAAGAGGCGGTGGGTATTGCCACGCAGAAGACCAAGCTGTTCTTGAGCCTGTTGAAGTGATTCCGGTTTAGCCCAGACCTTGTCTTGAAACTCCAAAACCTGATCGCAGCCAATGATCACCGCGTCCGCATGGCGTTCGGCCACGCGTATCGCCTTCATCTCGGCCAGGCTGTCGGCGATATCGCGCGGCGTCGCTCCCTCGGCAATCAGAC
Source organism: Fuscibacter oryzae (assembly GCF_016765795.1). GTDB lineage: Bacteria > Pseudomonadota > Alphaproteobacteria > Rhodobacterales > Rhodobacteraceae > Fuscibacter > Fuscibacter oryzae. The sequence goes on from NZ_JAESVP010000006.1 coordinate 112,979, forward strand.
TGTCGCGGATCATATCCTCGTCAATGCGGGCCGCAACCGTCTGAACGGACAAACCAGCCGATTCCAGAAGCTGTCGTCGGATGGTCGAGCTGGAGGCGAGGATGAGGGGGGTCGCCATGGGTCTGTGGATATTCTGTTTATGTTCTTGATCGTAGATCGCGCGCTTTTCAGAGGTGTGGGAAAGTCAGATGGATTGTCAAGCCGCCGGCCATGGTTATCCAGATGTGGACAGGTGGTCTGGTTTCATACATGGCGTGTTGGAAATCAGACCGCCGATAGACGGTTTTCGCGTATATAGTCTTGAATTTACTTATTTTTTCAATTTTTCTGTGGCACAGAACAGCATGGAGACAGATGGGGAGAACCTGTGGGTAACTCAAAAATCCCGGTTTCCACAGGACCAACAATCACATCATTCCTTTCTTACTCTTCTTTATATAGAAAGAGGGACCAAGAGGTTAGGCATGTATGACTTTCTGCTAGACTGGTATTTCTGGATCAAGGCGTGCCACATCGTCTCGGTCATCTCTTGGATGGCCGGGTTGTTTTACCTGCCACGGCTATTCGTTTATCATGCCGAGAAGGTTGTCGCCGAGTCCGATACCGATCTGATGTTCCAGACAATGGAACGACGGCTTCTGCGCGGCATCATGGGCCCGGCGAGTATAGCGACCTGGATTTTCGGACTATGCCTTGTTTTCACACCAGGAACGGTTGACTGGTCTATGGTCTGGCCTTGGACCAAAGCGGCGGCTGTTCTGGGGATGACCTGGTTTCACCACTGGTTGGGTTGGAGGAGGAAAGATTTTTCTTTTGGAACCAACAGGTTGAATGGCAGAACCTATCGAATAATGAATGAAGTTCCAACGCTTCTTATGGTCATTATCGTCATTTCGGTGATCGTGAAGTTCTGATCGGCGTTGACTTTGTGGTACGTCGGTCTTACCTGCTGCGTCAGGCCGTCCGGCTCATATATCTCCCAGACATCAGACCTAGTGCACGCTTCGTGCGAAAGGGCCATGGCATGACCATCGAACATCTTAATCTCGCAGACCTCAAGGCCAAGACACCGGCAGAACTTTTGTCGATGGCAGAGGAATGGGAGATCGAAAATGCGCCTTCCATGCGGAAGGGCGAGATGATGTTCTCGATCTTGAAGGAGCATGCCGAAGAGGGCTGGGAGATCGGTGGCGATGGTGTGCTGGAAGTGGTGCAGGATGGCTTTGGCTTCCTTCGCAGCCCGTCGGCAAATTATCTGCCCGGTCCCGACGACATTTATGTTGGCCCCGAGATGATCCGCCAGTTCAGCTTGCGGACCGGCGATACGATCGAGGGTGTCATTCAGGCTCCTCGTGAGAATGAGCGGTACTTCAGCCTGATCAAGGCGACGCGGATCAACTTTGATGACCCTGAGCGGGTGCGCCACAAGGTTCATTTCGACAACTTGACGCCGCTTTACCCCGATGAGCGGCTGAAGATGGAAATTGAAGATCCGACGATCAAGGATCGCTCTGCCCGGATTATTGATCTGGTTTGCCCGATCGGGAAAGGCCAGCGTGCGTTGATCGTGGCGCCACCGCGGACGGGTAAGACGGTGCTGTTGCAGAACATCGCGCATTCCATAGCTATCAATCATCCGGAATGTTATCTGATCGTTCTGCTGATCGACGAGCGGCCCGAAGAAGTGACAGACATGCAGCGCAGCGTTAAGGGGGAGGTTGTTTCCTCGACCTTTGACGAACCGGCAACGCGGCACGTTGCTGTGGCGGAGATGGTGATCGAGAAGGCGAAACGTCTGGTAGAACACAAGCGTGACGTTGTGATTTTGCTCGATTCGATCACGCGTCTGGGGCGTGCCTTCAACACTGTTGTCCCTTCGTCGGGCAAGGTTCTGACCGGCGGCGTGGATGCCAATGCGTTGCAACGGCCGAAGCGGTTCTTTGGGGCGGCGCGGAATATTGAAGAGGGTGGCAGTCTTACGATCATTGCGACTGCGCTGATCGACACCGGCAGCCGGATGGACGAAGTGATCTTCGAAGAATTCAAAGGCACCGGCAACAGCGAGATCGTGCTGGACCGCAAGGTTGCAGACAAGCGTGTGTTCCCGGCGATTGATATCCTCAAGTCTGGCACGCGGAAGGAAGATCTGCTGGTGGACAAGATCGATCTGCAAAAGACCTATGTTCTGCGGCGAATCCTTAACCCGATGGGGACGACGGATGCGATCGAATTCCTGTTGGGTAAGTTGAAACAGACCAAGTCAAACTCTGAGTTCTTCGATTCCATGAACGCATGACGTTGGTCGCGGGGAAATCGTGGACAGAATATTTGCGCTAGCCTCGGCGCGCGGCAAGGCCGGTGTAGCGGTTATCCGGTTGTCGGGTGAGGGGACGTGGTCTGTTCTGGCTGAACTCTGCGGTGGTCTGCCACCCGCGCGGCGTGCTTCGCTGCGGAATCTGACTTGGCAGGGTGAAGCCATTGATACGGCGCTGGTTCTTCTGTTTGAGTCTGGACACAGCTTTACCGGTGAGGAAAGCGCCGAGATTCAGGTCCATGGCAGTATGGCGACCGTCCAGAAGCTGCTGCAGATACTCGGGCTTTTCGAAGGTCTTCGTCTGGCGGAGCCTGGAGAGTTCACGCGGCGGGCATTGGAGAATGGCTGTCTTGATCTGGCTCAGGTCGAAGGGCTGGCCGATTTGATAGATGCGGAGACCGAATCTCAGCGGCGTCAGGCCTTGCGGGTGCTGGATGGGCATCTTGGGCGCCGTGTTGAGGTTTGGCGGCAGGGCTTGTTGCGCGCGGCAGCCCTGATTGAGGCGACAATTGATTTCGCTGACGAAGATGTTCCTTTGGATGTTACACCTGAAGTTTTGGGCATCATTTTGCAACTCGCGGAAAGTTTAAGATCAGAGCTTGAGTCTTCCAGGCAGGCAGAACGCATCCGGGTTGGTTTCGAGGTGGCTATCGTCGGTGCGCCGAATGCAGGAAAATCTACTCTTCTCAATGCGTTAGCGAAAAGGGATGTGGCGATCACCTCTGAAATTGCCGGAACAACCCGTGATATCATTGAGGTCAGGATGGACCTTGGTGGTTTGCCGGTAACGCTTCTGGATACGGCGGGTTTGCGGGAAACATCTGATGCGATTGAGCATATCGGGGTTGCGCGTGCGATCGAGCGTGCGATGGCGGCTGACCTTCGGGTCTTTTTGCTGACAACCCCAGATGAGAAACCAAGTCTTGAGCTGCAAGATGGCGACATCGCAATTTTGGGCAAGGCAGACATAATCGGAGAGGGTGTGTCCGGGGTTACGGGCCAGGGATTGGCCGAACTTGTTGACCTGATCCAGCAACGCTTGTCGCATCGTGTACCCGACTCGGGCTTGCTGATTCGCGAACGACAGCGTAACGCCGTAGGAAATGCTCTGGGCAGCCTTGTGAATGCCGAGCGACTGATGATTTCTGGATCGGGGGCTGAGTTGGTTGCTTTGGAGTTGCGGGCTACCATTCGGTTTATGGAGTTGCTGGTCGGAAGGATTGGCACGGAAGCGTTGCTTGGCGAAATATTCGCCAGCTTTTGCATAGGAAAGTAGGAGTGTTTCACGTGAAACATTTCGATGTACTCGTGGTCGGCGGCGGGCATGCCGGGACCGAAGCTGCCGCTGCGGCAAGCAGGGCTGGCGCGCGGACTGCACTGTTGACACTAAGGTCCGAAGCGATCGGTGCAATGTCGTGTAATCCGGCGATCGGAGGCTTAGGTAAGGGCCATCTGGTTCGCGAAATCGATGCTTTTGATGGCATTATGGGCGTTGCCGCTGATCGTGCCGGCATTCAATTTCGACTCCTGAACAGGCGTAAGGGGCCCGCCGTGCAAGGTCCACGGGTGCAGGCAGACAGGAAACTATATCGTAAAGCGATTCACGACCTGCTTGCCGAACAGCGGTTTTTGTCAATTGTCGAGGGTGAAGTGGCTGCGCTGATCCTAGAACACGGCACATGCGTTGGGGTCACCATGTCAGACGGAACCAACATCGGCGCAAGGGCGGTTGTGTTGACGGCGGGAACATTTCTTAATGGAATTATCCATGTTGGCGATCAACAGCGGCCGGGTGGTCGGGTGGGTGATCGGCCTTCGGTGCTACTGGCGCAGCAGCTCTCGGAGATGATGCCCCGAAGGGGACGGCTGAAGACTGGCACGCCCCCACGTTTGGATGGCAGAACAATTCGCTGGGATACTTTGGATGAGCAGCAGGGGGATGATCAGCCCTCGCTTTTTTCATTTTTGCACAAACAGCCGTTTGTCCGGCAGATTTCTTGCGGAGTGACACATACCAATGAGGTAACCCACGATATAATCAGGAATAATCTGCATCGATCTGCAATGTATGGTGGGCATATCGAAGGCATTGGCCCGCGCTATTGCCCATCAATCGAAGACAAAGTTGTCAGGTTTTCTGATAAGTCGTCGCATCAGGTTTTTCTGGAGCCCGAGGGGCTGGATGATGATACCGTTTACCCGAACGGAATCTCCACTTCCTTGCCGGAAGAGGTGCAGGAGGCGTATGTTAGGTCTATTCGCGGGCTTGAAGCGGTGGTGATTACCCAGCCTGGCTATGCAATCGAGTATGACTATTTTGACCCGAGAGAGCTGGACAGGACTTTGCAGTCGCGTGATGTCTCTGGTCTCTACCTTGCCGGGCAAATAAACGGAACGACGGGTTATGAAGAAGCGGCGGCGCAGGGCTTGGTGGCCGGCCTTGGGGCGGCAAGGGCCGCACAGGGCTTGCCGCCGATCAATTTCAGTCGGAATGACAGCTATATCGGTGTTATGATCGACGATCTGGTGTCACGGGGCGTGACTGAGCCATATCGGATGTTTACGTCGCGGGCAGAGTATCGTTTGCTGCTGCGGGCCGACAATGCTGATCAAAGGCTTACCCCCATGGGAATGGCGCTGGGTATCGTCGGGGAACGGCGGCGAATCGTGTTTGAGGATCGGCTAGACAAGCTTTACAAGGCCAAGGCGACCGTTTCCGCAGAGGCGCTTAGTCCGAAGCAGATGGCGAGTTTCGGTGTTTCTGTCAGTCTGGATGGTATCCGCAGGACGCCGCTTGAGGTGATGGCCTTTCCGAACGTCACAGAGGCGCAAGTAGGGCTTATGGCGCCGGAGTTCTTGTCATTCGACGCTGACATTCGCGATCAGGTGATGAAAGACGCGCTATACGCTCAATATGTTGATCGCCAACTGATCGAAATATCGGAGCTGAAGCGGGAAGAGCAGACGGTCATACCGCACAGTTTCATCTATCAGGGGCTTCCCGGTTTATCGAACGAACTTGCAGCCAAACTGCATCGTCTTCGGCCCGGCAGCATTGCCGAGGCTGGAAGGATTGAGGGAATGACCCCCGCAGCATTGACTCTGATCTTGGCGCATTTGCGAAAGCTCAGCAGGGGCATGCTTGCGTCATGAGCGATCTGAACGCCGCGGCAGGAGCGATACTTTCGCCAGAGGCAGAGCAGGATTTGCGGCGGTTCGCGCAGATGATGCTGAAATGGAATCAGCACATCAATCTGATTTCCAAGGCCTCTGAAGGTGAAATCTGGAATAGGCATATCCTTGATTCTGTTCAGATTTGGCCGATTTCACCCGATACGGCAAAGCTTTGGGTGGATATCGGCAGTGGCGGTGGGCTACCTGGCTTGGTCGTCGCAATACTGGCGAAATACCTCCGCTCCGATATGCGCGTTGTTTTGATCGAATCAGACAGGCGCAAGGCCGCGTTTCTTGTTCAGGCGTCGAACGCTCTGTCTCTGAACTGCGAGGTTCGTGCTGCGCGAATCGAGGATGTAGCGGATCTTCAGGCCGATGTTGTGTCTGCGCGCGCCCTTGCGCCTTTGTCGACGCTGTTGATGCTTGGAAAGAGAGTTTCTGCGGATGACGCGGTATTGATCTTTCCCAAGGGAGAGCGGGCCGAAGAAGAGATTTTGACGGCGCGGCGGGATTGGCAGTTTACTCTTAAACAGACATCGAGCGTTACCAACCCGGCCGCATCTTTGCTGAGAATTACGGAAGTCCATCATGTCTGATACAATCCTTCCGCGAAAAGTCAGAAGTATCGCCATCGCAAATCAGAAGGGTGGCGTTGGCAAGACGACGACAGCGATCAATTTGGCCGCTGCTCTTGTGGCAGAAGGCGCCAGGGTGCTGTTGGTTGATCTGGACCCGCAAGGCAATGCCTCGACCGGTTTGGGCGTTGCCGTTTCGGACCGTAAGCTGACGAGTTACGATCTCCTTATCGAAGAGGTTCCGGTCTCTGACGTCGTTCAGAAGACCTCTACCGATGGGTTGTTGATCTGTCCGGCAAATTCCGACCTTGCTTCTGCTGACATGGAGCTGGTCTCAAATGAGAAACGCATTTTTCTGCTACAGGATGCGCTGCGCGGGCCATCCGTTGATGCGTTGCGGCTGGACTTCATTTTGATTGATTGCCCGCCTTCGCTAAGCTTGTTGACCGTGAATGCGCTTGCTGCGTCCGATGCAGTTTTGGTGCCGCTGCAAACCGAGTTTTTTGCTCTCGAAGGGCTCTCTCAGCTTATGCTCACGATTCGGGAGGTCAGGCAGGGTGCCAATCCGGCACTTCGGATCGAGGGCGTTCTGTTGACGATGGCGGATTCTCGCAACAGGCTGTCGCAGCAGGTCGAAACGGATGCTCGCCGCACGCTTGGGGACCTTGTCTTCAAGACTGTCATTCCCCGAAACGTAAGGCTGAGTGAAGCACCATCCTATGCAGTCTCGGTTCTTGACTATGACCCGTTGTCACGCGGCTCGGAGGCTTATAAAGCCTTGGCCAAAGAGCTGCTGACAAGGCATCCCCTTCGACGGGATACGCTCGCGGAGGTCTGAATATGGAAAAGAAGATTGAACGGCGCGGGCTCGGTCGGGGTCTGAGCGCACTTATGGCTGACGTAAATCTTGATCACTCGCACGGTCAAGCCGGAGTGGTTGCGAGTGCTGATCTGCTGGTTCCAATCGAGCGTCTGATTGCGAATCCGGACCAGCCGCGCCGTCATTTTGATGCTGCTGCCCTGCAAGAGCTGGCTGAATCGATCCGACAGAAAGGCGTAATTCAACCGCTGATCGTCCGGCCGACGGGCGATGTGGGGGTTTACGAAATTGTCGCTGGCGAGCGTCGCTGGCGAGCGTCCCAGATTGCGCAACTTCACGAAGTGCCTGTTCTGGTTCGGCAATTCAGTGATACTGAAGTGCTTGAGGTCGCGATTATCGAAAACGTCCAGCGAGCAGACCTTAGCCCGCTGGAAGAGGCATTGGCCTATCGACAGCTTATGGATCGCTTTGGTCACACCCAAGAGAAGATTGCCGAAGCCTTGTCCAGGAGCCGTAGTCACATCGCCAATACTTTGCGGCTCCTGACCTTGCCGCAAGAGATACAGAACATGATCGCGGCGGGAACGCTGACGGCAGGGCATGCGCGGGCGCTGATCTCTGTGCCGGATTCTGTTGCGTTGGCTGCCAAAATCGTTGGCAAGGGTCTTTCGGTTCGCGCTACGGAAGATCTCGTCCGCAGATCAACCGTGTCACCCGCATCGCGGCGCCGCGCCTCTGGGTCGGGCGAAAAGGATGCTGATACCAAGGCGATTGAAGCGGATCTTGCGGCTGGTTTGGGTATGCCGGTGTCGATAGCCCACGAAGCTGGAGGTGATAGGGGGCGGCTGACGATCACATACTATAGCCTTGATGATCTTGATCTGCTTTGTCGCGTGCTTTCTTCCGTATCGCGTGACATGAGAAGTTAACGCTGTATCAGGCCAAGCTGACTGCGACTTTTTCTATAACAGCGTTCAGCAGCATTCTTCCTCGAGGGGTCGCAGTGAGTCGGCCGTTTTCAATAAGCAGCAGGCCCTGGTCCTTCAACTCGTTCAGCACAGAATAATTGGGCGCCTTTCCTCGGATATTTATAAGTCGGTCCATCTCCAGGCCTTCGCTCAGCCGGAGCGACATAAGAACATATTCTTCGGCGTGTTCGAGGGCGGAGAGCGTCATTCTTGGTAGTTCAGGAGTGCGAGAGTTCAGCCAAGTATCGGGTGCGCGAGGACATTCGGTCGCTACGCGCACACCATCAAGCGTCAACCTTCCATGCGCACCGGGGCCAATACCGACATAATCCCCGCCACGCCAGTAAATCAGGTTGTGTTGCGATTCAGCGCCCGGTCTGGCATGGTTCGAAACCTCATAGGATGGCAGGCCTGCCGCGTCGCATATTTCCTGTGTCGCCTCAAAAAGAGCGACCGCGCGATCCTCGTCTGGGAGGCCGGTCAGCCCGCCTTTTAACAGCCGGGCAGCAAAGGGCGTGCCCTCTTCGATCGTCAGTTGATAGAGAGAGAGATGATCAATGGCATAGGACAGAGCGAGCCTCAGCTCTGCCCGCCAGTCCTGTACCGTTTGTTCTTGCCGGGCGTAAATGAGATCAAAGCTGACCCTGTCAAACAGGTCGCGCGCGATTCCGAAAGCCTTCAGCGCCTCAGGGGCAGTATGCAATCGTCCCAGTTTGCGTAGGGCCTCGTCATTCAGGGCCTGAATCCCCATTGAAATGCGGTTAACTCCGGCCTGACGGTAGGCCGAAAATCGTCCAGCCTCGACCGAACCTGGGTTCGCCTCTAGGGTGATTTCGGCGGAATTGGTCATTGGCCATGACCTGCGAACATGGTCGATGACACCCGAAACGACTTCGGGGTTCATCAGTGAGGGCGTGCCACCGCCAAAGAATACCGACGACAGCACGCGCCCCTTGGTTTCAGCGGCCAGCCGGTCGATCTCTCGCAAGTAGGCCGTCAGCCATTTGTCTTGATCGACGCTTGATGCAACATGGCTGTTGAAGTCGCAGTATGGGCATTTGGATTGGCAAAACGGCCAGTGGATATACAGGCCAAATCCGCCGTGCCTCCAATCTTCCATCAGCTTGCACCCATAACGCCGATGCCAGCGGGCAGGATCGGCGCGATAGACAGACACAAGCGCCCCTCATCTGCGCCGGGCGGTCTCCACACAACAGAGTGTTTCACGTGAAACATTCCACTATCAACTTTCGGAATGCATCTGACCGATGGCTTATGCGGTTTTTCTCTGCGCCGACCATTTCGCCGAATGTAATATCATATCCGTCAGGCTGAAAGATGGGGTCATATCCATGCCCTTCAGCGCCGCGCATCGGCCAAACAATCTGCCCGGATACATCCCCTTCAAAGATACGTTCATCCCCATCCGGCCACGCCAGAACAAGCGTACATCTGAACTGTGCCTTGCGAGGAGTTGGGGCCCCAACCGCCTCCAACTTGGCCCAAGTCTCCACCATCGCCTTGTGGAAATCTCGTCCATTTGGCGTCTGCGCCCAATCCGCCGTATAGACTCCGGGCGCGCCATCAAGTGCGTCGATGGTTATCCCTGAATCGTCCGCCAAAGCCGGCATTCCAGTAGCCAGAACCGCAGCGCGAGCCTTGATCCTGGCATTCCCAACAAAGGTGCTCTCGGTTTCCTCTGGCTCCGCCAAGCCAAGTTCGGCAGCAGAAACCACCTTGACGCCATAGGGCGCAAACAGGGCCTGCATCTCTTCAAGTTTGCCGCGATTGTGGGTGGCAATAACCAAAGAGCTTCCAGCGAACTTCCGGCTCAACTCCCCACGGCCTCCGCCTGTGCCGCCAAAAGCGTCTTGGCCGCTGCGTCCGACAAATCCAGAAGCGCGGACATTTCATCGCGAGAGAATGTCGCGCCCTCGGCGGACATCTGCACCTCGATCAACCGGCCGCGCCCGGTAAGGACAAAGTTTCCATCCGTGCCGGCAACAGAATCCTCAGCGTAATCCAAGTCCGCCACTGGCTGTCCGGCATAGATTCCGCACGACACGGCGCAAACATGGTCCAAAATCGGATCGCTCGTGATCGAACCGGCCTTCAAAAGGCGATTCACAGCCAGCCGCAGTGCAACCCACCCCCCGGTAATAGAGGCACAGCGTGTACCGCCATCCGCCTGGATAACGTCGCAGTCGATCACGATCTGCCGTTCACCCAAGGCGCTCCGATCAACCCCGGCCCGCAAGGCGCGGCCGATCAGGCGCTGAATCTCTTGTGTCCTGCCCGATTGCTTGCCCGCAGCAGCCTCGCGGCGCATCCTGGTATTGGTCGCGCGGGGCAACATGCCATACTCGGCCGTGACCCAGCCCAGCCCGGTATTCTTCAGAAACGGCGGCGGCTTGTCTTCAATCGTTGCCGTGCAAAGAACATGGGTATCACCCATGCGGATCAGGCATGATCCCTCGGCGTGTCGAGTCACGCCAACCTCGATCGATACGGGGCGCAGTTCATCAAGGGCCCGGCCAGACGGTCGCATGTTGATCCTCCTGTTTTATCGCCAATTAGTCCTTCGAGCGGCTCCGACGCAACCCACATTGACGCTGACCGCATTGCGTTCCTAATATCGGGCGGATCGGAACACCGGCATGACAGACGGCACGAAACTGCTTTTGGAACTGAACAACCGCTCACGCGAGGTTTTTCGTCGCGTGGTCGAGGGATATCTGGCATCCGGTGATCCGGTTGGCTCTCGCACCCTGACCAGATCGATGACAGAGCGCCTGTCGGCTGCAACCATCCGCAATGTCATGCAGGATCTAGAGCTTTTGGGCCTGCTCGGCAGCCCGCATGTTTCCGCAGGACGTATCCCCACTCAGCTTGGCCTGCGCCTTTTCGTCGATGGGCTGCTGGAGGTGGGATCGGTCGCCGCCGAAGACCGCGACGTGATGGATGCCGCCCTTGCCGCCGGCGATCAGGACGTCACAACCCTGCTTGACCAGATAGGAGCCACCCTGTCCGGCATCACCCGCGGCGCTTCGGTCGTGCTTGCGCCGAAACAAGAGGCGCCAATCCGCCACATTGAATTTGTCTCGCTGTCGCCCGACCGGGTTCTGGTCGTTCTGGTTTTTGCCAACGGTCAGGTTGAAAACCGCCTGTTCACCCCACCCGCAGGTCAAACCCCGGCCTCCATGCGCGAGGCTGCAAACTTTCTCAATGCGCTTGCCGAAGGCCGTACCCTGTCAGAACTGCGCCGCACCGTATCGATCCAGATCGCCCAGCGGCGGCAAGAGATCGACTCTCTGGCGCGCGCATTGGTGGAATCAGGTTTCGCTGTCTGGCAAAATGACGGCGAACAGGCCGAGCGCCTGATCGTGCGCGGTCGCGCAAACCTGCTGGAAGCGACCGAAACCCAGGACCTCGACCGGATACGCACCCTGTTCGATGACCTTGAACGCAAGCGCGACATCGCTGATTTTCTGGAACTTGCCGAATCCGGCGAGGGCGTGCGCATTTTTATTGGGTCTGAGAACAAACTCTTCTCACTTTCGGGTTCCTCTCTGGTGGTCTCTCCCTATATGAACGCTGACCGTAAGATCATCGGCGCGGTGGGGGTGATCGGACCAACGCGGCTCAACTACGGGCGCATTGTTCCGATCGTCGATTACACCGCCCAAATGGTCGGCAGGCTCTTGTCCGAACGTGGCGGGGGCTAGGGACAACGGAAAGACAAGGAAGACTGCAATGGCACAGGACAACCCGGCCACCGAATCGATTTCGCCGGACGCCTCCGAGGACTTTCTCGCGGCAGATGAGCTGGATGCACTGCGCGCCGAACGCGATGAACTGCGTGACCGCTTCATGCGCGCACTGGCCGATGCTGAAAACTCGCGCAAACGCGCTGACCGCGACCGCCGCGAGGCAGAGCAATACGGCTCAACCCGTCTCGCCCGAGATTTGCTGCCGGTTTACGACAATCTGACCCGTGCGCTGGATGCGGCCTCGGATGAAACCCGCACGCAGGCCTCAGCCCTGATTGAAGGGGTCGAGCTGACGCTGCGAGAGCTGACCAATGTGATGACCAAACACGGCGTCACCCCCATTTCCCCAGCCGCGGGCGACCAGTTCGATCCGCAGATGCACCAGGCCATGTTCGAGGCCCCGGTCCCCGGCACCAAGGCGGGCCAGATCATACAGGTAATGACGCAGGGCTTCTTGCTGCATGATCGGCTGCTGCGCCCCGCGCAGGTAGGGGTATCCTCTACCCCCGGCTAAGCCCAACAATCGGCCATAGGCCCGGTGAGGTGCGTGCTTTGCGCGCACCTTTCTATTTCAGCAAATCCTTCAGCTCATAAAGAACCTGCAACGCTTCCCGCGCCGTCATCTCATCGGGGTGAACCGCCTTCAGGCGCTGCTCAACGACCGATTCCTTTGCGACGGCGCGCGCCACCGGCGCGGCGGGGGCAACCCGGAACAGCGGCAGATCGTCGATCACCGCTTTTTGCGCGCCGCCCTCGCGCTCTCCTTTTTCCAGCGCCTCCAGCACCACCTTGGCCCGTTCGATCACCGCGGGCGGCAGTCCGGCCAGACGCGCCACCTGCACGCCATAGCTGCGGTCTGCCGCGCCTTTGCGCACCTCATGCAGAAAGATCACCTCGCCTTCCCATTCTTTCACGCTGACCGTGGCATTGGCGACGCCCGGCAATTTTCCTGCCAGTGCCGTCATCTCATGGTAATGGGTAGCGAAAAGCGCGCGGCAACGGTTGGCTTCGTGCAGATGCTCCAGCACCGCCCAGGCAATCGACAGCCCGTCATAGGTTGCGGTTCCCCGGCCAATCTCGTCCAGAATAACCAGAGCCCTGTCATCGGCCTGATTAAGAATTGCCGCCGTCTCGACCATTTCGACCATGAAGGTGGATCGGCCGCGCGCGAGATCATCGCTGGCCCCAACCCGGCTGAACAACTGGCTGACCAGCCCGATCCGTGCCTTGCGTGCCGGAACATAGCTTCCCGCCTGTGCCAAAAGGGCAATCAGCGCATTCTGGCGCAGAAAAGTGGATTTACCGGCCATGTTCGGCCCGGTCAGCAGCCAGATCGCTGGGGTGTCGCCGCTCGTCAGTCCACAATCATTGGCAACGAACGGTCCGCCCCCTACGCGGCGCAGCGCGCGTTCCACAACAGGATGCCGTCCGCCCTCTACCTCAAAGGCGCGGCTTCCGTCCACCTCAGGCGCGCACCAGTCCTCGGCCAGTGCCAGATCCGCGAAAGCCGCCGCCAAATCCAGTTCTGCCAAACCGCGCGCGGCTGCGCCGATCATCGCCGCTTGATCCAGTATTGCGGCTCTAAGCGCCTCATAGTGCCGCTTTTCAATCTCCAGCGCATGGTTTCCCGCGTTCAATATGCGGGTTTCCATCTCGTTCAAAGGCAGGGTGGTAAACCGCACCTGATTGGCCGTTGTCTGCCGGTGGATGAAGGTCTGGTTCAGCGGATCCGAAAACATCTTTTCGGCATGTGTTGTCGTTGTTTCGATGAAATAGCCCAGCACGTTGTTGTGCTTGATCTTCAGGCTCGGCACCCCGCTAAGGGCGATATATTCCGCCTGCATCCTGCCAATCACCCCGCGACCCTCATCGCGCAGAGCCCGGGTTTCATCCAGATCCCCATCATATGCGCTGGCAATGAAGCCGCCGTCCCGCGCCAGCAAGGGCGGCTCGGCCACCAGCGCGATGTCCAGCAGATCAACCAGCGGGCGGTGCCCGGTCAGGCTGTTGCCCGCCTCTGCCAACAGCGCAGGCACGCCGGACAGCAGTGCTGAAATCCGCTCTGCTTCGGTCAGTCCCGCGCGGATCGCCGCCAAATCGCGCGGCCCGCCCCGGTCCAGCGCCAGCCGTGACAGCGCACGATCCATATCCGGCACTTGCCGCAGGGCGGCGCGCAGACCCTCTCGCAGCCGCGCATTTTCCAGCAGAAATCCAACGGCCTCCAGCCGCGAATGGATCACCGCCAGATCCTGCGATGGCGCAGAGATGCGCCGCTCCAGCAGCCGCGCGCCCGCCGCCGTGACCGTGCGGTCCACCGCCGCCAAAAGCGATCCCTCGCGCCCGCCCGACAGCGCCTGTGTCAGCTCCAGATTCCGCCGGGTTGCGGCGTCGATCTGCATCGCCCCGCCAAGGGTTTCGCGCACCGGCGGGCGCAACAGCGGCAGCTTACCGCGCTGCGTCAGGTCCAGATATTCAACCAAAGCGCCCATTGCCGACACTTCGGCCCGGTCAAAAACACCAAACGCCTCCAGCGAGGCGACGCCGAACAATGCGCAAAGCCGCTTTTCCGCACTTTGGCTATCAAAACTGCCGCGTGCCAGCGGCGTCATCGCCGCATTGATTTCGGTGACCAGCCCGGTCCAATCCTGTTCGCGTGCCTCGCTGATCAAAACCTCTCTCGGTGCCAGCCGGGCCAGCTCGGGTGCCAACCTTACCGGGGGGCACAGCATCACCCGAAACTCGCCGGTCGAAATATCGGCCCAGGCCAGCGCGCTGGTGTCGCGCACCTCGGCAAAGGCCGCCAGATAGTTGTGTCGCCGTGCTTCCAGCAGCGAATCTTCGGTCAGCGTGCCGGGCGTGACCAGGCGCACCACATCACGCCGCACCACCGATTTCGCGCCGCGCTTTTTTGCCTCTGCGGGGTCCTCAAGCTGCTCGGCAATCGCCACGCGAAACCCTTTGCGGATCAGCGCCAGCAGATAACCCTCGGCGGCATGAACTGGCACGCCGCACATCGGGATCGGCTCTCCCAGATGAAAGCCGCGCTTGGTCAGCGCGATGTCCAGCGCTTCGGCGGCGGCCACCGCATCGTCAAAGAACATCTCGTAAAAGTCGCCCATCCGATAGAACAGCAGCGACCCCGGATTCTGGGCCCTGATCTCCAGATACTGCGCCATCATCGGCGTTACGCTGGTGTCGTCCGTTGCCACACCTGTCTCCCTCTTCGCGCCAAAATCCTAGCGAAGCAGCCATGCAAGGGAAAGTGCTGTGGGGCTTGCCCGCCCCGCGATCCACAACTTGTTGTGGATAAGCGCTGCTATATCACTATCAAAAGCAATGCTCCTACCGCTTCGCCCGCAAGCGCCCAGATCGGGTTGCGCAAGCCTTCGCGTAACGATATGAAAGATTTCGGCCCATTGAGAGCAATAAAATGTCAAACAAGAACCGCGTCACGCCGGAAGAGGCGCTGGCCTATCACCTTGATCCGCGCCCCGGCAAATATGACATCGTGGCATCCAAACCCATGGCCACCCAGCGCGACCTGTCGCTGGCCTACAGCCCTGGCGTGGCGGTTCCTGTTCTGGCCATCGCCGAGCGGCCAGAGACAGCCTATGACTATACCGTCAAGGGAAACATGGTGGCCGTCATCTCGAACGGCACCGCCATTCTGGGGTTGGGCAATCTGGGGGCCTTGGCGTCAAAGCCGGTGATGGAGGGCAAGGCGGTTCTGTTCAAGCGCTTCGCCGATGTGAACGCGATCGACATTGAGCTGGCGACCGAAGACCCGGAAGAGATTATCAAGGCTGTCCATCTGATGTCGCCCACCTTTGGCGGCATCAATCTTGAAGATATCAAGGCGCCGGAATGCTTCATCATCGAGCAGCGGCTGAAGGAAATCTGCGACATACCGGTGTTTCACGATGACCAGCACGGCACCGCCGTGATCTGTGCTGCCGGGATGATCAACGCGCTGGAACTGTCGGGCAAGAAGATCGGTGAGGTAAAGATCGTCCTCAACGGGGCAGGGGCCGCCGGAATCGCCTGTCTGGAGCTGCTGAAATCCATGGGCGCAAAGCATGACAATTGCATCATGTGCGACACCAAGGGTGTCATCTGGCAAGGCCGTACCGAGGGCATGAACCAGTGGAAATCGGCCCATGCCGCCAACACGCCCGCCCGCACGCTGGAAGAGGCGATGGTGGACGCCGACGTGTTCCTTGGCGTTTCGGCCAAGGGCGCGGTCACGTCAGAAATGGTGGCATCCATGGCGGAAAACCCCGTCATCTTTGCCATGGCCAACCCCGATCCCGAAATTACCCCGGAAGAGGCGCATGCCATCCGCCCCGATGCCATCGTGGCGACCGGGCGCAGCGATTATCCCAATCAGGTCAATAACGTTCTGGGTTTTCCCTATCTGTTCCGCGGCGCGCTGGATATCCACGCCCGCGCGATCAATGACGAGATGAAGATTGCCTGCGCTCAGGCTCTGGCCAAACTGGCCCGCGAAGATGTGCCGGATGAGGTTGCGATGGCCTATGGTCGCAAGCTGTCGTTTGGGCGGGATTACATCATTCCGACGCCGTTCGACCCCCGGCTTATCCACGTCATCCCGCCCGCAGTGGCCAAGGCGGGCATGGATACCGGCGTTGCCCGCCGCCCAATTGTGGACCTGAAGTCCTATGAACTGCACCTGAAACAGCGCATGGACCCGACGGCCAGCATCCTGCAAGGCATCCACGCGCGCGCGCGTCAGGCGCAGGCCCGCATGATCTTTGCCGAAGGCGACGATCCGCGCGTTCTGCGTGCTGCGGTGGCCTATCAGCGCGCAGGCCTTGGCCGCGCCATGGTTGTGGGTCGCGAACAGGATGTGCGCGAAAAGCTGGAGGCAACGGGCCTTGGCGATGCCGTGCGCGAGTTGGAGATCGTCAACGCCGGCAACAACCGCCATCTCGATCAATACAAGGACTTCCTTTATCAGCGCCTGCAACGGCAGGGGTTCGACCGGCAAGACGTTCACCGCCTTGCCGCGCGCGACCGGCATGTGTTTTCGGCGCTAATGCTGGCGCATGGCCATGGCGATGGGCTGGTCACCGGGGCCACGCGCAAATCGGCGCATGTGCTGTCGCTGATCAACCATGTCTTTGATGCGACGGCGGCGGATGGTGCCGTTGGCGTTACCGCGCTGTTGCACAAGGGCCGCATCGTACTGATCGGCGACACGTTGGTGCATGAATGGCCAGAAGAGGAAGATCTGGCCACCATCGCCACCCGCGCCGCCAAGGTCGCCCGCAATCTGGGGCTGGAGCCGCGCGTGGCCTTCGTCAGCTTTTCGACCTTTGGCTATCCGGTCAGTGAGCGGGCGACCAAAATGCACCGTGCGCCGCAGATTCTGGATCAGCGCCGGGTCGATTTTGAATATGATGGCGAGATGACGGTAGATGTTGCCCTCAACCCCGAGGTGATGGCGCATTACCCGTTCTGCCGCCTGTCCGGCCCCGCAAACATTCTGGTGGTTCCGGCGCGGCACTCGGCGTCGATCTCGGTCAAGCTGATGCAGGAAATGGCGGGTGCGACCGTGATCGGCCCTATTCTGACCGGCGCGACCAAGCCCATCCAGATCTGCTCCGCCAACTCAACCGCCAATGACATCCTGAACATGGCGGTCATGGCGGCCTGCAAGGTCGGCTGACCTTCCGCTTGACTCGGCGGCCCGTCCGCCGGGTCAGTAGCTTTTGGTGCTTTCCTTGACGGACAGGATTTTTGGCGCGCCGCTCTCGGACAGTTCGATCTGATAGGTGCGGATATCCTCGTGGCCCTCTTGTGCGATACGGGCCTCGAAGATGTCATCGGTGGTCTGGGTGATTGCCGTAAGGCCGCCACCGCCTCGCATGGTTACTTTGGCGTCAATATCGTCAAGAATCAGCCTGTAGATACAGATCGACTGGCTTACCGCGTCCATTCTGCACTCCTCCGTTTTGACTTTTCCGGCGCTGGCGCCGCCCGCCGACAGCAGGGCAACCACCGCAGTTGCGCAAACAACCGCCAAGACGGCGGCAAGCGATAATCTGGTCCCGCGACTCATTTCGCCCCCCGCTTGGGGGGAGCCGTGATCAGGGTTCCCGCCGCCGCTTCGGCAGGGGTGCGCGGATAATGCCGCTTCATCTTGGCGGGCCAGACGGCGAACAAGGTGTTGCTGCCAACCAGAAGTCGCGCGAACGGCATCAGAAGGTCAGTGGGCGAGGCGCCGCCCGAAAACACCTCTGCCACCGAAAAGGCACGCACCGCCTCGCGCCAGGGCGCTGAATGTTCCAGCCGCAACTGCATCCCCGATCCCATGACGGAATTCATGTCCACGTCAGAAACGCCGTAACAGGCGCTTGCATTGGTATCGCCACTGGCCGGGCAATGCGCCTTGCCGATATCGACATGGCCAAGGCCAAGAATATGGCCGAACTCATGCACATGGGCCTGCTGCATCACCTTCTTGTTGTGACTGTCGCGGTTCTTTTCGACCGAGTTGATGTCCTTGCTATCATAAAGATGCTCATGAGAGCCGAACCACTTCACACTGGGATGCAAGCGCACCACATCGATGCTGTGGTGATTGTTGGCGGCCGTTCCCTCTTGCCCCACCACCTTCAGCCGGCACCAGACATTCGGAACATAAACCTGCGCATCCTTGGCGGTGTAAAGAAAGCTGCCCGCGTCATTGATCAGCCAGAACTTGTCGCTCCAATAGGCCTGAACTGACGAGCAGAAGGTGTCCTTCCACGCCTTCCAGGTGGCCGGAGTCCATTTGATGATCTTGCGCGCCGGTTTGGCCGCGTTGCCATAGTCGTGATAGGTGCCTTCGTCCGCGCCAGCAGCGGGGTTGATCTGGGAAAACCCCATGCGGACCGTCAGCGTCAATTCGGCATTGTTGTAGGCATCGCAGACGTCGGTATTCAACTCGGCATCAAAACGGGGAAACACGATCTTCTGTTTCATGCGACCTCCCGGAATATAGCATTTCAAATGCCGCCAGCAGAACACGACCACGCCTTTCCCGCAAGGAGGGCAAACCTGACCTCTTGGCCTTTGTCGCCAGCGGGCCTAGCGTGACGTGGCCTGACGTGACGGGGCAAGGAGAGTGCGATGACAGACCATGTTTCCACCCATCAGGCCGAAGAAGATGCCCGCAACGAGGACATCCTGATCTATGTGAATGGCAAGATCGTGCCCAAGGCGCAAGCCGTGGTGTCGGTTTATGATTCCGGCTTCATGCTGGGGGATGGTGTGTGGGAAGGGCTTCGGCTTTATAACGGGCGCTGGTCCTTTCTGGAGGAGCATATCGACCGCCTGTTTGACGCCGCAAAAGCCATTGATCTTGACATCGGGATGACCCGAGAAAGCGTCACGAATGCCCTGTTAGAGACACAAAAAGCCAATGGAATGCACAGCGACGCCCACGCCCGCCTGATGGTGACGCGCGGGGTTAAAACGCGGCCGTTCCAGCATCCACGCCTGTCGCAGCAGGGGCCGAACATTGCGATCATCATGGAGCATTCGCGCCCCAGGATCCCGCGGCCGATAACTCTGGCAACGGTTCCGCATTTGCGCGGATTGCCGATGACGCAAGACCCCAAGCTAAACAGCCATTCCAAGCTGAATTGCATTCTGGCCTGTATTGCTGCGCAAAAGGCTGGCGCGGATGAGGCGTTGATGCTGGATGTGCATGGCTTTGTGAACACCACTAATGCCTGCAACTTCTTTATCGTGCGCAAGGGTCAAGTCTGGACCAGTACGGGCGACTACTGCATGAACGGCATCACGCGGCAAAAGGTGATTGACCTGTGCCGCGTCAATGACATCCCGGTCTTTGAGCGGAACTTCAGTCTGGTCGATACCTATTCTGCGGATGAGGCGTTCCTGACCGGCACCTTCGGGGCGCAGACCCCGGTGGGCACGATTGACGGACGCACCATCGGCACCGGCCAGATGGGGCCGATGACCGAACGGCTGCGCATTCTTTACAAGGCCCTGGTAGGAGCCTGAGCCATGCGCATCGCAATGTGGTCTGGCCCGCGCAATCTTTCGACCGCGATGATGTATTCCTTTGCGGGGCGTGGTGATTGCGCGGTCTGGGACGAACCTTTTTATGCGGCTTATCTCAAGGCGACAGGCATCGCTCATCCAATGGCCGATCAGGTGATTTCTGCGGGTATTGCCGATCCGGCCCGGGTGGCTAACGCGTGTCTTGGCGCAATCCCCGACGGCAAGCCGCTGTTCTACCAAAAGCACATGACGCTGCATATGATCGCCGGATTTGACCGCAGCTTCATGGCGGGCCTGACCAATGTTTTCCTGATCCGCCACCCCGCGCGCGTCATTGCCAGCTATTCGAAGAAACGCGAGGCCCCGACCTTGGCCGACATCGGTTTCGTGCAGCAGGCAGAGTTGTTTGATCAGGTGGCCGACCGGCTGGGCGCGGCGCCTTTGGTCGTCGATTCCGCCGACATTCGTGCCACCCCGCGCGAAACGCTGGGGCGGCTGTGCGCTGCGCTGGGCATCCCCTTTGCCGAAGGAATGCTGCGCTGGCCAGCCGGGCCCAAGCCTTATGATGGTCCCTGGGCACCGCATTGGTACAACGCTGTTCACGCCTCTACCGGGTTCGATGAGCCGGAAGGGCCGCTGCCCACTCTGCCAGACGCCTATCGGGCTTTGTCGGACCGGGCGCTGTCCTATTATGAAAGGCTTGCTGCACTGAGGCTGTAAAATGGAAAACGGCTCGCCCCGGGGCGAGCCGTCTGCCGTTCCGTTTGGGTGCCTTTACAGCCCCAGATTGCTGCGCAACTGCGACAGCGCGGCATCCGAAAGCGTGCGCCCGCCAGAGGCTGTTGAAAGCGCGGCATCCTCTGTCGCCTGTGCTGCATCCGCCGTAGCCTGAGCCTCTGACGCTGCGGCCTGCGCATCAGCCAGTTCCTGTTCCGCGGTGGCAAGATCGGTCTGCGCCGCGCTCAGGCTTTCATTCAGTGCGTCAACTTCTTCCTGCGTTGCGCCCGCAGCGATGGCGTCATCTACCGCCTTCTGTGCAGCGGCTACGGAGGTTGTGGCTGCCGTCACACCGTCTTGGGCTGCTGCGGCGTCGGTTGCAGCATCAGTGGCCGCAGTCTGCGCGTCAATCGTTGCCAAGGCGGCGTCACGGTAGGCTGCAACCTTTCCAACCTGGCTGTTGGGCGCGGCATTTGCCATGGCGGTGGCGCTCGCATTCGAGGCGTTCAGGCCCTTCAGCTCTGATGCGACAGCCCCGTTCCCGTTGGATTTGCCGGCACCAGAAGACGATTCGCTGCTTTTGCTGCTGCTGTTGGCGTTCCCGCCCGCGTTTCCGTTCCCGCCACCGTTGCCCTTCCCGCCGCCATTTCCATTTCCGCCGCCATTGCCGTTCCCCGCAATGGCGGCATCAAGCAGCGCGTGGGGCGCAAGGATCGAAGGGCCGGGGCCGATCAATGCGGCGGAGAGAAAAAGCGTTGTCAGGGCGCTGCGAATTTTCATGGCGACTTCCTTCGGCACAGTGGTCAGGGTGCTAAGAGTCAGGTCGTTAACCTGATTTCTGGCCGTAGTTTGACCCTATTTCCGGCAATAATACGGCAGAACCGCGCCCAAGGAATGAAGAACCGGCCAGGGGCGCCCGCCCCGACCGGTTCTTGCCTACAGCCCTCGTGGCGTGCGGCTTACCCTTTACGGGCAGCGCGCGCATTCCGTGTGGCGATCAGTTTCAGGCGCAGGGCGTTCAGGCGGATGAAGCCTTCAGCGTCCTTCTGGTCATAGGCGCCGGCGTCTTCCTCGAACGTGACGTGCTTTTCGGAATAGAGCGACTCTTCCGACCAGCGTGCGACTGTACGGGCCGATCCCTTGTAGAGCTTGACGCGGACGGTGCCGGAAACATGCTCTTGCGTCTTGTCGATCAGGGCTTGCAACGCCTCGCGCTCTGGCGAGAACCAGAAACCGTTATAGATCAGCTCGGCATAGCGCGGCATGATCGAATCTTTCAGATGGCCCGCGCCGCTATCCAGTGTGATCTGCTCGATGCCACGGTGCGCCTCCAGCAGAATGGTGCCGCCGGGGGTTTCATACAGACCGCGCGACTTCATGCCGACAAAGCGGTTTTCCACCAGATCCAGCAAGCCCACGCCATGCCGGCCGCCGATCTCGTTCAGGTGGGTCAGGATCGTGGCGGGGCTAAGAGCCTCGCCATTGATCGAAACGGCATCGCCGCGTTCAAACCCGATTTCCACATACTCCGGCGTATCTGGCGCCTGTTCCACCGGAACCACACGCTGATAAACGAATTCGGGGGCTTCTTCGGCCGGGTTTTCCAGCACTTTGCCCTCGGAAGAGGTGTGCAGCAGGTTGGCATCGACGCTGAACGGCGCTTCGCCGCGCTTGTCCTTGGCAATCGGAATCTGGTTCGCCTCGGCAAATTCCAGCAGCTTGGTACGGCTGGTCAGATCCCACAACCGCCATGGCGCAATCACCTTGATGGCCGGGTCCAGCGCCGCCGCCGACAGTTCGAACCGAACCTGATCGTTGCCCTTGCCGGTTGCGCCATGCGCCACCGCATCGGCCCCGGTTTCATGTGCGATCCGCACCAGATGCTGGCTGATCAGCGGCCGCGCGATCGAGGTGCCCAACAGGTACAGCCCTTCGTACAGCGCATTGGCGCGGAACATCGGGAAGACGAAATCGCGCACGAATTCTTCACGCACATCGACGACGTGAATGTTTTCGGGCTTGATCCCCATCAGCAGCGCCTTCTGGCGCGCAGGCTCCAGCTCTTCGCCCTGACCCAGATCGGCGGTAAAGGTCACGACCTCACAGCCGTATTCGGTTTGCAGCCATTTCAGGATGATCGAGGTATCAAGGCCCCCGGAATAGGCCAGAACGACTTTCTTCGGCTTGAACATAAGACGCTCCATCGCGGTTTGCCCGCGCTTAGCGGGAAACGGCGGCAAGGGCAAGCTGGCGGACAGACAAGGCCTGCGCAACGCAAGCATCGGTTGACTTGTGGGCGCAAACCGCAATCCTGACCACAACGCATTTCAGAAAGGAGGCAAAGATGAAGGGCCTGGAGTTGTTCTTGCATTCGGTCCGTCAGGTGACGGGCAATCTGGACGGCGCGCTGCGGGTCTCGGCGCTGCCAATCCTGATCCAGACGGTGGTTGTGCTGCTGTTCATGGGCGGTGCGATGATGGGAATGGGTGGCCCCGGCGCAATGGCGGGTGGCGGCATGGGAATGGGTGCCGGCATGGGGCTGGGCATGCTGATTGTCATGGTTGTGGCTGTTGTGACCAGCCTGTGGCTGGCGGTGGCCTGGCATCGATATGTCTTGCTGAACGAACAGCCGCAGGGCTTTGTTCCGCCCTATAACGGCGAACGCATGATGGGCTATTTCGGGCGGTCCTTGGGTTATGGCCTGATTGTTGTGATTGCGGGTGCGGTGTTGGGAACGATTATCGGCAGCCTGCTTTCGCCGCTGCTGTCTGGCGGGGGCGTTGTTGTATTCCTGATCCTGATGGCGGTGCTGGTGCAGCTGCCCATGATATATCTCGCTTTCCGTCTGACAACCGCGCTGCCTGGCTCTGCTGTCGGCAGCGGCTTGCCTTTCATGGCGGGGTGGGAGGCGACCAAGGGTGCATCGGCAGATATTCTTGTGCTGTCGGCCATCGCTGTGGGGGCGCATCTGGTTCTGGCGGTGCTGGGGTTCCTGATATTTGACCGCATTCCGGTGGTGTCGATCCTCTGGAATGTGGCCGTCACTTGGCTTGTGACCATGGTCGGCGTGTCGATCCTGACCACGCTTTACGGCCATTACATCGAAAAGCGCCCGCTGGTCTGACGGGTGGTCTGGTCTTGCGAAATTTGCAGTCATGGGCCAAGTCTGGCCCATGACCACATTTGCCCAAGCCGCCAAAGCCACCACCCGCGCCCTGCGCGAGCTGTTTCCGCGCACCCCGCTGCAACGGAACGACTTCCTGTCGCAGCGTTATGAGGCCGACATCTGGCTGAAACGCGAAGACCTGTCGCCGGTGCGCAGCTATAAACTGCGCGGTGCGTGGAACGCGATGCGCAAGGTGCGAACGGCCAACCCCGAACAGCGCCATTTCGTCTGTGCCAGTGCGGGCAACCACGCGCAGGGCATGGCCTTTGCCTGCCGCCATTTCGGCGTTTCGGGCACTATCTTCATGCCGGTTACCACCCCGCAGCAAAAGATCGACAAGACCCGCACCTTTGGCGGCGAGTTCGTCAAGATCGTGCTGAATGGTGACTATTTTGACCAGACGCTGGCGGCGGCGCAGAAATACTGCGCCGAGCAGAGCGCGCATTTCCTTGCGCCCTTTGACGATGACGATGTGATCGAAGGTCAGGCCTCTGTCGGGGTGGAACTGCTTGATCAGTTGGGTCGCGCGCCGGATCTTGTTGTTCTGCCTGTCGGCGGCGGCGGCCTGTCGGCGGGGGTTACGCGGTATTTGCGCGAAGAGGCCCCCGAGGTGGGGTTTCGCTTTGTTGAACCCGCAGGCGGGGCCAGCCTGACCGCCGCGCTGAAATCGCAAGAGCCGGTCAAGCTGAACAAGATCGACAGTTTCGTCGATGGCGCTGCCGTCGCCCGCATCGGCGACCGCAACTTTGCCGCGCTGTCATGGGTCAAGCCCGAAGAGGTGCTGCTGGCCCCCGAAGACCGCATTTGCGTGACGATGCTGGAGATGCTGAATATCGAAGGTATCGTGCTGGAACCGGCGGGGGCGCTGTCGGTCAACGTGTTGCAGGACATGGCCGAGGAAATCCGGGGCAAGACCGTGGTCTGCGTCACCTCTGGCGGGAACTTCGATTTTGAGCGCCTGCCGGAAGTGAAGGAGCGCGCGCAGCGCTATTCGGGCGTGAAGAAATACTTCATCCTGCGGATGCCCCAGCGTCCTGGTGCCTTGCGTGAGTTTCTGGAAATGCTTGGGCCGGAAGATGACATTGCGCGGTTTGAATACCTGAAGAAATCAGCCCGCAACTTTGGCTCGGTGCTGATCGGGATCGAGACGAGCCGCCCCGAAAACTTCAAGGCGCTGACCGACCAGCTGGACGCGGCGGCATTTCAATACAGCGACATCACCAAGGATGAATTGCTGGCCGAGTTCCTGATCTGACCGAAAGCCGGGAGCCAGCCCCCGGACCCCCGGGATATTTATGAACAGATGAGGGGGCTCAGCCGATATGGCCCCGAATGCCACCGGTCTGACCACGATCCAGCAGCAGATGGTCCAGAAGGGTGCAGGCCATCATCGCCTCGCCCACCGGCACGGCGCGGATGCCGACGCAGGGGTCGTGGCGGCCTTTGGTGATCAGATCCAGTTCCTCACCACGGGTGTTCACCGTCTGGCGTGGGGTCAGAATGGACGAGGTGGGTTTGACGGCGAAACGGCACACCACGGGCTGGCCGGTTGAAATCCCGCCCAGAATACCACCTGCGTGGTTCGACAGAAACTCCGGCCCGTTTGGCCCCATGCGGATTTCATCGGCGTTTTCCACCCCGGTCAGGGTGGCCGCCGCCAGGCCATCGCCAATCTCTACCGCCTTAACGGCGTTGATCGACATCATCGCGCTGGCAAGATCGCTGTCCAGCTTGGCATAGAGGGGGGCGCCAAGGCCTGCGGGCACGCCGGTCGCGATGACCTCAATCACGGCACCGACCGAATTGTGATTCAGGCGCAGGTCATCCAGATAGTCGGCCCATTCGATAGCTGCGACAGGATCGGGGCACCAGAAGGGGTTTTCCTCAATCTGCGCGGCATCAAAGCGGCCGCGGTCGATCGCCTTCGCGCCCATCTGCACCATATAGCCGGTGATTTTCAGCCCCGGCACCAGTTGCGCCAGAACCGCCCGCGCCACGCCACCCGCCGCGACCCGGCTGGCGGTTTCGCGTGCCGAGGATCGCCCGCCGCCGCGATAGTCACGCAGCCCATATTTCTGGTGATAGGTGATATCGGCATGGCCGGGGCGGAAGGCCTGGGCGATATCGCCGTAATCCTTGGACCGCTGGTCGGTGTTCTCGATCATCAGCTGAATCGGTGTGCCGGTCGTCATCCCGTCGAACACGCCCGACAGGATACGCACCTCATCCGGTTCTTTCCGTTGGGTGGTGAATTTTGAGGTGCCGGGTTTGCGGCGGTCCAGCCAGGGCTGAATCACCGCCTCGTTCAGCGCCACGCCGGGGGGGCAGCCATCGACCGTGGCACCAATCGCGGGCCCGTGGCTTTCGCCCCAGGTCGTCACGCGGAACAAATGGCCGAAGGTGTTGAAGCTCATGGCGCCCTCCTGATCTTGCCCCCGCCTAGCGCAAAGCGGGGCGGGGGGGAAGCGGGTCAATGGGCGGCGATGGGCTCGCGCCGGGTCTTCCACAGCGAAAACACCACGCCCGCGCCAAGGATGGCAAAGGTGATGCCCAGCGACCAGGCGGGGGGGAACTTGGTCCAGCCCATGCCATGCGCGATGAAGATCTTCGACCCAATGAACACCAGCAGCACCGACAACGCGTATTTCAGATAGGCGAAGCGGTGCAGGATGGCGGCCAGAGCAAAGTAGAGCGCGCGCAGGCCGAGGATCGCGAAGATGTTCGAGGTGTAGACCACGAAAGGCTCGGTCGTGATGGTGAAGACGGCGGGCACCGAGTCGACGGCAAAGATCAGGTCGGCGATCTCGATCAGGATCAGCGCCAGAAACAGGGGCGTCGCATAGCGCGTGAGCTGGCCGGTTTCAGGATGCGCCTCGCGCACGAAGAACGCGTTGCCGCGCAAGCTCTCGGTCACATGCATCCGCCCCTTGAGGAAGCGCAGAAAGCGGCTGTCTTCGACCGAATGGTTTTCCTCGCTGACGAACAGCATCTTGATGCCGGTAAAGATCAGGAAGGCGGCAAAGACGTATAGAATCCAGCCGTATTGCGCGACCAGCGTCGCCCCAAGGCCAATCATGATGCCGCGCAGCACGATTACGCCCAGAATGCCCCAGAACAGAACGCGGTGCTGATAGGCACGGGGAATGGCGAAGAAGGAAAAGATCAGCGCGATGACAAAGATGTTGTCCATCGCCAGCGTCTTTTCCACCACAAAGGCGGTCAGATAATTGGCGGTATCGTCCCAGCCCATCTGCCACCAGACAAAGCCCGAAAACGCCAGGCCCAGCGTAATATACATGGCCGACATCTTCAGGCTTTCGGCCACGCCGATTTCCTGCGCGCCATCTTTGTGCAGAACGCCAAGGTCCAGCACCAGAAGGCCGATCACCAAGGCAATGAAGGTGCCCCACATCCACAGCGGGGTTCCCAGAAATATAGTCGTCAGCAGGTCCATCTTGTCCTCTCGCATGTTTGCACGCCGAGGACAGGCCGTATGGGGCAGGGGTGCCGGGCTTGACCATCGAGCATGCTCGATGCGGTCCGACATCACGACAAGCGTCGTCAGAGGGGCCCGGCCCGCAAACCAAGAGATGGGGCCGATCACGAAAGTTTCAAGAGGGCCGCAACTCATTCATTGCGCGCACCAGCGCCTCGCTGATGCCGGGTTCCGAAAGCGCGTGGCCCGCCATGGGCACCATCCATAGCCGCGCCCCGGCCCAGCCGCTGGCCAGACGGCTGGATGAGACGGGCGGGCAGATCATGTCCAGCCGACCTTGCACGATGGTGGCGGGCAGATGTTCGATCTTGTGGCGGTTTTTCAAAATCCAGCCATCCTCGCCCAGAAAGCAGCCATTGGCGAAATAGTGGCATTCCAGTCGGGCAAAGGCGCGGGCATATTCCGCCGGGCCATCGCCCAGCATCAGATCTGCCTGAACCGAGGCCAGAGCATTTTCCCAGTTTGCCCAAGCCCGCGCATGGCGCGCCTCTGCCATCACATCGCCGGAAAACAGCCTGCGTTCATAGGCCGCGATCAGGTCTGACCGTTCGTCCTCGGGAATTTGCGCAATGAACCGCTGCCACAGCTCGGGATAAAACGCGCCCGCGCCACCACCATAGAACCAGCGCAATTCGGCCCCGGTGCCCAGAAATACGCCACGCAGAACAAGTTGGGTCACGCGATCCGGGTGGCGGATGGCATAGGTAAGGGCCAGCGTCGCCCCCCAGCTGCCGCCAAACAGGATGAAGCGGTCGATCCCAAGATCCGTCCGAATCCGCTCGATGTCATCAATCAGATGCCAGGTCGTATTCGCCTCAATACTCGCATGGGGGCGCGACCGGCCACAGCCGCGCTGGTCAAACAGCACCACGCGGTAAACCGACGGGTCAAAATAGCGCCGCATCGCCGGGCTGCACCCGCCCCCCGGCCCGCCATGCAGCACCAGAACGGGCACACCATCGGGCCGCCCGCATTGTTCAACATAAACGCGATGGCCGTCGCCCACCTCTATCACCCGCTGGTCATAGGGGTCGATGGGTGGGTAAAGATATTCGACTGCGCGCTTTTGGCCTGATCTCTGGTCCATGACCGTCCTATATAACGGCAACAGACTGCGCCGCCATGCGCGCCCGTGCAAGGAGTTCCCGATGACCACGACCATCGACCCGTCAGAAGTTGCCAAGTTCGAGGCGATGGCCGCCGAATGGTGGGACCCGAATGGCAAGTTCAAACCCCTGCACCAGATGAACCCCTGCCGGCTGGATTATATCACGACGCAGGTGGCCGCCGAATTTGGCCGTGACCTGAAACAGCCCCGGCCCTTTGCGGGTTTGCGCCTGCTCGACATCGGGTGTGGTGGCGGGTTGCTGTCGGAACCCATGGCGCGGTTGGGGGCAACGGTGGTGGGCGCCGATGCCGCCGCGCGCAACATTCCTGTGGCGCAGCTTCATGCCGAACAATCCGGCCTGACCATCGACTATCGCAACGTCCCCGCCGAAGACCTTGCGGCGGCGGGCGAGCGGTTCGACGTAGTTCTGAACATGGAGGTGATCGAGCATGTGGCCGACCCTCTGGCCTACCTGACGGCCTGTCAAACCTTGCTGAAACCCGGCGGGCTGATGATCTGTTCCACCCTGAACCGCAACCCAAAGTCATTCATGATGGCGATTGTCGGGGCCGAATGGGTCATGCGCTGGTTGCCCAAGGGCACGCATGACTGGGCGAAGTTCATCACCCCGGATGAGCTGTGCGACCTGATCACCCGCGCGGGTCTTGACCCGGTGGACCGCAAGGGGATGGTGTTCAACCCCCTTGCGTGGAGCTGGAGCCTCTCGGATCGCGACCTGTCCTGCAACTATGTCACGGCGAGCGTGAAGCGGTGAGGGTTTTGCGGGCGACCCCCTTCTGGCTGGTTTTCGTCGTTGGTCTGGCTTGGGCTGCATCGGCCCTTTGGGTGCAGTTTCCAGATGCGCCTTGGATCTTGGCGCTGCTGGCTGTTGCGGCGCTGGGCGTGCTTTGGGCGCGGCTGGTCAAGGGTTGGGGTTGGGCGGCGCTTGCCGCCGTCGCGGTTGTGGTGGGTCTGTGGTATTCCACTTTGACCCCAAGGCTGGACCGCGACTGGGCCGAGGATGTGGCCCATATCATGACGGCGGATGTCGCGGGCGATGCGGTAACTCTGCACAACGTTCGCGCCTTTCGCTGGCAGGACGACACAAACGCCATCCAGTCCTGGGAAACCCGCAGCTACGATCTGTCAAAGCTGACCGGGGCGGACGTGATCACCTCTAGCTGGTCCTCGCCCGCGATTGCCCATTTGCTGGTCAGCTTTGGCTTTTCCGACGGTCAGCGCGTGGTGTTCTCGGTCGAAATACGCAAGGAAAAGGGCGAGTCCTTCTCTTCCATCGGCGGGTTCTTTCGCCAGTTCGAACTGGCCCTGATTGCGGCGGATGAGGAAGATGTCATCAAGCTGCGCACCAATTACCGGGATGAGGATGTGCATCTATACCCGGTGAACCTGCCGCCAGAGGCGCTGCGGACCATGTTCCTGCAATATGTCGATCTGGGCAACCGCATCGCCACAGAACCTGAGTTCTACAACACCATTACCGCCAACTGTACCTCGGTCGTCTGGGGGTTGACCCATGCGCTCAAGGCGGATGTGCCGTGGGACCGCAGCTTGGTGTTTTCGGGCTATCTGCCCGAATTCATGATGCGAATGAATATCCTGCAAGGACCGGGCACGCTGAACGATATCATCCAGCGCGCCGCGATATCCGCCAAGGCCAAGGCGCTGCCCGAAGGGGCCGATTTCTCGGCCGGTATCCGCGCGCGCTAAAGCTCGGCAGACTGCGCCCAAAGGTTGATGTCCGGCTCTTCGGCAATGGCGTCGATCTGGGCCAGTTCGGCTGCGGTAAACTCCAGATTTCCGATGGCGCCGGCGCAATCCACCACCTGTTCGGGCTTGGAAGCCCCGATCAGTGCCGTGGTGATGCCGCCATTACGCAATACCCAAGCCAGCGCCATCTGCGCCAGCGTCTGGCCCCGCGCCTGCGCCAAAGCATCCAGCGCCCGAACCGAAGCCAGCGCCCGGTCGGTGATGGTTGCAGGGTCCAGCGATTTGCCCTGCGCCGCGCGGCTGCCTGTCGGAACACCACCAAGGTACTTCTTGGTCAAAATGCCCTGTGCCAGCGGCGTAAAGGCAATCGACCCGACGCCCAGTTCGGTCAGCGTATCCTTTAGCCCGTCGGTTTCCACCCAGCGATTCAGGATGGAATAGCTGGGCTGATGGATCAGCAGCGGCGTCCCAAGGTCTTTCAGGATAGCCACCGCTTCGCGTGTGCGCTGGCTGTTATAGCTGGAAATCCCGATATAGAGCGCCCGGCCCGACCGCACGATATGATCCAGCGCGCCCATGGTTTCTTCCAGCGGGGTTTCGGGGTCAAACCGGTGGGAATAAAAGATGTCAACGTAATCCAGACCCATGCGCTTCAGGCTCTGGTCGCAGGATGCGATCACATACTTCCGGCTGCCCCATTCGCCATAAGGCCCGGCCCACATATCATAGCCCGCCTTGGACGAGATGATCAGCTCATCGCGCAGCCCGGCGAAATCCTCGGCCAGAATGCGGCCAAAGGCGGTTTCGGCGCTCCCGTAGGGCGGGCCGTAGTTATTGGCGAGGTCGAAATGCGTGATGCCGTGGTCAAAAGCGGTGCGGCAGATCGCCTGTTTGGTGGCATGGGGCGTGTCGTCACCAAAGTTGTGCCACAGGCCAAGGCTGATCGCAGGCAGCTTCAAACCCGAATTGCCGCAGCGGCGATAGATCATGCGGGAATAGCGGTCTTCTGCGGGGTGATAGGTCATGGCATCCTCTCTGTTCGCGACAAGGCTATCGGCAAAATCACGATCAATAAAGACGTCATATTTGTTTCATGCAATTGGCCCATCAGTCCGGGGCTTGCATCAGGGGGCTGCTGGCCCTATTTGCCTGCGCTTGCTGTCCTTTGACCGGGGGATGCCGTGATCCAGACACCGTTTTACCTGATCGACCGCGCAAAGCTGGCGCGGAACATGGAAATCATGGACAAGTTGCGTCAGGCTTCGGGGGCCAAGGTGCTGCTGGCGCTGAAATGTTTTGCCACCTGGCCGGTGTTTGATCAGATGGCGCAGCATATGGACGGAACCACCTCATCTTCGCTTTACGAGCTGCGGCTGGGGCGCGAGAAGTTTGGCAGGGAAACCCACGCCTATTCGGTGGCGTGGTCGGACCATGAGATCGCCGAGGCGGTGTCTTATGCCGACAAGATCATCTTCAACTCGATTGGCCAGCTGGAGCGGTTCGACAACCAATCCGCCCAGATCGAACGCGGCTTGCGCCTGAACCCGCGCTTTTCCACCAGCGGCTTTGACTTGGCCGACCCTGCCCGCCCGTTCAGCCGCCTTGGCGAGTGGGACGCGAACAAGATCGAGCGCGTGATGGACCAGATTTCCGGCTTCATGATTCACTACAACTGCGAAAACGCCGATTTCGGCCTGTTCGACACACAACTGTCCCGGATCGAGGATGAATTCGGTCCCCTGCTGAAGCGCCTGAAATGGGTCTCGCTGGGCGGCGGCATCCACTTTACGGGGATCGGTTATCCGGTGGATAAACTCGCCGCCCGCCTGCGCGCCTTTCAGGACCGCTTTGGCGTTCAGGTCTATCTGGAGCCGGGTGAGGCCGCGATTACCAATTGCGCGTCGCTAGAGGTGACGGTGCTGGATGTGCTGAACAATGGCAAGGATCTGGCCATAGTCGATGCCTCGGTCGAGGCGCATATGCTGGACCTGCTGATCTACCGGCTGTCGGGCAAGATCGAGACTGACGGCCCGCATCCGTGGATGGTCTGTGGCAAGTCCTGTCTGGCGGGCGACATCTTTGGCGAGTTCAACTTTGCCCATCCGCTGAAGGTGGGTGACCGACTGTCCATCGCCGATGCCGCCGGTTACACGATGGTCAAGAAAAACTGGTTCAACGGCGTCAAGATGCCCTCCATCGTGGTGCGCGAACTTGACGGTTCGCTGACCCTGAAACGCGAATTCGGCTATGCCGATTATGAGAGCAGCCTCGGCTGAGACTCTCCCCTTCCCTCTGTCCTTAAAGGAGACGGTTCGAAGTGAAACGGAACGTATTGATCATCGGCGCCGGTGGCGTGGCGCAGGTCGTGGCGCATAAATGCGCGCAGGTGAATGACCGCTTGGGCGATTTGCATATCGCCAGCCGGACCAAGGCCAAAGCCGAGGCGATCATTGATGGCGTGAACGCCAAAGGTGCCATGAAGGTGCCGAGCGTTTTTCGCGCCCATGCCGTCAACGCCCTGTCCACCGCGGAGGTTGCGGGGCTTATCCGCCAGACCGGCGCGCAGATTGTGATCAACGTGGGGTCGTCCTTCGTCAACATGACGGTGCTGGAGGCCTGCATTGAAACCGGCGTCGCCTATATGGACACGGCCATTCACGAAGACCCGGCCAAGATCTGCGAAACCCCACCGTGGTATGGCAATTACGAATGGCAACGCCGCGACCGTTGCAAGGCGGCGGGTGTCACGGCCATTCTGGGTATCGGGTTTGATCCGGGCGTGGTGAACGCTTGGGCGCGGGTGGCGGAGGAAGACTATTTCGACCGGATTGACTCGATCGACATCGTCGATATCAACGCCGGTTCTCACGGCAAATACTTCGCGACGAACTTCGACCCGGAAATCAACTTCCGTGAATTCACCGGCACGGTTTATTCTTGGCAAAAGGGCGCGTGGCAGGAAAACACTATGTTCGAGGTCGGCCAGACCTGGACTCTGCCCGTCGTTGGCGACCAAAAGGCCTATCTGACCGGGCATGATGAGGTTCACAGCCTGTCGGCCCGTTATCCGCAGGCCGATGTGCGGTTCTGGATGGGCTTTGGCGACCATTATATCAACGTCTTCACCGTCTTGAAAAACCTTGGCCTGCTGTCGGAAAAGCCGGTGAAAACCGCCGAGGGGCAAGAGGTGATTCCGCTGAAACTGGTCAAGGCCGTGCTGCCCGATCCGGCCAGCCTTGCGCCGACCTATACCGGCAAGACCTGCATCGGTGATGTGATCAAGGGTGTGAAGGACGGGCACCCGCGAGAGGTGCTGATCTACAATGTCGCCGACCACAAGGAAGCCTATGAAGAGGTGGGCAGCCAAGGCATCAGCTATACCGCCGGTGTTCCCCCGGTGGCCGCCGCCCTGCTGATTGCCGATGGCACATGGGACGTGGGCATCATGGCGAATGTAGAAGAGCTGGACCCCAAGCCCTTTATCAACCTTTTGAACCAGATGGGCCTGCCCACCCGGATCAAGGATGAAAACGGCGACAGGCTCTTGAGTTTCTGAACGCAAAAGGGCGGCCACTGGCCGCCCTTTTCGTCACTGAAACGCTGATCAGAGATAGTGGTTCCACAGGTTTTCCAACCGCTCTTGCCGGCCCGAACGGGGTTGCGGGTTGATGTTGTTTTCCAACACCGCCTTTTCAATCGCCTCCAAAGGCTGGGCCAGCATGGCCTTGGCCCCTTCCCGCTCCCATCCGGCATAACGCGCCTTGCGGGCAGCCTCCAGCGGGCCGTCCTCGAACAGATAGGCGGCAGCGCGCAGGGCGCGGGCGCAGGTGTCCATGCCACCGACATGCGACAGCACCAGATCGGCCGGGTCCAGCGACTGGCGGCGCAACTTGGCGTCAAAATTGGTGCCGCCGGTGGTAAAGCCGCCCGCGCGCAGCACCTCGTAATAGGCCAGCGCCATTTCCGGGTGGTTGTTGGGGAACTGGTCGGTATCCCAGCCGGATTGATAGTCATTCCGGTTCATGTCGATCGACCCGAAAATCCCCAAGGCATTGGCCAGCGCCAGCTCATGTTCGAACGAATGGCCGGCAAGGATGGCATGGCCCTGTTCGATGTTCAGTTTGACCTCTTTTTCCAGCCCGAAATCCTTGAGGAAGCTGTAAACCGTGGCCACGTCATAATCATACTGGTGCTTTGACGGTTCCTGTGGCTTCGGCTCGATCAGGATCGACCCTTTGAAGCCGATCTTGTGGGCGTATTCCACGACCTGTTGCAGGAACCGTCCGGCATGGGCGCGCTCGGCCTTGAGGTCGGTGTTCAGCAGGGTCTCATAGCCCTCACGTCCGCCCCACAGCACATAGTTCTGACCACCCAGCTTGTGGGTGGCATCCAGCATCGCCTTTACCGTCGCGGCGGCATAGGCGTAAACCTCTGGGTCGGGGTTGGTTGCAGCGCCCGACATCCAGCGGCGGTGGGTGAACATGTTGGCCGTGCCCCACAAGAGCTTGGTCTTGTGGCTCGCCTGCTTGTTGCCAAGGTAATCGGTGATCTCTTCCAGATTGCGCTTCGATTCCGCAAAGGTCGCGCCTTCGGGCCGGGCGTCCAGATCGTGGAACGCATAGAACGGCGCGCCCAGAATATCGAACAGCTCAAACGCCGCGTCGGCCTTCAGCTTGGCCTGATCCATCCCCGCGCCGAACCACGGGCGCAGGAAGGTCTGGCCGCCAAAAGGATCGCCGCCCTCATAGGCCAGGCTGTGCCAATAGGCGACGGCAAAGCGCAGATGGTCTTCCATCCGCTTGCCCAGAATTACCTCATCGGGGTCATAGTGACGAAAGGCGAATTCGTTGGTCGTTTCCGGCCCTTCGTATTTGATCGGGGCAATGCCCTTGAAAAAATCGGTCATGTCAGTCCTCTGATGGCAGATTGGGCCGCGCGATAGCGGGCATGGGCCTCGGTAAAGGCGGGTTTCAAGACGGGGTCAGGGTCAATCTGGCGGGCGATTTGCGGCAGGGTTGCAATCTCGGCTCCCGCGCCTGTGGCGGCCATCAGGGCAAGCCGGGCGGCCCCGAAAGCGCCGCCGAAATCGCCCGCGACAGGCAGCAGAACCGGGCAATCCAGCGCCGTCGCAATCGCCCGCAGCCAGTAATCGGACCGCGATCCACCGCCCACAGCCAGCAGGCTTTCCAGCCGCGTGCCGGTCGCGGCCAAAGCATCGCGGCAATCGGCGATGGCAAAGGTTACCCCCTCCAGCACGGCGCGGGTGCCTGCCGCGCGGTCGGTGGCATGTTCCAGCCCAACAAACGCACCGCGCACGGCGGCATCGTTCAGGGGTGTACGTTCGCCGCCCAGATAGGGCAGGAACAGCGTCTTTCCGGGTGCTTGCACCGCACCCAATTCGCCTGTCAGGGTTGCCGCATCCTGTCCGACCAGCCGCGCATACCAGTTCAGCGCATCGGTCGCGGCAAGGATCACGCCCATCTGGTGCCAGGTGTCGGGCAGGGCGTGGCAAAAGGTGTGAACCGCGGTTTCGGGCGCAGGCTGATAGCCGTCATTGGCGGCAAACAACACGCCAGAGGTGCCAAGCGAAACAAACGCCTCGCCCGCGCGGACTACGCCCACGCCGACGCCCGACGCGGCATTGTCGCCACCGCCACCGGCAATGACGACGCCTTTGGGCAGGCCCCAGCGATTGGCCAATGTGTCTCTAAGCTGCCCGGAAACCGCACTTCCCTCAACCAGCCGGGGCATCTGATCGCGCGTCAGCCCGGTCGCCGCCAGCAGATCATCTGACCAGTCACGCGCGCCGGTATTCAGCCAGCTTGTCCCCGCAGCATCCGACATTTCGGCCACATGCTCACCCGTCAGCCACAGGCGCAGATAATCTTTGGGCAACAGAACCTTGGCCACCCGGTCCCAGATCGCCGGTTCATGGGCGCGCACCCAATCCAGCTTTGGTGCGGTAAAGCCGGGGAAAACAATGTTGCCCGAAATGGCGCGGAACCGGGGGTCAGCATCCAGCCGCGCTGCCTCGGCATGGCTGCGGGTGTCGTTCCACAAAATACAGGGCCGGAGAACATCATCGGCCCTGTCCAGCAGGGTTGCCCCGTGCATATGCCCCGAAAGGCCGATACCGCGAACCTGATCAAGGCCATGGGCGGCAAGGGCATCCATCACCGCTTCGGCGGCGGCAACCCAATGCGCGGGGGATTGCTCGCTCCACCCCGGATGGGGGCGGCTTACGTCAAGCGGTGCTGTGGCTTCGGCAAGAACCGTCTGGTTCCCGTCGATCAGGATGCCTTTAAGGCCCGAAGTGCCAAGATCAAGTCCGATGTACATCAATATGCCTGTGGTGGTTTTTTGCCCAGGATGATCATGCCCAGAATATCGTCATCGGTCACGTCCTTGACGTTCACGGTGCCGACGCGCTGGCCGTTTTTCATCACCACGGCCCGGTCGCACAGCTCCATCACGGCATGAATGTCATGCTCGATCAGGAAGATGCCCAGTCCTTCGCGCTTCAGTTCCTGAATAAGCTCGGCGACCATCTGGGTTTCGTGCGGGCCAAGGGCGGCGGTCGGTTCATCCATGATCAGGATCTTGGCGTTGAAATAGACCGCGCGGGCGATGGCGACCGACTGGCGCTGACCACCCGACAATGCGCTGACCGGCACATTGAACTTGCGGAAGTTCGGGTTCAGCCGACCCATGATCTTGCGGGTTTCAGCCTCCATCCGGCTGTCATCCACCATGCCCAGCGGGGTCACCAGCTCTCGGCCCAGAAACAGGTTCGAGGCGGCAGTCAGGTTGTCGGCCAGTGCAAGTGTCTGATAGATCGTTTCAATGTTGTGGGTCCGGGCATCGCGCGGATTGCGGATGGTGACCTTTTCCCCATTGATCAGAATCTCGCCCGCATCGGCCTGATAGGCGCCCGAAAGGCATTTGATCAGCGTCGATTTTCCCGCACCGTTGTGGCCCAGCAGGCCCACCACTTCGCCGGGCTGCAAGTCGATCGACACATGATCGACCGCCTTGATCCCGCCGAAAGAGATCGAGATGTCGCGCATCTCGACCAGCGGGGTTCCTTTGGTATCTGTCATGCTATAGCCCCCCCTACTTGGCGTTGCGGCGATAAAGGATGTCCAGCCACACGGCGAGGACCAGCACACCCCCGACGACCATCTGCTGGATTGCAGCGTCAAAGCCGATCAGAACCATGCCCGATTGCAGCGATTGCATCACCAGCGCGCCAAGTATGGCACCGTAAATGGTGCCAACACCGCCTGCCAGGGATGTGCCGCCGATAACTGCGGCTGCAATCACATACAGTTCGTCAAAAGTGCCCAGCGCGTTGGTTGCCGAATTCAGGCGCGCCGAGGCGACCACCGCAGACAGACCTGTCAAAAGCCCCATCAGCGCATACAGTTTTACCGTCATCCAGCGGGTGTTGATGCCTGCCAGTTCCGCCGCCTCGGGGTTGCCACCAATCGCAAAGACATAGCGGCCAAAGCGGGTGCGGGTGGACAGGATCGTCATCAGGATCGCCACTGCAACCAGCACCAGCACCGGAATTGCGAAGCCATGAGAGATGAACAGCCCCTCTTCCGGCACGGTGATGTTGTTCTTCGCAGCATAGTCTTTCACGATGCCCTTGGGCCAGGGATAGGCGTTCATCAGCAGGGTCGCGCCGATGATGATGCCGCATCCCAAGGCCGACAGGAACGTATCGGCCCAGACCGGGCGTTGTGCAAAGCCATGATCCTGGCGCGATTTGCGGCCCGACACGATCATCCACAACACGGCCGCACAGGCCAGCGCGCAGATGATCCAGCTTCCCGTTGCGCCGACCGATCCATAGGGCCCGCCGCCGATCAGCACAAAGGTGGAATCGAGCGGTGAAATCGTCTCACCCCGCGCCACCAGAAACGCCGCACCACGCCAGACCAGCAACCCGCCAAGCGTGACGATAAAGGCGGGAATGCGGGCATAGGCGATCAGATAGCCATGAAAGGCCCCGATGGCCGCCCCCATGAGCAACCCGGTCAAAGCTGCCGTGATCCAGATGACCGGACTGCCCAGTTCGAACACATGGGGCAACCAGCGTGATTGCATCAGCGCCATGATCATTGCGGTAAAGCCCAGGACAGAGCCGACCGACAGGTCAATGTTGCGCGTCACGATCACCAAGACCATGCCCGTGGCCATGATGCCGATGGATGCGGTCTGAACCGACAGGTTCCACAGGTTGCGCGGCGTCAGGAAGGCACCGTTTCCGTTGATGAGGGCACCGTAAAGGTGAAAGCCGATCCAGATCAGCACCAGCGCGGCAACCATACCCAAAAGGCGGGTGTCAATTTCGGTTGCGCGCAGAAATCTGGTCACCGGCCCCTGGGTTGCGTCGCTCCCAGCGGGGGTAGGGGAATTTGTGTTGGTCATGTCCTTGTCCCACAAGGCTAAGGGTAAATCGTCCGTCTGGCGGGCGGGGCCTGCGCCGCGGAAGCGATGGGTCGGGCAATTCTGCCCGACCCTTGGGCGCCGAGATGTCGGCAGCCCGGATTTACTTGCAGGCGGCCACGTCGGCCATGGCCCCTTCGCAGGCCTGCTCTTTCGAGATGTGGCCCGCGTCGATCACCAGATTCAGGTTGTCTTTGGTGATCGGGGTCGGGGTCAGAAGGATCGCGTTCATTTCGACCTTCTTTTCGCCGTCCGCGAACTTGACCGCACCCGGAACCGCATCCAGCGCGGTGCCACCGGCCAGCGCAACGGCAATCTCGCCCGCAGCCTTGCCCAGTGCGCGGCTGTCTTTCCAGACAGAAACGGTCTGCGTGCCGCGTGCCACGCGGTTCAGCGCGGAAAGATCGCCGTCCTGCCCGCCGATCGGAACATTCAGGCCCTGCGCGGCAAGTGCGGCAATCGCACCACCGGCCATGCCGTCATTTTCCGCCAGAACCGCATCCACCGCGTTGTTGTTCGCAGTCAGGATCTGTTCCATGTTGGCTTGGGCATTGTCGGGCTTCCAGCCTTCCGAGAAGGCCTCGCCGACGATCTTGATCTTGCCGGCGTCGATCGATGGTTGCAGAACGCCCATCATGCCTTCCAGCAGAAAGCCTGCGTTCGGATCACCGGGGTCGCCCTTGATGATGGCATAATTGCCTTCGGGTTTGGCCTTGGTAACCTCTTCGGCGATGATCTTGCCAACGCCCTTGTTGTCAAAGGTCAGGTAAAAGGCGCGCTGATCTTCGATCAGGCGGTCATAGCCGATGACCGGAATGCCTTCGGCGGCGGCCTTGTCCAGCGCCGGAACGATGGCGTCCTTGTCCATGGCCAGAATGATCAGGGCATCAACGCCCTGCGCGATCAGGCCCTCGACGTCGGTCAGTTGCTTGGCAGCCGAGGCTTGCGCGTCGGCGGAAACATAGGTGGCGCCAGCGGCCTCAAGGGCGGCCTTGATGGCGGCTTCGTCGGTCTTCCAGCGCTCTTCCTGGAAGTTGGACCAGCTAACGCCGACCGTCAGGCCTTCGGCCAGGGCGGCGCTGGAAAAGCCGGTCACTGCCATGACGGCAGCAAGAAGGGTATTGCGCATTATTATCCTCCCGATTTGGTCGGCCCCTCCACAAGGCCGGTCCGGCGGATTCGCCGTAACAAGGGCAAAAATGCGCCGAATAATTTCAGTTGTCAAAATAAAACTACTGGCGCAGTCTGGCCCTGACGCAATTTTCGACAAGTATCGCGCTGCAATGCAGAAAATCATGTCGATGTTGCAGCGAAACGGGGCGACATTACTTTACGCTTGGAACAAATGACACAATTGGCGCGGCAGAAAAAAGAGATGAAGGGGCAGGGGGCAGGACCGCTGTTTTCCCCCTTTGCCGAGCTGCAAAAGCCGCTGCGCCAGCAGATTTTCGAACGGGTGCGCGCTGCGGGGCAGATTGCGCGGGTACAATTGGCCAAGGATCTGGGGGTCAGCCCCGCCTCGGTGACCACCGTCACTTCGGAACTGATCGCCGCAGGTCTGATTGAGGAGATTTCGGCC
Organism: Fuscibacter oryzae; assembly: GCF_016765795.1. Taxonomy (GTDB): domain Bacteria; phylum Pseudomonadota; class Alphaproteobacteria; order Rhodobacterales; family Rhodobacteraceae; genus Fuscibacter; species Fuscibacter oryzae. Next base: position 152,882 of record NZ_JAESVP010000006.1, read on the forward strand.
AGCCGAGAGGCCGATCCGGGCCGGGGCCGCCCCGCCGTGGCGCTGGGTGTGCGGGCAGATTCGCACCATGTTGCCGGGATGAAGCTGTCAGACCGTGACCAGACGGCGGTAATCGTCGATTTCGCGGGCAACATCATCGCGCAGGAATCTGTCGCGCGCCAGCCGGGCCAGGTGCAGACGCAGGCCCTGCTGGATGATGTCGAGGCGCTCTTGGCGCGGGTTTGTGCCAAGGCGGGCGTGGCCCGCCATCAGCTTTCGGCGCTGGGCATCGGTGTGCCGGGTTTTGTCGATTGTGCCGAAGGTGTGGTGCTGTGGTCTTCGGTTCTGACCGAGCGGGGGGTGAACTTTGCCGCCGCCGCTTCGGCTCGGCTGGGCCTGCCCGCGACCATCGACAACGACGCCAACCTGATCGCGCTGGCCGAGCTATGGTTCGGCGCGGGGCGGCAATTGGCCGATTTTGCGGTGGTGACCATCGAACACGGCGTTGGCATGGGGTTCGTGATGAACCACCGCATCTATCGCGGCGCGCGCAATGTGGGAATGGAGCTGGGCCATACCAAGGTGCAGCTTGATGGCGCCCTGTGCCGCTGTGGTCAGCGTGGCTGTCTGGAGGCGTATGTCGCCGACTATGCCTTGGCACGAGAGGCGACCACTGCGCTGAACTGGACCCACCGCGAAGACCAAAGCGTGACGCTGCTGCTGGAAAGCCTGTTCGCACAGGCCAAGGCGGGCAATGCCACCGCGCGCAGCATCTTTCGCCGCGCGGGGCGCTATCTGGCGGTCGGGCTGGCCAATGTGGTCAACCTGTTCGACCCGGCGCTGATCATCCTGTCGGGTGAACGGATGCGCTATGACTACCTTTACGCAGATGAGACGCTGGCCGAGATGGACAGCCTTGTCATCGCAACGGGCCGCCCGCGCCCGCCGATTGAAATTCACGCCTGGGGCGATCTGGTCTGGGCGCAGGGGGCCGCCGCACTGGCGCTGGATCATGTCAGCGACATGATCTTGGGCGCGGCGCGCGACGGGGCTGCGGCTTAATAATCCTTCTCCAGGAATATCCCGATGCCGGTTGACCCGTCCGAACTGGCGCGGGCCTTGGCGGTAATGGACTTGCTGACATCAAGGTTCAGGTTCACCTGGCTTTTGCCCTGATCATCCACCGAAAACTCACTGTACAGGTTCTTGCCCAGATACTTGCCCGCCGTCACCTCTGCCCCCCCGGTGGCCGAGGTTCGTACATCCAGATTGTCCAGCCCAAAGCCCTGCCGCAGCTTGTTCACGATGCCACCACCGCCCTTGCCCGCCAGTGTCGCCACCGCATTGGCCAGTTGCAGCGCCTGAAACGGCGACAGGCTTTGCAGGTCTTGCCCGAACAGCAGTTGCGCCAGAATTTCTTCATCCGGCAGATCGGGGCTGGAGGTGAAGCCGACCGTTGGGTTGGTCGCCGGGCCGTCAATCTCGATCCCGGTGGTGATGCCGTCGTTTTCGGTCGAGGCGACGATATGGATGTTGGGCACCAGCTCGCCCTCCATCTGCAAGCGCGCTTCGGTCAGGTCCAGCCGCTTGCCCAGAATATCCAGCCGCCCTCGGATCAGATCGAACGCGCCAGATGGCACCACCGCCGCCGTCGTGCCATTCAGGCGCAACTCGCCCCCCAGTTCTGCATCCAGCCCCCGGCCACGCACGAACAACTGGTTCGGGGCGGACAAGGTGACATCAAGCCCATAAGACGGGCCATCGCCCGACCTGCCCGCCGCCGTGCCGTTGCCAAGCTGACCCGCCCGCGCACGGGTTGCGCGTACATCGGCAGGTTCCGCGATGTGGCGCAGCCCCTCCAACCCCGCAGCCCCGCCAAACCCGGTGGAGGGCACGCGCAGTTCGGTTTCGGCCAGCGCGATCCGCCCGGCAATCATGGCACCACCCGCCAGCGGGCCTTTCACGGTCAGATCGCCATTCAGCCGGGTTTCATAAAGCGCAGGGTCGCGCAGCACGACTCCGCGCAACCCCAGCGCCAGATTTCCGGCATAGGGGGCCGCCGTGCCGATGGTGCCACTGACCGAAATCGCGCCGCCGGTTGAAACCGGCACCGTGCCGGTGATCCGCGCCTGACCGCCGGAAATGTCGGCCCGCGCGGCAATATCTTGCAGCGCGAATTTGAAGCCGGGGTCAGAAAACCGCCCGCCCGCCAGGCTTGCCGTGCCCGACAGCGACGAAACCGCCAGCGGCCCGTTCAGTTTCATGTCAAAGCCCAGATCCCCTTGGATAGAGCGTGGCGTGAGGAAGGGGTTGGCCAGTGCCGCCTGCGCCCGCCCGGCCAGCGCAAGGTTGGCTGACCGGAAGTCAGTCGCGACCTTGCCCTTGACGGTGGCATTGATGCCGCCCGGCCCCCGGCCCGCCAGATCGACGTCAAGACTGGCGGCACTTTGCAGCACTGTGCCGGAAACTGTCATTGCACCGGGAAAGTCGGGCAACAGCAGGCCCAGATTGGCCAGATTGGCATCAATGGTCAGGCGCTGGCTGGCCCCATCGGCCACACCGCTGGCCTTGGCCTGAAGCTGCGGGTTGCGAATGTCGGCGCGGTCCAGCACCAGTTTGCCCGCACTGGCCGTTGCCGCCACCGTTACACTGCTTTGCCCGCGCAACAGCTTGTCGGCCTCGGCCTGCCCGGTGCGCAGGTTGCTGCCGGTGGCATCCAGCGTCAGCGCCAGTTTATCGGACGGGCCGCTGACACTGGCTTTGCCGGTCAACGCACCGCCATAGCCCGGCCCCAGAACCGACAGGTCGGCAAAATTGACATCGCCGGTCAGGGCTGTGCCTGCGCTGGAAATCGAGCCCTCTGCGCTGGCCGTCAGACTGGTTGCCCGCAGAGTCAGGTTGCGCAAGGTGGTGCCCGTCTGGTCGCGCCGGGCTGACAGGGTTACCTGCGACGGTCCTTTCAGCAGCCCGTCAACCTCGGCGATACCTGCCGAAAGATCGGTGCCCAGCACCGCCGCAGTGCCGTCAAACGCGCCGGTCAGCGGGCTGTAGTTGCCCCCCACAGTTACCTGGCCCGCGCCCCCTAAGGGCCGCCCTGCCAGACCAGACAGCCGCGACAGATTTGCCACCTGCGCCTTTATCTGACCCGACAGCGCCAGATCGGACGACAGCCCCAGCACCTTGCCCGAGGCGCTGGCGCTATAGCCGTCGCCCGCCAGCGTCAGCTTGGGAAAGGCCAGCGCATTGGTGGCGGCACTCCAGTAAAATACGCCATCGCCCGAAACCTGCGCGCCCAGCGCCGCCGCCAGTCCGGGATCGCTGGGGGCCAGCCCTTCGGCATCAAACCGCAGGGTCGCCCCAACTGTCGTGCTGCCCGCCGGGTTGGCGATCCGCCCCGATCCGGCCAATGCAAGGCGGGCAATCTTCATATCGGCCCGGTCAAGCCCGGTCACTTGGGTGGAAAGCGTCCAGCCTTCGCCCTTGGTGGCATCGAACTGCAACGACAGGTCCGCATTGTCGATTCTGACCGGCAGGTTGGTTGTCAGCGGCAACAGCACGGGCTGACCATCGGCCTGCGCGATGCGCCCGCGCAGATCAAAGCTGCGCGGCACGCCATCGGCCCCGACCGCCAGCGTTCCGGCCAGTTGCAGCGCCTTTGCCGCGACAACCAGTTTGCTCAGATCCAGCCGCCCATCGGCAAAGCGGCGACCTGCAACATCCAGCGCCACCTTGTCACCGAAGAATTCGGCATAGTCGGGCAGGAACAACGGGGCAAGATTGCCCCCCAGAATGGCCTCGAACCCCGTGCTGCGGTCGGTTGCGGTTTTGACTGTGACCGTCCCCGCCAGCCGGTTCTCTCCGTCAGTAGACAAGGCAATATTGGCAGAATAGTCACTGATCGGCGCCCGCCCTGCGATGCTCAGTGCCGCCGCAGGCTTGCCCGGCAGGTCCAGTAGGGTTGCGGCTATCCCGCCCGAGCCTTCCTGTGCAGAAAGGTCCAAGGCCAGCACCTGCGAGGCATTGGCATATTCGGCATCCAGCGCCACAACGCCCGTTGGCCCGTCATCGGTGCGCCGCAGGTCCAGATGCGCCTTGCCTTGCCCGCCTGCCAGATGAACACTGGCTGTCAGCCTGCCTTCGACCGCGCTGCCCAGAACGGTTGGCCCCAAAACGATGCGGTTGGCGGCCAGTGCGCCAATATCGATCGATACCGGCAGTTCGGGCAGGGCAAAGCTGCCCGAAGCCTGGGGCGAGGGCGCAGAGCTGCCGCTTGCGGGCAAACGGTCCAGTATGATCTCTGCCGCCGAAAGCTCGTTCACCGAAACCTGACCCGACAGCAGCGCCGCGCGGTTCCAATCCAGCGCCACATCGCGCAGCGTCAGCCAGACGCCCGTATCATCTGCAATCGTCAACTGCCTGATGCGCGCGCGCGAAGACAGCGCCCCTTCGAACCCGTCAATCACAACCTGCCGGCCTGCGCCTGACAAGTTGTCTTCCAGCAGCGTGGTCAGGTAACCCTTGTCAGCCTGTGCTTGGGCGTCCTGCGATTGGGCCATCGCAGGCAGGGGCAGAAACGCCAGTGCAAATACCAGTTTCCGCATCAGAATGCCTGCCCCAGACCCACATAAATCTGCAATCCGTCGCCGGTATCGCCACCAACCGGCAGCGCCAGATCCAGACGGATCGGCCCGACACTGGTGGCATAGCGCACCCCTACACCGGCGCCCGCCTGCCAGCCGCCGAAATCATCGAAAAAGCCCATCGCATCCACCCGGCCCACATCGACAAAACCGACAACGCCGATCTTTTCCGTTACCCGCACCCGCCCCTCCAGCGAGCCACCGATGAAATGCGTGCCGCCGGTGCGGAATGTATCCGGCCCGCCGCGCAACACATTCACACCCAGCGATTGATAGGGCTGTCCCCGTACCGTGCCGCCACCACCGGAATAGAACAGATAGTCGCGCGGCGTGCCGAGCAGGCTGGAGCCGACAACCGCCCCCAGTTGGAACCGCGCGGCAAGGACAAAGCGGTCCCGGTCGCCAAAACCGCGATAGCCGCGTGCATCCAGTGTGAACCGCGCGCCGCTGTCGGTGATGCCAAAGCCAAGGAATGGCTTGGCCTCGGCTTCAAGGTAATAACCGCGCGTGGCGTCGGTGGTGCTGTTGCGGCGGTCCCAAGTCAGGCCCAGCGGCAGGGCAAGATTCCGATAAAGCCGGTCACTGCCGACATCGGTTACCGAAAGATAGCTGTATTCCACTGCCGCCCGCCCCGTCAGGCTGCGCGAAAAGCGATGGGTCACGCCGGTGGACAGGGTAAACACCTCGCCGGTGTAATCCTCTTCGTCCAGATGGCCGATTTCGCTGGCAAAGGTCAGCGTGGTGTCCGGGGTAAAGGTGGCCGGGCGGCTAAGGGCGACCTTCAGCCCATAATCGGTGCCGCTGCTGCCGCTGCCCAGATTGCGCAATTCACCGTCAATCGACAGCCGTTCCCCCCCGCCGAACAGGTTGCGGTGCAGCCATCCGGCGGTGATCGAGGCGCCGTCGGGGCTGGCCAGTTCGGCACCAAAAGTATAACGCCGCCGCTTTTCCTCGACCACGGTCAGATGAAAGGGCAGCAGGTCGGGCGGGGCGATGGTCTCGCCCTCTTCCAACGCGACAGAGCGAAACACACCAGACCGTCGCAGGCGATCCTTGGCCAGTTCAATCTCTTCGGGGCTGTAGATCTTGCCTTCGGGCAGGCCGGTGATGGCGCGGATACGTTCTGTACGCATCCGCTGATTGCCGCTGATGGTCAACGGGCCAAAGCGCAGGCGGGGGCCCGGGTCCAGCGTGATATCGGCCGAGAGGGTGGCGTTGCGGTGATCCGCCTCCAGATTTTGGGTGGCGACCGCGGCTTTGGCGTGGCCAACATCGCGCCAAGCGTCAATTCCGGCCGAAACCGCCTCTAGCACAAGGCCGCTTTCGGCGGGTTGGCCGGGGGCAAAGCTTTCGGGCAGCTTTGCCTTGCGCGGCAGCGGATGCACATTGGCGCGTGACAGGCGAAACAGGGGGCCGGGTTCCACCACCACCTCAACCCGGTCAATCCGCGCCGGGGCATCCAGGGGTGCAATCGCCGCCGCCTCGCGCCCGTCAATATACACATGGATCACCGCCGAATAATGCCCGGTGGCATAAAGGGCATTGAGCAAACTGCCATATTCGGCTTGGGAATCGGCAAACAGGTCTTGCGCAGCGGTGTTGCCCTCGGCCTGCGAGGTCAGCAGGATCGACGCCCCTTTCAGTACCTCTTCCAGCCCCTTGTCAGCGCCGGGGGTGGCAAAGGTCAGCGTTTCAAGCGCCCGGACGGGCGATGCGCCCAATACCAGGGCAAGACAACCAGCAAAAAACGGGCCACAACGACCCATCGTGATCATGGGCATCCTGATCCCCCAGATGCGGTAGCAAACTATCGCCCGCCCCCCCGCAAAGGGCAATGGGTGGGTCTGTGGAATTCGTGATAGCTCCGCAAGACGGCATCTTTTCGCCAAGGCGCGGATGTGCTTCCTTGTTCGCGCAAACAGGGGATGGGGAGAGAGCCTGATGCAGTCACGCAAATTGCGCGAAATGCGGCTTGCTCGGCGGCAGGTTCTGGCTGGGCTTGTGGCGGCCCCGGTCTTGCTGTCGGCCCGCGCCGCGCAGGCGGCGACCGATGGCGCGGCTGTGGTCGATAACTGGTACCGGCTGACGCTGGAACTGGTGCGCCATACGCCGATCTATTCGCCCCCGGTGGCCAGCCGGGCCTTGGCCTATATGGGCATCATCTTGCAGGAATGCCTTGCGGGCGGGCCAGAGGGGCTGATTTCACTGGCCGGGCAGGTCAACGGACTGGCCCCTCTGCCTCCCGCCGATGGCCCCGTCGATACGGCGCTGATGCTGCACGCAGCTCTGTCCATCGCCGCGCAAAGCCTGTTTTCCCACACCGGCCCCACCGGGCAGCGCGCCATGGCGGCGATGGAGCGGAACCTGACCGACAAGCTGGCAACCAGCCCCCATGCCAGCGCCAGTATCGCGCGTGGCAAGGCGGTGGCGGCCCATGTTCTGGCCTGGGCCGAAACGGACGGTGGCGCCAAGATTGAAAACATGGGCTTCCCGCAGCAAGCGGTGAAAGATGCCAAGCCTTGGGAATGGGTGCCGACCAGCAAGGTCGCCCAGCAACAGGCCCCCCTGTTGCCGCATTGGGGCGATGTGCGCACCTTTACCATGGCGGGCGCCGCCGATTGCGGTTTGCCCCCCCCGCCCGCCTATAGCGAAGAACCGGGGTCTGCCTTTTATGCCGAAGCGAAAGAGGTTTACGACACCACCCGCGCCTTGACGCCCGACCAGAAAGCCATCGCGCGGTTCTGGTCGGACGATCCGATGCTGTCGCCCACCCCGCCCGGCCACTGGATTTCCATCCTGCGCCAGATCTCTGACCGCGACGCGCTACCGCTGGACCGTCAGGTCGAAGCGCTGGCCCTGTTGGGCATGGCGATGGCGGATGCCTTCATCTGCTGCTGGAAAACCAAGTTCGACTATAACCTGATCCGGCCCGTCACCTATATTGACCGCGTGATCGACAAGACATGGCAACCCATTCTGAACACGCCGCCCTTCCCTGAATACCCTTCGGGGCATTCGACGCAATCGGGGGCGGCAGCGGGCGTTCTGGCCCATCTTTTCGGGGACAATTTCGCCTTTAGTGACGCAACCCACGAAGATGACGGCCTGCCAGCGCGCAACTTTCCCAATTTTGCCGCTGCGGCAGAAGAGGCGGCGATGTCGCGCCTTTATGGTGGTATCCATTTCCGCTCTGCCATCGAGCAGGGGCTGGCGCAGGGGGCCTGTGTTGCGGGCCATGTCACACAGCTGAAAACGAGGGCTGCGTGATGCGGATGTTGCTTGTTCTGGCCTTTGCCGCCAGCCCTGCCTTGGCCCAGACCTTTGCGCCGGAGCCGTCGGCAGGCCTGACCACGCCCTATCAGGGCGATTGGCAATACATGGTCGGCGGCGGTGTCGCGGTGTTCGACTGCGACGGCGATCTCAAGCAGGATGTTTTTGTTGCGGGCGGAGAGGGCAAGGCGGGCCTTTACCGCAACATTTCCGCCATCGGCGGCGATCTGCGGTTTCAACCGGTGGACAGCGGGCTGGAGATGGAGGCCGTCACCGGCGCCTGGCCGCTGGATATCGATGCTGACGGGCTGACCGATCTGGCGGTGATGCGGGTGGGTCAGAACCGGTTGATGAAGGGTCTGGGCGGCTGCAAGTTCCGCGATGCCAGCGCCGACTGGGGCTTTGATGGCGGAGACGGCTGGTCTACCGCGTTTTCGGCCACTTGGGAAAAGGGTGCGACTTGGCCCACGCTGGCGGTAGGCAATTATATTGACCGCACGCAGGATGCCTTTCCTTGGGGCAGTTGCACCGAAAACTGGCTGCACCGGCCTGCCGGGGCCACGGGCTTTGCCCCGGCCCTGCCGCTGAAGCCCAGCTATTGCGCGCTGTCGATCCTGTTCTCCGACTGGTCCGGCACGGGCAAGGTGGATTTGCGGGTGTCGAACGACCGCGAATATTACAAGGGCGGGCAAGAGCAGTTGTGGCATATCGAACCCGGCCAGCCGCCAGCGCTTTATACCGAGGCTGAGGGCTGGAAGCGCCTGCGTATCTGGGGCATGGGCATTGCCAGCCGCGATCTGGATGCCAATGGCACAACCGAGCTGTTTTTGACCTCGATGGCCGATAACAAGCTGCAATCTCTGAATCCGGCGGCACAGAAAGATGGGCCAAAGCCGGTCTATGATGACACCGCCTTTGCGCGGGGCGTGACCTCTCATCGGCCCTATACCGGCGATGACATCCGCCCCTCGACCGCCTGGCATGCCGAGTTTTCGGATGTGAACAACGACGGGCTGGACGATCTGTTCGTGGCCAAGGGCAACGTGGACCGGATGCCCGATTTCGCGCAGAACGACCCCAACAATCTGCTGATGCAGGGCGCTGACGGCAAGTTTGTCGAAATGGGTGACAAGGCGGGCGTGGCCGATATGGGGACGGCGCGGGGGGCGGCGCTGGCCGATTTCAATCTGGACGGTCTGCCCGATCTGGTGGTGGTAGACCGGCGAGAGGCGCCGAAGGTCTGGCGCAATACAACGGCGGGCGCTGGCGGGTTCGTTGCGCTGTGGCTGGCTGACGAAGGGGCCAACCGCGATGCCATCGGTGCCTGGATCGAGCTGCGGGTGGGCGACCATCTGCAACGGCGCGAGGTAACAGTGGGTGGTGGCCATGGCGGCGGGCAGTTGGGCTGGCAGCACTTTGGCTTGGGCAAGGCGGATCAGGCCGAGGTGCGGGTGATCTGGCCGGATGGGGTGGCGGGCGATTGGCAGCCCTTGGCGGGCGGGTTCTACCGGCTGACGCGCGGCGGGGCGGAACGGATCACTCCGTAGGAACTCCCCGTTCCCGTATCCGGCGCAGCTTTTGCCGCTCGGCGTCCACGGCGGCACCAAGAAGAACGGCATAGGCCGTAAGGTACAGCCAGATCATCGTGACCGCCACCGCCCCGATGGAGCCGTATACCCGGTTATAGCTGTTGAAATTCGCGAGGTAGAGCATGAAGCCCCGCGTCACCAGCCCCCACAGGATAACGGCAACCAGCAGGCCCCAGGAAAACAAGGGCGGCGCGCTGGGCCCGTGATTGGGGCCAAGACGAAACGCAAGACCCACGGCCAGAACGGCAAACAGCAAGGCAAGGCCAAGGTTCGTGGTGCTGGTCAGGCCCGCCCAATCCATCCATTCGGGCAAAGAGGTTGCGAGCAGGGGCATGACGACGGCCATGACCATGGCCGCAAGAACCAGACCGATCAGCACGAAGGTCAGAAAGATCGCCCGCAGTTGATGGCGGTGCCCGGCACGGTTAGGGCGCTGATGAATCGCGTTCAACCCCCGGATCAGGGCCGCCGCCCCTGCACGCGCCGACCATAGGGCCAGCATCAGCGACAGGAAGGCGGTCAGCCCGAAATGGGACGAGCCGAGGGATAGAAGCTGATCGACCTGGGCCGAGATCAGGTTGAAGAAATCTACCGGAACCAGCGGACGTATCAGCTCCAACTCTTGCCGGATCACGGCGGGGTTGGAGACGAAGCTCCACATCGAAATCACGGCGGCGGCGGCGGGAAAGATGGCGAGGAAGGCGTAAAAGGCCACCCCGGCGGCGATCAGGTCAATCTCGGCATGGTCGATCCGGCGATAAAAGCGCCAAAAGGCCGCGACCAGATCGGGGTGAAGAAAAGACAGCCGCATAGCGGCAGGATGGGCGAGGATGGGGGCGTCGGCAAGGGGAATTACGCGGTGAAAATCCTGGGATATGTATGCTGGATCAATGCGTTGGATATTCTTGGTAACCAATTGTAAACGGTGGGGTTTCGGAATGCGGTGCTTGTTTTGGCCTAACCCTCGCCTTCCATCTTCAGCCGCAACTCTCGCAGCACCGGCAGCAACGCACGGACCTTTTCAGAGCCGAGCGCTTGCACCACATCGCCGATCATCGGAACAACCGAAGCCACGGCGGCATCGCGGGCGGCGCGGCCTGCCGGGGAAATTGCCACGAATTTTTGCCGGGCATCGTCCCAATCGGGGCGGATGTGAATGTGGCCAGCCCATTCCAGACGGCTGAGGGTATTGGTCATCGCGCCGCGCGTGACGTGAAAGGCGCGGGCAAGCTGGGCCGGGGTGCGTTCGTCGCTGATCCGCGCCAGATGGTTCAGCACGGAAAAATGCGAAAGCTCCATCCCTTTGGGCAGCGCCTTTGATATGCGATTGCGGGCAAGCTGATCGGCCATGAACAGCTCGCCAAAGAGGGCAACGGCAAGGTCATCGACGCGCTCTGTCATGGGCCGTCAAACGCCCGATCATGGTGGATGGAGGGCACACGGGCGCGGGCCCTTTCGACCAGCGACAGGTCAAGATCGACAAAGGTCACGCCAGGCTCGGTTCCGCCATCTGCCAGCACCTCTCCCCACGGGGCGATGACCAGCGAGTGGCCATAGGTGCGGCGCTTGCCCGGGCCATGCGCCTCGGCATGTTGGCCGGTCTGGGCAGGGGCCAGCATGAAGCAGCCGGTTTCAATGGCGCGGGCGCGCAGCAGCACATGCCAATGCGCCGCGCCGGTAGTGTCGTTGAAGGCGGCGGGAATGGTCAGGATCTGCGCACCCGCCTTGGCCAGGCGGCGAAACAGGCGCGGAAAGCGCAGATCGTAGCACACCGCCATGCCGATCTTGGCAAAGGGCGTTTCGGCCAGAACGGCATGGGCGCCGGGGCGATAGGCGGCGCTTTCGCGGTAAACCTCGGTCTCGCTGACGTTCACGTCGAACATATGGATCTTGTCATAACGTGCGGCCAGCGAGCCATCGGGCGCGACAAGGATCGAGCGGTTGGCAAAGCGGCCATCGGCATCATGCGTCTTGACGCCCAGCGACCCGATCAGCAGCCACAGGCCATGCTGCTGCGCCGCTGCCCGCAGGGCCGCAAGGGTGGGGTCGTCTTCCTCATGCCACAGCACGGCGCGCTGATGGTCGCGGTTCGACGACAGGATGTTGGTGCATTCCGGGGTCAGCACGAACTGCGCCCCACCCCGCGCGGCCTGGGCCACAAGATCCAGCGTGGTGGCAAGGTTTGCCACCGGATCGTCGGACACATTTAGCTGAAGCAGGGCGACGCGCATGTCAGGCCAGCATCGGATCAAGTTTGCCCTGATGGTCAAGCAGGTGGATGTCGTCGCTGCCGCCGACAGGCGTGCCGTCGATGAAAATCTGCGGGACCGAGCGGCGGCCCCGCGCGCGTTCGGTCATCGCCACCCGCAGCGCCGGATCGCGCGACACGTCGATTTCGGTAAAAGCGATGCCCTTTTTCGTCAACAGCCGCTTGGCGGCCAGACAATAGGGGCAGGTGGGGGTGGTATAAATCTCGACCGTCTTCATGGAATGCCTTTCGCACAGGCCCGCTTTGCGCGGAACTATAGGGATTTAAGCATCCTTCGCAACGCGTGCCAGCACCAGAACCGAAACCTGTGTTGCACCGCCTGCAAGGCAGGCCTCGGCTGCGGCGGCAAGGGTGGCGCCAGAGGTCATCACATCATCAACCAGCAGGATATGGCGGCCTTTCGCACGCGCGGCGCGGCGCGGGTGCAGGGTCAGGGCGCCTGCCATGTTGGCAAAGCGCATCTGCCGGTCGCGTCCCTCCTGACTCGGCGTGGGGCGGGGGCGGAGGAGGAGGTCGGGGCAATGGTCCAGCCCGGCGGCGCGGGCGATGCGGGCCGACAGCAGGGCCGACTGGTTATAGCGCCGTTTGAACAGGCGCAGGCGGTGCAGCGGAACGGGGGCCACCAGCATTCCGGGTTCCAGGATCGGGGCTGCCGCACGCAGCATCCAGCCGGCAGCAGGGCGCGCAAGGTCAAGCCGGTCGCCATGTTTCAGCGCCAGCACCATCTGTCGGGCCTTGTCCTGATAGATCAGCGCGGCGCGGCCGCGGCCCCAGGGGCGGGCCGTGGTCAGGCAATCGTCGCAATGGGCCGGATGACCCGAATCATCACCCTGCAGGGGGATGCCGCAGCGGTCGCAAACCAGCCCCGAAACGAACGGTGTTTCCCGCCAACAGGCACCGCACAGCCCGAAATCGGTGGTGACCAGCGCATCGCAGGTCAGGCATTGCGGTGGATAGACCAGGTGCAGCGCCGCCCGCCATGCGCCTGCTTGCAATCCCATCGCCGCCTCCTATGGTCCGGCGCATGACACCGCTGACCGATCTTGCCGCCCTGATGCGCCACCGCGCCCGCGCCACCGAATTCTTCCTGCACGAAGAGGTGGTGGCCGAGGTTCAGGAGAGACTCAGTGAGGTTAACAGACCCTTTACCGATGCGGTGGTGGTGACACCTTTTCCCCATCTGTGGGCTGGATGGCGCACAGTGGCCGAGGCCGAGGTGCTGTCGATAGCCGAGGGATCGCAAGATCTGGTGGTGCATGGGCTGTGCCTGCACTGGGCGAATGACCCGGTGGGACAGTTGGTGCAATGCCGTCGGGCGCTGCGGCCTGACGGGCTGATGCTTGCGTTTCTGTTCGGCGGCCAGACCCTGCACGAATTGCGCGCCTGTCTGGCCGAGGCCGAGGCCGAGGTGACGGGCGGTCTGTCGCCCCGCGTGCTGCCGATGGGTGAGATACGCGATCTGGGGGGGCTTTTGGGCAGGGCAGGCTTTGCACTGCCTGTCGCGGACAGCTTTACCAAGACGGTGCGCTATGCCGATGCCTTTCGCCTGATGGCGGATTTGCGTGCCATGGGCGAGGGCAATGCGCTGGCGGGCCGCTTGCGCCATGTGACGCGGCGAGGGGTACTGGTGCGGGCGGCCGAGATCTATCAGCAGCGATTCGCGGGCGAGGACGGCCGCATTCCCGCGACGTTCGAGATTATCGCGCTGACCGGCTGGGCCCCGGATGAGGGCCAGCAGAAACCCTTGCGCCCCGGTTCGGCAGCGGCCCGTCTTGCCGAGGCGCTGAATGCGGCGGAACCACCCCTGCCGCGCGAGGGTGGTTGACCGTCGCCACCCGCGCGCTATCTGGGATCGGCGAGCAGAGGAGCAAGCGGATGACCGATGTGACCCCAGGAACCGGACGGCTGGCCCATGCCACGCCCGCCCACCCCAAGGTAAAGGCGGCAAAGGTCGGCGTTCTGCTGGCCAACCTGGGCACGCCCGACAGTTATGACTATTGGCCGATGCGGAGGTATCTGAGCGAGTTCCTGTCGGACAAGCGGGTGATCGATATTCCGAACTGGAAATGGCAGCCGCTGTTGCAACTGATCATCCTGACCAAGCGGCCCTTCACCAGCGGCGCGAATTACAAGCTGATCTGGAATCACGACAAGGGTGAAAGCCCGCTGATGACCATTACCAAGGACCAGACGGCGGCGATCGCAGCGCGGATGGCCGAAGCGCATGGCGATGGCGTGATGGTTGATTTCTGCATGCGCTATGGCAACCCGTCAACCGCATCGAAGGTGCGGGCCATGGTCGAGGCGGGGTGCGAGAAGATTTTGTTCTTCCCGCTCTACCCCCAGTATGCAGGTGCCACCTCTGCCACGGCGAATGATGCGTTCTTTGCCGCGCTTGCCCGCGAAAAACGCCAGCCTGCCGCCCGCACGGTGCCGGAATATTTTGACAGCCCGCTGTATATCGAAGCATTGGCGCAATCGGTTGAGCGCGCTTATGCGGGCCTGGCCCACCGCCCAGACCATTTGATTGCCAGCTATCACGGGATGCCACAACGCTATCTGATGGAGGGCGACCCCTATCACTGCCAGTGCCAAAAGACCTCTCGTCTGCTGCGCGAGCGGCTGGGCTGGGACAAGGGCGAGATTCTGACGACCTTTCAATCGGTCTTTGGCCGCGAGGAATGGCTGCGCCCCTATACGGTGCAGCATGTGGCTGAACTCGCAAAACAGGGAAAGAAGCGAATCGCAGTGATGGCCCCGGCTTTCTCGGCCGATTGCATCGAGACGCTGGAAGAGATCAACGGCGAGATCCGCGAAAGCTTCCTGCACGCAGGTGGAGAGGAGTTTACCTACATCCCCTGCCTGAATGATCAGCCTGCGCATATAGACGCACTATGCGCGGTAATTGCGCAGAACCTTCAGGGCTGGATGTAAAAAAGGGGGCCAAAGGCCCCCTTTCTCAATCTATCGGATCACTGCCGTTGGAGGCAATTGCTGCGGCCACCACGATCAGCAACAGCAGCGGAATCAGGATGCCGCCTGAGGACGAGGTGGTCTTTGCGGCCACGACTTCGGGTTCCATCACGGGCTCAACCACACCGCCCGCAAATGCGGTGGTGGAGGCCAGTGACAGCGCGGTGGCAAGAGCGATCTTTTTCATCACGAACTTCCCTTTGAATCAGCCGCCGGTGGGAACGGAGTCGTTGCCGCCCGACGAGGCGATAGCCGCAGCCACCACGATCAGCAACAGTAGCGGAATCAGGATGCCGCCTGAGGAGGAGGAGGTCTTTGCGGCCACGACCTCGGGTTCCATCACGGGCTCAACCACGCCGCCTGCGAATGCGGACGTGGCGGCCAGCGACAGGGCGGTTGCGAGTGCGATCTTTTTCATAACGCCTTCCCTTTTATCAGGTGGGGGTATCGCTGCCGCCCGACGAGGCGATGGCAGCGGCGACGACGATCAGAAGCAGCAGCGGAATCAGGATGCCGCCCGAGGAGGAGGAGGTCTTTGCAGCCACGACTTCGGGTTCCATCGCGGGTTCAACCACGCCACCGGCGAAGGCGGAGGTTGCAGCCAGCGACAGGGCGGTTGCGAGTGCGATCTTTTTCATCAAAGCTTTCCCTTGTTAACCGCGAACGTCGCTGCCGCCCGACGAGGCGATAGCGGCGGCGACGACGATGAGCAGCAGGAGCGGAATCAGGATGCCGCCCGAGGACGAGGTGGTCTTTGCGGCCACGACTTCGGGTTCCATCGTGGGTTCAACCACGCCACCGGCGAAGGCGGAGGTTGCAGCCAGCGACAGGGCGGTTGCGAGTGCGATCTTTTTCATGTGCATGCTCTCTGAATTACTGAGGAATCGAATCGTTGCCGCCCGACGAGGCGATGGCAGCGGCCACAACGATCAGCAGCAGCAGCGGAATCAAGATACCGCCCGAGGACGAGGTGGTCTCGGCCTTAACGACTTCTTCTTCAACGACCGGCTCGACCACGCCACCAGCGAAAGCCGTGGTGGCAGCCAGCGACAGAGCGGCAGCGAGTGCAATTTTTTTCATAGGAGCCTCCAGAAATTACGACCGGGTGCAGATCCCGATGCGGCCGGAACAGCCGGCTTGCCCGGGCAGAATTGCAGACCACGGGCGTCAAATCAAATGTTGTAAAACAATAATCAAGAAAACGGGGGGGTAATGAGGCAAGATCACAACAGATATTGCCAAAAAAGAACGGCAGCCCCGAAGGACTGCCGTCTTTTACCAGCCGAAGCTGGAAGAATCAGTTCGAAGCCACAGCGGCGGCAACAACCACCAGCAGCAGCAGCGGAACCAGGATGCCGCCCGAGGACGACGAGGTCTCGGCCTTGACAACTTCCGGTTCAGCAACAGGTTCAGCAACGCCACCAGCGAAAGCGGTGGTAGCAGCCAGCGACAGAGCAGCGGCGAGCGCGATTTTTTTCATGTCAGTCTCCAGATTTCTGCGGATCGACATATTAGCCAAGCCGCACGCAATGTTATCCACGTATAGGCTGTCTAGAAGCAGTTGCGGGGGGAATGCAATCGGCCCCGCATGTGCATGCCGCAGCATCGGCGCGCTGCGTCAAATTAGCAACACTTGTGTGCCAACCGTAGCCAGAGTGAAAAGTTCCTCAATGTGCTCATTGTAAAGCCCGACGCAACCGTTGGACGATCGCCGCCCGATCTTGCGGGTGTCATGCGTGCCGTGAATGCGGTAGGCGGGCCAGCCGAGATACAGCGCGCGCGTGCCAAGAGGGTTGTCGGGCGCGCCGCCGGGCACCATGTCGGGCCATTCGGGATTGCGTTCTTTCATCGAGGCGGTGGGTCGCCATGGCGGGTTCACCACCTTCTGGATCACCTCGGTATGGCCGCGGCGGGTCAAATCCTCACTTAGCGGCACGGACGAAGGGTAAAGGCGGTAGGTCACGCCATCCTCGCCCCAGAAATGCACCGCGCGCGAGGTCAGGTCTGCCAGAATCGCGCCGTTCTTCAGCGTCTGGAAGTGTTCCTGCCAGGTGGGCATCCGAAAGGACGAGATGTTGTTGGTCGGTCCGGTGGCGGCGGGCAGGAATTCTGTGGAATTCTCTTGCGCGCGTGCGG
This sequence comes from Fuscibacter oryzae, assembly GCF_016765795.1. GTDB lineage: Bacteria > Pseudomonadota > Alphaproteobacteria > Rhodobacterales > Rhodobacteraceae > Fuscibacter > Fuscibacter oryzae. The sequence goes on from NZ_JAESVP010000006.1 coordinate 169,738, forward strand.
TTCCGGTCGCTGCCGCGGCCAGAAAACCGCCCGCCGCGGAAAGGATAAGACGGCGGTTCATGCCCCGCCCGTTCTGATTGTTCATCTGCTGCCTCCGTTTGCTCCGGCCCAACATAGGTGTCGGATGCCGGATTTCCAGAGACACAAGCCCGTGAAATCAGAGGAAAAGAACCTGGGTTCCCACTTTGGCAAAGCCGTAAAGCTCCAGGATATGCTCATTATACAGACCCACGCAGCCGTTGGACGACCGCCGCCCGATCTTTCGGGTGTCATGCGTGCCATGAATGCGGTAGGCGGGCCAGCCAAGATAGAGCGCCCGCACGCCAAGCGGGTTGTCGGCCGCGCCGCCATCAACACGGGTGGGCCAATCGGGGTGGCGAGTCAGCTCGTCCTTCGTGGGAATCCAGACCGGATTTTCCACCTTCTTGATCACTTCGGTCCGGCCACGCTTGGTCAGCTCTTCGTTCAGCGGCACCGACGACGGGTACAACCGATAGACCGACTGGTCTTCCGACCAGTAATGCACCGCGCGCGATTCCAGATCGGCCAGAATCGCCCCGTTGCGAGTGTTCTCAAAGTAATCCTGCCATTCGCGGGTCACGAAAGCCGAGATATTGTTGGTCGGACCGGTGGCTGGCGCGACGAATTCGGTAGAGTTTGCCATCGACGGATCGATGACTTGGGCCAGTGCCGGTGCGGCCAGTGCACTTGCGCCCAACAGGGTGGCAGAGCCGGTGACGAACCGGCGGCGGGTGATGCGGTTGCAGCCTTGGACGGACATCCGCGCTACTCCATTCTATGGTTTGCCTGCGATTTTTGTCGCCGTTTACTCCTTTCTGTTGCGCAGGACAACTCACACCGGCGTTGATCGGCCATGTCACGCATTGTTGGGTTTGAACCTTCCTTGGTGTTTCGCTATTGGACGGAAAACCCGATTTCCCGGCGGATGAGGAAAATGGACAGACGCATGTTTCTGGCACTTGGCGGCGTTGCGACGCTGTCGGCCTGTGTAACCTCGCAGCCCCCGGCGCTGGGCGCCGATGGCAAGCCCCTGCCGCGCGTGGTGACGATCACGCCAGACGAGGCGCAAAAGATTCCCTACCGCGTGCTTGATTCGGTTAACACGCTGCGGCAGGCCAAGGGCGCGGCCCCGCTGTCGTTTAATGCCGCGCTGAACGCGGCCTGCCTGACCCATTCGCGCGATATGTCGGTGCAAAACCGGCCGTGGCACTTTGGCTCTGATGGCTCGTCGCCCTTGGTACGGGTGCAGCGCGTTGGCTATACCGGCGAGTTGCTGGGAGAGCTGATTTCGGAAACCTATCAGACCGACCTTGAAACCCTGTCGGCCTGGATGGGCCAACCCGATACCCGCAGCGTGGTTCTTGATCCGCGCGCAACCTATCTGGGCTTTGGCTGGTATCAAGAGCCGGGCGGCAAGGTGTGGTGGACGTTGCTGACCGGACGGTAAGACAAAGGGCCCCGCGGGGCCCTTTTTGCTGGATCAGGGATAGATAAAAATCGGTGTGCCAGGTGTGACCATGGCATAGACCCGCTCGATCTCTTCGTCCGAAATGGCGATGCAGCCAGCGGTCCAGTCTTGCGGAATATTGCCGTGGCGGCGCGATTTCGGCAGCTCGCCATGAATGAAGATGTCGCCGCCAGGCCTTTTTTGCTGCGCTTCGGCATAGGCGACCTGTTGGGGGTTCGGATAGCTGATGCCCAAGGACAGATGATAGCGCGAGTTCGGGTTGCGGTGGCTGATGTAATAGCCGCCCTCGGGCGTTTTCTGGTCACCTTCGAACTGTTTCGGCCCCACCGGGTTGCCGCCCAATCCGATGTCATAGGATTTCAGCACCTTGTCGTTGTGCAGCAGGTACATCTTGCGATTGGCCTTTTGCACCTGAACCGAGGTGACCTTGGGGCCATGATAGGATTTGAACTTGCTGTCACCACAGGCTGCCACGGCCAGAGGCAAAAGAAGCATAAGAATAATTTTCAGATACCGCATGACGCCACTGCCCGTTCCCGCATTTTTCTGTGCGGTTAGCGGAAGTGGCGCGGCATTTCCAGCCCCGGCTTTGGCCCGCCACTCACGCTTTCGTCAAAGACAGGCGGGCGGCCAGTTCAACATGCGAAGACCAGCGGAACTGATCGACGACCTGCACCCAGTCGAGAGTGTATCCGGCGGCGGTCAAAATGCGGGCATCGCGGGCAAAGGTGGCGGGGTTGCACGACACCATGGCAATCACCGGCACCTTTGCGGTGGCAAGCGCGCGAACCTGCGCCTCGGCCCCGGCGCGGGGCGGGTCGATCACCACGGCGTCGATGCCTTTCATCTCGTCCGGCTCCATCGGGCGGCGGAACAGGTCTCGGGTGCTGACGGTGACCTTTTTCAGCCCGTCGGCCTGACGCGCGCCCTTATCCAGCGCGGCGGTCATGGCGACGTCGCCTTCAATCGCATGTACTTCGGCCCGTTCGGCAAGCGGCAGGGCAAAGGTGCCACAGCCGGCGAACAGATCGGCGATGCGGCGCGCCGGGCCAATGGCATCGGTGACGGCAGCCAGCAGGGCGGCCTCGCCCTCTGCCGTGGCCTGCAAGAATGCGCCGGGAGGCGGCGTCACAAGGGCGCGCCCCATGCGTTGGCGGGGCATTTCACGCAGCGCGACGGTTTCGCCATTCCAGGTCAGCCGGGCGATGCCATGCGTCTCGGCAAGCCGGGCAAGATCAAGTTGCAGGGCCGAATCCAGCTCTTTGCCGCCCGAAACAGAGACATCGGGGCCAGACAGGCTGCGGGTGATCGTCAGTTGGATCTCGGCCGAGCGGCTGCCGCCAAAGCGGACAAGCGTTTCCAGCGCAGGAAAGGCGGCGATCAGGTCAGGGTGCAAAAGCTGGCAGTTCGGCACTGGGATAAGCAGGTCAGAGGCGCGGGCATGAAACCCCATCAGCACGCCGCCCTTGGTCTTGCGCCCCGACAGGGTGGCGCGGCGGCGCGACCGCGGGGGTGAGGTAACGGTGGGCCGGAACGGGGCCGACAACCCCTGAGCGGCCAGCGCGCCTTTGACGATACCCTCTTTCCAATCGGCCACGAAGGCATCGGAGGCGTGTTGCAGCAGGCAGCCACCACAGGTTTTTGCGTGACTGCACGGCGCTTTGACCCGCAAGGAGGAGGGTGTGACGATCTTGGCATCAAGCAGGCGGTCGCCCTGAACGTCGCCCTCGACCACCTCACCGGGCAAAAGGCCACTGGCGTAAATCGTGCCCACTTCGGTCTGGGCGATGCCGTCGCCGTGGTGGCCAAGCCGGTCGATGGTAATTTTCACGCCAGTTCCTTTTCGTCGGTGCCGATGAAGCCGCCGGATTGCCGGTTCCAGTAGCGCGCGTAAAGCCCGTTTCTGGCCAGCAGTTCGCTGTGGCTGCCTTCTTCGACGATGCGGCCCTGGTCAAGCACGATGATACGGTCCATCTCGGCGATGGTGGACAGGCGGTGCGCGATGGCCACCACGGTCTTGCCCTGCATCACACGGGCCAGCGCCTCTTGGATCGAAGCCTCAACCTCGCTGTCCAGCGCGCTGGTCGCCTCATCCAGCACCAGAATCGGCGCGTCTTTCAGGAAGGCGCGGGCCAGCGCGATGCGCTGGCGCTGGCCGCCCGAGAGTTTCACCCCACGCTCGCCAAGATAGGCGTCGTATCCCGTGCGGCCCTGATGATCTTGCAAGGACAGAATGAAATCATGCGCCTCTGCCGCGCGGGCGGCGGCGATCATCTGATCCTCGGTCGCATCAGGGTTGCCATAGAGGATGTTGTCACGCGCGGTGCGGTTGAACATCGCGGTTTCCTGCGTGACCATGCCGATCTGGCGGCGCAAAGATTCCTGCGTGACGCTGCGCACGTCGTGCCCGTCAATCAGAATGCGGCCCTGTTCGGCATCATAGAGCCGCAAAAGCAGCGAAACCAGAGTGGACTTCCCGGCGCCAGAGGCTCCGACGACGCCAATCTTTTCACCCGGAAAGATGGCAAGGTTGATGCCGTCCACCCCGCCGCGCCCCGCCCCGCTGCGCCGGCCATAGGCGAAGGTCACGCCGTCAAACTGCACTGCGCCTTTCGACCGGGGCAGGTCTATCGCATCGGGGGCGTCGGTCAGGGTATAGGGTGGGGTCAGGGTGGAAATGCCATCCTCAACCTCGCCGATATTGCCAAAGATGCTCATCAGGCTGAAAGAAACCCAGCCGGTCATCTGCGCCAGCCGGAAGGAAATCGCCCCAGCCGCCGCAATATCGCCTGCCGTGGCATTGTCGTTCATCCACAAGGCTGCCGTGCCGCCGACCAGCAGAACCGGCAGCACCCCCGCCAGCGCCATCAGCGCAAGGCGGAACCAACTGCTGATGATGCCATATTCGGTGGCCTTGGCGCGAAAGCTGCCCATCGCCTCCAGCGCCGCGCGATCCTCATGCTCGGCATGGGCGAACAATTTGACGGTTTTCATATTGGTGACGGTATCGACGATCTGTCCGGTCACATTGGCCCGCGCTGCCGCCCGACCCGCCGAGGCGCCCCGGATACGCTTCAGGAAACCCCGGATGAACAGGCCATAGGCCGTAACCCACAGCACCAACAGGCCGGAAACCCAGCCATTTATGGCCATCAGCAGCGCCACAGAGCCGACAACCGAGGCCAGCGCGAAGGCCACGGTTTCGATGGTGCCTGACACGATGTCTGTTGCCGCCCGTGCCGTCTGCATCTGCTTTTGCGCGATGCGCCCGGCGAAATCGTTGTCAAAGAAGGTAACGGCCTGACCCATTGTCCAACGGTGAACCCGGCTCAGGATCAGCGGGAACAGGTTCGGTTCGATCCGCACCGAGGCGGCGGCGGTGTTCAGGCCAAAAATCAGCGGGCGCAGCACCAGATAAAAGCCAAGGAAGATCGCCGCCAGATGCCAATGGTCGGTCAGTGCCGTAACCGGGTTGGCGGTGGTGGCGGCATCGACGACATGGCCAAGGATGGTGGCCGACACCGCCTCAAGGCTGCCAGCCGCCGCCGACCAGAAGGTGGCCCACAGGATGCCGGGCCATGCCCCTTTGACGGCCCAACCCAGAAACCGCCCCAGGCTGCGCGGTGGGGGTGATTCCGCCTCGGCGAAAGGGGGGATGGCGGGGCCGAAGATCAGGCTGTTCATGCGTCGTCCATTCCGATGAAACCGCCCGACTGGCGGGCCCAGAACCGGGCATAGAGGCCGTTCTGTGCCAATAGATCGGTATGGCTGCCAATCTCGGCAAGGCGACCATCCTCGAGCACCACAATCCGGTCCATCTGCGCGATGGTCGAAAGGCGGTGGGCGATGGCGATCACGGTCTTGCCCTGCATCACGCCGAACAGGGCCTGTTGAATCGTAGCCTCGGCCTCGGAATCAAGCGCACTGGTCGCTTCATCCAAGATCAGGATCGGCGCATCTTTCAGGATCACGCGGGCCAAAGCCACGCGCTGGCGTTGCCCGCCCGACAGTTTCACACCGCGTTCGCCAACGTGGGCATCATAGCCCCGGCGACCGGCGGGATCTTCCAGCCCAAGGATAAAGTCATGCGCATCGGCACGGCGGGCGGCGTCGATCATCTGGGCTTCGGTCGCCTCGGGGCGACCATAAAGGATGTTCTCGCGGACCGAACGGTGCAGCAGGCTGGAATCCTGCGCCACCATGCCGATCTGGGCGCGCAAAGAGCCTTGGCTGACGGTGGCGATGTCTTGCCCGTCAATCAGGATGCGGCCCGATTCCGTATCGTAGAACCGCAGGATCAGCTTGACCAAGGTGGATTTTCCCGCCCCAGACCGCCCGACAAGACCAATCTTTTCGCCGGGCCGGATGGTCAGGCTGATCTGCTGCAAGCCGCCAAAACCGCGCCCGTAATGGTGGCTGACGCCGTCCAGCGCGATCTGGCCCTTGGTATAGGCAAGCGGCTTGGCGGCGGGCGCATCGACCAGTTGGATAGGCTGGGTGATCGTCTCCATCCCCTCCTGCACGGTGCCAAGGTTCTGCACCAGGTTGGTGGTGGCCCACATGATCCAATAGGTCATGTTGTTCAGCCGCAAGACCAGCGTGGCGGCAGCGGCAACCGCGCCCACGGTGGCGGCACCCTGATACCACAACATCATGGCCCAGCCGATCACACCCACGATCAAAAGGCCATTCAGGGACGTAAGTACCAGATCCATCACCGTGACGATGCGCATTTCCTTTTGCAGCGTCAGACGGGCGGTCTCGATAGCCTCGCGGCCATAAGCCAGTTCGCGGTCGTCATGCGAGAACAGTTTGACCGAGTGGATGTTGGCATAGGCATCAACCACCCGGCCCGTCACGGCGGAGCGCGCATCAGATGAGGCGGTCGCGGCTGGCCCGGCATGGCGGACGGTCCAGCGCATCAAGGCGATGTAGCCAAGAAACCACAGAACCAGTGGCACCAGCAGGCGCGGATCGGCGCCGAACAGCATGATGGCCGCCCCGACCAGCGTGGTTGAGGCGAAGGCCACGGCGTCAAAGGTTTGAAACACCGCTTCACCCGCCGCCGGGGGGGCTTGCATGATGCGGTTGGCGATACGGCCGGCAAAATCGCTTTCAAACCAGCCGACGGGTTGGCGCAGCACATGCGAATGCGCCCGCCAGCGCATCATCGTGCCGAAATTGGTCAGGATGGTGTTGTGCAGCAGCGCCACGCCGGTACCGCCGATCAGCGGGCGGATCACCAGAATGACGAAGGCGACCGTCAGGATTTCGCGACCATGATCGGCCCAGACCTGCGCAGGCGCCCCTTGGGCCAGAAAATCGACCATGCGGCCAACATACCAGATCAGCGCAATGTCCAGCGCGCCATTGGCAATGGCAACAAGGGCCGTAAAGGCAAAGACCTTGCGGAAGGGGTGGATGTAATCGCGCAGGAACGGCCACAGCTTGCGCGGCGGTGTGTCGGTCTGGGCCCAGGATTGATAGGGATCAACAAGGTTTTCGAAAAAGCGGAACATGAAGGCTCCTGTCAGAGCAAAACGCAAAAATGGAGAGGGCGGATGGGACCGCCATACGGGATCGGTCCGCTCAGGGCTGAGGTCGGAAAGTCCCGTGATCCATGCTGCGCTCCTTCTTGTGCAGGGAAATGGCTAGTCGAAACTGTAACATTTGTCACCCCCCGTCGGGCAGGATGGCCAACAGCGTGGCCCGGTCGGGGTGCAGATCGGCGCGCAGCCAGTTGGATTTCAGCGTCTTCAGCCGTTGCCCAAGCGCGGGGCCTGCAAGGGGTGCAAGGTCGGCGGCGCGGATAGGAAAAGCGGTTTGCACGCCGCGCAACACATCGGCCTGCCAGTCTGGTGGCAGGGGCCATTCCAGCACGGCGGCGCGGGCCAAAACCGTGTCGGCGGCAATGTCGGGGCCGTAAAGATAGCCCAGCGCGGCGGGAGTGGTCGTGCTGCCAATTTCGTCACGAATGTGCCGAACAGTGCCTGTTTCAGCGCGCGACAGGCGCAGGTGATCATGATCACCGCCCAGCACCGCCAGCCGCCTTTGCCAGCGCGGGGCAAGACCGCTTTCCAGATGGACCAGCGGGGCCAGCGCGCGCGCATCGGCACCGGGAAGGATGTGGTGCAGAATGCCTGCCTGCGCCATTGCGGCCACGCTGGGCGCAGGGTCTGGCGCCGAAAGCAGCTTTTTTACCTCGGCTCCGATGCGTTCTGCCGAAAGATTGTCCAACCCTTCGGCCAGCTCGGCACAGGCGGCAAGACCATCGGAGTCGATTCCTTGCATTGGGTCGCCGTAATGGGCGTGAAAGCGGAAAAAGCGCAGGATGCGCAGGTAATCTTCGCGGATACGCTGATCCGGGTCGCCGACAAATCGGATGCGGCGGGCCAGCAGGTCGGGCAGGTTACCAAGCGGGTCGATCACTGTGCCATCAGCCGTGGCGTAAAGTGCGTTCATCGTGAAATCGCGCCGGGCTGCATCTTCGGCCACGTCACCCGAAAAGGCCACCACAGCGCGGCGGCCATCGGTTTCAACATCGCGGCGAAATGTGGTCACCTCATGCGGGGTCCCGCCTGCAATTACGGTGACGGTGCCATGGTCGATGCCGGTTGGAATCACCTTGAAGCCGGCACTAATGGCCAGCTTAGAGACTGTTTCGGGCAAAGCGTCTGTCGCAAGATCGGTATCGCCCACCGGCACGCCCAACAGGGCATTGCGCACACAGCCGCCAACGAAAAGCGCCTTATATCCGGCGTCGGACAGTGCGGCGCACAAACCCTGGCTCGCCGGATTGTCCAGCCAGTCGCCTGAAACCTTCATGGCTGCACCCGGTCTGCCAGCCCCCGCAGGATGCGGGCGGTTGCCCCCCAGATGTAATAGGGGCCGAAGGGCACGGTGTAATAGCGCCGCCATTCCCCGCGCCAGCGCCGACGCTCTATCACGAAGCGGTCGGGGTTGAGGATATGCGTCAGGGGCACGGTGAAGACTTCTTCCACCTCGCCCGCCTCTGGCACGGGGGTGAAGGCATCTCTGACAAGGCCCAGAACCGGGGTGACGGTAAAGCCGGTCACGGTTTCATGCACGGGCAGGCGGCCCCAGATTTCAACCGACTGTGGGGGCAGGCCAATCTCTTCCTCGGCTTCGCGCAGGGCCGCCGCTTCGGGGCTGGCGTCACTGTCATCAACCTTGCCGCCGGGAAAGGCGATCTGGCCGGGGTGGTGTTTCAGATGCGAGGCCCGCTTGGTCAGGATCAGCCGGTTGCCGCTGATGGCCACCAGCACGGCCGCCGGTCGCAAGATGCGGCCCGGCGGCAGCGGGATGTCAGGGTTCAGGTCAAAATCGGAAGAGGCACCTCCGGGGCGCAACACGGCGTCACGGAGGCGGTCTGCCAGGGTCATTTTATGGCTTCGAACCCCAGGGTCTTGGGGTCCATTTCATAATGCGCGCTGCAGAACTGGCAATCGGCGGTCACCACGCCTTCGGGCGTGGTCATCTTTCTGATGTCTTTCTGCGAATAGATCGACATGGCCTGCCGCACCTTTCCTTCGGAGCAAGAGCAGCCGAAGCGCACCGTCTGAGCATCGAACACCCGCGGTTGCTCTTCGTGGAACAGACGCACCAAAAGGTCCGTCGGCGTCACGGTCGGGCCGATCAGCTCCATCTCCTCAACCGTTTCCAAGAGGACGTTGGCGCGGGTCCAGTTCTCCGCCTCTTCACCAGCGAGAATGTCGGTATGGTCCAACAGACCACCCTCACCCGAGCCGCCCTCGGCCGCAACGCTGCCACCTGCGGGGGGCATGTGCTGCAACATCACACCACCGGCCCGCCAATGGCTGTTGCCGCCCGGCACCTGGCTTTTGCCAAAGGTCAGCGCAAAGCGCGTCGGCAATTGCTCGGACTGGGCGAAGTATGTCTGCGCGCAATCGGCCAACGATGTGCCAGCGATGGGGGTAAAGCCCTGATAGGGCACCATGCCTTCGCCTTGGTCGATCATGACGGCCATATACCCCTCGCCGATCTGGCTGAAGGGTGGGGCGTCAAGGTCAAGACGGTCGGCATCATAGCTGGCATAGGCGCGGATGCGGGCGGGTTCGCCATCATCAGACGGGCCGTAATAATCGGTTGCGATCAGGCGGGCCGGGCCTTTGCCGCGAATTTGCAGCGAAAGTTTCCAGCGCAGCTTGACCGACTGGCCGATCAGGGCCGTCAGCAACGCGGCCTCGGCCACCAGTGCCTCGATCACGGGGGGATAGTTGTGTTGCTTCAGCACCTGCTCCAGCACGCCATCCAGCCGCGCCACGCGGCCGCGAATGTCGGAGCGGTCAAGCTGAAAGGGCAGGACTGTATCGTCCCAGGCGATCTGTTCGGCGTTCATGGGGGCTTTCCTGAGGCTGCCTGTCTTGGCATACCGCGCCTATATAGGCAGGGCAACCGAAGGTCCAAGGGGCGATGACAATCCGGCGATACGGCGAAGCGGTGAAACCGGGCCAGCGGTACAAGCGGCGGCCGGGGGTTTATGCCATTCTGATGCAGGGTGACAGCATCCTGACCACGCATCAGGCCAGCCCTATCCCTGAGTTCCAACTGCCAGGCGGCGGCATCGACCCCGGCGAACACCCCATTGCCGCCCTGCACCGCGAGGTGATGGAGGAAACCGGCTGGCACATCACTGGCCTACGCCGTGTGGGGGCGTTCCGGCGGTTCTGCTATATGCCCGAATATGACCTATGGGCCGAAAAGCTGTGTACGGTCTATCTGGCCCGGCCCGTGCTGCGCATTGGTCCGCCGACCGAGCCTGACCATACAGCGGTCTGGTTGGAGGCGCGGGCGGCCTTGCACGAGTTGGGCAATGCCGGTGATCGGGCGATGCTGCGCCTGGTGCTGAACGGTCAGTTCCCGCGATAGTCAAAGATCAGGGCTGAAACGTCATCGGGAAAATCCGAGGTTCCGGCATGGTTTGACAGGGCCCAGATCATCGCCTCCAACAGTTGCGTTGAGGCAAGGGCAGAATGTGCGGCAAGAACCTCGACCAGACCTTCAGTTCCCAGTTCCTTTTCTGCCGCGTCGGGGCATTCGGTGAAGCCGTCGGATACCAGAATCAGCCGGTCACCGGGGGCAAGACGGAAGGTGATGCGCTGATAGCTGGCACCTTCGATCAACCCGATGGGCAGACCGCCATCGCCCACCATTTCAACCGTGCCGTCCTTGCGCATGACCAAAGGGTGAGGGTGGCCCGCCTGCACCATCATGCACTGGCCGGTGGCCATGTCGATTTCGGCATAGGCTAGGGTGAAATACTGCTCGACCTGCAAATCCTCGATCATCATGCGGTTCAGGCGGTAGGCGACCATTTCGGGCGGCCAGGCATCGCGAAAGCCGTCCTGCCCGCTGGTCAGGGCAATGTTCATATCGGGCGAGGCGCCCGACAGCATGCCCGCCAGCCGCGCCGTCATCATGGCCGAGGCGACGCCATGCCCAGAGACATCGACGGAGTAAACGGCAATGCGACGTTGGCTTATGGCGAAACTGCCCACAAGATCGCCGCCGACATGGCCTGAGGGCCGCAGGATCAGACTGACAGAGCCGCCAGAAAACTCTCGGTGGCGGTCGCGCATCAGGGTCTGTTGCAGCTTTCGCGCCTCAATCAGGTCACGGTCCAGCGAATCATAGACCTTTTGCAACTGATCCAGCGCGACGCCCAGCAGGCGGTTCTTGCCGACCAGTTCGCGCTGCATGCCCAAAATGCGCTCTCCCGCGCGCAGCCTTGCGCGCAGTTCATCGGCGCTGACCGGTTTGGTCAGAAAATCATCTGCCCCCGCCTCCAGCCCGTTGGCGATTTCGGTCTTGTCGGATTTGGAGGTGAGGAGGATGAAGTAGCCATAACCCTCTTCGGGCAAGGCCCTGAAGGCGCGGCAGAATTCAAGGCCGGTCATGCCGGGCATCATCCAGTCGGACAGGATCAGGTGAAAGGTCTGGTTGCGGCACAGATCCAGCGCCTCTTCGGCAGAGGCAGCTTCTGCCACCTGATAGCCCCAGCGTGACAATTGCACCGACAGCATCCGCCGTTGCGCGCGGCTGTCATCGACAACCAGCACAAGAGGCAGGCCGGCGCCATCGGTCTGCTCTGGCATGGATTGTGGAACGGCACGCAACATCAACCGGGAACTCCTTCGTATCGGTCCGTTGTGCCTTGTGGGCCTTAAGGGAAGGTGAACCCTAAAACTTGCTTGATCTGAGGGGGATGGCCTTACCGGCTGTTAACCGCAGCCGGTCAAGGTGGCGCTGGGGATGAATGGGCGGGGGCCGCAATGATTGACTGGAACCGGGTGCAAGCGCTGCGCGACGAGGTGGGTGCGGATGACTTTGCCGAGGTCGTCGATCTCTTCCTGGAGGAAGCCGATGAGGCGCTTGGTGGCCTGACCGCAAGGCTGGCCCCTGCGGCGTTGCAGGCTGCGCTACATTTTCTGAAAGGCAGCGCGCTGAACCTTGGCTTTGCCGAGTTTGCCCGTCTGTGCCAGATCGGCGAAAAGACCCCTGACAAGGCCGATCTGGCAGCCATTCAAGCCACCTATACCGTGTCGAAAGCAGCTTTTGCCAAGGGGCTGGCACGGCTGCCCTTGTCGCGCACCGGCTGACCACACTTGCGCGCGCCGCGCGCCACGCTATGTTCACCGTCACCTCGGGGTGCCCTGCGAAGGGCTGAGATGCGCAAGCGAACCCGTTGAACCTGAACCGGATCATACCGGCGGAGGGAAGGTGCATGGAATCCTCCATCCCGACCATTCCGTCGCAACTGGAGGATATGATGAAACTTTTCCCTCTCGCTGCGGCTTTGACCTGTCTTGCCTCGATGGCACAGGCCGAAACGCCCGTTCTTACCGTGATGACCTATGACAGCTTCGCATCCGAATGGGGGCCGGGACCGGCCATCAAGAAGGGATTCGAGGCGACCTGTGGCTGCGAAGTGCGCTTTGTGACCGCAGGCGATGGTGCAGCACTTTTGTCGCGCGTGAAAATGGAAGGGGCGGCAAGTGATGGCGATGTGGTCGTTGGGCTTGATACCAACCTGACCGCCGCTGCCACGGCCTCTGGCCTGTTTGCCCCGCATGGCTTGCCAGCGGCAAAATCGCTGCCGGTGACCTATGATGACCCGCTGTTCGTGCCGTTCGACTGGGGCTGGTTTGCCTTTGTCTATGACAAGACCAAGCTGGCCACGCCGCCGAAAAGCCTGCAAGAGCTGGCCGATTCGCAGGTCAAGGTGATCATCGAAGACCCGCGCTCTTCCACCCCCGGTCTGGGGTTGGTGATGTGGGTCAAACAGGCCTACGGTGACAAGGCGGCAGACCTTTGGAAGGGGCTGGCCGACAATATCGTGACCGTGACGCCCGGTTGGTCCGAAGCCTATGGCATGTTCCTTGAGGGCGAGGCGGATATGGTGCTGTCTTACACCACCTCGCCCGCCTATCACTTGATCGCTGAGAAGGATGATACCAAGGCGGCGGCCCCCTTTGCTGAAGGGCATTATTTGCAGGTCGAGGTGGCGGGCAAGCTGGCCGCGACCGATCAGCCTGCGCTGGCCGATCAGTTCCTGGCCTATCTGGTCAGCGATGCGGGCCAGGCGGTCATCCCCGAAACCAACTGGATGTATCCGGCCAATACGCCTGCGGTGGGTCTGCCTGCTGGGTTTGAGACACTGATTTCGCCGGAAAAATCGCTGATGTTCTCGTCGGATGAGGCGGGTGGCTTGCGCGATGCGGCGGTGGCCGAATGGCAAGCGGCGCTCGCCCGCTGATCGCCGGGGCGGTTGCCCTGCTGATCGTCGCGCTGAGCTTGGGCAGCGCGACGGTTACGGCCCTGTCGGCTACAAGCTGGCAGATGACGGCGGCCGATTGGGCCGCGGTGCGGTTCACCGTGGTTCAATCCGGCCTGTCTGCCATCGCCTCAACCCTGCTGGCGGTGCCATTGGCCCGCGCGATGGTGCGGCGGCGGTTCTGGGGGCGGGGGCTGTTCCTGCGGTTGCTGGCGGCGCCCTTTCTGCTGCCGACCATTGTGGCGGTTCTGGCCCTGCTGGCCATTTTTGGGCGATCTGGGCCGGTGAATGCGGGTTTGCAGGTGCTGGGCCTGCCCGCGCTTTCCATCTTTGGCCTGCATGGCGTGGTGCTGGCGCATGTGTTTTTGAACCTGCCGCTGGCCTGCCGGATGCTGGTGCATGGCTGGCAGGCTATCCCGGCCGAACGGTTCCGGCTGGCGGAGTCGCTGGGCATGGGGCCGGGGCCGCAGTTCCGGCATCTGGAATGGCCGATGATCCGGGCGGTGGCGCCGGGGGCGGCGGTGCTGGTGTTTCTGCTGTGCCTGACCTCTTTCGCGGTGGCGCTGACGCTTGGCGGCGGTCCGGCGGCCAGCACGGTGGAACTGGCGATCTATCAGGCGCTGCGGTTTGATTTTGACCCCGGCCGCGCGGGGTTGCTGGCGGCGGTGCAGTTCACGCTTTGCGCCGGTGTAACACTGGTCGCGATGCGGCTGACGCGGGATGAGGGGTTTGGCGCGGGCTTGGGCAGGGCGCATCCGGTGCCTGCGCCGGGGGGCTGGCGGTTGGCGGTGGATGCATTGGTGCTGGGGCTGGGCGCGCTGTTCCTGCTGTCGCCTCTGGCCGCACTGTTGTGGCGGGGTGTGCCGGGGCTGGCCGGTCTGCCCTCCGGCGTATGGGTGGCGGCGGGGCGGTCGCTGGTTGTGGCGGTGGTTTCGGCGGTGCTGGCCAGTGCGGCAGGGCTGGCGCTGGTGCAAGCGCGGGTGACGGGCGCGCGCTGGGCGGAACTGGCTGGAATGCTGCCGCTGGCCGCTTCTGGCCTTGTGATCGGGACCGGGTTGTTTCTGGTGCTGCGCCCGTTCGGCGCGGTTGAGCGGTTGGCTTTGCCGGTGACCGTGCTGGTCAATGCCACGCTGTCGCTGCCGTTTCTGGTGCGCCTGCTGCTGCCAGAGGCGCGGCAGGTCGAGGCGGATTACGGGCGGCTGGCGGGGTCGCTGGGGTTGGTCGGCATGGCGCGGCTGCGGCTGTTGGTTTTGCCCCGGTTGGCGCGGCCTTTGGGGTTCGGCACGGGCCTGTCGGCGGCGCTGTCGATGGGTGATCTGGGGGTGATTGCGCTGTTTGCGGGCGAGCGGTCGGTGACGCTGCCGCTGATGGTGCAGCGGCTGGCCGGCGCTTATCGGATGGAGGCGGCGGGGGCGGCGGCGCTGGTGTTGGTGGCCTTGAGCTTTGCATTGTTCTGGGGGTTTGACCGGATGGGGGCACGCCATGCTGACGCTTGAGCGGTTGGAGATTGTGCAGGATGATTTCCGGCTGACCGCTGACTGGACGCTGCCCATGGGCGCACGGGCGGCGGTGATCGGGCCGTCGGGGGCGGGGAAATCGACGCTGCTGATGGCGGTGGCGGGGTTTCTGGCACCCACGTCCGGGCGCATTCTGTGGCAGGGGCAGGATATTACGGCGATTCCGCCGGGGAAGCGCCCGTTGAGCATTCTGTTTCAGGACCAGAACCTGTTTCCGCACCTGACCATCGCGCAGAACGTGGGCCTTGGTCTGCGGCCCGATCTGCGGTTGGCGTCGGATGACTGGCGGCAGGTTGAGGGCGCGTTGGAGCGCGTGGGACTGGGCGGAATGGGTGGGCGCAAACCGGCGCAGCTTTCTGGCGGGCAACAGGGGCGGGCGGCGCTGGCGCGGGTGTTGCTGCGGGCGCGGCCCTTGTTATTGCTGGATGAACCGTTTGCGGCTCTTGGTCCGGCCTTGAAGGCCGAGATGCTGGGGCTGCTGGCCGAACTGGCCGCAGCGACTGGGGCGACGGTGCTGATGGTGACGCATGACCCCGGAGATGCGCGGCGCTTTGCCGACCTGACGGTGCTGGTGGCCGATGGGGTCGCAAGTCCGCCAGTGGAAACGGCGGCACTGTTTGCCGACCCGCCGCCCGCGCTGCGGGATTATCTGGGGCGCGAGGCCTGAAACGAAAAGGCCCCCGGCGATGCGGGGGCCTTTTGTTTTTGCTTTATAGCCGTTGGCTTAAGCCGACTTCTTGCCCTTGACCCCGGCCCAGAGGCGCTTGTTGGTCAGATACAGCAGCGACGACAGCACGATCAGGAAGATCACGCCGATAAAGCCCGACTGCTTGCGCGCCATCATGTGCGGCTCGGCAGTCCACATCAGGAAGGCGGCAACGTCCTTGGCCATCTGGTCCACCGTTGCGGGCGTGCCATCGGCATAGGTCACCTGACCTTCGGTCAAGGGTGCGGGCATCTTGATCCAGCCGGTCGAGAAGGCATGGTTTTCGTAGAAGGTCGAACCCGCCTCATCCTTGGTCTCGCCGGAATAGCCGGTGAGGATGGCGTGGATGTATTCTGGCCCGCCGATGCCGCGGAGCAGTTGGTTGATGCCAAGGCCATAGGGTCCATGGAACGCCGCCCGTGCCTTGGCCATCAGGCTAAGGTCAGGTGCGCCCGCGCTGGTGTTGGCCGGAAAGTTGTCGGCGGGAAGGGCCTCACGCTCTTCGCCGGTTTCCTTGTCCACCACGGTGAACTGCTTGGCATAGACGCGGACCTGATCGGCCGGAATCGCAGGCCCGCCCTCATCGGACAGGGTGCGGATCGGGACGAATTTCAGGCCGTGACAGGCCGAGCAAACCTCGGTGAACACCTGAAGGCCGCGCTGCAACTGGTGTTCATCGAACTTGCCGAAGGGACCTTCGAACGAGAAGGGGATGTCTTCGATATGGGCGGCACTTTCGGCAAAGGCGCCGCTGGTGGACAGGACAAGCGCGGAAGCGGCGCTGATTGCGATCTTGCGAAACATCTGATCAGTTCCTTTCCGTCACTCGGCCGCGCCGGGATAATGCGCCTTGAAGTCTTCCTCGATCGTTGCCGGTTGCGGCAGCGGTTTCTCCAGCACGCCAAGCAGCGGCAGGATGACGAGGAAGTAGGCGAACCAGTAGGTGGCCCCCAACAGCGAGATGTAGGGATAGATCCCGTCGGTCGGCATAGCGCCCACCCACATCAGCACCACGAAGTCAAAGGCCAACAGCCAGAACCAGCCCTTGAACTTGGGGCGGTACTTGCCAGAGCGGACCGACGAGGTGTCCAGCCATGGCACCAGCGCCATGACGGCAATCGCCCCGAACATCGCCAGCACGCCGAAGAACTTGGCGTCGATGATGCCGAAGGATACGAAGTGGACGAGTTGCACCACCCAGACATCGGCGGTGAAAGCGCGCAGGATGGCGTAGAACGGCAGGAAATACCATTCCGGCACGATATGCGCGGGCGTCGCGAGGGCGTTCGCCTCGATGTAGTTGTCGGGGTGGCCCAAGAAGTTGGGCATGAAGCCGACGACGGCAAAGAAGATCACCAGAACCACCGCCAGGGCGAACAGGTCCTTGATGACGTAATAGGGCCAGAAGGGCAGGGTGTCTTTCGCCGCTTCTTCCTTGGACCCGCGGCGCACTTCAACACCCGTGGGGTTGTTGTTGCCGGTGGTGTGGAAGGCCCAGATGTGAACGGCCACCAGCGCGGCAATCACGAAGGGCAGCAGGTAGTGCAAGCTGAAAAAGCGGTTCAGCGTGGCATTGTCCACCGCAGGCCCGCCCAAGAGCCATTCCTGAATGCTCGGCCCGATGCCGGGAATGGCCCCGAACAGGCCCGTGATCACCGTGGCACCCCAGAACGACATCTGACCCCAGGGCAGAACATAGCCCATGAAGCCGGTCGCCATCATGGCCAGATAGATCAGCATGCCGACGATCCAGGTCACTTCGCGCGGGGCCTTGTAGGAGCCGTAGTAAAGGCCGCGGAAGATGTGCAGGTAGACGGCAAAGAAGAACAGCGAAGCACCGTTGGCGTGCAGATAGCGCAGCATGTGCCCGCCGTTCACGTCACGCATGATATGTTCGACCGACTTGAACGCCATATCGACATGGGGGGTGTAGTGCATCACCAGCACGATGCCGGTAACGATCTGCAAGCCCAGGCAGAAGGCCAGCACGATGCCCCAGATCCACATCCAGTTCAGGTTCTTGGGCGTGGGAATCATCAGGGTGTCATAGACAAGGCTTACCACCGGCAGGCGGTTGTGCAGCCAGGTCTGAAAGCCCGGTTTGGGCTCGTAATGGTCGTGGGGAATACCAGCCATCGGTTATGCTCCTCAGCCCAGCTTGATCGTGGTGTCGTTTTCGAACTTGACCACCGGCACTTGCAGGTTGCGCGGTGCCGGTCCTTTGCGGATGCGGCCAGCGGTGTCGTAATGCGAGCCGTGGCAGGGGCAGAACCAGCCGCCGAAGTCACCGGCATGATCCAGCGGCACGCAGCCAAGGTGGGTGCAAACCCCCATCGTCACCAGCCATTCGCCCTTTTCATCCAGCGCGCGGTTCTGGTCGCTCGCGTCCGAGGCGGCGTCAAGGTTGTCGTTCTCGGCCAGCTTGTCCACCAGGTCATCCAGCTTGGTGTCGCGGGCGGCCTTGATTTCCTCATCGGTGCGGCGGCGGATGAACACCGGCTTGCCGCGCCATTTCACGGTCAGCTGGGTGCCGACCGCGACGCCCGAGACATCGACCATGATCGAGGCCAGCGCCCGGGTATCGGCCGAGGGGTTCATCTGGTTGACGAGCGGCCAGACCGCCGCCCCGGTGGCAACGACGCCGGCCCCGGCGGTTGCGTAATACAGGAAATCCCTGCGGGTGCCTGCGTTGTCATCAGCGTGGGACACGAGATCTTCTCCCTTCCGGGGCCGCCGGGCATGCGACCCATATACCAGTGTGGCCGCAGTTTCCTGCAGCCTTGCCGGGCTGGTATTAGACAAGGAAAAGCGGCCCGTCCAGCGGTCAAAGGCGCACAGGGGCGCGGAAAACCGCTTTGTCGCAGGGCGTGACCTTGAAGGCGCAGCCCCGCGTTCCTAAGCGGTGTCAGCCAGCGGGTCGGGTAGAGTGCATCGCGGGGCGGGTGGCAAAGCCCGCCTCCCATGCGGCAAGCTGCGGCCGGGTGCTGCGCCAGCCGCGCAGATCGTGGCGGAAATCCAGATAGGACAGCGCCGCGCCCACCGCGATATGGGCCGTGGTCATGGGGCCTTGCAGCAGGCCGATCCACTGCGATTCAATCGCATCCAGCGCGCGGGAAACCTTTTGCCACTGGCCTTCGACCCAGGCACCAAAGCGCAGGTCTTCGGGGCGCAGGCGCACCTCATAGGCCATCAGAACGGCGGCATCGGCAATGCCATGGGCCGTCGCCTCCAGTGTCAGGGTATCCCACAGGGCATCGCCCCTTGGGTAAAGGCCACTGCCCGACAGGTCATCGAAATAGCGGCAGATCACCCGGCTGTCATAAATCGCGCGACCGTCGCCCAGCTCCAGCGCGGGAATCTTGCCCAAGGGGTTCTGGGCCAGCGGCATGGTGCCGGGGTCAAGCGGCGTGCCCGAAGCAGCGATGACCTGAACCCGGTCTTCCAGCCCGCATTCCATCATCATGACGGTGGCGATCCGGCCAAAGGGAGTGGTGGGGGAAGAATACAGGCGCATGGGAACCTCCGCTTTTGGCGGCAGGCTAGGGGTGGGGCGTGGCGCTGTCCAGCCGTGCCGCAGCCCGGCCTGCATGGCGGCCCGTGGCAAGGCAGGCGGTCAGCAGGTAGCCGCCGGTGGGGGCCTGCCAGTCCAGCATCTCGCCCGCGGCAAAGATGCCGGGCAGGGCGTGCAGTTCCAGATCGGGGGTCAGGCTGGCGGCGGCGATGCCGCCTGCGGTCGAGATCGCCTCATCCAGCGGGCGGGAGCCTGCGTGGTGGAAGGGCAGGGATTTGATGGCTTGGGCGGTGTCAAGGCTGCGGCCAAACTCCATGACCAGAGCCGCCGCTGCCGGGGCAAGGCCCAGCTTGCGCAGGCAATTGGCAAGGGATTCACCGGGTTTCATGCGGGCAAGGCGGGCAGAAAGGTCTGCCGCCGCGACATCGGGCATCAGGTCCAGCGTCAGGGGCGTGCCTTCGCCCATTTCGCGGCTGACGGCATAGATGCCGCCGCCTTCGATGCCCTTGGCGGACAGGACAAACTCACCACGCTCGCGGCGATTGCCGACAATCAGCGCTGCCCCCTTGACCGGCTGGCCGAAGTGGCGGGCCATGTGGGGCGACCAATCGACAGCGAAGCCCATGTTGGCGGGGCGAAAGGGGGCGAGTTGCACGCCCTTTTCGGCCAGCCACTGGGCCCATGCCGCATCGGACCCCAGCCGCGACCAACTGGACCCGCCCAGCGCCAGAACGGTGACTTTGGGCGCAAGAAGGCGCTCGCCTTCCGGGGTGTGAAACCGCAGGGCGGTGCCGTCAAACCCATGCCAGCGCCAGCGGGTGCGCAAGGTTACGCCCAACTGATCCAGCCGCGCCAGCCATGCCCGCAGCAGCGGAGAGCCTTTCATCGCCACGGGAAACACCCGACCGGACGAGCCGGTGAAGACCGGCTGGCCAAGGCCGCGCGCCCAATCCATCACCTGTGCTGGGCCAAATTCGGCCAGATAGGGACGAATCCAGTCTTCGGGATAGGCAGCCTGAAATATGGCGTCAGGTTGATCCTTGGTGATGTTCAGCCCGGATTTTCCTGCCATCAAAAACTTGCGCGCCGGGCTGGGTTTCGCCTCGGCCACCAACACCCGCCGCCCGGCGCGGGCCAGTTCGTCGGCGACCATCAGACCGGCGGGACCGGCGCCGATGACAAGGGCCTCTGGCGCTTCGGTCATTTTGGTCCCTGACGGCGAAGTTCGACGACGCGGTGGGGATAGGGCATTTCCACCCCCGCCTCTTTCAGCGCATTCCAGATGGCGAACAGCACCTGACTGCCGTATTTGTTTTTGCCGTCATCGATGCCGTTCACCCAGTATTCCACGGCAAAATCCACGCTTGATTCGCCAAAGCCGCGCAATTCGCAATCCGGGCCATCGGGCTGTTGCAGCACGAATGGCAGCAGTGCCACGGCGGTTTCGATGATCTCGGGCACGCGGTTGATGTCGGTGTCATAGCTGACGGAAAAGGCGGCCTCATAGCGGTTGGCGCTGCCTTGGTCGGAATAGTTCACCACGCGGGTGGTGATGAAATGTTCGTTCGGCACGACGATCCAGCGGCCGTCAAAGGTTTCCAGCACGCAGGCGCGGGCGGTCATCTTGACGATGGTGCCCTTTTCGCCGCCATCCAGCTCGACGTAATCACCGACGGTGGTCTGGCCTTCGACCAGCAGGATGATGCCGGAAACGAAGTTGGCGGCAATCTGTTGCAGGCCAAGGCCGATGCCCACACCCAAGGCACCGCCCAGAACGGCAACGGCGGTCAGGTCAATGCCCATGATCGACATGAGCAGCAGGAAGGCCGCGCCGAAGATCATCACCTCAACCGCCTTGACCGCCAGTTCGCGGGTCGCCGGGCGCAGTTCCTGTTGTTTCTTGATGTAATCGGCGCTTTGCCGGTTTGACCAAGACCCGGCCCAGAACAGCAGCGACCCCGCGATCAGCCCGCGCAGCAGTGACATTGCCGAAAAGCGGATATTGCCCAGTTCGACCACGGTTTCTTCCAGCCGGGTCGAGATCTCGTCCAGAATCCCCAGCGCATAAAGCGCCATGACAGGCAGCAGCACATAGCGGCCCAAAAGGCGCAAGAAGCTGTCGGTCAGCACATCGCGCACAAAGATGCGGGCGGCAAGGAACAGGAAGACGCGCTTGCCAAAGGCGATCACCTCGCCAGAGCCGAACAGCGATCTGGTGACCTCTTCGCCCATGGCGGTAAAGCCATAGGCCAGAACGGGCAGGATCAGCGGCACGAAGCGCAGGGCAAAGCGGCGCAGGGTGGCAAGCAGGGTATCTTTGTCGCCGGGGTTCAACAGGCGGCGGATCGCGGGGTCAATCCGCCGGGCCAGCAGACGCGCTGCCAGATAGGCCAGCGCCAGCAGGCCGAACTGTGACCATGCGGCAGGCGACAGCAGCCAGCTTTTGGCCGTCTGGCCTGCATTGGTCAGCCAGGCCAGCGCATCGCTGGCAATTTCAGGCTGTGTCGCCATGATCCGCTTTCCGTTCCAGCCTTGTCACGCTCTCCTGTGGCAAGAAAGGCGGCGCAAGACAAGCGGCCCGGCAGGCTGGCGTGGCGTCAGGGGATCAGCCGCTTGATGGCTGCGGCATGGGTGGGGCTGGCGGCCAACGCATCGGCGGCAAAGGTACGGGCGGCCTCGGTCAGCGCCTCTGGTGCGACGATGCGGTCAATCAGGCCCCAGGCCAGTGCCTCGGGCGCGTCGATTTTTGCACCGCCCATAAGGATCATCTTTGCCCTTGCCGGGCCGATCAGTCGGGCAAGGCGCGCCGGATCGGAAGGTTGCGGCAGAAAGCCCAGCTTCATTACCGGATAAAAGAATTTGGCCGAGGGCACCGCCAGCCGGATGTCGCAGGCCAGCGCCATGCCCATCGCGCCCCCGGCCAGCGTGCCATTCAGCGCGGCGATGGACAGGCCCGGAAAGGCGGCGATGGCAGCCGAAAGCTCCTCCCACACCGGGGCCGTGGCCAGACCGGCCCGCGCCTCATCCAGATCGGCCCCGGCGGAAAAGACCTTGCCCTCGCCCGTCAGCAGCAGGGCGCGTGCGCCTTCGGCCGTGGCGCGTTGCACGGTGCGGGCCAGCGATTCCAGCATGGTGCGGGTCAGCGAATTGGCCTTTTCGGGCCGCCGCAGCGTCAGCGTCCACAAAGGGCCGGTGTCAAGAATTCCGATCATGCCATCATTCCCTTTGCTCGTGCCGTCAGATCAGGCCCGCGGCTATTCGGATCGCCTCATCGCGCAGAGAGATGTCCTTGCCAAGCCAGCCATCTGCCGCAGGGCCGCACATCCACAAAAGCGCGCGCGCGGGCCATTCGGCGGGAATGTGGACTGCGGGGTCAAGCTGCGCCACTGGGCCGACGCCGCTCGCCTTGATCTTGACCTGCATTTCCGTCGCCACGGTTCCGGGTGACAGGCCCAGCGCGCGGATGCCGTTTGCGCCCTCTTCCAGATGCAGGGCGCGGGTCAGCATCAGCGCACCCGCCTTGCTGGTGCAATAGGCGCTCCAGCCGTCATAGGGGTTGGTGGCGGCGCCGGAAGAGGTGGTGATGATCGTGCCCGTGCCTTGCGCCTTCATCACCGGCAGGGCGGCGCGGATGCCGTGATATACCCCTTTCAGGTTGATATCGACGGCATGGTCCCACAGAGCAGGATCGCTGTCGGCCAGACGGGCCATGGGTTCGATCACGCCTGCGTTATTGATCAGCACGTCCAGTCGGCCGAATCGGGCGACGGTCGCAGCAATTGCCTGCCGCATCTGGTCCCAGTCTGACACGTCGCAGGGTAGGGCGAGTGCAGTATCCGCGCCGATTTCTGCCGCAAGTTCCGCGACTTTCGGGCGGTTCCGCGCCAAAAGCGCCACCTTGGCCCCCGCCCCTGCAAAGACCCGTGCCGCAGCAGCGCCGATGCCTTGGCTTGCGCCCGTGATGATGACGACCTTGTTCCGCATCGCAGTTCCCTTCATTATCCCCGGCCAACTTTGCCCAGTCGCCCGGCTTGTCAACGCAATTCCCTTGACCCCGCCGATGGCAAGCCGGATGCTGGATCGCAAATTTTCCACCGGAAAGGCTCATTATGAAACACTGGTCTCTGGCGGCTTCGACCGCGACACTGGCTTTGTTCGCAGGATATGCTCAGGCCGATGTGACACCCGATCAGGTCTGGCAAAACTGGCAGGATATGTCGGCCTCGATGGGGCAGACGCTGACCGTCGGCTCCACCAAGACCGAGGGCGGCGCGCTGGTTGTCACCGATCTGAAGGCGGTCACGGGAAAAGACGGCTCCAAGGTGGAAACCGCGCTGGGCGAGGTGCGGCTGACCGACAAGGGTGACGGCACCGTCGAAATCACCATGTCCGACAGCTATACGGTCGCGATGAACTTTCCGCCCAGCGGAAGCGATCCGGCCAAAAGCGCGGAAATTCTGATTAGCCAGCCCGGCATGGCCATTGTTGCCAGCGGCACCCCTGAAGCGACCGATTACGCCTTTAGCGCGCCCAAGATGGAACTGACTCTCAGCAAGCTGGACGGCAAGGATGCCGTGGCCGAGGGCACCAATGTGCAGGCCACGCTGGCCAATGTGGCGGGGCATTACCTTGTCGCACCGGAAGGGACGAGCAAAAAGCTGGACAGCCAGCTGACCGCCGACAGCCTGTCGATCGCGGTCAAAGGCAAAGACCCAGAGAACAACAGCGATGTTGACCTGACGGCCAGCGTTTCCGGCCTGACGGCCAAGGGGACCGGCGTGTTGGCGGGCATGGAGAACAAAGAGCTTTCCGACGCACTGAAGGCGGGTTTTGCCGTCGAGTCCACACTGACCTATGGGGCGGTGGCCTATACGGTGAATGTGGTTGACGCGCAGGGGCCTTCGAAGATTGTGGGCAGCTCGCAAGGTGGCAGCTTGCAGGTTGCGATGGATGCAGCACGGCTTTTGCTGGATGCTCAGGGCAAGGGCGTGCAACTGGCAATTTCCGGCCCCACCATTCCGCTGCCAGAAGTCAGCCTGTCCTATGCGGAAAGCGGGTTCAAATTCTTGATTCCGGTAGAAAAATCAGAAACGCCGCAAGATTATGGCTTTGCAGTCAAACTGGTCGATCTGTCGCTTTCAAACGATATCTGGGGCATGATAGACCCGACCGCGCAATTGCCGCATGACCCGGCCACGGTCATCCTTGACACCAAGGGCACTGCAACGCTGACCCATGACCTGATGAACCAGACCGAGATGGCGGCGCTGGGCGAGGCCCCTCCGGGCCAGTTGAACTCGTTGGATCTGACGCAGATTCTGGCCAAGGTCGCGGGTGCCGAACTGACCGGCGCGGGGGCTTTCACCTTCGACAACACCGACATGACAACCTATCAGGGCATGCCTGCGCCGACAGGCAAGATTGACCTCAAACTGGTCGGCGGCAATGCACTGTTGGACAAGTTGGTGGCGATGGGGCTGATCTCGTCGGATGACGCGATGGGCGCACGGATGATGCTGAGCATGTTCGCCAAGGCGGGCGCCGGGCAGGATGAGCTGACCTCGACGCTGGAGTTCAAGGACAAGCACTTCTACGCCAATGGCCAGCAATTGCAGTAAGCTGTCGGACTGGCAACGTACATGACAGATCAGGGCCGTCCCACAGGGGCGGCCTTTTTGTCTGACGCGGGTTTGAACAAGATTATCGGGCCGTTTTCGCCTCTGCGGTCTTGAAAAACGAGTCACGAGCGTATCCATGTGACTGGCACGCCCGAACCAATGGGCAAGCCCAAGCCGGAGCCTGACCCATGCGCGACCTGTCATCCCTGACCGATGCCCTTTTGGCCGCTGCCCGCCGCGCCGGGGCCGAAGCGGCCGATGCCATGGCGGTCGAGGGGCGGTCGGTTTCTATCGACATCCGGGCAGGCCGACTGGAACAGGCAGAGCGTGCCGAAGGCATCGATGTGGGTCTGCGAGTGCTGATCGGCGGGCAGCAGGCCTGCGTTTCCGCCTCTGACATCTCCTCCGCGACGCTGGAGCGTCTGGCAGAGCGCGCGGTTGCTATGGCCCGCGAAGCGCCGTCAGATCCTTATGCCGGACTGGCTGCGCCCGACCAGTTGGCGCGCGGCTGGGACATGGCAGCGCTGGATCTGTGCGATCCGACCGACGAACCCGCCGCCGCCATGCTGGAGGCTGATGCCCGCGCGGCAGAGTCTGCGGCAATGGCGCAAAAGGGAATCGTGCAGGTCGAGGCTTCGGCAGGATATTCGGTTCGCCAGTCGCATCTGGCGGCGACCAACGGCTTTCAGGGAGGCTATGCCCGCACCAGCCGCTCGGTTTCCGCCGTGGCCTTCACCGGCACCGGAACGGGGATGGAACGCGATTACGCCGGCGAGGCGCGGGTGTTTCAGGCCGACATGCCCGAGGCCGGCGGCATCGGCAGACTGGCGGCAGAGCGGGCGCTGGCGCGCGCCGGGGCAGTGAAGCCAAAGACCGGGCATTTCCCGGTGCTGTTTGATGAACGCATCGCGGCGTCATTGGTGGGCCACATCCTGGGCGCGGTAAACGGGGCGGCGATTGCGCGGGGCGCAAGCTGGCTGCGCGATGCCTTGGGTCAGCAAATCCTGCCTACGGGCCTGTCGATCATCGAAGACCCGCTGCGCGCCCGCGTGTCGGGCAGCCGTCCGTTCGATGCCGAGGGCCTGCCCACCGCGCGCCGCGCCATTGTGCAGGACGGCATCCTGACCGGCTGGACACTTGATCTGGCGACGGGGCGGCAGTTGGGCATGGCGTCAACCGCGAATGCGGCGCGATCCACCTCCTCTCCACCCTCGCCTGCCACCTCGAACATCGACCTGACGCAAGGCACGGCCAGCCGGGCCGAGCTGATCGCCCAGATGGGCACCGGGTTGCTGGTCACCTCGATGATCGGATCGACCATCAACCCCACCACGGGCGATTACTCGCGCGGCGCTTCGGGTTTCTGGGTTGAGGGGGGCGAGATTCGCCATCCGGTCAACGAATGCACCATCGCGGGCAACCTGCGCGACATGTTGCTGCGGATCATCCCGGCCAATGATGCCCGGATGCACCTTTCCATTCGCGTGCCTTCCATCCTGATCGACGGGATGACCCTTGCCGGAGCGTGACCTTTCCCTTCTGACCGAGGCGGCGCAAGAGGCCGGGCGGATTGCCCTGCGCTATTGGCAGGCCGATCCGCAGGTATGGGAAAAGCCGGGCCTTGGCCCGGTGACCGAGGCCGATCTGGCGGTGAACGATATGCTGCTGGCCCGCCTGTGCGGTGCCCGCCCCGGCTATGGCTGGTTGTCCGAGGAAAGCACGGATGATGGCAGCCGGCAGGATGCCGAACACCTGTTCATTATCGATCCGATCGATGGCACCCGTGCCTTTATTGCCGGCGAAAGTACCTTTGCCGTATCGCTGGCGGTGGCCCATCGCGGGCAGGTGACGGCGGCGGTGGTGCATCTGCCCGCGCTGGGCCAGACCTATACCGCCCATGTCGGCGGCCCCGCCCTGAGGAACGGCGCACCTATCCACGCGACAAGCTGTGCCAGCGCCGCCGAGGCGCGGATTCTGGCCAGCAAGCCCGTACTTGCGTCGGAACACTGGCATCAGGTTCCTGCCTTTGACCGCCATTTCCGCGCCTCTATCGCCTACCGGCTGGCACTGGTCGCGGATGGCAGCTTTGATGGCATGCTGAGTTTTCGGCCAAGCTGGGAATGGGATATTGCGGCGGGCCATCTGATTGCCACCTGCGCGGGCGCGGTGGTCAGCGATGCGAAGGGGCGGCCCATTTCCTACAATTCGCCGGCGGCCCGGTCGAACGGCATCATTGCCGCTGCCCCCGGCCTTCATGCCGATCTGGTCAGCCACCTGCGCGCCTGACCCGTTTGCACCCCGATTTGCACCTTTGGAAATACTCTGCAGGGGGTGCGGGGGGGGCGCGAAGCCCCCCGCCTTTTTCAGATCAGGCCAGTTCAGCCGCGCGGCTTTTTCGGCGGGGTGAACCGCTTGGACGTATCGCGTGCATCCTTGGGGGCGGCGGCGGGCTTGGCGCGGGCAAAGGGCTTTTTGCCGTCGGTGTCGCGGCTTTTGAAGCCACCCGGTTTTGCCGGTGCCCCCTCACGTTTTACAAAGGGGCGCGCGTCGTCGCCCTTCGGGGCATAGGGGCGCTTTTCACCATCTGGCCGGGCCGGCCGGGCGCCACCTTCGGCAGAGTGCGACTTGTAGCCACCCGAGCGTGCCGGTTTGTCGGCGCTGCCACCGTGGCTTTTGAAACCGGTGGAGCGGGTCTTCTTGTCATCGGGCGACCAGCGCGGCTTGCGGTCGGCATCCGCCCGCTCTTCACGCGGCGCATAGGGGCGACGCTCGGTCGCTTCGCGCGGGGCATAGGGCTTGCGGTCACCATCGGCGCGGGGTGCGTAGGGTTTCCGCTCTGCGCCTTCGCGCGGGGCATAAGGTTTCCGCTCACCATCCTCACGCGGGGCGCGCGGGGTGTAAGGCTTGCGGTCACCGTCAGCGCGGGGCGCATAGGGTTTCCGCTCTGCCCCGTCGCGGGGGGCATAGGGCTTGCGATCTTCGCGCGGGGTATAGGGTTTGCGGTCGCCGTCTTCGCGAGGCGTATAGGGCTTGCGCGGGGTCGGAGCGTCAGCAGTTTCGCCGTCTTCGACAAAGCGCGGCGGCTTGGGCGTATAGGGTGCGCGGTCGCTGCGTTCTGGGCGCGGGGCGCGTTCGGTCCGCTCCGCACGCTCTGGGCGCGCGCTGCCATAGGGCTTGCGTTCCGGGCGGGCGGGGCGGGCATCCAGATCGGGCTCGCCCTCGATCCGGTCCATCACCAGATCGGTGTCAAGCTGGGTCTGGGTGCCAAAACGGCTGGCCATGGCCTCAGCAATCTGGACGAAGCTTTGGTCTTGCTGCACGCGGATCGCGCCGATCGAATCCTTGGCGATGCCGCCGGCATCACAGATTTTCGGCAACAGCCAGCGCGCCTCGGCGCGGCCCGTGTGGCCGACCGACAGTCGGAACCAGACCGAGGCGCCGAATTCGCCACGCGGACGTGCCGGGGCAGCAGCAGCGGTGGGCACGGCGGCGTCCGACAGAACCTCGGGGGCCGAGCGGCCTTCGCGCCACAGGCGGATGAAGGCGGCGGCGACCTGTTCGGCGCCATAGGTGTCCAGCAGGGTGTTCGCCAGATCAGCCTCTTCGCCCGCAGCAATCGACAGGATGGGGTGGGCGACCAGACGTTCGTCATCCTTGGCCTGCACTTCATCGGCCGACGGCGGCTTGCCCCATTCGGCGGTGACTTGCGCCGCTTGCAGGATGCGGCTGGCCTTCTTGAATTCGGCGGGCGGCACGATCAGGACCGAGGTGCCCTTCTTGCCCGCGCGACCCGTGCGGCCCGAACGGTGCAGCAGGGTTTCGGGGTTGGTCGGCAGATCGGCATGGATCACCAGTTCCAGCCCCGGCAGGTCGATGCCGCGCGCGGCGACGTCGGTGGCAATGCACACACGGGCACGGCCATCGCGCAGGGCTTGCAGCGCGTGGCTGCGCTCGGCCTGGGAAAGTTCACCCGACAGGGCCACGACCTGAAAGCCCCGGTTGCCCATGCGGGCGAACAGGTGGTTCACATTGGCGCGGGTTTTGCAGAACACGATGGCGGTCTGCGATTCATGCAGGCGCAGCACGTTGAAAATCGCGTGTTCCTTGTCGCGCGGCAGAACCGACAGCGCCTGATACGAAATGTCGATGTGCTGACGCGATTCGCCGGCAACCTGAACCCGCGCGGCATCGCGCTGGAAGGTGCGGGCCAGCTTTTCAATCTCTTTCGGCACGGTGGCCGAGAACATCAGCGTGCGGCGGGTTTCGGGCGCGGCGCCCAGGATGAATTCCAGATCCTCGGCAAAGCCCAGGTCCAGCATCTCATCCGCTTCGTCCAGAACCACAGCCTTCAGCTGCGACAGATCAAGGCTGCCACGCTCGATATGGTCGCGCAAACGGCCGGGCGTGCCGACGACGACATGCGCGCCGCGGTCCAGCGCACGGCGTTCGGTGCGGTAATCCATGCCGCCAACGCAGGTGGCCAGATGGGCACCCGCAGGGCCGTAGAGCCATTCGAATTCGCGTGCGACCTGAAGGGCCAGTTCGCGGGTGGGGGCTACGACCAGCGCAATCGGCTTGTCGGCGAACAGCAGGGTGTCCTGGCCATTCAGAATCTCTGGCGAGATCGCAAGCCCGAAGGCCACGGTCTTGCCCGAGCCGGTCTGGGCCGAAACCAGCAGGTCGCGGCCAGCAAGCGCTGGGGCCGAGACGGCCTCTTGCACGGGGGTCAGGCTGTCATAGCCCTTGGCGGAAAGTGCCGCGGCCAAAGGCGCGGCAAGCATCATGTCGGTCATGTTTTTGTCCTGTGGGGGCGGCATCGCGCCCGTGAGCCATTTATCGGCACCACATCCCCCGGCAGAGCGGCCTCCCTATGCCGTCTGCGCCCGAACCTTTCGCGCCGAAGCGCCCCACATAGGGGGGAATCATCGGTCTGTATAGGGGGCTGTGCTAGCTTTCGCGGAAGGCAAGGCGGAAATAGTCGGTCAGGGGCCGGGTCAGATAGGCCAACGCCGACCGCGCCCCCGTTTCCACCAGCGCCTGTACCGGCATTCCGGGAACCAGCCGGTCGGTCTGGCCGGGGGGAATCGCCACCTCGGCCCGGTAATAGCCGACGTGACTGTCGGGGTCGGTCAGGATATCGGGCGAGATGGTCAGCAGGCTGCCCATGATTTCTGGCGTGCTGCGACCGGGCAGCGCCGTCAGGATCAGGCGCACCGGCTGGCCCGGGGCGACCTGATCGATGTCGGTCGGCGCGATGCGCAGGGTGGCAATCAGCGGCCGGTCTTGCGGCACAATCGCCAGAACCGTCTGGCCCGCGCCAATCACCGCTTGCTGACCCGTGATCTGCAAGCCCAGAACGGTGCCCGACACCGGCGCGCGCAGGGTCAGCCGCGCCAGTTGCGCGGCAAGGCTGACGCAGCGCTCTGCCAATTCGGCCTCTCGCGGGGTTTGGTCGCGCAGGGCATCGGCGGCCTCGGTGCGCCGTTCATCGGCAAGGCGCAGGATTTCCAGACGCACCTCGGTGGCGCGGCCTTCGGCTTGGGCCCGGCCTGCGCGGGCCTCTCCCAGATCACCCTGCAACTGCGCGAGCTGGCGGTCCAGCGCAGAGACACGGGCGCTTTGGGTCAGGCCCTTGTCGCGCAGGTCGCGCTGGGTGGCCAGATCTTGCTCGGTCAGCGTAATCTGGCGTGCAAGCGAGGTTTCCTGTGCGCGGATGCCGGTGGTTTGCGCCGCGATCTGGTCCAGTCGCTGGCGGAGTTGCGCGATCTGGTGGGTGATCATGTCTTGCCGCGCAGAGAAAAGGGCAAGCTGTTCATCTGCAAGGGCGCTGCCCTGAAGGTCGGGCGGGAAGGCGGGGGCAGGTGTGCCATCGCGTTCCGCCAACAGGCGGGCGCGGCCTGCCCGCAGGCTTTGCAACTGCGCCTGTGCCGCGCGCAGGTTCGAGGAAACTTGCGCACCGTCCAGCCGGATCAGGATTTGACCCGACACCACGCTTTCCCCCTCGGCCACCATAACCGCAGCGACCAGCCCGCCATCGGGGTGCTGCACGATCTGGCGGTTGCGCTCCACCTCGATCCGGCCAGCGACGACGACGGCACCATCGATGCGGGCAAGGCTGGCCCAAAGGCCAAGGCCCAGAATCAGAATGGCCAGCGTTGCAAGGCCGACAAGTGCGGGGCGGCGGGCGGAGAGGCTGGTCATGCACCAGCCCCCGGCGCGATGGCGCGCAGGCCGGGCAGGGCGGGGCGCAGGGTTTGCTGCAACACTGCCTCACGCGGGCCAAGGGCGTGGACCCGGCCCTGATCCAGCATCATCAGCAGATCGCAGCCCTGCACCTGCGCGACCTGATGCGCAAAGAGAATGACGATGCCGCCGCCCGCGCGATGTGTCAGCAGCGCCTCCTCCAGCGCCTGTTGCCCGGCGGCATCCAGATTGGCATGGGGTTCGTCCAGCACCAGCACCACCGGATCGCCGTAAAGGGCGCGGGCAAGGCCGATCAACTGGGTTTGGCCACCTGACAACGGACCACCCTGTGCCGAGACCGGGGTGTCATAGCCAAGGGGTAGCCGCAGAATCATGTCATGTGCGCCCGCGCGATGCGCGGCACTGATGATTGCGCCGGGCGCGGGCACCAGATCAAGTCGGGCGATGTTGTCCGCCACCGTGCCTTCGAACAGGTGCAGGCGCTGCGGCACATAGCCGATAAGGCGGCCATAGCCGTCCGGGCCAAATTGGTCAGGCGTGGCCCCATCCAGCCGGACAGTGCCCGCTGCCGCAGGCCAGGCCCCGGCTAACGCCCGCGCAAGGCTGCTTTTGCCCGCACCAGATGGGCCGAGAACCCCAAGGCTTTGCCCCGGTTCCAGCCGGAAGGTTACGCTGCGCAACACGGGCGTATCGCCGCCGGGGGGAACGATGGTCAGGCCCTGCACCTCCAGCCGGGGGGCGGGGCGGGGCAGGGGGCTGCGATCTTGCGCCGGGGGCGTGCTGGCCAAAAGTGCCGACAGGCGGCGGTACGCCTCTTGCCCGCGGATGATCAGGTGCCAGTGGGCGATGACCTGCTCGACCGGCTGCAAACTGCGCCCCAACAGGACCGAACCTGCCACCATGGCCCCGGCGCTGAGCGCGCCTTCAAGGACGAGCAGGGCCCCTAGCCCCAGCATGGCCGATTGCAGCACCATCCGCAGGATGCGCGACAGGGCGGCAATGGCCGCCGCCCGGTCCGCCGCCCGCATCAATGCGGTCAGCGCGGCACGGCGGCGATCCTTCCAGCGCAGGCTCGCGGGGCCGGTCATGCCAAGGCCGCGCAGCCCTTCGGCCTGACGCAGCATTTCGGCCACCTGCGCCTCTGCCCGCAGGTGGTTGAGGTTCGCGCTGTTGCTGGCCGCCGATGTCGCGCTGCGGGTCAGCACGGCAAGTCCCCACAGCACCATCGCCCCGGCCAGCGCCAGCCAACCCAGTGGCGCGCCAAAAGCGAACAGGATAGCCAGAAACAACGGACACCACGGCAGATCGAAGACATGCGCCATGACCGGCGAAGTCCACAGCCGCTGCACTGCGTCCAGATCCTGCAAGGCTATCCGGGCTGCCGCATCCTCGGGCTGCCGAGCCAGCCGCGTTTGCGCCGCAGACAGCACCCGCGCCTCGATCCGGCTCTGCAAAGCGGCTCCAAGACGCGCCAGAATCCGCCCCCGCGCATGCTCGACCAGGCCCATGGCGGCGAACAGCCCCGCCGCCAGCACCGACAGGGCCACCAGCGTCGGCTGCGATCGGCTGGTCAGAACCCGGTCATAGACCTGCAACATATAGACCGGCCCGGTCAGCAACAGCAGGTTGACCGCAACCGAAAACAGCCCGACCAGCACCAAAAGCCCGGTCGGCTCCACCCGCAATTCTGTCCGGCCCCATTGCACCTTGCCCAAGATAACAACCTGTCTCCGCCCTTGGGCGGCAAAAAAACACCACCCCAGGCCGGATACTGCCGTCGCCGGTTGCCACGGGTCGGCGGGCAGCATATCCGTTGACTTCCCCTGACCAAAACCGGGGGCTGTCGTGCGGAAGGGTCGGGCTGACCATAGGATCGTGATGCTTGAGAATGTGTTTCAATGCGCCTTCCGCGCCCGAAATTTTATGTGGCTGCTGGCGGTCACCGCGCTGACAGCCTGTGGCCCGGCCCCGGTGGCGCAGGGGATCAATGACCCATATGAGCAGACCAACCGCAACATCCATCAGATAAACTTGGCGGTTGACCGCAATGTGGTGCGGCCGGTGTCGCGCCTTTTTGGCGATGGTGACGGCTTTGTGCTGCGCCGGGCCAAGAATTTCGCGGGCAACTTGTCGGTGCCGGGCACGGTGGTGAACAATCTGCTGCAACTTCGCATTGCCGATGCCGGGCAGAACACCCTGCGATTCGCGGTGAATTCGACATTTGGTCTCGCCGGGCTGTTCGACCCGGCAGGCACTTTGGGTGTCGCGCCGAAGCCGACCGATTTCGGTGAAACGCTGCATGTCTGGGGGGTCGGCGAAGGGCCTTACATGGAGGTGCCGCTGGTTGGCCCCTCAACTGCGCGGGATACGCTGGGCACGGCGGTTGATCTGGTGATCAATCCGACGAACCTTTTGCCAGAGCCAGAAGTCTATGTCGGTGTGGCAGCCAAACTCGCCTCACGGCTGGGTGATCGGGCACGCTATTCCGGCACGGTCGATTCCATTCTATATGACAGTGCGGACAGCTATGCGCAGACCCGGCTTTTGTACCTGCAAAACCGCAGGTTCGAACTGGGCAAGGGCAAACCTGCCGATGCTGCAACCGGTTTTGTCGATCCTTACGAGGACCCCTATGGACAATGATTTCTCACAGCTGTCGCGCCGCCGTTTTGCGGCCGGGCTTGCTCTTGGGTCGGTGGCGCTGGCTTTGCCGCTGCCGCTCAGGGCGCTGACCGTCGATGAGGCGCGCGGTCTGGTGGACCGGGTGGTCGGCGACATCAATAAGGTGATCAACTCTGGCCGCTCCGAGACCGCGATGTATGGCGATTTCGAACGGATATTCTCGAAATACGCCGATGTGCCGGTGATTGCGCGCTCTGCCCTGGGTGTGGCCGCGCGGTCGGCCAGCAAGGCGCAGATGGCGGCGTTCACCAAGGCCTATCAGGGCTATCTGTCGCGCAAATATGGCAAAAGGTTCCGCGAATTCATCGGCGGCAAGATCGAAGTCACCGGCGCCCAGCCGATCAAAAGCTATTACGAGGTCATCTCGATGGCTTACCTTCAGGGCGAACAGCCGTTCGAGGTACGTTGGCAGGTGTCGGACAAATCGGGCAAGAACCTGTTTTTCAACATCATCATCGAAGGGGTGAACATGCTGGCCAGCGAGCGGGCAGAAGTTGGCGCCCTGCTCGACAAGCGCAAGGGCGACCTTGACGCGATGATCGCAGACTTGCAGACCGCTATCTGACCAAGGGTTGAAGCCAGAGCATTGACGGCGCTGCATGGCGGCCCTGCTTTGTGGGCATTTGTCAGCAGCCCCCTGCGCCTGTTATCGCAAACAGGAAACCCTGATCCGAGATATAGCTATGACCCGCCAGCCAAGCCTGCGGCTTGCCATCCTTTCCCTTGCGCTGGGGGCCTTTGCCATCGGCACCTCTGAATTCGCCGCGATGGGCTTGCTGCCCTGGTATGCCGCCGATCTGGGCGTGACCGATCCGCAGGCGGGACATGTGATCAGCGCCTATGCGCTGGGCGTGGTGGTGGGGGCGCCGATCACCTCAGTTCTGGGGGCGCGGTTGCCGCGGCGGCGCTATCTAGCGGCGCTGATCGGGCTTTATGGCGTGATCAACCTGCTGTCGGCTGTTCTGCCGGGATATGGCACGCTGGTGGCCATGCGGTTTCTGGCGGGTCTGCCGCATGGCGGCTTTCTGGGTGTGGCGATGCTGTTCGCCGCCGATGCCCTACCCCGAGAGCAGCGCGCCAAGGGCGTGACCCATGTCATATTGGGGCTGACCGTGGCCAATATCATCGGTGTGCCGGTGGCAGGATGGCTGGGTCAGACCCTGGGCTGGCGCTGGGGCTTTGCGGTGCCCGGTGTGCTGGCGATTCTGGCGGGAGCGATGATTCTGAAATGCGCGCCGCGTGTCGGGGTTGACCCCAATGCCCGCCCGCTGGACGAACTGAAGGCGCTGCGCAATCCGTCGGTCATTCTGACGCTGTTGATCGGGGCGATCGGCTTTGGCGGGCTGTTCGCGGTCTATTCCTACCTGTCGGCGGCGATGCTTGCGACCAGCCAGCCGCCCGTCTGGGCGGTGCCTGCCACGCTGTCGGCCTTTGGCATTGGGGCAACGCTCGGCAGCATTGGTGCTGCACGGCTGACGATCCGGCTGGGTATTTTCCGGGCCGGTCTGGTGCTGATTCTGTTCATGGCGGCGACGCAAGGCTTTGCCGCGCTGGCGGTGGGAAGCTGGCCGCTGATGCTGGCCTCGGCCCTGGTGCTGGGTTTGGGGTCGGGTATGGTGGTGCCGTTGCAGACGCGCCTGATGGATGTGGCGGGCAAGGCGCAATCGATGGCCTCGGCAATGAACCACGCCGCCTTTAACGCCGCCAATGCGCTGGGGCCATGGCTGGCCGGGCTGGCGCTGGCGGCGGGCTGGGGATGGCGCGCGCCGGGGCTGGTGGGGATCGGGCTGTCGGTTGCGGGCCTTGTCGCGCTGGGTGTGGCTTGGGCGCATCAGCGGCAGGCCGATCTGGCTGGCCGGGCCAAGGCTTTCCCCGCGGAATAACCCCCTAGGCCAGCAGCGCCGCCGCTTTGCCTGAGGTGGCGCGCAAGGCATCGGCGGGCATAATGCCCAACAGAAGGCCCCGCGCCCCGGCGTTGATCCAGACCTTCGGGGCGGCGCAGGCCCCGGCCTCAAATGCGGTCGGAACCTGCCGCTTTTGCCCGAAGGGAGAGATGCCGCCCACATGATAGCCGGTCAGCTTTTCGGCCTTGGCCGGGGGCATCATGGCTGCCGCCTTGCCACCAAAAGCCGCCGCGACCCGCTTCATCGAAAGCTGCCCGTCTGACGGGATCACGCAGCAGGCCGGCTTCCCGTCCACCTCGACCATCAGGCATTTCAGCGTCAGCTTGGGGTCCAGCCCCAGCGCCTCGGCTGCCGCCATGCCGATCCGGTCGGCATTCGCATCATAGGAATAGGGGTGGAGTGTGACCGCTATACCCAAGACGTCCAGCGCCCGCAGTCCCGGAGTCGATGCCATCGCTGCTCTGGCCCCTTTCACATTGGCCTAAATATCCTTGGGGGATGCGGGGGGCAGACGGCCCCCCGCGCTGCGGTCTCAATACACAACCACCGCCCGGATCGATTTGCCGGCGTGCATCAGGTCGAACCCTTCGTTGATCCGCTCCAGCGGCAGGACATGGGTGATCATGCTGTCGATCTCGATCTTGCCGTCCATGTACCAATCAACGATCTGCGGCACGTCGGTGCGGCCACGCGCGCCGCCGAATGCGGTGCCTTTCCAGACGCGACCGGTGACCAATTGGAAGGGCCGGGTTTCAATCACCGCCCCCGCAGGGGCTACGCCGATGATGATCGACTGGCCCCAGCCGCGATGAGTACATTCCAGCGCGTCGCGCATCACCTTCACATTGCCGGTGCAATCGAACGAGTAATCCGCCCCGCCGATCTTGTCGAAGGGCGTCTTGGTCAGATCGACGATGTGCTGAACGACCGAACCTTCGATCTTTTTCGGGTTCACGAAATGGGTCATACCGAACTTGCGGCCCCATTCTTCCTTGTCGTCGTTCAGGTCAACGCCGATGATCATATCGGCCCCGGCCATTTTCAGGCCCTGAATCACGTTCAACCCGATGCCGCCCAGACCGAAGACCACGGCCTTGGCCCCGATCTCGACCTTGGCGGTGTTCAGAACGGCGCCGATGCCAGTTGTGACACCGCAGCCGATGTAGCAGATCTTGTCAAAGGGCGCGTCTTCCCGCACCTTGGCCAGCGCGATTTCCGGTACGACTGTGTGGTTCGCAAAGGTCGAACAACCCATGTAATGATGGATCGGCGTGCCATCCAGCATGGAAAACCGGGTGGTACCATCGGGCATCAGGCCCTGGCCTTGGGTCGCCCGGATCGCGGTGCAAAGGTTGGTCTTGCGCGACAGGCAGGACGGGCATTCGCGGCATTCCGGCGTGTAAAGCGGGATGACATGATCGCCAACCTTCAGCGATTTCACGCCCGGCCCAACGGCGATCACCACGCCCGCACCCTCATGGCCCAGAATCGCCGGAAACAACCCTTCGGGATCGGCACCGGACAGGGTGAATTCGTCGGTGTGGCAGATGCCGGTGGCCTTGATTTCCACCAGAACCTCGCCCTCTTTCGGATCGGCCAGGTTCACTTCCATGATTTCCAAAGGCTTGCCCGGGGCAAGGGCAACGGCGGCACGGGTACGCATATGGAATTC
The DNA here is from genome assembly GCF_016765795.1 of Fuscibacter oryzae. Lineage (GTDB taxonomy): Bacteria > Pseudomonadota > Alphaproteobacteria > Rhodobacterales > Rhodobacteraceae > Fuscibacter > Fuscibacter oryzae. The sequence goes on from NZ_JAESVP010000006.1 coordinate 206,856, forward strand.
CTCCCTGTATTTCGCGCGCGAGGCTGTGCGAAACTGGGCAAAAGATCAACGCGGGAAACGACCTGAAATGCGCAGATTTACCGTTTTGCTGTTGCTGCCGGTTCTGGCGGCTTGTGTCACCGAACCGCCACCCCTGCCGCCGCAAGACAGTTGCGGGGCTGCTGCGTTGCAGGGGCTGGTGGGCCAGCCTGCAACGGCGCTACAGGTGATGCGGTTTGCGCATACCGTGCGGGTGATCGAGCCGGGGATGATGGTGACGCAAGATTATGTTGCTGACCGGCTGAACATTCATATTGATAAGCAAGGCCTGATCAGCCGCGTGGTGTGCGGCTGATCTTGTTGTGATGCGGGGCGACAAAGGTGCCCCGCATACAGCATCACATCCGGTAAGTGGTGTGGCATGCCTTGCAGGCGCCACCAACCGCACCCATGCCAGCGCCCAGCGTCTCGGCAGAGGTGGTATCCAGCGCGGTTGCTGCGGATTCCAGACCCTTGGCATCCTTCAGGAAGTCATCCCAGCTCGACCAGATTTCCGGCTTTGCTTCTGAACCGGGGTCGGCGGGGTTCTTTTCGAACTTGGCGGCAATCTGGCCCGCGTGATCGACAAGGGCGGCCTTGGCGGTTGCCGCGGCAGCGGTATCGAAAGCGGTCTTGCCGCTGGCCATGTCGCCCATGGCTTTGGCCGCACTGCCCATCTCTTTCATCAGGCCTTGGCGGGCGATGACATCTGGGTCGGTTGCCTCCACTTCGGCATAGGCAATGCTGCCGGCAAGGGCAAAACCGGCGATCAGAAGAGTACGGAGTTTGGTCAAATCGACCTCCTGTATGGAATCTGTTTCAAAACGCTAGGCCAGATTGACGCAGGTCTTGTAAAGTTTATCCCCCCCAAATTGACCGTTCACGAGGATTTCAATCAATGGGTGCGCGAACGCACAGGTCGGGCGCATTAGCGCGCGGCGCTGGCCTGACGCAGCGACTCCAGCACCAGCAGGCTGGGGTAGCCGTCGGGCAGGTCATGGCGCGCAGTCTGAAAGGCACGGATTGCGGCAAGGGTGCGCGGCCCCATCTTGGCATCCACGCCGCCGGTATCATGGCCAAGGTCGGTCAGAAGCTGCTGGATCTCGCGCCGCTCAAAATAGGTCAGGGCGCGCAGATCGCGCGGCCAGCCGCCAAGGAACGGTTTGCCGCCGTGCAGCCGGTCGGCCAGATGGCCCACGGCGAAGACATAGGCATCGGCCATGTTATAGGTCTCGATCGCGGAAAAGTTGTCGAAGACCAGAAAAGCTGGTCCGCGCGCGCCTGCGGGCGCGATCAGGGCAGCCCAGCCATCGGGCAGGGCCTGGCCGTTGGCCGTGGCTACGCCCAGCGCGGCCCATTGTGCCATCGGGCGCTGGGTGCGGCTGCCAACCTGCAACCAGTCGAATCCTTGCGGCAGCGTCACCTCGACTGCCCAGGGCGCGCCCTTTTTCCAGCCAGACGCCGCCAGATAGGCGGCGGTCGAGGCCAGCGCATCGGCCGGGCTTTTGCCCCAGATGTTGCGATGACCGTCGCCATCAAAATCCACCGCCAGCCGCTGAAAGCTGGAGGGCATGAATTGCGTATGGCCCATGGCCCCCGCCCAACTGCCCTTCATCTCGGCAGCCGAGATGTCGCCGGTCTGGATGATCTTCAGCGCCTCGATCAGCTCGCCTTCAAAAAAGGCCGCGCGCCGCCCGTCATAGGCCAGCGTGGCAAGGGCCGACAGGGTGGGAATATCGCCCTTCACGGCACCATAGCTGCTTTCCAGCCCCCAGATCGCCACCACGACCTGCCGGTCCACGCCATAGGTCGCTTCGATCCTGTCCAGTGCGGCGGCCTGTTCCTTCAGCGCCTTTTGCCCCAGCGCGATGCGGTCATCGGACACCGCCTTGTCCAGATACTCCCAGATCGTCTTGGTGAATTCGTCCTGCCGCTGGTCCTTGGAAACCACATCGGGCAGGAAATGAGCGGTGGCCATCGCCACATCAAAGGTCTCGGTCGAGATGCCTGCTGCCATGGCGCGGGGGCGAAATTCGGCAATCCAGCCTTGCAGGCCGCTTTCGGTTCCGTCGATCACGACCTCGATCCTTTGCACAGGTTCTTCCGCAAGGGCAAAGCCCGGCAGCGCCAGCAGACAGGCTAGAAACAGGCCCCGCATCCCTAGCGCCTTTTGCGGATGACTTTCTGGCGCAGCTTGGCGGCCTTGGCTGCCGCCAGGCCGGGCTTGCGTGGCTGATAGCGCCCGCCCCGCCCCGGTTTGCCCACCGGCAACGCCCGGTCCTCGACCGTCAGCAGTTGCAGGATCAGCCCGCCGGTGACGGGCGTCGCCTCGGTCAGTCGCACGGTCACGCGCATGCCGTTGGTAAAGGTGGTGCCGGTATCTGCGCCGGTCAGGGTCTGGCTGGTGTCGTCATAATGGAAGAACTCTCGCCCGATCTCGCGGATGGGAATCAGGCCATCGGCCCCGGTTTCATCCAGTTTGACGAACAGGCCAAAGCGCTGCACGCCAGAAATGCGGCCCGAAAACTCGGCCCCCACGCGGTCCGACAGATAGGCGGCCAGATAGCGGTCGGTCGTGTCACGCTCTGCCGCCATGCTGCGGCGTTCGGCATCGGAGATCAGCTTGGCGGTTTCATCAAGGTTTTCGATGTCCCAGGCCGACAGGCCATCATCGGCCCATTTGTGGCCCCGGATCAGGGCGCGATGCACGATCAGGTCGGAATAGCGGCGGATCGGGCTGGTGAAATGGGCGTAGTTCTTCAGCGCCAGTCCGAAATGGCCGAAATTCTCGGGGTTGTAATAGGCCTGCGTCATGGACCGCAGGGTGGTGATGTTGATCAGCTCATCAAACTCGCTGCCCTCGGCCTGCGCCAGCAGACGGTTGAGGTGGGCGGTTTTCAGCACCTGTCCCTTGGCAAGGGTAAAGCCCGAAGCCTCGGCCACTTCGCGCAGCGCGTCGAGTTTCATCTGCGACGGTTCTTCATGCACGCGGAACAGCAGGGGCTGTTTCAGCCGCTGCAACTCCTCGGCGGCGCTAACATTGGCGAGGATCATGAATTCTTCAATCAGCTTGTGCGCGTCAAAGCGTTCATAGAACGCGACCGAGGTGACCTTGCCATCGTCATCCAGAATGATCTTGCGTTCGGGCAGGTCCAGATCCAGCGGCTGGCGGCTGGCGCGGGCCTGTTTGGCGGCCTCATAGGCGGCGTAAAGCGGTTTTATGATCCGGTCGAGCAGGGGGGCCGTCTTGTCATCAGGACGGCCATCGGCGGCGTCCTGCACCTGCGCGTAATGCAACGAGGCGGCAGAGCGCATCAGCCCCCGAACGAAGCGGTGCGAAATCTTGTGGCCACTGGCATCCAGCCGCATCCGCACCGCAAGGCAAGCGCGGTCAACGTGTTCGTGCAACGAACACAGATCGCCCGACAGGATGTCGGGCAGCATCGGCACCACACGGTCGGGGAAATAGGTCGAGTTGCCGCGTTTTCGCGCCTCTCGGTCCAGCGCCGAATTGGGGCGGACGTAATGGGCAACATCGGCGATGGCGACCCAGACGATATGGCCGCCGGGGTTGTCGGGTTCATGGTCCGGCTCGGCATAGATCGCGTCGTCACGGTCGCGGGCATCCACCGGGTCGATGGTGACAAGCGGCATGTCGCGCAAGTCGGTACGACCGGCAAGGCCCACCGCAGTATCGGCTCGGTCGGCCTCGGCAATCACGGCATCGGGGAACTGGTCGGGGATGCCGTGCTGATGAATGGCGATCAGGCTGACGGCGCGGGGGCCGGCCGGGTCGCCCAGACGGGCGGTGATGCGGGCCTGCGGCAGGCCCATCTGGCGGCGGTTGCCCACGGCCTCGGCCTCGACCAGTTCGCCATCGCGGGCCTCCATCGACAGGTCGGCGGCGACGCGCCATTCCTTGTCGGACCCCTTGTCGATCGGCACGATCCGCCCGCCTTCGGAGCCTTTGCGGAATATGCCCAACACCTTGAGCGGGTTCGACCCGATCTGCCGGATCAGCCGCGCCTCATAGCCATAATCATCCAGATCGACCTTGGACAGGCGGGCCAGAATGCGGTCGCCGCCGCCCAGCGCCGGATCGCCCTTTTTCGGGATGATCAGGATACGAGGGGCATCCTCGACCCCTTCCTCCAACGGGCGGGCGTATAGGTCGCCCTGTGCATCGGGGGGCAGGACCAGCAGCACGGCCACGGGGGGCAATTCGCCCCTTACGCGAAAGCGGCGGGCGGATGTGTCCAGCGTGCCTTCGCTCTCCAGCTCTTTCAGCAGGCGCTTGAGGTCGATCTTGGCATCGCCCTTGATGCCGAAAGCCTTGGCGATGTCACGCTTGGCGGTCAGGCCGGGGTTTTCGGCGATCCATTGGCGGATCTGGTCCTTGGAGGGAAGCGGGTTCATGAGCTTGGCCTAGCACGGAATGCCGGGCAGGGGAACATTGGATGCCAAGAGCGGGCGCGCTTCGCCCCCCGCACCCCCCGAAGATATTTGCAGAAGGGGAAGAGGCTAAAGGGTCAGCACCATCTCGCGGTGGGGGATGCCCGCGTCATCGAACACCTCGCCATGTGCGACAAAGCCCAAGCGCTCGTAAAAGCCCAAGGCATGCAGTTGGGCGCCGAGTTTGACCATGGGATAGCCTTGGCGGCGGCATTCGGCGATGCCTGCCTGCATCAGGGCTGCGCCAAGCCCCGTGCCGCGCGCCGAGGCGAGTACGCAGACCCGGCCGATCTTGGCATAGCCGGTGCCCGGCACAATGCGGGCGCAGCCGGTGGGGGTGCCATCGATGCGGGCAAGGATGTGGGTTGCGATTGGGTCAAGGTCATCGACCTCATCCGCCTCGCTGACGCCCTGTTCTTCGATGAACACCACCCGGCGCAGGGCGCGGCAGGTCGCAAGGTCGGTGGTAACAACCGTCTCTATCATGCGAAATAGTCCCGCAAGATGCGGGTGTAGATCGCCTTCAACTGGCCGATCTGCGCCACCTCGACCCGCTCGTCAACCTGATGCATCGTCTTGCCCACCAGACCGAATTCCACCACCGGGCAGTGGTTTTTCACAAACCGCGCATCCGAGGTGCCGCCCGAGGTGGACAGTTCCGGCTTGCGGCCGGTTTCGGCCTGTACTGCCGCTGCCACCATGTCCGAGAAGTCGCCGGGCGGGGTCAGGAAACTTTCGCCGGAAATCTGGAAGCGACAGGTGATCTCTACTCCGGTATCGGCCCAGACCGCAGCGGCCTGCGACGACAGCCAGTCAGCCAGGCTGGCACCGGTGTGCAGATCGTTGAAGCGGATGTTGACGGTGGCATGGCCCTTGGCCGGGATGACATTGGTGGCCGTGTTGCCGCAGTCGATGGTGGTGATGGCAAGGGTCGAGGCGTCGAAATGGTCGGTGCCTTCGTCCAGCGGTTTTTCTTCCAGCCTTGCCAGCAGCTTTACCAAGGCAGTCATCGGGTTTTTTGCCCGGTGGGGATAGGCCGAATGGCCCTGCACGCCGGTGGCGGTGAACCAGCAGGTCATGCTGCCCCGGCGACCGATCTTCATCATCTCGCCCATCACATTCGGGCTGGTCGGTTCGCCCACAAGGCAATGGGTCATCCGTTCGCCATGGGCGGCCATCCAGTCGAGCAGGGCCACGGTGCCATCGACGGCGTCGGCCTCTTCATCGCCGGTAATCGCAAGGATCAGCGCGCCATCGGGTGGGGTTTCGCGCACAAAGTCGATGGCGGCGGCGACAAAGGCGGCGACGCCCGATTTCATATCGGTGGCGCCCCGGCCATACATGAAGCCGTCAACCACAGCCGCGCCAAAGGGATCTTGGGTCCAAGCTGCGGCATCGCCTATTGGAACCACATCGGTATGGCCGTTGAAACCAAAGCTGCGGTTCGCCCCCCGCGCGCCCCAGCGGGCGAAAAGGTTGGCGATGCCGCCCCGGTCTACCCGTGTGCAAGCGAACCCTGCCGTGGAGAGCTCACGTTCCAGCAACTCCAGCGCGCCGCCTTCGGCGGGGGTGACCGAGGGGCAGCGGATCAACTCGGCGGTCAGGCGGACGGGATCAAAGGGTTCGGTCATGACGGGTTTCCAAAGAGGGCTGACCCTGACCTAGCGCGCGGGGCGGTGGGCTGCAATCTTTGTGGCGCACGGGCTTTGTGGCACCGGCGTTGTGGCACGGGGGCAACCGGGCGTTGGGGTGTGGCTGGGTGATTCGCTTTCGCGGTGACATTGCCGGGCGGTCCGCCTAGTTTGCCAGATGAGCGAGAGGAACAGCGGGGGGCGGCAGCCAATGGCGACGGGAGGGCAGATTGCGATGGCGCCCTCAGGCGACGGGTGGCTGATCATCTCTGACCGGCCGGTGGCGGTGGCAATGCCCGACACGCTGGCGGTTGGGGTATTTGTGGCAGAGTTCACCTTGCCGCTGCCCGATACGGCCACGTTGTTATGCGACATGGCCACGCAAGAAGGTGGCGAACGCGGCTTTTCGCTGTTTTATCAGCCCGAGGTTGGCTTGATGTTGCGCAATCGGCAGGGCGCCCGACTGGTGCGCCATCTGGTGCCAGGCCGCCTGCCCGACAGCCCCGGCACCGCGCGGCTGACGCTTGGGTTCGATACCCTTGCCGACACCTGGCAGATGCGGCTGGAGGTGGTGGAAGGCCCCGCCATGCCGGCCCGCACCGCGCGCGGGGCCGACCCTTTGCCGTTGTGCCCCGGCGATATTGGTCTGTTGTCTGCCGAACCGCATCGCCAGCGCAGGCATCCGGCGGTGTTGTGGTTCGGGTTGGCGCAGGGAACCGTGCCGCCCGTGCGCGTTGCCTGGATCGGCCTGCGCAGCCCGGTGCAAACCCCGCGCGGGCCGGTGGCGGCGGGGCGGTTGCAGCCCGGCGATCTGGTCATGACCGAAGATGATGGCCCGCAGCCCTTGCTGTCGCTGCGGCGCATGGCGCTGCCTGCCTGTGGATCATTCGCGCCGGTTCTGTTGCGCGCGCCGTTCCTGCCCTCTCAGCATGATCTGCTGGTTTCTTCTGACCAAAGGGTTCTGATGCGCGGGCCAGAGGTCGAGTATCTGTTCGGCGAGGATGAGGTGCTGATCTGTGCCGCAGCCCTGATTGATGGCAGAACGGCGCTTGACGAACAGCGGCGAATGATTGCGCCTTCGGTCGCGCTGTTGTTCGAACGACCCCAGATCCTGAATGTCGATAGCTGCGGCCTGTTGGCGGCGCTGCCCGAAGATCAGCCGCCGCGCCGCTGCCTCTTGGATTACGAGGCACAGATGCTGATGACGCAATTGGGCCGGGGTGCTGCGCGCCGTCGCGCGTGATTTGCGCGATCAGTCGTAAAAAGGGTTCATCTGCGCCACGATGACCGAATTTTCGTCCAGCGCACGGGCCATCAGCGCGGCCTCCTGGCTGTCGATATCTTCTCCGGCCTTGCGGCGTTCATCCAATGTGCCAAGGCCCTGAACCTCCAGTACGGCGAGATCGGCCTCTTTCAGGATCGCGACGGTTTCGCGCACCGCTTCGGCCTCGTCCACGCCCGAGGCATAGCACATCAGGGCCGCACCCGTTGCCTTGTCAGGCAGGCCGTCGCCGGGTTTGCGGCCAACCTCGACCAGCAGGGTGAAAACCAACTGCGGGCGTTTCGGCTTTGGCTCTGGGGTGTCGTCGGTCATGGTGCCCTCTGGTCATGCGGGGAAATCCCTGCGGCGGGCGGGCGGCTGCGTCAAGCGGTTTCCTTGGGCAGAAGCAGCGCCGAGATCTGCGCGCGCGCACTTTGGCGCACGGCCTCCAGATGCGCGCGCCGTTGCAGGGCGCGCTTCCGCTTGGCCGCGTCAAGGTCATCCAGCGGGCTGAGGCGCATGGGCAACTCTATCACATACCCCGCGTCGCCCAGCGGACGACCGCCCAGCGACGTCCAGAATTCGGAGTATCCGGCGCGGAACCAGGGGTTCAGATCGGCACGGTCGGATGGGTGGCGTTCGGGCGCGATGCCCAGCGCATGGATGCGGCCTTGCGCCAGAATCAGCCCCTCCAGCGCGGCAAAGACCATATGCGCCGGGGTAGAGCGGTTGAAGGCGCGATTGTAATCGGCCTGATAGCCGCGATCCTTGGTCAGATGGCGGCGGCTGACAAAGTGAACCACCTCTGGAAGCCCTGCGGGGCTGCCAAGCAGTCGCGATGGCACCAGTGAAAAGGAAAGGACGCACAGGCAACCGCCGTCAACCCGGAGGGCAACGCTCAGGCCGCCCTCATAAGCTACGTCGCGGCCAGGTTGCAGCACGATGTCATAGCGGTGGTCGGGGGTGTCGGCGCCCCACAGCACAAGGCCACCATTCTGGTAGACCTGCTCGAAATAGGCGGGGAGATAGGCTTGGTCTTCGTGCTGGTAGTGGCAATGGGCGGCGGCAACTCGGGCTTGGGTATCCAGTCCCTTGGCCAGATAGTAGCGGTGCGACAGGCAAAACAGCAGATCGTCTTCGCCCTCTGCCGCCGTATGGGCCAACAGACTGGGCGAGGTGGTCATTGCGCCAAGCTTCTGGCTTGCACCAAGAATGCGCGCGCGGCGCAGGGCGCGGACCGCCATTGTCCACAGCGGATAGCGACCCCTGTCGGCCCGCAGACCGGATGCAAATACCGACATCGCCCCGATGTCCTTGCTGGTCGTCACCTTGCGTTCCGGCGTCCGCGCCTTCGCGGCGTTCATACTGATCGGCTTTTGTCCCACACCCGTCCTGCGCGATCACACTTTTTACGACTTTGGAGTTCACCGCATAGGTCAAGGCCCGAACGGAAACTACCAGCGTTACAGCCAAGTGGGCGGACACAACCGGCAGCGTTAATCTTTCTAGACTTTGGGCGGCCAGAGCCGGGGCGTCAACCGCAAGAGTTGCATCAAACCGGGACAGTACGTTTCCATAGCGTCACTTATCCGACCACATTTGCAGCCATTGGTTGTATCTGTTCGCCAATTCCCCGGCTTCGTGCCTTTTGCCACCGCTTGTGCGTTGTGCCTGAACCACAGCGGAAAGCGGGGCTGGCCAGGGCCAGCCCCGTGAAAAATGGCCGCGATCAGTCGCGCAGCAGTTCGTTGATAGAGGTTTTCGAGCGGGTCTGCGCATCGACCTTTTTCACGATCACGGCGCAATATAGGTTCACGCCGCCTTTCGATGGCAGCGAGCCTGCGACCACGACAGAGCCGGAGGGAACCTCGCCGTACATCACTTCGCCGGTTTCGCGGTCAACGATCTTGGTTGATTTGCCGATGAAGACGCCCATGCCCAGAACGCTGCCTTCGCGCACGATGCAGCCTTCAACCACCTCTGACCGGGCACCGATAAAGCAGTTGTCCTCGATGATGGTGGGGCCAGCCTGCATCGGCTCCAGCACGCCGCCGATGCCTACGCCGCCAGACAGGTGCACATTCTTGCCGATCTGGGCGCAGGAACCGACGGTGGCCCAGGTGTCCACCATGGTGCCCTCATCGACATAGGCGCCGATGTTGACGAAGCTGGGCATCAGCACAACACCCTTGGCGATATAGGCGCTGCGGCGCACGACGCAGTTCGGCACGGCGCGAAAGCCCGCAGCTTTCCACTGATCCGGGCCCCAGCCCTTGAACTTGCTGTCAACCTTGTCCCACCAGCCACCTGCCTGCGGGCCGCCGTCATGGACCTCCATATCCTTGATGCGGAAGCCCAGAAGCACGGCCTTCTTGGCCCATTGGTTCACATGCCAGTCGGCCCCGCGCTTTTCAGCGACGCGCAGGGTGCCTTTGTCCAGCGCCTCCAGCGTGGCCTCGATGGCATCGCGCTGTTCGCCACGCGTGGCGGGGGAAATGCCGTCACGGGCCTCCCAGGCGGCTTCGATGGCGGCTTCCAGCGCGGCATAGGACATCGGGCATTCCCTTTTTCGGTTGGTTCCTGTTGGCGAAGCCTATAAGCCTTGGTCCCCATGCGCGCAATGCGGCCAAGGACGCCACGATGACCAAAGACGACAGCCGAAACCACCCGTTCCGCGACAGCCAGCAGGACATCGCTGCGACCAACCGCATTCCCGACACGCCGCAAACCCGCGCGCCTGCCTATCGTCTGGCCTTTGCCGATCCCGACTTCATGACGCGGGAAGAGTTGCGGCCGGTGCGACTGCAACTGGAGTTGCTGAAACCGCAGATGGTGATGGATGAGCGGGGCATCACCTCGACAGTGGTACTTTTCGGGGGCGCGCGGATTCCGTCACCTGAATATGCCGATACGGCGCGGACGCCCGTGCTGGCCGCTCTTTCGCGCTATTACGAGGAAGCCCGCCGCTTTGCCCATGTGATCACCCAGCGCAGCATGGAAACCTATGGCCGCGACTGGGTGATCTGCACCGGGGGCGGGCCGGGGGTGATGGAGGCGGGCAATCGCGGGGCCAGCGAGGCGGGCGGCCAGTCGATCGGGCTGAACATCGTGCTGCCGCACGAGCAGGCGCCCAATGCCTATGTCACGCCGGACCTGTCGTTCAACTTCCACTATTTTGCCATCCGCAAGATGCATTTCCTGATGCGGGCGCGGGCGGTTTGCATCTTTCCTGGCGGTTTCGGCACACTGGATGAGATGTTCGAAAGCCTGACGCTGATCCAGACCGGGCGGATGAAGCGGGTGCCCTTCCTGCTGTTCGGCCGTGACTGGTGGGACAGTGTGATCAACTGGAAGCAACTGGCCGAGGCAGGCGTGATCAGCCCCGAAGACCTGAACCTGTTCCAGATTGTCGAGACGGCGGAAGAGGCGCTGGCGGCCATCGACAATTTTAGATGAACAGCCTTCGGTTGAAGCTGAGATTTTTCTGAAAACAATTCGTTTCTAGTTAGGAAATGAGCTGAAGCGCCTTGGGTTGTGATTACGCCAACAGGCCGCTGAGCATTCGCGCATAGATTGTAACTTTTTGAAATTTAAAGAATAATATTGAATCGCAGTTAAAAGCGGCAAAGTGTGAACGCGTATGTGTTTGTGGAGTGTTTACATGTTTAACAATTTTGCCCGCTTGCTTGCCTTCACGATTTCGACGCTGGCTGCCACTGCAACATCTGCCGCGACTGTCGAGTTGGATAAACAATCAGGGTCAGTTTTCGGAACCAATGGCTGGACGGCAGTTCTGATAAGCTTGGGCGCTGACCCCGTTGTCAGCCCGACATGGGTCGCCGCAGGGGCCTTTGCTCTCAAGGGTGACATTGACAGCAAGCCCGGAGTGGAACTGTTCGATGCATTTTGCCTTGATATCGCGACTTGGCTTCGTTTGCCGTCGCTGTATAGCGTGACCGGCTCGCCTTTCGCTTCCGATCCGCTGACCTCGCTGCAAATGTCAAGCATCGCCAAGCTGTTCAACACGGCTTACAAAGGGTTGGATCTGAGCAATGCAACCCAGTCTGCCGGCTTTCAATTGGCACTGTGGGAAATTGTGAATGAAGCGGCTGGCAATGGCTATGCCTTGGGCAGTGGCAATTTCAGTGCTGCGGGCAGTGCTGCGGCAACCAACTATGCTGACAGCCTTCTTGCCGGTTTGGCGGGCAGGGAAACCCAGAAGTATCGCCTGACCTTCCTGCAATCGACTGATCCGCGCGCTAAGGATGGCCATTACAGCCAGAACCTTGTCACCGTTTCGCCCGTTCCTCTGCCTGCTGCCGGTCTGATGCTGATGGCTGGTCTGGGTGGTCTGGGTCTGATGCGCCGTCGCCGGGCCTGAGATCAGGTGGGCGCTGCGGGATTACGCAGCGCCAAACCGCCTTCACGTTCAAGAAACGCCACGACTTCGGCCACGCCAATGCCGTGGCGTAGACGTGACAGAACATAGGGCCGCACCCCGCGCGCGGCCTTTGTGTCCGATTCCAGCAACGCCAGATCGACGCCGACATAGGGCGCAAGATCGGTCTTGTTGACCACCAGCAGGTCCGATTTCGTCAGCCCCGGCCCGCGCTTTCGCGGGATGTCCTGCCCCGCTGCCGTGTCGATCACATAGATCGTCAGGTCAGCCAATTCAGGAGAATAAGTGGCGGCCAGATTGTCGCCGCCGGATTCGATCAGGATCAGATCCAGCGCCGGAAAGTGGCTGCGCAGGTCGGCGACGGCGGCAAGGTTGATGCTCGCATCCTCTCGAATAGCCGTATGGGGGCAGCCGCCGGTTTCGACACCCCGGATACGTTCTGCCGGCAGCACCTGCGCCCGCATCAGATAGTCGGCATCTTCGCGGGTGTAGATGTCATTGGTGATCACCGCCATGTCGCAGCGCTGGGCCAGCGCACGGCAAAGCTGTTCAGTCAGAGTGGTTTTGCCCGCCCCCACAGGGCCGCCGATGCCGACACGAAGGGGGCCATTGGTGCTGCTCATGACCGGAATATCCTGATGTCCATGGTTTCCTGCGCCATCCCCGCCATGTCCGCGCCCCAGGTGCAAGAGCCGAGGTCGTCAAGCGTCAGGGTGGAATATGTGTCGGCGGCGTCGGCTATCAGCGGTGCAAGGTTGTGGATGGCCCGCTGCCCCGCGCTTTGACCCAGCGGCATGAACCGCACCGCGACGGAAACAAGCTGGCTGGCCAGACCTTGGAGCCACAGCGCCAGAACCTGTGCATCGGTAACCGCCAGCCCGCGGGTCGCGGCGCCGACGGCCACCGGATAGGGCATCGCAGGCAGGTCTTGCCCGGTGATGGCCGAAACCTGCGCGGCAAAGGCGCGGCCCAGCTCTGCCGCCTCCAGCGCGCGGCCTTGGCTGGGCATATAGGCGTGGGCCAGATCGGACAGGTTTGTCAGGTCACCGCTATGACGCGCGGCCATGATGAAGATTGCGTCGTTGCGGGCTGATCCGAACAGAAGCACCCCTTCGATCCAGTCTTGCAGGGTGGCCGCATCGGCGACCTGCCCAGCAGAAATCGCCGCCTCCAGCCCCTGCGAATGGGCAAAGGCCCCGATGGGGAAGGCGGGCGAGAGCCATTGGGTCAGGGTCAGCAGCGCGTTCATTTCGCGTCGCGGTGGCCAAAAGGCAGGGGTTTGGCGGGGGCGTGATGGTGCATCTGGCCATCGCCATGGTGGTGCCAGCCGAAGGTCTCGCCTTCGTGGCTATGGGCGCCGGGCCCATGGTCATGCCCCATGGTGCGGCCATGGCCATAGGCCCCGCCTTCGGGGGTGAAGGGTTCGCTTATGTGGCACAAATCGGCCCCCAGACCCGCAAGCATCGCCTCCAGCACATGATCGCGGCGGATCAGCAGGCGGTCGGCCTCTATCTGGCAGGGGGTGTGGCGGTTGCCGATGTGCCAGGCAAGCCGCAACAGGTTTGGCCCGGTGATCTGAACCAAGTCTTCTTCGGCGGCGACAACCTGGATGGTGCGGCCATCTTCCAGCTCAAACCCCCACCAGTCATCAAGGCTGGTGACGGCGGGCAGATCGACCAGAAAGCCTTCGTCATGCACCGTCACCAGACGTTTCCGGCGCATCAGGCGCTGATCATAATCCAGCACCACAAGGTCATAGCAGGTGGTGGGGGCCTCTTTCAGCAGGCGCTGGGCGGCGGGCAGGTCGGGCATGTCAGAACAGGAAATAACGCTGGGCAAGGGGCAGCTCGCGGGCGGGTTCGCAGGTCAGCAGCACACCATCGGCCCGCACCTCATAGGTTTCGGGGTTCACCTCGATATGGGGGGTGGCGTTGTTCAGCCGCATGTCCGCCTTGCCGATGGTGCGGGTATCTTCCACCGGCAGCAGGGTTTTGCCCAGCCCCAACTGGCCCCGAACATCGGCCTGCATCGCCGCTTGCGACACGAAGGTGACGGCAGAGGCGTGCTTGGCCTTGCCCAAAGCCCCGAACATCGGCCGCGAATACATCGGCTGCACCGGGATAGAGCCATTGGGGTCGCCCATCTGCGCCACTACGATCATGCCGCCCATCAGCACCATTTCCGGCTTGGCCCCGAAAAACGCAGGCGACCACAGCACCAGATCGGCGCGCTTGCCTTCCTCGATGCTGCCGATGTGGCGCGACAGGCCATGCGCCACCGCCGGGTTGATGGTGTATTTGGCAATGTAGCGGCGCGCGCGCAGGTTGTCGTTTTCGCCCTGTTCGCCCTCCAGCCGCCCGCGCTGCACCTTCATCTTGTGGGCGGTTTGCCAGCAGCGGGTGATCACCTCGCCAATCCGGCCCATGGCCTGACTGTCCGACGAGATCACGCTGAACGCACCCAGATCGTGCAGGATGTCCTCCGCCGCGATGGTCTCCTTGCGGATGCGGGATTCGGCAAAGGCCACGTCCTCGGGGATCGAGCGGTCAAGGTGGTGACAGACCATCAGCATATCCAGATGCTCTTCGATCGTGTTCACCGTATAGGGCCGCGTCGGGTTGGTGGAGGAGGGCAGAACATTGGCCGACCCCACCACCTTGATGATGTCGGGCGCATGGCCGCCGCCCGCGCCTTCGGTATGATAGGCGTGGATGGTGCGGCCCCGGATCGCGGCCAAAGTATTCTCGACAAAGCCGGATTCGTTCAGCGTGTCGGTGTGGATCATCACCTGCACATCCATCGCATCAGCCACGTTCAGGCAGTTGTCGATGGCCGCGGGGGTGGTGCCCCAATCTTCATGCAGTTTCAGCGCGCAGGCCCCGGCATTGATCTGTTCGATCAGGCCGTCGGCCAGGCTGGCATTGCCCTTGCCCGCAAAGCCAAGGTTCATTGGCAGGCTGTCGGCAGCCATCAGCATCCGGCTGATATGCCAAGGCCCCGGTGTGCAGGTGGTGGCCAAGGTGCCATGAGCGGGACCGGTGCCGCCGCCCAGCATCAGGGTGATGCCGGAATGAAGGGCATCCTCCACCTGCTGCGGGCAGATGAAGTGAATATGGGTATCAAGGCCGCCTGCGGTCAGAATCCGTCCTTCGCCCGCAATAATCTCGGTTCCCGGCCCGATGATGATGTTCACACCGGGCTGGGTATCGGGGTTGCCCGCCTTGCCGATCTTGTGGATCAGCCCGCCGCGCAACCCCACGTCGGCCTTGTAGATGCCGGTATGGTCCAGGATCAGCGCGTTGGTGATCACGGTATCCACCGCCCCGCCCGCCCGCGTGATCTGGCTTTGGCCCATGCCGTCACGAATGACCTTGCCACCGCCGAACTTGACCTCTTCGCCATAGCTCGGACCATTGGCGCCGGTGATGGCGGCCCCGGTGCGTTCGGCGATCAGGTCACGCTCAACCTCGATAATCAGTTCGGTATCGCCAAGGCGCACCTTGTCGCCCGTGGTCGGGCCATACATCGCGGCATAGTCGAGGCGGGAAATCGTGGCGGGCAAGGGGAACTCCTGTCACTCCGCAAGCGGCGGTTTGGGCGTTGCGCGGCGGGGAATGGGTTTCAGGGCAAGAGCAGCCGGGGTGGTGGTTTCGACCGAAAGCACGGGTGCAGGTGCCGCCTCGGTGGCAGGTACTTCGACTGGAGTTTCCGCGAAAGGAGTTGGTGCTGGCGCAACCTCGACCGTCGGCTCTGGCAGCGGCGTCAAAATGATCGCGGACCCGTTGTCGGCAGCATCAAGCTGCTGCGATTCGGTCGCCGGGGCAAAGGTGGGCGCAGGGTCTGCCGGGGCATCCACGGCGGCGGGTGGCGTCTCTGCCAGCGCTTCGATATTCAATTCCGTCACGAGGGGCAAAGGTTCGACCGCCTTTGAGGTGACACTTTTGGGCAGATCAGAGACTGTTCCCGGAAAGCCCATCCAGAAACCCTGCATCTCTATCAGGCGGGTTGCCCAGATGGTCTGTGCCTGGCCAAAGACCATGCCCGCCTTGAGGCCATAGCTGATTGCGTCGATTGGGGTCATCATGCCGAACATGGGGGATCTCCCTAAGGGTTAAAGTTGTCCCATCACCTTGCTATTGAATCCAAAAACTTTTCTGTCACCGCCAAAGGGCACCAACTTAATCTCTCGCGATTGGCCGGGTTCGAACCGCACTGCCGTGCCTGCCGCAATATCCAGCCGCATCCCGCGCGCGGCCTCGCGGTCGAACGACAGGCCGGGGTTTGTCTCGGCAAAGTGGTAGTGGCTGCCAACCTGCACCGGCCGGTCGCCGGTATTGGCCACCATCAGGGTGATGGATTTGCCGGTCGGGTTCAGCAAAATATCGCCGGGGGCGGGAAAAATTTCGCCGGGAATCATGGTGTTACCCTCCGAACACAAAAGCGAGGCCCGCTGCGGCGGTGACAGCGCCCAACATGCGGGTCAGACGCATGCTCGCCAGTTTTTGCAGCGCCAGACCAAGGCCAAGCCCCGCACCATGCAGCACGGCTGTCATCATCGCAAAGCCTGCCGCATAGGTCAGCAGCCCGCCAGACGACCCTTCGGCCCCATGCGCCCAGCCATGTGCGGCCCCGAACAGCGCCAGCATTGCCAGCGCGAATTTCAGGGGCAACCGCGCCGCCAGCGCCACCACCGCACCCAAAAGGAGGATGGAGGCGAGAATCATCGACTCTACGGCTGGAAAGGGAAGTCTTGCTGCGCCAATTGCTCCGCCCAGCACCATTGCGCCAACAAAGGTTGCAGGCATCGCCCAGATCGCCCGCCCCCCCATTTGTGCGGCCCAAAGGCCGACGGCGACCATGGCCAGAATGTGGTCCGCACCACTGATCGGGTGACCAAGACCCGCCAGAAAACTGCCAGCCTGATGCCCCGGATGGGCCAGTGCAGCCGAGGGCGCGAAAAGGGCGGCGGCAAGGGTCAGTTTGCGCAGCATGAAAACCTCTTATCGGATCGGGTGGTGAACGGTGACCAGCTTGGTGCCGTCGGGAAAGGTGGCTTCGACCTGAACGGAATGGATCATCTCTGGGATGCCCTCCATGCACTGATCGCGGGTGATGACATGCCCGCCCGCCTGCATCAGATCAGAGACGGAACGGCCATCGCGCGCGCCCTCGACCACGAAATCGGTGATCAGGGCAATCGCCTCGGGGTGGTTCAGCTTGACGCCACGGGCAAGGCGGCCCCGCGCCACCATGGCGGCGACGCTGATCAGCAGTTTTTCGCGTTCGCGCGGGGTCAGGTTCATGCAAGCACTCCGTGCATCTGCCAGACACGGGGCAAGGGGCGCCCCGAAAGAAGGTGAAGAACGCGCGCCAACTGGCGGCGCAGGGGCCAACCGTCGCGCGCCAACAGGCGCACCAGCAGCCGCCCGTCCCAGCCAGAGGCGGCGGCGGTCACTTCTGGTTCGGTCAGTAGCTGGCGGACCGGGGGTAGCGCATCTTCGGCCCCTTGGGTGACAAACGCGATGACTGCCATTGCCCGCGCCCCGCCCAGCAAAGCCGGGCTGGCTTGACGGCCAAGTGCGGCAGGGTTCAGCCGCAGGGCATCGGCCCAGACCGGGCGATGATCGCGCCGGATCAGGCGGCGGTCATCCAGCCGGGCGAACTGCGGCTCTTCTCCCATCGCGAGACGGCCAAGGACAAGGGATTCGCACAGAAGGCAGGTGGCGTCGCCCGCAAGATCAATGGTGGTGCGGCGCGTCAGGTTGGACCCTTCGTAAAGCAGGGTCTCTTGCGGCAGCCAATCCAGCCGCCCGCCCGCGCCGACCCGTGCCGTCATATCAACCTTTGCTGCGTCACTATCCGCCGAATAGGCACGTTCTGCGGTTTGGGTTGTGGCGCAAACCCGCGCGCGGGGACCGACCGTCAGGTCAAAGCCCAGCCGGTCGCCAGAGGTCAGCCCGCCCGACGTGTTCAGGAACACCACCTCGGGCACATCGCCCGCCAGGCGGGGCAGCATCGCCTTGCCAGAGCCTGCCTGTTGCAGTTCGGTCAGCCGCACCGCGCCATCGCGCAAGGCAAAGCCCGCGCGGGCGAGACCCCGGCTGCGCTGCATCACCGCTGTTGGCGCGTTGTCGAACATAATTCCCCCTGTCAGGCAGAGGATGTTCCGTGATCAACGCTTTGCCCATGGAATCAGCAACCGCGCCGGTCGGGTGCCGGACGCGGTTGGGTATTGAGATCAATGTATGAGCGAGACGCCTATAAATTATGCAGTCCGCAAAGCCTCAGCCCAGATCGCGCGCCCAAGGCAAATCTGGCCCAAGCGGCACGATGCCATTGGGGTTCAGCGTCTTGATCGAATAGTAACCGGCCTTGATATGGCTGATCTTGACCGTCTCGGCCACGCCGGGCAGGGCCAGCACCCGTTCCAGATAGGCCTGCAACGCCGGATAGTCCGACAGCCGACGACGGTTGCATTTGAAGATGCCGTGATAGGCCGCATCAAAGCGGACAAGCGTCACGAAAGTGCGGATATCAGCTTCGGTAAAGGCATTGCCCAGCAGCCATTTGCGGCCATCGGCCATCATGCTTTCCAGCCAGTCCAGCGTTTCGAACACAAGCGCGAAAGCCTCGTCATAGGCGACCTGCGTGGTGGCAAAGCCCGCCCGGTAGACACCGTTGTTCAAGCCCGGATAAATGCGGTCATTCAACGCGTCGATCTGGGGGGCCAGCTCGGCAGGGTAAAGATCGGGGCCAGAGGCCAGATTGCCAAAGCCCGAATTCATCATCCGCACAATGTCGGCCGATTCGTTCGAAACGAGGGTGCCGGTCGCCTTGTCCCACAGCACCGGCACCGTCGCGCGCCCGTTCACATGGGCATCGGCGCGGCTGTAAAGCTGGTGCAGATAGGTCGCGCCATGCAGCGGATCGGCGTTTTCGCCAAATGTCCAGCCTTGCGCGGTCAACACCGGGTCCACCGCAGTCATGCCGATCACCCCCTCCAGTCCCTTCAGCTTGCGCGCCATCAGGGTGCGGCTGGCCCAAGGGCAGATATAGGCGACATAAAGGTGATAGCGCCCGGCCTCGGCCTTGAAACCGCTGCTGCCATCGGGCGTGATCCAGTTGCGAAAGGACGAAACCTGGCGCACAAAGCCGCCCTTGGCGTCCTTGGCCTGAACCGGCTGCCAGTCTTCGGTCCATTTGCCATCGACCAGCATCTTATGCCCCCTTCGCCAGCAGGGTGACCGGGGTGCCCCATGGATCGGCGATCGTGGTGCCGCCAGCCCGAGCGGCAATTGCCGCCAGTGTGGGCGCATCGGCCCGCAGGACCAGTTCGGTCAGACCTGTCACGGGGAAGTTGCGTTGCCCGGCCTCACGGCTGTTCCAGATATTCGCGCCGATGTGGTGGTGATAGCCGCCCGAGCCCAAAAAGCTGGCACCGGGGTAATGCGTCGCCACGGCAAAGCCGAGCACGTCGCGATAGAATTCCTCGGCGCGGGTCACGTTGCCCACTTGCAAGTGGACATGGCCCACCACTTCGCCTTCGGGCGCGCCGGTCCAGGGGCCGTCGGCGGCAGAGGCAAGGTCGTTCAGGTCAAGACCCAGCGTGTCCATCTTGATGGAACCGTTGGCATCATACCAGGCCATGCGCGGGCGATCGACATAGACCTCGATTCCATTGCCCTCGGGATCGGCCAGGTAAATCGCCTCGCTGACCAGATGGTCAGAGGCTCCTTGCAGGGGCAGGCGCGATTCGGCGGCATGGATCAGCCAGCGTGCCAGAGACTTGCGGTCCGGCATCAGGAAAGCGGTGTGAAACAGCCCGGCCTCACGACGCCCGGCGCGGCGGGCGGCAGGATCGGCGCGCAGTTCGACCAGGGTCTTGTCGCCCGCGCCCAACCGTGCGGTTACGGCGTCCGAGGACAGCGTGTCCAGACCAAGGGCCGATTGGTAGAATTTCGTCATACCGGGCAAGTCGTTCACGGTCAGTGCGACATGGCCGATTTCAACGGGGGCAGAAGCGGTGGACATTTTCTTGGTCCTTTCAGGAAAAGGGCCCGGCCAGCGGCCAGGCCCCGATGGGTGCAAAGGGTCGGGCGATCAGCCCTTTTTGTCCACGGCGAAGGCGCCCGGCCCGATCAGGGCAAGTGCAGCCGACGCGATGGCCCAGAACAGCGGGTATTCCCAGCCGCCGCCTGCGTTCGAGAAGGTGAAGCCAGCCGAACGGTGGCCGAACCACAGCGCGCCCAAGAGAACGAAGGTCAGCACGGCAGAAACGATGCGGGTCTTGTAGCCAAGGATCAGCGCGATGCCGCCCGCCACTTCCAGCAGGATGGTGACATAGCCGAGGAAGCCCGGCAGGCCGATCGATTCAAAGAAACCAGCGGTGCCTGCGGGGGTAAAGATGAAAACCTTGATCAGGCCGTGGATCAGGAAATAGACGCCCGAGGTGACGCGCAGCAGCGCCGCGCCAAGATCAGCCTGCGAGGCCGAAGAGAGAGGAGAGGTTGTCATGGCTTGCTCCGAGTAAGCGGTTGCGATGGGGAAGAAGTGCCCCCTTCTGAAGCGGAAAACAATTCAGCAAAATCGCAGATCATCCCTTCCATTTCGGAAGGGATCAGCGCATTTCGGCAGCCATAAAATCGACCAGCACCCGCAGTTTGCGCGGCAGATGGCGCCGATCGGGCCACAGCGCATGGATGCCAAGCTGGATATCCGAGCAATCGGCCAGCACTTCGACGGCACGGCCCGCAGCCAGCGCCTCGGTCGCGACGAAATCGGGCATCTGCGCTATTCCCAGCCCCTCTTCCACCGCCGCCAGACAGGCGGAGGCGTTGGAAAAGATCAGCCGCCCCGAAACGGTCACCCGGGTGTCGTCGCGATAGCTCCACTGCCAGCCATCGCGGTTGTTCAGGTCCAGAATGCAGTCATGCTGTGCCAGATCGGCCGGAATGACCGGCCTGCCGCGCAGGGTCAGATAGCGCGGCCCCGCGACCGTGATCATGCGCGCGCTGCCCAGACGGCGGCCCACCAACGCCCCGTCCATCGCGCGGCCTACTCGGACGGCGGCATCAAAGCCTTCTTCGACAAGGTTCACGATCCGGTCGTTAAAGTGCACTTCCAGCGAGATTTCTGGGTATTCTGCCGCAAACCGGGCCAGAACCGGGGCCAGCCGCACCGTGCCGAACGACAGGGGGGCGGTCAGCCTTATGCGACCGCGTGGGGCGATGGCGGCGTTCTGCACCTCGGTGGTAAGGTCATCGAAGCTTTCCAGAATGGCGCGCATCCGGTCGGCATAGGCCTGCCCTTCCTCGGTCAGTGACAGCGCGCGCGTCGTGCGGTTCAGCAGTTTGACGCCAAGATCGGCTTCCAGTTTCGAAACGAGTTTAGAGGCTTGCCCCGAACTGGTGCCAAGCCTGCGGGCGGCGGCGGCAAAACTGCCGGTCTCCACCACCTTGACGAACATCCGCTCTGCCTGAAGCCGTTCCATCGGGGCATTGTGGGGGGATTGGCGGGAAAGGGAAGGGGTTAGCCATAGGGCAGGCGCTGCCGCAACAGCCCACCCGCCGAAGCCGCGATACGCAACAGGCGGCGGCGGTCGCCCGCCAGCGCGGCATCCAGCAGACCGCCCAGTGCGCCGCGCGCCTTCAGGTGGGGCACCAGATCGGAATGACCCAAATCGGGGAAAAGGATGTGGTCGGTGCCGGGCTGTTGCGGAAAGGGCAGGGCTTGCGGCAGATCATCCTGTGCGCCGTGGAACAGATAGGCATGGCCTAGCGAGGGCAGGGGCGCGGTGGGCCAGCGAAGCGGCGAAAGCGCTGCGGTCCAGCGCGACCAGCGTGTTTCGCCCGGCACCATGCCCGATGCAACGGACCATTGCGGGCCGAATGCCAGCACGACATCAACCGGCAGAACCTGTGCGGCAACCAACGCCGAAAATGCGCCCATCGATAGACCGATGGTGGTAATCCGTGTAATGGGATGACGAGCAGAAATCGTCTCTAAACTGCGGATTAGAGCCTTTTCAAAGCCCGGGTCATTGGCCCAGCTTCTGCTATCATCCATCACGAACAACGTCCGTCTTGTGCCATTGGCTGTGGCCGTGCCGACAAACTCGGGCGAGGGCGTGTGGCAGGGATCGTGGCCGATGGAAGAAAAGGCGATGACCAGATCATCCTTCGGCCCGTCGAGGAAATCGACGGTCCAGGGCGGGTTGTTCCATAGCCGTTCAAAGGAAAGCTGTTGCGCCATGCGGCCATTCTGCCGATGGGCGCGAAAAGGAAAACCCCCGGAGTTTCCTCCGGGGGTTTTGGCTTAGTGGATCACAGCCTTTACCGGCTTGTCGCGGCGGCTGGTGGCCGCCACTCGGTCGTCAATGATCAGGCCATCGGGACCGGCGGTGACCTTGACCACCGAGCCATCCAGCACCTGCCCACCCAGCAGCATCTCGGCCAGCGGGTCTTGCAGGGCGCGCTGGATCACACGCTTCAGGGGCCGGGCGCCGAACACCGGGTCATAGCCTTCGTCGGCCAGCCATTGCCGCGCCGCCTGATCCAGCTCCAGCGAAATCTTGCGCTGGGCCAGCCGCTTTTCAAGGCGACGAAGCTGGATGGTGACGATGCCGTCCATGTCGCCACGGGTCAGGCGGTCAAAGATGATCTGCTCATCCAGACGGTTCAGGAATTCGGGCCGGAAGTGCATCCGAACCGCCTCTTCCACCTCATGCCGGGCCTCGGTCGGGTCGGCCCCTTCGGGCAGTTCCGACAGCGCCCGCGCGCCAAGGTTCGAGGTCAGCACGATCAGCGTCTGCTTGAAGTCCACCGTCCGGCCTTGGCCATCGGTCAGGATGCCATCATCCAGCACCTGCAACAGCACGTTGAACACATCGGGATGGGCCTTTTCCACCTCGTCGAACAGCACGACCTGATAGGGACGCCGCCGCACGGCTTCGGTCAGAACGCCACCCTCGTCATAGCCGACGTAGCCGGGGGGCGCGCCGATCAGCCGCGCGACCGAGTGTTTCTCCATAAACTCCGACATGTCGATGCGGACCATCGCGTTTTCATCGTCAAACAGATATTCGGCGACGGCTTTGGTCAGTTCGGTCTTGCCCACGCCGGTCGGCCCAAGGAACAGAAAGCTGCCCAAAGGCCGACCTTCATCGTTCAGGCCCGCCCGCGCCCGGCGCACGGCATTGGCCACGGCCACCACCGCGTCATGCTGGCCGATCACCCGCTTGCCCAGTTCCTCTTCCATGCGCAGCAGCTTTTCGCGCTCACCCTCCAGCATCTTGGTGGTGGGAATGCCGGTCCAACGCTCGACCACTTCGGCGATCTGCTCGGGCCGCACGGCTTCGGATACCAAAGCCTCACCCTCGCGCGCCTCGGCCTCGGCCAGCGATTTTTCCAGCGCTGGGATGCGACCGTATTGCAGTTCACCCGCCTTGGCAAAGTCACCCTCGCGCTTGGCCTGTTCCAGTTCGGCGCGGGCCTTGTCGAGTTGCTCTTTCAGGTCGCGGGCCTTTTCCAGGCTGTCGCGTTCGGCCTGCCATTTGGCGGTCATTTCGGCCGAGCGGTCTTTCAGATCGGCCAGTTCTTTTTCCAGCTTTTCCAGCCGATCCTTGCTGGCCGCGTCATCCTCTTTCTTCAGCGCCTCGGATTCGATCTGCATTTGCAGGATCTGCCGGTCCAGCGCGTCCAGCTCTTCGGGCTTGGAATCCACCTCCATCCGCAACCGGCTGGCGGCTTCGTCCATCAGGTCAATCGCCTTGTCGGGCAGGAAACGGTCGGTGATGTAGCGGTGGGAAAGCGTTGCCGCCGCCACCAGCGCCGAGTCGGCGATGCGCACCCCGTGGTGAAGCTCATACTTTTCCTTGATGCCGCGCAGGATGCTGATGGTGTCTTCGACCGTCGGTTCATTCACCATCACGGGCTGAAACCGGCGGGCCAAGGCCGCGTCTTTCTCCACATATTTGCGGTATTCATCCAACGTGGTGGCGCCAACGCAATGCAGCTCACCCCGCGCCAGCGCGGGTTTGATCAGGTTGGCGGCATCCATCGCGCCATCGGATTTCCCGGCCCCGACCAGAGTGTGCATTTCGTCGATGAACAGGATGATCTCGCCATTGGCCGAGGTCACCTCGTTCAATACGGCTTTCAGGCGTTCCTCAAACTCACCACGATACTTCGCGCCGGCAATCAGCGCGCCCATGTCCAGCGCCATCAGCTTTTTGTTGCGCAAGGATTCCGGCACATCGCCATCAACGATGCGCAGGGCAAGGCCCTCGGCAATCGCCGTCTTGCCAACACCCGGTTCACCAATCAGCACCGGGTTGTTCTTGGTGCGACGCGACAGAACCTGCATGGCGCGGCGAATTTCTTCGTCGCGACCAATGATCGGGTCGATCTTGCCGCTGGCGGCGGCTTCGGTCAGGTCGCGGGCATATTTCTTCAAGGCCTCCATCGTCTCTTCGGACGAGGCAGTGTCGGCGGTCCGGCCCTTGCGCACCTCATTGATGGCCGCGTTCAGGCCTTGGGCGTTCACCGCCCCGGCAGACAGCGCATCGCGCGCACGGGTGTTTACCAAGGCCAAAGCGGTCAGCAGGCGTTCCACCGGAACAAAGCTGTCCCCGGCCTTTTTCGCCACGGTTTCCGCTTCGTCCAGCACGCGGACAAGGCTGGGGTCGATATAGGTGTTGCCCTCTCCGCCCGAAACCTTGGGCAGCTTGGCAAGGGCGGCATCATTCGCCTCGGCTACGCGGTCGGGCGCGCCGCCTGCCTTGCGGATCAGGTTCGAGGCAAGGCCCTGATCGTCATCCATCAAGGCTTTCAGCAGATGGTCGGGCAGCACGCGCTGGTGATTTTCGCGCATCGCAATCGTCTGGGCCGCTTGCAGGAAGCCGCGCGACCGCTCCGTGAATTTCTCCAAATTCATCGGTATCTCCTTTTCTGAAGCACCGTCTTTGGACGCCCTGAAAAGGCACGCCCGTTCCGGCCTTGCCCGAGACATGGGCACCGGATCGGGGCGTTGCAAGACTGTGCAACACCTGCGGCGAAAATATCGCAAAACGCTGAATTGCAGATGAATCTTGGCCTGCGGAAACCCGCCGAAACAGGGCGCGAACGTGGGCGCCGCGCCGCGTAGGCGGAAACCCGCGCTTGTGCTGCCGCACTAAAACTCTCCCAATGCGGGAAAAGGGCGGGACAGCCATGCATGAGACGTTACGACCGCTGATCCACAAGGCTCAGGTTCTGGGTCTGCAGATTCACGTTGCGCGAGCGGGCCTATGCCTGGGCGACGCGGCAGAGGCGGTGTCGCTGGATGACGGCACGATTGGCGTGATGGCGCGGATACGCCGGCCATTCCTTGGGGTGATTCCGCGCCAGAAGAACATGGTTCTGGGGCGGCTCGGGCCGGCGGCCTCTCGCATATTGATGCCAGAGCTGACTCAGGGGCGCCCCCTGCGGCTGCGGATCGTCGGGCTGACGCCGGAACATCTGGCGGGGCCGGACGGGGCAGAGGTGCATATCTCGGCCTGGGGTGCGCCGCCGCCTGCGGGCTATATCGCGTAACGGATATAGGCAAAGGCTGATCCGTCGGGCGACCAGTTCGGCACATTCATCGTGCCCTGACCGCCGATGAATGCGCGGATACGGCGACGGTCGGTGCCATCGGGGTTGCACAGCACCAAGGCCACCGGCAGGTCGGCCGGGTGGCTTTGGGTGCCGGGCGGATAGGCCAGATAGACCAGATGTCGCCCACAAGGCGACGGGTGCGGGAACCAGTTCACATGGTCATCGCGGAAGAGGGGGCGCTGGTCGCTGCCATCCGCGTTCATCACCCAGATTTGGGCATGGCCCGTGGCATCACAGTTCCAGTAGATGCGGCGGCCATCGGCGCTGAAATCGGGGCCGTCGGAGTGGCCGATGCCTTGGGTCAGGCGGGTTTCTTGTGGCGCCCCCTCACCCCGGCCCTCTCCCCCGAGGGGAGAGGGAGGCGCATCGGATTGGGTGGTGCGCCCTCTCCCTTCGGGGGAGAGGGTAGGGTGAGGGGGCGCTAGCATCGTGTAGATATCCAGCGCCTCGGATGTTTCACGAACGGCCGGATAGAGCAGCATTTTGTCATCAGATGAAACCCCATGCCACCAGCTTGGCGGCTGCGGGCTGATCTTTTCCAAAGGCCCGCCAGCGGCAGGCATCCGGTAGATTTGCGCGCCCCGGCCTTCGTGATGCGAGGACAAGTAGATCACCTGTCCATCCGGGCTGAACCCATGGTCATTGTTGCAGCGGGTGGCGGGGCCGGTGTCGATCCGCTCCATCCGGGGGTTATCAAGCGGGATGCGATAAAGCAGCCCGGCAGAGTTGACCATCAGCCAGCCGCCACAGCGCGACCAGTTCGGCGCTTCGACCCGGCCATCGACCTCCAGCACCAGCCGCACCGTGCCGCTGGCAACATGGTAGGTCTCGATCAGGCTTTTCAATCGCGAACCTTGGGGGTCAGCAAGCGTTTGGGGCGCAGCGATTCGGCAGCCTTGAACAGCCCGAAGGTCTGGTTGACGTAGTTCACCACGCCACCGATCTGCTCCATGTATGTCTGCAATTCGAGCGTGCGCTCGGCCTCGACCAATTGCACGGCGCGGTCGGGGCCGTTTGCTTCGAACTGCACATAGAACAGCGGCTCACCCCGGCGCAGGATCAGGTCTTTCTGCGGTTCGTGCCATTCAAAGGCCCACATCAGCGGACGCGGCCAGATGTTCAGCGGAAAGCGCCCGCCAAAGATGGTGCCGGGCAGGGTTTCGGAGCGATAATGCAGAAAGGGCGAAAGCTGCGTCACATACACCGGTTCATCGGCGATGAAGCAGTAGGGCAGCGAAAGCTGCACGGTCGGGCGGTCGGGATAGCGCCACTCAGCCTCGGCCATCAGGGACAGCACCTCGCCCAGCTTGTTGCCACGAATCGTGCTGGCGCCGCCTGCACGGTTGACCAGATGCGCCTTGCCCTTGTCATCGCGGCCAAAGCCGATGTGCAGGTCGAACGGGCATTTCACCATGAAATACCGGCTTTCCAACTGAATCACGCCGGGGCAGCGGGCAGCGGATTTGGCATGGGTGCGGTTGGTCTGGCGAAAGCTGACGCGCTCGGGCGGATCATACAGCACCGCGCCCTTGTCACTGGTCAGAAACCAACCCACCTGCACCGGGCCAGAGTTCGGCCCCTCCTCGGGGCGGTCGAAGGTCAGGGTAATATCCATGCCAGGCCTTTCTGCTTGGGGCGAGGTGACTACCAAGCGCTGCGGCTGTCAACCTGCCCCCGCCTCTGCCGCGCCGATCAGACCGGCATCCGCGCCCAGTTGCGCGGGCACCAGCAGGGGGGCATCGGTCGCGCGCAGGATGCCCGCGCGGACAGTTTCGTCCAGCGCCGCGATCAGATCTGGGGCGTTCGACAAGCCACCCCCCACCGGCAGACAGGTGACGCCCAGCGTGTTCACCAACATGGCCAGCGGGCCACCCAGAATCGCGCGCCATTCGGTGATGCTGGCCAGGGCTGATGCGTCACCATTCCGCCAGTTAGTCACGATTTCTGGCGCGGATAGGTCATGCCCATGGATCAGTCGATGCAGCCGTTCCAACCCACGCGCGCCGCCCAACTGGTCAAGGCAGCCCACCTGTCCGCAGCCGCAGGGCAGGGCATAGGCGCCACGCACCACCGGCCCATGGCCCCATTCGCCGGCAATCCCACCCGGCCCGCTGACCAACCGCCCGTTCATCACCAGCCCGCCGCCGACGCCGGTGCCAAGGATCAACGCGAACACGCTGGCATGCCCTCGCCCCGCGCCATGCCGTGCCTCGGCCAGGGCAAAGCAATCGGCATCGTTCAGCACTGTGACGGGGCGGCCAAGGGCTGCGGTCAGGTCAGCCGCCACGGCACGCCCGTTCAGGCAGGGGATGTTGGCAACGATGATCCTGCCGCTGATCGGGTCCACCACCCCGGCAATCGACAGGGAAACGACGGTTTCATCGGTCAGAAAGCCGCGCAGGGCGGCGACAAAGGCAGACAGGTCATCGGCGGGCGTCGGGCATTCGCCCAAGGGTTCCAGCACCGCGCCCTGCACCCGTGCGGCGCGGATCCGGCTGCCGCCGATCTCGAATGCCAGAATCATTGTCTTCTCCCTGCTTGACAGCCGCGCCCTTGCGGCCCATCACCCAGCCGCCCCCAACAGCAGGAGACCGCGATGCCAATGCCCGCCGATGACCGCCTGATCGTGGCGCTGGATGTGCCGAACGTGGTGCAGGGGCTGGAATTGGTCAACCGCATCGGCGATGCGGTCAGCTTTTACAAGATCGGGCTGGGCATGCTGACCGGCGGCGGTTTTGCGCTGGCCAATGAGCTGAAGCAGGAACTGGGCAAGCGGGTGTTTCTGGACATGAAGCTGTTCGACATCGGCGCCACGGTTGAGGCGGCGGTGCGGGGCATCGCGCAATATGACTTGGACTTTCTGACCGTGCATGGCGACCCGCAAGTGGTGCGCGCGGCGGCCGAGGGGCGCAAGGGGCGGCCGACGCAGATTCTGGCGGTGACGGTGCTGACCTCGCTGGACCGGGCCGATCTGGATGCGAACCTGATCAAGGCCGGGGACATTCACGAGATCACGCTGGAACGCGCCGCCCGCGCGCTGGAGGCCGGGGCCGATGGCGTGATTGCCAGCCCGCAAGAGGCGGCGATGATCCGCGCCTTGCCGCAGGCGGCGGGCAAGCTGATCGTCACGCCGGGCGTGCGGCCCGCAGGGGCTGCTGTGGGCGACCAGAAGCGCATCGCCACGCCCGCGCAGGCAATTGGCGATGGGGCCGATCATATCGTGGTGGGGCGCCCGGTCTGGCAGGCGGCTGATCCGCGTGTTGCGGCTCAAGTGATTGTGGCCGAACTGCGCCGATAGCCGGAAAGGCCGGGGGTTTCACACCCCCGGACCCCCGTGGAGTATTTCGGGAAGGGCAAGCGAAAGGTGGGAGCCTATAAGTTCCGGCCTTTCCCGATTTGCTCCGGTTCAATCTCAGACAGTCACCATCAGGCGCATCGCCTCATAAATCGCGGCATGGGTGTTGCGTGCCTCGACCGCATCGCCGATGCGGTAAAGCTGAAAGCCTTTCGGCCCCTTGCCCGCGGGTTGCGGTTGGCGGGCGATCAGAGCTTCGTAGTTCACCTCGCCCAGATTTTCGGACTGGGGTTTCAGGTCGAAATAGATGTCGGCCAAGGGCTGGGTGCCGTGGTTGACAACGACCTGATCAAAGTGACGTTCCTGCGCCAGCTTCATATAGTCAGACCCGATCACGGCCTTGATCTGGTTGCCGTCTTTTTCCACCCCGGTCAGGCGATAGGTGACGGTGAAGGTCACCTTCTTGTCCTGCATGGCGCGCATATAGGGAACAAGGTTCATCGCCATCACTTCGGGGGCAAAGGTGCGGTCGGGGGTCATCACCTCTACCGTGGCGCCGCTTTCGGCCAGGAACTGCGCGGCTTGCAGGGCGGTATGGTCGCCCGCATCGTCAAACAGCAGCACGTTCTGGCCCGGTTTCACATCGCCTGACAGGATGTCCCAGGCTGTCACGGTCAGATCATTGCCGAAATCGAGGATGTCCTTTTCCGGCATGCCGCCGGTGGCGATGATGACCACATCGGGGTTCAGCGCCAGCACATCGCCCGCCTCGGCCCAGGTGTTGAAGCGGAAATCCACGTCGCGCGCCGTGCATTGGGCCATGCGCCAGTCGATGATGCCGATCATTTCCGAACGGCGTTTGGTCAACGAAGTCAGGCGAATCTGCCCGCCGGGCTGGTCGGCCACCTCGAACACGGTCACTTCATGTCCGCGTTCGGCGGCGACGCGGGCGGCTTCCAGTCCGGCAGGGCCGGTGCCGACGATGACGACACGCTTTTTCACATCGGCGGGGGGCACGGCATGGGGCAGGGTTTCCTCGCGCCCGGTCGAAGGGTTGTGGATGCAAAGCGCCATGCCGCCCTGATAGATGCGGTCAAGGCAATAGGTGGCGCCGACGCAGGGGCGAATGTCTTCCTCGCGCCCTTCGACGATTTTCTGCACCACATGCGGGTCGGCCATATGGGCGCGGGTCATGCCGACCATGTCGAGCATACCGGCAGCCACAGCATGGCGCGCGGTGGCCACATCGGGGATGCGGGCGGCATGGAAGGTGGGCAGGCCAACCTCGGCCTTGATGCGGCCCGCTAGGTCAAGGTGCGGGGCAGATCGCATGCCTTGAATCGGGATCACATCGGTCATAGCCGGGTCGGTGAAGATGCGGCCGCGGATGATGTTGACGAAATCGACCAGACCCGAATCGCGGAAACGGCGGGCCATTTCGACGCCTTCCTCGGGGGGGATGCCGCCGGGCGAATCCTCATCGGCCGTATAGCGCATGCCCAAGAGCATCTTTGGCCCGACCCGTTCGCGCACCGCCGACAGCACATCGAAGGCAAAGCGCAGGCGGTTGTCCAGCGTGGTGGCGTCATAGGGGCCGGGGGGCATGCCATTGGTCAGCGGGCTGATGAACTGATCCATCAGGTGGCCGTAGCATTCAAACTCCAGCCCATCGACGCCGGATGCGGCCATACGCTCGGCGGCATCGGCATAATCCTGCACGACGCGGGTAATGTCCCAGTCTTCCATCACCTTGGGAAAGGCGCGGTGCGACGGTTCGCGTGCGGGGCCAGCGGCCAGAACAGGCAACCAGTCGCCCTTGTCCCAGCGGGTGCGGCGGCCAAGGTGGGAAAGCTGGATCATCACCGCAGCACCCGCCTCATGGCAGTCATCGGTCAGCTTTTTCATCCATGGAACGATTTCGTCCTTCCAGACCAGAAGGTTCGAAAACACCGGCGGGCTGTCGCGGCTGACGCTGGCGGAACCGGCGGTCATCACCATGGAAACGCCCGCCTTGGCGCGTTCGAGGTGGTACAGGCGATAACGGTCCTTGGGCAGGCCGTCATCGGAATAGGCCGGTTCATGCGCGGTTGTCATGATGCGGTTGCGCAAGGTCAGGTGTTTCAGCTGATAGGGCTGAAGAAGGGGATCGTTCGACATGGCGGCCTCTCGGTGGCTTTTGTGCAAGATTACGCAGTCTTTTCCATCCGTCAAATAAAAACTCGACAGTAGTGTCGATTTTGTCCGGTTGTGAGGGGTTGTGACCTCGCCTATGGTCCGGCCATGGATCAGCCGACAGAAAACAGGGGGTGGCGCGGGTCGGCGGAGCTGTGGCTCGATGCCGCCTATGAGGTGCTGGTGACCGGTGGGGTCGAGGCGGTCAAGGTTGCGCCCTTGGCAGAGCGGCTGGGCATGTCGCGCACCTCTTTCTACTGGCATTTTCCTGACAGAGAGGCGCTGCTGGCAGGTTTGATCGCGCGCTGGCAGGGGCATAACACCGGCAATCTGATTGCACGATGCGAGGCACCCGCAACCACCATCACCGAGGCTGTGCTGAATCTGTTCGATTGCTGGATTGACCCTGCCCTGTTTGATTCGCGGCTGGAGTTTGCCATCCGCACCTGGGCCCTGACCGACCAGGGTCTGGCCGCCACGCTGGCCGAGGCGGATCAAAGCCGGATCGAGGCAATAGCGGCACTGTTCCGCCGGTTTGACTATGATGCGGCCGAGGCCGACATTCGCGCCCATACCATTTATCTGACGCAGGTTGGCTATATCGCGATGCGGATGGTTGAAACGGTCGCGCGGCGGATCGAACGCATCCCGTCTTATGCGTTGGCGTTTTGCGGCAGATCACCGACCGCGCCGGAAATTGCCGCCTTTCGGGCCCGACATCAGCCCTGATCAGACCAGCCGGGCCAACAGCGCCAAAAAGCTTGCCTGCTCTTCCGTATTCAGTGGTGCAAGCGTGCTGGCCGAGACCCGCAGCCCGGTTTCGGCCCGCTCGTAAAACAGGCGCGCCCCGGCATCGGTCAGGCTGACGGTCAGGCGGCGGCGGTCTTCGGGGTCTGGCTTGGTGGTGGTCAGGCCCAGTTTGGTCAACCGGTCCACCACGCCCTTGATCGTCGCGGCATCCATCGAGGTTTCCCGGCCCAGATGGTTCTGTGACAGCGGCCCCCTCTGCGACAGGCGGGCCAGAACGGCGAACTGGGTGGTGGTAACCTCTGGGATCGCCTCGGCAAAGATGGTCAGATGGCGCTGCGTGACGCGGCGCAGGATATAGCCGACCTGATCGTCCAATGCATAGTCTGTGGGCTTGATCATGGTTTGGCATAGGCTGTGGCGTGCGACAGTGCAAGAAAGTTGACAGGCGGGCCAGCCGTGCCCAATCTGTTCGTATGCAAATGAATTGGGGGCCAGCTTGACTGACTATTCCCGCCCTTCGCGTCTGCGGGACGCGCTGGCCTTGATGGCGGGCGGCGGATGGGATGTGCTGGCGGGGGGGACCGATGTCTATCCGGGCGCGGGCGCGCAATTGCGCCGGTCGGTCGTGGATGTGACGGGCATCGTTGAGATGCAGGGAATCACCCAACAAGACGGCCTGCGCATCGGCGGTGCGGTGACCTGGGCCGAGATCGCGGCGACCCCCTTGCCTGCCGCACTTGCCGGATTGCAGCGGGCGGCAGTGCAGGTGGGTGGGCGGCAGGTGCAGAACGTCGGCACCATTGCGGGCAATCTGTGCAACGCCTCGCCTGCGGCTGATGGGGTGCCGCCGCTGCTGACGTTGGATGCTGTGGTCGAACTGGACTCGGCCAATGGGCGGCGAGACGTGCCACTGGCCGAATTTATTCTGGCACCACGGCGCACGGATCGCAGGCCGGATGAACTGGTCGTGGCCGTGCGCATCCCGCAACGGGCGCTGGGCGGCAAGGGGGTGTTTCTAAAGCTGGGCGCGCGGGCGCATCTGGTGATCTCGATCGCGTCTGTGGCCGTTCGATGTGTGACTAACGAAGGAATAGTAACTGAAATTATGATTGCGGCGGGCGCCTGTTCGCCGGTGCCCTGCCGCCTGCCAATTATTGAAGCGGCTTTGCTGGGTGCGCCGGTTGCCGGTTTGGCTGGACGGATCAGGGCCGAGGGTATTACCGCCAGCCTGTCGCCGATTGACGATGTCCGCGCCCCGGCAGGGTACAGGCTGGAGGCGGTGGCAGAGTTGCTGCGGCGTGCGTTGGAAGGGGCAGCAGGATGATCCGGTTTACCCTGAACGGCCAAAGCATTGCCTGTGATGCCCCGGCAACCGAACGCTTATCAGAGGTTCTGCGCGAGCGGTTGGGCGCGCGGGGCACCAAGGTGGGCTGCGACGCGGGCGATTGCGGCGCTTGCACCGTGCTGGTGAATGGCAAGGCGGTCTGCGCCTGCCTGATGCCCGCCGCCCGCGCCGAGGGTGCCCGGATCGAAACAGTCGAAGGCGCAGGCGACACACTGACCCGGCTGCGCGCCAGCTTTTTGCGTCATGGCGCTGCGCAATGTGGCATCTGCACGCCGGGGATGCTGATGGCCGCGTCAGAGCTGCTGTCCCACACGCCCCGCCCCAGCGAGGAACAGGCAGAACAGGCTCTGGGCGGCGTTTTGTGCCGCTGTACGGGCTATCGCAAGATTCTGGCGGCGGTGTGCGATGCCTGGCGTGATGAACCGGCTGAGATTGCGCCGGATGGCCCGGCAGTGGGCGCGCGGATCGCGCGGCTGGATGGGGACGCCAAGGTGCAGGGCGATGTGTTCGGGGCGGACTTTGCGCCCGAAGGGGCGCTGATGGTCAAGGCCCTGCGCTCTCCTCATCCTCATGCGGCCTTTGCCTTTGGCGATCTTGCGGCTTTCGCCCGTCGCCCCGGCATTGCCGCCGTCTTTACGGCTGCGGACATTCCAGGCCGCAATGCCTTTTCGGTGATCCCCGCCTTTGCGGACCAACCCGCGATTGCTGCGGATACGGCGCGATTCCGGGGGGAATGCGTGGCCGTCGTCGCTTTTGAGCCGGGCGCGCTGCCCGATCTGGCAGATTTCCCGATTGTCTGGACGCCGCTGCCCGCCGTTCTGACCGCAGCAGAGGCCGAAGCGCCGGGATCTGCCCTTGTGCTGCCCGGGCGGGCCGGAAATCTGTTGATCGAAGGGGTGGTTCGACGGGGTGATGCGGCTTCGGTCTTGGCCGGTTCGGCCCATGTGGTCGAAGGGGGGGTGACGACCGCCTATGTCGAACATGCCTATATCGAGCCAGAGGCAGGCGCGGCCTGGATGGAGGGCGAAACGCTGTGCATCCGCGCCTGTACGCAGGCCCCGGTGATGGACCGCGATGATACGGCGGCGATTCTGGGGTTGCCGGTTGATCGTGTGCGCATTCTGCCCTCGGCTGTGGGGGGTGGCTTCGGGTCCAAGCTGGATGTCAGCCTGCAACCTCTGATCGGGCTGGTGGCGCTGAAAACGGGGCGTCCGGCGCGGATGATCTATGGGCGCGGGGAAAGCATGGCCTCGACCACCAAACGCCATCCGGCGCAGATATGGGGCCGGATCGGCTGTGACGCAAAGGGGCGGATTACCGGGCTGGAGGTAGAGGGCCGGTTCAACACAGGCGCCTATTCCAGTTGGGGGCCAACGGTCGCCAACCGGGTGCCGGTTCACGCCAGCGGCCCTTATTTCACGCCTGCCATCAGTGCCAAGGCGCGGGCCATTCACACGAACGGCCCGGTGTCGGGGGCGTTTCGCGGCTTTGGTGTGCCGCAGGCGGCGGTCTGGCAGGAAACGCTGTATGATCGGCTGGCAGAAAAGGCGGGGCTGGACCGGCTGGAGTTTCGCATCCTGAATGCCCTGCGCGATGGTCAGACCAGCGCGACGGGGCAGGTGATGGAAGCGACGGGCATTCATGCCTGCCTGACCGCGCTGCGCCCGCATTGGGCGCGTGCCATGGGCGATGCGCGGCCAGAGGGGCATTGGTTGCGCGGGGTGGGGGTGGCCTCGTGCTGGTATGGCTGTGGCAATACCGGCTTGCCCAACCCCTCGACCATGCGGATCGGGCTGACCGGGGCAGGCAAGTTGGTGCTGCATCAGGGGGCGACCGACATTGGCCAAGGGTCAAATACGGTCATCCCTCAGATTGCGGCAGATGCCCTTGGGCTACGGTTGGCAGCCTTTACCTTTGTCGGGCCGGATACCGCGCTGACACCCGATGCGGGCAAAACCTCGGCCAGCCGCCAGACCTTTGTGTCTGGCCGCGCCGCGCAGGCGGCGGGGCAAGCCCTGCGGGCGACGATCTTGCGCATGGCGAATGCGGGGGATGGGGCAAAACTGTCTCTGACTGGCCAGTTTGTGACTGTTCAGGACGGGGCCACTTTGCATCGGATCGACCTTGCTGCCTTGCCGCTCGATCCGCGCGGCTATGCGATCTCGGCGGAAGAAACCTATGATCCACCGACCCAGCCTCTGGATGCCAACGGGCAGGGGCGGCCCTATGCGGTTTACGGCTATGGTGCGCAGATGGTGGAACTGGCGGTTGATGCGCGGTTGGGCAGGGTGAAGCTGCTGAAGATCGCGGCAGCCCATGATCTGGGCCGGGTGATCAACCCGCAACTTGCCGAGGGGCAGATTGAGGGCGGCATCGCCCAAGGCATCGGTATGGCGCTGATGGAGGAATATATCACTGGGCGGACCGACAATCTGCACGACTATCTGATTCCCACCACCGGCGACGTGCCCCCCATTGAAAGCCTGATCCTTGAAATTCCCGATCCTGACGGCCCGTTCGGGGCCAAGGGTCTGGGCGAACATGTTTTGATTCCCACAGCCCCCGCGATTCTGAATGCGATTCGCCACGCCACGGGTGCAGTGATCACACAGCTTCCGGCCCTGCCCCACCGCATTCTGGCTGCGATGAAAGAGGTTCGCCGATGACGGCTTCCGATTCCTCTGTGCCGGGCCTGTCCGGTCAGGAAAAGATCCGCTGCGATGCCTGCCCGGTGATGTGCTATATCGCGCCGGGCCAGACCGGGGCTTGCGACCGTTATGCGAATGACGCGGGCCGCATCATTCGCACCGACCCTGTGGTGATGCTTTCGCATACGGTTGCGCAGGGTGGGCATGTGGTGCCGTTTGCACGGCGCGACTGGACGGGCGATCCCTTGCCCGCCGACACTTTTGTGACCGGAATCGGATCGGGCACCACCTATCCCGACTACAAGCCTGCGCCCTTCATCATCGCCTCGCAGATTGCGGGGGCGGATGTGGTGACGGTGGTGACCGAGGCGATCTTTTCCTATTGCGGTGTCAAGGTGAAGATCGACACCGACCGCTTTCTTGGACCAGAGGGGGCGGTGGTTCGGGCGGATGGCGAACCCATCGGCCATGTCACCACCGCCGAATATGGCAGCCAGATGTTGTCTTTGGGCGGGGTGCATCACCTGACCGGCGGGTCGAAGGCCGAGGGGCGACTGACCTGCGCGGCGCTGCTGGCCCTGTGCAATGGCGAGGCGGTGGAGCTGGTGATCGAGGGCGGCTCCACGGTTGTGGTGCAGGCGGGCAGGCCGCCGATTGTCGATGGCACGCCAGAGCGGCGGATGCGGGTGGGCTGCGGATCAGCCACCATCGGTATGTTCGCCAGCCAGTGGCGCGGTCTGGTGGATGAGGTGGTGGTGGTCGATGACCACATCACCGGCGTGGTCAGCGAGCATCAGGCGGGCAAGGTTTTGGGCTGGGAGCCGACGGGCATCCGCATCAAGGGGCACCGGTCGACGCCGGGCCGCTATTTCCGGGTCAGTGAGCCGGGCCTGGGCTGGGGGGGCACGAGGCTGACCGATCCGCTGGAGATTCTGGGGCCGTGGGAGGCGAAAAAGGGTGCGCGTGCCGGGCTTCGCCTGTTGATGGTTTCGACCACGGGGGAAGAGTTTGGCTATTATGTGCTGGATGAGGCGCTGGTTCCGCAGATCGCGCCCTTGCCAGAGGCATTGCGCGATACTGTCGGGCTGATTGACGAGAATTGCGAGCCGTCGCTTTGCACCGTGCTGTTCATGGGCGGGGCGGGGGGCAGCCTGCGGGCGGGGGTGACGCGCAATCCGGTGCGGCTGACGCGGTCGGTTCAGGCCGGGGCGACGCGGCTGACCAGTGGCGGGGCAGAGTGCTATGTCTGGCCGGGCGGCGGCATCACCTTCATGGTGGATGTGACGCGGTTGCCCAAAGGTGCCTTCGGCTATGTGCCGACGCCCGCGCTGGTGGCCCCGCTGGAGTTTACCCTGCCGCGCGCGGACTATCTGGCGATGGGCGGGCATGAGGGCAGCATCCGCGATCTGGCCTCGGTCATTGCGACGGGCGGCGAGTATCCGGTTTCGGGCCGGGTGGAACCCTGGCCCGACCGGGCGGGGGGCCAGCCCCCCGCACCCCCCGGAGTATTTGAGGAAGGACAAAAGCCATGATGCAGGTGGGCGTTCTGGCTGATGGGCGGCTGCATCTGAACCATGGGCCGATGGACCTGATCTGTCAGGTCTGGGGGCCGGGGCGGGCAGGGGCCTATGACCGGGCGGTAGCACGGTTTGATGGGTTGCTGGAGGAGTTGGTCTCTGAATTGCCTTCTCTGCGCGCCGAACAGAGCCTTGTTCACGGGGCTGTTGCGCAGGTGATGGCGGCGGCGGTGGCGCCGTTTCGTCCTGCCTTCATCACGCCCATGGCGGCCGTCGCTGGGGCTGTGGCCGAGGCGGTTCTGGTGGCGATAGTGGCAGGGCCGGGGGTGGAGCGAGCCTATGTGAACAATGGCGGCGATATTGCAGTGCATCTGGCGAGCGGCCAGCGTTTGCACTGCGCTATGGCGTCGGGTGGTATGGTCGAGCTGCGCGCCGAAGAGGTGGCGCGGGGCATTGCGACTTCTGGTTGGCGGGGGCGCAGTTGGTCTTTGGGCATTGCCGATGCGGTGACGGTTGTGGCGCGGACGGCGGCGATGGCCGATGCGGCGGCGACCATGATCGCCAATGCGGTCGATCTTCCGGGGCATCCTGCGGTGACACGGCGGCCTGCGGTCGAGATGCAGGCCGACAGTGATCTGGGCCCTCGGCTGGTGACGGTGGGAGTTGCCGCGCTGACCCGGGCCGAAGTGGCGCGGGCGCTGGACCGTGGCCTTGCCGCAGCGCGTGGATACCGGGCGCGGGGCTTGATTGAAGGGGCAGCGCTTTTCCTACAGGGTGAGGTGGTCACCGAAGGCGATTTGCGGCTGAAGGAACTTGATCATGTCTGACTTCGCGATCCGCAAGATCGTTACCCAGGTTGAAGAAATCCTGCACGAAGGCGGGCCGCTGGCCGATCCGCCGCCGGTCAAGGGCGCGATCTATGCGATTTGCGCCAACCCTTTCGCCGGGCGCCATGAGGTGGACTTGCAGCCCTCGATGGAGGCGTTGAAGCCCCTGGCCCTGATGCTGACCGACCGGCTGGTGGCGGCGCTGGGCGGGCGGGCGGGCATTGATGCCTATGGCAAGGGCGCCATCGTTGGCGAGAACGGCGAGCATGAACATGGCGCGATTTGGCATGTCTCGGGCGGTTACGGCATGCGCGACCGGCTGGGTGAATGCCGCGCCATTGTGCCAAGCGCGATGAAAGTGGGCGGCATGGGCACGACGCTGGATATTCCACTTGGCCACCTGAATGCCGCTTATGTGCGCTCGCGGTTCGATGTCATCACGGTGGCTTGCGAGGATGGGCCGCGCGCGAATGAGGTGCTGTTTGCGCTGGCCATGGCGCGGGGCGGGCGGGTGCATAGCCGGATGGGCGGACTGGAAATCAGTCAGGTCAAAGGGGAGGACGGCTTGCGGTGAAGCGGCTTGCGGCGGCCCTGACCCTGACGCCCGGTGCAGCACTTGCCTGCGCGCTGCCGCCATCGGTGATTCTGACGCTGCCGACCGGGCATTACATTCTTGCGGCGGCGCTGACCGTTGCGCTAACCGCTTTGCTGGGGGTTTTGACCGACCGGTTGCCGCCGTTGCAGGGCCATCTGCTGCATGAGGGGGCGGATCTTTGGCCGCGCATGGTGGGTTGGACGGCGGGCTTTATCGCGATGGCCGTGCTGCTGGCCATCGGGTTTCAGGGGGCGGATGATCCGCTGCACAACCTGCTGACTCTGGTGTTCTGGACCGGGGTATGGATCGCGCTGCCCTTTGCCTCGATGGTGTTTGGTGATCTGTGGCGACCCTTTAACCCTTGGGTTGCGCCGGTTCGGGCGCTGCGGATTGCGCTTGGCTGGCGCGGCAGCGTGGGGCTGTCAGGCCTGGGCCATTGGCCTGCCGTGGTGGGGATGGCCGGGTTTTCGTGGTTCCAGATCGTATCGCTGGCGCCTGACGATCCGGCCGGGCTGGCCGGGCTGATGCTGGGCTATTGGCTGGTCATTCTGCTGCTGGCTGTTGCCGAGGGCGAGGGCTGGCTGGAACAGGGCGAGTTTCTGACGGTGTTCTTTGCCCTGATCGGCCGGGTCGCGCCCGTGTGGCGGGTGCGTGAGGCTGGTCGGGTGCAGTGGATGGTCGGCTGGCCCGGCGCGCAGGTGGTGAGGATGGCACCCCTGAGCCTGTCGCAGATGGCGTTCATTATCGTGACGCTGGGCAGCCTGTCGTTCGAAGGGTTGAGCGAGACCTTTTGGTGGATGGGCCTGATCGGAGAGAACCCGCTGGAGTTCACCGGGCGCTCGGCGGTGATTGGGGTCAACACGCTGGGCTTGCTGGCAAGCTGGGGGCTGACGGGGGCCGCAATCTGGGCCGGGCTGCGGTTGTCGCGGGCTTTGGCGGGGGGCGGGTTTGCGGCGGGGCCGGTGATGCTGTCATTTCTGGCCATCGCGGCGGGCTATCATGTGGCGCATTTCTTCGTCACGCTGATCACCACGGGGCAATACACGCTTTGGGCGCTGAATGACCCGTTGTTTCGGGGTGACAGCCTGCTTGGCCTGCCGCCGTTCTATATCTCTTTCGGGTTTCTGTCAGACCCGGTGTTCATGCAGGCGGTCTATGCGGTGCAGTTCGCAGCGATTCTGGGCGCGCATCTGCTCGCGGTGATCCTGACGCTGAAACTGGCCGGGCGGGGCCTGCGAAATATGGGCCATCTGCCGATGACGGCGCTGATGGTGCTTTACACGATCTTTGGTCTCTGGTTGATGTCCACCGCGCGAGGCGCTTGAAAACATTACACTTTTTGTTTGCCTGCAAATGAAATCGGTCCCGGCGCAGATCGGGCCATGACAGAGGAGACGGACCATGAAAACGACTTTGACGGGCATTGCGCCATCGCGGCGGGCGGTTCTGACCGGGATGGGCGCGGGGTTGATCGCCGGCTCTGCGGGGCTGGTGCGACCGGTCTGGGCGCAGGCGGCCCCGCTGAAGCTGGGCTTCCAGTTGCACGCCACCGGCATCGGCGCCAGCTATGGCCGCTGGTATCAGCGCACCGCCGATGCGGCGTTGAAGAAAATCAACGAGGCGGGTGGCATTGGCGGGCGCCCCGTTGAGATCGTTTATGAGGATGACGGCACTGACCCGGCGCGGGGCGCCGAAGTGGTGGACAAGCTGAACAGCCAGCATGGCTGTGACCTGATCTTTGGCACCTTGTTCAGCCATGTGGTGATGGGGTCTGCGCCGCGCGCGGGCGAATTGAAGGTGCCCTATTTGGTCTGCTCCGAAGGCTATCACGTTGCGAGCGGCGCGCTGAACCGCTGGACCTTGCAGCCCGGCATTACGGACGTGCGCAGCCAGATTTCGTCGATGGCGCCCTGGGTGGCGGGCAATCTGGGTAAGAAGGTCACGATGTTTTTCCCGGATTATGCCTTTGGCTACGACCACCGCGATTTCTTTACCAAGGCGATCGAGGCGCAGGGCGGGCAGGTTGTGGCGCAAATCGCCATTCCGCCGACCGAAACCAGCTATACCCGTTACTTCGCGCAGATACCGGCAGAGACCGAGGTGCTGTATCACGTCATGGTTGGCCCTGGCGTGCTGACCTTTGTGAAAGAGCTGGGCGAGTTCTATGGTTCGGGTGCAAAGCCGCAGCTTTTCGGCTTTATCGACAGCCTGGAGGCGGTGGATACCGCGACGCCGGGGCTGGAATTCCTGGAAGGCAGCCATTTCTGGGAGGCGCATCCCCGCGTGAAACCAGCCGATGCCGGTGCCGCCGAGGGTGACTATCGCGCCGCCGTGGGTGTCGATGACAACGGGGC
Source organism: Fuscibacter oryzae (assembly GCF_016765795.1). Lineage (GTDB taxonomy): Bacteria > Pseudomonadota > Alphaproteobacteria > Rhodobacterales > Rhodobacteraceae > Fuscibacter > Fuscibacter oryzae. The sequence continues at coordinate 247,754 of NZ_JAESVP010000006.1, forward strand.
ATCGGTGGCCGATGCCAAGGATGTCGCCACCTATTCCCATATGTTTTCTGCCTGGGAGACACTGCACTTTATCAAACAGACCGTCGAGGCCAGTGGCTATGCCGGGGTGGCTGACCGGCAAAAGCTGGTCGAGGCGATGGAGGCCGTGACCGACCTGCCTTATGGCATCGAGCGTCCGCAGGGGGCCAAGGTCTTCAACGGCAAGACGCATCAGGCCTTTGGCAGCCAGAACATCTCGAAAGTCGAGGGCGGCAAGCTGGTGAAGGTGCATACCACCACCATTGACGAGGGGAAGTATGACGACGGGGTGGATTACACCACGATGTCGTTCTGATTTGCAGCCGGTCCGGGGGGCTTCGCGCCCCCCGGCCCCCCGCGGGATATTTATGAACAGATGATGAGGTTTTGGTGAGTTTCGGGCCGTTTCTGCTGCTTGCACTTATGGAGGGGCTGGTATCGGCGGCGGTGCTGGCGCTGATGGCCTCGGGTCTGTCGCTGGTGTTTGGCGTGATGCGCGTGGTGAACGTGGCGCACGGGGCGTTTTTCATGACGGGGGCGGTGCTGGCATGGTTTGTGGCGGGCCATGTGCCGGGGCCGCCGGTTGTGGGGTGGCTGGTCGCGCTGATCATTGTGCCGCCGCTGGTGGGGCTGTTGGCGGCGGCGGTGGATGTGCTGGTGCTGAAGCGGCTGGAATATGAGCCGGAGGCGGTGATCGTGGCGACGATCGGGCTGCTTTATATTCTGGAGCAGGTGGCGCTGTTGAGTTTTGGCCCCGATGCCCGGCCGGTTGCGGCGCCGTTCAGCCTGCGGCTGCAACTGCCGTGGTTTGGCTATTCGGGGTACAAGCTGTTTGTGGTGGCGGCGGCCGGGGCGGTGTTGCTTGCGGTGTGGCTGGTGATGACACGCACCCGGTTTGGCCTTGTGATGCGGGCGACGCAGGTGGACCGGGTAACGGCGCGGGCCTTTGGTATCAACGTAGACCGGGTTTATGCGGGCACCTTTGGATTGGGTGCGGCGCTGGCGGCGGTTGCAGCGGTGCTGGTCGTGCCGACAACGCAGGTGCATTACCTGATGGGGGGTGACCCGCTGCTGCTGTCGTTCATCACCGTGATCATCGGGGGGTTGGGCAGTTTGCGCGGAACTCTGGTGGCGGCGCTGATCATCGGGCTGTCGGATGGGGTGATTTCGATGTTCTGGGCGCCAACGCTGTCGAAGATCATCGCGACACTGCTGGTGGCGCTGGTGCTGGTGTTCCGGCCGCAGGGCCTGTTCGGGGCCAAGGCATGAAGGGGTGGCTGTTTCATCTGGCGGTGTTGGGTGTGCTGGCTGTGCTGGCGGTCATCTTGCCCGCCTATCACGCCAACAATCTGGCGCGGGTGCTGGTGCTGGCGGTCTTTGCCACCGGCTATAATCTGGCCTTCGGCTATACCGGGATGCTGAGTTTGGGGCATGCGCTGTTCTTTGGTGCGGGCATGTTCGGCGCGGCTTTGCCGGTGACCCTGTGGGGGTGGGGCGGGTTGCCCGTTCTGGGAACCGGAATGCTGGCCGGCGGCGTGGTTGCGGCGGCGGTAGGGGTTTTGGCGCTGCGCACCAAGGGTGTCAGCTTCATGATCGTGACGCTGATGTTTGCGCAGGCCGGGTATTTGACGCTGATTTACTGCAACGCAGTGACCGGGGGCGATCAGGGGCTGGTGCTGCCGGGGGCCGCGCGACAGGTGCTGGGGCTGGATCTGACGCAGGATGGGTCGCGGTTGTGGCTGGCTTTGGGGATTTATGCGGCGGCGCTTGCAGGGGCGCTGGGGTTGGTCGGCTCTCGGTTCGGGCGGGTGATGCTGGCCATGCGCGAGAATGAGGAGCGCAGCCGGATGCTGGGCTATGATCCCTATACGGTGAAGCTGAAGGTTCTGGTGATCTCTGGCCTTTATGCCGGGCTGGCGGGGGCGGCTTATGGGGTGTTTTTTGGCTATGCCGGGGCGGGGTTTGCCACGGTGCAATATTCGATCCTGCCGATGCTGTATTCGCTGTTGGGCGGGGCGGGAACAGCCTTGGGGCCGTTGATCGGGGCGGCGGTGATGTTCTGGTTGATCGACTTCGCTTCGGGTCTGACCAATGCCTATCTGATGCTGGTGGGGGTGGTGCTGATCGTGGTGGTGCTGTTCGCGCCGCGCGGCATCCTGGGGTATGTGCGCGAAAGGTGGCTGCCATGGCTGCCGTGATCTTGCAGGCAAAGGGATTGGCCAAGGCCTATGGCGGGCTGAAGGCCGTGGATGGCGTGGATTTCGCGCTGAACGCGGGCGAGATTCATGCGCTGATCGGGCCGAACGGCGCGGGCAAGACAACCTTTGTCAGCCTTTTGTCGGGGCGGATTGCGCCGGATGCCGGGCAGATCACGCTGGCGGGGCAGGATGTCACGGCGCTGCCTGCCCATCTGCGGGTGCGAAAGGGCATTGCCTATACGTTCCAGATCACCTCGATCTATCCGCGCCTTTCGGTGTTCGACAATGTGGCATTAGCGGCGCAGTCGCAGGGCGCACGCGACCTGGCGGGCGCGGTGGGTGTCGCGCTGGGCCGGGTGGGGATGCAGGGTCTGGCCGGGCAAGAGGCGGGCACCCTGTCTTACGGCCATCAGCGCCTGCTGGAGCTGGCGATGGGCCTGGCGCTGAAACCCAAGGTGCTGATTCTGGATGAGCCGACCCAAGGGCTGGCGGCGGGCGAGATTGATGACTTTGGGGCGCTGGTCCGCAGTTTGGTGCCGCACACCACGGTGCTGATGATCGAGCATAATATGGAGGTGGTGATGGATCTGGCGCACCGCATCACCGTGCTGAACTTTGGTCGGGTGCTGGCGCAGGGAACGCCTGCCGAAATTCGCGCCAACCCGGCGGTGCAGGCGGCCTATCTGGGAACCGACGATGCTGCGGCTTGAGGGGGTTTCGGCCAGCTATGGCGCGGTTACCGTTCTGCGCGATGTGGTGCTGGAGGCGCGGGGCGGCGAGGTGACCTGCATCATGGGCCGCAACGGCGTGGGCAAGACCACGCTGATGCGCGCGATCATGGGGCTGGTGGCGCGGCAGGGGCGGTTCGTGCTGGATGGCGATGACCTGTCGGCCCTGCCTGCGCATGAGGTGGCGCGCCATGGCATCGCATTGGTGCCGCAGGGGCGGCGGTTGTTCGGGCCGCTTACCGTGGCCGAGAATCTGGAGATCGGGTTGATGACCCGGCACCGGGGCCGCGCTGTGCACGAGCAGGTGCTGGACCTGTTTCCCCGGTTGCGAGAGCGATTGGGGCAGGTGTCGCAAACCCTGTCCGGTGGCGAACAGCAGATGTTGGCCATTGCCCGCGCCCTGTGTCTGGAGCCGAAGGTCCTGTTGCTGGACGAACCGACCGAGGGGCTGCAACCCTCGATGATCGCGGCGATCCGAGAGGTTTTGCTGGGCCTGAAATCCACGGGCGTGGCGACGGTTCTGGTTGAACAGCGGGTTGATGCGGTGTTGCAGGTTGCGGACCGCGTGGCCTTCATGGGTCATGGCACGGTGGCCGAGGTTGTGCCGGGTGCGGGCCTTCGGGCCGATGCGCCGCGGTTTGCGGCCTATGTGGGGGTGTGAATGACGGGTCTGGTTGCCGGGGTGGATGTGGGCGGAACCTTCACCGACCTTGTGATCCTTGATCCTGCGACGGGGACGGTGCGGCTGGCCAAGGTGCCGACCACGCTGCCGGATCAGTCGGGCGGCGTGTTGGCGGCTTTTGCCGAGGCGGGAGCCGATCTGGCCGCGATGGATCTGATCGTCCACGGCACCACAACAACCACCAATGCGGTGCTGGAACGCAAGCTGTGCAAGACCGGGCTGATTACGACGCAGGGGTTTCGCGATGTGCTGGAGCTGGGCCGCCGCACCCGGCCGCAGGCTTACGGCATGACCGGGCATTTCGTGCCGGTGATCCCGCGCGACCTGCGGCTGGAGGTGGCCGAGCGGATGGATGCGCGGGGCCGGGTGATCACTGCGCTGGATGAAAGGTCGGTGGCGGGCGCGGTGCGGCAGTTGCTGGATCAGGGTTGCGAAAGTCTGGTGATCCATTTTCTGCATGCCTATGCCAACCCGGCGCATGAGCTGCGCGCGGCGGAAATCGCCGCGGGGCTTTGGCCCAATGGCTATATCACCACCGGGCATTCCCTGCTGTCGGAAAGCCGAGAGTTTGAGCGCGGCGTGACGGCAGCGGTGAATGCCAGCGTGCAGCCGTTGCTGGAACGCTATGTCGTGCGGCTGGCCGATGGGCTGCGCGCGCAGGGCTATGCCCGCGACCTTTTGGTGATGAACGGCAATGGCGGAATGGTTGCAGCCGACAAGGTGGCGCGAGAGGCGGTGAAAACCGTGATGTCGGGTCCGGCCAGCGGTGTGATGGCGGCGGTGGCAACCGGGCGGCGGGCCGGGATGGCCAACCTTTTGACCTATGACATGGGAGGCACCAGTACCGATGTTGCCATGATCAAGGGCGGCGTGGCGCCGGTCTCGAACGAGATCGAGGTGGAATATGCCATGCCGATCCATGTGCCGATGGTCGATGTGCGCACGGTGGGCGCGGGCGGTGGCAGCATTGCGCGGGTGGATCAGGGCGGCATGCTGCGGGTGGGGCCAGAGTCTGCCGGGTCTTACCCCGGCCCGGTCTGTTATGGCCGCGGTGGTGACCGGGTGACGATCTCGGACGCCAATCTGCTGTTGGGCCGCCTGCCCGCGCATCGGTTTGGGCAAGCGGCCCAAGCCGCGCGCGCGGCGATGGAGGCGCAGGTTGCCGTGCCCCTTGGTCTGTCGGTGGAACAGGCCGCCGAGGCGGTGGTGCGGATTGCGAATACCCATATGGCGGGCGCGATCCGCATGGTTTCGATCAGCATGGGGGCCGATCCGCGCGATTTCGCGCTGTTCGCCTTTGGCGGGGCGGGGCCGCTGCATGCGGTTGCGCTGGCGCGGGAACTTGGGGTGCCGCGCGTACTGGTTCCGGCGCGGCCCGGTCTGACCAATGCCTTGGGCTGTGTGGTCGCCGATCTGCGGCACGATTTTGTGCGCACCTTGAACCGCCCGTTGGACGGGGTGGACATGGCCGCCGTGCAGGCGGTTCTGTCGGGACAAGAGGCCGAGGGGCGCCGCGCGATTGGTGCCGAAAAACTTGCCCTTGCGGCGGTTCGGGCCGAGTTTTCCGCAGATATGCAATTTGTCGGCCAAACCCATCTGCTGCGCATTCCCTTGCCTGGCCCGGATGTCAGCCGCGAAGAGATGCAGTCCGGTTTTGAGGCCGCCTATTGGGCGCGCTTCAAGGTGGACCTGCCCAGCATCCGCGCCAATCTGGTGAACCTGAACTGCTCGGTGATCGGAGAGCGGCCAGAGCTGGACCTGTCGCGCCTGATCGAACCCGGCGGGCGGCTGCCCGAGCCAGAGCCACAAGAGATGCGACAGGTCTGGTTTGGCGGCTGGGTGCAGGTGCCGGTTTACTGGCGCGACCACCTGCCCTTGGCGCTGAACCTGCAAGGGCCGGCGATCATTGAACAGATGGATACGACGCTGGTGGTCGAACCGGGGTGCCGGGTGACCTCTGATCCCGATGGAAACCTTGTTGTAGAGGTGGACAATGCTTGATCCGGTCACGCTGGCGGTTATTCAGGCCGGGTTGCAGCAAGTCTGCGACGAGATGGACCTGACCTTTTCGCGCGCCGCCTTTTCCCCGGTGATCGCCGAGGCGGATGACCGGTCCGACGGCATTTACAGTGCCGAGGATGGCAGCCTGATCGCCCAAGGGTCGAAAGGCTTACCAGTGTTCGTGGGTGTCATGCAGTTTTCCACCCGCACCCTGATTGAGCGCATCCGGTCGGGCGAAACGGCAGCGCCAGAGCCGGGCGACATCTATATCGTCAACGATCCCTACCTTGGCGGCACGCATCTGATGGATGTGCGCTTTGCCATGCCGTTTTACCGCGCCGGTCAGCTTTATTGCTGGCTGTCGAACACCGGGCACTGGCCCGATACCGGCGGCGCGGTGCCCGGCGGCTTTTCGGCCAGTGCAATCAGCGCCGAACAGGAAGGGCTGCGCCTGCCGCCGGTCAAGCTGTTCAAGCGCGGTCAGATGGACCGCGAGATCTGGCAGATCATCTGTTCCAACATCCGGGTATCCGAACAGCGGATCGGCGATGTGCAGGCGCAGGCAAGTGCGCTGTTGGTGGGGGCAGAGCGGCTGTCGGGGTTGATGGACCGGTACGGCGATGCGCAGGTGACCGAGGCGATTGCCGAAATGCGCGGGCTGGCTACGCGGCAGATGCGGGCCATGCTGGCCGATGTGCCCGAAGTGGCGGTGACGGCGCGGGCCGTGGTGGACAGTGACGGCGTGGTGGATGAACCGCTGATCATTGCGCTGTCGTTGCGACGGGACGGGGCGGATGTGGTCTTTGATTTCGCCGGGTCGTCGCGCCCCTGCATGGGGCCGATGAATTCGGTGCGCGCCACCACCTTGTCGGCGGTCTATCTTGCGGTGCGCCATGTGTTCCCGGATGTGCCGATTTCTGCGGGCGCGTTCGAACCCCTGCGAGTCACCGGGATTGAAGGCACCTTTCTGGATGCCCATTACCCCCGCCCCGTCTCAGGCTGTGCGGCCGAGGTCAGTCAGCGCATTGCCGAGGCGGTGTTTGCCGCGCTGGTGCAGGTATTCCCCGATCGGGTGACAGCCGCCCCGGCGGGCACCAGCGGCAATTTCGGCCTTGGGGGGCATGACCCGGACCGGGGCCGTGATTTCGTGATGTATCAGATTTCGGGCGGCGGCTATGGCGGCAATGCGGCCCATGACGGGCTGTCGAACGGCTGTTCGACCATCGGCATTTCAAAGGCTCCGCCCGTTGAAATCATGGAACAGGCTTTCCCCGTGCTTTACCGCCGCTATGCGCTGCACGAAGGGTCGGGTGGCGCGGGGCAGCACCGGGGTGGCTTTGGGCTGGATTATGAGATTGAGCTGTTGCGCGGCGATGCGCGGGCCAGCTTTGTCATGGACCATGGCCGCACCGGGCCGCAGGGCGTTCTGGGCGGCAAGGATGGCGCGGTGAACCGGGTCGAGGTGATGCGCGGGGCCGAGGTTTGGGTGCCGCCGCATCTGTCGAAGGCGCAGGATATTGCGCTGCAACCGGGCGACAGGGTGCGGGTGCGTACGCCCGGCGGCGGCGGCTATGGCGACCCTGCCGCCCGTGACCCGGCCTTGGTGGCCGAAGATGTGCGCCTTGGCCGGTATACCCGCGCCGAAGCGCAACGCCTGTTTGGCTGGACGGGCTAGCGCGCCCGTTCGGCCAGGCCACCCGCCGCCCGCATCAGCAGATTGACGTCGCTGCCGACGCCAAGGAAGGTCACGCCCATGTCGCGATAGCGGCGGGCCAAAGCCTCGTCAAAGGTCAGAATGCCCGCCGCCTTGCCGCTGGCGGTGATCTGGGCGATGGCCCCTTCGATGGCCTTCAAGACATCGGGATGCGTGGTGTCGCCGCGAAACCCCATATCGGCGGCAAGGTCCGACGGGCCGATGAACACCCCGTCCACCCCATCTACCGCAAGAATGCCCGGCAGCGCGGCCAATCCCGCCCGGCTTTCGACCTGAAGGATCAGGCACACCTCGTCATCGGCATTGGCCATGTATTCGGGGGTCCGCCCGTAATCCGCCGCCCGCGCGACCGAGGCGCCCAAGCCCCGCACCCCCGCCGGCGGATAGCGCATGGCGCGCGCCATGGCCTGTGCCTGCTCCACACTGTCCACCATCGGCACCAGCACGTTCTGCACCCCAAGGTCGAGGATCTGCTTGATCATCCGGACCTCACCCGCCGGGGGCCGCACCACCACATTGCAGCGCTGCCCGATGACCTGCGCTTGTGTCAGCAGGGTCGGAATGGTGTTCGGCCCATGCTCTCCATCCAGCAGCAGCCAGTCGAACCCGGCCCCGGCCAGCAGATCAACGGCGATGGGGCTGGCAAGGTTTACCCAGATGCCGGTCTGCACCCGGCACTCGGCCAGCGCCTGTTTCAACGGGTTTTTCGGGGCGGGCATCGGCACCTCCTGACTATGCCTCTTTGTGTTACAATGCTGTGCCGCGAATGTGAGGGGGTTTGTTTTGCCTTTTGGCGCAACCGGCCCATCCTTCATTCTGGGAAAACCGGAGAGCGCGCATGTCATTCAAAACTGAATTCAGATGGTCGGACGTGACCCCGAAGGCCATGTTCCTGAACCGGCGGCAACTTATTGCGGGGGCGGGCGCGTTGATGGCCGCACCTGCCATGGCGCGCAACAAGTGGTCCGTGGACGAGCCGCCTAACTCGCTGGAAGACATCTCTGGCTATAACAACTTTTACGAATTTGGCTGGGGCAAGGAAGATCCTGCGGCCTATGCCGGTGCCCTGACGACCGACCCTTGGTCTGTCGAGATCGGGGGTCTGGTGGACAAGCCGGGCAAATATGATCTTGCCGATGTGCTGAAAGGCCAGTCCATCGAAGAGCGGATCTATCGGTTCCGCTGTGTCGAGGCGTGGTCGATGGTGGTGCCGTGGCACGGGTTTGAACTGGCGGGGCTGCTGGCGCGCGTGGGCGTGCAGCCCTCGGCGAAGTACGTTGCCTTTGAAACCCTGCTGCGCCCCGAGGAAATGCCGGGCCAAAAAGACGGCTCTTTCCCGTGGCCCTATGTCGAGGGGTTGCGGCTGGATGAGGCGATGCATCCGCTGACGATTCTGGCGACCGGGCTTTATGATCAGCCGATGCCAAAGCAGAACGGCGCGCCACTGCGGCTGGTGGTGCCGTGGAAATACGGGTTCAAGTCGATCAAGAGCATCGTCAAGATCACCCTGACCAATAAGCAACCCCCCACAACCTGGAACATCCTGCAATCCAATGAATACGGCTTTTATGCCAATGTGAACCCGCAGGTCGATCATCCACGTTGGAGCCAGGCCACTGAACGGCCCATCGGCGGTGGCCTGTTCGCCGGACGGAAAGACACGCTGCTGTTCAACGGCTATGGCGATGACGTGGCCAGCCTTTATGCCGGTCAGGATCTGGCGGTGGACTATTGATGGAACAGATCAACAGCTATCTGCGCCGCCTGCCAACCTGGGTGGTTTACCTTGGCGGCGCGATTCCGGCCGCCCTTCTGCTATACGGGGCATTCTTCGGCGGTCTTGGGCCCGATCCGGTCAAGGGGCTGGAGCGGCCCTTGGGCGAATGGGGCCTGCGATTCCTGATCGCGTCGCTTGCGGTGACGCCGCTGCTGCGGGTGGGCCTGCGGCTGCTGAAGTTTCGCCGCGCGCTGGGGCTGCTGGGCTTCTTCTATATACTTGCGCATTTCATGGTGTGGATTGGGTTGGACATGGGGCTGTTGTGGACGCAGATCGCGCAGGATCTGGTCAAGCGCCCTTATATCATCGTGGGCTTCGCCGGGTTCCTGATGCTGTTGCCGCTGGCGATCACCTCGAATGACGGGGTGATCCGGCGCATGGGCGGGCGGGCGTGGCGGCGTCTGCACAAGCTGGCCTATCCGGCCATTCTGGCGGGCGCCGTGCATTTTCTGATGATCGGCAAGGTCTATACCACCGAGGCATTGATCTATTTGGGCCTTGTCGGGGTGTTGCTGGTGGTGCGCCTGATCCCGCAACGTAAGCGCCAGTTACAAACCGCCTGATTCACGCTGCATTGCCGCAAGGATATTGCGCAGTCGCAGCGCAGCTAGTGGTTCGGCGTGCATCAA
>NZ_JAESVP010000006.1:260000-263781 GCF_016765795.1 Fuscibacter oryzae
GTCTAGTACACTAGCCGGAGCAGCCAGCGAACCAGCGGCTGCTCGGCGGGTAAATACTAAGCTTTTGATCGGAAAGACGACGATCTTCGCAAGAAGGTCTTGCTCTTTCTGGATCAGATCAAGCGCGAGAAGGGCGTTTGGTGGATGCCTTGGCAGCAAGAGGCGATGAAGGACGTGATACCCTGCGTTAAGCCATGGGGAGCCGGGAATAGGCTTTGATCCATGGATGTCCGAATGGGGAAACCCACCTGACAGTTCGTTATAATTACTTCGGTAGTTTATAATGGGCTGAACCAGGTATCATTACCCTGAATACATAGGGGTTTTGAAGCAAACCCGGGGAACTGAAACATCTAAGTACCCGGAGGAAAGGAAATCAATAGAGACTCCGTTAGTAGTGGCGAGCGAACGCGGACCAGCCGAGCCTGGAAGAGTGACTGGAACCGTCTGGAAAGGCGGGCCATAGCGGGTGACAGCCCCGTACAGGAAGCTCCACGGGACATATTAAGTAGGGCGGGACACGTGAAATCCTGTCTGAAGATCGGGGGACCACCCCCGAAGGCTAAGTACTCCTTGCTGACCGATAGCGAACCAGTACCGTGAGGGAAAGGTGAAAAGCACCCCGACGAGGGGAGTGAAACAGTACCTGAAACCGGACGCCTACAAGCAGTCGGAGCCTCCTTGAGAGGTGACGGCGTACCTTTTGTATAATGGGTCAACGACTTGGTCTAACGAGCGAGCTTAAGCCGATAGGTGTAGGCGCAGCGAAAGCGAGTCTTAAAAGGGCGCATGAGTTCGTTGGATCAGACCCGAAACCAGGTGATCTAGCCATGAGCAGGATGAAGGTTGGGTAACACCAACTGGAGGTCCGAACCAACACCCGTTGAAAAGGGTCTGGATGACTTGTGGCTAGGGGTGAAAGGCTAATCAAACCTGGAGATAGCTGGTTCTCCGCGAAAGCTATTTAGGTAGCGCCTCGGACGAATACCATCGGGGGTAGAGCACTACATGGGCAATGGGGACCCACAGTCTTACTGAGCCTAAGTAAACTCCGAATACCGATGAGTACTATCCGGGAGACACACGGCGGGTGCTAACGTCCGTCGTGAAGAGGGAAACAACCCTGACCTGCAGCTAAGGCCCCTAATTCATGGCTAAGTGGGAAAGCATGTGGGACGGCCAAAACAACCAGGATGTTGGCTTAGAAGCAGCCATCATTTAAAGAAAGCGTAACAGCTCACTGGTCTAGATAAGCTGTCCTGCGGCGAAGATGTAACGGGGCTCAAGCCATGAGCCGAAGCTCGGGATGCATAGCGATATGCGTGGTAGCGGAGCGTTCTGTGATATAGCTCATCATGTCTTATCTATCCTTCGGGATAGCGTGGACATGGAGAGCTTTCTGTGAAGCCGGGCTGTAAGGCATCCGGTGGAGAGATCAGAAGCGAGAATGTTGACATGAGTAGCGACAAACAGGGTGAGAGACCCTGTCGCCGAAAGCCCAAGGGTTCCTGCTTAAAGCTAATCTGAGCAGGGTAAGCCGGCCCCTAAGGCGAGGCCGAAAGGCGTAGTCGATGGGAACAGGGTTAATATTCCCTGGCCAGTGGGATGTGACGGATCTTTACTGTAGTTCGGTCTTAACGGATTGACCGGGCTGCTGCGAGGTCCCTGGAAATAGCCCCACATCAGACCGTACCCCAAACCGACACAGGTGGGCTGGTAGAGTATACCAAGGCGCTTGAGAGAACCACGTTTAAGGAACTCGGCAAAATGCTCCCGTAAGTTCGCGAGAAGGGAGCCCCGTCTGTACGCAAGTATGGGCGGGGGGCACAAACTAGGGGGTGGCGACTGTTTACTTAAAACACAGGGCTCTGCGAAGTCGTAAGACGACGTATAGGGTCTGACGCCTGCCCGGTGCTGGAAGGTTAAAAGGAGGGGTGCAAGCTCTGAATTGAAGCCCCAGTAAACGGCGGCCGTAACTATAACGGTCCTAAGGTAGCGAAATTCCTTGTCGGGTAAGTTCCGACCTGCACGAATGGCGTAACGATCTCCCCGCTGTCTCAAACGTGGACTCAGCGAAATTGAACTGTGTGTCAAGATGCACACTACCCGCGGTTAGACGGAAAGACCCCATGAACCTTTACTCTAGCTTTGCACTGGCGCCAGGAATGTGATGTGCAGGATAGGTGGTAGACATTGAAGCGGGGACGCTAGTCCTCGTGGAGTCATCCTTGAGATACCACCCTTCGCCTTCTTGGCGTCTAACCGCGGCCCCTTATCTGGGTCCGGGACCATGCATGGTGGGGAGTTTGACTGGGGCGGTCGCCTCCCAAATCGTAACGGAGGCGCGCGAAGGTTGGCTCAGAGCGGTCGGAAATCGCTCGTTGAGTGCAATGGCAGAAGCCAGCCTGACTGCAAGACTGACAAGTCGAGCAGAGACGAAAGTCGGCCATAGTGATCCGGTGGTCCCAAGTGGGAGGGCCATCGCTCAACGGATAAAAGGTACTCTGGGGATAACAGGCTGATGATGCCCAAGAGTCCATATCGACGGCATCGTTTGGCACCTCGATGTCGGCTCATCTCATCCTGGGGCTGGAGCAGGTCCCAAGGGTACGGCTGTTCGCCGTTTAAAGAGGTACGTGAGCTGGGTTTAGAACGTCGTGAGACAGTTCGGTCCCTATCTGCCGTGGGTGCAGGAGACTTGAGAAGAGTTGACCCTAGTACGAGAGGACCGGGTTGAACGAACCACTGGTGGACCAGTTGTCGTGCCAACGGCAGTGCTGGGTAGCTATGTTCGGACAGGATAACCGCTGAAGGCATCTAAGCGGGAAGCCCCCTTCAAAACTAGGTCTCCCTTGAGGGCCGTGGAAGACCACCACGTCGATAGGCCGGAGATGTAAGTGCAGCAATGCATTCAGTTGACCGGTACTAATTGCCCGATTGGCTTGATCTGATCCAGAAACAGCAAGACCATATCAAAAGCACCATAAGTATCACTAACTTGGAACAATCACTGATGTTACGGCTCGAAAGAGCCGCTGGAGTTCATTCGGTTTGGTGGTCATAGCGCTGGCTAAACACCCGATCCCATCCCGAACTCGGCCGTTAAGGGCCAACACGCCAATGGTACTGCGTCTTAAGACGTGGGAGAGTAGGTCACCGCCAAACCTAATGAACTCCAGCTCCTCTATGATCTCAAACAAAAACCCTTCCATACTCAAAACCCGGAAGGGAATCGGCGCGGGGTGGAGCAGCCCGGTAGCTCGTCAGGCTCATAACCTGAAGGCCGCAGGTTCAAATCCTGCCCCCGCAACCAAATCTTTCCGATAAAACAAACACTTATAACCCGACGCAAACCGTCGGGTTTTTGCTTATCCAAAACGTGTCAACGCCATGTCAACGTTTTACGAGCGCCGTACCAAGCGGGCGCCAGCCCACGCTGTGGAACACTTTCTACGTGCTCGTAGTGAAATATGCTGGTGGGGAGTGAGCCTGCCAACAACGCGGAAACGAACTCGTCCTTAGGAACTTTTGTCGCGTACTTGCGCCAGACGTTCGTGATTGGAGGAACACACCAAACATGATCGTCGTGGAAGTCCAGGAAGACAAGCTTAGTGCTCTCGTCCCAACGTCGAGTTATCTGAGGAACCCGCCAATTGAAGTGACCTGCCCCCCGGTCGTCCCTCGTTCATAACGAGAGTCCTTGGGGTTGATAGTGGTCGGTTTCGGGTTGGGCAAGCGCGCCGGGCGCGGAGCCCTCAGATTGCTCAAGCGCCCGGCGCGC
>NZ_JAESVP010000007.1 GCF_016765795.1 Fuscibacter oryzae
GCTGCAGCCCGGAAAAAGAAGGAGACAAGCCCGACCTTGACCCCAGCATGAACCGAAATCCATAATCAGAGGTGGCTCACTTCGCGGTGAAAAAACCGGCTCAGTTCTGAGTGAAAAACAACACGCCAAGCACCCAAAATGTTGCGACCGAAGGGAAAAAGGCGGCAGCATAGCAAAGATGCCCCGCAGCAAAGACCGCCATTCCGGCCAGAAAGCTGTGCTCACCGTCACGGGCCAGTAGAAAATCGCCCACGGCCCCAAGCGCAAGGCCCAGCCATATCAGGCTGGGCACGCCCGCCAATGTCCCCGCCAGTGCAAAAAGCGCCACGGGTGCCGCTTTGACTATGGCCCCGGCCAGCGGCCTTGCCTCTTGTCCGCAATAGCGCAGGAAATAGAGCAACGACAGAACAGCCGAAAGGCCGCAAAGCAGCGTGGTCATGCGTCAACCATTTCCGCACATCTGACTTGCGGCAGGGGGCAGGTCATGCGCGACGTGGCGTCGGTTACTGAAGGTAGGGAACCGGATCGACGCTTTCGACGCCTTTCCTGACCTCGAAATGCAGGAAGGCCGGGCTGCCGCCGCGCACCACGGCAATCGCCTGTCCGCGTGCGACGGTGGCACCCTTTTGCACCTTGAGCGAATCCACTCCGGCATAGACCGTCAGCAGGTTGTTCGCATGGCGGATGACCACAATCGGTGTGCCGTTGGTGTCTTTGGTCACCGCAGCCACGGTGCCCGCATCGGCGGCCTTAACGGCGGTGCCTGCGGCAGCCGAAATGTCGATGCCCTCATTCTTTTTCTTTTGATAGCTGCGGATGATCTTGCCTGAAACCGGCATCACCAGCTTGGTGGCACTGGCCCCGGTGCGCTGATTGCCCAGATCGGGGGATTTCGGGGTTTCCTTGGCCTGTTCCTTGGCAGGGGCCTCATCCTTGGGCAGCGGCTTTTTGGCCGAGGGCGGGGTGGGCGTCGGGCTGCCCTGGCCGGGGGGTGTTTCCACCACCAAGGGGGCAGGGGCGGGGGCCGCGCCGGAACTGGTGGGGATGGTCAGGATCTGGCCTTCGCGCACCGCAAGATCGGCGCCAAGGCCGTTCCAGTCGGCAATCGACTTGGCCGAGACATTATAGGCCCTCGCGATGGTATAAGCGGTCTCGCCACGCTCAACCTTGTGGCGCAGCGGATCGCCGCCCTTTGGGGCCGTGGCGGGCTTGGTGCCTGCCGCCGGGGGCGGGGCCGCGCGGTCAATCGCGCTGCCCGCGATGGTGGTGACATCGATCTGGCCGCCGCTGCTGGCAGGCGCGGTAGAACCGATGATCCCGCCGGTAACCGGGCCGCCCGGCGTGGGTGCGCCATAGGCGGGCGCAGAGGAGGCGACGCGATTGGGCAGGGCCAGAACCTCGCCCTCGCGCAGGGTGTCAGAGGGGCGCAGCGCGTTATAGCTGGCCAAGGCCCCGGTATCGGTGCCCAGACGCTGGGCGATGCCGGCAACCGTATCGCCCCGGCGGGCGACAACCACCTGATAGCCGGGGTAAGAGATCACGCCATTGGCATCGGCCTGCGGGCGGGCATCGGTGGCCCCGCGCGCGGCATTGCTGGTGTCAAACGCACCGCCGCGCCGCAAATCCCAATCCAGATTGTTGTTGGCACAGGCCGACAGCAACAGCACAGCCATCAGGCCAAAAGTGGGTCCGCGGGACAGGATCATGCTCGACTTCCTCATTCCGCCCGGTTTGTTCCGGGTGTTGTTCACTCGTTGCCCAAGCCCTCGACCAGCGGCACAAAGCGCACCGGGCGAAGCTCTTCATACTCATATCCATCGGCCTGACGGGTTACCTTGATCAGACTTTGCACGGTATCCGACTGCCCGACAGGCAGTACCATGATACCGCCGATCTTCAACTGCGCCAATAGGGGGCCGGGGGGGTCTTCGGCGGCGGCGGTGACAAGAATGCGGTCAAATGGCGCCTGATCGGGCAGGCCAAAGCTGCCATCGCCGGTCATGGTGACAATGTTGACCAGACCCAGATCGCGGAACAGGTCAGACGCTTCCTTGACCAGCCTGCGATGGCGGTCAACGGTATAGACCCGCCGCGCCAGAAGGCTGAGGATGGCCGCCTGATAGCCCGATCCGGTCCCCACCTCCAGCACGGTATCGCGCGGCTGCACTTGCAGGGCCTGCGTCATCAGGCCCACGACCGAAGGCTGGCTGATGGTCTGCCCGCAGGCGATGGGCAGCGGCATGTCTTCATAGGCGCGTTCGGCGAACAGGCCTTTGACAAAGCGGCCACGATCCACCCGCTCCATCGCGGACAGAACCCGGCTGTCGGTGACACCGCGAGAGCGTAGGGAAAACAGAAAGCGCATCTTGCGTTCGGCCGCCGTCTCATCGTCGGGCTGGCCGTCCTCTGTCATGCCAGCCGCGCCTCCAGCTCGGCCAGAACATCATGCGCGGTCAGGTCCGCGCGCAGGGGGGTGACAGAGATGTAGCCTTCGACATTCACCGTCACATCTGTGCCGGGCAGGGTGGGCCCATGCTGCGGGCCGCCCTTGATCCACAGGAACTTGCGCCCCGAGGGCGAGATGTGGGGCTCCAGCGAAAAGGCGCTGTAGCGGCGGAAGCCCTGGGCCGCGACCTTGGTGCCCTTGACCGCCTTGGTGGCGCAGGGGGGAAAGTTGATGTTGTAAAACAGACGATAGTCTTCGCCGTCCCACAGGCCCCGGTCCAAAAGCTTGCGCACCAGCGCCGGGCCGTGGATGCGGGCGGCTTCGAACGGATCGTCCAGCTCGTCCGTCTCGCGGCCCATGAACTGCGACAGGGCGATGGCCGGAATGCCTTGCAGTGCCGCCTCCATCGCGCCGCCGATCGTGCCGGAGTAAAGCACGTTCTCGCCCGAGTTGTTGCCGCGGTTCACGCCCGACAGCACCAGATCGGGCTTGGCCCCTTGCAGCACGTCATAGATGCCGGCCAGAACGCAATCGGCCGGGCTGCCCTCGGCGGCATAGCGGCGCGGGGCCAGCTTGGCGATCATCATCGGGTGGGTATAGCTGATGCAATGGCCGACGCCCGATTGTTCAAAGGCGGGGGCCACGGTCCAGACCTCGCCATCGGGCCCGGCGATTTCGGCGGCAATCTCGGCCAGAACCTCCAGCCCCGGAGCGTTGATGCCGTCGTCATTGGTGATCAGGATGCGCATGAAAAGGCCTTTCGTGACCTTCTGATTAGACGAGGCCAAGGGGTGCCGCAAGCGGTGGATTGCCGGGTTGGAAACAGTTGCGGGGTTGGGTGTGCCTCTCCTATGACTGCACGCCCTTTGTTCGGGCGGATCAGGAAACGCACCGCGTTTCCCCGTCCGTGCGGGCGGGTTCAGCAAGAGACAGGCCCACGAGAAACCCGAGAGGCCAGCGCCCGCCGATGGCGGGGCGGGCGCTGGCCGGGCCTTAGGGGCCCGGCGGTGCAACTTGATCCTTCACCGCGTGGCAAAGGCGATGGCCTTTGCCAGATTGGGCGAGGATGAATGGCCGGCCCCCCCTGCC
The DNA here is from genome assembly GCF_016765795.1 of Fuscibacter oryzae. Lineage (GTDB taxonomy): Bacteria > Pseudomonadota > Alphaproteobacteria > Rhodobacterales > Rhodobacteraceae > Fuscibacter > Fuscibacter oryzae. The sequence continues at coordinate 3,536 of NZ_JAESVP010000007.1, forward strand.
TAACCCTCGGTTTCCGGTCGGATGTCCACCTTGTGGCTGCCCTTCTGGTTGCCATCCAGGCGCAGCATGCCGATCACCGGGGCCACGTCACCGTAATCGCGGCCATAGCCGACGACGATGTGATCCTCGGCCACCCAGCAGGCGTTGGTCGGGTCATATTCCACCCAGCCGCTTTCGGCCCCCGTCCAGGCGCGGACCCAGGCGTGCATGGCATCAGCCCCTTCCAGCCGGGGCTTGCCGGGCGGGGGCAGGGTGCGCAGATAGCCCGCGACATAGGCCGCCGGAATGCCAAGGCTGCGCAGGCCCGCGATCATGATCTGCGCGAAATCCTGACAGACGCCGTGGCGCCCGACAAAGGCGGCCTCGGGCGGGGTATCCACCTCGGTCGCGGTGGCGTCAAAGGTCATTTCGGCGTGCAGCGCCCGGCCAAGGGCCTCTGTTGCCGCGCGGGCGGTGGTGGCGGTGGCGGTGGCGCTGCGGGCAAAGGCGGCAATCGCCGCGCTGGGCAGCAGCCGGGGCGAGGGCGGCAGGAAGTGATGCGGCGCCTCTGGCCCCAGATCACGGATCAGCGCGATCTGGTCGGGCAGATCGGGCAGCCGTGCGCTCATGTCAAATTCGGGCGGCGCGGCGCGGCGGATGACGCTGGCCTTCATCGTGACGGTCAGCTTGGTCAGGCCGGGGGGCATGACCGCCTGCACCACCCGCGTGCCATAGAAATCGTCAAACACCTGCCGTTCAAGCGGCTGGGGCGAGAAGGTGACGGTTTCCGAAGCAACCGTCTGGCAACCCGGCAGGCTGGCGGGCAGGATGCGGAACTGCTGGCGGCCCGCGCCGGTGGGGCGGGCGAAGACATAGTCGATGACAAGGCGGATCTGATACAGCATCAGCGCAGATAGGCCCCGGTCAGCAGGTCTGACAAGCCCGCGATGCGGCCCCGCAGCGCCCAGATGGCTTGGGTCGTCAGGTCTTCGGGCCGGGTGGTGGCCAGATCGGTATGCAGCCGCAACATCGCGCGGGTCAGGTCCGACGGCATCCCGTATTCATCTGCCTCGGGCAGCAGGCGCAACTGCTCGGCCATGCCGTCCAACTGATAGCGCATGGACCGCGGGTTCATCTCATCCAGCGCCAGAAGGTCGATCACCGTCACCCGGCTGGTTTGCAGAGAAAACCGGCGGCGGTGGGTCATCACGCTGTCGCCCACCTCGATCATCAGGTCCAACGCACCTTCGGGGGCCTTGGCGTCGGCCAGCACCGCCAGATTGGCCGCCATGCCCATCGCACGCTCATGGTGGCGCCCGATGGTCAGGAAACGCCAGCCGAGAAAGCGGTACATGTTTTCATGCACCAACCCGGAAAACCCGGTCAGCTTGCGCAACAGCGCCGACAGCGCGCGCGCGGCATCGTCACCGGGCGAAACCTTGGTGGCCATGCGGGCGGCGGTCTTGTTCAGATCGATCAGCGCCTGCCAGGCATCGGGGGAAAAGCGGTCGCGCACATGGCCCGCGCTGCTGATCGCCAGCCCAAGGGCAGACAGCAGGCCCGCAGGCACACCGGTTTCCGGCTTGGTGTCAAGGGCGTCGAACAAAGGGTCCATCGCGGCCAGCAGGGGGGTGGCGGCCTCGCCCGCCTCGGCCAGACGGATGTTGCGGGCGCGCAAAAGGCGCATGATCCCTTCGGCCCGCTCGACATAGCGGCCCAGCCAGAACAGGTTGTCGGCGGCCCGCGATGGCAGCGACCCGGGCGTCGCGCGGCGATAGGCGGCGGTGGGGGGGGCGACCATGCTGACCACGGGCTGCGGCTTGTCGGCAACAATCCAGACATCGGCGGCGTTCCCGCCGTTCTGCATGGCAATGGCATTGGGTTCGGGCGAGGCGCCGATGCGGCCAAACCCGCCCGGCATCACCTGCCAGCCCTGCGCCGTTCGCGCCAGAAACACCCGTAGGGACAGAGGCCGGGGCTGCAACCGCCCCTCCACCAGCGCGGGGGTGGTGGACAGGGTGACAGCCTCTTGCGCCACCAGTTGCGGGCCTTCGGTGGCCAGCTTCGCCGCCAGATCGGCATGCGACAGGCCAGAGGCCGCAAGCCCCTGCAACGGCCCGTCATAAGGCAGGCCGGTGGCAAAGGCGTCCGAAATCACCATGCGCCCCGGATCGGCCAGCACCGCCTGACGTTCGCCCGCCCCGCCGCACCACCATGTGGCGATGTTGGGCATCATCAGATCGGCCCCCAGCAGATCCTGCGCCAGTTTTGGCAAAAATGCCATCAGCGCGCGGGTTTCCAGCACGCCCGACCCCAGCGCATTCACCATGGTCAGCCCCTGCGCCCGCAGCGCCGAAACCATGCCCGGCGTGCCGATGCGGCTCATCTGATTCAGCTCTACCGGGTCGGCAAAGCCGCTGTCCATCCGCCGCCACAGCACATCCACGGGCCTGAGGCCCGACACGGTGCGCACCAGCAGGCGGTCGCCCGCGACGGTCAGATCCTCGCCCTCGACCAGCGTAAAGCCCAGATACCGCGCGATATAGGCGTGTTCGTAATAGGTTTCATTCATCGTGCCGGGGGTCAGAATCGCCACCCGCGCCTGTGGGTCATGGCGCAGCGCCTGCAACTGGTCGCGAAAGTCGCGGAAGAACCCGGCAAGGCGGGGCACGTTCATGCCGGCATAAACCTCGGAAAAGGCGCGGCTGGTGGCGACACGGTTTTCCAAGGCATAGCCCGCGCCCGAAGGGGCCTGCGCCCGGTCGGCCAGCACCCACCAGTTGCCATCGGGGCCGCGCCCGATCTCAAAGGCCAGAAAGTGCAGGTAATGCCCGTCGCGCGGGCGCACCCCAACCATGGGGCGCAGCCATTCGGGGTTGGCGGCGATCAGGCCCGCAGGCAGCTTGCCCTCGGCCACCAGACGGTTTTCGCCGTAAAGGTCGGCCATCAGCCCTTCCAGCAGATCGGCGCGCTGGATCAGGGCGGCGGACAGGCCTTGCCATTCCCCCTCGGCAATCAGCACGGGAATATGCGACAGCGGCCAGGGCCGTTCCACCGATTGCCCGGTGCCATACTGGCGATAGAACACGCCCGAATCCATCAGATACTGGTCGGCGCGGGCAAGGCGTTTGGTCCGCTCGTCTTCGCTCAGGGCCAGCAGATGGCGCATGAAGCCGCGCCAGACGGGGCGCAGCTCTCCCCTCGCGTCAACCAGTTCATCCTGGGTCGCGGCGGGGGGGCGATAGTCGCGCGTCATGCCTGTGGCAAAGGTCAGGGTCGGGTCGGAACTTGCGGTCTGCATGCGGCATCAGATGCCGACCGGGCGCCGCAGGTCAAGGGTGAAGGGAAATTCGGGGTGTCGCCGTTCGGCCCCCGGCCGCAGCCAACCCGCCTGATGGCCATGGGGTTCGAAACGCGCGAGCCGCCGCGCCTCGGCCTCGTTCCCGTTCACGGGGAAGGTGTCATAGCTGCGCCCGCCGGGGTGGGCGACGTGATAGACGCAGCCCCCCAGTGCGCGGCCCGACCATGTGTCATGGATGTCAAAGGTCAGCGGCGCATGAACCGGCACCGTCGGCTGCATCGCGGCCGCTGGTTGCCACGCCTTGTAGCGCACGCCTGCCACAGCCACGCCATTGGCCACGCGGGTCAAGGGCACCTCGCGCCCGTTGCAGGTGACTCTATAGCGGTCTGGCTGAGCGGTGGTCAGCTTGACCTGCAACCGCTCGGTCGAGCTGTCGGTATAGCGTACCGTGCCGCCAATCGCACCGGTTTCACCCAAGACATGCCACGGCTCCAGGGCCTGGCGCAGCTCCAGACGGGTGCCCTCATATTCCACCTCGCCGCAGAAGGGAAAACGGAACTCTCCTTGGGCGGTGAACCATTCCTCTTTCAGATCAAAGCCATGCTGGCGCAGGTCGGCAAGAACATCGCGGAAATCCTCCCAGACGAAATGCTGCAACATGAAGCGGTCATGCAGCGCCGTGCCCCAGCGGGTCAGGTCGCCCGTCGCAGGCGCCGCCCAGAACCGGGCGATCAAAGCACGCAGCAGCAGTTGCTGGGCCAGCGACATGCGCGCATCGGGCGGCATCTCGAAACCCCGGAACTCCACCAGCCCCAGCCGCCCGGTGGGGCCATCGGGGGAATAGAGTTTGTCGATGCAAATCTCGGCCCGGTGGGTGTTGCCGGTGACATCGGTCAGCATGTTGCGCAACAGGCGGTCCACCAGCCAGGGCATCGGCTGCATGCCGTTACCGGGCACGGGAATCTGCGACAACGCGATTTCCAGCTCATAGAGGCTGTCGTGCCGCCCTTCGTCCATGCGCGGGGCCTGAGAGGTCGGGCCGATGAACAGGCCCGAGAACAGGTAGCTCAGGGACGGATGCCGGTTCCAGTGCATGATCAGCGATTTCAGAAGATCGGGGCGGCGCAGGAAGGGGCTGTCAAGCGTGGTGGCCCCGCCCACAACCACATGGTTGCCGCCCCCCGTGCCGCAATGCTTGCCGTCGATCATGAACTTGTCGGCGCCAAGGCGCGACTGGCGCGCCTCTTCATAAACCGTCTGCGTGATCGATACGCAGTCATCCCAGTCATGGGCGGGGTGGATGTTGACCTCGATCACGCCGGGGTCGGGGGCGACGCGGATCACGTTCAGGCGCGGGTCGTGCGGCGGCTGATATCCTTCGATATGCAGCTTTAGCCCCAGCCGCGCGGCGGCGGCTTCGGCGACGTGCAGCAGGTCAAGGTAATCCTCCAACGCGGCCACCGGCGGCATGAAGACACAAAGCCGCCCGTCGCGCGCCTCGACCGAAATCGCGGTACGGACCGAGCCTTCAACCTCGGTGATCGACTGGGGCGAAAACCCCTGCTGCGGAGAGGAGGCGACAAAGCTGGCCATGGCCTGCGATTTGCGCTGCGCGGTGACGGGGGCTGGCGCGGGCAGGGGCGCGCGTTCGATGGTGGGGTCCATCGGGTTCAGATAGGGGTATTGCGCGGGTGACAGGTAGGGCAGGCTTTCCAAGGGCAGGCGGTAGCCGACCGGGCTGTCCCCCGGCACCAGAAACATCTTGCCGCGCCGCAACCGCCAGCGTTCCGACGTCCAGCGCCGCCGCCCGTCGCGCGCCATCCAGGGCTGCACCGGCAACACGAAACCCGATGGCTCGGTCAGGCCCCGGCTGAACACGGCGGCAATGCGGTGGCGCGCCTCGGGGTCTTTAAGTTCCGAATTTTCGGGGGTGACGTTCGGCGGCAGGTTCGCCTCTTTCACCAGCCATTCGGCGGGGTCTTCATAGGCGGGCAGGATGTTTTCTTCGCCCACGTCCAGCTCGAACGCCATTTCGCGCAGCAGTTCCTGCGCCTGTAGCGGGGTCGCGCCATGGTCGGTGCCTTCGGCGGCGATCAGGTCGGGGTTCTGCCAGACCGGCTGGCCATCAACCCGCCAGTAAAGCGAAAAGGTCCAGCGCGGCAGTGTTTCGCCCGGATACCATTTGCCCTGCCCGTAATGCAGGAAACCGCCCGGCGCGAAACGGTCGCGCAATTTGCGGATAAGAACATCGGCGCGGTCGCGTTTGGTGGGGCCAACGGCGGCGGTGTTCCATTCCTCGGCCTCAAAATCGTCGATCGAAACGAAGGTGGGTTCGCCCCCCATGGTCAGCCGCACATCGCCCGCCCTTAGCGTGGCATCGACCTTGTGGCCAAGGGCATTCAATTCGTCCCACGCCTCATCGCTGAAGGGTTTGGTGATGCGGGGGTGTTCGGCCACGCGCCGGACCTGCATGTCAAAATCAAAGCTGACATTGGCGGTGCCGGTATAGCCGCCGGAAATCGGGGCGGCGTTGCGGTAATGCGGCGTGGCCGACAGCGGGATATGGCTTTCGCCCGTCAACAGGCCAGAGGTCGGGTCCAGCCCGATCCAGCCCGCGCCGGGCAGGTACACCTCGACCCAGGCGTGCAGGTCGGTGAAATCCACCTCGGTGCCCGAAGGGCCGTCCAGCGCCTTGAGGTCGGGTTTCAACTGGATCAGATAACCCGAGACGAACCGCGCCGCAAAGCCCAGATGACGCAGCAGGTTGACCAGCAGCCAACTGGAATCGCGGCACGATCCTGCGGCCAGTGCCAGGGTTTCATCCGGCGTCTGCACCCCCGGCTCCATGCGGATCAGATAGGTAATGTCGTTCGAAAGCTGGGCGTTCAGGCCAACGATGAAATCGACGGTGCGGGTTTTTTCACGCGGAATGGCGGCCAGATAGGCGTCAAACTCTGGCCCCAGCGGGTCGGCCTTGCGATAGATTGACAGGTCATCGATCAGGTCCAAGGGATAGTCAAAGGGCCATTCCTCCGCAGCCTCCTCGACGAAAAAGTCGAAGGGGTTGTAGACGGTCATATCCGCGACCAGATCGACCTCGATCTTCAATTCCGTCACCGGTTCCGGGAAGACAAAGCGCGCCAGCCAGTTGCCATAGGGGTCTTGCTGATAGTTCACAAAGTGATTGGCGGGCGTGACCTTGAGCGAATGCGAAATCACCCGCGTGCGGCTGTGTGGAGCCGGACGCAGGCGGATGACCTGTGGGCCAAGGACGATGGGGGCGTCGTATTTATAGTGGGTCAGGTGATAGATGCTGGCCTTGATCGACATATCCGCCCTCGTTCTTTGGGCCAGACTAGGGGGGAAGCGGGCGTTGGGGAACCCGGCCATGGCGGGAATTGCAAGGAATTCGGGCGGTGTTGTGGGCTATGCTGAAAAGATTGGCAGTTGGGGGCGACAATTTTCTTCGAAGGGATTTGTGGGTTGGTCTGGCATTCCTGCGCCTCATGTCCGGGCGGATCAGGAAACGCATTGCGTTTCCCCGCCCGTGCGCGACCTGTCCGCAAGATACGGTGGCAGCAAATACCCCGAGAGGCCAGCGCCCGCCGGGGGCGGGGCGGGCGCTGGCTGGGCCTTTGAGGCCCGGCGGTGTGGGTTCCTGACGTATCGCGTGGCGAAGGCGATGGCCTTCGCCAGACCACGCGGGGGGCGATCTGCCCTATCCGGCCGACACCATCAGCCGTTTCAGCCCGTGGAAATGATAGACATCGCCATACTCCGGCGCCTCGGTCAGCCGCAGGCCCGGCAGGCGGTGAAACAGGATCGGCAGGGCGGTGACCAGTTCCAGCCGCGCCAAGGGGGCACCGACGCAGAAATGCAGGCCGGCGCCAAAGGTGGCGTTGGGCTTGATGGGCCGGGTGGGGTGGAATTTTGCGGGCTGTTCCCAAACGCCCGGATCGCGGTTGGCCGCAGCCAACAACAGCGCCACCTGATCACCTCGCCGGAAGGTGTGGCCCATCACCTCGATATCTTCATAGGCCCAGCGGGTGAACATATGCAGCGCCGGGTCAAAGCGCAGGATTTCCTCAACCGTGGTTTCCGCCGTCTCGGGCGTGATGGTGTGGCGGGTTTGCAGCAGCGTCTTCACCCCGTTGCCGATGGTATGCACCGTCGCCTCATGCCCCGCATTCAAGAGCAGGATGCAGGTGGTGATCAGTTCATCCGTGGTCAGCCGCTCGCCTTCCGCCTCGGCGGCGATCAGATGGGTGATCAGGTCATCACGCGGATCGGCGCGGCGTTGCTCGACATAAGCACGCAGGAAGGCCACGAAAGCCTCGGTCGCCTGCACTGCGCGCTCTTCGGTTTCGGGGGTGCGGCCGGCCATATACATGCCGACCATGGCATTCGACCAGCGCAAGAGGTCGTCCGACATTTCCTCGGGCACGCCCAGCAGGCGGGCGATGATAATGACGGGCAGTTTCTGGCCGAAATGTTTCAGCAGGTCGAACTCGCCCGCCGGAAAGCCGTCAATCAACTGATTGGACAGGGTGGCGATTTCGGGCTGCAAGGCCGCGATCCGGCGCGAGGTGAAGGCCCGCAGCACCAACCCGCGCAGGCGGGTGTGGCGGGGCGGCTCCAGCTCCAGCATCGAATGGGCCTCGACCGCGTAAAAGGGGCGCAGGTGGTCGGGGATCGGCGGGGCAAGCTCTGCCGGAACCTCGCGCCCAAAGCGGCGGTCGCGGAAGATGGCATTCAACGCGGCGGCATTGCCGGTGCAGGTCATGCCATAGTCGGCCCAGTGAAAGAACGGCCCCGCTGCGCGGGCGGTTTCGTAAAACGGATAGGGGTTCTGCACAAAGCCCGGATCGGTGGGGGATTGGTGCAGCGGGGTCATGCCCGCCGACCCAAGGGAATGATGCCTTGCGCCACCAGCACGCCCACGGCCACCAGGCCCGCAGCCCCGGCCTGCACCCAATCCCATTTGCCGCCCATCAGGAACAGGATGATCATGACGTAAAACGGCGCCGCGTTGATGTGCAGGGCCGACAGCCCGATGCCCAGCTTTTCGACCGACATGATCCACATAAGCTGGCTGATGCCCAGCGATCCCACCGAAAACGCCAGCAAGGCCAGGGTTTCCTTCATGCCCCAGCCGCTGAAATCGGGCGGCGGCGTGCCCGTGCCAATGCCGATCAGGGCTGCCGTTGAAACCGCAATCGCTGCGCCGGAAATGGTCAGCGCGGTGCGCCCGATGGGCGACAGCCCCGGAAAGGCGGTGACGGTCAGGCGCGAACCCAGCGTGAACGACACGACCGAGCCAAAACACAAGAGCGCGCCAAAGCCCAGCGACATGCCGCCACCCTTGAAATCCAGTGCCATCATCCCGCCGACCAGCGACAGCAGCAACCCGATCACCAGCCCCGCGTTCAGCCTGCGCCCGTCCAGCGCCACCTCCAGCGCAATGCCGACCACGGGCAGGGTGGCCGAAATCACCGCCGCCGTCACCGCCCCGCCGCGCGCCTGACCCTGCACCAGAAACCACGCGCCCAGCCCGATCAGGCTGCCCACGGCAATGCCTTTCAGCCAGTTGACCCGCAACAGCGCGCCCGGCCCCTCCATCACCGCCCAGACGGGCAGCAGCGCCAGCGCCGCCAGCCCCATGCGCAAGGCGCTGAGCTGATCGGCGGGCAGCAGCGGAATGATGAAATCGGCAGCCGGCAGGCCCGCAGCCCAGATCAGCATGGAGGCCATGCAGACAAGGTTCGCGGCCAACAGGTTATGCGACGGGGCCAAAGGCTCGGATGCTAGGGTCATGCGGGCACGCTAGCGGGTGGCGCGGCGATGCGCTGTTCCACCCGCGACATGGGGTCGTCAGGCGGCGGCGAGTGCCGCGACAATCGCGCCAAAGTCGGCAGCCTTCAGGCTGGCCCCGCCCACCAACGCACCATCGACATGGCCAACGGCAAAGATCTCGGCCGCGTTCGACGGTTTGACCGACCCGCCATAAAGCAGCCGCACGCCCGCCGCCTCGCCCCCGATCTGCTTCATCAGGCTGACGCGCAGGAAAGAATGCACCTCGGCAATCTGGTCCAGCGTGGGGGTGCGCCCGGTGCCAATGGCCCAGACCGGCTCATAGGCGATGACCAGCGTGGCCGCAGTGGACCCTGCGGGCACCGAGCCTGCAAGCTGTTCGCCGATCACGGCCAGCGTCTGCCCGGCATCGCGCTGGGCCTCGGTCTCTCCCAGACAGACCACGGGCACAAGGCCCGCCTCGACCGCCGCCAGCGCCTTGGCCAGCACCAGCTCATCCGTTTCGCCATGATCGGCGCGGCGTTCGGAATGGCCAAGGATGACATAGCTTGCGCAAGCGTCTTTCAGCATCGCGGCCGAGATGTCGCCGGTATGCGCGCCCGATGCCTTGGGGTGGCAATCCTGTCCGCCGATGGCAAGCCGCGTGCCTTTGGTGGCCCATGCCGCCTGCGCGATCAGGGTTGCGGGCGGGCAGATCAGCATGTCGCAGGCCGGGGCGGGATGCGCCTCGGTCAGCGCCGTCAGTTCGGCCAGCGCGGCGGCATTGCCGTTCATCTTCCAGTTGCCTGCTGCCAGTTTCCGCATCGGTTCCTCCGCTTGATCTGCAAAAGGGTTAGCGCTCTCGTTTCGGCATGGAAAGGGGACATGACGAAAAACACGCGAAGCCGGGGGGCTTTGCGGGAACAATCGTTACGCACGCGCGTTTTCAGTTGGGGGAAGCGCCGGGCGTTTCGTGGAACTTGATCGATTCGCCGCAGCCGCAGGCTTCTGCCACATTGGGGTTGCGGAATTTGAAACCGGCTTGCAGCAGATCGACCTCATAGTCGATTTCGGTGCCGATCAGGAACATCTGCGCCATGGGCGCAATCAGCACGCGGGCGCCATCCTGCTCGACCACCTCGTCCAGCGGGTTGGCCTCTGCCACATAGTCCATGGTGTATTCCATGCCCGCGCAGCCGCCCTTTTTCACGCCGATGCGCAGGCCCGCGCTGCCCTGCTTTGCCATCAGCCGCGCGATCTGTTTCGCGGCTGGTGTGGTCAGGGTGACGGCGGCTTTTCCGGGAATTCCGAACATGGGATGCTCCTTTGATCCCAATCTAGGGTGTTCTGGGCAAGATTCCAAGCGGGGGCAGCGCGCCAAGCAGTGCAAGCGTTGCATAGCCGACCAGCAGCGCCCAGGCGAAAGAGGCCAATGTGCCGATGATCACATATTCCGACAGCGCCCGGTCATCCTTGACCGCGCCAAACCGCAGGATCGATTTGGCCGCGATCAAGAGGCCCACGCCGCCCGGTTGGCCCAAGAGGATCAGGGCGAAAATCAACCCACGCTCCAGCAAACCAATGACGCGGCCCGCGCCGGGCAGACTTTCGGCCTTGTCGCCATCGGGCAGGGTCGCTGCAAAGGGAGCCATCAGAAAACCGATTGCAAAGCCGCCCGCGCGGGTGGCCAGAATGGCCCCGGCGCCCAGCGCCATCAGGCCGGGCAGGGCGGTATGACCGGCCCAAAGCCCACTGCTGAATAGCCCGGGTTGCCACAGCGCAAGGGCTGCAACAGCCGCCAGATGCACCCCCTGATCGGCCAGGAACGCCGCCAGCCCCGGCCGAACCCGCGCCTTCAGCGCATCGGTCGCCATATGCAGGGCCGTCATCCACACCAGCGCCGGGGCAAGGCTGCCCGTGGCTGCAATGAGGGTAAACAGCACCACGGCCCCATGGGCGGCAAGCCCCTTGATGTGGCGCTTGTTCACCACCATCCAGCGGGTCTGGAACACGAAATCGGCGAGGGTATGGGCGAAGAGCAGGGCGGCGAGAGTTTCAGGCATATGGTCCACCAGGTATCAGTTGAAACTCGGTTTCCCACTCTTCGAGAAGCTCCGCGATCCGCCGCGCGTCAGCACCTGCAAGACGATAGCTCACTGCTTGCTGAGAAATTCCCAGCCTTGTCGCAACTTCCCGACCAGTAGCATATGGTCCGTTCAGATATAATGCGGCTGCTTCCGCCTGATGTGAAGTCCAGAGCTTCATGCGAAGCTCAAGAAGCTCCACAGCAATCTGGTGCAGGTAGGTGATCCCTAGGCCTGAAATCGCAAGGCTTCCGGCTTTGCGTTCAAGCCAGTCAAGGGCGCGACCAGACACGATAAAGGCTTCTCCCGAGGCATCGGCCAAAGTTTGGCTACCCATCGAGTCGATCTGTCCAACGCCGATGGAAATTCGAGTTGAAGGTAGATCAGATGCGCCCTTTAGGCTTGCGCCGATTAGGACTGCTACGCGCAAAGCTTGGGGCACGTTCCCCATTGCAAACTGCCAGCCGTCACCTCGAAAGCGGGTAAATTTTGGGGCAAAGTCTCCAGTTCTCTCAGAGTGATCATTTGCGATCCCTTTGATGACATCAAGTGCTCGGCCGATCATCTCTTGGCTGTGCATCTGTGATTTGACCAGATCACCGGTCAGGACCGCCGAGGGCAACTCCAACGAACGTAGCATGCAAGCCTCTTGACTTGATCTATCTAAGATCAAGCTATAAGGCTTAAATACTAAGGAATCAATCCATTTGGCTTGATATCTGCCTTACATGAATCCCAGTTCCAGCCGGGCCTCGTCTGACATCATCTCCATGCCCCAGGGCGGGTCGAAGACCATGGCGACCTGAACCTGTTTCACGCCGGGCAGCGATTCAACAGCGTCTTGCACCCAGCCGGGCATTTCGCCGGCCACGGGGCAGCCGGGCGCGGTCAGCGTCATCTGGATATTCACCGCATTCTCGGGATCGATGGCGATGGTGTAAACCAGCCCCAGATCATAGATGTTCACCGGAATTTCCGGGTCGAACACGGTGCGGCAAGCCTCGACCACCTGCTCATAGAGCGGGTGGCCCGTGGTTGAGGGAGCAATGAGGGGTGTCCCCTCCAACTGTGGCTGAACCTCGGTCATCTTTGCCTCGCGCGCTTAGTTGAGTGATTATATAGGAAATCACCAGCGCAAGGTCCAGTGCGCCTATAGAAGACGTCGCGCAAGGCCGGTGCGGATCAGCCCCCAGATCGCCAGAACCGACCCAAAAACCGCAATCGCATAGATCGGCGGGCGCGGCAGGTCTGTGGTGCGGATGCACAGGATGACAAAGGCCACATGCAGGAAATAGATGCCATTGGCATAGGTGCCCAGGTTGCGGTTCCGGCTTTGGCGGGCAAAGCGCAGGGCCAGCAGCAACAGGGCAGGGCAGGCCAGCGCCAGGGACAGCATCATGTCATGGCTGACGCCACGCGGAAACAGGCGGTCCAGCGCCAGCGTCTCGATCAGCACACCCAGAATGCCCACCCCGGCAAGTGTTGCCACCGTGCCTGTGGACCAGCCGGTGCCAAAGTCGGTCTGCCGGATCAGCCAGCCCGCCATCAGGAAGGGAAAGCCCATCAGCACCCCATTGCGCCACATCGCCGCCGAATCTGCCACAAACCACGCCGGGCGCACCACGATGCCAAGGGCAGAGCCGTAAACCAGCCCCAGCCCCAGCCCGAAAGTCACCGCCATCAGCGCCAGTTGCGCCCGCAGCGTCCAGCCGCGCACCAACGCCGCCATTGCCGCCGCCATGGCAAGCGCGGGCAGATACCACAGGTGCCACCAGCCGATCAGCATGGTCTGCACGGCCTGACCCCAAACGGGGCTGTCAAACAGCCCCCACCAGCCCGGCAGATACAGCGCTGTCCACAAGACCCACAGCCACAACAGCCGCCGCACATAGCGCCCGGTGCCGCCCGCCAGTGTGACGGGGTGCAGGAAATAGCCGTTGATTACGAAAAAGGTCGGCACCGACAGCCGATAAAGGCCCTGACCCGTCAGCAGAACGGCATCATGTCCAAGCGGCTTGACCGGATTGGCGTGGATGCCCACGACCATGACGGCAAGGAGGATCTTGAGAAGATCGACCGAAAGTCTGCGATCCATAGTGCTTCAGGCCCGCCTCCTCCCAGACGACGGGCCAGCCTTTGCCGGTTCAGAACGGGATTTCGTCGTCCAGGTCGGGGCGCGATGCACCACCGCCAGCGGCCCCGCCGCCGCTGCGCGCGCCGCCACCCGAATAGCCGCCGCCCTGACTGCCGTAATCGTCATAGCCACCGCGATCCTCATACCCGCCGCCAGCACCACCACCCGAGCCGCCGCCATCACCCCGGCCACCCAGCAACGTCAGGTTGCCGGTGAACGGGCGCAGCACGATTTCGGTGCTATAGCGGTCCTGGCCCGACTGATCCTGCCATTTGCGGGTTTCCAACTGGCCCTCGATATAGACGGTCGAGCCTTTGCGCAGATATTGCTCGGCAATTTTGGCCAGCGGTTCGCTGAAAATCGCGACCGAGTGCCATTCCGTCCGCTCTTTCCGCTCACCAGAGTTGCGGTCGCGCCAGGTTTCAGAGGTGGCGATGCGAAGGTTCACCACCTTGCCGCCGTTCTGAAAGCTGCGCACCTCGGGGTCGCGGCCAAGATTGCCGATGATGATGACCTTGTTGACCGATCCCGCCATATGCGTCCCCTGTGATTCTTGCCGGCCACTGTGCAGGCCCTTTGGTTAATGAAAAGTCTATAGACGCGGCCAGACCGGCCCGCAACCGCCGCCACCCTGCCGGTTTCGGCGGATTGCTGCTGTAAACCGCCCTCAACCTTGGGGTTGAGAGGCCGGATTTGGACCCGTTGGCGCATGGCGTGGGCCAAAAAAGCCAGCCAGATCAACGGCAGCCCGGCGAAATCGACCGGGCAGACATGAAACCGATGCAGGAGCATACAATGACCCGTTTTCCTCGCCTGACCGCCGTAGTTCTGGGCCTGTCGCTGCTGGCAGCGCCGATGGCGATGGCCGAATCCGAAGTGGATGCTGCCACCAAGGACAAGGTGACCGCCGAACTGACCGCGCAGGGCTATGACGTGCGCAAAATGGAAATGGAGGATGGCGCGCTGGAGGTCTATGCCGTCAAGGATGGCAAGACCGTACAACTGTTCCTCGACAAGGATCTGAAGGTCGTCAAGACCTGCGCCGACAACACCTGTGAAAACGGCGAGAACGGCTGAGGCCGTCAGCCGGGCGGCCATATGTGCCGCCCGGCGCCCCCTCTTTTCCCCCCAAAGCCCCCATTTCTCCAAAAGCGAAGAGGTCGCGATGAAACGTCTTTACGTCTGGGACCCGCTGGTTCGCCTGTTCCACTGGTCTCTGGTTCTGGCCTTTCTGGCCAATGCCTTTGTCACCAGACCGGGCAAGGAGGTGCATCAATGGGTCGGCTACGGCGTGGCCGCGCTGATCGCCCTGCGTCTGGTCTGGGGCCTGATCGGACCGCGCCATGCCCGGTTTTCCGATTTCCTGCCCAGCCCGTCAGGCGCCATTGCCCAGTTGCGTGAAATGGCCACCGGCCGGCGCGAGGCCCATGCCGGCCATTCGCCCTTGGGCGCGCTGATGATCTATAACCTGCTGCTGACGATGGCGGCGATTGCGCTGACCGGCTGGATGCAGACCACGGTTGCCTATTTCGGTGTGGAATGGGTGGCACAGGTGCATGAGGCGCTGGTGACCTGGGCCGAGCTTTGCGCGCTGGCGCATGTGGCGGCGGTTGTGCTGGAAAGTCGCAGGTTGCGGGTGAACCTTCCGAAATCCATGGTGACGGGGTACAAGGAGTTTGTACAGGAATAGGCCCGCCCCACAGCCATGACCATGATCGCCCTGAAATCCCGTCAGACCGTCCCGGCGCTGCTGATCGCATTGATCCTGTTCCAGACGGTCTGCACGCTGTTTTTTGTTGCCGATGTGTCCACCGACATGAAGGATCTTGGCCTCAGTTCGTTCCTTGACCCCCATATCCTGCCCGAGCTGGGGGCGACGGCGGGGCTGGTGCTGGGCATCGTGTTTGAAATTGCCGTGCTGATGCGGATGTTGCGCAAGCAGGCGCAGTTACAGCAGGCGATGGGCGTAGCGGCAGGGGCCCTGGCCGAGGTGATGGAGGGGTATTTCGGCCGCTGGGGGCTAACCCCATCAGAGGCGGATGTGGCGGGCTTTACCGTCAAGGGCTATGCGATTGCCGAGATCGCGGGGTTTCGCGGATCGTCCGAGGCGACGGTGAAAACCCACCTCAACGCCATTTACCGCAAGGCGGGCGTGGCGGGCCGCGCGCAACTGGTCAGCCTGCTGGTCGAGGACCTGTTTCGCGCCCCTCTGGTTGAAACCGGCCTTGACGGCACCACCCGCAGCGCAGCGCGCGCCGCCGAATAGGCTGCTTTCCCCACCGGGTACGAATGGGCTACTGGAAAAATTCCTGCGGCCCGTGTAAAGCCCATCTGTCCCAGTGCCGGTTTGACCGAATGCAGCCTAGCCGATTTGTCCTGATTCCGATGCTGTTCCTTGGCATTGCGCTGTCGCTTTGCGGCCCTGCGCTGTCCGAAGGGCTGAAGCTGACCGGCGGCACCAAGAACCGCAGTGCCCTGTTCAAGTCGCAGGCGGCCTTGCTGGATGGGCGCTTGGCCAGCCAATACGACTTTTCCGACCGGCTGACCCCGCATGCCAAAAAGGAAAAGAAGGGCGCGGGGGCCGAAAATGCCAGCGCCTCGTCTGTGCGCTACAGGGGCAAGTACAAAGGCGAATATATCGAGGTGGCCCGTGCCGCCGCGCGCAAGCATGGCGTGCCCGAAGATCTGTTCCTGCGGCTGGTGCAGCAGGAATCGGGCTGGAACTCTGGCGCGGTGTCGCCCAAGGGCGCGACGGGCCTTGCACAACTGATGCCTGATACCGCCAGCCTGATGGGGGTCGATATCAACGACCCCAAGGACAACCTGCACGGCGGCGCGCGATACCTGAAGATGATGTACGACCGCTTCGGCAGTTGGAAACTGGCGCTAGCCGCCTATAACGCCGGACCCTTGGCCGTTGAAAAGAACAACGGCGTGCCACCCTATGAGGAAACCAAGAACTACGTCGCGGCAATTCTGGTGGAGTGAGCTACCGCCGTCAGCCTGATTGGTCGCCGCACCGGTCGTTGTCTCGACAAGACGCCAATGGCGTGATTCAGCGCTGCTGTAGTGCGAGTCTGAGGCCGAGCGCACAATAGATGCCACCAACGGCTTTGCCCTGCCATTTCAGCACTGCGGGGTTCCTCCGCAGAAAGTTCCCCAATCCGCCTGCGCCAAGGGCAAAGACGATAGTGCTGCCGAACCCGATAATTGCAAAAAGGGTGCCAAGGATCATCAACTGGATGAAGATTGCACCGTTCTCTGGGTGTACGAACTGCGGCAGGAATGCCAGAAAGAAAAGCGCTGTCTTGGGATTAAGCACCTCTGCCAGCACGGCTTGCCGGAACGCTTGCCCGGCTGACAGCCTCACCTGCCCATGTCCGGGAATGGTTGGTGCCTTTTCCCGAATTGCCTTGACGCCAAGCCAGATCAGATAGGCCGCACCTGCATATTTGACAATGCTGAACAGCGTTGCCGAAGCCGCGATGATCGCGGAGATGCCGACGACGGCGAAGACGGTGTGGATGATGTCCCCGACCGTGATCCCCGCTCCGGTGGCGATGCCGACCCTCGCGCCCGAGGTTGTCGCCCGTGCTACTGTCAAAAGCGTCGCCGGGCCGGGAATGAACACGAACCCCAGGACGACGGCACAATAGGTGATAAGTGTCGTCTGGTCGATCATACGGCAGGTCTCCTGGCCAAGCATAAAGTGCAAGAAATCTATCGCCGCATCCGCTTGCGGTAAAGCAGGCAACGCCGACTGGGTTGCGTAAATTGGACGGTCTGCTACAGCCCCAGCCGCGGAATCTCGATCGCCGGGCAGCGGTTCATCACCACCTTCAGCCCGGCCTTGCGCGCCCGTTCCGCCGCTGCCTCATCGATCACGCCCAATTGCATCCAGACAGCCTTGGCACCGATGGCAATCGCCTGATCCACCACCGCGCCCGCCTCTTCCGACCGGCGGAAAATATCGACCATATCGACCGGCCCGACATCGGCCAGAGAAGCGCGCACCGTCTCTCCCAGCGCCTGTTTCCCGGCCTGACCTGGGTTGACCGGGATCACATGATATCCCCGTCGATGCAGGAACGCCGCCACGCCATGGCTGGGCCGGTCGGCCTTGGGCGACCAGCCGACGACGGCGATGGTTTTCACACGGGTCAGCAGGCTGGCGATTTCGGCATCGGTCATCGGGGTGCTCATCGGGGCCTCTTGGTCAAGAAAAAGGCGCCCATGCCGCAGGGGGCAGGGCGCCAAGGTGCGGAACGAGGGACAGTGAAAGAAGGGCAGGCGTTCCGGGCCTGGCTTCTACACTGTGATATGGTTGCCGATTGCGGCGAAAAAAGGGGCAGTCGCGTATTCGTGATGGCCTTAGCGGGTTGACGCCGCATAAAGACTGACCGCCGCCGCGTTCGAGACGTTCAGGCTGCCAAAGGCCCCGGTAAAGGGGATGCGGGCAATCATGTCGCAGGTTTCGCGGGTCTTTTCACGCAGGCCCGGCCCCTCGGCCCCCATGACAAGGCCAATGGGGCGGGTGCCCGCGCCAGCCAGCGCCTCGGCCAACGTGACATTGGCCTCGCCGTCCAGCCCGATCAGGAAGAACCCCATGTCCTTCAGCTCTGTCATCGCTTCGGATAGGTTGGTGACGCGCAGATAGGGCTGGCGTTCCAGCGCACCGCTGGCCGTTTTGGCCAGCGCGCCGGTTTCGGGGGCAGAATGGTGGCGCGGCGCAATGACGGCCCGCGCGCCGAACACCTCGGCGCTGCGCAGCACGGCCCCGGCGTTGTGCGGGTCGGTCACCCGGTCCAGCAGCACAACCAAGGGCGCACCCGCCCCGGAAATCGCCACATCGGCCAGCTTGCCCCAGTTCAGCGGGCGCACTTCCATCGCGGCCCCCTGATGGACGCTGCCTTCATCAAGTGGCGCGCTGAAATTCCTGGCATCGACCAGTTCCGGCTCGATCCCCGCGACGCCCACCGCATCTTCCAGCTTGTCCAGCGCATTGCGCGTCACGATCAACCGCAGCTTTTCGCGGGCAGGGTTCAGCAACGCATCGCGCACCGCATGCAGGCCGAACAGCCAGACGGTTTCCTTGGCCTCGGCCTTGCGTCCGCGTTCCTTGTCTACCACCCAGCTTGGTTTCTTGCTCATCCGGCTCTCCTGTCCTTCATTTCACCTCTGGCAAGTCATGCCGGGCTTGGCAAGCGGCATTCGGGATGAATTCTGCCCTTGACGCCCCCCCGGCCCTTGGATAAATCCGCCGCAAGTGGGCGACGTGCTGCAAGGTGCGGCAGCGGACTGTAACTCCGCCGAGGCGACTCGTGCCTGGTTCGATTCCAGGGTCGCCCACCATTTTATGAATTATGCAATGAAATCAACGGGCATGTGTCCTGCACGCGTTTCATGCTGCCCGTGCGGAATGACGTGGCAGTGCGTTGGCGCAGTCTGCCAACGCTTTTGCCACCTGACTGGCCCGATTTAGACCGACATTGTTGCCCGCACAGCGCGGCCCCAGCGGGCATAGCGCACCTCGCGGGTGGTGGGGTCCATTGCGGGGGTAAAGCGGTGTTGCAGCGCCCAATGCTTTTGAAACTCTGCCGGGCCGGGGCAAAGCCCGGCTTGCAGACCGGCCAGATAGGCGGCCCCCAGTGCGGTGGTTTCGGTCACCACGGGGCGGTCGACGGGCGCGCCCAGAATATCGGCCAGAAACTGCATCGCCCAGTCGCTGGCCGTCATCCCGCCATCGACGCGCAACACGCCATCGGCGGCGGCGCCCCAATCGGCGCGCATCGCCTCCAAAAGGTCACGGGTCTGGAAGCCCACGCTTTCCAGCGCGGCCTTGGCCATCTCGGCGGGGCCGGAGTTGCGGGTCAGCCCATAAACCGCCCCCCGGCAATCGGGCCGCCAATAGGGCGCGCCAAGGCCGGTGAAGGCCGGGACCAGAACCACGTCCTGCGTGGGGTCGGCATGCTCGGCAAGGGGTTGCGTCTCACTTGCGGTGCGGATGATCTTCAAGCCATCCCGCAGCCATTGCACCACGGCCCCGGCGATAAAGATCGACCCTTCCAGCGCATAGGTCGTCTGCCCGTTCAGCCGATAGGCGATGGTCGTCAGCAGCCGGTTCTTCGACGGCACCCTGTCGGCCCCGGTGTTCAGCAGGGCAAAACACCCGGTGCCATAGGTTGATTTCATCATGCCGGGTTGAAAGCAGGCCTGACCCACCGTTGCCGCCTGCTGGTCGCCCGCCACCCCCAGAATGGGAATTTCGCGCCCGAACAGATCAACCCGCGTCACGCCGTAATCGGCGGCGCAGTCGCGCACATCGGGCAGGATTTCCATGGGAATATCCAGCAGGGCGCAAATCTTGGCATCCCATGCCCCGCGCCCGATGTCATAAATCAGGGTGCGCGCGGCATTCGTGGCATCGGTCGCATGCACCTTGCCCCCGGTCAGTTGCCAGATCAGCCAGGTATCCACCGTGCCAAAGGCGATCTCGCCGCGCCGCGCCCGGTCGCGCGATCCGGGCACATGATCAAGGATCCATTTGATCTTGGTGCCCGAGAAATATGGGTCCAGCAGCAGGCCGGTCCGTTCGGTGATCATCGGCTCATGCCCCTGATCCTTCAGGGACTGGCACAGGTCGGCGGTGCGGCGGTCTTGCCAGACAATCGCATTGTGCAGGGGGTGGCCGGTGGCGCGGTCCCACAAAAGCGTCGTTTCGCGCTGGTTGGTGATGCCGATGGCGGCAATGTCCGCAGCCGTGACCTTGGCCTTTTCAATCGCGCCCCGCGCCGTGGCCGCAACGGTGGACCACAGGTCCATCGGATCATGCTCCACCCAGCCAGAGGCGGGAAAGTGCTGCGCAAATTCTTCCTGCGCGCTGGCCACGACCTTCAGGTGACGGTCAAAGACGATCGCGCGGGACGAGGTGGTGCCCTGATCGATGGCAAGGATATGAGTCATGGGTCGGGTCCGTTTTCGGTCTTGCAGGGAAACCCGGATAAGGGTTGCCCTGCAAGACGGAAAAAGGGCGCGCGGGCCGAAACCCGCGCGCCCAAGGTGTTACTTCTGCCAGGACTTGATCAGCTCGTCATAGGCGATGGTTTCGCCTTGGGGCTTTTCGTTGTCCAGCTTGGCCACCGGCGAGCCGGGTTCATCCAGCCAGACCTGCGGGTCTTTTTCTTCGTTCAGCTTTGGCCCGATGTCACCCTGCACGCCCGATTTCTCAAGCCGTGCCAGCACCTTTTCCTGCTCGGCACACAGAGAATCCAGCGCCTCTTGCGGGGTCTTTTCGCCGGTCATCGCGTCACCGATATTCTGCCACCACAGCTGTGCCAGCTTGGGGTAGTCAGGAATGTTGGTGCCGGTGGGCGACCATGCGGTGCGGGCGGGCGAGCGGTAGAACTCGATCAACCCGCCCAGCTTGGGCGCGCGGTCGGTGAAGTGCTGGCTATCGATGGTCGACTGACGGATGAAGGTCAGGCCGACATCAGACTTTTTCACATCCACCGTTTTCGAGGTGACGAACTGCGCATAAAGCCATGCGGCCTGTGCACGGTCCACCGGGGTGGACTTCATCAAGGTCCACGACCCCACGTCCTGATAGCCGATCTTGGTGCCTTCGCTCCAATAGGCGCCATGGGGCGAGGGGGCCATGCGCCATTTCGGCGTGCCATCCTCGTTCATCACCGGTGTGCCGGGAACGACCGAAGCGGCGGTAAAGGCGGTGTACCAGAACATCTGCTGGGCAATTGCGCCTTGTGCCGGAACCGGACCAGCCTCACCAAAGGTCATGCCTTGGGCTTCTGGCGGGGTGTATTTCTTCAGCCATTCAATCGCCTTGGTCACGGCATAGACGGCAGCCGCGTCGTTGGTTGCCCCACCACGCGCCACGCAGGAACCGACGGGCTGGGACTTTTCGTTCACGCGAACGCCCCACTCGTCAACCGGCAGGCCGTTCGGTTCGCCCTTGTCGCCCATTCCGGCCATCGACATCCACGCGTCGGTGTAACGCCAGCCAAGCGAGGGGTCTTTCTTGCCGTAGTCCATGTTGCCATAGACCCCGGTGGCCGGCCCGCCCATATAGGACATGTCGCGCCCGGTGAAGAACTCGGCAATATCCTCATAGGCCGACCAGTTGACCGGAACGCCAAGGTCATAGCCGTATTTGGCTTTGAAATCGTCCTTGGTTTTCTGATCGTTGAACCAGTCGTAGCGGAACCAGTAAAGGTTGGCGAACTGCTGGTCGGGCAATTGGTACAGCTTGCCATCGGGGGCGGTGGTAAACTTGGTCCCGATAAAGTCGGCCAGGTCCAGCGTCGGGCTGGTCACGGTGGCACCGTCGCCAGCCATCCAGTCGGTCAGGTTGCGGGCCTGCTGATAGCGCCAGTGGGTGCCGATCAGGTCCGAGTCGTTGATGTAGGCGTCATAGATGTTCTCGCCCGTCTGCATTTGCGTTTGCAGCTTTTCGACCACATCGCCTTCGCCGATCAGGTCATGGGTAATCTTGATCCCGGTGATCGCGGTAAAGGCCGGGGCCAGCACCTTGGATTCATAGGAATGGGTGTCGATGGTTTCCGAAACAACCTTGATGTCCATGCCCGCATAGGGCTTGGCGGCGTCGACGAACCACTGCATTTCCTTTTCCTGATCGGCGCGCGACAGGGTCGACATGTCACCGATTTCGCTATCAAGGAACGCCTTGGCAGCCTCCATATCGGCCCAGGCGGGGGCAGCGCCCGCCGCGATCAGCGCAAGCGCCATCGCGGACGTTGCAAGTTTCAGTCTCATTATGGTTCCTCCCAGAATGTGAAACGTCTTGGTCTTGTTAGCGCCGGGGCAGCTCCTCCTGCCCATGGCGGTCGTGAGGCCCGTCACACCCAGCGGAACACCGCAGCGGCATAGACAAGGCAAAGCATCAGCGCCCAGAACAACGGGCCGCCGAAGAAGAACAGCCAGCCCAGACACAGAAAGGCCGAGCCGAGAAGAGAGATGAACAGTCGGTCGCCGCGCGTGGTTTCAATGCGCAGCACGCCCAGCCGGGGTGTTTCGGGAAACCGGATCGCGAGGACCGTCATAGTGACCAGAAGGCTGCCAATCACCCAGAAGAACAGGGCAACAGGAAAGGTCCAGGCCATCCAGCCGCCTGTGATCATCGGGGCGAACCAGTCCTTGGCGCCGTCTTCGGCAACCGGGGTTGCCCAGACAAGGAAGGCAAGGATGGCCAGCAGAACCACGACGGCGGTCAGATAGATCGCAGTCCAGGGCGCGCGCGGGGTGGGGGATGTTGCGTCGGACATGGTCACCTCATACCCGGCCCAGGGCAAAGCCCTTGGCGATGTAGTTGCGGACAAACCAGATGACCAAGGCCCCCGGAATGATGGTCAGCACCCCGGCAGCGGCCAGAACGCCCCAATCCATGCCCGATGCCGAAACGGTGCGTGTCATCACCGCCGCGATGGGTTTGGCGTTCACGCTGGTCAGGGTGCGCGACAACAGCAATTCCACCCAGCTAAACATGAAGCAGAAGAACGCGGCCACGCCGATGCCCGATGCAACCAGCGGCATGAAGATGCGGATGAAAAAGCGCGGGAAGGAATAGCCGTCTATATAGGCGGTTTCGTCGATCTCTTTTGGAACGCCGCGCATGAATCCTTCCAGAATCCAGACCGCCAGCGGCACGTTGAACAGGCAATGCGCCAAGGCGACGGCGATATGCGTGTCGAACAGACCGATGGAGGAATAAAGCTGAAAGAACGGCAGCGCGAAAACGGCGGGCGGCGACATGCGGTTGGTCAGCAGCCAGAAGAACAGATGCTTGTCGCCCATAAAGCTGTAGCGGCTGAAGGCATAGGCGGCGGGCAGGGCGACGGTGATCGAAATCACCGTGTTCAGAACCACATAGATGATGGAATTGACGTAACCCATATACCAGCTTGGGTCGGTCAGGATCACCACATAGTTTTGGAACGTCAGGTTCGCCGGGAACAGCGTGAAGGTTGATGTGATCTCGGTGTTGGTCTTCAGGCTCATGTTCAAAAGCCAGTAGATCGGCACCAGCAGGAACAGGATATAAAGCACCATCACAAGGGCAGAGCCACGCAGACGCATTTACTTGCCCTCCGCTTTTTCAAGGTTGGTCATCACGGTGTAGAACACCCAAGAGACGAGCAGGATCACCAGGAAATACATGATCGAGAAGGCAGCGGCTGGCCCAAGGTCAAACTGCCCGACGGCCTGTTTCACAAGGTCAATCGACAGGAAGGTGGTCGAATTGCCGGGTCCGCCGCCGGTGACAACGAAAGGCTCGGTATAGATCATGAAGCTGTCCATGAACCGCAGCAGCACGGCGATCAGCAGCACGCCCTGCATCTTTGGCAGCTCAATGTAACGAAACACCTTCCACCGGCTGGCCTGATCAATCTTTGCCGCCTGATAAAAGGCGTTGGGGATGGATTGCAGACCGGCATAGCACAAGAGCGCGACCAGGCTGGTCCAATGCCAGACATCCATCACAATGATGGTGGCCCAGGCATCCAGCGGATCGTTGGTATAGTTATAGTCGATGCCGACCGCCGCCAGCGTATGGCCCAACAGGCCAATATCGCCCCGGCCAAAAATCTGCCAGATCGTGCCGACCACGTTGAACGGGATCAGCAAAGGCAGCGCCATCAGCACCAGACACAGGCTGGACCAGACCCCCTGTTTCGGCATGTTCAGGGCGATGTAGATACCCAAGGGCACCTCGATTGCCAGAATGATGGACGAAAACAGGATCTGCCGACCAAGAGCTGCATGAATGCGGTCAGAGGTGACGGCCTCTTCAAACCATTCAAGGCCTGCCCAGAAGAAATCGTTGTTCCCGAAGGTGTCGTTGACCGAATAGTTCACCACGGTCATCAGGGGGATGACGGCGGAAAACGCCACCACCACCAGCACGGGCAGCACTAGGAACCAGGCCTTGTTGTTGACGGTCTTGTCCATCAGACGGTCCCTCCCTGAACGCGCCAGTCGTCGGCGTAGACGTTGATACGGTCGGGTGTCAGGGCCACATGGGTCATCTCGGCCGAAACCGGGGTGCCTTCGGGCAGGATGACGTTCATCGGCTGCCCTGCGGCTTGTCCCCGCACGATGCGGTGGCGGCCCACATCTTCGACTCGGGCCACGGTGAAGGGCAGGCCATCGCCTGCGGTCAGCACCGCGTAATCGGGGCGAATGCCGATCTGGGTCCGGCCCGATACCGCGCCGTAATCTGCCCCCAGTGCTACTTCGGCCCCGTTTACAATGGCCTTGTTGCCGCGCACCTCGGCGTTCAACAGGTTCATGCCGGGGCTGCCGATGAAATAGCCGACAAAGGTGTGTTCGGGAGTTTCGAACAGTTCCTCGGGCGTGCCCATCTGCACCACCCGGCCTTCGTGCATCACCACAACCTTGTCGGCAAAGGTCAGCGCCTCGGTCTGGTCATGGGTGACGTAAATCATCGTATGGCGGAATTCGCGGTGAAGCTGCTTGAGCTGCGTTCGCAATTCCCACTTCATCAGGGGGTCGATCACGGTCAGCGGTTCATCGAACAGGATGGCGTTCACATCCTCGCGCACCATGCCGCGGCCAAGGCTGATCTTTTGCTTGGCATCGGCGGTCAGGCCGCGTGCCTTGCGGTCCAGCATCGCCTCAACGCCGATCATGGCGGCGATCTGGCCCACGCGCGCCTTGATATAGGCGGCGTCCATCCCCCTGTTTCGCAACGGGAAAGCCAGATTGTCGCGCACGGTCATCGTGTCATAGACGACCGGAAACTGAAACACCTGCGCGATGTTGCGTTCCGAGGTTTCGGCCTGTGTCACATCACGGTCGCCGAACAGAACCTGGCCATGGCTGGGACGCAACAGACCCGAGATGATGTTCAAAAGCGTGGTCTTGCCGCAACCAGAGGCCCCCAGCAGGGCATAGGCCCCGCCGTCCTGCCAGACGTGGTTCAGCTCTTTCAGCGCATAGTCTTTGTCGCCGCTGGGGTTGGCCACATAGCTGTGGGCAAGGTTTTTAAGGGTGATCTGTGCCATGTCTCCCCCTTACGCGGCGTTGGCATAGGATGCCGGGGCGGCCAGACGGCCTGCGGCATCGAACAGGTAAACATGGGCGGGGTTCAGCCACAGGCTGACCTCTGATCCCGGCGGCAGGTCGTGAATGCCTTCGACCAGCGCCACCCATTTGTCGGCGCCGTGGTGCAGGTGCAGGAAGGTTTCCGCCCCGGTGATCTCGGTCACGCCAAGGCGGCATTTCAGCTCTACCGCCTGCCCGGAATGGGTGTTCAGATGCAGGTGGTTGGCGCGGAACCCGGCCAGATATTGCCCGTCGGGCAGGGCGGCAAAGGCCCCATCGGCGGGGGCATTGACGCCTTGGCCAAACGAAAGACGGTGACCCTGTTTCACGCAAGGCATGAAATTCATCGGCGGATCGGAAAACACCCGCGCCGTGGTGGCATCGACCGGCTGACGATAGACCGTGGGCGTCGGGCCGAACTGGGTGACGCGGCCTTCCCACAGGGTTGCCGTGTTGCCGCCCAACAGCAGCGCCTCTTCCGGCTCGGTCGTGGCATAGACAAAAATCGCACCCGATTCCTCGAAAATCCGGGGAATCTCGGCGCGCAATTCCTCGCGCAGTTTATAGTCAAGGTTGGCCAGCGGCTCATCCAGCAACACCAGCCCCGCGCCCTTCACCAGCGCGCGGGCCAGGGCGCACCGCTGTTGCTGGCCGCCCGACAGCTCCAGCGGCTTGCGCTTTAGCATCGGCGTCAGCTTCAGCATCTCGGCGGTCTCCATGACCGCGCGGTCGATTTCGGCTGCGCTGCGCCCGTCCAGCCGCAGAGGGGAAGCGATGTTGTCATAAACCGTCATCGCCGGATAGTTGATGAACTGCTGATAGACCATCGCCACCTTGCGGTCTTGCACCCGCATTCCGGTAACATCCTTGCCGTCCCAAAAGATGCGCCCGGTGGTCGGCACATCCAGCCCCGCCATCAGCCGCATCAGCGATGTCTTGCCCGACGATGTGGGGCCCAGAAGGACATTCATCGTCCCCTTTTCCAGCCGCAGGTCGGTGGGGCGGATATGCTCCTGCCCCTTGATGACCCGGCTGACCCCCCTCAGTTCAAGTGCCACATTTCCCCCCGTTTCACTCTGCCGCCGTGGCGGCCTTTGCGCCCTGATCCGCCATGAAGCGGTCAAGGGCGGCAATCTCGTCTGCTGTCATCCGCAGGCCCAGCTTTGTGCGGCGCCACGCCACATCCTGCGCGGTCTGCGCGAATTCATGGGTCATCAACCAGCGCACCTCGGCCTCTGTCAGTGTCGCGCCAAAGGCCTGACCCAGATCGGCTGGCGATTTTGCCACGCCCAGAATGGTTTCGGCCTCGGTTCCATAGGTGCGCACAAGGCGCTGCGCCCACGAACCATCCAGCCATGGCCGGCCCTGTTGCAGCCCCGAAATCAGCGCGGCCACGCCATCATGCGGGAAATTCCCGCCGGGCAGGGGCGCGCGCGCCGTCCAGGCCTTGCGCGCCTGCGGAAAGAAGGGCGCCAGTTTTTCCAGCGCATGTTCGGCCAGACGGCGATAGGTGGTGATCTTGCCGCCGAACACGTTCAGCAGGGGCGCGCCGCCCTGATCCAGCGACAGCACATAATCGCGCGTCGCCGCCGTGGCCGATTTCGCCCCGTCATTATAAAGCGGGCGGACACCCGAATAGGTCCAGACCACATCATCCTTGGTGACGGGTTTGGCGAAATAGCGGCTGGCAAAGGCCAGCAGGTAATCGCGTTCCTCATCAGTGCAGATGGGCGTGCCCGGCGCGCCCTGATGGTCTTTGTCGGTGGTGCCGATCAGGGTGAAATCCTGCTCGTACGGAATGGCAAAGATGATGCGGCCATCTTCTCCTTGGAAGAAATAGCAGCGGTCGTGGTCATAAAGTTTGCGGGTCACGATATGGCTGCCACGCACCAGCCGTACACCTTCGGTTGAATTGATGCGGGCGACGTTGCGGATCACATCCTCGACCCACGGCCCCCCTGCATTCACCAGCGCGCGGGCGTGGTAGCTCCGCAGGCCATCGGGGCCTTCGCATTGCACCAGCCAGCCATCGCCCTGCCGCTCGGCATGTATGACACGGGTGCGCGTCATCACCCGCGCGCCGCGTTCGGCGGCGTCGCGGGCGTTCAGCGCGACCAGCCGCGAATCCTGCACCCAGCAGTCGGAATATTCATAGGCCTTGCGGAACCGGCTTTGCAGCGCCTTGCCCGCCGGATCGGTTGCAAGGTCCAGCGACCGGGTGGCAGGCAGGATCTTGCGGCCCCCCAGCGTGTCGTACAGGAACAGGCCAAGCCGGATCAGCCAGGCCGGGCGGCGGCCCTTCATCCATGGCATCGTTCGTGCCAGCAGCTTGCCGGTTGGCGTTTCGCCTTCGAACCGCATGTCGGGGTGATAGGGCAGCACAAAGCGCATCGGCCAACTGATATGCGGCATGGCGGCCAACAGGGTTTCGCGTTCCTCCAGCGCCTCGCGCACCAGACGGAATTCGAAATATTCCAGATAGCGCAGCCCGCCGTGGAACAGTTTCGTCGAAGCGGAAGAGGTCGCCTGTGCCAGATCGCCCTGTTCGGCCAACGCGACCGATAGCCCCCGGCCCACGGCATCGCGGGCAATCCCACAGCCGTTGATGCCGCCGCCGATGATGAAAAGATCGACGGTTGATGGCCGTGCCTTCTCTTCCACGCGATGTCCTCCCCTGACGCCAAAACAATGCTTCGTGATGTTCGTTTTGGCAATATAGTTTTTCCTTTTTGCGCGAGTTTTTCCATTTCGCACCTACAGCGTGAAATATTGGCTGTGTTGTCAAAGAGATAGCGGTAACAATATGCGGATATGTTCTTGTATGTGCTGCGGCTGCTTTGTGATCGTGCTGCATCTGCAAGGCAGCCCGCTTGCGCGAAGCGGGCGCATCCGCGAAAGTGATACGAACATGATACGAAACGAAAGGAACGGGGCATGGCGCTCAGCTTCCGTCAAAGCGAGATTCTGGAGATCACGCGCAAGGAAGGCCGCGTTGTGGTCGAGGATCTGGCCGGGCGCTTTGACGTGACCTTGCAGACCATCCGCCGCGATCTGACCGAATTGGCCGATCTGGGGTTGGTGGACCGGGTGCATGGCGGGGCGGTGCCGCGCACGGGGGCCACGAACCTTGGCTATGAACAGCGCCGCCGGATGAACGAGGATGCCAAATCCGCCATCGCCCGCGCCTGTGCCGCGGATATTCCCGAAAACTGTTCGTTGATTCTGAACCTTGGCACCACGACCGAGGCGGTCGCCCGAGAGCTTTTGCACCACAGGAACATCACTGTCATCACCAACAACATGAACGTGGCGAACATTCTGGCCGACAATCCGGGGTGCGAGGTGATGGTGGCCGGGGGCGCGCTGCGCCGGTCTGATGGCGGGTTGGTGGGCGAGTTGACCACCCAGTTCTTTGAACAGTTCAAGGTGGATTACGCGATCATCGGCGCCTCTGCTTTGGACCGGGACGGCGATTTGTTGGACTATGATTTGCAGGAAGTGCGGGTGTCAAAGGCCATTCTGCGGCAGGCGCGCAAAAGCTTTCTGGTGTGCGATCATTCCAAGTTGGACCGGCCCGCGCCCGCGCGCCTTGCCTCGCTGTCCGAACTGACGGCGCTTTATACCGATCTGCCCTTGCCGCCCGAACTGGCGCTGAAATGCGCCGAATGGGGCACGCGGGTTCAGATTGCGCCGGTCGCGGGGGGCTGATCTTCCGCTGCCCGATCCAGCAACGCCCGATCCAGCAACGCCTGCATCGCGGCGCGCGCGGCCTGCGGTTCGCCCGCCTCCAATGCGGTCATCAGGGCCAGATGTTCGGTGGCATCGCGGGGCGCGAGCCCCTGGGCCGGCGCAAGGCCCGCCGTCAGCCGCGCGCCGATGTCGATCGCCACGCCAAATTCAACCAGACCAGAGGCGGCGCGGATGAAAGGATTGGCCGACGCCTCGCAGATCACGCGGAACAGCTCGAACTCGGCCATGGCAAAGGGTTCGGGCTGGTGGCTCATCACCTGCCGCTGGGTCTGCCAATAGCGCAAAAGTCGGATGTGTTCGGCCTCTCGGTGCCGGGCCGCCAGCCCTGCCGCCTCTAACTGCAAACTGCGGCGCACGATGCCAAAGCTGTCCAGAAAGGCGGGCGAGGGGCCACTTTCCAGCACCCACAGCAGCACCTGACGGTCAAACAGGTTCCAGCGCGCCTGCGGCAGAACGCGGGTGCCCACCTTGGCCCGCGCCTCGACCAGCCCCTTCGCCTCCAGCGTCTTCAGCGCCTCGCGCAGCACGGTGCGCGACACGCCGAACCGCTCCATCATCTCGGCATCGCCGGGCAGGATCGACCCCACCGCCATGGCCCCGCCGACGATGGCCGCGCCGACCTCGTTTATGACGTAAGAATGGTAGTTTCTTGCCGCCTGCCGCCCGGAGAGCGTTCGGATAAGGCTTCCGGGTTCGCTCATCTCATGCGGTCCAAAGTCTCTTTCTGCGGCGGGGGGCGGCAGAGTGCAAAAGCCGCTGAAGCAGAATGAACATAAACAAAAGCGCCCCGATGACAATCTTGGTCCACCAACTGGACAAGGTGCCGTCAAAGACGATGTAGGTCTGCACCAGCCCTTGCAGCATCACGCCAATGAAGGTGCCCGCAACCAGCCCGTAGCCCCCCGTCAGCAGCGTGCCGCCGATCACCACGGCGGCAATCGCATCCAGTTCCACCCCCAGCGCGTTCAGCGAATACCCGGCCGAGGTGTAAAGCGAAAACACCACCCCGGCGAGGCCCGCAAGCGTTGAGGACAGCGTGTAGATCAGGATCGTGGTCCGCGCCACCGGCACCCCCATCAGCGCGGCAGAGGTTTCCGACCCGCCCAGCGCATAGACATACGACCCGAACCGGGTGCGGTGGGCAATGACGATCCCGGCGAGGAAGACCAGCAGCATCATGATGCCCACCACAGACAGCCGCCCCCCACCCGGCATCAGCAGGTAAGACTTGGATACGGTAGTATAAAAGCTGTGCTTGATGCCAATGCTGTCGGGCGACAGCACCGAGGCAGCACCCCGTGCAAGGAACATCCCGGCCAGCGTGACGATAAAGCTGGGCACCCGCAGATAATAGATCGCCGCCCCCATGCCCGCGCCGAACAGCGCCGCCACGATCAGGGCTATGGCAAAGGCCAGCAGGGGGTGCAGCCCTGCCCACATGACCAGAACCGCGATCAGCACGGTGGTGAAGCCGATCACAGCACCGACCGACAGGTCAATTCCGCCCGACAGGATGACAAAGGTCATCCCCACCGCCGCGATGCCCAAAAAGGCATTGTCGGTCAGAAAGTTCCCCAGAACGCGGGTTGAGGCCATGGCCGGGAATTGGGCCACCGCAACCATATAGGCCAGCAGGAAAATCGCGGCCGTTGCCACCAGCGGACGAAGCGAGCGGTTCATGCGCGGTCTCCTTCTTGGGCTTTGGGTGGGGCCTTCAGGTGGCGGCGCTGCAAAAGGTTGGCGGCAAAGGGCGATTGCAGCACCAGAATCAGGATGATGACGGCAGATTTGACCACCAGATTGAACTGGGGCGAAAAGCCGGAAATCAGGATGCCGGTGTTCATCGCCTGAATGATCATCGCCCCCACCACCGACATCGGAATGGAAAACCGCCCGCCCAACAGCGAGGTGCCCCCCACCACCACCGCCAGAATCGCATCCAGCTCCAGCCACAGGCCCGCGTTGTTGGCGTCGGCCCCGCGAATGTCACCCGCCACGATCAGCCCGGCCAGCGCCGCGCACAGGCCGGCAAAGGCATAAACCACCAGCAAAAGCGCGCTGGCCTTGATGCCCGCGAACCGCGCGGCAGAGCGGTTGATGCCCACCGCCTCGATCAACAATCCCAGCGCGGTGCGCCGCACCGCCAGCGTGGTCAGGATCGTCAGCGCGATCAACACCACCACTGGCGTCGGCAGACCTGCAACCGCGCCCGTGCCGATGAAAATCAGCACCGGGTCGGTAAAGGTGACAATGCTGCCCTCGGTGATCAGTTGCGCAAGGCCCCGCCCCGCCACCATCAGCACAAGGGTGGCGATGATCGGCTGAATGGACAATGTGGTCACCAAAAGGCCATTCCACAGCCCGCACAAAAGGCCCGTGGCCAAAGCCGCGGCAACCGCCAGCACGGCGGAATGGCCGCCGGTCACCATCACCGCTGCCGTGGCCCCGGCAATCGCCATCACCGCGCCAACCGACAGGTCAACGCCCTTGGTGGCGATGACCGCCGTCATGCCGATGGCCAGAATCGCCACAGGTGTGCCGCGGTTCAGCACGTCGATCAGGCTGCCGAACAGGCGGCCATCCTGCCAGGTGGTGGTGAAAAAGCCGGGAAACAGCAGCCAGTTGATCGCCAGAAGTACCAACAGCGCCAGGAATTGTGGCCGCAACAGCGCCGCCGTCACGCTGCGGTGACGCAGGGCAGGGGGCTGCGGGGCGGGGTGGATCTGGGCGGTGGGGCGGGTCATGGGGCCACCTCTGCCACTGCGGAAACCGGCAATACAGGCGTTCCGGCGATGGCCTGCACGATGCGGTCGGGCGCCACATCGGCCCCGGTCAGTTCTGCCACCATCTGGCGGTCGCGCATGACGACGACGCGGTTGGAATAGGCCACCACCTCATCCAGTTCGGAGGAGATGACGAACAGGCCCAGCCCCTCCTCTCGCAAACGGTTGATGGTGCGTACAATTTCGGCATGGGCCCCCACATCGATGCCGCGCGTGGGTTCGTCGAGGATCAGAAAACTGGGGTCAATCGCCAGCCAGCGCGCCAGAATGACCTTTTGCTGATTGCCGCCCGACAGCAATTTCACCGGCATGTCATGGTTGGCGGCACGGATATCCAGCGCATCTGCATAGCGCCCGGCAAGGTCGATCTGGTCTTCGCGGTTCAGGGCGCGGAACCAGCCCAGCTTGGCCTGCAACGCGATGATGATATTCTCGCGCACCGACAATTCGCCGAAAATACCGTCAAGCTTGCGGTCCTCGGGGCAAAAGCCGAAACCGGCCGCCACGGCCTGCGCCGGGTTGCGGATGGTTGCGGGCTTGCCATCGACCGTGATCTGGCCGCTGTCTGCGAGATCGATGCCGAACATCAGCCGCGCCATCTCGGTCCGGCCAGACCCCAACAAGCCGGCCACGCCCACCACCTCGCCCTCATGCACATCCAGCGTAAAGGGGGCGACGCTGCCCTTGCGGCCCAGACCGGCAAAGCGGACGCAAGGCGCGCCATGGGTGGCCCCGGCAAGCCCGGTCAGGTGATGATCGAACGCCACATCCTTGCCCAGCATCATGCGGACAACATCGGTGGTGTTGACCTCGGTCAGCGCGTGGGTCGCGATCTTGCGGCCATTGCGCAAGATCGTCACCCGGTCGGCCAGCGCAAAGACCTGATCCAGAAAATGGGTGATGAAGATGATGCCCAGCCCCCGCGCCTTGAGGCTGCGGATCACGTCGAACAGGCGGTCCACCTCGTTGCGGTCAAGGCTGGCGGTGGGTTCGTCCAGCACCAGCACCTTGCCCGACAGTTCGACCGCGCGGGCAATCGCGACGATCTGCTGGACCGCGACCGAGAACGAGGACAGCTCCTCGCGCACATCGATATCCAGCCCATAGGTCACCAGAATATTCCGCGCCCGCGCCTCGATTTCCTTGCGGCGCACCAGCCCCCAGCGGGTGGGCTGATGGCCCAGAAACAGGTTTTCCGCGACCGAGCGGTTTGGCAGCAGGTTGACCTCTTGGTAAACCGTGCCGATGCCGTGGCTTTGGGCGTGCAGCGGGTCGCGGAACGAAACCGGCGCGCCTTGCAGCCGCACCTCGCCGCCATCCGGGCGATAGGCGCCGGTCAATATCTTGATCAGGGTCGATTTGCCCGCGCCGTTTTCGCCCAGCAAGGCATGCACCTCGCCCGCGCGCAGGGCAAAGCTCACATCGTCCAGCGCGCGGTGCTGGCCAAAGATCTTGACGATGCCCCGCGCCTCCAGCAGCGCCTCTGCGTCTTGTGCCGTCATCGCCCGATCCCCCCGATCTTCCGGTTTCCTCCGCCCATCAGTTCACGCCGGGGCGGTTCAAAAAGCAATCCGGGGCCGGTGGTCCGGCCCCGGCGATGGGTATCAGTAGCCCAGACCCTTGCGGCGGTCATATTCGCCCTGCGGATCGTCGGCCTGGGTGAACAGCTTCGATTCCGTGATGATGGCCTTTTCCGGCGCGGTGCCGCCGTTCAGATAGGCATCCAGCGCATCAAAGGCCGGGCCTGCCATGTTGGGCGTCAGTTCAACCGTCGCATTCGCCTCGCCCGCGACCATGGCCGAGAAGATGTCCGGCACGCCGTCGATCGATACCACCAGAATGTCGCTGCCCGGTTTCAGGCCCGCATCCTTGATGGCCTGAATGGCCCCCACGGCCATATCGTCGTTATGGGCGTAAACCGCGCAAATGCCCTTGCCGCCGCCTTCAGCTTTCAGGAAGCCTTCCATCACCTCTTTGCCCTTGGCGCGGGTAAAATCGCCGGTCTGGCTGCGGATGACCTTGATATTCGCCGTGGCCCCCACCGCATCATCAAAGCCCTTCTTGCGGTTGATCGCGGGAGAGGAACCGACAGTGCCCTCCAGTTCGACCACGCTGCAATCCTTGCCAGCCACGGTATCAATCAGCCACTTGCCCGCAACAGCCCCTTCCTTGACCTGATCCGAGGCGACGCCCGTCAGGTACAGATCGGCGCTGGCATCAACGCCCCGGTCCAGCAGAACGACGGGGATATTGGCTTCCTTGGCCTCGCCCAGCACCTCATCCCAGCCGGTCGAAACGACGGGGGCGACCAGAATGGCATCGACGCCCTGGGCGATAAAGCCGCGAATGGCCTTGATCTGGTTTTCCTGTTTTTGCTGGGCATCGGCGAATTTCAGGTCGATGCCGCGCTTTTCCGCCTCGGATTTCGTGACCGAGGTTTCCGCCGCGCGCCAGCCCGATTCCGATCCGATCTGCGAAAAGCCGATGACTTTGCCGGTCAGGTCGGCATGGGCAGCCGTGGACAAAAGTGCTGCCAGCCCCGCGCCAAGCGCGAGTTTCGTGATGATAGCCATGTTTCCTCCCGTGGAAATTGGCCACGCTCCTCAACGTGGCGAGGTCAGGCTAGCAAAAGTAGTATTATATGCAAGA
The DNA here is from genome assembly GCF_016765795.1 of Fuscibacter oryzae. Classification (GTDB taxonomy): domain Bacteria; phylum Pseudomonadota; class Alphaproteobacteria; order Rhodobacterales; family Rhodobacteraceae; genus Fuscibacter; species Fuscibacter oryzae. The sequence continues at coordinate 38,105 of NZ_JAESVP010000007.1, forward strand.
TGGCTTTCCAGCCGCACTGCGGCGAGAAAAGCCTTGGCCGAGATATGCAAAAGCAATGGGTTGCGTCGGAGGCGTGAGCAGATCTGACCGCCGCAGCGCAGCGTCCGTATCAGTGGAATGCGCCAGGCGGGTGCTAAGGACGTCAAGGTTCGCCCGATTCGTCGGGGTGTGGTTGTCTCTTGTCCAGCACGCTGGCAATGTCGCCCGTAACAACAAAGGAGAAGCCATGGCCCCGAAATTTGGAACAAGCGGCCTGCGCGGTCTGGTGGTGGAGCTGACGGATGATCTGGTGGCCGATCATGTCCGCGCCTTTATGGCGGCATGTCCGGTGGGAACGGGGCTGTGGATCGGGCGCGATCTGCGCCCCTCATCCCCCGCGCTGGCGGCTGCGGTGGCCAAGGCGGCGCGGGCCGAAGGTGTCGCGGTCACCGATTGCGGTGCTGTGCCCACACCCGCGCTGGCCCTTGCCGCCATGCAGGCGGGGGCGGCGGCGGTGATGGTGACGGGCAGCCACATTCCGGCAGATCGCAACGGGCTGAAATTCTACCTGCCCAGCGGCGAAATTGCCAAAAGCGATGAGGCGGCGATTCTGGCAAACCTTGGCCGCCCCGCCGCAGGCAAAGCGGCAGGGATGGCCACCGACACCACGGCAGGGGCCGTGTGGGTCGCGCGCTATGTCACTGCCTTTGGCCCCGATGCCCTGCGCGGGTTGCGCATCGGCGTCTGGGCGCATAGCGCCGTCAGCCGCGATCTGCTGGGTCAGGTGCTGACGGCCCTTGGGGCCAAGGCGATAGAAGTGGGCAGGTCGGACCATTTCATCCCCGTCGATACCGAGGCTGTCGCCCCCGAGGCGCGGACCGCGATTGCGGCTTGGGTTGCTGAACACCGGCTGGATGCGCTGATCTCGACCGATGGCGATGGCGACCGGCCTTTGCTGGCCGATGCGGCGGGGCAGGTGGTGCCGGGCGATGTGCTGGGCCAGATCACGGCGGCGGCGCTGGGGGCAGGGGTGGTGGTGACCCCGGTCAGCTCGAACAGCGGGGCCGAGGCGTCGAGGCATTTTGCCCGCGTTGATCGCACGAAAATCGGCTCTCCTTTCGTGATTGCCGGAATGGCGGCGGCGGGGGGGCGCGTGGTCGGATACGAGGCGAACGGCGGCTTTTTGCTGGGCTTTGCCGCGCAGGGGCCAGCCGGTCTGCTGCCGCCCCTTGCCACACGCGACAGCCTGCTGCCCCTGATCGCCACCCTGACCGAAGCGCGCCGCGCGGGCGGTGTTGCGGCCCGCGTGGCACAGGAACCGGCACGTTTTACCGCCGCCGACCGGCTGGAAAACACCCCGACCGAAGCGGCGGCGGCCCTGCTGGCGCGGTTGATCGGCAGCCCGCCCGACCTTGCCGCCCTGCTGGCCTGGCTGGAGGAACGCGCGGTGGCGACCGACCTGACCGATGGTTTGCGGGTTACGCTGGCCTCTGGCCGGGTGTTGCATCTGCGCCCGTCGGGCAATGCGCCAGAGTTCCGCATCTATGCCGAGGCTGAAACCTCCGCCGCCGCGCAGGGCCTGATGGGGCGGGCCTTTGCGCTTTTGGCGGCAGAGTTTCCGCCAGACCCTGCCTGAACCTCTTGCCCCGACGGGCAAATCTGGCACAAGCTGGCCCCGACATTTTGGGATGAGAATAATGATTACTCCGGTTCTGTTGTGTGGTGGTTCGGGCACCCGGCTGTGGCCTCTGTCGCGGAAAAGCTATCCCAAGCAGTTCGTGCATCTGACGGGCGCGGACAGCCTGTTTGTCGCCTCTGCCCGCAGGCTTTCGGGCGCGGGCTTTGCGCCGCCGGTCGTCGTCACCGGCTCTGATTTCCGCTTTATCGTGACCGAGCAATTGCTGGAGGCCGGGGTAGATCCCGGTGCCATCCTGATCGAGCCGGAGGGGCGCAACACCGCCCCCGCCGTGCTGGCCGCCACCCTGCGCATCGCCGCAAGCGACCCCGATGCGCTGATCCTTGTTGCGCCGTCGGATCATGCCATCGACAACCCGGATGCCTTTTGCGCCGCTGTGCAGCGCGGCGTGCCCGCGGCGCAGGCGGGGCAGATTGTCACCTTTGGCATCGCGCCGACCCATGCCGAAACCGGCTATGGCTGGCTGGAACTGGCCAGCCCGGCGGCGGCAGACCCGGTGGCGCTGCGCCGCTTTGTCGAAAAGCCCGATGCTGCGCGCGCGCAGGACATGTTGCAGGCCGGAACCTATTTGTGGAACGCCGGGATCTTCCTGTTCAGCGCGAAAACCATGCTGGCGGCGTTTCAGGCCCATGCGCCCGAGATGCTGATACCAATTAAGCAATCGATTGAACTGGCCCGTGCCGACCTTGGCTTTTTGCGGCTGGACGCCGGGGCCTGGGCCAAGGCACCGTCAATCTCGGTCGATTATGCGGTGATGGAGCGGGCAGCGAACCTGTCGGTCGTGGCCTTTGCCGAGGGCTGGAATGATCTGGGCGGCTGGGATGCGGTGGCGCGTGAAATGGGGGCGGATGCCAATGGCGTCAGCACTTCTGGCGCGGTGACGGCGATCGATTGCGCCGATACGCTGCTGCGGTCGGACAGCGACGGGGTAGAGCTGGTTGGCATCGGGCTGAAGAACATCGTCGCCGTGGCGATGAATGACGCGGTTCTGGTCGCCGACCGCAGCCGCGCGCAGGATGTAAAACGTGCGGTCGAGGTGCTGCGCGCCAAGGGTGCCAAACAGGCCGAGGCTTTTCCGCGCGATCACCGTCCCTGGGGCTGGTTTGAAACGCTGGCCCTTGCCGACCGCTTTCAGGTCAAGCGCATCGTGGTGCATCCCGGCGCATCTTTGTCGCTGCAAAGCCATTTCCACCGCTCCGAACACTGGATCGTGGTATCCGGCACTGCGCGGGTGACGATTGATGACACGGTGCAGGTGCTGGGTGAAAACCAGTCGGTCTATATTCCGCTGGGGGCCAAGCATCGGATGGAAAACCCCGGCCGCGTGCCGATGGTTCTGATCGAGGTGCAGACCGGCAGTTACCTGGGCGAAGATGACATCGTGCGCTATGATGACATCTATGCGCGCGGGCAGGGGGCCAAGGGCTGATCCCAGCCGTGGATCAGTCCTGCACGGGCCGATAGCCGCCGTGCCAATAGGTCAGCGCGCCGACGCCTGCGGTGATGCGGGTGGCGCGGACATGGCCCACAACGATGGTATGGGTGGCCTTGTCGATCATGTCTTCCACCTCGCAGTCAAAGGCGGCGGCGGCCCCGTTCAGCAGGCGCGCCCCGGTAACGGCGGTTTCCCATTCGGCCCCGTCATAGCGCGCCGGTCCCTGCGCGCCGGTGCGGCCAGAAAACCGCTCTGCCACCGCCTGTTGTGCGGCACCCAGCGACGACAGGCCAAAGAACGGATAGCGCGTCAGCAACGGATGGGCCGAGGAACTGCGATTGATGCAGACCAGCACCATCGGCGGTTCGGCCGACAGCGATACGGCAGAGGTGACCACAAGACCATTCGCCTCATCCCCCTGACCTACCGTCAGAATGGCGCAATTCCCGACAATGGCCCGCATGGCCGCGCGGAATGTGTCGGGGGTCAGATCCTTCATGCTGTCTCCATCGGGTCGCATCGCCCTGCAAATAGGGCAATCGGCGGCAATCGTCACCACCCCCTTGCCGGAAAATCGTGGCGATGGTGGACCGAAATGGCGGCAACCGCTATCAGATAGGCAAACCCGGAGGACCAATGCCCCAGCCAACCGATCTGATCGCGCTGTTTCAATCACAACTGACCGAGCCGTTTCGCATCGGCCTGTTGATCGCCCTGTTCATCACCATGCTGCGCACCCGCGCCAACACCGGCATCTGGACGCCGCTGGCCATCGGGGCGGTGTTCGTGGCCGTGGTCATCCCGGTCACGCGGGTATCGGGCGCCCCCAAGGCCCCGATGCCGACCGAGATCGGCGTGGGCATTCTGGCCAACATCGTGTTGCTGGCGGTTGTGCTGGGCGTCTGGACGCTGTGGCAGCGCCTGCGCCGCTGAAAATGAAACGGGCCGGGGTGTCGCCACCCCGGCCCGATCCTGTGCGTGTCTTCGGCCTTATTCGGCGAAGATGTTTTTCTTGTGGGTGTCGCCCGGCACAAAGATCGTGCCGATCACAACGGTCATCATGGCGATGACGATGGCATACCACAGACCGGAATAGATGTTGCCGGTCTGGGCAGAGATCGCCAGCGCCGTCGCGGGCAGCAGGCCCCCGAACCAGCCGTTGCCGATGTGGTAGGGCAGCGACATGCCGGAATAGCGGATGCGGGTCGGGAACAGCTCAACCAGCATGGCCGCAATCGGGCCGTATACCATCGTCACCAGGATGATCAGATAGGTGAGGATCGCGATGATCGTCAGCTTCTGGCCGGAGAAGATGTCAAGGAAGTTCGCAGCCTTGGCAATGCCTTCGGCCTTGTCCACTGCAACCGGGTAACCCGCAGCGGCCAGCGCGTCGGCCAAGCCTTTTTCAAAGCCGGTCTTCACGCCATTGGCGCTGTCAAGCGCGGCTTGCGCCGCATCGGTGGCAGCCTGATCGGTGCCCGCCTTGGCGGTTTCCAGCGCGGCCTTGGCTTCGGCAATCGCCTTGGCATTGGCACCTGCGTCATAAGACGACACAACCGTTTCACCGACCTTGACGCTGGCGATGGTGCCAGCTGGGGCGGCCACGGTTTCGGAATTGGCCGAAGCCTTGTTCAGCGCGGCCTTCAGCACGTCGCAGCTGTGCGTGAACTTCGCGGTGCCCACCGGGTTGAACTGGAACGAGCAGTCGGCCGGATCGGCGGTCACGACGATCTGGGTCTGTTGCGCGGCATAAAGGGCCGGGTTCGCGGTCTTGGTCAGGAAGTGGAAGACCGGGAAGTAGGTGATTGCCGCAATCAGGCAACCGGCCAGGATGATCGGCTTGCGGCCGATGCGGTCCGACAGGCGGCCGAAGAAGATGAAGCCATAGGTGCCCAGGATCAGCGACCACGCCACGAAGACGTTGGCCGAAAAGCTGTCAACCTTGACGACGGATTGCAGGAAGAACAGGGCGTAGAATTGGCCCGAATACCAGACGACGGCTTGACCCGCAGTCAGACCCAGCAGGGCGATGACGGCGAATTTGGCGTTTTTCCACTGACCGAAGGCTTCGCGCAGCGGCGCTTTCGAGGCGGCACCCTCTTCCTTCATCTTCTTGAAGGCGGGGGATTCGTTCATCGTCACGCGGATATAGAGCGAGATCAGCAGCAGGAAGATCGACCCCAGGAACGGGATGCGCCAGCCCCAGGCTTTCCACGGCTCCAGCATTACCTGTTCGCCGGTCTTGGCATCCAAAAGCGCCGCACCGTCCAGGCCGAATTGCGGCACGGTCGGGTAATGGCCGTTGATGTAGCCTTGGCACAGCAGAATGATCACCAGCGACAGCAGCAGACCCAGGGTCGCCGTGGTCTGGATGAACGAAGTGAAATAGCCGCGCTGATTTTGCGGCGCGTGTTCGGCCACATAGGTCGCCGCCCCGCCGTATTCGCCACCAAGGGCAAGACCCTGCAACATGCGCAGGCCGATCAGGATAAACGGGGCAGCAATGCCCCAGCTTTGATAGCCGGGCAGCAGGCCCACGAGGAAGGTGGACAGACCCATGATCAGGATGGTCGCAAGGAAGGTATACTTGCGACCGATCAGATCCCCCAGCGAGCCAAAGACCAGCGCGCCGAACGGACGCACCAGAAAGCCCGCGGCAAAGGCCAGCAGCGCAAAGATGTTGCGGGTGGCTTCGGGGAAGGGGGTGAAGAACTGTGCCCCGATGATCGCGGCAAGCGAGCCGTAAAGGTAGAAGTCATACCATTCGAAAACGGTGCCGGCAGAGGAGGCGATAATGACCTTCCTCTCTTCCGCCGTCATGGGACGCGAGCGGGTGCTGGCGTCGGGTGCAGTATATGCCATGTGGCCTCCTCCATGTTTCCGGCTTGTCGCCGGGACTGTCACGATCAGCGTCTGTGCGGGCAAACCTCGGCTGTTCCCGGCCAAGCGGACGGGTTCGGCAGCGTGCCGTTCTGGCTGATCTCTCTCCCTTCCTCCACGCCCGGCCCTCCTGCCGGACGCAGCCGTCCCTCAGGCTGAAACGCCCATCACGATGCGGCCAAGCGTGCTGCGAACCGCGCCGATGTCTGCCATCGCGTCGATCCGTTCCAACACGCCCTTGCCGTCGTAATAGGCGATCAGGGGTGCCGTCTGGGCGTGATAGGCCTTGAGCCTTTCGCGCACCGTTTCGGCATTGTCGTCGGCCCGGCGCTTGAAGTCCGAGCCGCCGCATTTGTCGCAAGTGCCTGCATGGGCAGGTTGCTTGAACTGGTCGTGATAGCCTTCGCCACAGGTGCCGCAGGTAAAGCGGCCCGAAACCCGGCCCACCATCGCCTCGTCATCAACCTCAAGGCTGATGGCCGCTGTCACCTTCTGACCCTTGGCAGCCAGCAGGCTGTCCAGTGCGGCGGCCTGGCCTGCGGTACGAGGAAAACCGTCAAGGATGATGCCCTTGGCGGTATCAGGCTGGGCCATGCGGTCGCGCAGGATCGCCAGCACGATGTCATCGGACACCAGACCACCCGCCGCCATCACAGCCTTGGCAGCACTGCCCGCCTCGGTGCCCTGTGCCACCGCCGCGCGCAGCATGTCGCCGGTCGAAAGCTGGATCAGACCGAAGTCCTCTTCCAGCATCCGGGCCTGCGTGCCTTTGCCGGCACCGGGTGGGCCAAGAAGGATCAGGACGGGGGCGGGGGATGCCATGGATCAGACCCTGTTCATGCGGTTGGCGATCAGGTCTTCGACCACCGAAGGATCGGCCAGCGTCGAGGTGTCGCCCAGGGCACCAAAGTCATTCTCGGCGATCTTGCGCAGGATGCGGCGCATGATCTTGCCCGAACGGGTTTTCGGCAGGCCGGGGGCCCATTGGATCAGATCGGGCTTGGCGATGGGGCCGATTTCGGTGCGGACCCAAGCCTCCAGTTCTTTGCGCAGGGCGTCGGTCGGCTCTTCGCCCTTCATCAGGGTGACATAGGCATAGATGCCCTGGCCCTTGATGTCGTGCGGATAACCCACCACCGCGCTTTCGGCGACCTTGGGATGCGCGACCAGCGCGGATTCCACCTCTGCCGTGCCCATCCGGTGGCCCGAGACGTTGATCACGTCATCAACGCGACCCGTGATCCAGTAATAGCCGTCCGCATCGCGGCGGCAGCCGTCGCCCGTGAAATAGTAACCCTTGTATTGCTGGAAATAGGTTTCCTGAAACCGCTCATGGTCGCCCCAGACGGTGCGCATCTGGCCGGGCCAGCTATCGGCGATGCACAGAACGCCTTCGGTTTCGGTCTCTTCCATTACCGCCGCTGAAGCGGCATCCAGCACCACGGGCTTCACACCAAAAAACGGCTTGGTGGCCGAACCGGGCTTGGTCGGGATCGCGCCGGGCAGGGGTGTCAGCATGTGGCCGCCGGTTTCGGTCTGCCAGAAGGTATCGACGATCGGGCATTTCCCTTTGCCGACATGGGTGTTGTACCAGTTCCACGCCTCGGGGTTGATCGGCTCGCCGACCGATCCCAGCAGCTTCAGGCTGGAAAGGTCGTGCTTTTCCACCCATTCCGGCCCCAGCCCCATCAGGCTGCGAATGGCGGTCGGGGCGGTGTAGAACTGCGTCACCTTGTGCTTGGCGATCACTTCCCAGAACCGGCCCGCATCGGGGAAGGTCGGCACGCCTTCGAACATGATCGTGGTCGCGCCATTGGCCAAGGGACCATAGACGATATAGCTGTGGCCAGTGACCCAGCCGACATCGGCGGTACACCAGAATACATCGCCGTCATGGTAATCGAAGGTGATCTGGTGGGTCATCGCGGCATAGACCAGATAGCCGCCCGAGGTATGCACCACCCCCTTCGGCTTGCCGGTGGAACCCGAGGTGTAAAGGATAAACAGCGGGTCTTCGGCGCCAACTTCTGTATAGGCGCAATAGGGTTTGGCATCGGCCATTGCCGCGGTCAGGTCAATGTCGCGGCCATCGACCCAGGTGGTCTGATCGCCGGTGTGCTTGACCACCAGACATTTCACCTTGTCGCTGCAGTGCAGAAGGGCGGCATCGGTGTTGGCCTTCAGCGCCGTCTTCTTGCCGCCGCGCGGGGCGAAATCGGCTGTGATCACCACCTGCGCCTCGGAATCGTTGATCCGGTTGGCCAAGGCATCAGGGGAAAAGCCGCCGAACACGATGGAATGGATCGCCCCGATCCGGGCGCAGGCCAGCATGGCATAGGCCGCTTCCGGGATCATCGGCAGATACAGAACAACCCGGTCGCCCTTTTTCACGCCCTGTGCCTTCAGCACATTGGCCATGCGGCAGGTCTGCTCCAGCAATTCGCGATAGGTGATGTGGCGGGCCGGAGTTTTGGGATCATCGGGTTCCCAGATGATCGCGGTCTGGTCGGCGCGGGTGATCATATGGCGGTCGATGCAGTTGGCAGACACGTTCAGCGTGCCATCCTCGAACCATTTGATGTCAACTTCGCCAAAGTTGAAATTGGTGTTCTTGACTTTGGTATAGGGCTTGATCCAGTCGATCCGCTGGCCTTCACGGCCCCAGAAGGCATCGGGTGTCTCGACCGAGTCCTTGTACATCACCGCATAGCGCGCGCCATCAACATGGGCGTTTTCGGCAAACTCTGGTGATGGCGGGTAAACACCGAAAACGGAACCGTCTGACATGCAATCCTCCCTGAATTCTTCGGCCCCCGCTCCCCCGGAAACCGGAATCGTGGCACCAAACAGGCAAGGCCGCGATCTTGCCGCCAGTAAGCGAAGGGGGGGTGGCCCTGTCCAGAGGTTTCTTTGTCAATTCGTTTACAAACCGATTTTTTTCTGAAAAGTAATTATCGATTTTCAGTTAAGATATTGAAATATATGTTATGTGTAAAACACATTCCCGTGTGACGTGCGTGAGGTCTTTCGGTCTTTACACCTGTAAATCCAGATGCCCTTTCCGTAGGGGCAGATAGGTGCGCCTCTTGCCTGATGATGCCGGATTGGCACAGTTTCGGGCAGATTGTGGCGTCTTTGCCTCTTTTGCCATGTTTTGGCCCCAATTCCCCCGCTAGGCTGAGATTGAGCAGAAACGATCGGACCCAGGCAAAGACCAGGGCCGACATCAGACAGGCAGATCCGTGGCGACCATCAATGGGACCAGCGGCAATGACTCGCTGACGTCTGGCAGTGCGGCGGATACGCTGAACGGCCTTGCGGGCGATGACAGCCTTTATGGCGGCGGCGGGGCCGACCGGCTGAATGGCGGCGACGGCAACGACCTGCTGCAAGGCGGGGCGGGGATTGATACGCTTGATGGCGGCGCGGGTATCGATACCGCCGATTATTCGACCTCTACGGCTGCGGTAAACGTCACTGTCAATGGCGTGATCGGCATTGGCGGCGATGCAACCGGTGACAGCCTGACCGGAATCGAGAACCTGCTCGGCTCGATCTACAATGACACGCTGACCGGCGACGGCGGCGATAACGAGCTGTGGGGCGGCACCGGCAATGACAGCCTGACCGGCAATGCCGGGGCAGATACCCTGTGGGGCGGCGCGGGCGTTGATCGGCTATATGGTGGCAATGACAACGATGTTCTGATCGGCGGCACGGGTGCAGACAGCCTGTTCGGCGGATCGGGCACCGATACGGCGGATTATAGCGATGCCACATCGGGCGTCGCGGCCAGCCTTACCTCTGGCACCGGCACGGTGGGCGATGCCTCTGGCGACACGTTCAGCCAGATTGAGAACCTGACCGGCTCTGCCTTTAATGACACGCTGACTGGCGATGCCAACGCCAACCTGCTGACAGGCGGCGGCGGAAGCGACTCGCTGGTTGGTGGGGCCGGAGCCGATACGTTGGACGGCGGCGATGGCAACGACACGCTGTCGGGCGGTGCCGGATCGGACCTGCTGTATGGCGGTGACGGGTTCGACATTCTTGACTATTCCACCTCGACATCCGGGGTTTCGGTCAATCTGGCGACAGGCACCGTCAGCTCTGGCGATGCGGCGGGCGATACGATCCTGGGGTTCGAGGGGATCATCGGCTCTGGCAGCCAAGACACGCTGATCGGGGACAGTGCTGCAAACGCGCTTTATGGCGGCGCGGGCAATGACTCGTTCGTGGGCGGCGGTGGGGCGGACAGTTTCTATGGCGGGACCGGCAACGATACGGTTGATTTCAGCGCCGAGACCGCTGCCGTTACGGTTGACCTGACCGCAGGCACCACAGGCGGGGCGGCGGCCAATGATGTGCTGTCGGCGGTCGAGGCGCTGGTCGGCTCCAATTATGACGACAGCCTGACCGGCGACGCCAACGCCAACACCCTGACGGGCGGTGCAGGCAATGACACGCTGTCAGGTGCCGCGGGGGCCGATAGCCTTTATGGCGGCGACGGTGATGACCGGCTGACCGGCGGCAGCGGGGCAGACCTGCTGTCGGGCGGCGCGGGCACCGACTGGGCGCTTTACACCGGATCGACCGCTGGCGTGAACGTCACGCTGGGGGGGGGCGGGTCGGGTGGGGATGCGGCAGGCGATACGCTGACCGGGATCGAGAACCTGGAAGGCTCTGCCTTCAACGACACGCTGACCGGCGACGCGGGCAACAACTATATCATTGGCGGCGCGGGCCGCGATTCCATCACCTCTGGTGCGGGCGACGACACGCTTCAGGGCGGCGCGGGCGCGGATACGCTGACCGGCGGCGAGGGGATGGATTTTCTCGACTATTCAACCTCTTCAGCAGCAGTATCTGTCAACCTCGCGACCAACACCGCCTCTGGTGGCGATGCGACGGGCGATGTGTTGCAGGGCGTCGATGGCATCATCGGGTCGGCTTTTGATGACACGCTGATCGGCTTTGATAATCAGGGGTTGGTGGGCGACGTTTACACCAACATCTTCTACGGCGGCGCTGGCAACGACTCGATGGATCTCGGCGGTGGCAACGACATCGCCTATGGCGGGGCCGACAACGACACCATTCTGGCCGGAAGCGGAGATGACTATGCGACCGGTGATCAGGGCAACGACCAGATTTTCGGCGGCGACGGCAACGATACCGCAAGCGGCGGTACAGGTAATGACACGCTGGATGGTGGCCTTGGCAATGACAGCCTGTCGGGAGACGAGGGCAACGACAGCCTGTTGGGTGGCGACGGGAATGACAGCCTGTCGGGCGGTACTGGGGACGATTCCCTTTACGGCGGTACCGGGAACGATCTGGCCTATGGTGGTGACGGCAACGACCAGCTTTTCGGCGGCACGGGCAATGACTCGTTGGATGGTGGCCTTGGCAATGACAGCCTGTCGGGAGACGAGGGCAACGACAGCCTGTTGGGTGGCGATGGGAATGACAGCCTGTCGGGCGGTACGGGGGACGATTCCCTTTACGGCGGTACCGGGAACGATCTGGCCTATGGTGGAGATGGCAACGACCAGCTTTTCGGCGGCGATGGCAACGATACCGCAAGCGGCGGGATCGGCAATGACTTGCTTGATGGCGGCCTTGGCAATGACAGCCTGTCGGGCGATGAGGGCAATGACAGCCTGTTGGGCGGTACGGGGGACGATTCCCTTTACGGTGGTGCCGGCAACGATCTGACCTATGGCGGTGACGGCAACGACCAGCTTTTCGGCGGCGACGGCGATGACACAGCCACTGGCGGGATCGGCAACGACACGCTGGATGGTGGCCTTGGCAACGACAGTCTGTCGGGAGACGAGGGCAACGACAGCCTGTCAGGCGGTGACGGCAATGACAGTCTGTCGGGCGGAACCGGCGATGACACGCTGTCTGGCGGCGCGGGCAATGACAACGCCTCGGGTGGTGACGGCAACGACCTTATCTATGGCGGTGACGGCAACGATACGGCCACCGGCGGGATCGGCAATGACTCGCTGTTTGGTGGCGCTGGCAATGACAGTCTGTCGGGCGACGAGGGCGACGACAGCCTTGATGGTGGGCAGGGAAATGACAACCTGTCGGGCGGCGTTGGCAATGACTCGCTTTTTGGCGGCGCCGGCAATGACCAGCTTTACGGCGGCGATGGCAACGATGTCCTGTCGGGTGGCGACGGGTTTGACTATATTAATGGTGGCATCGGCAATGATACTGTCTCGGGCAGTATCAACGATACGATTGACGGCGGCGGCGGTATCGACATTCTCGACCTGCGCGGTCAGGTCAATTATCACATCGTCCGTGATCCGCTGAACCCGCTGAATGGTGTTGTCAACTATTACGACACGCTGGGCAACCTGATCGGCAACCTGTCCTTCAGCAATATCGAGGGGATCGTCACCTGCTTTACCCCCGGCACGCTGATTGACACCGCTTATGGCTTGCGCGCCATAGAACGGCTGCGTGTCGGTGATCTGGTGCATACCCGCGACGGCGGTTTGCAACCCATCCGCTGGATCGGGCGCAAGGAATTGTCGGGCGCAGAGTTGCGCGGCAACCCGGCGCTTCAGCCGGTGCTGATCCGCAAGAATGCGCTTGGCCCGAACCTGCCCGACCGCGACATGATGGTATCGCGTCAACACCGCATGCTGATCGAGGGGCCGCGCGTCGGCCTGATGTTCGAAGAAGACGAGGTTTTCGTCCGCGCCCTGCATCTTGCGGGTCTGCCGGGCGTGCTGCCCGCGATGGTTGCTGATGTGACCTATATCCACCTGATGTTCGACCGGCATGAGGTGATCCTGGCCGACAACGCCTGGAGCGAGAGCTTCCAGCCCGGAGAGCGGGCGATCGGCGGGCTGGAGGATGAGGCGGCGGAAGAGCTGTTCGCGGTGTTCGGCCAGATGCCACAGGATATCAAGCTGGATCGTTACCGCGATGCCCGTCTGACCCTGAAGGCGCATGAGGCGCGGGCGCTGCTGATGGTGCCTGCCGTCGCGCCGGGCCGGATTGCCGCCGCCTGACAGGCGGCTGAAAACGGCGGGCTGAAAACGGGTAACGCCCCCCGCCCCGCAAAACCGGGAAGGAGGGCGCGTTTGGTCCAGCGCTTATGCGGCGCGGGCTGCCATGCTTGCCATGTCTTGTTCCTTCACCCGCTGCACCGAGGCGCGGGACTGGCACCGCGCCACCCAGTCGCGGATCAGCGGATCATCGGGCATCGACGGCGGGAAGAACGCATAGGGCGTGTGGCACAGCACGTCGGCGGCCGAAAACTCTTCCCCCAAAAGCCAGGGCCCCTTGGCCAGCGCGGTGTGCAGCCGTGCATTGATTTCAGCAACACCGCGCAGGCTGGACCATACGGCAGGCACCTCGGCCTTGGACCAGTCGAGGATCAGCACAGGCTCCATCACGCTGCCATACCAGGCCAGCCAGGTGAGCAACGCGCCGCGCTGTGCATCGCCGGGGCGGGGGGCAAGGCCGGTCTGGGGAAACAGCTCCAGCAGATAAAGCATGATGGCGCCGCGCTCGGTAATGACGGTGCCATCATGCACAAGGCAGGGCACCTTGCCTTCGGGATGGGGGTTGGCCGGATCGCGGGCGCCGGAACCGTCCTGACGAACGATATCGGTGATCTGCACGGTGATCTTGTCGGCGATGCCCATCTCTTCGATCAAAAGCATGATCGCCGAAGACCGGCTTTGCGGGGCGTGGAACAGGGTCAGCATCTGTCTCTCCTTGCGTTGCTGCATGGGGGGACTATGCTGCATGGCTCCTGACAGTTTCCGGCAGTATCCCATGGCCCGCGCCGACCGATTGTTTCGCCTGCTGACTGCGCTGCGGATGTTGCCGCAGCCGGTGACTGCGCAAAGGCTGGCCGAAGAAACCGGTGTCAGCCCGCGCACCCTTTACCGCGACATTGACGCGTTGCGCGCCGGGGGCGCGCTGATCGATGGCGCGGCGGGCGTGGGCTATACCCTGACCGAAGACCCGGCCCTGCCGCCGCAGATGTTCACACGGCTGGAGGTCGAGGCGCTGGTTCTGGGGCTGGCAGAGGTGCGTCAGGCCGGGGATGCCGCTATGGCCAAGGCGGCCGATGCGGCCATGGCCAAGATCATCGCCACCCTGCCCGAACGGGTGCAGCGGCAGGCCATCCATGCCGTCAGCCGGACCTACCGGCTGAACCGCCGTCCGCCCGCGCCTGAACATCTGGCCGTGGTCCGGCAGGCGTGCTGGGACGAAGAAGTTTTGCAGATGCACTATACCGACAAAGGCGGAGAGGTAACGCAGCGCGAGATCTGGCCCCTGTCAATCGTCTGGTTCGACCGGGCGTTGATGGTGCTGGCCTGGTGCTGCCTGCGCCAGGACTTTCGCCGGTTCCACCTGGATCAGATGGCCGGTGTGGTGGCGACGGGCGCGCATTTCCGCCCCCGCCGGGTGCCTTTGCTGCGCGAGTTCATCGCGCGGATCAAGGATCAGGCGGCGACAGGATAGCCAGTCAAGTGCTGGGTTCCGGTCGAGATCGTCACCCGCCCATCGTCAAGCCGCTGCACCAGCAGCCCCTGCGCCAGTATCCGCCCCGCGATCCTGATGGTCTTCAACATCGTCTTTCCCTTTCCGCATATGACCTTGCCAAGTCATTAACCCGCTGGAAAGGCCTGTGTTTCAAGCAGAAAACGGCTAAGAGTTTCTTTAATTGCAAAAGGTTACGCGACGCGACGGCCCGCGACCCATGTGCCGCGCGGCAGCCCGGTTCCCCCGATGCGCGCCACCCGCAACAGGTCGGCCCGCATTCCCGGCGCAATCACACCCCGGTCGTACAGATGCGCGGCGCGGGCGGGGGCAGAGGTGACGGTGGCAACCCCGCGCGGAACGTCGCCCCACAGATCGCCCAGCATCAACCCCGCCAGCAACAGGGCAGAGGGCACATAGTCCGACGACACGATGTCCAAAAGCCCCTCTTCCGCCAGCGTCTTGGCCGCCACATTGCCCGAATGCGACCCGCCCCGGATCAGGTTGGGCGCCCCCATCATCACCGCAATGCCGTGGGAATGGCAGGCCCGCGCCGCCTCGACCGTCGTTGGAAACTCGGCAAAGCTGGCGCCATGGCGGGCCGAAGCGCCGACATGGCCTGCGGTAGTATCATCATGGCTGGCCAGCACCGCGCCATAGCGCCGCGCCTCGGCCACGGCGGTGTCTTCATGCGCGCTGCCCATCTGGGCCGACAGGGCCTTTTGACTGGCGACATGATCGTCAAACTCGGCATCGGAAAAGCCGTGTTTGCCGCAGATGTAATGCTTTAGCTGCGTCAGGTCGCGGAACTGGCGCTGGCCGGGGGTGTGGTCCATCAGGCTGACGATGCCCACACCATCCGCCGGGCCGAACTTGGCCATTTCGGCGATCAGGGTTTCGGAACAGATCTCGGCACGCAGGTGCAGCAGATGGTTGATCTTCAACGCCCCCGCTGCGCGCAGGCCGATGATCTCATCCGCCAGTGCCCGCGCGTATTCGCCATAGTTCGATTTGGTGCGCGACACGACCGAGCCCACGCGCAGCGCGTCAAACACCGTGGTGATGCCGCAACCGGCAAGCTCGGCGTCATGGGCGACGATGGCGGGGGCATGGGGCCAGCCGACCTTGGGCCTTGGCTCGATATGGCGTTCCAGGTTGTCGGTATGTAGCTCGATCAGACCAGGCATCAGCAGGTCGCCGCCCAAATCCTCGGCCCCGGTCGGAACATGGGCGCCGGGGGCAATCTCGGCGATCAGCCCGTCACGGATCACAAGGCTTCCGGTGATGACATCATCGGTCAGAACAAGGCGGGCATTGGCAAGGATCGTGGTCATTTGGGCCTTCAAAGGATTGCGGCACGGGGCCGGAACAGGTCAGATGCGCCCGAACCGTCACACCCGTGTGACAGGGCGGATATAGGGGCAGGGGCATGAAAGATTTCAAGCGATACGCGGTTTATTATGCCCCGCGCCGGGGCGATTTTGCCGAAGCGGCAGCCGACTGGCTGGGCTGGGATGTGGCCACGGGCAAGCCCCGGCTGCAACCCGATCTGCCGGGCCTGCCGCGTGCCTTGGCCGACCTGACGGTAGCCCCGCGCAAATACGGCTTTCACGGTACGATCAAGGCCCCCTTCCGGCTGGCTGAGGGGGCAAGCGAAAGCGATCTGCAAACCGCCACCGCTGGCCTTGCGCGCAGGCTGGCACCGGCGCGGATGCCGGGGCTGCGGCTGGCCTGGCTGGGCGGGTTTCTGGCGCTGATCCCCGACGGGGACGAGGCGGGGCTGACCGCTCTTGGCGCCGAGGTTGTACGCGGCCTTGACGGCCTGCGCGCCCCCTTGACGCCCGAAGAACGCGCCCGGCGCAAGCCCGACCGCCTGACAGTGCGCCAGCGCGAGTTGCTGGACCAATGGGGCTATCCGCATGTGATGGAGCTGTTCCGCTTTCACCTGACCCTCAGCGACGATCTGCCCGAAGACGAGATATTGCCCGTGGCAGAGGTGGCGCAGGACTGGTTCGCCCCCGTCCTGCCCCAGCCCTTCGTGGTTGAGGATCTGTGCCTGTTCGGCGAGGATATGCTGGGCCGCTTTAATCTGATCGGCCGTCATGCGCTGACCGGCTGAAGCGCTGCCAGAAACCGGGCCACGCCATCGGCAAGGGGGCCGTCGTTGCGCACATCCACCACGCGCAGGCCAGCTGGCACCTCGTAGCTGGCACGTTGCACCCGCGCCTCGATGTCTTCGCGCGTTTCGCGGCCACGGGCCAGCAAGCGCTCGATGAGGACGGCAGAGGGGGCGGTGACGCGGATCACCGTAAGGTCAGGGAACCGCGCCGCCGCAGCGGGCAGGGCGGCACGAGAGCCGTTGAACAGCAGCGGACCCTTTGCCATGCCCGCAAGCTCTGCCTCGGGGATCGCATAGTTCAGCCCATGGGCGCGCCAGTGCAGCGCGAACTGTCCCGCCGCCAGCCGCAGGGCAAATTCGGCCTCGGTCACCCCTTCGAACCCTTCGCCGCCCGCGCTTTCGGGGCGGGTGATCACCCGTCGCACCACGGCCAAGTCGGGCCGGGCGGCATGGGCGGCGGCCATCAGCGTATCCTTGCCCGCGCCCGAAGGCCCGACCACGGCATAAAGCGTGCCGGTCATGCCGCCACCGCCGGGCGGAACCCGGTCACATCGACCAGACGGTCGCACACCCGGTCGCGCGCGCCTTCGTCGTGGAAAATTCCCAGAATGGCGGCGCCTCCGGCCTTTGCCTCTTCGATCAGGGTCAGCACCACCTCTCGGTTCGCGGCATCAAGGCTGGCGGTGGGTTCGTCCAGCAGCATCACGGGCCAGGGATGGATAAAGCCGCGTGCGATGTTGACGCGCTGTTGCTCGCCCCCTGAAAAGGTAGTGGGCGACAGCGACCACAGGCGTTGGGGAATGTTCAGGCGGGCGAGCAGCGCCATGGCCCGGTCGCGGGCCTGATCCGCCTGAACACCAAGGGTCAACAGCGGTTCGGCCACCACCTCCACCGTCGGCACGCGCGGCACCACACGCAGGAACTGGCTGACATAGCCAAGGGTGGACCGGCGCAGCGCGATGATCTCGCGCGGTTCGGCGCGAGCGACATCGACCCCCGCCACCATGATCTGGCCCGAAGCCGCCAGATAATTCCCCCAGATCATTCGCATCAGCGTGGATTTCCCCGCACCGGATGCCCCGACCAGCCCCACGCATTCGCCCCGGTCCACACTCAGGGCTGCGCCCTGCATCACCGGAATGACCGCGCCGCCCTGATTGTGCAGCGTGAAGGTCTTGGACAGGTCGGAGATCGCAATCATAGCCATCGTTTCCATTTGAAGAACAAAAAGGTGCCCACGGCCGAAGCGACCATCAGGCCCAAGGCCATCGGGTAACCCCAGGCCCAGCTCAGTTCGGGCATATTGGCAAAGTTCATGCCGTAGGCAGAGGCAATCACCGTGGGCGGCAGGAAGATTACCGCCACGACCGAGACGATTTTCACTGTGGTGTTCTGCGCCACCGAAATCATGCCAAGCGTCAGGTCAGAGGCCATGGCGATGCGGTTGGTCAGAAAGTCGCCGTGCACCTCGAGCGCCTGAATGTCGCGCATCAGCCCTTTGACCACGGGCTTCAGAATATCTGACCCTTCGCCCAACGATTGGCCAAAATAACTGATCGCGCGCTCCAGTGTCAGCAGCGACAGCCGCACCTTGCCGATCAGATCGCTTTCGCGCGACACATCACGCAAGGATTTCGCAAGGTCGCGGTCATTGCCTTCGGCGTGAAACACCTCTTTCGAGATCTCATCCAGCGACTTGCCCGCGCCTTCCAAAAGGTCGGCCAGCCGCCCGATGATCTCTTCCAGCAGCGACAGGAACAGCCGCTTGGGGTCACCACAGCCGGGGCCAACCTTGTCGGCTCGGGTCGGATAGGTTTCGAACGGGCGCGGCGCGTGGTGGCGGATCGTGACCAGCCGATTGGGCATCAGCACAAAGCAGACCGGGCCAGAGATCGGGCTTTTGGTTTCCGACAGGCCCGGCAAAACGACGGTCAGGTAATCGGCCCCATCCTCACGGTAAAGCCGGTTCGAGATTTCAATCTCTTCCATATCCGCCAGCGTCGGCACATCGACGCCCAGATCGCGCACCTTGGCCACCTGTTCCGGCATGGGCCGGTACAGGTCCACCCACAAAGCCTGTGACAGGTCGGTGGACAGGGGAAGCTGGGTAAGTTTCGCGCCATCGGCGGCATAGGCGAAAAGCATGGGTCACACCTGTAGGATCGAGGATACCAACAGTTGCGTATATCCATGTTGCGGATCGTCCAAGACCTGATCGGTCAGCCCCTGTTCCACCACATGCCCCGACTTCATCACCATCAGGCGATGGGCCAGCAGGCGGACCACGGCAAGGTCATGCGTGACGATGATCACCGACAACCCAAGGTCTCGCACCAGACCGCGCAACAGATCCAAGAGGCGCGCCTGCACGCTGACATCAAGGCCCCCCGTTGGTTCATCCATGAACACAAGGCGCGGGCCGGTCACGAGGTTGCGCGCAATCTGCAACCGCTGCTGCATCCCGCCTGAAAACTGGCGCGGGCGGTCGTCAATCCGGTCGGCGGCAATTTCCACCCGGCCCAGCCAGTCGGTCGCCTTGTCGCGGATGTCGCCATAATGCCGCGCGCCCACAGCCATCAGCCGCTCACCCACATTGCCACCGGCGGTCACGCCCATCCGCAACCCGTCACGCGGGTTCTGGTGAACATAGGCCCAGTCGGTGCGGCCAAGGCGGCGGCGGTCGGGTTCGGCCATTTGCAGAACGTCACGGGGGCCTTGGGCGGTTTCGAATATCACCTTGCCGGTGTCGGGAGTTTGATGCCCGGCAAGGCAGGACAGCAGGGTGGATTTGCCCGAGCCAGACTCGCCCACGATGCCCAGCACTTCGCCGGGATAAAGGTCGAACGCCACATCGGCACAGCCGATGCGCGGGCCGTAAAGCTTGGTCAGGTTACGGACGGAAAGAAGGGGTTGGGTCATTCTGCGGCCTCCTCGGGCGCACAAATTCCTTCGAAGGAATTTGCAATTTTCTTGGAAGAAAATTGCGGCTCGCCCAACCGGCCAACATGCCCCTCTTCGCGCCGCGTGCGGCAAAAGTCGGTGTCGGAGCAGACGAACATCCGCCCGCCCTGATCGTCGGTGATCACCTCATCCAGATAGCTTTCGCCCGCACCGCACAGGTCGCAATCATGCGGGGCCTTGCTGGGTTCGAACGGGTGGTCGTCGAAATCAAGGCTGACGACATGGGTAAAGGGCGGCAGGGCATAGATGCGCTGCTCGCGCCCCGCGCCGAAAAGTTGCAGGGCGGGGCTGTTCGACAGTTTCGGGTTGTCGAATTTCGGGATGGGCGAGGGGTCCATGACATAGCGCCCCTCGACCTTGACCGGATAGGCGTAAGAGGTGGCGATGGCGCCATGCCGCGCGATGTCCTCATAGAGTTTGACGTGCATCAGGCCGTATTCCTCCAGACTGTGCATCTTGCGCGTCTCGGTCTCTCGCGGTTCCAGAAAGCGCAGAGGCTCGGGGATCGGTACCTGATAGACAAGGATCTGGTCCTTGGTCAGCGGTGCCTCGGGAATGCGGTGGCGGGTCTGGATCACGGTCGCCTCGGACGTCGCCTCGGTGGTGGCAACCTGCGCCGTGCGCTGGAAAAACTTGCGGATGCTGACCGCGTTGGTCGTGTCATCGGCACCCTGGTCGATCACCTTCAGCGTGTCCTCGGGCGTCAGGCAGGCCGCCGTCACCTGCACCCCGCCGGTGCCCCAGCCATAGGGCATCGGCATCTCGCGGCTGGCAAAGGGCACCTGATAGCCGGGGACCGCCACGCCCTTCAGGATGGCGCGGCGGATCATCCGCTTGGTCTGTTCGTCGAGATAGGCGAAGTTATAGGCTTGGTCGGTCATGGGGTGGCCTCCGCGATGGCGGCAAGGATGGTGTCAAGCACGCCTGGCAGGTTCGTCAGAATGTCAGTGTTCCAGAAATGCAGGACGGTCTGGCCCTGGGCGCGCAACCAGGCGTCGCGGGCCATGTCGGCGGCATCGCCGTGCTGGCTGCCATCGGCTTCAACGATCAGACGCGCGTCGGCGCAGTGGAAATCCACGATGAAGGGGCCAAAGGGCACCTGACGGCGGAATTTATGACCACACAGGCGACGGTCCCGCAGGGCTAGCCATAGGGCGCGCTCTGCCTCGGTTGGGCTTTGCCGCATGGCGCGGGCGAAACTGGTTTGGCGGTCGTTCTGGCGCATGTTTTGCCCCCTCACCCTGACCCTCTCCCCCGAGGGGAGAGGGGATGTCGCTCTCTGGGCAGGTTGAGCGCAGGATGGTAAGCGAAGGGTTAATGGCACTGTCCTAACCCTCGGGGCGCATCTCCCTCTCCCCTCGGGGGAGAGGGTTGGGGTGAGGGGGCAGGGTATCATTCCGCAGCCTCCTTCTGTGTAAGGGCCTTACCTCGCAGTCGCCGGATCAATTCCATCTCGCTTTGGAAATCCACATAATGCGGCAGCTTGATATGCTCCAGAAACCCGGTCGCCTGCACGTTGTCGCTGTGCATCAGCACGAATTCCTCATCCTGCGCCGGGGCGCCGATGAAATCCTCGCCCAGCTCCTGCCAGCGCAGGGCGCGGTCCACCAAACTCATCGCAATCGCCTTGCGTTCGTTCTGGCCGAAGGTCAGGCCATAGCCGCGGGTGAACTGCGGGGGTTCGGTTTTTGAGCCCTTGAACTGGTTGACGGTTTCGCATTCCGTCACCTCGACCTCGCCGATGCAGATGGCAAAGCCCAGCTCGGGGATGTCACATTCCACCGCGACCGTGCCGATGCGCAACTCGCCCACGAAGGCATGGGTGCGGCCATAGCCGCGCTGGGTGGAATAGGCCATCGACAGCACAAAGCCCTCATCCCCCCGTGTCAGCGCTTGCAGGCGCAAGGGGCGGGTGGTGGGCAGGTCCATCGGTTCGCGCGTCAGGTCGGGGGGGGTGGCGTCCGACGCGGGTTCAACCTCGATCATGCCGTCGCGGTTCAGGAATTCGGTGATATGGGGCACCGGGGCAGGGGCGCTGGGCAGGGCAGCGGCAGGGGGAAAATCACCCCCCTCGGCGGCCAGTTTGAAATCCAGCAGGCGGTGGGTGTAGTCAAACGTCGGCCCCAGAACCTGACCGCCAGGCGCATCCTTGAAGGTTGCCGAAATCCGGCGGATCGGCGCCATGGCGGCGGTGTCGATCGGGGCCGATCCGCCAAGGCGCGGCAGGGTGGTGCGGTAGGCGCGGATCAGGAACACCGCCTCGATCAGGTCACCCCGCGCCTGCTTGATCGCCAAAGCGGCAAGACCGGGGTCGTAAAGCGAGCCTTCGGCCATCACCCGATTGACTGCCAGCCGCAATTGCTCGCGGATCTGGGCGACCGACAGTTCGGCCACTCCAGGATCACCCCGCCGCTCTTCGGCCAGCCAGCCATGGGCGTTGTCGATGGCGCGCTCGCCACCCTTGACGGCGACATACATCAGATGTCCTCCACAATGGTGGACCGGGGCAGGCCCGCCAGATGGCTGCCACACGTCAGAAAACAGTCAAACCCCAAGGGGAACAGCGCGCGATTGGCGCGGAAGGCGGCGGCTTCGGGTAGGGACAGTTGGGCCGTACCGTCGATGCCGGGGCCGGAAAGGCGCGGGCCGGTGGCGGTCAGCGCAGGCATCTCGATGATCAGCGTGGCGGCGCGGTCGGGGTATTCCGCCGTGCCGATGGCAAAGCGGGGGATGGGCTGCAAAGCCGCCCAAGTGCCGATGGCAAAGGCCGCGCCTTCCGCGCCCACCACCGGCGCGCCTGTATGAAAGGCCAGCCAGTCGCGTAAGGCGGGCGCGTCATGCCCGCCGGCCAGATGCACCGGCGTGGTGCCGTCCAGCAGGGTCAGCGCCAGAATGGCGGCAGCGGGCGACAGGGGGGCGGGGCCATGGCCACCCTCAACGGTCACAATCGTGCCGGGGCGCGACAGGGCGGTCAGCGCGGCGCGAAACGCGCGGGAGGAGTGCTGCGGCGGAGCAGTAAAGCCGCCCATCAAGGCCTCGGGCGTCATTGATCCTCTCCCCTGACCAGCGTGAAGAATTCCACCTTGGTGGCGGCGGCCTTGGCGGCGCGGGTGGCGCGGCGGGTGGTTTCCTCGGCCGCCAGCGGGTCCAGCAGGTTCGCACGGGTCTGCGCCGCCAATGGCCCTTGCAGCAGCGCATCGGCAATCGCCGCGCGCCGCGCATGGTCCTTGTCGCGGCCTTGCACCCAGGCATGGCCAACGCTGCCGTCCGCCAGTCGCAGGCTGCACCGGGTGACCGTCATTTCCCCCAGATTGAAGGGCGCCCCGGTTGCCCCGGTGCGGCCCCGCACCATCACCGCCCCCACCTCTGGTGCGCGCAGCACATCATGCGGGGGCAGGGGCGAAGGCATCAGCGCGGCCAGCCTGCCGGCCGGGGCGCGGGCCAGAAGGCCCATCCATTCCTGTCGCTGAGAGGGGTCGGGCGTGGTCATCGACATCTTTCCGGGGTTGTCTAGTGATCTATACAACTATACAAATTGATAACCTGCCCGACGAGTCGCCGGTGCGAAGATTTGATGAAATCTGTGTGACAGCATGACCCGCTCTCCTCTTTGGAAAGAAATCGCCGCCACGCTGGAGGGCGAGATTGCGCGCGGCCATTTCCCCTCTGCCACCCGCCTGCCGACCGAGGCAGAGCTGTCGGCGCGCTTTGGCGTCAACCGCCATACAGTGCGCCATGCGCTGGCCGATCTGGCGGCACGGGGGCTGGTGCTGGCGCGTCGCGGGGCGGGGGTGTTCGTCACGGGCCAGCCGACTGAATATCCGCTGGGCCGCAGGGTGCGGTTTCATCAGGCGATTACCGCGCAGGGCCAGACGCCTGAGCGCGAGATCACCCGCATCGAAACCCGCCCTTGCGATGGCGAAGAGGCCGAGGCGCTGGGCCTGACAGTGGCCGACCTTGTGCATGTGGTTGAAGGGGTTTCGCGCGCCGATGGCCAGCCGCTGGCCGCTTTCCGCTCGGTCTTTCCGGCCGCCCGCCTGCCGGGCCTGCCAGAGGCGCTGCGCGCGGTGCCCTCGATCACGGTGGCGCTGAAGGCCTGCGGCGTGGCCGATTATACCCGCGCCCAGACCCGGCTGACCGCCAAGACCGCCCGCCCGATGCTGGCGCTTGCCCTGCGCCTGCCCGACGGCGCGCCGGTCTTGCGCAGCGTAGCGATCAACGTGGATGAGGCCGGGGTGCCGGTGGAGTTCGGCACGACATGGTTCGCGGGGGACCGGGTGACGCTGACGGTGGGGGCGGGGTAGGGGTCATATAGCCCGCTCACTCTGGCGAAGGCCATCGCCTTCGCCATGCGGTGCAGGGGCAATTTGCACCGCCGGGCCCATAAGGTCCGGCCAGCGCCCGCCCCGCCATCGGCGGGCGCTTCTCGCCCGCCGGGGCAGGCGCTGGCCTCTCGTCGTACTGGCTGAGCCGACGCTTGTGGACCCCGCACAAGCGGGCGGGGAAACGCCTTCGCGTTTCCTGATCCGCCCGGACGCCGGTTGCATGGCGGTCGGGCCGGGCACCGCAATCTGCGGCTGAATTCAAATCCGAATCGTCACACCGCCGTTGCAGGCAAAGGTTATCCACAGCCTCACCCCGACCACCCGAGGCCAGTATGTCGCCCTTTCTGCCCCCCATCCGCCTAACCGGCGCAGAGATTCTGATCGACGGGCGGCTGGAACGCCGTGCCCTGTCGCTGGCAGAAGGCCGCATTGTCGATGCCGCCCTGCCGCAAGTGGATCTGTCGGGCTATCTTTTGCTGCCCGGCATCATCGATCTGCATGGCGACGGGTTCGAGCGTCACATCTTTCCTCGCCCCAGCGCGCCCTTCCCGATCCGCTCAGGCCTGATCGGCACTGATCGTGAGGCGGCGGCCAATGGCGTCACCACCGCCTTTCTGGCCCAAAGCTGGAGCTGGGAGGGCGGCGCGCGCAGCCCCGATCAGGCCGAGGCGCTGTTGGCAGAGGTGCAGGCCTATCGTGACCATGCGCTGGTGGACCTGCGCGTTCAACTGCGCGCCGAAACCCATATGGTGGCCGAGGTGGACAGGCTGGCGGCGGCGGTCAAGCGGTTTGGCGTGGGCTATGTGATCTTCAACGATCACTTGGGCGAAGGTTTCCTGATGCGCCGCCGCGATCCGGCGCGCTTTGGCCATTGGGCCGCCAAGATCGGCCTGGGCGCCGACGACCTCTTGGCACGGATGGAGGCCGCCCGTGCCCGCGCCCGCGAAGTGCCCCGCGCCCTGTGCCAGTTGGCGGCAGAGTTTGACCGGCTGGGCGTGGTTTACGGCAGCCATGACGACCCTGATGCCGAAACCCGCGAATTCTATAGCATGATTGGCGCAAGGGTGGCCGAGTTTCCGACCCGCCGCCGCGCCGCCGCCGCCGCGCGGGCGGTGGATGATCCGGTGCTGATGGGCGCACCCAATGTGGTGCGGGGCGGCTCGCAAGCCGGGAATATTGGCGCGGAAGAGCTGATCCGTGAAGGTCTGTGCGATGCGCTGGTGTCGGATTATCACATTCCCGCGCTGGCCATGGCCGCGTGGTCGCTGGCTGATCGGGGCGTGCTGTCCTTTGCCCGCGCCTGGGCGCTGGTGTCGGAAACCCCTGCGGCGATCTTGCGGTTGGCGGACCGGGGGCGGCTGGTGCCGGGCCTGCGCGCCGATCTGGTGGCGGTGAACAAGGAAACGCGGATGGTCGAACTGACCATATCGGGCGGCAGGCTGGCCTATGCGGCCGGTGTGGCCGCGCGGCGGCTGATGGCAGAGCCGCAGGTGGCGCGGCTGGCGGCGGAATGATCAGCCGCCGTATTTCTCCAAAAACGCCTCGGCCTTCAGCGCCCTGAAATCCGCCAGCGCCGCGCGCAGCCGGTCATGGCCCCAATCCCACCACGCCAGCGCCAGCAGCCGGTCAATCACGGCTGCGGGGAACCGGGCGCGGATCGGCTGGGCGGGCACGCCGGCCACAATCATGAACGGGCTGACATCCTTGGTGACCACCGCCCCCGATGCAGCAATCGCCCCGATGCCAAATGTCACCTCTGGCTTGAGAATCACGCCATGGCCGATCCAGCAATCTGCGCCCAAAACGGTGCGGCGGGCCGCGCGGGCGGCGAAAAACTCGGTGTCATCCTGCGCATCGTCCCAGTAATGGCTGGAGCGATACAGGAAATGGTGCTGCGCCGCGTTCTGCCATGGGTGATCGGTCGGCCCGATGCGGGTAAAGGCGGCGATATTGGCAAAACGCCCGACCGTGGTGTTGGCCACATCGGCATAGCGGTCGCAATAGGCGTAATCGTCGAAATGGCTGTTCAGCACGCGCGACCCGCGCCCGATTTCCACATAGGTGCCAAAGGTGGAATTGCTGACCTCGGTCTCGGGGTGCAGAAACGGTTCGGTGGGTGACAGGCGGGGCATGGGGTTCTCTTGTGGTTGCCCCTCACCCTGAGCCTCTCCCACAAGGGGAGAGGGGAGGCGCGGTTGGGGCAGGGCGGAAGGGGGACAAAGGGGGCGATCTCCCTCTCCCCTTGGGGGAGAGGGCCGGGGTGAGGGGGGCGCGCTATTCCCCCTTGATCAGTTTCCTGCGTAGCCAGCCTGACAAGCTGTCCATCGCCATGACCATCCCGATGATCAGCAGGACGTAATAAGCCACATCTTCCCAATCCTTCTGGGTCTGGATGGCCTGGGTCAGCAAAAGCCCGATCCCGCCACCGACGATGGCCCCCACCACGGTGGCGCTGCGGGTGTTGGATTCAAGGAAATAGAGCACCTGACTTAACAACACCGGCAACACTTGTGGCAGCACGCCCCAGCGCGCGCGCTGAACGGTGTTTGCCCCGGTTGACCGGATGCCATCAACTTGCTTTTCGTCAATGTTTTCCAGTGCCTCCGAGAAGGTCTTGCCAAAGCTGCCGGTGTCGGTGACCAGCATGGCCAAGGCCCCTGTCATCGGCCCCGGCCCGAAGGCGCGGCTCAGGATGATCGTCCAGATCAGCGCATCGACCCCGCGCACGAAATCGAACACCCGGCGCAGGGCAAACCGCACCGGCGCCAGCCGGTTCATGTTGCGCGCGGCCAGAAAGGCCAGCGGCAGCGATACGATGGCCGCCCCCATGGTGCCAAGGAAGGCCATCAGGATCGTCTCGCCAATCGCCCAGACCACATCGCCATGCCGCCACATCTTGTTGGTCCAGAAATCATGGACCATGCCAAGAATGTTCGGCTGCGCTGCCTCAAGCCGCGGTTCCCACAGCGCCAGCGTTGCCAGCTCCCCCCATGATTTGCCAAAGAACGCACTGTCGGGGGTAAAGAAGAACAGGGGCCAGCCCGGCGCATAGCGGAAGGTTTCCACCTTGGAGCGGGTATAGGCGAACCGCCCGTGGCTGGTGGTCACCGAAACGCGGGTATCGGAGGCGTTGATCCAGTCGGGCAGGGGCTGCGGTGCCGTCAGCGTCAGCTTCCCCCCTTCGGGCCGGATGTCGATGGTGCCGTAGCCCGGCACGACATAGCGGGCACCCGTGGCATCATAGGTCACCACATGCCCGGCCCCCAGATCGACGGTGGTGGTATCGCCCTGAACCTTGACCCAATCGGGCAGGTGGCCGGGGGCAAAGGTGCCCTTCGCCTCGCCCTCGACCGCCACTGTCACCGCGCCGGTGGTGTTGTTGCGGGTGACATGGGTTTTATAGCTGACGAAATCGCCCAGCAGGATTTTCGCATTGTCCAGCCGGGCGCGTCCCGCAAGGCCTGCGATGTCGAAGGCGAAGAAGATATAGACCAGATAGGCCAGGATCACCGCAGGCACGGCCAGCGCGATCAGGCGGCGGCGGTGAAAACTGGCCAGCAGGGGCGTGGCGGTCAGGGGGATCGAAACGGTCATCTCAGGCCCCCTTGACCAGACGGTGGCGCAGCCGGTCGGAACATTGGTCGATCAGCATGATGGTCAGGAACAGCAGAAGGAAGATCGCCACCACCTGATCGTATTTCCCGCCCCCCCATTGCATCGCCACCTTCAGCTCATAGCCAATCCCGCCCGACCCGACGAAGCCAAGGATGGCGCTTGCCCGCACGTTCACCTCAAAACGCAGCAGCGCATAAGACAGCCAGTTCGGCGCGACCTGAGGGATGATGCCCAGCCACATCTTTTGCCCCCAGCTTGCCCCGGTCGAAGTCAGGCCCTCCACCGGCTTCAGATCGGTGTTTTCGGCAACTTCGGAAAACAGTTTCCCCATCGCGCCCGCCGTATGCAGCGAAATCGCGATCATTGCGGGCACCGGGCCGGGCCCGAGGATATAGATCAGCACCAGCGCCACCACGATTTCGGGCACGGCGCGAAAGGCATCCAGCAATCGGCGAAACAGCGGCGTCAGGCGCGGCCAGCGCGCAAGGCCACGGGTCGCCAACAGCGACAGCACACTTGCCGCCAGAACGCCCAGCAGGGTGGACACGGCCGCGATATTGATGGTTTCCAAAAGCGAAGGCAGATATTCCCACATCCGCCCCGGAATGGCGGCGCGCTTGGCCCAGGCTTCGGACAGCACTTCGGCCGGGAAATCATCCAGTTGCGCCAGCCCGTTCAGGAAACCGCCCGCATTGCGGTTTTCGGCCACCTGAAAGCCCGATGCCAGAAGGGCGACGAACAGCACCAGCAGCACAAGGCCGTAGACACGCTTTCTGCGCTGCATCGCCAGATAGGGGCCAGCGGGCGGGGCCGGGCGCGGCCCCGGTTCGGGGCCAAAGGAAACATCGACCATGGGTCTGTCCGGGTAAGAGAAAACCGGGCCCTTGGGGAAGGGCCCGGCGGCATCATGTCAGGGGATTACTGCTGGGCTTCTTGCAGCTTGCGGGCAGCGATCACGCCTTGATAGGCGTCCAGCGTCACCGGGATGAAATCCTTGGCTTCACCGGCGGCCACGCCATAGGCGCAGTCCTTGTCGGTTTCCCACAGATCGGCGGTGATCGCGGTCACCTTGTCCTTCACATCCTGCGGCAGGGCAGAGCGCACAACCATCGGGCCTTCGGGGATTTCCTTGGATTTCCAGATCTGCACCAGATCGTTCATATCCACGAGGCCCGCATCGGCGGCCTTGCGGAACGCGCCCGAATTATAGCCGTCTTCCCAGTTGCCCAGACCATCGGCCCACGACACGCCCGCCGCAAAGTCACCATTGGCGACGCCGACGATGGTCTGCTCATGCCCGCCCGAGAATTTCACTTCGCCGAAATAGCTCTTCAGGTCGCCATAGGCTTCGGTCAACTCGGCCGCAGGAACCAGATAGCCCGAAGTGGAGTTCGGCTCGGCAAAGGCGAAAACCTTGCCCTTGGCATCCTCGATCTTGGTGATGCCGCTGTCCTTGCGGGCAAAGCCGAACGAATAATAGCCGGTCGAGCCATCGGCGTTCTGCTTGGTCAGCGCCAGGTCAACCGCCTTGGGGTCGGTCAGGTAGATCTTGGCAAAGCCCGAAGCGCCCAGCCAGGCCATGTCCAGCGTGCCGCCCAAGAGGCCCTGGATCACACCGTCATAATCGGCGGGGGTAAAGACCTTGACCGGAACGCCAAGCGCTTCTTCCAGCTTGGCGCGGTAGCATTCGTTCGAGTTCATGCGGTCCTGGGCATTTTCGCCGCCAAGGATGCCAAGGTTGAATTCCTTGATGCCATCGGCATGGGCGGTGCCCGAAATGGCGGTCGCGGCAGCAAGAACGGCAAGCAGCTTTTTCATCGGTGTCTCCGAAGATGAAAGGCCCCGGTCTGGGGCCGGGGGAAATGGCGTCAGGCCATCATCGACTGGGCGTAGGCGTCATCGCCTTCGGTCCCCAGCGTTTCGATTGCGGTCGAGGTCGCGCCCTCGTTGAACGAGGCATCGGCGCCATAGATGTCGCGGGCGACGCCGGTGGTCAGTTGGTCGGGCGTGCCGTCAAAGACGATGCGCCCGTCGCGCATGCCGATCACGCGGTCACAGTACCGGCGCGCGGTATCCAGCGTATGCAGGTTGGCGATGACCATGCGGCCATCCTCGTCATGGATGCGGCGCAAGCTGTCCATCACCACCTGCGCATTCATCGGGTCAAGGCTGGCGATGGGTTCGTCCGCAAGGATCACCTTGGGGTCTTGCATCAGGGCGCGCGCAATCGCCACGCGCTGCTGCTGGCCACCTGACAGGGCCTCGGCCCGTTTGGCGGCCTGTTCGGCGATGTCAAGGCGTTCCAGAATGGCAAAGGCCTTCAGCACATCATCATCGGGCCAAAAGCCGAACATGCTGGCAAGGGTAGACCGGCGGTTCAGCGTGCCGTGCAGCACGTTCGACACCACATCCAGACGCGGCACGAGGTTGAACTGCTGAAAGATCATCGCGCATTGGCTTTGCCAGGCGCGTTTCGCCCCGCCCTCCAGCGCCAGCACATCGCGGTCATCGAACATCAGGCTGCCGCTGGTGGCATCCGTCATCCGGTTCATCACGCGCAGAAAGGTAGATTTGCCCGCGCCCGACCGCCCGATGATGCCAACAAAGCCCGGTTTCTCGACAGCAAAGCTGACATCATCCAGCGCGGCCTTCTGGCCGAATATCCGCGTGACGGATTTCACCTGCATCAGCATCGGGCAGCCCCCTTGTGGTTGAAGGCTGATTACGGGCGGGCCGTGACGCAGGGGCTGCGGTTTTGTGAAAGTTTTGTGGGGGGGCGACAGCGGGCGCTTCCCGCCCCCCCTCGTGGGGAGAGGGTCTAAGCCTTGTCGCGCACGATGATCGAATTGTTCGCGCCCGGCTTCACCTCAAACCGCGACAAACGGCGCAGCAGGTCGGACAGTTTGGGTGCGCCGTAACTGCGCGAGTCGAAATCGGGATGAATCTGGGTCATCACCTGACCCAACTGGCCCAGCGAATACCAATCCTGATCGGGGTCGATCTTTTTCATAGCGTCCAGCACCAGGGGCTGCGCCTCTTCCGCGGGGCGCTTGGTAGCGGGCGGGGTTGGCGCAGGGGCCGGGTCGGCCTTGCCGCGCGGGCGCTCCGCCTCGGCCGCAGGCTCATCCGCGCCCACTATATTCTCGATCAGCAAAAAGCGGTTGCAGACCTTGCGCAAGCTCTCGGGCGTTTTCGCCTCACCCACGCCGATCACTTGCATCCCCTCTTCCCGGATGCGCGCCGCCAGCCGGGTGAAATCGCTGTCCGAAGAAACCAGCACGAACCCCTCCACCTTGCCCGCGTGCAAAATGTCCATCGCGTCGATGACAAGGCCGATGTCGCTGGCATTCTTGCCCTTGGTGTTGGCCGATTGCTGATGCATCACCAGCCCAAGGTTGCGGGCCTGCTCTTTCCACTGGGTCAGCGCGGTGCTGGACCAATCGCCATAAACCCGCCGCAGGCCGGGGTCGCCATAGGCGGCGATCTCGTTCAAAATCGCCTCGGCATGACGAGCGGGAATGTTGTCGGCGTCGATCAGTACGGCCAGAAAGGGCGCGCGTCCGGCTGGGGTGTCTTGGCTCATAGGCCCTCGCTTTCACGGCCCATCCTGACCGAGGACGCGGGTCTTGGCCAGTGCCCCTAGCAGATGCGGGGCAGTTGTTCCCCCACCAGCATATCGACAATCCGCGATCCACCGAACGGTGTGCGCATCGTCACCCGGCCCGCAGGGGCGGCCAGCACCCGGCCCACCGCCACGGCACCCATCCCTTCGGGCAAAGCCCGCATCGCGGCCAAAGCGGCCTCGGCCTGATCCGCCGGGCAGAACAGCGCCAGCCGCCCCTCATTCGCCAGATAAAGGGGATCAAGCCCCAGAATCTCGCACACCCCCCGCACCTCATCGCGCAGGGGCAGGGCGGTTTCGTCCAACTCGATCGCCACCCCCGCCTCGCCCGCAATCTCGTTCAGGGTCGAGGCAAGGCCCCCTCGCGTGCAATCCCGTGCCGCCCGGATGCCGGGTGCCGCGGCCAAAGCCGCCTCCATCAGGTGCCCCAGCCCGGCACAGTCCGATTGAATATCCGACGACAAGGCGAGATCGCCCCGCGCCGCCAGAATCGTCGCGCCATGATCGCCCAACACCCCATTGACCAGCACCACATCGCCGGGCCGCACCTGCACCGCGCCAATCTCGCGCCCCGGTGGAATAACCCCAATGCCAGAGGTGGTGACAAACACCCCATCGCCCTTGCCCCGCTCGACCACCTTGGTATCGCCGGTCACAATCCGCACCCCGGCCTTGGCCGCCTCCTCTGCCATGCTGGCCACCACACGGCGCAGGGTGTCCACCGGGCAGCCCTCCTCGATGATGAACGCCGCCGACAGCCACAGGGGCCGCGCGCCGCCCACCACCAGATCGTTCACCGTGCCGCAGACGGCAATCTTGCCAATATCGCCGCCCGGAAACTCCAGCGGTGTCACCACGAAACTGTCGGTGGTAAAGGCCAGCCGGGCGCCCGGTTCGCGCAATGCCTCATCCATCAGCCGCGCCTGATCCTCACTGCCGGGCGGCTGGAAGACAGCGGTGAAGACCTCGGCAATCAGATCCCGCATCGCCTTGCCGCCGCCGCCATGGGCCAGCGTCACCACCTTGTCGCGCAAAACCATTCCCGCTCCATCATCTGTTCATAAATATCCCGGGGGTGGGGCCGTCAGGCCCAAGGGGGCAGCGCCCCCTTTACTCCGCCGCCACCCGCGCGCCGCCATATTGCCAATAGGCGGCACAAGCCCCCTCGGATGACACCATCAGCGCGCCCAAAGGCATTTCCGGCGTGCAGCCCTTGCCGAACTGCGGGCATCCCGTTGGCTTCAGCTTGCCCATCATCACCGACCCGCAGGCGCAGCCTTCGATTTCCGGCACATTACGACGGCCCGTGGCATAGCCGATGCCGAATTTCTCTTCGGCGTCAAAGGCCTGATACTTCGGCCTGATCCGCAGCCCGCTGGCGTCGATCTCGCCCAAGCCCCGCCATTCGAAGCTGGGGCGGCGTTCATACACATCGGCAATCGCGGCGATGCTGACCGGGTTGCCATGCTCGGGCACCACGCGGGCATATTGGTTTTCCACCTCGGCCCGGCCCTCGGCAATTTGCGTCACCAGCATCAACACCGATTGCAGCAGGTCGGTCGGTTCGAACCCCGCCACGACCAAGGGTTTGCCATAGTCGCGGGCAATGAAATCATAGGGATGCACGCCGATCACCATCGAGACATGGCCGGGCCCTATAAAGCCGTCCAGCACCATGTCAGGGTCATCCAGCAGCGCCTTGATCGGCTCGGGCACCGTGATGTGGTTGCAAAAGACGCTGAAGTTCGTCAACCCCTCACGCGCCGCTTGCTGGATGGAAAGGGCGGTCGAAGGCGTGGTGGTCTCAAACCCCAGACCGAAGAACACCACCTCGCGGCCCGGATTGCGCCGCGCCAGTTCCAGGGCATCCAAGGGCGAATAGACCATGCGGATGTCGGCCCCATCGGCCTTGGCCTGCATCAGGGATTTGCGGTGCCCCGGCACCCGCATCGCATCGCCAAAGGTGGTAAAGATCACGCCCGGACGCTCGGCGATTTCGACGCATTCATCGACCCGCGCCATCGGCAGCACGCAGACCGGGCAGCCGGGGCCGTGGATGAATTCGATGCCTTCGTGGATCAGCTTGTCGAGGCCATAGCGAAAGATCGAATGGGTGTGGCCGCCGCAAATCTCCATCAGGTGCAGGGGCTTGGCCTTGGTGGCGCCAATGGCATCGACCTTGGCGGCAATCGCCGTCAGCAGGGCGCGGGCCGCGACCGGATCGCGGAATTCGGAGGCGAACTTCATGCCAAAGCCTCTTGTGACAAAGCCATTTGTTCCAGCGTCTCCTGTGCCTCGCCCAGATCGCGCAGCGCCTCCAGCGTCTTCGCCGCCTCGTCCTCATCAATCAGGCTCATGGCGAAACCGACATGGATCAGCGCCCACTGGCTGACCAGCGCGTCAAGGTCGTTGCCCGCGACGCAGGCCACGTTGACCTCGCGCCGCACGCCCGACACCTCGGCCATTGCCATCAGGCGGGCCGGGTCGGTGATGGCCGTGATCCGGCCGGGGATGCCAAGGCACATGTCAGTCTTCCTCCTCTTCCACCACGCGGCCCGAAGGGTCGGCGATGCCATAGCGTTCCAGTTTCGCCCTGAGGCCCACACGCGACAGGCCCAGTTCAGCGGCGGCGCGGCTTTTGTTCCAGCGGTGGCGCGTCAGCGTCTCGCGCAGGATGCGCATCTCGATCAGCTCTACCCGGTCTTTCAGCGTGCCGTCGGCGGTCAGCGCCACCTCGGCCATGCGGTCGGCGCCGCCATCGCCGGGGGCGGATTGCAGGATCGCCCGGCTGATCAGTTCGGCGCCCAAGAGCGGCGAGGGCGCGAAGATCAGCATTCGCGTCACCTCGTTGATCAGTTCCCGCAGATTGCCGGGCCAGTCGTAATTCTCAAGGAATTCAAGGGCGGCGGGGGCAAAGCCATGCGCCGCCTTGCCGTGCTGGGCGGCCAGGTCCATCAGGAAATGCTGCGCCAATATCGCCACATCGCCCCGCCGCGCCCGAAGCGGGGGCAGGTGCAGTTCAGCCACCGCCAGCGCATAGTAAAGGTCGGGCCGGAACGCCCCATCGGCCACCCGTCGCGCCACGTCCAGGCCAGACCCGGCAATCAGCCGCAGGTTGGTGGTCAGCACCTCTTGCCCGCCAAGGGGGGTAAAGGTGCCCTCCTCGACCAGCCGCCACAGCGCCAGTTGCAGGGCGGGGCTGGCATGTTCAACCCCGGCCAGAAACAGCGTGCCCCGGTCGGCCTTTTGTGCCAGCCCGATCTTGTTCACGCCCCCCGGCAGCACGCCGCGTTTCGCGCCGAACAGTTCCACCATCGCCAGATCCTCTGGCATGCCCGCTAGATTGATGGCGTGAAACGGCCGGTCCGACCGCAGGCTGCCAAGGTGCATCGCGCGCGCGAGCCGCGCCTTGCCGGTGCCGGGTTCACCCGCCAAGAGGACCGGCACGTCGAAACTGGCATAGTGCCGCGCCGCCTCGACCAGTGCATTCATCGGGCTTTGGGGCGAGCGCAGGATGGTTTCAAACCCCATCCCCTCGCGCAGCGCCGTACGTTTCTTCTCCAGCTTGGTTTGCGCCGTTGCGGCAAGGAAGCGCATTTCCAGCGCCATCCGTTCGTTTTCCCGCGCCAGCGAAAACAGCCGCGCCCCATTCCGCGCCGCCATCAGCAACTGGTCGGGGTGCCAAGGCTTGGTCAGAAACTGGTGAATTCCCGCCTCGTTGATCGCCTGCGCCATCGCGCCGGGGTCGGTATAGCCGGTGATGATGATGCGCACCGCATCCGGCCAGCGTTCGCGCAACTCGGTCAGGAACTCCACCCCAGTGCGTCCCGGCATCCGCTGATCGCAGATCACCACCTGCACCCACTCCTCGGCCATCAGGCCAAGGGCGGCCTCGGCATCACCCGCCGTCAGACAGTCGAATTCATCCTCCAACGCCATCCGCATGGCGGAGAGCGAGTGGGGCTCGTCATCGACCAGAAGGACGGTGGGGCGGGGCGTCGTCATGCCGCCTTTTCCTCCAGCCGCGATTTCAGCCAGTGCAGCCATTCGGCCATGCCTTCGCCCGTGCGGGCCGAAACGCGCAAGATTTCGATGGCGGGATTGACCCGGCGCAGGTTCGCCTCATAGGCCGCAATGTCGGCATCGGTATGGGGGGCAAGGTCGATCTTGTTCAGGATCGCCAGTTTCGCGGCAGTGAACATATCGGGGTATTTCAGGGGCTTGTCCTCGCCCTCGGTCACAGAAAGGATCGCCACCTTGGCATCCTCGCCCAGATCAAAGGCGGCGGGGCAGACAAGGTTTCCGACGTTTTCGATGAAGAGGTAACTTGCGGTCCGGGGCCGCAACTCGTCAATCGCATGACCGACCATCTGGGCATCAAGGTGGCAGCCCTTGCCGGTGTTGATCTGCATCGCCCGTGCCCCGGTGGCGCGGATACGGTCGGCATCGACCGATGTCTGCTGATCGCCCTCGATCACCGCCAAGGGGGCATCGCCAAGGGCCTGAATGGTCTTGCACAAAAGCGTCGTCTTGCCCGATCCGGGCGAGGACACAAGGTTCAGCGCCAGCACCCCCAGCGCGTTCAGCACCCGCCGGTTGGACTGGGCCAGCGCGTCGTTCTTGGCCAGGATCGAGGTTTCCACCTCGATCAACCGCGCCTGCGACATGCCGGGCACCGACACCCCCGCAGGCCCCTCGCCATAGTGGCGGTGGTCGTGGGGGTGATCGTCCAGCACATGGTGGTGGGCGGTCTCGCCGTGGGGGTGGTGCCCATGGTCGTGGTGGTGATCGAGGCCAAGGGCATGGGCCTCATCATGGGTCATCTTGCGGCCATCGGCCGTTACCACATCATTGCATCCGCAAACCGTGCACATCACAGCACCTCCATGTCGCGTATCCGCATTTCGTCGCCCCCCTCGGGCAACAGCCGTCCGCCGCCACAAAGGGGGCAGGGGGCCAGCCGGTCGTCAATCTCGACGGGCTTGAGGCAATCGTAGCACATCGCGCGGCCCGGCAGGTCGATCATTTCCAGCCGCGCACCTTGGGCCGGGCTGCCGCGCATCACCACGTCGAAGGCGAATTCGAGGGCGGGTTTCTCGACCCCGGCAAAACTCCCGATCTCCAGCCGCAGCACGGTGACGCGGGTGAAACCGTGGCTGCGGGCTTGGTCGAGGACGATGCTGCGGATGCCTTCGGCAAGGCTCATCTCATGCATGGCGGACCTCCCTCAGCGTGACCGGCTCGCAGGGATCGTGCAGCGCGATGACAAGGGGCGCAAGGGCGGGCGGCGAGCCCATCAGCGAGTGGTGCAGCATGCCGCCCGGGGCCAGCAGGTGGTCGGTTGGCGTGCGGCGGGTGATGGTGGTGACAAGGCCGCCTGCGTGGGTCAGCCGCAGGGCATAGGTGCCACGGGCGGCGGGGGCAAGGGCGGTGCCGTTTGCCACGGTGACGGCGGGCAGGTCGCCCCGCAGGCAGGCCTCGGCATCGACCAGCCGCACCATCAGCCGCCACAGGGGGCTGCGACCGCGTTCGGATTCGAGCGCCGTCAGCAAGGGGTGACCCGCACGGCGGGCCGCGAGAGAGGTGTCATAGGGGCCATCGGCCAGCGGGTCATTGGGCGCGGGCAGGGCAGGTGCGCTGGCCATACGGCCCGGAAAGGCACGGCTGACCGCTTGGGCGAGGGGCGAGACACCCGCGCCCGAGGCTAGCCACAGGTTCAGGTCGGGCAGGTTGCGGGGCAGGCCGCCCATGCCGAACAGGGCCTGCGCGATAGCGGATTGCGGCGGGCGGGCAGGGGCAAGGCCCAGAAGGGGCGGCAAGGTGACGAACAGGGCGGCCAGATGATCGCGCAGCACCTCTGCCGCCAGATCGGCGGTGGTGGTTTCGGGCGGCAGGCCAAGGGCGGCGCGGGCGGCGGCCCCCTGCGCCATGCGGCACAGGTTGAACAGGCGCGGCAGCAGGGCGGCGACCTCCCGCACCGGCTTGCCCACGACCAGCCCGGCCAAAGGCAGGGCCGGGGCGCGGGTGATCTGCATCGCGCCGGGGGATAGCCGGATTTCCGTGCCGCTTGCCATGGGTCAGCCGCCCATGCCGCCGGTGATCAGCTTGCGCCGGTTGGGGGTAAGGTCGGGGATGGGTGGTTCCTCGGGCGCTTCCTCTGGCGGCGTCAACTCCGCCTCGCGCGCCGCACGAATCTCGGCGGCACGGTCGGTTTCGCCCTTGTTCTCGGCCTTCCACAGCTCGACCATCACCGCGCTTGCCACCTGCACCGCCTGCAACTGGCTGGTGAAATCGGCCATGGGTGAGAAAAGGGAACAGGCAAGGTAAGGCCCTGTCAACTCGCGCGAATTGTGCAGAAATTCATAGTCACCCGAGGGGAAGGCGATGGTTTCCTTGGCGGTCGCCGCCAAAGCAGGGCGGGTTTCGGGCGGCAGGAACACAAGGTTCATGAACCACGGTGCGACCAGCACACCCAGAAACCCGCCCTCATGCGGCTGAAACCCCACCGCCTCGACATGCAGGGCGTGGTTTACCATCGGCACGTCGCGCATCTTGGCATTGAAAACCTCGCGAAAGTCGGCCTCCAGCGCGCCGACCCGGCGGGCCATTTCGGCGCGCACAAAGGCATCGGCTGCGCCGGGGTCTTCGCGCACCAGAAACTGGGCCTTGGGGGCGGAACAGCCGGGGCAGGTCCAGTCAGCGGGCAGGTCAAGAAAGGCGGTGCCGGGCAGCACCTGCCGCGTGTCGTCGCCTTCGGCCGGGTCATAGGGTGTCCAGCAGATCTTGCATTCCATGATCGCGCGGGCGCTGATCTTGTCGCTGGCGCCCAGATAGCTGCCTTCGAAACCGGTTGGGGCATTCATGCGATGGCCCTCACCACTTCGCGCAGACGTTTCGCGCTGTCTTCAAGGTCTTCGGCGGCGGCGAGGGCGACCTCTGGCATGTCGGTCACCTCGAAGGTGTCCAAAATCAACTGGTCGGTCGAGTTGTAGAATTGCACCCGCCAGACATGCGGCAAGGCGAGTGCGGTGATCCGGCAATTGCCGTAGCCGCGCGACAGGATGGTGACCGCGCCTTCACCCAAAGCCTCGGCCAGCCAGTCAAGGTCTTCGGGGGTGTGGGGCAACAGGGTCAGGTTGATGACATGAGGGGCCATGCCCGGCCCCCAAGAGGCCGATTTGTCCACCAGTTCGGCCAGCAGGGCGGGGGCATTGACCACGCCGGGGTTGCGCTGGGCCAAGGCCCCAAGTGCGGGGCGGTGAGGCAGGTGGGCGCGGGCCACGGCAAGGGCGGGCACCGGGCCCACCTCGATCCGGTCCACGCCCGCGCCTGCCAGCATCCAGACGCCCGCAAAGACGCTTTCCTGCACCGCAATGGCCGGAATGCCGCGCAGCTTCATCGACACCTCGCCTTGCCCCATTGCATCGGCCAGAACGGCGCGGGCAGCGGGCGTTAGGGAGGCAAGGTCGAATTCCGCCCCCGCGCCCGTCGCAGCATCGGC
Source organism: Fuscibacter oryzae (assembly GCF_016765795.1). Lineage (GTDB taxonomy): Bacteria > Pseudomonadota > Alphaproteobacteria > Rhodobacterales > Rhodobacteraceae > Fuscibacter > Fuscibacter oryzae. The sequence continues at coordinate 76,761 of NZ_JAESVP010000007.1, forward strand.
CATCGCCAGCAGCATCGCCAGCGCGGGTTCGGCAAGGCTGGGGTCATCCACCTCGGGCAGGTGGGGGGAATAGGTGTTCATGCCCGAAGGCAGCGGGGTATAAGTCAGCTCCTCATCCCCCTCGTCGGGTTGAGAGCCGGGGCCAAAGCCGGTGGGGGGCATCATGAAGGGCGAGACCATGGGAACCTCAGGCGGCGGGAGTTTCGAGGGGGCGTTGCAGGATCAGCGTGGTGCGCGACAGGTAATCGCCCCAGTCGCGCACCTTTTCGATAGAGCCAAGGAACTGGCCGTCGCGGTAAAACAGAAAGCCGGGGGTTTTCAGCGCGCGGGTTTCCTCGCGCAACTCCGCCTCGATCGCGTCATCGACCACGGCACAGTCAAAGGCGTGCTGAAAGGCGATGCGCAGTTCCGGCAGGATCACGGCGGCATCGGCGGTTTCAAGGTTGCGCCGGGCATCGCCGGGAATGAACAGGCAATGCGCGCCGGGGCGGGTGGTGAATTCGGCCACATCGTGGCGGCTGTGCAGGCGCGGCCAGCCGAATTCGGTTTCCAGCCGGGCGATCAGCGGGTGAATGCCGGCGGCGGGCGGCAGGTCGTGATGGTCATGGGCATGGTCGTGCATCGGTCAACCCGTGGTTTGGCCCGCGTTGAGCGCGGCCTGAAGGTGGGGGGGAAGGGCGGGTGTGCGGGTTTCCAGATCGGCAAAGGCAGTGCCCAGATCGCCGCCCTGCATCAGGGCGCGCAGGCCCGTGAGTGCCGCGCGGATTTTAAGCGCCTCCTCCTCGGCCAGCACTTCGCGGGCGGTGCCAAGAAAGACCAGCAGCCAGTCGCCGGGCTTTGCATCGGGGGTCAGTGACAGGTCGATCAACTGGCCCTCCTCGGTGGTGCCGGCGATGCCGGTCAGGCTGGCCAGCCGCATCGGGTCGCCCACGCACATCAGCGGGCACCCGGAAAGAAACGGTCATCGCCGGTGCGGCAGGCATCCTGTGCCGCCGGGCGACCGGATTCGTAGGCGTCGCGGCGAATGGCGCTGTCGGCAAGGTCGGGCGAAGGGGTGGTGCCTGAGGTGGCGGTGATGCCCCAGCGGGCGAGGATGCCTTGGGCCATCTCCAGCGCCGGGGCGATCTGTGCCGCAACGGCGGGGCGTAACCCACCGCCGTAATCCTCCAGCTCAACCGGCTGACAGCCGATCAGCGCCATCTGCGGTGGGCAGCGGCCCAAAAGGCGGGCGGTGGCGATGACATCCTGAAAGCCGGTCTGGTGCAGGCTCATCTTCTTTGCCCCCATGAAGGCGGGAACCTCATCACCTTCGATCAGGCGCAGGGTGCCGGGCGGCAGGCCATAGTCGATGGCGTCAAACACCAGCAGGGCCTGCGCCTCTTCCAGAAACGGCAGCAGATAGAGGCCCTGCGTGCCGCCATCGAGCAGCTTGACGCCTTCGGGCAGGGCGAACCGCTCGGCCATCTCCTCGACACAGCGCACACCGAACCCTTCGTCGGCCCACAGCACATTGCCGATGCCAAGGATCAGCACCTGCATCATATCCATCCCCCCTGACTGGTCGCGGGCTTTCCGGCCTGCGTTGGAAGTGAGAGTAGTCTTTCCGATCCCCCCACACTGCCAGAATTTTCACGCGGGTGATTTTTCGGGCAAGATGCTGAAAAAGCCACGGAATCCTGTGGTATGCAATCAGCTTTGCGGGGTGGAGGTGGAAAGGGTGTTTCCAGTTTTCTGGATCGCCCGGCTTCCACCCTTCCAATGAAAAAGGGCGGACCCGAAGGTCCGCCCTGTCTTGCGCTGGGCGCGGTTTCAATCCGTCCGGTCGTCGCGGAACGAACGATGGCCCGAGATCATGGTAGAGACCATGGTCTGACGGGACATGATATCCTCTCGGATCGCGGCATAGATATGCACGATCATGAAGACCACGATCGACCACATGCCCAAGTGGTGCAGCGTGTGCAGCCGCTGGCTGTTCTGCACCAACCCCAGCAGCCAGCCAAACGCCAGATCGGGCAGGCTGCCTTTTTGCGCGCCCTCGGCATAAAGCGCCCAGCCGGTGACCAGCATGAAGGTGATGCCGATGGTCATGAAGAAGAACATCGCCATCTGCGCCAAGGGGTTATGGCCGACATACTTCTTTGGCTCGGGTTCCAGAAACAGATACCAGCGCAACTCGAAAAACACCTCCGACCACCAGTGGCGGCTGAAGATCGGCAGCCAGAACATCTGCCGCGCATGGCTGTTGCCGACAAAGGCCCAGTAGATGCGACCAAAGAAGGCGACCGTCATCACCTGCGCCGCTGCGAAATGGGCAAAGCGGATATAGCCAAAGACGAACTGGCTGACCGGCTCGGCGATCTGCATCGAGGGCGGGGGAGAGCCGATGAAATAGCCGGTCACGATCAGGATGACGATGGCCAGCGCGTTGATCCAGTGCCACAGCCGCACCGGCGCCTCATAGACGTAGATCGAGGACTGCTTGCGCAAGGATCGCAGGTCATGCGCCGTGGCATCGCCTGTGGGCGCTGGGACCGGGTCGGGGGCGGGAAGATCGGTCATCGCCTTACCCCGCCATCATCCACAGGCCTGCGCCCGTGATGCCCAGACCAATCGCGCGCTGGGCAAGGCCACCAGTCGCGATGCTGCGCGCGATTGCGATGCCCGACAGATGCAGTGCGGCGGTCGCGGACAAAAAACCCACCAGATAGGGCAGGGCGTTGCCCGTGGCCTCGGTCGCATGGGCATGGCCATGGCACATCGCAAACAGCGCAATCGCCGCCAGCGACGCGCCCGTCATCCCGGCGGGCTGGCCGCGACGCGCAAGAAGGGTCAGCAGACCGAACACCGCGACCGAAGCGGTGATCCACATTTCCACCATGGGCAAGGCGATGCCCGCCCATGACAGGCCCGCGCCAAGGGCCATCGCCGCCATGAAACTGGCCGCCCCCGCCCAGACATGGCGGGGCAACACAAAGCCCGACCACAGGCCCACGGCCAGCATGGCCAGCAAGTGATCGGCCCCGGTCACCGGATGCGCCAGCCCCGCCATCAGGCCCGAAGCGCCGTGGCCCGGATGCGCCATTGCCGGGGCGGCCAGCAGCACCAAAGCCGCCGAAAGTGCAAGTTTCTTCATCGCGTCCTCCTCTCAGCGAACCTTGACCGTGGTCAGTTCCTGACCATCGGGCGACATGACATGGGTGGAACAGGCAAGGCAGGGGTCAAAGCTGTGCAGGGTGCGCAGAATCTCGACCGGCTCCTCGGGGCGCTCCATCTTGGTGTCCATCAGGCTGGCCTCGAACGCGCCGATATTGCCCGCCGTGTCGCGCGGGCTGCCGTTCCAGGTGGTGGGCACCACGCATTGGTAATTCTCGATCCGGCCATCCTTGATCCGAATCCAGTGGCCCAGCGCGCCGCGCGGGGCCTCGGTCGCGCCCACGCCCTTGGCCTCTTTCGGCCAGGTTGACGGATCCCATTTCGCGACGTTGGCGGTGCTTTCGTCGCCGTTCTTGATGTTCTGCACCAGCTTGTCGAAGAAATGCTTTTGCAGCCGCCCGCAATATTCCGATTCCAGCGCCCGCGCGGCGGTGCGGCCGAGGGTCGAGAATATCGCGTTCAGCGGCAGACCCATGGTGCCCAACAGGCCATCGACCTGGTTCTTGATGTCCTCATGCCCCTTGGCATAGCCCACGACATAGCGAGCAAGGGGGCCGACCTCCATCGCGTGCCCTTTCCAGCGGGGGGCCTTGATCCAGCTATACTTCGCCGCCTCGTCCAGTTCCTGAATGTTGGTGCGGGTGCCCTTGGCGTTGGGGCCAAGCTCATACTTGGGGCTGGTTTCCCCATCCCAGGGGTGCAGGCCCTTGCCCGCCTCGGCATACTGATACCACGAATGGTCCACGAATTCCTGAATCTCATCCGGGTTGCGCATGTCCACGTCATGCACTTCGTTCAGGTTGCCGTTGATGATCGCGCCGCGTGGCAGGTGCAGTTGCCCGGCGCTGAAGTCATTGGGGTTTTCGGGGATGTCACCGTAAGCCAGCACCGCCTGACCCGACAGCCCGCCACCATACAGCCAGTTCTTGTAGAACCCGCCAATGGCGATAACGTCCGGGATATAGACGTTGCGCATGAAGGCCAGACCCTGATCGATGATCGAGGAGACGTGGTTCAGACGCTCCATGTTGATCGCGCCGACAGCGCCGGTGGAATGCACGTTGATCGGACAGGGCACGCCGCCCACCAGCCAGTTCGGATGCGGGTTCTTGCCGCCAAAGATCGTGTGAATCTTCACGATCTCTTTTTGCAGGTCCAAGGCTTCAAGGTAATGCGTCGTCGCCATCAGGTCGGCTTCGGGTGGCAACAGATAGGCTGGGTTGTCCCAATAGCCGTTCTTGAACAAGCCCAACTGGCCGCTTTCGACGAAAGCCTTCAGCCGGTTCTGCACATCGCGGAAATAGCCGGGGCTGGACAGCGGATGGCTGGGGCTGGCCATCTGCTGCAACTCGCTGGTGGCTTTAGGATCGGCGCGCAAGGCATTGATCGGGTTCACCCAATCCAGCGCGTGCAGGTGGTAGAAGTGAACCACATGGTCGTGGATTTGCAGGGCAAGCTGCATCAGGTTGCGGATCGAATTGGCATTGTCGGGGATCATGATTCCCAAGGCATCCTCAACCGCGCGCACGCTTGTCAGCGCATGGGTGCCGGTGCAGACCCCGCAAATCCGCTCGGTAAAGGCCCAGGCATCGCGCGGGTCGCGGCCTTTCAGAATGACCTCCAGCCCCCGCCACATCGTGCCGGTGGACACCGCGTTGCGGATGATGCCCTGATCATCCACGTTCACTTCGCACCGCATATGGCCTTCGATCCGGGTGACCGGATCGACCACGATGCGCTTGCCCGAGTTATCAAGGGTAAAGCCGTTCGGCGTTGTGATCCCCATGGCTTAACCCTCTACCTTGTCTTGCGTTTTCTTCTGCGCGCGTTTCAGCGCCGACACCGCGGCATGGGCCACAACGGCCCCACCGACGACGCCTGCGGTTGTCATGCCCACCGTGTCGGCATTCGCCTCGACCCCGAATTGCTTGATGTTGGTCAGCCGGTCATAGAACGACCCCTGATCCCAGAACCCATCCTCGGAACAGCCGATACAGCCATGGCCCGACTGGATCGGAAAGCTGGTGCCTTCGTTCCAGCGCACGGTCGAGCAGGCGTTGTAGGTGGTCGGCCCCTTGCAGCCCATCTTGTAAAGGCAATAGCCTTTGCGGGCGTTCTCATCGTCCCAATGTTCAACGAACTGGCCTGCATCGAAATGCGGGCGGCGATAGCATTTGTCGTGGATGCGCTGACCATAGAACATCGCCGGGCGGCCCTGACGGTCCAGCTCGGGCAGGCGGTCAAAGGTCAGCATATAGGTGATGACGCCGGTCATCACCTCGGCAATCGGCGGGCAGCCAGGCACCTTGATGATCGGCTTGTCGGTGATGACCTTGTGCACCGGCGTCGCGCGGGTAGGGTTCGGCGCGGCGGCCTGCACGCAGCCATAGCTGGCACAGGCGCCCCAGGAAATGATCGCCTTGGCATGTTCGGCGGCCATCTTGAGCTGTTCGACAAAGGGCTTGCCGCCGATGATGCAGAACATCCCGTCTTCATTCAGCGGCGGGTTGCCTTCGACGGCCAGAATGTAGTTGCCCTTGTATTTCTCGATCGTGTCCAACAGGGCGGCTTCGGCCTGATGCCCGGCGGCGGCCATCAGCGTGTCGTCATAATCAAGGCTGATCATCGACAGCACCACATCCTTGGCCAGGGGGTGCGCGGCGCGGATGAAACTTTCCGAACAGCAGGTACATTCAAGGCCGTGAACCCAAATTACCGGGGTGCGGGGCTTGGTCTCCATCGCATGCGCGATCTTGGGCACGAAGGCCGGGCCAAGGCCAAGGGCACTGGCGGTCAATGAGCAGTATTTCATGAAACTGCGCCGGGTGATCCCCTGACGGCGCATGACCTCATAGAAGGTTTCGATGCGGGACATGGCTCCTCCGCTTTGACCCGTTTGGCCCGAGAATTCCGGGCAGTGCCCAAGTTTGCAGCAGGTCAGGCGGATGGTATGCGGTGGAATTCAGCGGCGGTCAGTATTTCGGAAATGCGTTATATGTCAGATAATTGTCTGTCATTCTTGCGAGATTCCATTGCAGGGTTCCGCAAAGCCCCTGACCAGTCTTGCGCGGCGTCGGTCAGACGCTTTCCATCTGCGCCAGCGCGATGACAGCCTGCCCCAGCGCAAGGCCCCCGTCATTCGCGGGCACCTCGCGGTGGGTCAGCATGGGCACCCCCTCCAGCGCGGCCAGAGTCGCTGTCAGCAGCCGCGCGTTCTGGAAACACCCCCCCGACAGGGCCACGGCCTGCGCCTGGCCACCTTCCACCAGCGCCCGCACCTCGGCAGCGAAGGCCTGCGCCAGTCCGTCGTGGAAGCGAGCGGAGATCATGGCGGTTGACACGCTATCGGATAGGTCTTGCACAATCGTACGAAACATCGGCGCAGGGTCCAGCCCCGGTCCGAAGGCATACCCCGGCCCCGGCGGGCCCGCCAAAGCCTCCAGCCGCATCGCGGCTTCGCCCTCATAGCTTTGTGCGTCAGGCACGATCCCCAGCAGCGCCGCCACCGCATCGAACAACCGCCCCGCGCTGGAGGATAAGGGCGCATTGATCCCCCGCGCCATGGCGGTGCGCAGGGTCTCGCGCGGTTGGTCAGGGAACAGCCGGTCCGCCACCTCGGAAAGCCCCGCCTGATCCAGCCGCGCCAAGGCGTTGCGCCACGGCTGGCGGCTGGCCATGTCACCCCCCGGCAAAGGTGCGGGCTTCAGATAAGAGACGCGGCGAAACCCTTTGTAATCGCCAAGTAAAACCTCACCACCCCAGATCGTGCCATCCGCACCAAGCCCCAACCCGTCCAGCACGATCCCCGCCACCGGTCCACCATCCAAGGGCCACAGGTTCTCGGCCAGACAGGCGGCCAGATGGGCTTGGTGGTGCTGCACCCGGATCAGTGGCAGGCCCATGCCCTCGGCCTCGCGGGTGGCGCGATAGCCGGGGTGCAGGTCGCAGGCGACGGTCTGCGGGTGGTGGTCGAATAGCGCGGTGCAATCGGCGATGGCCTTGGTGAATTCCTCGGCACACAAAGCGTCATCCAGATCGCCCAGATGGTGCGACAGCATCGCCTGCCCGTTCTTGACCAGACAAATCGCTCCCTTCATCTGCCCGCCCAAGGCCAGCACCTGTGCGCCCGAAAACCCCGGCGGCAGCGGCAGTGTGCCCGGCACCCGCCCCCGCGCCCGGCGCAGCACCATGCGGGGGTGGGCGCGCTCTACCCCGTCATCCAGCCGCCGCGCGATGTCGCGGTCGTGCATCAGGAAGCCGTCGGCAAAGGCGGCCAGCTTTTCCCGCGCCTCGTCATTCCCGATCACCTGCGGCTCTCCCGAAAGGTTGCCCGATGTCATCACCAGAACCCCGCCAAACCTCGCCAGCAGCAGGTGATGCAGCGGTGTATAGGGCAGCATCACGCCCAGTTGCGCCATTCCGGGGGCCACCGTTTCGGGCAGCGCCCCACGCGACGCGACAAGAACCACAGGGGCCGCAGGGTCGCGCAAAAGTGCCCGATCCACGGTCCCCAAAACGGCCACCTCGGCCAAGTCCGCCTCAATCCCCATCAGCGCAAAGGGTTTTGAGGTCCGCCGCTTGCGAGTGCGCAGCACCGCAACCGCCTGCCCGTTGCGCGCGTCACAAGCCAGATGAAATCCGCCCAACCCCTTGATCGCAAGGATACTCCCACGCCGCAGTGCCTGTGCTGCCAAGGCAATCGCATCTCCCGCCACCTCTTGCCCTGCGATCTCATACCACAGCCTTGGCCCACAATCGGGGCAGGCAATGGGCTGGGCATGAAACCGGCGGTCGGCAGGGTTTTCATAGTCCGCCCGACAAGCTGGGCACATCGGAAACGCCGCCATCGTCGTCTTTGCACGATCATACGGCAGCCCGTTCAGAATAGTGAAACGCGGCCCGCAATGCGTGCAGTTGGTGAAGGCATAGCCCTGCCTTCGCCCGGGTTCGAAAACCTCGTCCCGGCAGGCATCGCAGGTGGCGGCGTCGGGGGTAACACGGGTTTCTGCGCCCACGCCTTGCGATGGCGCAATCACAAATGCCACGGGCGCGGTGTAAACGGCCCAATCCGACACCTCCACCGCATCCACGCGTGCCAGCTTTGGCGCGCGTGCCGAAATCGCCGCGACAAACTCATCGACCTGCGGACCCAGCGCATGTATCAGCACCCCTTCGGGATCATTCAGCACCTTTCCCGTCAGGCCGAACTCTTGAGCCAATTGCCAGACAAAGGGGCGGAACCCCACCCCCTGCACCTGCCCCCTGACCCTAATTCTGATGCCGTTCATCGCTTTCACATCGGTCCAAACATCTTGGCGGAGGCCGCAGGCAAGGGGCAGCGCGCCCCTAATGCACGGTGCAAACCATGCAGGGGTCGAAACTGCGCACGACATGCTGCACCGCCAGTGTTGCCCCGTCTTCGGCAGGCACCCCGACCAGAGCCGTTTCCAGCGGCCCCGGCACGCCCGCCGCGTCGCGGGGAGAAAAGTTCCACGTCGTCGGCGCGATGATCTGATAGCCGGCGATTTTGCCGCTCTCGATCCGCAGCCAATGGCCAAGCGCACCGCGCGCCGCCTCGACCAGCCCTTCGCCCGTGCCGTCGCGGGGCATCACACCCTGCGCCATGAACCGCGCGCCGGGTGTGATGCCCGCAACCAGCCGCTCCATCACCTCTTGGGTGCGCGCGATTTCCAGCAGACGGCCTGCAACCCGCGCCAGCACGCCGCCCTCCTGTGCCAGAGACCGGGCAAGGGGGTGGCCATCCACCACCTGCCGGGCAATCGCCCCAACCTCGACCGGCTGGCCACCCAGACGCGGGGCCTTGCACCAGCTATAGGCGGTGTCGCGCATATCCTCGTCGGGTTCGGTGCGGCCCTGGGCGGGGTGGGTGGTGGGGCCAAGCATCCAGGCGTGGGACAGATCTTCGGTGATCGCGGCGGTCTGCAGCGGGCCGGGGCTGCCATCCCAAAGGCCGCGGGCAAAGATCGGCCCGGTTTCAATCGGATAGGCGCCGAACGACATATAGCGCCCCGCGCCTTTTCCAAGGCTGGCAAGCCCCAGATCGGCGGCAATTTCAAGGAATAACCCCACCTCGCCCCGGCCCCAGCGCATCAGGGCATGGCTATCAGGCATGGCAGAAAATTCCTCCAGCGACCCGCCGAACAGGCTGTCTTCCAGCCAGCGGCGAAAAGCGCGCAAGGTCGCCTGCAACCGCAGCTTTTCCCGCAGCCCCGGCGCGCGGGTGACGCCGCCGGGCTGAATGGCCAGCGTATGCGGCCATTTCCCGGCCAGCAGGCCCATGACATGCAGCAGTTCCGCCCGCGCTGTGATGGCCCCGCGCATCGCACTGCCCTCAAGCGCGGTAAACCGGGCAATCGCGCGGGTGTGCCACGCGCGACCCGCATAATCCGGCCTTGCGAAATCGGGCATGAAGAACAGGTGGAAATGGGTCAGATGGTCGGCCACATTTTCAACCGCATGGATCAGCGCCGCCATCGCCGCCCCGTCAGGCGTGGGCTGCAAGCCCATCGCCGAACCCAGCGCCCGCGCCGCTGCCGCCGACTGGCTGATCGAGCAGATGCCGCAGATGCGCGGCGTGATGGTCAGCGCATCGCGCGGGTCGCGCCCTTCCAGCATCCGCTCAAACCCCCGATAGAGGGTAGAGTTCACCCGCGCCGCCGCCACATGGCCATCGGCCAGATCCAGCGTCACCTCCAGATCGCCCTCAACCCGGTTGAACGGGCCGACGACCAGCCGAGCGCCACTCATTTCGGCTTCCGCAGGGTGGGGGGCACGACGATATGGTCGGCCACGGCATTGCGGCCCAAACGGTCGGGCGTGGCGGCTTTGGAAAGCGAGGCAAGAGCCATGAACCATGCTTTCGGCATGTCGGTCGGCAGACCAACGGGGATGCCCGCGATCTTTGGCGTTTCGGTAAAGGCGTGGCGCGGGTCTTCAAACTCTGGCGCGGTGCAGTTGATGCAAGGATAGCCGCCCTTGGTGCAGCTTCCCTCGCCATTCCAAGGCCTTGTGTTGCAGTCGCCCACGGCTTGGGTGCCGATGCAGCCCAGATTTTCCATCATGCAGCCCATCTGCGACAGCTCGCGGGCCGAAGCCTTGTATTCATAGAACTCATTCTTCGGGCAGCCGTGATGCACCAGATGGTCGGCGTAGAACCGGGGCCGCTGATAGCCGTCCAGCGGCAGCACCTCTCCCGCCGCCAGCATCATCAGGGTTTCGGTGACCCAGCCGGGATGGGTGGGACAGCCCGCGACATTGATCACCGGCAGGCCCCCTTTGGCGCGCCAACCAGCAGGCAGCAGCCCGCCCGGATGGGTGCCGTCATACTGCAACCCGACCGCGTCCGAGGGGTTCCCGCCCGCCGCCGTCACCCCGCCAAAGGCTGCGCAACTGCCCACCGCGACGACATGGGTGGCAAGGGGCGCCAGCGAGGCGACCCAATCCATCAGGCTGCGGCCCGTACCCGACAGCATCTGATACCGCCCGGTGCCCTTTGGCCCGCGTGCAATCGCGCCCTCGACGCAGAGGATATCGAGGTGGGTTTCCCCCCGCTCGATCCGCTCCAGCAGGCTGCGCGCCTCGGCCCCGGTTTCAACCGACAGGGCAGGGTGCCACAGCAGGCGAATGCCCGCATCGGCCAAAAGGTCGGGCAGGCCGGGGTTTTCGGCGCACAAAAGCGACATGGTGCAGCCGCCGCAGCCCGAGGTTTGCAGCCAGAGCATCGTGGTCATATCGGCCCCCCCGGCAGATCAAGGCGGAAGGTGGCGCCCTCTTGCGCCTCGGCCAAGGTCAGCCGCCCGCCGTGTTCCTCGGCGATCTTGTGGCTGATCGACAGGCCAAGGCCGGTGCCGCGCCCAACAGGTTTGGTGGTGAAGAACGGATCGAAAATGGTGGCGGCAAGGTCGGGGGGCACGCCCGGCCCGTTGTCGGCGACGGTCAGGGTGGCGCGGTCGCCCTCGGCCCGCGCAGTCAGGGTGACGGCGGCACCCGGCTGGCCCTCCATTGCGTCAATCGCGTTCTGCACCAGGTTCATCACGATCTGCTGGACATGACCGGGGCGGCCAAAGGCGGGCAGGGTAGCCGCACCGGCAAAGGCCAGCGTCACGGGCTGCTTCATCCCCCGCAGCACCCAATTCGCCGCCACGCGGGCGGTTTCCACCAGATCGAACACCACCCTTTCGCCCGATCCGTCCGACGACAGCCGCCGCAAATCCTCGACGATATCGCGCACCCGTTCGGCCCCGTCGCGGGCGCCTTCGATGGCTTGCCGCAGGTTCGCCACCTCTCGGTCAAGGCGCAGGCTGTGGCGCAAGGCAACAAGGTCTTCGCGGCTGGCCCCGTCCTGCACATGCTGGAAATAGGTCTCGAACTTGCCGGCATAGCGTTCCAGCGCATGGGCATTGGCATAGACAAAGCTGATCGGGTTGTTCAGCTCATGCGCGACACCGGCCAGCAACCGGCCAAGGGCGGCCAGTTTTTCGTTCCGCACAAGTTGCGCCTGCGCGGCCTTTAGCGCGTCATGGCTGGCCGACAGTTCGGCATAGGCGCGGCGCAACTCGCCCACCGGGCGGCCGGTCAGCACATAGCCCGCCGCGCGGCCCCGGTCATCCAGCCGGGGTGCCACCGACAGTTCCAGCGGGCTGGGGCCGTCGGGGGTCATCAGCCCCGCCTCCAGCGCCACGGGGCGGCGGGCGTCGCGGGCGCGGGACAGGGCGGCGGTCAGGGCCGGGTGATCGGCGGAGTCGATCAGTGCGGTCAGGTCGGTGCCCTCCAATGCGCCGGGAGAAAGACCGCTGCGCGCGGCCAGCGAGGCCGAGGCCTGCTCGACCCGGCCCGCACGCGACACCACGATCAGCACGTCGCTGACCGAGCCGAGGATGGCAGTCAGGAAGGCCCGCATCCCTTCCAGTTCGGTGTTCTGCCGCTCTAACTGTTCCTGATGGCCCAGCAGGTCGGCATAGGTGCGGTCCATCGCCGACAGCACATCCATCCAGGCGTCGTCGGTGAACGGCGCGGGTGGGGGGGCTGGCGGGTGGGCGGTGGGCATGGCGGCTCCTTCACCGCGAAGGATAGGGGCGGGGGCGGGGTGGGGCAAGGGCGGTGACGGCGGAAGCTTGGCGCAGAATTTCGGCCACATGCCGGAATTCTGCTGCGTCCGCCCCCCGGGCGGCGGACGCATTCGCGCCCACCGGGGCGGCCACATCAGAATTTGATGCGCTTGCGTAGGTTGATACCCCCTTGCCCTGCGGCTTTCGCCTTTGGGCAACAGCGCGGGCGTCTTGCCACTGGCAAGCCGCCTGGTCGAGCCGGGCGTCTACCCTTGCAATGCCGTTACCTCGCGCCGGAAGCTCAGGGCGTCGCCCCGGTCGGGCATGTCCAGCTCTCGCGCATAGCGGTGGCCGGCATAGGTGGCCCACGCGATCGGGCCGGGGGCCTCGGCATCGCCGATGACCTTGACGCTGCGGATGCCGGCATCGGCCCAATCGGCCTGACGCGCCATCAGGTCGCGGTAAAGCGTGTTGTCAGAGGTGCGGCTGGCGACCATCACCACCGCATCCGCCTCGATCCGGCCCGGAGTGCCAGTATAGGCACAGGCCGTTTCCACCCCCGCTGCTGTGACCGCCGCAACTCCGGTGTTCAGCACGATCTTCACCCCATTCTCCACCAGCCGCCGGTGGATCGCGCCCTGTTCCAGCGTGTTGCGCGTCCAGTCCGAGACGAAGGCGGCGGGGGTGACCAGCGTCACCTCGCACCCCGCTTGGGCGCAAAGCTCGGCCAGAACTCCGCCCATGTAGTAATGGTCATCGTCGAACACGACGACCCGGCCCTGTGGCAACCGCCCGGCCATCAGGTCATCGGGGGTAAAAACCGGCAGGCCCGCACCCGGCATCGGCACCACATGCCAGCGGGCCACACCATCGGCCCGCCAGTGTGACCCGGTGGCGATGCAGACGTTCTGGAACCCGAAGGACAGCACGTCCTCGGCCGTCAACCGGCTTTGCAGATAGGTTTCCACATTGCCGCGCTGCGACAGTTGATAGGTTCGGTAATCCGCCACGCGCCCCCAGGCCGACAGGCCCGGCAACTTGCGCTCGCGTGTGACCCGCCCCCCCAAGACATCGCCCGCCTCGGCCAGAGCCACATCATAACCCCGCAGAGAAAGCGCCCGCGCCGCCTCCAGCCCCGCCGGGCCGCCGCCGATCACCAGCACATTCTGGCTGTCACCCTTGGCGTTCATCCGCTCGGGGTGCCAGCCTTTGCGCCATTCCTCCATGAAGGTCGGGTTCTGGGTGCAGCGGCTGATGCTCATCGTCATGTCGCCGGTGACGCACATATTGCAGCCGATACATTCGCGGATGTCCTCGATCCGGTTCTCGGCGATTTTCACCGGGATGAAGGGGTCGGCGATGGATGGCCGCGCGCAGCCGATAAAATCCAGCACGCCTTGCCGGATCATCCGCGCCATCACGTCAGGAGAGGTAAAGCGGCCCACGCCCACCACCGGGCGGCTGGTCAATTCCTTGATGCCTTTGACCAACGCCTCTTGCGCCGCCTCTTCCTTGAAGCGGCTGGGGCCGGAGCATTCGTCCCAACTGCCTTGGGCCAGGTCCCACATATCCGGCAGATCGCCATTCATCTCGATGAAATCGCGCAACTCGGCGTTGGAAAAGCCCAAGTCGCCAATGGTCTCATCCAGGCTGACGCGCATGGTAAAGGCCATCCGGTCGCCCACCGCATCACGCAGATCGGCCATCACCTCGCGCGCGAAGCGGCTGCGGTTTTCAAGGCTGCCGCCGTATTCGTCGCCGCGCTGGTTGGTGGCACGGCTGAGGAAATGCTGAAAGATACCAAAGCCATGCGCGCCGTAAAGGCAGATCAGATCAAACCCCGCCGTCTGAGACCGCCGCGCGGCATTCACGAACCAGCGGCGCAGGTTCCTGATGTCGGTCTTGTCCAGACTGCGCGCCTGAACCGGATCATAGGTAAAGGTGCGGATCGGGCCGGGGGAAACCGCCAGCGGCACCTCCTTGGTATAAAGGTTCGGCCCGTTCACACCGGAATAGGCAAGCTGGATGCCCGCCAGCGCGCCATGGGTCTTCATCTTCTCGGCCATTTTGGCGATGGCAGGAATGTCCTGATCTTCCCACAGCCGCAGCTCGATAAAGGGCGTGATTTCCGATGTCTGGTGAATCTCGGTCTGCTCGGTAAAGATCACGCCCCAGCCACCCTCGGCCTTGATGCCGCGCATTTCTGCCGCCGCCGAAGGGTCACGGTAGCCGCCGCCGTTGCAATGGGGCACCTGATAAAAGCGGTTCTTGGCCAGATGCGGGCCAATCTGCATCGGCGTGAACAGAATGTCATAGCGCGGGTCGGTCATGGCGGGCTCCTTGGTCCGGCCAAAATGGCGCAGCGCGGATTCGGAAAAAAGCACGCTTGATGGAAGCGCGGCTTAGGTTCACCCTAATCCAGATCAGGCATCCGCAGATAGGGGCTGGGCCCGGTATCCGCCGACAGCCGCTCTGCCGCATGGTCCAGAAACGCCCGCACCGTCAGCGCCATGCCCGCCCCCTCCATCAGCGCAAGCCCCAGATTGAGGCTGCGCACCGGGCCTGTCAGCGGCACATAGCGCAAGGCGCGGCCATCGGGGGCGGAGTCGGTCATCGGGCGGATGTTGGCGATGGAATAGCCGAACCCATTGGCCACCATCGACCGCATCACCCCCATGTCGCGCGTGCGCTCGACAATCCTTGGCCGCAGGCCGGCGCGGCTGAAGAAGGAAATGAAGTAATCGTTGGAAAACGGCAGGTCCAACAGCACCATCGGATAATCGGCCAGATCGCCGGGGCCAAGGCTGGTTCGGTTGGCAAGAGGGTGTGCGGCCTCCAGCACGGCATAGGGCGGCAGGCTGATCAGAGGCTGAAAGCTGATATCGGACGGAATATCAAGGTCATAGCTGATCGCTACATCCAGCTTGGCGCTGCGCAGCCCTTCGAAAATTCCGGTCTGGTCCAGTTCAAGCTGATGGAATTCCACCGCCGGATAACGGTCCATGAAGCTGCGGCGCAGTTGCGGCAAGACCACCTGCGCAAAGGTTTGCAGGCACCCGACAGACAGGGGCCCGCGCACTTGGCCCGTGATGCTGCCCGCGATTTCGTTCAGCCGGGCGGCTTCGGCCAGAACGGCCTTGGCCTGCGCCATGAACTGGCGGCCCCCTTGGGTCAGCGTCAGGCCATGGGCGTGTTTGCGCACGAAAAGCGCCAACCCAAATTCGGCCTCTAGCTGCGCAATCGCGGCCGAGATCGAGGGCGAGGACACATTCACCCGCTCTGACGCCAGCGCGATGGACCCGGCTTCGCCGACGGCGACCAGATATTCCAGTTGGCGCAGGGTAAATCGCAGCGGCATCGCGGTTTGCCTTAGGTTGGCCCTAAGCCACGCTGCGCCGCTGTCGCCCCGCCGTCAATACTTGATCCACACGGTTTTCAGCGCGGAATATTTGTCAAAGGAATGGAGCGACAGATCCCGGCCAAACCCCGATTGCTTCATGCCGCCAAAGGGCGTCATCGCCGACAGCGCATCCACCGTATTCACGCTGACCGTGCCCGCATTCAGCCGGTCTGCCAGCGACAGGGCGCGGCTGATGTCGCGCGTCCAGACCGAGGCGGCAAGGCCATAAACCGTGTCATTCGCCATGGTTACGGCCTGATCTTCGTCCTTGAAGGTCTGAATCGACAAGACGGGGCCAAAGATTTCCTCGCGCACGATCCGGGCATCGGGGGCGGTATCGGCAAAGATCGTCGGCTGGATGAAGGCATCCGATCCGTTCAGCGTAACGCGCTCTCCGCCACAAACCAGCCGGGCCTGCGCGCGGCCCGATGCGATGAAATTCATCACCTGATCGGCATGGCGGTGATCGACCATCGATCCCATCCGGCTGGCCGGATCAAGCGGATCGCCCGGTTGCGCCGCCGCTGCCCGCGTGGCCATGCGGTCAATCATCTCTTCCGCGATGCTTTCGTGGACCAGCAGGCGAGAGTTGGCAGAACACACCTCGCCCTGATTGAAGAAGATGCCAAAGGCGGCCATGTCGGCGGCCTTGTCCAGATCGGCGTCGGGGAAAATCAGGTTCGGGCTTTTGCCCCCGGTTTCCAGCCAGACCTGCTTCATGTTGCTTTCGCCGGCATAGCGCTGAAACAACTTGCCCACGGCGGTTGACCCGGTGAAGACCAGACAATCGACATCCGGGTGCCGCCCCAGCGCCCGCCCGGCATCCTCGCCAAAGCCGGGCACCACGTTCAGCACGCCCGGCGGCAGGCCCGCCTCCAGCGCCAGTTCGCCCAGCCGCAGCGCCGACAGGGGCGATTGTTCGGCCGGTTTCAGCACCACCGAATTGCCCATGGCAAGGGCCGGGGCCAGCTTCCATGTGGCCATGTCCAAAGGGAAATTCCACGGCACGACCGCGCCGATCACGCCCAGGGGAACCCGACGTATCATCGCAAGATCACGGCCCCCGGTCGGTGCAATCTCGTCGTAAATCTTGTCAATCGCCTCGGCGTGCCACTGGAAGAAATGGGCCGAGCCGGGGGCATCCACCGTGGCCGCATCCTTGACCGGCTTGCCCATATCAAGGCTGTCCAGCAGCGCCAGTTCAGGGATATTCGCCCGGATCAGCGCGGCCAGCCGCAACATCACCTCTTTGCGCTGCCCCGGCGTTTGCCGCGACCAGCGCCCGTCGTCAAAGGCGTTGCGGGCCGAACGGACGGCCCGGTCGATATCTTCCGCGCCGCCATGGGCAACCTCGGTCAGCACCTGGCCGGTGGCGGGGTTGACGCTGGCAAACCGCTTGCCGGAGGCGGCAGGCACAAAGGCCCCGTCGATCAGGCACAGGTTGCGAAAGGTCAGCGCGGCGGCGCGGGCCTGCCAGTCGGCATGGCTGAACAGGGCAGGGTCACTCATCACCGGGAACTCCGTAAGAGGGCGCCTGTGTCGGGTCTTCCGCGCGCTGGACATAGGCGGCCATCTGCGGGCGGTATTCGGTCCAGGCGGCGCGCAACTGGCCGATGGGGTCATCCGACCAGTCGATGCGCAGATCGACCAGCGGCCAGGACAGGCGGTCGGCAATCTTCAGGCCCGCCGAGTGCACCGGCCCAGCCTCGCCCCCTGCGGTCAGACCAGCCTCCAGCGCGGCCATAAGACGGTCGCCCAGATGGCCTTTTGCCACCTCGAACGCCGCGACCATCCGCGCCGGCACATCCGCAACCGCCAAAAGATTGCCGCCCGCCGCGCAATCCGTCCCGCGCGCTTCTCCCCAGATGCCAAGCACATTCGGGCCAGAGTGAGTGGCTACTCTGCCCGCCCGGTCTACCACAAGAAGCTGGCGATAAGCGATGTGGCTGCGCCCCGCAACGACTGCGGCAAGCGCAGAAGGCGCATCCATTCTGTCCTGCAAGCGGTCCAGCAGGATCGGCCCAAGGTCAGGATCGGTGATGTTCTGGCTGGCCACCACGCCCACGCCCGCACGCACATGCGCACAGCGCGCCGCAACGGCCGGAGAAGATGAAGAAATCACCATGCCGAACTGCCCGGTCCGGGCGCAACGGGCAACAAGCGAGAAGGTCATGGGCAGCCCCTGTGGAAAAGGCCGGTGGCGCTTGGCCTCCCGGACCACCAGAGGATATTTGCGCCAGTATGAAAGACGTAAGGCGCTTTCACATTGGCCCAAATATCGCATGGGGGTCCGGGGGTGTGAAACCCCCGGTGTTGGAACGGTTCAGTCCGGAATGACGGCGGTTGCGTCGATTTCCACCAGCCAGTCGGGGCGGGCAAGGGCCACCACTGTCAGCCCGGTGCAGACCGGATGCACGCCTTTGATATATTCGCCCATCGTCCGGTAGACCGGTTCACGGTGGCGCACGTCGGTCAAATAGACCACCAGCTTGACAAGATGTTCCATCTTGCCACCGGCTTCTTCGATAAGCTGCTTGATGTTGCCCATGACCTTGTGGGTCTGGGCGACGGGGTCGTGGCTGCCCAGATTTTCGGCAGTGTCGAGGTCTTGCGGGCAGGCGCCCCGGAACCACAATGTGGTGCCGCCTTTGGTGGCGACCAGATGGCAGAGGTCATTATCCAGATTCTGCTCGGGGTAGGTGACCTTGGTGTTGAACTTGCGATAGCGGGTGATGGTCATGGTTGGGGTCTTTCGCGCGTTTGAAGGGGGATCAGGCGGGCTTGCCTGTGCCGGAATAGGCAAGGTAGCTGCGTTGTTTGGCGATATGGTCGGCGACCAGCTTGGCGTCATGCCAGACGCCCCAGATGAACGACGATCCGCGCCGCGTCTGATAGGGTTGGCCAAGGAAATAGATGCCGGGTTCGGCACCGATGCCCCGAACATGGCGCGGGCGGCCATGTTCATCGACGGCGGCGGTTTTGAGCCAGGAAAAATCCACCGCAAAGCCGGTGGCCCAGATGATGGTGGTCACCCCTGCCTCGGTCAAATTCAGTGACCGCAGAGGATGCGCCATGCAGTCTGGGTCGGGCCCGATCACGCGGGCTTGCGGCTCTTCCGGCAGGGTCATGCCATTGCGGGCCAGATATGCGTCCGCCTCATCCAGCAGGGCCAGATAATTGGCATCGCCCCGGTTCACATTGCGCGTCAGATCATCGGCGAAGGTCAGGGTGCCGTTGGCATAGCCCTCGGTCCGCCCGACCAGCACCATGCCTTGGGCCGCCAGCTTGCGGAAATCGACCGTGTGGCCGCCATGCGCGCCCGAAACGGCGATGGTGGTGTGGTCGGCACCGGGGGTTGCCTCGCTGTCCCATTTGTTCAGAACGCCCAGCCACCAGCAGAAATCGCGGCCCCGATAGGCGCGCGGCGGGCGGTCATGTGGGCCGACCGACAGATAGACCTTGCGCCCCGCCTGCATCAGCTCTTCGGCAATCTGGGTGCCGGAAGAGCCGCACCCCACCACCAGCACCCCCCCGGGGGCCAGCGCGCCCGGGTTGCGGTAGGCGGTTGAGTGGATCTGGGTCAGCCCGGTGGTTTCGGGCACCAGCGCAGGGATCACCGGCTTTTGAAAGGGGCCGGTGGCGGCGACGACATATTCAGCCTCGATCACGCCGGTCGGGGTTTCAACGCGGAACCCCGGGCCCGTGGCATTGCGTGTGACCGATTTCACCTCTATCCCGGTGCGGATCGGAGCAGCGAATTTCTGGGCATAGGCAACCAGATAATCGGCAACACCCTCTTTCGGCACGAAGGCATCGGGGTCTCCCGCAAAGTCGAGACCGGGGAACCGATCATGCCAGGCGGGGCCGTTGGCGACCAGCGAGTCCCACCGCTCGGACCGCCAGCGTTCGGCGATGCGGCTGCGTTCCAGCACCAGATGCGGCACGCCATGGCGGGTCAGATGTTCGCTCATCGCGACCCCGGCCTGACCTGCGCCGACAACCAGCGCTTCGACTTTCTCGACCGACATTTCCTTGGTCCCCTTTTGATGGTCAGGGGAAAGTGCCGGAAGGTGGGTATGGAATAAAGTAATTCGTTCCGCAGATCGGATTAGGATTTTACTAACCTGAGCGATGTGCAGGGGTCTTCTGATTGCAGCCGAACCTTTGCATCTGGCCCTTTTGGGTCAAGGTCAAACAGCTTGGGGCGAGCTTGCAGATAGCGCCGCCAGTTCTTTTCAGGGTATTTGCTGATCCGCACCTGATGGCGCGCGTGCATCGCAGCGGCCAGGCGGGCGATCATCATGCCTTTGGTTTCGGGGGCACTTTCCACAATGATGTCCCGGATCTTCTCATACAGGTCGTCCGGCTGCGGTAGGGTAGCCATAGATGGCGCTGGCTTTGCGCTTGGCGCGACCAGCGCGAGTTTTGGTGCCGCTTTCGGTGCTGGGCTGCCAAGCTGATGGAAGGCGGTACAGGCGGCGCGAAAGGCCGATGGTGTCTTCGCCTCGCCGATCCCGGTGACGCACATGCCATGATCTCGCAGCCGCTCGGACAGCGGCTTGAAATCGCCATCAGAGCTGACAAGGACAAAGCCTTCAATCCCGGCCGTCAAGGCCAGTTCCATCGCATCGATGGTCAACAGCAGGTCAGTTGCGTTCTTGCCTGTCCCGGAGTGGATGAAGCGGAAGCCGTCACAGTCCGACCAGCCGCGCGCCGTCTGCGCATTGCCGTATACGCGCGCCACGTCGACACGGCCCGACTGTGCCGCGATCTGCATGATCTGGGGCATGTAACGGGCAGAAACGTTGTCACCATCAACCAGTAGGGCAATTCTGAACGTCATCGTTAGGCCACGCGAATCCAACTCATCACACGAGTTTCGCGGGGCATTCCGGCAAAAGTTTGTCGCTGATGGGCCTTGTGATGACCCGATGACGGGTTCAGGTGACGAGGGCGCGTTGTTCTGGGATGGCCATCGACACCAGCAGCGGGCATTCACCTTGCTGGTGCTGGAAATCGGCCTTGCTGGTCATGCCTTTCCAGCCCGACAGGATCAGCGATTGCGCGACCGCGCCGCCCAAGGTGGTGCCGGGCCCGGGGATGATGAAGTAATCCGGGGCGAATTCGCGGGCGGCGGTGCGGATGGCGGTGGTGAAATCATAGGATTCAACCACCTGATGGCCCAGCGTATAATCGCGCAAAGCAGCCGTGGTAGCGGCACCGGGCCACCAGACATGGCCGCGCCCGTCGATCAGGGGCAGGTCAGGCTGGCGGAACAGGGTTTCGGGCAGGCGGGCGCGGCCCTCGGCGGCCACGGGGGCCTGAAGGGCGGTGTGGAACGCGGCGTGGTTCGACAGGCGCAGGGGAAAGCGGCCTTGCACCGGGGGTACGGCGGCCTCGAAGGCTTTCAGCCCGGCCTCATTCCCAGCGATGACCAGCATGCCGCCAAGGTCGATCGAAAGGGCAAGGGCGTGATCGGGGCGGGTGGCGATGTTGGCCACCAGCGCCAGCAGGTCGGCCTTGCGGGCGGGATCGGGCTGCCAGTCCTCGCCCAAGAACGGATAGACCAGTTGCCCGCCGATCAGCCGTTCCTGCATCAGGGTGCCCATTGTGTTGACCACGGTAAAGCCGTTTTCAGGCGAAAGCGCCCCGGCACAGGCAAGCGCCGAATACCAGCCCATTGAATTGCCGGTGACGGCGACGAGGTTGACGCCCTGCAAGGCAAGCCGGTCGCCAAGCGTGCAGGCATAGATCAGCGCGCTGGCATTGTCGCCGCGCGAGTGTTTGGCGACGGAATAGCTGGCCGCACCATCCAGCGCCGACAGCGTTTCCTGCCCAAGCGCGGTGCGGGCGGCATCGAACCGCGCCAGCAGCGGGCGGTCGGGAAAGCGGGCAAGGCTGCCCAGTTCGGTCTTGGTATAGGTGCCCCGGCCGGGGCAGATCAGGACGGCGGTCTTCATTTGACCAACCCTTTCGCGGCTTGGACGATTTGCGCCGATGAGGGCATGGTCGCCGCATAGGCCGGACCAGTGGCGATAAAGCTGTCCTCGGCAGTCAGGCGGGCAAGGTTGGCCTTGGTCGCCTCATGGAAGTGGGCCATCAGCGCCTCGGCCACACCGCCGGAATGGCGGGTTTCATCGACGATCAGGATGTTCTTGCAGCCCTTGACGGCTTCGGTCAGGGCATCTTTGGGCAGGGGCGACAGCCAGCGGGTATCGACGATGCGGGCCTTGATGCCGGCGGACTCAGTTTCGGCAAGCGCCTGATTGGACAGGTAAACCCCGTTGCCGAAGGTGACGATGGCGAGGTCGGTGCCCGCGCCCGTCACCCCCACCTGACCCAGGGGGATCACCTGCGACGGGTCGGGATAGCGGCGCATCCACTGGCCGTCCTTGTCGGTATGCAGGTCACGCATCGGGTAAAGCGCGATGGGTTCAAGGAAGACGACCACGCGCTGTTCCTCTCGCGCCAGACGGACGCATTCGCGCAGCATCATCGCGGCATCGGCGCCGTTCGATGGCACGGCAAGGATGACCCCCGGAATGTCGCGCAGCACGGCGACCGAATTGTCATTGTGGAAATGCCCGCCGAAGCCCTTTTGATACCCCAGCCCCGCAATCCGCAGCACCATCGGGTTGGTGTATTGGCCGTTCGAGAAGAAGGGCAGGGTCGCGGCTTCGCCCCGGATCTGGTCTTCGGCATTGTGCAGATAGGCGAGGAACTGAATCTCCGGCAGGGGAACGAAACCGTTCTGCGCCATGCCGATGGCAAGACCCAGAATGCTCTGCTCATCCAGCAGCGTGTCGATCATCCGGTCGGGGCCGAACCGCTGGTGCAGCTTTTGCGTGACGCCATAGACGCCACCCTTGCGACCGACATCCTCGCCCATCATCACCACTTCGGGATGGGCCAGCATCAGGTCAGTCAGCGCCCAGTTGATCAGGCGCGACATGATCTGCGGGTCTTCCATCGCCTTGAGATCGCCGCCAAAGGCCGCC
This sequence comes from Fuscibacter oryzae, assembly GCF_016765795.1. GTDB lineage: Bacteria > Pseudomonadota > Alphaproteobacteria > Rhodobacterales > Rhodobacteraceae > Fuscibacter > Fuscibacter oryzae. Next base: position 99,383 of record NZ_JAESVP010000007.1, read on the forward strand.
GCCCGCGCCTCTGGCGTCGGACCGTTGGTCGGCTTGCAATCCCGTTTCGGCGGGATGATCGAGGCCATGACCTGATCCGCGGTTTTCAGGCGGGGCCGGGTGATCGCCTGATCGGCGACGCGGACGACGCGGGCGTTGGTTTCGGTGTAAATCTCCAGCGCCTGTTCCGGCGTCATCACCCCGGCCTGATCCAGCAGGCGGACCGAATGCAGCAGGGGGTCGTTGGCCTCCTCAGCCTCCACCTCCTCTCGCGGCAGGTAGGTGGTGGGCACATCGGCCCCGGCGTGGCCGTAAAGGCGGATGGTGCGAATGTGCAGGAAGGCAGGTTTCTTGCGGTCGCGAACATAGGCGGCGGCCTCTGACGCCACGCGGAAGGTGTCGTAAAGGTCCAGACCGTCGGCCTTGAAGTATTTCAGGCCGGGACGGGCAGAGAAGGTGGCCTCGATCCAGCCTTTCGGGGTCTTGGTCGAGATGCCGATGCCGTTGTCTTCGCAGACGAAAAGAAGCGGCAGGGGGACAGATTGATAGCTGGTCCATTGCGCGGTGTTGAACGCACCTTGCGCTGTGGAATGGTTGGCGCTGGCGTCGCCAAAGCTGCAATACACGATGCCGTCTTCGGGCAGGATCTGGTGTTCGGGGCGATGCCGCCGGGCGGCACCGATGGAATAGGCCGCCCCCACCGCCTTGGGCAGGTGGCTGGCGATGGTTGAGGTTTGCGGCGGGATTAGCAGATCGCGCGAGCCGAGAACCTTGTGACGCCCGCCCGAGATGGGATCGTCGGAGGAGGAGGCGAAGGACAAAAGCATATCCCAGACCGGGTTTTGCCCCGGCACCTGAGCCGAGCGCGCGATCTGGAAGGCGGCATCGCGGTAATGCAGGAAGGCCATATCGGTCGGGCGCAGGGCGAGGGCCACCGCCGCCAGCCCTTCGTGGCCCGAAGACCCGATGGTGTAAAAGCCCTGTCCCACCCGCTGCATCGCGCGGCTTTGCCGATCAAGTGCGCGGGTCAACACCCCGGCGCGGAACGCCTGCACGGCGGTTTCGGGCGTCATTGGCCCGGCGGGCGCACGGCCCGGCGGCAGGTCACGCGCGGCGACCCGGCGCAGGAAGTTTTCGTGGACGATATTGGCGCGGTCCATGGGCGGGCTTTCTGGGGACGAAGGCCGGGGGTTTCACACCCCCGGACCCCCGTGGAGTATTTGGAAAGGTGCAAGGTCTTGGTGTGGTTCTAGGCGATTGACCAGCGCGCGGGAACGGATTTTCCCTGCGAAGGTATATGAGGGAAAGTCATGCTGGGGGCGGCGCCTCGATCAGCAGGGCCAGAAGCGATGTGGCGGCGGGCAGCGGGGTGACGGCGCTGCTGGCGGGCCTGATCAGGCCCGAACCGCCGGCCAGCGGGGCAAGGGCGTGGATGCGGTCATAGCTGAGGAGATGGGGGGCGAGGGCATCGGCGGTGGCCGCTTGTGCCGCAGTCACCAGCAGAACGCCCGGCGCGCCCCGGCCAAGGCTGGCGGCGATGGCGCGGGCGGCGGCGGCAAGGCGCGCCAGATCCTGCGGCGCGGGCAGGACATGGGCGACAAGGCCCGCATCGCGGGCAAGTGCGGCGGCCTGATCGGGCGACAGGGCGGCGATCTGCGGCAGGAATTCGGTGGGGTCCATGGGCGCTCCTTGGGCTGGGATCTGCTTGCCAGAGCGGGGGCGGGGCGGCAAGGGGCGGTCTGGACTTAACAGCATGCGCGCGTTGGACCTAATGCTTCGCCCGATGTTCCCCGATGATGGCGGCAGGGGGCGAAGGGCGGGCGAAGGGCCTGCCTGCCCGGCGAAATGAGGTTTGGCCATGGAAGGCTATGCATCCGTCAACGACCTGAGCGCGGTCGTCGAAGCCGACAAGAAGCACGTCTGGCACCACCTGACCCAGCACAAAGCGTTTGAAACCGCCGATCCGCGCGTGATCGTTGAAGGCAAGGGCCTGCGCGTCTGGGATGCCAAGGGCAAGGAATATATCGACGCCGTGTCTGGCGCGGTCTGGACGGTGAACGTCGGCTATGGGCGTGAATCCATTGCCAATGTGGTGCGCGACCAGTTGATCCGCATGAACTATTTCGCGGGCTCGGGCGGGTCGGTTCCGGGCGCGCTGTTTGCCGAAAAGCTGTTGACCAAGATGCCGGGGTTGAGCCGGGTCTATTATTCGAACTCGGGGTCCGAGGCGAATGAGAAGGTCTACAAGATGGTGCGCCAGATCTCGCACCGTCACCATGGCGGGAAAAAGTGGAAGATCCTGTATCGTGAGCGGGATTACCACGGCACCACCATCGGCGCGCTGGCCACCAGCGGGCAGGCCGAGCGGGCGGCGATGTATGGGCCCTATCCCGATGGCTTCGTCATGGTTCCGCATTGCCTGGAATACCGCAAGCAGTGGGATGTGGAGAATTATGGCGAACGTGCCGCCGATGCCATCGAAGAGGTGATCCTGCGCGAAGGCGCCGACACGATCGGCGCGCTGGTGCTGGAGCCGGTGACGGCAGGCGGTGGCGTGATCGTGCCGCCGAAGGGGTATTGGGAGCGGGTTCAGGAGATCTGCAAGAAACACAACATCCTGCTGCACATCGACGAAGTTGTTTGCGGTGTGGGCCGGACAGGTGTGTGGTTCGGCTATCAGAACTATGGCATCAAGCCGGATTTCGTGACCATGGCCAAGGGTGTGGCCTCGGGCTATGCGGCGATTTCCTGCACCGTGACCACGGAAGAGGTGTTCGGCCTGTTCAAGGATGATGCCAGCGATCCGATGGGCTATTTCCGCGACATTTCCACCTTTGGCGGCTGCACCAGCGGCCCGGCGGCGGCCTTGGAAAACATGCGGATCATCGAGGATGAGAACCTGCTGGATAACACCCTGCGCATGGGCAAGCGGACGGTCGATAACCTTTGGGCGCTGATGGAAAAGCACAAGGTCATTGGCGATGTGCGTGGGGCGGGCCTGTTCTGCGGCGCCGAACTGGTGGCGGACCGCAAGACCAAGGAACCGATGGATGAGAAAAAGGTGGCCGCCGTGGTCGCTGAATGCAACGCGCAAGGCGTGATCATCGGCATGACCAACCGCTCGGTTCCGGGGCTGAACAACACGCTCTGCCTGTCGCCCGCGCTGATTGCCACGGCGGATGACATCGATGCGATCACCGGCGCGATTGATAACGCGCTGACCAAGGTGTTTGGCTGATCTTCGGCGCAGACAGGTGAAGGCCCCGTGGCGCAGGCTGCGGGGCTTTTCTTGTCTGCGCGTGGACTGACGCACCCTACGCCAGTTTTCCCCGTAACCCCCGCAGCACCCCCGGTGTGTCCCTTGCACCCGTTGGCGCACCCTTCACCAGCCAGTCGAAATGGGCGCTGATGCGGGCGACGTGGGTGGGATCGCGGAAGGCAATGTAGTCGTGACCCAGATAGAGGACAGCGAGGTTTGGTCCGAACACCGTGACCGGGGCTGACCATTGATTGTGGCCATCGAACAGATACAGGCGCAAGCCGGGATAAAGATCTTCGGCCAGTCGCAGGAGGAAATCCAACTGCCCGCTGCGGGTGGTTGCGGGCAGGCCCGACCAATAGCCCGACCCTTCGGCAAAGGCCTGCAAGACATGCAGCGGCAGCGCGATTTCATAGTCTGACCGGGCCGAGCGCAGGTGTTCAAGCTGCGCCTCGAAGGCCGCGATGGCCTCTGGCGCAGTAGGCCCAAGGGAATCGCGGTATTCCCATTCCACCACGGCGCGGGTCTTAAGCATGTCGGGCAGGGTGGCGGGCACATGGCGCACCTTGTAGCCCGCTGCCGCCTGATGCCAGCCAAAGATCGTGGCGTCAAACAGTGCGCGGGGGGCCGGGGTAAAGGTCAGCGCCTCGGCCAGCAGGGCATCAACCGGCTGGGGGGCATCGGCCAGACCCAAAAGCCAGTCGCAGGTTACTCCCAGTGCGGCAGCGCAGTCGGCGGCCAACTGGGCGTTGGGCAGGCGGGTGCCGGGGGCCAGCAGCGCCGACAGGGTAGAGCGGTCCACCCCCAGATGCCGGGCCAATGCGCTTTGCGTCTGGCCAGAGGCGGCCATCGCCTCTGCCAGTCGGGTGCGGAAGATATGGGCGCGGTCGCGTTTGTCGATCATTTCCACCATGTGCTTCTTTTACAAAACAACTGCGACTTAATGTTGCGTATCCTCTGAGTTCTCGACGCCTCTGTCCAGTGCTAGCCTGATATTGCGCACTGAAAGGGCAGAGATGAGCGAGAAGACTGGATTTGAATGGCCTACCTTGTTGCTGCTGATTGCCACCTATGCGGTCTGGGCGGCGGGAACCCTGCTGTGGCCGGTATCGGGGCTGCTGTCGGTCGTGGTGACCGGGGTTGCCGTGGCGCAGTTCTGCTCGTTGCAGCACGAGGTTCTGCATGGCCACCCGTTTCGCAACCCGAATCTGAACCACGCGCTGGTCTTTCCGGCGCTGGCATTGGTGATTCCCTATGAGCGGTTTCGCGACACCCACCTGCAACACCATTACGACCCGGCGCTGACCGACCCCTATGATGACCCGGAATCGAACTATCAGGACCCGCAGGTCTGGGCGCGGATGCCGCGGGGCACGCAGGCGCTGTTGCGGCTGAACAACACGCTTTTGGGCCGCATTCTGCTGGGTCCGGCCATTGGCACACGGTTTTTCATCAAGGCCGAGATCGACCTTCACCAAAAGGGCAACCCCGCAATCCTGCACGCATGGATGATGAACGGCCTGGGTATCCTGTTGGTGCTGGGCTGGCTGTGGGGTGTCAGCGACATGCCGCTGCTGGCCTATGCAATGGCGGCCTATCTGGGCTATAGCCTGTTGAAAATCCGCACCTATCTGGAGCATCGCGCGCATGAGGCACCCCGCGCCCGCACTGTGATTATTGAGGATAGGGGGCCGCTGGCGCTGCTGTTTTTGAACAACAACCTGCATGTCGTTCACCACATGCACCCTACGGTGCCTTGGTACGATCTGCCGGCGCTTTATGCCGAACGGCGCGCACATTATCAGCGTCGGAACGAGGCCTATGTCTATCGCAGCTATGCCGAGGTTTTCCGCCGCTATCTGTTCAAGGCGAAAGATCCGGTGCCGCATCCGGTCTGGCCGGTGCGTAAAGCCGACGATTGATCAGGGGATGCGGCGAAAGGTCGGCACCGGGCCGGAATTGTCAAAGAAAGGCACGCCGGGCTGATCGGTGCCGGCCAGCAGGGCCTGCACCTCGGCCAGAACCACCTCGGTGATGAAGGGCAGATCCAGCGCGCGGGCCTCGGTCAGCCCGATCCAGTGCAGATGCGACAGCTCATCCTCGGCCCCGGCAAAGGTTTCGCTGTCGCCGCTGGCCCCAAGGGCGGGCACCAGAAAAAAGCGCGCGTCAAACCGCCTTGTGCGGCCCGGCGGGGTGATGGCGCGGAATATGAAACGCCAGCGCGCATCGGAGGCGGGGGTAAGGCCGGTCTCTTCGGCCAGTTCACGCAGGGCGGCGGCGGCCAAGGCTGTCGGCTGCGGGGCATCAGGCGGGCAATGCGCGGCCAGGCGCGCGGCGCAGCGGGCATCCAGCGCCGGAGCAGCGCCCGTGGCATCCGCGGCGTCCAGACGCCCGCCGGGAAAGACATATTTCGATGGCATGAAGACCGCCGCAGCGCCGCGCTGGCCCATCAGAACCTGCGGACCGCCCTCGGCCTGCCGCCAGAACACCACGGTCGCGGCGGGCCAGATCGGCTCTTCACTGGTCAACGGGCACCTCTTTGGGCATCCCGTTGGCCGGTGCCCTGCCAAAACCGTGCATCCGCTTGGCCCATTGAATGGCGACCATCACCCCCTTCATGCGCGGCAACAGGAACAGCGACAGCGCCACGCAAGCGACCGACAGCACCGCCGACATCAGCCACGGATCGGGATGCCAAAGGTTATAGCTGATCAGCAGCGCAGGGGCCAACAGGTGGCCGACGATCAGAATGGTCATATAGGCGGGGCCATCGTCAGCACGCTGATGAAACAGTTCTTCCCCACAAACCGGGCAGGTCTCTCTTACCTTGAGGTATCCGCGCAGCAGCGGGCCAGAGCCGCAGTTCGGGCAGCATTTGCGCCAGCCATTCAGCACGGCACGCCCAAACGGGCGGTCTTCGGGTAGGGCTGTGGCCTCGGTCATGGGTCTTCCTTTCGGGGTTGCCCCCAATTTAACCTCGCAAGGCAAAGATGTAGAGGGGGTGTGCATTATGTCGCAATTCCGTGATCGACAGATTGCGACGGAAACCGGCATCCGTGCCGTTTTTCCTGGCAGAAGGGCGCGGAACGGCTTCGCCCCCGGATCAAGGAAAGCAAAGATGCGCAAGATGAACGCCCTGAATTCGCTAACGCTGGCCGCGATGATTGCGGCCGGTGTTTCAACCGTCGCACTGGCGCAGGAAGGGCCTGCTGCCCCACCGCCAGGCGGCGATATGGCGATGCAATTCTTCGACAAGGTTGACGCCGACAAGGATGGCAAGATCACCCAGGCCGAGATCGACGCCTTCAAAGCCGCCCGCTTTGCCGAGGCGGATACTGACAAGGATGGCAAGTTGTCACCCGCCGAACTGGTGGCGATGCGCGAAAAGATGGAGGCCGAACGCCGCCTTGCAAGGGCGGAAAAGATGGTCTCTCGCTTTGACCGCGATGGTGACGGGCTGCTTTCGACCGACGAAATGGCTGCCGGTCCGCGCCCAAAAACGATGATCGAGCGGCTGGATACCGACGGCGATGGCGCTGTGTCCAAGGCCGAGGCCGAAGCGGCGCAGGACCGGATGGCCGAGCGCATGGGCAAGCATGGCAAGGGCGGCGAAAAGGGCGGCCACGGCAAGGGGGGCCATGGCCCGATGGGCGGCGGCCCCAAAGGGGGTGACATGATGGAGTGGTGGTTCAACTGATCCCACGCCCTTGTCCGGCGCGGGCTTGCCTCGCGCCGGGTTCCCGCCCTAGCCTGACCGGATGACGATGCCCAGGGACATGACCGCCGAACTGAGCGATGACGCGCTGTTGGTGCTTTATGCCAACGGCGACGGTATGGCGGCCCGTGTCCTGACGCAGCGCCTGTTGCCGGTGGTTCTGGGCTATGCCACCCGCCTTCTGGGCAACCGGGCCGAGGCCGAGGATATCGCGCAAGAGGCGATGATCCGGCTGTGGCGCATCGCGCCCGACTGGCGGCAGGGCGAGGCCAAGGTGACAAGCTGGCTGTACCGGGTTGTCACCAACCTGTGTACCGACCGGCTGCGCGCGGGGCGCAGGCGGCGGGCCGAGGCGCTGGACGATGTACCAGAGCCGGTCGATGGCGCGGTCGATGCCGAAGGGGCGATGATTGCGGCCGATCGGATGGCGGCTTTGCAGGCGGCGCTGGGCAGTCTGCCCGAACGCCAGCGACAGGCCGTGGTGCTGCGCCATATCGAGGGGCTGACCAACCCCGAGATTGCCGAGGTGCTGGGCATCGGGGTCGAGGCGGTGGAAAGCCTGACCGCGCGCGGCAAGCGGGCGCTTCAGGCGCTGCTGGCGGGGCGGCGGGAAGAGTTGGGATATGAGGAATCGGCTTGAAATGGGGGCCGGGATGATGGGCAAAGACGATCTGGACGATCTTTTCGCAGCGGCGCGGGCCGATGGGCCGGTGCCCTCTGGTGATCTTGTCGTGCGGGTTCTGGCGGATGCGGCGGCATTGCAGCCGGGCCTTGAAGCACCACTGTCGCACGCTGTGGCACCCCGGCGCAGCCTGCTTGCGGCGGTTGCCGCGATGTTTGGCGGCGGGCCGGTGCTGGCGGGCATGGGATCGGCGGCGGTGGCAAGCCTGATGCTGGGCTTTGCCCAACCCGCCCCGGTTTCCGCGCTGACCGCCATGATGGGGGGGCAGGCCACAACGGCCACTCCCGCGCTTGATGTCGCGACAGGCATTGATGCGCTGATTTCGGAGGAATGATGATGGTGGATGATCCTGTTGCACCGGGCAAGGTGCCCCAGCCAAAGGGCCTGGGGCTGAAAGGGCGGGGGATGCAGGTCGCGCTGGCGCTTTCTGTCACGCTGAATCTGATCGTCGCAGGCCTTGTGGGGGGCGCCATGCTGCGCGGTCCCCATGGCCCCGAGGGCAAGGACCGCGAGTTCAGCTTTGGCCCCTTTTCCGATGCGATGGAACCGGCAGAGCGCAAGGCGCTGCGCAAGGATATTTTGCAGCGCGCGCCCGGTCTGGGCCAGATGCGTCAAGAGATGCGGGCCAATATGGACAAGGTGGTGGCGGCACTGCGGGCAGAGCCATTTGATCCGGTGGCCCTGACCACCGTCATGGAGGCGCAGCAGGCCAGGCTGACGGGGCAGATCTCGGTCGGCAGTCAGGCGCTGCGCGACTTTCTTCTGACGATGGACACCGCACATCGCCACGCCTTTGCCGACCGGCTTGAAGACCGGCTGAAGCACAAGGACAAACATTAGGGCCATAAAGCCCGATGGTGTGGCAGGATCAGGCGGCGCTGCGAAAGACTGTGACGCGGTTGCGCCCGTGCGATTTGGCGTAAAGCAGCGCGCGGTCGGCATGCTCCACCACCTCGCGCGCCTGATCGACGGGCGCGCGCAGGGGGCAGGGCAGGCAGGCGGCGATGCCCACCGACACAGTGACCGGAATCGAATGCCCCTGAGGCACCGCAATCGGCAGCGCCTCGATCGAATGGCACAGCCGTTCGCCAATGGCGCGGGCATCGGCCAGACTGGCACCTGGCAGGATGGCCAGAAACTCTTCGCCCCCCATCCGGGCCAGCATATCGCCGCGCCGCAGGCTTTGGCCCATCCGCTCTGCCACCGCCACCAGAACGGCATCTCCTGCCGGGTGGCCCCAGTTGTCGTTCACCCGCTTGAACCGGTCGAGATCGACGACCAGAACCGCGAATCCCTTGCCGTCGCGCGCGCCGTCCTGCACCGCCGTCACCAACTGCTGGTCGATATAGCGGCGGTTATAAAGGCCGGTCAGCGGATCATGCGCAGCCAGCCGCAGGCTGTCTTGAACCGAGGCGCGCCGCCGGTCTGCCGCCTGTTTCTGGCCGATCAGCCGCGACAGGCGCAACGCGGTTTCCACCGCCGAGGTTTCGGGGCCGATCAGGGCATGGGCGCCCAGATCATAGGCCATTGATGCCAAAACCTGTGTGCCCGCCGATACCAGCAGCACGAATCTGGCGTGGCAGGTGGTTGCGCGGCTTTGCAGTTCCGACATCAGGCGCAGCCCCCCCCCCGCCTCTGGCAGATCAACCTCGATCACCACGGCGTCGGGGGCGTGTCCGGGGCGAGTCAGGCAAGCCAGTGCCTCGTCCGGGGGCAGCGCTGTGATGCGGTCGCGGCAATGGGCCGAAAGGTCCCGCTTCAGCCGCAGGGCGGTTTCGGGCCGGGCGGTGATCAGTGCAACCTGGCCCTGTGGCTGAAACGATGCGGGGCCTTCCCCCAACCCCTGAAGGTATTGCCCAGTCGGGTCAGCCACCGCCAGCGCGATATGGCGCATATGGCTACGGATCAGCGCTAACAGATGCTGGTCATCGACCGGCTTTGCCAAAACCTCATCCGCACCGGCGCGCAGATAATCGGCCCGCAGGCCAGGTGGCCCTTCATTCGCCATGATAACGACGGGCAGTTGCGCGGTGGCCGCCCGCGCCCGCAGCGCGCCGATCAGCGCAAGCCCGTCGCGCGCCGACAGGTCGATCACCACCAGATCGGGCGTCGAGGTGCGCAACAGACCCAGCGCAATTGCCGTATCGGATGCCACGACAGGATCATAACCGGCGGCAGCCAGCTTTGCCTTCAGGACAATGCGATTCGTCGGCGCATCGTCAACAATGAGGAGTCGTCCCGTCATAAGGCCTTCGTCCGCTCCTTTGGCGCTACCTTCGACTTTGAGTGAAAAGTGGTTAAGAATTCATTTCCGAAATTCGTGCGAAAAGGGGCATGTCATGCACCACTGCGTGATCTGGCTGGGGATAAGTTGATGAATGAGCGGGAGTCTGCCGAAATTGTTGCCTTGCAGGCATTGGGATGGCTGGTGTCGGACAGTGAAATGATCGGGGCCTTTCTGGGGGCGACGGGGCTGGCGCAGGGGGACATTGCCGCCCTTACGCGCGATCCGGTCTTTCTGGCGGGGGTGGTCGATTTTTGCCTGGAAAGCGACGATCGGGTGCTGACTTGCGCGGTGGCCCTTGGGGTGCGCCCCGAAGCGATTGCCCAGGCCCGCCGCGCCTTGCCAGGCGGCGGCGATCCGCACTGGACGTGACCCGGTGGCCGCGCCATGATCTGGCGCGAACAGGAGGGGCCAGATGATTGACGCGGTGATTTTCGACAAGGACGGCACGCTTTTCGATTTTCGCGCCAGTTGGGGGGCCTGGACCGAGGCGCTGATCGGTGCGCTGGTCGCACGCGGTGCAGACGCCGCGCGGCTGGAGCATCTTTTGGGCTTTGACCGCCGCTACCGCGTGTTTCGCCCCGACAGCGCGGTGATCGCCCAGACCACGCCAGAAATTGCTGATCTGGTGCATTCCGCAGTTACGGACCTGCCGATTGCAGAGCTGAACGACCTGATGAACCGGCTGGCGGCAGAGGCACCGATGCAGCCCGCCGTGCCCTTGCGCACCGTGTTGCAGGGCCTGCGCGACCGCGGGCTTTCGCTGGGCCTTGCCACCAATGACACCGAAGTTCCGGCGCGGGCGCATCTGGATGGGGCGGGGGTGCTGGACCTGTTCGACTTTGTTGCCGGGTGCGATTCCGGCTGGGGCGGCAAGCCCGCGCCGGGGCAGCTTTTGGCGTTTTCCACTGCGGTCGGCGTGCCGCCTGAGCGGGCTGTTATGGTGGGTGACAGCTTGCATGACATTGCGGCAGGCAAGGCTGCGGGCATGGCGACGGTGGCAGTTCTGACGGGCATTGCCGAAGCGCAGGAACTGTCACCGCATGCGGATGTGGTGCTGCCCGACATTGCCTCACTGGGCGCATGGATCGACGCACGCCGGGCAATCTGACGTGATGGCGATCAAAAACGACAGAAATTGGTCGGAAAATCGGTAAGCGCCCGCGCGCGCTTTGCGCCATGCTTTGGCAAGCCCGCCCGAACAGGGCCGAAGACGGGGGCAAGCCCGAAGATGGAGATCAAGATGACCGATGATGCAGCCACCCGCAAGCGCCGCGCCGGGGGGCGGGCGGGCAACAAGGTTCGCGCCGGAACCTCGGTTATCGACCAGATGCCGTGGCGTCTGCCGGTCAACTCTGACCGCCCGATTGAACCGATGGACGAAGACGGTGTGCAGGCGATCCATCGCGGCACCATGCGGATTCTGAAAGACATCGGCATCGAGTTTCTGAACCCCGAAGCGGTGGCCCATCTTAAAAAGGCGGGCTGCAAAGTGGACGGCACGAATGTCCGCATGAGCGAAGACTTCGTGATGGAAATGCTGGCCCGCGCGCCCGAGACCTTTACCCTGACCCCGCGCAACCCCGAGCGCGAGCTGATCATGGGCGGCAAATACATGCTGTTTGGCAATGTCTCGTCGCCACCCAACGCCTGGGATCTGGAGCGCGGCAAGCGATCAGGCGATTTTGAGACCTACAAGGAATTCATCAAGCTGACGCAGTATTTCAACTGCATCCATTTCGCGGGCGGCTATCCGGTGGAGCCGGTGGATATTCACCCCTCGGTCCGCCACCTTGACTGCCTTTATGAAAAGCTGGTGCTGACGGACAAGGTGGTTCACGCCTATTCGCTGGGGGCCGAGCGGGTCGAGGATGTGATGGAGATGGTCAAGATCGCCGGCGGTCTGACCGAAGAGGAGTTTCAGGCGAAGCCGAGGATGTACACCAACATCAACTCTGTCTCGCCACTGAAACACGACTATCCGATGCTGGATGGCGCGATGCGTCTGGCCAAGCGCGGCCAGCCGGTGGTGGTGACGCCCTTCACGCTGGCAGGGGCGATGGCGCCGGTCACCATGGCGGGGGCGGTGACCCTGTCGCTGGCCGAAGCGCTGGCGGCAATTGCGCTGCTGCAATATATCGCGCCGGGGTGCCCGGTGGCGATTGGCACCTTTACATCGAACGTCGATATGAAATCGGGCGCGCCGGCCTTTGGTACGCCGGAATACATGCGCGCGACGCAGATGACCGGGCAGATGGTGCGCCATTACAAGGTGCCGATGCGGTCCTCGGGGGTTTGCGCGTCGAACGTGCCCGATGCCCAAGGCATGTGGGAAACCATGAACAGCCTGTGGGCCGCCGTGCAGTCGCGCACAAACATGGTGTATCATGCGGCGGGCTGGCTGGAGGGCGGGCTGATCGCGTCGCCCGAGAAATTCGTGATGGATTGCGAAGTGTTGCAGATGATCCAGCGGTATATGGAGCCCGCCGTCTGGGCCACGACGGATGATGACATTGCCATTGATGCGATCCGCGAAGTGGGGGCAGGCGGCCATTACTTTGGCGTTCAGCACACGCAGGACCGCTATCAGACGGCCTTTTATCAGCCCTTCCTCGCCGATTGGCGCAATTATGAGGCGTGGCAGGCAGACGGCGCGGTCTGGACGACCGAACGCGCGCATCGCCTGTATAAGCAGATCCTGGCCGAGTTCGAGGCCCCGGCGATGAACGGCGACCATCAGGAAGAGCTGCGCCAGTTCGTGGCGCGCAGGAAACAGGAAGGCGGCGCGCCGACCGATTTCTAAGCGCAGGCCGGGGGCTTGCCCCCGGACCCCCAGGATACTTGGGCCAGTATGAAAGCCGCAGGAAAAGCCGGTCAGGCCTTGGCGCTGCGGCGGGCGGTCCTTTCCAGAAGATGAATGGCCAGCCCGGCCAAAAGGCCCCAGAACGCGGCGCCGATGCCGAAAGCTGCAACGCCAGACGCGGTAATGGTGGTTGTGACGGTGGCGGCAAAGCGGGTTTCCGGTGTGGCGAAAGCGCCGGTCAGCGCCCCGGTCAGCGGCCCAAGCAGGGCAAGCGCAACCAGTGCTGTCATCAGAGCCGGTGGCAATGCGGCCAGCAGCGGCAGGATGACCGGCCCCAGCAGGCCAAGGCATAGCCAGACCCCGGCATAGGCCAGCCCCACCTTCCAACGCTGGCTGCGGTCGGGGTGGGTGTCATCGCCAAGGCAGATGGCGGCGGTTATTGCGGCCATGCTGACGGTATGCGCGCCGAACAGGCCGGTGACCGCGCTGAGTGTGCCGGTGGTGATCAGCGCGGGGCGCACAGGCGGTTCATATCCGGCGGCGCGCAGGGTGGCAAAGCCGGGCAGGTTCTGCGAGGCCATGGTGACCAGATAAAGCGGCAGGCCAAGGCCCAGCAGCGCATCGGGCCGGAAGGCGGGCGCGATGAAGGTCAGCGTTGGCAGGGGCAGCGACAGGGCGGGCAGGTTCGCGCCGCCGGTGGCGAAAGCCAGCACCAGCCCGGTTGCCAAAGCTGCCAGCACCGCCAGCGCCGGATTTTTCAGCCGCACCAGCAGAAAGACAGCGATCATCGGAAAGATGATGGCGGGCAGGCTTTGCGCTGCCGCAGCCCCTTTCAGGCAGAAGGGCAGCAACACCCCCGCCAGCATGGCGGCGGCGATTCCATCGGGAATGAGGGCGACAAGTCGGCCCAGCGGCCGGATCAGCCCTGTCAGCGCAATCAGCACGCCCGCCAGGACAAAGGCGCCTACCGCCTCGGCCATGGTAATGCCGCTGGTGGCTGCAATCAGCGCGGCACCCGGCGTTGACCAGGCCAGCACAACCGGCACCCGCGCCCGCCATGACAACAGCGCCGATCCGACCGCTTTGGCCAGACAGATGGCAAAGACCCAGCTGGCGGTTTGTGCGGGCGTTGCCCCGACTGCCGCCGCCGCCGACAGCACCAGCGCGATGGTTGACCCATAGCCGACCAGCGCCGCGACCAGCGCGGATGAGAAGAGAGAAAGGCGCATGTTATCTCCGGCACGGGTCGTTGCCCGGACTATCGGGGTGCGACAGGCGGGATGCAAGCCGGGTCAAGCGCGGGCTGGCCGAAGGGGGAGGGCGCGGCGGTCTCAGGGAGGAGGAGGAGACCGCCGCATATCAGACCGGCCCAGGGAGGAGGAGGGGCCGACCGATCCGTGTTGCGCACCCGTCATGGGGCACGACTGCCGGGCCTTGCGGCCCGAGAAACCTGTGCGGCGACCCAGGGAGGAGGAGGGGTCACCGCAGGTCCGACGCGCCCAGAGAGGAGGAGGGGCGCCTCGGCCATCTGGCCCTCCAGGGAGGAGGAGGGAGGGCCGGAAGAGGGTGCGGCGGTCTCAGGGAGGAGGAGGAGACCGCCGCGTATCCGAGCGGCCCAGGGAGGAGGAGAGGGCCGGTCGAAGTCTATAAAAAGGCGGCGACATCAGGGAGGAGGAGAGATGTCGCCGCGCCTTGCCGAAGGGTCCAGGGAGGAGGAGAGGACCCTCGCCAAAGATCTTATTTGCCGTAGGCAGCCTCACGGGCGACCATGGTGATCACCGAGCGCGAGATGCCCAGATCGCTGAGGTCACGGTCGGACAGCGACCGCAGCTCACGCAGGGTTTGTTCGTAAACGCGGCGGCGCTGAAGGGCGGCGCGCAGCACGTTGAGGGTGGCAGCCAAGCGGTCGCTGAGCGAAACGCTGACGGCGCGGGTGGAGTTAGCATATGCCATGTTACAGCCTCATCTTCTTCTTGGGAGCGTCTGGCCCATTCCTTAGGCTCCTTTTGTTAGCCCAAACATGGGCCATTTGCTGCAACTGCACAATAACCCCTGTTGTCAATGCCGCCATGCGGCGAGCGCATGGCTGAGTGTCTTGAATAGTTCAATGAGTGTCACGGGTTAGCTGAAGAAATGGGCGGTTTGCGAATTGCGGGGCCGACGGGGGCTTGCACTTGGGCACAAAGCGGCGAAACCTGCGCGAAACATGACTGGAGTATGAAGAATGGCTGTTTCGCGCGAAGAGGTTCTGGCGGTGATCGACAGAATCGCCTGCCCCGGAGGCGGCACCCTGATCTCGCGCGATCTGGTGCGCGCCTTGCAGGTTGAGGGCGGCACGGTGCGATTCGTGATCGAGGCGGCCAGCGCCGAAGAGGCCCGCAGCCTTGGCCCGGTGCAGGTGGCGGTTGAGGCGGCCTTGCGCGCGCTGCCCGGCGTGGCTGCGGTTCAGGCGGTGATGACGGCGCATGGCCCTGCTGCCAAGGCGGCCCCGCCCACGCTGAAGATCGGCCAGCACCCCACGCCACAGCAGGGCGGGGCGCAGCGGTTGGCGGGGGTGGACCGGATCATCGCCATCGGCTCGGGCAAGGGGGGCGTGGGCAAATCGACTGTCTCGTCGAACCTTGCGGTGGCGCTGGCGAAACAGGGGCGGCGCGTGGGCCTGCTGGATGCCGATATCTATGGCCCCAGCCAGCCGCGCATGATGGGGGTTTCCAAGCGTCCGGCCAGCCCGGATGGCAAGATCATCGAACCGCTGGTGGCCCATGGCGTCACCATGATGTCGCTGGGCCTGATGCTGAAAGAGGATGAGGCGGTCATCTGGCGCGGCCCGATGCTGATGGGTGCCTTGCAACAACTGCTGACCCAGGTGGCCTGGGGCAAACTGGATGTGCTGCTGATCGACCTGCCGCCCGGCACGGGCGATGTGCAACTGACGCTGTGCCAGCGCACGCAACTGACCGGGGCGATTGTGGTCTCGACCCCGCAGGACGTGGCGCTGCTGGATGCGAGAAAGGCGCTGGATATGTTTTCCAAGCTGAAAACCCCGGTGCTGGGGCTGATTGAAAACATGTCCACCTATGTCTGCCCCAACTGCGGGCATGAGGAACATCTGTTCGGCCATGGTGGCGTGGCGGCCGAGGCCAAGCGGCTGGACCTGCCGTTCCTGGCCGAAATTCCGCTGTCGCTGGATGTGCGGCTGGCGGGCGATGCCGGAACGCCAGTGGCTGTGGGCGAGGGGCCGGTGGCCGACGCCTATGCCCGACTGGCGCAGCGGCTGGTGGATGGCGGGATGGCGTGAGGGGGTTTTGCGTGCAGAGCACGGATCCTACTGGGCAGGAGGCTATTGGAATGGTGCGTGATTTCACGCATCATTCCACGCAGCATCACACCGCGTAGTAATCCCGATACCATTCCACGAACCGCTTCACCCCTTCGCGGAACGGGGTTTGCGGCGCGTAGCCGGTCAGAGATTTCAGCAGGCCCGCGTCGGCCCAAGTGGCCGGAACATCGCCCGCCTGCATGGGCATGTAATTGCGAATGGCCTTGCGCCCGGTTTCCTGTTCAATCGCGTCGATGAAATCCATCAGGCGCACCTTGTCGGAATTGCCGATGTTGACCACGCGATAGGGCGCGGCGGGGGAAAGGCTGTCGCCTTCTGCCACTGGGCCATCGGGCACAGCGGGGGGCGTGTCGATCAGCAGGCGGATGCCGCGCACCAGATCTTCGACATAGGTAAAGTCGCGCCACATATCGCCGTGGTTATAAATGTCGATCGGCGTGCCTTCCAGAATGCCCTTGGTAAACTTGAACAGCGCCATATCGGGGCGGCCCCAGGGGCCATAGACCGTGAAAAAGCGAAACATGGTGACCGGCAGGCCATAGATATGCGCCCAGGAATGGCCCATCGCCTCATTGGCCTTTTTCGTCGCGGCATAGATCGTCAGCGGGGTGTCGGCCTTGTCCGTCTCGCGGAAGGGCATGGCTTCATTCGCGCCGTAGACAGAGCTGGTCGAAGCCATCAACAGGTGGCGCACCTTGTGATCGCGCGCCAGCTCCATCACGTTGAAGGTGCCGGTGATGTTGGTCTCAATATAGGCGCGCGGGTTTTCAAGGCTGTAGCGCACCCCCGCCTGCCCGGCGAGGTGGACGATCACATCCGGTTTTGCCGCATCCATGGCACGGGCCAGCGCCTCGCGGTCCTCCAGCAGCGCCTCGGTCGTGGTGAAGGCCTCATTCTGGCGCAGCATGGCGTGGCGGCGCTGCTTCAGCCGCACGTCATAGTAATCGGACATCCCGTCATAGCCATGCACGCGGAACCCTTCGGCCAAGAGAAGCCGCGCAAGGTGAAAGCCGATGAAGCCGGCGGTTCCGGTGATGAAGATGGTTTCTTTGCCCATGCCGCCCTCGACCTTGTTTTCCAAGGTGTTAGCCGGTTTGAACAATCCTGACCAGAGGGGAGGGGCGCATTGGAGGCGGGTATCGGAATCGAACCGATCTACATGGATTTGCAATCCAGCGCATAGCCTGCCTGCCCACCCGCCTCGAATGTCTGGCTGAAATAGGGGAAAGCGTCAGGGGGGGCAAGGGGCTTGTCGCAGGATTTCGCGCCCGAAATGCAAAACGGGCCCCGAAGGACCCGTCTGGCAATTGGAGCGGGCGAAGGGATTCGAACCCTCGACCCTAACCTTGGCAAGGTTATGCTCTACCCCTGAGCTACGCCCGCACTCCGTGTGCGGCGTGATAGCGGGGCCGGGGGCGAAGGGCAAGGGCCGTCGTGCGGGATTTTTGATGGGGCGGCCGGAAATGCAAAAGGGCACCCGAAGGTGCCCTTTCAGCGATCCGATTGGAGCGGGCGAAGGGATTCGAACCCTCGACCCTAACCTTGGCAAGGTTATGCTCTACCCCTGAGCTACGCCCGCACCGTTCGGATGGCGGGGAGATAAGGGCTATGCCGCGCGCTTGCAAGGGGAAAATGAAACGGGCCGCGCAATTTCCTGCGCGGCCCCGATTATTTCACATTTCCAGTGTGTTGGCTGTCAGGAGGCTTTGACCGACTGCGCCGCCGCCAGCACCGCATTGGCGATATAATCCAGTTCCGCCTCGGTCAGACGGGTCGGCAGGCGCACGTCGCAGGCCCGCATCAGCATGGCGCGGGTTTGCGGCAGTTCGGGCTGCGGCCCCAGAAACTCCCAGTTCCAGAAGGCACGGGCGTTGCCTTCGGTCAGGCCAAAAATCTGCACGGTGACGCCGCGCTTTTTCGCCTCGGCCTGAAAGCGATAGGCCTCGGCATCGGTCCAGTCGCCGGCGAGGTTGAACTGGATCGAATCCGGCGCGCGTTCTTCGGGGGGCAGGGCGGGCGGCACGGTCAGGAAGGGGCTGGTGTTCAGCTGGTCCGCCACCCGGTCATGGCCCGCGCGGCCCTTGGCGACGCGGCTTGCCACCTCGGGCAGTTGGGGCCGGATGACGGCCGCCGACAGGTTCTGCATCCGCATGTTGTAAAGCGGCAGCTTGTTTTGCCACAGCATATAGCTGTTCTGCATGCCGGGATGCTTCTTCCAGTTCGACTCGTAAGCGCCCGACATGATCACGCAGCGCGCGGCCAGTTCTGGGTCATCGGTGATCAGGATGCCGCCTTCGCCCGCATTGACCAGCTTGTAGGACTGGAAGGAAAAGCAGCCGATCTTGCCGATGGTGCCGATGTTGCGGCCATGCCATTTGGTGCCCAGCGAATGCGCCGCATCCTCGACCACCGGAATGTCGCGGGCATCGCACAGCGCCATGATTGCATCCATGTCGCTGGTATGGCCGCGCATATGGCTGATCATCACGGCCTGCGCATCGTCCAGCTTGGCCGCGAAATCCGCCATGTCCACGCGGTAATTGTCGCCCACCTCAACCAGAACCGGCACGCAATCGGCATGCACAACGGCAGAAGGCACCGCGGCAAAGGTAAAGGCCGGGATCAGCACTTTGGCCCCGCGCGGCAGGTCCAGCGCCTTGAGCGACAGGAACAGCGCCGCCGAACAGGATGCCACCGCCAGCGCATAGCGCGCGCCCAAAAGGTCGGCGAATTCCTGCTCCAGCAGAGCCACCGGCGCGCCTTCGGGTGCGGTATAGCGAAACAGGTCGCCAGAGGTCAGCAACCGCTCGATTTCCGAGCGCGCAGCCTCAGGGATCGGTTCGGACTGATGCACATCGGGGGCAAGGGTTTGCGGGGTAAGCAGTTGGCCGTCAGGTGCCATGTGAAGGATTCCTGAAACTGATCTTCAGGAAATCTTTAAACTCCAGATGCGCAACAGACCAGTGACAATCCTCTGTCGCAGGCGGGATATCGCTGAAATCTTTTCTACGGGCCTGTTGGGGCAGCCTGTCTGCCCGTGCTTTTCGGTGTGGGTTTCTGGCTGAGCTTTTGGCAGCCCATGGGCATTGCGGATGATTTGCGCTAGACAAAGGCCGTCCCATTCTTGCCCGTTGCTGTCTTGCGATAGGGTGAGCCGGGAAGAATTGGCCGAAACGGCCCGGAATGAGCAAAGTCCTATGCCTGACACCATGGTGAACAAGATCGAAGCATCAGGCCACCATGGCAGCCACAGACTATCGGTCGCCCCGATGATGGATTGGGCGTCAATATTCAGAAATAGTTATATTTTTCAGATAATTACGCCCATTGAAGTCTTCAATGTATGACAATTTTAGTCCCAAACGATCTGCGTCCCGGCACCGGGTGGGCCGAGCTGAGAGTTGGCTCACTTTAGCAAAACCAGTCAGGCATTCTCGCTCTTACAAATCCATCTTGTAGTTCAATCGCTGACACAAAGATTCTAGACGCCGCCTGTCGGCATCGCTGGACGAAAGGTTTCGAAGTGCGCGAATAACTACCTTAAGCTGATTATTTGCAAAATTCTTTCCTGCTTCTTCTGCGAACTGGATTCCTATTTCGAAGCTCCGTATCTGAGAAAAAGCGCTCTCAAGCGATAACGCGCCCACTGCCCCACGATTTCCATCAAGCCAGCGTAGAACCTCAACTATGCGAGACTCTTCACCTTGTCCGAGCAATTGTCGAAAAATGGCGCCGCGCACCCTGCTATGGACTTTCGCATTTAAAAAGTATGCGGCATTATTTGATGGCCAATCTGATTTTGTAATGCGGGCGGCTATCCGCTCCGCGGAGTCCTGATCGCAGTCGAATCGAGCAAATGAAAGAAACTCAATTCTTTCCCGTGCATCCGTGAGCTCGTCTAAGGCGTTCTCTATGGCGGCAGGATGAATTGATCTATTTCGAGATATTTGAGTTGTATTCTCTTTGAGGTTAAATCCCCTCTTGCCGGTGATCCAGTAAGAATCGAGAGTCTTTGTGGCTGAAACTTTCGAAATCATGTCGCCCACGGAGAGCCCAAACGTTGAAAGATATACTCCATTCAAAACTTCCGCTGTGCCCGGTGTGATGGGGAATCCTAGTGATCCTGCTAGGTCGAATAGAGATAGGAAAAACGGAAGATTGCTCGGGTTGGCCCAGTCTTCTAGGTTTTTCAATACTCTATTAAAGTACGTATCTTCGAATCCAGAGGTGCCGGATGGCTTCCCCTTGATGGGGAACATCATGGCGGATTTTAGTGCGTCAAATGAAAGAGTGCGCTTTCCGTCCATGCTGAATATTGGAGGGGCTGCTCCTCCGTGTTTTTCAATAAAAGCATAAACCTGATCGTAAGATAATCTCTGAATCGTTCTACGCCTTTCACGCTGCGCTGTCTCGCGTGCGGCGATTTCGAAACGTTTTCGCTGGCTTGGTGTGAGTATGGCCTTGGAAAAGATGGCAGATTTTCCCAGAAGCTTCGTTATATCCTCTTGGGTCAGATCAATGCTTTCAAGGTCTATTCTGAAGAGGATGCGATCCTCTGAAATGCCAGTCGCGTTCGAGGCAATTTCTACCAACTCCGATATATTTTTTGCTTCACTATCTAATATCAGGTCAACCGTCTGAAGAGCCTTGATCAACGATAGGTATTGTTGTGTCACAGATCGTCATCTCCGCATATGGGTCATCTATTAGATTTCCGACTGAAAGGTTTTCCTGAAGTATCGCCTCTCGAAGAACCTGCCTGGCGACCGCTAGTTTCTCTTTATTCCTGGATCTATTAATGAAAGATTTCTGTCTATCTTCGTCCTTAAATTCTATATCGTATATGTCGATATCTTCACGTAAGCATCTGACTTCAATCCTTGAGACTGGTGTCATAGCGTTCGCATCGTCGCGCGCTTTGCGTTCGGCGCTTCTTTTGTCAACAATTGTGAGTCGGGGATCTGCTTCATGGTCAAAAACCGGTCCAATAATTCTTCCATTGGGGCGGATACTCCCATTTAAATTCCAAGCCTCGTATCCCTCTGAAGAAAAGGTGAATTGCTCAGAGAATGGGCTCATTTTTTGCACGGATTTTAACACCTTTGAGGTATCGCTATTGTGACTCAGGCCAGCTTCCGCGCCGATGTTTGGCTTTGGGCCAAGTGAAAGGGTTCCGGAAATGCTACGATGCTTCTTCTCTTCACTGTGATTTGTTAACTCTATCTCGGTAAGGGGTTTTGGACGCTTGACCGAGTTGCGATCTACGCTGAACCCATCAATTGGCTTCAGAAAGACAATTTGGCATTTTTTTACAGCAATCTTAAAAATGACAGATGGCTCCGCGCCGCCTCCCAGTCGTTCCTCGGTGAAGGCCACGTGTGCGTGAAGCGTGTATCTATCATTTTGATGCTTATCCCTTATATACCAAGCATCTACGATCACCAGACTTTTCAGCGATCGATGTGTGTTGTTCGTTTCTGAGCCCTGACCCAAGCTACCTCCGAAATCAGTCCAATGCGCAGTGACATGGTTCTGATCTTTGACAAGATAGGTATGTTTTGTCTAGAAGGCCTGAGCTAGGTGTTGGCAGGAAGCGATTTGCTGTGCGTTGCGTAACGGCTGATAAGCTGTTGCTACACCGGCGGCAGCTCGCACTGCACCCGTGTGCGCCAGCCCTGACTGTCCATCTGGTGCTGCACCTCGGCAATCAGCCATTCCCGATCGACGCCGGGGCGGAAGCCTGACAGGATAAGGCGGCCTTCTGCCATCAGGTCGGCACGGCCGGGCAGGTCAACATCCATCTGTTGCGACTTGCGATAGGCTTCCTTGGCGGCTGCATCTGCGGCGGCCGTGGCGGTTTCCTTGCTGGTGTAGGTGGTCTGCACCTTCCGCGTCGTGGTGACCTGGGCCAGCAGCTTGTCGCCATAGCTGCCATCGCCGCCCGTGGCCGATGGCGATTCCATTTCGACTTCTTCGGTCGTGTTGGTCTTCAGGTTGCGATACTTGGTCACGACCTTCTTGACCGCCTCGGGGCGCTTGACGGCCAGCGTCCAGCGCGACACCTGTGGCGGGCGCAGCGACACCGTGGGTATCTTCTGCCCGCTGGCCGATGTGCTTTCCCCGGCCTTCACCATCACCAGCTTGCCGCCGCCCGGCTTGAAGATCAGGCCATTGTCGCGCGCCATGCGGGACAGCAGGGCCATATCGCTTTCGTCTATCTGGTCGAGGTGCCCCGGTTTCACCTTTCCCGCCTCGGCCGACACGGCGGCCTGCATCCCGTCTTCCTTGGCGATCTTGGCGACGATGGCCGAAACGGTCAGCCCATCGGGCCAGCTGCGGGTCTTGGCGTCGTTGATCGGGGCCTTGCCGCCGTTGGTGCCGCCAAAGGGCGAGGAATAGCCGCGGATGGTCACCTGATCAGGCGGGCCGGATGCGCCGATCTCTTCGGCCACATAAAGCCCGACGACCTGCGCGGAAAAGCCATAGCCCAGCGCCACCTCAATCTCGGCCCCGGTCTTGGGCAGTTCCAGCTTGCCGAAGGGGCCACCATCCGCCAGCACGATACTGACCGTATCGCTTTGCACCCCGGCCGTGTCGGTCAACTGCATCGACACCAGCCGCTGGCGAAAGATGGCCGACATATCGGTGCCGTCCACCGTCACGCGAACGGCGGGCGCCCAGTCCATCATCCCCATAGCCGCACCGTTTCCGTCTCGGCGGGTTCGGCGGCGTCTGGCACGGCCACCAGCAGGCCCGCGGGCAGGCTGGGGCCGTGATCGGCAAGGCCAGGGTTCGCCTCAAGCAACAGCTCGGTCAGGCGGTTGTTCTGGCGGCCATAGACCTGCCACGCGATCCGGTCGGCGGTGTCGCCGTCCTTAGAACGATAGAAGCGCACGAAGACCTCCCAAGCCTGCATCGAACCGGGTCAAGCTCAGGTCGAATTCTTGCCGCAGGGGCGCACCGCGGGCGGCAAAGACGCTTTGGCGCTCACCGATCGAGGTGATGACCCACAGGCCCCAGATCTTGCCCAGCCCGTCGATCAGGGGCAGGGGCAGGGCGGCGGTGGCAAGGGTGCGCATCCGGTCGATGTTCTTGACGCTGCCAGTGAATGTGGGGAAGACGACGCCCTGCAAGGTCACGTTGTCGGCGCCGATGCCGGTGTATTGCAGGGCATCGTTTGTGCCGATCCGCTCTTGCCGCGCCCAGCGCCATTCGCTGTTGCGGCTCAATTCCTGATAGGCGGCGCGGCGCAGGCCGAACTTCAGCGTGCCCAGGCGCATCATCACATCAGCCATTACCGTCTCCCACTGTCATGCAGCGCCCCGGAACTGGCGTTCTGAAAGACTTCGCGGATCTTGTCGGCGATCAGGGCCGCGACCTGCTTGGCGTCCAGACCCGGCGCGTTCACGGTGATACCGCCGACATTCATCGTCGTGGCGGTGTTGCCCGGCTGATAACCCGTCGTGCCCCCGCGCGTGCCCAGCCCCCGGCCGCTGCGGCCGTTGGCGTTCGGATGTAGCCGGGCGCGGTCGATGGCGGCCTGTTCGCTGTCGCGCGAAGCGGTGGCGCTATCGACCGGCGCCGAGTCCCAAAGGTCGCGCGTCCACCAGCTACTGCGCCGGTCATAGCCCTTGCTTTCCGCATAGCGGATGCCACCTTCGGCAAGTCCCCATCCGATTGCTGCGCCCGCCAATCCCTTCTTGAGAAGGGCGCCTATTCCGGTGCCTTTGGCCGCACCCATCGCGCCTGAAGCGGCTGTGGCGGCGGCGCCCGCCGCCGTCCAAGCCGTTCCGATGCCGGTGATTGCCTTGACCAGAAGAGCGACGCTCCACAGGACGCGACCAATGGCAAAGATCGTCGGGGCCATGAATGCGGTGGTGACGACAATGCCCAGGTTCTGCCAACCGCCGACGAACTCGGCAATCTGGGGGATGGCATTGGCGATTGCGGCGCCGACGGTCACGATGCCTTCACCGAAGGCGATGATGTGACCCACGTTCCGCTCAAACCACCGGCCGATGCTTTGGGCGGCCGCCTCGATCTGGGGCCGATGGGTCACGACGAATTCGGTAAAGCTGTTCAGCATGTCTGTCACGACAGGCATCAGAACTGACCCGATGGTGTATTTCAGGCCGGTCAGGGCGAACTTGCTGCGGTTCAAGGCATCGTCAAATTGGCCCGCCGCCGCCACGGTCTTTTCGTCCAGGATGATGCCCAGCGCCGCGGCTTCCTTTCGGAAGGCCTGGATGCCATCGGCCCCATCTGCGGCCATCAACACCAAGTCCTTGCCAGCGTCACCGAACAGCTGCATGGCAAAGGCGGCGCGGGCGGTCTGGTTTGGCACGCGCGAAAGGGCCTCGGCCAGCGCCTCGAACTGTTGATCGGGTGACAGCTTGATCAGCTTCTTGGCGCTGATGCCCAGCGCGTCCAGCGCCTTCTTGGCCTTGCCTTGGCCGCGGGCGGCAAGGCCGATGTTCTTCGTCATGGACACAAGGCCCGAGTCGAAGGTCTGTTGTTCAACCCCGGCCATCTGGGCGGCATAGCGCAGCTCTTGCAGGGCCGTGGTGCCAATGCCTATGGCGGCGGCGGTTTCGCCCACCTCGTCGCCTACATCGGCCACCTGCTTGACCATCAGGCCCAGCCCGACGGTGACGATGCCCTGCGCGCCGAAATACATGGCCAGCATCCGCCCTTGGCGAACGACCGTGCCCAGCGCGCCGCCAAGGGCGCCTGCGGTGTTCACCGAAGCGTCGCGGATTGCCAGCAGCCGCTGTTCCTTGCCGCGCAGGTGGTCAAGTTCCTGGCCCAGTTTCTGGTATTCGCGGGTCAGTTCATCGACAGGCTTCTTCTGCCGTTCAAGGATCGACCGTTGCTTGTCCAGTTCGCGCTGGCGTTTGACGATGCGGCTGATCTCGGTATCGACCTTGCCCAGCGAACCCGCCAAGCCGCCAAACGCCTTCTTGATCGACCCGGAAATGGCCGCGCCGATCGTGATCGTGGCGTTGAGCTTCTGGTTAGCCATCTTTCGGCAATCCTTCGATCCACCACAGCAGGCGGCGAATGGTCATTCTGGATATTTCGGCCTCTGCCCAGCCGGTATGCGACGCCAAGGCGAGAACGCCGTGGCGCAGCGCGTCGGGGCTTAGTCGGTAAAAAACCGGAAGCCGTCCTGCAACCGACCATAGTTGCGCATGGTCAGGCTCCGCATGTCCTCGGGCGATAGGTTGCACAGATTGCCAAACAGGTTGACCTCGGCCTTGGCCTCGTCGTTCTTCGCCTGCGCGGCGGCCACCATCTGATCGCCCACGGTCGGCTCGCGCATCAGCACGGCGCTGGTGCTGGCCCCGTCAATCTTGATCGGGGTTGCCAGCTTGACGGTCACGGTGCCGTCGCCATTGTCGATGATATGATCTTTCGCCATGGTCACAGCCCCATCGCCGCGCGCTGCGCTGCCAGCCGGTCCTTGCCGCCCACGATGCGGATCATGTTGATCACGTCGATTTCGTGGGTGACGCGGCCGTCCAGGGTTTCCTTGTAATAGTGCAGGCTCATGTTGATGGTCAGCGGGGCCATCTGGCCCGGCTTCCACTCGCCCCGGTCAAAGCCGATGATCTTGCCGCGCATGTGCTGGACGACGGCCTTGACGGTGCCGTCATAGCTTTCGATGGCGCCGCGCACGGTGAAGGGCACGTCCGACCCTTCGGCCACGCCAAACAGCGCCAGCACCTCGTAGTCGTATTTCGACAGGACGAAGCTGGTGGTCAGGCCTTCCATGCCCATGTCCAGGTCGATCGGGGCATCCATGCCACCGTTGCGCATAGCTTCGGTGGTCAGGGTGATCGCGGGCGGGTTGTAGGACTGCACCTCACCGGCATAGCCCCGGCCATCCACGAAGGCGGCGAAGTTCTTCAGAATGTCGCGGGCGGCCATTACGCGAATACCTCCTCGATATAGTCGGTCGTCAGCATGGACCGGAAGGTGATGTGTTCCGCCGGATAGGGCGGGGTGAAGTCGAAGTTGAAGAAGATCTTGCCCTGCGCGATGTTCGCGGGGGTGTTCAGATCAGGGTCAGCCCAGCACTTGCCGCCGATCAGCGCACCTTGGGCCACCAGCGACCGCAGATAGGCGTTCACGCCTTCGGTCACGTCCTCCACATAGGTCTTCGTGATCGGCCGGTCCACGGCCCACAGGTGGGCGCGTTGCAGGCTGTCGTTCAGAATGTCGGCCGTGCGGCGCACGCACAGGAAGGCCCATTTGTCATCGCTGGACAGGGTGCGGTTGCCCCAAAGGCGATAGCCGTCTTCGCGGATGATCGTGGCGATCTTGGCTTCGTTCAGCAGGTTCGCGCGCGCGGCCGCATCGCCCATGCGGAAGTCGATAGCGCGGGACGTGCCCACGATGCCATTCAGTTCCTGGTTGGAAGGCGACCACCAGAAGCCCCGGTCGTTGTCGATCTTGGCAATCAGGCCAGCGACGCGCGCCGAAGCCGGTTCCGACACGATGCCTGAAGCGCGCTGAACCTTGACCCACGGGTCAACCACAAAGACGCGGGCGCTGCCAAAGTCACCGGCATAGGTGATTGCGGCGGCGTCGGTCGTGTTCGGGCCATCTGCGATGATCACGGCGCGCAGGCGCTCGGCAATCCCGACCAGCTCGGAAACCACGGAATTCGCGGCGCCGGTGCGCTGGTGGGTGAAGCCGGGCGCGCAGATGATGCGGGGCGACAGGCCAAGGGCACTTTCGGCACCAAGCAGGGCATGGACGCCCTGATATTGGCCGGTGCCAGCGTCAACGCCGCCGATGATGTTGGCCAGCGTGGCGGCGTCGTTCGCGCCGACCGCGACCCGAACCACGACGACAACCGCGCCGATCTGGTCAAGGATACCGTCCAGCGCGGCGGGCAGGGTGCCTGCCAGGTTGCCGACTCCATCCAGCTTGGCTGCTTCAGCACGCGACCCGGCAATCAGAACGGGCACGTTCACCGGGAAGGGTTCATCCACGCCGCCAGTCAGCAGCTGCGCGGCCGAAGCAGCCACAACGCCCGCGCCGGTGCTGGGCGCGATGGCCGCAACCGCCACAAGCGCATTCGCCGGGGCGTTGCCCGCGATGGCAGCGGCGATCTGGGCGGCGGTCGAGGTGATGGCCGACCCGGCGCTGGTGGCAAGGTTCACCACGATGGCGTTGCCGGTCACGACCACGCCCAGCGCGGCGTTGGCCGCACCGGGGTTGACGAAGGCGACGCTGATCGCATTGCCCAGCGCGCCCACCAGCTTCGACGTGAAGCGCAGGGCGGTGTTGGCGGCCGTGGTGCCAAGTTCCAGCGTGGCCTTGGTATCGGGAAGAGCATCAGGGGCGGTGCCGACAATGCCGATGACGCCCGACCGCACCGTGCGGATCGAACGTGCCCCGGTGTCGATTTCGACCACCTCGACGCCATGCAAGAACTGTTCGGGCATTGCGAAACCTCATGATGCGTTTGGGGGCATCTTGCCCCTTGGGTGCTTGCTGTTCCTCTGGCGCTATTCCGGCCTCACGGCGGCGGGCAGCGTGGCAAGGAAGGCGGGGATGCTCTCAGGCGCGGGCTGCGTTCCCGCCTCGATCTCGGCAAGGGCGGCAATCGCGGCCAGCCAGACCTGATCCCGCCACGCGATGAAGGCCACCGCCTCGGCTGCCCATTGGGGCACGGTGCTAGACACATACCCCGCGATATGGGCCGCGCCGTTGTAGCCCCATTCGCGGGCGACGGCTTCGACATTGGCGTCGATGGCCATGCGATAGTCGTTCATGGTCGGCGGCGCAGGCGGTTCGGGCGGTTCCTCGGTCAGAGGTTCCAAGCTGTAACCATCAGCATTCGACCACCCGGCATGGGCGGGCGAAACAGACACGCCGCCCGGCAGGTCGAACCATCCACCTTCAGGCACAACCTGGATGAAAACACTATTCAGAAGCAGCTTGAGCATCGCGCACCTAGTTATTGAATGGCCAAGAGATTTTGCGCTGGAACATCAGCGTTCCGGCATTGGTGACGGTGTAGGTCAGGGGGCTGGCCGACATGGCTTCGTCATAGCCGACGACCGCGCCCGGCCCGCCGCTCAGGCGGGTCATTTCGTTGACGTTGGTGATCGCGCCCTCTTGGGTCGTGATGAAATAGCCGACCGTTGCCGCGCCCACGGCCGAAGTGATTGCCGCCGTGTTGGAAGCCCCCAGTACCAGGCCGTTGATCGCATCGCGCACGCCGGTCAGGGTAAAGACGCCCAGCGTGTCGATCGTCGGCCAACCGGGCAGGGCCAGCGTAATGGTGGCCCCGGTCGGGATTCGCTTGGCGAAAATCGCGCCCCGGTGGTTATCGTTGTTGGCGTTGGAATAGTCCTGCACCAGCTGCGTCATGGCCACGCCATCGACCGTGGGCGCGGCCCAGGCCGACGATCCATCTTCGTAACCGAAGTGCGCCGCGACGACGATCAGCCAGCGATCTTCGCCGGGGTTGCCCACCGTGATCGCACCGGCGGCGGTGGCCCGAAGGGTCAGGGCACCCTTCAGGAACTGCGCCGGTCGTGGGGCTGGCATCAGGGGAAAGGTCATTGGCAGGCCTGCACGACGGCCAGAACAAGACCGTTCTGCTTGATGATGCTGACCATGAAGGCTTGGGCGTTTGTCGTGGTGAAGGCATCGCCATAGACCTTCGTGAAGCCGGACATAGTGATAGCCCCGGCCGTCGCCCCGTTGGTCACAAGGACCGTCATTGTATAGTCGCCCGCCCGGTTCGGGGCGGCCAGGGTGAAGGCGGCATTGTTGGTGATGTGCCGCATGTTCCCGGTCGTGGCCGCCAGCGGGTCGGGGCGATAGGTGGCGGCCGCAGCGGGCGTGCCATCGTTGACCGATGCAGAGGTGACCCCAGCGGCGGTGGCAGCACCGGCAAGGGCCGTAGTGCCGTTCAGCGTCGTGTTGCCGGAAAGGGTCTTGTTCCCGGCGATGGTTTCGGCGTTGCCGTTCTCGACCGGCGACCGCCACGCGCTCCAAACGCTGGCAACCTTTGCGCGGAAGAAAAGGCCAAGGCCGGTCGAGGTGCCGCGCAGGCCGAACTGAATGGCGGCGGTGCCGCTCACCTCTGCGTGCAGCACCAGATCGCCTGCCGCCAGACCGGCAAAGCCGTTGGTGGCTGCACCCGTCACCTGCACGATCTTACGGCCAGTCAGCGCATTCAGGTCACCCGCGTAAAGGGCGGCAGGCGATGCCAGCAGGTCGGTGACGACTATGCCAGCAACATCGGCCAGCAAATCGTCAACCTGCGCCTTCAGCCAAGCGGTGCGCCGGGCGAGTTGAAGGTGCGGAATGTTCGACATGCCCGCGCCAGTCAGGGGGTTTGGCACCCCACCAACAACAGGATCGGTGGTTTCGATCTGGTAAATGTCCGCGTCATAGGTGGCGGTTTCTGCCAAGCTGGCCATCAGGCAACCCCATATGTGTATGTGCCATCGTGCGCGATCTGCGCATTCTCAAGGTTCAGGGCCTCGGTGAAGTCGAGGGCCTTCAGGTGCGAACGGACGGGGGCGACGGCGCCGACGACGCGGCGCACCTGATCTGCTTGGGCGATCGAGATCGGCCGCGAAAGGACCAGCCGATATTCGGCCCAATGGTCCGGTTCCAGATAGTCGATCGACCCATCATGCAGGAAAGTGCCGTCGTAATAGCGTCGGCCATAGCGCTCTTGCAGAGTGGCATCGCCAAGGCCTGCGGCGGCCACCGCCCGCTTTACGGCTGCGACCGTGCCTTTGTGCCGGTGAATATCAACCGACGCCGCGATGGTTGCGCGCTTGGCGTCCTCGCTCCACGACGAATCCCATTCATCCACGCCCAGCGCCCATGCCAGCCATGGCAACAGGTAGGTCGGGCAGGTTTCCGGGTTCCAAAGCGTGCGGGCGACGATCGGGATTTCGCCTATCCGCGCCGTGGCCAGATCAAGCGCCACCTCGGCCTCTGTTGCGTTGCTGGGCAGCAGGGTTTCACTCACCGATGCCTCCATCGGTCAGGGTGATCGAGGTGCAGAAGCTGGCCTGCGTGGCACCGATTGCGATATTGGCGACGGGCGCGGTCAGATCGACCCGCATGACGCCAGGCTGATGCAGGGCGGCATAGATGCCCGACAGGGTTACATCGCGTCCGATGCGGTGCTGCGCCTCTGCATAGGCCTCAATGGCGGCCTGCGCGGATGCCAGCACGACGGCCTGATCCGGGCCGGTGAAGAAGGTAAGGGTGGCGGCCACGCTGTAGTTCACGATCCCGGCCGATGCGACGACGACATGATCGCAAAGGGGCCGCACATCTTCGTCGTCCAGAGCTGCAAGGACGGTTGCCAGGAGAGGTGCCGCCGCCGTGCCGTTCCCGGTTCTGGACAGGACCGACACCAGAACATCGCCGGGGCTGGGGCTGGATGCGTTGGCGTCCAGCACGTCGCCGGAAGCGGTCAGGGCGTGGTAGATGTATGCACCGCGCGGGCCTGCGGTGCTGTATCCCTCAAGCGAAAGCTGGGTGCGGCGGCGCAGGGCATCGTCGGTTTCATAGGTCGGCGGGATGGGCGGCACGGCCAAAGCGTCGCCCGGATCGACCACCAGACGCACCACACCGAACAGGGCGGCCAGATTGTCCAGATCAGCGCCCAGCGCATAGGGCAGCATGACGGCGCGCGCGGCTTCGTTCGCCCTCTGGCGCAGGATCACTTCGCGGAAGGCTGCAACCTCAAGGATCTTGTAGGCCGGGTCACTCTCGACAAGCGCGCTGAACTCGGGCGCCCGCGCGACCAGATCGGCCAGCATGGCCGCAAGGATGGTTTCATAGTCGATTGTTTCGACCACATCGGGCGCGGCCAGCAGCGACAGGTCGATCGCGGTAAAGTTGCCAGCCATCAAGTCACCTCTATTCCGTCCACGGTGATCGGCTCACCTGTCGGGGTGTAAAGCCCCTGAAGGCCGATCACGACGCGGCCCGGTTCTGCGCTTTCGATCGTCACCTGTTGCACCTCGACGCGGGGTTCCCAGATGGCGATGGCGATTGCCGTCTCGGCATACAGGTCCACGATGGTTTCGCGGGTCAGCGGCGCGTCGATCAGGGCCGGGATTTCCGACCCATAATCGCGGCGCATGACGCGGGTGCCTTTGCGCGTGGTCAGTATGTCGCGGATGGACTGGCGCAGATGCGCTGTCCCGCTCAAAGGCTTTCCGGTGGTGGCACTGGTTCCTATCATGGGCGAAGGATGCCCGCGGGTGCGCCGGGTTTCCTCTGGCGCTATTCGGGCGGATCGGTCTTCAGCGCGCCGCGAACGATACCGCCATGGATATGCTCTTTCAGGCTGATGCCATCCGCCACGACATCGCCGCCGGTCACGATAATATCGCCGGTGACCTTGACTTGGCCGGGGGCGACGATCTCGATCGCCCCGCCCGCCACGTTGATCGTGACACCGCCGGGCATGTGGATGGTATAGGCGGCCCCATCCGAAGACGGCGACGGGTTGGCATCGCTGGGCAAGCTGCCACAGATCACGCCTTGGGCGGTGTCGCCGCCGGGGGAAAAGATCATGACCTGTTCACCGGCTACGGGCGGTGCCCAGACCTTGGCACCGGCCGCGCGGGCCACGCTGATCGGCAACCACGCGCTTTCTGTCTCGCCCCCGAATGTCACCTTGGCGCGGCCGTTCGCAGCATCGACGGCCGTGATCGTGCCATAGCGCTGCGCGTTTGTCAGGCGGCGCTCAAGGTCCGACAGGCGGCGAAGGATGCTGGTGATGATGTTCATCGCGGCCCCACGGCAACTTCAAGGCGGCCCGCGCAGGTGCGCAAGGCTGACCTGTCGCGGCCCCAGAACACTTCGATTTCCTGATCGTTCAAGGCGCGGTCAGGAAGGATCACCGGCCGGTCACAGGCGGGCGGCTTTGGCCTATCGGCTATTGAGGCGCAGGACGCGAGAGCGAGGCAGGCAAGCAGATGTGGCAGGCGGTTCAGCACGGGCAGCGTCCTCCAATTCGTTGGCCAACAGGCGCGCGCGCTGTTCGGCGGCGGCAAGTTCGGTAATGGCCTGGGCTTGGGCTGTCGCTGCCTTTGCGGCCGCGAGCTTGTGGCGCGTCTCGCACCGATAGACTGCCGTGGTGTATCCATGCAGCCAAAGGCCCGCACAGATCACCACGACGGCGAAGGGCTTCCACCACCGAAGGACGAAGCCGATCATGGCATCCAGTCCTTCGACACGACCTTGAATCCGGGGCACAACTTCGCCGCATACTCGTTGTGGCCGCTGATCTTCTTGATCGCCGCCATCTTCCGAATGTCGCGGATCAGGCGTTCAACGGAGTCACGCTGGGCGGGCGTATACCAGTCTTCGAAGCGGCTGATCTTGGTCACGTCCTTGATCGGCACCATGCAGATACCGATGACGCCGCGGTTGTGCCCTTCCACCTGCGCCGGGACAACCGACAGCGGCCTGCCCACGGCCACGGTGCCATCCGGGGCGATGACATAGTGATAGCCTATGTCATTCCATCCACGGTCGCGCGTATGCCAGATGCGGATTTCGTCGCGCATTTGGCCGGCCGATTTTCCCTGCCACCAAGTTGCCGACGTGGCTGACGTGTGAAGGCAGATCTCGGTGACCGGATACTTGGCCGCCCCTTGGGTCAGTGTCCCAACCATCTGAAAACCCCCGAAAAGAAAAGGATGATACCGCCGCCGATCAGCCCGGCTTTGACGCGGTGGATGAAGTCCGCACCTGCGCCCCTGCTTTCGCGGCGCAGCGTGTGCAAAGCGCGTTTGACATCAGCCATTGCCCCCGTCCTCCCCTTGCTCGCCCGCAAGGCGACCGCGACGAATGCGCTGCAAGATCACTTCGAAGACGGCGGGGCCGAAGACGCCCACCAGGTAGCTGGCCGAACCACCAGCGCCACCGGCTACGATGGCTTCGGCAGGCAGAATGCCCCAGCGCACAAGCAGCGCGGATGCGAAGGTGCCGACACCGCCCGCGATCAGCGACCCGCTCAATATCTGACGTAGGGCGTCGCCCGGCTTGACCTTTACGACGATCGCAGAGGTGGCACCGCCTGCCGCGCCCCATGCTGCGGTCGATATGATGGACGACGCGATCATCGCCTGCACCAGATCACCCCAGAAGGATTGGCCGCTGTCCATTCCAGAACCTCACCGATGCCGAAGGGCGATGCCAAAGGCGCCGATCTTCCGCCCCGACTTCTGCTTCTGGGGCCGATACCCGAAATAGCCTTCCCAGCTGCGCGTGCGCCACGCGATGTAGGGCAGGGGGTTCAGGGCGAGGATCAGGCCCGTGTTGGCGGCAGGCCAATAGTTCCGATCATCAGGCCGACCGATCAGGCAAAGGGTCCACCACAGTGGCACAGCCAGCGTGTGGAACCACAGGTTATGCAGCGGGTTCCGGTTCCACCAGCGCCAGGCGGTGCGCCAGTCGCGCGCGCCCAGCGCCTCGGCCTCGTAAATGCCATAGGGGCCATCTTCGAAATTGCCGAAGAGGCTCCACAGGATCAGGGCGGGCAGGTTCCAAAGCGGCGGCCGTGGGCCGAAGATGACATTCCAGATCATCGGGCAGTCCCTATTCGTCGGTTACTGGCCCATAATCGCCGGGGTTGGCGGCCCCTACCTCTGGCGCGAATCCGCTGAAAACCTGCGTTGGGATGGTGCCTTCGTCGGTCCAGACGCTGGGGCCGATGTGGATGCGCTGTTCCCAATCGATGCGCCACACCTCGAACTTGTCCAGCTCGGGCGCGAAGTCATCGGGTTCGATCGCGGTGGGAACGGCTGGCCCCACGCGCAAGCCCCAGCGATTGTTCCTGACGGCTAGCGCGATGGCCGCAGCCATCTTCGGTGCCGCGCGCTTGGTTTCGAAATCGCGCAGGCCCAGGATGATGCGGGCTTCCCAGCGCGACGTGGCGGCCAGCTGTTCGGTGCCGGGGTCATCATCTGGCACAGGTTCCAGATCCACCAGTTCGATCAGGCAGGCGGGCAGGGGCAGGTCGCGCCGGTCTTCGTCATAGGCTTCGACGGTCTGCAAGATCGGCAGGGCTTCGCGGATCGCGGTGCAGATGGCGCTGTGCATCTGGTCCAGATCGACCTCGGTATCGGGTTGGTTCATCGTGGACTCCCGAAGCCGCGAACGCGCGCGCGCAGATCGACGGCAAAGTGGTGCATGAAGATTTCCGCGGCGTGCGCAAATATCTCGTCTTCAAGGATGGTCTGGGCTTCGTCGCTGATCGGAACGGTCTGTTCGCGGATAGGGAACCTTCCCTTGGCGCTTCGCTTGTAGATGCCCACCTTGCCGTTCTTCATGCGGGCAAGGAATGCACCGGGAAACTGGTGGCCACGGAACTCGACGCCGCTGGTGGTTTGGCTCGGGCGGCCCTTGAACCACGATGCAGGCATGTCGTTCAGGCCAAACCAAAGGGCTATTGCCTGAATTTCGCCAGTGCGGCCGACGGAATTCTGGACATAGCCTTTCCGGCCGACCCGAAGTTCCTTGAGGCGCTTGCGCAGCGCGTTCGACCGGCGCAGGTCGAGGCCCTTGGTCAGCACCGGGCGGGCCATCCGCCGCAATGTTCCTGCCGTCCTGCTAAGGGCACGGGTCACGGCTTTGCCGATCTGGCTGGGGGTCGCGTCCAGTTCACGCGCAAGGGCGCGAATTTCGGCGGCCTCTATGTCGATCCTGATCATCTGCCACCGCTTCCGGCCTGTGCCGACAGGCGCAGCGTGGCCCAGCCTGTGCCATCTGGTTCCGGCGATTCCATCACGTCGAAGGTGCGACCGGCGATGATCACCCGATCCTTGCGGGCCAGCCCGGCGAAGTCGCTGGCCTTTCCGCTGATCACGGGGGCGGTGTCTTCGCGGACGTATTGCTTGCCCAGCGCGGCGTTCACACCGCTTTCATCGAAAATGACGCGGGCCGAACGTGTCGGCCCGGTCGAAGGAATGATCTGGGCGACGACCGCAAACCCCATGTCAGGGTCAAGGAAATCGTCCAGGTCTTCCCATGGCGCCAGCGGCATGGCCTTACTTGGCCGCCTTGCCGGTCTTGCCTTCGGCGGCCTCTCCACCTTCGGAAGCGGCCTCAATGGCCTTTTCACGATAGACCAGATTGCGGCCCAGCGCGTCTTCGACGGTGACGGTCGCGCCTGCCTTGTGGGCGACACCATCAATCATGATGGGGTTCAACAGTTCAACTTTCATGGGTGTGGCTCCTGATCAGAAAGGGGGCCGCGTCATGCGGCCCCTCTATGGGTCATGGGTGGGTTACGGGACCATCACGCCGTAGCAGAACGATTCCGGGTGGCGGAACACGAAGTCCACGTCTTGGAACATCACGATCCGCAGCCCGCCCGACTTCGACAGGCTGTAGGGGTCGATCGTCACATCCAGGCCGCCCCACATGCCGACGATGCAGTCGGCAAAGTTGCCGAAGAACACATCGCCTGTGGTGATCTGGTTGGTCACCTCGGTGCGGTATCCGTTGACGGTGTTGCCCGGTTCCCAGACGGGCGCGCCGTCGGTGCCGGTGAACTTCTGCGTGGTCTTCAGCTTGCCGCGCATCAGTGCGTTCAGCACATAGGCCATCGAATCCACATCGGCATTGTCGGCCGCGATCTGGGCTTCCATGTCCACGATCTCGGCATAGGTGGGCTGGGCCACGGTGGCGAAATCGACAAGGTTGATGCCCGACACGTTCTTGAGGCCGCGCGGGTTATTCGCAGCACCCGACCCGTAGAAGCCCGCAAGGTCGATGCCCAGCGCCAGCGCGGCGTTCAGGTCGTTGCGGATCAGGCGTTCGGCGTCGGGGGTCGATTGCATCAGCAGGCGACGGGTAATGTCCGAATAGGCCGCGATGGTCTTGGGCGACATGCTGACCTGACCGATCGTCGCCACGCCCTCGGTTGCATCGGCGTTTTCCGCGATCCAGTAGGCGCTGGCCCCGGCGATCTGCTTAGGCACATCGACGTTGCCGACAAGGCCAGCCATCGACTGTGCAAGGCGCAAAAACGCAGTGCGGTTGCGCAGCATGTCGATGAACGACCCGGCCAGCAGTTCGCGGCCCACCAGGTTCGCGCCGCTGGTCGCACCGACCGGCGTGTTGGCAGCGCCACCGGCGTTGAAGGCGCGAGACAGCACTTCATGCGGGATCATGAGGCCACGCGCGTCACGGCCATAACGCTGCGCAGCTGCGGCCGAACATTCCAGTTCGAAGGCGGCGGCTTCGCGGTCGGCGGCGGTTGCGCCGGGCAGCTGGGCGCGCAGGCCACGGAAGAAGCTGAAGCGATGCACTTCTTCGTCGGTCAGGCCAACTTCCTGATCACGCTGGGCTTGGGTGTTTTCACCGACCGGGCGCTGACGCTGGCCGCGCTGGGTCATGCGTTCCAGAATGCGGGTTTGCAGCTGTTCCGGGGTGGACCCATCAGCCACGGCCGCCTCGGCCAGATCGGTCGCGCCATAGGTGCGGCCCAGTTCCATGAGCGAAGTAACGCGCGTGCGGGCGGCGGTCTCGGCGACGCGGGTCAGGGCCACTTCGGCCTCACCTGCACGTTCCAGAATTTCAACGATCTCGACGATGACGCCGCTTTCGTCCACTTTTGCGCGAACCAGATTGCCCTGGGCGTCGCGCGTGATGATGGTTTTCATACCGCTACTCCTGTGTTGCGGATTGGCGGGCGACGCCCGTGTGTCTGCACCTTGCCCACCTTGCGGGGGCGGTTCCTCTGGCGCTTGCTGACTGCGCCCGACACCGACCGAAGGGTCGGCGGGCACGGCCACCAGCGAGATTTCGAAGGGTTCCCAATCGGTGATGCGGACGATCTCGTTGTCGTCCTCCATCTCCTGCACGAAGCCATGCACGAAATAGCCGACCGAAACGTGTTGCCGGATCTTGTCCAGCACGTCCTGAAAGACCGCTTCGGCCTCGGGGCTGCGGCTGAACCGCACCGTGGCCCGGCCGATCCGGTCGGCGCCGATCTCGACGCTTTCCACCACGCCGATCTGGCGCGTCCAGTCATGATCCAGCAGCAGGGCCGCCGCGTTGTTCAGCCGATCGAGGCGGATCGAGGTGGGTGCGTGGTCAAGGATTTCAGTGCCGAACCAGCGATCCACCGGCGCTTCGGAAGAGAAGGCCAGCTCGACGGTGCGTTCCTCGGCGCTGAAGCTGCGCACTTCGCCAAAGCGGGCAAGGCGACCTTGACCCCGGTTGGCGTTGATCTGCTCGACGGTGACCGCGCGTGTCAGGGGCTGGCCGATCAGCCGTTCGGCAAGGCCTCCATCCTTGGGCGGCGTCTTGCCCCACGTCGGTTTGGTTTCTGCCATCGCGGCCCCCTGCAAGTGTCGGGGGCATTACGTCACGGGACGGGTGGCATTTCCTCTGGCGCTAAATCCGCCCCGATCCATCGCACGCAGCCTTAAGGAAATACACACATAAGTGTGTTTTTATCTTGTGCGTTGTTTGGAGTGTGTATATAACTACACACAGAAAGGGGGTTTCATGGAGCTTGAAGCAAACAGTAAAAAGCTCCTCAAGATACTTAAGGATGCAGGTTTCGAGGAAATATCCAAACGTGGATCACACCTCAAACTTCGGAAGGGCAATACGACACTTGTTATGCCTCACCCGAAGAAAGACCTGCCGCTTGGGTTAGTGAGGGCAATCTACAAACAGGCGGGGCTTCTATAGCCCCGCCCACCATGGAACCCTCTGCAACACTTAACAAAACAAGGGACGCAACAAGAGGATGCACTATTATACTGCCGTCGTTCATCGGGATGGGGAAAGCGCCTATGGCCTGACTTTCCCCGATCTTCCCGGTTGCTTCGCTGCGGCGGATAGCTGGGATGATATTCCGGCCGCAGCAAATGAGGCCTTGGACCTCTGGTTCGAGGACCAGGACGATGTTGTTCCATCGTCCTTGGGAAAGCTGCAAGCAGACCCGGCCATTCAGGCCGAACTGAAGGAAGGGGCGGTGCTGTTTCCCGTGCCCTACATTCCTGCCGATACCACGCTTGAACGGGTGAATATCTCGATCGAGCGTGGGCTTCTGCGGGCCATTGATACCACGGCAAAGTCGCGCGGGATGACTCGCAGCGCCTTTATCGCGTCTTCTACCCGGCGTGAGCTTGTGGGCCATAGTTAAAGACCCGGCAGGGCGGCTATGCCGCCCTGCTTTTCAGTTGCTGCCATTGACCAGAACACGCTCTTCGATGACGGTCTGAAATTCGCCGTCAAGGTCCACATCGACCTGCAAGCGGCACTCGGTTCTGTTTCTGCGGCCGAAGTCCAGATCGCCTTTCGCAAAGCGCACGATCACCTTCCCGGCGCTGGCGTCGTCCATCGTCACGATGCCAGAGACCGGTGCGGCACCATCCTTCATCGGCAAAAGCGAAGCTGTCACCGTCGCGCCGGTCAGATCCTGCGGGGCAGGGGCCGGGCCGTTCGGGTCGCCGTCTTCGGTGACGGTGCATCTGATCGTCAGGCTGTTCTTTTCCCAAGTGCTGATCATTTACGCCTCCATGTTCCGGTCAGTTTGTGCTGGGCCATAGCGCCGGTCAGTTCATGGCGCTGCCAAACCCCGCCGATCGCCGGGCGCCGCCAGACGCCGGTCAGTTCGTGTTGGACGCCCGTTATGTCGGGCGGTGTCGCCACGATACCCAGCAAATCCGCGACGAGCTGCGCGACGGCCTCCATCGCGCCAGACAGATCAACCCCGCCCGCAATGGCCCCACGGCCGCTGGCGATGCCCTGCAATGCGCCAGGCAGGTCAACCGCAGCGTCGATGCTGCCCCGCCCGCTGGCGATACCCTGCATCTGGCCGTCGCCGGTCAGCCCTGCCACAGCCCTGCCAAATGCCCCGGCGATTGCCACCGCAGCGGCCCCGGTTGAGACCAAAGCGCTGGCCGTGCCCAGCAAGTTTGCCACCGCACTGGCCTGACCGATCCCGGCGACGCTGGCGATGGCCGCACCGATCGACGGGACGACGACAGTCAGACCGGCCGAACCTGCAATCCCCGCGGCGGTTTTCCCTTGTGCGATGCCAGAGCTGGTGATCGCGGCATTGGAATTTGCGGCGGCGGTCATGCCACCAATGGCAGGCGCGACGCCGACGATGCTCGCATCGATTACGGCGCCGCCAGGTGTTTGCACCCGCAGGATGGCGGCACCATCCTTCGCCGGAACCACGGTTGCCCAGCCGCCGCCATCTACGACATTGGTGCCCCACGATCCGCAGCCATAGCCACCATGGTTGGCCGGATTGGCCCGCGCCCGCGCAGAACCGCCCGCCGCGACATAAATCGGGGTGCCGGTGAAATTGATGACGACAGGATCACCGCCAATACCGGGCGTGGTCGAAACAGCACTGCCCCCGGCGCTGCCAGCCCCACCGCCGCCAGCACCACGCGACCCGTTACCGTTGCCGCCACTGTTGCCTTGTCCGGTGGTGCCCGCCGCGCCGAATTGGTTCGGATCGCTGACGGAGTTGTAGTTACCACCACCACCGCCAGATCCGCCGCCCGTCGGTGCGTATTCGGCCCCAGACCCCGATTTACCCGGCGCGCCCCCACCACCACCCAGCGCGGTCAGCCCCAGCGCAGACGTATTCCCCCCTTTGGGGCCGACGCCTGCGGCGGTAGATGTCGATGCCGCGCCGACAACGATTGTATATGTGCCGGGTTCAACCCACACATAGTCTTCAACTGGAACACCGCCCGCGGCCCCGCCGCCTGCATAGTATGATGCGACGCCGCTGTTTCGGCCACCGCGTCCACCCGCGCCAATCAGCTGCCGGTCGATATAACCGGCAACCGAAATCGTGATCGTTCCCCCTGCCGTGCTGTCAAACAGATACACATCATAGGACGTGCCGCTGATTGTGGCGGTCGTCTTGGATGCGCCTGTATAGCCAGAGATTACGGCATAGGGCGTTGGCATCAGGCCCCCACGGCTTCAAAGGCGGCGATCAGCGCGGCAAGCTCGGGCGCGGCGCGCAGGGCCGCAGCTTCTGCGGCGGCGATGAAACCGGGCCTCTCGATATGCTTGGTCTGGATGTTGTCGTAGGACTGCACGACGATGGCGATCAAGGCCGTGTGCGGCAGCCCTTCCACGAAGCCCGTCAGGAAGGCATTCCAGGCCGACGCTGCGATCTCGACCTGAACGGCCTTAGCCTGATATTCCGCAATCGAGGCAGGGCCGCCTATCGAGGCCATATGCTGTTCCGCGAAGGCAAGCTGCTTTGGGGCTTCTGCAAAAACGGCATATGTCGCCACTTTGGAGGCCCGCAGACCATTCTGAACGGCATCGAGATACATCCAGGGCAGATCGCCCTGGGTATCCCGCACGAAGCGAAGGGATTCGGCAGTTTGCAGGATAGCATCGACTGCCTGTTGCATGACTGATGGAAAGCGAGACAGGCCCATGATTACACCGGCTGTCCAACGCCGAACGATCCGCCGCTGACGGTGATGCTGTCACCCGCCACCAGCGATTCATTCGCCCGGTTCATCTTCAGATCGCCTGTCCCGCCATAGGCAGCACCGCGCGAAACAGTGCCGTACCAGTGCCGGGTCGCGCCTTGCTTGATCAGGAAATAGCCTGCATCGCCGGAAACGGTAATCGGCAGAGTGACCGCGTTCAGCGTCTTCAATCCGCCTGCCGCCGCCGTCGCCCAATCGGCCGGCATGACTGCCGTGGCCAGCAGCGTGCCGGTGGGGGCGGTGGCCAGCGTGGCGGGGCGGGCGCCGGTATAGATTTCAATCGTCGGGGATGCACCCACGGCGGCCTCCATCGCATCGGCGCCTGCGTTCAGCATGGCATCTGACATGATACTGGTCATTGAGGGTTCCCCTGTGTGTCGGCGGGCGGTTCGCCCGGCTTTGCGGGCGCGGCGGGTTTCTTCCCCAGCGCCTGTTCGATGAACCACTGCGGCAATCCGGCGGCGGTCATCATCTGAATGTCGGCGGCCAGCTCGCGGAACACGTCCTGCGGGTCGCGGCCGGAATCGCGGATGAACTGCGAAGATGTGGACAAGCCCGCGGCCTTGCCGTCGATCGCCGCCTTCACATCAGCGCTGGGATCGATCCACGCCCAGCGGCGGCCCTGCCAGGCAACTGCCGTGTATTTGTCCAGGCGTTCAGGCTTCAAGCGACCGCCCTTGGCCAGCACGATCTTGCCCGACAGAAGGGACAGGCGCAGCCACCGCATGAAGACTGGCTCGGCCAGCGCCTCGATCAGCCATTCCTGCAACTCTTTCCAGTGTTCGCGCTCGTCCAGCGCGCCCTGCCGGATGGACGAATAGTTGACGCCCTCAAGGTCATTGGCGAGACCGTTGTAAGAAACGCCCAGACCCGACGCGATGGCGCGCAACATTTCCTTGCGGAAAGGCGCCAGCTCGCCGGTGGGATAGGCGGGGTGGGAATTGACCACCTCGACGCCAGCCGGAAGTTCCCGATACATACCGGGTTCGACTTCCATTTCGATCTCTTCATCTTCGTCAGCCTCGGGGCCTTCGCCCTCGCGCCACTGAAAGAAGCCACCCTTGGCGGCCGAAGCACGGGCGTTCACCAGCGCGGACCTTTCATAGCCGCCCAGCATGTGCATCCGCCACAATGCGGTTGCCATCCATGGCAGGCCGCGCTTTTGCCCCACCAGATCGGGCAGGAAGCCGTGCAGGATTTCATCGGCGGGAACCCGGATATAGGCCCGGCCGCCATAGTGATAGTCGGCTTCGCCTTCCTGCGTCGTGGTGAAGTAATAGGCCAGCGCACGGCCATAGATGTTGAATTCGATGCCATGGCGGATGAAGCCGCCACCCGCCACCCGGTCCTGATCGAAATCGACCGGGCAGCGCTGCGGGTCCAGCATCTGCAAGGAAAAGCCCCAAGGGCCAGCATCCGCCCCATAGATCATGCGGATCATGAACTCGCCGTCACGGGCCGCAGAAACCGCCGCCTGCGCCTGGATGGCCCGCCAAGACAGCTTGCCTGCAACGTCGCAGTTTTCACGGCGGCCCCATTCGCGCCAAGCCGATTCAAGGGCGTCGTTGGCGGCGGTGTCCAGCGTGCCGTTGTCGTCGCGGGTCTGGGCTTGCAGGCGGATGCCATCGGGGCCGACGACATTCTGACTGACCATCCGCAGGAAGGCCTTGCCATAGTCATTGTTGGCGGCCTGTTCGCGCGACCGTGCCACCAGTGGGCGTTGGTTGCGGCGCACAATATCGTCGGCCGGGATGGGTGAGGTTGGCCAGGCGGCGGTCAGGCGATCGGCGCGGGCGCTGTCCATCATCGCAGATCGGGCAAGGTGCATCCCGATCCGGCGCGACCGCTCGATCGTCGGCCCCGTGGCCGTGACAACTGCCACGGGCTGCGCCTCTTCAGTCGGTTTCGACCTGCGGAAAAAACGCATCATCCTGTGAACCTGACCTTGATCATACGGCCGAACAGCGAATTGCCATTGCGGGCGGCCTGCTTTTGCGCGCGAACCTCATCGCGGTATTGCGCGCGGAACTTCAGAAGTTCGCCCAAGGGGGTGCGCTGAAGCGTCCTGTCCTTGATCGTGTAGCTTTCCTGATCCTTGGTCGCGCGGCCTTCGATAACGGCCTCGATCGCCTCCAAGACCTTTTCCGCATGGCTGCGCCCGTCATGCGGATCAGTGATCGTGGCAAGGTCGGCTGCGATAACCGTCTGGCCGGTGGCAACTGGATAAACGCCGTCAGCGCTCTGGGCGCGCAATTGCCACCAATAGGTGCCCGGCACCCATTCCGCCGATTGAACGGCCGTAGCTTCGAAGATGTGTGTGGCGCCGTCGGGGGCGGACAGCATGTCGATCTGACCCGGCCCGCGCAGGACCAGATGCAATTCGAACTCTGGGGCCGGAAATGCGGTCAAGGTCACGGCGATTTCCACCGTGACACCAGCCGCTATCTTTGCAGGGATCAGGTCCACCGATTCACCAATTCGTCATCCAGCCCGATTTGCGCCGCCGCCGTTTGGGCGGGGTCGCGCTGGCCTTAACTTGCGGTTTCTCTGGCGGGTGTTCCTCTGGCGCGTTCTTGGCCTCTTCGCCTGCGGCTGATAGCGCGGTCAGGGCATGGTGCAGTTTGACGGCGGTGTTGGCGATGGCGGCCATGGGCCGATCGTCTGGCAGGTCATCAACCTCTTCGTCGTCCTGATCGTCCTCCACCTTCAGGCGATCGGACAGCCGCACCATGTTCGGG
This sequence comes from Fuscibacter oryzae, assembly GCF_016765795.1. Lineage (GTDB taxonomy): Bacteria > Pseudomonadota > Alphaproteobacteria > Rhodobacterales > Rhodobacteraceae > Fuscibacter > Fuscibacter oryzae. The sequence continues at coordinate 142,692 of NZ_JAESVP010000007.1, forward strand.
TTCAGGATCTTCAGGGCGGCATAGGCATAGACCCGGCAGTCCAGGGCCTCGTTGCGGTCGCGCTTCTTGTGCCACTCGCGCACGGCAAAGCCACGCACATGCCGCGTCACAAGTGCCTCTGCCGTGGCTTGGGCGAACCATTCCGGGTCGCGCTCTTTCGGGAAGTGGCAGTATCCTGGGCCGGGGGTCAGCAAGCCCCACCGGCGCATGACCACCAGCTTGGCCTCATCTGCCCCAACCGTAAACAGATCAACCTTGCGCTGCCCTCGGCCGGTGCGCTTGCGCGATGGGGCCGACACGACAGGGCGACCCCATCCGCCCACGCCCTTGATCGCAAACAGGCGGCGGGAAGTCTTGCCTCTGGCATATTCATAGGCGGCCTGGGTCATGCCCGGCGAACCGCCTGTGTCCAGACAAGCGCCCGAGATTGGCAGCTGCGCCCCAGATTGGTGCAGGTATGTTGTGGCCAGTAGATCATCCAGCGCTTCCCAAACCTCATCGCGCATCGGATCGCCCCACAGGACTTCATATCTGATCGACCAGCTTTCTTCGCCAAGACCCCAAGCCACGATCTCGACCTCAAGCCGGTCTTGCTGCATGTCGATGCCAGCTGTCAGGAACAGCGCGCGGGCAGGAACCGGCGCGCGGAATATCTCCACGCGGGCCATCATGTCGCCGCTGGAAATCTGTTCGGCGGCCTCTTCCCACGTCTCGGCCAGAGACACGTTAACGAAGGTCTGAAGGTCGCCCGCCGCCTTCTTTTCAAGGAAGGATCGGACGATGCTTTCCAGCTTGCGGAAGCAGGAATAAAGCTCGTTCAGGTGATAGGAGGCATGGCCATCGAAGGGCTTGGCCGCCACCCACTCCCCGGCGCGGATGGCCGCGATACGGTCAACATCGGTCCAGATCGTGCCGCAGCCTTCGGCTTCACACTCATATCCCGCGGTGTCTGGCCGATGGTTGCCGCTGGCATCCTGCGACCAGGTGACCCTATCCCAGCGCAGCGTTTGCCGATGGCCGCAGTGGGGGCAGGGCACATTGAATCGCCTCTGGTCGCCCAGCTCGAATGCCGTTTCGATATGGCTACTGCCCCGGATCAGAGGCGTCGAGATTTCCAGAAGCAGCGACTGGCCTTCGAAAGAGGCAAGGCGCTGCGCAAGCAGGCTGACCGGGTGGCCTTCCGCCGTCCGGTCATAGCCATCGGTTTCGTCACAGACGGCGAACGGTGCCGACCGGCCGCGCATGGTCTTGGGCGATCCTGACCAGGCGAACATGATGAACCCGCCCGGATAGGACTTCATCAGATCGTTGTTGACGCCGCGGCGGCCACGCGGCGGCGCGATCAGCTGCGACAGCTCGTCATTGGCCTCGACCAGCGGATTGAACTTCGTTTCCAGCCAAGTCTTCAGGTCGCCTTGGCTGGGCTGCATCATCATCTGGTTGGTCGGGTTGTGCTGTATCCGATAGGCTTGGGCGCAAAGGGCCACGGTCGTTTTCCCGACCTGTGCGCCCCATTGCATCGTGATCCGGCGACAGGCCGGGTTCACCGTCATATCCAGCGGTTCGCGCTGATAAGGTGCATTGTCGAAGTTGATCAGGCCGGGCCGCGCGTTCCCGACCGGGATAACCACATTCTGCGCCGCATATTCGCTGGGCAGCAGATCAGGGGGCGGCATCAGGTGCCGTTGCGCGGTGGCGACGGCGGCCCAGATCGTTTCAAGGTTTCCGAACGGCAAACTCATTTCAGCCCTCGTCCTCATCGGTCAACGTCACGGTGCCCAGATCGCGCAGTGCGTCGTCTATCTCGCGGGCCATGATCGCGCGGATGGTTGCTTCGTCGGTTTGACCAACCAGCAACAGGGCGACGCGCGGGGGCAGCATCCGCATCTTGGCGCGAACCTTGGCAAAGACGCTGATCATCGTTTGTTCGAACTGTTCGACGGGCGCGACCTTGCCCTTGTCCTTCGCAAGCGCCAGCTCTTCGCGTTCGACCTGAACCATCTTCAGCCGACGATCCAGCGACGCCATGTTGTCACGGTCGCCGCCCGAACTGTCTTCAACCACAAGATCTTCGCGCCACCGGCGAACCGCTTCGGTGTTCAGTTTCCAAGACCGGCCACGCCCACCCTCTTCGACAATAGGGCAACCCTTTGCCACCCAAGCGTTAATGGTGGGGAGGGAAACCCCCATGATCTGCGCAAGCTCGGCCTTGTTTACGTCCTTCCCTGCGGCACGCGCCTTTTTCACTTGGGCAAACTCGCCAGATAATCAACAATAACCCCCTGCGCCCACGCACAAGTAATTCTCTGCGCACCCGTGCCACCCGCCCGCCGCCGGGTGGTGGAAGGACCCGTCGTATTTGTGTTGATTGTCATATGGTTAGACATTGTTTCGTCTTTCGTCTTCCCGCCCACCGGCGGCGGCCTGATCGTCGTCCTTTCCCTGATCTTCGTGCGCAAATGCACAGTCGATGTGTGACGCGATCTGATTGGCCGCGCTCTTGGATATGACGCCACAGGCGGCCACGTCCTCTGGCGTCTCGCCTGCCTCGATCATCTTGGCAGCAACATGGGCGCGATAGCCGACCTGGAAGTCTTGCAGCTTTGGCACCTCAATGATGCAGTTTGCCCATTCGTCTTGCAGCATCATGGCCATTTCCATGCCGATGCAGGCGACGACTGGATGGTCCGGTGAATAGGCACCGCTGGGGATGTATATCTGGCGGCGATAGGCCCGCTTGCCCGTGCGTTGGCGCAACAGGCCCTCGGCCAGCCTTAGCGCGCCCTCGCGCCCGATGGTCTTGGCAATGTCGGCCAGCGTCTTGGGCAGGGCGATCTTGCGGCCCTCTGCCATGCCGAACTCGGTCAGGGGGTAGTGCGTCACGTTCAGCGCGTATTGCAGATGCGATGCCTTGCGGCCACGGCGCGGGCCATCGTCCTTGGTGACGAAGGCGCGGATCAGTCGGTCGCGTTTGCCGATCTCGGCTTCCAGCATCCGGGCACGATCTTTGTCGTTCATCGAATGCCCCTTTCCTCAAGACGTTGGGGGGTCACCAGCCCCGCCGAAACCAGATCGCGGGCCATCGACGGGCTGATGGTCGCGGCGGGCAGCGGACGGTCGCCATTGACCCAATCGGCGTGGAACTTCAGTACATCGGCCCGATCTGCCCGCTTGGCCGACTTGGCCGGGACAGTTGGCAGCATGAACCCATCCAGCGCCTGGGGCGTGGCCGGGGCCTCGGGGTGCTTGGCACGGGACGCGGTGGCGCGTTCGATGATCTGATCCGGGGTCAGATGGTCCAGCCACCCGGCGATGTGGTTGCGGGCCTTGGGGCCTGACCACGACCTTGGCGGCTTGCCAGCGATGCCCACGGCCTTACACAGCCCGGAAATCAGATCATCCCATTCATCCGCCCCCGCCCCATGGTGGTGGTTATTGATGGTTAAATGACGGTTCGGGTGCATCCCATGCGGGGGTTCCCCCGCATCCGGTGCGGGGGTGGGTGTAATGGGATGCGGGGGTGCATCTGGTGCGGGGGTGCATTCAATGCGGGGGTGCGCCGCGTGAATCGTGTATCTGTTCGCCCCGCGACGCCCGGCGTTCAGTTCGACGGTGATGATCCCGGCCTCTTTCATGCGGCGCAGGACGTTCTGGACGCCGCGTTCCTTCATCCCGGTGCGGTCGCACAGGCGGGCGATCGAGGGGAAGCAAACCCCCTCGTCATCGGCGTGGTCTGCAAGCGAAAGCAGGACCATCTTTTCGTGCGTATCCAGATCGGTGCGATCCCAGATCGCGGTCATGATCTTGATGCTCATTATCTGCCCCCAGACCCTTCACGACGCCCAGCGCCGTGCGAGTCCTTGTTTTCAGGTCATATCGGTGATGTGCGGCCAGTCAGGCAGTTCGACTGTCTGGCCGGAAAGGTGATGCGTGCTGTCGGCTAGGAACTCGATCTGTCCATCGGTGACCCAGCTGTGGCATGCCTTGATATACCGGCCCGGATGGTCAGGATCGGGCCATTGGACCCGAACGGACGGCTGGAAGGTCGGGCGGTCGCCATCGCCATTGAAGGACCAGCGCGGCGCGGGGCCATCGTCCACCATGACCTTGTGGCCTTCATTGCAGCCTGGGCACCAGAACATGACCGCTCGGCCGCGTTCCGCCTGCACGCTGCGCAGCTTCTTGCCCAGCGCCGCCATTAGGATTCACCATGTCTTCCGGCAACGCGGGCCATGGGCTTAAGCCCAGTTGGGGGCTGTGGAAAACCAGGTAGGTCGCCAAACCAAAGATGATACGCCCCGATCATCTCGTCAGCTTTATCGAGGCCCCTTTGAGCCTCTTCCAGCTTGCCCAACAGGGCGATGATCATTTCCCGCTCGGCATATCCGCAGGTGGCCGCGAACTCGCGCACATAGGCCGGATCGGTGTTGATCTCGGTCGGATCGTTGGCAGTTCCTTGCACTTTCTGCAAAGAACCCCCTTCAATTTGAGCCAGTTCGCGCCGGGTATGCGGGGCCTCTACCGCGTCACGATCCCACCTCATGCCGACAACTCCTGAAACAAGGTCGCTTGGCTGGCCTCGGCCTCTGCCAAGAACTTGGCGGCGGTGGCGGCGTATTCCGGCTTCAGTTCGATGCCGATATAGCGGCGGCGCATCTTGACGGCCTGAAAGCCGGTTGATCCGATGCCATTGAAGGGGTCCAGCACCACGTCGCCTGGGTTTGACCACATCGTCAGGCAGCGCTTGATCAGGTCCAGCGGCATGGGGCAGAGGTGCTTTTCGTCGCCGTTGCCTTTGAAGCGGGCGTTCAGCACGTCCATGGCGTTGGTATCCATCCAGACCGGCGACGCCCATTGCTGCCACTGGTCCAGCGGGAAGATTTTCTCGGCCGCCACGTCTTCTACGGCGGTATCGCTGGCATTTTCAGGAAGAACTTCCCGCGCAATCGCCACGGCACCGGAATAATCGCCTTCGGCCACATGCCGCACCGGGGCGCCGAACTTCACGCCATGCGACCCTTTGCGCATGACGATGACATATTCCGGCATACCCATGGCCGACACGCGGCTATTCTCGCGGATGTTCTTGTAAAGCAGCCGGTCGTTCTTCGACTTCTGCATTTCGCGCACAGGGTCGCGCCAGACGGTGACGCGGGCACGCAGGGCAAACCCGGCATTGCGATAGTTGCGGGCGGCCTCGTCGCTGAAGGGATAGATGCCGCTTTCGCCGGTCTCGCTGCTGTTCTGATAGAACACCGTGTCCTTCAGGTGGTCGCAGATGATCCCGCCCGGCTTCATCACCCGGAACAGCTCGGCCGCCATGAAGGCGTGATGGTGCAGGAACTCTTCGTGCGAGTTGCTGTTGCCCATGTCCCGTTCGCTGTCGGAATAGATGTAGAGCGACGAAAACGGCGACGAAAACACGGCAAGGTCGATGCTCTCATCGGGCAGGCCCGCAAGGATTTCGACGCAATCCGCGTTGTATAGCGCCCAGTTCTGACCTTGGAAGTCAGGCCCCATGGCTGGCTCCTTTCATGAAATCGGGAAGGGTTACGACCGATGCGCGGGCATATGCGACCCGCAGCGTGGCTTCGTTCTGGGCGCCGCGCATGGCCTCGGCCATCGCGCGCTTCAGGCGATCGTGATCGGTGGCCTTGCGCTGCACGTTCCGCCAGATGGCGTGTTCAGTCTCGGCAATGACTACATGCGCGTTGACGGGCCGGGTCTGGCCGAAGCGCCAGCTGCGCCGGATCGCCTGATAATACTGCTCGTAACTGTGCGACAGGCTGGCAAAAACCATCGTGTCGGCGTGCTGCCAGTTCAGCCCGAACCCGGCCAGCCGCGGCTTGGTGACGATCACGCGCGAATGGCCGAAGGTGAAGGCGTCCAGCGCCGCTTCCTTGGCGTCCGGGGCCATGCTGCCCTTGACCTCGATCGCGCCGGGTATGGCGGCGGTCAGGGCCGCGCTTTCGTCGTCGCGCTCACACCAGACGATGACGGCGCCGGTGGCGGCATTGGCCAGTTCGGATGCGCGGGCCACCCGTTCGGCCAGTGTGGCGGCCTTTTCGCGGTGAATGCTGGTGGCAGATGCGTCTGGAATGCGGAACAGCATCCCTTCTTCCCGGCCTTGAGACAGGTCCACGCCGACGACGTGCTTCTTGACGGTCAGGGGCGGCAGAACAAAGCCAGCGTCATCGCCGCCCAGATCCGATGGCAGGGACGCCGCGCGGGACCAACTGGCCATCCAGGCCCAGAACGACTTGGCGGCATGGCCCTTCAGCCGATAGGTGCCCATTTCGGTCTGATCGTTGATAAACCAGCGGGTGAGCATTTCCGAACCTGGCATCACGCCCAGAAACTCACTGTGCTGGCCGATCTCCATATGGTCGTTCGGGGCAGGGGTGGCGGTGGCGGCCAGCCGGAAGGGCGTATCCTTGAAGGCCTCGACCAGCGCGCGCTTCGTGGTGCCGGTGTAGTTTTTCAGGATGGACGACTCGTCCAAGGTGATGCTGCCAAAGCGCGACAGGTCGAGCCTGGGCAGGCGTTCGTAATTGGCGATGTTGACGCCCGCCCAGACCTCTTCGGCCTCGCGGATCACGCGCGCCTCGACGCCGAAGGCCTCGCATTCGCGCTGCAACTGCCGGGCCACGGCCAAGGGGGTAAGGATCAGCGCGGGCTTGTTCGTCGCGCGCCGTGCTTCGTCGGCAAAGACCGCCTCGCAGCCCGATTTGCCAAGTCCGGTGTCCAGGAACAGCCCAGCGCGACCCTTTTCCAAGGCGAACTCGACGGCGGTTTTCTGGTGGGCGAACAGCCGGCCGGGCAGGGCCTCGGGCCGGAATCCGTGGTTGACGCTGCCCAGCGCCTTGGATGCGATGAAGTCTTGATAGCGTGACAGGTCCATCAGCGATTGCCCGGCAAGAAGAAGGTTTCGGGCTGGGCATCTTCGGCGCGCATGTCCGCGTCACGAACCGCATCAAGGCGGGCCTCTGCCTTGGTTCTGCTCCACCGGGCATTCAGAACCGGCCACCACCAGAGGGAAATGCCGAACAGCGTCACCCGCCGTTGTGCGATCCAGAGGTTTTCGTAGTGGCTGGTGAAGCCGTTGCAGACTTCGACGCGCGCTTGTTTCACACGATATTCTGGCATCAGGCATTCCCCTCTGTTTCGGCTTCGTCGTCGGCAATCCGCTTGAACATTCCGCAGACCGCCGATCGGGTGCTGCCCAGCGCCTTGGCGATCTGGGCGGCGGTCATCTTTCTGCGGTCGCGCATATCCAGCGCTTCCAGCATCCGGGCATCGGTCCATACGGTTGCGGCCCGGTGGCGCATCAGGCGGCCATCCCTTCTTGTTCCAGTGCATACCCGCCCCATTGCAGGGCCATCGCGGCGGCCAGTCCGGGGAAGAACTTGCTGCGCCGGTCCTTTCGGTCGGGGCCGGGGCTGGCCTTGTGGATTTCGTCGCGCGCGGTGCTGCCATCCAGCGTGCCGGTGCGGGTCAGCTGGGGCAGGCCCTTCAGCCACAGGCAGGTGCGCTTCTTGATATTGTCGGGGCCTTCCTCTTCGGTTCCGAAGTGCCAGGGCTGCACCGACTGGGCGAATGGCCGATAATCGCGGATCAGCGCCTTCGCGTGCTTGTGCATGACGGGGTTTTCCACGGCGATGCGCGGGATGGGGGCAGTCCAGCAATCGCTGAACAGATCGGCCCCCAGCCGCAGCTGATGCCACATGAAGGCCAGCCGCCGGTCCCGATCCCATTCCAGATAGGCCGCGCAGACGGCAGGCGGGTAGTCTTCGGGGTCCAGCTTGGTCGGCGGTTCCGACAGCCAGCGCACGCCGCTATTGGCAAGGCGGGTGCAGGGCGGGTGCATCACGGCCAACAGATCCCAGCCAAGGTGCAGATAATCTCGCACGTCGCCCCGGTAATGGCGGTTCGACCCATCGTCGGCGGCCTTCATGTCCACCGACCACACGTCATGGCCCAGCGCCGCAAAGGCGCGGCGCACGATGCCACTTTTCTCGCAACCAATCAGGACGCGCAGGGGCTTTGTCATTCTGCGGCCCACCGTGCGGCTTGTTCGTCCTGCCGCCGCTTCCACTCGGCAGCATCCCCGGCCATGATTTCGCGCAGCACAAAGTCGGCCACGGTGATCGGCCGTTGCCAACCCACGCGGGCAGGCAGGCCCATCCAACGGCGCGCATGGCTGACGCTGTGCATGTGGATGCCAAAGTGGCGGGCCATCTCGACCGTGCCGACCCCGGCCTTCCACATGCGGGCAAACAGGGGTTTGTCACCGATCTTGGACTTCTGGCCCCGCGGGGTTTCCGGTTCGCCCAGCAACTTGGCGCGGCGGCGCAGGGTGCCCCGATTGATGCCCAACAGGGCGGCACCTTGGTTGACGTTCAGGTCAGGGTCGCGCCAGACGCGCAGGATGGCGGCGTTCGGGATATGCTTGTCAGCCACGGCGACTGCCCTCCACTTGGCCGATCAGGGCCTCGATCGCCTCTTTCGCCTCGGCCAGCTCCTTCAGGGCGCGCTCTTTGCTGCCTTCGCCCGCGATCATTTCCATGACCGCGCCTTGGGCTTCGCCGGTCTCGCGGGATGATGCGCCTAGCGCCTGAAGCAGATTGACCTTGGCCCCCTCTTCGGGAAGGGCGCGGCCACGCCAGCGCGATACCGGGGCATCGCCCAGCGCGTCTTCCAGCGCCCAGACCTCTTCGATCGGCCATGACAACTGCCCGGCCAGGCGCTTGGATATGCTGCCCTTGGACGGTTCGGCCCCAAGCCGTGCGCCGATCAGCGCGACCGTGGCATCGACGCCCCCGGCACGGGCCACCAGCGCGGCCATGAACTGCTGAACCATGCGTTCATAGTCAGACATGGGCGGCCCCCACGGAAAACTTGTTTCCTAGGCGCGCGCCCAGCGCCCGCGTAAGGCTTGGGCATGGAACAGAAACCCGCATCATACCGCTTCACCTGTGGCACTGTCGGCCGGATGTTCGGCCATGTAGGCGCGCAGGCGCTCGGCAATGGTCAGGGTGCATCCGGCACCGGCCTTGAGGCGGTGATAGAGGCGGCTGTTTCCGACTGCTCGGCTGGTCACCGTCGCAGGCGCAAGGCCGCGCGCAGTGGCATAGCTCTCAATCTCAGCGATGATCTGATCTCTGGTCATGCCAGCATAAGGGATAATTATCCCCGCTTAGTCAAGGGAGAATTGTCTCCTACCTTGCGAGAGGGGCGACGGGTATGAATGTCGCTATGACGCGCACCTTTCGTGAAGCATTTCAGGACGCCCTCAAGGCGACGGGTTGGTCCATCAACAAGGTGGCCGCTGAAGCGGGCGTATCCGCCGAACAACTCAAGAAGTTGAACCAGGGCCGCAGCCAAAGCACCAATGTTGACGATGCCCTAAAGGTTGCCCACGTCTTTGGCGTCACCCTCGACGAGTTTCTGGGCGACGACACTGCGCAGCTTCGAGCTGAAGTCGCCGATCTGTGGCGCCAGCTGTCTCAGGAAGAGCGGGACATTCTGCTAGCTGCCGCACGCGGGCGAGGCGCTCAGGACCGTGGGGCAAAGCCGTGATTTCCTTAAGGCTGTTTGCAATTTCAAGCAGCGCCTCTCTGTCCGACATAATCTAAGTGATCCTCAATATCCTTAACGGAACATTATGGGAACATTCGCAATCTGACCACCTTAGGGCCATCTGATTTCCGAATTTTCTTGGGGATATCGCTGGGGATGGTTCCATTGTCAGAGGGGAGATTTCAAGATGACCATAGGCGACGTTGGTCGGTCGGGGCGGTTTTCAGGCGCGCGCATCAGCGATCGGCGGGTGGCAGAGCTGATCGGCATGGCGCGCGGCATGATCGCCGACGGCAATCTGAATGACGCGGAAATCGCATATCTTTACAAGTGGCTTGCCGCGACAGACGGCGCACATTCTGACCCGATGATTGGGATTTTAGTTGAACGCCTAGATGCCATTTTTGCCGACGGACGGGTTGACGAGGAAGAGCGGGCTGATCTTCAAGATACCCTTATGCGACTGACCGGAAGCGATTTCGAACTTGGCGAAGCTCTGAAATCCACCAGCCTGCCGCTGTGTAAGCCCGCCCCAAGGGTTACGATCCCCGATCGCCGCTTCTGTTTTACCGGCACATTCACGTTCGGCACCAGATCAGCGTGCGAGATGGCCATCGAAGACCGCGGTGGCGAGACGGGCGGCATCGGCAAGGCCACCAACTATCTGGTGATTGGCGAATATGCGACTGATGCCTGGATGCACGCGAGCTATGGTCGCAAGATCGAACAGGCTGTCGAATGGCGCAGCGCCGGTGTTCCGATTCGGATCATCTCGGAACAGCACTGGCGCAAGGCGTTGTGATTGGAGATCAATATGACAGAAGCAACGGTGCGTGACGAAGAGGTGTTGCCTCCTTTTGAATCGCAAAGATACCATCACATTGATCCGGCGCAGCCGGTAGCTGAAGATGCACTGCCTGGGCGGGCCAGCCGCCCGAGGCGGCGGTTTCTTCGGGTTATCGGGGTTCTTGGGGTGTTGGGGTTTCTGGGCTACGGCCTGGGCGGCTATATCTCTGCAAGCGAAACATCCAAGTCGATTATCGCTGACATTCTCAAGAAAAATGGGCTGGGCAACGCATCGCTCGATGGCATCAAGGTTCCGCTTTGGGCCGGGTTCTCTGACTTTGAAGGTTCGGCCCTGATTTCATTCCCGAACGACGAGAGGGTGATTGCTGCGTTTTCCTACACGACAGTTGGGGACACAGCCTTTGCCTCCTTTGCCCCGGCAGAGTGGTCAAATATCATTGTGGTTTCACAGCAAACGAAGTGACCACCTGCCCAGCTTTGCCTTGGCCAGCCCCGCCCCGCGCAGGGCTTTCTCGTTCTTCCCTTCCGTGATTCTGCTTCCATGCCAGGCGTGGCGCTCATATTGATGGGGATATTTATCCCTTTCATGTATTGACAGGGATAAATATCCCCGATTAGATGCCCCCATCATTTCCGATGGAGGCGCAGTTGCAGCAGTTCCAGACCTACCAATCCCGCCTTCCGGCACCGCAGGACGACGCCCGCCCTGTCGGGCTTGGCTTTGTCGAGGCCGTCCTTTGGGTGCTGATCATGATCAGCCTGATCGCAGTGATCCGCATGGCGGCTGCCCTGTCCGTCGATCTGGCGGGCGTCGTGACGCAGGCCCAGGCGATGGGGGGCATGTGATGATGGCCTTGATCTCTGTCGCGGCCTTTCTGGCCGTCCTTGCCCTTGGGTTCATTGCTTACGGGGGGTGGGAGTGATGGACGTTGTTCGCCACCGTTACCGCTCGTTGCCCAGTTGCGACCTGATGACGATCGACTGGACGGCCCCGCCCAAGGGCAAGCGCCGCCCGCGCCTGATGATGGCGGCCGTTGTGGCCGCGGGCCTCTTGCTGGCCTCGGCCATCGTCGCCCGCGCCACGCAGTGGACCGACGAACAGGGCGACCCGAACCCGGATTGCACCGGATCGTGCCACGACACCGGCATACCGAACCCGCCAGCACCGCCCAGCCCAGCGCCACGGGCCAAGGATGGGTCGGAAGGGCAGGGCGGCCAGTCCTATCGCCAGTGCTGCATCCGGCCCGATGGTCGGCTGCGGGTCATCATCGGCCCGAATGACGACGCGGCCCGCGCCCAGCGCGCCTGCCATCGCGTCGAGGCGCCCAAGCGTTGCGAGGCCCCACTGTGACCAAGCCCAGCTTTACCCCTTCGTCGGTTACTGTCGATGCCGCCGCGCTGCGCAATGCCTTGGCATTTGCCCGGTCGATCGTGGAACGGTGGAACACCATCCCGATCCTTGGCCTTGTTCGCCTGACCTATGACATAGAAGGCTTGCTCCACATCGAAGCGACCGATCTGGACATTGAGGGCCGGATCGAGATCGAGGCGACGGGTGACTACGGGTTCGACGCGATGCTGGACCCGCGCTTCCTGGGCGGCTTGGTGCAGTTTCATTCCGGGCCGGTGACCATTTCGCGGGTCGAGGCGGATATTCTGACCGTCGAGGCGGGCGACATGACGGCCCGCCTGCGCGAGATTTGCCCGGTTACAGATTGGCCGGTGCGCGATGACCTGCCCGGCTGGACTGAGGCTTCGGCGGTGGGCGAGGCGGTGTTGCACAAGGCCATATCTCACGCGATGGCGTCAATCTCGACCGAAGAGACGCGCTATTACCTGAACGGCATCTACCTGCATGGCCTTGGCGAAAAGGACGGCACGCCGCTGCGGCTGGTTTCGACCGATGGTCACCGCATGACGGTCTACGACACCGATGTGGCGTGGCCACATCTTGCCGCCATCGTGCCCAGCAAGACGGCCAAGCTACTGCACTGGCGGCTGCTGAAGGGCGGAAACGGCGCAATCGCCATCACGTCGCAGGTTGCTTACCATAAGGACAAGGACGGCAAAGAAAAGCCGTGGGCCGCACGCCTGCGCTTTGCGGGCAATGGCTGGGCAATCACGTCGAAGATGATCGACGGAACCTATCCCGACTACACCCGCGTCATCCCTTCGCCGGTCGAGGATATTGCGGTCACGCTGAACTATACCGCGCTGCGACGCTTCCCGCACCTCGACCGTTTCCGGGCGCAGGCTGTCGAGATCAACCCCGACGCGGGCCGCATGTCGATCCGCGACCCGGAAGGCACGGTTGTTTCGATGCCCTGCGTTGGCAAGGGCAAGCCCTTCGGCCTGAACCTTCGGTATCTGAAGGACTTTGCCCGCTCGTCGGGCACGGTGCGGATCACGGGCAGCACCGACAAAGACCCCTTCCGCGTCCTGTCCGAAGACCCGGCGTTGACGCAGGTGATCATGCCCATGCGCGTCTAGCGCGGGCCACGAATGGTGGGCGGGGTTGCCAGTGCCTGCAGCGCCATCTTCTCGCGGAGAGAACTGGATGGGAACCGAGAGCAAGACCAGCGGTGACAGGTCGGAGAGACGACACTTTCGGTGCGCACCGCGAGGCTCACCTGATCGGAATTCGCGCGGCAGGACAAGGCGACCTGCACAGCCAGAGCCTGACAGCCGGGAGAGACCGGCAACCACTTTCAGCATAGGAGTCAGCATGTTCGACCTTGAAGCTCACCTAAAGCGGCAGATGGCCTTTAGCCGCGCCACCTTCGGCCCCGGCGAACGGCGCGCGGGCGTCGCGGACCATATCAAGCGCGAATTGACGGGCGAGGTGATCCCTGCCGGTTCGCCTTACGAGGCGGCGGAAGAGTGGGTTGATGTTGTCATCCTTGCGCTGGACGGCCTGACCCGTGCGTTGCGCGAAGCTGGCGTGCATCCTGGTGAATTGGCGGCCGAGGCCTGCGGGATGATTGAAGACAAGCAGGACGAAAACGAACAGCGCAACTGGCCCGACTGGCGCACGGCCGACCCGAACAAGGCCATCGAACACGTCAAGGCGCAGGCGGAAGCCCTCGACGCCGCTGGCGCCCAGAACATTCGCTGATCGGGGGCCGCCATGGACAACAAATCTATCGCCCTGATGGGCATGGCCCGTGACGAAATCCGGCAGCTGCGCCGCGTCGTGGCCGAGCTGGCCCCGCGGGCCGAAGCCTATGACGCGCTGCGGCAGGTTATCGGGCTGATCCCGCGCCCGTCGCAGGGCTATGCGCCCGACATTGCCCACAGCATCGACGTGCATATCGAAAAGCTGACGGCGGCACAAAAGGCCCCGGAACCGGCCTTCGTGGCCGATGACGTTGGCGGGGGGGGTCTGAGCATGTCCGACCCCTACAACGTCACCGCCGACGAACTGAAGCAGTTCATCGAACGGTATGAACAGCTTGAGGCCGAAAAGAAGACTGTGGCCGAACAGCAGAAAGAGCTGATGGCAGAGGCCAAGGGCCGCGGCTACGACACCAAGATCTTGATGAAGATCGTGGCCCTGCGGAAGCGCCAGCCTGATGACATTGCCGAAGAAGAGGCGGTGCTGGAACTCTACAAGCAAGCGCTGGGGATGGGCTGATGGACACGGTTGTCGATCAGACGGCCGCCTGGGTCGAAGGGACCATCGCGGCGCGCAAGCGGCTCAAGCCTCTGGCCGATCAGAAAAAGCTGATGGGTCAGGGCAAGGGCTGGTGGGCCGCGCCCGATGTGCTGGACCCCTTCCAGCGCCGCGCCTTCGCCATTCTGGGCGTGATCGGCCGTGGCATCTACAACGCCCCGATCGACTGGGACTCGATCTTCTGGAAGATGCCCGGCGCGCTGAAGGTGACGTGGAACGGCCAGAGCTTTGCGACCTGGGACAGTGACGAACTGACCCGCGCCGTGATGCTGGCCCATGACGCAGGTATCCGCTTCGCCATCGCGCCCCACAGCTATACCGCGCTAGAAATCGTCATGACCCGGCGCGACCGCGATACTGCAGGCATCTGCGGAAGGAAGCCGTCGCTGACGGAAGCGGTGATCACCCATCGGCAGCGTTACCCCGAAGGCCACCCGATCATCTGGACGCCCAGCGCCGGGATGGCTGCGGAATGAGGATCAGCGCCAAAGACGCGGCAGTCATCCTGAAGGCCGAAAAGGCTGCGCAGGGCAATCGCCGCGTCAAAGGCGCGAAGCGGGTCAACCTGGACGGCATCTGGTTCGACAGCCAGCGCGAGGCCACGCAATGGGCCGCGCTGATGTTCCGCCAGCGGGCGGGCCAGATCAGCGATCTGCGGCGGCAGGTGAAGATCCCGCTCAAGGGCGCGGCCGGGCCGATCCTGACCCCCACGGGGCGGCAGATGCACTACGTCGCGGACTTCGTTTTCTTCGAAGACGGATTGCGCGTGATTGCCGACGCCAAGGGCCACCCGACTGAAGTTTTCCAGATCAAGCAGGCCGTCCTGGCGGCCATGGGCTACAAGATAAGGATTTTGTGATGGATTTCCCGAAGGACGCCGCGATGGCCGACGATCACGCCGTCGATGCCTTCGCCATGATGATGAAGGCCAAGCTGGCATCGTCGCGGGCCAAGGGCCGGGGCGGCTGGCAAACCTGTTCCCCCGATCGGCTTGTCCTGATGTTTTCGGAACACTTGGGCAAGACCAACGCGGGCAACTGGGTGGACCTCGCCAACCTAGCCATGATGATCCACCTGCGCGAGACGATGGACGGTCAGGCGGCCACGCCGCTGGACCCCAAGACCTCGGCCGCGTGGTGGGTGGCAGATGTGATTGCCGATCTGAAACCCGGTGTCAGCTATACCAAAGACCAGATCGCCCAGCGCATCGCGGCGCATCTGGACTGGGCCAACGCCTGCAACGGCGCGCGGCCGGCGGTGGGGGCTGTGTGATGCCTAGCCGCTGCGCCTATCCCGGCTGTGACCGTCGATTGTCGGGCGCGTCCACCACGGGGCTTTGCCGAATTCACAACCATGCCGAAGGCCTGTGCCGGTGCATCCAGTGCGCGGGTCTTGCGGGCAAGGGCAAGCCTGCGGTGCGGCGGGCAGAGGAAAAGCCCGCGGCCCGCCCAGCGCCTGCGCCTCGGCCGAAGCCGCTGGGCGTGCGCAAGGGCATGGTGCCGATCCGGCACCGTTACGGCGTCGCAATCACGGCGACCAGCTATCGCGCGATCCGCGATCATGCGGCCCGCGTCGGCCTGACGGTTGACGACATGATTGATGCAATCCTGACCCGCGCCGTCGATGTGGACGGCCTGGACACCCTGTTTCCGATCGAGGTGGCGGAATGAGAACCTTTGCCGCACATCAGCGCGACCAGGATCAGGGCCGCTACGACGACGAAGACCAGCTCGGGATGCAGCACGACCCCACGACGCGCGACGGGGCCATGGCTATCCTGTCCTCGCGCGGCGGCAAGAAGGCCGCGCAGATCGCCATTCTGACGCTGTGGCGGGCCGCCAAGGACTGGCGCGATGGTTATATGCCCACCGCCCGCATAGGTGCCCCCCTGCGCGTCATTCAGGCGCTGGAAAACATCGGCTTGGTCGAGGTGGCCGAAGATGATCGCGGCATGGCCCTGCGCTTCCGGCTGACGCCGAAGGGCGCGCTGATGGCCGCCAAGAGACAGGGGGCAGGGAAATGAGCTTCGCACCGCGGATCAGCACGGCCTTCCTGTTGATGGCCCAGTATCAGGGCCGCCCGGTGATCCCGATCGAGGCGGTGGCCGAAGATCATTTCCGCATGACGACGCCCAAGCTGTTGGAACGGATCAGCCGCGGCGAAATCAAGCTGCCCGTGGTCCGCATGTCGGATTCGCAAAAGGCGGCCAAGGGCGTCCACCTGTCCGATCTGGCCGACTATATCGACGCGCAGGCCGACAAGGCTCGGAAAGAGGCGCAGGCGCTACGCTGAAGGCTGGGGCAACAACTTGGCCTTCCACTCCCACTTCGCCCATCTGTCGCCCACCTCGTCGATGTGGGTGTATCTCTGAAGGCTCTGCCAGCTGCGGTGCCCACTGACCGCCGCCACATGCGGGATGTTCTGCCCCATCTCGAACAGCCGCGAAATGCCTTCGTGCCGCAGGTCATGGAAGTGCAGGTCTTTGATCGCAAGGAACTTGCAGGCCCGCGTGAACCCGGCCGATATGGCGTCGGTGCTGAAGGGGAATATCTCGGCCGCGACCTTGGGCATGGTGCCGATCAGCGCCTCGGCCTCGGGCGGCAGATCAACCCACACGTTGTTCCCGTCCTTTTCATCGGGGTCTTTCATATCCCTGACCAGCACCTTGCCCGGTTTAAGATCTTCCCACCGGATGCGCGTAATCTCTTCCTGTCGCCTGGTCGAGAACATGGCGAAGAATGCGACCTTGTGCATGGGCATCGCGCCGCGCCGCTTTGACCTTTCCACAAAATGGGCCATCAGCGCGTCCATTTCCTCGATTGTCGGGCGCCGGTCACGCTTCTTCGATTTCGAGGTGATGCCCAACTTCTTGCAGACCACCGTAGCCGCCTTCATTTCGCCTGCGTCCAAAGCATAGCCCCAAGCGGGCTGGGCGACGGCGAAGACGGCCGACAGGTGGCTTAGATAGTTGGCGACGGTCTGGGGCTGCACCTTCTTGGAAAGCTCGGTCGCCCAGCTGACAATATCGTGGCTGCGGATTTCATGCCCGGCCAGCGCCGCGATGCTGTGCGATTTGATGGCGTTCAGCACCTGCGCCTTGGTCTTGCCCATCTCCTTCAGGCTCTCGCGGATATAGTCGTCAATCGCCTCGCCCAGCGTGCCCTTGGGTTTACCCCATCCATCGCGTGCGATTTCCGCCTCGCGCCGCTTCATCCAGGCGCGGGCCGGTGGTTCCCGGTCGAAGGTTCGCGCCTCGGTATAGACCTTGACCCCCTTGCGCTTTATGACGATCTGGGCGGTGAAGCCGAAGCTCCCATCTGCCCGCTGCCTTTTGTTGATGCTACCCACGGTCCTACACGATGCCTGAAAGTCCTACATTTGTAGGACTGCACATCTGGGAACGGGTGTAAACAGGGCAAAACCGGGAACAAATCGGCAGTGTTTGACGAGGCGCAAGTGACTGTGCAGAAAGAAAAACCCAGCAACTACAATGCCTTCCGGCTATCTGTTGCGCCGATGATGGACTGGACGGATCGGAACTGTCGGTTCTTTCACCGCCAGATGACGCGGCGCGCCATGCTTTATACCGAAATGGTCACGGCCCCGGCTGTGATCCATGGGCCAAAGCCGCGGCTGTTGGATTATTCCGGGGCCGAACACCCCATTGCCCTGCAACTGGGCGGGTCTGACCCGACCGAACTGGCGCAGGCCACCCGCATCGCGCGCGACTGGCGCTATGATGAGGTCAACCTGAACGTCGGCTGCCCGTCCGACCGGGTGCAATCGGGCTGCTTTGGGGCCGTGCTGATGCTGCGCCCCGATCTGGTGGCCGATTGCCTGCGCGCAATGCAGGATCAGGCCGATGTGCCGGTTACGGTGAAATGCCGGATCGGGGTGGATGATCAGGTTCCCGAAGACGTTCTGCCCGCGTTTCTGGAGACCATGGCCCGCGCCGGCGTGCGCCATGTGATCGTTCATGCCCGAAAGGCGTGGTTGCAAGGCCTTAGCCCCAAGGAAAACCGCGAGATTCCGCCACTGGATTACCCCTTGGTCGTCCGCATGAAGCAGCAGTTTCCTGAGCTGATCCTGTGCATCAACGGTGGCATCACCAGCCTGTCACAGGCGCAGGGCCTGCTGGATCAGGGGTTGGACGGGGTGATGCTGGGCCGCGCCGCCTATCACGATCCGGCATCGGTGCTGATCGGGGCCGATGCGCTGTGGGGGGACAGTTTTGCCCCCGATCCGGTGCAGGTGGTGCAGGCTATGCGGCCCTATATCACCGCGCATCTGGCGGCGGGCGGGCGGCTTCATGCGATCACCCGCCACATGCTGGGCCTGTTCCACGGGCGGCCCGGCGCGCGGATGTGGCGCCGGGTGCTGTCCGAAGGGGCAGGGCGCGCCGGGGCAGGACTGGACCTGATCGACGCCGCGCTGGGGGCGGTGGAGGGGGCGCAGATTGGGGCGTGAAATCACGCACCCTGCGCCACGCCGCGCCGTGCCATCACCACGCGGCTCAGCAAGAACGCCGCCACGCCACAAATGGCGATGGTGACCAGCATCGGCACCGGCGTTCCGTCAAAGAACGGTCCGGCCACGGCAACCAGCACCCCGCCCGTCACCATCTGCAACGTACCCCCAAGCGACGAGGCTAGACCCGCCTCCTCTCCGTGATCATCCAGCGCCAGCACCATGGCTGTTGGAATCACAAACCCAAGGCAGGCATTGGCGCAGAACAGCCCGGCGATCACCAGCCACAGCGGATGGAACCCGGCCAGCGCAACCGCAGCCAGCGCCACGGTGAACAGGCCAAAACCCGCCGCCGCAACCGCCATCACCGGGCGCGGGCCGAACCGCATGCCCAAAGGCCCGGCCAGTTGCGAAGAGGCAAAGAACCCCAGCGCATTGACCGCAAAGGCCAGCGAAAACCCGGTGGGCGACAGGCCAAAGAACTCGGTATAAACAAAGGCCGCCGAGGCGATGAAGACAAAGAAACTGGCCATGCCGAATCCACCAAGGAAGGTCAGGCTTAAAAACCCCTTGTCGCTTAACAGTTTGCCCGCTGCCGCGCGGGTTTCGGCAAAGCTGAACGGGTGGCGGTGTTCGGGGGCCAGCGTTTCGGGCTGAAACAGCGCCAGCGTGATCAGGCTGACAACCGAGGCCGCCAGCAGCGCGCCAAAGATCACCCGCCACCCTGTCAGTGCCATCAGACCAGACCCGGCCAGCGGCGCCAGCATGGGCGAAACCGAAATCACCAGCATCACCGCCGCCATCAGTTGCGTGGCGCGCGGCCCGGTGTGCATGTCGCGGATGATGGCACGCGGCACCACCATGAAGGCGGCCCCGCCCAAGCCCTGCACCGCCCGGCCCGCAATCAGCCAGCCGACCGACGGCGCAAAGGTGCAGATCAGCGATCCGATGGCGAAGACCACGATCCCGGCATAAAGCGGCGGCTTTCGCCCCGCCTGATCGGCCCAGGGGCCATAGATCAGTTGCGCAAGACCAAAGGCCAGGAAATAGGCGGTGATCGTGGTCTGCATCCCCTGTTCGCTGGTGGCAAGGGCCTGGGCAATCGCAGGCATCGCGGGCAGATAAAGATCAATCGCAAAGGGGCCAATGCAGGACAAAAGGCCCAGCACCAACGCAGGGCGCAGCAAACGGTCGGACATGATTGGGGAACCTGTGATGTAAAGGTATGGCACAGGTTAGCCATTTTGCCGCACCTGCACAACCCTGCCACTGGCCCTTCCCCGCCGCTGCCTCTAGGCTGCGCGAAAAGATGAGGATGCGATGACCGAACTTGTGACCCTTGGCCTTGTGCTTGTGATCATCGGCGCCTTTGCCGGTGTGGTCGGCGGTTTGCTGGGTGTGGGCGGTGGGATCGTGCTGGTTCCAGCGTTTTTCTATGCGTTCCAGCATCTTGGCTATGGTGGCGATCACCTGATGCAGGTCTGCGTTGCGACCTCGCTTGCCACCATCGTCGTCACCTCGATCCGGTCGATGAACGGGCACAACAAGAAGGGCGCGGTCGATTGGGCCACCCTGCGCCGCTGGGGGCCGGGACTGGTGATCGGCGCGGCGCTGGGGGTTCTGGTGGCGGCGCAGGTGAAATCGGTGGTGTTGCAGGCGGTGTTCGGGGTGCTGGCGGGAATTGCGGGCCTCTACATGGCCTTTGGCCGTCCGCAATGGCGGCTTGGCCAAGCAATGCCGGGGCCTGCCGGGGCAGGGGGCCTGTCGGGGGCCACCGGGTTCTTTTCGGCCATGATGGGGATTGGCGGTGGCACCTTTGGCGTGCCGCTGATGACGCTTTTCAACATGCCGATCCACCGGGCGGTGGGCACGGCTTCGGGCTTTGGTATCCTGATCGCGGTGCCTTCGGTGCTGGGGTTCCTGCTGCTGCATGTGCCGGACGCGCCGCCCTATACGGTGGGCGCGGTCAATCTGCCCGCGTTCCTGATCGTGATCGGGTCAACCCTGCTGACCACGCCCTGGGGGGTGCGGCTGGCCCATGCGATGGACCCCAAGCCATTGAAGCGGGCCTTTGCGATTTTCCTTGTGCTGGTGTCCTTGAACATGCTGCGCAAGGTGGTGGGATGGTAGGCGACTGGCACAGGTTTGAGGCCGACCCCGGCCTTGCCGCCTGGGCGCGCGCCGCGCTGCCACTTGCAATCGAGGCGTTGCACAACAGCGAGGAACCCCGCCGTTGCGGCGGCACATGGGATGTGGGGCTGGACCTGTTGCCGAACGAACCGGATGGCTCCATCGGGGGTGTCGCCTTTCCATGGGCGGCCCTTGGCCTGACGCCGCAGCCCTTGCACCGGGCGCAACTGTCCACGGTTTATCCCGGTTATCCGCAACCGTCCGATGAGGAAACCGAGGCCGCCTATCGGTTCCGGTTGACCCGCGATGCCGCGCATCTGGATGGGCTGCTGGCGATAGGGCCCGATCGCCAGCGCATGGTAAAGGAACCACATGGCTGGATTTTGGGCATTCCCCTGAATGATTGCAGCGCCGACGCGGCCCCCTTGGTCGCATGGCAGGGCAGTGCCAACATCTTGCGGGCTGCGCTGCTCGCGGCTTTTGGCGATTCGCCGCCCGAGCAATGGGGCGACATTGATGTGACCGCAGCCTATACCGCCGCGCGCCGCCAGATTTTCGAAACCTGTCCGCGCGTGGAACTGCCCACCCGACCCGGAGAGGCGACGCTGATGCACCGGCTGACGCTGCATGGTGTGGCCCCTTGGGCCAAGGGGGCCACCGCCCCGGCAGAGGGGCGGATCATCGCCTATTTCCGGCCTGTGATGGGGTCAGTGCAGGAATGGGTCGGGGTATAACGGGGCTGCCTTAGCCCGGCTGACGCCCCAGCCGCCCACCACGCCGCTTGGCCAACAGGCCCGCGCGGCCCGGCAGTTCGGCCATGATCGCCCGGCGCTGATCAGAGGTCATGCCAGACCAGCGGCCGATCTCGTCCAGTGTCCTGCGGCAGCCAACGCAAATCTTTGCCTCGGGGTGTACGACGCAGATCTTGACGCAGGGGCTTTCCACCTCGTTCCGTTTCCAGATGTCGTCCAACCTAGCCCCCGATATACGCCAGACGATCCAGCGCTCCTTGCAGAATATACCCGGCAGCCACCTGATCGATCACCTCTTTGCGACGTTTGCGCGACGCATCCGCCTCTAACAGCGCGCGTTCGGCGGCGACGGTGGACAGACGCTCATCCCAAAAGCCGATGGGCAGGGGCGTCAGCTTTTCCAGATTGCGGGCAAAGGCGCGGGTCGATTGCACCCGCGGCCCCTCGCTTCCGTCCATGTTCAGCGGCAGACCCAGCAGCAGCCCCGATGCCCCGCGCGCCTCGGCCAGCTTCAAAAGCTCTGCCGCGTCCAGCGTGAATTTTTGCCGCCGGATGATCACCACCGGCGTCGCCACCCGCCGCCGCAGGTCTGAAATCGCCACGCCAATCGTCTTGTCGCCCAGATCAAGGCCAAAGATCGCCCTGTTGGGCGGCAGGGCGGCGGCGAAGTCTTCAATGCGGTCGCAGATCATGGAGTCGCCCCGGCGGCGGCGCGCAGCCGTTCCTGTGCCGCAGGGTCGGCGGCAAAGGCCTTTTCGGCTGCCGTCAGCGCGGCTTTTACCCGGTCAGGCTGGTTCAGTACCTTCAGCGCGTTGAACAGCTTCAGCCATTCCGCCTCTGGCCCGCCTTCGGACAGCAAGCGCCCCTCCAACTGGCCGACCATGCCTTCAATCATCGATTGCCGGTCCTCGGCGCTCATCTCTCCGGCAGCCTCCACCGCAGCCGCATCCGGCCCTTTGGCATCGGGTAGAGTATAGCGGATGCCCGCGCGGTCGGCGGCCTCTTGCAGACCGGCGCGGATCGGGGCCTTCCACGGCGCATCCTCTGGGCCTTCGCGCAACAGCGGCTCCCACAATTCAAACGTGCGGTCGGCGCGGCCCACCTGCGCGAACATCAGCCCCGAGTAATAGCGCGCCAGCGGGTTTTTCGGGTCAAGCGTTAGCACTTTGACCAGTTCCGCCTCGGCCTCGGGCGAGATATAGCCACCCGCTGCGGCAATCAGATATTCGGCGGCGGCCAGATGGTCGTCCGGCCCGGTCTTGGCGCCCAGAACCGACAGCAGATGGCCCTGCGCCGCCGATGCGGCCTGATAATTGGTCAGCGCCGCCTCATTCTTGGCCAAGAGGGAGAGGCCTTGCAGGTCATCTGGGCGCGCCTTTACTGCAGCGCGCAGCTTGTCCATCAGGGCCATGAACTCGGCATCGGCCTTGGGGGCTTGGGTCGGTTTCGGAGCCTGCGCCTCGGCCTCGGCCTGATTGGGGCGGGTGCGGTATAGCTCTTCGGTTGCCGCCAGCCGGTCGTTGATCGGCAGATCGGGATAGCCCGGCGCGCCAAGGCGCAGATACAGCGCCACGCCGCCCGTCATCACCGCCACCAGCGCCATCACCACCGGCATGACCGGCAGGCTGCGCCCGCCGCTGGCGGCCTGCGCTGCCTTGTCCGCATCCAGAAGGCGGCGCGACACCTCGACTCGCAGTCGCGCGGCCTCTTCCGGGGCCAGAACGCCACGGGCAAGGTCGCGGTCCACCTCGGCCAATTGCGCGCGGTAAACGGCAAGGTCAGGATGATCCGCCTCGTCGCTTTCGGGCGGCTTGGTCAGCGCGCGCAACAGCAGCGCCAGAACCGCAACCGCCGTTCCCCCCGCCACGGCCCAAAAGCCGAAATCACCCATCTTGCGCCCCCTTTTTTCCGGCCCGCTTTCCGGTCCAGCCCGGCCCAGATAGTCTTTTCCCGCGCCCGGCAAAAGGGTTTCAGGTGCCGCAGGGCCGCCCGCGTCATGCCGTGTCGTAATTTTCCCGATTGTGCCGCTGCTGGGGGCGGTTAATTTCGTCTTCGGGACGACAACAATCGTCACGCCCGAACCCTTCGGAGAGCTGCCCATGAAACGCTATTCGGTCTTTGCCATTGCCCGTCAGGCGATGTCGTATCATCAGGGATGGGAGCGTGCCTGGCGCGCACCAGAGCCGAAGAAGGAATACGACGCCATAATCATCGGCGCGGGTGGCCACGGTCTGGCGACGGCCTATTACCTGGGCAAGAACCACGGCATCAAGAATGTAGCCATCATCGAAAAGGGCTGGCTGGGCGGTGGCAACACCGGGCGGAACACCACGATCATCCGGTCGAACTATCTGCAAGACCCGTCTGCCGCGATCTATGACAAGGCGCTGTCGCTATATGAGACGCTGTCGCAGGATCTGAACTACAACGTCATGTTCAGCCCCCGTGGCCTGCTGATGCTGGCGCAGACCCATCATGAGGTGCGCGGCTATCTGCGCACGGTCCATGCCAACCAGTTGCAGGGCGTTTCGACCGAATGGATCAGCCCGGCCAAGGTGAAAGAGCTGGTGCCGATCATGAACATCGACGGCCCGCGCTATCCGGTGCTGGGTGCGCTCTATCAGAAACGCGGCGGCACCGCTCGGCACGACGCCGTGGCATGGGGTTATGCCCGCGCCTGTTCCGACATGGGCATGGACATCATCCAGCAGACCGAAGTGACCGGCGTCCGCACCGAGGGCGGCGTTGTGCGCGGGGTCGAGACGACCAAGGGCTATATCGGCTGCAAAAAGCTGGGCATCGTCGTGGCGGGCCATTCCGGTCAGGTCGCCGACATGGCGGGCTTCCGTCTGCCGCTAGAGGCGGTTGCGCTGCAAGCCTTGGTGTCGGAACCGATCAAGCCAACCATTGATGTGGTGGTCATGGCCAACACCGTCCATGGCTACATGAGCCAGTCCGACAAGGGCGAACTGGTCATCGGCGGCGGCACCGACAGCTTCAACAACTACACCCAGCGCGGGTCTTTCCACCATATCGAGGAAACCCTGCGTGCCCTGATCGAGACCTTCCCGATCATTTCCCGCCTGAAAATGCTGCGCCAGTGGGGCGGCATCGTGGATATGACCGGCGACCGTTCGCCCCTGATTTCCAAGACGCCGGTTGGCAACTGCTTCATCAACTGCGGCTGGGGCACCGGCGGCTTCAAGGCGATCCCCGGCTCGGGCTGGGCGATGGCAGAGCTGATGGCCAAGGGCGAACCGGGGCCGCTGGCGGCCGATTTCAACATGTGGCGCTTCCGCGAAGGGCAGTTCATCGACGAGTCGGTGGCCGCCGGGGTGGCGCACTGATGGCACATCACCAGACGCAAATTCCTTCGAAGGAATTTGCAAAAGTTTTCGAAAACTTTTGCGGCACCGCCGCGGAAACGGAGCGCTGAGATGCTCATCCTTGAATGCCCCTACTGCGGCGTGAAGGCCGAGGAAACCGAACTGGCGAACGGCGGCGAGGCGCATCTGAAGCGGTTCGGCCCCGGTTCGGCCGATAACGATTTCGAATCCTACATGTTCGCCCGCAAGAACCCCAAGGGCGTGCATTTCGAACGTTGGCGCCACAGCTATGGCTGCGGCAAGTGGTTTCTGGCCGCCCGCTGCACCGCCACGCTGGAGGTGTTCGGCACCTATCCGGCACAAACCGCGGAACCGCCCGCCGACCTGCAAGCCAAGATCAAGGCCAAGCGCCCCGACTGGAAGGGTTACTGATGAGCACGCGTCTTTCCAAAGGTGGCCGTCTGATCGACCGGACGAAGCCCCAGACCTTTACCTTCAACGGCAAGTCGATGGCGGGTTTCGCCGGTGACACGCTGGCCTCGGCGCTGCTGGCAAACGACCAGATGCTGGTCGGCCGCAGCTTCAAATATCACCGCCCGCGCGGCATCGTGGGGTCGGGCCCGGAAGAGCCGAACGCGCTTGTCAACCTTGGCACGGGCGCCCGGTTCGAACCGAACCAGCGCACCACCACGACCGAGCTGTTTTCCGGCCTGACCGCCACCAGCCAGAACCACTGGCCCAGCCTGGAATTTGACGTGGGCGTGGTGAACAACTATGTCGCGCGTTTCCTGCCGGCCGGGTTCTATTACAAGACCTTCATCCATCCGCGTTTTGCCTGGAAGCACGTCTTTGAACCCATCATCCGCCAGTCGGCGGGTCTGGGTCAGGTGCCGAAAGAGGCGGATGCCGACCGTTACGAATACGCCTATGGCTTCGCCGACATTCTTGTGGTGGGCGGCGGCATTGCGGGCCTGCAAGCGGCTTTGGCGGCTGCCAAGGCGGGCGCCCGTGTGACCGTGCTGGAGCAGACCGCCCATTTCGGTGGCCGCGCGCCGGTGGATGGCGATGTGATCGACGGCAAGCCTGCCGAGGAATGGGTCAAGGCGACGGTTCAGGCCCTGTCGGCGATGGAAAACGTGACCGTGATGGCCCGCACCATGGCCGTTGGCGTCTATGACCACGGCTATGTTCTGGCCGAGGAAAAGGTGGCTGACCACACCCCCGGCGATGGCCGTCCAAAGAAACGGATGTGGCGTCTGCGCGTGGGCAAGATCATCACCGCGACAGGGGCGATCGAACGCCCGCTGGCCTTTGCGGGCAATGACATTCCCGGCGTGATGCTGGCGGCTGCTGTGCGTGACTATGTGGTCAACCACGGCGTCAGCGTCGGCGACCGCACGGTGGTTGTGACCAACAACGACGACGCCTATCGCACCGCCATCGCCTTGAAAGAGGCGGGGCTGGAGGTTCCGGTGATCCTGGACGCTCGTGCAGCCGTGTCGGGCGATCTGCACGCCAAGGCCCGTGCGCTGGGTATCCGGGTGGAAACCGGCAAGGCGGTGGTCAAGGTCAAGGGCGGCAAGCGTGTGACCGGCGTAGCCATTGGTGCGCAGGCGGGCGAAGGCTCGGTTCTGGAAGAGGTGGCTTGTGATGCCGTCGCCATGTCGGGCGGCTGGTCGCCGGTGGTTCACCTGTTCAGCCATTGCGGTGGCAAGCTGAACTGGGATGAGGCGCAGG
The DNA here is from genome assembly GCF_016765795.1 of Fuscibacter oryzae. Taxonomy (GTDB): domain Bacteria; phylum Pseudomonadota; class Alphaproteobacteria; order Rhodobacterales; family Rhodobacteraceae; genus Fuscibacter; species Fuscibacter oryzae. The sequence goes on from NZ_JAESVP010000007.1 coordinate 169,163, forward strand.
CCCATTTCCGCCCCGATGCCAACCGCGCGCCGACCAACCAGAATGGCGAGGCGATGGTTTATGCGGCGGGCACCGCCAACGGTCTGCTGACCGGCGATCAGGTGCTGGCCGATGCGGTTGCGGCGGCCGATGCGGCACTTGGCAAGGCCAGCGGCGTTGCGGCGGCCTCGGTCACGGTTCCGGCCGAAGGCGCGATGCTGCCGGTCTGGATCATGCCGCAGGGCGCTGGCCCGGCGCTGAAGATGAAGATGTGGCTGGATTATCAGAACGACGTGAAGGTTTCCGACGTTCAACTGGCCGCGCGCGAAGGCTATACCTCGGTCGAACATACCAAGCGCTATACCACGCTGGGCATGGCGACCGATCAGGGAAAGCTGTCGAACATCAACGGCTTGGCGGTCCTTGCCAATGCGCTGCATGAAGACATTCCGCGCGTCGGCACCACCACCTTCCGCCCGCCCTATACGCCCGTCACCCTGGGCGCGCTGGCTGGCGAGTCGCGCGGTGAGATCTTCCAACCGCTGCGCCGCAGCCCTATCCATGAATGGCACGAGGCCCATGGCGCCTATATGGAGCCGGTGGGCCTGTGGCGCCGCCCCTATTGCTTTACCCGTGGGGCCGAAAGCCATGAGGCTTCGGTGCATCGCGAGATCCTGAACACCCGCAGCAATGTGGGCCTGCTGGATGCCTCGACCCTTGGCAAGATCATCGTCAAGGGGCCGGATGCGGGCAAGTTCCTGGATATGCTTTACACCAACGTCATGTCGAACCTTGGCGTCGGCAAGTGTCGCTATGGCCTGATGTGCAGCGAGCAGGGATTCCTGTCGGATGACGGCGTGGTTGTGCGCTTGTCGGATGACACTTGGCTGTGCCACACCACCACCGGCGGCGCGGACCGCATCCACGGCTGGATGGAAGACTGGCTTCAATGCGAATGGTGGGACTGGCAGGTCTATACCGCCAATGTGACCGAGCAATATGCCCAGATCGCGGTGGCTGGCCCCAAGGCGCGGCAACTGCTGGAGAAACTGGGCGGCATGGATGTGTCGAAAGCCGCGCTGCCCTTCATGGCGTTCAGCGAAGGCAGCCTTGGCAACATTCCGGCGCGGGTGCATCGCATCTCGTTCTCGGGCGAGCTGAGCTATGAAATCGCGGTTCCGGCCAGCCATGGCCTTGCCCTCTGGGAGCGTCTGATCGAGGCGGGGCAAGAGTTTGGCGTGATGCCCTACGGCACCGAAGCCATGCACATCATGCGGGCCGAAAAGGGCTTTATCATGATCGGCGACGAAACCGATGGCACGGTCATTCCGCAAGACCTGAACCTTGGCTGGGCTATTTCGAAGAAGAAAGCCGACTATCTGGGCAAGCGCGGGCAGGAACGGAACTACCTCGCCAGCCCTGACCGCTGGAAACTGGCCGGGTTTGAGACGCTGGACGGCAGCGTGATCGAAGACGGCGCCTATATTCCGGCGGTGGGCAACAACCCCAACGGTCAGGGCAACACCCAAGGGCGCGTCACCTCGACCTATCACAGCCCGACTTTGGGCAAGGGCATCGCCATGGGTCTGATCCATGGTGGCCTTGGCCGGATGGGAGAAGTGGTGGAGTTCACCAAGATGGATGGCGGCCGGGTCAAGGCCCGTGTCGTTGACCCCGTGTTCTACGACAAGGAAGGAGCGCGCAACGATGTCTGATCCCGTCTCGCCCTTGGGCAATGCCCGCTTTGACGGCTTCGTTTCCGTGCGAGAGGTCGGCCCTCTGGGCATGATCACGCTCCGCGCCAAAGCGGATGTGAAGGAACTGGCCGCAGCCATCAAGGCGGCGGTCGGCACCACGGTGCCCGCACAGCGCCGTGTCGTGATCAACGGCGACCGTGCCGCTGGTTGGATGAGCCCGGACGAATACCTTCTGGTGCTGCCCTATGATCAGGTGGCCGCGGCGATGGCTGCGATTGCCACCGCCATGGGCGGTGCGCACCACCTTGCTGCCGATGTGTCGGACGCGCGGGCGATTTTCCGCGTCGAAGGAGCCAAGGCCACGCAGGCGTTGCAAAAGCTGATGCCGGTCGATTTCGCCACGCTGGAACCGGGCGAGTTGCGTCGCAGTCGTGCCGCCCAGGTGGCGGCGGCGATCTGGGAGCAGGACGGCGGGTTCACCGTTGTCTGCTTCCGCTCGGTCGCGGCCTATGTGTTTGGCCTGCTGAGCCATTCGGCGCAGCCGGGCAGCGAATTGGCCTGACCTGGGTTTCCCCAACCATAAGGCCCGCGCTGCAAGGCGCGGGCCTTATGGTTTCAAAAGCCTTGTGAACAGGGTTTCCAGAAACCCCTCGGCCTCGGTGAACGGGTCATGCCCTTCGCCCAGAACCGCCCGCACCTGCACGTCGAAATCGGCGTAATGCTGCGTCAGCGCCCAGATCGAGAAAATCAGGTGATGGGGGGGCAGGCGGGCGATGCGGCCCTGATCCATCCAGCCCGTCAGAATCTGCGCCCGATCCTCGACCAGCGCTTTCAACTCGCCTTCAATCGCGGGCAGGATGCGGGGGGCACCTTGCAGGATCTCATTGGCGAACAACCGGCTTTCGCGCGGGAAATCGCGGCTCAGCTCCAACTTGCGCCGGACATAGCCCATGATCTCGGCCAAAGGCTCCCCATCCGGGTTCATCGCGCGCAAGGGGTCAAGCCAGGTTTTCAGCAGGCCAGCCAGCAGCGCCGCATGGATCGCCTCTTTTGAGGGGAAGTAATACAGCAGGTTCGGCTTTGACAGGCCCGCCACCTCGGCAATCTGGTCCAGCGTGGCACCACGAAAGCCGTTGGCCGAGAAAACCTCCAGCGCGGCTTCCAGAATGGTGGCAGAGTTTTTGGCCTGTATGCGGGTGCGCGGTCGTGTCATCATTTTCCTGCCTTGGGCGGGCAGATTGGCCTAAGGCGCGCGCGGATGCAAACCCGGAAGGATAGAATGGAACAGGCAGTTGCAACGGTTCTTGTCGAGGATGCCCGCGTGCGGGTGACCCGGTTCGATTTCGCGCCCGGTGCGGCGACCGGCTGGCACCGGCATGGAATGGATTATGTGATCACCGCGATCACCGACTGCCCGATGCGGATTGTCGGGCCGGATGGCGCGGCGCGCGACGTTCTGGTGCCCGCGGGCACCGCCTATGTCCGCGATGCCGGGGTAGAGCATGACGTGGTGAACGCAGGCAGCGCCTTAATGAGCTTTGTCGAGATCGAGCTTAAGGCACCAGTTTCGCCAGCGCCCTGACCACCAGATCATGGTCGTCGCGGCTGGGCAGGCCTGAAACCGTGGCGACCGCCACAACACCCGCCCCCGCGACGCGGATCGGCACCGCGCCGCCGTGGTCGGCGTGCTGCATCGGGTCCAGCCCCTGATAGGCCAGATCGCGGTCCTTTTGCGCGTTGCGCAGCCCGATGATCAGTGACGCCTCGTGAAACATCAGCGCTGCCGCACTTTTGCGCCGCGCCCACAGGTCGTTCATCGGGGTTGAACCGGGCAGGGCGGCGTGAAATAGCGTGCGGTCGGGGGTGCGGATGTCGATTACCACCGCCAGCCTTTCGTCCCGCGCGATGGAAACCAGCACTTCGCCCAGTTCCAGCGCTGTTTCCTCGGTGAACGCGGGCAGGATCAGCTTGGACAGTTCGGCTTCAAGTGCGGAAATTTCTGACATGGTTTCCCTCCGTTCAGATGGCTCCGATTCCTTTCAGAATGATACTCTTTACGCTTTCCTTGGCGGCCAGCCACTCAGCATCCGACAAGGGCTGGCCATCATTCAATGTCTCGATCTGATGGCCGAAATCGGCGTAATGTTGGGTTGTGGCCCATAGCATATACAGCAGATGCCGGGGATTCACCGGGTCCATCCGCCCTTCGTCAACCCAGTTCTGGATCAGCCGGGCGCGACCCGCCGTCCAGTCGCGCAGCGTGGTTTCAAGATAGTCCTGAATGACCGGCGCGCCGTGCATCACCTCGGAGGCCCAGACCTTGGACCCGTTGAGGTGGCGGCGCGAAATCTCCATCTTGGCATCGACATAGGCGCCAATCGCTTCAACCGGGCCGGGCGCGGCATCAAAGCAATCCGCCGCGTGCAGCCAAATTTCAAAGATGTTCTGCACCACCCGGCGATAAAGGTCTTCCTTGGTGGCGAAATAATAATGCAGGTTCGCCTTGGGCAGCCCGGCCATGTCGGCAATCAGTTGCATCGTTGCGCCGCCAAAGCCCGCCTCGGCAAATACCATCTCGGCTGCCTGCAAAATAAGCGCCTCGTTCTGGGCGCGGATTTCATTGCGGCGAAGGGGGCGGGCGTTTTCGTTCATGGCCTCGCGTGGCGTCAAGATTTTCGTTGACCGTCTGGTCAGGTTGTGGTGCGCTTCACCTTGACCATACGGTCAGGAAAAGATTCGCCGCAAGGGGCATAAGACCCCGACGGCATGGGAGATATGAGCGATGGCCTCACCGGGTGAAAACATCCGCATCAATTCTGCACGCCTGTGGGACAGTCTTGAGGATATGGCCAAGGTCGGCCCCGGCATCGCGGGCGGCAACAACCGCCAAACCCTGACCGATGCCGACAATCAGGGCCGCCACCTGTTCGCGGGCTGGGCCAAGGCTGCCGGAATGACCATGGGTGTCGATACCATGGGCAACATGTTCTTTACCCGGCCGGGGACGGACCCGGCTGCGCTGCCGGTCTATATGGGCAGCCATCTGGATACCCAGCCGACGGGCGGCAAGTATGACGGGGTTCTGGGGGTCTTGGGGGCCTTGGAGGTGGTGCGCACCATCAACGACATGGGCATCAAGACGCGCCATCCCATCGTCGTGACCAACTGGACGAACGAAGAGGGCGCGCGGTTCGCCCCCGCCATGCTGGCCTCGGGCGTGTTCGCGGGTATCCATACCGAGGCCTATGCCAAGGCCCGCACCGACCTTGACGGTCTGGTCTTTGGCGATGAACTGGCCCGCATCGGCTGGGTCGGAGATGAGGCCGTTGGCGCCCGCAAGATGAAGGCGATGTTCGAACTGCATATCGAGCAGGGGCCTATCTTGGAGGCTGAAGGCAAGGAAATCGGCGTCGTCACCCACGGGCAGGGCCTGTGGTGGCTGGAAATCACGCTGACCGGCAAGGATGCCCATACCGGCAGCACGCCGATGCACATGCGGGTGAATGCGGGGCTGGGCATGGCCCGGATCACCGAGCGGGTGCATCAGATCGCCATGGCGCATCAGCCGAACGCGGTGGGCGCGGTGGGGCAGGTCAAGGTTTTCCCCAACAGCCGCAACGTGATCCCCGGGAAGGTGGTGTTCACGGTGGACATCCGCAGCCCCGAACAGGGCAAGCTGGATGCGATGAAGGGCGAAGTGATCCGCGCCGCCCATGCCGTCGCCCGCGACCTGGGCCTTGGATGTGAGATTGAGGAGGTCGGCCATTTCGACCCGGTCACCTTCGCACCCGAGCTGGTCTCGGTCGTGCGGGCCAAGGCGGAAAAGCTGGGCTATGGGTATATGGACATCATCAGCGGCGCCGGTCACGACGCCTGCTGGATCAACCGCGTGGCGCCGACGACGATGATCATGTGCCCGTGTGTGGATGGGTTGAGCCACAACGAGGCCGAAAAGATCAGCCCGGAATGGGCGGCGGCGGGGGCCGATGTGCTGCTGCATTCGGTGCTGGAAGTGGCCGAGGTGGTGGAGTGAGCAACTGCGATGTCAGGGCGGTGAAGGGCGGATTTGCTGGAGAGCTTTACGCGGCTGTTTTTGCTGTTGTGCTTTTCTATCTCCCAGCACCATTGGAGGCTGGGGAGTGGCAAGTCCTCTATATGGCTGACACCGGTGGGAGTAGGCTTTGGGCCACAGATGATCCAGCCGAAGCGACCGAAATTATCGCGCGAGTAATTTCGCCAGACTTTGCAGTATTATCGACATCCTGCCAAAAGGCTCCAAGTGGATTTACCTATCTTAGTATAGGGCAATCAGGCTCAACTGATGGACCAGAATTTATGAATGCAAGTTCGTTCGTGTCATTCCAAGTTGATGAAAAACCACCTCATCATGCAGCAAGACCTGAATACATACAGAGTACATTTCACGTCGCTGTTTCCAATAAACTCTTGATGGAAATGGCCGCGGGATCGCGCCTTGTAATGCGTTATGGTTCGGAACCCTATCAGCGGAAGATCTTCACCCTGCGGGGATCGCAAAATGCGCTGAACAAAGTCGATTGCAATCCGTTGGAGTGATCACATGACCACAGTCATCAAAAACGGCACCATCGTCACCGCTGATCTGACCTACAAGGCCGACGTGCTGATCGAGGGCGGCACCATCACCGCCATCGGGCCGAACCTTTCGGGCGACAAGGTGCTGGACGCCACCGGCTGCTACATCATGCCCGGCGGGATTGACCCGCATACCCATCTGGAGATGCCCTTCATGGGCACCTATTCGGCGGATGATTTCGAATCCGGCACCCGGGCGGGCCTTGCGGGCGGCACCACGATGGTGGTCGATTTCATCCTGCCGGGGCAGGGGCAGGGGCTGATGGATGCCGCGAAGGCGTGGCACAACAAGTCGGGCCGGGCGCACGCCGATTATTCCTTCCACATGGCGATCACCTGGTGGGGGCAGCAGGTGTTCGATGACATGGAGGCCAGCGTCAAGGCGGGGATCACCAGCTTCAAGCACTTCATGGCCTATAAGGGTGCCCTGATGGTGAATGATGATGAGCTGTTCTCGTCCTTCCGCCGGGTGGGCGATCTGGGCGGGTTGGCCATGGTGCATGCCGAAAATGGCGATGTGGTGGCCGAACTGACCGCGAAACTCTTGGCAGAGGGCAACACCGGACCGGAGGCTCACGCTTATTCCCGCCCGCCGCAGGTGGAGGGGGAGGCCACGAACCGCGCCATCATGATCGCCGACATGGCGGGCACGCCGCTTTACGTTGTGCATACCTCGTGTGAGGATGCCCACGAAGCAATTCGCCGCGCGCGTCAGGCGGGCAAGCGGGTCTGGGGCGAACCGCTGATCCAGCATCTGGTGCTGGACGAAAGCGAGTATTTCAACGCCAATTGGGACCATGCCGCCCGCCGCGTCATGTCGCCCCCGTTCCGCGACAAGAAGCATCAAGACAGCCTGTGGGCAGGCCTGCAATCGGGGTCGCTGTCTTGCGTCGCGACCGACCACTGCGCCTTTACCACCGCGCAGAAACGGTTCGGCGTGGGCAATTTCTCGAAAATTCCGAACGGCACTGGTGGCTTGGAAGATCGCCTGCCGGTCCTGTGGCAGCATGGCGTGAACACCGGCCGCCTGACCCCGAATGAGTTTGTGGCGGTGACCAGCACCAATATCGCCAAGATCCTGAACCTTTACCCGAAAAAGGGCGCGGTTCTGGTGGGGGCTGATGCCGATCTGATCGTCTGGGATCCGGCAAAGGAAAAGACCATCGGCGCCACGGCTCAGCAATCCGCCATTGATTACAACGTGTTCGAGGGGCAGAAGGTCAAGGGCCTGCCGCGCTATACCCTGACCCGCGGCCGCGTGGCGTTCGAGGATGGCACGGTGCATGGCCAGGAAGGCTGGGGCCAGTTCGTAGGGCGTGAGGCCCGCCCGGCGGTGAACCGCGCGCTGACGGCGTGGAAGGAACTGACCGCGCCGAGGCCAGTCACGCGGACGGGCATTCCGGCGACGGGGGTGTGATGAAAGACACGCTAGCCACCGCCAGCCCGGTCATCTCGGCCCAAGGCGTCAATCTGGTGTTCCAGACGGGTGACGGCCCGGTTCATGCCCTTAAGGATGTCAACCTGACCATCAACAAGGGCGATTTTGTCAGCTTCATCGGCCCTTCCGGCTGCGGCAAGACCACCTTTCTGCGCGCCATCGCGGCGCTGGAGCAGCCGACCGGCGGCACGCTGACGGTGAACGGCATGGCCCCGGATGAGGCGCGGCGGGGCCGGGCCTATGGCTATGTGTTTCAGGCGGCGGGGCTTTACCCTTGGCGCACCATCGCCGGGAACATCAAGCTGCCGCTGGAGATCATGGGCTTTGACAAGGCCGAACAGGCGGCGCGAGTGGAGCGGGTTCTGGACCTTGTGGACCTTGCGGGCTTTGGCAAGAAATTCCCCTGGCAACTGTCGGGCGGCATGCAGCAACGCGCCAGCATCGCCCGCGCGCTGGCCTTCGATGCCGACATCCTGTTGATGGACGAACCCTTTGGCGCGCTGGATGAAATCGTGCGCGACCGGCTGAATGAAGAGCTGCTGAAGCTCTGGGCGCGCACCGGCAAGACCATTGGGTTTGTCACCCATTCCATCCCCGAGGCAGTGTATCTTTCCACCAAGATCGTCGTCATGTCACCGCGACCGGGCCGCATCACCGATGTGATCGACAGCCCCCTGCCACGCGAACGCCCGCTCGACATCCGCGACACGCCCGAATTCATCCAGATCGCCCACCGCGTGCGCGAAGGGCTGAGGGCAGGGCATTCCGATGACTAGGGGGCAGCCATGAACCCCGGCGTGTTCCTGTGGCTGGCGGGGTCCACCGCCACTTTCATGGCCGCCAATTCGGCGCTGAAACTCTACGCGACCAAGGGCGGCTGGCCGATGCTGGTGGGCGCGCTGGCGCTGTTCTGCCTTGGCAATGCGCTGATGATCCCGGTGATGCGCGCAGGGGGCCTTGGCCTGTCGCTGGCCCTGTCGGTGGTGTTCCAACTGGTTGCGGTGACGGTGGTGGCGCTGGTGGTGTTCGGAGAGCGCCCCAGCCCGCAGCAATGGGCGGGCGTCGCGCTGGGTGTGGTGGCGGTGCTGCTGATCGCCTGGCCGAAGGGGGGTGCGGTGTGAGGGGGTTTGTTTTGGCCGTTGGGGTGGCCGCAGCTTGCCCTGCACTCTCTTTGGCTGAGGGGGTGCCGACAGGAAATGACGTGAATCCTGCGGTAAAGGAGCCATATTTGCTGCCTTATGGTCAGGACACATATCGCCCAATCGGGCCTGACACATGGCCTGCCTTGCTGGATTTCGGCGAGGTTCGTGTGCTAGCCGTTCTGGTTGCAAATGTCGTGCCGCGTCCGGTGGCTGGTAAAGTTGCCCAATATCATGAGGGAGACGGACCTAACTGTGCGGAAGACGGTGACAAAATCCGCCTCGACATACTGGCCTTCGGGACAACCAAAGAGCGTATGAAACTGTCCTGTTCGGTAAGTCTGCTGTGGGAAGGCAAGCCATACCAAAGCTTCAAGCCCTACACCTGTTTCAATGGAAAAGTGCCGGCTGATGGCGTCTTGATGAAGGCCGGAGGCCATCCATTAATATACTATCATGATAATGATCCGGGTGGGAATTGGACCGTTCAGATTGATGTGACCGAGAAGGCGAGTGGCAGAACGGCGCGCGCGACGGCAGGATATTTCAAGGACTGTCAGCCCGAATGACCCGCGCCACCCCCATCCTCGCCGTCCTCGCCCTGATCCTTGCGGTCTGGTATCTTGCCGTGCCCATGGCGAATATCCAGTGGGAGGTTGATCAGGCCGCCCGTGCGGGCACGCCCACCAACCCCGCCGGGGCCTTGGGCGCGGTCTTGCCGCAAACTGCGTTGGTGCTGGCCAACCCCGATCTGATCCCCGCCACCTATGCACAGGAACGCCCCGTCCTGCCCGCGCCGCATCAGATCGTTGAGGAGCTTTGGAAAACCACCGCCGGCACCAAGCTGTCGTCGAAAAAGAACCTTGTCTATCATGGGCTTGTCACGCTGACCTCGACCTTCTGGGGCTTTGTCGTCGGCAGCCTGCTGGGCATCGTCATGGCGGTGATGATCACCCGCAGCCGCACGGTCGAGATGGGGCTGATGCCTTGGGCGATCATCAGCCAGACGGTGCCGGTGGTGGCGATTGCGCCGATGATCGTGGTTCTGTCGAATTCTGCCGGTTTGGGCGAGCATCTGGGGGTGGAAAACCGGCTGGTGTCGAAGGTGATCATCGCGGCTTACCTCAGTTATTTCCCGGTGCTGGTCGGCATGATCAAGGGGCTGCGCAGCCCCGATCCGATGCAGTTGGACCTTTTGAAAACCTATAGCGCCAGCGAGGGGCAGGGGTTCTTCAAGCTGCGCCTGCCCGCCTCGGTGCCTTACCTGTTCGCCTCGCTGAAGGTGGGTATCGCGGCCAGTCTGGTCGGCACCATCGTCGGCGAACTGCCGACGGGGGCTGTGGAAGGCTTGGGCGCGCGGATGCTGGTGGGCAGCCAGTTCGGCTCTCCCATCATGGTCTGGGCGGCGCTGTTTGCGGCGGCCATTCTGGGGGGCGTGCTGATTTCGATCGTGCGGCTGGCCGAGGGGCTGGTGACACGGCGCATGGGGGTGCGGGCATGAGCTGGCTGATCTTTGCCGTTGCCTTCTGGCTGGTCACATGGGCGATCAACGCGGCGTTGGCGAGCAGTTCGGCAGCCAGTACGCGGGTGGTGAAAATCCTGATCCCGGCCTTGTTCGGGGCGGCGATTCTGGTGCTGTGGGAAGGTGTCGTGCGGGGGCTTGGCGTTCCCGAAGTGGTGCTGCCCGCGCCTTCTGTGATCGGGGCGGCGATTGCGGCGAACCTGCCGACCTTGGGGCTGGACTGGTTTCAGACCATCATCAAGGGGGGCCTGACCGGCTATCTGATCGGGGCCTTTGCCGCCGTGGTGGCGGCGGTTCTGGTGGACCGCGTGCCGTTTCTGAAACGTGGCCTGCTGCCCGTCGGCAACTTTGTCGCCGCCCTGCCGATTGTCGGCATCGCGCCGATCATGGTCATGTGGTTCGGGTTCGACTGGCATTCCAAGGCCGCCGTCGTGGTGGTGATGGTGTTCTTCCCCGTCCTCGTGAACATGGTCGCAGGGCTGGAGGCGACGGATCGCCTTTCCCGCGACCTGATCGCCACTTGGGGCGCAAGCTATTGGCAAGCGCTGTTCAAGCTGCGCTTTCCGGCGGCAATGCCCTTTCTGTTCAACGGCTTGAAGATTGGCACCACGCTGGCCCTGATCGGCGCTATCGTTGCTGAAAACTTCGGCTCTCCTACCCTTGGCGTGGGCTTTCGTATCTCGACCGCCGTGGGGCAGCTTGCACTGCCCATGGTCTGGGCCGAGATTGCAGTGGCGGCGCTGTCGGGTTCGGTTTTCTATGGCCTTGTGGCGGCCATCGAAAAGGCGGTGACCTTCTGGCACCCCTCTCAACGCAGATAACCGGGCCAAAGGCCCCAACAACGGAGGTGAGACAATGAAGAAACTGCTGATCGGAACCGCTTTGGCGCTGCTGGCACAGGCGGCGCAGGCGGATGACAGCGTGAAGCTGCAACTGAAATGGGTGACGCAGGCGCAGTTTGCTGGCTACTACGTCGCGCAGGAAAAGGGCTATTACAAGGAAGAGGGTCTGGACGTGACCATCCTTCCCGGCGGCCCGGATATCGCGCCGGAACAGGTGATCGCCGGCGGCGGTGCCGATGTGATCGTCGACTGGATGCCCGCCGCTTTGGCTGCCCGCGAAAAGGGCCTGCCACTGGTGAACATCGCGCAGCCGTTCAAGCATTCAGGCCTGATGCTGACCTGCCTGAAAGAATCTGGCGTCGCCTCGCCCGCTGATTTCAAAGGGAAAACGCTGGGCGTCTGGTTCTTTGGCAACGAATACCCCTTCTTGTCGTGGATGTCGAAGCTGGGCCTTTCGACCGCTGGCGGGGCCGATGGCGTGACGGTGTTGAAGCAGGGCTTCAACGTCGATCCGCTGTTGCAAAAGCAGGCGGCTTGTATCTCGACCATGACCTACAATGAATATGGTCAGGTGCTGGAAGCGGGGATCAAGCCCGAGGATCTGGTGACCTTCAAATATGAGGATGAGGGCGTCGCCACGCTGGAAGATGGTCTTTATGTGCTGGAAGACAATCTGAAAGACCCGGCGTTTGAAGAGAAGATGGTGAAGTTCGTCCGCGCCTCGATGAAGGGCTGGAAGGACGCCGAGGCGAACCCCGATGCCGCCGCCGCCATCGTGCTGGAGGCAGACGAGACCGGCGCCCAGACCGAAGCGCACCAAAAGTTCATGATGGGCGAGGTGGCCAAGCTGACCGCCGGTTCGAACGGCGCACTGGATGAGGCGGATTACAAACGCACCGTGGCCACTTTGCTGGGCGGCGGCTCTGACCCCGTTATCACCAAAGAGCCGGAAGGTGCCTTTACCATGGCGATCACCGACAAGGCGCTGAAGTGATTCATGCGCTGAGATAGGCGATTGATGTGACAGGGAAAGGCCGCGTCTTCGGGCGCGGCCTTTCGCGTTTCAACCCTCCCTCTCTCCATCACAGGGGGAGGCGCCCGCTGTCTGGCACCGGGTTGTCCTGCTCAGGGTGGCGGAAATGGAAAAGGCCTGACCTGCCCCCCGGTCGTCCCTCGTTCATAACGAGAGTCCTTGGGGTTGATAGTGGTCGGTTTCGGGTTGGGCAAGCGCGCCGGGCGCGGAGCCCTCAGATTGCTCAAGCGCCCGGCGCGCG
>NZ_JAESVP010000008.1 GCF_016765795.1 Fuscibacter oryzae
TGTTCCCTGATCATCCCGATAATCTGCGCCTCGGTGAAACGGCTTTTCCTCATGTCGTCTGCTCCTTCTCAGGTTGGGCAGACTCTACATCACAGCGAGGGAACTTCCGGGGGGCAGGTCAAGCCTGGCGAGCGAGGCCGGGACGAGGGACAAATCGCTCTCTTCCACGGTGAAGCTGTCGAGACCATCGACCACGGCAGAGGCAATCAGATCGCCCTGGCGGGTCAGGATCAGATCGTCTGCGGGTGCGGAGAGCCAAGGCAGATGCCGCGCCAGCGTCTCGGCGCCTAGATCCTCGGGACGGAGTACGGATTTCAGGGCCGGCGTGGCCGGGAAGAGGGATTTCAGATCAGCTGACATGGCGGTCCCCGCCGAAAGCCGATTTGCCCCGCGTGCGCGGGGTGCGGGAAAAGACCACCGCTGCCGTCTCGAAGAGGTTCGGATTGCGGTCCGCCACAAACCACAGCACCGGATAGCCCACCACTCCGATCAGGAGGAAACGCCAGTCATTCGCCCCAACGAATGGGATGACCGAGCCCAGCATCAGGCTCACGAAATACCCGATCGGCAGGCCGAAGATCTTCGGCGGCCGGGTGAGGCCGAGGAACAAAGGTGCGTCGTGCATGGGAAATGATCCGGATCGGGCCAGCGGGCGGGGGGCGTCACGCACCCCCTGCCCTGCCGCCCTCTGCCTCAGGGTGCGGCGAAGCCATCGATGATCGTCGCGGCCGAGAAAACCAGCACGACACCAAAGAAGATCGCAAGGAACAGCGGCCAGTTCAGGCGGCCGGTGAACATCATGTAACCCGCTGCCACCACGGCAAGGATGGCAATCAGACGACCGATCGGGCCGGTCAGGCCATCGACAATGGTTTGCAGCATATTCTCAAGCGGATCGAGGTTTTGTGCCAGGGCCGGTTCGGCGAGGATCGCGAAGAACGGCAGGGCCAAAAGCAGGGTGCCGAGCGAAAGGCGCGGCAGCCGCGCGCCCGTGAGAAAACGAAACATCAGGTTACTCCTTTACAAGTGTGGTGGCAGTCAACCGGAGCACCTTGGCCACATGGCCCTCGGTCTCGGCATAGGGGGGAATGCCGCCATATTTCCGGACTGCCTCAGGTCCGGCGTTGTAGGCGGCGAGCGCCAGATCGGGCGCGCCAAAATCCTCAAGTTGAGCGAGGAGATACCGCGCGGACCCGCGCAGGTTTTCTTCGGGATCATAGGGATCGACGCCCAACACTGCCGCCGTGCCCGGCATAAGCTGGCCAAGGCCGATCGCGCCAACGGCCGAGCGGGCATCCGGGTTGAAGCCGGACTCCACCGCAATATTGGCGCGGAAGAGCGCCAGCCATTCTGGGCCCGTCAGTCCGGCCTCCCGCAGACCTGGGTGGCGGAGATAATCGTCACCGACATTCAGCACCAAGTCTTCGATGGCAGCATGCCCCATGGGGCCGCGCCTGGACTCTGCGTTGACATAGGAGGCGCGCCAGACACTGGTATCGGGAGTCGGGGTGGGATCAACCTCTGTCTCGCGGTCCTCGCGCGTCCGCCGCGCGGGGATGGTTTTGCCGAAGTCGAGCACTCCGGATTGGACGCGTAAATCGCTCCCGCCTGCCCTGAGGTCAATGACCTCTGCGGCACCTTGGCTAGCGCCCAGACCCAACAGGGTCAGACCGCCGCAAAGGGCCAGGCTAGCTTTGAGGAGATGTCTCCGCTCCATGGGTCCAGGTCGCCTTTTCACCCTTCTTCAAAGGCACACCCACCGTGGTAAGTCCCAGCTCGACGCCTAAGGAGATCAGACCAACTATGGTCTTGAACTCCCTGGGCTGGAGCGTGCGCTGGTTAACAAGAAGAGCGGCCTGGTCACCACTGCGCAAATAGATGCGCCAGTCGCCAATCCAGGTACTTCCGACCTTACTCGCATCTTCCAGGCAATGGGCTTCGACGATACCGCCTTCGGTCAGGGCCTCCTTCAATCCGGCCTGCAAGATCACCGGGTACAAGTTCCTCATGGCTCAGCACGCTCCGAAAGCTTGATCGTTCGGTGCCAACATAGTGCGTGTCGCGCTGTTGAGAAACCGTTCACGGCGCAACTTGGGGGCGTTGCTATCAATACAATTCTATTGCGTCAATAGTATTGTTTTGACATCTATCCAATATCAATGATGCGAGGACGCCCTATGCCGCACCCTTCCCCGAACCTGCAATTGGCAAGGCTAGTCTGCTGCGCGCTACTCTGTTCCGGCTCACAAGCCTGGGCCGGAACAGCGCTCGATTGTTTGCCACCACTGCCCCCCGCTGCGGTCGGCGACGATGCAACCCGCGTGGCTTATGCCTCTGAGATTCATGAGGAATACGTGGCTTACTTCGAGAACGCGCAGACCTATTTGCACTGTCTCGAATCCGCCCGGGCTGAGGCGACGGCGGAGGTCAACCGGGTCATCGCCGAATACCAGACGCTCGCCCCGGCGCCGGACGACTGATGTCGCCCCGGTCCCGCATCTGAGCCCTTCCCCTCTTCAAGGAATATCTCTCATGACCCTTCGTAGCCTTGCCACCGGCTTCGCCACTTCAGCGCTGATGTCGCTTGCCACCCCCGCCGCGGCCTATCCTGTAGACTGTGCGATCCTGCTTTGCCTCGCGGGCGGCTGGCCCGCCTCGGCTGAGTGCGCCCATGCCTGCGCTGTGTTCATCGCGCGCATCACGCCCTGGCCAGTCGAGCCACCGTTGCAAATCTGGAATTGCCCGATGCGTGCGGATTTCAGCCGCAGGACGCCGGTCGAACGCCTGTTCGATATATCGTTCAGTCCGCCGTCACCGCCACCGCTGTCGTTGCCCGCCCTTCCCTTCCCGGCCCCAATTGCCGTGGCAGATCAAGCCGACATCGATATCTCCGATCCAGCCTACGATTTCGTACGCTCGATCCATGTGTTTCAGATCGAGTATGCGCGGCGGCGCGGAAAGGACGGCGACTGCATGACATCGTCCAACATCCGCGAAGGCAAATACGGCGAACAGGGCGATTTCAGCTGGGCACATTCGTCACCAGCCCGTGTCCCGCCCGCCTCGGCCTTCGGCCCAGGCACCAACTGCAGCACCTATGCGTTTCGCAGCGTCTTCGTGGACTGGAAAGACTACGAGGGCACCTATGGCTTCGAAGAGGTTCGGTACTGAGGCGGTTTCCGCCGCACCGGCACATCCCTGATCAACCCGAAAGAACCGCAACCCCACAAAAGAAAACGACGCCAGACCATAGATCCGACGCCGCCCAAATTCGTTCGTAGCACTGGGAATTTAGCGCGAGCATTGGATCCGTTCAACCGGCAACTGCATTGCTGGAACAAATTTTTGTTGCCCGAAGGCCCGGCGTCCTTGGAAGAAGGACGACTACCAATGGAACTGACCACCGGCGCCATCTTGCGCCGCATCACCGAGACATCTCTGTCGGTCTCGGCCCACAAGCTGGCCACGATCATTCTGGACGGCATCGCCTGGAAGGATGGCTACAGCGGGCTCGAGCGCGGAACTGCCGCCTTCACGCTCGCCACCCTTGCCGACAAGATGAGCGTGTCGCGCCAGCATCTGAGCCTCCTGCTGGCTGAGTTGGCGTCCTCGGCCCTTGGGCTCTTGCGCTGGAAGCCGCATGGCAAGTTCGCGCCTTGGCTCTTCCGATTTGGCGCTGTGGATAACCCTGCGCCCGAGCCAGATCTCGTGTCAGCCACAGATGACACATCACTATCTAGAGATTCTAAGAACAAAATGATGTTCGCTGGAAAGATTGAAATAGGGGCTGGGTCAAACGTCCACCGAACACCTTGGGGCGACCTGATCAAAGCGGCCAAGACCGCCCTGCCCTGCTGGAATGTCGATACCCAGGTCATCTGGGACGCGTTCCGCGCGTTCAACCGGGCAAGGGGGAATGAGCAGGTTCCAGCAGGGTATTTGCTGGGGTTCATGCGGAAATGGCGGAGTTCGGGGACGACCCTGCCTAGGCCGGAACCCGAACGGGCGCTCGGTCCTAAAGAACAGGAAGCTGCAGATCTGATCCGACTGGCACCGGTGAAGAACTGGCGTTTCCACGAGCGGGATCTGGAACGGCGCATCGGCCGTGAAGCCTACGCCGCGCGGATAAGCGCAATGCAGGATCGGTTCGGAGCGAGCCGATTTTCGGCCGCATTGGCTGTGCATGGGCAAGCGGTTCGGGCAGGAGAGATCTCGCGATGAGCACACTTTCAACTTTAGCCCGAAGACCTTTCGTAGTCGTGAGGCCCTCGGTATCGGGACTTATCTTCTCAAATCTTCCGTCGATTGGAGTATCGGCGAGGCGATGTTCCAGGGAGCAGCCCTTGATGTCACTCGCACCACCAACAAGTGCGGGCGGCGCATTCCCGATCGGGGGCTTTCCATCGTCGAAGGCAACTGGGCTGGCCGTCGCGGCGATGTTCAGTGTCTTGAGCGATAGATACGCTCCCAATGGCTCACTAATTTACATGCCATGAGTTATAGAGGGAGACTCTGTCGCTCATGACATGGAACTGAACCCAACCAGGCTGGCCGGATTTCATATACGACGCCACGGCGCTCGCCGTGCTTGAGAGCCGCCCCCCGCTTTCCTCGGGCGAGGTTCTCGGCGCCGTGCGACATGTGGAGCAGGGCGTCCGTGAACGGTTGCAGATCGAGCTTCTGAGCGAGGAAGCCTTGCGGACCAGCGCCATCGAAGGGGAGGTGCTAGACACGGCTCAGTGTGCAATCCTCACCGAGTTTGCCCGAACCTTTGTCCCGTAATAGGGCCCGACGCTCCGCAAGCCGCAAAGCACCGCGACAGCGCCCGTTGCTCAACCCACCCAAATGGGCAAAACTCAGACCCGAAGTCTCGCTCACGCTGGATAAGAGTTGGGGGCAACGTCACCCACTTTGCTATCGAGCCGAAGAGCGGCACCCATGACCGCGACGATGGACCGCGTTTGAAAGTACGGCTGTCCTGTCAATGCAAGCTGCATATCCAAATTTCAGGCGGGCGTAATATTCTCCCAATCTTGTCGCTGCAACCAACGATGCACAGCGGCAATATGTTTGCTCCTTTGCTTCGCCTTGGTCGTGATCAGATAAAACCCCGGAACAGTCTCCGCGGGCATCCCTGCCAACACCCGCACACCGAGCGGTGCGGCAAGCCTGCCCAAGCGAATATCTTCTTCCGCCTCCAGAACCGAGATCAGCCCGACGCCAAGCCCCTCCTGAGTGGCAAGCCGCATAGTTTCCGCGTCGTCCAAGGTCAGGGCGCCATCCAGTTCTCGGGCTTTGACTCCAAGGTATTTCAGAATGTCGGGCCAAAGCCGCTTCGATCGTAGCGGTTGTAAGAGGCTGAATCGGAGTAAGTCCTCTGGCGAATCAATGCGCTCAGCCATGTTTGGATGGCAGCAGATCACTTTGGGGTCGCGTAGCAGCAAATGGCTGACCACATCCATACGATCACCATAGCCCCATTGCACCGCGAGGTCGATCTGTTCGCGCTCCATATCGACAATATCTACCACTGAGGTCAGCTCGATTTCGGCATCGGGCACAATCTGGCGAAACAGCCCCAAACGGGGCAATAGATAATGTGTGCCGAAATATGGGCTAACATTCAGGGTGATCCGCACGCGCTCGCGAGGGTTGATGATGCGGCTCACACCCACGTCGAAACTCTCGAAACCGGCATTAACATAGTGTGACAAAGTGATAGCGCTCTTCGTCAAGCGGATGCCGCGACCCCCTTGCTCAAAAAGGACGACGCCAAGTGCTTCTTCCAGCAGGCGGATCTGTTGACCCACATCCTGCGGAGACACCAAGAGCTCTTCTGCAGCCTCCCGCAGCGACCGGTGGCGCGAAACGGCATGAAAGACCCTAAGCAAATTCAGTGGCGGCAGGCGAACCCTTGCAGTCATATTCCTAGCTCAGCGAAGAGACAGAGGGCCGAGAAAATGGCTAGCATTTCAGAACCGCACAAGATCTGCTTGCGATTGTGCTGACAAATTCATGTAGTCCCCTTGGGTGGCAATCTAGCTTATCATCGTTTCAGAAGCGCGGCTCGGCGTCTGATTAGTCGATGCGGTTGAAGTCTACCATCTCGGAGCGCCCGAGTGTGCCTGCGCATGAAGCGAAGAATTTGCAGCCAAGAATCGGCGGGAGGCGCTCTGTATTCGGTAGCCTGTTCGGATGCAGAGCGTTTCCCTCGTTGTCGATCTTCAAGCGTCCTTCTCATCGGGGCGACATCCAGAAGTATGAACAGGCTAAGCCTTTCTTCCTTCATGCAGACATATTCGACGCTGTCCGTCTTGTCTGTCATCTTGCGCATCTGATCTCCAAGCAGGTTGTAGACTCACCAATCTATCCGACTGGATGGGCAGCGCTGTTGTGAACCACGACGTGATGGGTATGCGGGTCGAAATCCATACGTTGAATGGCTCATGACTTATTCGGCTTCCTGATCCTAACAAATCCTGTCTGACCATTTATTGTAATACAAGTGATGACACACAACTTTCTACTTTTTTTTGGCACCGTGACCAGTATGATTGGCGTTCTGATGGAGACGAATATGAAACCGGACGTTGCGGCAGACTACATCGTTGTTGGAGGCGGCTCAGCGGGCTGCGTGCTGGCCTCACGCTTGTCGGAAGACCCCAAGGTGTCGGTCATTCTGATAGAAGAAGGGCCGTCCGACCTCAATCCGGCGATCCATCTGCCCGTCATGGTCTACAAAACAGCAACCGGGAACTTGCTGCAGCGTTTCGTGCAGGAGGTTCCGAAGGACGTGCTGCGCAAACGTTCAGAGGCCAGCATGGTGCAGGCGCGCGTCCTTGGAGGCGGGTCTTCGGTCAATGCCATGATTTATCTGCGCGGAATCCCTTATGATTTTGATCGCTGGTCCGAATTCGGCGCCGAAGGCTGGGGTTTCGACGACGTGCTACCCTACTATGTGCGCTGCGAGGACAATGACGCGCTTGGCGGGCCGATGCATGGCGAAGGTGGGCCGCTGAAGATCTCATATCCCGAGCATGTCGACGATTTGACCCGCGCCTTCCTGCGCGCCTGCCAACAGGCGGGTTTCGCACCGCGTTCAGATTTCAACGCGGGCGAACAGGATGGCTGCGGCCTTTATCAGGTGACCACCCGCAAGGGGCGGCGGTCTAGCGCAGCGGTCTGCTATCTGCGCCCTGCTCGCAAGCGCGCCAACCTGCGGGTGATGACCGGCACCAAGGCACTGCGGCTGGTAATCGAGGGTGGCCGCTGCACTGGTGTCGAGATTCAGCGCTGCACCGAGCGGCGCGTGCTGCGCGCGGGCCGTGAAGTTGCCCTGACAGCGGGCGCAATCAACACCCCGCGGCTGATGCTGCTGTCCGGCATCGGGCCGGCCGCGCATCTGCGCGAGGTAGGCGTGCCGGTCTTGCATGACCTGCCCGGCGTCGGTCAGGGCCTGCAGGACCATATGGACGTCTACATGGTCTATGAACTTGCCGGCCGTTACGGCTATGACCGCTACAAGTCGCTTCCGATGAAGGCTTGGGCCGGGTTGCAATATGCCTTGTTCCGCGAAGGCCCGATCTGCTCGAACGTGATCGAGGGCGGTGCCTTCTGGCGGGCAAATGACAGCGACCCGCATCCCGACATCCAGTATGCCTTCCTGGCCGGGTCCGGCGTCGAAGAGGGCGTGCCTCCGGTTGCCGGCGGCTATGGCTGTACGCTGAATGCCTGCTTCACGCGGCCGCGGTCACGGGGCTGGGTGGGGCTGAAGTCGAACCGACCCGAAGATGCACCGCGGATCGTGCCGAACTACCTGTCGGATCCCTATGACCTCGACAGCATGGCCCGGGCGGTCAAGAAGGGACGCGAGATCATGAGCCGCCCGGCCATGACCAATCTTGTCCGGGCCGAGCGGCTGCCCGAGCGCGATCTGGTCAGCATGGACGATTACCGCGGCTATGTCCGTGACTGGGCGCAGGGCGCGCTGCATCCTGTCGGCACCTGCCGGGTCGGCAATGATCCAATGGCCGTGGTCGACAGCCAGTTGCGCGTGCATGGCATCGCCGGTCTGCGAATCGCTGACATGTCGATCTTCCCGTTCGTGCCCTCGGGCAACACCAACGGGCCCGCGATCATGACGGGTGAGCGCGCCGCGGACTTTATCCGGCGAGGCCGGAACTAAGGCGACGGCGTCGGATCAGATGCCGTCCCAGATCGGGTTCAGTTCGGGAATATCCACCACGCGCCGATGCACCGCCCGCAGGGCCGAGATCGCATCAAGCTCGGTCGGCGACAGCACCAACGTCTCGGCCGACAGGTTCGCGATGGCATTCTTCGGCTTGGTCGTCATCGTCACCGGCGAGATCCCCTGCGCCAGAATCCAAGCGAGGATCACGGTCGCCTCGCTGACGCCATGCGCCTTGGCGACCGAGAGCGTGGCCGGCTGGTTCAGCGCCTCGCCCCGCCCCAGCGAACAATAGCCCTGCAGCGACATGTCCAGCCGCCGGGCGGTGGCGCGGATCTTTTCCTGATTGATCAGCGGGTGGAACTCGATCTGATTGACCGCGATCTTTGCCGGCGAGCGCGCCACGGCCCGTTCCATCAACCGCGTCGTGGCATTGCTGATGGCGATCTCACGGCAATAGCCGGCGCTGCGCGCGTCGTTCAGGGTGTCCACCATCGCGTCGAAAACCGCATCGTCATACGGCGGCCAGTGCATGAACAGCAAATCCACGCAGTCGGTGCCCAGCCGATCAAGACTTTCCCGGACCGAAGGCATGAAGCTCTCAGGCGTCAGGTTCTCGGGCTTGACCTTGGTCGCGATACGAATGCCTTTGGCCCCCGTCGCGCGGATGGCGGCGCCCACCTCGGCCTCGTTTCCGTACCATTGCGCGGTATCCAGCGCGCGATAGCCGGCCGCAAGGGCCATTTCGATCGCCGCCTGCGCCGCGTCGCCTTCAAGGGGCCAGGTTCCAAAGATCAGATGGGGTTCTTGCATGTGCTGTCCAGCTCAGTCAGGCGGGTTGTAATCAAGACGGCGATCGCTGCTGACCAGTTCGAAGGTCTGGCCCCACGGCGCTCGGAAATAGATCCAGGTCAGGCCGGCAAGCGGGCCGGTCTCGATCAGGGTCGGCCCGTCCAGCATGTCGACGCCGGCGGCCCGGAGCCGCGCCGCGGCGGCATGGGCATCTTGCGTCCGAAACGCCAGATGAAAGCCGCCGGGCTGGCTGTTGCGTTTCGGCGGATCGTCCCGGCCGGGATCTCCGCCATATTCGAACACCTCCAGAACCGTGCCGTCGGCAAGGCGCAGAAAGCGGGCATTGCGGATGCGCGTCTCGGGCGGCACGCCAAGATGGCGGCTCATGAAGCCGCCATCGATGTCAAGCGGCCCCGTTTCCATCACAACCTCGGCGCCGAACAGCGCAGTCAGGAACGCCGTCGCCGTCTCAAGGTCGGGCACGGTAAAGCCGATATGGTCCAGTCCCTGAATCGACATGCCCAAACCGCTCAGCCGGCCGGAACCGGCGCGTCCTCGCGCAGCAGGCCCTGGTCCTTCAGCGCGGCCCAGAATTCGGCAGGGATCGGCTGCGAGAACCAGTCGATGTTTTGCTGAAGCTGGCCCACGGTGCGGGTTCCGGCGACGAACGAGGCGATCACCGGGTGCGCCACGACGAATTGCAGCGCCGCCGCCGGCAGCGACACGGCGAATTCCCGGCAAACCGCCTCGATCTTGGCCACCCGTGCCATCACATGATCGGGCGCGGCTGCGTAGTTGTATTTTGCGCCCGGCACCGCGCCGGTGGCGAGGATGCCGGAGTTGAAGCCGCCGCCGATGACGACCCCTGCTCCGCGCTCGGCGCAAAGCGGCAGGAACTTGTCCAGCGCCTCCTGCTCAAGCAGCGTATAGCGGCCGGCCAAAAGGAAGGCGTCGAAATCGTGCCGCTCCAGCGCGGCATGGCACACTTCCCATTCGTTCACACCCATGCCGACGGCGCCGATCACGCCTTCGTCGCGCAGGCGCAGCAGGGCATGCGCGGCACCGCTCATCGCCTCTTCAAAGGCGGCGGGCTGCTCGTCGCCGCGGGTGTAGTGGTCGGTGTCATGGATGAAGCAGATGTCCAGCCGCTCAAGCGCCATCCGTTGCAGGCTGTCCTCGATCGAGCGCAGGGTCGCGTCGTAGGAATAGTCGAAATGGGCGCGGAAGGGCGCCGCATTGACATAGGGGCCGAAATCGATCGAGGCGCGTGGCGCCGGTGTCAGGATGCGTCCGACCTTCGACGACAGCACAAAGTCGGTCCGCCGCCGCCAGCGCAATGCCTGACCGGTGCGGATTTCGGACAGGCCATTGCCGTAAAGCGGCGCGGTGTCGAAATAGCGGATACCCGCGTCCCACGCCGCGTCGAACATCGCCATCGAGGTCGCTTCGTCTATCTCGCGGAACAGGTTGCCGATGGGTGCCGCGCCAAAGCCCATGGCCGTCACCGTCAGGTTGCTGCGGCCGAATTTCCGGGTGTCAGAGGGACGCATGTGCAGGCTCCTTTGTCTGGGGCCCTTCAGCCCGGTCTGAAATGGCTAGGGCGGGCTTGCCAAGGATCATGTCTGCGGCCTTTTCGGCCATCATGATCGTGGGGGCATTGGTGTTCGACGAAACAATCCGCGGCATTGCCGAGCTGTCGCAGACCCGCAATCCCTCGATCCCGCGCAACCGCATCTGCGGATCCAGAACCGACGCCTCGTCCCCACCCATCCGGCAGGTTCCGACCGGGTGATAGGCGGTGCGGGCATGCGACCGTACAAACGTCACGAATTCCTCGTGCGAGCGCGGGATCTCCCCCGGGGTGTGGATGCGGCGCAGAAAAGGGGCCATCGCGGGCTGCTGCAGTATCTCAAGGCTCTTGCGCACGCCTTCGATGCTGCAGTCCATGTCATAGGGATCGGCAAAGCAATTCAGATCGATCAGCGGCGCGGCCGCCGGATCGCTCGATGAGAGCGATACCCGGCCCCGCGAGCGTGGCCGCAGATGGTAGGAGTTCAGCGTACAGCCATTGCCGCCCGGTACTTCTCCGATGCCCTTTTCCACCCCGGCGCCCGGCAGGAAATGGAACTGGAGGTCGGGCGTGGCCTGATCCTTGTCGCCCCACCAGAAGGCCCCGCCTTCCGCGATGTTCGACGACACTGGCCCGCGACCGAACATGAAATATTCCATGCCCGCCCACAATTTCCAGTGCGGCTTCTTGTACTTGTCGTAGGAGAAAGGCCCCTTCAGTTCGGCCACGATGTCAAGATCGAGGTGGTCGTGCAGGTTGCCGCCGATGGCCGGGTTGTCCAGCACGACCGGGATGCCAAGAGCCCGCAGATGGTCGGCCGGACCTATGCCCGACAGCATCAGGATTTTGGGCGAGCCGATGGCACCGGCCGTCAGGACGACTTCTGTCGCGGCAGTTGCCTTTTTCACCGAACCGCCCACGGCATATTCAACCCCGGTTGCACGCGCTCCGCTGAAGAGGATGCGGAGAACCTGACAGCCCGTCACCAGTTTTAGATTGGGCCGCGACATGGCGGGTCGTAGATAGCCCACTGCGGCGCTGCAGCGTTTTCCGTCGAATGAAGTGGTCTGATAATAGCCGCAACCCGCCTGTGAGGCGCCGTTGAAGTCGGTATTGAAAGGCAAGCCGGCCTCTTGCGCTGCGCGTACAAAGGCCGAGGTCAGCGGACTTATATGGCCATTGTCACTGACCTTCAGCGGGCCTTCAGTCCCGTGATAGGGGCCGCCCAGGCGGATGTTGCCTTCCGATTTGCGGAAGTAGGGCAAGACCTCGTCCCCGGACCAGCCGACGCAGCCGTCCTTTTCAACCCAGCCGTCGTAGTCCTGCAGGCATCCTCGGGTAAAGACCAGCGCATTGATCGAACTGCCGCCGCCGAGCACCTTGCCCTGCGGATAGACAAGCACCCGGTTGTTGCAATGTCTCGCGGCCTGGGTGGAGTAGCCCCACGTCAACGGACCCTCGGTCATCTTCGAAAATCCGACTGGCATGTGGATGAACGGGTTCGTGTCGCGCGGACCCGCCTCCAGCAGCAGAACCCGTGCCGCGCGATCCTCGCTCAGCCGGGTGGCCAGAGTGCAGCCGGCTGAGCCGCCGCCGACGATAACATAGTCGTAGCGTTCATTGCTCATGATGCGCTCATACAAGCCAAGGGCTGCGTGCGCCCATGTCGATATGGACGGATTTGATCTCGGTGTATTCCTCGACGCCGTAGATGCCCGACTCACGCCCGATGCCCGACTGCCGGAACCCGCCAATCGGCATTTCCGGTCCGCCCGCCATGAAGGTATTGACCCAGACCCGCCCGGCCTTGATGCGCCGTACCGCCTGCAGAGTGTTCTGCAGGTTGGTGCTCCAGATCCCGGCAGACAGGCCGTATTCCGTGTCATTGGCCAGTGCAATAGCCTCTTCGGCGGTCTCGAAGGTAAGCAGGCTGGCGACCGGCCCGAAGACCTCTTCACGGTTGATCTGCATCTCGGGGCGCGTTTCGGCAAACAGCGTCGGCAGGACCGAGAGCAGCAGTTCGGTGTTTGCACCGCCGCCGCAAAGCAGCTCCGCGCCATCGGATTTGGCGCGCTCGATATAGCCAAGGACCTTGGCGTGCTGCACCGGGCTGATGATCGACCCCATCTTGACCGCCGGATCCAGCGTGTCACCGACGGTAATCCGGGCGATCTTCGCAAGCAGGAGTTTCTGCAACTCGGCCGCAACATCGCGATGAACGATAAAGCGGCTGCCCGAAACACATGTCTGACCCGCATTTGCAACCATGCCGTAGACAAGCCCATCGGCCGCCGCCTGCAGATTGGCGTCAGCGAAGACCACCTGCGGATTCTTGCCGCCCAGCTCAAGGCTGACTTTTTTGATATGGCGCGCTGAGTTGACCATGGTCGAGCGGCCGATGTTGGTCGAGCCGGTGAAGGACACCATGTCAACCAGCGGGTGATCGACGATGGCCTGACCCACCACTGGGCCGGTGCCTGTGACAACGTTGATCACACCGGCGGGAACCCCGGCCTCGGCGGCCAGTTCGGCGATGCGCAGCGTCGTCGCCGATGTCATTTCGCTGGGCTTGATGACCGCCGTGCAGCCCGAAGCCAGGATGAACGGCAGCCGCTCGGCAAGGATAAAGAACGGGTAGTTCCATGGCGTGATGATGCCGACAACACCGATAGGTTCGCGCAGAACCATGCCGAACAGGCCGTCGCCAAGGTTGTTGTGGCTGTCGCCATGTAGCGCCTGCGCCATTCCGGCAGCATAATCCCAGATGTCGGCCGCGCCAGCTACTTCGCCGCGCGACTGGGTGATCGGCTTGCCGACCTCCAGCGTTTCAAGCATCGCCAGATCTTCGGCATCGCGACGGATCAGATCGGCGACCCGCCGCAGCAGCTTGCAGCGCGCGGATGAGGGCAGACCGCTCCAGCGGCCGTCGTCAAACGCGATCCGGGCGGCGCGCACGGCGGCCTCCACATCCAAGGCGGTTCCGACCAGAATGGCGGTGACATCACGGCCGTGCGCGGGACTCTGGCGCACAATCTCGGCACTTGACGCGCCGGCCGTCCATCTGCCGTCGATGAACTGCTGAAAGCGCCGCGTGTCTTTCGGAAACTGCACCAGGCTTGCATCCAGCATCTTGGCCACCTCATCCATTTGTTTGCCCGCCTGCAGGGGGCACCCGATCAAAATTCCCGCATGACGCAGGTCACGCGGCGTCCCGGCTTGCCATCGCGGCAACCTTTTCCGCCCGGCCCGGCACCACGTCCCTTGCCGCGGAAGGGCAGTATCTTCTGTCACCCTTGACAGATCGCCCGGCTGACAAAACCCGCCTTGCGCTGTCTTGGCAGGCCGGATTCCAAGAAACATGAGGCAACGACCACCCCTCAACGCAACTCATATGATGACTTACAACATTGAGAAGATTCGCGTCAAGATTTTACAATGCAGCACACCCTGAGTTCGATTTGACGGGAATGGAGCCCAGACTTCCGGGCGAATTCTTGCTGAGGGCTTTGTCTCAGTCGGCCGTCCGGTCGATCTGACGGCACTGCGCCCGCCTGCCCGACCGGGTTTTCGGACGGGCAGGCCCCATGTCCATGCTCAGTCTCCAGATAGCGCCACGACCGCCGCCTCCGGCCAATGGACGCTGACCGCGTCGCCCCTGACAAAATGCGCCCCCGGCACGCCGCGATGCTCCTGACAGTTTACCACCGTGCCATCGGCCAGACGGACGGCATAGACGATCCGGCTGCCGATGAAGGTCAGGTCGTCCACCATCCCGTCAAACCGGTTCGCCGCCGGCCTGCCGCTGCCATGGCTGGCGGTGACATTGATGGATTCGGGCCGGATCGAAAGCAGGTTGCAGGTTGCAGTCTTGCCGCGTGTGTCAGCCACGGAAACGGTGCCGAACGAGGTGCCGAACACCGCGCCCCGCCCGGTTTCGCCCTGCAGCTTGCAGGGGATGATGTTCGTTTCGCCCAGAAACTTTGCGCAGAACAGCGATTGCGGTGCCGAGTACATTTGCTCGGGCGTGCCGATCTGTTCGATCCTGCCCTTGTTCATCAGCACGATCCGGTCGGAGAGGATCATCGCCTCGTCCTGATCGTGGGTGACATACAGGAAGGTGATGCCGGTTTCTGTGTGGATGCGCTTTAGCTCCTTCAGCATGTGCTGGCGGATCTTCAGGTCCAGCGCCGCCAGAGGTTCATCCAGCAGCAGCAAGAGCGGCTGGTTCACCAGCGCCCGCGCCAACGCCACACGCTGCGCCTGTCCGCCCGAAATCTGGCTGATCCAGCGGTCGGCAAATCCGCTAAGCTGGACCAGTTCCAGCATGTCGGTGGTCTTCTTGCGGATCTCGTCGCGCGGCAACTTTTTCAGCCGCAGCCCGAAGGCGACGTTGTCGAAGACATCCAGATGCGGGAACAGCGCATAACGCTGGAAGACCATGTTCACCGGACGCTTCTCTGGCGGCACGCGGCTCATGTCCACGCCGTCCAGAACGATCTTGCCACCGCTGACCGGATCAAACCCCGCGATCAACCGCATCAGCGTGGACTTGCCGCAGCCGGACGGCCCCAGCAGCGTCACGATCTCGCCACGCTGAATATTCAGGTTGATGTCCGAGAGAACTTGCATCTGACCGAATCTCTTGGTGACGCCGGTCAGTTCAACCAGAGGTTTGCTCTCAGACATGTGCGGTATTCCTTGAGTGTCGTTGCTGGCGTGCCCGGGCACGGCGCAGGCCAAGAATCATCGACATCGCAAGTACCAACAGGATGACGGAAGCGATGGCGATGACGGAGGTTGCATTGATCAGCGGCGTCACCGAGAGCCGCATCATCGACCAGATATAAAGCGGCAGCGTGCTCTGGTTGCCGCTGACGAAGACAGTGATGATGACTTCGTCGAAAGAGATAGCAAAGGAAAGGATCGCCGCACCGATAAGCGTAGGCGCGAGGATTGGCAGCGTCACCAGGCGAAAAACCGTAAAGGGACGGGCACCGAGGTCACGAGCGGCCTCCTCGATCGACAAATCGAAGAACTCCAGCCGTGACCGGCAGCTTTCGATGAAGAAGGGCAGTGTGATGACAACGTGCGAGAGCGTTACCGTCCAGAGCGAGCGCTGCATGCCTAACTGCGAAAACAGCGTGAGCAGCGAAATGCCAATGAACAGGCCCGGTAGCGCAATTGGCGCAAAGCTGAGAAAGCCGAAGATCTTTTTCAGCCGTCCGCCGATGCGTGCAAAGGCGAGCGCCGCCATCGAACCGATTACCGTCGTGATCAGCGTGGTCAGCAGGCCAACCTTAACCGAATTCAAAAAGGCATCGAGCAACGCGGGATCGGCCAGCGCCTCACGATACCAGCGCAGGCTCAGCCCCTCGAAAGGGAAGGTCAGCGCCGCCGAGCTGTGAAAGCTGAACAGCACGATGAAGAGGATCGGCACATAGAGGACGGCGATGTAGAGAACGGCATAGGCGCGTAGCATGAGACCCTCTTCAGTGGTAGCGGCGGTAGGGCGCGAGGCGCGCGACGCGGAAGCCGACAACGACGGCGAAATAGAGGGCCACGAACACCACAAACGAGATGAAGGCCATGGATGCACCAAACGGCCAGTTGCCCGACTGTCGGAACTGGTTCGAGATCAGCAGACCCACGGTTGTTCCGGTTCGCCCGCCAAGAAGCTGGGGCGTGATGTAATCGCCGGCAGCAAGTATGCACGTGAACATGAAAGAGCTGATCAAGCCACGGTTGATCATCGGCAAGGTGACGCCGAGGAAGGTTTGCATCGGACCCGCGCCAAGGTCTTTCGCTGCGGCGATATAGTCGGGGCTGACATCACGCAGCGCCGAGACCAGCATCAAAAGCGTGATCGGAATATAGACATGAGTCATTGCCACGACGACGGCGACCGCGTTGTAAAGCAAGAAGTCAAGCGGCTGGTCAATCAGTCCGGCCGCCAGTAGTGACGAGTTGATCAGGCCGTTCGAGCCCAGGATCATCCGCCAACCGTAAATGCGCACCAGATAGCTGGTGAACCACGAGGCCAGCACCAGATACATGAACAGGTTGGTACGGGTCTTGAAGACGATGAAGACCGCCATCGGATAGCTGAGAATTACCGATACGGTGGCGGTGATCAGGCCTATCTTCAGGCTATTCAGCATCACGGCGATGAAGCCGGAACTTTGCAGCGCCCGCATATAGTTCTCGCCGGTAAAGGCAGGGATCAGCACGAAGGACTTGGACAGCCAGAAGCTGAAGACCAGAAGGATCAGCGTCGGTATCAGGAATAGAAAGACCAGAACGCCGGCGGCTGGTGCCATCAGCGCCAGACCGGACCTTTCTCGTGGGGACATGGATTGAAGAATTGTCATTTGGCGAACCGATAGAGGAGGGTTTCTGCTCCAATCCACTTGCCGCCGGCGGTGGAAGCCGACGGCAAGCAGGGCTTGGAAAGTCTCAGAGGCCGATTTTCAAATCTTCATACGCCCGGACCCAGTCATCATAGGTCGCGAACTCGTCCGATTCCCGCGGCGGGATCCCTTCGAGCGGCGAGGTTTTGAAGACGCTGTCGAGGTCGTCATAGTTGAACAGCGCCCGGGTCTCTTCGTCCATCAGTGCGACGGCATTGTGGTTGACGCAGCCCGAAGTGGTCGCCTTGGCCAGCTTGGCCTGATATTCCGGCTTCAGCGTCTCGTTGATATAGGCATGTGCGGTGTCGATGTTCTCGGCGGCGCGCGGCGTGAACCAAGCGTCGCACCACATGACGGCGCCCTCCTCGGGGATGACATACTCCAGCTTGACGCCCTGCTTGGCAGCTTCGAACGGGATGCCGGACCAGCAGTTGAAGCAGGCGGCGATGTCACCGGCCGCGAAGAGAGAGATGATGTCACCGTTAGAGGGCGAGAAGGTTTTGCTTTGCGCCCGATATTCCTTCATCACCTCGAAGATCTCGGCCAGTTCATCCCTAGTAACGTTGGGATATTTCGCTCCAAACCCCGCGACGCGCGCCGCTATGGGCCAGGTGCCGGTGATTTCGTCGGTGATGGTGATCTTGCCCGCGAGTTCCGGCTTGAGCAGATCCTTGTAGCTGGTCGGCTTGTCCATCATCGCGGGATTGTAGACCAGCGAGTTCAGGCCCCATGTGAACGGAACACCCCATTGGGTATTATCCCAGTACCACCGCTCTCCTTGATAGAAGCCTGGGAAGATATTGTCCTTGTTGTAGTTCGGGATCTTGTCCATCTCGAGCGGGCGGATGATATCCAACTCGTCGACATAAAAGCGATTATAGGCTTGGTTGTATTCGGTCAGGTCGATCGGCACAGGGCTGCCGCCAAGGAACTTGGCCTGCACGTCATCTTGCGCCGTGATCGTCGCCAGCTCTGTCTTGACGCCGTTGGCATCAAGCCAAGGCTGGGCATCGCCGATCATGTCGAAGCCCTGCCACGTCATCATCCGCAGCGTGCCGCCAACTTCGGCGCGGGCAGCCCGGGGAAAGAACGGACCAAGAGCCGCGGCACCCGTGGCAGCAGCACCCATTCCCAGCAACCTGCGCCGCGAAAGCAGCAGTTCACTATAGCGACCATCCGCTGCCGCGCGCACTTCCTCGTGCGTCCACATTCTTCTCATTGTCGTTTCTCCGAGTTGACGTGTCTTATTTTAATCTTATGACATCATACAAGATACGACATGGCGGATATGTCAATGACTTTGTGGTGGACCGCCGGAATGCCCCGCGCCGGTGCAAGTGCTTCAAGCGCATGCCCGGGGAACCACGGGCAAGCCCGGCAGTGTTGCTTGCCGTTCAGGCGCTTTGGGCGGCCTTGAACGCCCGGATCGTCTCGACGATCAGCCGATGATCCTCGCTCGATTCGAGCCCGGACACCCCGATCGCGCCAACCATCAGATCGCCGACGTAAAGCGGCACACCGCCGCCGAACAACCCATAGCTGACCTGATCAAGCCCCCGGTTGGTTGAGAACCCTGGGTCACATCGATTCTCCAGCTCTAGCTCCATCGTCGACCGCCCAAAACGCCCGACGCCGGCAAACTTGCGGTCGATCCAGGTATGGGAATCGGCAGTCGTTCCCGGCAGCGCCGCGCGATACAGCACCTGCTCGCCAAGGTTGACCCCGACGATCACGCAATGGCCCTCAGCCCTGCAGCGGGCAAGAAGCCACTCACCCAAATCCAATGCATCTGCCTGGCTCAGCCGGGAGAACCGCAAATCAAGCGCCTCGGCCCGTAGGTCTGCAATGCGCTGCTGAAGATCGGCGGCGGTCTGGTTTTGGTCGGTCATTTTACTAATTCCCTTACCCGCGGGCGACAGGACGGCGCCCTCGACGAGCCATTTGCAAGCGTTATAGTCGGCTGCCGAACAGGCTGCCCGCGCCGGGCTCTGCCGCAGTTGGCTGGCCGGTGGACCGCGCCAGCGCCCGAAGTCTTTCAAGGCTGTTCTCCAGATGCAGGCGCATGGCATTCCGGGCGGCCTCCGGGTCGCTGACCTCAATTGCGCGGACAATCGCCTCATGCTCGGCATGGATTCGGTCGAAATATTTGTCCTTCATCTCCGAGGCGACGACGTAACTCAGCTGGAATCTGGGGACAAGGATCGGCTTCAGGTAAAGGAGGAACTCATAGATGTAATCGTTATGCGCCGCCTTCGCGATCGCGAGGTGAAAGTCGAAATCGTAATGCACCTGAACATCTTCGGGGTTGGGATAGGCGCTGTCGGCACTTTCCATCTCGATGCGGATCTGGCGCGCCTCGGCTTCGGTGCGGCGCATCGCGCAGCGAGCGGCGGCCTCGGTCTCAAGCGCCAGCCGCAGTTCGAGAAAGGACAGCGTCTGCGGCAGCGTCCGCAGGGTCTCGGTCGGAATCGAGAACGAGCGGCGTGGTGCATCGCTTACGAAAACGCCCTTGCCCTGCCGCGGCACCACCTGCCCCTCCGAGCGGAGCCGTGCGATCGCCTCGCGGATCACGGTGCGGCTGACCTCGAATTCGGCGCCAAGCTCGGCTTCCGTCGGCAGTTGCATGCCGGGTGCAAGCTCACCGGAGTGGATGCTGGCGATCAGTCGTTCGAAGACGATCGTGGATAAGCTCTCTCGTTTCATGCCCTGTCCTGCAAAGCGTGACGCCGTGGGCGGCGCGGCGGTCCTGACCGAGCGAACCTGACACTCGCAGGCGAAGTTGGCAAGTCATGCGTCGTATGACATTAAGATGAGTCGGCGCGCCCGGCGCAACCCCAAGCGGCCCTGCTAGACTTGCGACTCTGCCCATTTCTTCGCAGAAAACCTCTGGGAAATCGCCGCACAGCTCAGCAGCTGGATCATGTGATAGGCCATGAGTGGCAGCACCACAGCCCCCAACACTGCATGTGGAAAGATCGAGGCGGCGATGGGTAACCCGCTTGCTAGGCTCTTGGTCGATCCGCAAAACAGCGCGGCAATGCGGCTTTGGGCATCCATTCCCGACGCCCGTGCCAGGAATGTAGCCAGCCCCAGAACGACAAGTAGCAGCGCCGCCATAGCCGCGACCATGATCACGATCTGCATCGCAGGAACTTCGGACCAAAGACCCGATGCGGTTCCGGCGCTGAAGGCCGAATAGACGATCAGCAGAATGGAACCCCGATCCACCAGAAGGGTCATAGCCCGCCTGCGCTGCAGCGCAGGCCCGATCCATGGGCGCACGATCTGCCCGGCGACAAAGGGCAGCACGATCTGCACGACGATCCTCAGGACGGCGTCAAAGCTGATCTCGACCTGATCGCTTGAAATCAGGGCAGCGGCGAGAAGTGGCGTCAGGGCTACACCGGCAAAATTGGAGATCGATGCCGCGCAGATCGCGCCCGCGACGTTGCCATTCGCAATCGAGGTAAACGCGATCGAAGATTGCACGGTCGACGGCAGAATCCCGAGGAACACGATCCCCATCAGGATTTCCGGTCGCAACACACCCCCGGCAAGTCGGGACAGGACTATACACAGCAACGGGAACAGAACAAAGGTCACAAGCGCCACGAAGACCTGCAGTTTCCAGTCCAAGAACCCCGCGCGTATCGCTCGCGGCTCCAGCTTGGCGCCATAAAGGAAGAACAAAAGCGCGATTGCCACATACGTGACCCTGCCAAGAACCGCCGCTGCGGCGCCTGACGCTGGCAGTAACAGCCCCAAGGTCATCGCGCCCAGAAGCATAATCATATAGGGGTCGATACCAACCTTCTTGCCGAATACAGCGAACACCTCTCTGCCTCCCGCCATCAGTTGCGCAGCGCAAGCGTTGTCTGGGCGTCAAAGAGGTGAACGGCGCCTGCTTCGGGCGCGACCGTCAGCACATCACCCGGCGACGCGCGGACACGCTCCCTCGCGATCACTACAACCGGCTTGCCCGCAATGCTCCCGAAGACTTGGGTCTCCGCGCCGGTTGGTTCGATCACCGAGACCTTCATGGGAATGCCTTCGGGCGCCAGCGCCAGGTTCTCAGGCCGGATGCCATAGACCGCTGCGCCACGGAATACGGTCGTGGCCGATCCCAGTGGTAGAAAGGTGCCATCCGCAGCTCGGAAGCCTTGGTCCGTCATCGCGCCTTCGATAAAGTTCATTGAAGGAGAGCCGATGAACCCGGCAACGAACATATTGTCCGGCCGGTCATAAAGATCGAGTGGTGTGCCAACCTGTTCTACGCGCCCTTCGCGCATCACCACGATCTTGTCGGCCATGGTCATCGCTTCGATCTGGTCATGAGTCACATAGATCGTCGTCGTGCGCAGGCGCTGATGCAGGCTCTTGATCTCGGCCCGCATATGCACACGCAGTTTCGCATCAAGGTTGGAAAGCGGCTCATCGAACAGAAAGACTTCCGGGCTGCGCACTATGGCACGACCCATCGCAACCCGCTGCCGCTGCCCACCCGACAACTCGCGCGGGTAACGGTCCAGCAGCACGTCGAGTGCGAGACTCTTGGCGACGCTATCGACCTTGGAGGCGATCGTTGGCGCCTTCTCACGCCTCAACCGCAACGAGAACCCCATATTCTCGCGCACCGTCATGTGGGGATAAAGCGCGTAGTTCTGGAAGACCATAGCGATGTCGCGATCCTTCGGCAGATCGTCGTTCACCCTTCGGTCGCCGATGAAAATGTCGCCGCCCGACACATCCTCAAGTCCGGCGATCATCCGCAAAAGCGTGGACTTACCACAACCGGACGGACCGACCAGAACGACGAAACTGCCGTCTTCGATATCGACATCCACGCCATGCAGGGTCCGAAGTGTGCCGTATTTCTTCTCTAGTCCAGCAACGGTCACTGAAGCCATGTAGCCCTCCTGTCTCATCTGTTCGTCTCTGCCCAGTCTCATCATCACCCCCAAAGGGTCAGGCTGGGACGCGAAATTCAGCAGAACATACCATATATAACCAATAATGCTATAGGTATTGTGATGTTCTTGATGGGCAATGGCAATCATACAGATGCTGGTGGCGGCAAATCTACAATTATTCCTTTAAATATAGCATGTTCTGAAAGACTAGTGCGGAAACTTCTGTAGACCTTTATGACATATTCAGAACCATATAGAACATTGGTTCTTATTGATCTTGACTGAGTCTGGTGTCTGTGCCTTACTGCCGCCTATAGAACTGCAAGAGGGATACTCACTCATGGCATCGCGCCCAACACTCTACGGAACCCGGCACGCTGTCTCAGCGGGCCATTACCTTGCCTCTGCTGCGGGATTTGCGATCCTTGAGGCCGGGGGGAATGCGGTGGATGCGGGCTGCGCTGCGGGTATCGCGCTTGGGGTGCTCAACCCGCATGACGTCAAGTTCGCCGGTGTCGCCCCAATCATGATTCGCATGCAGGGCCAGGAGGTCAAAACGATCGACGGCCTTGGCATCTGGCCGCGCCGAATCCCCGCCGATCTCTTCATGCGCGAGCATGGTGGCTACATGCCGCTTGGCATCCTGCGAACCGTCGTGCCGGCGGCACCGGATGCCTGGATCACCGCGCTGCGCGACCATGGCACCATGACCTTCGGCGAAGTCGCCGCGGCGGCGATCCGCTATGCCCGCGAAGGCTTTGGCGTCTACGACCACATGCGCAGCTTCATCGCCGACGAAGAGGTGGACATGCGCAAGATGCCCGCCAATGCCGCGATCTATCTGCCCGGCGGGCGGGTGCCGGATCTGGACGAAAAGTTCATCCAGACCGATCTGGCCAACACGATCCAGTACATGGCCGATCAGGAGGCGGTGGCCAAGGGCGATCGGATCGCGGGGCTGGAAGCCGCTCGGCACGCATTCTATGTCGGCGACATCGCCCGGCAGGTGGTCGCTTTCCACGAGGCGAACGGCGGCTATCTGCGCCGCGACGACATGGCCGACTTCCGGTCTCGCTATGAACCACCGGTCAAACTGCGCTGGCGCGACATGGAGGTCTACAGCTGCGGCCCGTGGTGTCAGGGCCCCGTCGTCGTGCATGCCCTCAAGATGCTCGAGAAGGCCGGGCTTGACGGGCTGTCGCACAACAGCCCCGACTACATCCACCTTGTGATCGAGGTGTTGAAGGCGGCGTTCGCAGATCGCGAATATCGCTACGGCGATCCGGCATTTGTCGACGTAAACCTCGAAGAGCTGTTCTCGGACGCGCATATCGCCGAACGTGTTGCGGCGATTGACCGCAAATGGGCGATGGCGGACATGCCCGGCCCCGTCGGCCCTACGCCGTGCGGTCTTGACTGGCTGGATTCGGCACGCGAGCGGAACGAGGCCATCGCAGGAGGGCCGTCTTCGGCCGCGCCGCAGAAACGCGTGCACGACACAAGCTATCTGTGCGTCATCGACCGTTGGGGTAACGCCTTTTCCGCGACCCCGTCGGATGGCAACTGGGCCGCGCCGATCGTGCCGGGCACCGGGCTGATGATTTCGACGCGGGGCGTGCAGTCAAAGACCGATCCGCGTCATCCTTCAGGTGTTGCACCCGGCAAGCGCCCGCGGCTGACGCCCAATCCCGCCCTTGCCACAAGGGATGACGGGTCGGTGCTGGTCTTTGGCACGCCCGAGGGTGACATGCAGACACAGGCCATGCTGCAGGTCTTCCTGAACGCCTTCCATTTCGGAATGGATCTGCAGGTCGCCATCGAGGCGCCGCGCTTTGCCACCTACAGCATGCCAACCACCTTCCAGCCCCCGGAGCATTTCCCGGGGCAGGTCAATCTGGAAAACCGCATCCTTGCGGAAACCGGCGACGCGCTGGAACGGCTGGGCCATCAGGTCGTCTGGTGGCCGGACTGGATCCGCAAGGCGGGAGCAGTCGAAGCCATCTTCCTTGACAAGTCGACCGACTTTCTGCGTGCAGGCGCCGATCCGCGTCAGCCCGCCTATGCCATCGTAAATTGAGGGGTGCATAGCATGGCGCAATCCTCACCAAGACGGGCATCGGCACTCGCGTGGTTCGGGCCTGTCATCGCACTGCTAGTCATCGTGATGATCTATCCGACGATCCAGCTCTTCCGTGTCAGCCTGAGCCAGACCGAGTTCTTCGATCCTGTCGCCTTCGTCGGACTGGAGAACTTCCGCTATGTGCTGAGCGATCCGGATTTCTGGGCCGAGGCGCGTATCACCGCGGAATTCGTTGCCGGCAGCCTGAGTCTTGCGCTGGTCTTTGGCGTCCTGACGGCGGTGATCCTGCAATCGCTTGGCGGCAAGGCGGCGGCAATCTTTCGCACGATCCTTCTCCTGCCGTGGACGCTGTCCATGACGGTGGTCGGCTGCCTCTGGCTCTGGCTTCTGAACCCGTCCTATGGACCCGTCCGCTATCTGCTCTCGCTTGCCGGCTATGACACAGGATTGCTTCTTGGCGATCCGGATCTTGCGATCTGGCTGATCGTCGGCGCCTCGGCCTGGTGGTCCTTTCCCTACGCGATGGTGCTGGTCACGGCCGCCCTGCAGAGCATTCCGAAAGAGCTTTACGAAGCGGTCGAGATTGATGGCGGCTCGGCCCTTGCAAAGTTCCGATTTGTCACATGGCCCCACATCATTCCCACGCTCGGCAGCACCGCTCTGGTGCTGTGCATCATGTACGTCACGCTGGTCAGCCTGATCGTCGTGATGACAGGCGGCGGTCCGCTGGGCGAAACCACGACCTTCAGCCTGGCGATTTACAAGGAAACCCTCAATTCGATCGACATCGCACCGGCGGCCGTCATCTCGATCATCGTGCTGATTGCAAACCTCGTCCTCGGGATCGGCTACAGCGTCCTCTCGGCGCGCATCAAGAGGAGCAAATGATGAGCGCGGCATCCCAAGCGACGGCCGGTCTGACGCGCAGCAACAAGGGCTTGCGCCGCTGGCTTTCGGCAAGAGTTCCGATGACGGTCTCGATCGTCATTACCCTGCTGGTCCTTGCCCCACTGATCTGGGCGATCTCCACCGCGCTCAAATCCGAGGTGGAGGCGGTGGCCTATCCGCCGGCGTTCTGGCCCTCACAGATCACCTTCGAGAATTTCGCACGGGTGCTGAACGGCCAGAACTTCCTGACCGAACTTTGGAACTCGGTCTGCTATTCGTTCGGCGGCGTGTTTCTGTCGATCCTTGTATCCGCACCCGCAGCCTACGCCGCCGCGCGCTTTGACATTCGCGGCAAGACTGCGCTGCTGCTCCTGATCCTCGGCAGTTCGATGATCCCGACGGTCGCGCTGCTGGTCCCGATCTTTGGTATCCTTGAAAAGTTCGGAATGGTGAACTCGGCCCTTGCGATCATCGTCATCGAGGCCGCCCGCACCGCGCCGCAGAATATCTGGTTCATCCGGAGCTTCATCGAGGCCGTGCCCAAGGAGATCGAGGAAGCCGCCTTCATCGATGGAGCGACGCGCCGGCAAACCTTCTTCACCGTCGTCCTGCCCCTGATC
Source organism: Fuscibacter oryzae (assembly GCF_016765795.1). Taxonomy (GTDB): domain Bacteria; phylum Pseudomonadota; class Alphaproteobacteria; order Rhodobacterales; family Rhodobacteraceae; genus Fuscibacter; species Fuscibacter oryzae. The sequence continues at coordinate 25,456 of NZ_JAESVP010000008.1, forward strand.
AAACCCGGACTCGCCGCGACCTCGATCCTCAGCCTGATCACGGTCTGGAACGACTATCTGACCGTTGCGGTCTTTGCCCCGGAGTCGTCCAGCCGGACGCTGCAGGTTGCAATCGTGAACCAGGTTCTCGATTCAAACGGCATCTCCTGGTCCTACATGATGGCCTTCGTCCTCGTCGCATCGGCGCCCGTCGTGACGATCTTCCTTGCCTCGCAACGCTGGTTTGTCAGCGGCCTGATGGCCGGCGGGGTCAAGGGCTGAACTGCCCACACACGAAACTACTTACCAACAGAGGAGACAGACCATGCTTACAAGACGTCGCATAGGCGCATCGGCAGTGCTTTCGATGGCACTGCTTGCGATGACCGGAGCGGTGCAGGCTCAGGACATCGAACTGACCTATTCCACCTTCCTTGACCCCGCGAACGACACCGACCCGCGCGTTGCCGCCCAAGCCGAAATGCTGGCAAAGTTCGAAGAGCTGCACCCGGGCGTAAAGGTCAAGATCCTTGTCGACCCGACCGCGGCAAACCTTGCGCGCGGCCTCAAGAGCGGGTCCGGCGAGCCAGACATCGGCCGGGTCACCAGCTACAGCCTTCCCGAGCTTGTGCTGACCGGCAATGTGGCCGAGCTTGACGGGCGCATCGCGGCCGACGGGATCGAGAACGACGACTGGCTGCTGCCGCTTGAGACCGCGAAATTCAACGGTCACTTCTACGGCATGCCGCAAGACTTCCGCATTCCCCTTCTGATGTATCGGGCGGGCCTGCTTGAAAAGGCCGGGGTTGCAGCGCCGACCACTTGGGACGAGGTCTGCGCAACGGGCAGCAAGCTGACGGGCGACAATCTGATCGGTTATGCGGTTCCGCTTGGCAACAGCGGCGGGCTGGGCGGCGCCCAGGCACTTGGTGAATACGTTCTCAGCACGATGCTGGCGCCCGACGGCAAGTATTTCGCCGAAGACGGACGCGAGATTGCCTTCTCGCGCGAGACGTTCGTCCGTGCAGCGCAGACGATCAAGGAACTCTACAAGACCTGCGGCACGACGCCCGAGACCTCGCTTCAGTTCGGATACAGCGAAGTGCATGACGGTCTTCGGGCCGGCACCGTGGCCATGGCAACCTTCGGCCTTGCCCGGTTCCGCGCGCTGGTTGCGCAAGGCGCCGGCGACGATCTGCACTGGGCGCCCGCACCGTCCTACAGTGCCGACGACAAGCAGACCGTCTTCGGCTTCCGTGTCGTGCTGAACGCCAACAGCGCCCACCCCGACGAGGCATGGGAACTGATCAAGTTCGCGACCGGCCCCGAAGGTCAGGCCATTCTTGCAAAGGGTGGCGAGGTCGTCGCCCGGAAATCCGCCTATGACGCCCCCTACTTCAAAGATCCCGCAGCCCAGCGGCAGAAGGACTGGGCAAAACTGGTCGTCGAACGCGGTCAGGTCGTGTCCTATTCGGTCATCCTGACCAAGTTTCACGAGATCGTCGGCGAAGCCCTTCAGCGCATGGTCCTGCGCGACGGCAGCCCCGAAGATGCCTATGACGAGGTGATCAGCAGCTACGAACGGGAACTTGCCCGGGTGAAGTGACCCTAGCAAATCAGATCCTGTTGTGATGCGCCCGCTTGCAGTGACAGCCGGGCGCATTGCATTATCTCAGCCTCAAGCCAAGGCAAAGCAAGAATGACTTTTACACCGACTACTGGCAGCGTGTCTCGTATCCTTGAGGAGCTTCGCACGCAGTTCGATGCATCTGAAAGCGAGATCCTCGCCGACGGCAGGCTTCTGCCAGAGCGGGAACTAATGGAGGTTCTCGGCGTCGGTCGAAGCACGCTTCGCCAAGCGCTGGAAATCCTTGAGGGCGAAGGTCTTATCGTCAGGCGGCAGGGCCATGGCACCTTCCTGAGACAGGCGGCGCCGACGACCCCTGCCATTACCGCTGATCTGTCGGTCAGGACAAGTCCCGCCGAAATTCTGGAAGTGCGCGCCGGGCTTGAGCCGATCTTGGCACGGCTGGCGGCCATGCGGGCGACACCGATGATGATCCGCAGGATGCAGCAGTTCAACCAGAACGGCGCCGATGCGAAATCGGGGCGTGACTTTGAAAAGTGGGATGGGCTTCTGCACTATGAAATCGTCCGCGCCTCAAACAACGAACTCTATCTTGCGTTCTTTGAACAGCTTAACGCCGTGCGCATGGAGCAGGGTTGGGCGCGACTCAAGGATTCCACCTTCTCGCCGGAAGTTCACGCCAGACTGGTGTCAGAGCACAGCCGGATCGTTGATGCTATCGCGCAACGTGACGCGGATCGCGCCGCAGATGCGATGGCACAGCATATCCGGGGCGTCACCAGCGTCTTCGGGCTGTAGCACATTGATCTGATCCCCGGAAATTGGGCCGTTTGAAGTTGGAGTTTTCCACTACGCTTTCCTGGCTGGGCGAGGAGCGGGGTCGGATGCCCCAAAGACATTCATCATCAAGCAGCGCGAAGACGGAACGCAGGTCGCGGAAATCTGCCGGAAGGCAGGGATCAGCAAGGCCACCCAATTCATCTGGAGGAACAAGTATACCAGTCTGCTTCCGACCGAGTTGAAGCTGACGTTGCCACCGCCCAAAGGAAAAAGGAATCCGCACATGCCTCGACCCAGCTATGAGGCCTTCCGCATAGCTTAGAGGTGGATCAATTCTAGATGGACAACCCGGGTCAGTTCCATACGGAAATCAACACTGGTATCTTCGATCTGGCTGCCACGGTCACAGTAAACTCTTCCCGCTGATAACGCCGCCAGCAGCAGAACGTCGGAGCCCTCGCAGAGCAGCACGACCGCTCCTTACCTTTACTCCGGCGGCGGCAACTGCATGAGGGATGGCACATAGACGGCTTTGGCATGCTTGCGGTTCCAGCGGGCGATGATGCCCCGGAAGCCCCAGGATGCCGCTATGCTCTCGTCTCGATCGAGCAGGAAAATACCGCCATCAAGGTCGGTGATCTTGCCCGTAAGAGAAAGCTAGCTCATTGCAGTCAACGTAAGTTGCCGTCACTTAATGTACCACCCCCATGGGTCGTTGCTGACCAGCCGGGTGATCTGTTTGGTTTCCAGATAGTTATCCAGCCCCCAACGCCCCAGCTCGCGCCCGATGCCCGACTGTTTGTAGCCGCCCCAGGGGGCCTCTGTGAAGGTGGGCTGCGAACAGTTGATCCAGACGATCCCGGCGCGGAAGGCCGCCGCGACCCGCTCGCACCGCGCGTCATCGGCCGACATCACCGCCGCCGCCAGACCAAAGCGAGAGTCATTGGCCAGTGCGATGGCCTCATCCTCGGTGTCAAAGGGGCGAATGCAGACCACCGGGCCAAAGATTTCCTCGACCCATGCGTCGGCCGTCAGGGGCACATCGGTCAGCACGGTGGGCGCGACCCAAAACCCCTTGCCCCGCCCCGCAACCTTGCCACCGCAGGCGACCGTCGCGCCCTGTTCCACGGCACGCTCGATATGGCGCAGCACATCGTCATACTGCCCCTTGTTGACCAGCGGTCCCAGCAGGGTGCCGGGTTCCAGACCGTTGCCGATGCTGATCTTGCCCGCCTCTTCCACCAGCCGCGCCAGCAGGGGCGCATAAAGCGCGCGTTCGACCAGCACTCGGCTGGTGGCCGAACAAACCTGCCCCTGGTTCCAGAAAATGCCGAACATGATCCATTCGACGGCCTTTTCTATGTCGCTGTCGGCAAAGACGACAAAGGGCGATTTGCCGCCCAGTTCCAGCGACACGCGTTTGATGTCGCGCGCGCCCGCCGCCATGATGCGCGACCCCACCGGGCCGGACCCGGTAAAGGCCACCTTGTCCACCTGCGGATGGTCGATCAGCGCCTGCCCCACCACCGACCCCTTGCCCGACAGCACGTTCAGCACCCCCGGCGGCAGACCCGCCGCCGTGGCAATCGCCCCCAGCTCCAGCGCGGTCAGCGAGGTGGTCTCGGCCGGTTTCAGAACCATGGTGCAGCCAGCGGCCAGCGCGGGGGCGACCTTCCACGAGGCCATCAGCAGGGGATAGTTCCATGGCACGATCGCCACGGCGACGCCCAAGGGTTCGCGCACCGCCTTGGCGGTGAACCGCCCGTCGGCCAGGGCGATGGGTTCCACCTCCCCATCCAGTTCCTCGGCCAGATCGGCGTAATAATCGAAACAGCCCGCCGCATCGCCCAGATCCCATTCCGCCTCTGGCAGGGGCTTGCCGTTGTCGCGCACCTCCAGCCGGGCCAGTTCGGGCAGACGGTCGCGGATGCCTTGGGCCATGGCGCGCAGGTAGACCGCGCGTTCCTTGCCGGTCAGGCGCGGCCAGGGGCCATGGTCGAATGCGGCGCGGGCGGCGGCCACGGCGGCCTCGGCATCGGGGGCGGTGGCGGCGGGGATGTGGTGAAACACCTCCTCGGTCGCCGGGTCGATCACCGGCAGGGTGCCGCCCTGAACCGGGGCAACCCATTGACCGTTGATGAAAAGCTGTGTCTGCATGATTTCCTCAGATATGGTCAATCTGCCCGACCTCGCAGGCAAGAGCAGATTTTGGTCCTGTGTGGGTGCTCTTGGGGCCCCGATGATTTTTCATGGTGCACCGCGATTGTTTTCCATGACCGGATCAAGAATGCCCGTCATGTACTCGTCTGCAAAATCGCTGACGCCCGCGGGATTTCTCCGCTCAAGCGGATAGTTCAACGCAAGCAGGACATCGCGGGCCATATAGTAAGCGCCGCTGATCATCCGTGAAAGCAGGGCGAAGTTGGCTGGAACGCATTCGGCATAAATCTTTACCCCGGCCAGATCGCTAAAATCGGGTAGATCGCTGATCGACTTGGTCAGGCTCTCTTGCGATGCCCCGCTGGCGCCGGCTGCGACCTGCAGCAGACGGTCGATCTCCGGCACGGTCGAGAACGCCGGCTTGCTGCCGCCGGCAGGCATCAGAATATCTCCAAGCTGCTTCAATCGCGACAGTTCAGCATCAGTCAAGTTGGGTTTCATCATCGCATCACCCTATGAAATCGCGCTTGGTTTCAATGATGTGCTCGGCGGTCCGCAAAGCCCATGCGGCAATTGTCGCCGTTGGGTTAACGGCGCCACTGGTCACCATAACGCTGCCATCTACAATGAATAGATTGGGCACTTCATGCGCCCTGCCCCAGCGGTCGACCACTGATTGGCGGGGATCGTTACCGCAGCGCGCGGTCCCCAGAAGATGGCCCGGCTGCTCGGTCCACAGACGGTGACGGAAGATGTGCTTTGCCCCCGCCGCCTGATGCATCTCGACCATGCGATCCAGCATGTAGTCGATGCTTTTCCAACTATTCTCGCTGATCCGGTAATTCACCTTAGGTGCCGGAATGCCATCGCTGTCCTTCAGATCGGGATCCAGCGAGATACAGTTGCTCTCTTCAGGCAAGTCCTCGATATTGGCTGCCCAAGACAGGGCGTGGCCTGCATAGCGGTCGAGATGGTGGATAGCCTGCCCCCAGCGCTCTTCAAACGGGAGGTCATCAAATTCGCGCAGGACCGAAAGCACACCCGGGCGCGGCATCAGGTTCATCTTGGCGCCGCGATAAAACCCACGTGCGGCGTCGGTCTCGTAGAATTGGAGCGAATACATCAGCTGACCCGCAGGTCCGCGCCAACCTTCTACGTCGTCATCATAAAGGCCCACCGCCTCGGTATTCGGGTGCAACATCAGGTTTTTGCCGACCAAGCCCGAGCCGTTGGCAAGCCCGTCGGGGAACGCGGCAGATTTGGACAGTTGTAAAAGCCGCGCAGTGCCGATGCCATTGGCCGCCAAAATGACGATGCGCGCCTTTTGCAGGTGCTCAGCCCCGTTGCGGTCGATCCAGATTGCGCCCTCGGCATTGCCCTTTGCGTTCACAGTCACCTCGCGCACGCGGGCACCAGTGACCAGCCGTGCCCCGGCAACCACCGCATGGGGCCAGTAGCCCAGATCAAACGACGCCTTGGCGCCTGCGGGACAGCCGGACTCGCAGACACCCCAACGCACGCATTGGGCGAGATTCTTGTGCTTGAAGGTCGGAATGGCCTGCGTCCCAGGCCACCAGTGCCAGCCAAGGCCATTCATTGCCTGCGCCATCCGGACGCCGCCCTTGCCCAGCGGGTGGGGCGGCATCTCATAATCCTGCGGCGGATAGGCCGGATCGCCCCCAAGGCCCGCAACACCCAGAAAGGCGTCGATGCGGCTATAGAAGGGCTCAAGCTCCTCATACGAGATCGGCCAATCATCGCAAATGCCGTCCTGCGTGCGCAGCCGAAAGTCTGATGGCTTCAGCCGCAACCAGTGGGCACCGAACAGAATGCTCGAACCACCAACCGCACCAAACATGATCGGACTCAGATCGGACTCGCTGACGTTCAGCGGATAATCGGCGGGGCGCTGGCGCGTGTTCGGATTGGGATTCCACTGGGTCTGCTGCAGCAGTTCATACTCTGGTCGATTGCCGGGATAATCGTTCGGGCTCATCCAGTCGCCCTGCTCAAGGCAGACCACGCTCATGCCCGCCATCGCCAGCGTATGGGCGGCGACGGAACCTGATGGCCCGGCGCCGATGATCAGAACATCAACATCTTCCAGCGTCTTGGTCATATCCCGTCCCTGTCAGAGCCTGCGGCAGCGGCGGCCGCGCGGCAGTGTGTTGCATTGCGCCTATGCCCTCAAATCAATGCTGACACAATGTCGACTATGTGTCCACAATGATTCTTGATACTAGAATTCCACCTCGACAAGGGGTGCGGATCTAGTGGCGTCGTAATCCAGATAGTGCCCGCGCAGCGCCTGAAGAACCGATCTGGGTCAGATGTCGGCCCATCCGCCATCAACCCGCAAGTCAGCGCCGTTGATATAGCTCGCACGGGAGCTAGCGAGAAAAGCGAAGGTCTCCGCGATCTCCTCGGGACGTCCAAGTCTGCCTGCGACGGTCAGACCAGCCTCGAAGGTCTTGGCATCGGCGACGACCTGGGGGTCGGACGAAAACTTGTCAAAGATCGGGGTGTCGATCGGCCCAGGCGCTACGCCGTTGACCCGAATGCCCCGCGGCGCGAGTTCGGCCGCAAGCGTTCGCACGACGGATCGCAGCGCGGCTTTGGTTGCCGAATAGACAAGCTGGCCGGGGATTCCCAGGACGTCATTCGCGCTGGTAGTGAACAGAATTACGCCGCCGGACTGCATGAAAGGCAGGCAGGTCTGTGCGGTGAAAATCGCCCCCTTGAGGTTGATGTCAATCTCGCGATCAAAGGTTGCCTCGTTAACTTCGGCGATCCGAGAAGTCAGGCAGACGCCAGCATTGCAGATCAGCACATCGACACGCCCGCCAGTGGCCTTGATACGGTCCGCCAGCGCCGACAGCAGCACCGGACGGCCAACGTCAATGGCAAGCCCCTGCGTCCCCCCCCCGATACTGGCGACAGCGGCATCCACCCGCCCCGGATCGTTGCCAATCAACAGCACCTCGGCCCCCTGCGCCGCGAACAGTTTTGCCGTGGCCAGACCAATCCCGGTCGTACCTCCGGTTACGACAACCTTTTTGCCCGAAAAGTCCATCTGACCCTCTTGCTATGCGCCGCCCGTTTTGGCGGCTGTGCTTCGGGCCTTAGCCCGACGATTTAACGGTGACGTCAGCAAGTTCTGACGACATGACATGCCGCAGAACACGCTTGCGAAACAGAACGGCATGTTCATAGCCCAGCCGCTCTGCCCGATCCGCATCCCTGGCTTCGATGGCAGCCGTGATTTCGGCATGTTCATCGGCCAGCGAGGCGCGACCGTCACCCTGAGGCATGATTTCGAACGAGTAATTCATGTGCATCAGTCGCTTGCCTTCATCCAGCAGGCGACCATACAGCATGGCGAAATACTTGTTCCGACCGGCCTCGGCGATGGCCATATGATATTCGTAGTTCGCAGCCAGCATCTCGGACAAGTTGGAAGCCGCCTGATACTCGGCAAATTTTCCCTGATAGGTGCGGATCTTTTCAAGATCGGTGGCGGTGCGATGGGTGGCGGCCAGCCGAGTAACGGCCCGCTGCGTCAGTTCCAGGGCATCGAGAAAAGCTGGCAGCATGCCAATGTCGAGGTTTGACACGATCGTGCTGCGGTTTGGAAGAACCGTCACCAGCCCCTCGCCTGACAGCCGCACAATAGCCTCGCGGATGGGCGAACGTGACATGCCGAAACGTTTGGACAGGCTGACCTCGTCCAGCACCTCACCGGGCCTCAGCACCATGGTCAGGATCTCATGGCGCAATGTCTCATAGGTGGTTGAGGCGCTGCTGCCACGCGGGCCGCGAACGATCTCGGTCTCTTCTGCCTCATCCATGCGCTGATCCTCTGTCCCGCCAGCCTTCTGAACTGACTTTGTGACACGGGCGGCACGTGCTCGCAAAGCCTGTGTCATGCGGTCAACACTGCAACGGCAGCCTCGCTCCACTTCAGATGAACCTTCTGGCCCATAGCCAGTGGGAGGGCATCCGGCGGGCGCACGGTTTGCGACCGCATTTCAGTGCCGTTGTCCAGCCTTGCGGTATAGACTACCCGGCTGCCGATCGGTTGAATCTGGGTGATCTCGGCCAAAGCGCCGTTGATCTCCGGCGCAGTGCCAACGGTGCTGTCGCTCAGGCTCACGGTCTCTGGTCGGATCGAAACGTGAACTTTTTGTCCATCTGCAAGCCCCTTGGGCAGGTGCGATGCCCGCATGCGGCCCGCCAGTCCCTCCAGCACGGCATCATCGCCCGCCCCGCTGCGCACTTCGGCCGGCAAGATATTCGTTTCGCCAAGAAACTTGGCCGCGAACAGCGAGACAGGATGAAAATAGAGCTCGTCTGGTGTGCCCAATTGTTCGATCCGCCCATGGTTCATCAATACGATCCGAGATGACAGGATCATCGCCTCGTCCTGATCATGGGTCACATAGACAAAGGTAGTGCCGGTTTCGCGCTGAATGCGCTTCAACTCGGACAGCATGTGATGCCGGATCTTCAGGTCAAGTGCGGCCAGAGGTTCATCCAGCAACAAAAGCTGCGGCTCGTTGGCAAGCGCGCGGGCCAACGCGACACGCTGCGACTGCCCGCCTGAAAGTTCGTGAATCCAACGGGTCGCCATCGTGTCCATCTGGACCATCTTCAGCATCCGGCCGACGCGTTCGTTAATTCTTGCCGCTGGCCAGTTCTTCAGCCGAAGACCGAAGGCAACATTGTCGAAGACATCCAGATGTGGAAACAGCGCATAGCGCTGAAAGACCATGTTGATCGGGCGCTTTTCAGGCGGAAGCCGACGCATGTCGGCCCCCCGCAGTTGCAGGCTGCCCGCCGTCGGGTCCTCGAAACCGGCGATGATCCGCATCAGCGTGGTCTTGCCGCAGCCAGAGGGGCCAAGGAACGTCAAGATTTCTCCCTCGCGCACATCAAGATCAATGTCGCGCAGCGCCGTAAAGGTGCCGAACTTCTTTTCAAGACCCTGCATCGAAATGATCGACGTCCGGTCCGGCACGGGAAGAGTTTGGGTGGACATGGCCGCCTCCATTCACAATCTCATTCGTTTTCCGCACGGCGCGCCTGAGCGCGGCGGCGTTGCATCAGGAAGAAAAGGCCGCCCAGCAGCAGGCTTGCAAGTGACAGGCCCATTGCCAGAACCGAGGCCGCGTTGATGGTCGGGTTCACAGTGCGCCGCATCATCGACAGGATGTAAAACGGGAGGGTATTCTTTTCACCCACGACAAAGACAGTGATCACCACCTCGTCGAAGGACAGCGCAAAGGACAACAGCATCCCCCCCATCAGCGTCGGGAAAAGGATCGGCAGGGTCACCAGCCGGAAGGTCTGCACGGGCGTCGCCCCCAGATCACGAGCAGCCTCTTCAAGGCTTGCGTCGAAGTAGGCGACCCGCGACCGGACCGTCTCGATGAAGAACGGCAGCGTGAACAGCGTATGCGCGATGGTCACGGTCCAAAGCGAGCGGTAGATTCCCAGTCGCTCGAACAGGGCCAGAAGGGCAATGCCAAGAAACAGGCCGGGCAAGGCAATCGGCGCGAAGGTCAGCATGTTGAATGTGGCCAACGACCGCTTCGGCAGACGCGGCAGGGCAAGGGCCGCAAGCGTGCCAAGTATTCCCGTCAACACCGACGCCGCAACCGCAACGATGGTCGAATTTTTCAGCGCCGCAAGGAATTGCGGATCGTCCAGAATAGCCCTGAACCACTTCAGGCTGAAACCCTCGAAGGGAAAGCTCAACGCTGGGGAGGAGTGGAAGGCAAACAGCGTGATAACAGCCAGCGGGCCGAACAGGAACAGCAGGTAAAGCCAGACATAGGTGCGCAGGACCATGGGAACCTCTCAGGCTTTCTCTTGAGTCGGCAGGGTCGGATGAAAGCGGAGACCAGGGGACAGCCGTCCAAGCCGCATCGACTGCGCCACAAGGAAGTAGGCGAACAGAAAGACCCCCAGCAGGATGAAAGCCAGCGCCGCACCAAAGGACCAGTTGCCGGTCTGGCGGAACTGGTTCGAGATCAGCAGACCCGTGGTCACCCCCTCACGCCCCCCCAACAGTTGCGGGCTGATGAAGTCGCCGGCGGCAAGGATGAAGGTGAACATGAACGATCCGACGATCCCCTTGTAGGCCATGGGTACCACCACCCGCAGGAAAGACTGCCGCCAAGACGCCCCCAGATCGCGGGCCGCTTCCAGATAATCGGTCCGCACGTTGCGCAGCGCGCTGAGTAAGAGAAGCAGAGTGAATGGCACGAACAGATGCACCAGCGTCACGATCACCGCCGTGCGGCTGAAGATCAGGAACGACAGCGGCTGATCGATCATGCCAAGCTGCATCAGTGTCGAGTTGATCAGTCCCGAGGTGCCAAGAATCGTCCGCCACGCATATATCCGAACCAGATAGCTGGAGAACCAGGACAGCAGAACAGCATAGAGAATGGCGTTCGATCGGGTCCGGTAGGCGATGTACCAAGCCACCGGAAAGCTGAGGGCTACCGAAAAAACCGCCGTCCATGCGCCGATCCAGACGCCGTTCCACATCGACAGCCACATCCCGGCATTGCCGAGTGCGCGCAGATAGTTGCTTAGCGTCAGCGTTGGCGTGATCTGGAAGCTGCGCGAGATCCAGAAGCTGTAGACAAGCAGCACCGCCGCCGGAACGACGAAGAAGATCACCAGAAACACTGCGGTCGGCGCGGCAAGCGCAAGGCCGCTGCGCTGACGGCGATCAAAGGAGGGGAAGGACCATCTCATCCATGTCTCCGGTTCAGGCGGGTTCGTGAAGGGGGGCACCAGTCGGAACCGGCACGTCGGCAGGTGGCAGGCTGCGACCAAGGATAAGGTCGGCAGCCCTCTCGGCAATCATGATCGTCGTGCAGTTCGTGTTGGCCGAAACAATCGATGGCATGACCGAGGCGTCGACAACCCGAAGCCCCTCAATCCCATGGACGCGCAGGCGTTCGTCCACCACCGACATGCGGTCGCGTCCCATCTTGCAGGTGCCAGACAAATGAAAGTCGCCGTTGGTATGTTCGCGCAGATATTCATCAATCTCGGCCCGGCTCTGCAACCTGCCGTTCGGCTCCATCTGGGTCACGCCAAGCCCGCCATGGGCCTGTTGTGATGCAATGTAGCGCCCCATTTCAACCGATTTCCGCATCTGGTTGAGGTCATGGTCGGTCGACAGGAAATTCGACAGAATGCGCGGCCGTGACCTGGGGTCGCTGGAGCCAAGCCGAACCCAGCCGCCACGTTCGATCCGCGTCGGCCCGATGCAGTAGGTGAATCCGTGCAGTCCGGGTTTCACGCCATAGTCATGGTCCATCACCACGGGCAGAAACTGAATCTCGATGTCAGGGTGGGGCACCGACGGATCAGATCGCATCATCGCCACGGTCTCGACGTTGTTTGAGGCCCCCGGCCCACTGCGGGTCGTGATCCAGCGCGCGCCGGTAAGGGCCATCAGATCAGGACGCATATAGCGGCTCATCGACACTGGCTTGTCGATGCGAAATTTCATGTAGACAAGCGGGTGATCCTGCAGGTTCTCGCCGACGCCGGGCAGATCGACTCGCGTCTTGATCCCGTGCTCGGCCAGTTGCGCCGCCGGGCCGATGCCTGACAGCATCAGGATCTGCGGCGAGTTGATCGCGCCGGCCGACAGGATCAGTTCCCGCCCCGATCGCGCTTCATGGTTCTCTCCGCTGCGGCTGAAGCGGACGCCCGCCACACGATTGCCCTCGACGATCAGGCCCGTGGTCAGCGCGCAATCCAGCACTGTTAGATTTTTGCGCCCTGCGTTCGGGCGAAGGTAGGCCTCTGCCGAAGATGACCGCACGCCGTTGCGGACATTGGTTTGCAGGGCAGCAAAGCCCTCCTGCTGGCGACCGTTGATGTCGTCACTGATCGGAAAACCTGCTTGCTGCCCGGCCTCAAGGAAGATCTCATAAAGCGGGCAATCAAGGCTGCCGCGCTTGACGCCGACCGGACCCGACCCGCCGCGATACTGGGTTTCGCCACCTTCCCATGTTTCAAGCTTCTTGAAGTAAGACAGCACCTCGCGCCAGGACCATCCCGCCGCGCCTTCTTCTACCCAGCGTTCGAAGTCGAGCGCATGGCCGCGCAGGAACACCATCCCGTTGATTGAGGACGATCCGCCCAGAACCTTGCCGCGGGGCTGAAAGACACGACGGTTGTTCAACGTCGGCTCAGGCTCTCCCTCATACATCCAGTTGTATTTCGGGTTACGCCAGACATGATCGAAAGCGGCGGGCATCTCGATCTTCCAGTAGTCGAGTATGCCGCCCCGGCTCGGCCCTGCCTCAAGTAGCAGGACCGAGATATCTGGGTTTTCCGAAAGGCGCGCAGCTACAGTGCAGCCGGCTGAACCGCCGCCCACCACGATGTAGTCATATTCGCTGGCCGTCATTGCGCGCCTCCTCAGTTTCTGCCTCAGGCCGTTGCGATTTCGAAGGCTTTGCGGAACCCGGCCTTTTCAGCATCGGTCAGCGGCATCAGCGGCATGCGCGACGGGCCGCAAGGGATGCCCGCCAGTTCGCAGCCATACTTGACCTTCTGCACGAACTTGCCCGTCTCAAGGCTGGACATGGCGGCGTAGAGCTTGCGCATCACGGCCTGCGCGCCGGCGATGTCGCCGCGGGCATGGGCGTCGACCATGGCCACGGTCTGCTTGGGGAAGCAGTTCGCCGGTCCGCAGATCCAGCTGCCCGCACCCCAGATCAGGAAGTCGAGCGCCACGTCGTCCGAGCCGCAGCTGAGCTGATAGCTGTCGCCGTAGCGGGTCTTGATGTCGATGGCGCGCGCCAGCGAGCCCGAACTTTCCTTGACCGCGATGACGCGCGGATCGTCCTTGAAGGCATCCATCACCTCGAACCCCACTTCGACACCGACACGGGGCGGGTAGTTGTACAGCACCAGATCGACCGGCACGGTGTCGATGATCTTGCGGTAATGGGCGGTAAGCTCTTCCTGGCTGGGCAGCGAGTAATAGGGCGGGGCCAGCAGCACGGTGTCATAGCCCAATTCCGCCGCGACGCGGACGTTGCCGATGACTTCGCGGGTCGACCCGGCATTGCCGCCGGCGATCAACAGGACGCGGTCGCCGACGACCTCCTTGACGAACTTCAGGACCGAGGCCTTTTCCTCGCTGTTCATCGCGTAATATTCGCCGGTCGATCCCAGTGGCACGAAGCCTTTCACGCCATTGGCGATCTGATCTTCGATCAGCTTGCCGAAGTTGTCGAAGTCGATGTCCTCCGCCTCGGTAAAGGGGGTGACAAGGGCGGTGATGACGCCTTCAAGTTTCATGATCTGTCCTATTGTCAAAGGGTCGCGGCGTCAGAGCGCGCTGAACCAGGTGTCGGAAAGGGTAAAGCCCTGCTGATAGGGGTCGGTCGGGTCCAAGCCCATCTGGTAGAGGCCCGAGATCCAGGCCTGCCCGGCGATCGAGGGGATCACCGCTTCATAGGGGCCGACCTTGGTGGTCGCCTCGACCTTGCAGGCGAACTCGCTGCCGATGATCGACTCGTGGATGAAGGTCTCGCCTAGGGCCAGCTCGCCGCGCGCATGCAACAGCGCCAGCCGCGCCGAAGATCCCGTGCCGCAGGGCGAGCGGTCGCAACGCCCGGGCGAGACGATGACGGCGTTCTTCGAGCGCACCACGCCGTTCTCGCGTCGCAGAGGGCCGCAGAAGACGGTCTGGGTGATGCCGGGAATGGCGGGGTTTTCGGGGTGTTCGACCTGCAGTTGCTCGGCGGCGGCGGTCTTGATGCGCTGGCCCAGATCGACCAGATCGCGCGCCTCGTCCGGCTTGATCTGCATGCCGACATCGGCGGCATCGACGCAGGTATAGGTCATCCCGCCGTAGGAGATATCGACCCGCAGGCTGCCAAGCCCAGGCACCTCGATCATGGCGTCGCGGTGGTAGACAAAGGCCGGCTGGTTCACCAGCTTGACTTTCAGCACCTTGCCGTCCTTGCACTGGCATTCAACCCGGATCAGCCCGGCCGGCGATTCCAGCACGAGGTTGGTCACAGGCTCCTGCATCGGCAGAATGCCAGTTTCCAGCAACACGGTCGCCACGCACATCGTATTCGATCCCGACATCGCGGGGTATTCGGTGGATTCAAGGATCACAAAGCCCATGTCGGCTTCAGGATTGTTCGACGGCAGGATGATGTTTGCGTTGTGCCAGACCGCGCCCCGCGGCTCAAAAAGCACCATCTTGCGGATCTCGTCGCGCTGCGTCTCAAGGAAGACGCGCTTGTCGAACATGGTCTGCCCGGGAACCTGCCCGACTCCACCGACTATGACCTTGCCGCTTTCGCCTTCGGCGTGGCAATCGACAACAGACAACGTACGCTTCCAGCGCATTGCTCGCTTCCTTCGAAATGTTGGAAAATGGGGGATCCGACCAAGGTCGGATCCCAGTCAGGGAGCGGGATCAGAACCCCAGTTTAAACTCTTCCCACTTTGCAACCCATTGATCATAGGTCGCAAATTCATCAGATTCACGCGGCGGGATGCCCTGCAGCGGCGAGGAGGCAAAAACGGCGTCAAGGTTGCCATAGTCAAAGAGGCCTTTGGTGGCGTCGTCCATCTTGTCCACCGCGGGTTTTTGCACCGTACCGCCGACAACGTTCTTGCAGACATCGGCCTGCGCCTGTGCGCCAAGGGTCGCGTTGATATAAGCATGGGCCAGATCGGTGTTGGTAGCGGCGGTCGGGATGAACCACGCGTCGCACCACATCGCCGCGCCTTCAGCCGGGATGACGTATTTCGTCTCGACGCCCTGCTTGGCGGTTTCGTTCGGGATACCACTCCACCCGCAGAATAGCGCGCCGATCTCGCCATTGACCAAGAGGTTGATCGAGTCGCCGTTCGACGCCGCAAAGACCCGACACTGGGCGCGGTAGGGGTCCATCTGGGCAAAGGCGTCGTCCAGCTCTTCAACCGTCAGGTTCGGGAACTTGTCGCCATAGCCCGCCACCCGAGCGATCATCGGCCAGGTTGCCAGCGTGTCGTCGCCAAAAGCCAGCTTGTCCTTGTATTCCGGTTTGAGAAGGTCGGCGTAGCTCTTGGGCTCGGGCACAACTGCAGGGTTGTAGACCAGCGAGTTCAGGCCCCATATCCACGGCACGCCATGCAACTTGCCATCCCAGAACCAAGTCGGCGCCTTGTAGAAGCCGGCAAAAGTCTCCTCGGCGTTATAATTCGGCAACTTTGACTCATCCAGCGGCGTGGTAATGGCCAGCTCGTCGCCGTAGAAATGGTTGTAACCTTGATTGAACTCGGACACATCGGTGGGCACCGGGGTCGAGCCGACCAGACGCGCATTCACATCGTCCTGCGTGCCGATGATCGACGCCTTGATTGTAATTCCTTCGGAAGCCAGCCAGTCTTTTAGTTCGGTTTCCATGGTGAAGCCTTCCCAGGCCATCACGCTAAGTTCGCCACCCGCCGCCCGGGCAAATCCCGGGAGCATCGGCGCCAAGACGGCACCGCCGGTCAGCGCGGCGGCACCATTGATAAAGCGGCGGCGGGACAGTTTGCCTTCTGCTGCATCGCGGATCTGGTCGGTAGTCCAATGCGACTTCATCGTTTTCTCCCTGTTGAGGACCGCTGTTTATTTTCTTTGGATTTATGCTGACACACTGTCGACAGCCTGTCCACAGTAGAATATCCTAGTTTTGCAAAAGACCGAGAAAGTCGTTCAAGGTCTTGAAATATATATTACTTATTACAAATCAGCCTTCTGTCGGCCCTGCCGATTCGCCTAGCAAAGGAACTCAACATGCTGATTCACGACCCTTGGATTGACGGCCAGACAGCCGATGCCGTCGGGCTGGAGCGAATCATCCGGACGGCGCCCGCCGATGGTACGGTGATCGCTTCGGTCGCGGCCTCAACCCCGGCCACGGTGGATGCGGCGGTGGCAGCAGCGCGGCGCAGTTTTGCCTCGGGCGGCTGGGCCGACATGGCCGGCAGCGAGCGCGCCAAAGTGCTGAGCCGCTTTGCCGATCTGATGGAGCGCGACCTTGAGGCGCTTTCGCGGCTTGAGGCGGTAGAGGCTGGTAAGCCGATCCGCAGCGCAAGGGGCGAGACCAGCTGGGGTGTTGAGTTGGTGCGCTATGCGGCGTCGCTGGCTTGGAATCTCTCGGGCAAGATCTTTGCTGATAACGGGCCGAACAGCATGGGTATGGTTATCCATCGTCCGCGCGGCGTAGTCGGCCTGATACTGCCGTGGAACTTTCCGATCGTCTGTCTTCTGCAAAAACTGCCCTATGCACTGGCGGCAGGTTGTTCAGTCGTGATCAAGCCGGCCGAGCTGACCTCGGGAACGACGCTGATGCTCGCCCGCCTTCTGAAAGAGGCAGGTCTACCCGATGGTGTGATGAACGTGGTGACCGGGCAGGGCAGCGTCGCGGGTGAGGCCCTGTCGACCCACATGGATGTCGACATGATGTCCTTCACCGGTTCGACTGCCATAGGCCGCCGTATTGCCGGTCATTCGGCGCAAAATCTGCGCCCAGTCGCCCTGGAGCTGGGGGGCAAGGGTGCAAATATCGTCTTTGCCGATGCCGATCTGGACTCTGCGGTCGAAGGCGCGGTGGCCGGGTTTACAATCAACAAGGGTGAGGAATGCTGTGCTGGCAGCCGCATTCTGGTCGAAGCCTCTATCGCGGCCGAGTTCTCGGAGCGTGTTGCCCACCGGGCCGCGCAGATCCGCGTTGGCGCGCCCCTGGACGACGACACCGAAATGGGGCCGCTGATCAGCGATACCCAGCTTAAACGGGTGATGGCCTATATCGACAGCGGCAAGAACGAGGGGGCAAAGCTGCTGACCGGCGGCATCCGTCTGACCGGAGAGACCTATGCCAAGGGCCAATATGTCGCGCCGACAGTTTTTGCCGATGTCACCCCTGGCATGCGGATCGTGCGCGAGGAAATCTTCGGGCCAGTCACCACGATCATCCCATTTGAGACCGTCGGCGATGCCATCCGCATCGCAAATAGCACGACCTATGGCTTGGCCAACGGGCTTTGGACGCGCGACCTGAACAAGGCGATGCAGGTCATCCGTGCGCTGGAGAGCGGCACGATCTACGTCAACACTTTCCTTGAAACCATGCCGCAACTGCCGTTCGGCGGCCTCAAAGACAGCGGGCTGGGCAAGGAAAACGGGATCGAAGGGCTGATGGAATTCATCGACACCAAGGCCGCCTTCATCAGGTTGAAAACCAGCCCCTGAAGCGGCTGCGTGCCCCGCACCAGCATTTAAGTGCGGTCAGCTTGCGCGCCATTTCGGCTTACTGCGAAATGGCGCGCAAGTTGCTGATCCATAAATGTACGGCAAGCGCCACCTTCGGTAGATTTCCCCGCTTGCTGATCTCTACGAAAGGATCGCTCCATGTACGACTACATCGTTGTCGGCGGCGGCTCTGCCGGCTGCGTTCTCGCGGCGCGCCTGAGCGAGGACAAGGGGACAACGGTCCTACTTCTCGAGGAAGGCCCGAGCGACCGGAGCCCGTGGATCCACCTGCCCGTCGCGTTCTACAAGACCGCGCAGGGCAATCTGGTCCAGAGTTATCCTTGGGAGCAGGCCGCTATCCAGATTGGAGAGGCGCAACCCAGCATGGTGCAGGCACGGGTGCTCGGCGGTGGCAGTTCGGTCAATGCCATGGTTTACCTGCGCGGCCAGCCCCGTGACTACGACCAATGGGCTGCCTCTGGGGCCGAAGGATGGGGCTGGCAGGAGGTGCTGCCCTACTTCATCCGCTGTGAGTCAAACGACCGTCTAGCGGGCCCCTTGCATGGTACGGACGGCCCGCTTGCCGTTTCGGACCAGGCATTTACCCATCCTATGAGCAAGATCTGGGTGCAGGCCTGTCAACAGGCGGGGCTGACATTCAATCCCGATTTCAACTCGGGGATGCAGGACGGCTGTGGTCTGTACCAGATCAACGCAAGGAATGGCCGACGTTCCAGCGCCGCCATAGCCTACCTGAACCCCGCCAGACGCCGCCGAAACTTGACGGTCAGGGTAAATGCGCGCGCGCTGCGGGTTGTACTTGAGGGGAACCGGGCTGTCGGCGTCGAAGTGCTGGTCCGTGGACGGCGAACGGTGATACACGCCGCCCGCGAAGTCATCCTGGCCGCAGGAGCCATCAATTCCCCGCGGCTGTTGATGCTGTCGGGCGTGGGCGACGCCGACCATCTGCGCCACCACGGCGTCGACTTAGTGCGGCATTTGCCGGGAGTGGGACAGAATCTGCAAGACCATGTCGAAGTTTCAATCATCCACGCCGTGAACGGCCCCCACAGCTATGACAAATACAAGAGATTGCGCTGGCAGGCTGCGGCGGGTTTGGAATACCTGCTGTTCCGACGCGGCCCCTGCACGGCCAACATTGTCGAGGGCGGTGCATTTTTCCAATCATCGCTCAGCGAGGGGCGGCCTGACCTGCAATGCTGTTTCATGCCGGGCGCAGGGATTGAGGCGGGGGTTGGATCCGTTCCAGGTGGCTATGGCACCACGCTGAACATTTGCCAGACCCGGCCACGTTCGGTAGGATCCGTCCAGTTGCGCAGCGCCGACTCCCTTGATGCGCCCAGGATTCAGCCGAACTACCTTCAGGATGACTTCGACCTTCGCGTCATGTGCGAAGGTGTGGAGTTCGGCCGGGAAATCATGTCCCAGCCGGCCATCGCGCGCCACCTGTCCCGAGAACATGCGCCCGGCACAGCTCGCGGGCGCAGCGAGATAGAAACGTATGTCAAACGTCAAGCCCACGGCGCGCTGCACCCAATGGGCACCTGCAAGATCGGCAAAGATGATATGGCGGTCGTGGACAGCCAACTGAGGGTGCATGGCCTCCTCGGCTTGCGGGTCTGCGACAATTCGGTCGGCCCAAACCTAGTATCCTGCAACACGAACGGGGTTGCGATCATGATTGCGGAAAAAGCGGCCGACATGATCAAATCGACCTGAGGTTCCAGTCACATGCTAGTTGCGGAGATCTGTTGCAAGGCACGGATCAGCCAGGCGGCCTATTTCAATTGGAAGAAGACGTATGCCGGCCTGCTGTCGACCGAGATGGAGCTGACGTTGCCGCCCTCACACTAATCGCAACCCGGTCGCGGCCACTGGCAGGCCGATAAATGAAAACTGCGCCCTTTTCGGGTCGCGCTACGGTTGATCGTGGCCTGTTGGATCCGAGCTTTAGGGTCAGGACTCGTTCTGGCATCATAGCCAGAACATGACGGTGGCGGCGAGGGCGACGGCGGAGAGGAAGACCTTCGGGCATCTGTCGTAGCGGGTCGCGACCCGTCGCCAGTCTTTCAAGCGCCCGAACATGATCTCGATCCTGTTGCGGCGTTTGTAGCGCCGCTTGTCGTGCTTGATGGGCTTGCCACGCGACCTCCGCCCCGGGATGCAGGGCTTTATCCCTTTGTCTTTCAACGCTTCCCTGAACCAATCGGCATCATAGCCCCGGTCGGCCAAGAGCCAGTCAGCGGAAGGCAGGCTGTCCAGAAGCGTGGCCGCTCCCGTATAGTCGCTGACCTGGCCTGCCGTCATGAAGAACCGGATCGGACGGCCATCGGCATCGGTGACAGCATGCAGCTTGGTGTTCATGCCGCCCTTGGTTCGGCCAATCAGACGGCCCCTCTGGTCACTCGGCCCCCCTTTTTCGACCGCAGGCTGGTCGCCATGCGGTGCGCCTTCAGGTAAGTCGCATCGATCATCACCGTCTTCGGAACGGCGGCCTCGGAGGCCAGCCCGTCCATCATCCGCGCAAAGATGCCCTTGTCACTCCACCGATTCCAACGGTTGTAGAGGGTCTTCGGCGGGCCATACTCCCGAGGCGCATCACAACTAGGGTCGTTGTCGATAAGGTTTGCCGAGGGACATAGTGACGACAGACCAAATCATGAATGTATCGTGTCGACACAATGGTCGATCATGGTCTATCGTACGCAGACAAGCTGTCCTGGGAGTCGTGGCATGGGCAAAGACGCGGCACCAAAACGTGTCAAAGGTACAGGCGTAAAATTCGTCTATGAAACCTTACGTGACGAGATACTGGCGCTGGATCTCCAGCCTGGGGCCGTGCTGGACGAAAGCTCGCTGGCCGAACGCTTTAGCATGTCCCGTTCGCCGGTGCGCGAAGCGATCGTCCGGTTGTCCGCGGGTGATCTGGTTGTTACTTTGTCAAACCGTTCGACGGTGGTCGCGCCCATCGACGTGCAGAGCTTCCCGAAATATGTCGAGGCGCTAGACATCGCACAGCGTATGAATACCCGGCTCGCCGCCGAACTACGCAGTGACCTTGATCTGAGAACCATCGCCCGGCGGCAGAAGGAGTTTGTGACGGCCGTCGGTAAAGGCGAGCATCTCGCGATGTCCGAAACGAACATGCTGTTTCACATGGCGATCGCCCATGCTGGCCGGAACCCCTATCTGGCCGCTTTCTACGAGCGACTGCTGAACCAGGGCCGCCGCATGCTCCACCTTCACTTCGCCTATCTGGAGCAGGGAAGCGAGGAGGTTCTGCTGACGGATGAACACGACGAAATGCTGGCCGCAATCCGTGACCGCGACGTGGCCCGCGCTGATGCATTGGCCCATGCGCACACCCGGCAGTTCCGGGACAACTTCATGCAGTTCATGAAGCAGAACTATCTGAAAGACGCGGAACTCGTCGCATTGGGACCGGCAGCTTGATTTGCGCAGTACTGACTCAGTGTCTCCAGACGCCTTCTAACTGGCATTTCACTTGGACGCGGACTTAAGCACTCTATCTATAGTTTGATTGGCCGAACACGGAGTCCCGCTTAGTCCGGAGATCCTTATCGAGATGTCAGCCAAATAGGCTTGTCATCCATATCCGGAACCGACTCTCCCCGGCTGTCACTGTACCCTAATTAAACAGATTCTGCGGATTCGGAGCATTTCGGAGCGCTTCTATACCCTTAATTGCAATATATCCACAGGCTCGACGCTTCAGGATTTGACACTGCTTGAGCGCCTCCAGATTGCATCGGCCCGCGCCAGAAGCTTGACGATCTGCTTCGGGTCCAAGTTCGGAGATGGCCTGCCGGGCCGCACGCAGAGCGCTCTCGGATGCACTTGGGCGG
This sequence comes from Fuscibacter oryzae, assembly GCF_016765795.1. Lineage (GTDB taxonomy): Bacteria > Pseudomonadota > Alphaproteobacteria > Rhodobacterales > Rhodobacteraceae > Fuscibacter > Fuscibacter oryzae. The sequence continues at coordinate 47,135 of NZ_JAESVP010000008.1, forward strand.
GTCATTACATGTGCTGTGAGCGCGGGTCGGATGCCCTGTCTCGGGCCGTCCTGGAAGCCGCCGGTCAAGGTTCTGCGATAATCTACGGGTCCGCTCGATCACCTGACGATGCCGAGGAAAGGCGCGGCGCAATTCCCGGACCACCCGGTCGCTTCCTCGTAGGGAGATGGCGGCACCCAACAAGGGACGGGTCATGCCGACACAGACCGCTGCAAGCGCCATCAAGATAGTCTACCAGCTGGCGCGCGAGGCGGGTCTGACCGAGATCGCCATTCCGGTGAATTAGGGCACCACCGCAGCGGTGCCCCATCGGTCAGAAGTTCGAGGTGAACCACTCGACCGTCTTGGGCGCGAGGTCCGCCTTGGCGATGGCATCGGAGGTTTCCGCGCCGAAATCGTGGTCGGAGTCCAGAAGCACCAGGTCCTCGGGCCCGACATGGTATTTCAACAGCTGGTTGCCCGCGATGGGCTGCGGGGTGACGATGGTCTCTTTCGCCCCGACGATGACCCGCAGCGGCCCAGGGTAAGAGGCGATGGCGCCCGCCGCCGACATCAGCGGGATCTCGTGGAAGAACTTGCCCTTCAGCGTGGTCTGCCCGCCCCAGGAGAGGTCGGCGGTGATCTTGTCCTCATCCCCCGCCGCAAGGCCCGCCGCGATCTTGTCGGCGCCCATGATGGTGGAATAGGTCGCCAGCGGATTGGTCACTGGCGCCCAAAGCACCAAAGCCTTGGCCTCGGGCCGCGCGCCGGCCAGCTGTGCGCCGACCAGCCCGCCCTGGCTGTAGCCTAGGACCCCGACCCGCTGGCCATCGACCGAGGCTTGGGTCTGCAGCCAGTCGAAGGCGTCTATCGCGTCCTGGGTCTGGCCGGTGAAGGTCGTGTCTTCCCAGGCGCCCGAGCTTTCGCCCGAACCCGCGAAGTCGATGCGCAACGAGGCGATGCCCGCCTTGGACAGCTCGTCTGCCATGAAGGTGAAAAGGCCGGTTTGTGTGCCCGCGATAGGGAATTCATCCTTTTGTCCGGTGAAGCCATGCAGCATCAGGACGACCGGGGGATGATCGACGCCGTCGGGCAGGGTCAGGATCCCGGCGATGGTCTTGTCACCCACCGGGATGGAAACCGGCTGTTCGGCCGCCTGGGCCAGCGTCGCCAGGCTGGCAAGCGCAGTAAAGCAAAGGTATTTCAGCATGATGCCTCATTCTGTTGGCCCCCCGTTTGGTCCGGGGGTCCGATCAGGCTAGGGAGCAACCTTGGGGTGCAGAAGTTCGCAGTGCCCACAATCTTGAAGCGATCTGACGCAGAGAGCCGCGCCCCCTTGCGTCAGGCCACGTCAGCCGAGCAGCCCGCGCATCAGCTCTTTCATCTCCTAGGCCACCTCGAAACGGCTCTGATGATGTGACCGCCCCCCGACGGCATCGATGTGCCAGGGTGGGTCTGCGATGATCCACAAAGGAGAGCGGTCATGTCGGAGATTATCACGGTCGGGCTCGATCTGGCGAAGAATGTGTTTCAGGTCCACGGGGCCGACGCTTCTGGGCGAGGGGTATTGCGGAAGAAGTTGAGGTGGGACCAAGTTCTGACGTTCTTCGGCCAGCTGCCGCCCTGCGTCGTCGCCATGGAAGCCTGTGGCGGCGCCCATTTCTGGGGCCGCGAGATCGGGCGGTCGGGCCATGAGGTGCGGCTCATCCCTCCCGCCTACGTGAAGCCCTTCGTCAAGCGCCAGAAGAATGACGCGGCGGATGCCGAGGCGATCTGCGAAGCTGCGCAGAGGCCGACGATGCGCTTCGTGCCGGTGAAGAGCGAAGAGTGGACCTGTCACGTATTTGTGCCGCCCCGAATGCTCGTTTAGGCGACTTGGCGTTCGAAGGCCAAGGGGCTTTTGCCTCCCAATGCTGAACGCCGACGGCGTGGGTTATAGAAGCCGTTGATGTATTGGAAGATGGCGGTCTCGGCCTGTCTGCGGGTTTCCCAAGTGCGCCGCCAGATCAGTTCGGCCTTGATGGTCTTGAAGAAGGTCTCAGCGGCGGCGTTGACATAGCAATTGCCTTTGCCGCTCATCGACGCTTGCAGGCCGTGTTCGCGCAGGACCTTCTGATAGTCGTGTGAACAGTATTGGCTGCCGCGATCGCTGTGGAAGATGCAGCCCCGCGGCGGCGACCGCAGGGCAATGGCCATCTTCAGGGCCCTGATCGCCAGATCACGTTTCATGCGATTGCTGACAGCCCAGCCGATGACGCGCCGGGAGTGCAGATCAAGGATGACGGCGAGATACATCCAGTCCTCACGGGTCCAGATATAGCTGATATCGCCCGCCCATTTCTGGTTGGGCCGATCTGCCGTGAAGTCACGGTCCAGAAGGTTCGGCGCGAGGTTGAATGTGTGGTCGCTGTCCGTCGTCGCTTTGAATTTCCTCGTTCTTTCAACAACGATCCCGTTCTCGCGCATCAGCCGCCCGACCCTGCGATGCCCGACATCGATACCGACCTCCTTCAGCTCTTCAGTCATCCTGGGACGGCCATAGCTGCCCAAGCTCAGGCGTGACTGCTCCTTGATGTGGGCCAGAACCACCATATCCATGCGCTGCCTGCGACTGGCTGGACGACTGCGGAAAGCACGCAACCCGCGCGGGCTGACATTCATCACCCGGCACAGCCGGTCGACCGGAAAGGCCCCTCGCTGTTCTTCCACGAACCGAAACCTCACGGCTTTAGACTCGCGAAGAACCGGGTGGCTTTTCTTAGGATGTCCCTCTCCTCCTTGAGGATACGGATCTCGCGCCGAAGCCGTTCGTTCTCCCGCGCAAGCTCGCGATCCTCGGGCGACACCACATCCGTGTCACGCTGTGCGTTCACCCATTTGTTCAAGGTCGATAAGCCGACCCCCAGATCATCCGCAACCTGACGGCGCGAAAGCCCGCTGGTCAGTGCGATCCGCACCGCATCCTTGCGAAATTCATCCGTCCTGACTGTGCTCATAGCTCATCTCCTTTGCTGCACATTACGTGGTCAAAGGAGCGGCACCAAACCCGACAGGTCCAACTGAGCCGGTCTTCGCCGGGCTCGCAGCATAATTGTGTCCTCTGGAAGGGCGTAATCAGAAGCCGGAAGAATTTGCGACGGAACCGTCGTCTAGACTTCCGGGCGCGCCGACAGGCCTGCCAGACCTGCATCGTCCGACTGCTCGCGGTCTGGCAGGTCGCGGAGGGACTGCATCCCGAAGGCGGCGAGGAAGGCCTCGGTCGTGACGAAGGTATAAGGCGCACCGCGGCGGGGTTCACGTGGGCCGGTGCCGATCAGGTCACGCGCGGCCAGCCGCCGGATCAGCTCGCGGCTGATCTCTTTGCCGAAGATGTCCTTCAGCCCGTCCCGGCTGATCGGCTGGTGCAACGCGATCGCCGCCAGCACGGCGAGATCGAATGCGCTCAGATCGAGATCCTGCCCGACAATATCCGAGGCGGCCCTGATTGCCGGGGCATAGGCGGGCTTCGTCCTCAGCATCCAGCCACCGCCCGCCCGGGCGACCTCATAGGGTCGTCCCTCCAGATCGGTTGCCAGATCCGCGATCAGAAGATCGAGCGAGGCCCGCTGCCCCACCACCTTGGCCAGATCCTCGCGCGCGACCGGAGTTGCGCTGGCGAACAGCACTGCCTCGATCCGCCGCATCCATTCGCGCCAGCGGAGATCGGCCGGCAGGTCAGACAGTTCGCGATCAAGGCCCGGTTCCTCGCGCCGCGCCATCGTCACAGTCCAAAGAGACGGAAACTATCGCGGCCGGTCAGTTCACGTACTACCCCAAGCTCGACCAGACGGTCACACAACCGCCGCGCGGCCCGGTCAGACATGAGGGAGTTGAGTGTGGCAGGTGCCAGCGCATCCCGGCTCAGAAACAGGTCGACAGCTTGGTCGGCGCCTCTGGCCCGCAGTCTGGGCGTCACGGTGCGGAAGCGTCGTGCCTGTTTGGCAAGATCGGCAGCGAGACGGATTGCCTCCCCGACCCCTGCAACGACCGCCCGGTGGCAGGCCAGCCGCAAGTCTTCGCCCCTGCGCGCAAGGTCGCGCGGTTTCATCGCCAAAGACAGCAGCGGCACAAGATGTTCCGATCCGGTCGCCTGGGCCAGCGCAGCATCGGCCAGGATCAGTGCCGTCGTTTCGGCGCGTGGCGCGTCAGAAAGCACGATCTCCATCACCGCCGCCGCCCGCGCGATCGGCGTGACTCCCTTCGCCTCGAGACAAAGCGCGATCAGCTCTGGAGAAACACCCTCAAGCACCTTGCCCAGCTGCGCCACCGAGATCGGCCGCGCTACCGCGCGTGACCATTGGCGGAGGATCCCGCCCGCCGGTCCGGGATCATCACCGGGACGTGTCAGATGCAGCGCATCGCGCAGCTGCGCCGCAGTCTCCCGCCGTCCGGAGAGCCCCACACAGAGCTCTGCCGCCCTGAGAGCCAGCCGATCCCGCCACAAGGCGTGGGGCAGTTCTTCGCTCTGAGCTACCAGATGCAGATGGGCCAGGGCCGCACCAGACAAAAAGGCCACATCTTCAGGGGTTTCTGCGCGCGCGGAGGTGATCCAACCCGGCATCCGGGCTACGGTGTCGGGGCCGTCGGTGATTGCAGGGGTTCGGTTCCGCATGCCAGCATGCCTATCGAAGAGCGGCGCTTTCTGCCAGAGAATAGTAGTCAAACCGCCGCACACTGCCGGTCTGCGTTATGTCCAATAAGATTGCATTATCGGACGCACAGAAGGTAAGCTCAGCGGCATGGAAAATCCGCCCGAGAGATACCCTTCAACACCGCCAAATCAGCGTATTGCCGACGAGGCTGACGAGAGCGAAGTCCCGGGCATCGCCCTGCCCTTCCATGTCGCTGGGTCTGGCGCGCTCGACCGGTTGGTGAAAACCGCTCTGGACTACGCACGTCAGGCCGTTTCGGAAAATACCCTGAAGGCCTATGCCAAAGACTGGGCGCACTTTGCCCGCTGGTGCCGGATGCGCGGCACCGACCCCCTGCCCCCGTCGCCAGAGCTGATCGGGCTCTATATCGCCGATCTGGCCGCACCGCAGGGCAAAACGCCGTCGCAGTCGGCATCACCCCTCTCGGTTGCCTCCATCGACCGGCGCTTGTCGGGCCTCGGCTGGGGCTATGCGCAGCGCGGGCAACGCCTCGACCGCAAAGACCGCCATATCGCCTCTGTGCTGGCCGGCATCCGCCGCAAGCATGCGCGGCCGCCGGTGCAGAAGGAAGCGATCCTGCCCGAAGACATCCGCGACATGCTGGCCACTCTGCCCCACGACCTTCGCGGGTTGCGCGATCGGGCGATCCTGCTGATCGGGTTTGCGGGTGGCCTCAGGCGGTCGGAAATCGTCAGCCTCGATCATGGCAAGGATGACACGCCCGGTAGCGGCGGCTGGGTCGAGGTCCTCGAAGGTGGCGTCCTGATCACCCTGCGCGGCAAGACCGGCTGGCGCGAGGTCGAAGTCGCGCGCGGTTCCAGCGAGCAGACCTGCCCGGTCCATGCCCTCGAACAATGGCTGCATTACGGACGCATCGACTTCGGTCCGGTCTTCGTCGCGGTTAGCCGAAACGGTCTGAAGGCCACCAGCGAGCGGCTGTCCGACAAGCATGTCGCCCGGCTGATCAAGCAGACGGTGCGGGAGGCTGGCCTGCGCCCCGATCTGCCAGAGGCGGAGCGCATCCGGCTCTATTCCGGCCATTCCCTGCGCGCGGGCCTCGCTTCATCCGCGGAGGTTGATGAGCGTTACGTCCAGAAACAACTCGGCCATGCCTCAGCCGAAATGACCCGTCGCTATCAACGCCGCCGCGACAGATTCCGCATCAATCTGACCAAGGCGGCTGGGCTCTGAACGCGCGACAAACCGGTCGTTTATTGACGACATATGAAATTGCAAACGGCCTGTTTTGATGCCCCTTTTCGGCTATGCGCGCGTCTCGACCGAGGATCAGACCCCCCTGCCCCAGTCGCAGGCCCTGAAATCCGCGGGCTGCGCCGAGATCCATGAAGAGCAGGCTTCGGGCGGGAACCGCGCGCGGCCGGTGCTGGCGCGGGTACTGGAACGGATCGGCAAGGGTGACACGCTGGTCGTCGTGCGCATCGACCGGCTGGCGCGGTCGCTGTCGCATCTTCTGGAGTTGATCGAGCGGCTAGCGGCCAAGGGCGCCTTCTTCCGCTCGCTCACGGACCCGATCGATACTGCCTCGCCGCAGGGCAAGTTCACTCTGCAGGTGCTGGGCGCCGCAGCAGAGTTCGAGCGCGCCCTGATCCGGGAACGCACCAAAGCGGGGCTGGCCTCGGCGCGCACCAAGGGGCGGATCGGCGGGAACCCGGGCTTACGCGCCCGCGATCCGGCCGCGCTGCGCAAGGTGCGGCTGGCGCGGGAGGACGGCTACATGGAACGCCTGAATGAGACGGCGCAGGACTGGTTGCCCCATGTCCGCCGCCTGCGGCCCGACATGGCCTGGGAAGACGTATTGCGCATCGTCAACGGCCCCCTGCCCCGCGAGCGCCAGTGGACGCAGAGCCGACTCTTACGCGCAGTGAACGCCTACGTCCGCGACGGCTTCCTACCCGAGACGGTCTTGGGCCGCGCCGGGCGGCGTGAAACCGATGACCGTCTGCCCGCCATCGTCGCGGCTATCAAGGGCGCGGATCCCGACATAACGCTTCAGACGATCTGTAACCGGCTGGAAGCTATGCGTGAGCGCACGCCCCGCGGGCGGACAAGCTGGCAGCCATCCTCCGTGACGATGCTGCTGGAGCGGGCTGAGAGGCTGGGGCTGCTTGAGTAAAATCGCGGGAATCGGCGATGCGATTCTGATAATCCACGCTCCTTAGGCATCCGCAATATATGTTGTGGCCACCACATCGCGCGCTACGAACTGTTGAAGCGATCTGCGAACTAGGTTATCCAAAGCACTGATACTTCGAGATTTTTTCTCGCCAGAAATAGGCCGCCTCAACGCCTCCAGGCCGCTCAACGGTTTGGTCTAGATTTATCCGCCAAAACTGTTAAGGTCTGCAAAACAATAAAGACTTGAGGGCAGTGATGAGCGGGATACGAGCATCTCAAAGATTCGACGTCATGTCCAAGCGGCTCGGTAGCCGGCTGCGTGAACATGCGCAGGAAACGTTCCCACCGGATGCCCAGAAGGGTCTCCGTCGCTTCGCAATGCGGGAAGCAGCCGATCTGCTTAGGATCAACCAGAACACCTTCCGCCATCACGTGTCAAATCTCGAAGGCTTTCCGGAAGGCATCCTCGAGGGTGGCAACCGCCGCAGCTTCTCTGCCGAGGAGATGGTCGAAGCCCAACGCGTCCTTCTCGAGACCGGCAGGATCAAGCCGGAAGAACACCCGCAAAGACGATCGGGAGAGCCTTGTCAGGTCCTGACAATCTTCAACTTGAAGGGTGGTTCGGCAAAAACGTCTACTGTCGCTCATGTGGGGCAACTGCTGGGCTTGCGCGGCTACCGGGTCTTGCTGATCGACCTCGACAGCCAGGCAAGCCTGACAAACCTGTTCGGGGTTACTCCCGAGCTCGATCCGGATATGCCGACCTCCTACGATCTGATCCGGTCCGAGGGTCCACTTCCCGCATCAGAGATCATTCGCAAGACGAACTTCCCGACAGTTGATCTGATCCCAGCCTCTATGGACATCATGGAGTACGAGTTTGAGGTTGCCTTGAGCTTCAGACACGGCGCCACCACGTTCCACAGTCGCATCCGTGAGGCACTTGAGCCTGTCCTGAACCAGTATGACGTGGTGATCTTCGACACCCCGCCGCAGCTGAACTTCTCGGTGATCTCTTCCCTCTTTGCTTCGACCGGGGTCCTGATCCCACTAAACGCGTCGATGCTCGATGTCATGTCGCTGGCGAGCTTTCTGGGCATGGCGAGCAACCTGATGGGCGTCGTCGAGGCACACGCCCCTGAGCATGGCCTGAACTTCGTGAGGGTCCTGATTACCCGATACGAAAACACCGACGGTCCGCAGGTTCAGATTTCGTCTCTGCTTCGGACAGTCCTCGGGGATGCTGTGCTGTCGGCCGAGTTCCTGAAATCAACAGCGGTGGGCGATGCAGCAAACACGCAGCAGAGCATCTTCGAGGTCGAACCTCGCGACGTGAACCGCCGAACGTACGAGCGCGCGATCGAATCCGTTTCGCGCGTGACCGACGAAGTCGAACGCGAAATCCTCAAGGCATGGGGGCGTAGCCATGGCGCGTAAGGTCTTTGGGGACTCACTCAAGAACGCGATGGGTAAAGCGCCGACGTCGGACGAGGATGCGTATCTCGATCTGAAGCGCACGAGCCCCACTGTCGCTCGTGCGCAAGCATCCGTGATGGAAGAAGACAAACACGCCACGCGCCTGATCGACCCGAGCACCGTACGGATGTCCGCAGTCATGGATCGTATCGATCCGAGCGATGGCCTTGAGGAGCTCGTCTCGTCGATCCGTGAGCACGGGCAAAAGGTACCGGTTCTTGTCCGCCGAACCCAGGACGGCGCACTTGAAATCGTCTATGGGCGCCGCAGGCTTCTCGCATGTCGTGAACTCGGTCAGAAGGTGCGCGCCACGGTCATGGAGATGACCGAAGAGGAAGCACTGATCGCCCAGGGCGTGGAAAACAATGCCCGCCAAGACCCATCGTTTATCGAGAGGGCTCTGTTCGTCGCCGGGATCATTCGGGAACTTGGGAAAACAGACGAGACACGCAAGAATGCCCAGACGATTGCGTATCGGGCACTTCAGGTCGACGAGTCGCTCGTCTCACGGATGAACCGTATCGCGACCGGCATTCCGATGGAGCTGATCCAGGCTATCGGACCTGCACACGGCGTTGGTCGGCGGGTCTGGGAGAAGCTTTTCAGACTGTGTGAGAAGGACGTCGCAAGAACCAAAGAAGTTGCCCGCGAAATCCCCCGTAATTTGCCGGGCCCAGACCGGCTCGACGCAGCGGTTACTCTCCTCACGGCCACCAAAGCGACTACACCCAAGGTTGAGCCAGGTGAGCGCGTGAAGATCGGCCGCAAGGGCAACCGCATCACCATAGATGTGGAGGCTGATCTTGCCCCGCGCGTTGAGGAAGCCGTCCGGAAACTGGTCAGCGAGCTTCTTGACCGCGGTCAAGATGGCCCAGAGTGACGACCCCGTGTCTTGACCGCGGTCAAGACATCAAAAGCAACGAGCAGAAACCGAAAGGAGGACCGGCTAGAAAAGGAAAGACCCCCCGAAAGCGGTGCTTCCGAAGGGCCTCAATCAGTCTCGACACCTGATTGATACCCCCAAAACGAATCGATTTCAACACCGCTCGCGGTGACCGGGGAAGCTTTTTCTTCCGAAACAGCATGAGACATGTATCCCAAACACCAACCGCCCTGGCGGAACGGAGAACTATTGCCTGCCCTACTACTTATGAACTTCTGGGACCGGTACGCGCCCTCCGGAAGGAACTTGGCCTGTCGAGCAATGACGTCACCGTGTTGACGGCCCTGATCAGCTTTCTTCCCCGCGATCGGGACGCCACCGATGGTGAGACGACACTCAAGCTTACCGTTGTGTTCCCCTCAAACGCCTCCTTGTCTGACCGCGCAAACGGCATCGATGAAAGGACCCTACGTCGCTGCTTGGGCCGCCTGAAAGCTGCCGGCCTCATCGACCGTAAGAACTCGGCAAACGGCAAACGCTTCCCTCTTCGGTACGGGGGCATCATCCGGGACGCGTTTGGGATCGACCTGAACCCGCTGATACAGAGCCACGACGCCCTCGCAGCCGAGGCCTCAAAGGTCGCGGAAGAGCGTGAACGCCTTCGCTCCCTCAAGGCAGAAGCTCTGGCCCTGCGCGCTTCGCTCCTTCAAGACGAGCGCCTCGTTGAAGAACGGTTGTCTTCCCTCGGAATGGTCAGGAACATCCTTCGACGAGCAACGCTAACGGCCGACGCAGTGTTGCAGATCATCGCTGGTCTCCGCGAGCTCGGAGCCAACACCGCGCAAAGCTACGGAGAGAGCCAGAGTTCAGGCGCACCCGTAGATGAAATCCAAGCACGCGACCAAGCCCACATCGATGATTGCACGCGCGAAATGTCCGCCAGAAACGGACAAAATGACCGGCAGATAGAGTCCATAAAAAAAGAACTTATAAAGAAAGACGGGCACGCAAGGCAGACCAGCGCTGACGAAAGCATTGCAGGACCATCCATGAACCGCGACCCTGCAAGAATGGCATGGACAGACTTCTCATATGTCGCCGACTTCTTTCCAGACGCGCCTCAAACAGGAGAAGCCCTCAACCGCGTTCTCTTCGACATCGGTCGATTGCTTAGAATACGCCAAGAAAAACTGATGCGTGGCCTCCAGAAAGCCGGCGCTGGACGCCTTCTACTGATCTTGGACTACCTATTGGGGAAGGGCGAAGCGATCAGGCAGCCCGAGGCATACTTCGAAACGATCCTGCGCGCATAGAACATCCTGGTTGCACTTCTTGACCGCGGTCAAGACCGGCGATGAGAGGGAAAGGACCGAAGGCTGAGGGGTGACGGGAAGTGAGATCGGGAGAGTGGCTTCCGGTGCCCGTCGTGGAGAAGATCTGATGGCGAAAGCAGCCCAGAAAGTCACCCTGTCTCCCTCGCGGGACATCCCCTTCGACAAGCTCGTGCTGAGCCAGTCCAACGTGCGGCGCATCAAGGCGGGCGTCTCGGTCGAGGAACTGGCCGAAGACATCGCGCGGCGTGGGCTCCTGCAGAGCCTGAACGTCCGGCCCGTGCTCGACGTTGACGGGGTCGAGACCGGCACGTTCGAAATCCCGGCCGGTGGCCGTCGGTTCCAGGCGCTGTCGCTGCTGGTGAAGCAGAAGCGGCTGGCGAAGACGGCGCCGATCCCCTGCATCGTGCGGAATGCTGCGTCGGAAATCCTGGCCGAGGACGACTCGTTGGCGGAGAACACGCAGCGCGTCGCCCTGCACCCGCTCGACCAGTTCCGCGCCTTTCAGGCCTTGCGCGAGAAAGGTCAGGGTGAGGAGGCGATCGCGGCGGCCTTCTTTGTCACGCCCCAGATCGTCAAGCAGCGCCTGAAACTCGCCTCCGTGGCCCCTGCCCTGCTTGATGTCTATGCCGAAGACGGCGTGACGCTGGAACAGCTCATGGCCTTCACCGTGAACCCCGATCACGCGCGCCAGGTGCAGGTCTGGGACGCAGTGAAGAATTCCTGGAACAAGGAGCCCTATGCGATCCGGCGCATGCTGACCGAGGCCGCGGTTCGGGCATCTGACCGTCGCGCGGTTTTCGTTGGCACGGAGGCCTACGAGGCGGCGGGAGGTGTCGTATTGCGCGACCTGTTCGAGAGCGACGCTGGCGGCTGGCTCAGGGACCCTACCCTGCTCGACCGGTTGGTCGCGGATAAGCTTCACGCCGAGGCACAGGCGATCGCGGTCGAGGGCTGGAGGTGGATCGAAGTCTCGACCGACTTGCCCTATGGCTACAGCCACGGGCTGCGCCGCCTAGCGGGTGACCCCGCGCCGATGAACGAGGAAGAGAGCGCGGCGCATGCGGCGCTGCTCGCGGAGTATCGCGCGTTCGAGGAGGAATACTCGGGCCAAGACGAATACCCCGAGGAGATCGACACTCGGCTCGGCGAGCTTGAATTGGCGACGGAGATTCTCGAGCAGCGGCCGCTGATCTTCGATCCCACCGAGGTCGCCCGTGCGGGTGTCTTCGTGACGCTGGATCGGGACGGAGGTCTCACGATCTATCGCGGCTACGTCCGTCCCGAGGACGAACCGCGGGAAGAGTCCGCGGTCCAGAACGTCGGTGACGCGGATACCATGGGGCAGGGCGGCGATGCAGGTGTTTCCGGATGGCAGCCCACTGCGTCGTCTGGTGGCGGAACCGTCATCACCTCGGGTGGTCAGCCGATCGGCGCGGACCTGTCCGAGGATGAGGATGACGGGGCACTGAAGCCGCTGCCCGAGCGGCTAGTTTTGGAACTGACTGCCCACCGGACCCTGGCTCTGCGCGAGGCCATTGGGCGTTCCCCCGACGTGGCGCTGACGCTCCTGCTCCTGAAGTTCGTCACGGATACCTTCCGCACCTCCTCCGCGTCGGGCAGCTGTCTCGAAGCCTCGGTGCGTCACGTCTACATGTCGGCGCAGGCGCCCGATCTGAAGGACAGCGTGGTGGCCAAGTTGGTCGACGAGCGTCACGCGGCCTGGGAGGCCGATCTGCCCCTCGGCAATGATGCTGCGCTCTGGGACTATCTGACGGTGCTCGACCAGGGCAGCCGTCTCGCACTCCTGGCGCATTGCCTCAGCTTCGGGATCAACGCGCTCCATGAGAAGGTGAACCCCTATGGTGTCGGTATATCGGCCTCCGGCCTGGCCCGACGCATGTCGCATGCCCATCTCGTGGCCCGCGCGGTCGATCTCGACATGGTCGAAGCGGGCTGGGAGCCGACGGTCGACGGCTATCTCAACCGTGTGCCCAAGGCCCGGATCCTCGAGGCCGTGCGCGAGGCGAAGGGCGAGGGGACCGCGCAGCTCCTCGACCATCTGAAGAAGGGCGAGATGGCCACCGAGGCCGAGCGGCTTCTGAAGGGCAGCGGCTGGTTGCCCGAGGTTCTGCGCCGCGGTGATCTGGTCGCGCTGGACGGCCAGGAGATCGCGGAAGGGCAGGGGGAAGACGCGGTTCAGCCCGAGGAGGTTGATCTCCCGGCCTTCCTGACCGCCGATCTGCCGGAGAGCGTCGCGCCGATGATGGCTGCGGAGTGATCTGAGCCATCCGGGGGCGGGGAAACCCGCCCTCTCTCTCACAAAATACAATAATATCAATATGATGAATGCGGATTCTCGCATTCGGGATGAGGAATCATGTCTGCAACAACCATCATCGACACAGCCCCACTGGGGGCGCTGATCCGCTACACCGACGGCAGTCCCAAGCCGCCGGCACGTTTCACCAAGAAGCTCGCAGCCTGGGAGAGATCGAACGGCGTCGGCCGTCTCGTGAAGAAGGAACCGTCGCGGGCCTATCCGACCTGGACGGCACCGGCGTCGTTCACGCTGCACGAGGGGAACTTCTCCTCGGATGGGGTAATCCTCGTCACCATCATGCGCAGCCATTCGGCGGACAGCCGGCTGATCTTCGAGGTGGCCGAGGAACCCAAAGCCGGACAGGTGCGCGTGCTGGTGGACTTCGGCGGCAACACCGAGCTGCTGCATTTGGCGGAGTCCATCACCGCAGCCGAGCTCTGGATCGCGCGGGAAGGCTATCGCAACGCGCGGCTCGAAATCGTCGGTGCCGAGGACGGCGATAGGGCAGGGGGCACGGACTTGGCCGCCTGAGCCCTGACATGGCGTGAGGGGCAGGTCCGCGGGCGGGCCTCTCACCGACCACAACCCGTCCCGCGATACCGCGGGGCGCCAAAGGGTCCATCCCCCAAGACGGAGGTCTTCAACCAAGAGCCTGGCCGGGAGGCTGGTGGCGTTACAAGCATCAGCGGGACAACCGGCTCCTTACGTTTGGGCACCATCCCCCGCTCGCCATTCCCTTCTTTGCCCCGAGTCCTGTCTTCGAGATCAACCCGCGAGGGGTCGGACTGCGGGCGGAGCCCGTGCCGCCGGGTGGATTCGGGCGAGCCGAACGCACCCGGTGATGTCAGCCAGTCTTCGGGCCTGCGGGGTCCTGTCGCGCGGGGGATGGTCCCCCGCCTCCAAGACAGGAGCCAAACAGATGTCCCGTAAAGATGCTCACGCCTTCGCCGCCTCCCTCGCCGCCACGCTCATGGTTTCGATCGTCGTCTTCCAGGCAGGGGATGGAACCTTTGGCGCTGTCCCCGCCGATGAAATCGACGGCGACGAGGTTCAGGTGATCGCTGAGGTCGACCCGTGGGCATGATGCCCACGGCCTCGAAGGAGGCTCAGGATCGGAGCAAAGGCTCCGCTCCGAGCCTCTCGCCCGTCAACCGTTTCGGCGGACCACCAGTCCGCGTCCATCCTGCGATGCCCTAGCCATCCTGCATCGGCTGGCCCGACGGGCTGCCGCACAGAGCGGGAGTGCCTGATGCAGGTACCGCGTCGCGCGCAGCATTTCGCAAAAGCTAGGAAAAATGCCTTTGCCGCTGAGCACCGCTTGGACGCTACACTGCAATTTGGGCAATGTTCAGATTCGCGATCGCCGCTTCGATTTCTGTGTAGAGATCGGCCTCAACAGCACCGGCATCCAATTCAACGACAAGCACAAATCGTGCCGTTTTCTGTCCCACATCTTTAATCGACTTAGATTTCCACCATCCCGCCACCGGGTGGACAGCAAGGAGATTTCGGCGGGCAAGATCCGAGGCGGGACCACGAAATTCATCGATGTGCAGGGAACCGACATCACGTCGGTTACGACCGAATATCCAGCCATCATTGTCGGCAACCGGCTCCGCGTCAGGGTCATCAGCCAGTTTGTTAATTCTCGCCTGGAACTGCGCCTGGTTTTCGTTCGCACGGTTCAACTTGAACCTAAGATTATGGGAGGCGTAGCGGAACTTCGACCCGCGGGCGGCTTCCGAGGGATTTGGTTCGATGAAAGTGCTGAGGGTCACCCGAAGCGTGACTTCGGTTGCGCCTAGCTGCCGAAGCACTTCTTTGGGCCACGGAAGTTGGAAGAATTTCATTTGGTTATGGATAGGCTCGGCACCAGCGGTCGTACTCGGTCGATACGGGTTGATCGTATCCTGGACGATGAGCGACAGGGCATTTGCGGCGCTGCGGCGGGCGCGCGCCTCGTCGGGGACGCCGTAGCCGTACCTCTGAAACAGCCGGGTGAAGTCGCCCTTTGAAGGATTTGCCGGAAGGTGCGACTTCATCTGCCGCGTCCATCGTGCTGACGAGACGAAGATCGCCCGGATCGTTTCCGGCCAGAGATGGGGATAGTCTTCCCAGAGCTCTGTAATCGCTTTGGCCGCCAGCGCCGTCGCAGCGCTCGTATCGGCAGTCGTTGTGAGCGAGCGCAAAGGATACTGGTGATCTGTGGTGAGCAGCGAGAGCGCCGAATGCTTCATCGGCGGTGGAAGGCGATCCTGAACCCAGTTGCCGCCTTCCATTACCACGTCCGGCTTGATCGGCCAGTGACTCGACCAGCTAGCCGTCCGGGATGACGGAGCCAGATCGCCGGGAAGGGCAACTGCCTGCCCGGGCAGATCAGCAGGTATCCTCACCTTCTCGGTGTAGGCGCCAACACAGATGGAATTCCACGCCTGGGCTGGAGACTCAATCTCGTGGTCAGGATCATCGCAGATAGAGAGGTAGTCTGCACCTTGGAAACGATTCTGGTCCGTATTGCCTGCCGAAATCACGAACAGCCGCTGTCGATGTTGATTGCCTGACACCCCTGCAGTCAGTTGATCAATTTCGCTCGACCATGATGTCGGCGCGCCGTCATGGGGCGTGTCTTCGTCAGTAGTGCTTGCCATAGAAAAGGTTCGCCCGCGTTCTGCATTCGCTTCGACCGCGTTGACGGCATTCAGCACCACGGCTCCCAGCAGATGGTGCGGGTTCTGGCCTGCATCAGGGATGATCTTCGCGGATTCGAGTCGGTGCCCGATATGCACCGGCACGTTGCTTTGGATGACCGGGAGAAGGTCTCCGTAGAGCGAAAGACCCGCCAATTGCGTGCCGTGCCCATGAACATCGTTCAGACCCCAACCCGGTTCTGCTGCATGGCGGTCGACAGGGTCAAGGAAGGGCTGGATGAGCGGGTGGTTTAACCCGATGCCGCTGTCGAGGAGCGTGATGAATCGCGGGTTCACAGAGTGGGGCGGCTGCACCAGCCCTTCCATCGCCTGAGCCCACGCCGCCTGTTCCTCCGGCGGAATTCCTTCGAAGTAGTCGGACAGAACGGAGGGCGCTGCCAGAGCCTTCACCGTTCCGAAGCTGCGAACGGCGTCAGCGATCTGATCATGGGTTCCATGACCGACGACGACAACGTCTTCGGGAAACTGCAGGCGATCGCCTTCAAAACGGATCCCGAGCGCCACCGCACGCTCCAGAAATCGGTCGGCTTCGGCTCGCTCTAGCCATATCTCCCAAGGATGGACCTCTCCGTGGGCGGGGAACTTCGCGGCCGGACTCCGCCACAGTGCCCTCAACCCAGCTTCGACGATGGCGGAGATGCTTTGCACCAAGTCCGCGTTCTTTGGTCGGCCTTTTGGCGTCTCTTCTCCCTGAAAGGCCTCAATCTTTTCTCTAAGTTTGCCAACACCCGCAGCCGAAGCAAAAACGGTGGCCCTGGCTGGCGCGTCTACGTTCTCGGGGTCGGTGGAAACTCTGAGAAGATGGAGGCCACTCGCATCCAAGCTCTTCGTCACGAAGGGTTCGTTCGGCCTAGCCTGGATTTCGAGGTAGACGCCGGGCCGGTTCTGTGCGGTGGGATCACCGAGGGCGTCAATTGCCCGCAGCAGCGCCTGAGCATGCGCGCGCCGGTTCGGGACGTCACTCGGTCGATTTGCTTGGCCGCCGCCCTTGGCCCGAAACGCGACTGCTTGTCCTAGGCCGTTTATGATCAGATGAGGGCGATTTCGTTCCATTCAGCGATGTTCCAAGTCCTTGCAACGAACGCCTGCGCTCCATTGAGGCGACAAGCGTATCCGTCAGAATATTGTCTGTGGAGGACAAAACAGCGCGTCTTCCCGCGTCTTCGCCCGCTGCAACAACATCTGCCGTCGATAGGCCTTCGGCAACGCTAGATACAGCGTCCCAGTCCACACCATCAACATTGAAACCGACAAGACGGCGGCGCATCGCCTTCTGGACGGCCTCTCTGGAAGGCAGCTCGTAGGGCAGCACCAGTTCAAAACGCCGAAGAATTGCCCGGTCGAGGATTTCGGGAATATTCGTCGTCGCGACGACTATCGACGGGCCAGTATCCTCATCGAGGAACTGCAAGAATGAATTCAGAATTCGCCTTGCTTCACCAACGTCGTTCTCGTTCCCACGAGATGCCGCCAGTGCATCGATTTCGTCGAACAGGTAGACCCCGCGCGTCGTGCGGATTGCATCAAAGATTAGGCGCAGTTTTTGCGCGGTCTCACCCATGAATTTGGTGATGAGCCCATGCAGAAGCACAGTGAACAAGGGGAATTTCAGCTCGCCGGCCAATGCCTCGGCGCTCAGGGTCTTTCCTGTCCCCGGTGGGCCAGAAAAAAGAAGGCGTCGCCGCGGGTGCAGACCTTTCTTCTCGAGAAGGTCGCGCTTCCGGGTCTCGACGACGATGTGCCGCAATTCTTCGGAGAGGTGGTCCGGCAAGATCAGATCGCTGATCGTGGACGCGGGGTAGCGCGCACCCAAGATGCCCGCCAGATCGCCGCGCGGTGCTGCCAGCGGGGTAAGCTTTGCAATACTGCTCTGGCGCGGAACGCTGGATGCCTCCGCCCACTGGCGCAGCTGTTCTGCGAGCCGAGTATGGCCGCGCTGGTCTTCCGCGGCGGCAAGCTGCATCGCGAGATCGAAGAAACGCTCTTCGTCCCCCTCCGCATGGCTCTTTACGAGCCCGATAAGTTGCTGTGCCGACGCCATAATCGAGCCTTTTCGACCTTCTTGCGCGCGGTCAAATATTTCGCGCCTCCGGTGACAGTCTAGCAATTTCGCGGACTGAAACACCAGCGAAACCGGCCTTGCAGCTAGGTATTTCCCGCCACGTTGCCTGAGGGACTCAGCTGTTCACCTGCGCGTACGTCCTTGTCCGTGAACGCGCCGATCCGTCCGTTTTGACATCTCCAGTTCACGTCGTGAATTGTGTGTTGGGTGGAAGGTTATGGCCGGCAGCCAAGGGGTGGACCTGAGGATGTTTGGCTCGGGCATCGCCATTCAGGCGATGGCGAGGTCCTGCGGGATATTCCCCGCATCCAGCGCAGCGACAAACCACTGCGGTTTCCGGCCCCGGCCCGACCAGGTGAGGGTCGCGTTCTCAGGGTGACGGTACTTCGCCACGGCAGGCGCTCGAGAGGCTTTCACCTCGACACCGATCAGCTCGGCGAGGGAGTAGCCCATCTCTTTGGCAATCGCGTCGAGCTTGGCGCGGGCTTCGGCCCTCTGCCGGTCTTCGTAACTGGAAATCGCCTTGGTGAGGTCCTTCTGCAATTGCTGCAGTTCCTTGAGCGACAGTGCCTCGAGATCGAAATCAGCCATTTGGCACTCGTGTCCTGAATGATCGATCCCGGATAGCCGTCCAGTCGCGATATCGCAAATCCCTTGGAGTTCCCTGCGATAGGGCAGGTGGTGGGTTCCCACGTCTGCCGCAGGGTCGTTTCGCTGGAACAGGCCTCAGACCTGCCGCCCCGGCAAGGAAGGACGGGTTCTGCAAGGGCCTCAGGTCGTTCCCATCCCCGGCGCCATCCCTTCGACTGACAATCCCCTAAGCCTGTTCGGCCTCATGCGAGCAACCCCGCGTCAGTCCGGGCCGTGTTGGCCGCCTTCGGCGACCTGCCCGCTCCACCCCGGCCCTCTGGGGGTTTCCGGCCGCCGTTCCGTCGCCCGTGCACGCCTCACCCGACAGGCTTTTTCCGGGTCTTGTCGAAGGGACGGTCCCGGGGACAGGAAACACAGGAGCTTACCATGCAGAACATCGTCATCCTCGCCGGTAACATCGGTCAGAAGCCCGAAGTCCGCTCGACCCAAAGCGGCACGACGATCACCAACTTCACCCTGGCCACCTCGCGGCCGCGCCTCTCGGAAGGTCGCGTGATCCGCGACGAGAACGGCTACCGGGTGATGGACACCGAATGGCACCGCATCACCTGCTTCAATGGCCTCGGCAAGACGGTCGCAGAGCACTGCGACAAGGGCATGAAGATCCTCGTCCAAGGCCGCATCCACTACACGAAGTGGACCGATGCGGCCGGTGTGGACCGTTACGGCTGCGAGATCATCGCCGAGAAGGTCGACTTCCTCAGCCGCCCGAAATCGGCCGAGGGTGAAAGCCCCGAACTGGTCGACCGCGACGACGAGATCCCGTTCTGAGGAACGGGGTCTCCCCCTCGGGCCCGGCGGGGAAACCCGCCGGGCTAAAGGCTTCTTGGAGCCGCCGCACATGGCACGAAGGCTCGCCCACCAGTGCCGAACAACTTCGATGCGCCTGATCGCCCACTGTGCGCGACAACTAGCTTCCGTCCTCGTCTCCGGTGGCGCCGTGACTGCGATAGGCGTCGAGCATCAAGCACGTATACTCGACGGTGCTTTGCGTTGTGGTACCCAAGCCGGGCCATGCGAAAAGAGGATCTGACCAAACGACTTCTTGTTCGATCTCGATCCCGAGCAGTGCTGCGACTTCGACTGCTGTGCTCGGTTCCTTGTCCTCAGGCCAGTAATGCGTCTCGAATGACACGACCACGTCGAGATCGTCATCAACCCAGATCTCGGCCAAGCTCGCTCCCAAGCGCTCGCTGGCATTGGTGGCATCTTCGAACAGAGCAGTCCTGATCAAATGGGTCACCTTGTCCTTGTTGAGATCAAGTCTTGGCCGCGGATCGACGATAGAAATGACGGGCTCGATTTCTTGGCCTTCGGCGCGAGTTTGGACCGGCACAGGTTTTTCCTCGTTCGGTTTCAGCCAAAAGGCGTCTGGGAAGATGTTGAGCGGAGATGCACCGCAGCCGGGGCAGTGCCATTGGTGCGTAGCGATCTGCGGCCCTGTGATTTCTGTGTTGCAGTGGAGGCAGTACCAGAGGTTTGACTCCGCCATGTCCAGGAACGGATGACGGACTTTCCCCTCTGCATCCGGCTTGGTGGCGCGCCGTGGCCAATCGGCAAATCGTCGCGCCTTGACGCTCTGCATCAGCTCCTTGGCGATCCCGACCGCCTCCGCAAGCAGCTCACGATCATTCATCGGGCTGTTCTGGGCGTGCGGTAGGTCGATTTCAACTTGCGGCGCTGCCAAGGGGTTTTCCCGCAGAAGAATACGCCAGCCGTGACCATTCATGCAGACATCGCCGAGCATCGTTTTCAGCTCGTATGAATACCCCTGTACCTCACCACGGGTGATGACATCAGGCCCCCCGAAGACATGGTCGAAAGTTGCGCCCTCGTAGGAAGGGATCTTGTCCACAATGGCTTTGATAGCGGCGACCTGCGCTTCGGACGGGGCCCACTCCCCTTTGGCGCTGCCCGTCAAAGCATTCCAATGAGGAAAGCCCAATCGAGTAGCAACAAAGTCGAGCGCCACGTGCTGCGCTTGCCCCGTTGCTCTGGCATAGCGTTTTGCCAGAAGTTTCAATGCCTTAAGTTTGTCGTTGTCTGTCATGATCCATGTCCAAGCTGGATCCGACTAGGTGCCCGCTGCTAATCAGACCCGCCGATGGCATGAAGTCTGCTTTACGAAGTCGAAAACGCTGCAAAGCTTCGCGTGGCGGGCACACCGGCCTGCGATTGAGGCCGCCTTCAACCTCTGCCATTTTCCGGAGACGGTCAACACCAATAAGCTGAGGGCGCGATGTTCCTCCGACTGAGCGCCGTGCGCCCGAGAGAGTCCGAGTTTGGCTGAGTTTCCGGTGACGGGTTGAGGATTCGGGAGAGTGGCTCCCGGCGCCTGTCGCGGAGGGATGTCGATGGGCGTTGTGGAAGTTTTGGATCCGGTCGCGCCGGTGCGGGCCGGTGGCTGGAAGGTAGATGCAAGTCGGGGGGAGCGGAACGGGCGGGTGTCGTCCGAATGGTTCAACCGGCCGGACGACGAGCGCTACCTCTCGCTCGACGATCTCTGGTCCTCGGTAAAGGGACGGTCAGAACGGAGCCGTTCCCGCGTCGTAGCCACGGCGGATATTCGTGTCGAGGCCTCGCGCGACAATGCCGAACGGATGCACCTGATCCTGCCGAAGGCGCAGGAGCCGGTGGCGCCGACGCATTGGGCCTTCGGCCAACTTGCCAGCATCGTCGGCGCGCCAGCCTCCTATCTGCGGCAGTTGCCTGCGCCGCTGGCGGGCATCAACCTGCAGTACGGTCTGAGCAACCACCGCGCTGAGCAGGTGAAAACGTTCGAGACCGAGGATGGCCGCACGGAACTGCGCGCCGTGACCGGCCCCGACTACGGTCGGATCCATGACCATGAACTCGTCGAGGCGGTGCAACGCATCGCGGGCAATGGCACCGGCGACACCCGCTGGAAGGTGCCGGGCGTCCTCGACTGGTCAACCGGGGTTTACAACCCAGATGTCGAGATCAGCCGCGATACGACCACGCTCTATGCGTCGGACCGGGATGTCTTTCTGTTCCTCGTCGATGACCACAACCCGATTGAGGCGGGCCGACTGGTTGATGGTTCGCCGGACCTCTACTTTCGCGGATTCTATTGCTGGAATTCCGAAGTTGGCGCGAAAACCCTTGGCATCGCCAGCTTCTACCTGCGCGCCGTGTGCCAGAACCGCAATCTCTGGGGCGTTGAGGATTTCCAGGAGATCAGCATCCGTCACTCGAAGAATGCGGCGTTCCGTTTCGCCCATGAGGCAACGCCCGCTCTCGAGCGCTTTGCCAATTCCTCGCCGCAGGGTTTCGTGAACGGCATCAAGGCGGCGCGGCAGCAGATAGTGGCGCGCACGGATGAGGACCGGGATGACTTCCTGCGGAAACGCGGCTTCTCGAAGGCGGAGTCGGGCAAGATCATCGAAAAGGTGCTGCTGGAAGAAGGCCGCCCGCCCGAGAGCATCTTCGACTTCGTGCAGGGCATCACGCGGCTCGCCCGCGACAAGACCCAGCAGGATGCGCGGCTCGACATGGAAGGGCGCGCCAAGAAGCTCCTCGACCGGGTCAGCTGACGTCTGCGGCAGAGCAGGGGGCCTGGCGGCCCTCTGCTCGCACAAGCTTCTTCCCCTTTCCTCATCCCGGCCAACTCCGCCCGCGCAGCGCGCTGCTGCCTTTCGGGGGAGTTGGTCGGTTCAACTCATGAGACCCAAATGTCCCGATTTTCTGAAAAGGCCGCGCCTTTCGCCTCGCGGCGCTCTGGCGGCATTGAGCTGACCGCGCAGGAGCAGGCCACCGTTTTCGCTGCACGCGAAATCCTGTCCCGTCACATCAGCCGCAACCCCGTCCTGACGTCCTGGCAGGCGGTGATTGATTATTGCGCCCTGTCGGTGCGTGGCGAGGTCGAGCGGTTCCACGTCCTCTATCTCGACCGCAAGAACCGGCTGATTTCTGATGAGCGGCTTGGCGTCGGCACGGTTGATCACGTCCCCGTCTATCCGCGTGAAGTCGTTCGACGCGCCTTGGACCTAAACGCTTCGGCATTGGTCCTGGTCCATAACCACCCGTCGGGCGATCCCGAGCCGTCGGAGGCCGACATCGCCATGACGAAAGAGGTGCAGAAGGCCTGCGAAGTGCTTGGTCTTGCACTGCATGACCACATCATTGTCGGAGCCGGTCGTGAAGTCAGCTTGCGCGGTCGGGGCGATATCTGATGTTCAGCCATGCGTTTGATTTTGCGTTCGAGCTTGCCTCAAGACAGCAGGACGCCGCCGATGTGACTGCTGAAATGCTGCGCACAGCACTGATCCGGCGGGCCAGAACCCTGTCTGGGGAGGAGCTCCTCGAGGCCTGCGGTCGTTTTGATACGGTCGAGGTGGCGGATGGCTGAATTCTGGGCCTCTGGTTTGCATCTGTGGGCGACGGGCCAGCCTTTCGGCCGCAACTTGGTCAGGCACGCCGTTAGGATCAGAGGAAGAGAAGGGCAGGGGGTTTTCGACAGGTTGGAAGTCGAGAGAGAGGCTCTCGGCGCCTGTCGGGAGTTCGGTCCGATGACCACCATGCAGAAAATCACTCTCGCCTCGTCGCGGGATATTCCCTTCCACAATCTGGTCCTGAGCCAGTCCAACGTCCGGCGTGTGAAGGCTGGGATCTCTGTCGATGAACTGGCCGAATCCATCGCCCGCCGGGGCCTGATCCAGAGCCTGCACGTTCGCCCGGTGATCGGCGAAGATGGGGCGGAGACCGGCAAGTTCGAAGTTCCGGCCGGTGGCCGCCGCTACCGGGCGTTGGAACTGCTGGTGAAGCAGAAGCGCCTGGCGAAATCGGCACCGGTGCCTTGCATCGTCAGCGCGGCCGATGATTCCGTCCTGATCGACGAGGTCTCGCTGGCCGAGAACATCGAGCGCGCCCCGCTACACCCTCTTGACCAATTCCGCGCCTTCCAGGCTATGCGCGAGAAGGGCATGACCGAGGAATCCATCGCGGCGGCCTTCTTCGTCGATGTGAAGGTGGTCAAGCAGCGCCTGCGCCTCGTAGCGGTCGCGCCCGCGCTCTTGGACGTCTACGCCGAAGACGCCATGACCCTGGAACAACTGATGGCCTTCACCATCTCGGGCGATCATGCACGGCAGGCGCAGGTCTGGGAGGCGGTCAAGAACTCCTGGTCGAAGGAACCCTATCAGATCCGCCGCATGCTGACGGAAACCGCCGTGCGGGCCTCCGACAAGCGCGCGCGGTTCCTCGGGCTTGAGGCCTATGAAGCGGCCGGTGGCTATGTCCTCCGCGACCTTTTCCAGCAAGATGACGGGGGCTGGTTGCAGGACCCCGTGCTGCTGGAGCAGTTGGTGGGCGAAAAGCTGAAGGTGGAGGCTGAGGCCATCGCCGCAGAGGGCTGGAAGTGGATCGAGGTCGCGGTGGGCTTCCCCTATGGTCACACCATGGGGCTGCGCGCGCTTATGGGCACCACGGTCGATCTGACCGAAGAGGAGCGGGCCACGCGGGAGGCGCTGCGCGACGAATACGACCGGCTGGAGGCCGAATATGCCGAGGCCGACGACCTGCCCGAGGACGTCGATCAGCGGCTTGGTGAGATCGAACGCGTGCTCGGTGCCTTCGACAGCCGCCCGATGGCTTTCGATCCCGTTGATCTCGGCAGGGCAGGGGCCTTCGTCAGCATCGACAGCGATGGCAGCCTGCTGGTCGAGCGTGGCTTTGTCCGGCCGGAGGATGAACAGCGGGCTGCGCCCAAGGGTGATCCGTCCAGCGAGGCCATGGGCGGTGATGCACCGGCCGAGGGCGACCGCAGCGACAACCGCACAGCGGTGATCAACATGGCGGGCGAGAACCGGGGGCAGGAGGATGACGAGGACGAGGGTGATGCGATCAAGCCGCTGCCCGAACGGCTCGTCATCGAACTGACGGCGCATCGCACGCTGGCGCTGCGGGATGCGGTGTCAAATAACCCGCGCATCGCGATGACAGCGCTCTTGCACAAGCTGGCGACTGACTGCTTCGTCTCCCGCGCCTCCGGTTCGGCGCTCGAAGCCACGGTGCGGGATATCCACCTGCCCGTGCAGGCTGCCGATCTGGCGGACAGCTTCCCGGCGCAGAACATCGACACGCGGCACGCAGGTTGGAAGGCAGACATGCCGCTGGGGCAGGGGGATGATTTCCTCTGGGACTGGCTCCACGCACTGGACGAGGCCAGCCGTCAGGCGCTTCTGGCCCATTGCCTTAGCTTCGGGGTAAACGCGCTCTATGAGCGTCCGAACCCCTACAGCGGCATGGGGATCAGCCAACACGGCCTCGACCGTCGGCTGCGTGAGGCGGATCGTCTTGCTCGCACGACCCAGCTTGATCTGGTTGAGGCAGGCTGGAAGCCGACGGTGGCCAACTACCTCGGCCGCGTCACCAAGAGCCGCATCCTGGAGGCCGTGCGCGAAGGTGCCGGGGCCCAAGCCGTCGAACTGATCGCGCACCTGAAGAAGGGCGACATGGCACGCGAGGCTGAGCGGCTCCTCGACGGTTCCGGTTGGCTGCCTGAGCCGTTGCGGATGGACGACCTGGACGGTGGCAAGGACACCGTGGCTGAGGATGCTGCCGTCGAACTTCCCGCCTTCCTGACCGAAGACGAAGAGGTTGCTTCCGACGACGAAGATGAGCGCCAGCACCTGATCGCTGCTGAATGACCTTGAACGGGGCGGCTTCGGTCGCCCCGTTTTTTTATGCGGGCGGATTGAGAGGCGGTGTGTTCAGGCAAGCCGCTCGGAATAGCGCTTTTTCACGGCTCGGTTGATGAATTCGTTCAGCCCATCTCCCGCGCGCGCCAGCACAATCATGCGGTCGATATTGGCCTGCCCTGCCGATACAGAGGTGTATCGGTAAACTGCCCCATCCTTGAACGCGACATCCATATGCGTGGAGCCAAGCTTGTAGGCCCGGATGCCAGAATCCTTGTCCCAATCACGATATGGCGTCATCAGAACCTCACGTCACAACATGCTGAACAAGCATATCGCCTGTTCGTGCTTTGTTCAAGCGGGGGTGATGCGACTATGGCCCCAGGTTTCGACGGGTCTTTGCCAAGCGATCATTGTGCCGGCAGGAAGTGGGGCGGGGCGCGAGGGCTAAGGCCTCACCGTCAGATCATTGTCGAGTTGCGCGGGTTGGGATGGCGTCTAAGCCTGGTTCGACCAGCATTTTGGCCCGGCCGCAGCTGGTTCGAATCTCGTCCTTTACCTGCCATCACGCTGTCCGGCCTGAACCAAGTGGAGCGGCGGTTTCCGCGAGGCAACAGGGCAGGGGGAGGCGCAAGCTGGCCTGTGGCCTCCAGCGGTGGTTTCATCGCCTGTGGTCCCAGACCTGTCTCTCTTGACGGGCCTTCAGGGTCGCCTTGATCTCCGTGGATTGACTGTACCAGTCCGCGTTTGGGCGGCCTCTGGTGATGGGCTGATTTGCCCGAAGGACGTCTTCGCCTCGACCGCTTCGGCGCAACAGCGTCGTCACAACTTTCATCCCCTGCCGGCAGAGCCGCCATTCCTCGCGGGGCAAGAAAGTTCCTCCTGTGCTGTCCGGCCCCCGTGAACGGGGTGCGCCACCGGTCGCCTCCGGGCTGTTGATCGCCATCGAGGCGGCAAGGACGCGGG
This sequence comes from Fuscibacter oryzae, assembly GCF_016765795.1. Lineage (GTDB taxonomy): Bacteria > Pseudomonadota > Alphaproteobacteria > Rhodobacterales > Rhodobacteraceae > Fuscibacter > Fuscibacter oryzae. Next base: position 73,000 of record NZ_JAESVP010000008.1, read on the forward strand.
CCCGAAACAGAGCAAAACGGAGAAAGAACATTGCGACCATCGGCACCTTCAAGAAGACCGGCACCGAATACACCGGCGAAATCTTCACCCTCAGCCTGCAGGCCAAGGGTGTGCGCCTCGTCCCCGACCTGCGCGCCTCGGGCGAGAACGCGCCCAGCCACCGGGTTCTGGTCGGCCGCGCCGAGATCGGCGCCGCCTGGACGAAGAAATCGAACGAGGGCCGCGAATACCTGGGCCCTGAAGCTGGACGATCCGAGCTTTGCCGCCCCGATCTACGCCAACCTCTTCGATGACGAAGACGGCGAGGGCTCAAGCCTCATCTGGTCCCGCCCCAACACCCGCCGCGGCGACTGATCGCCTAGGCAAAGGCCCCGGTCGAAAGACCGGGGCCGACGGCGAATTCCTAAGCGAGGAGGCTCACCCCATCCTTTCGGACGCGAAGGAGCCGGGCGAAGCCGGAAACACGACTGTCTTTCCGCCGTTCAAGAAGACCCGGCCGTGAATATGGGCGTGGATGGCTCTCGCCAGCACGTTCGCTTCAACGTCTCGACCAAGGCTCACATAGTCGTCAGGCGATTGGGCATGCGTGACCCGGACGGTGTCCTGTTCGATGATCGGGCCTTCATCAAGATCGGCTGTCACATAATGCGACGTCGCGCCGATCAGTTTCACGCCGCGCTCATAGGCCTGTTTGTAGGGGTTCGCACCTTTGAAGGACGGCAGAAAGGAATGGTGGATGTTGATGATCCGACCCGACATGACGCGACACATCTCATCTGACAGCACCTGCATATAGCGCGCGAGCACGACAAGTTCGGCCCCGGTTTCGCGAAGGATGCGCATCTGCTCGGCCTCGGCCTGCGCCTTGTTTTCCTTGGTGACCTTGATGCAGTGAAACGGGATGTCGTGGTTTACCACGACCTTCTGATACTCCATGTGGTTGGAGATCACGGCCACGACGTCAATGGGCAAGGCCCCTATCTTCCAACGGTAAAGCAGGTCGTTCAGGCAATGGCCGAAGCGGCTGACCATCAGCACGACCTTGCGCTTGGTGCCCTCGTCGAACATCTCCTGCTGCATCTGGTATTTCTCGGCCAGGGGCACAAAGGCGGACCGCAACTCCGCTAGGCCCATCCCTTCGTCGGACCGAAAGCTGACGCGCATAAAGTAGCGTCCCGTGGTCTCGTCATCGAATTGGGCGCTGTCCTGGATGTTGCAGCCATGGGCCGAGAGGAAGGTTGCAATCTCGGCTGTCACGCCACGGACCGAAGGGCACGTGACCCTGAGGGCGAAGCGGTTTGGGCTTTGTGTCATCTGGTGTTCCTTTGGCTCAGGCATCCGCCAGGCCATGTTGGCGGGCAAAGGCGGTGAGGGTGTTTGACAGAAGGCAGGCGATGGTCATGGGGCCAACTCCGCCCGGCACCGGCGTGATCGCGCCGGCATGGGACGCCTCGGCAAAGGCCACATCCCCGACCAACCGGCTTTTTCCGTCACGCTCGACGCGATTGATGCCGACATCGATCACTGTGGCTCCGGGGCTGATCCAGTCGCCACGCACCAGTTCCGGGCGACCGGCGGCGACCACGACGATATCGGCAGCGCGGCAAAGCGCGGGCAGGTTCCGGGTCTTCGAATGCGCGACCGTGACGGTGCAGTTTTCTGCCATCAGAAGCTGTGCCATGGGCTTGCCCACGATGTTTGATTTGCCGATGACTAGGGCATTAAGCCCGCTCAGATCGACCAACCGGTCCTTCAGAAGCATCAGGCACCCGAGGGGGGTGCAAGGCACAAGTGCCTTTTGTCCCGTCGCCAGCAGGCCCGCATTCGAGATGTGAAAGCCGTCGACATCCTTGGCGGGTGCGATCGCATTGATGACCGCTGCGGCGTCGAGATGCGCGGGCAGAGGAAGCTGCACGAGGATGCCGTTGACGTGCGGATCAAGATTTAGCGCATCCACAAGCGCCAGCAAGGCGTCGGATGATGTGTCGGCCGGCAAGCGATGGACGAAGGACTGCATCCCGGCAGCGGTGGTCTGGCGATTCTTGGCGTTCACATAGACCTGACTGGCCGGGTCGTCGCCAATCAGCACGACGGCCAGCCCCGGCACCCGGCCTGTGGTGGATTTCAGAGTCTCGATACGGGCGGCAAGGCGCTGCACCAGCCCGGCCGCGAAGGCCTTGCCGTCGATCAGCGCCGCACGGGATTTGTCCATGCGTCTCTCCTTGGATGGGTCAGGTGTTCAGGGCGGCGCCCCGGCGCAGGAAGTCGTGGAACTGGTCGGCAGGCACGAAAGACCCGCCCGTGGCCCAGAGAATGTGGGTCGCGTATCCGACCTTGTCGGTCAGGTCCCGTTCCCGAAGGTAGCGCTGGCCTTCGGGCGACTGGACAATGAAATCAGGCCCGGCGAAACTGGCCGTGGCCGAAGGCTCCAGCATGATGCCCTGAAGGCGGTTTGCCTTTTCCAGCCAGCGAAAGAGATCGTCGTCGGCCACCGTAAAGACGCCCGACAGCATTGGCCGCATGACCTCGGCCACGAAGGCCGACATTCGGGCCACCGCCATGCCATCGGCCTCGGTCCGGTTGGTCAGGCCGACATCATAGACCGAAACAAGATCGCGCTGGCCGCTCATCATGTGAACTATGGCGCAGGGGGACTGGACCGGCTCGACGAAGAAGGCGTGGACGGCATCGCCGAAGATCGCCTTCAACCCGTAAGCCACGCCGCCTGGCGCCCCGCCTATCCCGCAAGGAAGATAAACAAACAAAGGATGGTCGACATCGACCGTCACCCCCGACGCCTGCAACTGAGTCGCCAGTTCGGCGGCGGCGGCGCTGTAACCGAAGAACAAGGTCTGCGAGCGTTCGTCGTCGACAAAGTAGATCAGCGGATCGCTTTCGGCCTCGTCACGGGCTTTTTCGACAGCGGTGGTGTAGTCTGCCTCGTGCAAGACCACCTCGACGCCCAGCTTGCGCAGCCGTTCAACTTTCCACGGCTTGGCATCAAGCGACATGTGAACAGCGGCCCGGAAACCCAGGGCCCGCGCGGCGATCCCGACGCTTAGGCCCAGATTGCCGGTGCTGCCAACCGCAATCATGTGGCGGGCGAAAAGCGCCCGCGCCTCGGGTCCTGCGAGTTTGGTGATGTCGTCGGTGGGCGACAGCAGGCCGTTTCGGCGGGCCAGGTCCTGGGCGAACATGAAGACCTCATAAACCCCGCCGCGCGCCTTGATCGAGCCTGCGACGGGCAGGGCATTGTCGGCCTTGACGAAGATGCGCCCGAATTCGAAACCACCATATCCCAGTGCAGGGCGCAATGCGGTAGCCTCGATCAAGTCAGAGCGGATATGGCCCCCAGTGGCGCGAAGTTCGGGAAAGACGGCCTGAAGCAGCGGCGCGAGGTGTTGCCAGTTGGCGCTGGCCTCTGCCACCTGTTCAGGGCGCACCGGCAGGTCCGGATCGGCGATACCGCCCGAACGCAGGTCCGGATTCAGCCAAAGTGTAGGCCGGGCGGCCAGAAGATCGGCTCGGGCCGGGGTGTCGGGAAGCTGAACGCGCATCGGGATCATCCGTCAATCAGAAGAAGGATCGGCAGGGAAGGCGAGCCCTCCCTGCCGGGTGTGGGGTCACGCATAGATCGGGAAGCGGGCACAGAGCGCCGCGACCTCGGCCTTGATGCGGGCCTCGACCTCGGCAGTCTCGCCTGCTTGGGCCGCATCGAACAGATCGGCGATCATGGTGCCGATGGCGGCAAACTCGGCCGCGCCAAAGCCGCGCGTGGTGCCCGCCGACGATCCAAGCCGCAGCCCTTTCCACTCCGACGGCTTGGCGCTGTCAAAGGGGATCGGGTTCTTGTTCGAGGTGATGTCGACCTTGTAAAGCAGATCCTGCGCCTGCTGTCCGCTCAGGCCCTTGGACGAGACATCGACCAGAACGACATGGGTATCCGTGCCGCCGGACACGATGGCCACACCGCGCGCCATCAGCGTTTCGGCCAGAAGATGGGCGTTCGCCTTGACGTTCGCAGCATAGACCTTGAACTCATCCGTCAGCGCCTCACCCAACGCCACGGCCTTGCCTGCGATGGTGGCAAGATGCGCGCTGCCCTGCACGCCTGGGAAAACGGCGGCTTGCAGTTTCTTCACCAGATCCTCGCGGTTCGACAGGATCAAACCGCCACGGGCGCCGCGCAGAGTCTTAGTTGTGGTGCAGGTCACGATATCGGCGAAAGGCACGGGCGAAGGATGCACGCCACCCGCCACCAGCCCCGCGAAATGCGCCATGTCGACCAAAAAGATCGCCCCCACCTTGTCGGCAATCTGGCGCATCCGGGCAAAGTCGATCTCGCGCGGATAGGAGGAGCCGCCCGCGATCAGCAGCTTTGGCTGGTGTTCGATCGCCAAAGCCTCCGCCGCGTCATAGTCGATCCGGCCAGTGTCGCGGTGGACACCATAGGGGATGATCTTGAACCAGCGGCCCGACTGGTTGGGTTTCGCGCCGTGGCTGAGGTGACCGCCCGAGGCAAGATCAAGGCTGAGAACGGTGTCGCCGGGTTGCAGCAGCGCAAAGAACACCGCCTGATTGGCTTGCGTGCCGGAATGCGGCTGCACATTGGCATAGCTCACACCGAAAAGAGCTTTGGCACGGTCAATGGCGGCCTGCTCGACCACATCGGCAAAGTCGGCCCCGCCGTGAAAGCGATTGCCCGGATAGCCTTCGACCGTCTTGTTGGTGATGACCGACCCCAGGGCGTCCAGCGAAGCAAAGCTTACCGAATTCTCGGAAGCAATGAGTTCGATCTGCCCTTGCTGACGCTTCTTTTCCGCTTCGAGAGCGTCAAAGATCAGCGGGTCGCGTGTGGCGAGATGGGTTCTGAAAAAAGCGGTCGTCATGGATGTCTCCCGGTTCCCGATGGGGGTGATGAGGTCACCCTAAAACAGGCAGACGGTTCAGAAAAAGTGAGTAATGTTGGCATATACGTTCTGATCGGCTAATGAATTCATGAATGGCAAAGGGAGGTCAGAATGGATCTGGGCAGATTGCGCGCCTTGCGGGAACTGGCGGTGCGCAAGACCATGGCGGCTGTCTCTGAGGCGCTGCTTGTTTCTCCTTCAGCGGTCTCGCAACAGATTTCACTTCTGGAGCAAGAGGTTGGCATCAAGCTGATCGAACGTCGCGGGCGGGGTGTTGAACTGACGCTTGCCGGCCACAACCTTGTGCATCGGGCTGAACGCATCTTTGCGGAAATCGAATCCGCCCGCGCCGACATTGCCGAGCTGAAACAGATCATCGCGGGCGATCTGCGGGTCGCGGCCTTCCCTTCCGTCGCGGCCGCCGTCATTCCGGGCACGATCCGCGCGTTGATGCAGGCGCATCCGCAGCTTTCCATCCAGTTCGACGAGATGGAGCCAGAGCAGGCCCTGGCAGCCTTGCGCAGTTGGCAGACCGATGTGGCGCTGATCGACGATCTGAACGTGCCGCCCGGCGCGCTGGATGCCAATATCGAGACGATGCCGCTGATGGAGGACGTCTTTAACGTCATGGTCAGCCTTGACCACCTGCTTGCCGAAAGCCCCTCTGCCACGCTGGAGGATTTGCGCGACGAGGCTTGGGTGATCGACACCGCCTCATCGAACTATACCCGCATGTTGACGCAGGCCTGCCAGACCTCGGGCTTTACGCCCCGCATCATGGCGCGTTGCAACGGGTTCGAGGTGACCGTGGCGCTGATCCGCGAGGGCTGCGCCATTGCGATCCTGCCGGGCCTGCGCGCCAGCCATGACCTTGAAGATGTCTGGGTCTGCCGGCTGAAACCCGAGATCCGCCGCAAGATTTCCATCGCCTTTCGCAAGGGCGAAAAACGCAGCCCCGCGCTTCAGGCCTTTCTTGCCAAGGTCAAAGAGCAGGCGCGCGCCTAGTGCTTCAACACGCGGGACAAGAAGGCGCGGGTGCGTTCGTTCTGCGGGTTGTCAAAGAACGCGTCCGGTTTGCTGGTTTCGGTGATTCGCCCCTGATCAACATAGATCACCCGGTCACTGACCTCGCGGGCGAACCCCATTTCATGGGTGACGATCATCATGGTCATGCCCTCGCGCGCCAGTTCGCGCATGACGTCCAGCACCTCGCCCACCATTTCGGGATCAAGGGCCGAGGTCGGCTCATCGAACAGCATCAGATGCGGCTCCATCGCCAGAGACCGCGCGATGGCGACACGCTGTTGCTGGCCGCCGGAAAGGGCGCCGGGGTATTTCAAGGCCTGATCGCGCAGGCCCACGCGGTCCAGAAGCTGCATCGCCTGCGCCTCGGCCTCGTCGCGGGATTTGCCGCGCACGCGGATCGGGCCAAGGGTGACGTTGTGCAGAACCGACAGGTGGGGAAACAGGTTGAACTGCTGGAACACCATGCCGACGCCGCGGCGGATGTCGCGCAGGCCCTTTACCTCGCCGAACTCACGCTCCTCGGCGCGGGGCATCCGGAAGCCGTCCACCTCCAGATTGCCGGACTGGTATTCCTCCAGCCCGTTCACGCAGCGGATCAGGGTGGATTTGCCAGAGCCAGAGGCCCCGACGACCACCAGAACCTCGCCCCGTGCGACCTCAAGATCGACGTCTTTCAGGACGTGAAAGCTGCCGTAGAACTTGTTCAGGTCCTTGATACGGACGATGGCTTGGCCTTGGCTTTCGGTCATTTGCGGGCTCCTTGGGCAAGTTTGCGTTCCAGCCGTCGGGCCTGAAACGTGATGACGCTTCCGACTGCAAAATAGACGAGGAACAGGAAGACGTAGATTTCGTAGGTGCGCCCGCTGTTTTCCGGGTTGGCAAGGATCATCTGGCCCGCACGCAGGAAGTCGGTCAGGCCGATGATGAAGACCAGGGGCGCGTAGTTGAAGATATCAAGGATGTTGCCAACCAACCCCGGCACGGCCACGCGAAGCGCCTGCGGCAGGATGACAATGCGCTTGGTGTCCATGTCCGACAGTCCCAGCGATTCAGCCGCTTCGGTTTGCCCCTTGGCGACGGATTGCAGACCCGAACGGATGAATTCCGCCGCATAGGCCGAGTAGAACAGCGTGAAGCCGATCAGACCCCGGACCACATCCGGCAGCGGGAACTGCGGTGCGACCAGCGGGAAAGCGACCCAGATGCAATAGACCACAAGGATCAACGGCACCGAGCGCATGACCTCGATGTATCCCGTGCAAAGCGCGCGCAGGCTGGCGATCCGGCTTTGCCGCCCAAAGGCCAGAAGCACGCCCAGCGGGATGGTCAGAAGCGCCGCGGTCAGGGTCAGCACGATAGACAGCAACAACCCGCCCCAGGTCGAAGGCCCGGCGGGTGACAGAACTAGAAGCACCGTGATCAAGACGCCAAACGCAATGCCTGTCAGGTTTGCGCGCAGGGTTTCACTGCGGCTTCCCGCTGCCCAGACGGCGAAAAAGCTGGCGACGACCAGCGCGGTCTGGGCAGAGATTGTGTCGAACCACGCCGCAGCAATCAGCGACAGGGCAACAAGGGCAAGCGCCGCAAGCAGGGCATTTCGGCCAAAGGGCATGGTGGTGGAACTGGCAAGCCCGGTCAGCCCGGCAATCAGGCATAGCGCGATCCAGACCAGCCACAGCTTTTCAACCGGGAACAGGCCCGTCATCAGCACTTTGATGCTGGACAGAACCACCGACCAATCCGCCAGCATGATCGCCCAATCCAGAAATCCCCAAAGCACCCAAGCCAGAAGCGGCAGCACGATCAGGGTCAGCCCCGTATCGAAGGGCTTTGCGAAAAGGTTCACATGCAGCCAGCGCAGGGATTTTGCAAAAGTGGTCATCAGCGCGCTCCCGGGATTTTCATACGGCGGTTGACGAGGTTGACGGCAAGGCTGATCAGCCAGCTAAGACCAAGGTAAATGCCCATCGCCAGGAGTACGCCTTCCAGACTGCGACCGGTCTGGTTCGACACGGTGCCGTAGACATTGAAAAGATCGGGATAGCCGATGGCAATGCCCAGCGAGGTGTTCTTGGCCAGGCTGATGTATTGGTTGCCGAAGGACGGCATCACCACCCGGAACACCTGTGGCAGAACGACATCGCCCAGGACATGCCGCCGCGAGAGGCCGATGGCATCCGCCGCCTCCCATTGTCCGCGGGGCAAGGCCTCGATCGCCCCGCGCACGATCTCACTGATATAGGCGGCGCTGTTGACGGTGATGGCGATAAGAAGTGCGGCATATTCCGGGCTGACAGCCATTCCGCCCGAGGCCCGGAACCGTCCCGCCTCTGGCAGATCGACCCCCAGCCGCAAGCCAAGAAGAAAGGCCAGACCAAGGATGACACCCACCGCGACCCCAAGGCCCCGCCTGCGCCCCTCGGCGGCTTTGATGGGCAAGAGGCCAAGCGGTATTAAGGCCATGGCCGCAATCAGAAGGCCAGTGCCACCTGTTACCGTAGGCTTGGGCAGCCAAAGCCCCTGCTGGCTGATGATTGCGCCCAGAACCTGCGGGGCCTCTTTGATGCCGGGCAGTTGCAGCACGACGGCCACATACCAGAAGGTCAACTGGATCAGCAGCGGCGTATTCCGCAGAAACTCGGTCAGACCAAAGGCCAGGGCACGCACCAGCCAATTCGTCGACAACCGGCATACACCCATGGCGACGCCCACAATCGTGGACAGCACGATGGCCACAAGTGCCACCTTGACGGTATTGGCTAGGCCGGCGCCTAATGCCTGCAAATTGGTCATCGACGACGCATAGGCCGTCAACCCATCTGCGGTCAGGGTCACGCCCTCGGATATCTCGAACCCCGCCGGGGCCTGCAGGAAATCGAAACTGAAATCGACGCCTCGGGCGGCAAAACCCTGCCTTACGCTGTTTCCAAGCAGGGCCAGCAGCGCAAGCGCAATGCCAAGAACGACGATCTGAGAAGCGGCCCGCTTCAGGCGGCGCAGATTGTAGGGGGTGAATGCAGACATCTGGCCTCGCAGGGCCGGGGGGACCGTGACATTTGCGGCGGCACCCGGCGGCAATGAAAAGGGCGCGGAAACATCTCCGCGCCCCAAGGTCATGATCAGTTCCAGAGCGGCGAAATCATCGTGCCGCCTTCGGTCCACAGCGCGTTCAACGTGCCCTTGCGGTCGATGGCAATGGTCGTGGTCGGGCCGAGGTTGCGATCATACATCTCGCCGTAGTTGCCGACTTGGGCAACGGCCTGCGCCATGAAGTCCGCCGGGATGCCGAAGTCAGCGCCAAAGGTGCCTTCCACGCCCAGGAACTTCCGGATCGCCGGATCGGCCGAGCCCTTGGTCTCTTCGACATTGGCCGAGGTGATGCCCGATTCCTCTGCCTGGATCAGGCCATAGGTGATCCAGCGCAGCGCATTGCGCCAACGGCTGTCATTGGCCGCGACGAAGCCCGCGAAGGGCGATTTCTCGATGATCTCCGGAAGAATGGTCAGATCATCGGGTTTGGCGGAATTGCCGCGCCAGGCCGCGAGCGCCGACTTATCAGTGAACATCGCGTCGCAGCGGCCGCTGTCCAGCGCACCATAAAGCTTTTCGAGGTTCTCGTAGGTCAGGACTTGGTTCTTCCATCCCTTGGCTGTCAGGATGTTGGCGATCGCGGCTTCGGTCGATGAGCCCTGCGTCGTGCAGAGATTGGCGCCTTCGAGGTCGTTGATGCTCTTGACGCCCGACGCGGTTTTCACCATTGCGCCGGTCCCGTCCCAGAACATGATCGGGAGGAAGTCGACCGTGATAGCGGACTCGCGGCCCGGCTTCACAGTCGTGTGGGCAAAGACAACATCAACCTGGCCGGTTTGCACCGCGGTGAAGCGGCTCTTGTCGGTCACGGTAACGTAGTTGACCTTGTTGGCATCTCCCAGAACGGCAGCCGCGACGGCGCGGCAGAAATCGACGTCCAGCCCCTCCATCTTCCCACTCTTGGTGTTCAGATAGCCGAAACCCGGTGCGGTATTGTCGGTCCCGCAGTTCAGCGTGCCGCGCGCCAGTACGTCTTCAAGCACCTCTGCCGAGGCCGGAACTGCGGCCATAAGCGAGAGGGCAAGCGTCAATGAAATCTTCTTCATACGTGTTTCCCCTGTTGTTGCCGACCCGCAAGCCACTGGTCAGCACCAGCCTGGCGGGCCGAGTTGCAGCCCCAGCTCAAGGGCATGTATGCAGGCTAGGGGTGAGAAACCGTTCAATCTAGTTAATTGGAATCACGCTAAGCATTAGCCTTGCTTCACTATTGGCAACGAGGCGGCAAAGGCGTTTGCAACCTTGATCATGGGAGTGCCGGTCACTGTCATCGCGTCTCTACAGTCCTATTGCCGCGCGATCATTGAAGCCACTGGAATTGGGGCGGGGAATAAGGGCATTGGCCTCACCGTCAGATCATCATCGAGTTGCGCCGGTTGGAGGGGAGTCTCTGCTTGCATCGACCAGCATCTGGGCACAGTGGCTACCCTCGTTCGAAAATCGTCCTCTACCTGCCATCACGCTGACAGACCTGAACCAAGTGGAGCGGTGGAAGCCGCGAGGCAACAGGGCAGGGGGGATGCGCAGCTTGGCCTGACTGTCTGCCAGAGGTGGTTTCTACGCTGGTGGTGCCTGTCCTGTCTCTCCTGACGGGCCTTCAGGGTCGCCTTGATCTCCGTGGATTGTCTGTCCCAGCCCGCGTTTGGACGGCCTCTGGTGATGGGCTGATCTGCCCGAAGGACGTCTTCGCCTCGACCGCTTCGGCGCAACAGCGTCGTCACAACTTTCTTCCCCTGTCGGTGCGGGCACCGTCATTCCTCGCGAAGCAAGAAAGTTCCTCCTGTGCTGTCCAGCCCCCCGACCCACCCCAGCATTCAAGCGTGCCGGGGACCCCGGGATACGGGGGGTGCGCCAGCGGTCGCCTCCGGGCTGTCGATCGCCATCGAGGCCGCAAGGACGCGGGCCCGAAACAGCAAAACGGAGAAAGAACATGGCGACCATCGGCACCTTCAAGAAGACCGGCACCGAATACACCGGCGAAATCTTCACCCTCAGCCTGCAGGCCAAGGGTGTGCGCCTCGTCCCCGACTTGCGGGCCTCGGGCGAGAACGCGCCCAGCCACCGAATCCTGGTCGGCCGCGCCGAGATCGGCGCCGCTTGGACGAAGAAATCGAACGAGGGCCGCGAATACCTGGGCCTGAAGTTGGACGATCCGAGCTTTGCCGCCCCGATCTACGCCAACCTCTTCGATGACGAGGACGGCGAGGGCCACTCGCTCATCTGGTCCCGCCCCAACACCCGCCGCGGCGATTGATCGCCAAGGCAAAGGCCCCGGTCAAAAGACCGGGGCTAAGGCTTCAACCCGAACAAGATTTTCAACATCTGTTGAAAACCCGGCATTCAATGAAAGATCGGAAGTGGCAAAAGCCTATTGGCGATGCCTTACAAGACCTTTCGGACCTGTTCCGCGCGCTCCATTGAATCCATGATGATCGCATCGATGACGCTGCCCGGTACTTGATCGCCCAGGCTGAGCTTTGTCCGTTCCAGCGCCGGACCGAGGCCGTCAGCCATGTCTGAAAGAAGCTCCAGCGCACGGTTCCTAGGAAGGCCACAGGCCTTGCCCTCGGCTTCAAAGTGGCGCGGCACGATTTCGTCAATGCCGTAGTGGCCGTCGATCGACATGGCGAGCCGGTAGCGTTTGCGCTGAAGGCGTCCGGCATGGACGACCGGCGCAACACTCAGGATGTCGTAGAGCGGAGCGAGACGGAAGCGGCCGCGGCGCCCCAGTTGCAGGCTGAAATTCTTGGCGTGCCCGTCAGAGGCGCCGATCAGGAAGTAGAAGATCTGGGCGCGGAAGAAGGTTTCTCGATCCCGGATAGGATCGTCAGATTCTCGCAGGAGTTCCATGATTTGGCTAATGCCGGGCCCACCTGCCTTTTGGTATTTCCGGGCCGAGGGGAAACCTAACGATTGGCACATGTCTTCCTGTGGCAAGCGCTTCAAGGATTCGTGATCCCAGACTCGGTCGAAGCGTTCGACCGCGAGTGCGACCTGTCCGGGCAGGACGATTTTCCTGACCGTAGCAACTGGCAACCCGATCTCACCGGCCAGAGTCATGCAGAACAGCTCGTTCTCGACGCTGTCGCTCATGTCGATTTCGTCCGGGCCGGGCAGGATGCCCATCGGAGTCTTGAAGATGTGGCTTGTTGGCGTAATACCGCGTGGTTTCGCCCAATGGTCGCCGATGCGAAGATAGGCGGTCTTTTCCTGTGCCCCGGCGATGGAGATCCGGAAATCCTCGTCATCCCCGAGTGCCAAAGGCGCGGCAGCAAGATTCTTCAGATCAGCGACCATTTCCTCTTCGGAAATCTGGCGATAATCCATATCTTGGGCCGCGGGTTCTTCCTCCAAGGGCAAGAATTGCAGCGCCCCCACACAGTCCCGCCCAAGCGCAGACAGAAGGGAGAAGACATCTTTGCCTTCGGCGCCGACTCGCGCCGCGATCTTTTCGCGCAACTCTCCTTCGGCATCGGGCAGCAGGTTGTCGAAAGCGGCAATCACCGGATCGCCTTTCCAGTCTTCTTGGGTCAGCGGCAGCACACTGGCGACGGGGAAAGCCAAGTCCGAGGCCAGCCAGGCTGGATCGTAGGAAAAGGCAACGCCGCCATCGGTAGCCCTGATCAGCGTGCCGACCCGTGTCCGTTCATACCAGACTGCCGTCTTGCTACGCCGGATGCCAGCCCGCCTGCGTGCCAAGCGCGCCATGTCAGTTCGTATCCTGATCAGGCATGCGCCCGGTCACGGTCAACTCAGCACCGAGGGCTTCGAGAAGGCGCAGATAGACGTCGAGGCTGACCGAAACGACGCCCGTCTCGATATCCGAGATGGTGGATTGGGCAGTACCCGTCGTTTCAGCGAGTTGCTTCTGGGTCATCCCCTGTGCACGCCTGCGGGCGCGAAGGGCTGCTGCCGCCTGCCGGAGGCTACGTATGGAATGGGTGAGGGGCTTTTCCATACCAAACTGATAGTCTGTCGGCGATATTTCGTCAATATAGCCAAAAGACGATTTTTCTGTGATATCCCAGTTAAGCTATAATTGGGAAATATCGTTCAAGGGCGATGCGGAAGTCTCAGCAGGGCGCAAAAAGAAGTAGAACTCGGCTAAGGCGAGCCGGACAGATCAAGCGTCAGCCCGTTGGGATTCCGGGCCTTCCATCGCCGCATTCCGGGCAACGGCGCTGAAAAACGTCTGAACCGTTCGCACCGTACCGCGCCCCGCAGTGGCGACATTGCAGGATGTAGACGATCTGGTTGTGGTCAGTGCCCGGCTGTCCGGTGCGGGACAGCACTTCCTGACTATTGCGGTTCACGTAACCTGTTGCCGTGGTTGAGGATCTGCGAGGGCCTTTACTCTTTGGGCGGGAGCGGGGCTTGTCAGTCGGGGGCCAAGTGGTTCCGAGAATCCAGCCTTCGACCTGAGCTGTCATCGCCACACTTTCCGGCTGGGGCGGCGCAAACGCCTGTTTGATTTCACCGCTGATATCGGCCTCTTGGAGCCAACGCGCGATTGCATAGGCATCGTGCTGGTCCTGAGTTCTTGCCTCGCTGCCATAGAGGCTGCTCCACAGCCTCGGATAGGCCTCGAGGATCACGGAGGCGTCCTGAGCAGGTTCCCAACCATCAAAAGGCCAGAAATCGACTTGCGGGCGAGCCTGTCGAATTTTGCGAAGCCATGGGATGCCGGCATGGGTTGATTTGGCGACCGTTCCCTGAACGTCGAAATGGAAAACTGACTTTGCCGATCCGGTAGCCTCTTCGGTCAGCCGCCGCCAATGCCTCTCTCCTTGCCGCGCCGCGCCATTCCCAACTGACCCGTCGCGAACGAAATCGACATAAGTGTGCTTGCCATCTGTCGGCCAGTGCGCACAGAAATCGTCGAGGAAATTCGACCAATTGGGCTCAAGGCCATGCCGCTCGAAATAACGTATGGGGAATGAAAAGCCGTGATCAATGCCGACTACAGTCGGCACCGATCCATCCAAGGTGTCGATCAGCCAATCGGCGAGGCTGTGCCTTGTCCAGTATCTCTTGGGGCCGGCGGGCGGCAATACCTCTTCGGCGACGCTGTCGCCCGAGGTTTGATAGACGCGCAGCCCTTTCAGGCTGGCCTCGGCGGTTTCTGCCCCTGAATAGTCGATGCCGATGGTGCGACGGAATCTGCGATTACCCATCATTGGAAGCTCGCCTGAAACTGTGTGGCGGTTCTTCAATGCGGTCGCCCGTCCCGAGATCGGCAATCGACAGCAAGGTGGCGCGCATCCAGGCAGGCGCTTGGGCGGCGCTTTTGGCGAGGGTCTTCTTGTCGCTGTCAGTGAGGCTTCGGGCAGCGACCTGCAACACATCTGCAGCCCGCGCCGCACCCACATGGCGTAGCGCCTGAACCACGGTTCCTGCCGGGCTGCCGGGGGCAATCAGATGCTTCGGTGATGCGTGGCGGAGATCGACCACACGCTTGCCCAGAACCACGCGCCGGGATGGGCCGTCGGTCAGCCAAGAGCTCTGGGCCGCGACCTGCGTCGAGAGGCCAAGTGCATTTGCGGCGCGCGCGCCATCGATCTGCAGATGCGATCCGGTTTCCCGGGCGAGGGCTTGCGCCACATCATCGGGCGCGGGGGTGAGGGCCCCTAGCTTGGGGTGTAACTTGGGGAAGTCGTAGAGCCCGCGTGCAAGCCGCCGGAGATGGCCTGCCTTGGCCAGGCGTGACAGGGCCTGATCGACGGTCGCACGGGCGGCCATATCGAGGAAGTCGCGCGGCGTGAACACGCTGCCGCGCCCGCTTGCACGGACGCGCTTCATGACCCGATCGGGAACAGAGGCGGACATCGACATCATGTGTCAGAAAATCGCTCATGTTTTTCTGACAATCAAGTGCGGAGATTTCAAGGTGGGTTTCGCATTGATCGACTGCAGGACTTCGGCAAGGAAGAATATGGCGCACCCCGGCAGGGCCGGGACCGGGCTCTGGTCGTCCCGACTGGAGCCTGCTGAGCAGTCTCCCCCCATTCGGGCAAAGATCCCTTGCGCGACGGCCAGTCTGGCCGGCAAGAAGTAGGTCCCGAAGGGTTCGGCACTTTGACCTGAAGCCAGGAATTTCCAGGTGGCGGGCAAGCCCGCCCGTATTCATCAGTTGCAGCGTTCCGCTTTTCCTTTCCGGCCCGAACCCCGCCAATCTTCTGGGACCCGCATAGCGGCACGGCTGGCGAGCAGTGGGCATCCTGTGACGGGGCAGGGCACCTGTCCTGGGTCAAAGCCCCATCCCCCGCTTCCATTCGCTGTCCTTGGTCTGATCCGTCTCTTTGACACTCAACCCCAGAGGGGTCGGCTACGCGGGCGTGCCGCCCTCGCGAATTCGGCCCCGAATTGGAAGAGCTGGGCCGAACGCACGAGGGTGATTGCAGATCCGGTCAGACACTTCGGGCGCCTGTCGCGCGGGGGATGGTCCTCCGCCCCCAAGAAGACAGGAGCCAACCCCATGTCCTACAAGGATGCCACCGCTTTCGCCGCCTCTCTCGCCGCCACGCTGATGGTCTCGATCGTCGTGTTCCAGGCCGGGGACGGCACCCACGCAGCGATGCCGTCCGATGAATACGATGGCGACGAAGACCTCGTCGCCCTGGAAATCGACCCCTGGCAATGAGGCGCGAAAGCGCCTCACCCCCCCATCCGGGAGCGCTTCATCAGCGCGCCCGTCCTGGGAAACGGCACCGAACCGAGGGGTCCGGCAAGGGAGAGATCGAGGAGGGAGCGGGCAAGGCGAGCCCGCTGAGACAGAGAGAGCGGCGGCGGGCTCGCCTGTAACCCGCTCTCCCCGGAGATCCCGAAATGACCATTCATCTTCCCGGCCGCGCTGCGCCGGCCTCTGACATCTCATCCGAACTGTCCCGCATCCTGGCCGATCAGGCCGAGCGTGATGCCGCCGAGGTGGAACTGCACGCCCGGAACAAAGAAGTGCTGTTCGACGGGCTCCGCCATGTCGGCGTTGCCCATGTGCTGGTCAGCTTCGATGGCTCGGGCGACAGCGGGCAGATCGAAAGCATCGAGGCCCGGAGTGATGCCGACCAGAGCGTCACGCTGCCCGCCGCTCAAATCACCTTTGCCGGCATCGACTGGCAGAGCGGGGCACCCACCGAGCGCCGTCTGACCCTTGAAGGTGCCGTCGAAGAACTGGTCTATGACCTCCTCTCCCATACGCATTCTGGCTGGCAGGACAATGACGGCACCTATGGCGAGTTCTGCATCGATGCCCGCGCCCGGACCATCCATCTCGAGTTCAACGAGCGGTTCACCTCGTCCGAACTCTACACCCATGATTTCTGAGGGGCGGCGATGGCACATCCGTATCACCACGCCCTGTCCTCGGTGAAGAAATGGGGCGGGACGGTCGACGATTATCTCGCCTGCCATGAATTCTTCGATGCCTCGAAGCTCATCCTGGCGGACTTCCGACACCGGGCGCTACGCCACCATGCCGAGGGGATTTTCTTCCTGGAGCAGGTCCAAGGGAAAACCTTGACCCTGTCGACAGGTCGGGTCATCCCGACCCGCTGGGTCGGCGAACAACATGTTCGCGAGGATCTGGGCTTCATCCCAAGCTTTGCCGACTGGGCGCGGTCGATCCGGGCCGAGCCCTGGATGGGCCGGACCCAGAAGATCGAGGCTGACGTCGATCCGCATCTGGCTAGCCCCGTGCGGGAGGTCATCTGACATGAGCCGAGCATATCAGAACCTCGGTCTTCCGCTTGAAGCCTCTCCCATCACGGTCGTCCGCACGGCGATCCGGCGGTTGCACCCCGACACGCTCGCAGTCCGCAGCTGGCGCGAGGCGCGTAAGCGCTACTATCGCGAGCTTTTGCAGGCCCATGCCGCCGCGCAACTCGCCGACCAAACCCCTCAGCCCGCGGAAGCGGGCTGATTTCCCTCTCACCATCGCAACCCACTGTGACCCGGCCATCGCGGCATGGGTTTTTCATGCTGAAAGGAGCCCATCGTGGCTGACTATTTTACCCAATTCTCCTGCGTCCTGGACGTGGGGACACCTGACAAGGCTGTCGCTGCGCTCGATCTCTTCCTGCGCTTGCGCGAGGAAGACGAGGCTTCGGACGATCCAGAGTTCTCGGGCTTCGCCCTTTCGCTGCCGGATGGCCCGGGCAGTTCCGTCCTCTGGATCCATGATGACGGCCAAGGCGATGTCGAAGGGGTCATCCGCTTCGTGCTGCGCCTCGCGGGAGACCTCGATCTCACCGGCCTCTGGGGTTTTGACTATGCAAACACCTGTTCCCGACCCCGGCTGGAGGCGTTCGGCGGCGGCGCGCATGTCATTGACCTCGGCGCGCGCAAGAGCGTCGGCTGGATCAGCACCCATGAATGGCTGACCGCAGTCCTGAACGGCGAAGACATCGACGCGGTGGAGGCGCTCGTCGCATGAACACTGCCGTTCTTTGCCGCAATCCCGCCTCTTTCCCCATCCCGGAATTCGGCTGCAGTGCCGATGGCATGATCGTTGCCCGGATCGGCGATGCCGCCTATGCCATGATCCCCACGGCTGATGGTCGGCATTTCCTCGGCAGCGGCTGGCGACTTTCCAAGCCTTTGTCGGACTGGAAGCGGTCCGACTTCTACGGCCATAGCGGCGATGTCGCAGACGAGGCTACTTTCCACGCCTTCGTTCAGGAACAGGCCGAGCATCAGGGCGAGAAGGCCGCCCTCGGTCGGCAGGACTTCCGCGCCTATGCCAACACACCCTGGGGCCCATCGCAGGGCGCGGTCCGCTACGGCGAGGGCGTCGTCTTCCACTCGACCTCCGGCCATGGCGGGTTCCACCTGACGGCGGACCGCAATGCCCAAGTCCATTCCTTCCTGCGCGCGACGGGCGGTTGGTACGAGGAGGATGCCGCCTGGGCCGCTGTTGCGACGGCTTGGCCCGATCTCTTCACGGGCTTTGAACGCCGGCAGGCCGAAGAGGCTCTGCGCCACAGCTGGCCGGATGCCGGGGAGGCGATCCATGGCCGGGCGCTCAAGCCCGGTGAATCCCGCACGCGTGATGGCGAAGCCTTTGCGCGCGACCATGCGAGCGATTGGGTCGTGATCTCGGCGATCTATTCCGACCAGCATCGCGGCTTCACCGAGGTGATCGCCACGCGGGGCGGACGGCGTGAACCCAAACCCGAGGAGCGCCGTTTCCTTGTCCCCTCGGGGGACTACAAGGTCGGCACCTTCGGTTTCGTCATCGATGAGGCGCGCCATGCCGTCTATGACGGCCCGTCGAGCTTCATCGGCTGGCGCGGCAGGGCAGGGGGGTGAACCTCAGATTGGGGGTGCCGATCTTGGCGTTCGGGCAACCGCCAGAGGAAGAGACGGGCGGGGGAATCCGTGACGGGTTTCAGGGTGGGAGAGAGTCTCCTGCCGCCCGTTGCGGAGTGATCCCGATGTCTGCACCCATTTCCCAAACGGCCTTCCGTGGCCCCGGCGACAACTTGATCGGCGGGGTTCTTGCCCGTCTTCGCCTCGCGGACCGCTTGCCCCTGCGGGTCATCTGCCGCTGCCTTGCGCATTGGGACGATCCGGCACTCGATCAGCTGTGCATCAACCGCGCGGTCGATCTCGGCACCTGCGGTGAGCTCGCGGCTGCCATGACCGTGGCCCGCAAAGCTGTCGCCTCCGGCCCTGTCGACGCCGGGCGAGATCCGGCCCTGCGCCTGGTGCCACAGTTCGTCACCATCCTGGATTCCGAACACTGTATTGTGCTGGCGGGGGAGGTGCAGGCAGGCGACATTCACTGGTGCACGCCGGTCGACAGCGATGCCGAAGCGCGGCGCGTGGTGAGCGAGGCCTGCGGGTTTCGGGCCAAGGTCCGCGCGGCCACGGACGCCGACGATCCCGCATCTGCCGCTGCGCTGCTCACCCACGCCCAAGCGCTGGAAGGTCGTCTGGTCGACCCGTTCTGGCGCGACTTGGCGGCTGCCGCAGTCGATCTTGTCCTGGCGGCCTGATCCTTACCCGCACTCGGAGACCGAACGGCCTTCTGGTGATGCCGTGGATGAAACTCTTGCCGCCAACGGCCATATCTTCCCCAAAGAAAGGCAGCTGTTCGGATCGCATGGGCTCAGATCCGCCCACTTGCAGAATATCCAGCATATCTGTATATTCTGTCCAAATGGAGGTTCCGGCATGCAACACCTACCCGAGTTCAAGGCCGCAGACCTGACGCGGCACACCAGCGAGCTTTTCGATGCGGCAATCCGCTCTCCGGTCGCCATCACCAAGCATCGCAAGCCAAAATTCGTGCTGATGAGCATGGATCAATACCAGCAACTCGCCAAAGGCGCGACCCAACAGGTTCACATGCTGGATGAAATGCCGGACGGCCTCAAGGCGCTGATGATCGAAGGGCTCGAGCGGGACATGAACCAGGATGCCGAATAAGCCCACAGCCGGAGAGGTCTTCCGCTACCCGTTCCTCTGGAAGCGGGAAGAACTGTCCGGCGAAACCGAGGGCCGCAAGAAGCGCCCCGTTTGCATTGCCGTGACGGTCGCCAAGCAGGATGGCGAGACGGTGGTCTTCATCCTGCCGATCACGACACAGCCGCCACAGGCCGCGCGCCATGCCCTTGAGGTGCCCGAAATCGAGTCGCAGCGCGTCGGCCTAGAGACCCATGTGCGCAAATGGATCATGCTGGACGAGGTCAACACCGACATCGTCGAGCGCTCCTATGTCTGGGATGACCGCAAGCCGCTTGGCGCCTTCAGCCCAGCCTTCACGGCCAAAATCCGCGTCACTCTCCTTGCGCTTGCCAAGGCGGGTGCCGCAAAACTCGTGGACCGCACGAAGTAACCGCCGATGGACTTCGGCCTCACCGGTTCCCGTCGATCCACTTTGACATCAGCCCTCGGTCCCGAAAGCATTCGTCCGGCACGGCGCGGCGCTTGATCAGCGCGAGCCGTTCGGCAAAGGCGACCTGCTTGGAGGTCGGATGGCTGGTGTCAGCAGGTTTCAACTTCGCTTGCGCCTCGATCCAGGCGCTGAGCGAACGGCGGTCCTGTTGGACTTCCCAGGGCAGCAGGCTCTGGTTGCGCAGCGCCAGCGACCGCGCATAGGCGATCTGGCGTTCGGTGGCGGGCAGGGCAAATGTGGCAGCGTCCATGATGGGTCTCCCATTCGGATCGTCCCTCTAATATAGAACATATAGGGAACAAAATCAACTCCGCGTCTGCCAGAGAGCGAGAGTTGGGTCGGAAATCGGGGGCGTTCGTGCGGGTCGAGTGAGCCGCCGGGGCGCGCCATTCACCCCTGATCCGGAGGATTTCCGATGACCCAAGCTGCAATTGCCCAGAAACCCGTGACCCTCGTGCCCGAGGCGCGCCGCATGGCATTCCTGCCATTGCTCTTCAGCCCCGCCCTGATGGTGATCGGCGAGCGGGCCGTCTTTCAGTTCATGTCCTGGCTGGCCCCCGACGACTACGCCGGTGGACTTTGGCATTTCCACGAGCGGGGCGGCCAGCCTCTGTTCATGTCGCCCGACGCTGACAAGCGGTTCCGCATCTTCTGCGAGACCAACGGCTACATGGGCGAGGTCTCGGCCGAGGCCGCCGGGATCATCGCCACCCTTTTCGCGCTGTCGCATCTCTCGTTCCGGCATGAGGCCGACGAGCTGGCCGATGCCTACATGCGGCTTTACGAGTTCGCAGGTGACCACCCAGAGGCGGGCGAGATCTTCAAGGCGATCGACTAACGCAGGCGCCGCACAAGCCGACGGACAATTCCTGACCCATTCGCACCCTCCGGCGGTTTCGTCGGGGGGTGTTTGCATTTGCCGGGTGCAGGCTGGCACAGTCAGCATTGGCCATCGTCTCGCCGGTTGCGGCATGCGGATTTCCACGGCTGGATGGCCCCGGGGGTTTCGACGGACCTTTGCCAAGCGATCAAGCGGCAGGAAATGGAGCGGGGACGTGGGCACGGGCCTCACCGCCAGATCGTCATCGAGTTGGGCAAGTTGAACTGGTCGTGTCAGCCCGGAATGACCAGCGACGCGGCCCAGTCGCAGCTGTCGTTCGATGTTCGTCTCGTTCGCTGCCTTCACGCTGACAGACCTGAACCAAGTGGAGCGGCGGGCGCCGCGAGGCCGCAGGGCAGGGGGGAGATGCGCAGCTTGGCCTGACTGGCTGCCAGAGGTGGTTTCATCGCCGGTGGTGCCTGTCCTGCCTCTCCTTCCGGGCCTTCTGGTGCGCCTTGATCTCCTTGGATTGTCTGTCCCAGCCCGCGTCCAGTGGCCTCTGGTGATGGGCTGATCTGCCCGAAGGACGTCTTCGCCTCGACCGCTTCGGCGCAACAGCGTCGTCACAACTTTCATCCCCTGCCGGTGCTGGCACCGTCATTCCTCGCGCGGCAAGAAAGTTCCTCCTGTGCTGTCAGGCCCCGCGAGCGGGGTGCACCAGCGGTCGCCTCCGGGCTGTCGATCGCCATCGAGGCCGCAAGGACGCGGGCCCGAAACAGAGCAAAACGGAGAAAGAACATGGCGACCATCGGCACCTTCAAGAAGACCGGCACCGAATACACCGGCGAAATCTTCACCCTCAGCCTGCAGGCCAAGGGTGTGCGCCTCGTCCCCGACCTGCGGGCCTCGGGCGAGAACGCGCCCAGCCACCGGGTCCTGGTCGGCCGCGCCGAGATCGGCGCCGCCTGGACGAAGACATCGAACGAGGGCCGCGCATATCTGGGCCTGAAGCTGGACGATCCGAGCTTCGCCGCCCCGATCTACGCCAACCTCTTCGATGACGAAGACGGCGAGGGCTTCAGCCTCATCTGGTCCCGCCCCAACACCCGCCGCGGCGACTGATCACCAAGGCAAAGGCCCCGGTCGAAAGACCGGGGCCGAAGCGCTGCTTTTCGACACAAAGGGCGGATTGTAGACAGATGCCGATACGACGATGCGTTACGGTATCCGGATGGAGCGGAGTTCGTTTGCCGTGCAGCAATTTCAGCCACCTCCGACGTGGAGGGCGAAGAGTTGACTGGCACGACCGCGACCGCGTAGTCGCGAAATTCGACAGATGCGGCCGTCCGATCAGGTTGCAGGTGCTTCAGGCGACGACTTTGCGCAAAGCGGTGCCTAGCGAGACGATCTGTCTGGCCCCCACGCCCTGCCCTCAGCAAAAGTTCGAAGTGGTGCGAACTTCTTTCTGTAGGCGGCTGGCGACAAACCAACTTCACGCCTGAAGATACGTCTGAAAGAGGCGGGGTCCTCATAGCCCACCAGCGCACCGATATCTTCGGCAGGCGTCGAATTGTTTTCAAGAATGCGCTTGGCTTCCTCGATCCTCAGGCCCTGCACATATTCGATGGGCGAGCGGCCGGTCGCAGCCCCGAAACGACGCGAAAGCGTGCGGCCGTTCAGTCCCGTCCGTGCCGCCATGGCCTGAACCGGATTGGGTAATGTGAAGTTCTCGGCAAGCCAAAGCTGGCATTCGGAAACCACGAGGTCAGAGGTGTTGACCCGCCGGTTCATCGCCGCGAAGGGCAGTTGCCCATCTTCGTGACCTGCGAGCAGGTGGATCTTCGCGGTCTCGCAAGCCTGCCTGTGGCCGCAAAAGGTGGCCGTTAGATAGAGCGCCAATTCCTGCCAGGAGGTCACGCCGCCTGCGGTTACAATGCCGTCCGCCTCGGCAGCAAGACAAAGCACACAGTTCTTTTGCACCCGAACCAGAGGATAGTTTTGGGCAAACAACTCGCCATAGGCCCAGTGCACTGCCGCATCGCGACCATCCAGCAGCCCCGCTTCTGCCAGAACAAGGGCGCCCGCGCAGACTGAAGCGACCAGCGCACCCCGTTCGTGCATCCCGCGCAACCATGCGGCAATCTCGGGGTACTCTCCCGTCGGCGCCTTGCTGATCGGGCTGTACATGTCACAAACGACGACGGCATCTGCCTCTTCGATGGCAGACATGGCGGCCTGTGGTTCGACCAGAACATTGCTGGCGCATCTGAAGGGCCGCCCGTCTTGGGAAACGATCTTCACATCCATGGATTCCGGGCCAGGCGCACCTTCGGTCATATCCGCGAAGACGGCACCGACGGAATACAGCACGTCATACAGGCCGTAGAGCACGGATGGCGTCGTGTTCTCTGCCGCCAGCAAGACGATCTTCGGCTTTCTTGTGGTGTCCATCAGCGTCCCCGTTGGCCTCCGATGCACTTTTCTTGGCGAGACTGTCCGTTTTGCCTTGGTTTCGTCAGTTCTGCCTCTGACTTGAGGCCCCGCGCAAGGCTTAAGTTGGGATGCAGGTTGGAAGTGTCAGCCTGACGGACCCAAACGATGTCCAAAGCCCAAGATAAGGATCCAAACGCCTCCGAGCATGGCCTCCACCAAGTCGGCACATCTCATGCGCCGACATCGCTCATATCCTCTGTGCTGATACGCAAACACTGTCACGGCCAATTCGAAACCCATCTCAAATTAGGAGCGCCAAAATGACATCTTCTCTGGCAGTCGTCGCCCCCGCGCAGCGGTCTCGTTCATTTCGCCTCGCCTTGCGGTCCACTCTTTCGCGGATTGCTGAAAAGATTGGTTCCGGCTGGGCACAGGAGGCTGATCTTGCGGACGTTATGGAGCTGTATCACGTCGATGAATCCACGTTGAGGGACAAAGGCTTGACCAGAATGGATGTCATTCGTCTTCTGGAAACCAGGTGCTCGACCGTTGAATAGAAAACCTGCGGATCCACAGATATGCCCTCCCGACCAGAGACAGGGGATTGAAAATGGGAAATGCTTCAGCGCCAATGTCATTGGACGAAGTCACTGGAGTGGTACTACGGCCCGGAGACGCCGATTACGATGCGGTGCGCTTGGTCTGGAACGGCATGATCGACCGCCGCCCGGCCGTGATCGTCCGGTGCCGGACGTCCGGCGATGTCAGGGCCGCAGTGCTGCATGCACGGCGCGAAGGCCTTGCCATAGCGATCCGCAGCGGCGGGCATAACGTGGCGGGATATGCCGTCTGCGAGGGTGGGGTGATGATCGACCTCTCGCTGATGAATTCTGTTCGTGTTCACCCCGGCCTGGAAAAGGCCACGGTCAGTGGCGGTGCGACCTGGGCCGATGTCGACGCGGCCACCACGCCTTTTGCACGGGCGACACCTGGCGGTCTGATCTCGGCAACCGGGGTTGCGGGGTTGACGCTGTCTGGCGGGATCGGCTGGCTGCGCGGCACGCACGGGCTGGCCTGCGACAACCTGCTTGCTGCTGATGTGGTGACCGCTGAGGGTGATCTGATCCGCGCCAGTCAGACCGAGAACTCCGATCTGCTCTGGGCCCTGCGGGGAGGGGGCGGCAATTTCGGCGTCGTCACCGCGATGGATTTCGCCCTGCATCCCATATCGCCAGAGATATTCTTCAACGCGCCGCTTTACCCCGAGGAAATCGCCGCCGAGATCCTGCCGCGCTGGCGCGATTTCATGCAGGCGGCACCCGATACTCTTTCCGGCCTTGCCGAGTTCTCGACCATCCCCGAAGACCCCTCCTATCCCCGCGAAACCTGGGGGCGTCGCGTGGTGGCGCTGGCAACGGTCTTTGACGGCCCTGCGGACGAGGGCGAGCGCGTCACCCTGCCGCTGCGCCAACTGGCCGAACCGCTGCTCGATTTCAGCGGGCGGATGTCCTATCGCGTGCTGCAGACGCTGTACGACGGGCTGTTCCCCAAGGGGCGCGACCGCTGCTACTGGAAATCGACCTACCTGAAGGGACTGGACGATGAAGTCATCTGCGACGTCCTTGCCGGCCTGTCGCGTCGCCCTTCGGAGATGACCTTCTCCTCGATCTGGTGGCTTGGCGGTGCGGTGTCGCGCGTGGCACCCGAGGCCACAGCCTTCGGCGACCGCTCGATGCGGTGGATGCTCAGCCTCGACGCGATCTGGTCAGCGGCAAAGGATGACACGACGAACATGGGCTGGGTCCGGGGTCTCTGGCAAGAGTTGCAGCGCCATTCGACCGGACGGCTCTATCTGAACTTCCCCGGCCTCGGCGAAGGTGACAGCTTGGTCCGCAATGCCTTCGGCCCAGATACCTATGCCCGACTGCAAGGTGTCAAGCGCCGCTACGATCCGGGCAACGTGTTTCACCTCAATCAGAACATCCAGCCATAGGCCTCTGGACGCTGCCGCCGACCGGCGTGCAACCGACATAATCCGCCTCTGCATGTCGACCGGCAGCCGGGTCGGCGAGGTGCGGCAGGCCCGGTAGGAATAGTTCAACCTCGAACTCAGCATCTGGAGCAGGCGCGCCACCACCACCAAGCAGCGCAAGGTCCATCGCGCCCCGATCTCTGGAGAAGTCGTCGGCATCGTTCGCTATCGTCAGCTGCTGTGCCGAAAGGCAACCCTTGGCTGTTTCCGGGTGATACGCCCGGCCAGCCGGTGAAGGAAATTCGCCGCTTCTTGGTTTCTATCCAGAAACAGGTCGAGCGGTCAGGCGTCCGCATTCATGACCTGCGTCACGCCTTTGCTCCGCGTTTAGTCAACGGCGGCGCCTCGCTCGAGATGATTGGCAAGCACCTGGGCCACAGCCAGATGCGGACCACCCAGCCCAATGTCCGCCTGATGGATGCCCGCACTGCACGCATGCGTCGATGCTGTCGCCAGCATACTCCGGCGACGCCCCAAGCTGGTGCATGGCGCTGACGCCCTCGCTGCGGCTCGCAAGACTGCCTGATCTGCTGCGTCTTAAGTCGGGCAGTAGCTGAAACCGCCTGATCATGTTGTTTGGGGGTGGAAAGCAGTCATTCGCGGTAGGGTCCGGCTCGCCAGGGGCGATTCCAGTGAGAATGCGAAGAGAACCTGGATTGGTCCGGGATTCGGAGAAACGGGTGATGAACTTTGCAATCGACCGGGCCGGTCTGCGCGGTCTCTCGATATCGCAACTGATTGAAATTGGGGATGACGATTGCGCGACCCCCAAACTAGAACTCACGATAGGTCGCGAGAGCCAAAAGCGCTCTTACGCGGCCTCGAGCATCTGGATCCCGTGGCGCTGGCAGGCGGCGACGATCCGGCCGATCATCTCGTTGGAGGGCGGACCGGGCGGCGGCATGACGTCAGAGCCCGCATCCTTGAAGAAATCCACCATCTCGTGTTCCAGCACGGCCGCAAAGCGGGCGGGTTTGCCGGACTGGTTGCTGTAGTTGTGCCCCAGCCATGAGGGAACCGTCACAACGGTGCCGACACCGGCGGTGATCATGCGCGGCGGGCCGTCACCGAAGATGCCGAAGGTCACTTCGCCTTCGGTCACGCGGAAGATTTCAGGCGAGGCATGGCGATGCGGCGGGGTGCCCGAGCCGGGCATCACCGTCACGTCAACAACGCTGAGGTTAGCGCCGTCCACGTCGCCCATGAACCGGACATGATCGCCGATCACCCAGACACTCGGGGCATCGGACAACGTGGTCACGCTGGCGGATCTTGCAGCAGTCATTCAGTCTTCTCCTTTTGCGGTCAGGGTTGCGCCTCTCGACTCCGACCGCAGGGCAGTCATCAGAAGCGTCAGGGCACGTGACACGGTCTTGCCCGCGTCCTGCCCCGAAAGACCGGCATAGTCCTTCAGGGTTTCCCAGGCGGTCGCGCTAAAAAGCAGATGGGCTAGCGCCTGGAATTCGTGCCTTTGCGTGGCGGAGAGGTCGTGCAATCCGGCATCGACGATGCGGGCAAAGCTTTGCCTGCGCGCGGGAACGGCTTCCTGGCGCATGGCGCGCCCCGAGGGCGAATGCAGGCTTGCGCGGATGACATTTTCATGCGCGTCGAAGCCGGCAAAGATCTCGGGCGGCATTGCCAGCAAGTCGGCCAGCGTCGCCGGCAGGATCTGCGGACCAATCCGGGCACCGATCCAGACCCAGAAAGCGCGGAGCAGCTCGGTCTTGTTCGGGAAATGCCGAAAGACCGTGCGGCGTTCCACGCCCGCAGCCTTGGCGATTTCGTCGAACATGATTTCGTCACCTCCGGTGGTGTCCAGCACGTCTGCCAGGGCCTGGAGGATCCGGTCACGGGTCGCATCCGCCTGGGCCCGGCGCAACGGGCTGTCATAGGGTCTGGAATCAGGTGTATTCATGCCATTATAAGTGACATCAATTTCTCCACTCGTCAAGTCCCCCGTGATGGCACTGGATGCGGCCGGGGCCGACTCTGGTGCGGAAGCGGTCGTCGGGCGCAGCGCGACATCGGCCAGTGTGGTCGCGTCCAGCACGTCCATGAAGGCCTGTCGCGCCCGGCGGAAGACGCGCGGTAGGCGGCAGATCCCCGCAATGGCGCAGTCATTGGCCTCGCCCAGGCACTCCACCAACGCAAAATCCGTCTCCATTGCCCGGACGACATCACCGATTCTGATCTCAGAGGCCGGTCTGGCAAGCCGCAACCCGCCGGAACGGCCGCGAATTCCGGTCAGGACTCCGTCGGAAGTGAGTTCATTCGCCACTTTCATCAGGTTGGCGCGGGACAGGCTGAACCGTTGCGCAGCCTGTTCGATGGTGACCAGGCGACCATCAGCCTCGTACACAATGAGCAAGAGCCGCAGGGCATGATCGGTGGAATTGGTGAGCCGCACGCTGTTCTCCTTTAAGATGCAGTTTATATGTATATTAAGTCAGTCTATCTAAAAATATGCAATCTATAAGCATCTATTGGGGGCGGCCGTGAAAGCCAATCCCTCCCAGACTTCGGATGAAAGAAGCGACCGCAAACTGATCGCGCTTGTCGTCCAGCGCTTCTACGCGCGAGTGCGGGCAGATGCAGTGCTGGGCCCGATCTTCACCCCCCGCGTCGAGGACTGGCCGGATCACGAGGCGAAAATCACGCGATTCTGGTCCTCGGTGCTTTTGATGAGTGGCGAGTATCATGGCAGCCCGATGCAGGTGCATCTGAACATTCCCGCTCTGGGCCGGACCGACTTTGACCGCTGGCTGGCGCTGTTCGACGAGGCGTTGACGTCAAGCTGCAATGCGGACCAGGCCGCGGCCTGTCAATCGGCACGCAAAACTGACCCCCTATCGGCGTCCAAAATTGACCCCCCCTGTGGGGCGTCGAGATCAGGGCCTGAGCCGACGGAACTGATCACAGAGTGGAGGCGGGTCAGGCCCTGATCGGGGGCATCAGTGCGAGGCCACCTGCGTCCTGACTTGGGCGTGACGCAGGATCTCAAGAATATGCGTCTCAGTGTATCTGCTTGTGTTCATTCAGAATCTCTAGGTTCATCGAGGCGAGAACCTCTAGTTATGCAGCCCTTACTTTCGGGGGATTACCCCGAAACACAAACATGCACGCGCTGCCGCTCTCTTGGAGTTTCGCAAGCCTACGGTCTGCGAGACCAGATCGCGATGACCTGAGTGGCTAGTTGCATCGGGTCGAAGGGCTTCACGATCACATCTAAAGCGCCTGCAGCAACTAGTTTGTGGAGGTCAGAATGCTGCGCCTTGGCAGTCATGAAAATCGCGGGCGTAGCACAAAACTCCGGCATTGCGCGGAGGCTTTGCAGAGTTTCCTCACCATTCATGCCCGGCATCATGACATCAAGGAGGAACAAATCTGGTCGCGCCGCTACTGCACCATCCAGCGCCTCCCGGCCCGAAGAAAACTGCACAACTTCCAACCCACCAACCATTTCCAGTGCGATCAGCGCAATCTCTCGGATGTCTGGGTCATCTTCAACATGCACTATTCGGGGCAATAGGGGCATCGCATCTCCGTGCGGACTGTATCAGCAAAAGGGGCTAACCCCGTCCTACCAAGGCCAAACATTTCCTGGCAAGCTCGTTGCTGCGCCCCCATCAGGCAACAGCCCTAAAGCCTTCGGATATCGGCAGATCGACATGGAACGTTGTCCCCACGCCAACCTTGCTGGTGAACCATATGCGTCCGGCCTGCTTTTCGATGATCGTCTTGGCGATGCTCAAGCCGAGCCCGGTTCCGACATGCTGTCGATCGATCTGAGTATGCGCTTGAACAAACCTCGAGAACAACGTGTGATGGGCTTCTGGTGGAATGCCGCAGCCGCGATCAATTATCGATAGGCGTATGCCACCAGGCCGCTCGACAACCTCTAGGTCAACGAATTGCCCCCTTGGAGAAAACTTGACGGCATTGGACAACAGATTTGTCAGGACCTGCATCATGCCGTCCCGGCTGATCATGGCGAAAATCGGCGAAGTTGGCCCCATGTAGCGCAATTCGACCCCGTATTCATGGCCGTATCCCGCATTGGCAGCCACCACTTCTTCGGCGAAAGACACGATATCGACTGGCGCCACAGCAAAGTCCGTCATATTGGCGTCCAGCTTTTCTAGGTCGAGCAGATCATTGATCAGGCGCAGCAACCGATCCACGTTGCGTTGCGCCACTGTGATCAGGCTGCCTACACGTTCAGACATAGGCCCAGCCACGCCAGAGGCAATGAGGTTAAGCGATCCCTTGATCGACGTCAGTGGAGAGCGCAGTTCGTGGCTGACCGTCGCGACAAATTCGGCCCGCTCGTTTTCGGCTCGCTTGCGTTCCGTGATGTCACGCACCACTGCTACAAAACGCGGTGTGCCATCAAGGCTGTGCTCCAGCTGCAGATTGACCTCGACGGCGCCTCCACGGAATATTGTTTCGTATAGAATTGAATCTACATCACCCTGCAGGAGTGGCGTGACACGAGCCCGAAATGCCTGCTCGTCGAAGACCTCACTGAGATCACCAAGGCGCTTGCCTACAGTCTCAGACTCACCCCAGTTCGACGACGCCAGGGCGCGTTTGTTAAGGTAGAGGAGCTCAAAGGTCTTGGTTGAAAAGATATAGACCTCATCCCGAAGCCGGTCGATCATCGCACGGTCCTGGCGCTCTGCCTGAAGCAGCTTGGACTCTGTGATATCTGTCCGCAGTGAAATTGTGCGGAGCAAGGTGCCAAGGTCGTCGTGGACCGGAATGATTGATGACCGGGTCCACATGATTCCGCCGTCCCTGCGCCGGATCTTTGTCTCGCCCGTCCAGACTTGGCCCGCGCGCAATTTCGAGGTCAGCCCTAGGCACTCATCTTTCGGATTTGAGAGCAGAATATTCCGAAACTCGTGCCCTACCAACTCATCTGGGGCATAGCCAGTTGCCCTGGCGAGACTGTCGCTGGCAAAGGTGATCCGCCCGTCGGCACCCGTAATGTTGACCATCGCATGGGCGTTCAGAGCACGCAGGTAAACTGCAATCTCATCGTCCTTTAGACGCAGAGCGGCCTCATACTGCTTCGACAGTTGCTGAGCGCGTGCCAAGTAAAGAAGCAAGCTAAGCGCCAAGATGATCACGAGCATGTAGTGATCCAGGACCAGTCGGACATAGGGAGAAAGCATGATGATGGTCTGGTCAGTCAAATCGTTCATCAAGCCCCTCCATCGTAGCTGTGTCGCTCCGATGCTGTGTGGCGCAAAGCCAAGTTCGTCCGTGCCCTAAGCATCAAATAGTTCAGGACTGTGGCCAATTTGGGCTCCCATTCCGGAAACTAGGTGGCAGAAATGGTGTCTGCAGCTGCGCCTTAGCTTAGCCGAATGGCACGGGTCCGGCCGGTCGGCGCTGCGCCGCAATGAGTGCAAGGCACTGGCGCGTCATGTCATCAAGCCGTACGCGGGATTTGACAAAGGTCATTTGCAAGCGGGGATCGCTACTAAAGTGCTCGGTCGAACTCAGGGCGACGACCTGGGTGGATGGATGCCACAGCGCTAGATACTCGAGTAGGCTCGAACCATCCCTCTCGCTGAGACCTCTATCCAGGATAATCAGGTCAAAGCTGTTGCGTGAAAGGATATCTTGGGCTGCGGCTCCATTCGCCGTGTTTACCATATCGGCGGCGGAACCGAAGGCCGCTGTCAAGACCTCTGAAAAGTCATGGTCGTCTTCGACATGCAGGATGCGCGGTGTAACCATCGCTGTTGCACCGGATAGCTCGGTTGTAGCGGCATGCTCCGCATTGGCCGTTGTCTCCTCCCATGCGGCCAGCGTCACCCAGAACGTGGTCGACACCTGTGGCTCGGAAACGAAGCCAATAGAGCCATCCATTTGCTCGACGAGCCGTTTTGCGATGTGCAGGCCCAGACCCGTCCCTTCGGTCTGCCGATTGGCTGTACCGTCGACCTGCGAGAACGGCTTGAAAATGCGGTCGCTGAAGTCAGCAGGGATGCCACGCCCATTGTCCGTGACTGATACCCTTATCCGATCGTCAAGCCGCTCGATCGCAATCCGGACTTTCCCACCCTTCGGCGAAAATTTGGCCGCATTCGACATGAGGTTGGACATAATCTGCTGAAAACAGCGATCATCAAGCTGCACAAGTAGGCCGGGAGCATCCCGCACAAGATCGTAGGTTACGCCAAACTGTGCCGCGAACGGCTGGTTCACCAGCATGGCCTTTTTCACGTGCACCGATATATCTGCGGGGACAAGCATCGGCTTAGGAGGACCGGACTCAAGCCTTTCAAGATCGAGGATATCGTTGACCAGTAGGATCAGGCGATCGCAGTTCTTCTGTGCGATCGAGAGCATACGCTTAGCGCTGTCGGTAAGGCCGTCAGACATTGCGTTCAGCAATAGTGAGATTGATCCGTTAATCGACGTGAGGGGCGTACGCAGCTCGTGACTTACGGTTGAAACAAACTGCCTTTTCAGCTCATCTACCTGTCGCTGGTCGGTGATGTCTGTTTGCAGACCGATCAGCCGTGAGGCACGCCCATCTGCATCGCGTTCTTCGCCAGCCGCATCTGATCGCATCCAGTGCCAGGCTCCGTCCTTCATGCGGACCCGGTACTCCGAGACTGATCGCGGCGAATGACCCTCGATGCATGCGAGGTCCGCTTCCGTCACGCGTTGCAGATCGTCTGGATGTATCCTTTGAAGCCAGGCCTTCTGGGGATCGATGTCTTCATCACCATCATATCCCATAAGCTCGCGCCAGGTGTGCGATACAATCGACGTCCCCGTTCTCAAGTTAATATCGAAGACCCCGATCTTTGCACCTGTCAGTGCCAGATCCAGCCGCCGTTGCGTGCTGCGTAACTGGTCCGCAGTACTGCGTTGTTCGGTAATGTTGCGCATTACGGCCGTGTAGCGCCGCTGGTCATCACTGTTTTTCCACGGGATGATCTGCACATCAAGTATGTGGCTCTGTCCAAGATTTGACGTCGTCGTCAACTCACCACGGTAAGGCGCACGATCCCCTGCAGTTTCGGATTGGTCGAAGTAGTCGCCGATCTGACCATTCAACAACGAGGTAAACGGCTTGCCTAAGATATCTTGCGGGTTGCAGGCCAAAAGCTGCGGCAGGGCGTCATTGGACCTGAGCACGTGCCCTCTTTCGTCAAGAAGTGCTATCGTTGCAACGGCAGTTTCGATGATCGAGCGGTTTTCATCGACTTGTGTAGCCAGTTCGCGAGTGCGCAGAGCGACCATTTCGCGGACCAACTCCTCGCGGCGGAATGCACTTACAAGGAAAAACGCCAGCAGTACGGAGAAAGACAATCCTCCAATCAGAAAGCTGGCTGGTTTCAGGCTGAACAGCCGTGCTTCGAGTTCCGGGGTGCTTTCCGACACAATGGTCCAGATCTGTCCATAAACCTGAAGACTGTCGATCACCCGAAACTGCGCAGTATGGGCCTTGATAGAAGGTGTGTTATCGCTGGCATAGAACCTCCGGTCTGGATCGGCCGTGGGACCATTGTAGATTGAAATGCGCAGGTCCTCACTCTGGCTTGTGGTCAGATCCGCCATTAACCGGGACACTATGATTGGCGAAAACACCAAACCAGCGAAAGCGGCGCGGCGATCGGCGACAGTCCGCAGTTCTGCTTCGCCGGAGTAGACCGGCATCATCAGTGCGAGGCCAGCACCCCGTGCTTCGTCCTGAACCAGGGTGATCGGCTCTGTCAGGGAGACCTCGCCGGTATCGCGCGCTCTTGCCGCAGTGACGTAGCGGTTAGTCTCGAAAGCAATGTTCAGCCCAAGTGCCGTCTTATTCGTAGCCAAGGGTTCGATGTACTTGATGACAAGCATCGGGCCAGCACTAATCGCGGGTCGGATTTTCAGATCGACGACACCATCGGCTCTTGTTTCAGCTAAAAAACTTTCCGCCTCGCCCGGCGCAACAGGCTCTATGAAGCCGATCCCCTCAAGCCCGAACAGACCTTCTGACAGTTTCAGTGACCCCACATAGTTTCTCCAATCAGCCGAGCTAACGCTCTCTGACGCCCGAAACAGGCCAACTCCGCCGCCCAGCCCAAGTTTATAGACTTCAAGCCGATGTTTAAGTACTTCGCGGGCGTCATGCGCCAGCGTTTCGAACTGCGCCCGGTCAGACTGATTGCCAACGCGTGACATCTGGGCCCATGACAGAAAGGTTATCGCCACCGACAGAGTGACATAGAACAGTGCTTGCCAAGTGAACCGAGGCAGTGCGGTACCCTTCCAGAAGGCGACGGCTATCCTGTTCCATGGGCCCAAAACGGCCACTGATAAGGCAAGTACGACCGCGATCACATCGCCGACCCACCAGACGACCCAGTGGTGCACAAGGTCTGCCGAGTCTATGGTTTGCGATAAAGAAAACAGGCCGATGCCGGTGGACGGAACAATCAGGCATGTTAGTGGAACGACCCCGCAGACTATAGCCGCGAGATGCGCCCTACCTCGAAGCCGAAGTGGAAATCCACAGATGAGACGGATAAGCGTCGCCCCGATCAACGCCTGCAAGGACATAGCCAGCGCCAAGACGAAGGTCCGGAAAATATCGTCGAACTCGGTGAATTCCCAGTAGTGTACCCAAGCAAGGATGACCCGGCTTGCAACCGCACCGAGAAATACGCCCGGCCACAACTGGCGCCCAAAAACAAGGAGGGCACCAACTGCTGCCCCGGCACCACGCAGGATCACTACATCGTCTGCCGTCGCCGGTACAAAAATCACTCCCGTCAGGCTGAGCGCGCAAAAGATGAGCGCCAGCAAGATGATCGGCGCTATGCGAGGGGCCGATGCGCGCAAAAACACAATCTCCGCCTGCTGTTTGCTGGCCATATAGATCTACTTTCACTCGCGAGACGATGTGCTATACACGTTATGGTTGACCCACAAAAGGGCAAACTCGACGAAGTCTTCCCTCAGGGACTGAACTGCAAAGTCCGGAGAAATCCGGGCCCAATCTGAGATGCTTGCAGGTGCCACGTGACTGATTTTAATGTGCTTTGCCATATTCTGGCCGAATTTCCTTACAATCAACGGGCGAGTAATGAAGTGGCCTTGGTTCGGTGGGTTCGAATCGCAGAACGTGGATCTGCAAAATAGCTCTTCCAGAGGCTGACTGATGATGAAGATACTTGCTGTAGATGATGATGAGCTCATCCTCGAGCTTCTGGTCGAAAGCCTGCGCGCGAGCGGATTTTCTTCAGTCCAGACCGCCACCAGCGCCAACGCAGCCGCGCGATTGATCTCGACCGCAACTGAACCGTTCGACTGCTTTCTGTTGGACGTCGTGATGCCAGAAGTAGATGGCATTGCGCTGACCCGCTGGATCCGAAAGTCACCGCTGTACGGCGCCGCGCCGATTGTGATGATCACCTCGATGGCTGAGAAAGCCTTTATTGACAGAGCCTTCCGGGCGGGCGCAACGGACTATGTCACTAAACCGTTTGATGCCGTCGAAGTCACCACGCGGGTTCAATTGGCCGCGCGGCAGGTACAGGCCAACCGAGCGGTACATGATGCTGGCATGCAGGTTCAGGCCCTGCGCGCGAAGATTGACGCTCAGCACCACACGCCCCTGTCCGAACCGGTTGCTCTGAACGATGTTGAAGGACTTATTGATTTCCTTGCCCTTCAAAACTATTTGCTTCAACTATCGCGAGGGTCTTTCTTAGCTACAAGTGTCGTTGCCCTGCGCATCGTCGATGTAGGCAACATCTATGCACGTTGTTCACCCGCTCTGTTCCGAGATGTTTTGGCCGACGTGGCCGAAAGCGCTCTCGGTGCGATGAGCGGCTCCCAATGTATAATGGCCTATACCGGGAACGGTACCTTTGCAGGCGTTGTTGCCTGTTCAGACAGAAATGATTTCGAAGACGTCGAGCTTATGATTAACTTGACGATCGAGCGTTTGGAATTGGTCGATGATCAGCAGCGCCCTCTTGAGGTTCGCGTTGCAATGGGTACGCCGCGTGCCATCGGAGTGATGCAATCGGGTCGTGCAGCGGTTGCGAAGATGCACCGTGCGATTGAGGATATTTCCTGGAACATGCCGCAATTGGCCACGCTCAAGACCAAGACAAAGCGTGGTGCAGGGATGCTGCTGAGAGCCCTCACACAGGCGATATGACTCAATTCCGGAGTTGTGGCGTGCTACAGTCCCAGACCATTGATAAAAAAGTCGCGGAAATTCGTCCGCGATTTCTGCGACTCCTGGCACAGCGCCTGAATAGATTCGAAGAAATTCGTGATCTTCTGGAGACAGAACCGAACTTGGCGCCGTTGCTTGAGGAGATCGGTACGGGTGCGCATAGCATTGTTGGCTTGGCTGCGACACTCGGCTTCCCCGACCTTGGCAGTTTGGCGCAGAATGTGGAGCTGGTGGTCAATCGTGTAACTAGCGCAGAAACGAGCACGCGGTCCACAATTGAGTTTTTTGATAGCATCGACGATCTGCTGGGAGAGATGGCCCTGATCTTGCAGGCTTGATCGCCTCTGAGGCAGAGTTTGTTCCCAGAGAAGGTCCGACCGCAGTCCTGCCCCCTCCGCCAGTTGGATCTGTCAGACGGCACTCGCTCCAGAACCTTTTCACATGGCTGCCGTTCGCTTAGACCCTCACGAACGGCAGCTACGGGCCGAATTGGCGCCGACCGCTTGAAGAATGTCACGGTCATGCCTTTCTCGTGCCGCCCAGCGGAAAGGTGGAGTGTCGTGCCCTTGCTAGGTGGATGACTTGTTGGAAACAGATGCGTCCATCAAAGCCTCGAAGTGGTTGGAAAGTTTCCCATGCCCCCGAAGCCCTTCCGGTCGGTACGGGCGCTCTAGGTCATAGTGCAAAACACCAGTCGCCCCGAAACGCTCGTATACTGTTGGGTGAACAATCGCCTCGGGATGGATTTTGCGATCGATTTTCTTCGCAAACCGGAAAGCTAGGCTGCGTGTTTCATCGTGCTGCATACCAAGCGCCGAAGGGTAGGTTCTCAGCACACTGCCATCTAACTGCAAATTACCAGGTACGCTTTGCGCGGCCGCGACCATCCAGCCAAGGGCAATATCAGAGAGCCGCGACTGATCTTCGGGATAGCTACCACCGATGTCTGAATGATTTCCGGCAAACCAGATTTGCTCGAACCACGGCGGCTCGCCTCTACCGACTTGCCGCCACTCGCCAGGGTGCCCCCAAGATACTCTATCAAAATCGCGACGCCGTTCATCGATCGCGAGTGCATGTCTTGCCCACCCGACGTTGATGTTCAAGGTGCGGTCATAGAACTGCATCTTGAATTCGGTGAGGTGAAGTGTCCGCAACAAGTGAAACTCTGGTAGCCCGAATGCTACCTTGAGGTGCGTCTTCAGGTAAAGGACTGTGCCTAAGAAGGTGCAGAATGCTCCCAGGCTGGCAACCCAGATCCAAAATCCGCCCGTTAGCCACCAGCCAATGGTGCCAGCGACAAGAAGGGCCGTAACGCCCAGAGTTGCAGCTACGAAGATTGATCCCCAACTCGCTAGTGATGCAACCG
This sequence comes from Fuscibacter oryzae, assembly GCF_016765795.1. Classification (GTDB taxonomy): domain Bacteria; phylum Pseudomonadota; class Alphaproteobacteria; order Rhodobacterales; family Rhodobacteraceae; genus Fuscibacter; species Fuscibacter oryzae. Next base: position 109,769 of record NZ_JAESVP010000008.1, read on the forward strand.
TATCGAATACGCCAACGAAGTGCGGATAGACGTTTGGGTGCTCGCTGTTTCCCGAACTATACTCGGTCCGAAAGCGTTTGGCCAACGCCGCACGCTGGTGCAGATAGGCAGTGTCTCGGGGAGAACTGACATGCTGATAGATCTTGGTAACTGCTTCTCGCGCGATCCGTTGGCAGCTTGCCGTATCTCGCTTGAGCGGGCTACCATCTTTCATGCGGGTTGGGACGCCGCATAGCGCGATCACGCCACCCAGGCAGCGGACGGTGTAGGCGCCGCGACTAAACCCGAAGAGCCATATCCTGTCACCAGGAGACCAAGTCCGAACAATCTCAGCGTAACAATCTACAATATTCTTGGTCAGGCCCAAACCGGTTGCTTGGCAAACAACATTGTAGATCTTCTTGCCGATTGCACCGAAGAAGCCCAAACCCGGAGGCAATGTTCCAATGCCGGCATCGTAGTATGCAAACTGCTTTGTTGGATCGACCGTGCTCTCCGGCCCGCAACGTGTGGCCCGGTACATTTTGTAAATGTTGCTGCGCCGCTCGTCGAAGCGCACTCCACTACTCTGACCAGTACCGTCGGCATAGATGAGAATGTTCTTTTCCATGACGCATGATCCAACGCACAAGACGCACACGACTCATGGTACCCACAATTCACCCGACCTACAACCTATTGTACGAAAGTCGCAGAACTCGGTTGTAAGAGGCACTCTATTAGATTGTTCTCTCGCAGGCCTTTCTAGGAGCCTTCGAAAGGTTGGACTGCCTTAGATGCTTTGGACGCGGCAATCTTGGCAATCAGTAGTGAGCTTCCAATGGCACCTCACTGCCGACCGCCTGACCTGGCCGTTGGGGCCTCCGCAATCCCAGGCTCGATCGTCCGCTAAGGGCCGGCTTCGACCTATGCTTGATGTCAGTATGTGGCACCTCCCGGCGTGCCGCCGGGACCGGGCCCTAGTCCTTCGGACTGGAGCCTGCCGAGGCAGTCTCCCCCCATTCGGGCGACTGTCCCTGGCGCGAAGAGGGAGAGAGGTGCCGGGACGGGTCAGGTCCGGCGGGTGAGAGAGAGCACTGATCGGGCCTGACCCGTTCCAGCTCTCTTGAGGAATTCCCGATGAACGATCTTTCCCCGGCGACTTTGGCGCAAGCGCCGGTCGCCTCGGCTACTGCTATCCTGGCTGCGGCTGGCCTTTTGCTACCCTCGCTTGAACGCGGGAAGCGGGTCGACGCCCCGATGCTGCGCACGGCGATGGAATCTGCCTTCGGCGCTTCGGACGCTTCCGGCCTTTGGGACTGGAAGGCGAGCTATGAGGCCTGCGAGGTCGCGACAGCCCTCTTCCTGCGGAAGTACGGTCGGGCGATTTTTCGCCAAGCCGACGCACCTGCAGCGCGGCTGGCCACCCTTGCCAAGATTGTCGACCTCCTGCCCAGCCACACACGCCGCTCCGAGGAGAGCCAGGCGCTGCAGCAGTTCTCCACACCGATCCCGCTGGGGCTCGCTGCGCTGACTGCTGCCGCGATTGGCCACGACGACGTGGTGCTTGAGCCTTCGGCAGGCACTGGCCTCATGGCGATCCTCGCCGAAATCTCGGGCGGCAGCCTGATCCTCAACGAGTTGGCCGACACCCGGGCTGACCTACTCGCTTCCCTCTTCCCGGCACTTTCCATCAGCCGCTTCGATGCCGCGCAGATTCACGACCACCTCGATCCTGCGGCCGTGCCGTCGGTCGTCCTGATGAACCCACCGTTTTCCGCGATGGCAAATGTCACCGGCAAAGTTCAGGACGCCGCCTTCCGGCATATCGCTTCCGCTCTCTCGCGCCTTGCTCCCGGCGGGCGCTTGGTCACGATCACGGGCGCCGGATTCGGTCCCGACATGCCTGCCTGGCGCGATGCCTATGTCGGGCTGCAGGCGAGGGCGCGCGTGGTTTTCTCGGCGGCGATCGACGGCTCGGTCTATGCGCGGCATGGCACGACGTTTCCAACACGGTTGACGGTGATCGACAAGATCCCCGCCGACGATCCCACGCGCTTCCCCGCCTCTCCCGGTATCGCGCCCGACGTTGCGACTCTGCTCGGCTGGATTGCCGACCGTGTGCCGCCGCGTCCTACAGTCGAATTGCCGAAACCGCCGTCACCTACTTCGCCTGCGCGCTCAGTCCGCGGCTATCTCGCTCGGGCCAATGCCGCCCCCGCCGTCCGCAAGCCGGTTTCATCCCCCACCGCCGTCGAACTCGTCTATGAGACCATTGACGCGGCACGCTCCGACGCCGCCCGCCTGTCAGATGCGATTTACGAAGAATACGGCCTGCAATCGGTCCGGATTCCCGGTGCCGTGCCGCATCCGACCAAACTGGTGCAATCGGCAGCCATGGCCTCGGTTGCGCCGCCACACCCGACCTATCGGCCCTTGCTGCCTGCCGACATCTGCCAACGGCTGTCCGATGCCCAGCTGGAGACTGTGATCTATGCCGGAGAGGCCCATTCCGACCATCTTGCCGGAAGCTGGACCATGGATAAGACCTTCGACACCGTCAGCGCTGCGGCCGAAGCCGCCTCGGGCGCGGTTCGTTTTCGCCGCGGTTTCATGCTGGGCGATGGCACCGGCGCTGGCAAGGGCCGCCAGTCGGCCGGGATTATTCTCAACAACTGGCTGCGCGGGCGTCGCAAGGCGGTCTGGATCTCGAAATCCGACAAGCTGATCGAGGACGCGCAGCGCGACTGGTCGGCGCTTGGCCAAGAACGGCTTCTCGTCACGCCGCTTTCGCGCTTTGCCCAAGGCAAGCCAATCACCCTGTCGGAGGGCATCCTCTTCACCACCTATGCGACGCTGCGCTCGGATGATCGCGGCGAAAAGGTTTCGCGCGTCCGCCAGATCGTCGACTGGCTGGGCCGCGATTTCGACGGGGTCATCATCTTCGACGAAAGCCACGCCATGCAGAATGCGGGCGGCGGCAAGGGCGAGCGCGGCGATGTCGAGGCGTCGCAACAGGGCAGGGCGGGCCTGCGCCTGCAACATGCGCTGCCTGATGCAAGGGTGGTCTATGTCTCAGCCACCGGGGCCACGACCGTTCACAACCTTGCCTATGCGCAGCGGCTCGGCCTCTGGGGCGGCGAGGATTTTCCCTTCGCCACCCGCGCAGAATTCGTCGAAGCCATCGAGGCCGGGGGCGTTGCGGCCATGGAAGTTCTGGCCCGCGACTTGCGCGCCCTCGGCCTCTATACGGCACGATCGCTCTCCTATGATGGCGTCGAATACGAATTGGTCGAGCATCAGCTGACTGAGGAGCAGCGTCGCATCTATGATGCTTACGCGGGGGCCTTCGCCGTCATCCACAACAACCTCGATGCGGCGATGGAGGCGGCCAACATCACGGGGTCCGATGGGACGCTGAACCGGCAGGCCAAATCCGCCGCGCGCTCGGCCTTTGAATCCACCAAGCAGCGCTTCTTCGGCCATCTGCTGACCTCGATGAAGACCCCTACGCTGATCCGGTCGATCACCGCCGATCTCGCGGCGGGCCAGGCGTGCGTCATCCAGATCGTTTCGACCGGCGAGGCATTGATGGAACGGCGCCTCGCCGAAATCCCGACCGAGGAGTGGAATGACCTGACAGTTGATGTCACTCCGCGTGAGTATGTGGGCTCTTACCTTCAGCATTCCTTCCCGGTGCAGCTCTACGAGCCCTTCACCGATGGCGAGGGCAACCTGTCGTCGCGCCCGGTGTTCCGCGATGGCCAGCCGGTCGAATGCCGCGAGGCTGTTCGCCGGCGCGACGAGATGCTGGAACAGCTCGGATCGCTGCCACTCGTTCCGGGCGCGCTCGATCAGGTGATCCAGCACTTCGGGACCGAAGTGGTTGCGGAGGTCACAGGCCGCTCTCGCCGCATTATCCGCAAGGGCGAAGGCCCTGCAGCGCGACTGGCGGTCGAGACCCGTGCGCCTTCGGCCAATCTTGCCGAAACCTCCGCCTTCATGGATGATCAGAAGCGCGTGCTGATCTTCTCCGATGCCGGCGGCACCGGGCGCAGCTATCACGCCGAGCTTTCGGCCAAGAACCAGAGGCTCAGGGTCCACTACCTGCTGGAGCCCGGTTGGAAAGCGGACGCTGCCATCCAGGGCCTTGGCCGCACCAACCGGACCAACCAAGCGCAGCCCCCGCTGTTCCGGCCGATCTCGACCGATGTGAAGGCGGAGAAGCGCTTCCTCAGCACCATTGCTCGCCGCCTCGATACGCTGGGCGCGATCACCCGCGGCCAGCGCCAGACGGGAGGGCAGGGGCTGTTTCGGCCCGAGGACAATCTCGAAAGCCTCTATGCCCGCGACGCCCTGCGCCAGCTTTACCTTCTGATCGTGCGCGGCAAGATTGAAGGCTGCTCGCTGCAGCGCTTCGAAGCGGCGACAGGCCTGAAGCTGATGGACAGCAATGGCATCAAGGATGACCTGCCGCCGATCACCACGTTCCTGAACCGCCTCCTGGCCCTAACCATCAAGATGCAGGGCATTCTCTTCACAGCCTTCGAGCAACTGCTTGAAGCCCGGATTGACGGGGCGATGGCCTCTGGCACTTACGACCTCGGGCTGGAGACGCTCCGCGCCGAAAGCTTCCGCGTCACCGACCGACAGGTGATCTACACCCACCCGACCACCGGCGCAGAAACACGGCTTCTCTCCATCACGGAACGCCGCCGCAACCGGCCGCGACTCTTGGATGAGGCTCTCGCCGAACTCGACGACCCCCGCGCTGCCCTGATGATCAACACCCGCTCGGGCCGGGCGGCAGTGCAGGTGCCCACCACCAGCCTGATGCTGGACGATGGCGAGATCGAACGGCGGGTGCGGCTGATCAGGCCCACGGAAAGCCAAAACATAGCCATCCGCCTGATGGGTGGTACGCAATGGGTCGAGACGGACCGCCCCACCTTTGTCGCCGCTTGGAATGCCGAGGTGGCTGAAGTGCCAGAGTTCACCGACAGCACACTGCACGTCGTCTCGGGTCTTCTCCTGCCAGTCTGGAAGCGCCTGCCCCAGGACGAAACCCGCGTCTATCGCCTTCAGACCGATGACGGTGAGCGGATCATCGGCCGCAGGGTCTCGCCCGCTTGGGCAGCGACGGCGACAGGGGCAGGGGTGCCGAACCTTTCCGCCGATCAGGCTTATGCCGCACTGATCGAGGGCAAGACGATCATCGATCTGACAGAGGGCCTGCAACTGCGCCGCTCCCGCGTGATGGGGGTGAACCGGATCGAGTTGACCGGGTTCACCGAAGGAATGCGCGAACGGCTGAGGGCCTACGGCCTCTTCAGCGAAATTATCTCGTGGAAACTGCGCTTCTTTGTGCCGGTTGGATCTGATGGCGCGTGTGTGCTTGCCAAGCTCTTCAACCTTTGGCCTATCTCCCGCATTTCTGAGCGTGAGGTTGCCTGATGTCCCGTATTGATGCCGCAGATTTGGCGCAGCGCCTTGGCCAACAGGCCGAGGCTGTCTGTCGAACCTATCTTTCCAACGGGCGCAGACAGGGCAACTACTGGCAGGTTGGCGATGTCCGCAACACGGCAGGGCGCTCGATGTTCGTTCGCCTCACCGGCCCCGCTTCAGGCAAGGGTGCCGCTGGCAAGTGGCAGGATCCATCAGAAGGCAGCCACGGTGATCTCCTCGACGTGATCCGCGAAAGTCTCGGGCTTAGGGACTTCGCCGACGTGCTCGAGGAGGCCCGGCGCTTCCTTAGCCTGCCGCAGCTGGAACCGATCCCAAACGCCCCAACCCCGAAGCTCGCCCCCGCACTCTCTGGATCGTCGGAAGCGGCGCGGCGGCTCCTCAGTATGTCCAGTCCGCTCAAAGGTTCGCTGGCTGCAACCTATTTACGGTCCCGTGGCATCACAGAACTCCGCGACACAAGCGCCCTGAAGTTCCACCCCAACTGCTACTATCGGGGGCAGGGCGAGGATCAGACCGAGACCTGGCCCGCCATGATCGCTGCCGTCACCGACCATGCAGGCAAGGTCACCGGTGTGCACCGCACTTGGCTTGCGCGTGATGGCGGCTCAAAGGCTCCTGTCGACACACAGCGGAAGGCGATGGGGGATTTGCTCGGCCACGCGGTCCGGTTCAGGGTGGCCAAAGAGGTCATGGCAGCGGGGGAGGGCATCGAGACCGTGCTCTCCCTCCGACAGGCCCTGCCCAAAATGCCGATGGCTGCAGCGCTGTCGGCCGGACATCTCGCAGCCCTCCTCTTTCCGGCACATCTGCGCAGGCTCTATATCGTCCGCGACAACGATCCGGCGGGGGACGGTGCAAGGGATAGCCTGGTCGCCCGGGCCCACGAGGTTGGGATCGAGGCCATCACGCTCTCGCCAAGCTCAGGGGATTTCAACGACGATCTCACCACCCGCGGTCTGGATGCACTTCGGGCGCATATCCGGGTGCAACTCGCGCCAGAGGACGTCAGTCACTTCCTGACGCAGGATCATGTGACCCGTCGCAGCGGGTGATCCCAGAGGTCCGATCTCATCACGGGCATACGAGGCTGCAGTTCCATCAGCGGGACCGCGCCTCGGCCTTCTAGAGGGCGAGCGGCCCACAACCGGTCCGGTCAGGCAATGGCGGCGCCCGACTATTTTCCGCCGGCGGCGATCCACCCCACGCGACAAATCGCGCGGGGACCCCGTCTCGCCGCCTTTGCATCGCGAGGCAAAATAGTCGGGCTTGGCCATCGAGGCCCTCGCAAGAGGCTCGGGCTGCCAGACCGGACCGCTTGTCGGCTTTTCGTCGCCATGAAGGCCGCGACGGTCGCGGTCCAGACGATGGAGCATCCCATGTACGCCCATGACGAATTCGAACCTGATCACACCTCCTCGCCGACCGACACCATGATCCAGGACCTTCAGCTTTATGGCTACCGTCCCGCAGCGGGCGAGGCCGATCCCCGGATCACGCCCCAAGACCACGTCATCCAGACCGCCGTCGCCGACATCTTCGACGCCTTGATCTCCACGATGGCCGACACCAGCCTCGATTTCGACCTCGACGAGATCCTCTGGTCGACCGTCAACACCTTCCACCGCGCCGCCGAGCGGATCGAGACCAAGCTCGACGATAACGAGCAATCGCAGAAACGCCTTCAGCGCGAACAGGACGGCTCCGAGGTGAAATCCGTCCAGCTTGAAACCCTGATCGACATCGGCCAGGGCCTGATCGACCGGCGCGAGAGCATGGAACTCTTCCGCGAAACCGCCGCCGACCTCTTCCTCAAAGCCACCGGCACGCACTGGTCACCGCGCTCGGGCTCGCGCACCAGCCATCGCCACCTGACCGCCGCGATGATCGACAGCCGCGACTTCATCGCCGCCAAGAAACGCGCGGAGACCGAGAGCCTGGTGCCTCCGGGACCCAAGGTTGCCTTCTCGGGCGGGGACACAACCGATCACCGGCTGATCTGGGACCGTCTCGATCAGATCCACGCCAAACACCCCGACATGGTACTGTTGCACGGCGGCTCACCCAAGGGCGCCGAGCGCATCGCGGCCACCTGGGCCTCCAACCGCAAAGTGCCGCAGGTCGCCTTCAAGCCGGACTGGACCAAACACGCCAAGGCCGCGCCCTTCAAGCGCAACGACCAGATGCTAGACTGCATGCCGATCGGTGTCGTGGTCTTCCCGGGCACCGGCATCCAGGACAATCTGGCTGACAAAGCCCGCAAGATGGGCATCCCGGTCTACCGCATGGCGACGGGCAGCGCGTAACAGGCCGTGTGAAAACTCGAGTGTGCCTCGTCATCGACGGGGTACCTTCGACGTGCGTCAGACTTCCCCGTCATCTCGGTGGCTGCCGAAGGCTGATGCTGCGGATTATGTTGTAAGCCAGTACCGAGAGCGCCATTTCCGTTTGGGTTCCCCGAAGGCCGCGGGTCAGGAACGTTCGCTTCGCGCCCCCATTTCAGTCGTTTGTCAGACTGCCCGCAAACGGCCGCGTCTGGCCAAACCGCCACGCGATACTTTGGTCAAACACTGCCAGCCGGCATCGCGGCGCCAAGTCATTGTCTGTCGCCCACGTGGGAACGCATAGACCCGCCAGCACATCGGCGACGTGGCCGTCCATCGCCCCAAACCCGGCGAGCTTCACCTAGCGGGGGCCATTGGCAGAGCGGAAACGTGACCGTGGCTGTAAACAGGCGCAGGCATGATGATGGTCGCTACATCGTCAAGTGAATCGCTCGCGGTCGCAAGAAGCTCGTAGGCGCTGCCCCCATGAAGTCGGCGTAACAACTCCGAAACCGCCAAAACTGCTGCCAGCAGCCCAACAAACGGCACGCCCACAGTTCGCGAGGCGAGTGTGGCCAATCCACATTCGTCCATCCCGTCAGCAGCCATGGTCGCATAGGCGGGCAGGTGAAGATCGCCGCTTGCCGGCACGTTTACGCCAGACCAGATCGACCGCGCAGAGCGCGACGCGGGAAAGGTGTGCAACGACAGGCCACGGAAGCCATCGGGACCGGCACCGAGCCCGGCCTCGACCACCAAATCGAAGAGCGCATCTTCCAGCGCGCTACGCGCTAGTGCATTGTCGACACCGCAGAACGCGACTCCTGGTTCACTGGCATCACGCCCCGTCCATGCGCCGAAGCGACGCTCTTCGATCACCACCTTGAATCCGCGTGTCTCGAGCCAAGCGGCCGCCATCCGAGTCTTCTTTTGCCCGACCGTAGCAGGAAACGTCAGTAGCGAGGTGCTGACGTTAGAATCGGCCAGTGTATCGAAGTCCTGAAGCATCAACTCGACCTCATACGGGTTGGCATATGGCAGGGCAGCTAGTGCCCAGCAGAATGCCTGGCCAAGATTGCCAAGCCCAATCAGCCACAAGCGCGACGGCAGAAACTCAATCACCGGCTCGTCCAGATCCACATCGTGCCAAGATGCTTCAGGCCGCCACAGCGAAAGGCCGGTAGCGCGGTGCCCGGCCATTGGGTGATCGTCTGCGAGATAGCTGAAAACCTCGCCAACGCAGCACGCAGCAGCCACCATCGGCGCAAGCGCGAAATTTTCATCGTCGGCAAGGCTCACCCCATGCTGCAACGGTGCAACGCCGCCTCGCCACCCCTCCCAGGTCATCCGCCACGCCGGCACCCCTGTCGGCACAGAGAGCGCGTTGCCAATCACCGCGACCGGCAAGTTGCCGGGGGATGTGTCGGAGCATCTGCCTCCCAACTCTGCAACGGCGTCCCGTAGCTTGCTGGCTTGGGCCAGCGCAGTGAGGCTTTGGCAATCCGGAACGCCCACGACCGTAACCCCTCCGAGAAGCGTCCGGTGCGCTAGATTCACCAGCGTCAGTACAGCCACTTGTTTGGCGCGCGATGTCTCGATGTCGGCCCCGACATGTACTGCCAGGCTGAAGCCTTCCAGCATCGTAAGCGCCGCGGCGTAGGTGTCGGCGCGCCCGCTGTCCATGAAATATTTTGCGGTCCGGTGCAGGTTCTCTGCGCTTATCTCGTTGCTCATCCTCATGCCCAAAACCCATAATAGAAGTAGCCCTTGGCGTTCGCCACGGTGCGGTCGAACCACATGTGCGAGCCGCGATACTCGAAAATGCCGAGCGCGTTTTGCTCCACCGGCTCCGCCGCGAAATCCGGGACGATGATCGCGATGTGGCCTTCACGCGCCACCATCGGATTCTTGCGATCACTGCCGCTCTGGTGAGCCGCGCCTCGATGGGTGTGTACATCGGCCACCACGGTCAGCTCATGGTCACGGCAGTACGCCCAGAGCTTGGCGAAGGCATCGCCGTGCAGGACGCAGACGCCGGACGAGTACGCGGCGGGATCAAGCTGGTCGTAGTAGATGATCGACGTCGCCTTCCGGCGATTCCCCTCGGCCCTGCCCAAGAGAAATGCGCCGGCTTCCGTCTTCCCGCCACCCCGGCGGCGCAGTTCGGCGAGCATCACGCGCCACATCGCGTGCGGCATCGACAGCCGATGATCAGGCGCCACGAATGCCCGAATAGTCGCTTTGATGGAAAAGGTCATAGAGTTGCTCCAGGTAACAAACGATCCCACGGGTCGGATTCCACAGGCGGCTCGGATGGACGGTGATCCAGTCCGGGTGCCCCTCGATCGAGAGACGGTCGCAGGGCAAGTAGAGGCACCGTCCCTCCCGCCAATCCGGCCGGAAGACCGACGCGACGATGGCCCCCCCGGCGGGCCAATCCTTTGGTGCGAGTGGCCCGTTCGTTTGCAGGTTCCAGGGCTGCGCGCTGACCGGCAGCTGCGGATACCCGGTGCAATCGAAGCGGAAGCCGAACTCCGCCGGTGCATTTGGGTTCGGCGGTGCACTGACCGCGATCAAGGCGTGTGGCCAGGTCATGGCGACGATGCGCCAGCGACCTTCCAACTCGCCCGCACGGAAGCTGGAGGCCGCGAGCGCGGCCTCCAGCAGCAGGCGATCTGGCGGCATCACCAGATTCATGCTTTAGCCCTCCACTCGCTTTTCCGGGACGAGATCGAAGCAGACGGCGCAGGTTTCGCGATCCGTCAACTCGTTCAGCGGTGTGTCGCTCGCCGGGCGGCGCGTCGTGCCGCACATCTGCAGCACGTGCTCTGCAGCGTCATGGGCACTGAGCTTGAACTTCTCGGTCGCCCATGCCTTGGCGCGACGCACGCGCGCGCCAGGGGTGAACTTGTGGGTCTCTGTCTCGGCCAAATAATTGACCGTAACCTCGATCTTCTTGCACTTGGTGACATGCACATGCGAGCCCTGCTTGATTCCGACGACGGAACCCGTCGGCGTCATGTCGTGCGGCAGTTCGGCCTCGTCGACGAAGATCACCGTCTCGTCGTCGACTTCGACGCCGGCATTCGCAATGAGGGCCAGCAGATCGCTTACGAACGCCGCCTCGGCAATCTCGACTTCGACTGCGCTTTGCAGCGCATGGCTGCGGATGAAGATGGTTTGGTTGGGCATCGGGTGTTTCCTTTCCGGGTCAGTTGGACCCTCTGAAAAGGAAGCGCCGCCAGCGCCAGAAAATGGGGCGGTCGGCTAGGCTCTAGCCACCGCAGGTGAGATAGTAGGGACAGCCCGGACAGTTACGGCCAACCTCGGGATGAAAATCGCCCGCCTCAATACTTGCGATCGCCTCAGAGTATCGTTCTAGCAATTTGCCATCGTCCTTGAAGGGCTGTGCTACGCGCTCACCTGAGGCGAGGTAATAGGTTTCGACAACACTTCGACGTCCCGGGTACAGTTGGCGTACCCCGAGCCGCAGCAGCGCGTAGATCGCCTTGTTGTGTTCAGACTTTGACTTCTTGCCGGTCCGCACCCGCTGAACGGTGACAGTTCCGTCAACGCCCATGATCACGCGGTCTGGGATCAAGGTGATTGAGCGGCCGTCGAGCGGAACGGTCCATTCACGCCGGTCGTAGTGTCCCGTCTCGGCGAGCACAGTCTCGGCCATGCGTTCAATCATCTGCCGCGCGATACCGCGATAGTATTTCTCAAATGGATGTTTTGTGGGGCCGCTCGATTTCCAGTCAGCCTCCAGACGTACAAGCGCGCTGGTAACGGACACGCTATTCCCGGCGGCCCGCTCTGCCTCCATCCATCCGACCGTCCTGTAGACACACCCATGAAAACTGACATATGCGGAGCCTTCGGGACCGCCCTGCAGCCCGTCTGCGGCTTGATAGCCATATCGGGCGGGACAATCGATATAGGTGTCGAGGTCGGTAGCTGCATAAGCAACCAAGGGATGTAGGGCGCGTGTGAGACCTGTCTGGCCGCTGGGCTGAGGGGTCGGCGAACGATGGGTGGTTGTAAGCGGGCCGAGCACACCGAGGAACTTGGAGGCGCTCGCCGCCCGCGATGTATATCTGTCGGCGCGGCTTAGGGCCAGATGGTCACGCGCGCGCGACATTGCAACAAAAAACAGCGATCGTTCTTCGTTGTCGTGATCGTCGGCACCCATTGCGAGGCGCGCAAGCGAGGGTGGCGGCGGAATGCGGACTGGCTTTCGGCTACTTGGCATGTACATCGTGGCGATACCCGGCAAGTGCACACCGCGGAACTCTAGGCCCTTGCTGCCGTGGATCGTCATGACGCGTACAGCGTCCATATCGGTCGCTTCCGAGGAGATCGCGCGGTACGCAGTGTCTTCGTTGAGTGCCTCGATGCGCCTGATGCGCGCAAGGAATCGACGCCGGCTCCGTTCTCCTATCGCCCCGAACTCTGCCGTGACCTTGAGAAACTGGTAAATCGCTACGAGTTGCTGTTGAGCGGCTGGGTCCTGTCGTACAAGCAGGGGGCGCAGATAGTTACTGCGCTCAAACAGCCACGTCGTGAGCATTGTCCACGGTGAAGCATGGAGCATGCCGCTGAGTTGAACACCCAGCCTTGCAAGGCCAACCCGCCCCCGATCGCTTAGATCTGGAACGTCCGCTGTCCGGGTGAGGGCGTCCAACACGCCTATTTCATTCGCACGACTCCATTTCACCAGAGCAAGCGCGTCGACACGCAGCACGCCGTATTCGGAAAGCCCCGCGAGCCGAGCAAGGCCGATGGCCCCACTTTCAGCATCTAGTGCCAGCAGGGAAAGCAGATCGCGAATTTCCGGTCGTTCAAACAAGTCGCCCAAATAGAGGAGCGGTACATTCATCGCTTCAAGCGGCGCGGTGATGCGCGCCAATGTCAGGTGCGAACGGGCTAGGATGACTTGATCGGCAAGGGCTATTCCTTCAGCACGCAGTGCCTCGATCCTATCACGAATCCCTTCCGCCTCTTCTCGGGCGGAGGGAGCTACCAACATTCCGATGCTGCCGGGCTCCGTGCGCTTGACTTTCCAGGTTCCTGCCGAATTCATTTCATTATTAGCGAACCGCTCGAACGCACTGACGATGGGCCGCGTTGAGCGATAATTGGTGCTCAGCGCACGACGCGCACCTTGGAAGTCGTTGACGAACTGGGCCACATTATCTGGCTCGGCACCCCGGAAGCGGTAAATCGATTGACGTGGGTCTGCGACGACCCATAGGTTGGGATTGGCGCCAGCGAACGCCTGTAAGAGCTGAGCGCTCGCGAAGTTGACGTCTTGGTATTCGTCAACGAGCACGTGCTTAAACCCCGATACATACTCCCGCACATCCGGATTAACATTGATCAGCGTGATCGAGAGCTGAATGAGATCGCCAAAATCAACGGCATTCGCCTCACGGAGCGCCTGGTCGTAGACGCGGTAGATGTGTGCGAACTCCAGCATCTTGTCTGCGGCTTCATTGGCTTCATCGCCGCTTGCGGCACGTTTCGCCTCTCCCGCCGCGTGGGCGTAGTCGTCTGGCGAGACTAGCTCGTCCTTGCAGCGCGAGATGGCGCGCAGAACCGGGGCAAGTTCGTACGCGGGCTCATAGAGGTTTTGGAAGTGAACGAGATCGAGTTTCTCAAGGTTCTCTTCGAGCACTGCAATCGAACCGGTCTGGTCGAGCACGCGAACGGATGCGCTGAAGCCAAGCGCGGAGGGCCACTTCTTGATTAGCTCCAGCCCGAACGCGTGAAACGTGCCTACCCACATTTGGATAGCAGCTTCCGGATCGGCAGCAGATATGCGCTCGCGCATTTCTTCCGCAGCGCGGTTCGAGAAGGTGAGCGCGAGAAATTCGGTGGGCCGAACGTTCTGAGCAAGTAGGTGGGTGATGCGACTGACGAGTGTACGCGTTTTGCCCGTGCCGGGACCTGCATCGAGAAGAAGTGGACCGGCATTCCATTCCACGGCTTCCCGCTGACTTTTGTCCAAGCCGATAAGCTCGGTGGCAGGAAGCGGCGCTGCGTCGCGAAGCGGCGGTAGGAGCAGAGCACGCGCCATCTGGCTGGTGACCAACGCCACTGGCAATCCAAGCTCGGCTGCGACATCGGTGGCCCCACGCCCGTTGTCCACAAATTCCTTGCGCAACCAGTCGGCGGGACAAAGAAACTCTCCTGCGAATACGTCCGCTTGGACTTCCTTACGTTCGCTTGGCGAGTAGCCCTCCACCCGCCCCGCCCCGCTGTCAATTGGGTCCCCGCCAAGGGCGTGCGCTGTTGCGTGCACCTCGGTCCGCGCGTCCTTGTGGAGGTGGAAATGGCCGAGTTCATGCGCGATGACTACGTGCTCGTTTATTGCCTCCTGACCCGTCGCGACATTCACGATCTCTGAAAGGCGATCAAGCGAGCCAAGTACGCCGGGCGCGAGCGCGATACGTCGTAGTTGGAGGTCTTCCGCAGCTAAGCCGCCAAAAACAAGCGCTGCCGCTCGCCGGTCGCCATTAGCGCGACCCAGTGCAGCGAGATGGGCCTCGCGCGCCTTTCGCCGAACATCGATCCATGCATCCACGCCCTAGTCCTCTTCAAGCCAATACCGCATCCGCTCCGGCGACATGCCGCTGCTCTCAATGCTTTCCCGATAGCTGAGTTGTAAGATCTGTGGTGGTCCGGAGGCCTTAGCCTCACCAAGACGCGGATGGGCCAGTGAATAATTGACCTCACGATCGAACATAACTTGATCGAGTCCAAGTGCGCCCATAATGGCGCACGAAAACCGCCTACCAATCGGTGGGACAATCCAACCATTGAAAAGGTCGCCGATGGGCGCTCGTGCGATGTCCATACGGGCTGCAATCGCCGACACCTTGATGCCTCGGTTCTGCATTCGCACCCAAAACCCAACCGCCGGTTCGTCGTCCCGCTCCGCTTCGTCCGTAGTGCTGTATATGATGTTAAGCGCGAGGCTACGCGCGCGCGCGAGCGCCTGGTCGTCCACGTCCGCCGCCAAGTCGTCAGCGTCGTTCAGGGCCGCCCAGTCGCGCGCAATCGCGGCGTGCGCCCGGATATCGTCGGCATATGCCGGGAACCTTCCCACCCATTCGAAAATCTCGGCGGCCGTGGGTTCCGGGCAGGCGACATGAAAACTGTAAAGGACCTGATCTCGATCTTGCGTGTTGATCTTCATCATCATTCTCCCGTAGTGCGCCGCTGCAATGTTTGAACTTCTGGGACTTGTGTGAGTAGGAACTCGCGGACTTCTTCGATCCAGTGCTCCACAGTCTTCCGATCTACGCCAAGGGTGCGTGCGATCGTTAACGCCGCCTTGCCCCCGATCGGCACAAAGTCCATGTGGAGCTGAAAAGCTAGGCGTTTCCGCGGGTCGATCACCTGCGCAACAATACGCTTCACG
Source organism: Fuscibacter oryzae (assembly GCF_016765795.1). Classification (GTDB taxonomy): domain Bacteria; phylum Pseudomonadota; class Alphaproteobacteria; order Rhodobacterales; family Rhodobacteraceae; genus Fuscibacter; species Fuscibacter oryzae. The sequence continues at coordinate 124,961 of NZ_JAESVP010000008.1, forward strand.
TCGATGTCTTCGATCATCGTGTCAACCCCAGCAAGGATTCCCGGGTCGGGTCGCTGGACTCCGTCACCCGACAGTTCTTCGCGCTCGAAGAACGCATCGGAATCCACTTGGTTGACCTCGGGAACTCGCACAAGGGCCCCGAGCGGTGAGCCGTCATTTGGCTGGGTACGCCTGCCCGGCTTGATCACCGCCGCTTGCTGTTCCGCCGACAATGCGTCTTTTAGCCGGAACAGTAGTCGTGACGCAAACGCGGTCCGATAGCCCTTGGCATCCGCGCACGTCGTGTCGCAATTCGCGGCAAAGAAGCTTGCATGGACCCTGTCGATGATGTCGTTGCCCTCGTTGGGCCTGTTGCGCCCGACCCGGCGGCGGAGAGTTCGGTAAACCATGTCCGACAAGTAACCGGCCATCAGTTCCCGAAGATGCCGGTCGCGTCCCCCGGCATCTTGAAACGCCGCGATGATCTCCTCGGCTGTAAACTGGCTCAGTTGCTTCGCGCTTACAATTGCGAGCCACGCGTCCACGTCCGTGGACGGTGGCGGCTTTCTATTGTTGGTCTTGATCACCATCGACTGTGGCCCTCATTGAGCATCTGAAGTGCAGCGGCGCGAGGATGAAAAAATGGGAAATTCGGTCGCTGAAATCTCATATTCGGGACAAACTCGCTAAAATCGGCCATACGCTGACACTAGGTGAGTTCGGCCCCGCGCAGAACAACAATTCCGCTGTTGAGCCCCGCGAAGTTACGCCCCTTTTCGTCCTGATGCGCCCGAGCACCAACGACCGCCCGTACCGGGGACAACGGCGTCCATCTGCCGCCAAGCATCGGCCTTGAGGGCGTGAAGCGCGCAAAGCAAAGCGACCGTCGGTGTTGGCGTCTGCTTTTGGGTGCTTAGTCGGCATTCTGAAACACTTTGAATGATGGCAGCCTTCGGCGCTGAGCCGGCCATTGGTTTCCACTGCAGAGGCCGTCAGCTTCACACCAACAATGCCAAATTATTACATAATCATCATTATCAGAAATTTAGTAATGCGTTGATTTTAATATATAAATATCCGATTTAGAACTGCCATGCGTCACTCAGACTCTTGTTACGCCTGGCTCAACCAGTTTTCGAGCTGAAGGCCCCGTATCCGGGTGAACTCGCCTGTGTTTGCCGTGACCAGAACGGCTCCGAGGGAATAAGCATGTGCAGCAATCAGAAGGCCGTTCGGCCCGATGGGCTTCCCGGCAGCCTCCAACTCGGCCCGGATCCCGCCATAATCGGCATCGGCCGGCACATCGAAGGCAAGCACCTGGATGCTGCCAAGAATGGCTTCGACATTGGCAAGTAGTTTGGCTGATCCTTTTCGGGCACAGCCGTAGCGAAGCTCCGCGGCCGTGATGACGCTGACGCAGATGGCCTCTGACCCAACCCTGACGATATGCCGCAGTACGAGACCTCGCGGGTTGCGGACCAGGTCGGACACGATGTTCGTGTCCAGCATGTAGAGCCGGCTCACAGATCGACCGCGAGCAATGGCAACAGGGTATCGTCGATGTCGGGGAACTGATCTTCCGGCCCAAGCGGCTCAAGATCTGCCAGCACGGCAAGAAGGCTCCGGCGCCGAACCGGTTCCAGGATGAGGCGATCACCGTCCCGGTGGATCATCACGCGATCACCCGGCATTTCGAAATCTGCCGGAATGCGCACGGCCTGGCTCTTGTTGTTGCGGAAGAGCTTGGCTTCCCGGCCCGGCAAGTGATCATGGGTGTGAGGTTGCGGCATGGCGGCCTCCCTTGCATATGCATAAGCATATACAGCGGCGCTGTGCGATTTTCAAGGTCCATGCGTTCTTAGCAAGAAACGCAGCCTCTGAACTCTGCACCTTTCGGCCCCGCACCCAATGGCTCCCAATCCTGCCCGCCAAAGGCAACAAGCGCGATCTGAAGCACGTCGCCTTGGAGGTCGGCGCGGAACACGCTGGTCAAGCGATGGCCGCGTCCGCCGTGCCGGACCAGCCATCCGTCGAGCGAACCAGCAAGACGCATGCCAGACGTCGGGTTTGCAGCGATGTCGCGGATGAGATCGTCGATTTTTTCAAGCTGACGTGCGGTGGCGTCGAAGTCGCCCTGCGTCACCTCGACGATACGGTCCACGAATCCGATCAGGCCACGCTCGACCAGCGGATGCTTTGCTCTGGCGCATCAGGATTTCGCGCGGCTCTCTTTGGCGGACTTGAGCCGGACCAGGTATTCGCGCGCGTAGGATGTGAAGGTTTCAACTACCGCCACCGGTTCCCATTGATCAGCTGGCCAAGCGAGGCGCCGTTGCACCTCCGCTTCCAGCATTTGGAGTTCGCGCTCCCTCGCCGCCTTCGCACGGGCCATTTCACCAGAGACCGCGGCGCTGACATTGGGATATTCGCCGGCCTCGACCAGCTCCCTGGCGAAGGCGAAATCGGCATTGGTGAAGCTCACGCTCTGCTTATGGGCAGTCATCTTGGACCTCGAACTGGTGTTCCAATGGGACACCGTAGCGCAGACTCCAGATTCAGGGAATCGATGGTTGGCTTCGGGAACCAAGCCGGTGTTGGCACCTTCCCTAATGGAAAGGCAGCTGCTGACCCAAAGAGCCCTCTGGCAGCAAACCTGCCCAGAAACGTTGCAGCACAGCTTCTGCCTTGAGCGGCTCGGGGTGACCGTGCAAGAGGGCCAGCGCAAGAACGCGGCAAGCCTCGGAGCCGATGGTGCGGTAGGCGGTCAGGCCATACTGAAGGAGCACATTGTAGGCTGGCAGTCTTGCCAGTTCCTGGTCGGTTGCCTCTGCATTGCAGCTGACCAGCACCCAGAACTCTAGCCGGCGCTCCTCGAATTCTGCCCAGATTGAACGGCCTTCCGGCATCGGGGCTGCCGAGCGCGCGCCTGTTTTCATATCCATCTTTTACCTCGTTCTTGATGTGCTCGCGGGCTGCGCCAGTTGGCGAGCGGGCCTATCAGATAATCGTCAAGTGTTGTGCATCTTGCGGTGTGGAGGCCCATTCCGTTTCTCTTGTTGGACAGGCAAAGGCCAGAAACCGGCCAGATCTATTGGAGACAACATTTCCCAAAGCCCTGGGTGCGTAGCCGTAGCTGCGCGCCATGCGCATAAAGCCAGGCCCGCCCAGAAAAAGGCACTGTTTGCCTCCCCGATCGCGAATGTAATCATTTGCGGCATCAAGGACCCGGCGGGCCGCGACAGGCGATGCGCTGTCAGACACGAGCCGGGTAAGCTCCCAAGATTCCGCATCTGTTGGTGGCTCATCCCAGCACAGGTCTTGCGGCAGATCGATGATACCTCTCACGGCATCCCGGATCATATAGCTATAGCTTACCGTCCCTGAGCCGATGCTGACATCACATCGCAGCAGGCGTGCGCCGGCAACGACCCGATCGCCTTCGTGCGCGATGACATAAGTGGCGTGGCCTAGGGTGTCGTATTGTTCGAATTCGATGTCTTCGTGGCTCCGCAACGACCAGTCCATCTGATCAATGAACACGCGCCGCCGCAGAACCAGAAATGCGCGCACCAAATCCCATCGCGCAGGGGCTTCCGCAATGGAAGTCACTGATACTTCTAACATATTCTTACACCTTTGGCTTGTGTTGCCGAAGGAAATACATCAAAGGGGAGTTTCCACCAGTGCCTTACCTTTTATGGTAAGGCTTCATGCCGAGTTGTTTTGATGTCTATGTTAGCCCGTCTCGTTCCAGGTTTTTCCCAGATTGACGAAGCCCTCCGCGCGATTGCACCCTCGGGATATATCCTTGCGCTGAACGTTCGATATATGGCCCCGGAGTTTTATCATGTGACCTATCCCGCGGAGTGGGTCGAAACCTACAACAACCGGCGCTACGTGATGTTCGATCCCATAATTCTCTGGAGCATCGTCAGCACAGGCGCAAAACGTTGGAGCGAGATATCGGTCGCCGGGATGAAAGCGACCTCGCTGCGCGTCCTCAATGAAGCTCGGGCATATGATCTTAATTTCGGGGTGATGATCGTGGCCCGAAATGCCGCCGCAGAGAATGAGAAATGCCTGTTCTCCGCCTCTCGCCCTGATCGCGAATTCACGGACGACGAAATCGAAACGCTGGACGAGATATTCCACCATCTTCTGTGGGCCGTCGGCAAGCATGCCGGTCTCGCAGCTACTGAGCGGAGTGCACTTCAGGGACTTGCCGAGGGCCTGAGCCAGGAGGAGGTTGCGCTCAGGGACGGGGTTAGCAAGGACACCATCAAGAAGCGCATCGAGCGCGCCAGGAAAACTCTGGGCGCGGTGAATGCAACCCAGGCAGTTGCGATTGCCCTGATGAAAGGGCTGGTAACGCTTGACCATGTCGAGGCCTACCGCTTTACCAAGAAATGCTAGGATGTTTGGTCCAAAGGATTGGCATTCAGACTGGATCGCGGCGCCTTTGGGTTCAGGCCGCAGGCCGATATCCACGCCCTTGCTTTGCATGAATCAAGCTGGAAGCCGCTGCTTCCGCAAGCGCGGTCGACGGATACGAGGCCACTAGACATTGCCCCCTGCCCCCGATGCGACCCCAGCGACGTTCAACAACCACTTCGCCAAAAAGATCTGAAAGCACCTCGACCCGGTAAAACCGGGCCATGTTCAGATCAGGATCGACGCGGTGGAGCACATAGCACGACATAGAAGCCTCTTGTCACCAGGATGTGCCCTCCGCCCTGCCCTGTCCAATCAGAAATTTGAATCGAAGCGCCACTACCGATTCAGGATGCTGATACATTGCCCTTCTCGTCGATGATGTCTTCAACCCACATCACTCCAAAGATGGACTTGGGGTTGATATGCCATGCCATCGTCAGAAGGCCGTCTTGCCCGCGGAAACGTTCGCCAATCAGTACTGGCCCATCCGCGTCCTTGACCCAGATCCGTGCGTCCAAGGAGCCAGAGGTTTCATCGTACATGCTCGGGCCTCCGGTAGAAAACATGCGCTGACACGGTGGACAGTAGGCCTGTCGAAACATATCTGTTGATGTCAATAGTAGTGTAATGATGCCATCGAAATTCGCTCGAAAGGTTTCCCTGTCTATGCATGTTCGGTCTCTCGCTCTCTGCGCTTTCACATTGATGTCTGTTTCTGCCCCGGCCCTAGCGCTCGACAGCTGGGCCACCACAACAGAACGCGGCCTGCCGGTTATGAGCCTGACACAGGGTCAAGGGTCCGTTCGGATCATCTGCGATCCTGATCGTCTCTTCGGGCCAACACCGAATGGTGCAGTGATCGTGGCACTGCCCAAGGACAAGGCCCCGATCAACGTGGCATTTCTGGCCAAGACGGGCGAGCAGGCCCGGTTCACCATCTCGAACGGCAGCACTGCGCAGGCCAAGGCCGATGCAGCGGAATGGGCCAAGATGGTCGAAATCCTGCGCAAGGGCGGAGAATTCGCAGTGGTCTCTGCCCATGACAGCCTGAGCTTCGAGACCGCGCCTTTGCCCAACCTCGCCTGCGAGTGACCTTGGGCGTATGCAAAAGCTGCTTTGCATCTTTGATCTCTACCCAACCCGGCGCGCCCTGATCAGGCGCGCCACGATGGCTGTGAAGTATGCCCCGACGACCGTCGCACGTGGCAGTGAGCACCAGGGGTCCGCTGCCGCGCGGTGCATGGCCTGCAGGGCTTCGGGGCGGACATAGACCGTCATCGGATTGCCGAAGAGCTTGACGCCTTCCGTCGACCGCCGGAGGCTCGCCGCGGCCTCCGTAAGGCCACGGATATCTGCCTCCCCGCTCAAGGCTCGCAGGGTCTTGCGGGCCTCCCGCGCCAAGGCGCCCAGGATGTACTCCATGGTGACCCCGTCCCGCCCGGCAATGACAGCCAGGTCCGGCTGGAGTGTCGGCGGTACGCGGTAGAGCAGAACCAGCTTCACCTTCGCGCCCTTCGCCGCATCCACCTCTGCCTTCTGACCTGAACGCGCGAGTTCAACTTCCCTTTCCCTCTTTCCGGACATTCCTGCCCTGTCCGCCAGTCCAACGGTTGCAACTGAACTGGGACGATCAAAGACATCGGCTTCTGTTTTGACCGCATCGCGCCGTTCGGCCAAAAGGCGCGATTGCGCTTCACGCGAAGAACGAAGCCGGGCGACCGCGTTTTGCTGCCCAGGTTCCTCGGCTGCGGGGGACGGGGCGATACGGGGAGGCATGCGGAAACGGCTCAATCTGGTACCACCTCGTCAACACCGGCGAGGATCAACCGCGCGACCTCGAGTTGGCGGGTGATTGCATCCGCGACCAGTCTGCCACCGGGCGCGCGGGCATTGGCCGCTGCTGCCGGTCCAAGGGGGCCGTGGAAGCCCATCTGCTCCAGGATCTTCGAATGCGGCACGATCACATCGAGATGGTCGAGGCGCAAGATTTCCACCAGGACGTCCTGATCGCGCTTGGGCAGAAGACTGAGACCCCCTTCCCGCGTGGCGGCATCGATGATCTTCGGCCCCGCATCCATCACCAGCACCCGAACTGCGGGGAAGCGCTCGCCCTCGGCGATGGAAGCGCGCAGATCGTCCATCCAGAGGACGGCACGATGGGTCATCTCCCATTCGGCGAAGACGGGCCGCGCCGGGATCAGCACCAGGTCAGAGATCAGGCAGAAATCTTCAGTGTCGGTATGGGTGCCTGGCCGCGTGTCGATGACGACAAGGTCGACGCCGCGCGCCTCTTGCTCATCCAGGAGCGCCATCAGCCCTTCCACGCTTGCGGGGGGTGATTGGATGGACAGGGCGTCGGGCCAGGCCGGTTTCTTGATGGTCTCCCAGGCCGCCAACTCGAAACTGTCGCGCCAGCGGCCGAGTTGGGCATTCACATCGCCATCAATCAGCGTAACGCGCCGTCCGGCATCGAGCGCCGCCGAGGCCAGAAGCATGGCGGTGGTGGTTTTGCCACTGCCACCTTTGGTCTGAACGATCGTAATGACCTGCGTCATCTGGCACCTCGCGGTTCGTCCATGTGACTGGACAGTCATCCTTGGGCCTTGCCGCTCACAGTGTTCAAACGGCAAAGACAGGTGTGAGCGCCTTTGGCGTACCGTCAGCGCATAGGGCGGGTGTCTAGGTGCCGTGCGATGCCATCGTCAAAAGAGTTGTATCCCAAACCTGGCTATTTACCCGATATGGTAATGGCTCTGGCCATCTTCGCTATCTGGCCGCACCGATTTTGTGATCTGATGACAGTGTCAGGGTCACGCGCTGCAGTGCGGGATCGCTTCGGTTGTCTGCCGTCTCGACCATCGGCATCGAGCAGGAACTGCAAGCCGGCCGGTTTGAACACCAGCCAAACTGCCTGCCTACCCGCAAGGACCACTGACTGCGGGGCAAGAAGCCAGGCAGCGCTTTTGCAGGATTGACCGCTTGCATGTTTGCCAACGCGCCGGCGAGCCTGTTGGCATGTGATGGCCGAAGAGGGGCATTCCAGGAGTCGGACCGTGCATTCGCGCGGCATGCCGCAAGCTCTGCGATTTGATTGGATTGCTTGCAAGAGCCCGACGCGGGGCACCTCCCCACCCTTCCCTCGTCCCGGAACTATCCAGCCGTCAGTTTTCTGCGGTCACGTCAGGAAACTGGCTCGCTGAGGTCAAAGAAAGGCGCAAAACTGAACAATATCAATGTGAAACGCGCGCTGTCCGCCAGAAGTGGAGGCCTTGTGGCCGGGCGCAGGGCGGTCCGTCGGCGGGCAAGCCGCCGACCCCTGACGCCATATGGAGTCCTCACCGGCTGTCCGGTTTCCGCAAGCGGGCTCCTCTTCGGAGGAGCGGAAACCGGCCGGTGAGGACGGTTGGCTGGAAAGGTGACCTGTGGTACATGAGCGTGGTGAGTTGATAGTATCTTAATGATGTCATGAGTAGTTCGACGATCTCCGATGACGACCGCGACCGGATTCGTGCCCACCTCGCCGCTGGCGAAACCGTGGGGGCCATTGCCCGCGCCCTTGGGCGGCACCGCCAGACGGTCTCACGGGTGAAGGCGGATCTGGACCGCCAGGACGGGACACGACTGGCGGTGAAGCTGAACTTCCGGGTGACGGAGGCAGAACATGCACATTTGCTTGCAGCTCTCCGGTCAACCGACCTGACGGTTTCCGAGGCAATCAGGCATCTTGTCAGACAGGCAACCAGCCTCCTTGCCCTGCAGTCACCCGAGATCGAGGCTGTTGCCGCCGCACGGCGCGATCTCGCGGCCGTGGGCAACAACCTCAACCAGCTGGCCCGACTCGGAGCCGTGGGCCGTTTGCACTGGAAGGCTGGGGACGCGGCCCTTGTCCGCAAAGTCGCGGCGCGGGTCGATGATCTGGTCGACGAAGTCGTGGGCCTGATCGCCGAGGCGCAGGGGCGTGCCAGCTTTGATCCCGTCGTGGAACAGACGAAGGCGGCAGCCAAATGACCCGCGCCAGCGTTGAAGATCTGGTTCTCGGCCATGTGCTGGACGGCAAGCGCCGAGGCCGGTCGGGCGGCGGCGGGGCCGAGGGTCGCCTTGGCTCGCCGAAGGAACGGCGGTCGCGGGCCCTTCTGCGCAATGCGGCAGCGCCGCGCAGCTGGCAGTCCGTCGTCAAGCGTATCGTGGGTGGCAGCACCCGCACGCCGCAAGAGTTGAAACGGCTTCTGGACTATGTCTCCCGGGAAGAGGGTGTGCAGAGCACCTGGTGCAATCTCGCGGGCTATGACCGTGACTTCGATCCAGAGCGCACCGGCCGAATTGCCCAGACCTGGTCCTCAACCTGGAACGGCGCGCCGAAGCGCGGCCATACTGACCACATCATCCTGAGTTTTCCGCGTGGCGTGGACGCCGACCGGGCAGAGGCTGTCGCCCGCGATTGGGGTCAGACCGTCTTTGGGTCGGGCGAGTATGGCGATGTCTGGCGCTATGTCGCGGCATTGCACAAGGACACCGATCATCTGCACGCGCATTTCGTTGTCGACAAGCACGGCATCGAACAGGGCCGCTTCATGTCGATCTGCCGCCATGCGGCGCTGAACTTCGGCGTGATGCGCGAGCTGCACGCCGAGATCTCTCAGGAACACGGGCTGAGCATCGTCGCCTCGACGCGGCTGTCGCGCGGGCTGATCGAGAATGCGCCGCGAGAAACCGAGATGCGCGCCGCCCATGCGTCCGGCAAGACCACACCGCCTCCTCCGCCGCCAATGTCGGATGGTGAGAGGGTGCGCAGGCTCGATGCCTTGCAGGGCTTTGCCCGCGACTATGACGAGCTGGCCCAGATCGCCGGCCTCGCCTCGGCCTCGGGTGCTGAACCAAGCGCCACAAGTTTCATGGCCCGCCTTGCCGCCGCGCTCGGCGCGTCTGCTTCCGCCTTAAGACAAGGAGTTCCCCAGATGCCCGATGCCACCCTTCACGCCGAGGGCGATGCTGCGGCCCGGATCGAGGCGGCGCGGGCGGAGATGATCGCCTCCGCCACCGAGGCCTGGGAGGCGATCCGCGCGATGGAGCCCTCGGCTGAGCGGGTCGAACTGGAACGCAGCTTTGCCGATCAGGCGCGCACTTCGCTGAAACTTGCGCCCGACAATCTGCTGCTGGCGGAACACGCTCGCGCTGCCGAGCGCAGTGAAGATCCTTATCACAACCCGACCTTGGCCTCTCTGGCACGGTTGGATCAGGGTATGACGGAAGGCATCTCGCTCGATGCGGGTCTGCGCGCCACGCTCGCGCATGTTCGCGACGAGATCGGCGAACGGCTGACTGCGCTGTTCTCTATCCGAGAAGACGAGCTTCGCATCGCAGGCACCTCTGTCGAAGAAATGATCGCCCGCTTCAGTTTGGCCGAACGTAGCGAAGGCCAGCGGGCGAGTTGGATCGCCGAACAGCCAAATACGATGCAAAAGGTGTTCTGGATGGAGGCGGAGCGCGCGCTCGGCCAGGAGGTTCGGGCAGAACTCGCCGCCTTCAATCTCGCGCCGGAGTTGACCGAGGCCGTGGCGCGCGAGCAGATGCTTTCCGCCGACCGGCATCTCCGCCTATCCGAGGTTCCGGCATTTGAAGCCATCGTCGATCGAATGCAGGAGAGCATGCGGCCGGAAGATCTGGAACGTGTGCGATCCGGTGACCTCGGTCCCCTCGCCGAACAAGTCCGCGATCCGGCTCTTCGGGCAGCAGTTGCCCACGAGTTGAAGAACGAAGGCGATCTTGGCCAATCTGGCACCGTCGGGCATTGGGCCGATCTGGCGCGCAGCCAGGCAAGGGCGGCTGACCTCGGTCAACGCGAGCGCGGCCTCGAGCGCGATCACGGCCACGAACTCTAAGGACACTCAGCCATGCTTTCGAACCTTGAATCCGCCTGGCGGTATCCGCTCGCTGTTGTCTTGGGTCTTGTGACGGGCCTCTACATCGGCGGCATGCTGGCCACGATCTATGTCATCGTGGCTTTCCGCGAGAACCTCGACACGCTCAGCCCCTTGGGCCTCTGGTTCCTCCGCTATCCTTGGGCCGACTTGGAAGCCCGCCCCGCCACCTTGCAGGGCGCGCTGATCATCACGGGTGCGGTGACGATTGCCCTCACGCTGGTCGGCCTCGCCGGTGTCCATCGCGGGCGGCTCAACCAGTATGACGACGCGCATTTCCAGACCAGGCGCGAGCTGAAGCGCAACAAGATGATCGGCAGCCTTGACCAGAACGGCTTCATCTTCGGCAAGCTCGGCTCCCCGAAATCCGACGCGCCTTTCGTCATGGCTCCGCCAGACCGCTTCCCCCATGCGATGATGATAGCGCCCACAGGTCGCGGCAAAGGGGTGGGCTTCGTCATCCCGAACCTTCTGCATTTCACGGGATCTGGCATCATCCTGGACGTGAAGGGTGAGAACTTCGCCAAAACCTCGATCCACCGGCAGCATGGGCTCAAAAACGCGATCTGGTATTTCTCGCCCTTCGATGACGAGCGCGGCTCGCACCGCTTCAATCCCCTCGCCCGCATCGCCGCCCTGCCCTCGGCCGAGCGTCAGTACACGGCGCTGAACTCGATGGCCGACCTTTTCCTCATCCCAGAGGGTGAAAGCGCGCAGAGCTTCTTCAACGCCGGCAAACGGCTCTTCATCGCCTCCTGCCTCTATGCCATCGAAAGGCGTCGGCCGACCTTGGGCTATGCGGGCGAACTCATGGCCGGAGGCGGCGACAAGAAGAAGACCTACACCACCATCGCCGAAGACACGCAGATCCCGATCGTCTCACGGACCTTCCTCGAAATGGCCGACGTCCCCGAAAAGACCCTCGGGGCCTATGTATCAGTGATCCAGGGTTCCGGCCTCGAGCTCTGGAACGACCCGGCAGTTGACCGCGTGACATCGGCCAGTGACTTCGACTTCTCGACGTTCCGAGCAAAGCCACAGAGCCTCTACATCGTGGTCCAGCCCGAGCATCTGAAAACCCTCGCCCCTCTTGTCCGCCTTCTCTTCGCGGATGCCATCGCTTCGCTGCAGCGCAAAGAACCTGGCCAGGAGGAGCCACATGCGGTGATGTTCCTGATGGATGAGTTTGACCAACTCGGACGCCAGCCGCTGGTCCTCTCCTCGATCAAGACGATCCGCAGCTTCGGAGGGCGGTTCTTTATCATCTCCCAGACGATTCCGGGTTTGGACGACATCTACGGCGAGACCGGTCGGCGGTCGCTGCAGGGTGGCGCGGGGGTGCAGATCTACATGACGCCACAGGATGACCGCACGGCCGATGTGCTTTCCAACGCCCTCGGGCGGTCGACCGTCACCGCCGTGACCGAAAGTCAGTCACGCATCCGGGCGCTGGAGGACAGTGCGAATGTCAGTCGGCGGTCGGAAGAGCGGCCGCTGATTTCGGCGAACGAGTTGCTGCGGTTTCCGCTGGATGAAGTGCTGGTGTTGCCCGAGGGGCAGTATCCGATCCGCGCACGGCATGTGCGGTATTATGAGGATCGGTGGTTTGGGCCGATTGACCGGGCTAGAACGCTGAATGGCACCAAATTTTTGCTTAGAATGTCTACGCCAATTGCGCTCAGTTCCACTGTTGGATTGTCTAGCTTCAGCTCACAAACCACCCATATCGACAATCTTGCTCGTGCGTCAGACGCGTTTTTAAGTTTGGCCACGCGAGCACAAGCGAACAGCTGATCCGCCCGACCGATACGACTAGAATTCTCAATTCTTCCCGCAGGCGGCACTCGATACTCGGCTAAGTCAGCCCGGTGAAGATCGATGCCCGCGCTTTGTATGGCCAGCCGTCCGTCCGCGATGTTATGCTCTCCCCCCACTTTTGTTTCGGGGGGAGAGAGCTCGGTTTTTTTGGGAAGCGTCTTACAGGCACTCGGCGATGACACCGCCCTGCTTCACCCAATTGGCATACCATGTGTTGAACTGGTGGAACTGCGCGGTGCAGAAGCCTGCCTGCGACGGCGTCAGAGCGTCGAATTCGTTCAGGTTCAGTCGGTATTCCTCTTCGCCCTTCAAGACCATCATGTGCTTGAAGTAAAGGACCAGATCGACGCCTTCGTCGAACTTGGCGATGACGTGGAAGGCCTCGGCCAACTCGCGGGAGCGGAGGTCGGCCTCGACATTGCCCTCGGCCGCCTTGCGCGAAAGGGCGACCTGCAGAAGGGCGACTTCGGGGAAGATGGTGCCGACGCCGGTGATGGCACCGACCGCACCGCATTTGACGAAGCCGTGGTAGACCTCGGTATCGACGCCGACCATCAGGATCACGTCGTCATCCTGCGAGGTGATGTATTCGGCAGCATAGCTGAGATCGGCCTTGTTGCCGAATTCCTTGAATCCGACCAGGTTGGGATGTTCCGCGCGCAGGGCAAAGAACAGGTCGGCTTTGGTCGAGTAGCCATAGTAGGGGCTGTTGTAGATGATTGCCGGGGTATTGGGCGCGGCGGCGAGCACGGCCTTGAAATGGGCGTGTTGGGCGCCGACCGAAAGGCTGCGCGACAAAAGCCGGGGGATGACCATCAGCCCGGCTGCTCCCACCTTTTCGGCGTGTGCGGCGATGGCGGCGGCGGTCCTGGTGTTGACGGCACCCGTGCCGACGACTACGGGAATACCCGCCTTGACCAGACGTTCAACGCCTTCCATGCGCTGCGCGTCGGTCAGCAGCGGCCAGTCACCGCAGGAACCGGCATAGACGACCCCGGACATGCCGGCTGCCATCATCTCCTTGCCCTTGCGGACAAGGGCGTCGAAATCTGGCTGGCGATCAGGCGTGCAGGGCGTAAGAAGTGCGGGAAGCGTTCCGTGGAATACGCTCTTGGTCATGGGGACTCTCCTTGTTCGGGTCGCAGGTGGGGGTTGGCCGCAGGGATTTGCGGAGACGGAAGACAGGCTGGAAAGGGGCGAGGAAAAGCAGCTGCGGTCAGGCAGTCGCCTTGATCGCGTCGGACAGTTTCTCGGCGATCATCACCGTGGGAGCGTAGAGGTTGCCGCTGGTCTCGGATGGCATGATCGAGGCATCGACGACCCGCAAGCCTCTGACGCCGTTGACCCGTCCCTGCTGGTCGGTGACGGCCCCGGGGTCGGCCCCCATCGCGCAGGTTGCGCAAGGGTGGTATTGCGTCGAGGCGTTCTGCAGGATCCAGGCATCCAGGTCGGCATCCGACTTGCCTAGCACATAGCCGTCGACGGCAGTGCCGCGGAACCGGTCCCAGGCGCGCTGGCGGATCATCTCCTCGGTGCGCTGCACGCCATGGCGCAGGTCGACCAAGTCCTGACGGTCGGCGAAGTAATTGTTTACCACCTTCGGTGCCACCGAAGGATCGGCCGAGGCGAGCGACAACCGACCCCGGCTGCGCGGCCGCATCAGGCATACCTGGTAAAGGAACCCGTCGCGCGCCGCGACCGATCCGTGGCTCAGGTCGCCGATCATCGGGATGAATTCGTGCTGGATGTTGGCATAGTCGGCGCTGTCGCTGCTGGCAAAGAAGGCCCCGGTTTCCCAGAAGTTCGACGCGCCGATACCGCGCCGCCGGAACAGCCAGTTCGCGCCGATCATGCCCATCTTGAAGAGGTTCATGTTGGTGGCCGGCGACACGCCCGCCTCCTTCGAGGCATGGCCGATACCGACACAGGGGTGATCCTGCAGGTTGGTGCCGACCGAGGGCAGGTCGGCCACCACCTCGATGCCAAGCCCGCGCAGGTCATCGGCGGCGCCGATGCCCGACAGCATCAGCAGATGCGGCGATTCGAACGACCCGCCGGACAGGATCACTTCCTTCTCGGCGGTCAGGCTCTGGAGGCCGGCCCTCGTCTTCACCACAACACCCGTCGCGCGGCCACCGTCGAAGATGAGCTTCTGCGCCACTGTCTCGGGCATGATGTGCAGGTTGGCGCGGCCCCGGGCCTGACGCAGATAGGCGTAGTCGGTACTGGCGCGGACCCCGTGGTCGATCGTCGCCTGATACTTGTGGACGCCCTCCTGGGTAGCGGCGTTGTAATCGTCGTTGCGGGTCAGCCCAGCCTGCTGTCCGGCCGCGAGGAAGGCGTCGAAGATCACCCCTTCGGCCTTGCACGAGGTGATGCGCAACGGCCCGCCCGTGCCGCGATACGAGTTTGCGCCGCGGTCGAAGTCCTCCATTTTGCGAAAATAGGGGAGGACTTTGTCATAGGACCAGTCCGTCAGCCCCCGGGCCGCCCATCCGTCATAATCACGCCGGTTGCCGCGCACGAAAACCATACCGTTGATCGAGCTTGACCCGCCCATGAGACGGCCCCGCACATGATGGATTTGCCGGTCGTGCAGCTGCGGTTCGGGGCCTGTTTCGTATTGCCAGATGAGGCGCTCGTCGGACAATGGATAGGCAAAGGCGGCCGGCATTGCGACATAAAGCGACCGGTGTTTGCGTCCGGCTTCGACCAGAAGCACGCGCGTGTTCGGGTTCTCGCTGAGGCGCGTAGCCACCACGCAACCGGCAGCTCCGGCACCGATGACTATATAGTCGTAAGTGGAAGGTTTCATCATCGGGCTCCGGTCAGGTCAGGGCTGCGGGGTAGATCGAGACATCTTCGGGAGACCAGAAGACGTCGACTTGGGCTTCGGGCGACACTGGCGGGCAAGCGGTGCCGCGCTGGATCTGGATGCGGAACCTGTCGCCGTTGGTGAGTTGCGCGGTCAGGAAGCTGCGGCTGCCGATGAACAGCTCATCGGTAATGCGCGCCTTGAAAGACTGACGGTGCCGCTCCGACGCTGCGAAATACAGCGCCTCGGGACGGATCGAGGCCAACGCGCTGTCGCCCTCTTTAAGGGGTTGGGGCTGCTTGCCGGTAAAGACGGCTCCGGTGGCGTGGACCGACCCGCTGGAACCGTCAGCCATAGCCACCATCCGTACGGGAAAGAGATTGGTTTCGCCCAAGAACTTGGCAGCGAACAGCGACTTCGGCTCGGCATACATCTGGTGCGGTTCGTCGATCTGCACCACCTCGCCCTTGTTCAGAAGTACGATGCGGTCCGACAGGATCATTGCCTCATCCTGATCATGGGTCACATAGATAAAAGTAGTGCCGGTCGCGGCGTGGATGCGCTTCATCTCCTCCAGCATGGTCTGGCGGATCTTCAGATCTAGCGCGGCAAGCGGTTCGTCCATCAGCAGGACCTGCGGTTCGTTCACCAGCGCCCGCGCCAGCGCCACGCGCTGGCACTGGCCACCCGACAGCTCGTTGATGTAGCGCTGCGACAGCTGGCTTAGCTGGACGATGTCCAGCATCCGGCGGACCTTGCTCTCGATCTCGGCGGCAGGCAGTCGGCGCACGCGCAGGCCGTAAGCGACGTTTTCATAGACGTCCAAGTGCGGGAACAGGGCATAGCGCTGGAAGACCATGTTGATGGGGCGCTTCTCGGGCGGGACGCCAACCATGTCCTTGCCGCCAATGCGCAGGTTGCCCGAGGTCACGTCCTCGAAGCCAGCGATCAGGCGCATCAACGTGGTCTTGCCGCAGCCCGACGGGCCGAGCAGCGTGACGATCTCGCCCTTCCTGACCTCGAGGTCGATGCCGTGCAGCGCTTGATAGGTGCCGAATTTCTTGCCGACATTAGCGATGCTGATAATGGAATCTGCGGTTGTCATGGGATCACTCGCTTTCGCGGGCGCGCAGCGATTGGGCGCGGCGGGTCCGTTCGATATGGCTGGAGATGAGGAGTATGGCCAACGTGGCGATCAGGATCACGGTCGAGATCGCATTGATCATTGGGGTGACGGTGCGCCGCATCATCGACCAGATGAACATTGGCAGCGTCGTCTCGGTGCCGCTGACGAAGCCGGTGACGATGAATTCGTCAAGCGAGATCGCGAAGGTCAGGACCGCTGCCGACACCAGCGTCGGCATGATCAGGGGTAGCGTCACCTTGCGGAAGGTGTAAAGGCTGTTCGCTCCCAGGTCGCGCGAGGCCTCTTCCAACATGGTGTCGAACAGCGCCAGCCGCGCCCGCATCGCGATCATCACGATGGGCATCGAGATCACGATATGGGCTATGATGATCGTCACCTTGCCAAGCGAGACCTGGAACAGCGCCAGCGCGATCAGAAGCGACACGCCGATGAAGAGGCCCGGCAGCGCGATCGGCGTGATGGTGACGGCCTCGACCGCTGCTCGGGCGCGCCCGCCGAGCCTCAGCCAGGCCAGGGAGGCGCACATCCCCAACACCAGAGTGGCTACTGCCGTCACCAGGGCTACCAGAAGGCTGGTAAGCATCGCATCGCCAAGCTGTGCGTCTTCGAACAGTGCCGCATACCACCGCAGGCTGAGCCCCTGGAAAGGAAAGGACAGGGACGCGGTAGCGTGGAAGCTGAACAGAACAATGATCAGCAGCGGCGCCACCAGAAAGCTGATGACGAGGGCCACGAAAATACGCAGGATCATCAGACAGCCCTCTGTTTGCGACGTTTCGGGATGAAGCCCAGTGTGCGGCCGGCGACGATGACGGCGACGAAGATCAGCACGACCAGAAGGAACATGATCACCGCTTGGGCCGAGCCGAGCGGCCAGTTACCGGTGCGGCGGAACTGGTCGGCGATCAGAAGGCCGGTGGTCTGCCCCGTTGTGCCGCCCAGCATCTGTGGGGTCACGAAATCGCCCATCGTCATGATCAGCGTCAGCATGAATGCTCCGACCAGCCCAGCCGAGGCGTTGGGGACTACGACCGAGAAGAATGCGCCGACTTGTGAGCGGCCAAGGTCGCGCGAGGCGTCGATCAGGTCCTGTCTGATCTCGTGGAAGGCGGTCATCACTAGGATGATACAATAAGGCAGGTAGAGGTGGATCAGCGTTACGCCCACCGCGAAGCGGCTGTATAGCAGCGCCTCGATCGGGGCGTCGATCAGCCCCAGGCTTTGCAGGACGGTGTTGATGACGCCATCGTTGCCCAGAAGTGTCCGCCAAGCGAAGATGCGGACGAGATAGCTGGAGAACCAAGTCACAAGGATGATCTGTTCGAGAAGGCGCGAACGGCTGACGAAGACGAGGTAGTAGCCGACCGGCAGCGCCATTGCCATGCAGACCACAGCCGACATCAGACCGATGATCACCGCGTTGAACGTGACCCTCCAGAACAGTTCATCCGTCAGTGCGCGGACGTAGTTGTCGAACTGAAAGGCGGGAGTGATCTGGAAGGACGAGGCTTTCCAGAAGCTGTAGACCAGCAAGAACAGGCTGGGAAAGACGAAGAAGGCCAGCATGAACAGGATCGTTGGCGATGCCAGTGTCCAGCCAGACCAGCGAGCCGATAGCTTCATGGCGGGCCTCGAAGTCAGTGGGAAAGGCAGGGCGGCGGCGCCCGGGAGCGAGGCGCCGCCGTGGGGCGATCAGATGCCGGCTTTGAACTCTTGCCAGGCGCTGATCCAGTCGTCGTAGGTGGCGAATTCCTCGGACTCGAGCGGCGGGATGCCCGGGAGACCGCCTGCGAAATAGGCCTCGAGGTTGTTGTAGTCGATCCGCGTCCGCGCGGCATCGTCCATTAGCGCGACCGCCTGTTTCGACACAGGCGCCTGGTTCAACCGCATGCAGATATCGGCCTGCGCCTGCGGCGACAGCGCCTCGTTGATGAAGGCCAGCGCGGTTTCAACGTTGTCGGCCGACGGCGGGACGAACCAAGCGTCAACCCACAGGACGACGCCCTCTTCTGGCACCGCCATCTTTAGCTTGCCTCCCAGTTCTTCGGTCATTTTGATGACGGCTGGGTCGGCGCAAAGCACGGCCACTACATCGCCCGAGGCCAGCGCGGTCGCGACGTCACCCATGTTCAAGGCGATCATACGCGCTTGGTCGCGGTACTTTGCCAGTTCGGCAAACGCGGCAGACAGCTCGTCGCGGGTCAGGTTCGGATATTTTGCCCCAAGTCCCGCCACCCGCGCCGTCACCGGCCACATCGTGACGCTATCGTCGACAATGGCGATCTTTCCCTTCAGCTCGGGGGCCAAGAAGTCCTTGTAGGACTTCGGCTCGGCCATCGCTTCAGCGTTGTAGAGGGACGTGTTGAAGCCCCAGATCCACGGCACGCCCGTCAGCTTGCCGTCGCGTTCCCATTCGGCCTTGCCGAGGAATTGCTCAAAGATGTTGTCGGCATTGAAATTGGGAACGGCGACCGGATCGATCGGCGTCGTGATGCCAAGCTGGTCGATGTAGAGGTTGGCATAGGCCTGGTTGTACTCAGCCAAGTCGAAGGGTGGCGGGTTTCCGGCCATGAACTTGGTGTGGACGTCGTCTTGCGACGTCATCGACGTGGTTTCCACCTTCACCCCGTTTGCGTCGCGCCAGGCTTGCAGCTCGGGCACCAGATCATAGCCTTCCCAGGCCATGATTTGCAGGTCGCCCGAAGGCGCCGCCCAAGCAGCCGACGAGGTTAGGCGCATCAGCACCGCGGAACCCGCGAGGCCCGCTGACATGCGAAGCAGGCCGCGACGGGTTGGGGCAGTCGTGAGCGCAGGCGTGGTTTTCCCGTTGGTCATTCCGATCTCCATTTGCTTGGTGATTCTTCCCAATCTGGATACAATATACATCATGGAGAAAGGCTGGCAAGTAGTTAGAATCTTGCGCGTTTGGCCGCGCATAACTCACTAAAAATCAATACCTAGCTGGAAACAGCACCAAAGCGGTTGCAGATTTGGGGCGGATCGATTCGCGCAGCGGGTCCCGCTTGACATATCGCGCCAATACAAGGATATTGTATCCAATGGCTGCGAGTCCATAGGGGCTGATTAGAGAATGGCGTCGGAGAAACCTATGAAGCGGCAGACCGCGAGTGAACAGGTCGCCAACCATATTGGCGCGATGATCCTGAGTGGCGAGCTTGTCGGCGGCGAGCAGCTGCGGCAGGAAGCGCTTGCTGACCGGCTCGGCGTAAGCCGCATCCCAATCCGGGAGGCGCTACTGATTCTCGAGGCCTCAGGGCTGGTGGTCAGCCGCCCGCACCGCGGAGCGGTGGTCGCCGAACTGACGGTCGAAGATGCGCACGACCTCTTTGCTTCGCGCCTGATTGTGGAGCCCGCATTGGTCGAAAGGGCTTGCGAACTGCATGATGCATCCGAGGCCGCAACCGCAGTGGCGGCAATGAAAGCCTATGAGGATGGAATTCGGGATCACGCGCCCGAGGCCGAGCTCAGCCGACTGAACTGGGAGCTGCACCTCTGCCTGATGAAGCCGTCCCGAATGACGCGGATGCTGGGTTTCGTCGAGACCCTGCTCGCCTCTGCCGATCGCTACCTTCGGATCCAGATCCGTCCTGCCGAGGCCCAAGAGCACGCGTTAGAGGATCACCGCAACCTAGTAGAGGCCTTCTGCCTTCGCCTGCCCGAGCGCGCGCGCGACATAACCGCGAAGCATATTATGCGCGCTCGGGAAGAGACGATTATCGGCCTCGGGAAGCTGAAGGGCCCGCTAGCTCCGCGAAAATAGGAGAGCTCGGCGCGGCACCTGGCGCGCCAGATGGAAACAGCGGTCGAACAGCGCTTTGACCGCCGCAAGGATTGTGACCCATGACCATGCTTCACGGCCAGCACCTCATCGCGGGAACCCGCTGCGCAGGTCCCGGAACCTTCCGGTCCAGCCCCGCGACCGGGCCTGCCCACGACCATGCGATCGGCTCGGCCGATCTGGTCGACCAAGCCTGCCGCGCGGCCGATGCAGCCTTCGCGGTCTTTGCGGCCACGTCGTGGGCGGTGCGGGCCGATCTGCTCGAGGGCATCGCCCGCCGCATCGAGGATCGGGCTGAAGTTATCACCGACATAGCCACGGCCGAGACCGGCCTGCCCGCCGCCAGGATCGAGGGCGAGCGGCAGCGCACCTGTGGACAGCTGCGGCTTTTTGCCAGTCATATCCGCGCCGGAACCCATCTCGACCTGCGCCACGACCCGGCGCTGCTCGACCGTAAGCCGCAGCCGCGCCCGTCGCTGACGCTCATCCAGCGTCCGATTGGTCCAGTGGCGGTGTTCGGCGCGTCGAATTTTCCGCTGGCGTTTTCTGTCGCAGGCGGTGACACCGCTTCGGCCCTTGCGGCGGGGTGTCCAGTCGTCGTTAAAGGCCACTCCGGCCACCCGGGTACCAGCGAAGTGGTCGGCGACGCCATCGCCGAGGCGATCGCGGCGGCGGGGCTTCCCGGCGGGGTATTCAGCCTTGTGCAGGGCGGGTCGCGCGCCGTGGGTGAGGCGCTTGTTCAGCATCCCGCGATAAAGGCTGTGGGCTTCACCGGATCGACCGGTGGCGGTCGGGCGCTCTTCGACCTCTGCGCCGCTCGGCCTGAACCGATCCCGTTCTTCGGTGAACTCGGCTCGGTCAACCCGGTCTTCGTGCTGCCAGAGGCCGCTGCGGCGCGGGCGGCGGGGATCGGGGCCGGTTGGGCCGCCTCGTTGACCCTGGGTGCGGGCCAGTTCTGCACCAATCCCGGTATTGTGGTGATGATAGCGGGTCCAGACGCCACGACCTTCCGTGACGCGGCCCTTGCGGCGCTTGGGCAAATCGGCCCTCAAGTCATGCTGACCGACGGCATCGCCGAGGCCTACCGCGCCGGGCAGCACCAGATGGCCGCTGCGCCGGGCGTCTCCACGTTGCTCGGCCCGGAAAACGAAGGGCGCACCGCCCGCCCGGCGGTGTTCCAAACCAGCGGCGCCGATTTCCTCGCCAGCCATGACCTGCAGGAGGAAGTCTTCGGTCCGCTCGGCCTGATCGTCACCGTGGCTGACATGGGCGAGATGCGCCGCGTGGCCGAAAGCTTTCAGGGCCAGCTGACCGCCACGCTGCAGATCGACGACGGCGACATCGAGGCAGCCCGAACCCTTGTGCCGATGCTGGAGCGGCTTGCCGGTCGGCTGCTCGTCAACGGCTTTCCTACAGGTGTCGAAGTCGCCGATGCAATGGTCCACGGCGGCCCCTATCCGGCCAGCACCAATTTCGGCGCGACCAGCGTCGGGACGATGGCGATCCGGCGTTTCCTACGGCTGGTCTGCTACCAGAATTTCCCCGCCGCCCTGCTTCCCGAAACCTTCCCCGCCTAACCGGCGCATCCAGATCCAACGGAGACTTTCATGCAGCTTGACCGCGTTATAACAGTCGTCGGTGCCCATGCCGAGGGCGAAGTCGGCCGCGTCATCACCGGTGGGGTACTGCCCCCGCGCGGCGCCAACATGTTCGAGCGGATGATCAACCTCGAGGCTGACAGCGCTTGGCTGCGCAATATGCTGTTGTTCGATCCGCGCGGCAGCGTAAACGCCGCAGTGAACCTCATCACCCCCGCGATCCGCGCTGACGCGGATTTCGGGATGATCGTCATGGAATCCGACTATTTCGTTCCGATGTCTGGTTCGAACCTGATATGTACCGTCACCGTGGCGCTGGAAGCCGGGATTATCCCGATGAAAGAGCCTGAAACGATCGTCCGCGTCGACACGCCGGCGGGCTTGGTCGAGGTGACAGCCACTTGCCGCGGCGGCAAGTGCCGGGGCATCACCTTCCGGAACATCCCCTCGTTTGTGATGCACCGCGACGCCATCATCGAAGTACCGGGCATCGGCAAGCTGCGAGTCGACGTGGCCTATGGCGGGATGATCTACTGCATCGTCGAGGCGGCCGATGTCGGTATGACGCTGGCGCGGAGCGAGGCCCGCCAGCTGGTCGAAATCGGCGAGCGGATCAAGGCGGCGGCGGCAGTTCAACTACCTTCGATCCACCCCGAGAATCCGGGAATTCACACCATCAACCAGACCGAATTCGTCGGGCCGCTGGAAATCGTTGACGGGGTCAAGACCTCGAAGAACGCGGTCGTGGTGTCGCCCGGGCGACTGGACCGCTGCCCCTGCGGCACCGGCACCTCGGCCCGGATGGCGCTGTTGCACGCGCGGGGCGACCTAGCGGTGGGCGAGCGCTTCCGTCACCTCTCGATCCTCGACACAGTCTTCGACTGCGAAGTTCTGGCCGAGGCAAATGCGGGCGACGTTCCGGCGGTGATCCCGCAGGTGTCGGGCCGGGCCTGGCTGACCGGCGTCAGTCATTACGGCGTCGACCCCGAGGATCCGTTCCCCGAGGGCTATCGCCTGTCGGACACCTGGTTCAACTGACAACCGGCGCGCCTGCGGGTTGCGCCATGACTTGCCAAGGAGACTTTACATGTTGATGCACGATCCCTGGATCGACGGTCGGACTGTCGCGGATGCGGGATGGGCCCGGATCATCCGCACCTCTCCCTCTAACGGAACGCAGATCGCTTCGGTCGCCGCTGGAACCGCCGAGACGGTTGTGGCCGCCATCGCTGCTGCCCGCATTGCCTTCGACGCCCGCATCTGGGCGGACATGCCGGGCAGCGCACGCGGCAAGGTGCTTTCGCGGATGGCCGACCTGATGGAGCGCGACCTTGATACGATCGCACAGCTTGAGGCGGATGAAGCGGGCAAGACCATCGCCGGCGGCAGGGGCGAGACGGAATGGGGGATCGAGCTTTTGCGCTATGGCGCCGCCTTGGCCTGGAACCTTTCAGGTAAGGCCTTTTCGGACGGCGGCCCCGACAATCTGGGCTTGGTCTTGCACCATCCGCGCGGCGTCGTCGGCATGATCACGCCGTGGAACTTCCCCATCGTGACGCTGATGCAAAAGCTGCCCTATGCCCTTGCCGCCGGCTGCTCTGTGGTGGTCAAGCCGTCCGAGATGACCTCGGGGACAACGCTGATGCTGGCTCGGCTGGCCAGCGAGGCGGGTGTTCCGCCAGGCGTGTTCAACGTGGTGACGGGCGAGGGCAGCGTGGTTGGCGAGGCGATGTCGACTCATCCCGGCATCGACATGATGTCCTTCACCGGATCGACCGCCGTGGGCCGGCGCATCGCCCGCCATGCCGCCGACCGTATCCGCCCCGTGGCGCTGGAACTAGGCGGAAAGGGAGCGAACATCGTCTTCGCCGATGCCGACCTGGACGCAGCGGCCAAGGGCGCGGTGGCCGGGTTCACTCTGAACAAGGGCGAGGAGTGCTGCGCCGGAAGCCGACTTCTGGTGCAGGAAAGCATCGCCGAGGACTTTGGCCGCCGCGTGGCCGAGGCCGCCGCCCGTGTGCGGCTGGGCACTGGGGAACACGCCGACATGGGCCCGCTGATCAGTGCGGCTCAGATGGAGAAGGTCCTGGCCTATGTGCAAAGCGGCCTCGACCAGGGTGCAAGGCTCTTGACCGGCGGTACGCGCGTGACCGAAGGCGGCCTTGCCGACGGCAACTATGTCGCGCCCACAGTCTTCGTGGGCGCCCGGCCGGGCATGAGGATCGTCGACGAGGAGATTTTCGGCCCGGTGACGGCGATCATTCCGTTCAAGGATGCCGCCGACGCCATCCGCATCGCGAACAGCACCGGCTACGGTTTGGCCAATGGGGTTTGGACGTCGAACCTCGATACAGCAATGGTCGTGGTGCGTCGGCTGCGCAGCGGCACGACCTATGTGAACACCTACTTGGAGACCGCACCGCAACTGCCCTTTGGCGGTCTCAAGGACAGCGGACTTGGCCGAGAGAACGGTATCGAGGGTTTGTCCGAATTCCTGGAAACCCGCGCCGCCTTCATCAGGCTGAAGGCAGTTTAGGGCAAGGATTCATAGGCCGTCGTTGCCAGCATTGTCTCAAAACCAAGGTCATGCTGAATCTCAGCGCCTACAGGCGTTTCCTGTACTGATCCGCTCAGTCGCCGGTGCCGTGTGCATCCGGCGACCCTTTCATGAAGGAGCCATCTACCGATGCGTACGTCCGACACGCACATAGGATTTGCCGACCTTGTGTTGCACCTGAAGGAACGGTTCGAAAGCGTCGGCGCCGACCCATGGATTGCCGCCTGTCTAGCGGAAAATTGCGCACTTTGTGAGCAAGCTGGCACACTCAGTCATGGCGTCTTTCGCATGAAGGGCTATCTGAATTCGATCGCTTCAGGCTGGGTCGATGCCAAGGCCAAGCCGGATCTGAACCGAGTTTCCCAGAGCTTCTTGCGGGTCAACGGCCGGAACGGCTTTGCGCAACCAGCGTTAGTTCGCGCCAGATCTGAGCTTCTGCGAATGGTCGATGAAACCGGCGTGGCGGTCCTTTCGATGTGCAACTCGCATCACTTCAGTGCTCTTTGGCCAGATGTCGAACCCTTTGCAGATCTGGGACTAATAGCACTTTCAACCGCAACTGGAGGCACCTCTGTCATTCCGCCCGGAGGGAACCGCAAAGTACTGGGTACGAATCCGATTGCCTTTGCTGCGCCTGTCAAGGGCGGCCCATCGTTCCTAATAGATCTTGCTACGGCTGCCATGTCTCAGGGTGACGTCACAATCGCACGGAATGAAGGGAGGTCGTTGCCAATGGGCATTGGAGTAGATCACGGTGGCCAACCAACCTCCGACCCCTCGGAGATATTGTCGGGCGGCGGCATCTTGCCCTTCGGTGGCTACAAGGGCACGGCGCTTTCCTTAATGGTTGAAGTGTTGGCTTCTGCGCTTAGCGGTGGCCAGTTTTCACACCAGGTCGATTTCTCGAACCATCCCAAGGCTGAAACATCGCGAACCGGTTATTTCCTTATGTTGATCGACGGCGGCCGCGGCCAAGATCTTCCGATCAATGAACGCACCATGGAGTTCTTTCATGCAGTCCGTGCCGCTGGAGTCGAACGTTTGCCCGGTGACAGGTTGCACGCCGCACGTCGTAGAGCGCAAACCGTAGGAATCCCGATTACTGAGACAATTCGTGACTTTCTGGCCCAGTAGTTCAATCTCCACAACGCAAAATCTTCGGCACCGCAATGTGTTAGTAGGCAGATAGGCCATATCATCCAGCGGCAGGTCAACACCGAAAATCAAAACGGTGACCATCTACCTACTGAAATAATTCAACATACGGAGACTTCCGCCACCCCTCTTACGCCACCCCGCCTTTCGAGTTGCACCACAAGATCAACCGACCCCAGGCAGTACCGTTTAACCTCTTCAAACCCCATCCCAAGTCCGGCTGCCACCACCATAATCGCCAACCGATCAATAGCCTTCCGCGCCGTATCGGCATGAATGGTCGTGAACGACCCACCATGCCCAGTGTTGATCGCTTCCAGAAACGTCCGGCTCTCCTCCCCGCGCAGCTCGCCCAGGATGATCCGATCCGGCCGCATCCGCAGTGACGCCTCAAGAAGGCGAGCCGGTGTCCGCTCCCCTTGGCTGTTCCTGTCGGCCTTCAGCCCCACGACATTCGCTTGTGTCGGAAAGAGCTCGTAAGCATCCTCGATGGTCACAAGCCGCTCAGCCGGATCGACCATCGCCAGCAGCGACCGGGCGAAGGTGGTCTTGCCCGTCGAAGTCCCCCCAGAGATCAGCACATTCAGCCGTTTGCGCACGCAAAGCCGCATCGCGGCTTCCACATCGCCCGCTTCGGCCAGTGCCAAAACTTCCTTCCCGAGCTCACGCTTGCGATGATCCAGATCGATCAGCGATCCATGCAGAAGCGTCGGCTTGATCGGCGCATCCGCCGCGAGTTTGAACGGCCGGAGCGTGATCGCCATCCCACCTTCGACGATGGGAGGCGCCACGACCTGCGCCCGGATCGCCGTGGCACCCCAAGTGATCTTGCCGGACACCGTCGGCTTCTTGTCAGAAAACTGCACCCCCACGGACGAGGCAATCGCCTGCCCAAGGTTTACCGAGAGAGCCGGGTCGATCACCAGATCCCGGACCAACTCCATGTGGCTGCCACCCCTGCGCTCGATCCAGACCTTTCCATCAGGATTAATGGCGATCTCGACCAGATCCTCGCGCTGCAGGATGGGCGCAAGGGAGGAAAGATAGGCCCCGAGAAAGGAGGGCTGCCCGTCCATCATTTCGCCGTCCTCACCAGAATTCCAGATCGCGGTCGACCATGACCGTGATCGCGGCCCCCGAGGCGACCGTGATGATCGGCGGCAGGCTGGTGTAGGCCTCAACAGCCGAGCCCATGGCGGAACTCAGTTCCTGCCCGATGTTTTCGGCGGTATCGGAGGAGATTTTGGTTGAGTATTTCGCGGCGGCAACGGCGGGAGCTGCCCCCAGGAGCGAGATCAGCGCCGCCGACCCGAAGCGCTGTCCAAAGCGGCTGTTCACCCTGCCGGTGATACCGGAGCGGCCTTGGGCATCGCCGCCGAAGGCCTCCATCTGAACCGATTGACCATCTGGCGTCACAAGCCGCGTCCAGGCCACGAGGATGCGGCCCTGCCCGATGGCCACTTCCGAGGAATACTCGCCGAAGAGCCGCGAGCCAGCAGGCACAAGGATCTGCGCCTGATCGAAGGACCAGACGGGCCGCGTGACGATGGCGGTGATCTGACCCGGCAAGCTAGAGTCCACGGCGTTCTCCAGTGTGGCTTCGATCATCGTGCCCTGCAGCACTGTGTTCGACGGATTGGCGATGACCTGGCTTGTCTCGACCTCGGTTGCTTCCCGACCCGATTGAACGAAGTCCCGACCGGCGGCATCGCGTGATCCCGATGTGGCCTCGTCAGGCATGCCCATGGCCGCCTCCCCTGCCCCGGACTTGTCGCCGCCATCATAGACGACAGAGGGCGAGGTGATCCGCGCGGCAAGCTGCTCTTCCCGCTCGGCGCGCTTGGCGGCCAGCTCGGCTTCGCGTGAGGCATCGGCCGCGCTAGAGCTGTGGGCTTCGGCCTTCAAGGCAGCGATCTCGCGGTCAAACTGCGTTCGCATGTCTTCCATCAGCGCGAGGTTCTGGGCTTGCGCCTTCTCCAGTGCGAGGGCCAGTTCCTTGGCTGTGGCGTCCTTTTCCGAATCCGGGCGGGTGGCGAGATCTGCCAACTCCTTCTGCAGACGCTCGACCTCCCCCTTCAGCGCAGCGTTGCGGCTCTCCAGCGTCTCGCGCTGCGCGGCAAGTTCACCTTCGATATTGGCAAAACCATCGCCACCCTCCGTCTTGGGCGCGGCTTCTATGGACCCGAACGGCGAGCCTCCTTCCTGATCCTGGAACTCCTCGACCGCCGAGGTCTCGACCTCCGGGATTGCCGGGGTCGCAGGCCAGATCGTCCAGATCGCAGCAATGCTTGCCCCGGCCAGAAGCGCGCCCATGCCGATCTTCTGCTGACGGGTCATCTTCGGCTTGGGGCGTTCGAACTTGTATTCGGCCTCGGGATTCGCTGGAGCATCGGTTTTCTGAGGATCGGTCATGTCAGAACTCCCAGCCCTGAAGTTTGGCGAGGAGGGCAGGATCGGTCGTTATGCCGCCCTCCGCATGCTCGATGCAGAGAACTTGGGTGCCGATGCGGATCGAATACTCGTCGCGCAAGCCCGGCACGCGCACGATGCTGCCGCGGGTGCCAGAGTTCAGCGTGACCTCGCGCCCGGTGGCATCGACCCCGAAGATCGACGGCCTGACGCCAGGCGCGAAGGCGAAATACGTTGCCTGCCCGTCGTTCCATATATGGACGGGCTTCAGCGTCTCGTCGCCCGACCAGGCATAGCCGATATCCCGCGAACCGGAAGCGACAGTGGGCTTTGCAGCCTTGCCAGCACCTGTCTCGGGGTAGCGCAACACCAGCCGGAAGGTCGGGTTCTGCGACCGGCCCTCGCTGATTGCCAGCGTGAAAGTGCGCCGTCCGGTGTAGATCGTCATATTGGTCTCGGCTCCGCCGATCACCGGTTTGATCGACACCGTGGTGCGGTTCGAGAGGACCTCAACCTCAAAAGCCTCGCTGTCGCCCAAGAGCACGGAATCGATCCGTTCCCCTGCCCCAAGCTCGATGGCGGTGTTCACCCGGAGCTGGGTGTCGAGGCGGATGACATCCACCGGGCTGTAGAGAACCGACCGCACACGGGCGTCGGCCCCCATCGAAGCAGGGGCGACCTCGGCGAAACTGGGCCATGCAACGACAAGGCTGGTTGCCAAAAGCCCGCGAAGGAGAAGGCCAAAAGGGACAGAATGGCGGGTCATGGGTTGGACTCCAGGGTTTCGGCATCGACGCGGTAGGAGGAGACGGTGAAGCCGAGCGGGTTTTCCCAGACATGGGCGAGGGAGCGTTCGGTCTTGGGCGCGAAGGAAAACTCGACCGTCGCCACGAAGGGCTGGGTCACCGGTTCTTGCTTGGTCTTGCGCAGGGTTTTCAGGAAGCGGATCTGGGCCACGTTCGGCGCGAGAAAGGTGATCCGGCGCACCGTCACGGAGACTTCCGCGCCCGGGCCATAGACATCGGGCGGATAGGCGGTATTGCCGCCGCCCTTGGACCAGAGGAGCCGCAGGCTTTCCTCGGCCCCCGCAGTTGAGCGGCGCTGCACGCTTTCGAGCCGAGCCTGGATTCCGGCGAGGAAATACCCTTCCCGGTCGGAGACATAGGCCACAAGCAGGCTTTGCTTCAGTGCCTCCTGATCCTCGATGCCGGTCCGGGCGACGGTCATGACCTTTTCGGCGTCGCCGGTCTGGCGATCCACCAGCACGGTGAAGACCTGAGTTTCCTTAAGTGGCAGAACCAGCACGAGGGCAGTGGCAAGAATGAGGCTGAGGGCGCCTGCCCCGCCAGCGATCACCCAAGCCCGGCGGGCCGAGAGGCGCGGCTCGAGAATGAGATCGACATCAAATCCATGCGCCTCCATCGGCGTTCCTCCGTTACTCGGCAATTTCTGGGGCTCAACTCTTGTTGGGGGTGCGGCTGGCGAGGCGCATCGCGGTCTGCACCGCTGATCGCCCGATCTGACCTGCGGTATTGCCATTGAGGCGCGCGTCCGATGGCCGCCGCCCACCGGCATCCATCCCCGCAGCACCACGCCCGGCCCCGATCCCGGCGGCAATGCCGGATCGACCATAGCCTTTGGCTGTGTCGGCCGTGCGGAAGGTGGAACTCGCGACCCCACCGAGGCCGGTTGCGGTTTGGGCCAGTGATTGGGCGATGGTCGGGACCATGGCCATGAGTCCGGTGCCGAGCATCATCACCACGACAAAGCTCAGGACGTCGCCGATGGTCTCGACATTGGTGAGCGAGGCGGGGGTGAGGTCGCGGGCAATGGCAATGGTAAACGCAGCCATGCCCGAGGTCAGCATCGGATAGAAAGCAAAGCCCAGGGCCAGATTGACCCAACGATCGAAGAGCGCCGCCGTCACCTTGAAAAGCGTGCAGGCGATCGCAATCGGCGCGAAGATGACCAGCACGCCGATCATGATCTTGGCCGCCGAGATCACGATGATCGACACCGTGGCCATCAGGGCGGCGACGAGGAACATCAGAAGGCCCGCGAGGGCACCCGTAATGTAGCTGCCGTTCTGGCTGATCGCCTGGCCCACATCGAGGGCCTGCAGATAGAGTGAATCCAGCCCATCATAGAGGTTGCCGCCTCCGCCCCCGAACGCGTTCATCACCACGGCACCGATCTCGCTCGGAGCATTGGTCAGGACGCCGTAGACCGCGTTGAAATTGGTCCAGGACGACAGGAACGCCGAGGCCACGGCGATACGGACCATCAGACCAAGCCCGTTACGGAGCGTCATGGGAACCGCCTGCGCCATCAGGTTGATACCCACCAGCGCCACCACCAATACCGACCCGATGCGGAAGACCGGCACGATCTCTGCGGCGACCGCATCAAAGGCGGTGGCACCGACCGCTGTCGCGGCGGCGTCCACTTGGGTCAGGATATCGGCGATGATGGCCATGGATCAATTCGCCCGACAGGATTTCTCAAGGGCGCGGTAGCGCGTTTCGACATCGCGCTGCTCGGAAGCGAGATAGGTTTCCAGCGCCGGGCGGTCCTCATCGGTCAGATCAACCAAGGACTTGCCCAAGACCTCGTTGGTGAAAGCATCGAACGGATAATCCGAGAAGAGGCAGCTGCAGGTTTCGCCTGCGAGCTGCCTCTTCTTTGCCGAGGTGATGTAAGCTTGCCGCGCAGCGCCTTTGAACCGCCAATCGGTGATCCCGTCCGGCAATGCGATGACTTCCTCACAGGCCGCCTTTTCGACGCCTGCAAAGATCCCCGTCCCGCGCCGCTGCATCTCGGTCAGCAATTCCAGCGCAAGATCAGCATCCTGCGCCCCCACCGCTTCCCGGGTCTGCTCCAGAAGATCAAGATCGCTGACGGTCGCAAGATCTTCGGCCCAAGCAAAGCCCGTGAAGGAGAGGGCGGCGGCGGCAGCTGCCGCCAATAGAAGTACGCGCCGCATCAGTTCGCCCCCGAATAATCAAAGAAGCTCTTTTCCTTGGCTTGTTCCGCCGCCCAGTTGACCCCAGTCTGCCCGGTGGCAAGACCCGTCGCGGCATTGAGCCGCCACATCTGGCCCAACATATAATTGGTCTCGGCCGCCATGCGGGTGTTAAGGTCGATGCTCTCCTTCAGAGTGTCCTGGCTCGCGATCTCGTCCACCAGCCCGTCGATCCGCTCGAGGCTTTGGGCCGCCTCTTCATAGGAGAGCTGCGCCACACCCATGGCCGTGGCACTCGCAGCCGCCGTCTGGGCGATCCGCTTATCCTGCGGGCTTTCCGAGGAGGACAGGCCCGCCAGCGTTTCTGACGAGAGGCCCGCACTGGCGAGCGTATCTTCCATATATTCGGCGGCCATCTTGTCGCCCATGGTGACATTGCCGTCGAGCAGGCTGTCCAACAGGCTGTCGAAATCCCCAATCGCAATGGCATCGGTGAAACCGGAGAGGTCGGTGATCTTCGCCGCCCGCGACCGCAGATCCTGGGCCGAGTTGTAGAGGCTGGCGATCTCGTTGAGACCGGAGATCGACCCAAGGATGCCTTCCAGATTGGTGATCTGTTCTAGGCCGTTCTCGACCTGTTTCTTCAGCTCCTCGATCTGCGCGATCTGGTTTTCGGCATCGCGCAGGGCCGCCTGCAATTGCTCGATATTCTTGGCGAGGTTGGTGCCGTCGATGACCGGCACGCCCTGCGCACGGGCCACCGATCCAAAAAGGCAAAGGCAGAGCGCGGCGGCGGACGCCATCCGTTTATTGACCATCAGAATACTCCCAGAATGTCGAATATTGCAGGGCTTGGGCTGAGTCAGAGAGGCCATGCGCCGCCTCGACCTTCACGGCCCCGGCCCGAAGCCGCAGCGTGAGGGCCATCAATCGGGCGCGCTCGGCGATCATGTAGGTGTTCTGATCGACCGCCTCTTTCGGGGTCTGGGGCTTCGCCTCTTCCAGAAACCCCTCGATCCGCGTTATGGCGGCTTCGATCTGCCCGCTCTGTTGGCCCGAATAGCCGATGAAAGCCGAGGACATGTTGCCCCATTCGGCACTGGCACCTTCAACGCCGGCCAGCGTGCCGGTCACATCGGCGCCGGTGATTTCCGAGAGATACGCATCGTAAAAGCCCGAAATCCGGCGGACGTAGTTCTGAGTTTCTTCGAAGGGTGGGATGCCGCCGAATTTCTGGACATTGCCAGGCCCGGCGTTATAGGCCGCAAGCGCGAAATCGATCCGGCCGAAAGCGTTGAGCTGCGTCGCGAGATAGCGCGCGCCGCCATCGAGGTTCTGCAAGGGATCGCTCGGGTCCACCCCGAGATCGGCTGCCGTGCCCGGCATCAGCTGGCAAAAGCCGAGCGCGCCCACCGGGCTGATCGCGGCATTGTTGAAGGCGCTTTCCTGTTTGACCAGCGACTGGAACAGGATGCGCCAGGTCGTGGGCGTCAGCCCGACTTTCGCCACGCCCGGATGGCTCTCATAGCGATGCGCCGTGGCGATGATCATTGCCTCGACCGTCTCGCCCTCACCGAAGAGCCGTTGGCTTTCTGGGCTGTTCTCCTCATGGGGATAGACTTCGTCTGCCGGTGGAAAATCCGCCCCGCCGTCCTCGAACCCGCTCAGATCCGTCGTGCCGGTCGTGTCCGCCAGGAACCGCTCATAGGCGGCGAGTTGTTCGTCTTCGATCTGATTGAGGCGCGTCTGCTGCCCGAGTTTCTCTTCCTGCTTCAAGGCATCCTGCGCCTGCTCGGCCAGGCGCGAGACCAGGTTCGAGAGCCGCGTACTGTCAATGATCGGCACGCCTTGGGCAAGACCGATCAGCGGCAGCGCGGTCGCACAGGCAATCCCGAGAAGGAGGGCAGAGCGCATGGAGCTTCAGTCCCCACAGGCCGCGGTCGGGGCGCTCATCGTGCTGACCACGACCCGACTGCCGTCGGTCTGGGTGCGGGCCGCGAAATACTTGCCCTCGGCGCGGAATTGGCCGTGACAGGGCGAGACAGCCCCGGTTTCCACGCCGTCGCAGCCCGAAAGCGCCGCGAGGCTGACCAAGAGCAGCATCGATCGCGCCAGTCTTCGGAGCATCAATCTGCTGGTGTTCATTGCATGTCCTTCCAGAAATCAGGGATGTCGCGCCAACCGAAGGGCGCACGGTCTTCGCCGGACCGCCCACCGCCAAGCACGGCGAGGTGTGGCCCAAGGGCTGCGAGGTCCATGTTGACGAAGACGGAATCGCCAGCGGACCGCAGAAGTGCCAGGCGTAATCCGCCGGTTGGGGTGCAGAGGAACTCGGATTCCTTCTCGTTCAGCCGCAGGATCCGGTAATCCTCAGGGTTTGCCCGAGGGTTCGGATAGAGAAGCTGCGTCACCACGCTTTCCGCGATGATCTGGCCGACTTTCGATTGCGTCAGATGCGTCGGCGTCTGGGTCAGCATCATCACGGCGGCGTTCTTTTTCCGCATCGTGACCAGCCAATCGTGCAGGCGTTTTTCGAAGATGGGATCGTCGAGCATCTTCCATGCCTCATCGATGACGATGAGGGTCGGGCGGCGGTCCTCAATCACCCGTTCGATGCGGCGGAAGAGATAGGCCAGCAACGCCGAGCGTTCGGTGCCGAGATCGAGAATCTCGGACATGTCGATGCCGACCACATCCTCGCCCAGACTGATTTCGGAGGCGGCCCCTGGCCCGAAGAGCCAGCCATAACGCCCGCCCTGCCCCCATTCCCGGACGCGGGACACCAGATTGCCCTCATCATCGGTTGAGGCGACCAGCGTGCCGAGCCCATCGAAAGTGCGCAGACGCGGATCGGCCGCCACGATCTGGCGCACGGCGGCATTGAGGCTGACCGTCTGCGCGGTCTCGAAGCCACGCGTGCTGGCCAGAATGTCGCCCAGCCAATCGGTGAGCCAGGCCGCACCCCGTTCATCGACCTCGGTCTGGAACGGGTTCAGCCCAGTGGCTTCGCCGATGCGGATCGCGGAATAACTGCCGCCCAGGGCGCGCACCGCCATCTCAAGGCCCCGATCCTTGTCGATGACAAGAATGCGAGCGTTTACCCGCCGCGCCTGTGCCATCAGAAACGCCGTGCCGAGGGTTTTGCCCGAGCCGGTGCGCCCCAGAACCAGAGTGTGACCGGCGCTTGGCTCGGCGCCACGCGCCCCCTTGTCGTGGAAATTGAAGCGATAAAGGCTCGAGGTCACCGTCGGCAGACCGGTGATCACCTCGCCCCAGGGCGACTGCGCTCTCGGGCGACCTTCTGCCACCCGGTGCAATGCCGCAAGATGTGCAAAGTTCTGTGCCGAGATCAGCGCGGTGCGCGGGCGGTAGGCCCAATTGCCGGGGGCTTGCGCAAACCAGGCGGCACGGGCGGCAAAGCTTTCCCGCACCAGCACCGCCCCGCAGTCTTGGCCCGCACGCCAGACTTCAGAGGCGGCTTCCTCCAACTTTTCCCGTGTCTCGGCTATGACCATGACGGTTAGATGGTGTTTGCCAAAAACCTGCCGACCGGAGGCGACATTGTCCGCCGCCTCATAGAGCTCTTGTCGCAGGGTTTCTGCGGCATCCTCGGAGGCCCGCATCTGCCGTGCGGTGCGCTTGATGCGTTCCTCGATCTCATTGTTCCGCACCGGGGTGAAACTGTTGGTGATGGTGATGTCATAAGGCAGTTCCAGCGCATCCAGCATCCGGGCCCAGGTCCGTGCCGGATAGGATTTGACGCCGAAGATCGCCCCGAAGCGCCGCGTGCCTGAGGTCTCGATCTCGATCTGTTTGCCCTTGAAGAGGAACTGGCTGCTCGACAGGCTTTCCGCGAGGAACAAACCCTTCATCGGCACGGATTTGACGACGGGTTGCCCGATCACGCCGCCCAGAAAGCCGAGCCATTCACCTGAACTGATGGTCAAGCGCCGGAAACCCATACCTTGGGCGACCCCGGCAAGAAGTCCCATGGCTTCATTGAGCCGCTCTGCCCGCGCGCCCAAATCATCCATGAAAGCTGCCTTGAACAGGCTGCCGACCAGCGGCAGGCGCTTGATCGCTGTTGGACGCAAGATCACCGAGACCATCAGCACGCGGCGCTTCAGGTTTCGGGAAAGAAGATGCGCTCGCCACCGCCGATCGACGGCGACGGCAAAACCATCCGAACCACCGACAGCACCGCGTGCATCCATATCAGCATCGAAGCCCTTGAGGCGCGGCCAATCGGGCAGGGTCAGTTTCGAGAAATGAAAGCCGAAACCTGCGCCGAGCTGTCCGATCAGCCTGACCTGCCCCCCGGTCGTCCCTCGTTCATAACGAGAGTCCTTGGGGTTGATAGTGGTCGGTTTCGGGTTGGGCAAGCGCGCCGGGCGCGGAGCCCTCAGATTGCTCAAGCGCCCGGCGC
>NZ_JAESVP010000009.1 GCF_016765795.1 Fuscibacter oryzae
CCTGTTCCCTGATCATCCCGATAATCTGCGCCTCGGTGAAACGGCTTTTCCTCATGTCGTCTGCTCCTTCTCAGGTTGGGCAGACTCTACATCACAGCGAGGGAACTTCCGGGGGGCAGGTCACCATCGCTAGCTGTCTTGCAACCGGGCAGGCAAAATAGCGGAAAGGCTGCGTTGCAAGCCCTCTCCCACTGCGGGACGAGGGCCAGTCGTGTCATGGCTGTCAGGCTTGAACCACGAATTCCGGCGCATGAGAGACCGGAAAGTTCACCGAGCGGGCGATAAAGCAGAACTGATGGATGCGGTGGTGAATGGCCTCTGCCGCTGCCAGATCAGTCCCGGCCTGCACTGTGACACGGGGCCGCAGCACGGCCGACACGAACCGCCCCGCGCCGCCGGGACCAATCTCGCCCACGCCTTCGGGGTTGTCCTCATAGCCTGTCACAACAATTCCGGCATCGGCGGCGTAATGCAGATACCACAGCATATGGCAGGCCGACAAAGCCGACAGCAGCAGGTCTTCGGGGTTCATCTTGGCCGGGTCACCCCCCAGAAGCGGATCGTTTGAACAGGCCACCACCTGCTTACCCGGCACCGCGATGTTCCACGTCCGGTCATAGGCCCGATAGCCTGCCGTACCCGTCCCGCGATTGCCGGTCCAAAGGATATGAGAGGTATAGCTGTGGGTCATGGTCTGTCCTTGTGCCGCGCGATTCCAAGCCGTATACTTGTATACATACAACCACCGCAGGGCCCAAATGGCAATTGTTGATGACATCCGCCGCGATCTTCTGACCGGGCGGCTGCCCCCCGGCAGTCTGTTGTCGCAAACCGATCTGGCCACAGCCCATGGCGTCAGCCGTATCCCGGTGCGCGATGCGTTGCAGGCGCTTGCGGCGGAAAAGCTGGTGACAATCGTGCCCGGCAAAGGCGCGCGCGTTCTGTCTCTGACGCCAGAAGAACTGGCCGAGCTTTACGACCTGCGCATCCTGCTCGAAGGCGATCTGATTGCCCGCGCCACATCGCTGGCCGATGCCGCCGCCCACGCCGAGGCGGAATATGCCTGTCGCAAATCCTCGCTAGAGGCGGGCCGTCCCGGCTGGGCCGAGGGGGACTGGCTGTTTCACCGCACGCTTTATCAGCCGGCCAACCGACCCCGGCAACTGGCCATCGTGCAGGAACTGCGGCAGGGATGCGTGCTGTTTGCCAGCGGCTATCACGGGCTGGCCGACCAGACGCCGCGCTGGCTGACTGATCATGCCGCGATCCTTGGGGCCTATGTCACGGGACAGGCCGAAGAGGCCGCCGTCTTGCTGCGCAAACATTTGGCCGGTGCCCGGGATCACCTGCTGGCTGCGCGGCGCGAGACGGCCGAGCGCTAGGGAAACAGACACGCGGCAACGGTTGCCCGGGCGGATCAAGAAACGCATTGCGCTTCCCCGGCCGCGTGTGCGGGTTTTCATCAGAGGCCTGTCCACAAGCAAAAGCGAAAGGCCCGTGCCACCCAGCCGCGCCATGGACGCGGCGTTCTTCGGGAAAACGTGCCACTGGCACGTTTCTCATCCCTCATCACCCCCGGCGGGCGAGAAGCGCCCGCCGGTAGCGGGGCGGGCGCTGGCCGGGCGGGGCAACCTGCCTCCTCACCGCATGGCGAAGGCGATAGCCTTTGCTAGAGCGACCGCGTTAAATGCCAACGCCGCCCTAAACCCCCAACGGCAATTCCGGGCAAGTATGCTTCCTC
Source organism: Fuscibacter oryzae (assembly GCF_016765795.1). Taxonomy (GTDB): domain Bacteria; phylum Pseudomonadota; class Alphaproteobacteria; order Rhodobacterales; family Rhodobacteraceae; genus Fuscibacter; species Fuscibacter oryzae. The sequence goes on from NZ_JAESVP010000009.1 coordinate 1,742, forward strand.
TAATGCGCAGGAGGGCTTCCTATGGTCGGCCCAAAAAAAAGGGCCGCCCCAGAGGGACGGCCCGAAACACCTCTCAGCAGACGCGATCAGGCGTTGACGCTGTCTTTCAGCGCTTTGGCGATCGCGAACTTGACCTGCTTGTCAGCGGGCTTGGTCACGGTCTCGCCGGTAGCGGGGTTGCGCACCTGACGCTCGGGGCGGGCCTTGCAGGCCACCTTGCCCAGACCGGGCAGCGTGACGGCACCACCAGCGGCAACCTCGCGCGCAACGACCGAAGCGATAGCGTCCAAAGCAGCCGACGCAGTCTTTTTGTCGGCGCTCATCGCATCGGCGAGGGCGGCCACAAGTTGCGTCTTGGTCATAGGTTTCGACATGTCCTAGTTCCTTTTTTGGCCACCTTATCGCGGGTGGCATAGGGCTTATGCCGGGAAGGGCAATGGCCCGCATTCCCATGGATTTGCGGTGCAGCGCAAGCCTTTTCCGCCTGAAATGCTGGGTTTTACCCAGTCATTCCCCTATCAACACCACGTCACAGGAAGGCAGTTTCCTCGAAACTGCGCAACTTGCGGCTGTGAATACGCTCCAGTGGCATATCGCGCAGACGCTCCATCGCGCGGATGCCGATTTGCAGATGGCGCTGCACCTGTGTGCGGTAAAAGTCGCTGGCCATGCCAGGCAATTTCAGCTCGCCATGCAGCGGCTTGTCGCTGACACACAAGAGCGTGCCATAGGGAACCCGGAACCGGAACCCGTTGGCAGCGATGGTGGCGCTTTCCATATCCAGCGCGATGGCGCGTGATTGCGACAGGCGCTTTACCGGGCCGGACTGGTCGCGCAGCTCCCAGTTGCGGTTGGCGATGGTGGCCACCGTGCCCGTCCGCATGATGCGCTTCAACTCAAATCCCTGAAGCTGCGTCACCTCTGCCACCGCCTCTTGCAGGGCAATCTGGATCTCGGCCAGCGCCGGAATCGGCACCCACAAGGGCAAGTCATCATCCAGCACATGATCTTCGCGAAGATACGCGTGGGCTAGGCAGAAATCGCCCAAACTCTGGCTGTTGCGCAGCCCCGCGCAATGGCCGACCATCAGCCAGGCATGGGGCCGCAGCACCGCGATGTGGTCGGTCGCTGTCTTGGCATTCGACGGGCCAACCCCGATATTGACCAGCGTGATCCCGTTCCCGTCCGCCCGCTTCAGATGATAGGTCGGCATCTGCGGCATCTTGGCGATATGGGCAATCTCGGCATCGGGGGTGGTGATGACCTGATTTCCCGTTGCCACAAAGGCAGTGTAGCCCGAAGTCGGATCGCCCAATGCGGCGCGACCATAGGCCTCGAACTCATCAACGTAGAACTGATAGTTGGTGAACAGAACGTGGTTCTGGAAATGGAGTGGGTCGGTCGCGGTGTAATGCGCAAGCCGCGCCAGACTGTAATCGACACGCTGCGCGGTGAACGGGGCAAGCGGGAACGACCCGTCATCATTGCGCAGCCGTTCGCCGTTCACAATGTCATCCGAGGTGGTGGCAAGGTCGGGCACGTCGAACACGTCGCGCAAGCTGAACTCCAGCACGCCCTCCTGTGGCACCGAAACGCCCGGATTGCCCGCAACCGCGAAATGCACAGGAACCGGGGTGTCCGAAGGCCCGATCTCGACTGGCACGCCATGGTTCTGCATCAACAGGCCGATCTGCTGGGTCAGGTAATTGCGGAACAGATCGGGACGGGTGACGGTGGTGGCATATGTGCCGGGGCCGGGCACATGGCCAAAGGCCAGCCGCGAATCCGCCTGGGCATGACTGGTCACGGTTATGCGGATTTCAGGGTAAAAGGCGCGAATGCGGTGCGCAGGCTTGCCACCCGTTACTGCCGCGCTGAAATGGCGGGCCAGAAAGGTGGTGGCCTGCTCATAAAGCGCCTCCAGCCGGGCAACGGCGGCGGCGGCATCGGTGAAACTGTCATGGCCCATCGCATCGGGGGTCAGGATCGGCTGGGTCTGGTCGTGCATCATCGGCTTCGCGTCTCGCTTTGGTCGGGCATCTAAACCGGCATCGGCCCTGCGGCGCAAGTGAAGTCTTGGTGTCAGACCCTTGCCCATCGCGGGCGGGCGGTGGATAACCGGGGCATGAAAACCCTGCTTGTTCTTGGCCTCGGCTATTCCGCCAGCGCCCTTGCCCGCCGCCTGCTGCCGCTGGGCTGGTCTGTCATCGGCACCACCCGTACCAGCGCCGATGCCTTGCGCGCCCAAGGGGTGACACCGTTGCTTTGGCCCGGTGACCTTGGGCCTGCGCTGGGCCGTGCGACTCATATCCTCGCCTCTGCCGCACCCGATGCCGGGGGCGACCCGTTCTTGCAGGCGGCGGGCGTGCAGATTGCGGCTGCCCGCCCCGAATGGGTGGGCTATCTGTCCACAACCGCGGTTTATGGCGACCATGACGGCGGCTGGGTTGACGAGGATACACCGCTTGCCCCGCAATCCCCGCGCGCGGTGCAGCGCGTTCTGGCCGAAACCCAATGGCTGGCCACCGGCCTGCCGGTGCATATTTTCCGCCTTGCCGGCATCTACGGCCCCGGTCGCGGCCCGTTTGAAAAGCTGAAGAATGGCACGGCGCGGCGTATCCTGAAACCCGGTCAGGTGTTTTCGCGTATTCATGTGCAGGATATTGCGGCAACGCTGGCCGCATCGATCGCGCGGCCCAATCCGGGCCGCATCTATAACGTCTGCGATGATGAACCCGCCGCACCTGAGGACATCATTTCCCACGCAGCCCATCTGCTCGGCCTGCCCGAACCCCCAGCCATCGACTTTGACAAGGCTGAGATGACCCAGATGGCCCGTAGCTTTTACAGCGAATCCAAGCGGGTGCGGAATGACCGCATCAAGCAGGAGCTGGGCGTGAAACTGGCCTATCCCGGCTATCGGCAGGCCTTGCAGGCGATCTTGCAGGCCGAAAGCTAATCTTGCAAATTTGCAAGAATCATGCATTATTGCCGCATGAAAGCTACCACCTCTCCCCTTGGCACCCGCATCCGTACCCTTCGGCTTGAACGCGGCTTGTCGCTGGCCGATCTTGCCCGCGCTACCGGCGTGTCAGAGGCCACGATGTCGCGTATCGAAACCGGCGCAAGCGAGGTCTCTGCCCCACATCTTTATGGCCTTGCACAGCACCTTGGCACCGACATTTCCAGCTTTTTCGCCGCAGGCACTGCCATAAGCCCCGGCGCGCGGTCGCATACGATGGCTGGACAGGGCGAGACCTATGCCTCGCCCCGGTTGCAGGCACAGGTGCTGAACGGCGACCTGTTGCACAAACGGATGAACCCGTTCCTGAACCGCACCACCGCTCGCACGCTGGAACAGGCCGGTGGCCTAGCCGCCCATACGGGCGAGGAATGGCTCTATGTCCTGCGCGGGCCGCTGGTTTTGCATTCGGCCAGCCACGCCCCCCTGCGGCTGCAACCAGGCGACAGCCTCTATTTCGACGCCAGCACGCCCCATGCCTATCTGGCCGAAGCCGAAGGGGGGGCAGAGTTCCTCGTCCTGTCCTCGGCCCCCGCCACCCAGCCCTGAAAGGCCCGCCATGACCGATGCCACCCTTGCCCCCATTCTTGCCGAAGTGCTGCTGCCGACGCAGGAGCTGCGCAATGACCTGCCGTTCTACACCAAGGTTCTGGGGATGCGGCTGGAGAATATCTTTCCCGCCGACAACCCTTCGGTCGCCACCTTGTCAGGCCACGGGTTGCGGGTGCGGATCGAAAAGGGCGCTGCCGCCCCCCCCGGTCGCCTGCGCATCCTGACCGACACACCCGCCGATTTCGCCGAAGGCCAGTCCCGCCTCACCGCGCCCAACGGCACGGTGATTGAGGTTGTGCCCCTGTCGCCACGCGTCGAACAGCCCGAAACCGTGCATGAATTCGGCGTTCGTCGCCTGCGCGATTCCGCACCTTGGGTGATTGGCCGGGCCGGAATGCACTATCGTGACCTGATCCCCAGCCGGCTGGGTGGATCGATCATCGCCAGTCATATCCGCATTCCCGATGGCGGGCCGGTGCCCGACATGGTGCATTACCACACCGTCGGGTTCCAACTGATCTACTGCTATCGCGGCTGGGTCGATGTGCTTTATGAGGATCAGGGCGGCATGATGCGCCTGCATGCGGGCGATTGCGTGATCCAGCCGCCAGAGATCCGCCATCGCGTCTGCCACGCCTCGCCCAATATCGAGGTGGTCGAGATTGGCGTACCCGCCGAACACATCACCACCATCGACCATGTGGCCACCCTGCCCAACGGCCACGGCGATCCGGCGCGCGAATGGCAGGGCCAGCGGTTTGTGCATCATGTGAAAGAGGGCGCGCTATGGCAGCCCTTCCGCATTCCGGGCTTTACCTGCCGCGATACCGGCATTGCTTCGGGCACCAAGGGCGTGGCGAATATTCAGGTCGCCCGGTTCGAAGGCGACACGCCCCCGGCCACGATGCACGATACCGACATCCATTTCACCTTCGTGCTGGAAGGCAGCATGGTCCTGCGCGCCAAAGGCGAAGCGGACCGAGAGGTTTCGGCCGGTGACGCCTTCGTCATCCCGCCGGGGCTGGCCACGCAATACGCCCAGTGCTCGCCCGATCTGGAACTGCTGGAGGCAAGTCTGCCCGCCGGGTTCACCACAACGGTGACAACGCTTTAAGCCTCGCCGCCCTGTGTTCCACCTCATCAGGTCAAGCTGACCACACCCACAATTCCGGCCAACACGGCCTTCTTGCAAACCAGCAAGCAGAAAGACGCAAAACGCCGCGTCGCAACGCCCCTTCCCACCGGGGCGAGGCCGTCAGTTCCCGCCCAGAATGTCGCGCAAGACATCCTCGATGAGGTCACGCCGGGGTTGCTGAACCTGCCCACCCAAAGCCTCGTCCAGCGGCTGGGTGGTGCCGGGGGCAACCTCGGCGTTCGGGTCATAGGGACGGGTGTAGGGGTCGGGCTGGGCCGTGCCGTCGGGTGCCGTCGGGCTGGGCGGCACGCGCGGTTCAGGCACAATGACTTGTAGGTCATGGACCGGCAGGCCCTTGTTGATACGCACCATCACCTCATGCCAGATCTCGGCGGGAATGCCGCCGCCGGTCACACCCTTCAGCGGCGTGTTGTCGTCGTATCCCATCCAGACGCCCACCACATAGTCGGCGGTAAAGCCGATGAACCAGGCATCGCGCGCGGCCTGCGTCGTGCCGGTCTTGCCCGCCGCCGGGCGACCATCCAGCCGCGCGCGGGTGCCTGTGCCGCGTTCAACCACCTGCGTCATCATATAGGTCAGCTCTTGCGCCGCCGTTTCGCTGATCACGCGCTGACCGATCCCGCCACCGGCCCCCATCAGCGGATCACCCTCATCGCCCTTGATGCGCAATTCACGCAAGCCATAAGGAATGACCGAAGAGCCGCCGTTCAGGATACCGGCATAGGCCCCCGTCATGGTCAGCAGGGTGGATTCCGAGGCCCCCAGCGCCAGCGCCGGGCCAGCGGCCAGATCACTGTCGAGGCCGAAACCGGCGGCGATTTCGCGCACCTTTTCGCGGCCCACCGCCTCGGATACCCGCACGGCGGGGATGTTGCGGCTTTCGGCAAGGGCCTGTGTCAGCGTGATCAGGCCCTTGAACTCTCCGTCATAGTTCTTGGGCGTCCACGGGCCGGACCCGCGGATGTTGATGGTCAGCGGCACGTCTTCGACGAAATCGGCAGGGCTCCACCCCAGATCCATCGCGGCGGCATAGACGAAGGGTTTAAAGGCCGATCCGGTTTGCCGCAGCGCCTGTGTCGCACGGTTGAACGACCCCGCCGCTTCGGTCTTGCGCCCGCCCACCATGGCGCGCACCGCGCCATCCGCACTCATCACCACCACCGCCGCCTGCGCCTTGGACCCGGCCTTCAGCTTGGTATCAAAGATTGAAACCAGCGCCTGTTCGGCATCGCGCTGAATTTCCTGATCCAGCGTGGTCTTGATCACCACATCCTCGGTGGTTTTCTTGGTCAGGAAATCGGGGGCGCTTTCCATCACCCAATCGGCAAAGAACCCGCCCGATTGCGAGGCAGCAGCCTCTGACAGTTGGGCGGGGTGGGCGTGGGCCTCTGCCGCCTCGGCGGCTGTCAGATAACCCTGTTCAGCCATCAGATCGATGATCACATTCGCCCGATCTTGCGAGCGTTTGAGGTTGTTAGTGGGCGCATAGGTTGATGGCGCTTTCAACAGCCCGGCCAGCATGGCGGCCTGTGCCGGGTTCACCTTATTGGCCGAAATGCCGAAATAACGCTGCGCCGCCGCCTCGAACCCTCGGGTGCCCGCGCCCAGATAGGCGCGGTTGAAGTAGATCGTCAGGATTTCGTTCTTGGAGTACTTGGCCTCCATCGCCATGGCGAAGGGCACTTCCTTGGCCTTGCGCCACAGCCCGCCCGACCGGCAATCCGCCTCGTAATCGCTTTCGGATTTCCACTGTTTGGCATCATAGGGCACGCCAAGGCACAGCAACTTGGCCACCTGCTGCGTGATGGTGGACCCGCCGTTGCCGGAAAAGGCACTGCGCCCTTCGGACAGGTTGATGCGGATCGCGCTGGCAATGCCGCGCGGGCTGATGCCGAAATGGTGGTAAAAGCGCTTGTCCTCTGTCGCGACCACGGCATGGAGGAGGTAGGGCGACACGGTATCGGCGGTGATCTGGCCGCCAAAGGTCTCACCCCGCCAGGCAAACACAGTGTCGGTGCGGTCCAGCATAGTGACCGACCCGCGCGCGCGGGCATCCAGCAGTGCGTTCACATCGGGAAGCTGGGCGTAAAAGTAAAAGATGATGCCGCCTAGAATCAGGCCGCAGACCACCGACACCCGCCACACCACGGCCCAGACCATCCCGAAGATCCAGCGGAAGAAGCGGCTGATCAGGCCGCGCCGGGGCGCAGGCTTGCGGCGCGGTGCCGAAGATGACGGGCGCCGACCGCCACTGTTGCCCCCCCCGCCGCTGCCAGAGCCGCCCTTGCCCGAGGTCGTGCGCGCAGGTGCGGCCTTGGTCGCCTGATACCGCCTGTCCGCCACAAGGGGTTTTTGCCCCCTGCCCGATCCTGCCCCCAATCCCGCCATGCCTGCTGCCCGTTCCGGTCTGTTCTTGTCGTTCAGACATCCTAAACGGTCGGCGCGCAAATGCGAAGAACCCCTCGGCAACGATTCGCCTATCAATATCGCATAATATTTAGGCATATACGCATATAAAATAATCAAATGCCCGAAAGCCGTGCCACATCCTCCCTGCGCTTGTGCCCCTTTCTTGTGCTGCGAGTGCGAAACCCGCCTGATCACCCAGGGTCCTGAATAGGGGGCCATGGGACAGGAAAGGGGTGCGACGTGAAAATGATCATTGCCGCCATCAAGCCCTACAAGCTGGACGAGGTGCGCGAAGCGCTTACCGCGATCGGCGTGCGTGGGATGATGGTTACAGAAATCAAGGGTTTCGGCGCGCAGTCGGGCCATACGGAAATTTACCGCGGCGCGGAATACGCGGTGAATTTCGTGCCGAAGATGCGGCTGGAAATCGTGGTGGCCGACAATCTGGCCGATCAGGCGGTTGAAACCATCTCGGCCACGGCCCGCACCGGCAAGATCGGCGACGGCAAGATCTTTGTGCTGGACGTGGCCAAGGCGCTGCGGGTCCGCACGGGTGAAACCGACGACGAAGCGCTTTGAACAGTGGGATGGGGAAACGATAAGATGAAAAACCTGACGAAATTTGCGGGATTGGGGGCGCTGGGTGCCTCGATCTTCGCCAGCCTGCCCCTGTGGGCACAAGAGGCGACGACCGAAGCTGCCGCCCCCGTGATGGACAAGGGCGACGTGTCGTGGATGATGACTTCGACCGTGCTGGTGCTGTTCATGACCCTGCCAGGTCTGGCGCTGTTCTACGGTGGCCTTGTGCGGTCCAAGAACATGCTCTCGGTGCTGATGCAAACCACGCTGATCGCCTGCATGGTGATGGTGATCTGGGTGGTCTATGGCTATTCGGTCACCTTTGGTGGCGGCACCTCGCCCTATTGGGGCGGCTTCGGCAAGCTGTTCCTGGCGGGTGTCACGCCTGACAGCATGGCTGCGACCTTCTCGGCGGGCTACGTCATCCCGGAATATCTGTTCATTGCCTTCCAGATGACCTTTGCGGCCATCACCCCGGCGCTGATCATCGGCGCCTTTGCCGAACGGGTTAAGTTCTCGGCCGTGCTGCTGTTCTCGGCGCTGTGGGTCACGCTGGTCTATTTCCCGGTTGCCCATATGGTGTGGGACGTGTCGGGCCTGATCTTCGTGATGGGCGCCATCGACTTCGCCGGCGGCACCGTGGTTCACATCAATGCCGGTATCGCCGCACTGGTGGCCTGCCTTGTGATCGGCAAGCGCGTCGGCTTTGGCAAGGAAAACATGGCCCCGCATTCGATGGTCATGACCATGATCGGCGCTTCGATGCTGTGGGTCGGCTGGTTCGGCTTCAACGTCGGTTCCAACCTTGAGGCCAATGGCGGCGCTACGCTTGCCATGATCAACACCTTCATCGCCACCGCAGCGGCAACTCTGGCCTGGTCGCTGTTCGAAGCGGTGCAGCGCGGCAAGGCTTCGATGCTGGGCGCAGCTTCGGGCATGGTGGCCGGTCTGGTTGCCATCACCCCGGCTTGCGGCACGGTTGGCCCGATTGGGGCGATTGCGCTGGGCATCATCGCCGCTGCGGCCTGCTACTTCTTCGTCACCGTGGTGAAGAACAAGCTGAAGTATGACGACAGCCTGGACGTGTTCGGCGTTCACGGCGTTGGCGGCATCATCGGCGCCATCCTGACCGGCGTGTTCTCGGCCGGTTCGCTGGGCGGGGTGAAGGGCGACGATTACTCTATCGCGGCGCAGGTCTGGATCCAGATCGAGGCCGTGGCCATCACGCTGGTGTGGTCGGGTGTCGTGTCCTTCGTGTTGTTCAAGCTGGTGGACATGATCGTCGGCCTGCGTGTCGATGCCGACTCCGAGCGTCAGGGGCTTGATCTCAGCTCGCACGGTGAACAGGCCTATCACGGCTGATAAAAGGGCGCGGCGACTTTCCTCCTCCCAGTCGCCAGCCAGAAGCCCGGACCTTCAAGGTCCGGGCTTTTTCATGTCATGGCATCAGATCGGGCGTGGTCAGAACCGCCAACGCATGCAGCGGCGGCCCGGCGCGGGCAACCATGACACCCGCAACCTGCCAGATGCCGCCGGGGCCGGGCACCAGAAGCGGCCCACCCGAATTGCCCGAGACCACGGTGCAATCCAGCCCCACCACTTGCGGCGATTGCGGCGGGAAAAGCGCAAGTGCTCGGCAGGGCGCGGCACTAGGCGCAAGGCCGGGTTGCGCGCGGTCATAGCCAAAGAAGGTGAAGGGGCCGCTTTGAATGCCCGTTGCCAGCGCAAGGGGCGTCACCTGATCGGCGGTATAGGCCGATTGCAGCCGTAACAACGCAGTATCATTGCCCATCCGAACCTGCGGGCCGGGGCGGGGCATAGGGGGCAGCACGGCGGCTCCCCGCCGCTCTGGCCCCGCGCTGACGGTGCCAAGGCCGGGCAAAAACCGCACGCTGGCCGGGTTCGCCTGCGCGGCGTCGGGCAGGCAATGACCCGCCGTCAACACCAGATCAGGGGCAATCAGCGTGCCGGTGCAGATCGCGGCGCCAGGGCGGTCGTTTGCGCCATAGGACAGGCGGCCAATGGCAGGCGGTTGCTGTTGCGCCGATGCGGGGGCAGCAAAAAGCGCGCAGGCCAAGGCCAGCGCGCTTGTTCTTGCAGTGCAGGCCTTAGCCAATGACCTTGGCGATGGCTGCGGCCAGAATCGGCACGGTCTGCGAATTCAGGCCCGCGATGTTGATGCGGCTGTCGCCCACCATGTAAACGCCAGCCTCTTCGCGCAACTGGTTCACTTGCGCTTCGGTCAGGCCAAGGCGGCTGAACATGCCGCGATGGCGGGCCACAAAGTCGAAACGGTCGGAATTGGTGGCGCGGCGCAGCTCCTCGGCAAGGCTTTGGCGCAGGGTCAGCATGTTCTGCCGCACCTCTTCCAGCTCGGTCTTCCACTGGGTCGTCAGGGCCTGATCCTCCAGGATCATTGTCACCAGACGCGCGCCATGGTCAGGCGGAAAGCTGTAGTTCTGACGGTTGAGGAAATTCAGGTTGCCCTGCGTCACCGCTTTGCGGCTGGCATCCCCCAGCGCAATCAGAATGCCGGTCCGTTCGCGGTAAATGCCAAAGTTCTTGCTGCAAGAGGCGGCAATCAGCACCTCGGGGAAGCTGTTCGCGATCAGGCGCGTGGCCTGCGCGTCCTCTTCCAGCCCGTCGCCAAAGCCCTGATAGGCAAGGTCAACCAAGGGAATGGCCTTGCGCGCCTTCAGCACATCGACGATCTGCTGCCATTGCGCCGCCGTGGGGTTGGCCCCGGTGGGATTGTGGCAGCAGCCATGCAGTAACACGACATCGCCCTCGGCCACGGTGCCCAGATCGGCGATCAGGCCTGCAAAATCGACCTCGCCCGTCGCCGCATCAAAATAACGGTATTCGGCGGATTTCATCCCCAGATACTTGATGATCGAGGGGTGGTTGGGCCAGGTCGGGTTCGACAACCAGACCGTTGCGCCCGGCGCTGCCAGCTTGATCAGTTCCAGCGCCTGACGAATTGCCCCAGTGCCGCCGGGCGTGGCGACCGATGCCGCGCGCTCGGCAAAGCCCGCGCCAAGGATCAGCCCGACCATCGCGGCGTTATAGGCGGGCTCTCCGGCAAGGCCGGTGTAGGTTTTGGTCTTTTCGGTGTCCCACAGGGTTTTTTCGGCGGCCTTGACCGCGCGCATCACCGGGGTCAGGCCGGTCGCATCCTTGTAGACGCCAACGCCCAGATCAATCTTTCCATCGCGCGGATCGTCGCGATACATCGCGATCAATTGCAGAATCTTGTCCTGCGGCTGGGCGTTCAGGTTCTCTAGCATCGTCTATCCCTTCTCGACAGCCAGGTCGTCGTACATGCCCCATTCGGCCCACGACCCGTCATAAAGCGCATGGTTGCGGTGGCCCATCCGTTCCAGCGCAAGCGACAGGACCGCCGCCGTAACCCCCGACCCGCAAGAGGTGATGACGGGTTTCGACAGGTCAACCCCGGCAGATTCAAACACCTGTTTAAGCTCGGCAACCGGCTTCATTGTGCCATCGCCGTTCAAAACGGTGGTAAAGGGCACGTTTTTAGCCCCCGGAATATGGCCCGCGCGCAGGCCGGGGCGCGGCTCGGCCACCTCGCCCCGGAAACGGGGGGCAGAGCGGGCATCGACGATCACCGCTTCGGCCAGCTTGGCGGCATGGGCCACCTGCGTCACATCCTTGACCAGATGGTTCTGGCGCGAAACGGTGATGTGGCGATCTTTGATAACGGGGGGCATATCTTCGATCTCGCGCCCCTCGGCTTTCCATTTCGGAAAGCCGCCGTCCAGCACAGCCACATCGGTCTTGCCCATCAGGCGAAACAGCCACCAGACCCGGGCGGCGGAAAACAGGCCCGCGCCGTCATAGACCACTACCTGATGGCCATCGCCCACGCCCATCGCGCGCAGCCGGGTGATGAACTTTTCGGGTGGCGGCGCCATATGCGGCAGGTTTGACCGCAGGTCAGCGATTTCATCGATGTCGAAAAACCGCGCGCCGGGGATATGTGCTGCCTGATATTCGGCGCGGGCATCGCGCCCGGCATCGGGCAGATACCAACTGGCATCCAACAGGCGCAGATCCGGGTCTTTCAGATGCGCGGCAAGCCAGTCGGTGGAAACAAGCGTCTTCGGGTCGTCGGGGGCCTGGGCCATGGTCCTCTCCGGTCGGTTTCGACCAGAAGCCCTAAACCCCGTGGGCCTGCGAAGCAAGGTGGCGCGGGCAGGTCTTGGCCCGCCCGCGCAAGAAAATTACGACCGCGACCTTACGACTTGGCCATTGCGTTCTTGATGGCGCCGATAACAGCCAGCAGCACGCCACCGCCCACACCACCCGAAGCGACCGACTGGATGATCGAGCCGATGTCCAGCCCGCCAGCGGTTGCAGCACCCGCCGCGGCACCGCCACCCATCACCGCGCCCAGGATCTGGCCGCCAATCCCACCGCCCAGAATACCGACGATCGAATTCAACAGCGTACCCAAGCTTTGGTTTTTCAGCACGGCACCAGCAGCATTGCCACCCAGCGCACCAGCGATCAGTTGGATAATCAGTTCCATAACTCGTCCCTCTTTCCCAAGGGTCCGCCGCACCGGGCGGCCCATCCGGCCTTGTTGTCCGCTTTTGCGGCGGCTCGGATAGGGGAAATAGTGGCAAATTGTCACCCTTACGGCAACAGTTGTGTTGTCAGCCCTGTGCGCCCTGCTTGAGCAGACGCGATTTCTGGCGGTCCCAGTCGCGCTTGGCCGATGTTTCGCGCTTGTCAGAAAGTTTCTTGCCCTTGGCTACGCCGAGCTTCAATTTCACGATGCCGCGCTCGTTGAAATAAAGCCGCAGGGGCACGATCGTCATACCTTCGCGCGCCGTCGCAGACCACAGGCGCGACAGTTCCTTACGCGAAACCAACAACTTGCGGCGGCGGCGTTCGTCATGGCCCCAAGTTTTGGCCTCGGCATAGGGGGCGATATAGCCGTTGATCAGCCACAGCTCTCCGCCCTCGACCGAGGCATAGCTGTCGGCGATGTTCGAACCGCCGCGGCGCAGGGATTTGACTTCAGAGCCAAGCAGCATGATGCCCGCTTCCAGATCGCTTTCGATATGGTAATCGAAGCGGGCACGCCGGTTTTCGGCGATGAGTTTGGAATTTGGATCGGATTTGGCCACCATGATCGCCGTGAGATAGGCGAGGGGCGGCGCGGAGTCCAGTCGGAGGAAAGAATGTTCCTGCAAATCCTGGTGGGCACCTGCCTTCTGGTGACCAATATCACCATCGCTGCCGTGGCGGCCATGCTGATGGAACTGGCATTCCTGCGACTGCACCCTTGGCTGCTGCGCCCGCCGCACCGGCCCAAGCTGGTCTTGTTGTTGGCGGGGGTGTCGGTGGCGATTCTGGCGGTGATTACCGTTGCCGTCTGGGTCTGGGCGATTGCGTTCTGGTACCTGGAGGGGTTCGGCACGCTGGAAGAGGCGCTGTATTTCGCGCTGGTCGCCTTTACCACGCTGGGCTTGGGTGATGTGGTCCTGCCTCATGCCTGGCGCATTCTGGCGGGCATGGCGGCTGCCAACGGCTTTTTGCATTTCAGCCTGCTGACGGCGCTGTTGATCGAGGCGCTGCGCCAGGTGCGTCTGGCGCAGTGGCAGCACAAGGTCAGCCGACCCGGCGACGCCCCGAAAGCAGAATGAACAACCCGCAAGCCACAATGATGCCCGCGCCGATCAGTGTGGGCAGGTCGGGGTGTTCGTGGAAAACCAGCGCCCCGATGATCATGGCAAAGACCAGCCTGGTATAGCGGAACGGCGTCACCGCCGACACATCACCCATCCGCATCGCCGATGTCAGGCAGGCATAGCCAAAGATGCCAAAGCCCGCAGCCCCGCACATCAACAGCCAGCCATGGGCATCCGGCATCGCCGCATTGCCCTCTGCCCCCAGAATGACCACGCCGGAAATGCCCAGCATGGTAAAACCGGCCACGCCAAGCTGCGCATTCGACAGCGCGGGCGGCGCGGCCCGCGTCGCCAGATCGCGCCCGGCAAATCCCAGCATACCCGCAAGGGCCAACAGCGATTGGGCGTCAAACCCTGAAAGACCGGGGCGCAGGATAACCAGCACGCCGACAAACCCCAGCAGAATGGCAAACCACCGCGCCAGACCGACCCTTTCGCCAAATAACACCGCCGCACCCAGCACCACCACCAAGGGTGTGGCCTGCAAAATTGCAGAAGCGACCGAGATCGGGATCAGTGCCAGCGCCAGCGCATAAAACAGCCGCCCCGCCACCTCGAACAGCGACCGGACGGCCATGGTTTTCGACCAGGCCGCGCGCGGCACCGGCGCGTCGCCCACCCGCAGCGCCGTGGTGGAAAACCACGCGATCCCCACCAGACCCATGAAGATCAGGATCTGCCCCAAAGGCACAGTCACGGCGGCGGCCTTGATAAAGCTGTCTTCCACGGCAAAGCCCGCCATGGAAATGGTCATGAAAAGGCTGCCGCGCTGGTTCGGGGTCATGTGATCCGCCGGTAAGGGGCGGGCGGGCCCTGTGCCCGCCCAAGAGGGTCAGATCAGATACGTCAGATCAGGCCCGCATGGCGCATGGCGGCCTTGATCTTGTCTTTGGTGCCATCGGTCAGGCCGACCAGCGGCAGGCGCACCTCCTCGGAACACAGGCCAAGAACCGACAGCGCATATTTCGCACCGACAAGACCCGGTTCGATAAAGATCGCTTCGTGCAGCGGCATCAGGCGGTCCTGATACCCGAGCGCAGCCGCATAATCGCCACGCAGCGTCGCCTCCTGGAACTCGGCGCACAGCTTGGGGGCCACGTTGGCGGTGACCGAGATGCAGCCCACGCCGCCATGCGCGTTGAAGCCAAGGGCGGTGGCATCCTCACCCGACAACTGGATGAAATCCGGTCCGCAAGTGATGCGCTGCTGGCTTACACGCTCGATCTTGCCTGTCGCATCCTTGACCCCGACGATACGCGGCAGCTTGGCCAGTTCGCCCATCGTGGCGGGCGTCATGTCCACCACCGAACGGCCGGGGATATTGTAGATGATGATCGGCAGGTCGGCGGCATCGTGCAGTGCGGTGAAATGCGCGATCATCCCCGCCTGTGTGGGCTTGTTGTAATAGGGCGTCACGATCAGCGCGGCATTGGCCCCGGCCTTTTTGGCGTGCTGGATCAGGCCAACGCCCTCTGCCGTGGCATTGGAGCCTGCGCCCGCAATCACCGGCACCCGGCCCGCCGAAGCGGTGACCACGGCCTCGATCACCGCGCCATGCTCTTCATGGCTTAGCGTCGGGCTTTCGCCCGTGGTGCCCACCGGCACAAGGCCGTGGCTGCCTTGGGCGATATGCCATTCGACAAGTTTTTTCAGCGTATCAAAGTCCACAGCGCCGTTCTTGAACGGCGTGATCAGGGCTGGAAGGGATCCCTTGAACATGACACGCGTCTCCTTGAGATATGGGCAGACTCGCCCGGTGCAAACGTGCCATGACTAGCGGAGACGCGCGGTATTGCCAAGCGCGGTATACTGCGGAGCTAACGGGCTTGTGGCTTGCCCGCCCCGGCCCGCTGGGGCAGGATTGTCGCCATGAGCAGAACAACAAAAATCATTAGCATCCCCCTTTTGTGTCTTGCCCTGCTGACCGCCCCCCCGCCCGCCTTGGCGGATGAGCTGGGCAGCCTGAAAGACGGGTTGCAGGCGGCGGCCGGGCAAGACTGGGACCGGCTGTTGGCCGATGTGCCGTCGGCGGGCACGGTGGGCGGCGACATCCTGCGCTGGCAATGGCTGCGCGCGGGCGAGGGGCGCTTGGGCGATTACGAGGATTTTCTGTCGCGGCGGTCCTACTGGCCCGGCTTAGCGCTGCTGAAAGAAAAGGGCGAAGAGGCTGCCGCAAGGTCCACCGACCCGGCCCGTGTGATCGCCTATTTCGGCAAGACCGCGCCAAAGACCAGCAAAGGTGCCGTTGCACTTGTGCGCGCGCTGATGCAGGCGGGTCAGCCTGCACAGGCCGAGCAGACGGCGTTTGATGCCTGGGTTGGCCTGAAATTCGATGCCGGGGACGAGGCGGCGCTGATCGCGCTGCAAGGCGATGCCCTGTCGGTCGCGCATGAGGCGCGGCTGGACAACATTCTGTGGGATGGGGGCCGTCTGGCCGAGGCGCAGCGCATGCTGCCCCGCGTTGGCCCCGATTTCCGCGCGCTGGCGGCGGCGCGGATTGCGCTGGAACAGGGAGCCGACGGCGTGAACGGGCTGATCGCCAAGGTTCCCGCCCCGATGCAGACCGATGCCGGTCTGGCCTATGACCGTTTCATCTGGCGGATGAAGCGCGACATGTATGACGGCGCGGCAGAGCTGATCGTTCAGCGCAGCGACAGCGCCCAGCACCTTGGCCGCCCCGATGCCTGGGCCGAGCGTCGGGCGCTGCTGGCGCGCAAGATGATGCGGGATGGCGCGCCCAAGACCGCCTACAAGATCGCCTCGCGCCATGATCTGACCAGCGGGCAGGATTATGCGGATCTGGAGTTCCTTTCGGGCTTCATCGCGCTGCGCAAGCTGAACGATCCGGCCCGCGCGCTGAAACATTTCGACCGGCTGAAGGCGGCGGTCGGCACCCCGATCAGCCTGTCACGCGCCGATTACTGGCGGGCCCGCGCGCTGGAGGCGGCGGGTGATGCGGCGGGCGCCAAGGCGGCCTATCGCGCGGCGGCGCAATATCAGACGGCCTATTACGGTCTTTTGGCAGCGGAACGGCTGGGCCAAAGCCTTGACCCCGCGCTGATCGATGTCGGCACGGCAGGGCCGGGCTGGAAATCGGCTGGGTTCGCCGGGTCTTCGGTTCTGGCCGCGGGGCGGATGCTGGATCAGGCGGGCGACCGCACCACGGCAAAGCGGTTCTTTCTGCAACTGGCCGAGGGGCTGGATGCGACCGGCCTGCAACAACTGGCCGATCTGGCCCTGCGGCTGGAGGAACCCCACATCGCCCTGCTGATCGCCAAGCAGGCGGCGGAGCGCGGTATCATCCTGCCCCGCGCCTATTTTCCGGTGCCAGAAATGGTGCCCGGCGAATTGCCGGTCAGCCGGGCGCTGGCACTCGCAATCTCTCGGCGTGAAAGCGAGTTTGATCCCGGCGCGCAAAGCAAGGTGGGCGCGCGCGGCTTGATGCAGGTAATGCCCGAAACCGCCAATCGGGTGGCGGGCACGCTGGGGCTGGACCATACCAACGCAAGGCTGACCACCGACCCGGCCTATAACGTCACCATCGGCTCGGCCTATCTGGCCAAGATGGTCGAGGAATTTGGTCCCTCGGTTGCGCTGATCGCCTCTGGCTATAACGCCGGGCCGGGGCGGCCGCGCAAATGGATGGCCGAGTTCGGCGACCCAAGGATGCCGCAGGTCGACGTGGTCGATTGGGTGGAAACCATCCCCTTTGCCGAAACCCGCACCTATGTGATGCGGGTGGCCGAGGGGGTGGTGATCTATCGCCAGCGGCTGAAAGGCGTGGCCAGCCCGGTGCGGATCACGGCAGAGCTGAAGGGCGGCTAGACTGACGTGCACGGACCTGCTCGCGCCACAGTGTGAACACCCCTGCCGCTGTAACGATCACCGCCCCCAGCGCCACGTTCGGCCGCAGGGTTTCATCGAACAGCAGGAAACCAAGCGCCGCGATCCAGACCAGTTGCAGATAGGCAAAGGGCTGCACGGCGCTGGCTTCGGCCACATCATAGGCCTTGATCAGCAACCCGTGCCCCACAATCGCAGTGATGCACAGGGTGCCCATCCACATCCAGTCGGTCGGCGTCATCCATGTCCAATGCGCCAGACCAAAGGGCGTCATGCCGATGGCGCCGACCACCCCTGTCCAGAAAAAGCTGACCGAAGCCGCGTCTCGCCGCGCAACATAGCGCGTCAACAAGCCATAAAGCGCGAACAACAGGGCCGAGGCAAAAGGCAGCAGCGCCCAGACCGAAAACACGCCCGAACCGGGTTGCAGGATGATCAACACGCCGATGAAACCAATACCAATGGCGGTCCAGCGCCGCCACCCAACCTTTTCGCCCAAGACAGGGCCGGACAAGGCCGCGACCAGCAACGGATAGGCGGTGAACACCGCATGACTTTCAATCAGGCCCAGCCGTGTGAAAGCCACGACCATCACGCAGATCTCAAACACAAGTATCAGGCCGCGCGCGATCTGGATGAAGGGATGGCGGGTGCGCACAGCCTGACGAATGCCACCACCGCTGCGCATTGCTAGGATAGAGACAAAGATGGCGAAGGCCCAAAAGCGGACCATCACCACCATCATGACATTGTAATTCTCGGCCAGATGGCGGGAAATCCCGTCCTGCACGGCAAAGACCAGGGTGGTCAGCACCATCAGGATGATGCCAAGGCGGGTATTCTGTTCAGCCATTGGCCGGTTTCCTTTCCGAAATCAGGGCAAACAGCCCCGAAGCCACCACGATGGCCGCGCCAAGCGCCACAGCAGGGGCAAGATGTTCGCCGAACACCACAAGCGCGATGATCGAGGCAAAGACGATATGCATATAGGCAAAGGGCTGCACCGCGCTGGCCTCTGCCGCCTCATAGGTTTTCAGCATCAGCCAGTTAGAGGCGACAGCCGCCGCCGCATAACCGGCGATAAGCAGCCAGTCAAAACGTGCCACCGGCTGCCAATTCGGCAGGCCAAGGAAGGTGATCAGGAAGGCCCCGATGATCGCAGGCCAGAAGAAATTGGGGAACATCCGCTCGGCCCGCGCGCCAAGCCGGGTCAGCACACTGTAGATGGCGAACAGGATGGCCGAAATCATCGGCAAAAGCGCGGGCCAGGAAAACACCCCGCCCCCCGGTCGCAGGATGACCAGAACCCCCAACAATCCCACTCCTACCGCCACCCAGCGGCGCGGTGTGATCCGCTCTCCCAGAACAGGGCCGGACAGCGCAACCACCAACAGCGGGCAAATGGCAAAGACCGCATGGCTTTCGATCAGGCCGATCAGCGTATAACCCCAGACGATGATGGCGATTTCCGCCACCAAGAGTGCGCCCCGCACCACATGCATCGGCATATGGTCGCTGCGCACCGCCGCGCGGAACCCTTCGGGCCGCCGCAGCGCAAGAACCAGAACAAAGGCCGCAAAGACCCAATAGCGCAGCATCACCACCATCAGCGTGTTGTAGGTGCCCGCCAGATGGCGCGAAAACCCGTCCTGACAGGCAAAGGCAAAGACGGTGGCAACCATCAGCCAGATGCCCCGGCGGTTGTTCGGGGTCATGCGCGCACTCCGGCAGACATATGGCGCTTGGTGCCGAAACCCGGTTGGCGCTCGACCGCAAAGCCCGCCGCCGCCAGCGTCCGGCGCACATGGCCTGCGGCGGTATAGGTGGCAAAGCTGCCGCCCGGCGTCGTGTGGCGGGCCACCTCGTCCAGCAGGGTGTCGCTCCACAATTCGGGGTTCTTGGCGGGCGAAAACCCATCCAGATACCAGGCATCCGCGCGACCCTGCCACGCGGGCAAGGTTGCGCGGGCATCCCCGATGATCACCTCAACCGCAATGCCGCCAAGGGCAAAGCTGCGCCGCCCCGCGGCCCATGCGGCCAGAAAGGGGGCTGCCACCGCCTCCGCCTCGGGAAAGGCGGTCAGGGCGCGGGCGATTTCCTCGGCGGTCAGGGGGAATGCCTCAAAGCTGGTGTAGCTTATGCGTAATCCGGGCGGCATCGAGACCAGCGTTGCCAGCAGGTTCAACCCGGTGCCAAAGCCCAGCTCGGCAATCTGGAACCCGTCGCAGAACCGGCCCGGCAATCCATTTCCGGCCAGAAACACATGCCGCGTCTCGGCCAGCCCGTTGGCGATGGAAAAATATGGGTCGTCAAAGCGGCGCGAGACGGGAATGACGCCCTCGCGCCAATCCAACCCACCGCCCTGTTCGTCGCCGGTCATTTCGCCTATCCCTGATCGCGCGCGGACCATGGGGAAGGCAGCAGGGAATGGCAAGGGTCGATCTGACGGTGCGCGGCGGCGGAGTTTTCGGCCTGACCGTAGCATTCGAGGCCGCCCGACGCGGCGCAAAGGTACGCCTGATCGAAACGGCGCAGATCGGCGCGGGGTCATCGGGTGGCCTTGTTGGCGCCCTGTCGCCGCATGTGCCGGAAAACTGGAACGAAAAGAAGCAGTTCCAACTGGAAAGCCTAGTGATGGCGAGTGATTTCTGGGGCGCGGTGCAGGAAACCTCTGGCCTGCCGACCGGCTTTGGCCGGGTTGGTCGCCTGCAACCCTTGGCCGATGACCGGGCCGCCACCCTGGCCCGTGCACGGGGCGAAAATGCCGCGCGGTTGTGGCAGGGCATGGCCCTTTGGCAGGTGATCTCTGCCACCGGCAGCCCTTGGGAACCCGCCAGCCCTTCGGGCCTGCTGATCCACGACACACTATCCGCCCGGCTGCACCCGCGCATGGCCGCAACCGCACTTGTTGCCGCGATCCGGCAGTTGGGCGGCGAGGTCGTCATTGGCAATGCACTGGACGAGGGCGCGGTGATCTGGGCCGCGGGCCTTGCCGGGCTGCACGCGCTGACCCATGATCTTGGCCGCCCCGCAGGCGACGGCGTGAAAGGTCAGGCCCTGTTGCTGCGCCACAACGCGCAGGACTTGCCACAGCTTTATGTGGACAGCCTGCACATCATCCCCCATGCCGATGGCACGGTTGCCATCGGCTCGACCAGCGAAAATCTCTGGACCGACGCCACCGCCACCGACGCACGACTGGAGGAGATCTTGGCCCGCGCCCGCGCCGCCCTGCCCTGCCTGCAAGATGCACCTGTGCTGGAACGCTGGGCCGGGGTGCGCCCGCGCGCAAAATCAAAGGCCCCGATCCTTGGCCAATGGCCCGGCAAGCCCGGCCATTTCGTCGCCAATGGCGGCTTCAAGATCGGCTTTGGCATGGCGCCCAAGGTCGCGCAGGTGATGGCCGATCTGGTGCTGAACGGCAAAGACGCAATTCCCGAAGGATTCCGCCTCTGACGCCACTCACATTGCATAAATATCCTCTGGGGTTCCGGCGAGCGAAGCGCGCCCAGCGGCGTCAACCCGCGCCGCCCTTGCCCCAATCCGCCCCCTGCATCTCGCGCAATCGGCTGGCGGTGCGTTCAAATTCAAAACTGCCCTCGCCTTCGATATACAGCCGTTCCGGCTCATCTGCGGCGGAACAGATCAGCCGCACATGGCCTTCGTACAAAGCGTCAATCAGGGTGACGAACCGCTTGGCCTCGTTGAAGTTTGACGACGACAACTGCGGCACGTCCTCAAGAATCAGCACCCGCACCGCCTGCGCGATGGCAAGGTAATCGCCGGGCCCAAGCGGACGGGCGCACAGTTCCCAGAAACTTGCCCGGCCCACGCCATTGGCAAAGCGCGGCAGTTCCACCTCGCGCCCATTCACCGGCAGGCGTAGGGGCGCACCCTTGTCGCCCCCGGTCAGGTCTGACCAGATCGCCTCGATCAGCCCACGCGCCTTACCTGCGGGGTGGAAATAGACCTGCGCGCCTGCCAGACGGTGCTGGCGGTAATCATTGGGGCTTTCCAGCTCCACCACCACCAGCCGGTCGCGCAGAATGTCGATAAAGGGCAGGAACAGCGCCCGGTTCAGGCCGTTCTTGTAAAGATCTTCCGGCGGGCGGTTCGAGGTGGTGACAATCACCACCCCCGCCGCCAGCAGCTTTTCAAACAGCCGCCCGACAATCATCGCATCGGTGATGTCGGTAATCTGCATCTCGTCAAAGGCCAGCAAGCGCACCTCACGCGCGATGGCCTCGGCCACCGGGGCCAGGGCATCTTCAACCCCGGTCTTGCGCGCCTCGTGAAGGGCGTGCTGGATCTCTTGCATGAAGGCGTGAAAATGCACCCGGCGCTTGGCGGTGATCGCCGTGGCCTCGCAGAACAGATCCATCAGCATGGATTTGCCGCGCCCGACCCCGCCCCACAGGTACAGCCCCTTGGGCGGCACCACGGGGCGCGCGAACAGCCCGGCAAACAGCCCCGTCCGCCGCCCGGCATTGGTTTCCAGCCACAGCCGCAGGTCTTCCAGCGCGGGCAAAACCGCCTGCTGGGCCGGATCAGGATGGAGAGTGCCCACTGCGATGCGGGCCTGGTAAAGCTCGGTCAGGGTTTGTCGCATCGGGCAAACCTAGCTTGCCGCGCCGCAGAACGAAAGGTGCCGTTGCAGGCTTACAGGGCAGGATATTGCCCTCCAAGCCTGCCCGTGTCGCAAAAGCGTGCGGTCTTTGCCCTAATCAAGCCAAATCACAAATAAATTGATTGCGTCGCGGGTCGCCCGTAACGTGTGGCCTATCCCTTGCTTTCACCCTGCCGCGCGTCAGGAAAAATTCAAATGACCAATTGCCCGCAGATCCGCAACCGGCTGCTTGCCACAACGGCACTGGCGCTGGCGTTCTTGTCCCCCGCAACCTCTGCCGGGGCGCAGACATTCGACAATGGCGCAGGTACAAATCTGTGGGGCACAGGGCAGAACTGGAACCCCAATCAAGTGCCGAACGGCAACAACGACGATGCCGTGATCAACAGCGCGGTCAGCACGGCGGTGGGACTGGGCGGCAACAGCTATACCGTAAACACCCTGACCTTGCAGGGCACCGGCCTGACGTTGAGCGACGGGACAATCGTGATGGCGGGCAATGGTGCCCAGATTACAATGGGCGGCACCCCGACAGACATCAATTTCATCGAAACTGCCCTGACCTTCAACACTGCGACGGTGATCGAGGTCAATACTGATACCGATGGGCACGGGCTGGCCCTGGCCGGGGCAACGGGCGGCTCAGGGGCCATCACCAAGACCGGCAGCGGCATTCTGCAATTCGGAGGAACGACAACCCACACCGGCGGCATAGACGTTCAGGCGGGGGGTGTGATCGTTGCCAATGGTGGCGCCGCAGACGCAGTGACCGCTTCGGGTGGCATCGCGCAGATTGATGCGGGAGGCACCGCCGCTTCTTTGACGGTCACAAGCGGCGGCGGAACAAACGATGGCCAGATCACTGGCGCATTGAGCGTTACTGGCGGCACGATGACCAACACCGGCGCGGTGGACGGCACCACCACGGTCAGCGGCGGCGCGCTTAACCTGAATACTGGCAGCAATCTGTCGGATACCAATGGCCTGACGGTAAACGGCGGCGCGTTGAATGTGAATGCCAGCGATGCGGTGGGGCCATTGTCGGGCACGGGTGGCACGATCACCCTGGCATCCGGCCAGACGCTGACGGTTGACCAATCTGCGGCAGGCACCTTTGGTGGCACATTCAGCGGCGCGGGCAGCCTGTCGAAAGGCGGGACCGAAACCCTGACGCTGACAGGCAACAGCAGCGGCCAGACCGGCACCATCGCCGTCACCGCCGGGGGCCTTTCCTACACCGGCAGTGGCGCGACCGCGGCCAGCTCGGCAGCGATCAGCTCTGGGGCCACCCTGTCGTCGGATGGCGGGGCCTTTGGTGCCGATGGCATCGCCCTGACCGGGGCGGGCGACCTTGCGCTGACCGGCAATGACGCGATCAGCAACCTGACCGGGTTTACCGGTGACATCGCGCTGACCGGGGCCGACCTGACGCTGGCGGGCAGCGCGACCTACAGCGTTGCCGGCGCGATCACGGGCACCGGCGGCGTGGCGGTGAACGGCGCGAACGTGACCTATGGCACCGACCAGACCTATAGCGGTGATACCACCGTGACCTCTGGCAGCCTGTCCTTGGGCGCGGGTGTCGGGTTGGGGTCAAGCGATCTGATCGTCAATGGTGGCACGCTGAATCTGGCCAACGGATCACTGGGTAGCAGCACGGCGCTTGACGTCAACGGCGGCTCGGCGCTGGTGACGGGTGCGGTGACGGCAGGTGGGGTGACGCTGGATGGCGGCACCCTTGGTGGCAGCGGCACGCTTGGCACCACCACCTTTGCGCAATCGGGTGGCACCTTGTCGTTCGGTGGAACAGTCACGCATTCGGATGCTGCCACGCTGAACGGTGGTACCATCGCGGGTACACTCAGCGGTGCGGGCGCGACTACGGTGCAGACCGGAACCACCACGGTTTCGGGTCTGATCGACGGTGATGTGACGGTTGCTTCGGGTGGCACGCTGCGGATTGCCAGCAGCACGGCGATTGCGGGCACCATCACCACAACCGGATCGGTTGTCAGCTATGCCAACGGGGTGAACGAAGGATCGGCCATCGTGCTGAACTCCAACTCGACCCAGTTGGAGGTGCTGAGCGGCGATGCAGCAGAACAATCCGGCGCGATCAGCGAAACCGGCGGCACACGGCCCCTGGAAAAGATCGGCGCGGGCACGCTGACGCTCTCGGGCACCAACACCTATTCCGGCACCACCACCGTCTCGGGCGGCACGCTGGCCCTGTCGGGCGGGGCGGCGATTGCCGATGCGGCGGGGGTTCAGACCAGTTCCGGCACCACCCTGCGAATCGACAGCGCAGAGACCATCGGCTCGTTGGCGGGTCTGGGCAGCGTGGTGCTGAATGCCGGGCTGACCAGTGGCGGCAATGATGACAGCACGACAGTGGGCGGCGTGATCTCGGGCGCGGGCGGGCT
Source organism: Fuscibacter oryzae (assembly GCF_016765795.1). Classification (GTDB taxonomy): domain Bacteria; phylum Pseudomonadota; class Alphaproteobacteria; order Rhodobacterales; family Rhodobacteraceae; genus Fuscibacter; species Fuscibacter oryzae. The sequence goes on from NZ_JAESVP010000009.1 coordinate 26,073, forward strand.
GACCAAAGAGGGCACCGGCACGATGACCCTGACCGGGGCGAATACCTACAGCGGCGCAACCACGGTGAACGGCGGCACATTGGCGGTGACGGGTTCGGGCACGCTGAGTTCGACCAGCCTGAGCATCGCCACACTTGGCACCCTGTCCACCGATGGCGGGGCGCTGGCCTCATCTCTGGCGATCAGCAACAGCGGCACGCTGGCGCTGACCGGCGGAGGAGATGAGAGCATCGCCGAAGTGGATGGTACAGGCGGGATCAGCCTATCTTCGGGGTCGGTTCTGACGCTGAATTCCGGCACCTCGGATATTGGCGGCGGAGTCTCGGGCGCGGGTGGGCTGAGTGTTGCGGGCGGCACGACCAACCTGAATGCCACCAACACCTTTACCGGAACAGCAACGGTTGCGGGCGGCACGCTGAACCTGAACAACGGGGCTGCGATTGCCGATGGCGCGGGGGTTGCAGTCAATTCCGGCACGCTGAATGTGAATGCGGCGGAAACCATCGGCACCCTGTCGGGCACGGGCGGCACGGTGAACCTGAGTTTCGGCCTGACGGTGGCCGGATCGGGCAGCGGCACCTATGCCGGGACCATCACGGGCGCTGGCGGGCTGACGCGCAGCGGATCGGGCACGACGACGCTTTCGGGCACCAACACCTATTCCGGCACCACCACGGTTTCGGGCGGCACACTTGCCTTGTCGGGTGGCGCGGCGATTGCCGATACGGGCGCGGTCGTGGTGAACGGCGGTACGCTGGATGTGAATGCCGCCGAAACCTTTGCCAGCCTGTCGGGCACGGGCGGTTCGGTGAACCTTGACGGCGATCTGACGGTGGGTGACGGCACAAGCACCGCCTATGCCGGGGCGATCACCGGCACCGCTACGCTGAACAAGACCGGGGCGGGTACGCTGACGCTTTCCGGCGTGTCCAGCCATAGCGGCGCGATTGATGTCGAACAGGGCACCCTGCTGCTGACCGGCACGATTTCCTCGACCGATCTGGAGACCTTTGCGGGGGCCGTTCTGGAAACCGACGGCGGCGCGCTGAGTGCCAGCGCCGACATCACCAACGCAGGCACGCTGCGCATCACCGCCGGGTCGGAAACCGTGTCCAGCGTCAGCGGCGCGGGTACGCTGGAGTTGAACACCGGGTCGATTGTGCTGTCAGGGGGAACCTCCGCCATCGGGGGCACGATTTCGGGCAGCGGCACCATCACCATCGATGATGGTGCCACCGCCACCCTTAGCGCGAACAACGCGGGCTATACGTCACAGGTCACGGTAACCGACGGCACCTTGCAGATCGCCTCGACCGGGGCCTTGGGCGGGCCGATCAGTGTCAGCAGCGCGGGCCTGCTGCAATTGCAGGGCGGCACGCTGGGTGGTGCGCTGACGAACAGCGGCGATGTCGAAGCGGCGGGCACCATAAACGGCAATGTCGATAACCAGTCGGGCGGCACCTTTGCCACCACTGCGGCGCTGAGTTTTGGCGGCACCACATTCCAGAACGCAGGCGATGTGACGGTTGCTTTGGCCGACATGACAGGGCTTGCCAGCTTTACCAACCTGTCGGGCGGCACCACCACGGTGACCGGGCGCACGCTGGGCAGTCTTAGCTATTCCAACAATGCCGGGGCCACGCTGGCGCTGATCGGCGGCACTGTCAGCGGCAATGTCACCAACGCGGGCACGCTGACGGTGGATGGCGCCTCGGTCATCACCGGGTCACTGGCAAATGCGGGCACGGTCGATCTGGCCGATGGCGCGACGGGCGACACGCTGACGGCGAATGCGATCAGCGGCATCGGCAGCTATCAGCTTGACCTGAACCTGTCGGACGGCACCAGCGACCGCATCATCTCGACCAATGCCACGGCCAGCACGATCAACCTCGCGTTCAGCGTCACCGGATCGGGCTATACCAGCCCGGTAACGGTGTTCAGCGGCGCAGCGGCGGGGGCAACCGTTACTGGCGGCGGCGCGCTGCCCGTGGGCGGACCTGTGCAATATGCGCTGATCCAGAACGGGTCCGACATTCAGGTGGTGGGCGGGGCGAATCCCGGCATCGGCGGCGTGGCGGCCAGCGCGGCCATGACCCAATCGCTGATCGGCACCATCGTGAACCGGCCAACCAGCCCCTTCGTCTCGGGCCTTGCGGCCGAGGAAAGCTGCTCGCATGGCGGCTATATCCGGGCGACGGGCGGCAAGGCGGATGTGCATGGCGAAAGCACTTCGAACGGGCTCACCACGGGCAGCGACATCGGTTCCACTTTCTGGGGCGTGCAGGGCGGCTATGATTTCGGCTGCTTTGACGGGCGGTTCTTCAATGGCTGGGATGGCGCGGGCGGCTTGATGCTGGGCCACAACTCCGGCTCGACCGATCAGCTTTTGTTCTCGGACGCCTCCTCGCTGGCCACGGTGACGGGTGCCTTGGGAACCGAGTTCAGCCAGGATTACGTCGGTCTTTATTTGGCGGGTGCCAAAGATCGCCTCTCGGCCGACCTGCAACTGCGCTATGACCAGACGCATTTCGACCTGTCGGAGCAGACCTTCTCGGGCACGCCAATTGGCTTTGACGGGCTGAGCTATTCGACCAAGGCCACCACATTGGGCGCGCGGGTCAACTATCGCTTTGACCTGAATGAGGAAAAGGGGCTGAACATTATCCCGACCGCAGGTCTGAACCTGACCACGGTCAGCGGCAACAGCCTGACCCTTGCGGGTGGCGATGTGCTGGAAATTGACGGCTATACCTCGGTCGTGGGTTTTGTCGGTGCGACGATAACCAAGACCATGATCGCCGAGGACGGCGCGACGGCAAAGGTGGCCTTCGTTTCGGCCAACTATTATCAGGATTTCGGCGGTGACCGAACGGCCACGTTGTTTTCCGGGGCCGATACGCTGCCGGTTGACGTGACCTCAATCGGCGGGTTCGGCGAGCTTTCAATTGGCCTGAACTATGTCAAGGTGCTGGACCCGGGGGCCTTTGGCCCGGCCAAGCAGTTCAACGCCTCGATCCGGGCCGATGCGCGGCTGGGGTCGAACGTCAGCGGCGCCTATAGCGTGACGGCGCAGGTGCGCCTGTCGTTCTAAGGGCTGGGCCTGAATGTCATAAAACCGGGCTTGATCCGGGGCATCGCAAGCCGCAGGATGAAAGGCGCGGCCAAGAAATTGCCCGTTTTGTTTTGTTGATTGGGTTTGTGATTTCGGGCCTTTGGCCATCTGGAAGATTGAGGGCATTATGTCGTGGTTCAGCAAGGTCGCGTGGAAGGAGGGGTTGTTTTTGCAGCCCCACCATCTGCAACAGAACGACCGCTACCTGGAAAAGCTGGTCGAGGCGCGGTCGCGGCATGTGTCCCCCTATCCTTGGGGCATCGAGGAGATGCGCCTGAACCGCGACCGGCTGCAACAGGGCCGGATCGAACTGGCGCTGGTGGCAGGCATTTTCCCCGATGGAATGCCGTTTGACGCCCCCGCCGTCAGCCCCCTGCCCCGCGCCATCGAGGTGCCAGAGGGCTCGGACGGCCAGTTCCTGTGGCTGACCCTGCCCGATCAGGTGATGAACGGGCGCGAAGTGGCGATGGATGCCGAAGTGGATGCCGCGACGCGCTTTGTACTGTCGGCTGAAACCGTGGCCGATGCCGCCAGCGCGATGCGGATCGAACAACAGATTGAAATCGCCGTGCCCCGGCTGGAGCTGGACATCCGCCAGACGCCCAAGCCCGGCTATCAATGCCTGAAGATCGGCCGCATCATCGAGGTGCGGGATAATGTGGTCATCATGGATGACGCTTTTCCCCCGCCGCTGCTGACCATCACCGGCCATTCTGTGGCGCTGGGCTGGCTGGACCGGGTGATCGGCTGGGTGGAAACCAAGCTGGAAAGCCTTGCCCGCTATGCCGCCGACCCATCGGCGGCAGGGGGCTTGCAGGCGACCGATTACTTCATGCTGCTGGCCCTGAACCGCGAAATCAACGTGCTGCGCCACCTGCGCGCCAGCCGCTATGTTCACCCCGAGCGGCTATATGAGGAATTGCTGCGCTTTTCGGGTGAGCTGTGGACCTTTGACCACGACAAACGGCTGGCCCCGCAATACCCGCCCTATGACCATGCCGACCTGAAAGCCTCGGTTGAACCCGTGGTGCGCGACATTCAGCGGCTTCTTTCCCGCGATGTGGGCCGGGCGACGCGGCTGGAACTGGTTCAGGTGCGCCAGAATTCGTATCTGGCGCAGGTGCCCGACCGGAACCTGTTCCGCGATGCGACCTTTGTGATCGAGGTGGAAAGTAGCCGCAGCCTGACCGTGGTTGCCCAGCAATTCCCCCTGCTGTGCAAGGTCGGCCCCAACACCCGCATGGCCGAGATTGTGAACAACAACCTGCCGGGGATCGAGCTGATCCACGCCCCCACCCCGCCGCGCCAGATCCGCGCCGTGTCACGCAACGTCTATTTCATCATCGAGAAAAACTCGCCCCTGTGGCGAGAGTTTTCCAATGCTCCGGCCATCGGGATGCACTTTGCGGGCGACTGGCCCGACCTGAAACTGGAGCTTTGGGCCATCGTCGAGACGCGGGCGTAAGGGGCCTGTCATGAGCGACAACGACAAGGATAAAACGGTGATCGGCGGGGCGCTTCCGGGCGGCATGGCACCGATGCCAGGCGCGGGCAAGCCGCAGGCGGCCCCCAACCCGTCGCCCAACCAGCCCACCGTGATCGGCGGGCCGTTGCCAGGGTTTGGCGCGCAACCCGGACAGGGCGGCTTTGGCGCGCAACCCGGTGGGTTCGGCGGGCAGGCAGGTGGATTTGGCGGGCAACCGTCGCCCGGTTTTGGCGGGCAGGCACCCGCAGGCGGCGGCGATCCGAATGACCCGTGGGGGGGCGGCGGCGGCGGCTTTGGCACACCGGCCCCGCAGCCCGGTTTTGGCCCCGGGCCGGGACAGGGCCAAGGCCAGTATCCGGGGCAGCAAGGCGGCGGTTTTGCCCCCGGTGTGGGCCAGGGCAGCCCCGGCTTTGGCGCTGGCGGCGATGCCTTTGGCCAGCAAAACCCAAACCAGCGCACCATCATCGGCGGGCCTTTCGCGCCGCAGGACAGCTTTTTCCCCAACCCCTCGACCGCGCAGCCCACCAATTATGCAGCCCAAGGGCCAAAGATCGACCTTCGGGTGGCACTGTCGGCCAAGGGTCTTGGCGCGGGCGGGCCGAAATCGCCCATGCTCGCCGCCGCCGCCAATCTGATGATCCTGTTCGGCCGTCTGCGCACCCAAATGGTCGATATGGACGCCCGCCCCCTGATGGAGCATGTGACGCGCGAGATTGAGGTGTTCGAGGAGAACTGCCTGAAATCCGGCATCGACGCGCATGAAACGCAGGTGGCGAAATACCTCTTGTGTTCAACCGCCGATGACATCGTGCAGAACATTCCCGGCAATGACCGGCATGTCTGGATTCAATATTCCATGACGGTGCGGTTCTTCAACCGCCGCACCTCTGGCGTGGGGTTTTTCCAAGAGGTGGAAAAGGCCCTGCAGGCCCCCGCCCAGCGCTATCAGCTTCTGGAACTGGCAATGATCTGCCTGTCATTGGGGTTTGAAGGGCAGTATCGCACCGCCCCGAACGGAGCGGTGGAACTGGGCCGTATCCGCACGATGATTTACGAAAGCCTGCGGCGGGTGAATGCGCGGCCGGATGAGGATATATCTCCGCGTTGGCAACCCGTTGATGTGGGGCGGCGGCGGCGGTTTGGCGGCACGCCTTTGTGGGTCATCGGTTCGGTTCTGGGGCTGGGGCTGATGGGGGCCTATTTCGGCCTGTCGATGCTGATTTCCGATGAGGGCAGCGTTGTTACCCAGCGCCTCTTGTCGATGCATCCGGTGGGCGAGGTCGGCCTTGTGCGCCCGGCAACGGTGGATTTCGCGCCTTTGGTGGTCGATCAGGCCTCGGTCGTGGACCCGACGCAATTGGAGCGGCTACGCGCCGCGATGAAAGCTGACATCGACGCGGGCACCGTGGTGGTGGATATGAAGGGCGACTTCATCTTTGTCCGCGTGAACAATGCCCTGCTGTTCGCCACCGGCAAGGCCGATACCAAACCCGAATTCGCCGACCTCGCCGCCCGCATCGCCGATGCCCTGAACAAGGAACCGGGTCCGGTCTTTGTGTTTGGCTATACCGACAATGTTCCGATGAGCGGGCGGGGGCGGTTCAAGAACAACCACGATCTGTCACAGGCACGCGCGGATTCGGTCAAGGCCGCACTTGAGGCGAAGATCGACGACAAGAGTCGCTTTGTGGTGGAAGGCAAGGCAGAGGCCGACCCGATCGGCGACAATGCCACCAAGGACGGGCAGGCGCAGAACCGGCGCGTGGAAATCATGATCAAGCGGCAAGAGACGCTGGCGGCGGTGCAGACCGCCGCTCCAGTAGAACCTGCCGATGCCAAGCCAGCCGATGCCGGACAGGCAGACGCCGGACAGGCAGACTAGGGGCGCGCGCGATGGGTTGGGTAAAACTGGTTCTGGTGCTGATCGGGTTTCTGGCCTTTTCCGCCGTGGTGTTCTTTGCCGGCCCGCTGATCGGCATTGGCGATGCCCGCCCGTTTGACCCTTTGTGGGTGCGGCTGACCATCATCGGCGTTCTGGCGCTGATTTTGCTGGTCTGGGGGCTGATCAAGCTCCTGCGCCGCAACAAGGGGCAAAAGGCGCTGGAAAAGGCGCTGGTCGCCGATGCGCCGCCCAGTGGCGACGGGCGCGAACTGGCGATGCGCATGACCGACGCCTTGGGCACGCTGAAGAAAACCGGCGGCAAGCATTACCTTTATGACCTGCCGTGGTATGTGATCATCGGCCCGCCGGGATCGGGGAAAACCACCGCGCTGGTCAATTCGGAAATCAAGTTTCCGGTGGCGGGCAATGCGCAAGGCGGGCTGCAAGGCTTTGGCGGCACCCGATACTGTGACTGGTGGTTTGCCGAAGATGCGGTGCTGATCGACACGGCGGGCCGCTATACCACGCAAGACAGCGATCAGGGAAACGACAAGGCAAGCTGGACGTCCTTCCTGAACCTGTTGAAGAAAAACCGGCCCAAGCAGCCGATCAACGGAGTGATCCTTGCGTTCTCGGTCGCCGATCTGATGCGCGCCGACCCCGACACCATTCAGAAACACGCCGAAACCGTGCGTGCCCGGCTGGGCGAAATTCACGAGGCGCTGAAGGTTGATTTCCCGGTCTATGTGATGTTCACCAAGACCGACCTGATCGCGGGCTTCCGCGAATATTTCGCCAGCTTTGCCGCCGGTCGCCGCAAAAAGGTCTGGGGCACCACCTTTCAGACCAAATCCTTGCGCGAACAAACGTGGGACCGGGTTCCCGCCGAATATGACGCGCTGGTCAGTCGCCTGTCGGAAGAGGTCATCGACCGCATGTCCGAAGAGCCCGATGGCGTGAACCGCATCGCGATTTTCGGCCTGCCGGGGCAACTGGCCGAGATGAAGGACGAAGTGGCGTTGTTCCTGCGCATGGTCTTTGAACCGACGCGCTATGCCAGTTCGGCCATTCTGCGCGGGTTCTATTTCACCTCTGGCACGCAAGAAGGCACCCCGATTGATCAGGTGCTGGGTGCTATGACCCGCAGCTTTGGCGGGCAGGCATCTGGCCTGATGTCGGGTAAAGGCAAGTCGTTCTTTCTGCACGACCTTTTGACAAAGGTGATCTTTGCCGAACAGGGCTGGGTCAGCTATGACCGCAAGGCGGTGCGGCGCAGTTCCGTGCTGCGGATGGTGGCGACCAGCGCAATGGTTCTTGCCTCCTTTGGCCTTTTGGGCGCTTGGGCGTGGAGTTACTATAACAACCGACAGCTTGTCGCCTCGGCCGAAGCGGCGATGTCGGATTACGAACTGGCCGCCGATGCCGACCTGAAGGCGGCAGAGGTTTCCGATACCGACCTGTTGCGCGTTGGCAATGAGTTGCAGATCCTGCGCACCATGCCCTCGGGCTATGACAGCGCCGAGGTCGATGAAAGCGGCTGGGATCTGGGCTTTGGCCTGTCGCAGCAGGGGGCGATCCGGCAGGCGGCGCGCGATGCCTATGCCCAAGGGCTGGAGCGGCTGTTCCGCCCGCGTCTGGTCTTGCGGGTGGAAGAACGCCTGCAAACCCTGATTGCGGGCAATGAAACGCTGGGGATTTACGAAACGCTCAAGGTCTACAAGGCCTTGGGGGGGGCTGCCCCGGTGCCGCAGGATGAGTTCGTGCAGAACTGGTTCAAGGATGATTGGACGCAGATAACCTATCCCGGTATCAACAACGAAGACGCGCGCAAGATGCTGGCCGGTCATCTGACCGCAATGCTGGATCTTGACGACACCACCACCCCCGCCGTCACCCTGAACGGTGATCTGGTGGAAAAGGCCGAGATCATTCTGGGCCGGATGAGCGTGGAAGAGCAGGCCTATTCGCTGATCAAGGCCAGCGCCCCCTTTGCCGGTGTGCCCGACTTCAACCTTGTCGAACGGCTTGGCCCCGATGCGCGGCTGGTGTTCGAAACGGTCGATGGCAGCGATCTTGCGGTTTTGGGGGTGCCTGCGCTTTATACCTACCACGGATTCCACGACTTCTTCCTCGATCAGCTTGCCGCCGTGGCGCAAAAGATCGAGTCGGAACAATGGGTCATGGGCAAGCAGGCCGAGGTGGCCAATATCGACGCGCAACTGACCGCGCTTGGCCCCACCCTGCTGCGCCGCTATCGCGAGGATTACATCGCAGCCTGGGAAGCGATGCTCGACAATCTGAAACTGGCCCCCTTGGTTGCCGACAAACCGACCTATCAGGCGCTGTCGGCGATTTCCTCCTCCGCCACCTCGCCGCTGTTGAAACTGGTCGAGGCGGTTTCGGGCGAGACGAAACTGACCGCGGAACCCGCAGCCCCCACCGATCCGGCGGGCAAGGTGGGCGCCGTCATTGCCGACAACACTGAAGCCCTGAGTGATGCGCAAGGCGCGATTGAGGGGATGGTGGCCAGCCGGGTTTCGGGTCTGCAACGCATCGGGCTGGATCTGGCGCTGGCAGCGGGCAAGTCGCAGGCGCGGGCCGGTGTTGCGGGTGGAGCCGGGCCTATCGTGCCGGGGCAGGATATAGAGGTGAATTTTCAGGATTATCAGCAATTGCTGGACGGCACCCCCGGCAGCCGGCCGATCGACGCGCTGCTGAAATCTTTCGATGGCATCTATCAGGCGCTGATCGTCGCCGCCTCTGGCGGGCAGGCGCAGGTGGATGCCGCGATGCCGCGTCTGATGGGGGAATTGAAAGCCACAGTGTCGCGCCTGCCCACGCCCTTGCAGACCATGATCAACAAGGCGGTTGAGGATATTGAGGGCTCTAACACCTCCTCGACCATTTCCCAGATCAATGAGGCGATGAACAATCAGGTGGTGCCCGCCTGCAAATCGGTGGTCGAGGGGCGCTATCCCTTCTCGAACAACCCGTCGCGGCAGGTGCCTTTGTCGGAGTTTGCACAAGTGTTTGCACCAGGCGGCGTGCTGGACAATTTCTTCAACACCAATCTGGCTGCTCACGCAAACATGGGCGCGGGCGACTGGACGTGGAACCCCGATGACCCGATTGCCGACAAGGCCAGCCTGCAAACCCTGCGCCAGTTCCAGCGCGCGGCGGAAATTCGTGATGCGTTCTTTCCGGGCAGGAACCCCACGGTGGCGCTGGATGTGACGGTGATCCAGACCCAGGCGCATGACCGGGTGCGCCAGTCGATCCTGAGCATTGATGGCCAGACGGTGCAGATGCGCCAGAAGGGCAACACGCCGCAAACCGTGAAATGGCCGGGCGGCGCGGGGGCAACCGTGTTGCAACTGCTGCCCGAACTGGGCAACCGCGAAAGCGCCAAGCAATGGCAGGGTCCATGGTCCTTCATGCAGTTCATTCGTGAGGGAAGCCCGCGTCAGGTGGGCGACATCCTGCAAGTCACCCATATCATCGGCGGGCGCAACATCAGCTATGACATCCGGGTCAATGCCTTGAAAAACCCGTTCAACCTTGCAGCTCTGCGGGAATTCCGCTGCCCCTCGGGGCTGTAAGATGGCGCTTGGGGTTTACGGCAAGCACCCTGCCAAGGGCGATTTTCTGGGCCACGGCGTGCCCGCATCGGTGCAAGCGCGGCTGGAGGCTTGGCTGGACGCCGCCCTGGCCGATGCGCGCGAGGCGCTGGGGGCCGACTGGCAGGCGGTCTGGCCTGCCGCTCCGCATCTGCATTTCTGGTTGGGTGAGGGGATCTGGGGCGAAGCCGTCGCGGGCGTGATGGCCCCCGCGCAAGACCGGGTGGGCCGCCGCTTTCCGCTGGTGTTCCTTGCCACTGGCATGGATGCGCCGCCGCCGCCCATCATTGATGCCGGGCAAGACTGGCAGCACGCCCTGTCGGCCCATGCCGCGCGGGTTCTGGCACAGGCCGATCTGGACCAGCCTGCCGACCTATTGGCAGGGCTGCCGCGCCCGACCATGGCCAAGGGCGCAACAGCCGCCGCCGAGTTGCGGGCCACAAGACAGGGACCAGAGGCAGGTACGCTGTGGCAGGATCTGGCACAGGCCGATCATCGCCGTGCCGCCGCCGCCCGCAGTTATTGGTGGACCGAAGGGGAAACCGCCGCCGCATACCCCGATCCGGCTGACACAGCGCCCCCGCGTGCCCCCGCCAACACCGCACCGACAGAGGCCCCGGCACCCGTTGATGAAGAAGATATCTGGGCGCTGGCCGGGGTAGCGACCGATGATGAGGATTCGCCTTTTGCCGGGCCAGCCTTGGGGCTTTTTGCCCCCCCCGCCCCCAGCCCGATACCATCCCCTGCCCCAGCTCGCGACGCGCCAGAAGCGGCAGAGATGACAACACCTGCGGCCCCCGCTGCACCCATCCTTCGGCCCGCTCAGGTCTGGGCGGGGGAGGGGTTGCCATCGGGGGCGGTTCTTGCGTGGTTTTTCAAGGGGCAATTGGTCAAGGACCTGTCAGATGTGGGCTAGGCAGATGCAACGCTTTGCGCCTAATCTTGGCGGCAAGACCCAGGCTTGGGAGGTGGGATGATCGAGGCTCCTTTCGCGTTCGAAACCGGCGCCGCCTCGGATACCGGCCGGGTTCGCAACCATAACGAAGACAGCTATCTGACTCAGCCCGACAGCGGTGTCTGGCTGGTGGCTGATGGCATGGGCGGGCATCAGGCGGGCGATTTCGCCAGCCGCACCATCGCCGAATCCATCGCCTCTGTCGGAATGCCGGTTTCGGCCCCCGATCTTCAGGCCCGCTTCATGGACCGACTGGCCCGTGCCCATGCCACGATTCAGGACCAGTCGCGGCGGCTGAACGGCGCGACGGTGGGGGCAACGCTGGTGGCCCTGCTGACCTTTGATCGCCATTTTGCCTGCGTCTGGTCGGGCGACAGCCGCATTTATCTGCTACGCGGCGGTCAGTTCCAACAGGTCACGACCGACCATAACGAGGTGAACGAGCTGTTACGTCAGGGCGCCATCACCGCCGAACAGGCCGCGACATGGCCGCGGCGCAATGTGATCACCCGCGCCATCGGCGTACATGATCGCCCGATGACCGATGAGATTGCAGGCGCACTGGCCCCCGGCGATACGTTCCTGCTGTGTTCGGATGGCCTGACCGAGCATGTTCAGGACCATGAAATGGCCGAAACCTTGACCCGCCTGCCCCCGCAGGCAGCCTGTGACGCGCTGGTGCAGACCACGCTGGAGCGCGGCGCGAAAGACAATGTGACGGTGGTGGTGGTGCGCACGCATGACCGCACCGCCCGCAACTGGCAGGCGCAGGCCAATCCCGCCATGGCCACGCCGGTTTCGCCCCGCCAGAAAACCATTACCCCGACCGCCAGTCGCGCGGGCAACCGCGACGAATGGCATGTGGATAGCTGACAATGACCGACGAAACGCCCACCACTCCTCCTGACAGCCAGCCGCCGAAAAAGCAGGCCACCACCGTGACGGCGGGCACGCTGATCATGGGGACGTATGAGATTGAGCAGCTGATCAACTCTGGCGGCATGGGAGAGGTTTACCGCGGCCGCAACATTCATAATGGAGAGCCGGTGGCGATCAAGATCGTGCTGCCTGCGCTGGCGCATGACCCCAAGATCGTGGCGCTGTTCCAGAAAGAATCGACGGTGCTATCGCGTTTGGCGCATGAAGCCATCGTGCGTTACCATGTTTTCACCAATGACCCGACCATCGGCCGCCCCTGCATGGTGATGGAATTCGTGTCCGGGCAGGCGCTGGCCGACCGGATCGAACAGGGGCCGATGCCCTTGGAAGACGTGAAGACCATGCTGCGCCGCGTCGCCTCTGGTCTGGACAAGGCACATCGGGCGGGGGTGGTTCACCGCGACCTGTCGCCCGACAATGTGATTTTGGAAGAGGGCTTGGTCGAACATGCCAAGCTGATCGACTTTGGCATTGCGAAATCCTCGAACTTTGGGTCGGGCACGCTGTTGCAGGGCCAGTTTGCGGGCAAGTTCAACTGGGTCTCGCCCGAGCAATTGGGGGCCTTTGGCGGGCAGGTCGATGGCCGGTCCGACATCTATTCGCTGGCACTGATCACCGCGGCGGCCAGCAAGGGTGCCGTGCTGCCGATGGGTGCCTCGATCGTCGATGCGGTGTCCAAACGGTCTTCGGTGCCCGACCTGTCGGGGGTGGACCCGGCATTGGTGCCGCTGCTGGCATGGATGCTGCAACCCGATCCGGGCCAGAGGGCGGAAAGCATGGCCAAGGTGATCGCCGCGCTGGACAATCCGGCGCTGCTGCCACAGCCCGCAGCCCCTGCCCCGGCGGTGCCTGACCCCAACCGTACGGTGATTGAACCACTGCCGCTGGCGACCACTCCTCCGCCCGTACAGACGGCCCCGCCGCCGCCAAGCAGTTGGCAGGCGCGGCCCCAGACAACGCCCCCAGAGGGTGCCACCATCATCGCGCCGCAGCCCGTGGCCCCGGCTGAAGACGAGATGGCCAGCCCCTTCGGCGCGCCCGCCGCTGCGTCCAAGCCATCCGCAAGGCCAACTTCCGCGCATGTTGATCCGGTTTTGCCCGCCAAGGGAGGCAAGGGTGGTTTGCTGGCTGCGGTGGCGGTGCTGGCGCTGCTGGGGGGCGGAGCCGGGGCGTGGTATGGCGGACTGATCGGGCCGCAAAAGCCAACGGAAACCAAGGTTGCGGCCAATACACCGCCAAAGGTAGAGACGCCGCCAAAGGTAGAGGTCACCCCAACGACCGACCCGGCAACGTCCGATCCTGCCGCCAGCGAAAAGGTGGCGGCAGATAAGGCGGCTACCGACAAGGCAGCCAGCGAAAAGATTGCGGCAGAAAAAGCCGCAGCCGAACAAGCCGCAGCCGAGGCGCAGGCGGCAGCCGACAAGGCCGCCCAGCAAAAAGCCGAGGCGGAAAAAGCCGCAAAGGAACAGGCAGCCGCCGAACAAGCCGCCGCCGAAGCCAAAGCCGCCGAGGAGCAGGCGGCGCAAGCCAAGGCAGAGGCAGAGGCCAAAGCCGCCACCCAGGCCGCCGCCACTCAGGCAGCCCAAGCCGCCCAATCCAGCGCCGAGGCGGCAACCGCCACGCTTGGTATTGCCCAGAACGCGCTAGCCGAAGCCGAGGGCGCAGCAAAAGACATCGCCGCCGCCCCGGACAGCGCAACCGCCGTGCCGCTGGCAGCAAAGGCCGCAGCCGCCGCAAGCCGCGCCGAAACCGCCCGCGCCGCAATTGAATCCGCGCTGGCCGATATTGCCAATCAGGCAGCGGCGGTCAAATCCGACCCGGCCCTTGCCAAATCGGTCGCCGATCAGATGACGTCGGCAGAGGCGGTTCTGAAGCAGGCAACCGAGGCCGCCAAAGATGCCGCCGAGGCCAGCACCAAGGCCGCTGCCGGGCTGAAGGCGCTGTCAGATGCCGAAGCGGCCAAAGCGGCCGAGGAAAAGGCCAAGGCAGATGCCCTTGCCGCCGACCCGCTGGCCAGCCAGCAGGCCTTGTTCGACACGCTGACCCTGCCCGCCTGTACCTATCTGGCGTTGGACGAGGCGGCCAAGACCGGCTTTCGGCTGAGCGGCTTTGCGGTTGATGCAGCCCCCCTGGAAAAGATCGCCGCCGACTGGCAGGCGGCCACCAAGGTCAAACCCGATATCGCGGCGAACCTGATCAACGAAGAGCAATGCGCCGTGCTGGATTTCATGGCAGCAAACCGCGCCGGCGCCACCGTCAAGGTGCAGATGGCCGGAAGTGCCGTGATCAAAAGCGGCGCGCCGGTTGAAGGCACGATCACCGGCATCGACGGGCGGCCCTTCTCGGTCTTTCTGGTCAACGGATCGGGGGGTGCGACCAATATCGCCAAATGGGTCACCACAGATAGCGCGGGCAAGACCACGTTCAAATTCGCGCCGCGCCTGAAAGAAGGTGCTCCGCCCTCGCCGCAACTGATGTTGGTGGTGATTGGCGACCAAGCGCTGGGTCAGGCGCTGTCGGGGGTGAAACCCAATGTCATCGTGCGCCAGCTTGTCAGCTTTATCGATGGGCGGCTGAAGGACAGTGGTGGATCAAAGGCACTGGGTCTTTCGTGGTTCCGGCTGGAGAACTAGGGGATGGCACGCGACAGGTCAGAATTCCGACCCGCCGCGCGGCCCGCTTGGGCCAACGCTGTGTTGCGCGATGCCGATGAGACAGGTAACCTTGCGATCATTGCGGGGCGACTGGCCCCGGCCTCAGGCTTTTTGATCCCATTGTTCTTGAAAGCGGTAATGTGATGCCGGCGGCAAATTCGCAGGAACAGCGCCCGAACAAGATGACGCTTGGCCCCAATAAGGACGAACTCGTCCTTCTGGACCTTTCGGGCACCGAATATGTCAACGACTTGAGCCAGTTTCTGGTGCGCGGTCTGTCACAGGCCCCGGTGAAGATGGACAGTCTTCTGGGCACCGAAGCCGCCGTCTGCATCGAGGTGGCGCCCGACAAGACCCGGACCTTCCACCAGATCATCGCCTCGGTCCGCTATGGCGGCAACGAGCAGGGCGGCCATACCTATGAATTCGAGCTGCGGCCCTGGCTGTGGCTTCTGAGCCATCGGGTGAATTCGCGCATCTTCCACGAGAAAACAGTGCAAGACATCATCCGGCAGGTCTGTAACGACTCGCTGGGCGCGCTGGCGCGGATCAGGTTTGATACGTCACTGGGCACCACCGTGCGCGAATACACGGTGCAGTACAACGAAAGCGACATGGCCTTTGTCCGCCGCCTGCTGGAAGAGGAAGGCATCAACTTTCACTTTGACATGAAGGCAGGCCAGCACGAACTGGTGCTGACCGACAATGCCGCTTCCTTCCCGATGGCCGCCGTGTCTTCGGTGGAATATAATCCGACCGATCAGGGCGGCATCAAGGGCGCGCACAGCTTTGCCATGGTGGCCGACCAGCGGCAGGTTACGCCCGGTGCCTTTCGCACCTCGGATTACGACTTCAAGGCACCAACCACAGGCATGGAAAAGACCGCCGAGCATAGCCGTCCCTATGAGCATTCCACCTTCGAGGTCTACCGCTATCCCGGCAATTACACCGAAGGCGGGCCGGGCCAGCCCATCGCCAACCGCCGCCGCGATGCGCTGCGCACCAAGGACTGCGTGGTCATGGCGCAGGGCTTTGCCCCCAGCCTGACGGCGGGCAGCCGGTTCAGCCTGTCAAAGGCATCCGACAGCGGGCTGAACGGCAGTTATGCCGTGTTGCAGGCCCGGCACGAGTTTTCGGCCAACACCTATCGCAGTGGCGCAGGTGGCGGGCGGCGCAGTGCACCCTATCAGGGCAGCTATATCCTGACCAAGGAATCGAACCCGATCGCTCCCGATCCGGTCACGCCCAAGCCACGGGTCTTTGGCCCGCAGACGGCGGTGGTGGTTGATGGTGCCGACAGCAGCAGCGACGAATATAGCCGCATCAAGGTGAAATTCTTCTGGGACCAGAATGACCAGTCGATGTTCTGCCGCGTGGCGCAGATGTGGGCGGGCAAGAACTGGGGCACCGTCTTTGTGCCGCGCGTCGATATGGAGGTGGTGGTCGATTTCCTGCATGGCGACATCGACCAGCCCATCATCACCGGCTGCGTTTACAACGCCCAGAACCCCGCCCCTTGGGATCTGGCATCCGACCGCACGATCAGCGGCATCAAGACCGAAACCATGGGCGGCGGCGGCTATAACGAGCTGTCGTTCGACGATAAATCCGGCGCGGAAAAGATCCATATCCACGCCCAGAAGGATTACGTCGCCGATATCGAGAACGATTCAACCAAGACCATTGGCGGAAATTACAAGACCGACATTACCGGCACGCGCACCATTACCGTGCAGGGGGATTCGTCGCTGAAATCCATGGCCTCGGTCAAGATCGAGGCGACCAGCAGCATCGAACTGGTCTGCGGCACTTCCAAGATCACGATGGACCCCGGGGGCATCAAGATTTCTGCCCTGAACATCGAGGTTTCGGCAACCGCACAGTTGAAGACCACCGGACTTCAGGCGCAACATGGTGCTTCGGTTGATCTGTCCATCCAATCCGCAATCGTGCGCATCAATTCCTGATCATGGCCCCCGTGACCAACACGACACCGCCGCACACCACCACACCTGCTCCGGGGCTGCGGATGCAGGTCGCGACCGAGGTGTTTCAGGCCCTGCCCCCGCTAGGTGGTCTGGTTCTGGGCCGCCCGCTGCCCGAACAGCACTGCCTGGATTTCCTGCGCCAGTTGCTGACCGGCAAGACCCCGGAAGAGGCGCTGACCTTCATGGCCTTTGCCCTGCCCGCCCGCCACGGCGTGTGGTGGGGGCACGAATGCCTGAAAGCGCTGCCCGACAGCCTTACCAAGCAGGACCAAGAGATGATGGCGCTGATCGCCGCCTGGGTCGCAGAGCAGGATGACAACAGCCGCTATGCCGCACTGGAGGCAGGCCTGCGCGCCGATGTTCATGGTCCGGGCGTCTGGCTGGCGCTGGGGGCCGGATGGTCGGGGGGGTCGATCTCGGGCAAGGGGCTGCCGCCCGTTGCCCCGCCGGTGGGGGCCACCGGGCAGGCGCTGAATGCGGCGATAAACTCTGCCCTGGCACGGGTTGCGCTGGACAAGCGGCGGCGCACGATTGACCATTTCGCCTCGATGGCCGAGGTTCTTGCGAAGACTCCATGATTACGCCACGATCTGACGGCAATGGTCCGGCCCGTCTGGTGGTTTGCTTTGCGGCGCTCTGCCATATAGGCCCATCATCCTTTGGGGGGTTCTCCGGGGGCAAGGATCAGCGGAAACAGACGCGATGAAGATTACCCTGCGGATCGAAAACTTTGACAGCCTGCCCGATGGCGGGCCGCTGGAATTCACCGTAACCGGGCGCGGGTTCGAGGCCGGGCGCGGCAGCGAGATGGACTGGACGCTGCCCGACCCGAACCGCCGCATCTCGTCACGCCATTTCGAAGTGGCCTTGCGTGACCGTCAGTTCTGGCTGAACGACTTGTCCGCCAATGGCACGTTTCTTTATGGCCAGAACCTGCGCATCTCTTCGCCGCATCTTTTGTCGCACAACGACCGGCTTCAGGTGGGCCACTACATCATCCGCGTGATGATCGATATCCCTGCACCCGCCCCCAGCCCCTTTGCCGCAATGCCCGCAATGCATGTAGGGCACGCAGGTGGTGCGTCAGGCAGCCCGTTTGACGCTGCCCCGCCGCCGCCAGCCCCCGCGGGCGACCCGTGGAGCATGTTGCCCACCCCCGCCCCGATGCCCACGCCAATGCCTGCCCCGAACCGCGCGCCCATGCCGCTGGCCGGGCAGTTCGGCGACAGCTTTCTGCAACCGCCTGCACCGCCAGTAACCGCGCCGCCCGGCGGCATGGGCGGGGCGGCCGCCGCACAGCCAGCACCGCCGCCGATGCCCGCCGCAGAACCCTTTGCCCTGCGTCAGCCCGTGGTTGCCACGCCCCTGCCGCCCCAAGCCCCCGCGACCACGGCCACCGCCGATGGCGCGGCGCTGCTGGATGCGATCTGCCGGGGCGCAGGCCTGCCCGAAGGCAGCCTTGCCGCCGCCGATTCCGTGATGCTGGGCGAAGAAATCGGCAAGTGCCTGCGCATCGCCACCCAAGAGCTGATGGCTTTGCTGGGCGCGCGGGCTGCCGCCAAGCAGTTCGTCAAATCCTCCAGCCGGACCATGATCGGCGGGTTGAACAACAGCCCGCTGAAGTTCAAGCCGACCCCGGCCGAGGCGATGCAGACGATGTTCGTGCAAAAATCGGAAAGCTATCTGAACTCTACCGCCAGCTTTCAGCAGGGGTTTGACGACATCAAGCGCCACCAGACGGCGGTCTATGCCGCGATGCAACCCGCGCTTGCACGGCTGCTGGAAGACCTGTCGCCGGAATCGATTGAAGAGCGCGCCTCGGGTGGCCTGATGTCGTCGAAAAAGGCCAGCGCCTGGGATCTGTTCGTAGCGCGCTGGGACGCCAAGACCCATCCCTATGAAAACGGGATGCTGGACGTGTTTCTGGCCTATTTCTCGGATGCTTACGACGATGCGGTCAAGAAAACGGGAGGGTAGGGTATGGAAAGCCTTCCCCCGGCTTCCGGCCTGATTGACCGGCCCGAAAGGCAGGGCTAGCATCACGGCCAAGTCATTTCGATTGAGGTGTTCCATGCTCTGCCTGCTGCCACCTGATCCGGGGGGGCTGCCTTCCCCGTCGGGGGCCGCGCCGACCAAGAACTGCCGCAGAAACCGCTCTCGCCGGGGGCTGGGTGGTCGGGCATGAAACTGAACGATCTGCTGGCCCCGATCTCTGATGATCTGCCTTGCGGCGAGGATCTGCTGGCGGCTGACGATCCTGATTTCGTCGATTACTATTTCAACGTCGAAGACCGCCTGCCCACCAGTTATTTCAACCTGACCAGCGGCACGCTGTTTGATCCGCGCTCGGTCGATCACAAGGGCGAGACTGCGCAGATCGACGCGCTGCTGAAGCGCAGCCGCGACTTGCGGCTGTTGGGGATCGAGGCGAAGTTCCAGATTCTGGCAGGCCGATTCAAGGGCTGGTCAGAAGCGGTTCTGGCGATGATCGAACTGGTGCGCACCTATCCCGAACAGGTGCATCCTGCCGATCCGGTCGAACGCCAGAATGCGCTGGAAGAGTTGAACGCGATGGCGACCATCGTCGCCCCGCTGGATCATGCCGCGCTGATCACCGACAAGCGGTCTGGCGACATCATCTATCGGACCTATGGCACCGGCAGCGGCAAACTGACCCTGCGCGAAGGCGAAGAGGCGGGCGATGCCGGGCTGAACATCGCGGCCCTTGGCTCTTCCGAAAATATCGCGGCGGTCGATGCGCTTTATGCCACGCTGACCGCCATTCGCGACGGCCTGAAATCGGTCGCAAGCATCAGCCAGTCGGGCACGAAACCGTTCCTGCCGCGTTTCGACCGGCTGTCAGAGCGGATCGGCGGCATGATCGCCATGGTCGAGGCCGCGCGCTCTGATCTGGCGGGCACTGCCGAGGAAGACGAGGCGGCAGAAGGCGAGGCCGGGCCCGAGGGCGAGGCCCCCACGACCGGCGGCCAGACCTTCACCATCGCCGCGCCGATCGGCGACATTGCCGACCATCGCGCCGCCTACCGCACGCTCAAGGCGCTAGAGGCGTATTTCGTGGCGCAAGAACCCTCGTCTCTGGCCCTGATTCTGCTTACCCAGTCGCGGATGCTGATCGGTCGTCCGCTGGTCGAGGCGATCGACGCGCTTCTGGAAAACAATTCCAATTATGCTACGCTGACCTTCGGAACCGAACAGGGGTTTTCCTTGTCCATGCACCGGATGCGCGAATTGGCCAATCAGGCGGGCCTTCCGATGAATGAAAGTCTGGGGGAATGGCAAGAAGGGGACGCCGATCCGCCAGAGGTGCTTTCGCGCGATCACGCGGGGGTGCTGCTGAAGCAACTGGAAGAATTTTTCCGCCTGCGAGAGCCGGCAAGCCCGATTCCGATACTATTGTTCAAGGCGCGCAACTTTTTGACAAAAGATTTCCATTCTTTGGTCCGAGAGTTGCTGCCACCAAGTGCTTCTTAACGGCGGCATACCCGCCCTTGTGACCTGTTTGTTCGTTCGCCGTGTTTCGGCTCTCATCATGGACGCAGACCCAGGGAGATATTTTTATGGCCAGTTCAGATTCAGCAACCGGGTTCATCAAGCGCAACCGCCCCCCGCGCGTGCAGATTTCCTACGCCGACCCCATCGACGCCAACCGCCAGGTTGAATTGCCCTTTGTGATGGGCGTGATGTCCGACCTGTCGGGCAATGCCTCAAAAGTTGAAAAGCCCCCAGTGGGTGAGCGCGAATTCACCCAAGTCAGCCAGGATACGCTGGATGACTACATGGCCAGCGTGCAGCCGGGCCTTGCGCTGAACGTCAACAACACGCTCGATCCCGAAGCGGGTGGCAAATTGTCGGTCAGCCTTGATTTCAAGAAGATGGCCGATCTGTCGCCGGGCGAAGTGGCTCGTCAGGTGCCGGCCCTTGCCACCCTTTTGGAAGCGCGTCAGCAACTGGCGAACTTGCAGCGCTATATGAACGGCAAGGCGGCGGCGCAGGATCAGCTCAAGGCGCTGCTGAATGACCCCAAGCTGATGGCCGCGCTGAACGAACGCCGCGCCAAAGGCGACGGCGCCGAAGAATGATTTCGAACGCGCCGGGGCACGTTGCCCGGCGTGCGGTTCTGACCCACTCATATTCGGACATGACACATGGCAACTGAACTTGAAAAAGGCACCGGCGGCGCAGGCGCATTGGCCGAGCTGGATGAGTTCTCCTCAATCCTTAAGCAAAACTTCAAACCGCGCTCTGACACGGCTGCGAAAGAGGTTGAGAACGCGGTTTCCACCCTGGTGAAAGAGGCGCTGGCCGATGACAGCCTGATCGCCGAAGACATCCTTGATACCATCGACGCGATGATCGCCAAGCTGGACGAAAAGCTGTCGGCCCAGGTGAACGAGATCATCCACCACCCCGAATACCAAAAGCTGGAAAGCAGTTGGCGGGGTCTCGCCTATACCGTGAACAACACCGAAAGCGATGCGACGCTGAAGGTGAAGGTCATGAACATTTCCAAGTCGGAACTTGACCGCGAATTGCGGATGTTCCCCGGCGCGAAATGGGATCAAAGCCCGGTCTTCAAGAAGGTGTACGAGGCAGAGTTCGGCCAGTTGGGCGGCCAACCCTTTGGCGCGCTGATCGGCGATTTCTATTTCGACCATTCGTCGTCCGACGTGCGCCTGCTGCGTGACCTAGGCAAGATCGCCGCCTCGTCACACGCACCCTTTGTCTCTTCGGCAGCGCCCACCCTGTTGGGCATGGATAGCTGGAACGAGCTGGGCAACCCGCGCGACCTTTCGACCGTGTTTGACACGCCCGATTATGCCGGCTGGAACAGCCTGCGCGACAGCGAAAACTCGCGTTATCTGGCGATCACCCTGCCGCGCGTCCTGTCGCGTTCGCCCTATGGCCAGAACGGCGAGCCGGTGGATGAGTTCAACTTTGAAGAGGCGACCGACGGCCACGAAGGCAAGCACTATGCCTGGATGAACGCAGCCCATGCCATGGCGGTGAACATCAACCGCGCCCATAAGGAATATGGCTGGACGGTGCAGATCCGCGGCGTGCAGTCGGGGGGTGAGGTAGCGAACCTGCCGGTTCATAACTTCGATACCGGCGACGGATCGACCGACATGAAATGCCCGACGGAATACGCGATTTCCGACCGTCGGGAAGGTGAGCTTTCGAAATCGGGCCTCATCAGCCTTGTGCATCGCAAGAACACCGACCGCGCCGCCTTTATCGGCGCACAGACCCTTTATCGCCCGAAGAAATATCAGGACGAGCAGGCCACCGCCTCGGACAATATCTCGTCCCGTCTGCCCTATATCTTCGCCGTGTCACGCTTCAGCCATTACCTGAAATGTATGGTGCGCGACATGATCGGGTCGAACAAGGAACGCGACCAGTTGCAGCGCGAGTTGCAGAACTGGGTCAGCGGCTATGTTCACGGCTCTCCGGCCAATGCGTCGGAGCGTGACAAGGCACTTCTGCCCTTGGCGGCGGCCAAGGTCGAGGTGATCGCGGACGAAGAGAACCCCGGCTATTACGTCGGCAAGTTCTTCCTGCGCCCGCACTTCCAGTTGGAGGGGATGGATATCGGCATGTCGCTGGTTTCCAAACTTCCGGGCGCGAAATGACTTAACCCCCCCTCCGGGTTTCCCGGTGGCAAATTGATTGGAAAAGGAGTCTCAAAATGGCCGTGGAAATCTTCCTGGAGCTTGACCAGGTTGAAGGTGAATCGCAGAAATCCGGTTTTGCGGGGAAAATTGACCTGCTCAGCTACAGCTGGGCCTCGTCGCAGTCGGCCACCCGCCAGTCGGGCACCGGCGGTGGCTCGGGTCAGGCGAATGTGGGCGACATCGCCTTTTCCAAATACATGGATAAGGCGACCCCCGTCCTCTACAAGGCGCTGCTGGATGGCAAGCACTATGACAAGGGCAAGATCACCGTCCGCAAGGTGACCGGCGGCAAGCCGCTGGATTACCTGACGATCGAGTTGGAAGAGGTGATCATCTC
The DNA here is from genome assembly GCF_016765795.1 of Fuscibacter oryzae. GTDB lineage: Bacteria > Pseudomonadota > Alphaproteobacteria > Rhodobacterales > Rhodobacteraceae > Fuscibacter > Fuscibacter oryzae. The sequence continues at coordinate 48,742 of NZ_JAESVP010000009.1, forward strand.
GTCCTACCAGACCGGCGGGGGCAATGCCTCGGATGACCGCATTTATGAAAATATGTCGTTGAACTTCAAGAAGTTCAAGATGACCTATGTGGTGCAAAGCGGTCAGGGTGCCGGTTCGGCCAAGGTGCCGGTCGAATACGATATCTCGGTCGGCCCGACCGGCTGATCAGGTGCGAAACAGGATGCCGGGCGCAACCGTGCCCGGCATCTGCCTTAAAGACGCATGGTCCCGATGAAAGAACGCGGCGAAGGCCATTTCCAGATTTCGCTGATGAACGTCTTTCGCAACGCCGCGCGCGAGCGGGATGCGAAGAAGACCGATGACCAGGTAACCGAAGATGGCCGCGTGCTGTCGCTGCGCAGCATGGAGCGGCGCGAAGGTGCCGGACAGGGCACGCTGCGCAACAATCTGGCGATTGATCTGTCCAGCCTGCTGGGCACCATCAACCTTGAAGCGACCGAAGATCTGACCGGGCTGGACCGGGTGCGCAACTCGGTCCTGAACTATGGTATGACCGACCTTAGCCGCTTTACGCTAGATGATGTGCGCCGCCACAAACTGGCCGCCGACCTGAAAGCGGCACTTCTGGCGCATGAGCCGCGGCTGGTGGCCGATACGCTGGTGGTCAAGCTGAAGGGCGGCAACACCACCAACCAGCACATCGCCTTCGACATCACTGCCGAAATGGCCGCGAAACCGGTGGATGTGCCGCTGGAATTCATCGCAGAGATTGATACCAGCGTCGGCAAGGTAGCGCTGTCGAACCTGACGGTGCGTGGATGAATCGCGCGTTTCTGGAATCCTATAACCGAGAGCTTGCGCTGCTGTACGAGGGCGCGAAAGAGTTTGCCGAGGATTACCCCGGCATCGCCGAACGTCTGGGCGGGCTGACGCAGGACAACCTTGATCCCGCCATCGCGGGTCTGCTGGAAGGGGCGGCCTTCATGGCCGCCCGGGTTCAGTTGAAACTGGATACCGAGTTCGAGACTTTTACCAACGAACTGCTGGATCAGTTGCTGCCCAATTTCATGGCCCCCACCCCTTCGGCGGTGATGGTGCAGGCCGATCCGAATTTTGCCGATGAAGAGCTGGAAAAGGGCAAATCCTATGCCCCCGGCAGTTATATCGACGCCCGCTATCTGGACCGCGATCAACGCATTTCCTGCCGGTTCCGCCTGTCTTCGGCGCTGCATCTGTGGCCCTTGCAGCTAACTCAGGCCCGTGTGGTTTCCGGGGCCACCGCCTTTCAGGCCATGGGGCTGGATGTAACAGCGGGCACCGGCGGCGGCATCATCCTGAACCTGCAACGCCCCAGCGCCAGCAAGGCGGGCAAGCCAAAGCTGGTGTCTGCCATTCAGGCCGACAGCCTGCCGTTCCATCTGGTCGGCGACATGGCCGAGATGGTGGCGCTTTATGAACAGATGTTCGCCAACGTCACCCGCATCACCCTGCGCTATCTGGATGCGCGAGGCGATCCGGTCTTTGTGCCGCTGCCCTTGAACTGCATTGAACAGATCGGGTTTGATGAGGATGAGGCGATCTTTGCTGAAGATACCCGCACCTTTCGCGGCTTTACCCTGCTGCGCGAATTCTTCCTGTTCCCGCAGAAATTCCTTGGCTTTCGCCTGACCGGGCTATCTCAAGTGCTGCCGCGCGTCGCCGCCCCCGCCTTTGATCTGCTGATTGAAATGTCGCAGGTCCGGCCTGCCCTGCCGCCCCGCATCACGGCCGAGAATTTCCGCCTGTTCACCGCCCCTGCCGTGAACCTGTTCGAAGAAAACTGCTCGACCACCCGCAGCGACACCCTCCGCCATGAATATCTGGTGCAGGCCGACAGCAGCCCCTCCTCGCATTACGAAGTGCATCGCGTGCGCGAGGTGTTCGCCTTTTTCACCGATGTGAAAACCAAGGTGCCGGTGCATCCGCTGTACGGCCTACCGAACGACGCCCTGCAACCGCGAGAGGCGCTGTATTACACCACCCGCCAGCGCCCCCGCCGCCTGAACGCCAAGGAACGGCGGTTCGGCAAGGCCCAAGGCTACACCGGCACCGAAACCTTCGTGTCGATCTACGAACCGGGGCACCTGGACAGTGAGGAACGGGTCAAGCGCTTGCAGGTGAAACTGCTATGCTCCAACCGCCATCTGCCGCAATTCCTGCCCATCGCCCAAGGCGGAGCCGATTTCCGCATGAACGACGACACGGCGCTGCCCCTGCGCTGCATCGCCGGGCCGACCGCCCCGCGCGAAAGCGTGACAGAGCTGGACAAAAACGCCGCCCACCGCGCCCATACCGGCCCCGTTGGTTGGCGGATTTTGTCGTATCTGTCGCTCAGCTACCTTGGCCTCGACAACCGGGGGGCCAAAGATCAGGGCGCAGCGCTGCGCGAAATGCTGGCGCTGTTTGCCGATCTGTCGGCGCAGGTCACCGAGCGTCAGTTGCAGGGCCTGAAATTGGTCAGCGCCCGCCCCGTCACCCGCACCATTCGCCGCGGTGGCGGCTATCATGCCGCGCGGGGCACCGAGGTGACGATCACCTTTGACGAAAAATCCTTTGAAGGATCTGGCATCTTCTTGCTGGGTGCGGTGCTGGACAGGTTCATTTCAGAATACGCCTCGATCAACAGCTTTACCCAGGTCGCGATCCGGTCGGAACAGCGCGGGCTGGTCAAGGTCTGGCCGCCCCGCACCGGGCAGGGGCCGCTGCTATGACCAACCGCCGCCGCGCCCTGATAGACGACCCGACCCAGTTCGGCTTTCTGTCCCTGATGCGCGAGGTGGAGCGTGCGAACCCCGCCCTGCCCCGTATCGGCCGCAACCGGACGCTCAGGGAAGAGGCGGTGCGGCTGGGCCAGGAACCGTTTCAGGCCTTCCCGGCGCAAAACGTCAGCCAGGTGCAGGACCGGGGCGACGGAAAACTGCGCGTGCGGTCGAACTTTCTTGGCTATTTCGGCCCGCAGGGGGCGCTGCCGCTGAACATCACCGCCGAGGTGCAGCAGTGGTATATGTATGGTGACGATGCCTTCATTCGTCTGACCGACATCTTCACCAACCGCTTTCAGCAACTTTTCTTCCGCGCCTGGTCGGATGCGCGCGGCATCACTCAGTTTGACCGCCCCGATGATGACCGCTTTCAAACCTATGTCGGCGCAGCACTTGGCCATGGCTCACCTGCCTTGCGTCATCGCGGGAGGGTGTCGGAAACCGCCTGGCTGCCTTTGGCCGGGGTGGCAATGGGGCGGGTCAAATCTGCCGTCAGGCTGCGTCAGGTACTGCAATCCTTGTGCCGGGTGGAAATCACCATCGAGGAAAACATCCCCTCTTGGCTGGTGTTCGAACCGGGTGATCTGACGCAGATGGGCCGGTCGGGTGCCACCTTGGGCATGGATTGCCGGCTAGGCGCACGCGTGCAAAGCGTGAACGACAAAATCCGCATTGCGGTGCGCACCGAAAGTCTGGCTGAATATCAAAGTTTTCTGCCCGGCGGCCCCAATTTCGCCAAGCTGACCGAGATGATCTTCTGGTATCTTGGCCATGAGGTCGAGGTCGAGATTTCGCCCGCCCTGCCCGCCACCGAAGTGCGCGGCATGGCCTTGGGCAAGTCAGGTGCCTTGGGCTGGACGGGCTGGATCGCGCCCACCCCTGCCAAGCCCGACACCTACCGCAGCGATGCGGTGTTTTCGTCCGAACACCGGACAGGGTGATGTGATGGGTGGGGCAGTTTTTTAGCACAAAGGATTGGGAAATGGCCGATATCAGTCTTGAAACAGTCGCCGGAAAACTGAACCGCGTCGGATACGATGCCTTTCTGCAATCGCTGCGCCACGCGCGAAGCGAGGGAAACCGCAACGTGGAACTGTCGCACTGGCTGTTCCACATCCTGCAAAACCCGAAATCCGACATTGCGGTGACGCTGGCCCATTTCAAGCTGGATACCGCCAAGGCCCAGAAAGACTTGGGCGCGGTGATCGACGGTCTGCGCAAGAACGCGACCGAAATGCCCCAGATCAGCGAGCAGTTGACTGATGTGCTGGACCGTGGCTGGCACTACGCCACGTTGATGTTCGGCGAGGCGATGATCCGCACCGGCCATATTCTGGTGGCAGCCCTGAAGAACACCACGCTGCGCCGTGATCTGGTGCAGATGTCAAAGGTCTTCGGCGAAATCAACGTCGATACCCTGGCGAATGAGGCGCGCACCGCCTGGGCCGATAGTGACGAAGACGACATGCGCCCGATGGATGGCTCTGGCATCGGCCAGACCTCGGGTTCGGCTGCCGCCCCCGGTCAGGGCAGCACGGCCTTGGGGCGTTTTGCGGTCGATATGACGGCCCAGGCCACGGGCGGCAAGATGGACCCGATTGTTGGCCGCGATGATGAGATTCGCCAGATCATCGACATTCTGCTGCGCCGCCGCCAGAACAACCCGATCCTGACGGGTGAGGCGGGCGTGGGCAAAACCGCTGTCGTCGAAGGCTTTGCCCAGCGCCTTGCCGCGAACGAGGTGCCGCCCAAGCTGCAAGGCACCAAGCTGTTCATGCTGGACCTTGGGCTGATGCAGGCGGGCGCATCCATGAAGGGTGAGTTTGAACAGCGCCTGCGCAGCGTGATTGACGAGGTGCAGAATTCGCCCACCCCGATCATCCTGTTCATCGACGAGATTCACACCCTGATGGGGGCCGGGGGCGCTGCGGGCACCGGCGATGCCGCAAACCTGCTGAAACCGGCGCTGGCGCGCGGCACGTTGCGCACCATCGGGGCCACCACCTGGATGGAATACGCCAAGTATTTCGAGAAAGACCCGGCGATGACCCGGCGCTTTCAGCCGGTGATGGTGGACGAGCCCACCATCGACCGCGCCTGCTATATGCTGCGCGGCATTCTTGGCCCGATGGAGGCGCATCACGGCATCCGCATCTCGGATGAGGCGGTGGTTGCGGCGGTCAACCTGTCGGCCCGCTATCTGCCCTCACGCCAACTGCCGGACAAGGCGGTCAGCCTGCTGGACACCGCCTGCGCGCGGGTGGCGATCAGCCAATCCACGGTTCCGGCCTCGATTCAGGACAGCAAGGCCAAGATTGCGGGCCTTGAAACCGAACTCGCTGCCAAGGAACGGCAGGCGGACTTGGGCGAGGATGCCGGGCCGCGCGTGGCCGAAATCCACGACCTGCTGGCCAAGGAGCGGGATACGCTGGCCCAGCTGGAAGCTGACTACACCGAGGAGAAGGCGCTGGTTGATCAGCTGCTGGACCTATGGAAGCAGATCGGGCTTGGGGCCAAGACCGAAGGCGCGGTAACGCCTGATCAGGTGGAAGGCGAACCCGAAAACCTGCGCCCGCAGGCGATGGAAAGCGTGAAACGCCTGCAAGCGCGCAAACCCGATGACCGCAAGATCTATGCCCATGTCGATGCGCAGGCCGTGGCGGCGGTGATTTCCGACTGGACCGGCATTCCCGCAGGCAAGATGGTCTCGGATGAATTGCAGGCCATCCTGACCCTTGCCGACCGGCTGAAGGAACGGGTGATCGGGCAGGATCATGGGCTGGAAATGATCGCCACGCGGGTGCAGACCGCATCGGCGAAACTGGCCAACCCCAACAAGCCAATCGGCGTTTTCATGCTGTGCGGCCCGTCGGGTGTGGGCAAGACCGAAACCGCGCTGGCGCTGGCCGAGGCGGTTTACGGCGGTGAGCAGAACATCATCACCATCAACATGAGCGAGTTTCAGGAGGCGCATACCGTTTCCCTCTTGAAAGGTGCCCCCCCCGGCTATGTCGGCTATGGCGAGGGCGGGCGGCTGACCGAGGCCGTGCGCCGCAAGCCCTATTCCGTTGTGCTGCTGGATGAGGTGGAAAAGGCCCATTCCGACGTGCATGAGCTGTTCTTTCAGGTGTTCGACAAGGGCATCATGGAGGATGGATCGGGCCGCCAGATCAACTTCAAGAACACGCTGATCCTGCTCACCTCGAATGTCGGCACCGATGTGATCATGGATATGGCCGACAAGGGCGAGACGAAGCCCGATGTCGAGGTGCTGGAAGAGGCGATGAAGCCGCACCTTCTGCGCGTCTTCCCGCCCGCTCTGCTGGGCCGGATCGTGACGATCCCCTATTTCCCACTATCGACCGAGGTTCTAGGCGGCATCACCAAGCTGAAACTGAACTCTATCGTCAAGCGGATGAAGGAAAACCATGGCGCGGCGATGAGTGTCTCGCCCGAGGTCACCGCCCATATCGTGGACCAATGCCGCGACCCCGATTCCGGTGGGCGGATGGTGGACAACATCATTTCAAACACCATCCTGCCGGCGCTGTCGCGCGAGGTGCTGGACCGTATGGTCAAGCAGACGCCGATGGCGCGGGTCGAACTGGTGATGAAAGACGGCCAGATCGGGTATGATTTCGCCTGACCTCGATTGCTTCAAAGAAATCGGATCGGAGCCTTTGCAGGCTCCGGTTCACGTCGCGGCCAACAGCACCTCGATCACCTTCTGATAGGCCAGCACATCGGGTGGCAGCGGCGGCGCGACGGCCACCGCCCCGCCCTTGCCGCTCATCTTCAACTCGGCCCATTCCTTGACATAGGCGATGGTGCGCCCTTTCAGGAACGGGTTGGCATTGACCACGCCTGCCCCCATCACATCGGCGACCAACTGGTCATCCTGCGCCGACAGCACCACATCGGCCCCCCCCGCCCCAAGGAAGTGGCACAGGTATAGCCGCCCGGCGGTGATCTGATGGCCCCGGTTGCGCAGATAGGCCTCGCCTTCCCGCGCAAGATTGGTGACCATCTCACGGCTAAGCGTCGGGTCGGTGCGCAGGGCCAGCAGGTCCTGTCGGCTCATTGTGCTGGCAAGGTCGGGGCGATACTGGTTCATCATCCGAATCCATGTGCTTTCAATGAACTGGCCCAGCCCGACAGCGGTAGACAAGGGGTTTGCCGCATCGGCCTTGCCGCCGGATTCGACGCGGATGATCTGATCAACCATGGTTTCCACCGGCGACCCGGCACCACCCGCCGCCACCACGGCATCGGCGGCAAAGGGATCAATCGGCTGCCCGCCTGCGTAAAGCTCAAAATGCAGATGGGGTCCGGTCGATTGGCCGGTGGTGCCGACATAACCGATCAATTGCCCCGCCGCCACCGCCTGCCCCGCCTTCAAGCCATCGGCAAAGCGCGACAGATGGGCATAGCGAGTCTCGGTGCCATCGGCATCGGTGATCTTGACCAGATTGCCATAGGTGCCGCCGTCGCTGGCGAAATTCACCGTCCCGGCAAAGGCGGCCACCACCGGCGTGCCAACGGGTGCGGCCCAGTCGGTGCCCTTGTGCAGCTTGACTACATGCAAAATGGGGTGCATCCGCGGCCCGAAGCGAGAGGTCATCACCCCCGCCGTCGGCGTCACCATCCCGGCGCGCATCGCCCCGCCGCCGCCAGCACCGGCCCCCCCGCTGCCCTGCCCGAAACAGGCATAGTCCTGCGCGCCGACCGGGCGATAGACGTGGCAGCGCAGGTCACGTCCCTCGCCCTTGATCGCGGCGTAAAGCACCTGCCCCGGCCCCGGACCTTCGCCGCCCGCATCAGGGGCGTAAAGAAGGGTCATCTGGTCGCCGGGGGCGGCAAAACTTTCCATGTCCCATGACTGGCTCAGCATCACGATGGTTTCCGCAACCACGGCCGAGGGAACACCATTGCGGATCGCCGCCGAATAGAACGCATCCAGCAGGCGGTATTTGCGGCCAATATCGGCGCTGGCCACAGCATCTTCGCCCGCAAAGCTGAACAGGTCTTCGTCAACCCAAGGGTCCGCCGCCTCGACCACATGGCCATCGTCGTCAAGGCCAAGGCTGCCGGCATAGCTGTCGCGGGTGTAAAGCGAAAGTTGGACCGGCACTTTCACGCCCGCCCGCGTGGTCAGCCGGAACGCCAGAATATGCCCCGGCACCAGCGCCGCGATGTCGGGCACCACCAGCTTGCCCTCCTCGGCAAAGCGTTCCGCTGCGGCCTTGTCGGCCCCGTGATCAACCATCAGTTGCACCAGATCGCCCGGCTCTTTCATCCGCAGGATCACATCTTCAAACGCCGCCGCGCGGGTCTTTTCGGGCTGGATATAGGCAACGCTGGTGGTGTCCTCGATCCGGGTCCGGGTAAAAGTGTCGGGCTGGCCAGCGCTGGAAACCCCCGCAATATCGCTTCCCCAACTGGCATCTTCGCCCGCCGCGACCACTTCGGTCTGCACAGGGGTTGTTGCATCCGCCTGCAGCACGGGGGCGGGCACAGAGAGCGGGGCCACCGGGGCCTGCACCTTCACGTCGCGCTGCGCATTGAAGAATGCGAAATCCTCGCGGCTGGAGGGAAGGGTGGTGATCAGCCGTTCCTCGGTGGTGATCATCGCATCGGTCAGCAGAACCAGATCGCCCCCGGCGCGGTCGGGCGGCACCTCGGCCGGGCGCGGCATTTCCTTACGGTGATCGCCCGCGCCAGAGGTGTCGAAATGGAGCGTCATCGGATCGCCCGGCAGATCGATGAAGGCCGAGGTATAGGCGGCGGCGGCATCCATCACCACGCCTTCGTCCTGCACCCCGTCATTCTCGGCGACCTCTTTCGCCGTCGGATGCCCGAACCGCAGGATACCGCCAAAGTACAGCCCCGTTCCCAGACCCGCGACGCCCAAGCCGACGCCCCCCCACAGGATCAGCGGCACCAGCCAAGAGTTGCGGCGGCGCAGCTTGGCCTGCTGGCGGGCGGCTTTGAAACGGGGGTCAATTTCCATGACCGCAGCCCCACACGATCAGAACGATCCGGTGATGCCGATGGTGCCCTTGGTGATCCGGGTCTTGGCGGTTTCCTGTTTTTTGCCGGTTTTCACGTTGGACTTGACCGAGGCTTTTTCGACCGGCGCGGTTTCGACCTGCGCACGCTTGCCGGTCTTCACGGCGGAAGAGGCGACGCGCGCCTCGCACACCACCTTGGTTTCACCCGATAGGGCCATGAACAAGTCGGCCGAAGGTTCAAGGCTGGTCGGCACCACATGCTTGGCCAGATAGTAAGAGGTCAGCGCCGTGCGCGATCCCTTGCCCCAATTGCCATCCACCGCCATGCGGTAGCAGCCCACCCGCAACAATTCGCCCTGAACCGACTTGGCCAGATCCAAAGGCATGGGGGCCACCTGACCCAGCAGGCGCGGATCGATTGCCGTCAGCAGGTCGCGGCCTTCGGGCGTGTCGGCAGTCACCTCGCGGCCTTGCAGACGCGTCGGCCCGCCAAGTTCGATCTTGCGGCTGTCCCAGTCCAGCGCGGCCAGCCGGATTGCCGCCTTGCCATCAACCTCATCAGGCTTCAACGCCGGGTCAATCGCAGCAAGCACCGTCTCATCGGGCACAGGCGCATCGCCGATTGCCACGCTTTCATCGGTGACCTGCAAATCCTCCAGCGAGACCAGCGCATCGGGGACCGCCGGGGCCTTCGCCTCGGTCGGCGACTCCACGGCGGGCGCCTCGGGGGTCGGGCTGTCCAGAATGGTGGTCTCTTCGGCGACCTGTTCCAGATTGGCCTCGGCCAGCGCGATTTCCTCCTCGGCCAGCTTCAACGACCCTTGATCAAAGCCAGACTTGGCCAACAGCGCCAGAAACTGCTCACGCTCATCCGGGGCGAGCTGGGCCAAGAGTTCATAGTCCGCCTCGCTCAGTTCCTGCTTGGCGGCGGCCTCTGGCGGCACAAAATAGAACTGCTCGCGCAGGCTCGACTGGTCCCAAGGCACCTGCCTGCGCAGGGTGGCATTCTCGACATCATTCCTGACCTCGATCATCATGTCAGAGACCGACTTGCCCTTTTCGGGCAGGTGTTTCAGCAGCGCGGTGGCAAAAGGGCTATGGTCGGCCCCCGCCACCCCATCGGCCGAAACCGCGCCGGGTGCGGTGGCAAAGGCCACAAAGGTACCAACGCCCGCCTGCACCCGCGCCAGACCGTCGGTCGCAGCGCCCGACCCGCGCACGCCTTGCGGCAGCGGGTCATTGCGGCAGGCATCCAGAAAGATCAGCGTCTGGCGATTACGGCTTTGCAGCCGGGCGATCACTGCATCCAGGCTCCAGGTTTCGCTGGTCAACCTCTCGCGGCTGTCAAGCGCGGCATCGACCGGCACCAGATAGTTTACCCCGCTAAGCTGGAACGCATGGCCCGCATAGTAGAACACCACGCTTTCCGCCCCTTCGGCCCCGACGACAAAGCTGTCCATCTGCTCCTGAAAGGCCGCCGTGCCGGTATCGGTCAGCAGCGTGACCGTAAAGCCCAGCTTTTTCAGGCCCGCCGCCACGGCCGTTGCATCGCCGACCGGGTTCTTCAGATCGGGGGCAACCGTATAGTCGCCATTGCCAACCACCAGAGCCACCCGCTCGGCCAGCGCCGGGCCAACGCCCAGACACAGCGCCATAGTGGCGGCGCACAGGCGCAACCCCTTGGCAATCCGGCCTGATACGGCTGCGGGCATCCGAAATCCATATGTCAATACATGACAACTCTACCCACGGCAGAGCCGTCTGAAAAGCCTGCATATCGGAACCAATCACCCCCCTCCTGGGGGTGCGCCAAGAAACAATGTCCAGCGCTGGGTTTTCTGGGTATCGACCTCGATGAACCCCGCCTCGATATGTCCCAGCTTCCAGCAATCGGCGATGCCGGGAATCACAAACTTGCGCGGCGCGATGCACATCCGTGTTGTCCCGTTCAGGATGGGCTGGCCGAACACATCCTGCGCATAAAGATAGACATAGCGGCTGGTCAGCTCGTCATGGATGACGTTGGCGCATTGGTTGGGGCCAATGGTCCACCAACCCTCGGTCTGCATCTGGCCCTGCACATCCTGCCCGACAGCCACGTTCACCACATCATAGGACTGGTTGCACACGGCAAACTGGGCCGCTGCCGCATCAGGCAGGCACAGCCATGCCAGCAGCGGAAAGAGGGCAAGTTGGATCAGACGACACAGCGACATGCCCAGATCATAGAGTCCGCAAGGCCACAGGCAATGAAAAGCATGGGCGGCAATCTGCTGGCAGGTCGGTTCAGCCTGTCTTTCGCCACATTTCCCTGTAAGATTTACCTGATCGGCAAAACAAGTGCCGCACGGGAAGGTGTTGAAATGACATCACGCGCAAGAACGGTAATCGGCCTTCTTATGGCAGGTATGGCATCGCTGCCCCTTGTCGCCACCGCCGAAACCCGTGGCAGGCCGCAGGCCGAAGAGGTGGCGCTGGTTGTTACCTGTGGCGATCTGCGCAGCGAGGTTGCGGCGGCACATCCCGAATGCCATCCCCGCCCCGCCGCACGCATGCAGCGGATGCAGGCGGTTTCCGACCGCGACGCCAACCCCCAGCCCCGCCGCATCAAGGCGCTGCCTTGGTTGATCGGCGTGTATAACTGATCCACCCGCAAGCGGCTGTTGACAGGTCGCCCGGCGCTGCGCAACCTGCGCAAAAGCGCCGCTTTGCCAAAGGATCAGCCCCGTGCCCGTCGGTCGTTTGTTTTCCGCCCTTTGCCTGACAGCCGCGCTGGCCGCTGGGTCTGCCCTTGCCCAATCCGGCAATTTCGAGATCGAGCTGAACAGCGCTGCCGATGTCGAGGGGGCCTGTCGTCTGACCTTCGTTGCCACCAACAACACCAACACCGCGCTGACCGAAGCCGCCTATGAGGTTGCGGCGTTTGATGCCGCAGGCGTCGTGTCGCAGCTTTTGGTGCTGGAGTTCGGCGCGCTGCCCACCGCCAAGACCCGCGTGGTGCAGTTCGATCTGCCCGGCACAAAATGCGCAGCAATCTCGCGCCTGTTGGTCAATGGGCAGAATACCTGTCAGGCGGCGGACGGGCCGAAGGACATTTGCCTGAAATCTCTTTCGGCCTCGTCTCGTATCTCCACCATGCCCTTCGGGCTTTAGGCGGTGCCGCCGATAGGCGCGCCTTACCCCAGCGCAAACCCGTTCAACACCCGGAAGAACCCATAGCCGTTCGGCCCCAGCGTCACGCTGGCACGGTCAAACGCCGCTTCCTGACGCGGGCCGACCTGCTCCTCTATCCCCATCTGCTTCAGCGTTACCGGCTTTGGCGACAGGTTGAACAGGCACAGCACCGCGCCCACCCCCTCATCCCGCACAAAGCCCAGAACCGGATCGGGCAGGGTCAGAAACCTTGTGCCCGCAGCCCCGTGCAGCGCGGGCGTGGCCCGCCGAAAGCCCAGCATCGCACGATAGGTCTCCAGCACCGACCCATCCACCCGGGCTTGGCCCGCCACATGCCGCGCCAGTTGCGGGGCCTTGACCGGTAACCACGGCGTGCCGGTGGTAAAGCCTCCTGTGGTCGAGCCATCCCATACCATCGGCGTCCTTGTGCCGTCGCGGCCCACGGGTTCCGGCCAAAAGGCGATGCCCTGCGGGTCGGTCAGCTCCTCGAACGCCAGCTCGGTATCGGTCTGGCCCAACTCCTCGCCCTGCCACAAACAGATCGAGCCTTGGAAGGACAGCAGCAAACACCCCGCCTGGCGCGCCAGAGCCTCGGGGCTGATCCCGAACTTGGCCCAGCGGCTGACCTGCCGCATCACATCATGGTTCGACAGCGCCCACATCGGCCAACCATCGGGGGCGCCCTCAAAAAACGCCTCGATCCGCTTGCGGAAGAAATCGGGCGAGTAATCGGTCCCGAACATCTCGAAACTATAGCATTGGTGCAGGCGCCCCGGCGCGGTGTATTGGCCCATCATCTGAATGGCATGATGGCTTTCGCCGACCTCACCGACCGAGGTGGTGCCGGGGTATTCATCCAGCACCCGCCGCACCCGTTCCAGCCAGCCGATATTTTCGGGCTGGTTCTTGGAAAACAGGTGATACTGCATCTCATAGGGGTTGGCGTCGGGCTTGTCCTTGTTCCGCCAATCGGCCGCATCGCTGCGCAGGCGCAGATCGTGGAAGAAATAGTTCACCGTATCAAACCGGAACCCGTCCACCCCGCGGTCCAGCCAGAAGCGCAGGGTTTCCTCGTGCCAGTCCAGCACAGCCGGATTGTGAAAGTTCAGGTCGGGCTGGCTGGCCAGAAAGTTGTGGAAGTAATACTGGTGCCGCCGGGCATCCCATGTCCAGGCGGACCCGCCAAAGACCGACAGCCAGTTGTTCGGTGGCGTGCCATCGGGGTTGGGGTCGGCCCAGACATACCAATCAGCCTTGGGGTTCACCCTGTCCTTGCGGCTTTCGGCAAAGGCGGGGTGCTGGTCTGACGAATGGTTCAACACCTGATCGATGATCACCTTCAGGCCAAGGTCATGCGCCGTGGCAATCAGGTCGTCAAAATCGGCCAGCGTGCCGAACACCGGGTCGACATTGCGGTAATCCGAAACGTCATAGCCCATGTCCCGCATGGGCGAGGTGAAAAACGGTGACAGCCAGACCGCATCACAGCCCAATTGGGCGATATGCGGCAACCGGCGAGTGATGCCCTTCAGGTCGCCCACCCCGTCGCCATTGTCATCCTGAAACGACCGGGGATAGACCTGATAGACCACCGCACCACGCCACCAATCACCCATGCCTGCACCTTTTCCATTTTCTTTCAGGCAGTCTAGCGGGGTTTTCTGCGTTGCAGAACCCGCAATTTTTCAGATTGTTCCCATCACAATATTGCGATTGACCGCCCCGCAGGACGGGCGCAATTTGCGCCACTTGCAGGAGAGATGCCATGACCGCCGCAGCCCGCGCCCCGCTTGTTACCCCCGTTCTGATCGCCGGATGCCTGATCCTGATGCTGGGCTTTTCGATCCGGGCCAGCTTCGGGATGTTCCAGCTGCCCATCGCGACCGAGTTTCACTGGGCGCGCGCCGATTTCAGTCTGGCCATCGCCATCCAGAACCTGGCCTGGGGTATCGGGCAGCCGATCTTTGGCGCGCTGGCCGAAAAGTTCGGGGATCGCAAGGCGGTGATCCTGGGGGCGATCATGTATGCGGCGGGGCTGGTCGCGTCATCCTTCGCAGTAACGCCGGGGCAGCATTGGCTGCTGGAAATCATCGTTGGCTTTGGCATCGCGGGCACCGGCTTTGGCGTGGTGCTGGCTGTTGTCGGCCGCGCCTCTTCGCCCGAAAACCGCAGCCTTGCCTTGGGCATCGCCACCGCCGCCGGATCTGCCGGGCAGGTATTCGGCGCGCCGCTGGCCGAGATTTTGCTGGGCTATTTCCCGTGGCAGACCGTGTTCCTGATCTTTGCCGGGCTGATCCTGTGCGCCCTGTTCGCCGTGCCTTTCCTGCGCAGCCCCCATGTCGCCACGCGGGCGGAACTGGAGGAATCGATCGGCACCGTCGTGAAGCGGGCGTTCAAGGATCCATCCTTCAGCATGATCTTCCTTGGCTTTTTCTCTTGCGGATATCAGCTGGCCTTCATCACCGCCCACTTTCCCGCCTTTGTGACCGAGCGTTGCGGCCCCATCGCGGCGGGCGGCATTCTGGCCGATCTGGGCATCACCAGCACCTCGGCGCTGGGGGCTATCGCCATTTCGGTCATCGGCATCTTCAACATCGCCGGGTCAATCTTTGCCGGGGCCTTGGGCAAGCGCTATACCAAGAAATACCTGTTGTCGGGCATCTATGTCGCCCGCACCGTGGCGGCGGCCATCTTCATCAGCCTGCCGATGACGCCCGCCACCGTTCTGGTGTTTTCGGCCGTCATGGGCGCACTGTGGCTGGCGACCGTGCCGCTGACCTCGGGCCTTGTCGCGCATATCTACGGGCTGCGCTACATGGGCACGCTTTATGGCATCGTGTTTTTGTCGCACCAGATCGGCGGGTTTCTGGGGGTCTGGCTGGGCGGCAAGATGTATGACCTGACCGGCGACTATACCCTTGTCTGGTGGATCGGCGTGGGGGTTGGTGCCTTTTCGGCCATCGTCCACCTGCCTGTGCGGGAAAAGCCGCTGATGGCGCAACCGGCCTGACCCATGAGAACCGGCATCGCCGCCCTTGTTCTGGGCTATGTCCTGTCACAGTTCTACCGCGCCTTTCTGGCGGTGCTGACGCCAGTTCTGGCGCAGGATCTGGGCGCTACGCCCGAGATGCTGGCCGAAGCCTCGGGCTGGTGGTTTCTGGCCTTTGCCGCGATGCAGCTGCCGGTGGGGGCGGCGCTTGACCGGATCGGGCCGCGGCTGACCGCGGGCCTGCTACTGGCGGTGGGCGCGCTGGGGGCGGCGATCTTTGCCATGGCCACGGGGGTGGGCATGATAAAGCTGGCCATGGTGCTGATCGGGGCGGGCTGCGCGCCGGTGCTGATGGCCAGCTATTACATCTTTGCCCGCGTCTTTTCGCCCGCCGTATTTGGCACGTTGGCGGGGGTGGTGATCGGCATCGGCAGCCTTGGCAATATCGCCGCCTCGATCCCGCTGTCGGCTGCGGTCGAGGCGATGGGCTGGCGCGCAACTGTTGGCACATTGGCCGCGATCACCGCAGCCGTGGCGCTGGCGATTCTGTTTTTGGTGCGCGACCCGGAGCGGCTGCGCCATGAACAGCGCGGATCGGTGCTTGATCTGTTGCGCATTCCCGCGCTGTGGCCGATCTTCCTGCTGATGTTCGTTTGCTATGCGCCGTCTGCGGGTATCCGGGGCCTGTGGATCGGGCCATGGTATCGCGATGTGTTCGGTGCGGATGCCAAGGCGATCGCCTGGGTCTCATTGGCAATGGGGCTGGCGATGGTGGCGGGCAACTTTGCCTATGGCCCGATGGAGCGTGTTTTACGCAGCCGCAAATGGCTGAACTTTGGAGGGAATGCCCTGCTGATGGCCTGCCTGCTGGCCTTGGGCACCATGGCCAATAGGCAGGGGTGGCCCACGGTCGCCCTGCTGATGGGCGTGGGCTTTTTCGGGGCGACCTTTCCCATGGTCATGGCCCATGGCCGCGCCTTTCTGCCGACGCATCTGGTGGGGCGCGGGGTTGCGCTGATCAACCTGTTCGGCATCGGCTCTGCCGGGTTGATGCAGATGGTGACGGGGCGGATCAACAAGGCGCTGACGCCCCCGGCGGACCTGCTGAATTCAGCCCCAACGTCGCTGCCCTATACTGCGATCTTCTGGTTTTACGCGGCCCTGGTGGGCGCGGGTTTGCTGATCTACCTGTTCGCGCAGGACCGCACCGACTGACCGGCTTTCGCGCGGACGGCGATTGCGCTAGGCAAGGACAGCCAATCGCGGAACCCCCATGCCGAACGCCGATCAGATCGAGGTGATTGCCCCCAACCTCAAGCGCCGCCTGTCGGGCGTCACCGCCACCGTGGTGCGGTTGATCCCGATTCAAGCGCTCCAGATCGGCATTGTCACCACCGGGCCGGGCCTGCCGCCCGACCTGCCCCACATTCCGCTGACCGCCTGCCTGACCCTGCCGCGCCGCCGCTGGCGGGTCTGGCACGCGCGGCGCAATACCGAAATGGCGCTTGGCCTGATCCTGCGCCACATCTTTCGCCGCCGCTTGCGGATGATGTTCACCTCTGCCGCGCAGCGCCACCACAAAGGGTTCACCCGCTGGCTGATCCGTCAGATGGAGCTGGTGGTGGCCACCTCAGACAAGGCAAAGGGCTATCTGCAGGTGCCCGCGACCGTGGTGATGCACGGCGTCGATTGCGAGACCTTTCAGCCTGCGGCCGACAAGTCTGCCCTGCGCCGCACGCTTAACTTGCCCGAAGATGCCCTGCTGATCGGCTGCTTTGGCCGGGTGCGGGCGCAAAAGGGGGTGGATCTGTTGGTCGATACCGCCTGCGCCCTGCTGCCTGCGCGCCCGAAGGCGATTGTGATCTTCACCGGCCTGATCACCGACGACAACCGCGGCTTTCACGCCGACCAACTGGCGAAACTGCGCGCGGCGGGGATTGAAGACCGGGTTCGCTTTCTCGGCGAAATTCCGTGGGATCAGGTTGTCCGCCACTATCAGGCGCTGGACCTGTTCACCGCCCCCGCCCGCTGGGAAGGCTTTGGCCTGACCCCCTTGGAGGCGATGGCCGCAGGTGTGCCCGTGGTCGCCACCCGCGTCGGCGCGTTTGAAACCCTGATCACCCCCGAAACTGGCACCCTGATTGCGCCCGATGACGGCCCCGCCCTGACCGAAGCAATCCGCGACTGGATCGACAGCCCCACCCGCCTTGCGGCAGGGGCCACCGCCGCCCGCGCCCATGTGCTGGCCCATCACCGGATAGAGGATGAGGCGGCCACCCTCGTCGCCCTTTACCGCGACCTGCTGGCCCGGCCATGAACCGCCTGCGTTTCCTGCTGGCCCGCACCCTGCGGGATGAGGGCACGCTGCAACGCCTGTCGGTGCCGGAATCCGAGGTGATGGCGCAACTGGCGGGGAAATCGGTTGCCCTGATCGGCAATGCCCGCAGTCTTGCCGAAGGCCAGCGCGGCGCAGAGATTGACGCCGCCGATCTGGTCATTCGCATCAACCGCGCGCCGATGCCCAGCGCTGTCAGCCACGGCACCCGCACCGATATTCTGGCACTGGCCACCTCAATCCCGCAGGCCGACCTTGACCGCCTTGGCCCGGCCCGCGTGCTGTGGATGAGCCACAAAAGGAAACGCCTGCCTTTTGCCATTGCTGCCAGCCCCGGCTTTCATCTGCCCGAACTAAGCCATTTCAACCGCTTGAAGGCCGAACTGGGTGCCCCGCCCACCACCGGCCTGATGCTGATCGACCTTTTGTCACGCAGCCACGCGCGCGAGATCAGGCTCTACGGGTTCGACTTCTTCACCACCCTTTCCCTGTCTGGCCGCCGCACCGCCGAACAGGTGCCGCATGACTTTGCGGCCGAGCGCGCCTTTGTTCAGGCGCTCATGGCGCGCGACCATCGCTTTGCCCAGATTGCCGCGACCTAGAATCCGCTTTCCCCCCAGCCCCCTATGCGCTAACAGGCCCCGTTCCTGACGGTCAGGAACGGTTAAGGAGAGACCCCGATGGGCTATAAGGTCGTCGTCGCGGGTGCCACGGGCAACGTGGGCCGCGAAATGCTGAACATCCTCGCCGAGCGCGAGTTCCCGGTGGACGAGATTGCTGCGCTGGCATCGCGCAAATCCTTGGGCACTGAAGTCAGCTTTGGCGACAAGACTCTCAAGACCAAAGACCTCGACACTTTCGATTTCACCGGCTGGGACATTGCGCTGTTCGCCGTGGGGTCGGATGCGACCAAGGTTTACGCGCCCAAGGCCGCTGCAGCGGGCTGCGTGGTGATCGATAACTCGTCGCTCTACCGCTATGACCCGCAGGTTCCGCTGGTCGTGCCAGAGGTGAATGCCGAGGCCGTCGATGGCTACAAGGCCAAGAACATCATCGCCAACCCCAACTGCTCGACCGCGCAGATGGTCGTGGCGCTGAAGCCGCTGCATGACCGCGCCCGCATCAAGCGCGTGGTGGTGGCGACCTATCAGTCGGTGTCCGGCGCCGGCAAGGAAGGCATTGACGAGCTGTGGGACCAGACCAAGGGTCTTTATGTCCCCGGTCAGGAAGTGGCCCCGAAAAAGTTCTCCAAGCAGATCGCCTTCAACGTGATTCCGCATATCGACGTTTTCCTGGACGATGGTTCGACCAAGGAAGAATGGAAGATGGTGGCCGAAACGAAAAAGATCCTTGATCCCAAGATCAAGGTCACGGCCACTTGCGTGCGCGTGCCGGTTTTCGTCGGCCATTCCGAAGCGATCAACATCGAGTTCGAAGAGCCGCTGGACTGGCAAGAGGCGCAAGACATTCTGCGCGAGGCCCCGGGTGTCATGCTGGTCGACAAGCGTGAGGCCGGTGGCTATGTCACCCCGGTCGAATGCGTGGGCGACTATGCCACCTTCGTCAGCCGCGTCCGTCAGGACAGCACCATCGACAACGGAATCTCGCTGTGGTGCGTGTCGGATAACCTGCGCAAAGGCGCAGCCCTGAACGCGGTGCAGATCGCCGAAGTGCTGGGCAACCGCTGCCTGAAAAAGGGCTGATCCACCGCTGATAGTTTCAAAGCGCCCCCGGCCTTCGGGGGCGTTTTCTTTTGTGCCAGTGTAGTGAGATCAAGAACCCACCCGGATGCGCCTCGCGCCTCGCACTATCCGGCTTAAACCCGCGCCCGCGCCTCTTCTGCTTCGCCGCGCTGGCCCAACGCCTCATGCGCTTCTGCCAGCATGGCCCAGGCCAACGCATCCTCTGGGTTATGCGCGGTCAGACGGCACATCAGCGTCACCGCCACAGCCGGATTGCCGCGTTGCAGGCTGTCGCGCGCCTCGGTCAGCAGGGCATCTTCGCCCTCATCCTCGCTGTCGTCATAGCTTTGCACCGGCTCGGCAGCCATAGCCATCGGGCCTGAAAACAACCCTGCGATAATCAACGCCAGAGAGGCAAAAAGGTGGTGCATCGGTCCCGCTCCGTTCAACACAGTTACCCTACGCCGGTTAGACCGGGCCGGGGCCGCACCATTGCGTGATCGCGC
This sequence comes from Fuscibacter oryzae, assembly GCF_016765795.1. Lineage (GTDB taxonomy): Bacteria > Pseudomonadota > Alphaproteobacteria > Rhodobacterales > Rhodobacteraceae > Fuscibacter > Fuscibacter oryzae. The sequence goes on from NZ_JAESVP010000009.1 coordinate 68,202, forward strand.
AACGCCCGGCTATTGCCCGCCATTTGACAGCCCCGCAGGGCAGAACAAGGGCGGCCACATGACCGACTGGCGGCAGATGACCCCGGTTCCAGCACCCTACTTGCCTGCCGCCGCGCGCACCGTCGCTCTGCCCCCTAACAGTGAAAGGACCAGTCATGCGCTTTCTTGCCTTGCTCACCCTCCTCGCATCGCCCGCCGTTGGCGATACTTTGGCCGCCAACGGCCATATCACGCAGGTCACGGTGTATGATGAGGGCGCGCAGGTCACCCGCGATGTGGTCTTTACCGCTGCCCCGGGCCGTCATCGGGTGGTCATCGCCGACCTTCCGGCCCAGATCGATGCCAGGCCGATCCGGCTGTCCGCCTCTCACGGTGTCAGCATCGGGGCCTGGTCGCTGCACACCGACCGCCTGTCCCTTCCCGCAGACATCATGACCCCGGCCCAGACCGTCGCAGCGGCGTTCTGGCCGCTAAACAGGCCGCATTGGCCGCCCGCGCCGAGGCTGCGCAGGCCGCCCCTTCGCCCCTCTACCCAGAGCTTCGCCGCCTGTTCGACCCCGAAGAAAGCGCGAAAGAGCGTATGGCCGCAGGTGCGATTGACGAAGCCACCCCGGTGTCTGAACCCATAATCGTGCAGCCCACAATGCAGGGCGATCTGGTCATCTATACCTACCCCGATCCGGTCGATGTTGCCTCTGGTGCTGAAAACCTCCGCCTTGCCTTTGGCCAGATCACAACCGAACCGCAGGTGCAGGCCAATGCCGTGCCGCGCCAGGATGCGACGGCCTTCGTCGTCGCCCGTTTTGTCAATCCTTCGCCGGAAATCCTGCTGCCCGGTCAGGCCTTGTTGCTGCGCGACGGCAATCTGGTGGGGTCGGTCTGGCTGGGCAAACTTGCCCCGGCGCCGAAACCTCCATCGGTTTTGGCGCAATCGAGGGGCTGCTGCTGACCCGCGACATGCCCACCCGCAACGAAGGCGACCGTGGCCTCCTGTCTTCCGATACCGAGCGGACCGAGACGGCGGTGCTGAAGATCAGGAATCTGACGCAGGAAAGCTGGCCGATCCACCTTCTGGATCAGGTGCCCTATTCCGAACAAGCGGATTTGCAGATCACCCTTCACCGCCGATCCTGCCCCCAGCACGACCAATGTTGACGGGCAGCACGGCATCCTTGCGTGGGATTTCACCCTGCCACCCGGCGAAGAAACCGCCGTCACCCTGCAAACCTGCCTGCGCTGGCCCGCTGAACAATCGGTGTAATAAGCGAAAGGCAGACCTTCTGTCTCTGCCAGCCGTGATCGCAAAGTCACTAAGCGATGCGGGCCTTGGTCAAAGGCGGCCACATGCCCCGACCACCTTGCCCCAGACAACAAGGCGCACGGCCCAGCGCACCATTGACCCTTGCACCATTGCCCCCTGCACCCTTCGGCGAAGCCGTTACACTTGCCGGGCGGTTGGCATGATGTTTGATGCCCTTGCTTTCAGCGTGATGTTTTCGGGCCAAGTGCTTCAGATCAACGCTTTCAGAGGCCAGGGGATTTTTGGGTGGCACATCATGGGCGGCGCTTGTCTGCTATGGGTCTGGCGCCAGACCTCTGCTGCCAGGTGCTTTTGCCGCAGTCAATTTCGCCGACTCCCCGGTCACAAAGTCCCGCAGGGCCGCAGCCATATCCGACCCGCAACCCTGCATTGCCATCTTCAGTGCGGCTTGCCGACGAGCGCCCCGCCCTCAACACCCTCGCAACGATCCGCAACCCTGCGCCGCCCCTAGGCTGCCTGCATCGTCTTGCGGCCCTGGGCCGCGAACATCCAACGCGCGCCCCGCATCCAGAACCCCGGCGAGATGTCTTCGCGGTGGATGGCATCCGGGGGCGGGGCGCTGGCGGTGACGGCAAATCCGGGCTGCATCGGCGCCAGACGTGCCGCCAGCCGGGCGTTGCGCGGAGCGGCATAGGCCAGCAGGCGCAGCATCTCGGCCCGGCTCCACAGACAACCGGCGCTGGCGAGGCGACCGGTCTCTGCCTCGAACCCGCCCAGCATGGCCTGCACCAGCCAATCGGGCGCAGCATAGGGTTCGGCGATCAGATTGGCACCCCAGACCGGCAACGGCGGGGCCGAGCGGTTCGCCTGTCCCTCGACCGCCATTTGCAGCGGACCGGGCGCGCAACCCAGATGCGCCAGCAGGTGGCCCACAATCCCGCCCTCGGCCCGCACCGCCTGATCAAAGTCGAGAAAGCTGATTTCCTCAGGCGCAAAGGCCGTCAGCAGGTGATCGTAAAGCAGGTTATAATCCAGCCAAAGCCCCTCGGTCATGTCGCCCGCCAATGCCTCGGCCAAAAGGTCGGGCGGGCGGCGCGGCGGGCGGGTCTTCGACACCTCGACATAGACCGACTGCAAAAACCGCCACTGCTCGCGCAGGACACAAACCACCTCTATCCGGTCAAACCCGGCCAGCGCTGCACGCACCGCTGCAAAATCAACGCAGGTGCCCTTAGCCCCGCGCGAAAACTCTTCGCTGCTCAACAGAACCGTCGCCTCACCCGCGGCATGTGCCGCCGCAATTCCCCGCAGCGCCGCCACAGACCCGCCGGGCAGATGATAGACAGCCGGCAGCGGATTCCAATCGGTCACCAGCCCATGGTGACCGCTGTGGCGCGCATCAATCTGCGGATAGATCAGCCCATGCCGCGCCAGATGCCCGGCGTTCAGCCGAAACGTCTCTTGCAATGTGGTGGTCGCCGTCTTGTGTGTACCGATATGCAGGACAACCCGCGCCATGCCCGCCCCCTATGCCGTCGCCCATCGGGGCATTGACTGCCCACCGTCGCCTGCCGCCGTTGCCCTGTGCATGTTTTCAGCCATCGTCGCCTCTGCCAGCACCTGTAGACAAAGGTCGCCAAAAGTCTGGCTCGGCTCCATCACCGCCTTTTCGCCCCATTCATTCCACGCGTTGATGAACAGTTCCTGCCGGTAGGAGCCGGCCAGGCCCTCGCGCATCAGCGCCCGCAACCAGACCCGGAAGCTGCCGGGATGGGCACCGTAGGCGATATGGGCGGCCATGCCGCGCCGGGCGGTATTGTCCCAGCCCGGCATGATGCCTGCAATGGTATTGGCGGGCAGGCCCGCGCGATATTCGGGCGAAACCGCCCGGGCGGCAACCCGCGCATAATCATAGACCAGCCCACGAAACCCGGCGCTGACCGGCACCGGCATCCGGTTGCCCTGCGGGCCGCCGAACAGGTAATCCTCGGCAGTCACCAACCCATGCGGCGGCATTTCCACCCAGAAATCAAACACATCCGCCACCACCACCTGCGGCCCCGCGATATGGAAGCTGACTGCGCCCAGTTCCACCTCGCCCACACCCAACCCGCGCAGCGCGTCGCGCAGCCGCGCCACATTGGCAGCAGGGTCGGGCAGGTCCTCTGGGCGATAGATCATCAGCCGGGGACGCCTGCCATCGGGGCGCAAATAACGCGGATCGCGCATGTAGCGCGCGAGGTTTTCGGCCAGAGCCGCCTCGAACCCCGGGGCATAGCTTTGGTTCAACAAAACCTCGCCCGACAGCCCGTCCCAGTTGCGCCGCCAGCTTTCATTGGCCCAACACAGGTAGAACGGAAATTCCACTTCGGGACGGCGCAACAGCCCGCGCAAGGGTGCATCCAGCACTTGCCGCCCGTCGAACCAGTAGTGATAGACGCAGAACGCATCCACTCCGGCCTGCCGCGCCAGCGCCGCCTGCGCGCCCATCACCTCTGTGGCGCGCAGGTCGTAGAACCCCAGATCGGCGGGCAGCATCGGTTGCAGATGCCCCGCATAGCACGAGGGCGCCGCAATCGCCGCGCGCCACTCGGTATAGCCACGCCCCCACCAGGCGTCATTTTCCGGCACAGGATGAAACTGTGGCAAGTAGAACGCCGAGACCAGCCGCGGTCGCACCCGTTGCGCTGCGGGCCGCGCCACCACTTCTGACGCCTGCCGCACCTGCAATCCGGCCGAGGCCGCCAGATAGCCCAGCGCCCGTTCGACCGCATGGGCCAGCGTGCCATCCAACTGGCCCGCCTCTTCCTCGAACATCTGAGGCGTCAGGCGCAGCGATTTCAGCAGCCCCACGACCAATGGTTTCAGCCAGTAGATAGAGCCTGCTGGAAAGGCCAACGCCTCTGCCTCGACCCCCACCTCGATCCGCGCGAGAAGCTGACGCGCACAGGCAAGGTTTGATCCCCACCATGCAGCCCCCTTGAAATGCTGCCCGTCGGCCACCCAGATCCCGGCCTGATCATCGGCCAGAAACGCCGCCAACCGTGTGGCCAGCCCGTTTTCCGGCAAAATCCCCCGGATCAGATGCCGCCGCCACTGATCGCCATCTACCCGATGCGGCGATTTCTTGCTGTGCAGCTTGGCCACCGCACGATAGCCGTCCAGCACACCAGCATTGACCAGATGGAGGAATGGCAGGATGTCGCGCCCCCGGTTCGGCACCGCCACCACGGTCGCGCGCGGAAAATCCTTCTGGATCAGCGCTTTCAGTCGATCAGACTCCTCCCCGCGCCAAGTCAGCGTCACAAACAGGTCATAGCCCACCTCGATCCCGCGCAGGATGCTACGAAACTCTGGCCACAGGTCGGGGTAGAACACATGCACCACAATGGCCTGCTCTGCCTTGGCGCGTGCCGGATCCAGCCGCAGCACCGGCATCTCGATGGCAGGCAACACCTCTTTGGGAGAGACATCACGCATCGGGCGCCCCTCGGCATGGCCGATGGTCACGAAATGCAGGAACGGTCGCAGGCCCGCAGCCGCCACATCGGGGTTCAGCCGCAAATAGTCATGGGGCACGAAATCGGGGTTGGGGCGATAGCCCATCCCCTCACCATGAACGATGAAGTGGTTTTCGGGAAACCGGCGATAGATCGGGTTCAGCCCCGGATAGGCCCCGCGATAAAACGCCCTGTCAAAAAGCCCGCTGCGCAGAACCGCCCGGCGATACCGCCGCTCTGCCCCGCCCAAAGCCATCGCCCGCACAAACGCCCGCAAGCGCCCCAGCCCTTCTGCCATCTTCATTCCAAAGCCCCTTCTGGAACCGACGACTCAGACCCTATCAGGGTAAATGTTTATGCTTCGTTTCCATCATGCCCCTTCGATCGCCAGGAAACGGTGATGCCGGTTCAGCAGCAAAAGCCCGAAGAACAACGCCACCAGCCCGACCGCATAGGGATAGACCGGCTGCACGAAGGGCGCATCATAGGTGGCATAAATCCCTGCACGCACCTCGGCCAGTGCATGGGTCAGCGGGTTCAGCATCAGCAAGCCCCGCATCGGCTGCGGCATCTGATCGACCAGGAAGAACACCCCAGACACCATGAACAGCGGGCGGTTAAGGATGTTCCACACCCGCTCCCACACCGGGAAAAGGCCGAACAGAAAACAGTTCAGCGCCCCAAACCCCAGCGCCATCACCGCCAGCATCCCGAACCCGTCCAGCAACCTAGCCGTGCGCAAGTGAACAACTTCGCCCGACAACCCGAGGATGCCAAGGATCAGCAGCAGGAACACCATCAGACTGGTCAGCGTGTTCAAGAAGAACCTTGCCAGAATCGCGTCCAGATAGGTCACCGACGGATAGGCCAGCAGCGGCCTGACCGCGCGGATCGACTGCCCGATCTTGGCCGACACCTCGGTATAATAGGTAAAGGGCAGCAATCCGGTCGCATAAAACAGCGCAAAATCGCGGCCCAGCGGCGGTGTGTACAGGAACAGTGAAAACACCAGCGTCAGCAGTGCCACCCCAGCCACCGGATCAATCACCATCCAAAGATACCCGCCGGGAGAGCGGCCATAGGTTGACCCCATCTCGCGCAGCATCAGCGCGGTGACGGATCTTATGGTGGCAAATCGGCGTGCGGACATGGTTGGCCCCTTCTGGAACAGGGCCAGAACATCATGCCTGTCCTAATTTATGGTTTATCCACCTTTTGCCCGCAGCCTGTGCCGCAGGTTTCTGGCAGAAGGCAGACCCCGTTGAACGCGATCACCCCACTTTCCCCCGCCACGGCCCTGCCCGGCCTTGCCCACCCAGCCCGTCTGCGCCGCAGGCATTGGGGCATGGCGGGCGGGTTTCTGGCCTGCGTCGCCCTGCCCACGCTGATGACGGGCGGCTATCTGTACGGCGTGGCGCAGGATCAGTTCGCCTCCTCCGCCGGGTTCGCCGTGCGGTCCGAGGAAACCTCGACTGCGCTGGGAATGCTGTCGGGGCTTTCGGGCTTGACCAGCGTATCGGCAACGGTCGCATCCGACAGCAACATCCTTTACGAATACATCCAAAGTCAGGAAATGGCGCAGCGCATCGATGCCCGGCTGAACCTGCGCCAGCTTTTTACAGCGCCCGGAGATCCGGTATTCGGCCTTGATCCCGCCGCATCGGTTGAGGGGCTGACCCGCTTCTGGCAGCGTGTCGTGACGGTCGATTATGATCATTCCACCGGCCTGATCGAGGTGTCGGCCCATGCCTTCACCGCCGCCGAGGCGCAGGCCGTGGTGCAAGCGGTGATCGAGGAATCATCGGCCAAGATCAATGCCTTGACCGAGGTAGCCCGCACTGACGCCACCCGCTATGCCAAGGCCGATCTGGATCAGGCGACAACCCGTCTGTCCGCCGCCCGCGTGGCGCTGACGCAGTTCCGCTCCACCAGCCAGATCGTCGATCCCTCCGATGACATCCGCGGCCAGATGGGCATCGTTCACACACTGGAGGCGCAAATGGCCGCCGCGATGGTCGAACTGAACCTTGTCAGCGCGACCGCGCAGCCCAGCGACCCGCGCGTCACCAATGCGCAGCGGCGGATCGAGGTGATCGACCAGTTGATCGCGCAGGAGCGCGCCCGCTTTGGCGGTGAGGGCGACACCTATTCCACCAAACTGGGAGAGTTCGAACGTCTTGGCGTTGAACGTGAATTTGCCGAGCGCGCCTATGTCGCGGCCCTGACCGCCTATGACAATGCCCGCGCCGAAGCCCAGCGCAAAAGCCGCTATCTGGCCACCTATGTTACCCCCACGCTGGCCGAAACCGCCGAATATCCCCGCCGCATCACCCTGACCGGCATGGTTCTTGGCTTTTCCCTGCTGCTGTGGGGCATTGCCCTGCTGATCTATTACAGCCTGCGCGACCGGCGATGATCAGGCTGGAGGGCGTGCAGAAAACCTTCCGCCTTGACGGCACGCAGAAAACCGTGGCGCGGAACCTGAATTTCACCTTTCCCACCGGGCTATCGGTGGGCCTGTTGGGGCGAAATGGTGCGGGCAAATCCAGCCTGCTGTCGATGCTGGCAGGCACCTTGCAGCCCGATGCGGGGCGCATCACCTTGGATGGCACGATTTCCTCGCCTGTTGGCTTTGCCGGCAGCTTTCACGCCGACATGACCGGGGCGCAAAACACCCGGTTCGTCGCCCGTATCTACGGCGTCGATACCGATCAGGCGCTTGATTTCGTGCAGGATTTCGCGGGCCTCGGCCCACATTTTCACCTGCCGATCCGCAGCTATTCGTCAGGAATGCGCGCCCGTCTGGCCTTTGGCATTTCCATGGCGGTGCCGTTCGATACCTACCTGATTGATGAGGTCACGGCGGTGGGCGACGGCGCCTTTGCCCGCAAAAGCAGCGCGATCCTGCGGCAACGGCTGCAAACCGCAGGCGCGGTGATCGTGTCCCACTCGATGCCGCTTTTACGCGATCTTTGCACGGCGGGCGCGGTGCTGGAGGATGGGCGGTTGTTTTACTATGCGCGAATCGCCAAGGCGATTGAACACCACGATCATCTGATGCTGGGTCGCCAACCGCCTTGGCTGCGCTAGGCAGCACAGAGCACCTCCCTCTGCCAAAGGGGAGGGGGCCGTTTACCGCTCGTCCAGAATCGAGCGCAGGTGCCGACCGTAATCGTTCTTCGACAGCTTGTCCGCCACCGCCCGCAACTCTGCCGCCGAAATCCAGCCCTTGCCGTAGGCCACTTCTTCCGGGCAGCCGGTCTGCATCCCCTGCCGCTTTTGCAGGGTGCGCACGAAGATTCCCGCGTCCAGCAGGCTGTCATGGGTGCCGGTGTCCAGCCAAGCAAACCCCCGACCCATCTTTTCCACCCGCAAGGCACCTTCGGCCAGATACAGCTCCAACAGGCTGGTGATCTCCAGCTCTCCGCGGTCCGACGGCTTGACCTTCCGCGCCAGTTCCGGCGCGCGCCCGTCAAGGAAATACAGCCCCGTCACAGCATAGTTCGAGGGCGGCGCTTTCGGCTTTTCGATGATCGACCGCACCCGGCCATCCGCGTCGAAATCGACCACGCCATAGCGTTCCGGGTCGGCGACGTGATAGCCGAATACCGTGCCACCCACCTCTTGCGCACTTGCCGCCATCAGCATGTCGGGCAGGCCGTGGCCGAAAAAGATGTTGTCGCCCAACACCATGCAAGACGGCGCACCGGCAAGAAAATCCTCGGCCAAGGTATAGGCCTGCGCCAGACCATCGGGGCTGGCTTGGGTGATATAGGTCAGGCTGATGCCCCACTGGCTGCCATCGCCCAGCGCGCGGCGGAAGGCGTCCTGATCCTGCGGCGTGGTGATCATGGCAATCTGCCGGATGCCCGCCAGCATCAAGACCGTCAGCGGATAATAGATCATCGGCTTGTCATAGATCGGCATCAGCTGTTTCGACACCGCATGGGTGATCGGATAAAGCCGCGTGCCCGACCCGCCTGCCAGAATAATGCCTTTGCGTTCCATGCTCATGCGTCCTTCTTCAAATCTTTAATCACGCGGGCCAAGGCCGCGCGCCAATCGGGGCGTGCAATACCAAAGGCGGTTTTCAGCGCCGAACAGTCCATCCGGCTGTTCGGAGGCCGCGTTGCGGGCGTGGGATAGGCCGAGGTTGGAATATCGGTGATCCGCGCCGCCAGCCCGGCCTCTGCCATGATGGCACGGGCGAAATCAGCCCAACTGCAATCGGGCGCACCCGAGAAATGATGCGTGCCCCCCGTGGCCCCGCCCACCATCGCCCGTGCCGCAACCAGCAGCGCATCGGCAATCGCATCGGCAGGGGTCGGCCCGCCGATCTGGTCGGCCACCACGCGCAATTCCTCGCGCTCTGCCCCCAGACGCAGCATGGTTTTCACGAAATTCGCGCCATGGGCCGAAAACACCCACGACGTGCGCAGGATCAGGCTGTTGCCCCCCGCCGCGCGAACCCCTTGTTCGCCCAGCAGTTTTGACCGGCCATAGGCGCCCAAAGGTGCCACGGGATCATCGGGCCGAAACGCCGCCTTGCCCTGCCCGTCAAACACATAATCGGTAGAAATATGCAGGAACGGCAGGCCCCGCGCCGCCGCCGCCCGCGCCATTGCCGCGGGCGCATCGCCGTTCACCACGGTTGCCGCGGCCTCCTCAGCCTCGGCTTTGTCCACGGCGGTCCAGGCGGCGGCGTTGATCACCGCATCCACCTCGGCCCCGGCAACCGCCGCCGCACAAGCGGCAGGGTCGGCCAGATCAGCCTCAGCGCGCGACAGGAACCGCGCGGCCACGCCCGCAGGCAGCCGCCGCTGCAATTCCTGGGCCACCTGACCCGTTTGCCCGAACACCAAAAGCCGCATCACTTCCCCGCCCACCGATAGGCCACAAGGCCCAGATATTCCTTTAGCGCCACATCCAGATCGGACAGATGTTCATCCAACCGCCAACCCCACGAATCGCCCGACCGGTAATCGACCGGCCAGGCCACCAGTCCGGTCCAGCCGGCGCGGGTGAATGTCTCCATCGATCGTGGCATATGAAAGGCTGAGGTGACCAGAACCCAGGTCTGCCCCGGTGCAGGTTGCACCAAATCCCAGGTAAACCGCGCGTTTTCCGACGTGTTGCGCGACAGCCCTTCCACCATGATCCTGTCCTCGGGAACGCCAAGACCCAGCCAGACCTGCCGGACGATGGCCGAAGGATCACCCGGCGCATCGTCTCCGGTCAGGGCGGCGGTACCACCGGTGTAGATCACCTTGGCCCCCGGAAAGTTCCGCGCCAGTTCGGCGCCCGCGATCGCACGTTCGCCCGCGTCATTCAGCGCGGGCAGGCCCCAGCGGCGATAGGGGGCGATGTCTTCGGCCCCGCCCAGCACGATGATGCCATCGACCTTGGTCAGCGGCGGGTTGGCGGGATACTGCGCCTCCAGCCCCCGCAAAAGCGGATCGCCCAAGGGAAATACCGTCAGTCCCGCCACCAGCACGAACGCCGCCGTGCCCCAGACCCGCGCCACCCGCAAGCGCCCCCGCCACAGGGCAATGGTGGCAAAGGTCAGGCAGAACACCATCCAGGTCTCGGCACGGGCCACCATGCCAAGCGTCTTGCTGGCGATGAAGAACAGGTCGCTCACGCCTTGCCCAGCCGCTGGCCCACACCGGCGCGGGCCAGCAGGGGCTGCCACCACGCCTCATTGTCGAGATACCACTGCACCGTGCGCTCCAACCCCTGTTCCACGGTGACAGAGGGGCGCCAGCCCAGTTCGTCACGGATCCGGGTCGGGTCAATCGCATAGCGCGCATCATGGCCGGGGCGGTCGGTGACAAAGGTGATCTGGTCGGCATAGCTGGCCGCTTTGGGGCGCTTTCGGTCCAGAATCGCGCAGATCGTCCGCACCAGGTCGATGTTGCGCCGCTCATTCTCGCCGCCGATGTTATAGCTGCGGCCGACCACGCCCTTTTCCACCACCAGCAGCAGGGCGTCGGCGTGGTCTTCGACATAAAGCCAATCGCGCACATTCTCGCCCTTGCCGTAAACCGGAATCGGGCGGCCATGCAGCGCGTTCAGGATAACCACCGGAATCAGCTTTTCCGGAAAGTGGAACGGCCCGTAATTGTTGGAGCAATTGGTCAGCACCACCGGCAGGCCATAGGTCTCGGCCCAAGCGCGCACCAGATGGTCGCTGGCCGCTTTCGATGCCGAATAGGGGCTGCGCGGGTCATAGGGGGTTTCTTCGGTAAACTGTCCCTCGGCGCCCAGGCTGCCGAACACCTCATCGGTGGAAATATGATGGAACCGGAACGAGGCCGGTTTGCCCTGAGCCACCCAATAGGTCCGCGCCGCCTCCAGCATGTTGAAGGTGCCGGTGATATTGGTTTCGATGAAATCGGACGGCCCGTCGATGGAGCGGTCCACATGGCTTTCCGCCGCCAGATGCATCACCGCATCGGGGCGGTGGGTGGCGAAAATCCGGTCCAGCGCCGCACGGTCGCGAATATCGGCCTGCTCGAACGAATAGAGGTTCGATTTCGCCGCCTCGGCCACATTGTCCAGACAGGCCGCATAGGTCAGCGCATCAAGGTTCACCACCTCATGCCCGCGCGAAACCGCCAGCCGCACCACTGCCGAGCCGATGAACCCCGCGCCCCCGGTAACCAGAAGTTTCATCGCCTCAGCCTTCGTATGTGAACGGAGATTTGAAATCGCGGAACGATTGCGCCGCGCGGTCCTTGTCGGACAAAACCGCCTTTGCCGGATCAAGACCCCACTCAATCGCCAGATCGGGGTCGGCAAAATGCACCGCGCCATCGCAGGCCGGGGCATATACGTCGGAGCATTTATATAGCAGCTCACTATCCGGCAGCAGCGTGGCAAAGCCGTGCAGGAACCCCTTGGGGATCAAAAGTTGCGTGCCATTGGCCGCAGACAGCTCCACCGCAACCCATTTGCCATAGGTGGGTGATCCTGCCCGCGCATCCACCGCCACATCCAGCACCGCGCCCGCGCCACAGCGCACCAGTTTATCCTGCGCATGGGGGGGCGACTGGTAATGCAGGCCGCGGACCGTGCCGACCTGACGCGACAGCGAATGGTTGTCCTGCACGAAATCAATGTCGATGCCGCGCGCCTTCAGCACCTCGCGGTTCCACACTTCGCTGAAAAAGCCACGGTCGTCGCCAAAACGGCGCGGGGTCAGAATGACCACTCCGGGCAGGGCGGTTTCTTCAATCTGCAAGCCAACTCTCCAAGGCACGAAATTTGGCGCGACTTTAACAATGCAACTGCGGCAAGTCCACGACAGCCCGCCCTACAGGCGCCCCAGCGCCACCGCCAACCACAGCGAGACCGTGCCCGCAGGCCCCTGCCGATACAGGCCCAACCGGCGAAACTGTGCAATCCTTCGCCAAAGCGGCAGGTCGCGCAATTGCGCGAACCCCTGCAAAATCGCCCGATTTTCAGGCGTCAGCCGATGGGCCGATGCCCGCAGCGCCCGCAGATTGATGCCGTTCCAGCGCCGGAAATCGCCGCGCAGCAGCACCCGCAGGCGGTGCAGCTTGGCGATTGGTCCGCGATTGGCACCAATCTGGTTCGCGCCGTGCTGGCGATAGTAAAGCTGCGGGCGGGCATCGAACACCACCCGCCCCCCGGCCCCCGCGATGATCTGGTACAGCCACCAATCATGCATCACCACCTGCCCCGCTTCGGTCGCAGCCTCTGCCGCAAGGGCAATCGCCCCCCGATTCAGCATCATAGTGTTTCCGCCTGCGAAACTTTGCACCAGCGCATGGCCAAAGCCAAAGGGCCTGCGCCACAACGGTGACGGGTGTGCAGCTTGCAAATTCTCGTCACAGACGAGCGTTCTGGCCCCCAGCAGCGTGGGCAGATTCGTCGCCGCCAGCAATGCCACCCCATCGGCCAGCTTGGCCGGTAGCCAGACATCATCCTGATCCGACAGCGCCGCAAAATCGGCACCCGCAGGCACATGGGCCAGCAGATGCAGAAAATTCGCAGCCGCCCCCTGCCCCGGCCCGCGCAGCACCGTCACCGTAATGCCCCGGCGCTGCGAAGCAAAGCCTGCGACAATGGCCAGCGTCGCATCACTGGAGCCATCATCGCTGACCACCAGCCAGCGCGGCGGCAGGGTCTGCCCTGCAATGCTGTCCAATTGCTCCGCCAGATGGGCGGCTCCGTTATATGTCGCCATCAGAACCGCGATGGCAGGCCCATCAGGCACCATAGCCATTGCCGCGATGCCAGCGCGCGGCATCCTCGATCATCTGCGCCATGGTGGAGCGTTTCGGTTGCCACCCCAGCTCGGCCTTGGCCCGCGCGCTGCCAGAAACCAGCGCCACGGCATCGCCCGCCCGGCGCGGGCCATCGGTGATCGGCACCACCTTGCCCGTTACTGCCTCGGCCGCCGCAATCACCTCTCGCACGGTAAAACCGGTGCCGGTGCCAAGGCAGAACACCCGGCTGCCCTTGCCGTCCTGCAACCAGCGCAGACCCGCGACATGCGCCTCGACCAGATCCATCACATGCACATAATCGCGCAAGGCAGTACCGTCGCGCGTGGGGTAATCGGTGCCATGTACCGTCAACGCCGCGCGGCGCCCCGCCACCGCATCCAGCACCAGCGGAATCAGATGGGTTTCAGGCTGATGAAACTCTCCCACCTCCGCCTCGGGGTCGGCTCCCGCCACGTTGAAATAGCGGAAAATCACATGGTTAAGCCCGTCAGAGGCCGCGAAATCGCGCAACATATCCTCAATCGCGCGCTTTGACGCGCCATAGGCGTTCAGGGGGGCTTGCGGCGTATCTTCATCCAGCAGCACCCCGTCCTGATCGCCATAGGTCGCACAGGTCGAGGAAAAGACGAAATCCTTGCACCCCGCCGCGACCGCCGCCTCGATCAGTGTCAGCGAGCCTTGCACATTGTTGCGCCAATACCGCCCCGGCTGCGCCATCGCCTCGCCGACCTGAGACAGCGCGGCAAAGTGCATCACCGCCGCAGGCTTCCAGCGCGCAAACACTTCATCCAGCCGCGCCCGGTCGGTCAGGTCACCCTGTTCCAGCGGCCCGAATTTGACCGCCTGTGACCAGCCCGTGACAAGGCTGTCGAACGTCACCGGCAGATACCCTTCGCGCGCCAGCACCTTGCAGGCATGAGAGCCGATATACCCGGCCCCGCCGGTCACCAGAATGGGGGTCACTTTACGCCTCGTTCAAAATTCCCAACACCTTTGACGTGATTGTGCCCGCCGGGCAAGCCGCCCGCCGGGTGACATTGCGCGCCCTTCCCGCTATGATTGCACGAAGCCCCGGAAACAACGGGTTAATCAGGCAGGATCGAATCACAGATGGGGCGGGCGGGCCTTGGCAATCGGCTGGCGATGTGGCGTGCGCTGCGGGCACAAGGCGCGCGCAGCTTTGTCGCACAGCCAGAACCCCGGTCGATCGGCCTTTATGCCCGTGGCCGGCAGTTGGTGGCCGGCAATTTTCAATTCGCGGGCCAACTGATCGAGGCGCCCGGCACGCCAATCTGGGATCTGGCGCCGCAAGACCCCGAATTCTTGGCCGAGCTGCACGGCTTCGCCTGGCTGGATGATCTGGCCGCCCTTGGCGGGGCGGCCGCCCGCGCCCGCGCGCAAGATTGGCTTTGGGGCTGGATCGCCCGCTATGGTAATGGCAAAGGCCCCGGCTGGTCGCCCGACCTCATCGCCCGCCGCCTGATCCGCTGGACCAACCACGCCCTGTTCCTGCTGCAAGGGCGCGACAAACCCACCAGCGACCTGTTCTTTCACCAGTTGACCGCACAGACCCTGTTCCTGTCGCGCCGCTGGCCCCAATCTGCCCCCGGCCTGCCCCGGATCGAGGCGCTGTCGGGCCTGATTTCTGCCAGCCTTGCCCTGAACGGGATGGACCGCCTTGTTCCTCCCGCCGTCACCGCCCTTGCCCAGCATTGCGCCAAGGAAATCGATGCCGACGGCGGCATTCCCACCCGCAACCCAGAGGAATTGCTGGAGGCCTTTACCCTGCTGGGCTGGGCCGAACGCGCGCTGAGCGAGGCGGGTCGCATCCCCCCCAAACCGCTGATCGACGCGCTGGACCGTATCGCCCCCGCCTTGCGGCTGGTGCGCCATGCCGATGGCGGGCTGGCGCGGTTTCACGGTGGCGGACGCGGGGTGGAAGGACGGCTGGATCAGGCGCTGGCAAGCGCGGGGATCAAACCGGCGGCGCAGGGCGGCTTTGGGATCGCTATGGGCTTTGCCCGGCTGCAAGGTGCACGCACATCTTTGATCGTCGATGCTGCGGCGCCCCCGGCGGGCCGCGCCAGCCACGATGCCCATGCCTCGACCCTTGGCTTTGAGCTGACCTCGGGTCGCCGCCCGTTGGTGGTGTCTTGCGGGTCAGGTCGCAGTTTTGGCGCGGAATGGCGGCAGGCGGGGCGCGCCACCGCCTCGCATTCCACCCTTGCGCTGGACGGGTTTTCCTCGTCCCGCCTTGATGCCCGCGAACAGGCGCTGGCAGATCGCGCCAATGTTACCCTGTTCCGGCAGGGCGATGATGCGACAGGCGTTCACCTGCATCTGGCGCAGGGCGGCTGGGTCGCCACCCACGGCCTGACCCACCGCCGCGACCTGCACCTTTCCGCCAATGGCCGCACCTTGGCAGGGGCCGATACGCTGATTGCCGAAGGCCATGCCAACAACCTGCGCTTTGAACGGCTGCTGACGCGCGGGGGGCTGACCGGCGTTGCCTTTGCCCTGCGCTTTCACCTGCACCCCGATGTCGATGCCACACTGGATATGGGCGGGGCCGCCGTCTCGCTGGTGCTGAAGAGCAGCGAGATCTGGGTGTTTCGCCACGACGGCCACGCCCGCCTGTCGCTGGAACCCTCGGTCTATCTGGAGGCGGGGCGGTTGAAACCCCGGCCTGCGCGACAGATCGTCCTTTCCGGCCGCGCCATCGGGATAGAGACCCGGCTGGGCTGGACCTTGGCCAAGGCACAGGATACTCCGCTGGCCATCCGCGACCTTGACCGGGACGATCTGCCCGTCCCTCTCTAGCCTGAGGAACTGCCCATGACCGATCTGGTAGCCATCCGCCGCGCGCTGATTTCCGTCTCCGACAAGACCGGGATGCTGGATCTTGCCCGCGTACTGCACGCCCATGGCGTGGAACTTTTGTCCACCGGCGGCACATCGGGGATGATCCGCGAGGCGGGCCTGCCGGTGCGCGATGTGTCGGATGTGACGGGGTTCCCCGAGATGATGGACGGACGGGTGAAAACACTGCACCCCAAGGTCCACGGCGGGCTGCTGGCCCTGCGCGACGATGCCGAACACGTCGCGG
The DNA here is from genome assembly GCF_016765795.1 of Fuscibacter oryzae. Lineage (GTDB taxonomy): Bacteria > Pseudomonadota > Alphaproteobacteria > Rhodobacterales > Rhodobacteraceae > Fuscibacter > Fuscibacter oryzae. The sequence continues at coordinate 84,324 of NZ_JAESVP010000009.1, forward strand.
CGATGAACACCCATGGCATCGAGGCGATCGACCTGCTGGTGGTGAACCTGTATCCGTTCGAAGAAACGGTGGCCAAAGGTGCCGATTATGACACCTGCATCGAGAATATCGACATCGGCGGCCCCGCGATGATTCGCGCGGCGTCCAAGAATCATGCCTTCGTGGCGGTGGTGACCGACCCCGCCGATTACGCCGACCTTCTGGCGCAACTGGATGCCAACAAGGGTGCCACCCCACTTGCCTTCCGGCAGCACCTTGCGCTGACCGCCTATTCGCGGACAGCGGCCTATGACACCGCCGTGTCCACCTGGCTGGCCGGGGCGATTGGCGAAACCACCCCGCGCTACCGCTCTTTCGCGGGCAAGCTGGCGCAGGGCCTGCGCTACGGCGAAAACCCGCACCAATCGGCGGCCTTCTACACCAACGGCTCCAACCGCCCCGGTGTGGCAACGGCAAAGCAATGGCAGGGCAAGGAACTGTCCTACAACAACATCAATGACACCGATGCGGCCTTCGAACTGGTGGCCGAGTTTTCGGCTGGCCCCGCCTGCGCCATCATCAAACACGCCAACCCCTGCGGCGTGGGCCAAGGCAAGACGCTGACCGAGGCCTATCAGCGCGCTTATCAATGCGACCAGACCTCTGCCTTTGGCGGGATCGTAGCGCTGAACCAGCCGCTGGATGCCGCGACGGCGGAAGAGATCGTGAAGATCTTCACCGAAGTCGTCATTGCGCCGGGTGCCAGTGACGAGGCCCGCGCGATCTTTGCCGCCAAGAAAAACCTGCGCCTTCTGACCACCGATGCCCTGCCCGATGCGGGCAAGGGCAATCTGGCGTTCCGTCAGGTCGCGGGCGGCTTTCTGGTGCAGGACAGCGATGTGGACACCATCAAAGCCGCCGACCTGAAGGTGGTGACCAAACGCGCGCCGACCGAGGCCGAACTGGCCGACCTGCTGTTCGCTTGGAAAGTTGCGAAACACGTCAAATCCAACGCCATCGTCTATGTGAAGGACGGCGCCACCGTGGGCGTCGGCGCGGGCCAGATGAGCCGCGTGGACAGCACCCGCATCGCGGCGCGCAAGGCCGAGGATATGGCCGATGTGCTGGGCCTGCCGCAATCTCCCACCATCGGTTCGGTCGTGGCCTCGGATGCCTTCTTTCCCTTCCCCGATGGTCTGCTGACCGCGGCGGCGGCGGGGGCGACCGCCGTTATCCAGCCCGGCGGCAGCATGAACGATCAGGCCGTGATCGACGCCGCCGATGCCGAAGGGCTGGCCATGGTTTTCACCGGCCAGCGCCATTTCCGGCACTGATCATGCGGCAGCTTGCGCTTTCCGCCCTGATCACGCTTGCCCTGGATCAAGCCTCCAAGCTGGGGGTGATTCATCTTGTCGGCCTGCGAGAGCGGGGAGAGGTCAATGTCATCGACCCCCTCCTGAACTTTCGCTGGGCCGAGAATCGGGGCATGAACTTTGGCCTGTTCTACAGCGAAGCCGATCTGGGCCGCTGGCTCTTGATCGGGCTGGCATTGGTGATTTCAGCCTGGGTCATCCACTGGGTGCGCCAGAATCGCTTTGGCAAATGGGCACAGGTTTCGGCGGGCGTTCTGGTGGGCGGGGCCATCGGCAATGTGATCGACCGGCTGGCCTATGGGTATGTCGCAGATTTCCTGAACATGTCCTGCTGCGGCATCGAAAATCCGTTCTCGTTCAACGTGGCCGACGTGGCAATTTTCGCCGGTGCGCTGGGTCTGGTGGCGTTTACCGGCGGATCTGGGGCGAACAAAGCCGCCAAGCCGGGACCGAAGCGCCGAAAGACCCCGTGACGCGGGTTTCCTGATAGGCTAAGACGGCGGAAAGCTAAGGCGGAGGCAGGCATGACAGCGGCACGGGTGGTTCTCGCGATTGCGGGCGTGGCGCTTTTGTCCGTGGCGGGCTGCGGCTCGTCTGGCAAGATGCCCCAGTTGATGAACATCCGCAGTGAAACGGCTGGCCCCGACGAATTCTCGATCGTGCCGCCAAAGCCGCTGGCGATGCCCGAAGATCTGGCTGACCTGCCCGCGCCCACCCCCGGCGCAGGCAACCGCACAGATGCAACCCCCGATGCCGATGCCATCGTTGCCCTTGGCGGCAATCCGGCGGGCGCGGGCGGCGTTCCGGCAGCCGATGGCGCCTTGGTCAACCGCGCCGGGCGCTATGGCGTGAATGGCAACATCCGGCCGACGCTGGCCTCGGAAGACCTTGATTACCGCCGCAAGAACAATGGCCGCGTGCTGCAGCGCCTGTTCAGCGTGAATGTCTATTACAACGCCTATGGCAAGATGTCGCTGAACCAGCAGGCCGAATTGCTGCGCTGGCGCAAGGCGGGGGCCAAGACCCCCTCTGCCCCGCCGGCCAAAGACGGCGAACAGTAATCACATTCGCGTCGGCCCCGCCCGGCGGGGCTTGCGCCCATCCCCTTGCCGGGTAGCTTGGCCGCCGATGCCAGTAACCCGCCGAGGATGCCCATGTTGCGACGCCTAACCCTTGGTTGCCTTGCCCTTGCAGCCCTTGGCACCCCGGCGCTTGCCGATGCCGTCACCACCTACAAGCTGAAAAACGGCCTCGACATCGTGGTGATCGAAGATCACCGCGCGCCCGTCGTCACGCAAATGGTCTGGTATCGGATTGGCGCCGCCGATGAACCGCCGGGCCATTCCGGCATCGCACATTTCCTTGAACATCTGATGTTTCAGGGCACCGCCACCATGAAGGCGGGCGAATTTTCTGCCACCGTTGAACAGAACGGCGGCAATGACAACGCCTTCACCACATCCGACTATACCGCCTATTTTCAGCGCGTTGCCGCCGACCGGCTGGAGTTGATGATGACGATGGAGGCCGACCGGATGCGCAACCTCCAACTGACCGAGGACGATGTGACAACCGAACGTCAGGTCATTCTGGAAGAGCGCGGGCAGCGCACCGACAGCGACCCCGGCTCGCTGTTCACCGAGCAGCGCTCTGCCGCCCAATACCTCAACCATCCCTACGGCATCCCGGTCATCGGCTGGCGGCACGAGATGGAAAAGCTGTCGCGGCAGGATGCGCTGGATTTCTACAAGGCCAATTACGCGCCCAACAATGCCATTCTGGTGGTCGCCGGCGATGTGCAGCCGAAAGACGTGCTGAAACTGGCCGAGAAAACCTATGGCCCGCTGGCCCCGTCGCAAGACATCAAGCCCCGCGCCCGCCCGCAGGAACCGCCGCAACTTGCCGAACGCCGCCTGACCATGGCGGATGAACGGGTGTCTGAACCCTATCTGGTCCGTACCTATCTGGCCCCCGAACGGAACGCTGGCGATCAGAAAACCGCTGCCGCGCTAACCATTCTGGCCGAACTTCTGGGTGGCAACCCGACCAGCTCTGTTCTGGCCAAATCCTTGCAGTTCCAGCAGAAAAAGGCGGTCTGGTCCGCCGCTTTCTACGATGGCGCCTCGGTCGATCCTACCACCTTCGGCCTTTATGTCACCCCCGTTCCCGGCGTTGACCTTGCCGATGCCGAAAAGGCGATGGACGAGGTTCTGGCCAAATTCCTGAAAGATGGCCCCGACCCGGCTGATTTTGACCGTATCAAAACCCAGATTCGCGCCTCGGAAATCTATGCCAAGGACAGCGCCGAAGGTCAGGCCAATGAATACGGTCAGGCCCTTGCCATCGGCTTGGGCGTCAAGGACGTGCAAGACTGGCCCAAGGTGCTGCAAGAGGTGACGGTGGACGACGTGATGGCCGCCGCGCGTGATGTGTTGAACCGCGACCATGCCGTGACCGGCTGGCTGGTGCCCAAAGCGAAAGAGGCCGCGCAATGATCTCCCTTCTGCGGACCACTCTGGCCCTTTTGGCTCTTGCCCTGCCACTCAACGCCGAAATCGCCATCAAGGAAGTCACCTCGCCGGGCGGCATCAAGGCATGGCTGGTTGAAGACCACTCGATCCCGTTCACCGCGCTTGAGCTGCGCTTCAAGGGCGGCACCTCGCTGGATGATCCGGCCAAGCGCGGGGCCGTCAACCTGATGACCGCCACGCTTGAGGAGGGCGCGGGCGCGATGGATGCGCAAGGTTTTGCCGCCGCCCGCGACGGGCTGGCCACCAAGATCAGCTTTGGCTCTGACGCCGATGGCGTTTCCGTCTCGGCCCAGTTCCTGACCGAAAAGCGCGATGCCTCGGTCACCCTGCTGCGCGAGGCGCTGGTGAACCCCCGCTTCGATCAGGATGCGGTGGACAGGGTGAAAGGCCAGGTTCTGGCCAATCTGCGCGCCTCTGCCGAGGATTCCGGCAAGATCGCAGGTGAGCTTTTGTCAGCCCGCAGCTTTGGCAGCCACCCCTATGGCAGCACCGGCGACGGCACGATTGACAGCGTGACCGCCCTGACCCGCGATGATGTTGTGGCCGCATGGAAGGCCGCGATTGCCCGCGACCGCATTTATGTGTCTGCGGCTGGCGACATTTCGCCCGAAGATCTGGGCAAGCTTCTGGACCGGCTTTTGGCCGATCTGCCGGCAACCGGCGCGCCCCAGCCGGGCGATGCCACATTCAACGATGCGGGCGGCGTCAAGTTGCAACCCTTCCCCGGCCCGACCTCGGTTGTGCTGTTCCAGCAGGGCGGCATCAAGTTTACCGACCCCGATTACTTTGCTGCCGTTCTGCTGAACGAAATCCTTGGTGGCGGCCGGTTTTCGGCCCGCTTGATGACAGAGGTGCGCGAAAAGCGCGGGCTGACCTATGGCATCGGCACCTCGCTGGCCAGCTATGACCATGCCGAAACCCTTGTGGGCCAGTTTCAGGCCTCGAATGAAAAGGTGGCCGAGGCGATCAAGGTCATTCAGGATCAATGGGCCAAGGTCGCCAAAGAGGGTGTGACCGAGGACGAGCTGGATCGCGCCAAAACCTATATGACCGGTGCCTATCCGCTGCGGTTTGACGGCAATTCCAACATCGCCTCGATTCTGGTCGGCATGCAGATGATGGGCCTTACGCCCGACTATCCACGCACCCGGAATGACCGGGTGAATGCGGTCACGCTGGCCGATGTGAAACGCGTGGCAGCGCGGCTGATCAAGCCGGAAAACCTGTTCTTCATGGTCGTGGGCACCCCCACCAACCTGAAAACCACCGAATAGGCACGAAGCGGGAACACTCCCTTCCCCGAATCTGTGGCACCTGCTAAGGATGGTGGCATGACCCTTCATGCCACCCATATCTCGGGAACTGACCGTCCCGTGATCCGTCCGTTGGACGAAGCCGCGATCAACCGCATCGCGGCGGGCGAGGTGGTGGAACGCCCCGCCTCTGCCGTCAAGGAACTGGTGGAAAACGCGCTGGATGCCGGGGCGCGGCGTGTGTCGGTCGATTATTCCGCCGGGGGCAAGGTGCTGATCCGCGTCACCGATGACGGTTGCGGCATGACGGCGGCGGACCTGCCGCTTGCCGTCGCCCGCCATGCCACGTCAAAGATCGACGGCAGCGACCTGTTGAACATCCACAGCTTTGGCTTCCGGGGCGAGGCGCTGGCCTCGCTCGGCTCCGTCGGTCGCCTGACGCTGACCAGCCGCGCCGAAGGGCATGACGCCGCACAGATCACCGTGACGGGCGGGCGTGAAGGCCCGGTGAAACCCGCCGCGTTGAATCGTGGCACCGTGATCGAACTGCGCGACCTGTTCTTTGCCACCCCCGCGCGCCTGAAATTCCTGCGCACCGACCGGGCCGAGGCGGGCGCGATTGCCGAAGTGGTGCGCCGCCTGGCGATGGCCGAACCGATGGTGGGCTTCACCCTGTCTGAAATCGCCGAGGGCGAGGCCCCGCGCCAGATTTTCCGCGCCGACCCGCAATCAGGCGATTTCTTCGACGCCCTGCATGGTCGGCTGACCCAGATGCTGGGCGCCGATTTTACCACCAACGCGCTGAAGATCGATGTTGGGCGCGAGGGCCTGCACCTGTCCGGCTATGCCGCCCTGCCCACCTATTCGCGCGGCTCTTCCGTGCAGCAATTCGTCTTTGTGAATGGCCGCCCGGTGCTGGACCGCATGCTGCTGGGTGCGCTGCGGGTCGCCTATTTCGACTTTCTGTCGCGCGACCGCCACCCCGCCGCCGTGCTGAACCTGACCTGCGACCCCGAACGCGTTGACGTGAACGTCCACCCCGCCAAGGCCGAGGTGCGGTTTCGTGAACCCGAGGCCGTGCGCTCCCTCATCATCACCGGCCTGCGCACCGCGCTTTCCGGTGCCGGTCACCGCGCCAGCACCACGGTGGCCGATGCCACCCTTGCCGCCCTGCGCCCCGAACAACCGCGCATCTATCAAATGGACCGCCCGGCGCAGCAAACCTTCGCCCGCGTCACCCAATGGCAGGCCCCCGAAACCCCGATGCCCGGCTTTGCCGAGGCCCCCGCCGCCCGCTCCGAACCGGCCCCCGTTGCCGACACCAGCAGCCCCTTGGGGGCCGCCCGCGCGCAGGTGCATGAGAATTACATCATCGCCCAGACCGCCACCGGCATGGTCATCGTCGATCAGCACGCCGCCCATGAACGCCTGGTCTATGAGCGTCTGAAACGCCAGATGGCGGAAACCGGCATCACCGCGCAGGCCCTTCTGATCCCTGAAATCGTTGAGCTTTCCTCACCCGATGCTGCCCTGCTGCTGACCCATGCCGATGCGCTGCACCGCCTTGGCCTGACCATCGAACCCTTTGGCGGCAGTGCCGTGGCCGTGCGTGAAACCCCTGCCATCCTTGGCACAATCCCCGCCGCCGCCCTGCTGCGCGATGTGCTGGATGAACTGGCCGACCTTGGCCGCAGCGACCTGCTGCAAGCGAAGATCGAGGCGATCCTGTCGCGCATGGCCTGCCACGGCTCCATCCGCTCGGGCCGCCAGATGCGCCCCGAAGAGATGAACGCCCTTCTGCGAGAGATGGAAGCCACCCCCCATTCCGGCCAGTGCAACCATGGCCGCCCCACCTATGTGGAACTGAAACTCCACGATATTGAACGGCTTTTCGGACGCAGATGATCACCCTTTTCGGCCAAAGCTATGCCTGGAACTCACCCGAGGTGCTGATCCTTGGGGGGGCGGCGCTTGTCCTCCTTATCTTCCTGTTCCTGATCCTGCGCACCGCCACCCGCGGCGCGCAATCGACCGCGCCACTGCTCCGAGAAATGGGCTGGCTGTCGCAGCGCGTGCAGGGTCTGTCTGACGGGCAGGAACGCCTTGCGGGTGGCCTGCACCACGTTGGCGAAAATCAGGCGGTCAGCCAGACCGCCATGCTGCAACTGATGGAAACCCGGCTGACCGAAGTCCAGCGCCAGATGAATGAGGCGCTGCACGGCACCGCCACCCGCACCGCCCGCAGTCTGGGCGATCTGCATCAGCGGCTGGAAACCATCGACAAGGCGCAGGCCAATATTGAAAAGCTTTCGGGCAATGTGTTGTCTTTGCAGGATATTCTGTCGAACAAGCAGACGCGCGGCGCGTTCGGCGAAATCCAGTTGAATGACATCGTGCAAAAGGCCCTGCCCGCCGATGCCTATACGATGCAGGCCACCCTATCGAACGGGCGGCGGGCCGATTGCCTGATCCACCTGCCCAACCCGCCCGGGCCCATCGTGATCGACGCCAAATTCCCGCTGGAGGCCTATGAGGCGATCCGCCGCGCCGATACCCCCCGCATGGCGCAAGAGGCCGCCACCCTGATGCGCGGTGCCGTCCGCGCCCATATCCGCGCGATTTCGGAAAAATACATCCTCGAAGGCGAAACCGCCGATGGCGCGCTGATGTTCCTGCCGTCCGAGGCGGTCTATGCCGAACTGCACGCCAACTTCCCCGAACTGGTGCGCGAAGGCTTTACGGCGCGGGTCTGGATCGTCTCGCCCACCACCTGCATGGCCACGCTGAACACCATGCGCGCCGTGCTGAAAGACGCGCGGATGCGCGAACAGGCAGGCGCAATCCGCAAGGAACTGGCCGCGCTTTACACCGATGTAACCCGCTTGACCGAGCGTGTCGGTAACCTGGATCGCCACTTTGGTCAGGCCGCCAAAGACTTGGAAGAAATCAAGATTTCCTCTGACAAGGCCAGCCGCCGCGCCCGCCGTCTGGATAATTTCGACTTCGAGGAACTGGCTCCGGAAACCGCGCCCCAGATCGGCCCTACCCCCAGCCCTCAGGCCGCAGAATGATCCGCCACCTCACCGCCGCCGATTTCCGCCCGATGCCCTGGGCCAATGGCAAGGGCGTCACCATTGAGCTTGCCCGCGCCGAGGGGCCAACCGGCCTGCTCTGGCGTCTGTCCCGCGCCAGCGTCATCGAAAACGGCCCCTTCTCGATCTTTCCAGGGATCGAGCGCAATCTGACCATCCTCACCGGCCCCGGCTTTGACCTGACGGGCGAGGGCATCGCCCTGCAAGCCCGCCCCTTTGCCCCCGTCGCCTTTCCCGGCGACGTGCCAGTCACCGCCACGGGCGTCACCGCCCCGTCGGATGATTTCAACGTGATGACAGCGCGTAACCTGCCGCGCCCGCAGGTTCAGGTTATCACCACCGCCCAAACCCTGACGCCGCCCGCAAACACCCTGCTGGCGGTTTACGCGGCCCGTGCCAACAGTCTTACACTGACCGACGAACCCCTGCCCGTTGCCCCGCAGGAACCCCTGTTGGCCGTGCTGTTGCACCTGCCCAACGGCTGAAACCAACCGATCCCGGCCCACGGACGCCCACGCCATTTGCGCGAATCCCGCCTTGGGACCAAGATCACTCCATCGCAGCACCAGCCCCTTTTGGGGGAAGGCAGGGGAACCACCGCTCCCCCCCAAACACGAAAGGCAAACCCCGATGACCGCCGCAAAAAACACAATCTGCATCTGGTATGACAAAGACGCCGAGGCTGCGGCCCGCTTTTATGCCGACACCTTCCCCGACAGCGCCGTCACCGGTGTCTTCCGCGCTCCGACCGATTACCCTTCGGGCAAGGCGGGCGATGTGTTGACGGTAGAGTTCATGGTCTGCGGCGTGCCCTGCATCGGTCTGAACGGTGGACCCGTCTTCAAACAGTCCGAGGCGTTCTCGTTTCAGATTGCCACCGACGATCAGGAAGAAACCGACCGTTACTGGAATGCCATCATCGGCAATGGCGGCCAAGCCAGCGCCTGCGGCTGGTGTAAGGACAGATGGGGCCTGAACTGACAGATCACCCCCCGCACCCTGACCGAGGCGATGGCCGCCGGCGGAGAAGAGGCCAAGCGCGCCTTTGCCGCGATGATGACGATGACCAAGATCGACGTTGTGGCCATCAACGCCGCCAGACGTGGTTAATTTCACCCCACAGGGCGCGTGCATCGCACGCAAGCTGAAAAATCAGATTTCATCAGACATCAAAGAATCGCCAAGGCTTTCACGCGCGAAATTACGCGCCCGCCACCTCAAGGCAGACCATGAAGAATCCATCCATCCCGCCGCGGTCGGCCCAATAATCCGGCCGCAGCCGCAGCCCGCCCTCTGCCGTCACCCAGCCCGGCTCGATCCCGGCCAGATCAGGCTGCCGCAACCGCAGACCCGGATGCCGTGCAAGGGCAGAGACCAACTGCCCCTCGCCCTCCTCTGGCAGCAGAGAGCAGGTGACATAAACCAGCCGCCCCCCCGGCTTCAGCCAACCCAAGGCGCGGTCCAGCAGCCGGGCCTGCAAATCAACCAGCCCGGCAACCTCTGACCCATCCTTCACAAAGGGCAGATCAGGGTGCCGCCGGATCGTCCCGGTTGCCGAACAGGGCGCATCCAGCAGAATCGCGTCAAACGGGGCGTCGGGCGCCCATTCCAGCCCATCCGCCACCACTACCTGTGCCACCAGCCCGGTGCGGGCCAGATTTTCCCGCAACCGCGCCAGCCGCGCCTCGGAAATATCCAGCGCCACCACCTTTGCCCCGGCAGCGGCCAGTTGCAGCGTCTTGCCACCCGGTGCCGCGCACAGATCCAACACGCGCAAGCCCGCCACATCGCCCAGCAAGGGCACCGCCAGCGCGGCGGCGGCATCCTGCACCCACCAACCGCCCTCGGCATAGCCGGGCAGCGCCGAAACCTGCCCCGCCTCGGCCAGCCGCAGGCTGCCGGTCGGCAGGGCCAGCCCCTCGGGCGCGGCAAATCCTGCGCGCAAGGTCAGATCGACCGGCGGCGGCGCGGCCTGCACCGCCTCGATCGCTGCCACCGCCTCGCGGCCCCAGGCATGAACCAGCGGTTGGCGCAGCCAGCGCGGCATCTTCTGCACCGGGCCAGGCAATGGCCCCGCCGCGACCTGACGCAACACCGCGTTGATCAGCCCGGCCTGATGCTGGGTCTTTTTTCCTGCCCGGGCCAACCCGACGCAGGCATTCACAACCCCATGCGGGGCGGCTCCGCCAGCCAGTTCCACCGCCGCCAGCCGCAGGATATTCAGCGTGGTCAGGGGTGGTGCCTTGCGCATGAACTGGCCCAGCATCCGATCTATCGGTTCGACCGACCGCAGAACGGCCAGCGCCAGCCGCTGCGCCCGCGCCCGCTCTGGCCCCGACAGGGCGGCCAAGGGCCCCTCCTCGCCGGTCATTTGCGCCAGCATCGCGCCATCGCCAAGCACACCGTCCAGCACGGCAACCGTTGCCGCGCGGGTCGAATCTTTTCGGGGGTCAGACTTGCCGTGTTCCATGATCCGCGCCTATATCCGCTTGTCCGCCAAAGGAACAGTCCATGACCGACCAACGCCCCGATCTGCCCCCCGCAGCCCAGCGCGCGCTGGCCGAGGCGGAAGAGCGCCGCAAGGCCGCCAAGGCCGACCCTCTGCCCAAGGAATGGGGTGGCCGCGATGGCCCAGAACCTGTTCGCTATGGCGATTGGGAGAAAAAAGGCCTCGCCATCGACTTTTGATACCGCCGCGGGGGTTTTACACCCCCGCACCCCCGCAGAGTATTTCGAAAGGTGCAATGGCAGGGCGCAGCCTTCTATTTGCACCTTTTCAAATACTCCGGGGTGCGGGGCAGCGCCCCGCCGGCTTACAGCCCCAGAACATCCATCATGTCATAGCGACCGGGCTTTTGTCCCTGCCCCCACAGCGCCGCCCGCAGCGCGCCACGGGCAAAGATGCCCCGGTCGGTCGCGACATGGCGCAGGATGATCCGCTCTCCATCCCCGGCGAACAGCACGTCATGTTCGCCCACGATGTCCCCCCCCCGGATCGCGCTGAAGCCAATCGTCCCGCGTTCCCGCGCCCCGGTGATGCCGTCGCGGCCCGAAACGCGCGCCTCTTGCAGCGATACACCCCGTCCTTCGGCGGCGGCCTGACCCAGCATCAGGGCGGTGCCCGAGGGCGCATCAACCTTCATGCGGTGATGCGCCTCGATCACCTCGACATCCCAGTCGGCATCCAGCGCCTGCGCCACCTTGCGGGTCAGACCAACCAGCAGGTTGATGCCAAGGCCCATGTTCCCGGCCTGCACCACCACGGCATGGCGGGCGGCGGCGTCGATTCTGGCGTGGTGTTCTGCCTCCAGCCCGGTGGTGCCGATCACATGCACCGCACGCGCCTGGGCTGCCAGCGCGGCAAACTCTGCCGTGGCGGCGGGGGCGGTAAAGTCGATCACCGCCTGCGCCTTGGCAAAAGCCTCCAGCGGGTCATCGGTGACGGTCACGCCCAGTGCCGCGCCGCCCATCGCCTGCCCCACATCCAGCCCCACCCAAGGGTTGCCCGCGCGCTCCACACAGCCAACCAGTCGCGCCTTTCCCGAGGCCAGCACTGTCTTGACCAGCATCTGGCCCATCCGGCCAGAGGCCCCCGTGATCACGATTCCCGGCAGTTCAGACATGGCGCACTCCTACATCTTGCCACGGGTTTAGCGGCATTCGCACAGGCCCGGAAGCCCGCCGTTGCGGGCCGAGCCAAAACAGCTTATCTGCGCTCTTATGGGTAAAAAGACTTTCCACACGGGCGAAGGCCCGTCGCAGCGACAGCTTCGGGTCGGCGAATTGATTCGCCGCACCCTGTCGGACATCCTGAACCGGGGTGACATTCACGACCCCGAGCTGAACCGCATGTCGATCACTGTCGGCGAAGTGCGCTGTTCGCCCGACCTCAAGGTGGCGACGGCCTATGTCATGCCGCTGATGGGGTCGGTGCCGGTCACCGATGCCATTGCCGCCCTTGCCCGCAACAAGGCAGAGCTGCGCCACCGCATCGGCGCGGGCATGACGCTGAAATACACCCCCGACCTGCGGTTTCGCCCCGACGAAACCTTTGACCGGCTGGATGAGACGCGGCGGCTGTTTGCCGACCCTTCGGTGCAGCGTGACCTTGCCGGGGACGAGCCTGCGGAAGATGACAGCGAATAGGCTGGTCGCCCTTTTTCTGGCTATCTTGCCCGTACCGGCGGTGGCCCTGACTTGCACGACCGACAGCTTTGACGGCGCGGCCTTTACCGCCTGCACAGTCACACCCGCCGATGACCTGCGGCTGTATCTGGATGGCCCTTCGGGCATTTACGGCAATTTCGCCTCGCTTGCGACCGATCTGGATGATCAGGGGCTGCTGCTGGAATTCGCCATGAATGCCGGCATGTATGACAAGGCGCAGGCACCGATTGGCCTGTTCGTGGCAGAGGGCAAGCAGCGCTTTCCCATCGTCACCGAGGACGGGCCGGGCAATTTCGGAATGCTGCCCAACGGAGTTTTTTGCGCAGGCGGCACGCGCCCCTTTGCCGTGCCGTTTGCCGTGATCGAAACGCGCCGCTTTGCCGCCCGCCCGCCTGCCTGCAATCTGGCCACGCAATCAGGGCCGATGCTGGTGCTCGATGGCAAATTGCACCCAAGGTTCATTCCAGAGTCGGATTCGCTGAACTATCGCAACGGCGTGGGGGTCAGCGCCGACGGGCAGCGGGCAATCTTTGTCATATCGGACGATCAGGTGAACTTTGACACCTTTGGCCGCTATTTCCGGGACCGGCTGGGGGTGGATCAAGCGCTTTACCTTGACGGCTCGATCTCTCGGCTATACGCGCCCGCGATCGGACGGAACGACTTTGGCTGGCCCCTGGGGCCGATCATCGCGGTTGTCCGACCCAAGGAGTAAGTGATGGCACGCGTGAAAAAGGGCCGCCCGGTCTCGGGCTGGCTGGTGGTGGATAAGCCTGCGGGCGTGACCTCGACCGCGGTGGTAAACAAGGTCAAATGGGCGCTGTCGGCGCAAAAGGCGGGCCATGCCGGCACGCTGGACCCTGCGGCAACCGGCGTTCTGGCCGTGGCTTTGGGCGAAGCCACCAAGACCGTGCCCTACATCACCGATGCGCTGAAATGCTATCGCTTCGTGGTGACCTTTGGTGCGGCAACCACCACCGATGATGCCGAGGGCGCGGTGGTGGAAACCAGCGCCCTGCGCCCGACGGATGAGGAAATTGCCGCCGCGCTGCCCGCCTTTCGCGGTGACATCCTGCAAGTGCCGCCGCAGTTTTCCGCCGTGAAGGTCGAAGGCGAGCGCGCCTATGATCTTGCCCGCGAAGGGGTGGAAATGGATCTGGTCGCCCGCCCGCTGTGGGTCGAGCGGCTGAAGGTTCTGGCCCGCCACGACGCCGATCATGTCGAGCTGGAAATGGTCTGCGGCAAGGGCGGCTATGTCCGGTCCATCGCGCGCGATCTGGGCCGGGCGCTGGGGTGTCTGGGCCATGTGCAATGGCTGCGCCGCGAATGGTCTGGCCCGTTTCAGGCCAAGGACGGCCTGAGCATGGAAGAGATTGAGCGGATGGCCAAAACCGACGAGCTGGACAGCCATGTCCGGCCGCTGGAACTTGGGCTGGCCGATCTGCCGCAGGTGCCCGCCACGCCCGAAGGCGCGGTGCGGCTGAAGAACGGCAACCCCGGCATGGTGATTTCGTCCACCGCTCAATATGGTGATGAGGCTTGGGCCAGCTATCAGGGCAAGCCCGTAGCCGTAGGCATCTACAAGGCCGGCGAATTGCACCCCAGCCGGGTGTTCAACCTGAATTAGCCCTCGATCCGGCTGGCCAGCACGGCGGTGGCATTGAAGACGCCAAGGATACCCGCCGTGGCAGGCAGCGGCGATTCGGTGACCAGCACCACATCGTCAGCGTGAACATGGAACGAGCGCGCGGCAAACAGCCCCTCTCCTGTGGACAGATCGAAGGCAAAGATCACCTCGCGCCGGTTCGGGCCGCTGCCATCGTGACGCAGCGCCTTGTCACCATACTTACGCAAGATCAGAACGCCCGCCGGGTCGGCCCGCGCCTCTGACAGACCGGCGGCAAGGGACAGCGTCTCCAGCAGGGTATGGCTTTGCTTTTCAAAGAAAACCGTCCGCTCCACCCCGGCCGCGCCCAGAACGACGATGCTGCGTGGATCTTCCTCGACCACCACCCGGTCGCCGCCACGCATCAGAATGTCGCGGGACGGGTCGCGGTACAGATCCTTGGCCAGCGCGGCATAGGCCACTCCGCCGCGTTGCAGCCGCACGACCGGATTGCGCAGGCCGGGCGGAATGCCGCCCCCTTCGGCCAGGAGACTGAGGATGGTGACCCCCCTGGCGGCAACCGGATAGCGACCGGGCCGCTGCACACCGGCAACCAGATCAAGCATGTTCTGCTCCCCACCCGCGACGGCAAGCTGAACCTGCGCCGACGGGGCAATGACGCTGAGTTTCTGCTGAATCTGCGCGCGGGCGTCTTCGGGGTTCAGCCCCGCCACCTTGATGGTTTCGACATAGGGCACGAAAACGCTGCCGTCAGGGGCAACGGTCAGCTCTGTCAGTTGTGCGGCGCGCTGTTCCACCGTGGTCAGCAGCGAATTTTCCTGCGGGTCCCAGATGGTGACATGCAGCACATCGCCGGGCCGGATGGCGCGCGCGACCTGCGCCTGCGCCTTGCCGGGCCAGCCAAAGCCGACCCCGGTGCCCGTAGCAGGCCAGCTTTCGACGGCGGCCAGATTGGCTTGCCCGACGCGGATCACCTGATAGATGGCTTCGGCCTTATGCGCGGCAGCGTCACCGATCACCTGACGTTTCAGCGCCGCACCCCGAGGCGCCGCACAACCGCCGATCACCGACAGGGCCAGAAGGACCCCCAGAATGCGACCTGCCCGTTTCACTGCCCGCCCTCGTTTTTGTTAACATATTGGCGACGTTGCGCTGTTGTCAGTGCTTTTCCCGTTAGCGGAAGGGGCGTCGCGATTCAACCATCACGCGATTGAGCCTGCAAGATTGCCACCCGCCTGCGGTGGGCAAGCCACAGCCCCACAGCGAAGACCAGAACCGCAAGCAGAGTGGCAGAGCCATATGACAGCCACGCGGCCACCTGTTCATGTGCGCGCCCGAACAGATACCCCACCACGAACAGCACCAGCGTTTTCGGGATCGAGGCGAGCGTGTTGAGCAGAATGAACCGCCCCAGCCCGACCCGCGCCACCCCGGCCGCAATCAGCACGGCAAAGCCCGCCGCATGGGTCAGCTTGCCCAAAACCAGCAGGCGCACATCATTCTGGCGTATCGCGCGGACCAGAGGCACCATCCGCTCTCGGGGCACGCGCAGGCGCGGCCCGATCAGGGGCAGACGGTCCAGCCGAAACCCGCGCCCCGCCGCATAAAGCAGGCAATCGCCCACCACATCGGCCACCACCAGACAGATCACGGCAGGCAGCGCCGACAACAGGCCCAGCGTTGCCAGCCAGCCCGCGATGATGGTAACCACCGGCCCTTCGATCACGCCAAGGGGGGCCAGAACCCACAGGCCATGGGTGGCGATCTGATGAATAACCTCGGCCCCGGTCGTCATGCTGTCCTGCATCGCTGTCTTCTGCGTTGCGACCTAGGATGCCACGGCAGCGGGGGCAACCACCCCTACGGCACAAGATCGTAAAGCTGGCTGCCCAGTTGCAGCCAGATCGCATCCTGCCCCCCGCCATCGACCAGCGCCCAGATGATCTGGCCGGTGGGTTTATAGATCACAAAGGCCTCGGCCACATCTGATGCCCCAGCCGAAACGCCGTTCGCATCCGTGGTATAGGCATAGTTGACCTGAAACTGATCGGACCGCGCGCCCGGTTGGCCAAACAGCAGCCGGTCGCCATCGGCGCCCGAATAATCCTGTATCCAGTCCGACCCATGATCAGGGATGCCAAGGTGATAAAAGCGGTCCGCCCCCGCACCGCCATTCAGCCGGTCATTGCCGAACCCGCCATTGATCCAGTCATTGCCGTCATTGCCAAAGATCACATCTGCACCGGGGCCGCCCGACAGCACATCATTGCCTTCATTGCCGATCAGCGTGTCAGCCCCCGGCCCGCCATCCACCGTGTCATTGCCCAGACCGCCCGACTGCGAGTCATTGCCGCCGCCGCCGTAAAGCTGGTCATTGCCCGCGCCGCCATAGATCACGTCGCGCAGATCGCCCTCATCCGGGCCACCATAAAGGGCATCATCCCCTTCACCGCCATCCAGCGTATCGCCGCCAAGGCCACCATAAAGCGTGTCATTCCCGGCCTCGCCGCGCAGTACATCATTGCCGTCATCGCCCCAAAGCATGTCATGGCCCGTACCGCCCAAAAGGCTGTCATTGCCAATGGCGCCGTGCAACTGGTCATCACCGTCCTCGCCCAGAACCGTATCGTTGCCCGCATCGGCGTGAACCGTGTCATTGCCAGCCAACGCGTTGATCTGGTCGGCAAAGGGGTTACCTTGCAACAGGTCGTGGCCCTCGGTTCCCACGCTGCCAAGACCGGGCTGCAAAACCCCGCCGCGCATCCGCCAGACCCAAAAGCCTGTAAGGCCGGTGTTGCCCGCCACCTCATCCAGCAACGCCAAATCGCCGCCCGGCATCAGCGTGACCGGCGCACCCCCAATGGTGAACAGCATCGCCCTTGCCCCCGCATCATCCGGGGCGGTGCCGATTGTCCAACTGACCAGTTCATAACGGAACACGATGTCAAAATCGCCGCCGCCCCGGTCATAAAGCTGCATCTGCACCCGGTTGGGCGCGGTAGTATCGCGGCGATAAACACCCACCATATCCCAGGTGACGGTCAGGCAATCATTCGCCTGATCCAGATCGACATGAATCTGGCCGCTTTCCACCCCCTCACCCCGCAGGCGGGTATCAACATCGCCCCAATAGGGCGCAAACAGGTTGGCATTGGGCTGGGCATTCGCCGTGGTGGGATAGGCTGTAAAGGCCGCCCCCAGCGACACGGTGCCATTGGTGTTCACCCAGATGTCGGTGGCAGCGATCGGTTGGCCGAAATAGTTCAGGCCCGCCTCGAATATCGCCGAGGCGTCAAGGTGCAGCGCGGTATCGTCGCCCCGGTCAACCGCGACCTCGCCATAGCCGGCGATGCCACCAAGGCTGGTCACGGCGGTTCCGGTGCCAGTGATCGTGCCCATGGCCGGCCTTTCCCAATCTGGCCGATCTTGCGCCAATCGGGTTGAGCAATGCTGAATCGCCGCCAAAATATTAGCGGGCCTCTGGTGTGGGGCGGGTTGGCTTCCCAAATCGGGCGCAACAGGGGGCGCGAGATGCGGCGACGGCAGGTTCTGGCGGGAATGGGTGTGGCGGTGGCGGGTGGGCTGACGGGGATGGCCGCATTGCGGCCCGCCCCTGTGCCTGCGCTGCCCCGGTTGCCGCCACCCCGCGGCACGCTTGCCACCTATCATCTGGGCCACAGTCTGGTTGGCCGCGATATGCCCGCCATGCTGGCCCAACTGGCCGGGCACGACCATGCCAGCCAGTTGGGCTGGGGTGCCTCTCTGGCGCAGCACCGAACAGGTGACGTTCCGGGTTTTGCCGCCGAAAACACCCATCCGGCGCACCGCCCGGTGGCAGAGGCAATGGCCTCTGGCCGCTATGACGCGCTGGTCGTGACCGAGATGGTCGAGCTGCGCGACGCCCTGCGCTGGCACGACAGTGCCGTGCATCTGGCGCATTGGGCGGCGCGGGCGCGGGCTGGCAACCCGTCGATACGGGTGTTCCTGTATGAAACCTGGCACAGGCTGGACGATCCGGTCGGTTGGCTGAACCGGATCGACGGCGACATGCAGACTTTGTGGCTGGATCGGCTGCTTTATCCGGCATCGCAAGAGGCTGGGCCGATCTATCTCATTCCGGGCGGACAGGTTATGGCTGCCGCCGCCCGCGCGGCGGAGGCAGGCCTTTTGCCCGGCCTGACCGATCGGCGGCAGTTTTTCGCAACCGGGCCGGATGGCCGCCCCGATACGATCCATTTCAACGATCTTGGCGCCTGGCTGATGGCCCTGACCCATTATGCCGTGATGTACCAGCGCCCGCCCGTTGGCCTGCCGCATCGGCTGGCCCGTGCCGATGACAGTCCGGCACATTCGGTGCCCGAGGCAGCCGCCAAGGTGCTGCAACAGGTGGTCTGGCAGGTCGTGACCCGCTATCCTGCGACCGGCATGGTGGCAGCGGTCGGATGATATGAGTGTGCTAGGTCTTCTGTTTCAGGTTCTTTTCATCGGCCACAGCCTTGTCGGCCCCAACCTGCCCGATCTGGTCGAGGCTGCGCTGGACCAGCTCTCCGGCCCCACTGTAGTCGAGGCGCAGGTGATCAACGGCGCCTCGCTGGCCTATAACTGGGATCATGCACAAGGGGCCGAGGGCGTAGACAGCCGGGCGCGGCTGGCACGCGGCGGGGTGGATGTGCTGGTCCTGACCGAAGCCCAGCCGGTTGCCGTGCAGACTGGCAGCGCCGAACAAGTAGAACGCTTTGCCACGCTGGCGCAGCAATCAAACCCCGATGTCCGGGTGTTCCTGTATGAAACCTGGCCCAGCCTTGCCAGCGGCCCCGGCATGGTGATTCCGGGCGATCCGGGAGCCGCAACACCATGGGCCACCCGCGTTGCCGACGAACTGCCCCTGTGGGAGGCGATTGCCGCCAAGGCCAGCGCCAAAGGCGTGTCCGTGACGCTTATCCCCGCCGGGCAGGCAATGCTGGCCCTGTCGCAGGCGATGGCAGCGGGCAAGGTGCCGGGCCTGACCAATCTGCGGCAGGTGTTCACCGATGATACCCACCCCGATGGCAAGGGGCTTTATTTTCTTGCCATGGTGCAAGCGGCTGCAATCTCTGGAAAATCTCCAGAGGGTCTGCCCGCACGGCTGACACGCAACTGGCTGTCGCGCGACGCGGTGATCACCGACGCACAGGCCCGCGCCTTTCAGGCCGTCGCGTGGGAAGCGGTCTCTTCCTATCAGCCGAAGGTGACCACCGCTGCGGCCCCGCCAGCCAAGCTGACCGGCATCACCAACCCCAATCTGGCCTTGGGGCTGGCCGGAGTGAATGACTGGACGGTGCAACAGCCCTTTCTCGACATCATGAAGACCGCCCGCCCTTGGGTGGGCCATCTGCCCGGCCAATGGGGCGGGTGGAGCCATGACGACCTTGCCGCCAAGGGCTATCTGGATGCCAATGGCTGGCCCAAGGCTTTGCCGTCAGAGGTGACCGGGATCACAACCCTGATCCTGACCGACCTGCCCGATACGGCGGGCGGTGTGGCAGGGCGCTATGTGCTGACATGGCAGGGCGACGGCACGCTGAAGGTAGATGGCCGCGCCCGGATTGCCAGCGCCACGCCCGGGCGCATTCTGTTCGACTATTCCCCCGGCGAAGGCGCGGTTCTGCTGACCATTACGGCCACCGAACCTGCAAACCCCATTCGCAACATCCGCGTGGTGCGCGAAGACCGCGAGGGGCTGCTGGCGGCAGGCCAGATTTTCAACCCCGATTGGCTGGCCCGCATTCGCGGCGCGAAAATGGTACGGTTCATGGACTGGGGGCTGACCAATGACAGCGTGGTCACCACCCCGGCCACCCGCGCGCATGTGGGTGATTACACTTGGGCGCGCGTCGGCGTGCCGCCCGAAATCATGGTGGCGCTGGCCAATGAGATTGGAGCGGATGCCTGGTTCAACATTCCGCATATGGCCGATGATGCCTTGGTCTCCGAATGGGCCAACATAGCGCAAAAGGGGCTAAAGCCCGGACTGCGGGCCTGGGTGGAATATTCGAACGAGGTCTGGAACTGGCAATTCGCCCAAGCCAAATGGGCCGAGGAACAGGGCAAGGCGCGCTGGGGGCAAGATCAGGCCTGGGTGCAGTTCTATGTCCTGCGCGCCGGGCAGGTGGCCGATATCTGGGCCGGCGTTTTCAAAGCCGATCCGGCGCGGCTGGTGCGGGTGGTGTCGGTACAGACCGGCTGGCTGGGGTTGGAAGACCAGATCCTGAACGCGCCGCTGGTGATAGCCGAAGGCGGCAAGCCGCCCGCCAGCCATTTTGATGCCTATGCGGTGACGGGCTATTTCTCGGCCATGCTGGGCGCGGATGGCAAGGTTGCAACGGTGCGCGACTGGCTGGCCCAATCGCGTGCGGCAGACCCGGCGCACCCCTATGCCATGGCCAATACCCTTGCCGCGCAAGAATTGCGCGACGGCTCGGTGACGGGCGATCCGACCGATACCTTGCAGACCCTGCTGCACGAAACCCTGCCCTATCATGCCGGGGTGGCAAAAAAGGCAGGCCTGCGGTTGGTGATGTATGAGGGCGGCACCCATGTGGTGGGGTTTGGCGGGCAGGTTGATGACGCCGAACTGACCGCCTTTTTCACCCAATTGAACTATTCCCCCGAAATGGCGATCCTTTATGGCGACCTGCTGTCCGGCTGGGCCAAGCTGACCGACGCGCCGTTCAACGCCTTTGTCGATGTGCTGAAAGCCGACAAATGGGGCAGTTGGGGGGCCCTGCGGCATCTCACCGATGACAATCCGCGCTGGCAGGCGATTGCGGGGGGGTGCGGCAAATGCTGAGCGTGATCATCCCCGCCTCGAACGAGGAAGGCTATATCGCCGATTGCCTGACCGCCCTGTTCGCCAGCACCCCGGTGCCCGGCGGGGCTGAGGCGGTGGTGGTGGCCAATGGCTGCCGCGATGCCACGGCCGACCGTGCCCGCGCGATGGCAGCGGCGGCAAAGGCGGCGGGCTGGGGGCTGGTGGTGCTGGATTTGCCGCAAGGCGGCAAGCCCAACGCGCTGAACCACGGCGACCGCGCGGCGCAAGGGCCGATGCGCGCCTATCTGGACGCCGATGTGCTGGTTTCCCCCGCACTAATGGCGCAGATCGTGCAGGCGCTTGGCGCGGATGCGCCGCGCTATGTCACGGGCACAGCGCGCATTCCCCGGGCGAAAAGTGCGATAACCCGCGCCTATGCCCGGCTGTGGCAGCGCCTGCCCTTTGCCCGGTCACCCGCGCCGGGCTATGGCCTGTTCGCGGTGAATCCGGCGGGGCGCGCGCGCTGGGGCGATTTCCCGGCGATCATCTCGGACGATACATTCGTGCGGCTGCAATTCCTGCCGGGCGAGCGGGTGCAAGTGCCCGCCCCCTATGATTGGCCGATGATTGAGGGCTTTGCCGCCCTGACCCGCGTGCGCCGCCGTCAGGATGCGGGCGTGGCCGAAATTGACCGGCTGTATCCCGGCCTGCTGGCGTGCGAGGCCAAGGCCACCTTGGGCCTTGGTGGCGTGGCATGGCTCGCGATCAGCGACCCCGTGGGCTTTGCCACCTATGCCGCCGTATCGCTGGCAGTGAAATTGCGGCGGGGCAGCGGCTGGACGCGCGGGCGCTGATTACAGATCAAAGGTTGCGAACACCGGGGCATGGTCGCTCGGCTGGTCCCAGCCGCGCACGTCGCGCAGGATACGGCTGCCATGGGCAGCGCTGGAGATATCGGGCGTGGCCCAGATGTGATCCAGCCGACGGCCTTTGTCGGCGCTGTCCCAATCGGGGCTGCGATAGGACCACCAACTATAAAGCAGCCCCTGCGGGATGTCTTGCCGCGTCACATCAACCCAGTCGCCCGCCTGCTGCGCATCGGCCAGATGCTGCACCTCGATGGGCGTATGGCTGACGATCTTCAGCAAGGCCTTGTGGTTCCACACGTCATCCTCTCGCGGCGCGATGTTCAGATCGCCCACCAGAATCGACCGTTCCGGCCGGTCGGCGCGGAAGGCATCCCGCATGTCTGTCAGAAAATCCAGCTTCTGGCCGAACTTCACATTCTCGGCGCGGTCGGGAATATCGCCCCCGGCGGGCACATAGCAATTGTGGATCACCACCCCGTTTTCCAGCCGCGCCGCCACATGCCGGGCGTGGCCCAGCTTGGCATAATCGCGGTCACCCGCATCGGTGATGGGCAGTTTGGACAGGATCGCCACGCCGTTATAACCCTTTTGGCCCCGCGCAACCATGTGGCTGTAGCCAAGAGCGCGGAACTGATCGAGGGGAATATTCTCGACCGGGCTTTTGCATTCCTGAAGGCAAAGAATGTCGGGCGCATGTTCCGTCATCAGCTTTACCACCAGCGCCTCGCGCAGGCGGACCGAGTTGATGTTCCAGGTTGCAAGGGTGAAAGGCATGGCACGCTCCGCTGCTGACAGCGGCCAAGCTAGTGCGCGTAAGCTGAACCCTCAAGCCAAAGAAAGGCCCGGTCCAAAGAGTGGCCGGGCCAAGTCCAACAGGGAGGTAATAACTGTATACCCCAGAATGCCGATTCTTCGAAGAAGCCCGCAAGGAAGCGGCAAATTCCTCAAGAAACCATGGCAAATTCATCACAACCAAGGATTGCACCGGCTTGACGCCCTCCAAGGCGCGCCGCAGGATCGCGGCTATGACCCGCCCACGGCTGTTTGCCAACCGCAATTTTCGCCTGTTGTTCGCGGCCTCGGCCTTTACCAATCTGGGCGATGGATGTCTGGCGGTGGCCCTGCCGTGGTTTGCCACACAGCTGACCAGTGACCCCTTGCTGATCGGGGCGGTGGCTGCGGCACGGCAACTGCCTTGGCTGATCCTGTCCCTGCCGGCGGGCGTGATCACCGACAGGTTTGACCGCAAAAACCTGATCCTGACCTGCGATGCGCTGCGGCTGGGTCTTGCGGGGGCGCTGGTCTTGCTGGCCACGGCCCCGGTGGGCGGGGCCGCAGCGGTCTGGGCACTGACAGCGCTGACCTTTGCCTTGGGTGCGGCCGAGGTGTTGCGCGACAATACCGCGCAAAGTTTCCTGCCTGCCGTGGTGCCGCAAGACCGGCTGGAGGATGCCAATGGCCTGTTGTGGAGCGTGGAGCAGGTTGCGGGCCAGTTTGCCGGGCCACCACTCGCCGGCCTGCTGATCGGCGTTGCGCTGGCCCTGCCCTTTGGGGTGGAGGCGGCGATGCTGGCCGCCGCCATCGGGCTGGTGCTGCGGATGGACCTGCCACCCACGCCCCGCGCCGCGCCGCAACCCTTTGGCCCGGCGCTGAAAGAGGGGCTGCTGTTCTTGTGGCGGCACCAGACGCTGCGGCGCACGGCGCTGGCGTTGGGGGCCTTCAACTTTATCGGGTCGATGTTCTGGGCGCTGGTGGTGCTTTATGCCCAGACGGTGCTGGGGTTAAGCGCGGCAGGATACGGTGCGATGCTGGCCGTGGTGGCAGGCGGCGGGCTGATTGGTAGCCTGTTCGGCCCCGCGATCCTGCGGCGCACCGGGCCGACCGCAGGGTTGCTGGCGGGGCTTGGCGGCTTTGGGCTGGCGGCGGCGCTGCTGGCAACCACACAGAATGTTGTGACCGCCGGGGCCGCCCTCACGCTGGAGGCATTTACCGCAATGCTGTGGAACATTGCCACCGTCAGCTATCGCCAGCGCCATATTCCGGCACCGCTGCTGGGCCGGGTCAATGCGGCCTACCGCTTTTGCGGCACCGGGCCGTCGGCCTTTGGCTCGGTTGCGGGGGGATTGGTCGTGACTTTGGGCGCGCCATTCGGGCCGGTTGCGGCGCTGCAACTGCCCTATGCGATCTGCCTGGGCGGCGCGGCGCTGATCCTGATTTTCGTGACGCTGTTCCTGCGGCTTGACTGAAAAAAGAGGCCGGGCAATGCCCGGCCAGGTCCAACAGGGAGGAACCGCATCATAACCCCGACGCGGACAGGGGAAATCATACACGTTGGATAGCCGTGAATTCTGGCAACAAGATGACCTGGATCGCCGCCTTTGTTGCCGAAAACGTCACGCTACCAACTTGTATCCGCCATTCTCGGTGACCAGCAGCCGCGCATTCGAGGGATCGGATTCAATCTTTTGCCGCAGGCGGTAGATATGGGTTTCCAGCGTGTGGGTCGTCACCCCGGCGTTATACCCCCAGACTTCGTGCAGCAGCACGTCGCGGGCCACCACGCCCGCTTGGGCGCGGTACAGAAACTTGAGGATATTGGTTTCCTTTTCGGTCAACCGTACCTTCTTGTCCTTGGCGCCGATCAGCATTTTCTGCGCCGGCTTGAAGGTATAGGGCCCAAGCTGAAACACTGCATCTTCAGATTGTTCGTGCTGCCGCAGTTGCGCACGGATGCGCGCCAAAAGGACCGGAAACTTGAACGGCTTGGTCACATAATCATTGGCGCCGCTGTCCAGACCCAGGATCGCATCGGCGTCGGTGTCATGGCCGGTCAGCATCAGGATCGGGCATTTCACCCCGGCCTTGCGCATCCGGCGGCACAGTTCGCGCCCGTCGGTATCGGGCAACCCGACATCCAGGATCACCAGATCGTAAAGGCCCGCCTTGGTTTTCTCCATGCCCTCGGCACCGGTACGGGCCTCGAACACGTCGAAATCTTCGGTCATGACAAGCTGTTCGGACAGCGCCTCGCGCAGATCATCATCGTCATCGACCAGCAAGATTTTCCGCAAAGTAGCCATTGGGGCCTCCTTCCTCACGGGCGGTCACGCCGCCTTGTGGACGATCTGAGCGCAGACTGCGGCTGCGGCAAGATATGCTACAATACTCTCACGCGGACGTGTCGGCTGGCGGGGAAATGTTTCAATTCCCTTGCGACCTGCCTATGTAGAGGCAGGAGATTGCGATGACCCTTGCGCCCAACCAGACCGAAAAACTTGGCCGCGCCCGTGGCGACCTGCGCCTTGGCCTGCCCATCGTGCTGGCGGGCGAAGGGCGAACCCTACTGGCAGCGGCAGTGGAAACGCTGGGGGCAGACCGGCTGGCGGCGATGCGCGCGCTGGGGCAACCGGAACTGGCGCTGACCGCGCGTCGGGCAGAGACGTTGAAAACCCCGGCCTATGATGACGATCTGGCGCGGCTGATCGTGCCGCAGGGCGCAGGGCTGGACTGGCTGAACGCGGTGGCAGACCCGGCCGATGATTTGCGCGTACCGATGAAGGGGCCGTTTGCAGCACTTCGTCAGGGCAGCGCCGCCCTGCACCGCGCAGCGCTTCAACTGGCGAAATCGGCGCAACTGTTGCCCGCCGCCGTGCTGGTCGAGGTGGCCGACGGCATGGCCTTTGCCGTCGCGCAGGGCCTGACCTTTCTGGCGCTGACCGATTGCAGCGATCTGTTCCGCCTTGCGCCCTTGGAAGAGGTGGTTTCTGCCCGATTGCCCATGGTGGCCAGCCAGGCCGGGCGCGTGCATATCTTTCGCCCCGATGATGGCGGGGCGGAACACTATGCCATCGAGATCGGTCGCCCCGACCGCGACCACCCGGTGCTGGCGCGATTGCATTCGGCCTGTTTCACCGGCGACGTGCTGGGCAGCCTGAAATGCGATTGCGGCCCCCAATTGCACGCGGCACTTGCCCAAATGGGCAGCGAAGGCGCGGGCGTGCTGTTGTATCTGAACCAGGAAGGGCGCGGGATTGGCCTTGCCAACAAGATGCGCGCCTATTCCTTGCAGGATCAGGGGTTTGACACGGTAGAGGCCAACCACCGGCTGGGGTTTGAGGATGACGAGCGCGATTTTCGCATCGGGGCCGAGATCCTGCGCGGCATGGGTTTTGGCACGGTGCGGCTGCTGACCAACAACCCGCGCAAGATGGCGATGATGGAAAGCTGCGGCATCCGGGTGGCAGAGCGGGTCGCGCTGAAAGTGGGGAAAACGCCGCAGAACGCCGCCTATCTGGCGACCAAGGCGGCCAAATCGGGCCATCTGCTGTGACGCCCGCCGATCTGATTCTGACGCCGATGGGGGTGCGGTTCATGGGGCGCATGCTGCCCTGTTCGGTCGGGCGCGGCGGCATTGTTCCGGCGGGGGCCAAGCGCGAGGGCGATGGCGGCACGCCGACCGGCAGCCATGGAATCGTCGGGATGCTGTATCGCCCCGACCGGATGGCGCGGCCTGCACCCTGGGCGGTGCAGATCGGGCCGGGCGATCTGTGGTCGGATGATCCGGCCGATCCGGACTATAACCATATGGTCAGCGCGCCCTATGCCCCCTCGCATGAACGGTTGCGGCGGGCCGATCCGCTGTATGATCTGGTACTGATCACCGACTGGAACTGGCCAGATGCCGTGCCGGGGCGCGGATCGGCGATTTTCCTGCACCGCTGGCGCAGGCCCGGCTATCCGACAGCGGGCTGCGTAGCCTTTGCGCCCGAAGATTTGCTGTGGATTGCAAAGCGGCTGACGCCGGGGGCGCGGCTGATCGTCTAGGCGTAGGTTCTGGCTCCGAAGATGGCGCTGCCGACCCGGATATGGGTGGCACCATGGGCAATCGCAGCCTCAAAATCGCTGCTCATCCCCATCGACAGGCCCGAAAGGCCGTTGCGCGCCGCGATCTGGGCCAGCATGGCAAAATGGGGTGCCGGGTCTTCGGCTTCGGGGGGAATGCACATCAGGCCCTGCAACGGCAGGTCCATGGTGCGGACCGTGGCGATGAAATCATCGACCGTTTCGGGCAAAATGCCCGCCTTTTGCGGCTCTGCCCCGGTATTGACCTGAACAAAAACGGCGGGGGATTTCCCACGCTCTTGCGCCAGACGAGCCAACTTTTCGGCCAGCGACGGGCGGTCCACGGTGTGGATCGCATCAAACAGTTCTACCGCCGCCTTGGCCTTGTTGGTTTGCAGGGGGCCGATCATATGCACGGCCACCGGGCCAAACTCTGCCCGGAAGGCGGGCCATTTGGCTTGTGCCTCTTGCACATAATTCTCGCCGAACAGGCGGTGACCGGCGGCCAGAACGGCGTGAACCCGGTCTTGCGGCTGCACCTTGGAGACCGCGATCAGATGAACCGACCCTTCGGCGCGGCCAAGCTGCTGACAGGTTTCGTGGATGCGGGCAGTGATTTCGGCATAGGACATGGGGCACCTCTTGGCCGGCAGATGGCCACAGCCCGCCATAAAAGAAAAGAGCGGGCCGAAGCCCGCTCTGTCCTTAAACTTGATCCGGGTAGGATCAGAAGTTGAAGCGCACACCAACGTCAGCAACGGTGTCGTTGCCGTTGTCCTGGATCGAGCCGGTCAGCTTGGCGCCGCCCAGATCGTAGTCAGCACCGATACCGATGACGGTCGAGTCATAGGCGTCGGACTGGCCAACATAGCCCTTCAGGGTCACAGCATCCATCTTGTACGAACCGTACAGAACGATGGTCTGGCCCAGAGCGTCGGTGCCTTCGTCGATGTAGTTCAGACCGACGGTTGCAACGTCGCTGATGTTGTAGGCGCCGCCGATGAACCAAGCGTCATTGTCGGCAATGCCGGCACCGTTCTGAACCGCAGCAGCCGACACGGTGAACTGGTCGGTCGAGTACGACAGAGCGATCGAGGTTTCAGCGTCCGAAGCAACACCGGTGTGGTAGTGTTCGTCATCGATGTACGACGCCTGGGCGGTGAAGCCCGACATGCTGTACGAAGCGTACACGCCGGCGCGGCCCGAGTGGTAGGAGCCGGTCGAGAACGAGTAGAACGACGTTTGCGAGTCGCCGAACGACGAGTCGGTCAGGCCGATTTCCGAATCATAGATCAGAGCAGCCGAGTCGAACGCGGTGTTGACGTTGCCAACTTCGACGCGCAGGCCTTCGTACTCAACGTACAGCAGAGCCGGGCTGATCGAGGTGTTGCCGTCGGTGTAGGAGTCGTAGCCACCACCGGTGTTCTGCAGGCGGATACGACCACCGAAGGTCACGCCAGCGTCGGTTTCGGTGGTTGCGTCGATGTTGAAGCGCAGACGGGTGTGCAGGAAGGAGTTGTCGCCATCATACACCAGACCGAAGCGGCCATAGCCCGAGATCTTCACACCGGTTTCAGCGTCCGCGACGGTCGCAAAAGCGGCCAGCATCGTGGAGGCGAGCAGAATCTTTTTCATTTCGTTTTCCCTCGTTGTATCAAAGGTGCCCAATTCAGGGGAATCCGAATTGGGGATGCACCTTGTTTCCCGCTTACGACCCGGCATTGCAATGGAAAGCGGCAGGCATGGCGGGAAGATCGGAGCCGATGGTGCAGCTTTGCCACAGTGCCCCCAGACGGGGAACCCGTGGCGGGGAGCATAAGGGCAGGCAGCGCGGGCAGGCCCTTCCTTATATACGGGAAAAACCTTGTCGCATCCCGGTGGGTCAGTTACAGAGCAGGAAAACCGGATAGGGGCAGGCCTTCATGTCTATCGGACGCTTCACGCGCGGTCTTATCAGTGGCGCCTTGATTCTGGCGCTGGCAGCCTGTTCAGGCGGCGGCAAGGGCTGGTTCGGGGACAAGGCCGCCAAAACCCGCGAAGACCGCGAAATGGCAGGCACAGGTATGGGGACGTCGTTGCGCGGCCTGCTGAACGGCGGAGCGAACCCGAACACCACGGTCGAGGTGAACAAGTATATCTGGAACGCCTCGCTGGATGTGCTGAGCTTCTTGCCCATCGAATCGGTTGATCCGTTCACCGGCGTGATCGTGACAGGATATGGTGCCCCTCCCGGCGGCGGCCGGGCCTATCGCGCCACGATTTATGTGCAAGACCCCGCACTGGACGCCCGCAGCCTGCGCATCGCGATGCAGACCAAGGGCGGCGGCGCGGTTGCCCCCGAGACGGTGCGCGCGGTCGAGGATGCGATTCTGACCCGCGCCCGCCAATTGCGCGTGCAGGACGGTAAGCTCTGATCTGGCGCAGGCCGGGGGCCAGCCCCCGGGCCCCCGGGATATTTATGCCAGTATGAAAGCGGAATGGGCCGCTCTGGACCTTCGGGGGCAGGGCGGTGTATGCCACGGGCGATCAGGAAATGAGGCCCGCCATGTCGCGATATGACCCCGCAAGCATTGAACCGAAGTGGCAAAAGGCCTGGGACGAGGCCAACACCTTTGCGGCCCGGCACGACCCGGCCAAGCCCAAGTATTATGTGCTGGAGATGTTCCCCTATCCGTCGGGGCGCATCCACATGGGGCATGTGCGCAACTATACCATGGGCGATGTGGTGGCGCGGACCAAGCTGGCGCAGGGGTTTTCGGTGCTGCATCCGATGGGCTGGGATGCCTTTGGCATGCCCGCCGAGAATGCCGCGATGGAGCGGGGCGGCCATCCGAAAGACTGGACCTATGGCAACATCGCCGACATGCGCGGGCAGATGAAGCCTTTGGGGCTGTCGATTGACTGGTCACGGGAACTGGCAACCTGCGACCCGGAATATTACGGCCAGCAGCAGGCGATGTTTCTGGATATGATGGAAAAGGGTCTGGTTTACCGCAAGGCGGCGGTGGTGAACTGGGACCCGGTCGATATGACCGTGCTGGCCAATGAACAGGTGATCGACGGCAAGGGCTGGCGGTCGGGCGCGGCGGTGGAGCGGCGCGAGCTGACCCAGTGGTTCTTCAAGATTTCCGACTATTCCGAAGATTTGCTGAACGCCTTGGACGGTTTGAAAGACTGGCCCGAGAAGGTGCGGCTGATGCAGGCCAACTGGATCGGCAAATCGCGCGGGCTTCAGTTTGCGTTTGAGACCGTCGGCGCGCCGGAAGGCTTTGACAGCATTGAGGTTTATACCACCCGGCCCGATACGCTGATGGGAGCGAGTTTCGCCGCGATCAGCCCGGATCACCCGCTGGCAAAGGTGCTGGAGGCTGACCCTGCCGTGGCGGCATTCCTTGCCAAATGCCGGATGGGCGGCACCACCGCCGAGGCGCTGGAGACGGCGGAAAAGATCGGGTTCGATACCGGCATCCGCGTGAAGCACCCGCTGAACCCCGATTGGGAACTGCCGGTCTGGATCGCCAACTTCATCCTGATGGATTACGGCACCGGCGCGATCTTCGGCTGCCCGGCGCATGACCAGCGCGATTTCGATTTTGCCACCAAGTATGGGCTGCCGATCAAGGCGGTGTTCGTGGCCGAAGGGGCCGAGGATGCCGCTCTGGCCGAGGCTTTCGTGCCGATGAAGTCGGAAAAGGTGCGTTTCGTGCGCGGCTTTGCCGGGGCCGAGGTGCAGACCGGAGACGAGGCCATCGCCGCCGCCATCGCCCACGCCGAGGCGCAGGGCTATGGCAAGGGCGTGACCAAGTTCCGCCTGCGCGACTGGGGCGTCAGCCGCCAGCGCTATTGGGGTTGCCCGATTCCGGTGGTGCATTGCGCCACCTGCGGTGTGGTGCCCGAGAAAAAGGAAAACCTGCCGGTCGAGCTGCCCTATGACGTGTCATTCGACAAACCCGGCAACCCGCTGGACCGTCACCCGACCTGGCGCGACGTGCCCTGCCCCAAATGCGGCGCTGCGGCCAAGCGTGAGACGGATACGATGGACACCTTCGTCGATTCGTCCTGGTATTACGCCCGCTTTACCGCGCCCCGCGCCAAGGTGCCGACCGACGCGGCCGAGGTCGATTACTGGATGAACGTCGATCAGTATATCGGCGGCATCGAACATGCGATTCTGCACCTGCTTTACAGCCGGTTCTTCGCCCGCGCGATGCACGCCACCGGCCACCTGCCCCAGCGCGCGACCGAGCCGTTCAATGCGCTGTTCACGCAAGGCATGGTGACGCATGAGATCTACAAGACCACCGATGACCGCGGCCGCCCGGTCTATCACCTGCCCGAGGATGTGACGGTTTTCACCATCGCCGACCGCCGGATTGTGGTTCGGGGGAATGTGGAGCCGCCGCTGGACATGGTGGATGATGTCGATGCCTGGATCCGCGCGCTGGCGGATGAAGGTCTGCTGGTTGAGGTGATCCCCTCGGCCAAGATGTCGAAATCCAAAAAGAACGTCGTCGATCCGATGAACATCATCGCCCAGTTCGGCGCCGATACCGCGCGCTGGTTCGTGATGTCCGACTCGCCGCCCGAGCGGGATGTGGAATGGACGGCAAGCGGCGCCGAAGCGACCTATAAGCATCTGTCGCGCGTCTGGTCGCTTTGCAGCCGCATCGGCGAGATGCCGGTGGATCACACGGGCGAAGGCGATGATGAGTTGACCCGCGCGACCCACAAGGCCGTGGATGAGGTAACGCGCAGCATTGAAGGTTTTGCCTTCAACAAGGCCATCGCGGCGCTTTATGGCTTTACCAACACGCTGCACAAG
The DNA here is from genome assembly GCF_016765795.1 of Fuscibacter oryzae. Lineage (GTDB taxonomy): Bacteria > Pseudomonadota > Alphaproteobacteria > Rhodobacterales > Rhodobacteraceae > Fuscibacter > Fuscibacter oryzae. The sequence goes on from NZ_JAESVP010000009.1 coordinate 115,669, forward strand.
GCCAATGCCTCAACCCCGGTGATGAAGGAAGCGATCCGCACGCTGGCCAAGCTGATGTCGCCGATGACGCCCCATATCGCCGAATCGATCTGGTCTTATCAGGGCGGCGCCGGCCTGTGCGCCACCGCCCCCTGGCCCAAGGCCGACCCGGCGATGCTGGTTGATGACAGCGTGACCCTGCCAATTCAGATCAACGGCAAACGGCGGGCCGAAATCCGCGTGCCCAAGGATATGCCTGCGGCAGAGGTTGAAAAGATCGCGCTGGCGGATGAGGATGTGATCAAGTTCCTTGCCGGGCAGCCGGTGAAGAAAATCATCGTCGTGCCGGGCCGTATCATCAATGTCGTCGCGTGAACCCAAAGGGTGTGAAATCAGGGGGCTTGACCGCCGCAGCCTGATCCTGATGCCGCTGGCGCTGGCCGCCTGCGGCTTTCAACCGACCTATGGGCCGGGTGGCGTGGCCGAAGGCTTGCGCGGCAAGGTGCGGGTCAATGACCCGACCGACAAGGACGCCTTCGATTTCGTGGACCGGATCGAACAGCGCCTCAGCCGCCCGCGCGATCCGCGCTATGATCTGGCCTATACGATCAAGATCGAGCCGATTGGAGTCGGCTATACGCCCGACAACACCATCACCCGCTATAACCTGACCGGCACCATCGACTGGACGCTGACCGACCATGCCAGCACCCAGCGTGTGACAGGCGGGCGGGTTGAAAACTTCACCTCATGGTCGGCGACCGGATCGACCGTGGCAGGCGTCGCGGCGGAAGAGGATGCACGGCGGCGGCTGATGATCATTCTGGCCGATGAGATCGTGCAGCGCATGCTGGCCACCGCCGGGGCGTGGATGAAATGATCCTGAAGGGTGCCGAGGCCGCGCGGTATTGTGCGCGGCCCGATCCCGCCAAGGCCGGTCTGCTGATTTTTGGGGCCGATGCCATGCGGGTTGCGCTGAAACGGCAAGAGGCGATTGCCGCCCTGATCGGCCCGCTGGGTGAGGGCGAAATGCGGCTGTCGCGCATTTCTGGGGCGGAACTGCGCAAGGATGCCTCACTCTTGGCCGATGCCACGCGCGAGATCGGGTTTTTCCCCGGCCAGCGCGTTGCCTTTGTTGAGGATGCAACCGATAGCCTGACCGAAACCATTGGTGCGGCATTGAAAGACTGGCGGGCGGGCGATGCGGCGATTGTGGTGACCGCCGGGTCTCTTACCGCCAAGTCGACGTTGAAGACGCTGTTCGACAAGCATCCCCATGCCGTCAGCATCGGGCTTTATGATGAGCCGCCGGGGCGCGAGGAAATTGAAGACGCGCTCAAGAAATCCGGTCTGACGCGGATTGAACCGGCAGCGATGGCCGACCTGACCACCTTGGCCCGCAGCCTTGACCCCGGCGACTTTCGCCAGACGCTGGACAAGATCGCGCTGTATAAATGGGGCGACGACAGCGCGCTGACCGCAACCGAGGTGGGGGCGATGGCGCCCGCCACGATCGAGGCCGAGGTGGACGATCTGATCAGCGCCGTGGCCGACGGGCGGGCGGGCGTGATCGGCCCCCTGTTGCGGCGGCTGGAGGGGCAGGGCACCCTGCCCGTTACGCTGTGCATCATGGCGCTGCGCCATTTCCGCGTGCTTCATGCCGCAGCCAGCGACCCCGGTGGGGCTATGTCGGGCATTCAAAGGGCGAAAGTGAACTTTCGTCAGAAAGATGCGATGGGCCGGCAAGCGCAAGCTTGGGGCGTACGGGCGCTGGAAAAGGCGATTGCCCTGCTGGTCGATACCGACCTGACGCTGCGCTCTTCGACCAAGGCACCGCTGATGGCAGTGATGGAACGCGCGCTGATCCGGCTGGCGATGATGCGGGGCTAGGCAAGCGGGCCATGCTGCGCAGCAATCTCGCCGAAAATGCTGCGCAGCGCCATTTCTCGCAGAGCGCAGCAAGAGTTTGAGATTGACAGGAAAGATACCAGCATGGCACGCACCCCCTCTCCGTTCGAAGCCTGCCTTGCCCCTTTGGTGCGGCTGGCAGTAAAGTTCCCCGATATGGAGGGTCAGGTGATCTGGTGGGAAGCCACCGGCTGGCAGGCACAGGAAGACGAAGAAGCGATGCTGGATGCCGAAGAGCTGGCTTTCTATGCCGAGGGCCTGCTGGCAGAAGGGTTCGGCCTGCATTGGCAGGCACTGGCCGAGATTGAGGCGCCATCAATTCCGATCCTGACCCGGCTGTTCTTTTGCGAAGGCGCGCTGCCAGACCTGCCCGCCCCCACGGCGGACTGGACCGTGCTGGCCCAGGGGCGTCACCCGGTCGCATAAGGTGCGGCTGCTCCGGCCTTGCAGCGCGAGCGCCCGCGTGATCGGATAGGGTAAACGGAGTTGTCCCTCATGTCTGCTGAAGCCGATCTGCACCACGCCTGTGCCGAACTTGGCACCATCCTGTTCACCATAACCGTACTGGATCCAGCGCGCGCGCTGGTCTGGCGCAGCTATACCTCACATCCAACCGAATACCCGCAGCAAGGCACCAAGCCGCAGACGCGCGATGAATGGTTCATCAACTGCATCGAGCAAAAGAACACTTTTGTCGCCAATACCGCGCCGGAATTTGCCAAGCATTTCTTTGACCACGAGCTGATCACCTCGATGGGCCTTGGGTCTGCTTGCAATATTCCGGTCTGGGACGATCAGGGGGTGGTGCGGCTTACGGTGAATCTGTTGGCAGAGCCGGGCCATTTCACTCCCGGTAAACTGGCAAGCTATCACAAGCTGGTGGCAGCGGCGCGACCCGCCCTGCTGGCTGCTGCGGCCTGATGGCCTTCACCCTGCGCCAGTTGCAGTTTTTTGTCGCTGCGGCAGAGGCAGGGTCAGTCTCTGGCGCAGCGCGACAGCTTTCCATCTCTCAATCTTCGGTCACCGAGGCGATCCGTGCGCTGGAGGATGATCTGGGGGTCGAGCTGTTCGAGAGGCAAGCGCGCGGCTTGCTGATCACGCACAAGGGCAGCGCTTTTCTGCGTCATGCCCGGCAGATCCTGTCGGATGTGGCGACTGCCCGCACCACATTCCGCGATGAGGCCCCGGTGACGGGCCGTCTGTCGCTGGGGGTGACCAGCCTTGTCGCGGGCTATGTGCTGTCCGACATCCTGCAACGCTTTCGCCGCGCCTTTCCGCAAGTGGAACTGAACGTGATCGAGGATTCGGGCGATTATCTGCAACATCTGCTGATCGGGGGAGAGCTGGATGTGGCCGTGCTTCTGACCTCCTCGGTCAAAGACCGCATGGCGATGCATGTCGAAACGCTGCTCGTCTCACCCTATCGGCTATGGCTGCCGCTGGGGCACCCCTTGGCCGATCAGGAATCGATCGCGCTGGACGAGTTGGCGGGCCAGCCGCTGATCCAGCTGATGGTGGATGAGATCGAGGAATCGACCCGCCGCCTGATGGGGGCCTTGGCCGTCAAACCCAAGATCGCCTTTCGCACCCGCAGTGTGGAGGCCGTACGCAGCCTTGTGGCCACCGGCGCGGGGTTGGCGATTCTGCCCAGCCTGGTCTATCGCCCCTGGTCGCTGGAAGGCGACCGTATCGGCATCCGCGATGTTTCGGGCGACCTGCCTTCGGTTCAGGTCGGTCTGGCCTGGCGGCGCGGGGCGCCGCTGTCCACCCCGGCGCTGAACTTTGTCCGTTCGGCGCAAGACTCTCTGCCCGGCCACTGACCTATCGGATTTACCGATGGAACGCATCCGCGTTTTGTTATTGCGAAACTTCGGCAAGCCCCGCACTTTTGACACATGACCGGGAATCCGGCTGCGTTCTGGCGCGAAACCTCAGGGAGATTGCGGATGAAAACCATGAAACTGATGGGCACCACGATTCTGGCACTGGCCGTTGGCCTTGGCCCGGCACTGGCCCAAATGACCGCCGTGGGCGAAGGCGAAGGCCAATTGGATATCGTGGCCTGGCCCGGCTATGTCGAACGCGGCGACACCGACAAAGCCTATGACTGGGTCACCAAGTTCGAGGCAGACACCGGCTGCAAAGTGAACGTCAAGACCGCCAACACCAGCGACGAGATGGTCGCGCTGATGAACGAGGGCGGGTTTGACCTTGTGACCGCCTCTGGTGACGCTTCCTTGCGTTTGGTCGCGGGCAAACGGGTGCAACCGATCAACACCGACCTGATCCCGTCCTGGGCCAAGGTCGATGCCCGGCTGAAAGATGCGCCGTGGTTCACTGTGGACGGCGTGCATTACGGCGTGCCCTACCAATGGGGCCCGAACGTGCTGATGTACAACACCGATGTGTTCAAAGAAGCGCCCAAGTCGTGGTCGGTGGTGTTCGAGCCGCAAGACCTGCCCGACGGCAAGCCGAATGAAGGCCGGGTGCAGGCCTATGACGGCCCGATCTATATCGCCGATGCGGCGCTGTATCTGATGGCGCACAAGCCGGAACTGGGCATCAAAAGCCCCTATCAGTTGAACGAAGATCAGTACAAGGCGGCGCTGGACCTGCTGCGCGGGCAGCGCAAGCTGGTGGGCCGCTATTGGCATGACGCCTATATCCAGATGGACGACTTCAAGAACGAAGGCGTCGTCGCCTCGTCCTCGTGGCCGTTCCAGGTGAACCTGCTGATCTCGGAAAAGCAGCCCATCGCCTCGACCATTCCAGAAGAAGGCGCGACCGGCTGGGCCGACACCACCATGCTGCACGCCGAAGCGGCGCACCCCAACTGCGCCTACAAATGGATGGAGCATACGCTGAATTCGAACCTGCAATCCGACCTGTCCACCTGGTTCGGGTCGAACCCGGTGGTGCCAGAGGCCTGCACCGACAAGTCGGGCATGCAGACCAAGGAAGGCTGCACCGCGAACGGCATGGATGATTTCGAGAAGATCCACTTCTGGACCACGCCGACCGCCAAGTGTGAACAGGGCGAGTGTGTGCCCTATTATCGCTGGGTCTCGGATTACATCGCCGTGATCGGCGGGCGGTAACGCCCTCACCCCCATCCTCTCTCCCCGAACGGGAGAGGGGAGGCACCCTTTCAACAAGCGCCTCACCCTGCCCTCTCCCCTTGGGGGAGAGGGCAGGGTGAGGGATTAGCCGGACGACACCCATGCCCGCCGCCGTAGAATTCGCCCAAGTAACCCGCCATTTCGGCAACGTCCGCGCCGTCGATGGCGTTGACCTGACCATCGCCGAAGGGTCGTTTTTCGCCATGCTTGGCCCGTCCGGCTCTGGCAAGACCACCTGCCTGCGGCTGATTTCGGGCTTTGAATCCCCCACCACGGGCACGATCCGCATCTTTGGCGAGGATGTCTCGACCACCCCGCCCCATCTGCGCAATGTGAACACCGTCTTTCAGGATTACGCCCTGTTTCCGCATATGAACGTGCGTGACAACGTGGCTTATGGGTTGATGGTCAAGGGCATCGGCAAGACCCAACGCCATGAAAAGGCCGAGGAAATGCTGTCTCTGGTCAAGCTGTCGGGCTACGGCGACCGCAAGCCCGGCCAGCTTTCGGGCGGTCAGCGGCAGCGTGTGGCGCTGGCCCGTGCCTTGGTGAACGAACCCCGCGTTCTGCTGCTGGACGAACCCTTGGGTGCCTTGGACCTGAAGCTGCGCGAGGCGATGCAGGATGAGTTGAAAGCCCTGCAACAGCGCCTTGGCATCACCTTTGTCTTTGTCACCCATGACCAGCACGAAGCCCTGTCGATGGCTGACAGTCTGGCCGTGTTCAACGAAGGCAAGATTGCCCAGATCGGCACGCCCGAGGCGGTCTATAACCGCCCCGCCACCCGTTTCGTCGCCGATTTCGTCGGCTCGTCCAATGTGTTGCCCCCCGCCCTGACCCGCGCCCTTGGCGGGCCGGATGAATGGGCCAGCCTGCGGCCTGAGGTGACGCGCCTTGCAGCCACCGGCCCGGTGACAGCCACCGTCACCGCCCTGCGCTATCTGGGCAGCGGCACCCGTGTGGTGCTGGATATGGGGGGCACAGAACTCGCGGCCATTGTTCCCGCCGGTCAGCCCCTGCCCGAACCCGGCACGCAAACCGCCATCGCCTTCGATCCCGCCGCCCTGCACATCATGGCAGGTGCCTGATGCCCGCCCCCGCCATCATCCAACCCAAAGGCCTGTCTGATCGGCTGACCGCCCTGTTCTGGCGCCGCCCCCGCCTGCTGCTGGGCTTGCTGCTGGTCCCGCCGCTGTTTTGGCTGGGTGTGGTCTATCTCGGCTCGCTCTTCAGCCTTCTGATCCAGAGCTTCTACTCGATTGACGAGTTTTCCGGCATGGTCGTGCCGGAATTCACCCTGAAAACCTATGCCGAACTGTTTCGGGCCGCCAATCTTGACATCATCATCCGCACTCTGCTGATGGCCGCAGCCGTTACCCTTGGCGCGGCCCTGATCGCCTTTCCCATCGCCTATTACGCCGCCCGCTTCGCCAAGGGTCGCTGGAAGGCGGTGTTCTATCTGGGCATCATGCTGCCCTTATGGTCCAGCTATCTGGTCAAGGTCTATGCGTGGAAGCTGATCCTGGCGAAGGAAGGCATCGTCACCTGGGCCGCCGGCATCACCGGCACCTCCAGCCTGCTGGATGCCGTGCTGGCCCTGCCCGTCGTCGGCGGCGGGTCACTGTCCACCAGCTATATCGGCATGTTTCTGGTCTTCACCTATGTCTGGCTGCCCTACATGATCCTGCCGATGCAGGCATCACTGGAACGGGTGCCGACCTCAATGCTGGAGGCGTCGGCTGACCTTGGCGCAACCCGCGCGCAGACCTTTCGCACCGTGGTTCTGCCTCTGGCCATGCCGGGCGTGATCGCCGGGTCGATCTTTACCTTTTCGCTGACCTTGGGCGATTACATCATTCCCCAGATCATCGGCAATTCAGCCAGCTTCATCGGCATGGCGGTGTATCAGTTGCAGGGCACCGCCGGGAACACGCCGCTTGCCGCCGCCTTTGCCGTGGTGCCGATCCTGATCATGCTGGCCTACCTTGGCTTTGCCAAACGCGCGGGGGCTTTCGATGCTCTCTGATCGCGCCTCGCTGTCCCTTCGCATAGCCGCCGGACTGGGCCTGTTGTTCCTGCACCTGCCCATCGCGCTGATCTTCCTCTACGCCTTCACCACCGAGGAGCGCAGCTATGCCTTCCCGCCCCCCGGCCTGACGACCAAATGGTTCGCCGTGGCGTGGCAGCGGCCCGACATCTGGGAGGCGTTCTGGCTGTCGCTACAAGTTGCCGCGATTGCAACCGCGCTGGCGCTGGTCCTCGGAACGCTGGTCTCTGCCGCCATGTCGAAAGCGCGGTTCTTTGGGCGCGAACAGATCAGCCTGCTGATCCTGCTGCCCATCGCCCTACCCGGCGTCATCACCGGCATCGCCCTGCGCACCGCCTTTGGCGAGATGGGGATTCCCTTTTCAACGCTGACCATCATCCTTGGCCATGCCACCTTCTGCATCGTCATCGTCTATAACAACGCCGTGGCCCGCTTTCGCCGGCTGTCGGGTGGCATACTGGAGGCAAGTGCAGACCTTGGCGCCAATGCCTTCCAGACCTTCCGCCATGTGCTGCTGCCCAACCTTGGCACCGCCCTTTTGGCGGGCGGGATGCTGGCCTTTGCCCTGTCGTTTGATGAGGTGATCGTGACCACCTTCACCGCTGGCCAGCAATCGACCATCCCGATCTGGATGCTCGAGGAACTGATCCGCCCGCGCCAGCGCCCCGTCACCAATGTGGTCGCCATGCTGGTGTTCGCCGCGACCTTCATTCCCATCCTGCTTGCCTATTACCTCACCCGCAACGGCTCTGACGTGGCCGGATCGGGGAAATAACCGGAGGAGCCCATGACCATCGCCACCAATCTTCTGATCGGTTCCGCGCTAGAGGCCGGAACCGAAACGTCCGAGCCTGTCCTGAATCCGCGCACCGGCGGCCTGATTCTGGATGTGGCCGAGGCGTCCACCGGCCAAGTGGACCGTGCCGTTGCCGCCGCCCGCAAGGCCTTTGACCACTGGTCCCGCACGACACCTGCCGAACGATCCGCCGCGCTATTGCGCATCGCCGACCGGATCGAAGCCGAGGCCGAGAGCTTTGCCGCATTGGAGGCGTTGAACTGCGGCAAGCCGATCAATGCCGCGCGCAACGACGAAATTCCCGCAATCGTCGATTGCTACCGCTTTTTCGCGGGTGCCGTGCGCACCCAGCACGGGGCGATTGCAGGAGAGTATCTTGCGGGCCATACCAGCATGATCCGTCGCGATCCGGTGGGGGTGGTGGCAAGCATCGCGCCATGGAACTATCCGCTGATGATGATGGCGTGGAAGCTGGCCCCCGCGATTGGTGCGGGCAATACGGTGGTGTTCAAACCCAGCGAGCAGACGCCGCTGACCGCGCTGAAACTGGCGCGGATTCTGGCCGAGGAACTGCCCGAAGGTGTCGTCAACGTCGTCACCGGGCGGGGCCAGACGGTGGGCAACCATCTGATCAACCACCCCGGCGTCGATATGATCAGCCTGACGGGCGATGTGGCAACGGGCCGCAAGATGCTCGATGCCGCCGCCAAAACGGTCAAGCGCACGCATCTGGAACTGGGCGGCAAGGCCCCGGTTCTGGTGTTCGACGATGCCGATATCGCCTCGGTCGTCGAAGGGCTGCGAGCATTTTCCTTTTACAACGCGGGGCAGGATTGCACCGCCGCCTGCCGGGTTTATGCGGGCAAGAAGGTCTATGAAAACCTTGTGGCCGACCTGACCGCCGCCACCGCATCCATCACTCTGGGGGCTGCGGACGACACCTTGAACGAGATCCCGCCGCTGATCAGCCAACGTCAGCGCGACCGGGTGGCCAGTTTCGTCAACCGCGCGCGCGAACTGAACCACATCAGCGTCACCACCGGCGGCGAGCCGATAGATCAGGGCTTCTACTATCGCCCCACCGTTATCGCTGGTGCCACCCAGGCCGATGAGATCGTGCGGCGAGAGGTGTTTGGCCCCGTCGTCTCGATCACGCCCTTTGACGATGTGGATCAGGCGGTTACCTGGGCCAATGACAGCGATTATGGCCTGGCCTCATCCGTCTGGACGCGGGACGTAGGCCGCGCGATGGCAACGGCGGCGCGGTTGCGCTATGGCTGCACCTGGATCAACACCCATTTCATGCTGGTGAACGAAATGCCTCATGGTGGGCTGAAGCAATCCGGCTATGGCAAGGACATGTCGTCTTACGCGCTGGAAGATTACAGCGTCGTCCGCCACGTCATGGTAAAGCACGGCTAGGCCGCGAAGCGGACGGGCCGCCTCGAATTCCGGGCCGCCTTGTGGCGGGCCGGTTTTCTTGGGGCGATCAGGGCGATGTCACGATAAAGGCCCAGATAGGCCAGTGTCAGCGGCAGAATACCCGCCAATGCCAGCAGGTCGATCTGCCGCCAGGCGATCGCAAGCGCCCCCGCTGTCAGCGACAGCCCCCACATGACAACCGTGGTTACAACGGCCCGCAGGCCCGGCCCGCCGCCGATCTGCCGCACCAATTCCGGGGCGCGACGGCGATAGAACAGGCTGTGCAGATGCAGCCGGTCCGCCTGACCCGGATTTCCACCCTTGCGGCCGGCGCGGCGTGCAACGGTGACAAGCGTTTCGATGACCGGATAGGCCAGAACCAGCAGGCCGAAGAATGGCGATATATCTGGGTTACGCGCCGGAATCGCCACCGCCAGTCCCGCCAGAAGCACCCCGACCAGATAGGCCCCGCCATCGCCCAGAAACAGGCGCCCTTGCGGGAAATTCAGCACAAAGAACCCCAGAACCGCACCGAAAATTGCCACCGCCACGACCAGCATCTGCCCATCCCCTGCCAGCCCGGCGACAGCAGAAAAGACCGCCAGCGCGATCAGCGCCGTGCCCGAAGACAGGCCATTCACCCCGTCGATGATGTTCATGGCATTGGCGATACCCGCCATGGCAAAGGCGGTGAACATAAACAGTGGTGGCAGGCCGGGAAGGTCGATCATATGACCCGTCAACACGCAAAAGGCCGCACCCGAAACCAGCGTTGCGGCCAGCCGCAACCGCACGCTGACGGCCTTGCTCAGATCCTCGGCCAGACCGGCGGCAAAGGCGGGAAGAGCCGCAAGCACGAAAAGGCGCAAATCAGCGGACGCGAAAGGTGCCGCGGCCAGCAGCCCGGCCAGAATCCCAAGGCCGCCAATCCTTGGCACCGGGCTGCGGTGCAGCTTTTGCACGCCCTGAACGCCATCTTCGCTCCACCGGCCATGCCAACGGCGGGTCAGCAGGACCAGCACCCCCAGCCCGAAGCAAACCACAAAGCCCGCGCCACCCGCCTGTAGAATCGCCATACTGCCCCTGCCCTTCACCTGACCCCGGCAGCATGAGGGGGAAAGGTGAACGCACGCTGAATCGGCGGCCCTCCGCAGGCTAGCCTTCGGCGTCCTTTTCAACCGGCCACCAGCACGGTGCCGCGCGCAAGGCCAGCCAACCGGCCTGCGCGGAACTGAGGGTGGCCTGCGCCTGCCGTTCTGCCTCGGCCGACAGCTTTCGTCCCCGTGCCTTGGCGTTGCGCAGATCGTTCAGATGGCCCAAATCGTCCTGCAAATCCTGCATCTGTTCGTGGAAAACCGTCTGCTCTGGCCCCGGCCACAGCGGCGCGAAGAATTCAGTCAGGTAGCGCAGGGATTTCATATCCTTGCGAAACTCATGCTGATCGCGGCCATTCATGCGGGCAATGTCTTTGCCATGGTCATGGCAGGTCTCCCATGCTTCGTCCAGGGCGCGGTTTGCATAGGTTTCGACCCGCAGCGCGCGGCGAGCATGACCCTTGGGCGTGGTACGGAACATCTGCGCCGTTTCAATCACCTGACGCAACCGGGGGGCAAATCCCACCGCCTGACGCTTGCGCAGATCGACGCGCAGCGCGGCACGCACAGCATCGGTTTCGGCCTGCACCTTGCGCAGCTTGCGCGCATCGGTCAGACTCGCAAGATATACATCGGCGTCGCGCTGCTGGCCCAAAAGCCGGAAGATTTCCTTGGCTTCGCGTCGAAAATCCCTGACCACCGGCTTTCTGAGGATCGGCGCAAAGGCATCCAACGCCGTCGTCAGGCGGCGCAATGCGACACGCGCCTTGTGCGGACCCGACGGGTCGTCAGAGCCGAAGAACAAGGCAAGCTGCGCGTCAATTTCAGCGGTGAAGGGCAGCGCAATCCGCCGGAATGCCTCTTCGCAACTGATGCCATGGGCAAGCAGCAACGGCTCTTCTGTTTCTTTGATCATCATTCATCCGCAAGGCAGCGCCGGTGCAGAGCTATGACATCAGTGTAACAGAAACACGTCAGTGCGGATCAGAAGTCGAGATCGGCGTAATGCGCGGGCGGCGGAAAGCCCGGAACCTGATCGGCCAGCAGCGGCCGGAACGACGGGCGGGACTTGATCTTGGCGTACCAGTCCTTGACCGTAGCCGAACGGTTCCAGTCCACATCCGAGATATAATCGAGAGACGACAGATGCGCGGCAGCCGTGAAATCGGCCAGGGTCATCTCATTGCCCGCCAGCCAGCGGCGCTGATCCAAAAGCCAGCCCAGATAGTCGATGTGGTACTTGATCCGGCTGGCCCCGTGCTTGACGTTCTTGGAATCCGGGTAGCCCTGCCCCATGACCTTCTTGTGAACCCGTTCATAGAGCAGTTTAGACGTGACCTCGCTGTGGAACTTGTCATCAAACCACGCGCAGAGGCGGCGCACCTCGAACCGGGCGGCGGGGTCGCGTGGCATCAGTTGCGGCGCAGGATAGCTTTCCTCGATAAACTCGCAGATCGCCTGGCTTTCGCTGAAAACCTTGTTTTCGATCCGCAGGACCGGAACCTTTCCCGCCGGGTTGCGGCGCAGGAAATCTGGCGAAGGCTCCCAATAGCGCTCCTCGACCAGCTCGACCTCAAGCTTCTTCTCGGCCAGCGTCAGGCGGACCTTGCGGCAAAAGGGCGATAGCGGGAAATGGTAAAGACGGATCATTCTGGCCAATCTCGGGACTGGCCTCCTCAATGCCCCGGCTGGACGCAGAATTCAACAGGCGCGAATCGGGGTTGCGAAAGACAGCCCTTCATTCCGCCGATTGAAAGCACGAAGCGCGTCCATCCGCAGCGATGGTTTCGGCACCCGAGATGATCTGCGCCGCCCGCCTGCGCACAAAGGGGCCGGGCTTGCCCGCGCTGCGCCCCTTTGGGTCGGGCAGAACTGCGGCAAGCCGCGCCGCCTGCGTCGCCGTCAGTTGCCGCGCATCGATGCCAAAGTAATGCTGTGCCGCCGCCTGCACGCCAAAGACGCCTTCGGCAAATTCGGCGTTGTTCAGATACACCTCCAGAATGCGCTGCTTGGACCAGAAAAGCTCAACTACCGGGGTCAGCCCCGCCTCCATCGCCTTGCGCAGCCAGCTTCGGCCCTGCCAAAGAAACACGTTCTTGGCCACCTGCTGCGTCAGGGTCGAGGCGCCACGATTGGCCCCCTTGTCGATGGCATCGCGGATTGCAGCCATGTCAAAGCCCCAGTGCAGGCAGAAATTCGCATCCTCGGCGGCCACGACCGACCGGCCCATCACGGGCGCGATTTCGTCCCAGCCGACCCAATCCTTTTCAATCCCGCCCAGCCGCCAGGATTCCGACATCTGATACAGGTTGATTGGCGGTGGAACAAAGCTGAACAGCACGATCAGCACCAGATAAAACCCTGCAACCCCGGCCAATCCGCGCAACGCCCAGCGCCGGATACGCCGCCAGCGGGACTCGGTTGGCAGGTCGGGCGGGGGCGGGGCCGTTTCGGCCTTGGCCTTCTTTTTTCGGGGCTGGCTGGTCATGGGCCACTTAGGCCCGAACAGCCCGGAACGGTCAAGCGGGCGAAAGGAAAAGGCCCCCGAGAAGGGGGCCTGATCAACATGCTTTGGCAGGGATTATTCCGCCGGAACCTTCGCCACCTCATCCGACAGGGGATGGGGCAGATGGATCAGCATTTCCTTGGGGCAGACTTGCAGGAAATTCGGCCGCTCGGCCTCCCAGTTTGCCAGAATCCGTTCCGCCTTGCGGCTGCCGGTTTCCTGAAAATGACGCTGGATCAAACCTTTCAACTGGGCCTCCCAATGGGCATGGCCGATGCCGCAGGTGACAAGGCTTTCAAGGTTGATGAAATCCTCGGCCACGCCGGTCGGATCATAGACATAGGCCATACCGCCGGTCATGCCCGCGCCAAAGTTTGCGCCGATCCGGCCAAGGACCACGGCAATCCCGCCGGTCATATATTCGCAACCGTTCGACCCACAACCTTCAACCACCACCTTGGCACCAGAGTTGCGCACGCCGAACCGTTCACCCGCGCGCCCTGCGGCAAATAGGTAACCGTCGGTTGCGCCGTAAAGCACCGTATTGCCGATGATGGTGTTATCCTCGGCCTTCAGGGGGCTTTCCATGGCAGGGCGCACCGAAATCGTGCCGCCCGACAGGCCCTTGCCAACATAATCGTTTGCGTCGCCCATCACCTCGATCTTCAGGCCATTGACCGCAAAGGCCCCCAGCGACTGCCCGCACGATCCGGTCAGTTTTACCGTCAGATGGTCGGGTTGCAGGTTGTTGCGCATCCCGAACTTCTTGACGATATGGCTGGACGACCGCGTGCCGATGGTGCGGCTGGTGTTCCGCACGGCATAGGACAGCTGCATCTTTTCACCGTCTTCAAAGAAGCGGTGACCGTCCTTGATGATGTCGGCATCCAGCGTGTCGGGCACATGGTTGCGCGGCTTGGACCGGTCATAAGTGATCTTCTGCATCGCATCGACCGAGATCAGCAGCGGGTTGAGGTCCAGGTCATCCAGATGCGCCGACCCGCGCGAAACCTGCGACAGCAGGTCGGCCCGACCGATGATTTCATCCATCGACCGCGCGCCAATGCTGGCAAGGATCTCGCGCACTTCCTGGGCGTAGAAGGTGATCAGGTTCACCACCTTGTCCGCCGTGCCGGTGAACTTGGCGCGCAGGCGTTCATCTTGCACGCAGACGCCCACCGGGCAGGTGTTCGACTGGCACTGACGCACCATGATGCAGCCCATCGCGATCAGCGCGGCGGTGCCGATGCCGTATTCCTCGGCCCCCATCATCGCGGCCATCACGATGTCGCGGCCCGTGCGCAGGCCCCCGTCGGTCCGCAGGGTGATGCGGTCACGCAGGTTGTTCATCGCCAGAACCTGGTGCGCCTCGGTCAGGCCCATTTCCCACGGCAGGCCAGCGTATTTGATGCTGGTGGCCGGGGATGCCCCGGTGCCACCGTTATGGCCGGACACCAGAATCACATCGGCCTTGGCCTTGGCCACGCCCGCCGCAATCGTGCCCACACCGGACGACGACACCAGCTTCACCGTCACCTTGGCGCGCGGGTTGATCTGCTTGAGGTCATAGATCAACTGCGCAAGGTCTTCGATGGAATAGATGTCATGGTGCGGCGGGGGCGAGATCAGCGTCACGCCCTTGGTGGAATGGCGCAGCCGGGCAATCAGTTCGGTCACCTTCATACCCGGAAGCTGGCCGCCCTCGCCGGGCTTGGCACCTTGGGCGACCTTGATCTCCAGCTCTTCACAGGCGTTCAGGTATTCGGCTGTTACGCCGAACCGGCCCGAGGCGACCTGCTTGATCTTGGCCGACGGGTTGTCCCCATTGGCTTCGGGCAGGAAATGCGCCGGGTCTTCACCGCCTTCGCCGCTGTCAGACTTTGCCCCGATACGGTTCATGGCGACGTTCAGCGTCTTGTGCGCCTCTGGCGACAGGGCGCCCAGCGACATGCCCGGCGTCACGAACCGCTTCCTGATCGAGGTGATCGATTCGACCTCTTCGATCGGAACCGGCTTGCTCAGGGGTTTGATGTCCAAGAGGTCACGCAAATGGATCGGCGGGTTCGCCCGCATTGCGGCCGAATACTGCTTCCACAGATCATAAGACGCGCGGTCGCAGGCCGATTGCAGCAGGTGCATCGTCTGCGCCTCCCAGGCGTGCTTTTCGCCCGACCGCCGCGCCTTGTAGAACCCGCCAATCGGCAGCACATCGCTGCCGCCCAGCCAGCCACGGGCGTGAACCTCTTCCAGCTTCTGCTCGATCCCGTGCAGACCGATGCCCGAAATGCGGCTATGCATGCCGGGGAAATATTCGGCCACCAAGGCGCGGGACAGACCCACAGCTTCGAAGTTCAGGCCCCCGCGATAGGACGAGATGACCGAGATGCCCATCTTGGACATGATCTTCAACAGGCCCGCATCAATGGCATCGCGGTAGCGCCGCATTGCATCCAGCAAGCTGCCTTCCAAAAGGCCCCGGCTGATCCGGTCAGAAATGGAATCCTGCGCCAGATAGGGGTTCACCGTGGTTGCTCCGCAACCGATCAGCACCGCAAAGTAATGCGGGTCGATACATTCCGCTGACCGCACGTTGATGGAACAGAAGGTCCGCAGCCCCTTCCTTGTCAGCCAGCTATGAACGGCGCTGGTGGCAAGGATCATCGGCATCGGCACCTTGCCCGGCCCCTGATGCTCATCGGTCAGCACCAACTGGCCCGCGCCAGAGCGCACGGCATCCTCAGCCTCGGCGCGAATACGTTCCAGCCCCAGACGCAGATCATCCAGCCCCGGCGTGGCGGGGAAGGTGCAATCGATATAGGCCACCTGCGCGCCAAAACGGTCAACCAGAACCTCAAACTCGGCATTGGCGACGAACGGGCTTTCCAGCACCAGAATCTCGGTCTGGCTGGAGTTTTCGTCCAGCACGTTCTTCAGGTTGCCGAACCGGGTCTTCAGGCTCATCACCCGGCCTTCGCGAAGGCTGTCGATGGGCGGGTTCGTCACCTGGCTGAAGTTCTGGCGGAAGAAATGCGACAGCGGGCGGTAAACCGAGGACAGCACCGCAGCGGGCGTGTCATCGCCCATCGAGGCCACCATTTCCTTGCCGTCTTCGGCCATGGGTGCCAGAACCTGCTCCAGTTCTTCGACCGTATAACCCGCCGCGATCTGGCGCTTGCGCAGATCGGCCCCGGCAAAGAACGCCTTTTCCGGCACGTCTTTCAGCAGGGCGTTCAGATCGACGATCTTGCCGACCCAATCGCCATAGGGCTGGCTGCCAGCCAGACGGTCCTTGATCTGGGTATCGTGGTAAAGCTTGCCCTCCAGCATATCGACGGCAATCATCTGCCCCGGCCCCAGCGCGCCTTTTTCGCGCACCGTGGTTTCATCGACCGGCACCATGCCGGCTTCGGACCCGGCAATCAGCATCCCGTCGCCGGTGATGACATAGCGCATGGGCCGCAGGCCGTTGCGGTCAAGCCCACCGCAGACCCAGCGGCCATCGGTCATGGCCAGCGCCGCCGGGCCATCCCAAGGCTCCATCACCGAGTTGCAATAGGAATACATATCGGCCCAGGCTTTGGGCATGTTGGTGGTGGCCTTCGACCATGCCTCTGGTACCAGCATGGTTTTGGCCATCGGGGCCGACCGGCCAGAGCGCACCAGCACCTCGAACACCGCATCCAGCGCGCCGCTGTCGGACGTGCCGCCGGGGATGATCGGCTTGATGTCTTCGGCCATGTCGCCAAAGGCCGATGAGGCCATGCGGATCTCATGGCTTTTCATCCAGTTGACGTTGCCCTTCAGCGTGTTGATCTCGCCGTTATGGGCCAACATGCGGAAGGGTTGGGCCAGCCACCACTGCGGGAAGGTGTTGGTGGAATAGCGCTGGTGATAGATGGCGAAGGAGGATTCAAAGCGGTCATCCATCAGATCGGGGTAGAACACCGCCACCTGTTCCGCCAGCATCATGCCCTTGTAAATGATGCTGCGGCAGGACAGCGAACACAGGTAAAGCCCCTGAATGCCCGCGGCCGTCGCCGCCTTTTCGATGCGGCGGCGGATGATGTACAGCTCACGCTCGAACTGCTCAGGGTCCGCACCATCCTCACAGCGGATCAGGATCTGTTCGATCTCTGGCCGCGTCGCATTAGCCTTTTCGCCCAGCACGCTGGTATCCACCGGCACATGCCGCCAGCCATAGATGTAATGGCCCATGCGCAGGACTTCGGTTTCCACGATGGTCCGGCAGCGTTCCTGCGCGCCAAAATCGGTACGGGGCAGAAATACCTGGCCCACCGCGATCAGCTTTTTTGTATCCGGCTCATGCCCGGTGCGGCGCACTTGATCATAGAAGAACTTGACCGGGATCTGCACATGAATGCCCGCGCCGTCGCCCGTCTTGCCATCGGCATCCACCGCCCCACGGTGCCAGATCGCCTTTAGCGCATTGATGCCGTTTTCCACCACCTTGCGCGTCGGCTTGCCGGAAATCGACACCACGAGACCGACACCGCAGGACGAATGCTCATCATCGGCTTTGTAAAGACCGTTCGCATCCAGCCAAGCGCGCTTTTCTTCCTCGGCGCGGACATATTCGGCACCCCAGGCTTCATCATAGATCGTCATGGCTTACTCCTTCGGGCTGGCAGACGGGGCGACGGAAAGGGCGGCACGGTGCAACATAGGCACCTCAAGCGCCGACATCTGGGCGTCACAGTCGAAAATCGGTTGGGTGGCGGCAAAGCCCTTTTCACCCGGCAGGATGAAGGCGGCAGGGCTGCCTTCCAGCGGCTGCCAATTGGCGCCATCCCACCATTCGGAATGGCCCGAAAAGAACAGACGCCAGTCACGGCTGATGTATTCGTGGCCGCGCGACTTACGCAGCACGGTCCCCGCATCATCGGTTTCGGCGTATTCGTATTGGGTTTCTTCCAGTGTCACGCCATTGATCACGGCGGTCTTGCCTGTCAACTGGTCATAGCCAGCAACATTGGAATGCTCGCCATTGTCCTTCGACAGCGAAAAGTTGAAATCGTCGCGCCCGGTGGTCAGCAGATTGGAAAAACTGGCTGGGTCTTTGGCACCGGGGTCCAGCCGCTGGGTCACGGTCGGATTCATTTCGATGCTTTCGACCCACTGGGTTTCGCTGTCGATATGCGACAGGAAGAACATCCCCTCCTGATCGAAATCGGCGCGCCACTGGTCGCCCTTGGGGTCGGCCTCGCAGGTGTAGTAATTGGCCACATAGCAGCCGCGAGACTGCACGGTCAGATGGGTGGTGCAGCCCTGCGGCGGGGTAAAGCTGCCCGCCCGGGCCGCTGCCGGTGCCACCATTGCAAGGGCAAGGATCATCACGTTGCGCATTGCCGTCGTCCTTTGACTGATCTTTGGCCTGCCCGCCGGGGCAGACGCGTTTAACGGGTCACTCGGCCGCCACGGCCGGGGCATGGGCAAGATAGTCCAGAATCGCCTCCGCCGCCTCGCGCCCGTCTCGGATGGCCCAGACCACCAGCGAAGCCCCGCGCACGATGTCGCCCGCCGCATAGACGCCGGGCAGGCTGGTGGCATGGCTGCGGAAATCGGCCTTGATGGTACCCCAGCGGGTCACCGCCAGTTCAGGCACGCCCCAAAGGGTCGGCAGCGATTCCGGCTCAAAGCCCAGCGCCTGCACCACCAGATCTGCGGGTTCGACATAATCGGCGCCCTCGATCACCTCGGGCGACTGGCGGCCTGTGGCATCGGGCAGGCCAAGGCGCATTTTCTGCACCATCACGCCGTCAACCCTGGTGCCCCCGGCAAAGCCCTTGGGGGCCGACAGCCAGACGAACTCCACACCTTCTTCTTCGGCGTTCTGCACTTCGCGCTGCGAACCCGGCATGTTGGCCTTGTCGCGGCGGTACAGGCATTTCACCGAGGTGGCGCCCTGACGGATCGCGGTGCGCACACAGTCCATCGCCGTGTCGCCGCCGCCGATCACCACCACGCGCTTGCCTGCGGCATTCAGCGTGCCGTCGTCGTATTCGGGCACATCGTCGCCAAAGCTTTTCTTGTTCGAGGCGGTCAGATAATCCAGCGCCTTGACGATACCAGCTGCACCCGAGCCGGGGGCCTCGATCGCGCGCACCTTGTAAACGCCGGTCGCGATCAGCACCGCGTCGTGCTGGCCGCGGATGGCGTCAAAGCTGATGTCCTCGCCCACCTTGCAATTCATCACAAAGGTGACGCCCGCCTTTTCCAACTGCTCGATCCGCTGCATCACCACCGGCTTTTCCAGCTTGAAGCCGGGAATGCCATAGGTCAGCAAGCCGCCCGCGCGGTCATAACGGTCATAAACCGTAACCTGCACGCCCTTGCGGCGCAGCATATCCGCCGCCGCCAGCCCGCCCGGACCGGCCCCGATGATGCCAACCGACTCGCCGCGTTCAGCATGGGGCAGGATCGGCTTGACCCAGCCCTGCTCCCACGCGGTATCGGTGATGTATTTTTCAACCGAACCAATGGTGACCGTGCCATGGCCCGAGTTTTCGATAACGCAGTTGCCCTCGCACAGACGGTCTTGCGGGCAGATGCGGCCGCAGATTTCCGGGAAAGTGTTGGTAGCCTGCGAAATCTCATAGGCCTCTTGCAACCGGCCTTCGGCGGTCAGGCGAAGCCAGTCGGGAATGTTGTTGTGCAGGGGGCAATGCGCCTGGCAATAGGGCACGCCGCACTGACTGCACCGGCTGGCCTGTTCGGCGGCCTTGGCCTCGGCAAACTCACGATAGATTTCGTTGAAGTCGTGGCTGCGCGCAGTCGCCTCACGCTTTTCGGGCATCTCTTTCCCGAGGGTAACGAACTTCAGCATCTTCTGCGTGGCCATGGCTGCGCCCTTCGAAAAAATGATCGCCGGGAAGGGATATGCCAAGGCATCGACAAATAAAAGTCAGTATGAGTTACCTATTTGTCGGTTTTATAGAGGTGATGGAGTTTTTATGCTGCCCAGACTGCGAAAATATGTCAGTACAGCATACCTATTAGCCTAGCGCCCCAGCAACAGCGCCACCAATGCAACGCTGCCGATGATGATTCGCCACCAGCCGAACAGCGCGTAGCCATGCTTGGAAACATAGCCCAACAACCATTTCACCACGACAACGCCAGTCACAAAGGCCAGCACAAACCCCACCGCGATCTGGCTCCATGCTGAAAAATCCAGCATGTCGCGGCTTTTCAGCAGGTCATAGCCCACCGCCGCCGCCATAGTGGGCAGCGACAGGAAGAACGAAAACTCTGCCGCCGCACGCTTTTCCACCTTCAGGAACAGCGCGCTGACAATGGTGGCGCCGGATCGCGAAACGCCGGGAATCATCGCCAGGCATTGCGCGCACCCGATCAGCAGCGCCTTGCGCAGCGGCAGGGCGCTGGCGTCGAAATCTTCGGGCGGGGGGGCAAGCCGATCCACGAACAGCAGCAGCACCCCGCCCAGAATCAGCATCACGGCAATCAGCATCGGGGTTTCGAACAACACGCGCTTGATGAAATCATGCGCCAGAACGCCGACCACTACGGCGGGCAGAAACGCCAGCAGGATCGAGATGATGAACCGCAGGCTGGCCGGATCACGATGCGCGGTGGAAAAAACCTGCCACAGCTTGGCGGCATAAACCGTCATCAGCGCCAGCACGGCCCCCAACTGGATCACGACCTCAAAGGTCTTTCCGGCGCTGTCAAAGCCCAGAAAATGGCTGGCCAGCAACAGATGCCCGGTGGACGACACGGGAAGAAACTCGGTCAGCCCCTCCAGCAGACCAAGAAGGGCGGAAATTCCGAGATGATCCACGGGGTCAGGCCTTTCGCAGGTTCTTGGCCGATTCGGTGATGGCGGCGTACTGCCCGGCGGGGCGATAACGCCACAGGTATTCCGGCAGCACGGCATCCAGATCGGTTGGAATAATGCCCAGATCGGACAGCGTTTTCGCGCCCGGCGTCACCACATTATCCGCCTTCAGGCTGCGCACCTGATCAGCCGTCAACAGAGTGTTCCGCACCAGCCCAAGGGTCAGCGCCGATCCGAAATCGGCCAATGTGCCAATGATCGAACCCACAAAGAACGGCAGGTTCAGAACCAGACGACGACGGCGGATCACCACCAGCATCTTGGCAACCAACCCCTTCAGGCTATCCACATCCGGCCCGCCTAGCTCGTAAACTCCCGGTGCAGCGGCGCCCGTCGCACCTTTGACTGCGGCAGCGGCCACATCGCCCACATAAACCGGCTGAAAGCGGGTGTTGCCCCCCACCAGCGGCAACACCGGCCCCAGCCGCGACATACCCGCAAAGCGGTTGAACAGCCCGTCTTCCTGGCCAAAAATCACCGAAGGCCGCAGGATGACCGCCTTGGGAAAGGCCGCCAGTATCGCCTGCTCTCCACGCGCCTTTGAGGCGGAATAGCTGCTGGCCGACGCGGCATCCGCCCCGATGGACGAAATATGCACCAGCGCGCCAACCCCTTCGGCGGCGGCAATCCGCGCCACGCGGGCAGCACCCTCGGCGTTCACCGCCTCGCAGGTGTTGCGGCCCATCCGGTCAAAGGTGCCGACGCAGTTCACCACTGCATCCGCGCCCCGGATCGCTGCCAGAACGCTGGCATCATCGCGGATGTTGCACAGGATCGGCTCTACCTGACCCACGGCACCATAGGGCTTGACGAACAGCGCCTCATTCGGGCGACGGACGGCGACGCGCACGCGCCAGCCTTCTTTGGCCATGCCGCGCGCGATATAGCGACCGACAAAACCCGAACCGCCGATGATCGTCACAAGCTTGCTCATGGGGAACCCTTTGGCGCAGTGCTGAAACCTGTTTCTGAATAGCCCCACACCCCCGCCCCGGCAAGGCCCATTGCCGCGCTGCGGCTTGCGACGAAAAAACGCGCGACCCCTGTTGACACCCCCGAAAGGCACAGCTAAATCCCGCCGCACTGAAGCGTGCCCAGATGGCGGAATTGGTAGACGCACTGGTTTCAGGTACCAGCGCTGCAAGGCGTGGAGGTTCGAGTCCTCTTCTGGGCACCATTTAAGTCTGAAAAAGCCTGCACCCTCAAAGGGTTGCAGGTTTTTTCATTTCTCAATCCACCACTCCATCCACCTTTCGGCAGGCGCGAGGGGCCTTTGTTCACGGATAAGCCGCGCGAGCCTTGTTCCCGCACGGCTTCTTATGTTGGAGCCCCCAATCGCACGCCTCGCGTCTGGCGTTCTTTGTCATTTCGGAACAAAGCGGAAGATGTGGCAACGGCCTTGACCTGCCCCCCGGAAGTTCCCTCGCTGTGATGTAGAGTCTGCCCAACCTGAGAAGGAGCAGACGACATGAGGAAAAGCCGTTTCACCGAGGCGCAGATTATCGGGATGATCAGGGAACAG